>NZ_CP197418.1:0-2746666 GCF_052161655.1 Novipirellula methanifontis
TTGTCATCTGTAACGCTGACAACCGAGCCCAACCTCAAACGTCCTCCGGTGGAGAGCGAAGTTTTCGCATTTCCGCTGGAACGTCCGCCGCTAAAGGTACGCCGTCGTGAATCCGCAGTTAGCCCGATCCTACTGCCCTATTTCATTGCGGGCCCCGAGAATCGCTTAGCCGCCTTTGTCGCTCGACAAGAAACATCGGTGTTCGAACTGGGCAACCCCGTTCTGCTGGTCGGTCCAATCGGTTCAGGCAAAACCGCTCTGGCACTTCACATGTCGGTGCGTCACGCGAACAAACTGGGTTACGTTGACGCCAGCGGCGTCCAGCACATGCCAGCGGTTGAGTTTGCACGACGGTTTGCCGAAGCGGTTGCTGCCGATGACTTGCAACATTTGCGACAAGAAATCGATGACGTTCCGGTTTTGATCATCGATGATCTGCACTTGATCACCAGCAAGCCAGCGGCTCAGGAAGAATTGGCCCAGCGGATCGAAGCACGCAGTGAATTACAACAACCCACCGTTCTGACGTGTCGTCGCCTGCCCACCGAGGTGCGTGGATTGCGGCCAGCACTCGTCAGTCGTTCGCTGCCCGGTTTGACGATTGCGATCAGTTGTCCCGTCGGTCGTACACGAACGATGTTGTTGACAGAATTGGCTCTGCAATTGGGACTCGAGCTCGACGCTCCGCTGATCCAAATGTTGGACGACGGGCTCGAAAAATCGCTGCCCGTACGTGCCTTGTCCGCCGCGATCCGCCAAGTCGATCTGTGGTGCCGGATGAACCAGTCGCCGCCATGTTGCGAAGCGATTGCGTCGGCAATAGAGTCCGCAGCACCCGACGAAGAAATCCCGCTTAACAAAATCACCAACACCGTCGCACGCTACTTTCGTTTGAAGGCGAAAGATCTGCGTAGCAGTTCACGCAAACAGCACATCGTTCGCGCTCGTTCGCTGGCGATGTTGTTAGCACGCCGAGTCACTTCCAAAAGTGTGACTCACATCGGCGAACACTTTGGTGGCCGCGACCATTCGACCGTCCTGCACGCAATCCGCAAAACCGAATCGCTACTACACGAAGATGCCGAGTTGCGACTCGCCTCGGAAGAACTCGCCGACAAACTCGGCCGGTAGATCATTTTCAAAATTGATGTGAGATGTAGGGCCGGTTCCCACCGGCCGTCCTTGACGGCTCGTTAGAGTCGGCCGGTAGGAACCGGCCCTACGTACTACGCACTAATGCTTCATCCAAATTTGTCATTAGGGCTTGAGCGTAGTGGACGAGGCAACGAGTCCTTGCAATTAGCCGAGCGTAAGGGACTCGTAGCCTCGTCCACTACCCTAGGATCGAACCTAGACAAAGCATCAGCCGCCCCTGAAACTCAATCGTAGTTCAGCTGGGCGGTCGCGGTAGTGGCGCTCGATGAGACAAAGCGAACCCATGCTGCACTAAATGCACTGGGGAACGAGTACTCAAGCGTTTCCCCAGCGGCTACGTCAAACGACTTGTAACGATGCCAGTGACCATCGCCGGTAATGTCCACTTCCACATGCATCGTGACGGGTTCGTCCGACCCATGTGATAACGACAACGTCTTGCGATCATAGCCCTTCATCAGATACGGATCCGACGGTTGACCCGCCTTCACCGTCGTGTTGAGCCACGGGCCACCATGACCGACCGGTTTACCAAACTTCCAGAGGTCATCGATGCCTCCGAACCACAGCGCGGCTTCCTGTTTTGCATCGGCAAATACATGCCCGTCGTTTTCTGCGTCAGCGCGAACGCCAGTCAACACGAGCAGCCCGTTCCATGTACAGAAATCAGCGATCTGCTTCGCATGACTCGATACAGGACGCATCAAATTGAATGCCGGCGGGGCTCCGTTGATCACCAACGGTACCTCGTAGAACGTACCATGGATATTCGCCAACACTCGCTCCGATTCGACTTCGCGGACGTCTCGCGGCCATCCCGACGCGAACGGCTTGTCATAAGCCGCGTTTCCTTTGGGCAGTCGTAGCCGTTTTCCGACGTGCTTCAAGACTACCGAAGCTTCGTCGACCGTGAATTGCGGATCGACGCTCAATAGTTTCGCAAGTTTCGGATCTGCTGTGTCGGCTTTGAATTCAAAACCTGTCTTGGTGAAATCAAGGAAGCGGTCCTCCGACGCAATCACACGCAGATTGCGATTGCGTTTAGCGGCATAGACCAATGCACTGCGAGCGTCGTCATCATCGACGTTGGCAAGCCCGGCAAATAACGCTTGGTTTTCAGACTCGTTTCCGTCGACAAATTCAGCAGTGGTTTGGTGCAAGTACGCGGTGGCGACGCAATCTCGATTGGTTTTCAGCCGAAACCAAACCGCGTCGAAATCCTCAGGCAACTCGAAGGCAATGTATCCCGCAGCAGGAACTTCGATCGATTCGTAATCGACCCAGTTGCCATCACCACGACGGTCCACTTGCAAGGCAAATACGACGGGGGTGGCATCGCCACCGACGATTCGCTGCTCTGCAGGTCGCGTGACGATCGACGTGCGATCCGTTTTGATGTTCAACTCACCCGAATTGGATGCGAGCACAAAAGCGGTGTGAGGCATCCCAAACGATCCCGGTTGATGCTCAGTTGCGTTTTCGGGAATCGTGATCGTCCCCGGTTCAAAGGATCGGGCGTAAACAACATCTTGAAAGTTTTTGCCCCAAACTAGCGCCATGTCAGTCAATTTCCAGGCGGGGTCCAAGGTTGGATTGCCACGTTGGTCTACAGCTAGAAAGACAGTGACCGGTTGATTCACTTCAAACGAATAACCGTTGGCCGCGTGGTGCCAATCGCCCCGGGGTACGGTGACTCGAGGCAGGACAGCAAGTCGATCGGGCATCGAGCGAATCTCGAGTTGGTCGCTCGCTCGCAATGCCGTTTTTCCTTCGACTGGCTTTGTACGTCCGGTGGCAAGATGCAAGACGCGGCGATCAAAACCCGTCACCAGGAACGGATCCGAGGGTATGTTTGCCGTGACTTCGTCTTCGATCCAAGGACCGCCGTAACCGCTGGCGGGTCCCCAATCTTGCAGGTCCTCGTAGTCGCCAAACCAAAGATTCGTTTGCGGTTGTCCCGCCAAATGGTTGCCTTGGATACTGGTTTCGTCGGACGCCAGTACCAATTTGTCGTTCCAAGCACAGAAGTCGGGGATGTACCGCAAGTGGCTTCCGATGGGTTTGATACCAGCTGAGTTTTGACTGGTAAACGTCTTAGGAAAATCAAAGAACATGCCGTGCATATCCATCATCCAGCGACCGTCGGTGATCTCGCGAATCCGCGGCCACTCGGTGTACCAGCCATGGATGGCGTCGTTACAGAAGGCGGCTTTGGGCAACAAGTAAGTATGCCACGTTCCATCGTCGAGCACTTTCAGTCGCACGCTGCGGCGATCCCAGCCCATCGTCCAAATCGGGTCGTCGCCGTCGCTGCCGCCCGCGATTCCGGCGGGACCGGTAACCTCAGTGTATTGGCGACGCTCGATGATCTTCCAATTTTCGCCGTCGTACTCGGCCAACACCCCACGTTCTTCGCTGTTCTTCGCGGCGCCCCCGACAACAAGATCATCATACGTCCCCGCAGCGTGTTCGCCGTTATTGGAAACAACCAACCGCCCCTGAGAAACATACGCTCCTTTGCTATGCCAACCAGGAACCGGTTTTTTGAACAATCGTTTGACCGCCAAGGTGTGAACATTGGCTTCCCAAATCGCACCTTCCATGTCGATGTAGTAGACCATGTTCGCTGGATCAGTCAGATGCCGTGTGATCGCTGTCACTCGCATCGGCATGTCCGCCGGCGAGATGACTCGCACTTTACCCTCGGCGTCGATCAAGTAGTGAGCGATCAACAACTGATTGGATTCCGCGTGAATCATGCGTCCCGCTGGCGTGCCCCCAACGCTTTCTGGATGCACGGTCAGCGTTTCGAGATCTTCGCCGATTGAGAACAGTTTGTGTTCACTGCCACGCGGTTGATGCGGAGCGTAGTTAACCATCCACAGTTTGCCAGCCCAGGGCACGATCGCTCCGATCCCACACTCATCATGCCCTGATTTGAAATGGCCACCGTTTTGGCTGTAGATGCCATAAGCGGTTAGATGAGGATATACCCCGCTGATGTGAATGTCATTACGAACCTTCTCGTCACTGTCAGATAGGCTCTCAGCCTGTGGCTCTTTTTGAGTTTCGATTTCTGCCTGATTCTCCGAAACCAAAGTCATCTCGCCCGCACCGATGTCACGTCGGTACTCACGCAGCTGATTCGAAAACTCTTCTACGGCTTTCGCGTTGGCCGGATCGTTTGCCACATTCCCTTGTTCGATCGAATCATGATCCAAGTCATACAGTTCGGCAAATGTTTCATCCCCATCGATTTCCGTTTCGATGTACTTCCATCGCTCATTGCGAACCGCCCAAAGTGGTTGGCTGCCCAGTTGGCGTGACGGAGCTTCATACAGGAAGCTAGTTCGCCAATCGGCTGGCTTTTCAGCACGCACGAGCGGCAGCAAACTTCGGCCGTGCAGCGATTCCGGGATCGGCAATCCCGCCAATTCATAGATCGTCGCGGTCAAGTCGATGTTCAAGACTAGCTCGGAAACGACTTGAGTTTTCGTGTTTGGACCGGCGATCGCCATTGGCACTCGCATCGATTCCTCGTACGGCAACACCTTGCTGGTCATACCGTGTTCGCCAAGCATCCAGCCGTTATCGCCCATGAAGATGATCCACGTGTTGTCGCGGATTTCGAGTGATTCGATTTCGTCGAGCACCCGGCCGACGGCGGCGTCCATCTGCTGGACGCTGGCAAAGTATTCTTTGGCGTGTTGGCGAATGTTTGTTGGGTCGTCATAACCATACGCCAACGCTTGAGTTCGATTGCGAGCCGACTTCAGATATTCTGGCTTTCCGGATAGATCATCGTTCCAGGTTTCTGGAAGTGGCATCTCGGACGCTTCATATTGATCCAAGTAGGTTTGTTTCGCTGGCCATTGGTGATGATGATCCATGTGCGGCACCTGCGTGTTCATCCACAGTAAGAACGGCTCTTCGTTCTGGCTCGCTTCGCGGATGAAACGAATGGACTCATCCGCCGTGACATCGTCCACGAACCCAGGCATTACTTTGGTTTCGCCTGCGACGGTGAATTTGCGGTCGTACCAAGTGCCGTTGGACCAGCAGGTCGACGCAAAGTCGAAACCACAATCCTCGGGCCTGTTGCCCAAATGCCATTTGCCGGTCACCGCGGTCTGATAGCCGATTTTTTGCAACGATTGAGCAAAGGTGACCTCCGAATCTTTGATTCGACTTTTTCCGATTTCCGTCACACCATTGGCGCTTCCGTAGCGACCGGTCAGACATGCGGCACGACTGGGCGAGCAGATCGCCAAGGTGACGAAGGCATTTTTGAAATGAGTTCCCGACGCGGTGATGCGGTCAAGATCGGGGGTTCGAACCCATCCGGCGTCGGATTCGCCCGTCGCGTCCCAACGATGATCATCCGTCAGTATGAAGACAATATTCGGTTTGGGTGTCTCCGCTCGGGCGATCGTCGCCGTGACGGCGAACAAGATGCTGGCGAAAACGACAAAGCGGGAATGATTCAGACGTCTCATTAAAGAACCGTTTCGTTATCGAAATCGAGGTGGGTTTTGCAGGAGGGATCGCTACGACAAAAGAGCCTTCAAGCGAGGAATGAGACATCGTAACTCAATAAAAACGAAATTTGTTAAAATCATGTCTCAATGAGCCGCAATCGGCTCTCTTTAGCTAGCCAGCACTCTCGTAGGGTTGATGATCGACGGATGACGGACGACGACAAAGCGAATACTCGGCCGGAGATCGAGGACCCTCTATCGGATCGCCTGGACACGGCAGACGCCGCTAAAAATGCTGCTTTGCAACGGGGACAACTTGCTCGCCAACGCGAATACACCCAACGTGTCGAACAACACCGTCGAGTGATCCTACTGTATTTACGAAGTTTGCTGCCCACACAAAACGACGTCGACGAAGTCTTCCAAGAAACCTGCCTGGTGACATGGCGTGAATTTGACCGCTTCCAGACTGGAACCAATTTCGCTGCCTGGGCGTGCACGGTGGCCTACAACCAAGTGCGTGCCTGGAGAAAACGACAAAGCCGTGAACGACTTCGTTTTAGTGACGATCTGACACAACTCATCTCGTCCGAGTTGATCCAAAACGGTGAACACTATGAACATTACGTCAGTGCGTTGGACAAGTGTATAGAAATGCTGCCTGAGCATCACCGCTGTCTCATCGAAGATCGTTACCGCAACGAAATCCCCTTGGCAGTGGTTGCCAAACAAGCAAATCGATCAGACACCACCGTACGCCGCATGATCAACCGAGTCCGCGAAACACTGCGTGACTGTGTTTCTCTGCGAGTACTTCGCGATAACGAACAATAAAGCAATCGAAAAACCGATAAAACAATATGACGACATCCGACGAAACCTCTCCGCAACGTTGGGATCGCTACTGCGAACTGCGCGACTTAGTGCTCGACGATCTGGCCGAGGAAGCTCAACTTGCCGAGTTGGAAGAATGGCTGATCAATGATCCGTCGCTAAAACGTGACTTTGTAGAATCCTTGCAAACTCGATCCGCAATCGCGTATCCCAAAGACGAATTGACCGAATTATCCATGCCGTCTCTGGCTGCGACCACGCCGACGCAATGGCCGAGCGTGCCGAAATGGGCCTACGTCGGGCTCGCCGCCGGATTTCTGTTTTTCATGACGACCGCATGGCTGTATCTTGATCGCGGTGGCGAGGAGGGTATTGGGCTGATCGTAAAAACGGAAAATTGCCAATGGCAGGGATCCACTATCCCCACCGTGCCGGGCGCATCGCTGCATCCCGGTCGGCTGGTGTTGGCTCGCGGGATCGCGGAACTGCGAGTCGGGTTGGTCGACGTGACGATGGAAGGACCCGCGGATCTGGAATTGATCAGCACCGATCGATGCTTTGTGCACTCTGGCCGCATCTTTGCCGAAGTCCACCCTGGCGGCGAAGGTTTCGAGGTGCAAACGCCGACCTCACTATTGATCGATCGAGGCACAGTGTTTGGAGTGAACGTCACCGCTGATGGCAATTCCGATTTGACCGTGGTCAAAGGACGCGTCGACGCAAAACATCTCTCGTCGGGCACCACCGTATCGGTGACGACTCGTGATGCGAAACGATTCACCCGCGTCGGGATTGAAACGTTTAAGAGCGAAATGGAGGATGATGGTGTGAACGCCCCGTTACTCTCCTCAGCCGATGCCGAACAAACAACCGTGCAAATCTCAACCGCCATCGGAAAGGGCCGCGACGGCTATGTGATGGCAGGTGAACAATCCGACGACAAACTGTCTCGAACCGCTCTACTGGTGAAAGAACCCCCTAATTTCTCGTGGGGCATTCCTTTCCGTCGACGCGGCTACATGCATTTTGACCTTTCGTTTGTTTCGCAGAGAACCGTCCACTCGGCCAAACTGCAACTGCAAGGCGTTCCAACCGACATCGGCTTTCTTTCACTGATGCCCGATGCCACGTTTGCCGTCTATGGACTGACTGACGAGTCGCTCGAAGACTGGGACGAGACAACGTTATCGTGGAAGTCGTCGCCAGGTGTGCTTGCCGACGATGTAACACTCGACCCGACAAAAACAAAACTGCTGGGAAAATTTGTCGTGCCACAGTCCGATCCCACGCGAATGTTCAGCATTGATACGTCCGAACTTGGCGAGTTTTTGAATCAAGATACCAACGGCGGTGCCACGCTGATCCTCGTTTCGGAAACCGCCGGTATCAAAGCTTGTTACGTGCACGGATTCGCCAGTCGTCGACACCCTGACGCATCCCCGCCGACGTTGAGATTGAGTCTCGAGGACGGTAAGACCGAAACACCGCAATGAGTCGGTTCGAATCGGATTCGCCGAGCGGTCGCGTCAGGCCAGAATCGCGTTGATTACTTCGCCATGCACATCGGTTAACCGATAATCACGGCCCTGGAAACGATACGTTAACCGTTCGTGGTTCACGCCCAATTGATTCAGGATCGTGGCGTGTAAATCATGAACCGAAACGGGATCACGAACCACGTTGTAGGAATAGTCATCCGTTTCACCATGGGTGATTCCTGGTTTGATTCCACCGCCGGCCATCCAAATTGTAAAGCAGCGTGGATGATGGTCGCGGCCATAGTTGGTTTCGGTCAATTGTCCTTGCGAATAAATCGTGCGACCGAATTCACCCCCCCAAACCACAAGCGTATCGTCGAGCATCCCGCGTTGCTTCAAATCTTTGACCAAAGCGGCCGATGCTTGATCGACGTCATGACATTGACCCGGCAACTGTTTCGGCAGATTGCCGTGTTGGTCCCAACCCATGTGGAACAATTGAACGAAGCGAACATCGCGTTCGGCAAGCCGGCGGGCGAGTAGCGCGTTGGCGGCAAACGTACCGGGTTTTCGTACGTCCGGCCCATACATCTCGAGCACATGTTCGGGCTCGTCTGAGATGTCGGTCAACTCGGGCACACTCGCTTGCATTCGATAGGCGAGTTCGTATTGCGAAATACGACTTTGTATCTCGGCGTCACCCACCTGCTGCATATGACGCTCATTTAGTTGGGCAAGTTCGTCGAGCATATCGCGACGCATGGATCGCGGCATTCCCGGTGGATCTTGTAAGAACAATACTGGGTCGGCTGCCGAACGCAGTTTCACTCCGGCGTACGAGGTCGGCATAAACCCGGCACCCCACAAACGATCGTAGAGCGGTTGGCACGACGGTCGCCCGGTTCCTCGAGACGTCATCGCAATGAACGAAGGCAGATCGCGATTGCCGCTTCCCAATCCATAACTCATCCATGACCCGATGCTCGGTCGACCTGCGATTTGAAATCCCGTTTGAAAGAACGTGATCGCCGGATCGTGATTGATTTGCTCGGTATGCATCGATTTGATGAAACAAAGATCATCGGCCACGGATGCTATGTGAGGCATCAATTCACTGACCGTGGCCCCGCTCTGACCATGCCGCTGAAACTTGTAGATCGAATTGGCGACGGGAAATTTGGCCTGCCCGCTGCTCATTCCTGTTAATCGTTGGCCTCGGCGAATCGAATCAGGCAGATCCTCGCCTCGCACATTGTCCATCATCGGTTTGTGATCAAACAGGTCCATTTGTGATGGACCACCCGATTGAAACAGATAGATCACTCGTTTCGCACGCGGAGCAAAATGCGGCAACGAAGCGAGACCCCCATCGGCCGCCGCACTTGGAAACGCGGACGCCGGTGCCGCCAAACCATCCTCGGCCAGCAACGAACCGAGCGCAGCCGCACCGATCCCGCGAGCCGTCTGAGAGAAGAAATGCCGGCGAGTCTGCTGCGACAAAAATTGATCAAGCGGGTTCATTGGATCATTCATGATGGATCGTTTCGTCGAGGTTGAAAAGGTTCATCACACACGTCGAAAGTGCGGCCAGGTGTGCGGAATCCAGCGACGCATCCACCTTGCTGGCCCCGACGTCGAGCAGCAATTTTGCCTTTTGCGGATGTTCGCCGAAGTAGCTCAACCGCTGCTGAAATCCATTGCTCAGCGTTTGCTGTTCAAAGTCTGTTGGCGTTCGTGACAAAATGATTTCAAATGCACTGCGAATCTGGGTTTGCCGATCGGTTGATTCCCGCATGCACTTTTCGGCCAGCACGCGAGAGGCTTCGACAAAGGTGGGATCATTCATCAAAGCGAGGGCTTGCAGCGGCGTGTTCGTTTTAGGACGACTCAGCACGCACGCTTCGCGGCTTGGCGCATCAAACGTGGCCATCGTTGGTGGAGGAACTGAACGTTTCCAAAACGTATACAGACTGCGGCGATACAGGCTCTCACCGGTATCTTGAACGTAAAAATCGGTCGAGCGGCCTTTGCTCTGGAACGAGATCTCCGACCACAACCCTTCCGGTTGGTACGGTTTCACCGACGCACCGCCGATCGTTTCTACAAGCAAACCAGAGGCGAAAAGTGCTTGATCTCGAATGATTTCCGCTGGCAAACGAAATCGCGTCATCCGAGCCAGCAGCCGATTCGCCGGATCACGTTCCATCATTTCAGGAGTGACGTGCGAGGATTGTTGGTACGTCGCACTCATCACGATCATTTTGATCATCGCCTTCGTGTCCCAACCAATGTGCGGGTATTCGGTCGCCAACCAATCGAGCAGTTCGGGATGCGATGGATAACCGCCTTGCAAGCCAAAATCTTCCATCGTTTCAACCAACCCGTTACCAAACAACATCGCCCAGTAACGATTGACCGCGACACGCCCCGTCAATGGATGCATTCCGCTGACAAGCCATTTCGCCAACCCAAGTCGATTCGCGGGTGCATCGGAGGGCAACGGACCGAGCATGGCGGCAGGAACGTCCGCGGTCACGACTTCACCGGGTTGGTCATACACGCCTCGCTCGAGCACATGGGTAGGTCGTGATTCTGCCATCTCTTGCATCACCATCACGTTGGTGGTGAATTGCTTTTCAAATTGACTCAGGGCTAAAGTGGCTTGATCAATTTCTTTGCGTAGAGACGCTGTCGCGGGCGCGATCATCAAATAGTGCTTAGCAAGCAAATCCTGCTGAGCCTTAGTCCGTTTCTCTGCTGCCACGCGAATTGCTTTTTTCACGTTCTTTGGCAATCCCACATCCCCCGACAAACTAGGCATCGCGGCGTCGGTGGTCGAAATTCGGAAACGGCCTATCGCTCGATCCGGGTACGGCGATTCGTGCGCAAGCCGGACCATCAATTCATCACCCTCGTGAATTACAAGCGGCGATTCCAAGACGAACATCGCGACGCGATCTTCTTTCTTTACATGTCCATCAACACCCCATCCGCTGGTATTCACATCGTCAATGGCATGGGCGACCGGATACCCGTTTTGCTCATAGTCCGCTTCCGCACGTGATAGTTTTAGTCGCGTCGTTTTCTTTCGTCCCTTGCGACTTACTTCGACGCGGACATCAGTCAGGATGAAGTTGCCATTTTCAAGCGTCAGCCCACCGCCAAACGATTCATGCGTCAACGCTTCGAGTCGCACCGCCGTGATCATGCCCGGATCGGGGGAAATAACCGCGTTGTAAATTGGTTGGCTCACTTTGTCGGCGACAATCAACGCCGAATGATCGTCCAGAATCTCGAACTCGATGGTATCGCTCGCCTGGATTCGCAACGGTTTTTGCGGCAACCATCCCGAAGCATCTTTTTTCAGGTTGAGTTGCTGTTGACCAATCCACTCCTGCAGCTCTGGCTCCAGTTGCGTTTCCGATAAAGAAAGTTCTTTTTGGAGCGCAGCGGCCAAGGATTTTCGCAATTCGTACCCGTCCTGTTTCCCTCGCACCGCAACTCGCATCGAGGGTGCCGCGTATCCTTTGCGGCCATCCTTTCCCTGTTCCGGAACGCCGTTAAAGAAGGCATAGAGTTTAAAGAAATCTTTTTGCGAGAATGGATCAAACTTGTGGTCGTGGCATCGAGCGCAACCAAAGGTCATCCCCAACCATGTTCCCGACGTGGTTTCCACACGATCGACGAGATACTCGACCAAATACTCTTCGGGAACGATTCCCGCTTCGTCGTTGATCCGGTGATTTCGATTGAAACCGGTCGCGATCAGTTGGTCCACACTTGGGTCGGGCAACAAGTCGCCGGCAAGCTGTTGGATCGTAAATTGATCGAACGGCAAATTTTGGTTGTAGGCATCGATCACCCAAGTCCGCCAAGGCCACTGAGTGCGTTCCCAATCGGCTTGGTATCCCATCGTGTCGGCGTAGCGAGCGGCATCGAGCCAAGGAACGGCCATCCGCTCGCCGTAACGCGGCGAGTCGAGCAACCGGTCCACCACGGTTTCAAAAGCGTCGGCCGAATCGTCGGCTAGAAAGTCCGCGACTTCATCGCGTGTCGGTGGCACTCCAGTCAGATCCAACGTAACACGTCGGATCAATGTTGTTTTAGTGCCGCGAGGCGACGGACGAAGACCTTCCTTTTCCAGCCGAGAAAGCACAAACGCATCGATCGGATTTCGACACCAATTCGCATCCGATGGCGTCGGCGGTGTCGGCCGCGTTGGAGGATGAAACGACCAATGCCCCTCGTACTTGGCTCCCTCGCGAATCCATCGCTGGATCATCTCAATCTCGGTCGCATTTAAACTCTTGCCCGAATCAGGCGGAGGCATCTGCATCTCGGCATCATCGCTGGTGATCCGAGCGAACAATTCGCTCTGGTCCGGGTGCCCGGGAACAATCGCACTGGCGTAGGCCGCAGACTGCACATCCAACCGCAGGTCGGCTTCGCGATGATTCGAATCGGGGCCGTGACAGTAGTAGCACTTGTCCGACAGCAGTGGGCTGATATCGCGTTGAAAATTGATTGGCTCTACTGCGGAACTTATCGACGCCAAGACAACGACCACGGCGATCGTTAGCGAGCCCGTTTTTAGTAGATGCATACAAAACCAATTATTTTGGCTATCGCTCTAAGTAAAGAGCGGTCGCGAAGCGTGCGGCAAAGAGCGTTGCCAGCAGCGATAGAAAACGAAAAACGTCGACCAGCTTTTAAACTCGTCGACGCTAATACTATAACTCAGGCAAACCAACTTTGCTAACAACGGTGCAGTGGGCTTAGACGCCTCCGCCACCCGCATTGTCCGACTCAAAGCGAGCCTCTTCGGCCTCGTAGACCGATTCGTCTTGAAGCGGTTTGACTTCCGACGTCGGACCGCTGTCACACCCGCTGATCACGCAGGGAGTAACCAAAAGCATCAACATAAACAACGTACGAAACATGATAGGGAGTTCCAAAAAAATGATAGGTAAGGAAAACGAACCGACATCGTGTGGCATATGCCAGTGAAACGATCGGTCATTATGTAAGCCGTAGGCGTTAGCCGCGGGTCCGTCGATTTTGAATGCCTCTTATCGGCGTGCTTAAAAATCAATTTGGACCGTTTCCTTGGCGGACGACGAGCCGACTGCTCCCCACACACCGTAAGGACTCTTTTGTCCTACGTTGTTGTTGTCCTTGGAAATACTCCAACCCGACGCTGTATCACCTGAATCAATGCTGTCGGTAATGAACTTGATCGCCCCGTCGGCGAACAACACGTGACATCCACCTTGGTGGCGACTCGATGCACTGTAAACACCGTGTTCCCAATAGGTGCCATAGCTGTCGAAGCCCATCACGCTCGGTGAGTTCGGTGGCAACACCGTGGTGATCGCGGTCATCGCGGGCAGAGCGTCATACCAACGACCGCCACGTGATTGTCCAAACGTCGTGAACAATTGCGATTCGGGAACGCCGTAGAACAGCGGCCGCTGAGGGTCTCGTTTGGTGTCGAGGATCGCCGGACCACGCGAAACGGTTTGAGCTCCACCTGAACCCGAGAAGTGACTGCCGTTCAAGACCCCGCCGATCACTCCGCCATCGCCCAGATATGTTGCGATTTCGGCCATCGCCACGGTGTTACTGGTGCCATCGAGAATGTCGCGGAAACCTCGATAGCGTTCACGCGCAAAGACACCCCGCAACGCCCCGCGATCGATGTAGATGTTGGGATTGCTCGGGGGACTTGTGTCCCAATTCGTATTCTCGTTGTAAAAGATTCGTTTGACCGCATCACCAAGCGAATAGGCGTAATTGGTCAGTGCCGCTCCGCCAACGGATTGACCGGGGTCCGATGGACAACGGTACGAAACCACCTGCGTTCGCCACGGACGATAGTCATTGATATCGAGATGCAGAGCGGGTCCAAAGGCGGGCCAACCCGTTCCCGAACCTAGCGTAATCGCGGCACTCGCATCGGGTGATTCACCCGCTTGAGCCAACAGCGGATTGGACATCATCTCCCACAGCGATTGTTGCTCAATATAAGGCAGCAATGCGACCAAATTCCCAAGTCGCCCATCGTGATGCCGAGTCCCACTTCCTCCACTGGGCAGTTTGTTATAGGCGGCGTGGTAATTGTGCAAACCGAGCCCGATTTGCTTGAAATTGTTACTGCACGACATCCGCCGTGCTGCTTCCCGCGCGGCTTGCACCGCCGGCAACAATAAACCAACGAGAACGCCGATGATGGCGATCACCACCAGCAATTCGACGAGAGTAAACGCTGGACGAGGACGCTTGTGACTGTTAATGATAACACCTCAATTTGACAAGAAAAGAAACGAGCAAACGTATGACCGCGATTAGCGAATCCCTATAAATAAGTGTCGTTGTTGGGATTCGATAAGTAAATGAATTAAGGGGACGTCCATATTTTAAAATCAAAAAAATGTGATGTCCTTATTCGGCGGTCCACATAGTAAGAGCAGCACTCTGCCGATTTAGACACGCTAAATCGATTTTTTTTAATTTTTGCTGAACCGCCGCGACTCTTTGATCTCGAACTAGCATTGAGCGATGTTCAGCCGAAAGGCAAAACATGCTACCGACCCCCCCTGCAGTGTTAACCATGCGTATCGCTTGTATACGATTCACTTGCTTACGAATCACTGGATTCTTCCTGCTCGCGTTTGCTTGTCTGACGCTTTCTGCTGACGAACAACCTACCCCTGACACTGCTGCCGAAAAGACGGTCACGCTGCTGCCGCTGGGTGATTCAATCACTGCGGGAGGTGGAGGAGGGGGCGGAAATTATCGCCACGAATTGGACAAACGACTGAAGGATGCGGGCCGCTCGTTCGCCTTTGTCGGCCCTAAAACCGACGGCAAAGGACTTTCTCATGCCGGCTATTCCGGCTGGAACTCGAGCAAGATTCGTGACGCGATCGGGAACATCTATCCACAATATCCCGCTGACATCGTGCTGCTGCACATGGGGCACAATCACTTCAGCGAGCACGATCCGGTGCCGTTGATTGTCCAGAACACCAATGCGATTTTGGACACTATTTTTAGTCAAAACAAGCATGCGACGGTCTTGGTGGCACGCGTCATTCCCGCTGGAAAACTGCCGAAATACAGTTATATCCCCGAACTGAATCGACAACTCGAAAGACTGTGCAAGGAGCGTCAATCGGATTCGCCCGAGCGTGTCGTGCTGGTCGATCAAGCGAGCGGTTTTGACTGGACCACTGACACGGTGGCGGACAAAGTGCATCCCAATGCGGACGGGGCCGCCAAGATGGCCGAGGTTTGGGCAGCCATGATTCTCGCACTGTAGTCGGGCGAACTGTGTTACCGAATCACGTCCGTGTCTGTGGCGCCCCCTGCCACCAAAACCCAATCGACTCGCAGTTGCCGCTATTTTGCGATGAGGTACAATCGACCGAGCAACGCCCGGACGAGACGCGCCGTACCCGGTCAAGACAAGACGACGCACTTACGAATTTTCTTTCCGTAGGAGCCTCGTTATGAAACCGTGGATCATATTGTTAGTCGCTGGGTTGTTGGAAACTGGTTGGGCCGTGGGGTTGAAATACACCGACGCATTTACGCGGTTTTGGCCCAGCGTGGGGACCGCTGTGGCGCTCGTGGCAAGCATGGTTTTGCTTGCGATCGCGGTCCGCGAGCTTCCCATCGGCACTGCCTATCCCGTCTGGGTCGGTATCGGAGCAATCGGTGCCGCGACCTTTGGCATGCTGTTTCTGAGCGAGCCCGTGTCGTTGTTGCGGATTTTCTTTCTGCTGCTACTGCTGCTCGCCATCATCGGTTTGAAGCTAACCTCTGTCACGACTTAGGCACGCAGCGGTCCTTAACTTGCTGATGCGATTCGTTGTCTGCTGTTGAAGGGAATGATCAATGAGTGGAGGTGCGACGGATCAAGTCAATGACGCGCCCAGTATGTGACAGGTTGTCTCGCATTGATGTACGAAACGCACACATCGATGCGTCATTCTCAGCAGTCTACGTGCAACGCGATTTGGTACACAAATTGCATTTTTTCGTCACTGCGACGTCTGTAGGGTTCAGCCAGCAAAAGATCGAATTTGCTGTATGTATGAATACGAAGTTGAACCACGATGGGTAATCCAAGGGCGATCGTGTACAGGGATTCCCGGGAAGGCGTGTGCTCTGCCGCTATCGATTTGCGGAACGCGATGGGCTGTGTGAATGACCTCGTGATCTGCTTCATGTTTCGCACGATGTTCATTGCGTTCCGCATTTTTGAAACCACTCCTTACTCAGGACCCTTTCCATGCCTGCTTCCGCACGTCGTTTGATCTCCAACATGATCGACGACCTAAAACAAGAACGCGACGAACTCAATCTGCAAATTCACCTTGGCAAACAGGAGGCTAAAACTGAATGGCAAGCGATGGGAAAAAAGCTCGACGACCTCAACCAGCGATTCGAACCGCTCAAAGGTGCTGTCGGCGAGACGAGCGAAGACGTTTGGGACGCGCTGAGATTGGTCGGCGATGAAATCAAAGACGGCTACAAACGAATTCGCAAGTCGATCTCGTAAACCCGATCCCTAGCACCATGCACGTTGCCGAATGCCAGCGGTGCTCTGCCCTGGGCATCCGCCGTATTTCGAGGCGACTGCGAGCTCCAATAGCGGCACGCCAATGCTGTTACTCACGTCGAGCCAAAAAATAACGGCTGTCCAAACCGATGTTTCGACAGCCGTTAGTCATGTATTAACTTGGAATTGAGGATTGCTTACTTCTTGCCTTTTTTCCCCTTACCCTTTTTGCCTTTACCTTTCTTCCCTTTGCCCTTTTTACCTTTTTTGTCTTTCTTGCTGCCGCCCTTTTTGCCCTTCAGTGCTTTGGCTTTTTTGTCCTTCTTGCCTTTCTTGCTTTTGTTCTTCTTGCCTTTGCTTTTCTTTCCGGCCATTCTTCATTCTCCTAAACGAGTTTGCTGATCGTGCCAAATCTCTCTCGTTCCGTCCTGTTTTTTATAGCTGCTACCGGGCGGCTCGCACCGCACCGCTACTAAAGTAGATGGCTTTGGGCTAGCAGCGTCGGCACAATAGAATGGGGGAAACTTAAGGTTTTTGGCACTCGTCACGGTGCTTACGGTGAGCCGATTCTAACCTTCGAACAGCTAACGAGGTGGTGCCCGATTGCGTTTCACTACCTGTTTTGATCGACGACTGTACATATTAGTGATACTAGCCGGGTCGATAACGGTCAGATATGACTCCGGCACAACAACGATACAGGGGCCCCGGCAGTCCGCGATTCCGCTCTCTGCCACCCCCGTTTCGAACGGCTTTTCTAAGCTTTTAAAACATTTTTTTCGTGGATAACTTGTTCATTCCCTGATTGTTCTTCGTGTGAGTCCGTGAACCTAGTTTGTTTGTCCTCACTTTGCTCTGTCTGCCTGTGTTGGACTTTCACCTGCTTACCAACGACTTTCCGACGTCTTTATCACGGCTTTTCCACAGTCCTACCTAAACCGCAAACCTTTTCATAGTAACAAGTTAGGATTCTAGTTTTTGACTTACAAACACATCTCGGGCTCGAATTAAGACTACGACGATTTATATATTATTTAAGCCTTAGAGAGGCACCCAGTGAATGTTCTGCTGTCCAATGGTTTCACCACTACACACATCCGCCCATGAACCGGTACAACATGGCTACGAAATCTTCTTTCTCTTTGTAAGTCCATGGTTCCATGAAGATCACTTGCCAACGCGAATCGCTCACCGCCGCCTTTGCTCTCGCCGCCAGCATTGCTCCGACCCGATCGCCCAAAGAGATTCTTCAAAATGTGAAAGTGACCGCATCGGGTTCACGGATCACCTTGACCGCCACGGACCTGGACGTCGGAATTCGCTTGGATGTCGAAGAAGGGGTCGAAGTGGAAGCCGAAGGCACCGCTTTATTGCCGGTTCAGCGAACGATGGCGATTCTGCGTGAAAGCAATGACGAAACGCTGACGATCGAAACCGATGAATCTGGTATTCGCATCACCGGCAGCCGCAGTAAATTCCGTCTTCCCGGCAGCAATCCTGACGAATTCCCCAGCGTCGCGGAGTTCAATGAAGACAAATACCACGTGCTGCCCACCCGATTGTTTCGCGAAATGGTTCGCCGAACGGTATTCGCCACGGATGCCGAAAGCAGCCGATACGCTCTCGGCGGTGTGCTGCTTGAAATGGAAGGCACCTCGGTGATCGCAGTGGGTACCGATGGTCGCCGCTTGGCCAAGATGGAAGGCACTGGCGAACCCCAGGGTGGCCACCAAACGACCGGAACCAGCACGATCGTTCCAACCCGAGCCATCCAGTTGATGGAACGTGCCGTCAGCGACAAGGACGATACCGTCGACGTCGCGGCCCGTTCAAACGATTTGTTGATTCGCACCCCACGAGCGGTCATCTATTCGCGACTGGTCGAAGGCCGTTACCCGAATTGGCGACAAGTGTTTCCAAAACGAGAATCAGCGGAACAGATCGACATGGCGGTCGGCCCCTTGTTCGCCGCCCTTCGCCAAGCAGCGATTGTGACCGATCACGAGAGCCGAGGTATCGATTTTACCTTTGGTGATGGCACGCTGAAACTCGAAGCCAGCACAGCCGACATCGGGGAATCTCAGATAGAGTTGCCGATTCCTTACGATGCTGAAACGATCACGTTGACGATGGACCATCGTTACGTCGCCGACTTCTGCAAGGTGTTGGACAACGAAACGAATTTCGTGATGGAAATCGAATCGTCATCCAAACCTGCACTGCTAACCACCGATGATGGTTTCAGCTACGTGATCATGCCGATGGCCCGCGACCGCTAACGATTATCGGGGCGGAGCGACGTCGTGCAACGATGCACCTTTCTCGGGACTGATCACCAGGATGGCAAATCGGGTCGCACCTTTGGCATCATCCGCACTGACGCTGGCGTAATCAAACCGGCCGCGTGAATCGGTGTAACCGTCCTTGTAAAAGCGGACGTCACCATCAGGATACTTTGCGTAAACCTTGACATACGCAGTATCGATAGGATGGCGAGATTTGGCGTCACTGGCCTGTAGTTGCCCATAGCTTTCGGACACATAGGTCGTCATCTCGCCACCGAAGTAGAGAGCCGTATTTCGCGATGCTCCCGCGACCACTTCGACCAATAACGTTTGTCGACGGCGGTTTTCATCCAGATCATAACGGGCCACTCCACTGGCTTGATCAAAATCGAGTGTCTCACTTCGCATCGGTTTGACCATCGCCATTCGCTGCAGGTCCTCGCGAACAAACGGGGCCTTGCTAAACAGTAACTCCAGATCGACACCGTACAGATTCAGCGTCGCCGATTTGGTTTGACGATGATCGATCCGCAACGAGTCGCCTTCGACACGCACCATCACTTCGGGTTGTTGTTCCGCAGCAGATTCCTGTTGTCGCTCTCGATCCAATACCGACAGATCGCCGGTGCCCTGCTCAATCGCTTTGGGTTCACCGTCGGTGGGATCTTTGGAAACCAGTTGCTCGCTGATCAGCAGATCGCGACGCTGTCGTAACTGGTTCGCCAGTTCGCTAAAGCGAGACTGCCAACGCGGTACCGATTCCTTGCTGCGGCTGTTGGCGATCTGTTCAGCCCGATCATATTGGCCCTGATGCATGGCTAAATAGGCGTCCATGTAATCATATTGCAAGTGGGTTGCTATCGAATCGCGTTTGATTTTGGCAAACGTCTCGATCGCTTCTTCGATCCTGTTTTGGATCAACAGATAGTAGGCCAAGGCAAGCCGTTCGTTCTGGGGGATCTCATTTTGGAACCCGAGCACGCGAACAAAGTCACGATATTGATCGAGGAACGTCGAGTTCAGAATTTCGTTCTCCGCTCCCAGCCGATGAATACGAGCCCGCACGAGCGGTGCGTACTCGAGCATTTCCAGGACCCTTCGCTCGATCGCATCGACGCGTAACAGTGGGCTGTCGAACTCCGGTCCGACTCGCTCGACCAAATCCTCTGAAAGCGACAAGTAAGTTTCGATCGCAGCTTCGTCACGGTACTTTAACGAATAAGCCCAAAGTTCCGATTCGGGGATATTGGCACTTCGTAGCACCTTGATGACCGCCTGATACACGTCTTGCTGCTGCATTCGATGAGCGACCAACATCCAGTCGATATCGCGAAGATTCGCAGTCGCCAAGAAATCACTGATCTCAGCTGCGGTTCCACTGCGAGCGACTTTCTCCCAAGTCACAGTGGTCAATTCCGTCGGCTGATCGACGACGTTGAACGAGCGAGTTCGTGCTCGGGCCAGCAGCTCTCCGTCGCTTGCGACCGTCGCAGGATAGTGGGGGAATTCGCCGGCGGCAGGAAAGTAAAACTGGTACTCAATCGCTTGGACCGCAAACGGAGCGAGCGTGAGCGTCTTGCTGTCGGTCACTTGGCTTCCGCTCAGTGGCAGACTGCCCTCGGGAATTTGCCAGAACACATCAACGATTTGTTGATCGCCGGTGGGATTGGAAATCACGGTTTGGCCTTTGTAAGCCACGCCCGTCAAAAACTCTTTGGGTTCTTCGGATCGGCGGTTCTGGGTCGGCGGCAGCGCGTTGGCCGAGGAGAATCTTTGTCCCACCAAAATGCTGCTGCTATTGTCGTCGTTGATCTTCAGAGTACGCAATCGCTTCATCACTACGGCAACCGGATGTTCCGGAGCGTAAGGTTGGCCTTCTTCGCTGGGCAAACTGATATCGCCCGCCTTCAGCGGTAACCCACACATCGCAAGCGCCACCAAAGCGGCGTGCCGGTTATTTACCGGATACAGCAAGTGCGAGGACACAGATGGATTGTTGCTGTCCGATAGAGCCAAGTCGGCCCAAAACGGATCGACGTCAATTAGACTATCAGGGAACGGTTCACCGACAGTGCGAACTTGATCCCACTGGCTCTCGGCCCACTGTTTTGTCGAGTCGAGGTCGCGAAAGAAAGCGAATTCGGCGGCGCCCGAGCGACGCGAGAATCGACCCAAGGCACGAACAGCGACTTCGCCCAGGTCACTCTTCTTCTGAAGCAATTCAATTTCTTTGAGGTCCAACGATCGTTTCTTTCGAGCAGGACGACCGCCGGATTTGTCACCGCCAGGTATGGCTCCGCCGCCAAACCCAAAGCCACCGCCTCCCATTCCGCCGCCGCCCATTCCAGCGGCGAATTCTTCGTCATCCGCGATGGCTCCGAACAACATGTCGCTGGCAACATCGTCAAACATGACGTTGGCTTTTAGCGCACTTTCGATATTGATGCGGACCTGTTGATAATCGGTATCCTGCAGATCTACCCACTCCTTCAATTCACGTCGGACTTGTTCGCGAACCTCCGGCATCCTAATCGCCAACAGCGCTCGCTCGGCGTAGTTCAGTTGGTTGTATTGCCACAGCGCTGTATACGGTTTCAGATCATCCTCGAGTAGCCAGTGATCGACAAACTGTTTCTCTTTTTTGTTTTCGAGATAAGGCTTGATGACGTCGGCAAAGAAAGCAGGATCATGGGCCCGCAAGAATAGGTGCAGCTCGTGACTCGCCAGTCGCGAGTAGGCTTCGAGTTTGGCAGCTTGACTAAGCTGATCCCAAACCGCCAGCTCGTCGAACTCATCAAACCGGTCGTCATCAACCAAGGTGCGGTACAGTTTCAACAACGCACCGACACTTCCATAGACTTGCAATTGAGCCGAACCGAGCTGCTGAAAGTCGAGTGGTTTCTCTTTGGAAACGATCGTCACGGCTCGCTCAAACGAGACCGCTTTCTCAGCCGCGATGGCTTTGGCAAGTCGCAAGTCGATCGTTTCGATATCGTCCAGCGGAGCGGTCACGGTTCGCTGGATCACCGTCGAGGGATCGCTAACGACGATTTGCAGAAGCGGTAGCCCGTCGATCACTTTGGCTGGTACCGTGACCAGCCCGTTGGCGTCGGGCCGCAAATTGGCGATTGTAACGCCACAATCCGCCAAAAAGTCGTAGTCGGACGTGGGGGTCTCGGAGTCTTCACCCAGACGACCCGCCTCGGCTTTCATCCGCGACATATCACTTTGCGGGGCACTCGCCCTTGGTTCATCGCCCGCCATCGCCGTTTGGCTGGTGTTGCTCGTTTCTTCGGTCTCCCACGGATTCAAAATCACACTGGGCTGCGGCAACATCACACCAGGATACTTCGCGGCGTATCGACGACGCAGCACGTATTGATACTCATCTCCCAATCGCAGATCGCTGATGTAACCAGATTGGGGAAGCGAAACGCTTCGGCCTCGCAGTGTGGGCGACGGCAAGTGCAGCGGATTCCCTGGACTTTCTACGTCAAAATAACGAGTCGCAATCACGTGCACGCGAGCCAAGTCGGTTTGTCCCGACAACTGGATTCGCAAGCCCTCCTCGTCACGCACAATCGACGCCACGCCGAGTGGGACGACGGGGGAGACTTCGCGATGTCGAACGGTTCCGACAGCGACATCGTCGATCACAGGCCCATCAACGACAGCGATCGCGGTTTGCGTCGCGGTATCTCGGTCAATCAACCGATAATCGCCGGCATCCAACTTTTTGATGCGAAGCAATCCCTGGTCAATCACCAATTCGCTACTCAAATCGGTATCGTAAACTCCCGCACGAAGTCGGATCAATCGATAACGATCCGAGACTGGATCGGGACTAACAACCACAGGCAATTCGATGCCAATCTCGGTCGTGGTGTGAACAGTGTTGGGCCAAAAAACTTCGTCAAGCTTCAAGTCACGAGTATGACGAGGTCCCGATCCGGCTGCGAAACTAATTTGCTTGACGTACGGCAGCGATGACAAACGCACCCGGCCATGCTCATCCGTTTGCAACGTTTGATTGATCTGAGATCCTTTTACACGGGTCGACAGCGAGATCGAGACGGTCGCACCCGCAACCGCTTCGCCAGATCGGCCGCGAACTTCGATAACGTACTCGTCACCGTCACGTGTTAAAAAGGCATCATGGGTCGAATTGGTCAGCCGGATGGTGGCGATTTGCCACTGCTGGCGGGTACGAAGCGTATGCCGTTGATTCGCGGACAAAGAGCGGATTTTGCCACTCAGCGTTGCTTGGACGTGTTGTAATCGAGCGGGCACGCGAAACGGCACCACCAAATCGCCCTGCGAATTTAACTTGATGTCGTCGATAGTTTTGGTTGTCGTGATCCCATCGAGATCGATCGCTTCAATTAGAACACTCACATCCGTCAAAACCGACGGATCGAGTGGGGTGTCCCCCATCGCGATGCGAGGGCGAATCAACAGCGAGCTACTGTCACCCGATTGCACTTGAGAGCGGTCGAGGTACATCCCAGCGGTCAAAGAGTAACCTTCGATGAGATGAGAGAATTTAATTTTTTCAGCAAGTTCGCCATCGGTCACGATCGCATCGCGGAGAGTGGCATCCGACACCGGTGGCAACGTAATCGAACCCGAATCGTCCGCTAAAAATTCGCGTCCCCCCACGATCATGCGTGCTTTGGCGATCGGTTTGCGATTTTCGTCAATGATGGTGAATTTCATTCCATCGGCGGTGATCGCGTCGACGTGGTGCAGTTCACCGCGGCGAATCATCGCCCGAGCACGGACTCCTTTGCCCACCAAATCAACCACCCAGACACCTCGACCACGGATCTCGTCGAGTTCCAAAATTTCCCGATGACGCTGAACCGCAGGTTGGTTGTAGCTGAGTTTCCGCTCGTGTGTGGCGATCAAACCATCGAGATCAATGTCGGTATCAAGACGTTCTTGGTGCGTTCGCAGGAAGGCGAGCGAGTTGATTTCATAGACGCGAAGCACAAGCTCGTCGACGTTTTTGACATCCACGATCAATTGCGTCGGGTCGTCACTTGCGAATCGCGGCTTGTTTTGGGGAGCGAGTCGAAGTTGCACCGAGTCGCGAATCGCTTGCCGTTGGGCGGGTGACAGCAAGCGATACCACTGTTCTTCGTCGCCGATACCGAACATCAGTTTCGTTTCGGCAAACACGCTGCGAAGGTAATCGGGCTGGATCAGTTCCGCGAACGCATCAGAGCTGTCCGCTTCTTTCAAGAAATGTTCGAGGTAAACGCGGACCAGCGAAACTTCGTCACCAATCGGCGGCAACAGTGCCATCGGCATAAAGTTTTCACCGAGATTTGCTTTCGGCGCAGGACGTTTTGCCCATTCCGGGTGCACGATCGGGCTTTGTCGCGGCAGTGCGAGGTAACGCAAAAAGAGGTCGCGATCATAAACGCCGGCTGCCAAGTTGGCTTCGAGCAAGCGAAACGTCGCCGACGCTTTTAACGAGTTGTAACTTGGTGGCAGCGAACGAACATAGACTTCGACCCGTTTCAGGTAGGCGAGTCGCTCATTGGGCTGCTGCGACAAATCGACGTCATCGCTCGGACGAAGTCGTAACAGTTTCGCCGAAACAAACGAGTTGTCGTCGGCAATTTCGGGGACAGCCGAGGCAACGCGATCGAGTTCAGCAAGGGTCAGCACTTGATGAGCTGCGAGATCTCCAAAGCGAACATCTTGTTTACGTCGCGATTGCAATTCACGGATCACCAGCTCGTCAAGGTTTGCGATCGTGGCATGATCGACTCGGGCGAGAAAGTCATGCAGATTCAACTTCAGACCGGCGGTTTCGCCAGCTCGATACATTTCCGCTAATCGCCGCATCCCGATCGGCTGCAGCGTGTCATCCTGTTGCACAGCCTCTTTGACTAGACGATCGAGGTCCAGCAGCGCGACATTAAATTGGCTTGGGTAGCGTCGCTCGCCTTTGACTGGCGGCGCAGGATGGTGCAATTGGACGCCGAGTCGTTTGACCAAATGATCAATGGTCCGCTCGGGTGTTTGCGAATAGGTCAGCAACCGTTGGCGATCGATCATGCCGCGAATGACAGCGGTTTCATGACCTTTGTTTTCTGCCAACCAATCGTTCAGAATCACCTCGGCGCGATCCAATTGGCCCGACGTTTGGTAATGCAGACAGTGATAGAAGTAATAATCATCACTGCCCGGAATCAGCTCTTCGAGAAACGCCTCGCGATCGTCCGCCAGAGCGTATCGTTCCATGATTCCGATGGGTTCAGCCATTACATTTCCTATGGCGAGTGAAAAGAGGAGAACGAAACCGAGTAGGGCTCGATGAGGCGAAATCGCAAGCATGAGAAGAAATTCCAGGTGCAGAGTAGATGGGCAAGGCCATTATAGATCGCCGAAACGGCAAAGTGACAACGATTGATCGAGTGGAAGTATTAGAGCGAATATGCCGGATTTGAGTTAAAAACCAGGAAAAACACGGGAAACAGGGTGCGAAGTAGTGGAATAGGACAAGCCAGGACTGCTGAATCGTTGGTCTTCGAGTCGGTTTGCGGCTGCGCAGGCTCTTCTGCCACCACTCCCCCGCTCTCACCACGACGGGGTCGCGGTAACGAGTCACCTCTCCCCCGACTTCGTCGGTGGAGAGGTGACTACAGGAGGCTGGAAGAAAAACTCACCCTCAATATCCGATGACGACAGCAACGCTTTAACAACCACGCTAGCCCCGGTTCTGGTGCGCCCTTTTTGAGGGGACGTTTTGTTGGACAACAGAACGGTGGCTAGCGCCAAAACCGCTAACATAAGAGCGGTGATGGTTGTGAATCCGAAAATCATTTCAGCCAACGTCATCTGATCTCTATAATAAAGGTGTATTCGCACGGAATCAGATCACTCGTCTTGGCAATGAGGAGATACCCATGTCAAGTCAATTACGGCGCCGAGAATTTGTCTCAGGCGTGGCGGCGACGGGATTACTCGCCGGCACCTCAGCCCATCGATTGTTCGCCCATGAAGCAGATCCTGTCTGCCATGTTACGTATGAAACGATCCAGGATGCGATCGATTCACCGCCGGAACGATACGCTTTTGTTCCCGCCATCTTAGTTGGCACTGATAGCGACCATCCCGACTACATGGCGACGGTGGACGTGGATCCCAATTCGAATCAATACGGAAAGGTGGTAGGTCGCTTTTCGATGCCTGAACCCGGCGACGAACTACATCATTATGGATGGAATGCTTGCAGTAACTGTCACGGCCGTCGGCATCGGCAATATCTTGTCATACCGGGTTTAAAATCTGGCAATATTTATATCGTGGATGCGGCTGATCCCACAAAGCTGCGTCTGCACAAAACCATCTCGGGTGCAGAGATAGCTGCACAGACGAATCTGTCGTTTCCGCACACTGTCCATTGCCGAGCGGACGGCGTGATCATGCTTTCGATGTTAGGCGATGCCAAGTGGAACGCGCCTGGCGGTTTTCTTGAAATCGATGATAACTTCGAAATTCGCGGCCGATGGGAAAAGTCGACTGCGGGCATGAACTTCAACTATGACTTTTGGTACCAACCGCGACACAACGTGATGGTCAGCAGCGAATGGGCTGCTCCTAATACCGTCAAAACCGGGTTTAGTCTCGAAGATGTTGGTAAAGGCAAATATGGACAGTATCTGCATTTCTGGGACTGGTCGACGCACCAAATCAAGCAATCAGTTGATTTGGGTGAAAGCGGATTGATCCCGTTGGAGGTTCGTTTTCACCATAATCCAGATAGTTCGGATGGTTTCGTTGGAGCTGCACTCAGTAGCGCCATCCATCATTGGCACAGAGAGGAGGATACTTGGAACACGGAGAAGGTGATTCAGGTGGATCCTGTTGAAACCGAAGGATGGCCATTTCCAGTACCGGGCCTTGTTACGGATATCTTGATATCACTGGATGATCGCTTTCTCTATTTTTCAAATTGGTTGCATGGTGACATCCGCCAATACGATGTATCCAATCCATCAATGCCGAAGCTGGTAGGACAAGTTTGGTTGGGAGGTGTGATCGGGAAAACGTCGCAGTTGTCAACGCAAAACAAATCGGGTGGACCGCAGATGTTACAACTTAGCCGGGACGGCAAACGGTTGTACGTCACCAGTTCGTTGTACAGTGTTTGGGACAACCAGTTCTATCCGACAATGGGCGAAACAGGGTCATGGATGGCTCAGATTGATTGCGACACCCAAGATGGCGGAATGAAAGTCAACGAGCGATTTTTTGTCGATTTTGGCAAAGAACCTTGGGGACCTGCACGAGCGCATGAGATTCGATTCCCCGATGGGGATTGCACCTCTGATATCTGGGTTTGATGCGATCGTGAAATGCCACGCTACTGCGAAACCAATCGCATCAGTCGGTTGCGGATGATGTTATGGAAACATCAAGCAACATCCGCTCCCACGGCTAATACCAGAATGTCTCGATCGCGATAGAAGGCAATTTGGGTTTGGGTTAATGGTTTCGCACCGAAACAAGCGACCTTCAATCGGTCTTTGTTAAACCAAAACAAAGGTTCCGCCATCACCGTGCCTTCGTCGTCGATGATGGGTTCCTGACGAATTTTAAAACGGCTCCATAAATCGACCAGCCAATGACGGTGTTCCATCCCGATGACTTCTAAGATGTCGTTTTGATCCTCTTCATCGCTGGTCGAGGTCTCGATCTCGGGCGTTGTATTCATCGTCTTCACACAATGGGTGATCACTCGACATAATCGTCGTGAAGCTGTCGAACCAGAGGTGGTGCAGTACAACGCCAATAACGATCGGGCTCGAGTCATCGCGACATAAAGATTGCGAGCGAGTATGTCACCACTGCCGGTAACAAACTGGTCGGCACAAGGAATCATCACCACCTCGGACTCATACCCTTTGTAGGAGTGCGATGTTGTCACGATCAATGTGTTGGCTTGACGCTCGAAAGGGCGGTTGGTTTGAACCGATAACTCGACGTCGACTTCAACCAACAGAGGTGCCAGTTTTTCCTGCAGCAACGAAACGACGGACTTGCCGTTGTAGAGCAAACAAATGTCGTTGGGTGACATCCCTTCCTGTTGAATCAAATACTTCAAATGAGTCGCGATCGCCTCGATCTCGGCCGTGCGGCTGTCGAAGGCATGAAAGATCGGCTTGGGGCCTTCGATCTGGTTGAACCGAACGTGCAGCCATTCATGCCCGTTACGTTCGGTTCGTTCCAACAACCCCATGCTCAATAATTCGCTCTGGTCTTGACGTTGATCTCGAGGCGTTAACCGTTGTAACACGTTGACGGCGAGTTCGGCGATCGGAGCAGTAGAGCGAAAACTTTCTCGCATGATCGTACTGCGACCACGCATGTCGAGTCCGAAATCAGACCATTTCGGCGTCTTTCGGCCGTATATATTCTGAGCGTTGTCGTAGAAGATATGAGCAGACCGGCTGTTACTGTCTTCTGCGTCGGTTTGCTCGACGACGGACAACAATAATTTTAATACCGATGGCCCCATGTCTTGAGCCTCGTCAATAAACAACGCAGAACATCGCGGCAGCAGCTCTGATGCATCCTGGCGACTTAGGAATTGTTCGGCCGCACGGTCATAATCAAAATCAAAGCTGTCCATCGACAACGCGACATTGGGAAGCATTCCCGAGAGCACGTCTTTGACGTGCAACAGATGCACTTTGTCCCATGGGAAATCGGACTGCGGAAACAATTCTCCCTCGGAGAGGCTTTCCCATGCTGATTCGATCGATTCGCGAAGCAGTTTGTGCAGCGACCGATTGGCATAGACCGCCCAAATGCGAAGGTCGCTGCTGCCTTCGAATCGCTTGACGGTCTTGGCAAGCCAGTTGCAAAGCACTATCGATTTCCCACTGCCAGCCACGCCGCGAACCAATCTCGGTTTACCGTCGAGATTCAAATTCGTTAGTCGCTGCTGCTCTTCGGAAAGCACTGGTTTCATTCCCTTTCGATTGGCAACCTGGTGCCCCATGCTGCGATTGGCCGCCGGGGGCGTTTCATAATTCGGACTGGCCTCGGCAACACTCGTGCCCCTCTCCGCCGGACTAAAACTCAGGTTGATTCCGCTGACCCTTTCCCAGCGAAACAAATCGTCGTACGGTTTCAGCACGCTCGGAGTCAGCAAATGCTTCAACGGTTTTAGATACGGTTCTTCCATTTCACTGCGACTGGCCAGCACGATGACTGCTTCGCGAGCCCGACTGAGTGCCACGTTGACCAGTCGTTTCCATTCGTCATAGGGCCAATTGTAGCTGCCGGCATTGACGGTATCGAAGATCACAATGTCCGCTTCGGAACCCTGCTGACTATGAACCGTTGATGCCTCCCAGCCCGCTAAATCCCACGCCGCAAACAATTTTCCGACCACTTGAGCCTGTGCTTTGTAGGGCGAAATGAACAGACCGGTGGCAGATCGCATTTCAGGGTCGACAAACATTTTTTGCAAAATACGTGGCGTGATCGAGCGTACCCAACTCTTGTTGCCCGTCCCACGCTGGGCACGGATTGCAGCCAGGTCAGCGGGTTCTTCATCGAGCACGTACCAAATCGCTCGCGAATGATCGGCGAGCCTCGACGGAATTTGTGAAACGCGATCTTTGGTTTCTTGGGCGGTGCTCAAGAATCCACCGTACTGAAATTCCGAGACGACGTTGCATACATCGGGATGCATGCGTCGCTGCTGCGACAGCACATGAACCGCGGTGGGCGTGTCACGAAATTGTTCGAGATGGCTTAGCCCGCTGCTGGCTAACCAAGTTTGTTGCCGAGTAGGCAATATTCGCGAGATTCGACTGATCGGTGCAAGTTGCTTTGAGTCGCCGACCAAGACAACGCGTCGCGAGGCCAGCAGCGACAAGGCCGCGATCGCCGTCCGTGACATCAGCCCCGCTTCGTCAATGAAAATGGTTGTAAATGGAGCCTCACCAGCCTCCAGAATTTTTGTGATCGTCTCGTTCCGCAGAAAACTGGTCGCTTTGAAGGCCGTTGCAACCACCACCTGGACTTCGGGATCGATAATGATGCGTCGGCTTTGGTCGTTTCCCTTGGCTCGCAGTTCACCGATCTGCTTGCGAGTCAGTGCCTTGTCTTCCCAAGTGTCGAATTGCCGAAGTTGCTTGGCGAGGTTATCGATCTTATGAAGCACTTCGGACTCGGTGCCCTGTAGCATCGGATCGAGTTCCGCCGCGGCAAAAGATTTCAGCGAGGCTCCCTTACCAATGCGTAGCAAACGCCCTTCCGCCAACGCCTCGCTCGAACGACTGCGTGTCGCATTGCCAATCGACAACGCGACTGCATCGGTGGCACGATTGGTTGTCGAGACGACAAGAATCCGCTCGCCGTCCTTATCCAACACAGCGGCAATCTGTTGTCCGGTCGTATAGGTCTTGCCCGTGCCTGGCGGTCCCCACAGAATCGACCAGGCATGTTGCCACCAATCTCGCAATTCCGTCAAACCGACGTTGGATTGTGTGGTGATCGCGGGATGGACGTTGCCTTGTGCGGCATTCAAACGACCTGGCAGCTCGTTACGAATTTCAGCGAACTCGGCCGCGTTGTAGACAGCATCCAAGACAGACAGAAACTCGAAAGGACGAACAAAAAAGGATCCTGTCGTGGGGATCGCTTCGGGGTTATCCAGGCTGACGAATAAACAACCGTTGCGTTCATCAACCTCCAATATTTCACCTGACCATTCGACGCCGTCATCCACATCGGCTTGCTCGTAAGCAAAATCGGATGCATCGTCATCAAACGACTTCGGACGGAACGCCTTGGCACCTTCCCAAGTCCAATCGAACTCGACCGAGCTGCCCAGATGGATCACACACACCACTCCACGATCCCGTTCAGCAAAAATACTGACACGGCGACATCGCAGCCGTTTCCATTTCGAACAGTCACGGAACTCTTGGCGAATCGCGGTCGCAGCATCCTTCAACAGCGGATCGTCGGATGATGGCAAGTCAAGTTCGGACACAAAACGAGCGGGACGAAACAGTTTGTCCTGCATCGCATCGTCGTCCGACTCGCTCTCGTCAAAACCTTCGCTCATCCGATTTGTGTGTCCTTCACGGCAAGATCTTTGTTCGGCAAACCTTGCGTAGCGAAAGTCGCCAAGACTTTTGGCAATCCACCCCAACGTATGAGTCACGCTTTCAAGATCACCATGGTGCAGGCTGCCAGACTTCAATTCTAGTTGACGGTAGCATGCGCGAGGGGGCACAGCCAGACGTCGCGTTTGTCGGTTGGATGCTGAAACAGTAAACTAGTCTTGAGCTGTGCAGACTCAATTTGGCAATCCCACGCGTTGTATCAAGACGCCGCAGCAACGGAGATCGAGTTCAAATGACGGATCAAACCAAGGAATTATTGAACACCCTCGCAAGCATACTTTTGCGGTGCTGGATAATCGGTTTCATTCTGCTTCTCATTTGGTTCGCCGCGACTCAGTTGATGGGCGAATTGATTTTCAATTTGCACGGCCCGCTGTTTGGACTGAGCAAACACGAACTCTCGCTGGTTTTCTATTGTGGCATGGGGCTACTCAAACTGTGCGTCCTCACTTTTTTCTTCATTCCCTGGCTCTCGATCAAACTTGTTCTGCGAAAGTCGCCGTAGCAAGGAAAATGTCACCGGATCTTGGGTAGCTGTGCGAACCTCGAGTTCACAGTATTTCACGATGTTGAATCAGCCTTGGACGCTATCGATCGGACTGGCAACCGATATTGGCGTCGCAATCTAAGTTGAACGACAATCCCTGAGTTTAAGTGCAACCAGCTTGTTCTTTCCTTCCAAGCTACGTAGCGGAAATGCTCAGCGACCTCCGCTACAATAATCGGCTTTCCTCCCTCCCTCTATCCTCACTGAGACACCTTATGTGCGACCAAGACCATTTTGAAGAAGACCTCAAGAAGTATTCACGTCGGAACTTTGGAACGCTGGCGGCCGCCGGAGTCGGTGCAGCCATGATGTTGCCACGAGCAGCAGACGCTGCCGAGGTGAGTGAAAGCGAAGTGCTGATTGAGACACCGGACGGAAAGTGCGATGCGTACTTTGTCACGCCGCAGAGTGGAGCTCACGCTGCCGTGCTTATTTGGCCCGACATCTTTGGGTTGCGACCCGCATTCCGCCAAATGGGCAAACGGCTGGCCGAATCAGGTTACAGTGTCCTCGTCGTCAACCCGTTTTATCGAACGCAGCCAGCACCCACTGCAGCCAAGGGTGCCAACACACCGATATCGGATGTGATTCCGTTGGCACGAAGTTTGGATGCAGCGAAACACACAACCGACGCAAAGGCGTTCATCTCTTGGCTCGATTCACAAACGCAAGTCGACAAGAGCAAGAAAATTGGAACCACCGGATATTGTATGGGTGGACCCATTGTAATGCGAACGGCTGCAGCGGTGCCTGATCGTGTCGGTGCTGCGGCCACGTTTCATGGCGGCGGATTGGTCAGCGACAACTCGGATAGCCCACATCAGTTGATCCCACAAATGAAGGCGCAGTTCCTGATCGCGATCGCGGAAAACGACGACCAGCGTGATCCCGATGCCAAGGTCGTGCTGACCGAAGCGTTCGCGGATGCAAAGTTGTCCGCAGAGATCGAGGTCTACCCCGCCGGTCACGGTTGGTGCCCACCCGACACCAAAGTTCACAACCATGAACAAGCGGAAAAGGCGTGGCGACGCATGCTTGCATTGTTCGAAAAGGCTTTGGCGTAGCGACGATCACGCGAAGCCAGCTTCGTAAAGACGTTAGGCAAGACCAACCACAGTTCAATGCGTCAAAGATCCGACCAGGGTGACACGGAAAATCTCTAAAAAGCAAAGATCATTTCGATGAAGTAGAAACGAGCTAAAGAACCGTGTTTATGGCGGTTTTCGCAATAGTTTCTGCTCCTTTGAACACGAAGATGATCGTGGGATACGTCATTTGAGACGTATCTATTGACGAAGCCTAGGCATCCCGTCGGGAGGCCAATTCAGTGCCACTCTGGACGCCTAGGCTACGTAGCATTCACTTTGGAGACATTCATGAACATCGCTTCCACCTCATCGTTTTCAGCAGGACAAGCCGCTCGCGGCCCCCAACGTCCTAACCAGCAGGAAACACTCGCATCCGCACTGAAGACGGTTGGCGTTGATAATGAAACTGCCACCGACGTGCTTTCGCAAGTCCAAGTGGCTGTCGATTCCGTAAAATCAGATTCGTCGGCAAGTGCGACTCAGTCCGCAATCCGATCCGCGGTTGAAGGTGTTTTGCAAGCCAACGGCATTGATCCAGCCGAAGTTGGCGAAGCGATCCAAGCCAGTCGGCCAACGGGGGGCCCACAAGGCAGCGGTCGCAAAGGAGGACCGGGCGGACCACCGCCACCTCCGCGATCCGCCGAAGGAAGCTCCGATGAAGTCGGTTCCGTAGAGTCGGCACTGCTCAGTGCGAATGTGGACGAAGCCGACGTCGATGAGTTGATAACACAATTAGTTGACGCGATTTCGGAACTAACTTCTAACGAAACATCGCAGGTTTCCAACGACGCCGTGCGTACCGCTTTGACCAAGGTTTTGGAAGAAAACGGAGTTGATGTCGAGCTTTTTGAGCAGTCTTTACAAGAACAACTCGGCTCCACCGGCTCGTTCTTTGACCGAGTGGCATAAGCATACCGTAGCCTAGGCAACCAGTAGGCTAGGCTTCCAGCCTGGGTATTCGCTTAGCGTTTATACTCAGGCTGGCAGCCTAGACCAGTAGGAGGGACGTAACAATGCACGGGATATTTCGGCGACGCAATCTTCCACATTGGGATGTTCCGGGCCATCCCGTTTTTATCACCGGTTGTCTGCGTGGAAGCTTATCGTGGTTAGGAATGAAGCAGATTGACGAGTATCGTCGTCAATTGGAACAGCGTCGGAAGCCGGACGAGTTTGTCGACCACGAATGGGAGCACCACAAACAGAAACTCCTGTTTGCGTTTGTCGATCATTTGCTCGATCACGAACCGCTTGTCACACACCTTGCTGATGATCAGCAAGCGAAGATTGTGGCCAACGCCTTTCTGAATTTTGCGGACGAGCGTTATCGGCTATTCGGTTTCGTTGTAATGCCCAGCCACCATCACTGGTTGTTTATCATCGACGAAGAATGGTCGGACGCCGAGGTCATTCGTCTTCGATCGTTGGGTAAATCTGATCGCACCCCGCGAGAGATCGTTTCGCACAGCATTCAAAGTTACACAGCTACGATGTGCAATCGCGTCCGGGGCATCGATGAAACCTATTGGCAACAAGAGACCTTTGATCATTGGGTACGGGATGAATCGGAAACTTTGAAAATCATTAGATACATCGAATGCAATCCTGTGAAAGCGGGACTCGTCGGTTGCCCTGAAGCGTACCGCTGGTCGTCGGCTCGGCTTCGCTCGGAAAACAACATTCCCGTCGGGCATCCCATCCCAAAGCAGGTTCTCTCATAACCATCCGTAGCTTAGGCTTCCAGCCTCGGAGTTCGGTTAAGGTTTATACCCAGGCTGGAAGCCTAGGCTACGTGAGGTGGAGCATGGCTGACTGGAAGAAACGCGGAGTGTTCGTTGCATTTGCCGTCGCGGCAATGTTGCTGGGACTGGCTTCGCGGCGATATGGATCGTCTCTGCCAAATTTTGTCGCCGAAAACGCTGGCGATGCATTTTGGACCGCGTTGGTTTATTGCGGGATCAGTTTCTGTGTTCCCAATGCCAAGATCCTCACGCGTGCGGCGATGACGTTGGCGTTCGCCTACGCAATCGAAATCAGTCAGCTGTACCACGCACCGTGGATAGACTCGATCCGAGAAACGACACTCGGCGGATTGGTGCTAGGATTCCACTTCGTGTGGGTTGACCTGCTTCGCTACGCCGTAGGGGTGTTGTTCAGCGTCGCCGTCGAAACGGCCGCAAAGCAAGCGTGGAACAAAAGCGAAGACAATTGAGGTCGAAGCCGAAAAGAATGGAATGGGAATGTTGGAGCCTGTCTCCCCTCTTCCAAGGCGGAACTCACTCGAGCCGAGAAGCCGAAGATTGCCAGGAAATTGGAGGTAGGAGCATAAAGCTCCCGACGCTGAGCGTCCGCTGATTTTTTGTCTCCATCTTTCGATGTTAAGTGTTAGCCCATTCGGAGCATCCCGTGCGATAGAATGGATCTAGGAAAAAACGCTCGTTGCTAGGCTCGTGGCTAGCAACGCACTGCTTTCGAGGCTCCCGTTTTGACTTTTCTCGCTCGGCAGGCGGGAGCATGCAATTCACGAGGTTCCCAGGCAGGAGCGTCGGAACCAGTGGCGGCGTTCACCGAGAAGTGTCGTTTTTGCTTGTCCGGATCCTAATCACTCGTCTTCGACCCCCTGGCTCTATGATGACCATCCTTTGCAAATTCCGCTCCAGCGGCGCTCCATCGATGCTCTTGTGTTTGCTGCTATGCGGCGGAATCACGGGGCGGGTCGAGGCCCAAGACCCGGTCGCCTCAGCCGATCCAGACTCTGCCGCTGCTGTGGTTTCGGACACCGAAACGCCCCAACAGAAGCTGGATCAAAAACTCGACAGCGTTGATGCATCGGAGCTGCCGGGATTGTCGCTGCTTGTCGCCCGTGACGGCAAAGTGATTTATCGTCGTGCCATTGGGCTGGCCAATCTTGAAGATTCGATACCGGTTACTGCAAAAACCAAGTTTCGCATCGGCTCGATCACCAAGCAATTTACCGCCGCTGCAATCTTGCGTTTGGTGGCCGAAAACAAACTGGCTCTCGACGATACTCTCGATCAATTCCTACCCGACTTTCCCCGCGGCAACGAAATCACGATTCACCAGTTGTTAAACCATACATCGGGGATCCCAAGCTTTACCGAAACGGAAAAATTTTGGCAGGGTGTCACGCAGCCTACCACGGAGTCCGAAGTCATCGCCTCGTTCAGCCAGCTGCCTTTGGCCTTCGAGCCCGGTACTCAGTTCCACTACAACAATTCAGGCTATTTCTTGCTGGGGTACATCGTCGGTCAAGTCTCCGGAAAATCCTTCGGCGACTACTTGCAGGAAACTTTCTTTAAGCCCCTGAGAATGACTGATACCGGTATTCACTCCCCAAATCTGAATCTCGAACATGAAGCTCATGGCTACTCTCTCGAGGACGACGAGTTCAAACCGGCACTCAATTGGCACATGTCCCAGGTCGATGGCGCAGGGGCAATGTACAGCACCGTGGATGATTTGATGTTGTGGAACGAGGCCATCTTCGCCGGACAAGTTCTCACGTCTGAGCTGCGAAAAAAGGCATTCACACCTTATCAGAATAGTTACGGATACGGTTGGTCGATCGGCAAGCATCGCGGGCTGCGGACGATCGGACATAACGGAGGACTGAATGGGTTTGTCAGCAGTTTAATTCGCTATCCAGATCAAAACCTGACAGTGATTGCGTTACACAACGCATCCCCATCGATCTCAGAGATGACACCGGTAACGGTCACCCGCAAAATCGCGGAGCTGTTTTTGGATGCCGAAATGGAACCGCCGGTGATTCATCAGGTCGACACCAAAGTCACACCCGAGATACTCGCCCGGTATGTCGGCCGCTACGACTATGGCGCCGCGATTTTGGTCGTGACGCTCGACGACGGCCACCTGTTTGCGCAATTGACCGGACAAGGCAAAGCGGAAATCTTCCCCAGCAGTGAAACCGAATTCTTTTGGAAAATTGTCGAGGCATCGGTGGCCTTTCAGGTCAATGCCGAAGGCCTTTGTACAGGCGCCAAACACACTCAGAATGGCCACACCATGGATGTCAGCCGGTTGCCCGATCATGTCGTCATCAAACTTCCTACCGAGACACTGGATCGTTACGTTGGGCTGTACGACTATGTGCAAGCGAAAATGACGATCCGCCGCGAGGGCGACCGCTTACTGGCAAAACTCGGATCCCAACCCGAATTCCGGATTCTGCCGGAGAACGAGACCACATTCCACTGGCAAGTGGTCGAGGCCAGCATCGAATTTGCTGTCGCTGACGACGGCGTCGTCAGCGGGGCAACTCACACGCAAGGTGGCCAACAATTTAAAGTGTTAAAAATCAAGGAAGAGGAACAGGAATAGCGGCCTTTTATTTGGGTAGGTGGTGCCAACATGCCACTGATAGGATATTAGATGTTGGCTATATTGTGCGAGAGTGAGGGAGCCTCTCTCGCTTGAATCGTTTAGGAAATTTCAGCCTTCGTCATCTCAAAAAACTTCAACGCGAACGCACATCATGAACCTGCGAAGCATGTTTCGAACTCGATCGTACTCCCCTCGTCCACGATTTTGGTTCGCATTGATCGCGACGGTTGTTATCGGTTTGCCATGCCAGAGCAACGTCAGCCGCGCCGATGAGTCTCTTTCGAACCGGCTTTGGTTGGTCAGCACGCGGAGCGCTTCGAGTTGTTCCCCGTCGCTAAGTCAAACAAGTCGGATCAAGTTCTGGTCGAGTGACACGGGCACGCCTTGGCAACAAGGAACTGCGAGCCACTTTTTTGCTTCCATCAACGGCGATCTCGCAGCCGATCCGGTGCCTCTGTGTATTTATGTGCACGAAAACCGGGTCAGTGCCGAGGACGCGTGGGGTCGAGCCAAGTCGATATATTGTCAGTTGCAGCAAGCCTCACAACCGCACAACGATCGTTTTCGCTTGGTGGTGATCTCGTGGCCTAGCGATCGAATCGGAATTCGCCCACGGCCCGATGCGCAAATCAAGGCCCAGCGGAGTGAGATGCATGGCTACTATCTTGCATGGTTGTTAGATCAAATCGATCCAAGGGTTCCCGTCAGCCTGTTTGGCACCAGTTACGGTCCGCGAATGATTACGGCGGCGCTACATTTGCGGGCAGGCGGCACGATCGCCGGACATCAACTCGCACCCTCCGCCCCGTCGATTCGGCCAGCAGTGCGAGTTGCCTTGTTCGCCTCGGCGTTAGACTCCGATTGGCTGTTGCCAAATCATCACCACGGCAGAGCAATGACGCAGGTCGAACGGATGCTGATTGCCTACAATCCATCGGATTCGGTACTTCATTGGTACCCGCGGATGAACGGTCGTGGAGGACCATCGGCGCTCGGCTATGTCGGGATGTCCCCATCACGGCTGGGGGTGGATGGTTACAAAGTGCAGTTGATGAACGTCAGCGGCAGTGTCGGCAAAACGCATAGTTGGCTGGCGTACGAAGGCAACCCCGCGATGATGTCACGCGTTGCGCCGTACCTGCTTCGCCAATCCGATTACCTGCCCTAGAAATTCTATAGACGCTATTTTGTCTGCGGAAGTTTGAGCAAGCGATGCTCTGCCTTTGCAGGAACGGCAGGTCATTTAATGGCCAGAGTTCTTGATCGAAACGGCTTGTTTCTCTCAACATCGCGTGAGGATTCTTCTACAATCGGCAGCCATGCGTTCCAAAGTTGCCAAAGTCAAATCGACCTCCGTTGCTGATTCAGCCCCATCCGGAAAGTCGCCTCCAGCGAAAAATGCATTCCGTTTTGCGTACGGGGTGCAGTGGTTGGCGATTGCCAGTTTGGCGGTCGTGTTTGCATTTCAGCCGTTCTCAGCAGACGATTTTTGGTGGCAACTCAGCCGTGGACGCGAGGTCACCAGCGGGTCGATCACCCCAAGCCAATCACTGCTGAGCCTCGAGACCGCGGCCGACGCAGATTGGCTCGGTGGATTGCCGATTTTTGCCATCTATCAATTCCTGGGCGGACACGGGTTGATGTTGTGCCGGGTACTGTTAGTTGCCGGATGTTTAGCATGGGTTCTTGCCCCGCGGCAGTCGCGAGGTTTTGTTCGGCCGCTGGCATGGTTCGTGGTCACGCTGGCGATGATCGCCCTGGCGAGACGTATCGATTTCACGCCTGCCATGTTCGACTGCATTGCGATAGTGGTGCTAGTCGGGTTGCTGCACCGCAAACCGGTTGAGGCTGATTCATCGTCGATCGTTCGCCGCAATTATGCCGTTGGGATGGTGACCGCAGCGGGACTGTTCCTCGTTTGGAGTAATATGTCGCCCGCGATTCTGGCTGGCTTGATCGGTTGGTTAGCGTTCAGTACCGCAGCCAGCTTGGTCGCCGATCCTGGACACCGCTCGAACTGGATATTGGCAGTTCTGATGCTGGCTGGTGGTAGCATCAATCCTCGCGGTGTCTTTGCTTGGACTGATTCACTCGCGAGCATTGTCCCCGTTTGGAGAAATCCTGCCGCGTTGTTCACCGGCACGCCGTGGCAACCGCTATTCGAAGGACTGACGGATCAGGCCGCGATTTTGTTTCTGTTGCTCACCGCGATTTGGGTCGTCAGACAAGCCTTCAGTCGACGGCGGATGCCTCGTGGGCTGTTTTGCTTCGCGTGGATGCAGTGGTTGGCGTGGTCGTCACTACAAAACGTCTCACTCGCAACGACATGGCTTGCCGCCGACATGCTGATGTCCTGGCACCGCAATGGTCAGTACAGGATTTCCAATCTGGGCCTGCCGCAATCGCAACGGATCGGTTTTTTAGCGACGGCGATGGGGGTCGCCGTGGCATTGCCGCTCAGTGGGTTGGTTTCGACGATGGGATGGGGCATCGATGCGTCGCTTGACAATCGGATGTTGCGAAGGTCGCTGCAGCAAACTCGTCCCTACGGCACCGCATTCGCTGATAACACGCGGAGTGGCGGGATGCTGGCGTGGGAGATTCCGCAGCTCCGCGAACTCACTGGCGGAAACGACTCCGACGCGCTGCGACTTCAGGATGTCGCCTTGCGAGCGGTGATCGCAGGCCGCTATGCCGAACACCGCCGCATGATCGACGATCTGCGTCAGCAGCGGCTGATGAGCTATTGGCTCAGCGATGGTTCGCAAGGCGGATACTGGCTGCCACTGGAGCGTCATGAAACCACGTTGCTCGTTGTTTCGAATCGTGACACCGAGCTGATTCGCGGGTTAGAACCGTCGATTTGGAAGCCGCTTTCGCTCGATTCACCCGTCATCCCGTACGCCGCCGCGGGCGACGAGCACTACGCAAGTCAGATGGTCCAGACGCTGACGAACCGCGAGATCGTCGAGTTTCAAAACTGGCAGTATTCGTTTCCAAGCTCAACAGGTTCACTGTTCGATCGCGATCGCTGGGGGTTCACGCCCGTCATCGTCGCTGCCGATCAAGCGTACCGACAAGCCGAAGTGTTTCGCGGCATGGGGCTGCGATATGCGGCATTGAGGGTGCTGTTTGCCGGACGCCAGGCCTTTCCTGATTCGGTGCCACTCGCCTGTTCGATGACTCGTTGTCAGGCGGAACTCGCTGATGCTGAAATTATCGCTGCGGGTGCCCCCAGTTGGTTTCGCTATTTCGCCGCAAGCGAACCACTCGCGAGCGATGATTGCTCACCGCCACTCGAAACGAATTTGGTAGCTGAGAACCCATCGCTATTTCCTCGCTGGAGCGCGCCGGACTTAAACGGACTCAGTAGCGAACTTCGCAAGCGGGTGGCGGCGTACTTGCAACATGGCCCCGAGAAACTGATGGTTGCCACGGACTTTCAATCCCAGTCTGACATTGAACATTCCCAACTGATGTATGCTGGACTCTGTGGTGCGATCGAGGCGGGACAACACGAGATTGCTGATCGCTACCTGCAGTGGTTCGATGTCAATCCAGCAACCGCTGCGGTCAAACGGTTGGTCGAAGTTCGTGCTCTTGAGTTGCACCCTCCGCAGACTTCTTCAGAAGACTCTTGATATTGAAACATGGGCAGGATTTTTCGCTTGAAATCACTTAACCTCACCGCCGCGATGGCGAGCCTTGCCACGCTCGCATGTGTCTTGATGCTGGTCGTGACAATGCAAGGATCGTCACCCCATCCGGTCAGCCGGTTGGAAGCCGATCTGCCCCGCGTCAATACACAAACGTGCGCTGAATGCCACAGCGGGATTGTTGCTGATTTCGCCACCGCACCGCATTCCAATACGCTGCGACGGGGAAACGATCCCGCCATGATGTCGGTGTTTGCCGGTCAGTCCGTCGAGATTGAGGGCCGCCAGTTCTCATTTTCTGAGGAACATGACGCGTTGTGGTTCAAGAGTGACGACCTGGATTACCGACGCCGCGTGGATTGGGTGTTCGGTTCAGGACGTCACGCATTGACGCCGGTTTCACTCGATTCCGAGGGACTAACCCAGCTGTTTGTTTCGTCATTTTCCGATGGAAAATTGCGTACCACACCGGGTGCGTCCTCTGTCGACTCAGATCCGCTGCGGTTGGGAAATTATCAAGCGGCCGCGGACAGGCGACGTTGCTTCGGATGCCACGTCAGCCGGTTGCCTGGTGAGGGAGACTTCGGTGGACAGGAGGTTGCATGCGGGCTGATGGACACAGCCTCGTCGTCACTCGTGGCGGAGGTGTCTGAACTCGAGGCGTTACCGGACGCCGACTGTATGGTCGCCAATTTGGATTGCAGCCGCTGTCATTTCGGAGCGACCGAGCATGCGGAATCCGGTGGCAAGCTGCTAACGCTGCAGGGATGGAGCGAGCTAACGCCGCTGGAATCGATCAATCGCTGCGGCGAGTGTCATCGACGAGCAGATGAAATGAAGTCGTATGAAATCACCGTTGAGCAAACTCATCTGGTTCGATTCGCCCCGGTCGGGCTCTCGATGAGTCGTTGTTTCCAGGTCGCCAACGCGGCGGAAAACGTTGGAAATTACCCACGACTGGACTGCATCACCTGTCACGATCCCCATCTCCCTTCTCGGACCGAACCCGAATTCTTTGAAGCCATCTGCCGTGATTGTCACACATCGCCGGAGCAGGATCAGCGTCTCAAGTCGCAGCTAATCACCGGCGTCATCTCGTGTTCGCAGCAGCCGCACGATTCCGCTTGTCTGTCCTGTCACATGCAAAAAACTGACTTCGCACCGGGGTTACGTTTCACCGATCATTGGATTCGCTGAAGCGAGTATTTCGTAATCGTCATGCTCGAGGGACAACCCGCTTTTGTTGTTATGCGGCTAAAAAAAGCTGTATTAACGGCGAATTTCTAGGTTTTTTTGCCGCTGGTCGGAAACAAACGCGAGGATCGGAATTAGCGATCAATCTCTATAGACACGGCCGAATCTCTATAGAATGGGCGCATGTTCAGCGGCATAAAGTTTTTGGAAAACCGGATGAGCCCCCCGAAATTTGTTGCATGTCAGTCGTAGATTGGGTAGAACCAAACGTCACAGAGCTGTATTAGGGGCATCATTACCGCTCTTATCGAAACCGCTGCCCTTTTTCCAGCTTTGCCATCTTTTCGTTTTCCGTTTTTGAGAGGGCTTTGTTGTGAAGACTAAAAAAAGACACGGTTTCACCCTTGTCGAATTGTTGGTCGTGATCGCGATCATTGGTGTTTTGGTGGGCCTATTATTGCCTGCCGTGCAAGCTGCTCGTGAGGCAGCACGTCGGATGCAGTGTTCCAATAATCTGAAGCAGATTGGACTCGCGCTGCATAACTACCACAGCACGTATAAAGCGGTGCCACCGCTACGTGATCGTCACGATCAGATCAATCCAGGGGTTGTCAACAATTGGAATACTCAGAACTTTAGTTGGTCGTCTCGATTGCTGCCTTTCATCGAGCAACCTGGGCTTTACGAGAACATCGACTATTCCCTGCATAATTGGTATTCCGGTACGTGGCGTCCCAATGACACCTTTGACATCGTTGCCCCGACCGTTGTGGAAGCTTTTCGCTGCCCCACCGATCCGGGCACAGGGGCGAGTATCTGGTTTGACTCCACATCGGTCCGACATACAGGCTCGCCATCGCATCTCGCTTATGCCCCGATGAATTACTTCGCTTCCACTGGTCCGGACAGTCGATTGCGTTGGAACAAAGAAGGACTTGGTTTTTTTGACGCGATCCGTTCGCATGCCACAAGCTCCAGCATTAAGGCACGTTATCGTAAGTTCCGCGACGTGCTCGATGGATTGTCAAACACCGTAGCGGTTTCCGAAGGCATCATTGGGCACCCCCGTTTGCAAGCGAATTCGACCATGAGGAGCACGCGATCTTATCAAGCTCAGACGACGGGTGCTGTCGGGAATTTGATCGCGACAGCGACGGACAACGGTTGCCCGATGACCGGCAACGCGGATACGAATACCGGACGTGCACGGGGGATGACTTGGTTGCGAGGGTATTCGCCCAATGAGGTGGCGTTTAATACTCTGATGGTCCCCAATTCAAAACTTTGGGATTGTGGTCTTAATAGCGATCGCAACATGTACGCGACCCGGTCGCTGCACTCCGGTGGCGTGCAGTCGCTGATGGGTGACGGATCGGTCAAGTTCGTTACGGAATCCGTTGACTTTTTGACGTGGCGTGCGGTGGGCGGAATCGGCGATGGCGAAACCATCGACATGGACGCCTTCTAGTAGCTCACGCAAAGGAAGCTCAAGTCTCGTTGAATCATCAGCGGCTTTTGAGTTTTCGACTTTCTCCGCCGCTGCGTCTAGCTGGTTGTAGCGGCGGGTTTCAAACCTTGATTTTCCTTTTGTTTCTAACTCCTTTCGACAAACCTATGAATATGCCCTCCTTGTTCAAAACTGCTGCATTTTTGCTTTTCGCCGGATGTCTCTGCTTTCCGCTAGCTGGTTGTGGTTCTACCGCCACGAATCCTGGCGTGGCCGATAGCGGACTCGAAGAGGATGAAGCATTCAAAGAAACCGAAGAATACGTCGAAGGCGAGGAGGAGATCTAGTAGGCGTCATCGAGAAGATTTCTGCTTGTAACTCGCTTCTCTCTTCCAAAGCTTCCTGGTTCACAGTTCACTTCAGATCGGCATGTTGGGCAATCAACGCGATTGTCCAACAGCCGGGGTTGGTTGGGCCAAGGAAGCCTCCGCCGAAGTATTGCCAAGACAGACAATTGGCAGGCAACCCCGCGATGATCGATGCGTTTCTCGCAACCGCTTGTTTGCCTTAGCCGAGTCAATGAATTCCTCGACAATCGGCAGCCATGCAACTAGAAGTGGTTGATCCGTGTCAGTAGTGAGACTTCATCAAGTCAATTCCCGGCTGCATTGCAATCCGCCAGTCTTGTTCGACTTCAGCCGTGAATTTCGGATCATGTTGCTCAACGGCGTGGCACAAGGCATTGATCCACAAATCGTACATTGGCGGGGGAATGTCAACATGATCACGGTCATGACGCACAGCCAGTTGTTCGATTTCCTCACGAACGTGCGATAGACCCTGGCTGAACATGATCATCATCAGCAAGGATTCTCGCAGCATCAATTTTTGATGCTCAAAATCCGTATGACGAAATTTGGATGCCACTTCCGGCGAACTTGCCAAAAACCTTTCGTAAAATGTATCTACAAATCCGCCGCTATGCATGCAGCGATGGTAGCTGGCAGTCACCATATCGAGGTCATCGGGAATCATCTTTTACTGTCCTGATAGAGCATTTTCACATTAATATAACGACCTTCGCCGAAAGATGGTGCATTCTTTTCAACCACGCTCCGGCGAGCGTAGCCATGACGAACAGGCACAGCATTCCTGAAAATGATCTAGTCACACACTATTTCAAACAATCGCACTCAGCTCGCGCGACCCACTGAGCAGACATTCCACGACGTCGGCTGCCGTATAGCTTTTCGCGTCGTCCGATTTTAGGAACTGTGTGATGTTGCCGACATCGTTGCCGCAGGTCACCAACGATTGTTCCTGCCGGTCACCGCTTCTGCGTTGCTGGAGTCCAATGCTTGAGAGCAACCCGTTGCAAACGCACTTGCGTCCGACGGTGTCGCCGATTTCGCCACCTTTGTGGACGTATGACTTGACAGATTCACCCGGGCATCGCCAACCCACAGTGCCATCGGATTTGCGGTAGCCTTGACGAAGGAACCCCAAGTCACACACTCGACTGCGCTGCTGATACACCGCGTCGTCGGACAGCGAGCCTTCGATCTGCAATACCTTGAAGGGGAACCCCGTTGGCGATGCCAGCGGATCGGTTACGACATCGGGTTTGCCATCGCGGCATTGCTTCACAACAAGTTCCTTGATGTCGTTACGAAAACCGGACTCCTGGCAATAGGCGAACGCCGTGCCAACTTGCACACCTGTCGCTCCCAGTTCAATTGCTTCGCAAACCTGCTCGGGCGACCCGTAAGAACCGGCCAGCCAAAATGGTAAACCGAGTGCAGCGATAACGCCGAGGTCCACCGTATCGCGTTCTCCATACGATGGTTCACCGCGATCGTTCAAGGCCGACTTGCCTCGTGGCGGCGCGTTGTGTCCGCCCGCGGTTGGGCCTTCGACAATGAAGCCGTCCACGCGACCACTAGATTTGCGAGTCAGCATTGTCGCAAGTGTCGCTGAGGCAACGATAGCCAAAAACTTCGGACGATTTAACCAAGGAATCTCGCCACCCCCAAACGCCATCGGGTCAAAGTGACTGACAAAATTATCGCCGCTTTCCGCGCCGACGATGTGCAGTGGCAACTCGACCGACAAGCCGTCTTGCATTCGATCCAAAATGCCCGGGATCGCACGGGGGATTCCAGCGCCCATCAATACATAATCGACGCCGGCTAACATCGCGCCGAACAATGACGGTAGCGTCGGCGATTGAATTTTTTCCAGATAGTTGATTCCAACCAATCCGTCATGACCTTCTTTTGCCAAGAAGACTTCAACAAAGTTGGCGACGACAACCAATTCCACTTCCGCGGGAGTCGGTTCATGCGATAGCACCATTGTCGTTTTAAAAGATGCGTCGTCCGCTAAACCACCTTCGATGAAGTAGCGATTCAAAACCCGCTCCGTCATCGCTGGATACGGAAACTCTGCCAGTGCGCGACGCATGTGTCCACCGACATCGCCGAGTTGCAGTCGACGTACCAAGACGGTGTCAATCGCAGTGCCAGAAACAACACCAAGTTGTCCGGTTTTGGATACCGCTCGAGCGAGTTTCCAATCCGAAACGGCGACACCCATGCCGCCTTGGATGATGATTGGATCAGGACAGTTTGAGGAAACCAACATCGCGATTTGCTCCTTGCAAAAGTGCGTCACACATGCGTAAGCGTGACCCGAAAATGATTGTGTTTCAATTCTATCGATCACAACTCTGAAGTCATCGCCAAACACGTCTCAGCTGCGCAAATGTTAGGTCTCTGTTTAGTGACAGTGGCTCGCACTAAGCAGGTCAATAGGAGTCATTCCACATAATGATCTGAGCCGACGGCGCTAGCCGCGGGCAATTCCCCAACAAACGCAAAGGGCCCGCGGCTAGCGCCGTCGGCTCACAGAATGATCGACGTTTCACAGGTAAATACCGTACGACCTGCTCTAGCGCGTGCGTGATCGTGTTACCTCGATCGGAATCGCGGGCAGATAGCCATAGTCAGTCCGATTCACCTTTGGTTCTGGTTGCGAGTCTGTTGGTTCCGATGTCCACTCGCGATAAACGCGCATCAACAAGTTGTCGCGAAACCCTCGCTGCACTTTCTCCGCGTCGGTGGTTAGCTGTATCGCCATGATTCCTGATGCGTTCGTCACGACTGCAGCCGATATCCCCGGAGGCGGTTCGTGTAGTTCGACGTGCAATTCATCCGCTTTGAGACCTTTGGGTAGTGCCGTCACGTTCAAGTACGTTTCGCCTGCAAGTGGCAACTTGAAACGATCAGCGACCATCACCAATTGAAACGGAGTCTTCGCCGCCGGTCGTCCACTGACGATAACATTCCAATTCTCGACGGGCACCAAGTGATACCAAATGAACGCCTGCATCATCTGTTCCGCTGGTACCGCTGGACGCACCATCTGATTGCGAGTCGTATACTGCCGGGGATTGGAACCTTGCATTTCCAACACGACGGGCTGTTTCGGTGCAGTCGCTGGAACCGTCAACGTCATTCGTACCTTTTCCTGGGTTCCTGGGATCGTCGCACCTTGCAATGCGAACCCTGGCGGTGGGTCTACCAACGCCATGCGGATGTCCTCTTTAAAACCATCCTGACGAAGTGCAAATGCCGTAATCGGCACGACTTCACCGGGCCGCGCGATGATGCTCGATGGGATCACCCGCAATTCGAAATCGGGTTGTGCAGCACGCACATGAAGCCGGTATGCGAAATCGCGACCACCCTGCTGCTGGGCATCCATGATTCTTAAAAAATAGGTACTCGAACCAGGTATCCCAACACTTAAATGCGAGTCGGCATGATGTGTTTCCAAGCCTTGCGTCTTGTCTTCATAGTCGTCGTTGAAGGCTAATTCTTTACCGTCCGCGTCTGTGATGATGAGCATTGAGTCCAGTGGTGATCCGCGACGTCGCGCGTCAACTTCCACAACGATTCGACCTGTCCCCTTGATACGATAGACATCCTCGTCGCCGGGATAATCAATCCGCCCGTTGACTGTCATTCGCGTTGTAATCGTCTGAGCCTCCGCAGACGTGTTGTTTGGCTCTTCATCCATTACCTCCGGAAACAAGCCAATCTGCAAGGGAAAACGAATCTCATCGGCTGAAGACTGCGGAAGCGAATACCAAGCGACGGGCCGGTGTTTGCGACGTGACATGGTCGTCAGATTCAAACGGGTTTCCGTCAGATTCCAACCCTTCAATTCAATCGTAACATCGGATTCAACTTGGGCCCCCAGCGGGAACACACTGGTCACGAACGGGATCTCGCCGATCGTAATGCGATAGACAAAATCTTCGCGACCGCGAAACAACGCGTCATGGATACTTAGCGTGTACGTATCGTCGCGTGGCACCTCAAAATAGATCACCGGGTCTTGACGGTAGTGAAAGGAATCCGCAAACGTAATTTCCTTGCCTGAGGAATCGGTGAGCGTCATCGTGGCTTGGAACCAGCCCGGTACGGCGTCAGCGAGATAGGGAATCACGTCGCGAGCCGCCGCTTCGATCACTAGTTTCATTCCTTGCTTGGCCGAGAATGAAAACCGATCGATGTCGCCCGGCAGGATCTGGCCGTTGATCACGCTCGGAAAGCGACTGATCGGTGTATTCGGTGCATGATCGTTCGGTTCCGTTTCATGGACTTCTGGCCAGCGACCGATGTGCAACCAGATCGGATTTGAGATCGAGTTCTCGGTCAGTAGTCGCAGCTCGCGTTTGCCCGGCTCGGCATTTGGGTCGACGGTTAATCGCAGTGTCAATTCTTCTTGCAGTTGGTCATTCGGTTGTCGTTTCGGATCGCTGTCTCGCTCGCGAAAAATCAACATCTCGCGTTGTTTTTCTAGTGTGATACCGGCTGCCAATGCGACTTCATCAAAACTCGGTTCGACCGTCTCCCCTCTCGCCATCGCGTCCGCGATCAGCGTTTCCTTGGCTTGCTGCATCGCCATTCGCAAATTGTTGTATTCGCCGCGGGTCATCGGGCGATACCAGCCGACGTACTCGACCTTCACTCCCTCGCCCGCCAAATGCGCAGTGAAAGCTTCCTTGAGGTATTGGCCCCCAATAACAATCTCGCACGTTGTCCCTTGCTGGCAACCAGCCGGGAATGCGTAGGCAATATGCGGATCGGGTCCACGACGTTGCGCAATCGCTTGCGGCGATACAACCACCATCGCGAAAATGATAAGCGACACGTGGGCCGCACTTGCCGAATTTGATTTCAGCTGAACGTCCCACCAGGCCGGTGAGAACCGCTTAAATAATTTCATGGAGTCGACCTCCCAATTCCATTCCTTCGTCCGCACCGGGCGTCGCGCGTACGAAATCGCCCATCGGATGCGGCAGGCTCGATTCAGGGTCGATCCCCAACAATTCATACATCGATCCGATCAAGTCGCCCGGATACACCGGACGATTCTTCACCGATTCTGCCCGTGCGTCGGACTCGCCAACCACTTGCCCTCCTTTGAATCCACCTCCGGCAACGAGCGACGAAAAAACAGCACCGAAGTGATGTCGCCCCCCATTCCAAGGTGACTCCGTCGCGACCTTGGGCGTGCGACCAAACTCTCCGCAACACCAGACGATTGTGCTTTCCAACAAACCACGCTGGTCCAAGTCAGCGATGAGCGCAGCCAATCCGCGATCCAACTCTGGCAACTTCCGACGCATCACAGGAAAGTGATCCTTGTGAGTATCCCATCCACCGTGATTGATTGTGACGAACTTAGTCCCTTGCTCGATCAATCGCCGCGCCGCTAGGCACGATTGGCCGAATGTCGTTCGCCCATATTGGTTCCGCACTTCATCGGTTTCCTGTGACAAATCAAATACCTTGCCGGCATCACCGAGTATTAGATCATAGGCTTGTTCACGTGCCTTGGCCGCGAATCCAAGGTCAGCATTGGCTCGTAGTGCGGTGCCAAGTGAATTGAGTTCCTTTAACGTTTCGCGTCGTCGTAATTGATGCGAATCCGAGATATCTGCCGAGACAATGCCCTCGACCGCGAACCGCCGCGCATTGGGATCCCCACCTGTCGCGAACGGTTTGTACTTAATCCCCATGAATCCGGCTTCCGAAAAGCGACCTTGCGGACTGGTCAGCACCACGTAAGGCGGAATCAAGCTTTCTTGCCCCTGCTCGACCGAATCTGGAAAGCCCTTAAACGCCGTGACGACAGCACCGACGGCGGGGTACACAATTCGCCCAGGCATCCGACCCGTTTGCGTTAGATACGAAGCCGTCTCATGGCCATTGACGCCGTGAGTCATGCTGCGTATCAACGAATACTTGTCGGCAAGTTGACTCAAGTTCGGAAACAACTCTCCGATCTTTATTCCTGGTACGTTAGTCTCGCTGACACCACGTAACGCGCCCGAGTAATCCGAACCCGCCTCAGGCTTGGGATCAAATGTATCAATGTGTGCGGGTCCGCCGGCAAGCCAAACTTGAATCACGGCTTTCGCTTTTGCAGGCGACGGTTTACTGGAAACTATCGCCGCTTGTTCGGAGGCAAGCATTCGTCCGGCAATGACCGCACCGGCGGAACTTAGTAATCCACACTGCATCATTTGGCGACGTGTGAGTTCAAAGTCGATGTGTGTTTTCATGGTTCGAGCTTAATTTGAAGTGTCAATAAACTTGACGATTACCGTTTAGTGTCGAAACAAAAACTCGTCGCTATTAATCAATGCCCACGCTAAGTCTTGCTGACCTTCATCGGAACGACAAACACTGTCCGCGATCTGCAGTTCTTTCTCGGTGGGTCGACGCGAAAGGATCGCTAAATACAATCGTTCGGCGGCGTCTGTCGAGCTAATTGCTCGGCTTAAAATCTGCTTCATGCCGAAACCTTGCTTGAGCTTGCCACGCAAATGATTCGAGTTCAATAAATGCAACGCCTGTCCCGCAGTTAGCCGATTGTTGCGTTCCGATACCATGCCGGTATCCCGCGCCGGGCGGCCAAACATCTCTAGAAAACTGCTCGTGATACTGCCGTCGGGGATCGAGATCGCACGCGTCCCGTCCGGTAAAAATGTGAACGGTTCCGGCGTAATACTCATATAAGTCTCCGTCGTCCCCGTAATTTGGCAAATTGCGTCGATCATTACTTCTGCATCCAGTCGCCGCGGCGAGTAGTAAGCAAAGTACTCAGCGGTTCGTGAATCCTCGGAACGTGGTATGCACGACAATTGATACGCATTGGATCGTAGAATCAGACGTATCGTATGTTTGATGTCATAGCTGGATGCAACGAACTTCTCTGCCAAACCGTTTAGCAACTCCTTGTTGGACGGTGGATTATCCACTCGCACGTCATCCGGCGGTTCAACGATGCCGCGTCCCAATAACCAGTGCCACAACCGATTGACACCCACACGCGCGAACCACGGATTCTTTGTACTCACTAACCAATCCGCAAATACGGCTCGCGGATCTTCACCTACGGGAATTTCGACGACGACACCATTGGGAAACATCGCCTGTAACGGCGAATTCTGCCCAGTCGACGCTGCCTGGCGACGATCGAAATAGACTATTTCTTCTTTCCATTCGCCTGTTGGCTTATAACCAACTTGCGAAAAGAAAACACTCATCCCCTGCAATCGCTCAGCGGGCCATTTGTCTGCTCGCTCGCCCATGAAGGTTAACGCGACGATTTGGGCAAGCGATTGTGGCTCTGTATTTTGAGTGGCGCGATAGAAGTTGACTTGTGGTGTGCGGAAGTTACTACCGGAGGCCGTCAATAGCTCGCGTGCAAAAGCATCATAGGGCACATTCTTCTTGACGATATTGTGAATCCAATGATGGTAGGCCTGAGACGCTTGAGGCCACAAGTTGATCGGGAATTCCGCTTTCACTCGCAATACATCGCACCACTTCATCGCCCAATAGTCTGCGTACTCGTCTCGCTGTAGCAGTTCGTCGATCAAAATGTTGCGTTTGTCAGGGTCCTCATCATCCAGGAACTCTGCGGCTTCGTCCATCGTCGGCAATGTACCGATCACATCGACGTAGACTCGCCGCAAAAACGCTTCGTCCGAACACAACTTGGCGGGTTGGATCTTTAATTCACTCAGCTTCGAGAACACGAGCGTATCGATCGTGCCTGAGGATTCGATGGGTGCATCGCATTCAAACGGTGAATCGGATGCCGTACGAAAACGACTCTGTCGATTCGTTTCAGCGAGCAAATCAATTCCTTTTGGTTTGTCCGCAACACTCGGTAGCATTGGACGTGGCGGTGCCACTGTTTTGGTTGCGAGCGTAGAGGACGCTGGCTGTGTTTGATTTGGCGACTGCTGCACCGCCGTCGATACCGTCTGTTTCTCGCTGGTCCCTAGGACGTATAGGACCAGAACACTGGGCAAAAGAAACCACAAGATCAGCAACAAGTACAAATAGATTGGGTAGTGATGTTTGCGTGAATATTTGTATTTGTGTTTGACTGGAGGATGAGTGTCGATCGAAACCGAATTGGCATCGATGTGTTGCGTTTGTAGATCTGTCATCACTCACCTTCGACTTGAAAACGCAACGCCCTCGATTTCCACCAAGAGCTCGCTACGGCACACATCCGCTTGTGCATAAATCGTGGGCAGAGGTCCGAACCGACGTTCACAAATCGCTTTACACGTTTCGTAGTCCTCGGGGCGTTTGACATAGACGCGGACCTTGGCCAGATCCGATAGCTTGGCACCTCCTCCGGCCAAACCGTGGCGGGCGAAGTTCTCGCCGCTGATCAGTGCTTCGATGTTGTCGATCGTTTGCTCAGTCTGTGTAGCAACGTCGCCCAAATGGACGCTCTTCGAGTCCACAATACTGGCGGTTCCCGAAATCCACGTCGTCACGTAATCACCGATCACGACCGCCATCGCCCGTGAAAACTTGGGACTCTTTATCGAGAAACTCGCGTCATAATCGAACGCCGCAGTTTGACGCGGGTTCTCTAACGCAATGAGCCTCACATCGCTACGATCCGTTTGCAACGTCAAGCAACTGACGTCCAAATTCCGCCCCGCCATCCCAATTCCGGTACTGGCCGGATAGACGATACTGTCACTGGATTGCGTCGGCATTTGGCCCAGTGCGTGTTGCTGCTCGAAGAAGTCCGAGCGTGCTCGATTGAGTTCTCGATATCGTTCGATTCCATCTTGGATCTCAATGATATCGCCGACGTACAACCAAATCCGGACCACATCGCGGAACGATGCACCGGCGGTTTCCAATCGACGTGCCATTTCGTCGAACACGTATGCCGACTGTTCATACGGGGACTGGATACGGGCCGGCGGCGTGATGCCACCGATGTGCAACCAACGTAGACCGTCGTAAGCCACTGAGACGACGCCTAGATTTGGAAAATCGACGCTCGTATCCTCTCCGCCCAACGCCCAGGCTTCGATCGCCAGCGATTGTCCACCACAGGGCGGCTGAACGACAAAATTCGTGGCGGGCATTCGGTCGCCGTAGTAGGCACGAAACAGCGCTAGACATGCGGCTTCATCCTCCGCACGCTGCAGGAACACCGTTTGATTCGTTACGGTCATCGAAGCCGATTGCTGCTTTAGCACAGCACGGATCGTCGAAATCGCTTCCCAAGTTTCATCGGTCACGTCACCCGTCGCTTCGGGAGTGACCATCAGTGCAACCCGACAAACCTTTTCCAAATCGACGACCGAGTGCTGTTGTTCGGACATCAAGCACGGTGGCACACTGCGTTGTTCGCCATCGGCGTTGAGTGCGCATCCGACGGTACAATCCTGTCCATCCAACATCCGCTTCGCTGGTTCCATGCGTGAACAGATTGACGTGGGTTTGTTTGTTGAATCGCTCATAGTATTCCAAAATGGGGTCGCACCGATCGGGTGCGACCGATTGATTAAGAAGGACACTCCCGACAAGAGTGACGGAGATTAAGTTTTACTCAGCACTTGCTGAAACTCTTGGGTATCGAACAGGCGCATTGAGCGTGTGCGAACGTTTCCCTTCTTGGCAAGTGATAGCAGCAGTGATGCAGCCGTTTGCTCATCAGGTGCCTCGAATACGACGCAACCGTCGGCCTCACCCGTGGCCCAGTACTGTGAAACGAGCTTGCCACCTGCTGCTTCGACGCTCTGGCGAAAGGCTTCTGCGCGTTTGACGGAGTCGCCTACTTCGCGGATGCCTTGGTCGGTGAAGTTCATTAGACTTAGGTAACGGATCATGGGGGTTCCTTGGTGTAAAAGGGGTCAATTAGTTTGGATTTGGTGCAAGTCCGGCGCTCCGCATTCGTACGGATCATCGGGATCGACGATCGGTTTGAGATGGTTGTCCGGCAACAGGTCGGATGGCCACTGGTGCAAATCGGATATCGTTTGCCAGAAGACGAACAACCACTGCGAAACCGCTCCGAAGTATTCGATGTGAGTTGATTCGCACATTTGCCAACAGGCCGCAGGCAACCAGTCGTGCATGTGGTCGCAAGCGTAACACGACAGTGCTTGCATCACGGTTTCGCGTGACGGATCGTCGGGGGCTTGCGACGCCATCGCCAACATCATCGCGACGAACTCGAGTTGACAGAGTAGGTGATCAGGCCGTTCGCCTTGTACGGTGCTGCCTTTAAAACCGAAGGCGTGATAGAAGCCACTCAAATCGCCAAGGATCTTTCCCTTGTCACGGCGAATATACGAAGCTTGGTTCAGCGGGCAAGCTTGGGCGCCGTCAAACATTCGCCAGTATTCGTCGGACCAGTCATCGTGCGACAACTCGCTGGCACAACGCAGTACGTCGTTAAGTGCAGAACGTGGACTCGGACGACTTGCCGCTTCGTCGGCAATGTCGGCTGCATCGCCCAGTGCATACCGCAAAAGGTCATCGATCATCGATTTTGTGGGATAGGCTTCCAGCCTGTCATTGACTGCTTGACAGGCTGGAAGCCTATCCCACTGCGGACGTAGCATTTCTACAGTCAACAAAACTAAATCAGCCTGTGCGGCGAGTGTGACGGCTTTCTCGTTCACGGATCAATCCTCATCGGTGTCCAGTTCGTTATATTCTTGCGTCCGCCGCGATTGCCGGCGGTTCCATCCCAAACCGCAAACGCGATCAACTGCTGTCCTGGGTTTTCCTTGAACCGAGCGATCAGCGGGTCGGCCGTCTCGATCGGTCGGTCTATCACGACGTACCACTTGCCGTCACTCCAAGCTCCGCGTCCGTGACTTGGTGTCTCGCCAATGTGCGTCGCGCTACCGAACCCGTGTGCGGTCAGTTCCTCCACGGGGCTCTTGCGATCGAAATCCGCCATCGGGTTGCCGGCTGAAGCCGCAATCATGTATTGCTTGGCCAGGGGGTCGCTAAATGATTTCTGCATCGTGAATGGTTTCTCACCGGTGGCGAACCAATACAAATCCGCATCGGAATTCGGGTGCGTGATGGCCCAGTCCTGGAAACCTTCGTCCACATCCCTTTGCCACGTCGCTTTCCAGTGCAACATCCGCACTGGCATATTTGGGCCACCCATCGTGTAGGGTGCGCCATCGCTGAGCGGAAACTGCATCGCCACGGCGTCGGAGAATTTGCCAACATCACTCTGGTCCGCAATCTCGGGCTTGTCCCAGCTCAATCGCCACACGTAACGCTGATCGTCTCGCACCGCTTGAACTCGCACGTTGGTGATCGAGCCGGCTTCGAGCACAGGAGGTGCGACTTGTTGTGGCAACATGGCAACATCCGCGACCGCGATCTTGTCCCAGAAAGGATCGAGTGGATCGTCGGTTGTCGGAGCCGCGGGGACTTTGCTGACCTTGACTTCCGGCAGCGGCACTTCAACAGTGGTCGTGGTTCCGACGGCTGGCGACGCGCCAGAAATCGCCGACGCAGCCGAGTTAAGGCTCTCGCCAACAGCCGGAACGACAACCACGACCGGTCGCCGAGTCACGATGAAGATCGAAGCAATCATCACAAGCAAAATCAGCAGCGCGCCGCCGACAATGCCCATCAACATTCGATTGTTGTCTGGTTTACTGTTCATGTTTTCTCCTCTTTGACGTAGCGAAAGTCGCCAAGACTTTCCGTTTTTCGACATTTTGCAAACCGCTGCCGAAACTCTTGGCGAGTTTCGCTACAAAGCTCACAGCCGAATTGGCCCTGAACGCAAGCCTCATCAGGCCGTATTGTGTCGATACGCGTCATTCTTTTCGTCGTAATGTTTGCGGAAATAGTTCGGCTCAGTGAACGGCACGCGGGCGACTTCCACATCATCCACGTCCCAGCCCACCGCTTCGTCACCTTGTACTTCAAATCGTGTGATGATCCGTGGACTCGCCCCGAACAACATCAACGCACCGAGTAGTTGTTTGTCGTCCTTCAAGTTGCGATACATGTCCTTGGCTTTCTCAACGCCTGGACCAAACAGTTGATCCAAGAACGGATCCGGTACATGCACTGGAGGAATGTAGAACACGTTCGGTCCAGTTCCGAATTGTGGATAGCACGGCAGTGCGAGCTTGCGAATTTTGACGATGTAGTCGATCGGATTGTCCTCGCGAGGTTCCTCCTGAGTCGACAAGAACCCGTGCATGCGGATTTTTCCGATGCACGACTCGACGCACAACGCAACGTTCCCTTGCTCCACACGCGGGAAGCAACCAATGCACTTCTCGCTGGCTCGGTTGATGACGTTGAAGAACACCTTTTTGTATGGACACGCTTTGACGCATTCCTGGTATCCACGACAGCGTTCCTGATCGACCAGTACGATGCCATCTTCTTCGCGTTTGTAAATCGCCTTTCGTGGACAAGCGGCCAGGCAGGCGGGGCTGTCACAGTGGTTGCAAATTCGAGCCAAATAGAACATCCAACCGTTGTGGGTGCCGTCAAAGTGCGACCCCTTGTCGATCATCTCCGACAAATCGTCTTCACCCAAGTTGGGCGAAGAATAATCACGCTCGGTAGGCAGGTGTCCAGCCGGCGGTTTGCCCTCGCCGTTCTTTTCAAAGATCGTGATCGAATGCAATTTCTTGCCGTCCCAAGTCGTGTCGCCTTGGATGTCCATCAGCTTGCTGTCCCAAGCCTGCGGATATCCGCCGTAGGGCTTGGTTTCGACGTTGTTCCAGAAAATCGTCTCCTGCCCCTTGCCGCTGGTCCAACAAGTTTTGCATGCGACCGTACATGTTTGGCACTCGATGCACTTGTTGGTATCGAAGACGTAGGCGACCTGTCGCTTTGGCGGCGGAGCGTCGTAAGGGTATTCTTGCTCGCGTCCGATGTGCCAGTTGAATCGTTTGACCATGGCTTGTCTTTCCTTTTCAAAGTGGGATAGGCTTCCAGCCTGTCAAAGCGTGGGCGACAGGCTGGAAGCCTATCCCACGATTTTTCCGCTACGCATTCTTGATCTTGCAAAAACTTCCCGCCATAAACTTCTTCAGCAAATCGCTCTCGTAGGTAGGTCGCAGCCCCAATCCAGCTGGACGCCACAACCCCTTGCCCCCGATCCCGCCGGGTTCGGCTCGCGTGATTTTCACCATCGCTTCACGTGGCGCACCCGTCGGACAATGCACGTCCGGCACGAACCCTTGAGTCATGTCCTGGGTCAGCATTTCTTTCACGTTCAGCGAATCGGTCATCCAAGTCGGCTTGAGGAAACCGCGTGTGCAACTTTGATGGCTGCCGCTGCGGAACATCGCCTTGTATTTGGTCGTCGGCGATTGCGCCATACCATCGGCTCGTTCCTTGGCACCTTGGACCGTTCCAAACGTAGCCCCGTGGGCGTTGTGCCACATCCGCGTCACACCGCGTGGCGTACCGGGGTAGTAACGCGCCCGAGCCATCAAGCGAGCCATCGCGTAGGCTTCCGGATTATGTTCCCAGCCGTGGAACGGGCGATCCTTCGGGTCGGCATCGATCCATACATAGTCGCCTTCCTCGATGCCCAGCTTTTTGGCGTCCAGGGGGTGCATGTCGATATACATCTCGCCGACCATCGGCATCCGGCGATCTTCGCGGTTCATGTCGCCAAACGGACCAAACCAGACTGCGATGATGTCCACATCCGTTGGCGTGGTGTGCGCTCCGTGACGATACTTGGGCGTGTGGAAAACAAATTCGTAGCCGTATTTTTTTAGCGGATGTTCGGTGTGCAGCAACTCGTCCACCGTCAAGATCACATGCCGAGCCTGACGCGCATCGCCCGACAAGTCTTTGCGATCGGCACCGTAATCTTCGGGGGTCTTGGGATTCAGTAGTGGATGTTTGCCAGCGACAATCACGTTGGGTTCATAGAAAGTCGAGTCGATCGGCTCGCGATGGACGATCATATTCTCGCCGCTGTCCATGAATTCCTGCTCGTCGCGATAGAACTCCAGTCGTCCCGATCGCGTGTACCAGGGCCGATGCTCGTTCGATTGCTCCCAGCCGCCGATCTTTGGATAGGTTCGTGTTTCCAAGATCGTTGGAATGCCCTGCTCCGCCTTCGCTTCCAAGTCCTCAATTTTGTAACCCCGTGTGGCGTTGGAGTGATCCAAGATCCGCTGCAAGTAGGGCCGCGATGTGCCCGCGTGAATGAACTTCCAGTAATCATCCATCCGCGTGTCGCCAATCAGCTTGCCCATCGCCGAACACAATCCAGCCGCAACCTGAACGTCGCCGCGAGTATCGTGGATTCGTGGCAGCGGTGTCTCGGGGAAGATGTATAGAAACGGATTCGTAACGCTGATCGTCATGTCCGGGAACTTCATTTCGGCCCAGCTATCGACCGGGAAGACCACGTCGGCGTACTCGCAACTTGCCGTCCACCACCACTCATTCACGCCCACATACTCGACACGGCGAAGCGTATTGACGACGGTTTCGTAGTGTCCTTTGGCGTTGCCGATCAAAGAGTTCGAGTTCGATACATGAATCGACTTTGACGGCGTCGGCAAGTGCGTCTTACCCGTTAGTACCGCATCGCCGTAACGCAGGATCGTGTCACCGTGATTAAAGTAGTGAACCGATTCGCCACGAAAATACTTCTTGAAATTTGTGACCGGTTTTTCGCCGTCCAATTCCGGCGCGAACGGGTTCTCGGCAATGTATTGCCCCAGACCACTGAAGAACGCAGCGCGGTAGTTTCCGGCATAGGAACCGACATTGCCCCCCACAAAACCAACATTGCGAGTCAAAGCTGCGATCAAGAAAACCGCGCGGTCTTTGAGGTCGCTGTTGAAGTACTGGTTCGGTCCCATGCCCAAAACGAACGAGGTCTTCTCCGGATTGGCGGCGATTTGTTTCGCCAGTGAACGAATCGCGCCGGCCGGTGCCCACGTCAACTTCTCGACATCTTCGGGAGTGTACGATCCGTCGAGCAATTCTTTCGTAACGTCGTAAACGGTGCGGCACTGAATCGTTTTTCCATCGGCCAACTTGACATCGAAGGTACCCGTCAGCGCTGGTTTGACACCCGTATCTGAAAAGAACTTGCCGACCAAGTCGCGATGGATCGCGTGCGGAGCTTTCCGGCCTTGATCCCACAATACGTAATCGCCCCACTCTTCACGGCGGGTGCTGGTCAGGATCGCACCAGGCTGGGCGTAGGGTTTGGGTGACTTTTCACCGGGCTGAGTAACAACGACGCCGTTTTTGAGTGCTTCGTTTTGGTAGTTGGGGAACACCTCATCGGCTCGCAGCATTTTGCCATTGTCCATGCGGACCAACAGCGGCAAATCGGTATGAGATGTGACGTACTGTTCGTCATACAGTTTTTCCTGCATCACGACTTGAGCCAGCCCGAGCGCCAGTGCCGGCGTGGTGCCAGGACGAACAATGAACGCTTCGTCGGCTTTGCACGTCGTTGCGGAATACTCGGCGGCGATCACAACCACCTTGGAGCCTTTCATCCGTGCTTCGGTCAACCAGTGCGCATCGGGCATCTTGGTGCACACCCAATTCATACCCCAGACCAAAATCAAATTCGATCGCTCGACGTTACACAAATCAAAGTCAACGGTTTGTTGGCCGGTGACCATCGGGTGCCCCGGCGGCAAGTCGGTATGCCAGGAATAGTTGTCCCAACCACGAGCTCCAATCGCATCGTCTGGTTCGACGCCGCGAACTTTACTGTCCAACAGTGCCATCGAATTCGCCATCCGATATTGGGCAAAAATTCGTGTTGCACCGAGAGCCGCCATCCCGCCGCGGAATTTCAATGTCTGAGTTCCCGCCCCTTTGGTGGCATCAACCATCAACGGGTCGTAACCCTGCGCCAGCAATCGTTTCTTACCTTCGTCGCCTGAATACGTTTCCGCGATGTTCTTCATCGCCTTGGCGCTGTAATCCAGCGCTTCGTCCCAAGTCACGGCGACCCACGGATCACGGCCACGATTCAAATAGCGATCCGCGTCGACGGCGCCCGTGTCGGGATCGCGAGGAAATCCAGCATCGGCCCACTCTTTGAATCCCTTGCGAACCAGCGGACGTTTGCAACGACGATCGCCGTAGAATCGGCGCACCAGTGCCAAGCCCTTCTGGCACACGCGTGGTTCCCAACGTTGGCTCGCCTTGTTTCCCGCAAGGTCGGTGGCTTTTGAAAAACCAAACGTTGGACTGATACGAGTGACGACGCCATTCTTGATGTGCGCGTTAAGCAAACAATTGTGTGTATCGTTGGGAGCGCACAAGAACGTGAACGTTGAGTCGGACTTATACAGATCACGATACAACTGTTCCCAATCGCGATTCGGGTAACGGCCCAACGGGTTGTCGACCGTCAGCGGTTCGATATTCTGAACCGCGGCTTGAGCCCAACCGTTGACGGTCGCTGCACTGGCCCCCGCCATGGTGAGCTGAAACAGAAACTGACGGCGATTCCCTAGACGACCATCCATTGCGATTCCCTCCCGAAGGGCGGTTCTGTGCAAAGATTTGGAGCGAAGTGATGATTCGCGAATTGCGGAGTTGCAATTCCGCAATTGTGATTTTACAGTTGTCAATGGCCGTAGGTCAACTAATCGACCGTTGAATTTGGCCTCTGATACAAATTGCCGCAGGCCGTGAACCATGAAGAGCAAACATGCTGCAACAAAAGACAACCCAAAACGCGATCGCCGTGATGAGCCGCTTGGCGGAACTCTATTCCGACTCGACCATCGTCGCGTCGTCTCGCGAACTGGCCAAGAGTCGTAATTTGCCCGCCCCTGTGGTTGCCAAAATCATGACCGAGTTGTCGCGAGGCGGATTGGTCAGCGGATCACCAGGCCCGGGCGGTGGCTACCGTTTGGCACGGCCCCCTGCTTCGATTTCACTCAAAGATGTCGCCGTGTTATTCGAACGCGAGACGGAAGGCTTGTGCGCCTACGGTCCCGGTTGGTGTGGAACGAATGATCCCTGTCCACTGCACGACTCGATGGTTGCGATGAAGCAAACGTTCGAAGACTATTTGACCACTACAAGCTTCGCCGTGTTTGAGAAGCCTAAAAAATAGTGGAGCACGCTATTTCAGTCGTCTTTTTAATTGTGCCTGATACAAGTTCGCAGGTTGGAATTCGGCAGGATCAAGCTCAGGTCTTTTTCCACTACATCGCGACTCAGCAATCGATCAGCGCCGCTCGCTGTTCGGGATTCCGCTCGACTCATTTGCGAAAACTGAATGCACTATTCAGTCCGCAAGGGAATGCTGACGACGAGGCCGGCGAATTTCTTGCGACCATTGTTTTGAAAGGCCCCTTCATGGCAGCTTAAACATCCGCCAGTCAACGGGATTGCGACAGCGCGTCGAAAGAATCCGTCTTCCACCAATTCGACGTCTGTTGAGCCGGTGGCGATCTCCTTTGCAGCTCGCTTTTCAAATTCACTCTCGGGGGCGTGGTCGATGCTCATGGGTTTGAGGCTCGCCGATATCCAACGTGCTTCGACACCCGACTGATCTTCGATGTCGGAAAAGATGTCCTGCATCGACCGCGCTGGAAGAACGGACTTGTCACGATGAAAGTAGCGGTCATGCAACATCACCAGCGTTGCCTTGTAAACATCTTGCATCACCGTCGCGCGATCGCGTGCCAGTTCGACGGACAGTTCGCCAGTCGCAACGAGCGGCGTGTCCGTTGGAGGCGACTCGCTGTCCACTGGACGCTCCGAGGCTTTGCTCGGCGCGGCGTCGTCGCTGCGTCCTCCCGGTGCGAAAGCTGCGTAGGCGACGGCGCACATCATCACCAACCCAATCAATCGACTGATCCTCATCGCTTACGCTCCCACGCAAAGTGTGACCAACGACTTGTCGGGCAAATCCCGGTCATCCCCAAGGCGTGACCCACTGGAATTTGGTGGCGGCCGTTGCTATCCTGGAATTATGCACCCAGATGTCTAGAATTGCAAGTGATCGGCCACGGATGAAGAAATTACAAGCAACTTGGCGACACGAGCCACGAAGCCGGAGATTACAGCGGTTGCCGAGTGCAAATCGCTAACCTTTCATGGAGTCGATGATGAATCGGATAATTTTCTTGATGTTGGTAGCGTTCGCGTTGCCGCAGACGAGGGCGCAAGAGACCGCGAATCCAATCACGATCGAATCGTTGCAAACAGCAATCAACGCTGTCCCCAAAACGCATCCGCGTCTGATGGCCGATGCCGCGACATTTCAATCTCTGCGTGAGTCTGTCGGAAAATCATCGTCGCCACGCGACGTGCTTGCTCGAGCGGTGATTCATCGTGCGGATTTGCTCAGCGATGTTCCGCCAATAACGCGACGACTCCAAGGACGACGTTTACTCAGCGAATCACGTCGCTGTTTAGAACGCTTGCTGAATTTGGCGATGGCGTACCAATTGACGGGCGAGACGAAGTATGTCGATCGCGGCAAGCAAGAGATGCTGGTGGTCGCCGCATTTGACGATTGGAACCCCAGCCACTTTTTGGATGTCGCTGAGATGACATTGGCGATGGCGATCGGTTACGACTGGATGTTCGATGCTCTCGATGAAACGAGTCGACAAACCATTCGCCAGGCCATCAAGGAAAAGGGAGTGTCACTGCCGTTTGAAACCAAGCACAACAAATGGGTCACTGCATCAAATAATTGGGGCCAAGTTTGTCATGGCGGCTTGACCGCGGGAGCGCTCGCGATCCTCGAAGATGAACCCGAATTGGCTGCCAAGACGGTGCTCAGCGCAATTCAAAATGTACCGCGTTCGATGAAGGCGTTTGCACCAAAGGGAAGTTACCCCGAAGGACCTGGATACTGGGCGTACGGAACGGGTTTCAATGTTGTGTTGCTGGCAACACTCAATAGTGTCCTGGGAAGCGATTTTGGATTGAGCCAGGCGATGGGCTTTGATCAAACGGGACAGTATCCGAGTTTAATGACGGGACCATCGGGTGATGCATTCAACTACGCCGACGGCGGCGCGAGCCGAGGCCCCGAATCGGCGTTGTACTGGTTCGCCCATCATTTCGATCGTCCCGATTGGTTGCTCGGCGAGGACGCGAGGCTGAGGGCTGAGCTTGCCAGTTTCCGGTCGCGTGACGCTGGCGCTGGCGGAAACCGCTTGTTGCCGTTGGCGCTGTTGTGGATGAACGACATTGAAATCAAATTCAAGGACGCGGACATCAAGATGCCATTGAATTGGCAGAGCGAAAGTGACACGCCCGTCGCCGTGCATCGCAGTTCTTGGACAGACCCCAATGCGACGTTCGTCGGACTCAAAGCGGGTTCACCCTCGGGGCCTCATGGGCAAATGGATATTGGCTCGTTTGTGCTTGATGCGGATGGGGTGCGATGGGCGGTCGATTTGGGTGCCGAAGGCTATCATGGCATCGAATCACGCGGCATGAATTTGTGGAGTGCCGCGCAGAACTCTGATCGCTGGACGATCTTTCGCCAAAGTAATTCCGGGCACAACACGCTGGTCGTCGACGGGAAACTGCAGGTTGCCAAGGGCCACGCCAAGATCATCGAGTTTTCAGATGATCGCGAGTCGCCGCACTCTGTCGCCGATCTGAGTCCAGTTTACAAGGGGCAAGCCGACAGCGTTCTTCGTGGCGTAAAGCTGTTGCCTTCACGCGAGGTACAGATCAAAGATAATTTGACCGGACTCGCACCGGGAAGCCGTGTGCGTTGGGGCATGATCACGCGTGCGGAAGTCAAGTCTAATGCAGATGCTACACTTCGTTTGCAACAACAAGGCCAACGGCTGACGTTGACGATCGTCGAACCGCTGGAGGCAACTTGGAGCATCGTCAATACCGAAAAGCCTCGCCATGAGTGGGACTCACCGAACCCTGGCACGCAGATGGTGGCGTTTGAGGTCGAAGCACCGTCGAGTGGAGAATTGCGATTTGTGGTTATAGCGACGCCCGGAACTGCAACGAAATAGCCGTAAACGCAACGTTCGGAAACAACGATGGCCACTGAATCCATTCCTGACTGCTCCGGCTGAATCAAGGCATTGCAAATATCACGGCACAACCACCTCATACAACATCCTCGCTTTGCCGTTGTCCACAACCGATAACGGGATGACCAATTCACCCGCGGCAGTTATCGTCGTTTCCAAGGTCCCAGTTCGGGTGCCGTCTGACTGCAATGAATACACCGCCGCATCCTTCGCCCCGGTGACACGTAGCGTCATCGTTGCTCGGCCAGCGGCAACCAAATGAGGCAATCGGCCCCAATCCAGTAGCACTCGGCGGCTGCTATCGGCGTAGCGAGCATCGGTGTTTTGTAAGTCAGTTAAATGCGTGACTAGCAATCGCTTGCTGCTCACGATCGGGTTTTCATCCAGACTGCTGACCCACACCGTGGCATCGGTATCCAAAATCTGGATCGTCGCGTTTTCCGTCTCAATCATCGCACCTGCTGGCGCGAATCCGCCTGCCGTCCGTGCCGTATCGAGAACGAGCGTATTGCTCGGTGCATCGATCGTCACTTCACCGGTGTCGCTTTGGAAACAACGAGCCGCTACGTTGGTTGCGTTGTCCGCATCAAGCCAATCGAGTTTACGCAGCTCCGCAACCATCCGCTCAGTGGCATTTGCGTCCAAGGGATCAAAGGAACCGCCAACGACCGGCAGCTTCACTTGATTGGCGTCCACTTTGGAACTGATCGCAGGCTTGTCGCCCACAACCGTCCAGCCAACACGCGCGAGCCACGCCAGCCCATCCCACGCGGGAGTTTTGTCGCGAGAGTGTGCCGGGTTATTTAGCAATTGATCCGTAGTGGCGGTAATCGCGAACGAATGCTTGGCGGGTTGAATGTCGCCTCGCAAGAACAAGCACAAACTGGCTCGTTCGGCTGCCTGATTTAAGGGGTCGGCCGCAACGTCAAAATAGTTCAGCGGTCCCGGCTCGACGACGTTGCTTTGATTGTGTGCATAAGCGAATCGCCACACGCCGTCCCAATCCTGTAACGCCCCGAGTGCTCCGGTCAAAATCCCGCCCACGCCTCGAAAGCGACCGGGCGAAGAATAGTTGAACTCGGTGATCGTGAACGGCTTCCCATACAGCCGCGTGAACGCGCAGTTTCGACCACCCGGCGCACCTTCCGCGATCGGGCTGGTGTTTGGACAACTCGACGGCAACCGCCAAGGCTGTTCCAAGAACTTGGGGTGATCCACGTAAAAGTGATCGTCGACATAATCAAAATCTGCCCGAACCGCTTGCATTTGCATCGGGTTGGTCCAAGCGTTCATGTCTGTCAACAGTGCCCCGCAGTGCAATTCGTCGCGCAGAAACGTGCGAGTACGCTGAAAGAAATCCTTCTCAATCTCGGCCAGAAAAATATTGAACTGGACCGTCGCCGGCGAATCGCCGCGCACATTCTGCAGCGGCACGTTGCCGCGCGATGGATCTTGATCATCGGGCAATTTGCCGATCGCCGCTACCAGCGATTGACTTTTTGGATAGCGCTTCCCCAACCATCGGTTCCACGCGGTTTGCCAATCGTCGCGAAGTGGTCCTTCTAGCTGACCAATGAAGTTCCCCGGATTGTCTTCGTTGACCAAGCTGATCAACGCCAAAGCTGGATCATCCGCGTAGCTCATTCTGGTATACGGATTGACGTGCGTGAGCAATATTTTCGCGAATGATTTGAAATCGTTGTAAGCGTTTTCGTTCACATGCACCGCCATCTTGTACTCATCCATGCCAATATCGCGATGTTCGCCCGTTTGAGTCGGATAGATCACCGAATAACGCACCGGTCGTGAAACGAAAAGGTCGGTCGTGACATAAAAGCCACGTTGCTTCAACGCGGCGAACAAGTAATCGAGTTGATCGAGCTTCTCTGGTTTCAATCGAATCTCCTTGCCGCGGCTACGATCCACCAGTTCGCTTTCGTAGTGATGAATTCGTACCGAGTTGTAACCAAGTCGCTGCAAACGGATGGCCAGAGCATCGGCGACGCTGTGGTCAATGTAGTGAGCGGAAAAGCAAAGATTGATTCCATAAAATTCGGCCGTAGTGGCCGGTTGATCCGCGAATGCGAACTTGCCGTTGGAGTTGACAATCACGCGGCCAAGTTTGCCGGCGGGCGAGTGGCGAGGGATCACGTCGCTGAAATCGAGTGCCGATCCTGATTTGATGTCCAAGGCCACGTCTAGCGGCAACCAGTTCGGGCCGGCGGTAATGGTGATCGGTTTGTCTTCTTCGACATTCAAACCGCCGTCGCCGGTTAGCGTAAACGCAATTGACAACGATTTGCCGGCAGGCCAAATCGTTGCTGTACTCATTTGTGGTCCGATTCGTACCGAGAACTGTTCGCTCCACTGGCGGTCGTCTTGCAGCAAAACTTGTGTTGGTTGATCTAAGTGCAATTGCAGTGATGCACCCGTGCGTCCCGAGATCAAAAGAGTGCTGATGGAACCAGAGTGTACTGCGGTGCCTTTAAACGAAGCGGGAAACGGTTTGGTTGTACCGTCAGCGGTAAATCCACCACTGCCCCAAATGTCGGTCGGCAGACTGAGGTTAACGTGCAGGCTGTTCAGTCGGATGTCCTCTGTGGGCGTCAAGCGATACTGAAAATGCGGTTGCTCGTTTTGGATCGAAAGCTGCAGCTGTACTTCAACTACCTTTCCGGTTGCGGAAATGATTTTGCCTTGATGAGAACTTCCGATAGTGACTTGCCCCGCTTTCGCCTCGCTCATGGCCGAGAACTGCCAATCTTTTTCGAACAGCCCAGGGGACAGCGTCGCGACCTCTTTGCCGCCGCGTTGGAGACGGACCGAGCCGGCCGGTGACACGACGGCGTTCCAATTCGGCGACGCTGCCGAGACGTCAGTCCAGACGACTCCAGTGCAAAAAAACAAGACTAGCGTAAACAAAGCAAGACGAGGCAAAGCAAGGGGTGCAGATCGCATCAGTACGGTTCTTATTGTGACTGTTCTTCTTGTAACTTGCGAAACAAGTGTCGGCCCACGATCGGGGCTGCCAACCACAAACTCCGTACAACTCGCCAAGTAAATCAGTGGGTGACGCGGATGGTTTGTCATGTTTCGATGTTACGAGTGGGAAACCGTTGCAGGAAATTTGTTTCGTGGCGGATACCATCTTAATACGCATCGGTGATCGCGACTGACGCACTCAATCTAGGGTCGCCCGTGGGGAGCAACGATATGCGGGTCGCGATCAGCGATGCACCGAGCAGATACACGCAGACGGCAAAGATCAATGTGCCGATTTCGGGCAGGCCGATGGTGAAATGTGGCCCCAGCTCCGGCATCACCAACCAGTACAAATCCAAATAGTGCATCACCAACAGCCAGCCGGTCCAAAAGATCATCGCGTTTTTGTTGGTCTTCACATGCCGTGACATGATGCCCATGAATGGGATGATGAAATGTCCAAACAGCAAAAACACCAGCAAGTAGCCCCAACTGTTCGTGTAGCCTTCGGCCATCGACGCGCCACGAACGACAAACCAGCGTGTCGTTTCGGGGACGTTGGCATACCACAACAGCATGTATTGGCTGAACGCGATGTATCCCCAAAAGAATACAAACGCGAACAATAATCGTCCCAAATCGCGGCGGTGTTCGTCGGACACAGCGACCGGGAATAGCTCAAGCCGCTGTAGCAGAAGAATGGCCAGCAGGTTGATCGAAAAGCCACCGACGGCACAACCGGCGAAGTAGTAAACCCCGTAGATCGTGCTGTACCAGTGCGGGTCGATTGACATCAAAAAGTCGAAAGAAGCGTAAGTCAACGTGATACCGAACGCGAACACGCAGATTCCGGCCCACCATTCCATCTGTCGCGTGTCGTGTTCGCCACCTGCGGAATCCTGATGACGCGAACGGCTGAAGTAGAACCATGCGATCAACGTCCAGATTCCGAAGAACACCACGCTGCGCAGGATGAAGAACGACGGGTTCAGCCAGCCTTGTTTGCTAAGAGTGAGTTCGTCGACGGTTTGATGGACGTAAAGACTGTCGTGAGTATTGTGGTGGTCATCTACGACGGAGTGACTTTGCACGGGGCCCGCGGCTAACACCGTCGGCTCATTGGGAAGCGCGACTCGATTTGCTACCGGCTCTTTCGTAGTGGACGTGGCTACAGGTCGCTGTCCGGGATCTTTAGCAAGATCCACTACGACTGATCCAGGATCTTTAGCAAGATCCACTACGAATGATCCGGGATCTTTGGCAAGATCCACTACGGCTGGTAGGCCATGTTGTTGCAACTCGCCGCTATCGCGTTTAGCCCAGGGATAGAGACTGCCGCTGCCGCCGAGTACGGACAAAGCGATCGGAACAAATAACACGGCGACCGTGACTATGTTCAAACTGAAAATCTCAGCGGGGCGTCGAACCAATACGCCCCAGCCGGCACGCATCAAGTGCTGAATCAAGACAAAGAACAACGATCCCAACGAGAGGCTGAGGACAAACGCAAAAGCCACCAGATACGCCAGCATCACTCGCCGGCTACCGCCTGAGTAGACGGTGGCTCCAATCAGCGACAGCACCGCACCTGCGATGGCTCCTCCACCAAGGATTTGAATCAATTTGCGTGGGAACGAGAGGAATGGTTTGTTCATGGGTTAGCTCCCTGGGGTGACACTTGCGGCGTGTCGCCTTGCGGTGCCGCGACCGGCGTTATGCTTTGCAAATACCTGATGTACGCGACGATTGCCCAGCGATCATGCGGATCAATCTGTGCTCCATAGCTCGGCATATTTCTCACGCCGTCTCGGATCGCTTGAAAAATTTGACCATCGGCTCGATCACGAATTTCTTGCGTCATCAGGTTCGTCGCGGGCACCCATTTTGGTTCTTTCAGTTCAATCGCCCGCTGATTCACCGGTCCGTCGCCCACGCCTGTCGCACCGTGACAAACGGTACAGTAAATCCCGTACCGTTGTTGTCCACGCTGTAGCAAAGATTCATCGACCATAACTTGCGACGGCATTGTCGTCATGAACTGAATTGCACCACTGGTCGCGTCTTTGCTAAACCCATCGAAGAAGTGAGCGTCGTGACGCAAATGACCTCGGGCAATCGTGCCTTCGATCGGCGTTCGCATCGCACGGCCGTCCTCAAACCACGGATGGACCGACTGCGTGCCAAACTTGGCTTGTTTGTCCATGTCCATAAAGAAGTGGACTCGAGGTTGCCGCGAAGTCGTACCACGCACACGGTAGATCAACACTAACGGAACCCAAGTTGCAACGACGACAATGGCAAGCAACAAAATCATCCACCAGGGTGGTCGACTGAGATGCAGTTCGCGAGCTAAACGGCTAGGCGTCGGCAGCGGAAAACGTTCTTCTTGATAAGTCGGCATTCGATCAATCCTCCGTCACGACTTCGATAGCCAGCGGACCCAGTGATTGCAGAAAATCACGTGTCTTCTCTGCATCGAACTGCATATCTTCAGCTTCGATCACAATGAACATTCGGTCGGCAGTCGCGCGCAGAAACCGTTGGCTCTTGTTCAGCGGATTGTGCAACATCGGCAGCTTGTTCAATCCCAGCATCCCCAGCAGTGTGCCGATGGCAGCGAACAGGATTGTGGTCTCGAAGATGATCGGGATGTTGGCGGGCAAGCTGAACGTTGGCTTGCCGCTGACGAGGAATTCATAGCCTTGGACACTCGCTGAGATACCGGGCATGGTCGTCGCGTTCATCCACCACGTCAGCACGAGTCCGAACGCGGCTCCGGCCACCCCATGCGCCAGCGTGATCCAGGGCAGGATCGTCGGCCGCAGTCCCATCGCTTGGTTGATGCCATGAATCGGCATCGGGCTGTGGACGTCCCAAATCATATAGCCTTCGTCGCGAACTTTCTCTGCGGCGTGCATGATGGACGATACCGAGTCGAACTCGGCGATCAGTGCGTAAGGTTTCTTGTCAGTCATGATTGTTCATTCATTTTGTAGCGAAAGTCGCCAAGACTTTCGGTATCGCCAATTGCCGAAACTCTTGGCGAGTTTCGCTACGGCACAACTTGGCGACACTCTTCGCAAGTTTTGTAACGAAACTTTTTTTGGATGCCCTCTATGTAAACCAGTGCCCACGGCGTAGCTCCTCGGGCGTATCGGGTGAAGGTTGATAATCGAATCGCGTTGGTAGGTGATCGCCGTGTGCTTGCGGCATCACCGTCTTGACTTCCGCCATCGCCACCATCGGCAGGAACCGACAGAACAAGAGAAACAGCGTGAAGAACAATCCAAAACTGCCCAGCAACATGAACAAGTCCACCCAAGTCGGCGAGAACATCGCCCAGCTTGATGGCAAGTAATCTCGATGCAGCGAAGTCACGACAATCACAAACCGCTCGAACCACATGCCGACGTTCACTAAAACTGCGATCGCGAAAATCACCCACACGCGTTTCCGTACCCAGGTGGACCACAACGCTTGCGGCGCGATGACGTTGCAAAACACCATCAACCAGAACGCCCACCAGTACGGACCCAGGGGACGGTTCATGAATACAAATTGCTCGTAGTGGTGTTGGCTGTACCAGGCCGTAAAGAATTCCACCGAATACGCATAGGCCACGATCATTCCGGTGCCCAACATCACCTTGGCCATGTTTTCGATGTGCCGATGCGTTATCAAATCCTTCAAGCCGAACCATTCTCTGGCTGGGATCGACAACACCAACACCATCGCGAAGCCACCGAAGACGGCACCGGCGACAAAGTACGGTGGGAAGATCGTGGTGTGCCAACCAGGGACCTGCGACGTGGCGAAGTCGAACGACACAACACTGTGAACACTCAGCACTAACGGCGTCGCCAGTGCAGCCAACAGCAAGTAGGCTTTTTCAAAACGCAACCAGTGTCGGTTCGATCCGTTCCATCCGAGTGCAAACACCCCGTACGCGAGTTGCTTGAAACGTGTCGTGCTACGGTCTCTCAGCGTAGCCAGATCGGGGATCATGCCCATGTACCAAAACAGCAGCGATACCGTCGCGTAAGTGCTGACGGCGAACACGTCCCACAACAACGGGCTGCGTGCTTGCGGCCACATCGCAAGTTCGTTTGGATACGGTGCCAACCAATACGCGAACCAAATTCGACCGACATGAATGCCAGGGAACAGTCCTGCACAAACGACCGCAAAGATCGTCATCGCTTCGGCAAACCGATTGATCCCGGTCCGCCAATTCTGACGTAGCAAAAACAAGATCGCGGAGATCAGTGTGCCCGCATGGCCGATGCCGACCCAAAATACAAAATTGACAATTGGGAATCCCCAACTGACCGTGTTGTTGTTGCCCCAAACGCCAACCCCGGTCAGCAACAGGTAGGTGATCGTGACGATCAACACCGAGAGCAGCGACAGCGAAATCGCCATCGCGACGTACCACATCGGCGGAGTACGCCGCAGAGCAAGCTGGGTGACGGTATCGGTAACCGTGGTGAAATCGTTATCCCCCAAGACCAAGGGCACACGCTCGCTGGGATTGTTGGCTTGCAATTCCCACTGTGACGGCTCGACGATCGTTGTGCTGATGGTGCTCATGGTTTGTTCCGTAGCTTAGGCTTCCAGCCTGAGTTTCCACTTCATTCCCAGGCTGGAAGCCTAGGCTACGCTTCTCGATTTCGAATCTTGCCCAGGTACGTGGTCCTTGCCCCTAAATTGTTTCCTGCCAACACCTCATACGACCTCGCATTCTGCCGGGCTTTGGATACTGCAGATTCGGGATCGTTCAAATCACCGAACACGATTGCCTGAGTCGGACATGTCGCCTGACATGCCGTTTGCACTTCGCCTTCGGCGACCAAGTCCGACTGACGCAAGCCTTGCGCGTTCTCGTTCTTGGCACGAATTCGTGCGTCCACGATTCGCTGGACACAATACGTACACTTCTCCATCACACCGCGCATACGCACGGTCACTTCCGGGTTGTGAACCATCTTCTTCAGCGTCGAAACCTCTTCGGGTTGCTGTTGGTCCGGTAGTCCCACCCACGGTTTGGCTGGTGTTCGCGGATCGGAGGCTTGATAGTCAAAGTAATTGAAGCGGCGGACTTTGTAGGGACAGTTATTCGCACAGTAGCGAGTCCCGATACAGCGGTTGTAGACCATCGAGTTGAGTCCCTCGCTGTCGTGAACCGTCGCTGCCACCGGACAAACTTGCTCGCACGGCGCGTTTTCGCAGTGCGCACACGCCATCGGTTGATGGACCACATCAGGCGACTGGATATCGCCTTTGTAGTATCGATCAATTCGCAACCAATGCATCTCGCGATTGACCGCCACGTTCGCCTTGCCGACCACGGGAATATTGTTTTCGGCTTGGCAAGCGACAACGCAACCGCTGCAGCCGATGCAGGCGTTTAAGTCGATCGACATGCCCCACCGATGAGGCGAATCATACTTGTGAGGCAGGTCGAACAAGGGTGCTGCGTGGACGGCGTGTTCGTCGCCGTGAACCGCATGGTGATCGTGTTGATACTCGGCAAACAATGTTTCGTGAACGATCATGCCTGGCTTGCCACGCTCACCGAGCCGTTTTAGCTTTGCGCTTTCCGCAACGGCATCCAACACATCGTGAACTTGCGTCGTTACCAACTCATAGGTTTTGCCGGTTTTTGTAAGTTCGCAATCGCTCGCCAAATAGCTGGATTTTTTCGACCGCAACGGATAAACATTGACGCCGACTTGGTTACCGATGTGCCCAGCGGCGGTACGTCCGTAGCCCAGCGGTAACGTGATACAATTACTAGCATGTCCCGGCAGGACGTACACAGGTACTTCGATGCTTGTTTCGTGCTCACTTCGGGTCAGATTCACAACATCGCCTATCGCCAGTCCAAGAGATTTCGCATCCGCTGGACTCATCAACGCGGCGTTGTCCCAAGTCAACTTGGTTAGCGGTTCGGGTAGTTCTTGCAACCAAGCATTGTTCGCGAACCGGCCGTCATATGTTTTGACATCGGGTGCAAATCGGACTTCCCACGGTGCATCACTCTTAGCAGCAACATAAGTCGAGTCGAGTTTTGCAGGTAGTGGATCAACCGTCGCAAACGCACTGTCGGCTTTCACTCCCGCGTGCAGTGCCCGCTCCCAATCCTGCCGCGTTGCATCTTCGAATAGTTTGTCAAATGTCGAACGCACCATACTCAGCGACTTGGCCGCAGATTGTCCCGACAGCATTGCCAGCAACTCAATTGGTGACTTGCCATCGAATAGCGGCAGAATCAGTGGTTGCTGAAGTGTGTAAGTTCCATCCCATGCCCGACCGTCCCCCCAACTTTCCAGGAAATGAGCCATCGGCAAATGCCAAGTGCAAGCCTTGGACGTTTCGTTGTCATGCAGACTCAAATGGATCGACGTCAATGGTCGGCTGTCGTCGGAGATTAAATTCAGTCTCGCGTCCCCGGGGGCGTCGTAGACAGGATTGCCACCGATGATCACCAGTGTGTTCAAGACGTTGCCTTGCAGCAGCTCACTCAAGTCCGTGATCTGCTGCACGCACGCTTTCGCACTCGCCAGTGGTTCTTCGGTGTAGGCGACGCCGTGACCAACGGCGCCGATTTTCTGGTTGATCGCGTGGGCGAGTTGATGTGATGCAGCGCTGAGAGCTGGCCCAACCACGACGAGTCCAGAGGCACCGGCCTGTTTCAAGTCGACCGCCGCGTTCTCGAGAAATTCCGTTTGCGATTCGCTCAACCCGCTGGGTTCGGTCGATAGGATGCCAAGGCGATAGGCAACATAGGCGATCCCCTTTTCCACCAACGTTGGTTTCATCGGCAGTCGAACATCGGCAGCAGACCCGGTGATGGTGAGACTCGGTTCCATTGCGTACAGCCGGTTCATGCTGCCGGAATCGACACTGCGACGACCGGCCGACCAGTCGCGAGCGTGTCGTAGCGAAGCCGGATGACTGCCCAATAAGTCGGTATCGAATGTCACGATCGTGCTGGCTTGTTGCAGATCATATTGTGGTCGCAAGACACGACCCCACGCAGCGTGGCTGCCCGCAAAGTCGTTGTCGCGGTGAAGCGGTTGGTACTCGAACCACCGTGCTTTGGGAAACGCCGCCTCGAACTCGTTGCGAAGTCTCGCGAAAGTGGGACTTCCGGTCGGCTGGATCAGAAACGCCAGCCCATCGCCTCGGCGGCTACGCAATGTTTGGAAGTGCGGGGTGGCGAAGTTCTGAAAGTGATTCCACGAGGACTGTGAGCCGTAGGCGTTAGCCTCGGGCCTGTTGCTGTGTTTGCCGCTCTGGTTGGGGCCCGCGGCTAGCGCCGTCGGCTCAGGTTGTCGCAACCACGGACTTCGACTGCGATCGGGGTCGTACAACTCCAACACGCTCGCCTGAGCAAATGCACTGGCGGCACCAAGTGAGAACGGATGATCCGGATTGCCTTCGATTTTGATGGGTCGCCCGTCGTAACTTTTGGCCAGAATCCCCGTCGAGACACCATCCAACTCGAACGACGTTGCATAGTGCTCGGCGATGCCCGGCGTGAACCCTTCGGGGCGTGACGTGTGCGGTCGCACTTCTTCGACAGGCCAGCGACGGCAACCCGTGCTGGTGATCCCGGCCAGAGCCATCGAGGCCCCGAGCAATCGCAAGAACTGACGCCGATCCGTCGTGCCAATCGCTTGCGATAAACTCGGGAACTCTTGCTCGATGTACTGTGCCACCTCTGGCGATCCAGCCAAATGTTCGATACTGCGGTAGTATTCAGGGCCGCATGTCTCGTCCGTAGCGGATCTCGCCAAGGATCCATTTGCGACAGGAGGTTTAGCAACCTCCACTACATCAGTGCGGGGTTCTATCGGTGACATGTGGTACAGCTCGTCATGAATTGTCTTGATTGGACGTGATACTCCGTCGCCAACTCGGTGCCCAATGCGAGCTGTGATTTTCCGGTCATGGCCAACGCATCCCAACTCATGTTGGTCACTTGATCGCGCGGTCTCAGATGATTCTCGGGTGCACGATGACACTCCAAACACCATGCCATCGACAGCGGTTGGTCCTGCTGGACTTCTTCCATTTCATTGATCTGTCCATGGCACGTTTGACAGGCCACGCCTTTGTTGATGTGTGCCGAATGATTGAAGTACACAAAGTCTGGCAAGTCATGCACCTTCACCCACGACACCGGTGTCCCCTTTTCAAAACTGGTCCGCATTTCTTCCAGTTGCGGGCTTTCAGACTTGATCGCGGCGTGGCAATTCAGACAGGTTTGGGTCGGTGGGATCGCCGCGAACGCCGCCTTTTCGACGGTTGTATGACAATAACGACAATCCATTCCCAGCTTGCCTGCGTGAACCGCATGCGAAAACGGGATTGGTTGCTGCGGTTGATAGCCAACGGACCGCGTCGTCAGCGACAGCCCGAGCGTCAGCAATAGTGGCAAATAGGTCAGCACACCGATGGTGACGATCAGCGCAGCCGGGAACAGGTAGTTCGCCCAACGCGGGAAGTAGAAGCGATCATTCATAAAACGATTCCTACATCCAAACAAAACCCATCACAAAGACGATCAGCCACACGACCGTCGCGACGAGCCATCCAACCGTCGATATACTCCACTCCGACTCGTCGCCACTCGGAACGTCTTCTTCTTTCAGCCGTCTGAACAACACATCACTCGATACCACCATCACGCCTACCAAGAACAAACCGTGAATCCCGGTGAGTCCAAGAATGAGCACCTGCGATAACAAGTCCCGTCGCTGTTGATCGCGGCGAATTAATGACGCATCGTCACCGATGTCATCGCGACCGCTTAACGAAATCATTCCTGACGGAGGAGTCGGACCAGCGGGAACGACCCATTTAGAAAGCTGGACAGGTGGCGGAGCGTTGGGGGCGGCGTCGGCTATTGCCGTTTCAGCACTGGCGCCTTGCACGGAGCGAATGAACGCGACCAAATGCACGATCTTGTCATCGCCGAGAAATGGATTGCCGCCTCGCGCGGGCATCACCTTCTTGCTTTTGTTGTTCGGGTCCGTCGCAGCACGGCCCAAACGAATCACACCGGCAACAGCGGCGGCGTCCGCTGCCGCGATAAACTCGCTGTCTCGCAGTGATGGGGCCAAATTCGGGAGGCCGCCACCGGTTGGGCCGTGACAGGTAATGCAAGTTGTTGAAAATATCTTTTGCCCTTCTTCCGCATTCCCCTCGGCCATCGCAACGGGCGCGGCAACGTTTGCTTGGGATCTCTTGCCCGATTGCGAATAGTCCATCACGACGGGGGCCGAACCCAACGCCCGAGCAAACATCACCGAGTGGATGCCCAAAGCGATCAAACCGCATCCCAGTGCCATGGCCACATGCGAATAAACGGCCATCAAATTGCCGCTGGTTTCGCCACCGGAACGTTGATTCTGGGCGGCCTGCCGTGACCAGAACAAATTCACTAGCGCCCATCCGAAAGCCAGCGCGGACAATAATGCCCAGCCACGATCGAGGGCATGGTCGGCCGAAGCAGTTGAGTGAAGATAGCTGGCCGAGACAACGACCAGAAAGCCGAGCAGAACCAAGAACGCCAGCCACAACACAGCCAGTCCCGTGAACACCGTGGGCGGCATTTGGAAACCGGGCGGTTTATCACTTTCGTCGCGATCGGTCGCAATCTTGGAGCGATTTGACACGGGCGTCTCACCAAAAACAAGCGAATTGGCTACTTGACACTAATTGACGATATACTACTCTTTATTTCGGCGTTAGGCAATGTAGTGAGGTCGAGTAATGGGTAACTGCGACGTTTTGTCGTGATGCTGCCGAGTGGCCTACAGCGATCCACGTTTTCTACCCGGAGTCGAACGTTCATGGATAAATCCAAACGAAACTTGGTCGTCGGATTGGCTGGCATCGCCGTGTTGCTTGTCAGCGTGCTGATCTACGCGCAAGTCAATGCAGCGCACAACTACGAGTTGCCGGAATTCCAAAGCGGAACCGTGTCACCCGCTACGACAGCAAGTAGCAATTGACGACCCAGGTCACCAAGTCATCAATTTGGCAGCGTGAAAATTTCAAACACGATGTCCCGCGCGGAGTATCGTCGGTCACGATAGCCAGAATCTTTACGTCCGCGACAGCCAGCGGAACATCACTCTGGGACTCACGCCAAACTTCGATCTTGTCCGCACCCGTTTGCGAGTCTCCTTCGACGATCACCAAGTCGCAGTTGGCGAACATCGGATCAAAGGCCGCGTATCGCTCGTCGGCCAGCGCCGATACATCGTTCCAAAAGCATGCGTTGAGCTGCGGCGACAGAATGCCAACGCAAGCCGCACCCGAAGTGCGATGGCGGTGCGAGTCCTTTCCAGGCGTATCAAGTTCGTGATCGTGATGCGTGTGCTTGATCGTACCGATTCGATAACCCAGCTCAGTGAGCCGAACGATCAGTTCGCTCACCAGCGTCGTCTTGCCGTGGTTCTTACGACCAATGACGTGTATTCTTTTCATGTTCTCTCTTGCTCATCGAACGCAGCTCGATTCCTGACGGATCATCTTTGAGTAAACGATCGACCAGCGCCGACATAGCCTGACGTACTCGTTCCTTGATTCGCATCGTGCAGGAATCGCAAACATCTTCCAAACATCCCGCATCGTAAGCCGCCGGCGTGACTTGTGATGTTCATCCCCGACTCATGATCCAGTACAAGCGTCTGCCAATAGGGAATCTGAGACGGATGATGTTGACGTTTGATGTGAACTTTGAATTGCTCGAACGACACTAGAATGAACCGACGCTCGCAGACTTGCTAAAAGTGTACCTGCAGGTGCACAGTAGGGGGTGGTCTCATGTTTGTCCAGTCCCGCAGGAGTCCAGGAGTTGAATCATGGAGAACCCACGAACGGTCTACGATATGCTGGCGATGCTTGCTGATCCTTGACGAACAATTGATCGCATCGTTCCACATTAGCGGCAACTAGTGGTCACGTACGCGAATTTCATTGAAGTCGGATAACCATTCACGCTACGGATTCGCTCTTCGGCGACGTCCGTTCATCGGATCGAGCTCGCCCCAATAGCCTCCGATGATGTGGGGATAGCGACCAGGAGTGACGTGGTAGTGCGGGCCTCGGTCGGCGTCTTCGTGAAGATTGAAATCGTTGAGCGGATTCTTGCTGTCGTCTTTCGCTAACAAACCAGCCGCTTCATACGGTCCGTAGACGGGGAAGCCGTCGAAGGCGAAGCCGATGATGTTGGAGTGTCCGTGCCCCTCATCGCTCCAGGGCGTTTTCACGCAGACCGGGTACTTGTGATAGTGATATTGCTGCTGCGGGCTGGGGTGACCACAGCAACGATCCAATCGCCAAACCGCGTCGGTTTCAAAAATGTGATCGAATGGATTGAAAAAGATTACACCGTTGGTTGCCACCCCGATTGGTCCCATCGGCAGCGCTTGGTTTGAATTTTTTTCGTCCATCGCGAACGCGTTGGGATCGACTTTGGGTTGCAGCGGCAAGTAGTGCGTGTTGGCTTGTTCTTTGATGTACGACGGGTTGCCGTCGAGCATCCGCCAACGATCGGGAAACGTCGCGGTGGGGTGATTGGGCAGATTGCGACTGCGGATGACGATGTGAGTGTCCGTGACGTTGATGATGACCGCGTACGGTTTGAACACGTCCTTGGTGACTTCATTGCCATCGAAATCCAAGTAGCCCGCCCGCAACCACGAACTCATGTTGCCGGCAAACGGGGCTACGAATCGATCGGTTTTGTACAACAGTTGATCGTCGTTGGTGTAATCGAATTGCTTTGGCACCGTGCGATCGCCTCCTTTGGGATCGAAGTACCATCGTCCGCCAAGTGACACCAGTGATCTCGGATTGGGCTGAGGGAAATCTGTCGCGGTCGCCTTGGCCGGTTGATAGCTGGCCGGCGCGTCGATCGGTTCGAGCTCCATCGAGTTGATCCAGAACTCTGATCGCGTACCTTCGCCTTTTCCAGATGCGAAACCAACGCTCAGCTTGAGCGAATCGACTTCGGCAAACGGAGTGCGAAAGTCCATCGCGTAGGTTCGCCACGTCGCGTGACCGAGGCTCTCGTTGGTGGCTTCGTCTCGCAAATCCTTTCGTTCACGCAACACCTGCGGGTAAATGCGTTCCTTGATCAAGTCCAGCGAATCGCCGTTTTTTTGCAGGAATTCGACCTTCAAATACAGGTCGTCTTGGACGACTTGGAAATCATCTTGTGCGAGCCCCGAGATATAGAAGCGGTACCAACGTTGGTCGGCTGTGACTTGCGAGGATTCCAGCGTGACTTCACCGGCGACCACGCCATCACCGTTGCTGTCTTCGGCGGACAACAGCCGCACGCCCGATCCGTTGGATTCGACTTGCCGATTGCCCAGCACTCCGTACGCCGCGTCGCCACGCAGCTTTGCATGGGCGAGCGATTCGCCTTCTTGTGGCATGGTGATGGCAGCATCATTTTCAGCGGCATTGTTTTCGGCGACTAACATCTCGCCATTGGAAGCCGCGGGCTCATCGTTGCGGACTTGCTGTTGAAACAGCGTCAACTGAGCGAACAAGTCAGCGGCAACGCTGGACTGGCGACTGGCAAGGTTCGTTGATTCCGCGGTATCGGACCGAAGATTGTAGAGCTCAATGTCACCGCTGGCCGGTTGTATGAGTTTCCAATCTCCGCGAATGATCGCGTGGTCGTTTTCGGCGATCACAACCGTGCGATCGACTTGCGTGCCGTTTTTAAGATTCGCCCACAGATTCATTCCGTCCAACGGTTTTTGGTTTTGCAGCTTCACTCCGGTTGCTGCAGCCAGCGTCGGCAGTAGGTCGTGGATCGCAAAGGGTTGCTCGCTTTGGGTTCCCGGATTCAGCACTCCTGGCAATCGGATGACGCACGGCACATGGATACCCCCTTCATAGACCTCTCGCTTTTGCCCCCGAAACGGTGCGTTGGTTCCAACTCGAACCGCTCCGTTGTCGGACGCGAAAACGACAATGGTCTCGTCGCGAATTCTTTGATCGTCGATCGCTTTCAGAATGTGACCGACGCCTTGATCCAACGAGTCGATCATCGCTGCATAGGTGGCGTCACGCTGATTCAAGCGTCTTTGATATTTCGCGATCAGATGCTCGGGAGCTTGAAAGGGATTATGCGGGGCGCTGAACGAGACCACCATGCAAAATGGCTTGCGTTTGTCGCGTGTTTGAATTTGCTGGGCGGCTTCAGCGGCTAACAAATCTGTCGCGTAGCCTTGCTCGTTGACCGTTTTTCCGTTGCGTTGCCAATCGAGTATTCCTCGACCAGTGGTGTGTTGGAAATAGTCGACCGAGGCGTCCATGAAACCGTAGAAATGATCGAATCCGCGTTGGTTCGGATGAGCACCGGACTGGTTGGAACCACCCAAATGCCATTTACCAATCAAGCTGGTTTGATAGCCGGCGGCTTTGAAATCCGCAGTGAGGAGTCGTTCGTCGATCGGCAGTCCAATATCGCGATCACGGACCGGCCCTGCAATTCCGTAGCGATGCGGAAACCGCCCCGTCAACATCGCAGCCCGCGCGGGACTGCACGCGGGATAGGCGTAAAATCGATCCAGCTGTACGCCTTCCGCCGCCAATTGGTCGATGTTCGGAGTGTCTGCCGTGCCCCCATGAAAGCCCACATCACCCCAACCCAGATCATCCGCCAACAGGATAACGACATTGTTTTGAGCCATCGCGATGGACGACTGGCAAGCGATCACAAAGCCAACGATTGCGACGAGCAAGCTGTGACCAAGCCAGCTATGACCAAGCAAACTGGGACCGAGCCCGAACGGCTTTCCAACGGTCGCTTTTCGTCTGGCCGGGGTTAGAATTGGAAGTGCCATTGGGCTTTCGCTGTTGTGAGATGTGGGATTTTTCCTGCCGCGATCATCTAAAACCCGCTTATCCCGGCCAATCTACTAGCTTTGTTGAGATTTTGTGATTGAAGATTTCGAGCAGTCGTTACGACGAGGAGACGCGACGCATTTTTCGGATGCGTTTGCGCTTCATCGCGTGCGTCTGTGGCAAATCATTCACTTTCGTCTGAGTGATCAGGTTCGTGCTCGCGTTGATGCGGACGACGTGGTACAGGAGGTTTACCTGGATGCTGAGAAGAGGCTGTCGCATTTCCTCAGCGGTGATTTTCCGTCGTTTTTCTTGTGGCTACGGTTGGTCGCCCAACAGACGCTCAGCCGCGTCCATCGCCGCCATCTTGCCACTGAATCCAGGTCGACATTGCGAGAGTCGGAGGCGAGCTCCGGGAGCGATTGGGGCAAAACATCTGCTTGCCTTTCGCAGCGATTCATCGCGCATTTGACCTCGCCCAGTCAAGCGGCGGTGAAAAAGGAATTGATCGCGGAAGTGAGAAATTCGCTCGAGACGATGAACGAGATTGACCGCGAAGTCGTCGCGCTCCGCCACTTTGAAGAATTGACGAATCAAGAGGTCGCAATTGAACTCGGAATTACCCCCAAGGCAGCAAGCATCCGCTACGTCCGAGCGCTGGAACGCCTCAGAAACGTGCTGGAACGGATTTGATGGCTGCTTGGACTTTCCGTAGAAGATTTTAGTAGCGAAACTCGCAGAGAGTTTCGGCCACACCGCACAACTCCGAAAGTCTCTGCGACTTTCGCTACCGATTGAACCCGAAATCAGACCGTAGGGCCGGTTCCTACCGGCCGACTCCATTGAGCCGTAAAGGACGGCCGGTGGGAACCGGCCCTACTCGAAACGGGACACTCATTTTCCGCTCGTTCCTAAGTTCTATTTCTACTGCTTGGTTGTCCAGTAAAGGAATAATGAAGATTGCCGTCAGATTACCTGTAGAAATTCCGGTGTCGTGGGGTTCTTTGTACTATCCCACTCGCAACATTCCACTTCCCCGGACCCAATGATGAAACGATTTGCACTTCTTTCCGTCTCCTGCGCGATGGTTCTGTTTCTTGGTAACTCGTTTGTGCATGCTCAACCACCTGGCGGTCGACAGGGTGGCGGCGGTCGTGGTGGTCAAGCGGGCGGTGCAGTGCGGGGCCAGCAAGGTGGGGCTCAGCAGACGCCGCCACTGATACGGATTTTTGATGCTGACAACGACGGCGAACTATCGGCCGCCGAGATTGATGCCGCTGCAGTAGTGTTGCGTAAACTAGATCAAAATCGTGATGGACGTTTGACCGCCGAAGAATTGCGGCCAAGCGGTCCAGGTGGACCGGGCGGGCCTGGTGGCGAGCGTGGGCCTGGTGGACGCCAAGGTGGTCCCGGGCAACAAGGTCCTGGTGCTCGTGGGCAGGGAGGACCAGATGGTGGCGGCGGCGGGCGCGGCGGTGATTCCGCTCAAAGTGACGAAGCATTTGCAAACCAAGTCCTGGCGTTCGATGCCAACAAAGACGGATTGCTCAGCCAAGCAGAACTGCCCGAACACATGCACCACGCATTTGCTCTCGCCGATGCAGACAAAAATGGTACGCTTGATCAGGCCGAACGTTTGGTGCTTGCCTCGCAGTTTCGCCGCAACAAACTTCAACCCGGCTCAGAAAACCTCGAAATGAAAAACCGTCCCACGCAAGGTCGCCGCGGCGGCGGCGGGAACTGATGCTCGCATGATCCATCCCGACATCGCTGATTCTGACGACTCTGCCTCCGACGACACCGACATCTACGCCATCGTCGATGTGCTGGCCAGCGATTTCATTGCCCGATATCGAAGCGGGGATCGCCCGACGATCGAAGAGTACGCCATTCGCCATCCGGAACTAAGCGAGCCGATTCGCCGCGTCTTTCCGCTCGTGCTGTCGGTCGAAAAGGTTAAGGTGGACCAGCAAGCCGAGCAAGACGGTAGCGCGACGCTGGCGGGCCGATTGATTGAGCGGCTCGGTGACTTCCGACTCGTTCGCGAGATCGGTCGCGGCGGTATGGGCATTGTGTATGAGGCGATGCAAGAGTCGCTGATGCGGACGGTTGCCATCAAGTTGCTGCCCAAGCAAAGCTTGCTCGATGACGAGGCACTGGCCCGATTTCAGCACGAAGCCAAGACCGCGGCCGCCATGCATCACTCGAACATTGTGCCCATCTTTGGAACTGGAGAAAACGATGGCACGCATTACTTGGTGATGCAATTGGTTCGAGGCGAATCGATCGACAAACGGATCGCCGCGAGTGGAACCGAGGCGTTCGGCTTTCGAGAGACCGCCCAGGTCGGTCGGCAAATCGCGGACGCACTCGCCTATTCACACGCCAACGGAGTCTTGCATCGCGACATCAAACCTGCCAACGTCTTGATCGACGAAAACGGTACCGCACAAGTCACCGATTTTGGACTCGCTCGAAACACGCATGACGATCCCACCATGACTCGCGCACTCAGTGGCAGTCCGCGATACATGGCGCCGGAACGATACCGTGGCCAATCCGACGCGCGTTGTGATATCTATGCGTTAGGTCTGACGCTTTATGAAATGGTGGCCGGCATTCCCGCCTTCATTGAATCTGACCCGCACCCGTTGATGGAATCGGTTCTCCAACATCGCGTCAAGCCACTGAGCAGCCTACGCGGCAACATTCCGCTTGACCTGAAAACCATCATCACCAAAGCCATCAGCCCCGAGCCGGCACACCGTTATCAAACTGCGGCTGAGCTGCGAGATGATTTAGACCGCTATCTGGCCGACGAACCAATCCAGGCACGCCGTACTTCCGCCGTGGCACGATTGTTTCGCTGGTGTCGGCGAAACCCGAAGATGGCGATGGCCACGACGATCGCCGTTGCTTCACTCGTACTGGCGACGCTGGCGTCGACGGGTGGTTGGTTGATGACGTCGGCGGCGAATCGGCGGACCAGCGCCGCACTACGACAATCCGAGCAAACGGTTGATCTCGCCTTGCAATCGCTTGACGGTGTTGTCGACATGGTTTCGGTTCCGGCAAATAATATCAGCGATGTCGGTCTCGAAGAATCCGCCGCGACCACGTACTCGCTGAATCCATCGCCGCATACGGCGGAAGTTCTGCAAAGCATCCAACCGCTCTACGAACGACTCTCTCAGCAATCGCCAACCCGGCCGGACATCGTCGAGCAAATGATCCGAGCCACGGTCCGGCTCGCGTTGATCCAGCGGCAACTCGGTCAAACGTCCGACGCGATCGAGTCGCTTCAGCACGGCATCGAAGTGCTCCGAACTCGCGGCGAGACCGCAGGTTTATCAAAGAATGAGAGCCAATTGTTAATGGCTCGTTTACAAAATGAACTAGGTGACGTTTATGCGGTGGAGCTCCGCTTCGATGAGTCCGAACAAGCCTTTGATTCAGCCTTGTCGGCAGCGAGCGATCTTGCCAAGAGCAACACCGAAGGCATGCTGCAACTCGCACGTGCTCACGTGGGTCTCGGCGATCCACCACCGCAGCGAAGACGAATCGAGTCCCAAGCCAACAAACCGCCGCACCAGCGCAGGCTGCACCTGCGGGCGGCTGACGAATTATTGGAAACACTCCACCAATCCAACACGAATGCAAGTCAGGTCGTAACGCTCCGTGCCCGAGTTCGGCTGGCGCAGTCACGGATCGAAAAACGACCCGCTGCAAAACGTGCAAAATTTGAGAGCGCCATTGAAATCCTGCGGCAACAACTTGATGTTTCGCCCAGCGATACCACGGTGCGATACACGTTGGTCGAAGCCTTGGCAGCGGTAAATTTGCGGCGTGAAGTCCAAACGAAGCTCCAGCGATCCGAAGCCGCAACGCGTCTCCGCGAAGCTCTTGCCGAGCTTGAGACATTGCAACAACAGTTTCCTGACACACCGATCTTCGGCGTCTCCGAAGTCCACATTCGCCACAAGCTGTCCAACATTGCGCGAACTGAGAAAGACTTCGACGAAGCGAATCATCAGCTGCAAAAGGCTCTCGCGATTCAGTCGACACTGGTCGACGCGGCACCTGAAAACTTGTCCCATCGTTGTTGGCGCGCATTGTTGTATCGATCGCTTGCCGAAATCTGCAATTTGCAAGGCAACCAGGACGCGGCTGGCGATGCGATCGCAAACGCCGCCGCAGATATCAACGCGATTTCGCCCGTCAACCGTGACCATCCATTCGTCGTCCAGACTCGGCAGATCATCGAAGCCCTATCGAATCCATGACCTGGCATTCCATAGCAACGAATCGTCCGCAAAGACGTTTGTCATCGCGCCGGACTCGATGGCTAAAGCAGGTAGACAGAGATCATTGGGGGTTTCTAATGTAGTGGAGCTTACTAAAGCTCCTCGTTTCATGAGTCGGGGAGGATCTTCAGCAAGATCCACTACTCCAAAATTTAAGACTAACAAAGCCCCGTCGCCGGTTGAACGCTTAGGTCGCGGATACCCCACCACCGTCTTATCTTTTTGCCCATCATGTTTTTGCCTACCGTTCAGCAGAGCCCTCTCTCCTCGCGAAACTCGCTAACCGCATTACTGACCTTCGCTTACTGACGTCGTTCGCACCGGATGCGTAGACAGAAAGATTGGTGCGACAGAAAGATTAAGAAAAGCGAACGCGAAAGCCTGACTCACCGTTATCCGCGGTCTGGGCACGTGATTCTAGAAGATCGCCTGCAACCGCTTGCATCCTTGCGGCGAACCGCCCCCGTTCAGTCGTTATTGACCGAGCAATTCGCTTGCTGACGATAACGCCGTTCGCACCGGAGTTGCTTGGATGATAGCGCGGTCGCCCCCTCACCCGAGCATCGCCTAAAGGGCGTGCTCGACCTCTCCCCCGACTTCGTCGGTGGAGAGGTAACTGCGGTATAGGTCGGAAGAAAAACTCACTCCCAATATCCGATGCTAACACTAGTGCTTTAGCTGCCCAGGCTAACGCCCACGCCGCTCATGGGAATTTCTGCCTACCTGCTTAATGAGAGTGTGGGTGCGGGTGGTCGTGGTAATGCTGCCTTAGCAGATCTTTGCCGTAATCGTTCCCGTTGGGTGTTCGGATCACTGTGTGAATGTGGTCGCGTGTGGGCTCGGCGGTACGAAACGGGGCTACCCGGCGTTGGTGGTCGAACTCGATCAAGATGACCGGGCTGTGGACTCGATAGTAGTAAACGCTCTTGTCGGTCGTTCCGCCAATCCAGGCAAAGTAGGTTTCGTCGAGGTGCTCTTCGACCTCCGACATGCGAACCTTTGCGTGATCCGGACGCATGTTGCCGACGTATTCTTCGATCAAGTTGAGTAGGCCCTTCTTCTGCTCGTCGCTGAGCTCCGATCCGATGATGCCGGCGTAATCAAGGACAACGTTGTCGTTGTACGCCTCGGTTAGATTATTGTTGCCATCCTTGTTCTGCATCACGATTGCCTTGGACCGCTGGTCGTCCGTCAAGCTCTGCATGAACGCTAGGCCCTTGTTCTGCTCGTCTTGCATGACGATCGTGCCCTTGAATTTTCCGCCCTTGGCTTCAATCGGTTCCGAGCCCATGAAGACGGGGCTCATCACGACTTGGTCGCCCAACACGAAGTAGTTGATGACCAGGTGGTGTCCGTCGAGTTGCCAACCCCAAGGTTCGGTCTTGGAAGGTTCGCCCATGATCGTGACCCAGTACAGCCACTCGCCGTATTCGTCAAACTTGTTGGCAAGTTCGGCTAGCGTGCCGTTGAGCTTCATGATGTCTTTGGTTTTCTTGAGCCCCTTGGCACTCAGACTTTGGCCGATCATTTCAAAAGCCAGCTTTCGCTGCTCTTCGGACATTTCATCAAATCCAACTCCTTGGCGTGGCGACCGATGCCGATTGTCCCATTGCCGCCACTCGGAATCGTCGACTGGAAAAACCGTCCGTTTGCGTTGATCGTCATTCAATCCGGCCAAGAACGCGTCGGCCGCCTCGCGAACGGGTTCGGTGGACACGCCAGTGGACTTGATCGAAAACAGGTCGTTTTGCACGCCTTCGGAAGTGACGATACCGACGAAGGGCTCGTCGATCACTGCTGCGCGACCAGCCCGACCGCCAGGACGCTGTGAATAAACGACGACACAAGTGCCCATCAGCAAGACCGCGGACGCGGCAATCCATCGGTGATGTCTTATCATTGGTTTCTCAGTGGTTGGTGGAAGCTTTCTCGAAATTTTTTTCCGGTATCAGGGGGCGCTCCTGACAGATCTTACGCATATTAACGTAGTCGAACCAGCGAGTTGTCCCCGGATCGTGAAAATCACGGTCACCCTGATTGCTGAGTTCCTCTTGATTCTCATACATTTAATTGAACTCGATCCGCCTCCATTTTCGATCTCTTCGCGTCAAAAGACCACTAGCCCAGGCTGTTGCCATGCAAATCTGTTCCTTTCTCACCGTTGTTACATGGGTCCTGACCGCGAGCGTTGGCAATGCGGCTTGGCCCGAATTCCTGGGCCCTGGCGGACAAGCCCGGTCGTCCGATACGGTGCCCACGACCTGGAGCGAAACAGAGAATCTTCTTTGGAAAGTCGATCTTCCCGGATCCGGTTCGTCGAGCCCGATCGTCGTCGGCGACCAAGTGATTGTCACCTGTTACGTCAGCGGGTCGGATGCAAAACGTCAAGTCAGTTGTTACGACAAAAAAAATGGCAAACAGATCTGGTCCGTTGATTTCCCGATCGATTATCGCGAAGACGGCTACCAGGGCTACATCACCGAGCATGGGTACGCCAGCAACACGCCGGTTACCGATGGAGAAAACGTGTTCGTATTCCTCGGCAAAGGAGGCGTGCATTCGATCAGCCTGGATGGCAAAAAGAATTGGAGCGTCGACGTAGGTAAGGGATCGAGCAACCGCCAATGGGGATCCGCGTCGAGTCTTGTGTTGTTTGAAAATAGCGTCATCGTGAACGCTGCCGAAGAGTCGCGAGCGATCATCGCGTTGGACAAAGCCACCGGCAAAGAGATCTGGCGACAAGACGCCGACATGCTGGAACTGACCTACGGCACACCGCGTATCGTGACGCGACCCGACAGTGAACCAGAGCTGGTGATCAGTGTTCCGGGCGAGATTTGGTCGATGAATCCTCGGACGGGAAAGCTGCGATGGTATTGCGAGTCGCCCATGACTGGCAACGTAACGCCGTCGGTGATTGTCGATGGCGACACGGTGTACAGTTTTGGCGGCTATCGAGCTTCCGGCAGCATTGCCGTCAAACTCGGCGGCAAGGATGACGTCACCGACTCGCACGTTCAGTGGACGAATCGTTCCAGTTCCTATGTTGCCACACCGCTGCTTCAGGACGGACGTTTTTACTGGATCGATGATCGAGGGATCGCCTACTGTACCTCGGCCAAAGACGGGGAAGTCATCTACAAGTCGCGTGTCGACGATTTAGAGAGTGGCCGCCCCGTGTACGCGTCGCCGGTGTTGATCGGCAAGAACATTTACGTGGTGACTCGCCGCAGCGGCACGATTGTTTATGCTCCGAACGACGAATTCAAACCGATCGCCCAAAACAAGTTCGCGGGCGATGAGACCGACTTCAACGCTTCGCCCGCCGTAAGCGATGGCAAGCTGTATCTTCGCAGCAACCAGTCGCTGTACTGTGTTGGAAACCCGTAGGACCAACGCGTTGACTGTCACCTCTCCCAAACGCAGTTTGGGAGAGGTCGAGCAGAGCCTTCAGCGCTTGCTCGGGTGAGGGCCGTCCGAGCAAGCTCAATCGAACCATGCTTCAAGGTTGCGCGGTCGGCCCTCACCCGGACGAGGCCTGTGGGGCCCGTCCGACCTCTCCCGTGCTTCGCTCGGGAGAGGTAACTCGTTGAGAGTCACCTCTCCCAAACTTGTTTGGGAGAGGTCGAGCAGAGCCTTCCGCGATGCTCGGGTGAGGGCCGTCCGAGCAAGCTCAATCGAATCATGCTTCAAGGTTGCGCGGTCGGCCCTCACCCGGACGAGGCCTGTGGGGGCCCGTCCGACCTCTCCCGTGCTTCGCTCGGGAGAGGTAACTGGTTGAGAGTCACCTCTCCCAAACGCAGTTTGGGAGAGGTCGAGCAGAGCCTTCAGCGCTTGCTCGGGTGAGGGCCGTCCGAGCAAGCTCAATCGAACCATGCTTCAAGGTTGCGCGGTCGGCCCTCACCCGGACGAGGCCTGTAGGGCCCGTCCGACCTCTCCCGTGCTTCGCTCGGGAGAGGTAACTGGTTGAGAGTCACCTCTCCCAAACGCAGTTTGGGAGAGGTCGAGCAGAGCCTTCAGCGCTTGCTCGGGTGAGGGCCGTCCGAGCAAGCTCAATCGAACCATGCTTCAAGGTTGCGCGGTCGGCCCTCACCCGGACGAGGCCTGCGGGGCCCGTCCGACCTCTCCCGTGCTTCGCTCGGGAGAGGTAACTCGTTGACGGTTACCTCTCTCAAACGCAGTTTGGGAGAGGTCGAGCAGAGCCTTCAGCGCTTGCTCGGGTGAGGGCCGTCCGAGCAAGCTCAATCGAACCATGCTTCAAGGTTGCGCGGTCGGCCCTTACCCGGACGAGGCCTGTGGGGGCCCGTCCGACCTCTCCCGTGCTTCGCTCGGGAGAGGTAACTCGTTGACTGTCACCTCTCCCCAACGCAGTTTGGGCGAGGTCGAGCAGAGCCTTCAGCGATTGCTCGGGTGAGGGCCGTCCGAGCAAGCTCAATCGAACCATGCTTCAAGGTTGCGCGGTCGGCCCTCACCCGGACGAGGCCTGTGGGGCCCGTCCGACCTCTCCCGTGCTTCGCTCGGGAGAGGTAACTCGTTGTTTGTTACCTCTCCCAAGCTGCGCGTGGGAGAAGGGACTTGCATTGATCAGTCAGCCGTTCTCTGAATCAACTGGGACAAGCGTTTAAAGGCGGGCTGATTGAGTAGTCTCCGCAATTTGGGAGTAATGCGTATTACCCGGTGCCTTACGGCCCACGGCTCACTACTGTGGTTTCCTTACTCGATCACGATCGATCGTGTTGGGTACGACGGAGAGTGGATTTCGTGAACGCTGCCGTCTTCACTCTCGACAACGAAGACACCACCGAGGCGAGCATTGATGCTCACTTCTTGCGATGGCTTGATTCGTATGACTCGGCCCCGTCGACCCGCTGGCGTGATCGGGTACACCATCAACTCCGTTTCGGTTTTGTTGGTAAAACTCAATTCGGCACTCCAGCGTCCTGGATTCGGATTCGAATGAACCGCGGGTGTCATTTGCAGCCGCTTTCTTGGATGCGACTGGACCAATTGCTCGGTCAAGCGATCGACTAGGTCTCGAGGAGCCGACGCAATGATGTTTTCACTTTCGATGTCGCCGGATCGATGATCGTAAAGTTCGCGATCGGTCACCGAGCCCGTCTCGAAGTCTCGCCACTCGATGAAGCGATAGTCGTTGGTCCGCATCGAATAGCCGATGTACTGACGCCCCTCGAAATTTCGGTAGTACTGGCTCATCGCGGTGTCGTGCACTTTGTTTTGGGTGTCTTTCAAAATTGGCACTAAGCTGCGGCCGTCGACAAAGTCAGGAGTTTCGATTCCTGCGAGTTCGCAGAGCGTTGGATACAGGTCTAGCAACTCGGCCAATTGATCGGTCGTCTGTCCCGCGGTCTTCATCCCTGGTGCAGCAATCAGCAGCGGCACCCGTGCGTCGATTTCGTAGTTGGTCATCTTTCCCCAGCCACGGTTCTCACCGAGCTTCCAACCGTGGTCGCTCCACAATACGACGATCGTGTTCTCGGTAAGACCTTCCTCCTCGAGTGAATCCAGTAGCCGACCGATTTGTGCATCCACGTAGCTGACGCAGGCATAGTAGGCATGAACCAGATGGCGTCGCTTTTCAAGTGACAATTCTCGGTCGTCCCACGGTCTGGGCATGTCGATTAAGTCAACGTAGTGCGACAATTCGCTGTTGTTGGTCGGTGCGTAGCCGGGTGTGTTTGGGATCACGTGTTGATCCACCAGCACTGGCAATTTAGCTGGATCGTGCAGATCCCAATACTTTTTGGGCGCGACCCAAGCCAAGTGCGGCCGAATGTATCCCATCGCCAGGAAGAACGGTTCGGATTGCTGGCCCAGTCGACGCAAGTCTTCGATCGCCATCTCGGTCCGAGCACCATCGAGAACTTCGGTGTCAGCCAAATCGGGTGCCGCCGTGCTAGGGTTTCGCAGGTTGTTCTTTCGCCAGTCGTTGGCCGGCAATTCCTTCATCGCCGCTTGCACTTGCTCGCGAGTTCCGCCGGGATACGGATTTGGAAGCGAACGCAGCTTGCGAATCGGCTCGCTCCAAGACTGTGGATCGGGAGTGGGATTGTGATAGATCTTGCCATGGCTGACGGCCGTATAACCAAACTTGCGAAACCACTGAGGCATCGTGACCGCGTCCGGCTTGGCCTCGCGAAAGTGAATCGGCAACGTCCACACGCCCAAGTTGTCGGGACGCAGGCCAGTCATCAAACTGGCTCGCGACGGATTGCACACCGCAACTTGGCAGTACGCACGATCGAACTGCACCCCGCTGGCCGCCAATCGATCCATGTTCGGTGTGATCGCGACGGGGTCACCGTAACATCCCATCGACGGCCGCAAATCGTCGACCGCGATGAACAAGATGTTGGGACGTGGTTGTGAAGCGGTCTTGGCTGCTGATTCCGGTACGGGTTGGATCGCGATCAGCGTCTTGGTCGTTCGCGCGTAAAGCACTCCTTCGGAAATCGCGGGCGTGGCGAAACAGGGGTGCCCCATTTCGTTCTCGGCCAGGATCTTGAATTCGGGACCTGCCTGCAACACATACATCTTGCCATTTTCGGAAGGGCAGTAGATTTTGTCATCGGCGGCCACCAACGATGCGGTAATCGACGCACCGCTGCCAAGTCGTTCCTCGTAGATCTTCTCTCCTGTCTCGGCGTGGTAGCAACGAACCACGCCATTCGTATTGCCCAGATACAGATAGTCGTCCCACACCACCGGCGTCGACATGTAACTGCCACCCCGGTCAACTTCCCAAACAACGCTTCGTTCCGCGGCCGAATCGTTTTCTGTCAAGTTTCCTTTGGCGTCCGTTGCAATCGCATAGATCGGTGATGGGCCACCATGAGCATTGGTGATATAGATGCGATCATCGTGGACAAACGGAGTCGGTATCGGATTGTCGCCACCACCCTCGATCCGCCAAACTTCGTCGCCGGTTTCCAGGTCGTAAGAAACAATCCACGGCCAACCGTTGATAACGACTTGTGTGATGTCATCGTTGTTGTGAATCAGCGCCGTTCCCCAGCTTCGTTCGCAATCATCCTGACGCGACTTTCGCCAAAGCTCTTCGCCGTCCGATAGACGCAGCGTCACCACGTAAGGATCCGTGGGGTCATCGCAGACCAAGACGATGCGGTCGCCGTGAATCGCAGGCGAGCTGGCGTAGCCCCAACCGATTCCGTACTTGCTAACGTTGATGACACCCAGGTCACGTTGCCACAGCAGGTTGCCGTCGTGGTCGTAACAATACAGGCCTTCGGAACCGAAGAAGGCGACAACACGATCGGTATCTGCGGCGATCGTCGTGTTGGCATGAGTCGCCTTGGCGTGGCGAGTCGCTTTAGGTTCCCCTTTGCGAGCCGCGCTGCGCCAAAGTTCCTTCCCCGTTGCTTTGTCGTAACACAGCACCCACCACGTTTGCTCGCCGTTGTCGTCGGCTGCGTCGGTGTTACCATTGCGACCGACGTCCAGCGGTGCATTGCCACTGGCTGGCACAGCGGTGGCAAGGAAAATCTTGTTGCCGATGATCGTGGGGCTGGCGTGCCCCAGGCCGGGAACTTCGGTTTTCCAGAGAATCGCTTGGTCGCTGTCGTTCGTCGCATCCCACGATTCCGCGGTCACTTGATCGGTGGCGATACCTCGCCCGCCCGGACCTCGAAAACCTGGCCAATCGTTCTTCTCGTCAGCGAAGGCGGACGTGAACAGACATGCAGCCAACAGAAACGCCGTGGCTGGAGTGGTCATCTTGCTCATTGATTCTTTTTTATTCGATTGAGGAACACTCGATTCAAACCATCGGAGTTGGCGACCGCAACATCAGTAAACCCGTCTCCGTCGAAGTCGCCGGTACACAGTGCGTACGTCGCCGTGTCGGCAGTTCCGAACCGTGTTTCAGCGAACGTCGTCCCTGAGTTTGCATTGAAATAAACCGCATGGGGTTGTCCGACGTTACCGACGACAATATCCGGCAGACCATCGTTATTGAAATCAGCCACCGCGACGCAGTACGTTTTTCCGTCATCTCGGCCGATCGAGGTTTGGGTTAGCACGCCGCCGTTGCCGTCACCGAAGAAGACCGTATTCGCTACGTCCACGTTGCCGACGACCCAGTCGATGTGACCATCGGCGTTGAAGTCGGCCGTCGCGATGGCTCGGCTGGAAAGATTCTTTGGACCGAAGACCTGAGGTTTGCGAAAGCCACGCGAGCCCTCGGCGATCAAGATTGTGTTGGGTTGCCCATCGCGGTTGGCGAGCAACAAGTCGAGACGACCATCCTCGTTGACGTCCGCGACCGCGACATCGATTGTTGAATCATCCGAGCTACCAAATTCGAAAGAGACAGGAAAGTTCGCGGAACCATCGTTCAGATGGATACGGTTTGGTCGGCCGCGACACGTAACAAGAATGTCCATGTCGCCGTCACCATCGATGTCCGTGACCGCAAGACTTCGGACGCTCGATGGGCTATCGAATTCACATCCCGCCGTGAAGACGCCGTTGCCATCGTTCAGCATGATCATGCAGGGTGCGTTGTCGTTGCCCACCGCGATATCGATGTCACCGTCCCCGTCAAAGTCGGCTGGCTCGCAAGCGTAGCTGGTCGATTGATCAACACCCAAGGGCCGCATGACATTGAATCGACTGCGGCCTTGATTGACGAACACAAAATTCTGTTGGGGCCAGTGACGTCCATTGGCCACGATCAAGTCGAGGTCGCCATCACCGTCGACATCCGCGCTTCGCACCGAGGCCGAACGGTTCACTTCGGTACCCAGAATCAGACGATCGTTCGAGACGAAGATTCTTTCTTCTGCGCCGCACAAACCATGAGACATCACCGTGATCAGTAACAGTACGGCGTGGAATGGTTGTTTCATCACGTAGCAAAACTAGGGGATTGTCGCTGATCGCTCCGCGATCAAAGCGTTGGATAGCAGGAAATCATAAAACGAACAACTCAGCCAGCCTACCCAAAAACTCAAAGATCACTTCCGAATGAATAGCGATTCAGCGATCAGTATAGTCATTCGTCGCTCGCGCGTTGCGGACGATTGCGGCCTTGTTGACCACGCGGTCCAGCGGGGCCCCCGGCACCTGGTCGTCCACCGCCAGCCCGTCCACCCATGTCCTGTCGTCCACTGCCTGCCCGTCCACCTCCTCCGCCAGGTCGCATTCCTCCGCCCGGTGCTCCCTGGCCTCGATTGAAACTGAACGTGCGTGAGTTTTTATCTTCGGCCGTGAACGCAATCGTGTATTCGTGAGTCATGGCTTCACACATGCCCGGCGAGCAAGCGTAGTAATGCAAGGACAGCTTAATGTCGCCAAGCGTTTTGTCGCCATCAATATTGACCCAAAACTGTCGCGGCTGGGTGTCGCTGTCACCCGGCCCCTTATTCGCCACCGCGGTCGCCGGATCAGCCTTAACACCGTCGGGCAATTCAAGCACATACTTCATTCCTGGCGTCAAGTTGTTCCAATGAGCATCATGGATGGGGTCGGGATAGAAACCAAGGAACAATCGACCTTTCCCCGTTTCCAAGAGCTGCGGCTCGGCTTCGGCACGCAGTTTGACGTAGTACGTCTCTTCCGGCTTGGTTGGCGTGATCGACAGGATCACCAAACCGTCGGGCCGCTCGACTAGAAAATCGTTGCTGACGTTGGTGGGTTGAAAGCGAGCCAATTGCGGCAGGTTGAGATCGCGAACCGAAGTGGGGTTTTCGACTGGTCCCACCAGTTTTGTCAGGGCTTGTCGCAGGCCATCTCCGTTCATCCGATCGGCCGCGTAGACGATTTCCGATTCCGGCGAGATGACAAACACGGAATTGGAATTCGTCTTCATCGCAACACGAAACGAATCATCGATCGTGTCGGCGATCCACGGCACCTGCGTTCCGAGTTTTTTCTTGGCTTCGGCGAGTTGCAGGAAACGCTCGCTCATGTTTTGGGCCTGGACGTAGCCTTCACGCTCGGGGTGGCGAAGGCTTTGAAAGACGTAATAAAACTGAACGTCTTTGTCCGCGTAGTCCTTCGCCGTGGCTTCCAGCTCCGCGTACGCCCGTAAGAACTCGGGACAAGTCAGGCATCCCGTCTTCAGTACCGTGTACTTCCCCTTAACCAGGTCGCGGACTTTGATGGGCTTGCCATCGGCTGTGAAGGCATCAGTATCTGGCAATTGACCTTCGCTGAGCACAATTGGCTGCCGCGAGCGCTCCTGGCCAGCAAATCCCTGGCCGCCAGTCCCCTGGTTTCTGGCCGCTTGGTTTCTGGGCTGTTGAGCCAGCGTCAACGAGCCACTGCAGTGCCAAGTCAACACGAAGGTAGCGGCGAGTAGCGAAAAACGATTCATCATCGGTTCCAGATAAGCGGTTTGAACGGGTAAGTGTTATCTAAAACCCGGCCAGCCAGCATTATCTACCGACAAAGTGAAAAAAATAGCAACGGTTGTGCCCGCCGTGTCAGTTTTGAAGTTAACGTAGCCTAGGCTTCCAGCCTGGGTTTGCTGTGATTCCCAGGCTGGAAGCCTAGGCTACGTTACTTCGCAACCATCAAGGATGGTTGCAAGACCAAGCGTCAAATCGTATCGCAGGGTCGCGGTTGACACGTCACAATCAGTTTGACGCGCCGCCATCGACGCGAAGGTGTTGACCCGTCATCCATCTCGCATCATCACTGAGCAAAAACTCGACGACGCCGGCGATGTCGTCGGGATGACCAAGTCGTTTGAACGGAGACAGATTGCGAAAATACTCTTTACGCTCTTGATTGCTGTTGGCAAACATTCCCGGTTCGGTCGCACCGGGGCGAACGCTATTGATCGTGATGCGTCGTGGCCCTAATTCTCGCGACATCGAAACGACCATGGCGTCCATGGCGGCTTTGGTTGCAGAGTACAGCCCTGTTCCTTCTCGCGGACGTTCGGCGAGTTGTGAGGAAACGAATACAATTCGACCGCCATCTTCGATCCGACGTGCAGCTTCGCGAATCGTCAGATATGCCCCCACCACGTTGACGCGGAGCAGTTTTTGGAAGTCATCGAGGGTCGATTCCACCACCGTTCCACCGCTACCGATCCCCGCACAAGCAACGACGCCGTGGATTTCGCCAAACTCGGAAAGGGCAGTATCGAACAGTCCCGCAACTTCGTGTTCATCGCTGAGGTTGCATTTCGCCGAGACCGCTTTGCCTCCTGCGGCCTTGATCTCATCGACGATTTTTTCCGCCGAATCTTTGTCGCTGTGGTAGTGCACAACGGTATTCCAGCCAGTGCAAGCAAGTTTGGAGCAAATTGCACCTCCAATACCGCCTGATCCGCCGGTCACAATTACGGTCTTTTTATTTGCCACGGTGGTCGCATTGACTGAAGAAAAGGGTAGCCAGAATTAGCCAGAGAAACATCATCATTGTCACCACATCAATGAACGACGAGCATGATAGTCCGCCACTGCAGAGCGTAGGGCCGGTTCCTACCGGCCGACTCCATCGAGCCGCTAAGGACGACCGGTGGGAACCGGTCCTACTACGCGAAACAGGACACTCATTTCCCGCTCGTTCCTAAGAATTGCAATCGTGCGTAGAGGACGAATGACATGGTGCGTGTTGTCGACTTGCTGGCCTGATTTTGAAAAGCATCTTCAAAATTGCATCAGCAACCCTCGCGCCGATAGGCAAGTCGCCGGGCATTCATTCAACCGAGTGGTGTAAATGGTTACGTAGCCTAGGCTTCCAGCCTGGGTGCGAATGCGGGTACCAACCGCGACGACGCCAAGATACTTTCCGCGATTAGAAAACGGAGCGGAGTAAATGGGCATGCTTCATGTCCGCTGGCGTTAGTCCGATGCCATTTACTTTGGCACTCACCGGGTGGTTTTGTAGCGGTGCGGCGCGAGCGGGATGTTGATTTAATCGAAATGTAAATCGTAGTCGTGAGCTGTAAGGCACCGGGTAATGCGTGGAACCCGGCCGCTGACGCGCGAGCGGCTCACTAAATCAACAGCCCGCACCGCTACTAAAAGTAGATGGCAGTGGCGGATATCTCAATCGTCGCTTGATTCAGGCACCTCGATGCTGTCAGCCGGTTCGCTCGCATCGATACTCGAGATAGACGGTTGTGCCTGAGGTGGCTCGGCGATCATGGCCGGTTCCGGTGTTTCGTCGTTGAAGGGAACAAGTTGCAAGGCTTCACCGAATTGCGTCAACGTTTCCCTCGCTGCATCAACGGCCGACCGTGCTTTTCGATTTTCTCGCTTCGCTGCGAGTGCCTCTGATTCCGATGGAGGAGAGGAGCGTGATTGTTCGTTTTCGATTACGTCTGCCAACTGCTGCTCAGCCACTTCGAGCTCACGCGTCAATGTCTGCTGTATCGATCGGAGTTGCAGTTTCAGCACCTCGGCGCGTTTCTTGGCCGTTTCATGTTCGAGGGTGGCCTTTCTCAATTCGTTCTCAGGAACGGCACCTTCGCCATGTAACAACGAGACGGTGTTGAGATTGACTTTCGTTGACTGCTCAGTGAGTACTGCTTCACCCGCATTGGCGATGATCGCGAAAATTTCGTTGAGATTGCTGAGTTGAGGTTGTTCTTGACTTTCGGGAGTTATGTCGCGGGTAGCAGACTGCGGTTGTTGGCTACTTTCGTCTGGCTGGGCGGAAATTGGAAAGTTAAAGCCGCTGGAGGGGGCGTTGTCGTGAGCACGGCTTAAGGAAGGGCCAAATTGATTAGGGTTCGCGTTGGATTCGACTATTGATGATCCCGCTACTGGCAGTTCTTGCTGGCGGATCTGAAGGGGCGAGTCAGACGCGGGGGCCGATGACGAGTTTGCAGTCCTGAGTGCCGACGTCGCGACAGCGGGAGGGTTAAAGTTCCAATCCAATGGGTCGCTTCGACCGAGCAATTGGTCTATCCGCCGCTGGACGATTTGAGCTTGATTGTCACCACGCTGCTTATGAATTTCCTTCAAGTTATCGAGGCGTTGTTCGGTCGTTTCGATTTCCGTCGCTTGTCGCTGATGCATCCGTTTGAATTCAGCTTCGAGACGCTCGCGTAAATCGGTCAACTTTGACTCCACCGCGTCTCGGTTCGCATCGGTGATCGGCGTCCCTCTGAGTTCTTGCACGATTTGCATGATCTGCGCGTCGTGATCGGCGGCCATTTTTGTTCCGTTGGCGCTGTTCTGAACGGGGACCATTCTTGTTTGTTGGACAGGAACCCTCCGCGTAATGGTTTCCGTTCGAGTTGACGTTTTACCTGTGGAAGGATCGGTGAACGGCACCGTGATGTTAGATACTTCTTCGCGGTAACTATTTTCGAAGACGGGACGATACTGCTGTGGACTGGCGACGGTAGTGCCAGACCCAAACTCGGCGAATGTTTCATTTCTGTTGTTGTTGGCTTGCGTCGCTAAGGACTGGCTAGCGTAGGGAGCCGCCTGTTGCGAATTCTGAGGCATCAACGACGGCGTTGGAACAGGTGCGGGTCCAAATTGCGTATTATTTCGTTGTGAGAAATTCCCGTTATACGGCTCCACCGACGATTGCAGTGGCACCGGTGCGACTGCAGCGAAGCCAGCAGGTTGGGGGAGAGGATCGCTGGGGCGTGGATCGCGGTGTTGGGCCTGTGTCGAATAAGGAGACACCCATGTCCAGACCGCGATAGGGGTCACGACAATGAGCACGAGCAACATGAACCAAGATCGCCTCTTTTGTTGACGTTTTGTTTCTGTGCTGGCTGAATCTGCTTGAGGGTCATCCGTCATTTCTGATCTCCTGAATCTTGGTCGGTGGCGATGGTTGTAACTGTACCATTAAGTTGCAATTCCAATTGATCCAACACGAGCTGAATCGATTTCAGTTCCGCATTGAAATAGACGGCATCCCAATCGTCGGTGACAGGCGACAACGTGGTAGCGACCTGAGGCGAATGGGTATTCAATGTTTTTGGTAGTGTTCTAGACACTGATCGAGATGGGGGCGTGCGAGTCTGTTCCACGATGCCGTTACTCCACACAGCGACCGCCGCACCAAGAGCCAGCAAACACGTTGCGGCCAACGTCAACCTAACAGACGGCCTGCGACGTTGAACGACGAGCGATTGGGGCAGTTTGTTGGCCGTTGGGTTCCGCACGTGCGCGTTCGCCTCACGAAGGAGCGTGACGGCATCATCGGCTGACCCGATCCGACGCGAAAGATCGGGTTCCATGAATCGTGTTACTAGGACGTCGAACCAACCAGGCATCCGTTCGTTGATTTCTTGGATCGGTTTGGCACGAGTCTCGGTAATCTTTCGCAACACACCGAGTGGCGTCTCGGCACGGAACGGTGGTCGTCCAGTTGCGAGTGCATACAACAAACTGCCCATGCTGAACAAATCGCTGCGGGCATCCAACGATTCACCTCGCGATTGTTCGGGGCTCATGTACTGCGGTGTTCCTGCGATCATGCCGCTGTTCGTTAGCGTGGCATCATCGAGTGCACGCGCCAATCCAAAATCGCTGATTAGGACGCGTCCATTGCCTTCTTCGACCAGGATGTTTGCCGGCTTAATATCACGATGAATCACACTGTTTTTATGTGCGGCCGCCAAACCTTCGGCGACCTGCAACCCGATTCTCAGCACCTCGGTCAAATCCAATGGTCCATCGCGATCGAGACGTTGTTGCAAATTTCCACCACCGATGACGGGCATCACGAGATACGGCAGACGTGCTGTGGGAACGACGCTGTAGATCGGCACGATCGACGGATGCACGATCGCCGCGGCAGCTTGGGCTTCACGCATAAATCGGGACCGAGCCGCACCGACGCCGGCCAAGTGGGGCGAGAGGACTTTGATCGCCACGGGGCGGTTCAATTCAGGATCGATGCCACGCAGCACGACGCCCATGCCGCCTTGCCCGATCACGCCCTGTACAAAGTACTGATCCAGACGTCCGATCGCAGGCAGTTGACCATCACCACACGTCGGTTGCTGCGACACCGGTTGCAACAACGGCCGGATCCAATCCAACGACGCGTCGAGTGAAGTTAGCTGAATCCCCGAGTCGCCCGCCGAGTACGGTTCGTGCGAGACGGCAGGATCAACGAACGTGCTGTTACCGAGCACCTCTGCGGTTTCGTCCCACCACATTGGCTCGCCGGCGATCGCTTTCAATTTCCCACGACAGCGCTCGCATTCGCTGAGGTGGTTTTCGACACGTCGTGCTTCCGGGATCGGCAATCGCTCGTCCAGCAGTTCACGCAGTTTGTCGATTTCGTAATGGGGTTCATGTTTTGCAATCATGGTGCAATCAATCACTCAATCGTTGATCAACGAGTTCGCGGATACGCTTCAAAATTCGGCACCGCGCGACATAGACGGCACCTTCGGAGATTCCCAATTGTGCGGCCACATCGGCAATGGATTGATCCTCCACGGCGGTTCGCCAAAACGCGATCCAGTTGTTTTCGCCGGTTCGTGATCGCACCTTGCCCGCAGCCCAGCGAAACAGTTGTTGCCGATGCTCGCTATCAAACGCGTGCGACAGTGCGGAGTCGTGTTCATTGCTGGGTGAGTTGTCATTGTTCGAGACCGCGGCATCCATCATTCGAGCCACACCGCTGCCGCCGATCATTTCGCGTCGCGATTGCACGGTCCGCAATCGGTCGATCGTCGCGTTGCGAGTGATCCGGTTTAGCCATCCGCGAAACGATCCATTGCCTTTGATGTCAAACCGATCAATCGCGGCAGCAACCGACATCAACACTTCTTGTACAATCTCGCGAGCGTCAGCATCCTGCATCCCTCGCCGCTTGACCGTCCGATAGATCACGGGCTCGTAAACGGCCGCAAAATCCGACCACGCCCTCTCATCGCTAGCATCACGAAGACGCAGCAGAAGGCTCGGGCGGGTCGTTGGTTCAGAGGTGGCGGAATCGAAATCCAAAACGCAATCCCGGAAGGGTAAATCGACGGTCTAAGTAGTCTCACGGATGTCCGTCGCAGATATTGCACTCGATCTTAAAAAATATCGAAAATGGATGAATCCGTAATGTCTGAGCCGGCGAGCTGCTGCCGTAATCTACCAATTCCGGCCTCGTCGCGAATCTCCACGTCGATTCAGAACGTTCGATTCACCATGCGACGACGATTTGTGAATCCATGGCATTGGCGGTTCCGCGAGGAACGTGCGGTTTATAAGTTGATGTAGGGTGGATCAAACAAAACCATGTGTCTGGTGGGTCGGCGTTCGCGATTGAAGGTTTGAATCAGAATCAGTTGTTGGGACCTTCAGAGTCATTACTGTCGTAGCGGAACTCGTCAAGAGTTTCGACCAGCCTGGAAAACGAAAGTCTTGACGACTTCCGCTGCGGGAAAACCAGTCACCTCGCGAACTTGACCCACCCTACATTCCCTGATGTTTTTATCCCCCACCCACGATTTCCTCTCGAAATTGGATGGCACAGAGAAGTTGAAGTGGCACTCCCCACGAGGTGATCTTCTTGGGCCGTGGGCTGTCCACATCTCGTATCTAAGCCTTCAGCACGATCCGACATTCATGATTCAAACCTTCTCAGGCGACGGAAATCCGCGGTAGGTCGCGGCGACGGAGGCGTCTGCCTGGATCCTGTCAGAAATATAAATCAACAATGGTATCGCGATGGCCCAGAGCGAACCGAGAACCAGCAAGTTGCTCAGACGCGGCGAGTAGAACGACACCGCACCGATGTTTTCGCCTCCTGCGAATGCCAGCGGTGCTCCAACAAACGCCAGCAAGGCGGACAACACGTACCGGCCACTCAACCACTTCAGGCAGTAGCGAAAGGTGGTTGCAAACTGTATCCACAACGCTGACATCCACAGTGGCGGTAGCATGCCGATCGCCGATTCGTTGGGAAAGTGGTAAACCTCAAGACCCAGTAGAGTGCTGTCGACGACGAGTCCAACTCCTGTTGCGATCAAGAGCATCTTTGCTTGATTGGTTCGTTCGCTGGTCAGCAGCATGTGAACTGCGACCAACGACATCGCGATCGTGATTCCCCACCAGGGCTTCGAGTGAGCCGCACTCACAACGATCGCAAACCAGCCGGTCTGGTACAGCAAGAAATTCACGTACTGAGGCACTATCCTTACCTTTGTTCGTCAGGACTTCTGCGACCCACGATTTGCTTTTCAACCGCGGTTAAGTCTTCGACCCGACTCTGGTCTGGATCCGCGGCCTCTTGCAGCCCGATCATGACTGCCCCCGTCCCTGTAATCAGCATGACGATCAGACCCAACACGAAAATCGCAAAGGAAGTCATTGCGGCGCTCCTGATCGGGAAAATAGAAGGCTGCCGAAGGAAAGAATCGACGGTACCCAAATTCCCACAAAAAGACCTTCTTCCCGCTGACCGGAAAACCAAAGACCGACCGAGAAGAGGAACGATATTCCTGCTCCTAAGATGACAAGTAGTTTGCCAAGAGATTGTTTGTTCATGCCTCGTTCCAAGTTCAGAATGTTGTGCGGTCAATCCGCTGCATCCGATCCACGTGGATCACGTTTCGATGCAGGATGCTCACTTGTCATACGATAGAAGTTTGTAAAGGGCAGCTCCGATACAATCACATCCTCACGATCGACCAAAGGCATGTCGATAAACCGCTCAGAGATTTGACATCACCCGAACGGCCGAATGTTTAACGACGAGCTAGAGAACGAACCGAGCAAGTTAGGCTAAAGGAGTGCAAGCTACTGCCATTGGCTCAACGCGGGAATCGATGCCGAGTTGATCTGGCCGAGAACGCGGCCCGCCACCGCCATTCCGCTCAAGAATGCACCCTCGACTCTTGGTCCGCCACACCAATCGCCACAGGCTCCGATCCTCCGTTGGTCATCGAACAGGCAACGATCGGTAAGTGATTCACTTGGGATGGCGAATCGCCAGCGATGTATGCCCAAATGGATTGGCTCTACCCTCGGCCGCCCTACTGCAGCCCAAAACTCGTCGAACAAACACTGTTTGATCTCGTTGGGAGAATCATCGATATGTGCCTCCGTCCACTCGGCTGCGGCATGCACGACCCATGTCTCGCGATTGCGATCGCTATTACGCCGAGCCTTGCTGTTGTTGCGGGCGATCCATGAGATTGGTGAGTGTTGCACGAACGCACCGTCAAAACCGAGATCCAAAGATTGCTCAAACGCCACCATCATCGCCCAGCAACCATTCATCTTGACTTCGCTGGCACGTTCCCTGAGTTCTGACGCTTCCGGCAAGAGAGCCGCAGCCTGGTGAGACGGCACGGCAACCACCACTACATCGAATCGACCCAGCTCCGCTGCATCATTGCTGGCCAGCATCCATTTGTCGCCGGAACGCTTCGGCGGCGCGACTTGTGTTTCCAGTTGAACGTTCAAATCAGCTGCAATGTGCTTCCCAATGGAGTTCATGCCGGGAACGGCTACGTAGCGAGTGTCACCGGACTTCTCGGCTTTGACGACTCCCTGTTCGACAACAACGATGCGACCATCCCAGGGCTCAACAAGCCCGTCATCCATCCACGACTGGACGTAACGCTTGAAGCGTGTGTCACGGGCGGTGAAGTACTGCGCACCATGATCGAAACTCAGACTGTCATCGACTCGTCGTGTAGACATACGGCCAGCGACACCGCGGCTCTTCTCGAAAACGGTGACGTCGCAACCGTGATCAGCGAGAGTTCGGCCGCACATCAAACCAGAGATCCCCGCGCCGATGACGGCAACCTTTGGGGGCGGATCCCACAAGGGTCTTGTGACCTTGCGTCGATAGGCGATGGGGTCGAGCCGGTTGGCATGCTGCTGCGTCGAGCGAGTTCTGACCGTTCCGAAAACTGGCTGCGCGGGTGTAAACGCACGATCGAACTGACCGAGACACCACAGAATTCCACCGTAAGAAGCCGGATCACGGCCATCCAACGCGTAGCGATGATTCAAATCGATCATGCGGGAAAGTGCCTGCTTCGCGTCCGACGTCCAATTCAAGATCGCCTTGCCCCAAGTCATCCGAACGTTGTTGTGCAGTTCACCATGAATCAGCAACGATCGCTGCGCAGAATCCCAAATGGAGTCACCAGTGTGCCCGCGAGACATCGTTTCCCACGACAGCAAATCTCGAGCATCCGTCTCATGCTCTGCGAGAGTCTCGCGAGCCCAACCGGGAATCGCTGAAATGCGGCCGTGGTCTCGTTGATAGTGGCAAAACGCGTAAGCGAGTTCTCGCCAGATCAGCAACTCATCCAAGTACTTCTCCGCCCCGCTGGACTCTTCGGCCGCCGCGTCCCGGGCGATTCTCATCGGGGCGACCATGCCGAAGTGAAGGTAGGGCGACATTCGACTGACGCCATCGATGAGCGCGTCATTGCGTTGACGGTCGTAGGTTAATAACCCATTGTCTTTGAAGCTCTGCCAACGCTGGTAGCCGGCGACCGAACCGCCAATCGTATGCGGTACGGGACCAATCGAGTGATCGATTTCACATTGGTTTACGATGCTCGCGATGTCGACATCCTGCAAATCGACCGCTTCGAGGGGTAGGTCAATTGACGAATTAAAACCAGTTCGCAGATCTGAATCGTTCGGGCCTAAAGAAACACGCTCGGCGTAAAGCGTCTTCGTTGCATTTCGGAATTCGAATGCTCGCTCATAACTCCTTCCGACCAACCGCATGGGCACGATGCATGCCGTATCGACCGCGAACACTGCACATTGAAGAACTCGGCTCAGCCCGACTGTCCAACTCCGCAGCCTTTCGGTTGGCATGTCTTCGGTAACCACAACCGCTGCCCGCTGTGCAAGCGACTTCAGGTGCGGACCGCGATGTCCATTCCGCTCAATGTGCAGCGCATAGGCAATCGATTTTTTTGCAAACGCCATCTGAACATCTCTGGCACCTTGCAGGATGAACGTGTGGTGCCGGTCCGAAGCAAACGGGTAGCGTTCCGACAAGCCGTGGTAAACCAGCAGGGGCAATCCCAATTGGTTTGCAAATTCAATCGCCACATTGAGCGCCGGATTCTCCTCCGTGCGAATTGCAGTCCGCATCCAATAAAGGACAAATTCGCCCTCGGAAGTTAAGTGCTTGTCACCGAGCAATCGCGTTCTTTCCGCCAGTGCAGCGGGTAGCGATTCCTGTAGCTCATCAATCTGGATCATGTTCTTGCGTGGGTGTCAGTCGACGGTGGATCAATTCTCAAATCGCAAAGAAACGTTTCGGCATTCTTCAAATGCTGCTCTCGCTTGTCGGCATCCATTTTCTTGGCGATGCTGCACATCATGGCCCATCTGGGGTTCTTGCCAAGTTCATCGACATGGTTCCAAATCCATCGCCAATACAATCCGTCCCATATTTCACACCATGGTTCCTGCTTGTAGTGACTCATCTTGCGGACGTAGGCGGAACCGGAAAAGTAAGGTTTCGTGGTGATCGAGCCACCATCGGCGTGCTGGCTCATCGCGTAAACATTCGGAACCATCACCCAGTCATAGCTGTCAATGAACATCTCCATGAACCAGCGATAGATGTCGTCAGGGTCGAATTCGCAAAGGAACATAAATCCCCCCAGCACCATCAGACGTTCGATGTGATGGCAGTAGCCCGTGTCGAGAATCCGCTGGATTGTGTCGTCGATCGGCGCAATTCCCGTCGTACCGTCGTAGAAGCTGCTGGGTATGGCCCGGTGATGCCCCCAATGATTCGTGGTTCGCATCGGTACCCCGAGATCCTCGTAGGTTGCCCGCATGAACTCGCGCCAACCGATGATCTGCCGCAGAAAGCCCTCCAGCGAATTGAGCGGTACATCATGTTTGGCCGCGTGCTTTAAAGTCGCTTTCAGAACCTCGTCAGGCGTCAGTAACCCGATATTCATGGCGGGTGTCAGAACGCTGTGCCATAGCCATGACTCGCCCTCGACGATGGCATCCTCGTAGTCTCCGAATGGAGTCAGGCGTTTGGACAAAAAGTGCTTGAGCCAGCGCTGAGCGTCGTGGCGCGAGGTGGGGTAAATGAGTTGATCGAGGTTACCGGGATGATCGGGGAAGCGTTGCTCAACATATTCCTTCGCCTCGATGTCAACCGAATCTCGCTTGAGTTCCAAATTCTTGGGGATGGATGACAGAAGTTTCTTGGGCACTTTCTTTCGGTTGTCTTCGTCGTAGCTCCACTGCCCGCCAACGGGATCGTCACCTTCCATCAAGACATCAAGTCGTTGCCGCTGCCATTTGTAAAAATCCGCCATGAACCAACGCTTCTTGCCAGCCCGATACTCCTGATTCTGTTCCGGCGAATTGAGGAACCCCGGATTCGGAATAATCTTGCAATCGAGGCCGAGTTTCTTGCAAGCTGTCTGTAGCCGTTTCCCGAGGATGAAATCAGTGGGATCGATGACGGCAAGCGTCTCTCCTGTTCGCTCCTTCGCCTGGATCGCCTTCTTCAATTGATCGGCTAACGAAGGATGCTTAGGGTCGAAATCGACGTACTGAGTTTCGTGTTCCTGCTCGCAGAGAATCGATTCGTAACGCTTCATCGTGGCACGATGTAGCCAAAGCTTTTGCTTGTGGAATTTCATCGGATACCGCTGGTCGCCAAAGAACAGCGAGTCTTCCAGTAAGATCACGCGAGATGGGCGAAGCATCAGGCCGGGATGTTCGGCGAACAACTGGTTGGGAAGAACAAGAAGAATCAACTTTCGTCCCTTGCAGGCATGGGAATATCTGCGGCACCTTGGCTGGCGATCATCTTTATCCCTCGCTGATCGAATGTTTTAACTTGCGTGTCGATGTCAGTGTCAATGTTGGTCAAGGCGCCTATCAGGTCAGACGGATTTCGCGATTGTCCGAGTCATCCTAGCGAGCAGGCTCAGTAAACCACTGGAGGGTTTGACGGCTGCTGTCTGGAACTGAACGGTCGGCCCAACATAGATCTCACCGGGGTGAAGATCCAACCGAGGTGAACCCGATGCCGTCGCCCTAGAAAACATCGCTGGCGGAGCGTTGGCCTGCTTGAATCGCGAGCAGCCAAAGGCCCCCAATGCCATCTACTTTGTTAGCGCTCGCGGCGCGAGCCGTCCGGTGGCAGCGCGAAAAACGTTCAATTTAGGCCGGGCGGCTCGCGCCGCACCGCTACAAAACCACCCGGTTAGTGCCAAAGTAGATGGCATTGAGCTAAAGCTCCTAATGTATGCACGATACATATAGACAAAACGTTCATTCTGGCTGTTGAGGCTACATAGCGAATGCGTTACGCATGTATACTATCAAGATCGTTGAAGTCTTCGAGTAAGCCGAAAACAGTCAAAATAATTGGAATATAAGTCAGAATGACGGTTGCGTCCCCGTGTTTCCCTCGGTAAACCATATGAACGTTTAGTGCGTTCAAAACGTTCACAAGGGGATTGAGAAATGATTGCTATCAAAGACCGAGTGCAGACTTCGAAGTCAAAAACCGCTGCCAATACAACTGCCATAGCTCCCAAATGGATGTTCTCCGCAGAGCTTTTGGCAGTAGCAACCGATGTCGAACATCAGCTTCCCAATCGACTGCAGTTAACTATGGCCGAACTCAAGCGAGAAACAAAGCAGCTTCTCTCGCAGCCCATTGAGTTCATTTCAAACGAGCGTTTTCACGAATCGACTTTTGGGATCGAGACGTTTGACGAATTGCTCAATCTGCAAAAAGCAGATTCGAAGGAGGGAGTGTCGCGGGTTCGTAAGGCCGGCTCCGACCTTCCGGCTCATCTTGGCCACCTGTGCGAAGCACCGTTACTCACCCCGGAACAAGAACGGCAGTTGTTCTGCCGAATGAATTTCCTGCGTTACCAGGCGTCGCTTCAGCAGAGCATGCTTAATCTGCAACGTCCATCGCGAGCCCGTTTAGAGTTGATCGATCGATTGCTGGCCATGGCAAATTGGCACCGTGATCGAATTGTCGAGGCGAACTTACGTCTCGTCTTTAGCATTGTGAAGAAGTTTGTGAATGGAACAAATACTTTTGATGATCTGTTGAGTGATGGCATCTTGGGAATGTTCCGAGCGGTAGACAAATTTGACTTCGACCGCGGATTTCGATTTAGCACTTACGCCACGCAAGTCATTCGTCGCAACTCTTACCGAGCAGTGATAGCGACTCAAGAAGACCAACAGAGAGCTATCAGCGGTTTACAGGACATGGACGTTGAATTTACCGACGAAGGTCGAATGTCGGCATTTAGTGAGAATCGCTGGCATCTGCTTCGGAGTCGTTTGGCTGGAATGCTGAACGCGCTTGATCGACGAGAGAAATTCATTATTCGTGCGCGATTCGCTTTAGGTTCGCACCGCAAGGTCAAGACGTTGCAAGCGATCGCAAACCGATTGGGTGTCTCCAAGGAGCGAGTGCGTCAGTTGGAGACGCGTGCAACGCAGAGGCTGATTGAAATGGCTGACTTGGAATCCGATGAAGCATAGAGTCTCTAACACTCGGGACACCTCTTTCCGCGTTCATGTGGGCTGTTTTCTTTAGTGACGCTTGCATCTCTTTTCTCCTTCGCGAGACTCGCGTTAAGTGTTGGCTGGCCGTTCGTTGTTTGATCCATTTATTACGCCACAACGCTGTGCTTTTTTCTTTTCAAAATTTCACGCAAGTGAATTCATTCCACACTTGCCAATTTGATGATTGGCACTTTAATCCCATGTCGCTCGTTTGCAGGTTCGGCGAGAAAAAGCAAAACATCCTCAGGAAAATGGAATACGTAACAATGAAAACTAAACTGGAAACCCGATCGCGTCGAATGGGAATGGTCGTTGTCTTGTCACTCGTCGCCACACTAGTCATCGCTGCAACGGCTGTGTCAGCCGAGCCGGTAAAGAAGGACATCGTTGATACGGCAGTCGAAGCGGGGGCATTTCAGACTCTTGCGGCGGCACTCGAAGCCGCCGACCTCGTTGGAGCTTTGAAAGGAGACGGGCCGTTCACCGTACTGGCACCAAGCGACGAGGCATTCTCGAAATTGCCCTCTGGCACAGTGGAAACGTTGCTGAAGCCGGAAAACAAGCAACAGCTGATTGACATCCTGACTTACCATGTTGTCTCGGGCAACATCCCCGCAAAGCAGATCGTCAAGCTAAGCGGTGCGACAACTCTGAATGGTCAGCGAGTCGACATTCAATTCGCGGACGCCAGGGTTAAGGTTGATTCTGCCAACGTCGTGAAAACGGACATCCAGTGCAGCAATGGAGTCATCCACGTAATTGATCAGGTTATCTTGCCTGCAGCCGATAACATTCCCGCGACCGCAGAGAAGGCTGGGTCATTTAAGACGTTGCTTGCTGCGGCCAAAGCGGCTGGGCTCGTCGATGCGTTATCTGCCGATGGACCTTTAACCGTCTTTGCTCCAACGGACGAAGCTTTTGCAAAGTTGCCCGAGGGGACCATCAGCTCATTGCTCAAACCTGAGAACATGGAAAAGTTGGCTTCGATCTTGAAGTATCACGTTGTCTCCGGCCGAGTCTACTCCGACGGCGCCCTCTCCGCTGGTGAGGCCAAGACGCTCGAAGGTGCTTTGCTGCGAATTGCGGTCATCGATGGAGTCGCCAAAGTCAACGATGCCAATTTGCTGAAAACGGATATCGACTCTAGCAACGGTGTCATCCACGTAATCGATACGGTGCTTCTTCCGCAGCAGAATAAGCAGAGCGCGATTCATCCTCGGCGTATGATCGAATCGGCGATCGAACGTGGAGCACCGATGTACAACAGCGGTCATGTAGGCCAATGTGCATCTGTGTATATGACAACCGTCAGTGATCTGCTTGCCAATAATGGTGACACGATGAGTTCGAGCACACGCCACACATTGCAGACCGCATTAATGAGTGCTCAGCATTCAAGTTGCTCCGATACACAAGCTTGGACGCTTCGCCATGCTTTGGATCATGCATACAACAGCATGGCATCCGTGCGCTGAGCCAATTCGCTTTTCTTGCAGATCGCTGGTCACCAACCTATCGATGACCGATGCAGTCTATGAAGTCGTCGAGCAAAAGACGGAGCTATTGCTGAGTGGTCGTGTGATGGCAATCTAACATGACGGACCGGAGCGTTCCTGTTCGCTTATCCAAGCTCGGTCTTGTCAGCAACCTTACCAAGCAACCGGAAGGGCGCGAGAAGACTGTTTTTCAATGGAGTTCCACTGCCGGTGGCTTCACACAACAGGAGGGTCGTGTCGTCTCTTTCGAGGCTGCGAGGGTCAATCTCACCAATCCGTCGAACCAGCGCCGGTATAAGATCAGCAGGATTACTGACAGCCAATTCCGAAACCAGACGCAAGACTCCGTCGCAACCAAGTTGCTGTCCGTCAGCATCCTCCGATTCGCTCACCGCGTCGCTGTAACTAAGGACCATGTCACCGGTCCCGAGACGAATGTCCTGCTGGAAATATGCGGCTTGATCGCAAACGCCCCATGGAATATCCGCGATGACATCTGCCCGTTCCTGCCTGTCCGAAAGTTCGCTCCAGTCGCTAGAAGCCTTTCGGAACAGCAACGGGGGAGGATGCCCCGCATTGCAGAGTGAGTAGGTTCGCGTCGGAGCAAAAAAGGTGCTCACGAGCGCCGTTGCAAACTCACCATCTTTGTTTAACTCTGCAAATTGTTCATTCATCCCTGAGACAAAACGAGATTGGCTGATGTAATTGACATTGCGTCGCATTAGATCGCGAAGGCCAATTGCAATCTTGGAAACAGCTTCACCGTGACCGCTGACATCTGCCAACAGCATGCGGGAAATTCGACCCGAAGCGCACGAAGACAGATAGTAAACGTCACCGCCGGATACAGATCCTGGGTAAGGTCTCGAGTAGGCCCATATGCGGAGCCCTGGGGCTTCGATGTTGCGATCAGTGGCCCGATTACCACCCCACACCTCCATGCACTGCATTCGTTCGGAGCTGACGGAGCTCAATGGATACTCGAGATTCGTGATTGGGATTTGAATGTGGTGCTAAACAGCATCGGAAAACCTAAACAGCATCGGAAGAGGTCGTGCGGTAACATACCAGCGTGTTTGAAGGGCGGATGCTCTTAAAGCAGAGCGTTCTCCGTGACTGTTCTTTCGTCGGAATACACTCGCTCACGATGACATTGTAGCGGACTGGCGAGCCCAAATGGCCAAAACCGCGTCAAGTTCTGCGCTGTCGATTGGGGTTATGGATTCCATGGAGATGGAAATAACTTCGTCATTCGAGTTTTGTTACAAATCACGTGGAGGAAGTGTTTTCTCTGTAGTGGACGAGGCTACGAGTCCTGTCGTGCCACTAAGTCGCTGGGACTCGTAGCCTCATCCACTACCTCCAAAGCTGGCGGTCGACCTACGCCCATTCCAGTGAAGCTCTAGCGGAACGGCCCAAACGCCACCGGAGGGTTCATGTCATTCGGGAAACATTTTGAAATGGCAAAGTTATTTTCGAACGTTTGCTAAGTGAAGGCGAGCAAAACGCTTGTCGTCTTTCTATGATGACTTGACAAGTTCAAAACAAGTGAGGCGAGTGTGCAGTTTAGTACTCCAAAACGAAAAAAGTGCCTGGAAGTCTCGGGTGGTCGCCATAGCTACCAGGCGAGCTACGAAATGCCCGGATTGGCTATGCAAATCTACAGCCGCCAGTGCGACCACTGCATCGAGGGTGGCGGTGAAGTTCACTACATTTCCTCGTGTGCTAGCGGTCGCATCACGCGGATGATGCTCGCTGATATCTGCGGTTCGGGAGACGTCTTCCGACGCCTTTCGTGCAAGATGCGAGATGGGCTGATTCGGAGTATCAATTCGATTTGGCAAAATAAAGTCGTTGATGATCTGAGCAAACAGTTTCGCGAATTCGCCAAACAAGGTGGTTGTGGAACGGCGTCCGTCGCAACCTACTTCGCTCCGACACGAAGCTTTGTTATGTGTAATATTGGGAATCCGCCACCGCTAGTGTTCCGCGCTCGAGAGCGAAAGTGGGAGGTCATCCACGGTGAAACTCAAGGCACAGCGCAGAATAACGAGGATGTCGATGGCGTGTATAGCGAAGATGAGTACAGGCATATTAGTACCAAACTCGAGGTCGACGATACGATCATCCTGTATGGAAATGGATTTGCGCGATCCGCGTTTCCCGCCGGCGGTGTTGTCGGCCACAACCGGTTGATGGAGGCGTTGCAGGATGCGCCACACACGCAACCCGATTTTCGACTTGCCCACTTGATCGGCTTGATTCAGGGAAACGGTGCTCCGGAGGAAGACAACACCATCATGGTATGCCGCGTCACCAACGCCCGGGTTCGTCTGCGAGACAACCTGCTCGCTCCGTTGCGGCTATTCAAAAGACCTACCGATCTAACTGCGTTGAGCTAAGAAAGCCACGTGCCCGCACAACTCATGTCCCGCAGTTTGACGCTCGCGGCGAACTGCTTCGGGCGTGCCGTGACTGTCCCGTTCGTCGGGCACCTATTGCCATGGGTGGCTGGGTGCAACGATCCGAACATGAATGGCGACGTCTTCATTAACTGCGAAAACTGGCGATTGCACCCGGGAGATCGAATGTACTAAGAATTAGGCCGGCACTTCCCGTGAGGAGGTATTGTTCGGACTCTGCTGAGTCGAGTGATGGCGTTTTCCCTTTACCGTTTATTAAGTCAAAGAAAGAGCGGCCGAGCCAGGTTGGAGCATACTGATATTTTTGCCAGTAACTGGCTTGGCTGCTCAGCAGGTGATTGCCGGAAAGTACTATCTGCGGACAACGGAGGCATGGGGAGCTAAAGCAATCCGAAGGCTCAAACACAAAGGACGCAAAAATTCTCTCGAAGCATTACCGAAGCTGAAAAAATGGGAAAAACTCGCGTCGGATGCTTGCTTATAGTGCCAGATACTCGCAAAAGCTCACTGGGAAGCAATTTGTGACGATTCTCTCTCTTCCCAAACTGCACTGCAGAGGTATCAGACAGTCCTGGAGAACAGCCAATCAAACAGCTCCGTGTCGTACGGGCACACAGGATGTCTCCGTTTCTAACGCAGTGATGTTGGCGAGGGAAACGCTCAAGCCAACTTCTATGCCGGTGGCTGGTCAACCTCAGACCATTGGTGAAATGTCTTGGCGGCGTGAGCAAAGAAGATAATAGGCCAAAACGCGATGAGTACGATTGGAAAAGTGACTATCTGCAAAAGATCGGCTGAAATCGCTGAGCACAAAATGTTTCGTTCAAATAGCGAGGTAAAATTGCGTGAGGTATCGCCGACGTCACTTGCGATGCTCAATTGATTCGTCTTAACGGCTTCAATGGAAAAACAGTTTTTCATCTGATGAACCTTTTGCAGGGGGAGGGATTCAGAGAAACGAATGGATGACGCGTTACCATCCGAACCTGCGTCGGAACCTTCGGGAACGGTGCTGTGCGTACCAGGCTCGCTTTGCTTGATTGGCACAATGACGACGTTTTCGTTTTCCATCTGGCATTTTCGATTCCTCTGAAAAGTGACATTGACCTTTGCTGTAAAAAGATACCGTAGCAAAGAAAAAACGGACAAGAAAAGTGAACTTTTCTCGTCCGTTTGTCGGCGGCGTTTTGGAAGGAATAAGTTCCTACAGGCTTATCCAATCCATTGTCGATTCCAAGCTTGAGTCAATTGACTGAAACGGCATTCGCTCCGGCATTTTTAGTTCCCTTTCCACCGTCACTTGTATCGGATCCGCTTGATTTCCGACTTCGCTCGCTGTTTTTAAGCGACGTGAATTCTGTTCAAGTTGCGTCGACATCGCTTCCCGAGTGAAGTCACTTTCAATTTCCTTACGATTTGTGATTGGTAGCTGTGGAATCGCCTCACCCTGCGGAACGTTCGATCTTTTTCCCACCTGGAAATTCAACTGATTGATAATTCCTAATGCATCCGCTGCGGTAACGACACCATTCCAATCAATATCGAGCCGGAAACTCTTGATGTCCAGACGACTGGACCGCAACGCAGTCTTTATATTTGCGAGAGGTATACTCGCCTGTAATTCGTTCAGAACAATCAGAGCGTCGAGTGCTGTCGTTACGCCGTCCGCGTTAACGTCATACCGGTCTACTGGATTCGTCCGAATCCATGGATCCAGTACACGAATCGTAGCATCATCTTTTGTGAAAATTCTTCCGACATTTTGATTTTGTTCTTTATCTTCCAATGCTTCGACACGAATAAATGTCCAGTCGCCGTCATGCAAAATTACATCGTCAACGTCGGCCTTAATGGTGATGGACTTGCCGCCAATGCTAGCCGCGTCAAATCGGATTGTGTTCTTACCAAAGCCCACAGTATTGATGATCTTTAAGTCGACGAGCGACCTTTGCTCTCTTCCAAGCAACGAGATCTCTTCGTTATCTTTCGTTGGTGAGATCGTCTCCGGAGTAGATGGGCGAATGATAAAATCTTGATTCACTGCATTGCTATCGGACCCTCCGGTGACCGATACGCGGCGAGATCCGTTGCTAAGTTCATTCTTAAATAGGAAAATAGTCTCTTTGGTATTGCCGTCCGTGATTTTTGGAATGGTGACAATGTCAAATGTTCCGTTGGGCTGTTCCGCCGGTGTCTCATCAAATTTACCCAACGTAATCGGCATTCGCTTAGCAGCTTTTAAAGGTGCTGTGCCAAGGTTATCGAGCGGTTCAAATCGAACGACGTCGCCTATCGTGCGGTTGCTGATATTACGAAAAATAGAGATTTCGCCGTCTTGCAAGCTACTGACGACGATGTCGAGATCGTTGTCGTTGTCCATATCCGCAACAGAGAGATCCGAGATTCCGGTCGCGATGCCAGCGATTTCACTCTGTGCCTTTAGCTTTCCCGTTTCGTCAGCAACCAAAATTGAAATCGAATTGGATCCTGCATTCGCGATGGCAATGTCGATTCGATTGTCTCCGTTGAGGTCAGCCGCAACGGATTCACGAGGATGCGAGCCGACAGGAAAAGTCATTGAGTCGAGGGCAAATGAGCCTGTACCGTCACCCGCGAGAACCACAAGCCGCCCTCGCGATATCGCTCCCGTCGCCCCTTCTTGAGTGACCGCGAGATCGATGAAATCATCACCATTGAAGTCGCCGCTCACAATAGAGTAAGACTGGCGACCACCCAAAAGCACTTTTGGACCCGTAGTGAACTGGCCTTTTCCATCATTGATCAATACATTGATCGACGCATCGGTTGGATTCAGTCCTGCGTCTTGATTGACGACCGCCAAGTCAAGATAGCTATCCGTAGTGCTGTTGAAGTGACCTGCAACAATGTCAATGGGTTCATTACCCACCGTGATTGCGGAAGATGAGCCAAAGGATTTTGTTAGAGGGTTAAAATTTAGAAGGATCAGGACACCGTTGCTGTTGTAGGCTGTCGTTGCGATGTCCAGTCGCGGGTTGTCATCAAAATTGCCGACGATGAGAGAAGTCGGACCGTTTCCTAGGCTTTTCAGCGGTATATCAATCTGGTCTTCCTTCTTCTCCGAGAATCCACCATTTTGATCGTTGAGTCGAATGCTCAGATTGTTTGAGTCAAAGTGTGCGATAACGACGTCGAGATAGCCATCTTGGTTGAAGTCGCCCGGGACAACCGTCTGGGCATTTCCAGTGGGTTGCAAATCGCTGTACACCAATGATCGTGTACTCTCGAATGTGTTTCCAAGGGGAGTGGCCTGTTCTTGGTTTGTTCCAAGTTCAACCGAGACGGAAACGATCCCAGAACCGACATTCTCAAATACATATCTTCCCGATCCATCGGTCTTCACCTGCAGTTCATCCGGATCTCGAACGCCACGGTTTGACTGGTCAAGATAGACGGTTATATCGGGGTATACGGGCTCTCCCTCGTCATACGCACCATTTCCATTGGTGTCGTCATACAATCGACCGTTAATCTCCGATTGAATTGCAGATTGTCCGGTCGATTGCGACCTAATTAGTTGGAAGTTCCGCAAGTTAATGTTTTCGCCAGCAGGCAAGTAGACCGTCCAAACAAAGTCGTCATCAGCGCTGGGGACGACTTGGCCAAGCCCCGTTGGCGTGACGATTCCAATCGAGTAAACGCGGTTTGATTCCGCCGAAATAAACGAGTAAGTTCCATCTGTGGCCGTGGTTGTTAGCGGTTCTTTGTTGTCGAACCTTCCATTGTCGTTGAGATCGAGGAATACGGTCACGCCTGCAACGGCTTCACCGTCATCGTAAGTGTTGTTGGCGATGAAATCTTCGTAGACTCGCCCCCGGATATTGCCTGGTTTCGGCAGAATCCCGAAGTCAGCTTTCGTAATGAAATCGCCCTCAGAGAGTCGAAATTGATGGGCAAATTGAGGAGGGCTATTCTCCGACATCAAGAATGGATTGGGGACCACGAATGCGTCTCGCGTATCGTTGACATCTCCACGAACAAGCGTCGACGAGTCAGAATCAAATGCAATGAAAGCGCCGTTCGCGCTGATCGAGGGCGATCCACTCGCATTGTCGCTACGAGGCAGATTGGGGTTATTGCTAAGAAGTTGGTTTTTTCCGCTCTTGCGGTCGTAGATATAGACGTCGTAATTCGTGCTTGTGTCCTCTGGCGACAAATTCGCGCTATACGATGAAAATACAATAAATCGCCCATCCGAGCTAACCACTGGCTGGTCGCTAAAAGCACCCACAGGCTTCCCTTCAATGTCCCGGCTAACCAATTCGAGTTCATTATTTTGCACATCAAATCGAATTGATTCTCGCGAAGTGATTTGATCGGGTACGTCCAAATCCGAAGCGGAAGATTCAAAAACCACGAAATCACCCGTTTCACTTATCGATGCAGTGCGGCTTCGCCCGGTCGCGGGACCACCTTGCTTACTGCGGCTCAGCAGCCTCAACTCTCCCGACTGGACGTCGAAAAGATAGACATTCTCGCTAATCGTTGATTCGGGGTTTGTAATATCAGCTCGATCGGATGATGTGAATACGATGAACTTTCCGTTCGCACTGATCGACGCGTTTTCGTTGAAGTTGTTCCCAGAGATTAGCGGGTCGGGTTTGCTCACGAGTGTGGTATTGCCACCGTCGTGCATGTCACGAAGGTAGACATTCATGACGGTGTTTTCTCCTTCATCGCCCGTCAGTCGAGCGGTCGAATGAAAAACAACAAAGCGTCCATCGGTGGTCAGACTCGGTCGATAGCTGTCCCCTGTTTTTTGAGTCTCGTCACTCGTGACACTCACAATCGACGTTTTTCCGGTGACCCGGTCATGTAGGAATACATCCGAACCATTGCTATTTGTGTCAGCGTTAGAACCATCTGGGTTCTTGACCAAGTTTTTCGATTGAGATTCGAACGCGACGAAACGACCATCACCACCGATCACCGGATAGAAGCTTCCGTTGTCCTGAGCCGCGCTGGCGGTAATTCGATCGATGGTGTTGTTCAGCCGGTCCTCGACATAAATGGCAAACTGAGTATCGGGGGTATTGGCGGCTGACAAATCTTGCCGGGATGAGAATGCAATGAAGCGACCGTCCGCACTTAGCGATGGTGTTATGCCTTTCTGTTGGATCTTTTGCAGTGGTATCTCAGTTTGTGAAAAACCGCTGGTGAGCTTAACTCGAATGGATACACTGTTTGCCAGTTTGTCACTAAAAAACGTGTAGTTACCATCCTCTCGTTCCAAAGTTGTCGGATCATCTTTCAAGGTTTGCTGGAACGGCTCCTGCAAATCCCATTTCCCATCGTTATTCTGGTCGATATAGACCATCACATCGGATTGACCAAACTCGTTGGCGTCGCGGTAACCATTCGCATTGGTGTCCAGAAATACCGTGCCGGTGATTGTATACCCGCTTGCTTCGACGGCACCGATGTCAGGGTTGACACGTTGGCGACCGAGTTGATCGGTGACTTGATCACCGGAAGCATTGTTGATCGCTGTACTACCAATCTTCAGCAAATGCACGGGTGTGATGCCCGACAACTGCGTCAACGGCGAAATGAAATCTGCAACATTTGCGGCTTCGTTGTCACTGCCGTTGGAACTCGTGGGTTTTGTTTTGAAAAGATTGTCGCCTAGCGATTTCGCGCCGCTTGCAAGCGATTCAAACGACTCGGGTCCCAAGGCAAACAGAATCGAATTTTGAACTTCTACCTCGCCTAACAGTATCGCGGCGCCCGTATTGCCGACCATGGTTGTGTGCGACATCGAAACGAGTGCGCCAGACTCAACAGGAAGTTCCTCTCGCTGGTAGTCGTAGCTATCCTGCGAAACTCTCTTAAGTCGAACGATTTTCCATGGATCAGAACTTGAAATAGGGCGCAGCGTATAAACCACCACGTCGCCATTGTCGCTAATGACAGGCGATTCAGCATGGTACTTGGTACTTTCAGCGGTTGTGAATGTATTGATGCGAACGGTTTGATTGTTACTAAGATCCCGTAGGAAAATATCAGATCTGTCATTCAAATCTCCTGCAACAATCCCGCCGTCCCGCGTGTCGAACACGATGTAGCGACCATCGGAACTGATTGCGGAATGAAACGAAGAGCTTCCGGCGTCGAAGTCGCTATTCGACTTCAGATTCACGCGTGTCAAAGCTTCTAAATCTTTGTCGAACAAAAAGACATTCGGCACTCGAGTTAATTCGCTGCCAGTGTCCGTCAAGTTAGTTGCGTACGAGTTAAATGCAATTTTCTTGCCATCGGCACTGATGCTCAATGAAAAACTGGCATTGTTCGCGATGTCACCATTGACTCCGGTTGTCGCTCGTATTGTTTTCCCGGTATTTCGATCAAACACAAAAACTTGATCTGCACCGTCCCCACCAGCAAACGCGAAGTTCCTGGACGTCGAAAGGTAGGCAACTGTATTTCCATCGGCACTAATGACTGGGCTTAGGCTTCGGCCATTTCCGGGGTCACCGTCGTCGGTAGCGCTGACTAGTTGCAGTTGTTTCGTCGCTCGGTCAAACAGAAAAATGTCTGGCCTAGCATTTTTATCGGCGGCAATAAGGTTGTTGGCATCGGATTGAAAAACGACGTATCGACCATCGGCACTTATCGAAGGGCTTGAACTGTTGAAGTTCCCGGTCACTCCTGCAGCGGTAACACTGACTAACTCTGTGATACCGAGGTCACGATCGTAGACGTAGATGTCACGGGTATTTTTGTTTTTGTCTCTGGAATCCAGCTGTGCATCGGTGTCAAAGGCGATGAAACGTCCATTTTGACTGACCGAGGTTTTTTGCGAGTTTCGTATGGGGCCGTACAAATCGATCGCCGAGGGGGCGGCCGGATCGCTATCAAACAACACGACTCTGTTGCCTGGTTTATTGATCGAAATCGTCGGCATGGCAATCACCGAGCCATCACCACTGATAGCAGGACTGACAAATTGCATCGTACGATCGATGGTTCCGCTAGGACGATTGACAACTGCGCCTCCATCGGCAGCTTGGTTGAGCGAAAGGGTCGAGTTCAGAATATCGATCTGACCGCTGGCGATGGCGGCCACAGCACCACCAAAATCGGTTGCGGTATTTGAGTCGAGGGTCGATCCTGAAATTTCGCCCGTGGAAAAATTTGCAAAGTAAACGCCACCCCCTGCATCCGATCGGTTGTCCGTTAATCGTGAATCGCGGATGGTCGCGGTTCCACCCCAGATCGCAACTCCTCCACCACCCACGTTTGCATTGACTCCGATAGCTTCATTGCCCCGAACGATCACTTGGTCCAAAGTCAAGTTGCCAGCCGAAAGAATTCCGCCGCCGCTCTCATCATTGGGGGCCACACCTCCGGTCACTGTTAACCGCTGTAGCGTCAGCGATGCGTTCTCATGAACTTTGATTGCGCGGTCGATTCCATTCGCGTCGATGACGACGGTATTGGCGGAATCGCCGACCAGTGTGATCTTACCAAGAATATCGAGATCGCCACTGGAGTTGTCAGTCCAAACGTGATCTGACGATAGAGACGTCCCACCCGAAAAGAGTCCTGGATCAGTAAACTCGATCGGTTTTGTCAAATCACTTTGAAGGCTCAAGGCATAGGTACCCGAAGCGAGAATGATCGTGGTGGGCTGGTCACCTCTCGCGTTTGCTTGTTCGATTGCATCACGTAGCGAGCCTACCCCAATCGTGTCGGCAAACGAGGTGACGTAGATCACATCAGGAGCATCCACTTTAGCATTGATCGAACCGATTTCCTCGGAACGCACCGATTTACCATTGGTTGTCTTTATTTTTTCACTTACTACGGAGAAAACGTAGTCGCCAAAATCGAGGGGATCCCAATCTCCGCCTGGAGGCGTAAATTCATACGTTGCTTTAATATCCCCGGCTCGACGTGGATCTGCGACAAACCGAAGAAAACGGGTTTCGATGACTTCACTTGAACCCCAAGAGCGTTTGATTTCGATGTCGTCGTTTCCAAGCGTCGTTGTATCGATTGGAACATTGTTTCCGCTACCGCGTTGATAAACGACATCAAACTCGTAGCGAGTTCCGCCCGACTCCGAAATGTTACCCGTTTGCGTCTCGAACCGTGCCGACGGCATGAAAACGTCGGCTTTGAGAGCGCCGATGGCAGAAAGCACCCCACCCTTTGCGACGTAATTCTCCAAACCGTCCACTTTCTCAACGTGATCAAGAATTGCACTGCGTAATTCCTTCGCCGTCGGGTTGGGGATCAATGACGCAAGTAGTGCGGCGGTGCCTGAAACAAACGGGGTCGAAAAACTTGTTCCATTGAGAGTCGCATAACTATTGTTGGGGAACGTGCTGCGGATTCCAATCCCTGGGGCTAGAAGGTCAGCGGATGTGACACCATAGTTTGAAAACGGCGCGATTTGTTTTCCAAATCCAGCCGCCCCCACAGCTATCACGTTGGATGATGCGTAGCTGGCGGGATAAAACGCAGTGAGGTCGTTATTCACTCCTTCCCCAAAGACATTGCCGTTACCGGTCGCGGCAACAAACAAAATTCCAGCGTCGCCGCTGTCGGAAATTGCTGTCTCCACCGACGCCTCGTAGCCGCCGGGCTGGCCCCACGAATTGTTCAACACACGAACATTAGCACCCTGCACGACACGGCCTTCCGCATCGGTTTGGTAACGTTCTCGCATCATAGAGGCGTAATTGATGGCTCGAATTGCCGAACCACTATCGCCTTGGTTGCTGTTATTAAGAATCCGCAACGACATCAGAGATGTTTGCCAGTTCACCCCTACTCCACCAATATCGTTACTGCCAATCGCTCCAATGACCCCAGCAACATGCGTTCCATGGCCAAGAGAGTCGGCAGGATTGTTTTTCGCGAAGTCATTTGTTTGATCTGTTCGGAAGTTGACTCCAAAGAAGTCATCCGCAAAACCGTTGCCGTCAGTATCGCGGCCATCAGCCCAATTTGGGTCACGAATCAAATCGTCAGCGTCGATGCGATTGTTGCCATTTAAATCACGAACGAAACCAGCATTCGGCCCTATCGCATAGTTACCTCCGACTAACTCATAGCGTCCTGTGTCTGATCGTGTGAAATTGTTTAAGTCATAAAACGTAATCAGTCCATCGCCATCGATATCAACCAGCCGATCCCCCAAGTCATCAAGGTACTGCGGCGGCAATTCACCTTGATTAAGCCAAATGTTCAAATAGAGATCTTCGTGAGTTGGATCGATACCCGAGTCGATGACTCCTACCACCGTCGTCGAACTGCCGCGAGATAGATCCCATGCCTCGGATGATCGAATTGCATTAAGACCGTTCAGAAGTTCTCCCACAAAGTCAGAATCATTCGGCGTTGTGGCCTGTCCACTGACAACGGTGTTCAGACTAAAAGTCTTAACGTTGGGATTGTCGGTTAGAGAAGCCTCGATCGAGGCCTTCGAATCTCCTTGAACACGTGCGATCAATAGCCCCGGAGCACCCAAGCCGGTGGCGATGGTCGCATCCACGCCGACCGCATCGAGCAGTTGGTCGGCTTTGTCAAGTGTTTGAATTTGTTCGGTCGCGTTTTCTTGAAGCTGAATAATCCATTCACCGCGGGCCAGTTCTCGCGGACCGACCAAATTGGGATACTCGGTAACATCGACCTGCGATAACTTGTTGACTTCGATTCGCGGGACGTCGTCAAAACTGGCAAACCAATTGAGCATCTCGGCAGCCAGGAGCATCCGTTTTTCGAGAGCTTCGAATCGAAGCGTTTTGCGAACACGGCTCGATCTTTTCGATCGTGTTTTTAACGGTGCGTTTGAGTAACGAGTGGAAGACGCAGTCTTGATGTTAGCTGTACCAGAAAACATAGCTGTTTCACGCTAAAATTCAGAGGAAGAAATGCCCAGCAAGAGCAAGCAAAATCGGCTCGTCCGGAGGGGGCATCTTCATGAATTCCGAGCCAGCCAGATCGTAATCGAGCGGCGCCGGACTTTCCACTAGAGAGAACGCTAAAAGAATCGTAAAACGCGGCCGGGCAAGCGTATAGAAAACGGATATGAAAGCAGCATTTCATGCTGGAAGTGCAAATCGTTATGTCCCATCACGCGCAATGGGTTGATTTTACAGTGATTGGTCACAATCACCCGGTTCGGGTTCAAAATTTGCAGCGAGAAATGCTCCCGGCTGATGGTTGCCTCCGTAAAGCCAGCAATCACGATACGATTTCCCTCTGGTTTTTCAATGACGCAGCAGGGAACCCTCTCGAACGATCGTTTGCGGCCAAACGTATTTCGACCGCGTAGCGGAAAACACGCTGCTGTCTTTTCGCGATGTCCGTCAATGTCGCAGCGAATCTGACGCGATGAGATTTCTGAATTTGGCGCCAGCACAATCCCATAGACCTTCTCGTAATGAAACGGTCCTATTGCGTCTCCCCATTGCTCACGACACCGACATTCGCAATGTGCCAAATCGGCTTCAATGGAATGCCGAACTTCACCGTCGGCCATCAAGCTAGCGTATTGAGTAAAGTCAGGAATGCGGCGAAGTGCTTCAGCCAATCCGTCAGTGATCGAGTCCGAATCAAGACTATCGATTCGTTTTCCCCATGCCATCCAGCAACGTTCGAGATCGACTTCGATGAAATGGCGTGCAATGATTGGATCTACGGGTGAGTCAATTCCATTGGCGAATAAAAAGGCCGCGATCCCTGTTGGTCCAGCCGAGTCGATTTCCCAGTCGTCCTCGAACCGCTCACACAACTGGTCTATCTCTATTTCGGTCAGCGTCTGCATCAGAGTAAGCCCCTTTCCTCAGCAATGGTCTTCATCTCGACTTCAATTTTCTTCCAACACCTTGTGACTGTTTTGGTTGATTTCCCCGCAGGGCCCAGCATTGCGGCGATATCGAGGTTGCCTTTCCCTTCCAGTTTTCCCGCCAGCACCGTTTTGCAGTCATCATCGAGCCGATCGGTAAGGACTTCTAGAATCTCGCTCATCGCTTGCCCGTCTTCCTCGGTCGGATCACCGCTTGAACGAGCTAGTTCCTCAAGCGTAGGCCAGTCGCCGCCGATTTGAAGTTCACGGCTGACATTTCGTTTTTGTGCGTTAAAGTAGCGTGCTTTCTTGCGGACTTTGTTCAGCGAAATTGCCACCAGGAACCTCCAAAAGTCATCGCTTTGTTCGATATGAATCTTTCCCTCGCGGGACATTCGAATTACCGATCCAATGATGCTGCCGGCCATGTCGTCGCTGCCAACCTTTGACTTGAGCCGAGTGGACATGTTCCGCTCCGCCAACCGCATTAGCTTCGGAAGGTAATCCATTAACACAACGCTTTCACTTGGCTGTTGCAATTCATCGTTCATGTTGGTTCGTATCCTATTCAAAGAGGTTTGACGATAGTATCGAAAGCACGAAGGGGGCACAGGCCACTAGCATACACGATCCCATTACCAACATAGTGGGTAGCGACATCATCGCTTCGGCACGACCGACCTCGTCTTCCATGTGTCTCAAATGCGATATACGTAGTTGCTTGGCCAAGCCCACAAAGTTTTCCGCCCCCGGGGCACCGTGTTGGTGAATAGTGCTAAGCACACGGACTAGTTCGTCAAACTCTGGCAAACCGATACTGTCCTTGGTGACTTGCAGTGCCTGAGACATCGTTTGTCCGCGCTGAAGGTCGTTGCGGAGCCGGATCAGTTCAACGCTGAGTGGGTGATCCGGGAAGTCGCGAATCACGGTGTCGATTCCAAAGCGAAAGGTTCCGCCAGAGGACATGACCATTGCGATCGAATCCATTGCGTGCGGCAGAAACTGTCGCACCTGACGCTGGCGGGCCGCACTTCGCGAAATGATTCGGTAACACCACAAGCGATAGACCACCAGAAAAGCGACAAGCACCTTGGCCATTGCGGACAACGACACCAACGTCAAAAGTTGGGTCAATCCAACAGCACACCCGGCAAAACCCGCGAACAGAAAACCAGTTGCTACGACTTCCGAGGTCGCCCAAGGCTCGATGGCATTTCCCACGCGAGTCGCTTGGCTCAGCTTGTTCGAGTCGCCAATTAGCAGCCGGGTAATCGTGATGGCGAACCGTTTGAATCGGCCCTGCGTAACTGGCATTTCTACAAACCATGGCAAGCGAGTTTCGATGACTTGAGAAAGTCCCACAATCCAATGTTGCAGCGAACGGAACAAGCCAGAACCTTGACTCAGTCGGTTCCAGCGGGCTTGCTCACGATGCCAAACCCGCAAGCGATGGTCATCGGTTGCAAAGATCGCTTGCAATAGAAAGAACGACGCCAGGAACGCCGATCCTGCGAGCAGGATACATGCGATTATGATCGTTACGGGAAGTTGAGTAGGTTGTGGTGTCATCGAAGGATTCTTTATATAGTGACAATGTCGGTTTGGTCGCAGATGCTTACTTGAATTTCAACAAATTTCGAGACCAGGCGATCCCGCCATAAAGTAGTAGCAGGATCGCGGCAAGCATTTTTTTTCCGGCTTCGGTTTGGAAAATGATCTCCATCGAATCAGGCATCATCAGCCAGAACATCAAAAAGAAACCGGGCGTCGTACAAGCTAAAATCAGGATTGTATTGCGTGCGTTGGAGGTTTTGGCAAATAGCTGTCGTTCCGAATCAGCACGATGCTTTAGTGATTCTTGCACACCAGTCAACGACGCTTCGAGCGAGGCCCCTTGTTTCAAAGCGCAGGTGATCGATGTTACCAATAACGAAAACGCATCCAGTCGAAGCTGTGTTCGTACGGCATCAATCGATTCAGCAAGCGGGCGTCCTCGACGATGCTCCATTGCGATCCGCTGCACTTGTCGCCCAAGAGGCATCGGCATCTCTCCGGCGACCGAATCAAATGCTTGGCTGAGACTCAAACCGCTCCGGGTCAAACTCATCAAGCCCGCTGTAAAAGCTGACGTTTGACTTCGTAATAAACGTTCTCGGCTTTCCACTAACCACGAAAAGATCAACGTTCGCAAATGGACACTGATTCCGAATACCGTTACGGCCAGCACCGTTCCCATGTAGATGTAGCCGGTCCACAACAGGCCTATGATTGACGTGACTTCGATCGCAAACGTCATGTTACGAAAGTACTCTTCGTCAAAGCCAATCTCACCTGTCCGTTTTAGGTAGGGTTCGATTGGCTTCTGCAGTACCGATCGAGCCCAGGGGACATACCAACGGCAAGCCAAATAGACGCTCGACGCTGCACAAATGGATGCCATTACTAGATTTAGAGTGTTCGTCATGATTCGATTTCCTCTGCTTCAACGGTCTCAATTCCACGCAGAAACAAGTCGAGTTTTATGTGTCCATCACGGACAAGCTCACCCGCAAATGTTGGGATACAGCCGGTGGGAGCTAGTTTCAACGATTGTGTCTCGTCGTCAAAACGGCTGTGGAAAATGGGGCGTAAACGAATCGTTTGGGACGATTCGTCAAAGCGAAGCACCTCGGTTACTCCGCTAATGATTCGATGCCCCGATGGCAAGCGAGTGATTTGAACAACAATGTCGATTGCCGATACGATCTGTTGACGGATAGCGTCCGACGGGAGGCCACTGTCCCGTACCAACACTTCCAATCGTCGAAGTGCGTCTTCAGGCGTGTTCGCATGAATCGTTGTCATCGAACCACTGTGACCGGTGTTCATCGCCTGGAGCATATCAATCGCTTCGTCACTGCGACATTCACCCACGACGACACGGTCGGGCCGCTGACGCAGTGCGTTTTTGACTAGGTCGCGGATAGCAACCTTTCCTTTGCCTTCGTTGTTACCATCGCGGCACTCCAAAAACACGACATGGGGATGGTCAAGCTGCAATTCGTGAGTGTCTTCGATGCAAATGATGCGTTCAGCAAAAGGAATCGCTTGACTCAAGCAGTTTAAAAGTGTCGTTTTTCCGGTGCCAGTACCACCTGAGATCAAAATGCTCTTTTTTGCTCGCACGCTAGCGCTTAAAAAGGAGGCGACTTGTGTCGAGACGGAGCCGATTTCGATCAGCTTAGGCATCGTGAACCGTTGTTTTGAAAACTTTCGGATGGTCAGACACGGACCTTTTACGGCCAAAGGCGGGATCACTGCGTTAACACGACTACCGTCGGGTAAGCGTGCGTCGACCATTGGCTGAGCGGTATCAATGCGTCTTCCAACCATTCCGACGATCCGTTCGATGACGGTGGTGGTGACTTCATCCGAAACGAACTTCCGCCCCGAGTTTTGCAGGACTCCTGATCGCTCGATGTAGATCTCATGGCTGCTGTTGACCATGATTTCCGATATCGTCGGGATGCGAAGCAAGTCTTCCAGTGGGCCGAATCCGAACAGGATGTCCTTGATTTGCTTTTTCAGGTTTCTTAGGGCTAAGTAAAAGCCAAAGGTTTGAATCAGACCTGGACTTAGCTCGTCCCAGAGATTCCAAAAACGAGCGTCGACAATCGCAATTCTTGCTTCCGTTTTGCTGCTATCGGTTTTGCTGAACAATTTTTTTGCACACGCCAACGTCCATCGATTCAGCTCGTCTTCATGTACTGGGACCGTCGTTGCAAACTCGCTCCACGCTGCATTGGCTTGCCACCCTTGATGCTCGCTTTCGGATGAATTAGCAAGTAACAAGTTCAATAACTCGTCGCGGACACAACAACCGGCCAACTCGGCCACCAAGGCTGCGTTGTCGTTTGATGTTAATCCGTGATGCTTGGCACTCGATTCGATAGACCTTTCAATATGCAATAATGACTCGGTGTCGTCAGGAATGTCGACCGACGATTGACTGTCGTGCATTTGTTGCAAAATATCCAAGTGAATGTTGCGCATCAAATCATGCGTTTGAGCAATTAATCGTCCAACGGTAGCGTTTTCAGCGGATTGGTCGGACTGTACTTGGAACACGTAAGGGAAAATGCTTAGCCGCGAGCTGCCATCCCAAACGAGACTTGAGCCGCTATGGTGTTTCTTGCCATCAAGCTCGCATCCGTTTTTGCCAAGCACTTGGACTTGCCATGAATCATCACCGCGTCGAAGCACGACGGACTCATGATCTATGAAGGGGCTTTGCAGAACAATATCGTTGCTAACTGCGCTGCCGACATGAATTCGGTCACTTGCAACTTTAGCAAGTAGCGGTTGGCCGTCGAATTGATTGAAGTATCGAAGGAGCATGGATTTATTTCAGTGTGGTGGAGTGGGCTGTTTTTTGAATGTCCTGCAGAAGTTCAACTCCTCTAGCGTTTCGCTGACAAGGTTGGTTGCTCCGATGACTTCTTTGTCGATTTTTCGACCAGTGCCAGCTTCACGCCGTGCTCGGAATAGGCGGCTGCGAGTAACATTTGCACGTCCGTCGATTTTTCCTCGTTTGGACCGACTCGATAAACTAGCGGCAACAAAGCATATTTCTCATCTTGGACTTCTTTGCGAGTCCCAAAAGGAATGCGAAATGGCCCGATCTCTGTTATGTCATTGGATTCCAAATTCGATCGCTTTAAGAATGCATTGAAATAAACGAGTTGACCTGGCGACAGGTTTGAACAGTCACCGATGATGTTTGAGATGGGAACGTTCACCCGTTGATGCCCATACTCAAGTTGTTCGATGCCTCCCAAACACGAGTCGGTCAACAGCTCACCGCCAGCGATGGGTCGTGAGATGATCAAGGGTGTTTTCTCCAAAGCCTCCTTGATCGATTCGGGATCATCGATCTTTAGTGCAGCCAGCAATTTTTGCATCGTTAGCAGCCTTGTGTGATCTAGAGTGCCACCGACGGTGTCGAGCTGCAAATCATCCGCATTCAATCGCATGCCTGGTGAGGCGTCCACCGATAGGGTCAATACTTCCATTGGATTGAGCTGTTTACGTATGGTGATATCATTCAGGATATACGCGAGAACTGCGAGTGTTGCGGGAACACCAATCCGCATCCAAACGGGAAGCGAGGCACTGGATGCTGAATGTTTGATGGGCGTCGAAACGGGCGGAACTACACTTCGTTGTGGAGTCTGAAGCTTCATCGGGATTTCCTTTTCATAGTGGGGTTTGAGAACCGGCTACCAACAACCGTGTGCAATGAGATACCCTCACTAGACGCCTCAGGGACATGAAATCCACCCCGTCCCGTTAATTTCTTCGTGCAATGTATCCACTACAGCATGCCCTTGAGCCGATCCCGCTGCGAACTCGCTTGGCGGAGCTTTGCTTCGATCTCTCGAATTTCCACCTCGTTTGTGATTGGGTCGCGTTTTAGCTCCGTGAGTTTCCTTTCCATTTGATCGATCGACTTGTTCAGCTTTTCAAGCTCGCGCTTGCCCGTTTGAATCGCTGCCTGCTGAGTACGGGCCAAACCTTCCGCGGAACCGGAAAAGCCACCCGATATTCCGCTACCGAGTGAAGCGAGTTTGGCGAACTGTTGCACGTCCACCAAATTGCTGGCGATTCCGCGAACGCTTTGCGGGAGCGTCAGCGGCGGTTGTTGGTTTCGTCTGGTAGGGAACGGCAGGACGTCGGATTCCCACGCGTGGCTGAGGAATTCGATTTTAGCATTTGCTGCTCCGGCTGCCTTGATGCCACCATAAACTCCTTCGCCCGAATCGACTTCGCTTTCGCCTACGGCGATACCGGCTTTGATATCCAGCGGTTTTCTCGGGAACGCTGCGACCAATTGAGCTAGGTCCGCTGAGTCGGTGCCGCTGTAACCGGGCAAATCGGCGAGCCTCTTTTCTTGAGCTGCGATAACAGCTTCTTCGACTGCCGAAATCTCCGCGTTCAGAGTCGATCGCTGCTTGGCCTCATGAATTCGAATGATGTACATCGTCATGGCGGCGAACGCGATCACCACCGGTAAGAACATCAAGAACTCGATCGGGGCGATGCCGTGACGGACGACTGAACGATACTGAGATTTCATCTTTGTTTTTTTCTTTTTAGAAAATAGCGTTGGATACGTGTGGCTGTGGCTTCCAGCCGCAGTTGTCTTGAGAAAAGGACTGCGGCTGGAAGCCACAGCCACGATTTGTTGTTACAGGGCAATAAAGTCGCTGTCGACCTGCGTTGGTAACACTTCGGGTAGTCGGTCTGCCCACTCGGGAAGAGGCTGTTTTTGCCACTGCTTGATCCGGGCAGCGGTCGTTGGCGACAAATTGGAAGTCCACTTCAACTCGATCGCGGGGAACACATCGGGGATACCGATTCCAACCAATTCCGAGACATCCGCGTCACCTTTCCACGCCAATAAATCCCATCCCGTTTTCGCTTGCACACTCGGCACGATCCGTTTGCAGTTCAAGTTAATCGGATGTACCGGTTTGATTGGCTTGTCACGATTCCACACCATTGCCGTGGCCAAGCGATAGGTATAGTCTCCTTCGGTCGCTGGGAAAAAGAAATCGCCAACCGGTGTTCGTGTGTCGCTGCCGATCAGAACCGAAACACCAAATGCCTTGTCGGCGTATCCCGAGTCGTCGGCTTTCGTCCAAGGTTCCATTGCCTTGTCCAGGCCGTCGTAGTCATCGAGAACACCGAGATGGACAAGGGGATTTTTAACACCGACGCCGGCTACACGGCACGTCACTTCCAGCACATGTGCTTGCACAGTGACTGGGAGTGGTTCGAAGCTGGCTGCCGATAAAGTGCCAAGCGAGCGATTGAGTTAACCATGGCATGGCAAGATTACCAGTCGCAACGCGAAGGCGTTCAATGGCAAAACCAAGTCCAACGCTTCAATCGCTACGGATACAGAAAAGAGCAAAGGACGGAAGACCGAGAAACAGAACTAGAGGAGACACGAAGGTGGCTTCAATTGAGCAATCCGCTTACGGATTCTCAGAGCTACGAATTTTGCGACAAGGAACCGGAAGTCAAAACGGAGGCGGAGGATATCCTTGTCAAACAGATTCCAAGTTTCCGAGGCGCGTCGCCACATCAGTTCAGCAACTTTGTTCCCGATGACACAACCGTGATAGCAGAGCGAGCGTACGAGTCCATCGTCACCCCTTTGGAAAGCCGCCTAGTTGCTTTTTACTAAGAGCGTTGCTAGCGCAACTCCGGCGGCAAAAAAATTCTTGTTTGCAATGAGGCAAGCAATGGTCGCCCAGTTGGTAACTTTCATGCCGCCTGCCGCGGCTCATCTCAACATTGAACTCCATCCCCCCTGAACCTTTCCCCCTCTGTGCCAACATGAGTGAGACAACTTTGAAGTTTTTCAAAGTCGAGGGCACGGAGAGTTTACATGACCGAAATCGCCAACAAAAAAGTTAAGAAAAATCCTGAGGTGGCTGAGAAAGCGACCCGTCGTCGCTTTTCAGAGGAGTATAAACGTCGGATCGCGATCGAAGCTCAGCAGTGCTCCGAGCCCGGTGAGATTGGGGCTCTGCTACGTCGTGAAAGGCTCTATTCGTCAGTGGTTCAGCGCTGGCGTCGTCAACTTCGGGAAAAATCATTGTCATCATCGAAAAAGCCCAGTAGCGATGTGCCGCCAGCAATACCGTCAAAGGCAAAAGAGCTTGCCGCTTTGAAACGCGAAAATGAACGCCTAAAAGAAAGACTTCGCCAGGCGGAGTTGATCATTGACGTCCAAAAAAAAGTCTCGGAGATGATGCAGACACGCTCACACGAGAAGACAGATTGAGTGCGGCTGAAGGGCTCAGCAAACGAGTCGGTGTCGCTGCTGCATGCCGCGCACTGAATGTTTCGCGAGCGACGTTGTACCGTCGCCGCGATCCCGACCAGCAACCTAAGCCGAGACCGATCCCAGCTCGAGCACTTTCACTCGGAGAACGAAAGGCGGTGATCGATCGACTCAACAGCGAACGTTTCGCTGATCAGTCGCCACGGCAGGTCTACTCGAAATTGCTCGATGAAGGGGAGTACATGTGCAGCGTGCGGACGATGTATCGCATCCATCGCATCCTTGAAGCGAATCAAAGCACTCGCGAACGCAGAAACCAACTCCGACACCCGAACTACAAAAAGCCTGAATTGCTTGCGACCGGCCCCAATGAAGTCTGGTCGTGGGACATCACCAAGCTCAAGGGCCCGGAGAAATGGACCTATTATTACCTGTATGTCATTCTGGATATCTACAGCCGCTGCGTGGTCGGCTGGATGCTGGCACATCGTGAAAGCGCCGATCTAGCCACGCAGCTGATCGAAACAACCATTGAAAAGCAAAACGTTCCGCGCGAGCAATTGATCCTCCATAGCGATCGTGGGCCATCGATGACATCGCATTCGGTGGCGCAGTTGCTTGGTTCGCTGGGCGTCACCAAGTCACACAGTCGGCCGCATGTTTCCAACGACAATCCTTTCTCGGAAAGCCAGTTCAAAACGATGAAGTACCGCCCTGAATTTCCCCAGCGATTTGGATGCTATGAAGACGCACTTGGGTTCTGCCGTGAATTCATTGGCTGGTACAACGACGAGCACTATCACAGTGGCATCGGCCTGCTTACCCCATCATCGTTGCACTACGGCCAAGGCGAAAAAGTGATCGAGTCGAGGAAACAAACGCTTCACGGGGCATGGCAGAAGAATCCCGAGCGTTTCGTACACGGCATTCCCACACCTGCAAGCCTTCCCAAAGCAGTTTGGATCAACGCTCCCAAACGAAAGGATGAATTGAAAAGCGAAGCCCCCGAAGCGAATTGCCCGGGGGCTCCAGAAGTAACGTCTTTGACGCACCCTCGATCCGGTTATCCCTTGGCCGGTTGCGTCCCCGCAGAGCCGTCTTCCGTTTCACCAGACGTCGACACAGTAGCAGCAACAAACTCTTTGAACACCCGAGTCATGCCTGAAAAAATCCCGGGGGTTCGGGGGCTGGCCCCTGAGCACGCGGGATGCAGCACCTAACAACTATCAAATAGTTGTCTCACTGTCGTTGACACATTCCGTTCAATCGAAACTGAAGTGCTCAACTTTACACGGATAAAGCGATGAAACAAGCGTCCACGAATCTCGTTGCATTCTGACTTGCGTTTGCCCTCAGTAGGGGCTGCAGCGAGCGAACCGAAATTGCGTCTGAGCAACACCAAGCGGTAAAGATGCCCTTAGTCAGTCAGGCGGTTGACTCGAATAGAGCAGATGTCAGCCCCTTGAACCCGATTGAAGACGAGAGGACGACGAAAGAAGATCCCCGCCCGCCAGTCGTCGCGAAAAAGCAACTGGAGCAAGCCGCGGCTAACAAGGCTCTCGATCTGCAGATTGAAAAAGATGCCTTCAGTCGAATTGAGAAAGCAACGGAGAAGGGTGCCAGGATCGAGTCGGTGACTTTAACATGCTGCTGCGGATTTCCGGGTAGCCAGAACTCACCACGTATCTCCATAGTTCTCTTACAACGTTTGGCTGGACTCATTCCTCGCCGAGAGGGAAGCTCCGTGCTCGTCGCAGGCATGTTTAATAATCTACTTGCGAAGTGGATCCAAGCGAAGCACTTGTGTTCCTCGTACATCGAAAAGGAATCGCAATCGAGCAGGGAATCTCCGGTTTTCCAGATTTGCCTGACGTTTTCGTGTCTTCTGGTGTGTCTCGACGGTATCTCTGTGTTGTGAGCTAACTGACATGCCACACTTCAGATCCGATTCCCGAGAGGCACAAGAAAATGAACACGCAACGCTGTCGTATTAATACTGATTCAAGGTCCCGCATCTCTGCTGCGGTCCTCACGATTGCTTCGCTCCTACTTACTTGCACCGTCGAATCGGTGAATTCGGCGGAGGTTCGTTCGGTTGAAACGGGTGATTCCGTCATTGTCAGAGCAGAATATTCACCCAACAGTCATCAAGTTGCTTTGGGAACAAGTGACGGAAGAGTATTGTTGCTCGATACGGACACCGGCATCGTTGACGAGTGCATGCGTCTGTCAGAAAACCTAATGGGATTGGCCTGGTCGCCCAATGGAAAGGCTCTGGTTGCCGGTGGGATGACGACCACGAGTGGCTCAGTGGTCGGAAAGGTACTTGGAGAAATTCGGATTTGGGATACTGAAACAAAGCGAGTTCGATGGAAACGCGACTTTCCGGATATTGTCATCTCGGATGTAGACGTGTCGGCAAGTGGTAAAACGCTAGGAGCATTTGGAGGTCATGTAACCGAAGCAAAATTCGATTCAAGTTGGACGCAGATGTGGCGAGCCTCGAATGGAGTCGTGTTTTCGCCAACTTTTCAAAAATCAGAACACTGTATTCGGAAAGCGTTGTTCTCACCCGATGGAAAATCGCTATTCGGCACAACGATGCAACAAGTGTATCAGTGGCCTTTCAATTCATCGACTGAGCGAAAGCTAGGCCCCGAGTTTGGTCGAATCACTGATTTGGATCTTTCACCGAATGGACGATTCCTGGCGGTCTCCGGAAGGCCCAGCTTGTGGGGTTCGCAGAAAGGACATGTCGAAATATGGGACATCGAATCTGGGCAGGCCGTTTCAACCGTCGATCTCCCCAATCCGCATTATTGGACCGCTTCGGTATGTTTTTCACCCAATTCCGAGCGTCTCGTAATTGGAACCTCAGACCCAAGTGCTCAAGTAATTGTTGTGACCGTTCCAGATGGGAGACTTATCGCAGCGTTGAACGGACATGAATCGCCAGTATGTGCAGTGGCCTACAGCCACGATGGAACTCGGATGGTGTCCGCAGACGAAAAAGGCTGCGTTAAAGTTTGGGACGCCACCGATACAGGGGATATCTTTTGGTTCGCCGAGGACTATGTGTGGAATGGTGACAAATTGAGTGTGGCTGAGCGTGAGTCCACCAACGGCGATTCCGGGCGTCAAGTTGCTATCTACGATCGAAGTCAACGGTCAGGTAAATTGGTGTCGATTGATTCCTTGTTCGATGTTACCGATGCGGAACTTAACCTGTCGGGGTCGCTTGGTGAACGACTTGATTGTTTGGCTGTGATGAAGAACCTTCGAGTCTTGTCTCTTGTCACTGACCAAACCACCGAAGCGAATCTTGGATTTCTCGGAACCTTCAGTGCATTGGAGTCACTCGATATTCATAAAGCGTGTCTTTCAAAAGGCAGTATTGGGACTTTGCCGAAACTTGAAACGGTCCGAGAACTGAAAATCGGCAACGATCAAATGAGCATGGAAGACCTAGCGTTGTTGGGTGAACTCCTGCCCTCTGTCGAGCGACTTTCGCTGGAAGGTGAGTCAGTCGATTTCTCGGTCATCGCGAGTTTCAGCGCATTTGATAAACTAAAGCAGTTGGAACTCCCAGCCACCTCGGTTATCAATAGCGAGCACTGGGACCGATCTCAGCTGCCCGGTCTGGAATCGTTGCGACTTGGAATGGTTGATGACAAAACACTCGCAAAGTTGGCTGAAGGGAAGGCACCCAAGTTCCTGGAGTTCGACGCTTCGAACTGCACTGAAAATGGATTACTTGCCGTGTCCCGAATGAACGGTCTCGTGCGATACAAGATAAACAATAGCCCCCTCACTGTTGCGGCAATCGACATGATAATCTCCAAGAAACTGGAGACCGCCGACGAGCAGGTCGCCTACTGTGATTCAATGCGGGAATCGATACGCGAGAAGATAGAAGGAGTGGGCGAGGTGACTTTCGAGATGGCCGAAAAAAGTGATCCAGCGTCTGGTCGTCGACTGCGAGAAATTGAACGCAAAGTGGCTGCGTTGCAGATGCTTGTGGAAGAGTGTCGATCGCGACCAAGCAGCTATCAGATCCATGGCGGTTATGGTTTCTTTTCGAGTATCATGAGCCGAAACGCGGATATGAGTGCGAATATCACACGACGTTTGGTTGCTGAAAGGGATATTCAGGTGTGGGTTCAAGAGCACAAAGAAATCGCAGTGGCGATGAAAGATAAATGTACCCGCGATCTTGCGAAATTGACGAAGGAAGAGATTCAATTTGGTCAAGCGTTCGGCTTGCTCTAATCCTCGGAAAAGCGGACACTTTTTGGAAAAATAAGATTTTCGCATACCCCCAGACGCTGCCGTCGGGGGAGTTTTATAAGCGTTCCGTGACAGCTTCAGCCGCATTCGGCTCAAGAGGACGCAAGAGAGATTTACTCGCCCGCTGATTGGAAAGCTCATCCACCGGCCAATTCCGTGAGTGTCTTGTCATTTGGTACCTCAAATCTAAACACGCAACTGCGGTTTTCACAGACCGAAATGATCGTTCCACTTTTCGACCTCACGGGTCTTCGAAACCGATAGACGCACTTTCAATTCCCTGGCAAGGTACTTTGAAGTTTGAAGGACGAAGTTTGAATAACTGAACCGAACCAATTTCAGACTTCACACTTTCTAATTCAAACTTCATCTCATGTTCTCGGGTTGTGCCGGATAGCACGCGACTTTGCGGAGGTCGTAGACCATGTTCGATTCCTGGCGAGAACACTTGACGCTTTTTCGCGATGGAGTGCAGATGACCACGATCACACAAAAAAGATTTTGACGTGAAATCTCACATCGCAATTCGCAGCTTCCTGAACTTCCAAGACTAAGCTGGGAAATCTCACACGAAATTTGTCTCAGATACTAGCTGCATCGGAATCTTACATCAGCGACATTGGCTGATGAATCAGATTGGCGATATCGCAATGCTTAGTGTAACCAAGAATCGACACCATCACTTCTAACTTAAATCATGAAATTTCAACGATCTAAAGACTTCGCGATCCCGGTTACACTTGTCTTGTACCTAGGGTGCTGCCAAGCAATCTCATTGCTATACACACCGCCTGGGATACGACTACTCACTGTCCAGATTGAGTCGAATGATAACGTCGTTTACGAGGGGATTCGCGGTGTGCCCGACAACACTCCGGTCGTTGAAATGTGGGATATTCTCGGCGACGTTCCATTTAAATCCACCGCCAAGGGTAGCAGTGTCCTTGACGACGACGAAAAGAACGCCGGGAAACTGGAGGGTGTAATTGTCGTACGTATCAAACATGTCGATAAGAAAATCGCAAACGCCTCGCTCAAGAAACTGACGCTTCGCTCCGTTAGCGCCGGGGCGTCTTGGACACTCGATGGTGCTGAAGTTGAACGAATCAAAGCGGATGCAGGAGGATAGACGCGACAAATTTAGGGATAGACGATGCGTCCCATTTCACAAACCCCAAACGCTCCAGCTCACCACCTCAACGGAAACCACGCAGAATTCGCTTGATCGGCACCGATTGTACAGTGACGACGAGTACATAGACCATGCAGAGCGTAACCGTCATCAAGGCTGCTAACCACATCGGATTCACCTTCGATTGCTTGTGCATGTCACTAGACAATGGCTCACGAATTCCCAAGAATGCGTTAAAGTAAAGAAAGCCGTATGATTAATCGAACGTCGTTTACGGCCGCGTCGATTCGGCGACAATTTCGTTGAGCAACCGTCATCCTCGGTTGGCTCGACGCATCTTGAAATTGGTGAATTCCCATGAGTTTCTCTTCCAACGAATCGAGAATTTATTCTCTCTGCGATGAGTTCGAGTCAGCATGGATGACTGGTACGCCGCCTAACATTGACGACTTCCTTCAGCGAGTCGGAGCGGAGGACCAAAGTAAACTGCTTCGAGAGTTGTTGCAGATTGAACTACGGTGGCGACAGCATGAATCGTCGCCACCCGCAGTGACTGATTACGAAGATCGCTTTCCTTGCTTCAGGGACGCCATTAAAGAAGCACTTCACGAGATACGGAGGAAGTCGGTAGAACCTTCAGAGGAACCGAAGGATAGTTTTGAACAGTCGTCCTCATCCGACGGAAACCTTTCCGGGCAGGTGGTCTCGCTGCAGACATTGCCTGCGGAAAGTGGATCTAGGACTAGCTTGGAAGAGGCGGCGAACAGTTTGGATGGTGGCGTCCGAGTCCTATACTTCGGCGAGTACGAACTTTTGCAAGAAATTGCCCGTGGAGGAATGGGGGTTGTTTACAAAGCTCGACAAATCAAGCTCAATCGAATTGTCGCCATCAAGATGATTCTTGCGGGCGAGTTAGCAGGAGATGAACTAGTTCAACGTTTTCAAGCTGAAGCGGAATCTGCGGCAAACCTTGATCATCCAGGCATCGTGCCGATCTATGAAATTGGAGAGCACGATGGCCAACACTATTTCTCTATGGGGTTTATCGATGGGGCAAGTTTACAGAGCAAGCTCTCTGCGGGGCCGATGCCAGCAAGGGACGCGGCTGATATCTGTCGTAAGATCGCGGTCGCGGTTGCATATGCGCACTCACGCGATGTGATTCACCGCGACTTAAAACCCGCCAATGTGCTAGTCGACTGCAACGGCGAACCTAGAGTTACTGACTTTGGGTTGGCGAAAATGGTCAAAGGTGATAGCGATCTAACTCGTACGGGTGCGGTGATGGGTACACCAAGCTACATGCCACCGGAGCAAGCTCGCGGTCAAACCGATAAAATCGGCACACTTGCCGACGTCTACTCACTCGGCGCGATCCTGTACTGCACGATTACAGGACGTCCTCCATTTCAAGCGGCAAACTTTCTTGACACGTTGAAACAAGTCACCGATAGCGAACCCGTCACCCCGCGGACGCTTGACAGCAATATTCCGCTGGACCTTGAAACGATTTGCTTGAAATGCCTAGAAAAAGATGCAGAAAGGAGATACCAAAATGCGTCAGAGCTTTCAGATGAATTGGAACGGTTTCTCAACGGAAGGCCAATCCTGGCTCGTCCGATTGGTGCAACTGAGCGAATGGCCAGGTGGTGCAAGCGGAGGCCCGCCGCAGCCTCTGCAATTTTATTTGCTGTACTGCTCGCCTTTGCGCTTGGCGTAGGGGGACCGCTTGCAGCGATCGGACAGAAACGACTGCGTACTGAGTCAGACAGACATGCAGAGCGAGCCAACAAAGAAGCACTGCGTGCAGAGCAAAAAGCTGCCGAAGCAACAGCACGTGCAGCTGAAGCCAAGGCAAACTTCGTTGTTTCGCACCAGAACGCATATTCGGCGGACATGCTTATAGCTGAGCAAAATTGGAACGATTCAAACATTAATCAGATCAAAACTATTCTCAAACGTTACGAAGATAGTGACATTCGAGGTTTTGAATGGCACTATTGGAATCGGCTGATCGCAACTACTAACAGGGAAATCCGAATCGTTCCTGCGCTAACAGCACACGCCAACGATCCCGATCACAAACGCTTCGCGACAGGGGCTCGCGATGGAACTGTTAGGCTTTGGGATTCAGCGACTGGGGACCTTCTGGTGACAATGCCACTGGATGCAAAAGCCGAGAGCAAAGGTACACAAGTGAAGAGCATTAGTTTCAGTCCAGACGGTAAACGCATCGTGGTCAGCTATGGATGGAACTCGCATTCAAACACATCCTTAGTCAATTTTTCCGAAGTCTGGTCGACAATCTCTGGAGAAAAGCTGCTCGGCTTCAAGTCGAGCGATTGCGTTCGCTACGACATCAGCGAGATGATAACCAATGTGCGAAGTTCAAAAGACGGACGGCTTGTCGCTAAAAACGCCGAGACATGGGCGTTTTGGTTAGATCGCGACGACGGGAGCGTGGAAAAGGTATTTAAACAAGATAGCAAGACAAGGAGAACTATCGCCGGCCCCTCTGAGGGCATCGGTCACCACGTCCTCCGTATCTGGGACAAGGAATCTGGTGATCGCCTAGCTGAACTGAATGGTCATTCTGATGATATTCTAGATTTCAAATTCCATCCCGCGAGCAATCAAATTGCCACTGCAAGTTACGACCACACCATTCGCCTTTGGGACGCCAAGTCAGGCGAAGAACTAAAGCGTTTTCAACACGATGGCGTGGTTAGCTGCATTGCCTTTAGCTCCGACGGAATGCAGCTCGTGAGTGGAAGTGCAGACCGAACAGTCCGCATATGGAATACAATTTCGGGAATTGAAGAGTTGCGATTCAGGGGCCACGTTGACGAGATTGTTAGCGTGTGCTTCATTGAAGTCGACAAGCTAGTCGAATCGGTAAGTCGCGATGGAACCATTCGGAAATGGCGGCTAATTGACCAAGCTGCACAAGTCATCGAAGCGAGTTCACGCTGGATACATAGCATCGCATTTGGGAATGAGGGAAAGTTGTTGGCAACCGGTGGCTCAGCAACCGACTCATCGGTAAAAATCTGGGACCTGAGCGAACCTGAAGCCAACGCAAAAGTTGCTTCGGACAGCAAACTTATTTACGGAGCTGCTGGTTGGATGAGCCTAGCATTCCACCCAGATGGATCAATGCTATCTGGAGGCGGAGATGGCCAGATTTCCGTGTGGGATGTTTCGTCAGGCAAGAGAATATTCAGTTCAGACATTCATAATCAAATAGTTAAAAACGTTTCGTTTAGCAGCAACGGAGAGCTTCTTTTTGTCGCAGATACACTTGGCAGCTTCAGCGTTTGGGACACCCGAACCTGGGAACTGATCCACAAAGACACGTTACATAAGAAGTTTGTCAATAGCATCGCCTTCAATTCAACAGGCAAACAATATGCTTGTGATGGAGGAGTTGAAGGCACTGTTTCGCTATATAGCACGGAAACTTGCCAACTGGTTCGCGTTTTCGGCAAACGACAGGCGTCCGGGAACTTCACCGGTAGCTGCACAGCCTTTAGTCCTGATGACAGATTATTGGCTGTGGGCACAGGGCCAATAATCGAAATTTGGGATCTATTGGCTGGTGAATTGCTTCGTAAAATAGAAGGACACGATGGTAGTGTTTTCGAAGTCAAATTTAGCCCCAATGGTCATCGAATAGCGTCAAAAGGCAGCGACGGAACACTTCGAGTGTGGCATCTTGAAAGCGGGCGTGAACTTCTACGATTTAGCTACAATCCAAATAGCACTGCAACGATTGCTTTCGACTCTCTTACACATCGGCTCGCCACTGAGACGGACACCGGGAGAGTAAGCATATGGTCAGCATCACCGGAAAAGTGAGACAATAGCATCGAAACCGACGAATAACGGCAGCCGAATCTGCACATGCCAATCGCTCGCGAGTCCATTGGGAATCGAAGACAATGGTCCGTAAAGGTAGGTTCTTTCACGAAGTTTGTAGATGATCGTCTCGGACCACCCAACTAATTGTTCTCGGCTGCCGACCCCGGATACATCGTATTCTTCGATGCGGAGCCCATTGCATCAATCAAAAGTGCTGAACCTTTTTAGGCTTTGGTCCCTAGTCTAAGGTTCTTCAAGCCTGCCGCACCTGCTTTCCCGAAAATCATTTGTGCCGCACCAGCAACGAGTATTCGCACGGCATTCTGTGGGTTCTTGTACGTTTCCTTGATTGCCCACAACATGGTCGCTACGTCCCCAGCGAAAGCGAGTGGATTAAGTTTCTTCCCAAATATCTTGGGGAGCTTATGGCCAAAGAATATTGTCACGGGGCGCTGAAAAGGGGATCTTCCGCACTTTTGGTGATGGCTAAACGCTCGCCGAATTCGGACTTCGAAAACGCTTCCACGCAATCTAATCCGTCCGTGGATCAACATGACGGAGTACAGCATGGTGGATTTTGGAGGCATGACTCCGTGTCCAAAAAGTCGCTTATGCATCAGTTCATTGAAAATGCCACCGGCAAGCAATGCCGCTGGCCGAGTACACCTTTGGCGCAAATCGACCGAGATGGCCTTTGGACACGGAGCGATGCCTACATAAATCCACCACCCAGGGCTGGTCGGCACGGCAAATTGGCTTCAGCTATGGGAGTCACCGCAAGCTGCTTGAACAAGAGGAGCCATTCTTCGTGTCATGCCGCCGATAGAAAACGGAGTCGGAGTAGATCGAAAGAGCCGCGGCCGTACATCTGCCGCTTCAAGGTCTTCAGTCGGTTGACTTGGCCCTCGGTTTGCCCATTGCTCTAGGGGAGCGTTATCGCCGCGACTATCGCCGAAGAGTCTCGCAAAATGCCCTTGGCGAAATTTCGAAGTTCTTTCGGGACAGTTTCGTGAATCGCCCCAGCGAGCCAAGCTGACATGTCCTCGCCGACTTTACTTTTAAAAAGAGCGATGAATCCAGACGCTATCCTCCACCCTTCGGCAACCTCTGGGCATTGCTCAAAAACCATTGCCTTGAACGATCGATCATCGTCGCTGAGATTCCCATCCTCTTTGAAGACCATCCATGACATTTGTTTTGGAGCACGTTGCGAGATTCCTTGCTGATGGAGTGTCATTACGTCTGAATAACGTTCACGCCGATTTTGCGATGCCACACTTTGAGCGTTTGTATCGGCCAATGGTTTGTCGCTATCGACACTATCGCTTCCCAGGTGTTCGCATGCGTCATTTGAGTCGGCTAGGAATTCCATTTGCTGCTGGGCAATTGTCCGAATTTGCTTGGAATGACGTTCAATCACGCATGCCAACGCCTCCCGAAGGTTCTGCATTAAGTGAAAGCGATCGGCAACTTGGATTGCCTCCGGCGCGCCTTCGGTAGAACCTTTGATGTAGCAATCGCCTCGATCACGGCTGATGATTTCAACTCCTGGGTGATCTTGAAGCCACCTCTTGAGCGAATCAGACTCACGGTCAGGCAGCAAATCGATGGGGCGGTTTTTTTCCAGGTCAATCAGTACAGTGCCGTAACGTTGTCCCTTCCGAAACACCCAGTCATCCACGCCGAGCACACGCGGAGTATGCGATTCTGGAATTGAAGAGCGACGAATTTCGCGAAAAAGCAGATCTGGACTAAACGCCATGCCAAGTCTGGATGCCAATCGAGAACCGCCTTCGCCACCACACGCCAGCGCGATACACCGAATAGCAATGCTCAGACGGTCAGTTCTTCGCCCGTGCGGTCTGGCAACCTGTGGCAAACGTTCCGCAAATATGCTTCGCTGGCAATCATCAAATCTACAGAAGAATTTACGGCTGCGCCAGATGAGAACGACGCTCAGTCCCTGCCACGGCAGATCCGACAGCCGACGATTATAGCGACTGTGAATTCGGGTTGAGGCGCGTCCACAACTTGGACAAGTCGCACTCTCCATTCGACTGAAGACCGAGACTGTGACTTCGTCAAGCTCATCGTCAACGCTAACGTTTTCGATACCGAGACTCGTGGCGTCAGGCAAGAAGACCTGAAAACGCATTGGGACTCCGATCACAGTGTGTGCGTGCGCGTCGTCCCTAATCGGTAGATGCCCGTCTTGGGGCGAATGAAAGGTCAAAGGTGTCGCAATGCTATGCAACTGCGTCGCAAAGTCCAGGCGTGAATCAAACTGAACCGCATATTTCTAGCGTCAAATCGCCATCACCAAAAGTGCGGAAGATCCCCTATTCAGCGCCCCGTGACAACTGTGTCGAAAAAGGACTGCAGCTGGAAGCCACAGCCACGTAAAATCACCGCAAGATAGTATTAAACGCAGCGATAACGGACATAGAACGAATCCGCTACAGCACGCCTTTGAGCCGATCTCGCTGCGAACTGGCTCGGCGGAGCTTCGCCTCGGTGTCTCGAATTTCAGCCTCGTTTGCGATTGGATCGCGTTTCAACTCCGTTAGCTTCTTTTCCATTTGACTGATCGACTTGTTCAGTTTTTCAAACTCACGCTTGCCCGTTTGAATCGCTGCCTGCTGAGTGCGGGCCAAACTTACCGTGGAACCGGAAAAGCCACCCGATATTCCGCCACCGAGTGAAGCGAGCTGGGCGAATTGTTGCACGTCCACCAGATTGCTTGCGATTCCACGAACGCTTTGTGGGAGCGTTAACGGAGGTTGTTGGTTTCGCGTGGTAGGGAACGGCAGGACGTCGGATTCCCACGAGTGGCTGAGGAATTCGATTTTAGCTTTTGCTGCTCCGGCTGCCTCGATGCCACCATAAACCCCTTCGCCTGAATCGACTTCGCTTTCGCCCGCAGCGATACCGTCTTTGATGTTCAGCGGTGCTTTCTGGAATGCTGATACCAATTGGGCTAAGTCCGGAGAATCGGTGCCGTTGTAGCCCGGCAATTCGGCGAGCCTCTGTTCTTGAGCTGCAATAACAGCTTCTTCGACTGCCGAAATCTCGGCGTTCAGAGTCGATCGCTGCTTGGCCTCATGAATTCGAATGATGTACATCGTTATGGCGGCGAACGCGATCACCACTGGTAAGAACATCAAGAACTCGATCGGAGCGACACCGTGGCGAACTGATAAACGATGCGGAGTTTTCATCTTGGTTTTTCCCTAATTTCAGAAAGTTGCTTTAGGTCGTTGTGACTGTTGCTACAAGGCAATAAAGTCGCTATCGAGCTGCGTTGGCAGCACTTCGGGTAGTCGGTCTGCCCACTCGGGAAGAAGCTGTTTTTGCCACTGCTTGATTCGGGCCGCGGTCGTTGGCGACAAATTGGAAGTCCACTTCAACTTGATCGCGGGGAACACATCTGGGATACCGATTCCAACCAATTCCGAGACATCCACATCACCGTTCCACGCCAATAAATCCCATCCCGTTTTCGCTTGTACAATCGGGACGATCCGTTTGCAGTTCAAGTCGATCGGATGTACCGGCTTGATTGGCTTGTCACGGTTCCACACCATTGCCGTGGCCAAGCGATAGGTATAGTCTCCTTCGGTCGCTGGGAAAAAGAACTCGCCAACCGGTGTTCGCGTTTCGCTACCAACCAGCACCGAAACTCCAAATGCCTTGTCGGCGTATCCCGATCCGTCCGCTTTCGCCCAAGGTTCCATTGCCTTGTCCGGGCCGTCGTAGTCGTCAAGTGTATAAAGTGCCAATTCGCCATCACGTTGCAATTCATCCCCAAATCGTTTGCTGAAACCAGCGGCGTGGTCGAAGTAGGCATCGCCAATTTCCGATAGCGGAGCGAGTGCTTTGAGGGTATCGACGATGGGTTTACGGTGATAATTGACCCATGGAAACGTTGCCCGCATAAGCTGGGTGACTTTGGCGATCTGATGCCGCATATTGTCCGCCGGGACCGACGGGCAATCGCAATGGGTTGGGCGAACATAGCCGTCCGGCACTTGTTGCAGCCGAGCCAGCGGGTCTTCAACGATGGGCAACCGTTGGTCGCTCTGAAGCACAGACGCTTTTACACCAAATCGCTCACCTAAGTCATTGACCAACTCAGCTTGCGATCGCGGATAGTCAGCGACGATTGCGTCGAGTTGTTCTTTCGCTCCCGGCAAAAAGGTCTCGAGAATCTGCTTCTTGATCGGCGACAGTGATTTCGCAACCTGATAGAGTTGGTCAAGCACTTTCCACTCGCGATGAATGTCAAGCTCCAGCAGATGAGCGGCTGTTTCCAGTGCCTCACCGGCTGGCCGCGTTGGTGGATACGCTTTTAACGCAATCGCGATCGTCTTTGCTACGTAGACTTGTGTGAGCAGTTCCTTGAGTTTTAAGTGTCCGTCAAGCAGCGCCGCTCCTGCGTACACCTTTGATTTGACATCGTTGTAGGCAGGCGTTCCTTTTTCACACGACTGTGCCCCCATGTAGGCAGCCTGCAGCATCCGGTCAGCTTCTTCGGTGTCACCAATGCTTCCGGAATCAAGTTCTTCGCCACCGACAGCATGATGAATGATCACGATGCTTAGTAGTTCGCCCATCAAATGTTGAAGAGCTGTCACCGCATTCAAATTGCGAGCCTTCCAATTGCCAACCGATTGAGCAATCGCATCGGCACGTTGCTGAGACTCGGTTCGATCGTACATCGAACAGCACGCATTGAATAAACAAACCAATACCGCACTGAAGAATAGCATCATCACCGCGTTGGCAACCGAGAGTAGGCCGCGTTCGTCCGAGATCAGTTTCTGAATTGTTTTCATTGGCATGATGAAGTTCCTTAGGCTTGCGTCACTTATTCCGGCCAATCGGCCGATTTCCTGGGTGAATACGGGATGCCGATTTCAGTACGCTCTGCATCGATCTGGCTCATTGGAATCCATACTTCCGTAGCGATCGTTCGAGCAGGATGGCCATCGGCGTTGACAGTGGTTTGGTACAGTTTGGATACGAAGGGTGTCCAAAGTGGGACATCGAACTCGATCCTCGCGAGCCAACCAGGCGTGCTGCGATCACTTCGACTTAACATGACACGAGTGATCTTTTCGAAGCTGGCATTCTTTTGACTCAATCGATCGCTGGCGATTTTCGGTAGTCCAAGTTCAGTGACAATCGATTGCAAATCACCGGAAGTCTCATGAGATTGGTCAGCCCGTGCACTGGCGAAGGGAACCAGCGTTCGTGCGACGGCTTGGTGTACGACGGTCTCGAGCGATTCACCGTTTTGATGTAGCGAATCCTGATGACCGACCCAAGCTTGGGCAACATGCATCGCAGATTGCGACGCTGTATTAAGTGCCTGCTTGGAAATCAGCAACAGAGCGGTTTCAATTGACAAGCAAACGACCCCAATCAGGATCGGGATCATCAACACAACGGAGATCGAGTACGACGCTCCTTGGTCGTCATACCAAAATCGCCTTAGCAGTGCTTTGAAGAAATCTTGCATGACAAATGTCTTCTTAAATCAAGGGTGAAGTGGTGACTTGGTTGCCATCTTGGAAATAGACTTCGATCACTTGTCTGCCGACGTTAAACATTGCAATCGCCCCAACGACAAATGTTGCAAAGATGAACAGGATTTCGACAGCAGTGATTCCCTTGCGTGATCGGCTTCGCTTGTTTCTGTGAATCATTAGATCGTTCCTCCAACCAAGACCGCCACGACGGCGATTGAAAAGAAACCAGCCATTGGCACGGGCTGATCTGGTTGACCGACAACGTCCGACTTGCACAGACTCACAAAAACACGCCGGGCGACGATGAAAGCAGCAGCCAGGATCTGGGCAAGCAGCAGAACTGCAAGCCCTCGTTCCGCACCGACTACCATCCCGATGAAGGTAAGCAACTTCACATCGCCACCCCCAAATCCGCCCAGTAACCAGATGAGGAATGTTACGAAGAACAAGGCAATCCCGCCGACCGTCGATTCCGTTAAGTTTGCAACAAGTGTGGAAGGAACTCCGTCAGCAGAATGCATTAAAATCAGCGAAGGCATCACCAGTGCGAATGCCCAAAGTAACAGACGATTGGGAATACGTCCTGTTTGAAGATCAGTAATGCTCGCTCGCGCAAGTGTAAACGCGAGAACAAAAAGTATCCCAAGACTGATCGTTCCCGCCATCGTTTGATGAACATCCAGCTGCTGCGAAACATCAAATGAGAACGAAGCCAACACTTGACTTGTTGCGGATGGCAGGAGACACATGACTACCTCGTGTGAAAAAAAGAACGATAAGAGTAATGGCACTAAGCTGCACGAGCCCAAAAAAAGGTGAGTCTGTCGAAACAGACTCACCTTCGACTGGCAGAGCAAACGTTGGAAGAAATGAATCCGCGGTTAGCTGAACAAACCGCTCAGTGAATCACCCAGGAACTTGCCGCCGATCTCACCAATCTTGCCCATCAATCCGCTATCCGTAGCGCCGCTAGCGTTAACACCCGAGATCTTTGAGACTCCCAAGCAGACCATGGCTGCGATTGCGATCGTCATGATGATTTGGACTGCTTCCATGCCTTGTTCGTCGTTTGCGAAACGGACGGCGACGCTCTTGATTCGATTGATCATGCTACTAAACCTTTTTTGAAACAAAGTTGAAGTGGTGTTCGAGTCATCAACGTGATTTCTCGTTTTCGTGTTTGACAGTTGTTTCATCCTGCCTGTGCAATGAGATTCCCGTGCTCGGACAGCGAGGACACGGTTTTTGAAATTTCTTCTTGACTTTTCTTGTAGAGCGTTTTCCAGACGTAGTTTTGCTGTGCATCCAAGCCGATTAACTCAGCAATTTCCGTCAAACAACGCTCGCCCGATGGCAAGCGTGTCGCTTGAACGAAAAGGTCCACCGCCGCGGCAACTTGCGCCCTGGCGACGTAAACGGGCAACTGTGCATCATTGAGCATGCACAGCGTCTCAAGCCGCGTCGCCGCAGCCGCCGGAGAACTAGCGTGCAGCGTCGATAGAGAACCCGAATGCCCGCTCAGCATCGACTGGATCAGTTCCAGTGCCTCGCCCCGCCGCACCTCGCCGATCAAGATCCGGTCGGGCCGCATCCGCAATGCATTGACGAACAGCTCGCGGAGCGTCGCCTTCTCGGCACCTTCGGTCCCTGCTGCCAAAGCCTCGAGATAGACCGTATGTGGCTGGACCAATTTCAACTCACTGCTTTCTTCGATTACAACGATTCGTTCACGCTCGTCGATTTCACGAGACAAAGCGTTTAATAGCGACGTCTTTCCCGTACCTGTGCCGCCAGCAACCACAATGTTTTTGTGCTCGGCGATCGCATTACGCAATAGATCCGCCGCTTCGGGAACGACGGACCCCATTTGGATCAGTTCGGGCAACGTGAAGGCTGCTTCGCGGAACTTGCGGATCGTCAAACAAATCCCGACGCGGCTTATTGGTGGCAAGATCAAGTGAATACGTGATCCATTGGGAAGCCGACCGTCCATCGACAAGCTAGCCCCTTCGATCGGGCGACCGATGTACTCGGCTAGATTGCGAGCGGCTGCAAGTAGGAATTCGTCGGTGCCGAAGTGACGGTCTGTCCGAGTTACTCGCCCTGCACGTTCAACGTAGATATTGTCTGGGCCATTAACCATGATTTCGGTCACGGAGTCGTCGAGCATCAAGTCCCAAATCGGACTCAAAAAATATTGGAGCGTCGTTTCGTAAAGCTGTTCGTGGTTCATTGGGAGTGCCTTGGTGTTGAATTTCATTGCCGAAACTCTTGGCGAGTTTCGCTACGAAGAAGGTTCCCGAATGGCGTGAAGAGTAGACAGTTAACCTGCCAGGAATTGTGTTTTTGCATGTCCGTTATCGTTCTATTCGGGAATCTCCAAGTAACGTGTCCGCTAACGCACTTCCACACGAGGGATGTTCTCTATGTACGCGATCGAACCGAGCATTAACGCGATTCGACTTGAATATTTACAGGCTCGAAACTATTACCAACGACTTGGATTTAATGACATCGGCCCCACCGCTGACCAAATTGAAAAAGCGTGTCATGCCAGACGAAAGATGTTTAAAGACGCATTTAATGAGTTCGACAAGGACGATTGGAGCAAGGCCAGAAACTTGGTCGAAGAAGCTTACGACTGTTTAATCCAACCCCATCGCCGCCGCCGATATGACGCTCAGCTGCAAAGAAAAATCAATGGCGTCCCGGCGGCCAAGAATCTGGTATTGAGCCGATATCAGATCGGACAGAAATTATCCGACGGTGACCGCACGTCGATCTATGAGGCTTTCGATACGCATCTCAGTCGCGATGTGATTATCAAGAAGATTGCCGCCGAGCGACTTTGTAATGCCGAGCAACAAGCTTTGTTGCGGAGAGAAGCAGAACTGTTCGCGAGCAATAATTCGGGTCACCTAGTCAAAATTCTTGACTTTGATGCTCCGAAAGGAATCATCGTGCTCGAAAAAATGGCGAGCAACCTCGCTTCACTATCCAAACCAAGTGGCGTGGACTCGCATCTTGTCTACGAATTACTGGAACAAGCACTTCGCGGTCTCGATGCTTTACATAGCCAAGGACTCGCACATGGTCGCATTGACCACGAACATTTGCTGCTTGATGATTGCGATCAAGTCAAACTCTCGATCACACCCGGAGTCAGTGGGATTGCGACCGCATTAAGCCCCACCGCCTCAACCAAGTATATTGCCCCCGAGATGCTGAACCCAGGCATTTTTGGAACGCCTGGCGTGGCCATTGACCTCTATGCACTTGGTTTCGTGATGCTGGAATTGCTCGTGGGCAAAGGGTTCGCGAAGAAGGTGAACCCTGGATTCTCTTCCAAAGGAAGCGATCCGCAAAGTTGGTTGCTTTGGCATGCTTCGGCCACGGACCATTTGCCACCGGTGCAGGAACTTTGTCCGACAATCGAGCCATCGTTTGCGGCGGTGTTAGAACAAATGGTTGCCAAAGATCAAAACAAACGATTTGCGTCGGCAAGCGAGTGTTTGGCGGCTTTAGCTAACAGCGAGAAACCGTCCCCGGAGACGATGGCGGCCAAGGGGGGACGATTTACTGAACGAAGTGATGTAAAGCACCTCGGTTCACCGGACTCTCTGACCAACACATTCCAAATCGAACGAATAATTTCGTGGAAACAGATACTCAACGAACCACAGTTGCTGTTGGCGGCTGAAGGACGTCAGCACGCCGCGATGTTATTTGTGTTTGGCCTTATCGCATGCTCGCTGATGTTGATATTGTTCGGTGGTTCTTCGCCCAAAAATGGTAAAGATCAACAAAGCGAGACCAAAGATTCGCCGCCCATCCCGATTCCGCCCATCCCGATTCCGCCCCCACCGATTCCGCCGCCACCGATTCCGCCGCCACCGATTCCGCCTGCGGATTCTACTTGGGACATAACCTTCGTCGTCGAAGACGGTGGCAAAGTGATCGCAGTTGACTCGCTTCCTAGTTCGGAGGATACAGATGTTTGGAAACTGCTACCGGGCAAACACTTCGTCGATGTAGTCGATTCACGCGAACAATCTCCACGAGAGGTAGTTATCGAATTGCCTGAAGACGCCGGCGTGATGATTTACCAGATCGCTGCTCAAACATTCGCCGTAGTCCCCGAACCAACTCCGACTATTGCAACTGTTGCAGCACCCCAGGAAGTGCTCGAGGACAGAGAGTTTCATCCTTCGATGTTCGAAATGGCGGTCGTCGGAGCAAAGAACATTGACGACGCTGTTACTCAGGCCAAGTATTTACGTAGCGTGCTCAATGGACTATGCCAAGATCCAACCAAGATCCACGATGTGCCCCCACCGTTTGTGCTTCCTTCGCGACCAGTCGATCCCCGATTCTCGTTTTCATTGGCCCTTCTTCACTACCAACAAGGAGACAAGTCAAAAGCTCAAGAGTATTGCCAGCGATCCCTTGCCGACGCAGAGCATTTCGGCATCGTTTTCATGCCAAGCCTACAGCTCCGCAATCGGATCCATATGATTCAAGGACGATGCATGGTGGCGTTGGCGGATTGTCGCTCGACACTTTCGATGCTCCGTGGTCACCGGACACGAATGACAACAGAAGAGATTTCGAACACGATGTCTGAATTGGCGTGGTGGACGGGCACGTTGATCGGGATCATCGAGAACACTGAGATGGACAAAGGTAAATTTAACGCTGATGCCGGCTACACTTCACAATATTTCCAACAGTCCTGTTCACCCAACGACTGGGATTGGTTCGAAGCAGGCCGCCGGCAGAGTGCCCAACGTGCCACCGAACTAACCCTTGCCTGGCAAGAATACCAGTCGCGACGCGAAGGCACTCGATATCAAAACCACGTTCAGCGGTTCAATCGCCATGGCTATCGAAAGCGAGAGAAAGTAGACGACCGAAAAATTGAACTCGAGGTAGAACGACTGCAGCTACAATTGAGCGATCCGTTTGCTGACACCGATCAATACAAAACTCGCGACAGCGAGTTGATTGCCAAAACAAGGGCCGAAGACATCCTGGTGAAGCCGGTGCCGAACTTTCGAGGCGTTTCACCCCATCAGTTCAGCAATTTTGTTCCTGACGACACCACGGTGATTGCTCAGCGTGCGTACGATTCCATCGTCACTCCGTCAGGAAGCAAACTGGAACACTACACTAGGATCGTTGCAAGTGAATAGCACGTGGCATAAGCTTCACGCTTGCGATTGTTCAACCCCTATGTCAGCTGATTTGCGTTAGCGACCAATCCCCACCGGTAACCAAAATCAAAAGCCCGTCGGGCTAAACACAAAGATTAACCGTCATGGACATTTTTTCTGACGACAACTCCTGCGATGCCATTGAAGAGTCGTTGCAAACTCAAAAAGTAGAGCAAAGCCATGAGGACGCTGCTCGTCACGTCACCCTACCACGACGCACCGATGGGCCACGCTTTCAACCGATTCGGCTACATGCAAAAGGGGGCCTCGGAGAGGTTTTTCTTGCTAGGGATACTGAACTGGATCGGGACGTCGCCTTAAAAGAGATCAAGGGAGAACATGCGAAGGACCTGGGATGTCAAAGTCGTTTCATTGCCGAAGCGATGGTCACCGGGGCCTTGGACCATCCAGGAATTGTGCCCGTTTATGGTCTCGGGCAATATGATGATGGACGCCCCTACTATGCGATGCGATTTGTCAGCGGAAACAGTTTCAAGCAAGAGATCACGGCGTTCTACAAGGAAACGACAGCACCGAAGGCATCGTTTTATCAAGGACGTGAATATCGAAAGTGGTTGCGGCGGCTGATCGATTGCTGCAATGCGATGCAGTACGCCCACGAGCATGGCATTCTGCACCGTGACTTGAAACCCGATAACGTGATGCTCGGTCGTCATGGCGAGACACTGGTAGTTGATTGGGGATTGGCCAAGACCTATCTGTCAGGGACAACCGACGAGGACGAGATTGACGCCAGTGACAATTCGGTGATTCGATTGCAAAGTGGACTTCAGACCAGTTTGGGAAGGACACTCGGGACGCCGATGTACATGAGTCCCGAACAGGCGATGGGTTTGCACAACCAATTGACACCCGCCGCCGACGTGTACTCACTGGGGGCAATGCTGTTTAACGTATCTTCGGGACAAAATCCGATCGTTGGTCGAAACGTCGAACAAGTGATCGAGAATGTTCGCGCCGGCAACATACGAGATTTGCATGGAGCTATGCCGACCGTGCCGAGAACGATTGTGTCAATTTGTCGTAAAGCCATGCAGAAAGATCCGAGAGATCGTTACCAGACGACGATTGATATGGCGGACGATTTGGATCGATGGCTAAGTGATGAACCGGTGTTGGCTCATCGCGACGCCGAAACGTACAGCGAAAAACTGGGACGCTGGATCCGGCGACACCGCAGTTGGACCGTTTCGGCCACCGCCGCGTTAGTTGTAATTGCACTGATTTCCGTCGCAGCTTCGTTTCTGATCAACCTCGCTCGCAAAGCAGAAGAGGCCGCCAAGCTTCAGGCGAATATACACAAAGCGGAAGCCATCGCCCGATATGATCAATCCTTGCAAGCGATCGATACGTGGCTTGTGCAAAGCGAAGGTGTGTTGAAACATTTGCCGGAAGCCCAGTCGTTGCGGGGAAAATTATTGGAACTGGCGAACGAAGACTTTGCAAAACTTGCGAGCCAGCACAGCGACGACGCCGAGCTCAATATGATGGCGGCAAATGCGCAGATTCGACGCGGTAATCTGAACCAATTGCAGCAGAACTACGGTGAAGCGAGAGATAGTTACGACGCGGCGATTAAGCGATTGCGATCACCCGAATTTGCAGGCCCGATTGGTTCACCTGAAGGGAAATTGACGCTAGCCGGCCGGGCACTTCTAGATATTGCAAAAGCCCAAACTCGTATTGGAGTGACTTGGGACAAAGAGATGCGGTTTGACAAGGCTAGCCGCGTTTATCAATCTGCGATTCAAACTCTCACACAGATTACTGAGGTTAGCTCACAGGATGAAGTGAAACGTGCGTTTGCAGCAACACTCGTTAATGCATCCGGGCTCGCTAGAAAATGCAGCGATCACTCCAAGGCGATACGACAGTGTGATTTGGCGATCGCTTTTGTCAAGCAACTAGCGAATCCGCTACAGACGCCCGACCAGCTGCTGCTTGCCAAAGCTGAAGAGGCGTTGGGTCGATGCTATTCTGATTTGGGCCAAAATATTGAAGCTGCGTCACAATTTAACTCCGCTTTGCAGCGTCTAGACGCTATCGCAGATGATCCTCAACTAAAGCTAGAACGAATGGAAACGGTGGCATCCGTTTTGGCGTCTGGAATGAGGACGCATCGGAATCTGGGGAACACCGCAGCCGAAGACAATTTCCAGCAAAGAGCAACGATCGTTGCGGAGCAACTCGTCAACGAATTGCCTCAATCTGTCGACTATCAGCAACTACAAGCCGCGAGCTATATCAACAGTGGTTTGTTCTACTTTGGCCAAGACAAGTGTCCAATCGCCCATGAATTGATCTCAAAGACGAATGAATTTGTGAATCTGCACGATCAGGTCCAGCGCGACGATGCTCCGATGGTTTTGTTGGTTGCCGAGCATCTTGATGTGCTCGGTCAGATCGAATCGTCGCTGGGTAACCGCGAAGTCGCTGTACGTTGTCTAAAAAGTTGTATCGACAATTTTCAATTTCTAGTCGAACGCCTTTCTGAACAAGAAAACACTCCGTACCGACTTGGGCTGGCGATTGCACTGAGCCATTTGAGTCAAATAGGCGACGTGCAAAGTTCGAACGAGAATTATCTAAAGGCGATCAAAATCTTAGAGGACGTTATTGCAGAGTCGTCTGACGAGACGCTATCGAATTCCCATATGTACCAATCGCATCTCGGTTACATACATTTCGAGTATGGACGTACCGCTGAGAAACGGGGGGCAAAGAACGCATCGATCTATTTTGCTAAGGCGCGTGCCATTTGGAACGATGACGTGCAACTCGACCCTTTAACATCCCAGCGACTTGCTTGGCTTCTGGCGACCTGCAATTCGCATGATGTTCGAGATCCAAAGAAGGCCGTTGCACTTGCCAAAAAGTGCCTTGCCAATGCACCTGAGAACCCGGCATTTATCGCGACTCTCGTTGTTTCTTTACTCGCCAACAACGATATCGACCAAGCTGCCGAGTTTTTGCGAGGTTTCCCTCCATTCCAACCCGAAGAGCCAGTGCGTCTGACGTTCGCACGCGCTGTTGTTTTCAGGGCGATCGATGATGCGGCAAACGCCGAAATTTACAGCCGCGCCGCAATCGAGAAAATGAGCAAACAAGCTCCATTTAACCGCGACCTAGTCTACCTAAAGTCACTGTGTGTCGATTCCCGTCAATAAGATTGGCAATTTGGGAAGAATGTCCGGCCATCGGTTGTGAAGCTGTACGGATCGTGCCGCATATGACGATCATTCCGATATTCACATTGATGCACGGTTTAGGAACTAGTAATCGTGAGGTTTCACGTATCGGCATGGTCAGCTTTCTTGATTGCATGCCTGATAGCGTGTCCCGGATCGGTGCTGAACGCACAGCAAACTGCCGGTTCGGATGATGGTTCAGAAGTTGATGGTTTAGAACAGGGGTACCCCAACTCGATTCGGCCGGCGAATCAGCCCTCGTCGATTGGGGCTTCGGATGTATCAAGTATGTCGGAATTTTACCCAGACTACTATGCCGAAGAATACTTCCCAGCTAGCGTGAAAGTGGGAGATTTGTTTGAGTCAACATCAACATCATCGCTTCAGCAAGCGACGATGTTGCAAATCACTCCCTTTGTCGAACCGCCCATCTCCGCACTTCCCGAAATCGGCGCACCGTTACGAGGAGAGCCACTTGCAACACGATTGCAACAGGGCAACGGCCTCGAACCGCCGCTACCTCGTTTTGTTTTGGCAAGCAGCATCTTTAGACCGAATCAGCTTGATTTCAAAACAGTTGGCGGTGATGTAGTTAGCGGAGAAGAAGCTGGCCCGCTGGTAACCAAGGACCTTGGCAGCCTCATTGATAAATCTCGCAATGCCCCAAGTGCGTCGGCACAACGCCGCACTCCGATTATTAATGACACTCGTATTCGCGGCAGCCGCGTCGGATCACTTGCCGCTTCAGGATCCTACTGGATTCCTGCCCGCGAAGACCTCGACACAGCGATGAGCAAGATTGATTCGCGGCTCGTGCAAGACGTTCTCATTATCCCAGGTCCCTACAGCAGTTTGTACGGGCCCGGATTTCAATTTGTTGACTTTGAGTTACTCAAATCGCCGAGAAGCGAATCGGGATTGGATTGGCACGGCCGATCCAGCTTTGACCACAATAGCAACGGAAACCAGTGGCTCGCGAGACAGGGCCTTTGGGGCGGCGGTGAAGATTGGGGAGTGAGAGCCGACTATGCTTACCGCACCGGTAGCGACTATCGCACCGGATCTGGAAACAAAATTGCCGGGAGCTACGAGTCGCGGGAAATCACGTTAGCGTTGGGGCGTGATTTTGGTGACGGTCGCAGCATCGAGTTATCGCTTCTTCGTTTGGACCAATCCAACGTCGAATTCCCAGGATATGTGTTCGATATTGATTATCTAAAAACAGATGCTTATGAGATCACCTACACGGACGATCATGCATCTTTCTCCGATCGCGCGGAAACTGATATTTGGTACAACCGAACGGTTTTCGAAGGGGACTCCTTTGCCGATTCAAAAAACTTGCAGTTCCCACAACTCGAAGCGTTGCAATACAAGGGAGTTACCGATGTCGATTCGTTATCGACGGGATATCGACACGGTAATTCATGGGGAACCCCCGAGAACTATGTTGTCACCATTGGGCATGACCTGCGTTTGATCAAACAGGAACTCAATGAAATCAGTAGTGGTCAACAACCAGGTGGCGGACTTCCGATTAGCGACCAGAATTCGCCAATCCCTCGCTCATTCTCTGTCAATCCTGGGTTGTTCTTTGAGTATCGCGAATCGCTGCTGGATCGCTACACCTTTCGAACGGGGGGACGGATTGACTACGTACAAACCGACATCATTGACGACCAAGCGAAGTTAACGAGCGTTGGCTTTGGCGATGACGCTGGAAAGTACCAAGAGATTATCGGTACCGACCAGACTCAAACCGATCGCATTATGGGAAGCCTTTATACCGGGTTAGATCGTCGCTTCAACGATTCTCTTTCCGGATCGGTTTCACTCGGCTTCGCCCAACGACCACCCACGCTAACCGAACTCTACGCCGCTGGAACCTTTTTGCTGTTGCTGCAAAACGGCTTGAATTCAGTGACTGGCGACCCACGACTTAGCAGTGAAAAATTAATTCAAACGGATATCTCGCTAGATTACGAAGGTGACCATTTTCGTGGTGGCGTCAGAGGGTTCTACGGATGGTCGTTCGATTACATCACTCTGGAAAACACCGCCACAAACCTGCAAAATGCAAACTCAGTCCCTCAGCAAGTAGATCTTCGCTACGTCAACACTGCTCTGGCAACATTAGTCGGCGGTGAAGCGTATGCGGAGTTGTTTCCAAAAGCGAGGTTGACCCCATTCTTAACGGCACAAGGAATGGATGGACGTGACCGAACTCGCAATGGGGATTTCGCAACAAGTGAAGGTGGTCCAGGAAAAACATCAACGCAGGAAACTGGCGTTGCACGTGGATTTTTCAGCAGCATAGTCGGCAATGATTCCGAACCGCTTCCCGGAATTTCGCCATTCACAATGCGAGTGGGAGCCCGTCTTCGTGACGATGCCAAATCCCCACAATGGAACCTCGAATTGGCAGCCCGGATCGTGGACAATCAAGACCGAGTAGCGTCCAGTTTGCTTGAATATACAACACCTGGCTTCACCGTTTGGGATTTGCGGGGTGTTTATCGACCAACGCAAATTGCAGGTTTTACCTTGGTTGCAGGCATCGAAAACTTTACTGACAAAGCATACCGCGAACATCTTGATTTTCGCTCACCCAACGGCTCGATTCTCCAGCCTGGCGTCAACGTCTACGTCGGCTGCGATTGGCTTTATTAGCAAATCTTTGCGTGATCGCCACGGTTTCGCTGTTTGCATTTCTCAAGCCGACGTAACAATTTCACTCTCCAATCGTTATCGCTACTACATTTGCGGAACGACGATCAAGCGAGGTTAGTCTGCTTGCCGTCGTGTAGTGAAGTCGCAATGGTATGATGACCGTTTCAGCGGCGGTCTCTGATTTACCCTGAGCTTTGGATTCATCCCAATGAATACGTTTCTTCTATTGCAGGTTCGCAATGCCGATGATCCCATGCGGATGCAGGAAGTTGATTGCTTTGCCCGAGCGCTCGGCTGTGCGGCACAGCAGATTCGCGTGTTTGATCTGCTGTCGGGCGTGCCAACGCCTGAACAACTGGATCAAGTTGACGTGGTTTTATTGGGCGGCAGCGGTGACTACTCGGTTGCCGAAGGGGGTGATTGGATTTTGCCGGCACTCGAGGCGATGCGTGAATTGTGTGACCTTAACAAACCGACATTCGCATCGTGCTGGGGGCATCAAGCGATGGCTCGAGCGCTGGGCGGTGAGGTGGTCACGGACATGCAGCGGGCTGAACTTGGCACGATCGAAGTTCGCCTGACTCAAGCCGGTCTTGAAGATCCGATCTTCGGGCAACTACCCCACCGCTTCTTTGCACCGATGGGGCACCAGGATTGCGTCACCCGCTTGCCGCCCGGAGCGGTCTGTTTAGCATCGAGTGAGCGAACCGAGAATCAGGCTTTTCGAATCGAGGGCAAACCGATTTACTGCACGCAATTTCATCCTGAACTCAACCGCACGGCATTGGTCGAGCGTCTCTACGCTTACCCGCAGTATGTTGAATCGATCAGCGGTGAGCCCATCGATTCGTTTGTGGAACAATTCAAAGAGACCGTCGAAACTGATCAATTGTTAAGCCGTTTCATGAAGCACTTGCGTGAGGAAGGTCAGCCGAAGACGATTCGACCGTAGCGGAATTCTCGCGTGAATTTCGGATCCGTTAGAACCTGATCGAAAGTCTTGACGACTTTCGCTACGAGTTTTTGGATAGGTTCTAAATCGCGTCAAATCAACCCATTTCAGAAAAGCGGCTCAATCATCTCGCCGTTCATCTTCTCCCACAGCTTTACCAATTCGGTGAGACGTTCGGGATTGGATTCGGCCAGGTTTGTTTCTTCGGAGATATCTTTGGAAAGGTCGTACAGTTCCCACTTCGCTTTGCCAGCTGTCTTTTGACCTCCCATGCGAACGAGTTTCCAATCACCGTGACGGATCGCTGTCTTGCCGCCCTGACGCCAGAATAGGGTTTCATGCGGAATGGCAGAGTCTTTTCCGGTGACGAAGGGGATCAAATCGACGCCCTCGACCTGCTTTGGTGCGGTGACACCTTCACTGTTGGCCGCCGCAGTGGCATAGATGTCGAACGAACTGACGGGTTTTTCATAGATCTGTCCGGAGGGAACCGTTCCTTTCCATTGCATCATGAAAGGTACACGCAGGCCGCCTTCATACATTTGCCCCTTTGATCCTCGCAGCGGCAAATTGCTTGAGGTCAGTTCGCGAGTCGGACCTCCATTATCACTCAGAAAAAAGACTATCGTGTTCTCTTCCAGTCCCGATGCTCTCAATTGCTCCAACACCGCGCCGACGCTGTCGTCCATATTCGCCAGCATGGCCGCAAAGATGCGCCGATGAATGTCTTCGATGTGCGAGAACCGTTTCATGTAGGCATCCGCACCTTGCAGTGGACTGTGGACCGCGTTGTAGGCGAGGTACAGAAAAAACGGCTTGTCGTCGTGACGGTCGATGAAGTCGACGGCTTCGCGCGTCAGTGCATCGGTCAGGTATTCGGTTTCGGCAACAGGTTGTCCGCCGCGGGTGATGGGATTGTTGGCATCGTAGTCCGGCTCATTGCCGCCCATGTGATCGGTATAGATGAGTCCCTTGTTTCCGACCCAGCGGCCCGCAAGTCCGCTTGGAAGCGTCTTGCGGCGGAGCATCGTGGTGACACCTTTGTACGGAGGCGGCACGAAGTAGTGGCCCTCGTGCGTGAAACCGAAAAACTCGTCAAAGCCATGCCGCAGAGGGTGATAATCCGCGGTGCCACCTTGATGCCATTTGCCGATCAGCCCCGTTGTGTACCCCGAGTTCTGAAGCGTTTCAGCAATCGTGACTTCCGCAGCCGGCAGACCGAAGCCTGGCCGTTCATTCAGCGCACCAGTGGGATTGAACTCATAACCGAAGCGAGTCGGGATTCGTCCCGTCAGTAATCCAGCCCGTGAGGGACTGCAGTTGGGACCAGCGACATAGCCGTCGGTAAACCGTACGCCATTGGCCGCGATCGAATCGATATGCGGTGTGGGAATCTGCGGATTCCCCTGGCAACTGAGCTCACCATACCCGAGGTCATCCGCCAACAGAATGATGATGTTGGGACGATCCGTGGCAATGCATTGTCCACAAGCGTGCAAGGTTGCGAACACAAAGACCGCCCAAGAGAACAATCGGACTCGCGGTGACGGCCACCGCTGAAACACCGATTTGCACTGCGGTCGTGTGAGGTGGACAATGGATAAGATCGGTTTGGAATTGTGTTTCATCGATGGCTCGAAATTTTGTAAATCAGTCGCTCTAAATTGGAGGTCAAGTTGAGTAGGACCGGTTTGAACTTAGACTGTCCTGCTTTGTGAGCCGAACTCGCTAGCGTCGGGCCGTCGCTCGGTAAATCGTTGACGAAAAGAGGCCCGCGGCTAGCGCCGTCGGTTCACAAATACAAGAAAACGAAAAAATAGCACAGTCGAACTACCCGCATTCATCAACCGATGCCGGTTATACCATCAGGAATGCCATTGCGGTGGAGAAGCAACCGCTGTCCGTTACGGAGCACTGGTTTCGGCCTGAGTTTCGCGTCGTGCGTTTGCATCCTCCGTCGGTACGGGCTTTTCGGCTGCATTAACCGATGACGTCATGCGAAAGTTGCGGACCGCGATCTCGCCATGGGCGAAGGTTAGCATGACCATATTCTTGTCACGGGCGAGTGCGGCGTGCTTGAGATTGGTTTGGAAGTCGCCGATGCTCAGCGTCGCCCGATTTCCCTTGACCTCCAGTTTCATTTTTACCCACTTCCCGTTGATCGCTGGAAGATCCGGCAGTTTTTCCGGCTTGATTGTCTCTCCCTTGTTCTGCTTTGATGATTGCGTCGCCCAGGCGATGATCCGCGTCGGAACTTTCGAGGTACCCGCAGGTGCGCCGGGGGTTTCATCGGCGAGTGTGACACGGAAGATGTGACCGTCACCGTTTAACGTGAACACAACACGCTGACAATTCGTCGGCTTCATCTCGAACTCGATCGTGGCATCGTTGAACTGACGCGGCCACTTCAGAATCGGTCCGTGGTTCTTGAACTGCTTGTAGAGATCGGGATCGGCGACGCAGCTGGCGATTCCATTTTGAAATTGCCACGCACCCCGTTCCGCCACTCGGCCTTTGAGTTCTGGATCCGAGAAATCATCGACGAACTCCTGAGCCGATACGAAAGAAGACACAAATAGCATTGCGGTCGCAACCGAAAGTATTTTGTTCATGTTCTGGCCTGATCTTGTTTGGGTTAAACGCAACGCTGTGAAGCATTCTTTTTCCGTGAATTGCGGCGTTGCAACGTAGCGGGAGTCGTCAAGACTTTCGTTGTCTGTCCGGGATGCCCGAAACTCTTGACGAGTTCCGCTATAGAAAATGCTTCACAGCGTTGGGCTAAACGGCTAACGAAAATTCCAACGCTTTATCGTTCTTTATTTGGAGGGTACAGATTCACTCGTTTTTTCGAAAATCCACTTCACCAATTGCGGCGTTAGGTTTCTTGAAATCTGAATCTTGTGTTCGCCATCAGGATTGACTGTAAAGCGGACATCCGCTCCCGCATCACGTGCAGTCTTTACGAAGCTTTCGCCACGTTCTAGCGCAACTCGTTGATCGTTCTTATTGTGAACAACCCATATCGGCAAGCCTGCCAGCGTATGCTCAGCCGGAACAGAACCTCGGAAGCCGCCCTCGATCACGATTGCGGATTTGATCAAGTCACCCTTGTTAACGGCAACACTCGTGACGGCCCCACTGCCGGCGCTGTACCCAACAATCGTGATTTGTTGCGGATCAACATCGTAATTCGCCGCGACGTGGGCGATGAATTGCTCAAGCCCTTCTGCGGAGAGACTTCCGCTCTTTTTGCCGCTTTTCGGCGCAAAGAAATAGTAGGAATCTCCATTCTGAGAAAGTGCCTGTTGCCACTCTATCTCTTTGTCCTCAGGCGGATAGCCTTTGACGCCTCCACCAGACCCATGGCAAAAAATCACCGCCGGCAGTTTTGTTCCCTCAGGTTTGTTGCTGACCTTTCTTACCTGGTATCGATACGGAGACCCCAAATGCCCCGCTTCGTCATAGGTCTGAACACTGACTTCATCGGATAGTGATTCGGCCTTCGATTGACGCCCGCCATACGCTGCGATATCCCACTGCTTTTCCCATTTGATGACTGGATGGTCCCCTTCCCAGACGATAGGGCAAATGATGTGCGAGCCGTTTGCTGGCGGATGAGATTCAGGTTCCTGGTACGGATATCGATCACCCCCATAAATCCACTGCCCATCGATATTCATGATGTAACGGTGCTGCGATGCGTGAGATCGGTCTTCTCGCCGTTTCGGCTCAGGATCCATCCCAATCTCTTTCTCCCGAGTCCAAGGCCCTGCTAGGCTCGTTGATGTTCGGTAGAAGCAATCGGACCCCATCCATCCTCCAGGGCCATCGTACGTCATGTAGTACTTGTCGTCTTTCTTGAATAACCAGAAAGCCTCGCGGCGGTCGTCCACCTTCATCCACAAGATCTCTTTCTCGAGCCCCAGAAAATCAGGGGTCAACTCGTAGATCAAACAATACCGGTCTCGTGATTCATCAAGTTGCCGCATCGAAATGATCAGATACGCCTTTTCTCCTTCGGTGTGGACTGACATGCCGCCGGAGTGATAGTTTTTACTCTTGAGCTTCTCTTCACCTATCTTCTTGACGTATTGATAGGGCCCTTTCACATCACTGCCTTCGCTCTGGTAAAAGCCAATTCCTTTGCAGACGATGACGAACCGATTGGTGGTGGGGCAATGAATCAGCGTACAGTTTCTGCGACCGAGCCCGGGTTTTCGCTTTTCGACTACTGTTTCCAGCTTCCAGGTGCTGCTGCCCAACGTTTTTGACGAATACAGTCGCACCGAACCATCGCTCGGTCGTGGGTCGGTCCCGACCCAGTAATAGATGTCACCCACTTTCGTGATATGCCCACCAAAGCCTGCCACGACCTCGTTGCCATCCATGTCTTTCCAGCCCGTATCGTTGACGATGAGCGTATCGGATTGAGCGTCACCGGATTGAGCTGGCAAAGAGCTGCCGCAGCCGACAATGAAAATCCCGAGTAAAACTCGGGGACAGAAGTTGTTGCACATGCGGTTCGTTCCCTATTTGTTCTTTGATTTTGATTTATCGGCACTCATTGTCGCTCTGACCGCAGTGATTCCCTTTTCCACCAGCGGGGCTTCCTGCTTGGGAAGGTAGGCTGCGAGCCGTTTTTTGACAGTTGCAAATTCGGGGTTGTCGGCCACGTTGGCCCATTCGTTTGGATCCTTGGCATGCGAGTACAGTTCCTCGCCTCCGTCGAAGTAACGGGTGTAGCGAAAGTCACGATCGCGGACCGTATAGTTGCCTCGCCCCCAGGTGCAGATCGCTGGACTGGGAAGCGGCGCGAGAGGATTCTTCAATTGCGGAACCAAGCTGAATCCGTCCACTTTCGTTGGTGGCGTCAGGTCGGTTAACTCCGCCAACGTGCGATAGATGTTGATCACCGACACGCCTGCTGTCACTTCACGGTCACTCGGTGCGTCCTGCTCTCGTGTGTCCCAGATGATAAAGGGCACCCGAGTTGTTTCTTCCCAGAGAGCGAATTTGCGAAAGTGATTCTTTTCGCCAAGTGCATACCCGTGATCGGACCACAACACGACGATCGTGTTGTCGGCATACGGGCTGGCCTCGAGCGCATCGAGCACTCTGCCCACATTGAAATCGGCCCATGAGATACAAGCCAGGTAGGCGCGACGAACTTTGTCCCAGGCTTGGTCTTTCTTGAACCGATTGTCATCGCGCAGTTTGGCCATCGAACGTCCGACGCGGGGAATGTCGTCGAGATCGTCGGGGTTGATCTGCGGCGGATCAACGGGGTCCGGGTAAAGATCAAAAAACTGCTGCGGGCAGACGAACGGCAAGTGCGGTTTGACGATGCCTACCGCCAAGAAGAACGGCTTGTCATGCTTGCGCGCGAGCACGTCGATTCCGTACGAGGCGACCTTGTGATCTGGATGGTCCTCAAGCGGCGCCGTCGTTGGGCAAAAGGACATTTTGAATTGGTTGTCGACCTGGTATCCGGCGGCAACGTTCAGGTTCAGCGGGCTCTTGGTCGGTTCGTGGTAATCACTCCATTCCTGCGGCTCGCTCTTGGATCCATGATGGATCTTGCCGGCACCAAACGTGTCGTAGCCGTTGTCCTTTAAGAACTGTGGCAGGCTGCCGTACTGCTTCAACAGATCTGGGTGAAGATCATGTTCATAGAATGCATACAACCCCGAGTGGAACGGTTCGACGCCGTATAGCAACGCATTGCGACTGGGCGAGCATCCCGGCGCCGGGCAATGTGCATTGGTAAAGTTCACACCTCGCTTCGCCAGTGCGTCCATGTTCGGCGTTTTTGCTTGCGGGTGCCCACCGAGGAAGCCGGTCCAGTCGTTCATGTCGTCGATGGCGATGAACAAGATGTTCGGCTTGGACTCGGCCTGTGCCGTGGCCGTCAGAATGATGATGGCGAGCAGCGTGAGGATCAATTTCATGGGATCAGTTCCGGTTATCGGTAATGTTTTATCGGAAAAGGATTGTTGCACGTCGACGTTTCACAGGCACATACCGAACGACCTGTTTAGATTACGAAGACTCAAAAATCGGCTCACTTAATGATCCTTTTTTCCGATGAACGGGGTGGCATCCCAGGCGGGGATGAACTGCTCGAAGTCAAGCGTGTTCTTGTTATTCATCTTGTTGCCGCCGAGAGATTTCCATCGCTCGTAGTTCTTTCGATAAATGAACGTGAAATGCTCCACGAACTGGTCGTCGAGAAATGGATCCGAGGATTGTTGTCGCCAACGCTTTAGCCCTGCCGTCAAGCGATCCTGAACATATGCATGTTTTGGATCTCCAAAAAGATTCTGCAGTTCGTTCGGATCATTCTGCAGATCATAGAGTTCGAAGGCTGGCGGAACTTCGCAGCGTTGGGCGATCTTTCGCGCCAGCGAGTCACTGGGCAGTTCCTTCAGTTGCTTGTTCAGACTGAAGACCGCCTTGTTTCCATCGGGGTATCGCTGCCGCGTGCCGTCGCCGAAGACGTGATGAGTTAACTTCCAACGACCATCGGTGATCGTGCGCGAGGGCCAGTATTGGTGCAGTCCCGTCGTGTGCGCTACAAATGCAGAATAGAGATGGTGGCGACGACGTGCTTTCTTGCTTTGCAGCACCGGCAGGATCGAGTAACCCGGAAGATGCTGCGGGATCTTCAGACCAGCCGCATCCACAAACGTTGGATAAAGGTCAACAAAAGAAACCAAAGCGTTGGATCGAGTCCCGGGGTTCGAGAGCTGTCCCGGCCAACGGACGATGAAAGGGACACGCAAGCCTGATTCACCGGGCGTCGTTTTGCCACGCAGCAAATTCGAGGGACCGTGGTCAGCAGAGAAGATAACCAGCGTGTTTTCGGCGTGACCATGTTCTTTCATGTGAATGAACAGGATGTTGGGTTTCTCGGCAGAAACAACACCGCACCATCCAGTAAGCACAGCGACTAGGATCAGGCTCGAGTTTTTCATGGATTGCTCGATGGCTTTGCTTCGCGAAGGTCAACATTGATCCGCATTTGCCGTTGGGGAGGGAAATGAATCAGCGAATCAGGTTCTCGACTCGAAATGAATCGTTCTTCTTTTGCAAGGAACTCGTGGATCGCATCGATCTCGGCATAAAGTGGGATGAGTCAATGATCTTTAATATACAAAGACTCACTCGGCTTATCTTGCACCGATTGACCGGTTCCATCGAGCCAAGATCGACCAGCACAGGAAGAAGGTTAGAAAATGGCAGATTAGAAACTAGCGAGCCAGACGATGAATCAGCGACGCATGAGCCTCTGATTTTTTAATCTCATGCTACCCAAGCAAATTAGCTACGCGAGCAATGGGACGACGCTTCTTACAGGGAGCTGTTTTTTAGTTTGGCCATCGTTAAGAGCCTATCTGAAAATCGAGAGTGATCGATCTTTGCCGATTCGGGCGTAGCGGAATTCTCACGTGAATTTCGGACCCGTTAGGGCTTGATCGAAAGTCTTGACAGCTTCCGCTCGCTGGGGCATTGCTGTCGCATCACTCCCCGATCGATTAGGATCAACGTTAAAGAGACGATCCGCCACGCTCTCAAGTGTGGTGGTGGGCTACAATTCACCACTTTACTTGTTGATTCACGCGTCGGACACAGTGTCACATGAAGAAGCCGAACCGAAGCATTTCATCGGACTCGGCAACCATTACCCGCCGGAAATCATCGGGCGGCAAACGCGCCACCAGCGGCGGCGAGCGAATTACGGCGATCCTGAAGACAAAGCTGCGGCCACCCAATATGCTGCCTGGGCTCGTTGCGAGGTCGCGGCTAATGGATCTGTTGCAGCAGAATCCACGGCGACCATTGACACTGGTTTCTGCGCCGGCGGGCTACGGAAAGACCACGGTGGTAACGCAGTGGTTACATGCCGTCAAAACAAAGCACGCCTGGCTTAGTTTGGATGAAGGAGACAACGATCTCCGATCTTTTCTGAGGCACTTTGTCTCCGCCATCCAGCTGCAAATTCCCAAAGCTTGCCCCGCGACGATGTCCTTGCTGCAAGCGGCCCAATTGCCTCACGCAATCGTGCTGGCCGAAACACTAAGCAATGAGCTGGATGCGATCGCAGTACCGTTCATCCTGGTGCTGGATGATTACCATCTGATCGCCGAAACGACCATTCATGAGTTGATGGAAAATCTTCTGCGGCACCCGCCGCGGCCGTTGCATTTAGTGCTGGTGACGCGGCACGATCCTCCGCTGTCGCTCGCAGGACTGCGAGCCCGTGGTTGGTTGACAGAAATCCGACAGGACGCGCTCCGTTTCTCACGACCGGAGGTCAAAGCGGTTCTCAAGGAAATGACAGGAACCACGTTGAGCGACCGGGCGCTGGCACATCTGGAATTAGAGATGGAAGGATGGATGGTGGGTCTGTACCTGGTCGGGCTGTTGTTGCGCAACCAAGCCGAGCCTGAGGAGTTCGTATTAGGCTTGAAAGGAGGCTCACAGCAAATCCACGAATATTTGTCAGAGGAAGTCATCTCGCAGCAACCGGCGATGGTCCGGGATCGTTTGCTGAAGGTCTCGATGGTGGATCGCTTCTGCGCGCCGCTCGTCGACGCCCTCATAAAGATCGACGATGCAACGGTTGCAAGGACGACCGGAAAAGAGTTTATCGAGGTCATCCGACGAGCCAATCTGTTCGTCATCCCGCTAGACGTAAAAGGCAAGTGGTTTCGATTTCACCACTTGTTCCAGTACCTGCTACAAGGACAGTTGCAACGCGGTCACAGTCGAGACGAAATCGCGGCACTGCATTTGAGTGCGAGCAAATGGCATGAGGCCCAAGGGCTAATCGACGACGCAATCAGGCACTCGCTGGCGGCGAATGACATCGAACGTGCGGCAGAAATCGTCGAGCGTCATGCGCGAGAGATGATGAACGAAGACAAGTGTTTTGTCGTGGATAAATGGCTGTCCCAGTTGCCAGACTCCATCGTACAGCAACGACCGAAATTGTTGCTGTCGCGGGCATGGACCTATTATTTCCGATTCAATCTCGCTGCCATTCCCCCCATTCTTGATCGGGTGGATGAGGTCACTGCGGATGTCGCGACGACGCAAGATCTTTCGGGAGAGGTTGCCTTCTTTCGTGGATTTGTTGAATTCCTGCAGGGGCACGGTACCAATAGCGTGAGGCACATCGAGTTCGCTCTGAATCACATCAATAGGACGCATCACGAGTTCCGCGCTGAGGCCGAAGTTTTATTTGGGCTGGCCGGGCAGATGGAAGGTGAACTCGATCGGGTCACTCGGGCTTTGACCGAGTGGCTCGCAGACCCGTCACCGCTACACCCACTACGCGAAACCCGTCTTCTGGTGACCTTGGTGTTTGTGTACTACATCGCCGGCGATCTGGTGGCAGCTCAGCAGTACCTCCCCAGGTTACGGCTGGTCGCCGGGCAGAACGACATGCAGAACCCGCTGGCCTGGTGCGATTATCTCGACGGCCTCATTCACCTTCAGCGAGGAGAACTGGACGCGGCGATCGGGTTGCTGAAGGAAGCGGTTAAGGGGAAGTACTTGGATCATGCGCGAGCCGCCGTGGATGCACTCGCTGCTCTGATGATCGCTTGCGAGGTGCGTGGGCAGTCGAAACAGGCCAACGCGACCAAGCAGGATCTGATCGAGTTCGTGGATCATCTTGGCCCGATATTCCAGCCTCTTGCGGACGCCTCCGCGACGCGTCTGGATCTGATGCGGAGACAAGCGGACGCCGCGGATTACAGGCCTGACTTGCTCGCGTCTACCAACGAAGTGATGTTGTTTTGGTTTGAGATTCCGTGCCTGACTCGTTGCCGTGCACTGATCCGAGTGGGCTCGACAGACAGTCTGAATGAAGCAGCGGAACGACTGCAAGAGTCCGCAGAGACAAACGAGAAGCAACATAATCGGTGTCATCAAATTCAGGTGGCGAGTCTTCAGGCATTGGTTTGTGAGATGCAGGGCAAGACGGAGGACGCGATGCAATGCCTCGAGCATGCCGTAACGATGGCGCAGCCGGGCGGCTTCGTTTTTCCGTTCATGGAACTCGGCCCGCCAATGGCTGCGTTGCTCCGGCGGTTTCGCTTGAATTGCATCGCGGTAGAGTTTGTTGATCGGCTGCTGACTTTGATCCCGAATGCTTCGTCCGACGTGGAAGGCAACGGATCGGGCGTCGGAGAATCGCCTTCGTTGGTCCAGCCGTTAACCAACTCGCTGCCGAATCCGTCATCGGAGTCCATGGAAGCTGCGACCGACGACCTCACCAATCGAGAACTCGAAACACTCGAATTGCTGTCCCAGCGGCTTTACGACAAAGAGATCGCCAAGGCCATGTCGATCTCCGTTTGGACCGTTAAGAGTCATGTGAAGCACATTTACGAAAAGCTGCATGTCACGAACCGCCGCCAAGCCGTGGCCAAGGCGGAGCAACTCGGTTTGTTGACGGGCAGCTAGTTCTCAGCCGCGGAGCGGCGGTCGCGTAAAGCCTGGGGCGCAAGCCCCAGGAATCTGGTAATAAGAAATCAAAAGCTGCAGAGCAGCGACAGCAAGATCGGTCTTGCGACCGCCGCTCCGCGGCTAAGAATCTTCCCGCATCTGGCCGCCCCTGTAATGGCCACCCCAAGCAGCGAGGACAGGGCCTAAAGTGTGCAAACTGTGCGTTGATGGCGCACTCCCTTCTTTCTGGTCCGTCTCCCTCGTTTATCACTCGTTGTGAGTGATGCGATCTCTTATTTGCAGCCGCATACTGAGCTGTGAGTTGAGGATAGACATACCGGGCGACGTAAATGGATGGAGGCGTTGAACATGCCTGACGAGCAATGGCCACAGATTGAACCGGGCAAGACGGCCTGCTACCGCATCGCGGTTCAGGGATGTCTGGACGAGAAGAAATGGTCTGGCCGCTTGGGCAGCATGCAGATTGCGAGCCGGATAGAAGGCGATCAGCAAGCGATCACGATTCTGAATGGTGAAGTACAAGATCAGGCGGAGCTGATGGGCGTACTCAATACCTTGTACCAAATGCGTATGAGCATCCTGTCGGTGGTCTGTGAAAATCGTCGCGAATCAGAAGCCAACCACTAAGAGGCATCGCGAGCGTTTGCAGTCACGTCCACCGCCGGCAACTCCGAAGAAACACCAAAGTAGCCACAAACCAAGGAACGCGGACATGCTGGTCTTATCACGGAAGGAAGACGAATCGATCGTCATCAACGGAAACATCAAGATCGTGGTGACGGCGATTCAGAGAGGAAGAGTTCGTCTCGGAATCGAAGCTCCGCCAGAGGTGCCAATTCATCGACAGGAAGTCGCCGCTAAAAAATCGGAATTAGCAAATCGTCAACTGGTTCTGGTTGCTGAGCTTTCACCTTCGCACGGAACTAAAAAACATACCAGCGGTTAAGGCCGCACGAAACTGATTTTCGCCACGGGATCTTTCTGGAGTATCAAACCATGTCGTTGAACACATTTATGACCACTGCTCTTTTTGCCATCGTAACGATGTGCGCGGGAGTTGTGGCCGCCCAAAAAACCAAGCCCGTAGCGACAACGTCGGAGAACTCGAGCGATGACCGCGCGTTGATCGAGAAGAACGTCGCGTCCTACGTGGCAGCGTTCAACGCCAAGGACGCGAAAGCGTTGGCCGCGCACTGGTCGCCCGAAGGTGTCTATGTCGATCGCATCACCGGAGAGCAAATGACGGGGCGTGATTCAATTGAAGAATCCTATGCCAAATCGCTGAGCGTGATGAAGGATTCGCAGCTTGAGGTACAGGTCGAGTCGATTGACTTTGTGTCTCCTAACGTCGCAATCGAAAACGGAACCGCCACCGTGACGGGACCTGAACCGGTTCGCAGTGAATATAGCGCTGTCCATGTAAAACGGGACGGACAGTGGCTGATTGATCGGATCAGCGAAGCTGAAATCGTGTTGCCGCCATCTCACTACGAACAACTGAAAGATCTTGAGTGGATGATTGGTAATTGGGTCGATCAATCCGGCGAAGGCACCGTGACCACCGAGTGCCACTGGGCACGGAACAATAACTTCATCATTCGTTCGTTTACCGTCCCGGTCGGGGATACCGTCGATATGGCGGGTATGCAAATCATCGGTTGGGATCCAGTACGCAAACAGATTCGGTCTTGGGTATTTGACTCTGATGGCGGGTTCAATGAGGGCCTGTGGCAACAGGTCGATCAGAAGTGGATTGTGGGTTGCACCGCCACGCTCCCAGATGGACGTCGCGCGACTTCCGATTCGATCATGAAACTGCTTGATGAGGATCGCTTCACGTGGCAGCAGGTGAACCGTTTTGTGGATGGCGAAATGATGCCCAACCTCGAAGAGGTTGTGATCGTTCGCAACTCGCCAAAGTAACGACGCTTGATCGTGCGACAGCGACCGTATCTGTCAAATCCGAATCCAATCAATTGAATTGAAAAGGTAATGAAGATGCAAAACCAGACGAAGCGATGGAAGTTCGCCCTGTTATGTCTGAGCGTGACGCTACTGCTGCCCGTGAGCGAAGTTTTCGCTCGTGGCGGGCGCGGTGGAGCTGGCAGGAGTTTTGGCGGTGGTGGCAGCCGCAGTTTTAGCGGAGGCGGATTCTCTCGCAGCCCATCGATGAGCCGCGCGGTCTCTCGTCCCTCGCCCTCGATGTCCCGACCATCGATCTCGAGGCCGTCGGTTTCAAGGCCCTCGATTCCATCGCGACCACAAACAAGTCGGCCATCCGCCGGTGCTCGGCCGTCCCTCGGCGCTCGGCCTGAAGGCGGTGCACGACCATCCTTTGGCACGCGGCCGTCGTGGGGCAGCCGACCGTCGGGCAGCCAGCTCGATAGCTTTCTCGATTTAAAACCGAGTACTGGCGGTCGACCAGGTAGCAGCGGGCGCGTTGGCTCCAGCATTGCCGCTGGTGCAGCGGGCGGTGCTGCCGCTGACTTCCTTCACAACAATCCTCGCCCAGCAACGTTGCCAGCCAGTCGCCCGGGGGCACGACCCGGAGTCGGCGACCGTACTGCGATTGGCGATCGGACGGCGATTGGTGATCGGACGGCGATTGGTGATGGCAATGTGAGTATTGGCGATCGGACCCAAGTCAACATCGGCACACGTCCGTCGCAGCTTCCCGCTGGCTTGGCAAATCATCGTCCGGAGCGTGTCGAGAATCGTCAGCAATTGAAGGACAACCGATTGCAGCGGCGTACCCAAGTGCGCGAGCAGTATCGAGACAACCATCCGCGTTTCGACTTTTGGTCCGATCACCCGGATTGGGCGAGGTGGCGAGTCAATCGACCTTATCGTTGGGCAACCTGGGGTTCGGTGACTTCCTGGTTCCCTTGGGGCTGGTCCGAACCGACGTACTACAACTACGGCGACAACTATTACTACCAAGGTGACACGGTCTATTCCGACGGTCAGCCGATCGCTTCGGCCCAAGATTATAGCCAGCAAGCTCAGGCGATCGCGGCCAGCACAACGGTGCCGGAGCAGACTCAAGAATCCGACTGGATGCCGCTGGGTGTCTTCGCGCTGACGCAGGATGGTGAGGCGTCGGGACCTCCGCCGGCGGCGTACCTGCAACTGCAGGTCAGCAAAGCCGGGGTGATTACCGGAACTCTGCAGGATCTTTCCTCCAAAAGCGTCCGTCAAGTGCAAGGTGCTGTCGACAAGGAATCGCAGCGATCCGCGTGGACGGTTGGCGACAAGGACTGGCCCGTGATGGAAACCGGCATCTCGAACCTAACCAAGGACGAAGTGCCCGCGCTGATTCACTTCGAGAATGGCCAAACGCAACAGTGGCTGCTCGTGCGAATGGACGAGTCAGGCGACAACGCTGCGCAATGATCACGAACGAAACCCACACTCCACAGGAAATGAACATGAACATGATCACGAGTTACTTCATCCAACCACTTGCCGTGCTGGTCTTATCCAGCCTGGCAGTTATTGCGACGGCTCAAGAAGCACAGGTCGATCGCACCGAGCTACCGATCAAGGCACCCTGGTATCCGCCGATCACAACACTGGACGCCCGCGACGCCAAGGCGCCGCCGGTGTTCGAAGTCAAAGCACCGAAGGATGCACCGAACGTGGTCGTTATCCTGCTCGATGATCTGGGTTTCGGCGGCACCAGTGCCAGCGGCGGCGTGATTGAAACGCCCCATTTTGACAAGCTCGCCCGCGCCGGGCTGTTGTACAACCAGTTTCACACCACGGCACTTTGCTCACCCACTCGGCAAGCTTTGATCACCGGCCGCAATCACCACTCTTGCAATCAAGCCAAGATCACGGAAGTTGCGACGGCCTTCCCCGGCGCGACCGGCATGCTGCCCAACGACATCGCGACCATCGCCGAGACGTTGCGACTGAACGGTTACAGCACCGCTGCCTATGGCAAGCACCACGAAACGGCCGTCTGGGAAATCAGTCCCTCGGGACCGTTTACTCGCTGGCCAAACTTCACCGGTTTCGATGAGTTCTACGGGTTCCTGGGTGGTGAGACCAATCAATGGTCTCCGGCTGTCTATCACAATCTGAACCGGGTCGAAACGCCGGAAGATCCGGACTATCACTTCATGAACGACATGGCCACGAAGTCCATCGAGTGGATGCGTTTCCAGCAGGCACTCACCCCGGACAAGCCGTTCTTTGTTTACTTCGCTCCGGGAGCCGTGCATGCGCCGCATCACGTTCCAAAATCGTACATCGAAAAACAAAAGGGCAATTTTGACGAAGGCTGGGACCTGATCCGAGAGCGGATTTTCGAACAGCAAAAGAAACTGGGCGTCATTCCTAAAGACACCAAGCTCGCCAAGAAACCCGACGACATCAAGGACTGGAAAGATCTCTCGGCCAAAGAGCAGAAGCTCTTCGCACGCCAGGCCGAAGTCTTCGCAGCCTACCTCGACATGGCGGACCACGAGACGGGGCGAGTCATTCAGGCAGTTGAGGACATGGGTGAACTCGACAACACGCTGATCTTTTATATCGCCGGTGACAATGGTACGAGTGCCGAAGGCGGGATGTCCGGGCTGTACAACGAAATGACGTACTTCAACAACGAACCGCAGGGTTCGGACATCGACTTCATGCTGAAGCACTACGACAACTGGGGCGACCCGAGCACCTATCCGCACATGGCGGCGGGCTGGGCTGTCGCTTTTGATTCGCCGTTCACGTGGACCAAGCAGGTCGCTTCCAATTATGGCGGCACTCGCAATGCCATGGTGGTTAGTTGGCCGGACCGCATCAAAGCGAAAGGCGAGATCCGCAATCAGTGGCACCACGTGATCGATGTGGCGCCGACAATTCTAGAAGCTGTCGGACTCCCGGAACCGCGAATCGTCAATGGAACCCCACAGCGGCCGATCGAGGGAACCAGCATGGCCTACACCTGGGAATATCCCAACGCGCCAAGTCAACACACGATCCAGTACTTTGAGATGTTCGGCAACCGCGGCATCTACTTCGACGGTTGGTTCGCGGGCACGTTGCACGTCAAGCCGTGGGCGAACCCAGAAACTCGATTCACCGAGGACACGTGGGAACTCTATCACGTCGCTGAAGATTTCAGTATGTCGACGGATCTTTCCAAACAACACCCCGAAACATTGGCCAAACTGCAACAGGTCTTTCTCGGTGAAGCGGTCAAATACAAAGTGTTGCCACTGGACGATCGCCGGCAGGAGCTTTTCAATCCCAAGATCGCCGGCCGGCCGGACCTGATGTTCGGACGCACCAGCCTGACTTTATATGAGGGCATGAACGGACTGCTCGAAAACGACTTCATCAATATCAAGAACACGTCGTTTGAAATCGTGGCCGAAGTTGAGAGCGGAGACAAACCGGCCAACGGGGTCATCGTGGCTCAGGGCGGACGCTTCGGCGGTTGGGCGCTGCACGTCAAAGAGGGAGTTCCGAGATACACGTACAACTATCTCGGCCTCACGCACTCGGTCGCCGCAGGGACTGCCAAACTGCCCAGCGGGAAGTCGACCGTCAAGATGGACTTCGCCTATGCCGGAGGAAAGAAACCGGGTGCCGGAGGCACGGCGACTCTGTACGTCAATGGCAAGTCTGTGGGTTCAGTGAAGGTTCCCAAGACGGAGTTCTCAGTCTTCTCAGCCGACGAATCGGCTGGTGTCGGCATCGACATGGAAACCACTGTTTCCGAAGAGTACGACCGCGTGGGCAGCAAGTTCACCGGCAAGATTGACAAGGTGACCATCAATCTGAAGAAGTAAGCTCTTCGACCCCGGGGCAACCGAAGGCCGGTTGTCCCGTTTGGGTCGCGTGTTTCAAAAACTAAAGGAGAGACGGCATGAGAACATTTAAACTTTTGAATCTGGTCCTGGCCGGGTTGATGGCGGTTAGCCTGACCGCAACAGCAGGAGCCCAAGAAGCTCATGTTGAACAAGCCATTGCATCGTTAATCACGCACAAAGCAGTTCCGGTTACCTGGAAAAACTTTGTCCGGGCCGAGAGCGACAAGATGTTCAACAGTTACGTCCAGATGGGCGCCTTCGGCAAGTTCTTCAATATCCCCAAGCCAACGCCCATCGATCAGCAAAAAGTGGTGCGGATGAACCGGGATACGATCTATTCGTTCGCGGTGTTTGATTTGACTGAGCCTGTCACGATCACCAAGCTCGACACCGGGAAACGCTTTCAATCGATGCAGGTGATCGACGAGGACCAATACACTCCGATGGTCGTCTACAAGCCGGGCAAGTACACCCTGACTCAGGACAAGATCGGCACCCGTTACGTGTTTGTCGTTGTCAGAACATTGGTTGACTCCGAGGACGCGGAGGATGTCAAGAAGGTGAACGCCATTCAGCAACAGACCACGGTGGAGCAGAAGTCGGTTGGCGCATTTGAGATTCCCAACTGGGACACGACGTCGCAAGACAAAATACGCGCGGCTCTGAAAGTGCTCTCCGCCACCATGGAAAACTACGATGGCGCGTTCGGCAGCAAAGGCGAAGTCGATCCGTGCAAATTCCTGTTTGCCAGTGCCACCGGCTGGGGCGGCAATCCGCAAAAGGATGCCATGTATGCCGGCGTGACGCCCGAGATGAACGATGGCAAGACCGCTTACACCCTGAATGTCAAAGACGTGCCGGTGGACGGCTTCTGGTCGATCAGCCTCTACAACAAAGAAGGGTATTTTCAGCAGAACAAGTTCAACGCCTACTCGGTGAACAACATCACCGGCAAGAAGAACGATGACGGCAGCATGACCATCCATTTCGGCGGCGATCCCAAGCAGCCGAACTTCCTGCCGATCATGGACGGCTGGAACTATCTGGTCCGACTCTATCAGCCGCGCAAGGAGATTCAAAACGGCAGTTGGAAGTTCCCTGCACCACAGCCTGTTAGCGTACAATCGATATCGAAAAGACAATGAGCATTCTAAAAAACGAACCGATTTACCCTTTCAAGGACGGCGACTATTCAAAGCCACGGCACATCATCGTTGAAGAAGCCAAGCAGATGATCCTCAGTAATCACATCATGCACATGATCATGACCGCCCACATGATCATCGCGGATGCCAAAGGCGCTGCCACCATCTTCGAGATCGAAAAGCATTCACAGGCGTACGTCTTTACCGATCGCAAAGCCAATGAGCCGCTCTTCATCACCAATCACCCGGTTTACAACTATCCGACACCGCCAACGTATCCTGAGTTTGACGAGAGCAAGGAGCACAACACCTTTCAACGTCAGCTCATTTTCCGGGATGCCTACGCAGGTCTCAAGCCACCGTTTAAGAAAGAGGATGCCACGGCAATGACGGACGCCGTTCATTGTTCTTTCATCGATGACAAAAAAGCCGAGGCGGCCCCCAAGGAACGAACATTGATCAATACGACCGCCGATCTCTCGAAGCCTGAGATTAGTGTCCGCTTTTACCTGGGAGACGTTGGGCCAATCGCCGGCACGAATCATATGGAAGATCGCATGAGCGACTACCACACGTTTGGGTTTTGAATCACAGCACAATGATTTGAAGAAATCGAACCAGAACGGCGAACGCTGTTCTATTCAAGTACGTCAGGAGACTGAAAGCGGCGAAAGACTGGTTGATGACTTCGGCTTAGAATTGTACCAACCGAACCAATGCTTCATCGCTGCTTGGTAAAGACGTTTTCCCTTTTGGCGATGCAGTACGTGCACTAGAAATCTATCTTCGCACGTGTACCGAGAACAATCGCTGTATCGCGAGCCTCCACCGCGGGGTCAATCGCTTGTAGGTCGAACGTCAGGTGAAACCAGGGTGTGATCTCTGCGTTGTAGTAGACCTCGCCACCGTGAACGTCGCCTAGAGGTGACACAACGCTGAAGGTATTCTGGAAATCAGAGTTGAGCGCGTTGTAGAAGTACGAGATGCCCGTTCGGTCGCCTGGACGGCTTGCCGTAGGACCGAATGATTCGATGGATACGCTTGACGTCCAAGCAAAGGGGCTGTTCTCGGTGTCTGAGAATCCAGCATAGCCAAATAACTTTGTATGGCGTGCTGGGTTGCATCGATCCGCCCAAAGCTGTTGTTCGCCTAAATAGGCCGCCATCCACGTCCCCTCTTTTTCCGCCGGTTCGATTCCGCCGCCCGGGATGACCACCCAACCTTGGTCGTCAAACGACGTGTAGTCTCCGGTTGCGTATCCGCCAATCAAGGTGTGAGAACCAGGCTTGTTGCCAAAGTCGGTGTACCTTCGGCCAACGCCAAGCATCAAAACTCCGTTTGGAAAGTCCAGACCCACGGTTGTCGGACTTTGCTGACTCTCCAGCACAAAGAATGCTGCTTCCACGCCACGCTGGCCAACCTTCATGACTCCTGCCCCATTGGTGACCAGGGGAACACTCGGAATCACGCTGAGCGGAAGCACGCTCGAGAGATTCATAAAACCGTCGCGTCCGTATCCATATTCGGGAAAGAACCCTGCCCAGAGGTCGAGAACGTTCAACCGACCGATGGTTGCCGCCCATCCTCCACCAAGTTCCTGGGTGAGTAGTAGGCTCGTCAAACCAAACGATGGTTCGTTCGGTTTGGGTGTCAACATTGCGGTGTTGACTGGGGCAAGGCCTACCGCATCGGCGATCGAACTGCGTCCGAACTGCCAATCGACGGCATGCATCGTCAGCATACCGCCTTTCCACAGGCCAAGCTTTTCTGTCGATGCGTTAAGGATCACATCCATTTTGGCTCCGTAGCGAAATCGTTGCTCACCGCCACCGCTGGCCACTCCCTGGTAGAACTGTGTCAACGATGTGTCGACTTGAATGCCACAGTCTCCTGCCAAAGACGTGCGGAATCCGCCCCAATCGCCTGTTAAGCTTTCGCGACACCAACAGCAATCACACTTCGGATTGCAGGCACCACCAGTGCCCACACCCATCGCGTCGCAAGCGGAGGCACCGCCACACAACGCATCACAGGATGAATCACATCCGTGATCTGCGAGATTACAAAACCCGACACACACAACTTGCGAATCAAATTCCGATTGCTTCTCGGCCTGTTGGTATGCGTCAAGCTGTTCGTTCAAGAACGATTCTCGAACACCATCGACACGTTGGGCCACTTGGGCATCAGCAGATTGCATCAAGCAACAGCCCAGTGCGCCAAACAGAAAGAGAGTTGAGTGTACGCGTCGTTTCATGTTGGGCTCCTTGCCGAATCCACAGCGTCAATCGAGCGCAGAGCAGTCGACTGAATGTGAACGTTCGCGATGTCGTGTCCTTGAGACGCCCAGCTCGAACGACGCACTGTCATCCACAGCGTGGTGTTCGTGACCTGCGATGTAGATCGACGAAGTTCGTCACGTGGCGTTATTGCAGAATTTTGCATTGTCCCAATTGGCACCAAACGAAACGCCTTTCCGCGTTCTGTGTCGATCGTGAGGAATGCGCATGAAGTGTAAGTGGGGAATGGTCGACACAGGCACGGCGGCAAACAGGTGCAGGATTGGAAGATATTCTGGTTAGACGGGGGCGGAGCTTTTTCCCAAGGTAAGTAGTGGGGAGTCTACGGAAGCCGTCAATGACTCATAAATTCAATCAGCGTTGCGACCAAGTCAACCGCCGGTCAGCGAGTTCCGCTGCACCAAGTTTTTGCTTTGAAGACGTAACAAGTCTTTTGCCTGAAATCACTCCTTTATCCCTCGTTTCGAGTGAGGGCGCATTGCGGAAAACTCCCTAAGCTGAGGTGTAATCATTCTCTTCTGCTTGATTGTCATCATGTCCTGGTTGCCTCGCTGGATTAACGCAGAGCAAATTGGAACGAGTACAGGCACTTCGACCTCGTCGTTTTTGATTCTCGTGGCTTAGGCCCAGCGAATCGACCGATGGTCGCGGCTTGTTTATCCGATTCTGCTGGCCCTGGTACTGGGGTATTCCTTCATTTTTTGATTACCGAGAGTCACCATGAGCCAAAATAAGTCCTTTACACGATCCCGTTTTTCACGTTTCCGATCGATGACGGGATCGACACTGACGACGGGTCTGCTGACGCGAAAGCGAATGTGGATCGGACCAGCGTTGACGGCCATTGTGATTGCGGTCGTGGGATGGATGACGCATCGATCCGTTGAGCAATCGGTCAAGACAAACCTTGGTGAACAGCTTCAGACGCTACTGGATGCAGATGTGGCCACGCTGGAATTCTGGTTCGAGGAACGGCGGATCGACGCCCGCTCGATGGCCAGAATGAAACGTGTCAGTGAATCGGTCGAGCAATTGGCCGCAACGGCACAGCAGGCCAAGCCGAACGAGCTCACCGCCGCATTGCTGACCAGCGACGCGCTCGCTGAACTTCGAGAACGCATGGAACCTCTGTTGGAATCCGGTCGTATCGCGGGATTTGTCGTGATCGACCCGAACAGCATGGTGCTCGGCCGCGAACAAGATACGGGGGTCGGAGACGGGACGATCGTGGCACGATTTCAACCGGTCCTGGCACCCGTCTTCGCAGGAAACACGATCATCATCCCTCCCTTTCCTAGCACGATGCCGCAAGTCGATGTCGATGGATCCATCCGAGCCGGTGTGCCAATGATGGCGGTGGCGAGCCCCGTTCGGTCCGCTAGCGGAGAACCGATCGCTGCACTCTGTCTGATGTTGAATCCCGAGAAGGAATTCACCAAGATTCTGCAAGCCGCGCGTGCCGGCAGCAGCGGTGAAACCTATGCCTTCAATGCAGAGGGATTGATGATCACCGGCAGTCGATTTGATGACGAATTGAAGAGGATCGGTCTCCTCGCCGATGACCAGCGGACGCGCTCGGTGCTGAATGTTCACATTCGCGACCCGGGCGTCGACCTGACCCAGGGAAACAGGCCAACACTCCGCGGGCCCGACCAGCCGCTGACTCGGCTGGCGGCAGACGCAATCAGCGGAAATGACAGCGTCGATGTGGATGGCTACCGCGATTACCGTGGTGTGAGCGTCGTCGGCGCGTGGAAATGGTTGCCCAGAGAGAACATTGGGATCGCGACGGAAGTGGATTCAGAGGAAGCCTTTCAGCCGCTGTATGCGTTGCGCCGCGCGTTTCGAGTGTTGGCTGCATTGCTGGCGTTCACCACGATTGCGATGGGTGGGCTGGCCGTTTATGCCTCGCGACTGGACCTTCGTGCTCGGCGGTCTGCGCTCGAAGCAAAGCGACTCGGACAATATGCACTCGGCGAAGAACTCAGTGCAGGTGGAATGGGGGTTGTTTACCGCGCCCACCATGACATGCTTCATCGGCCTACCGCTGTGAAACTTCTGCATGTGGATAAGACAGACGATCAGGCAATTGCTCGGTTTGAACGCGAAGTGCAACTGACAAGCCAACTGACGCATCCCAATACGATCGCGATCTACGATTACGGTCGCACCGCGGAAGGCATCTTCTACTACGTGATGGAATATTTGGACGGTATCTCGCTACAAGATCTGGTGGACCGTTTTGGACCGCTGCCTGTGGATCGCGTGAATCACATTCTGCGACAACTTTGTGGCTCTCTCTCGGAAGCCCACGGGCTAGGGCTGATTCATCGAGACGTCAAACCAGCCAACATCATGCTGACGAAATGCGGCGGCATGTGTGACTTCGTCAAGCTGCTCGATTTCGGCTTAGTGAAATCCCAAAATGCGGATCGCAATATGACGCTCGCGGGATCGCTGACCGGAACGCCACTCTATATGTCGCCTGAAGCGATCCAACAAGAAGAACTCGATGCCCGCAGTGATCTGTATGCCGTTGGCGCGGTGGGATATTTCCTGCTGACGGGTACCCCGGTCTTCGATGGAAAGAGTATCGTCGATATTTGCAAGCAGCATCTGCAGGCGACTCCGCAGCGTCCTGCGGAGCGATTGGGCCAACCGCTAGATGTTCAGTTTGAGGAATTACTCCTACGTTGTTTGGCGAAACGACCAGACGACCGCCCGGCGAGCGCTGAAATCTGTGAGGAAGAATTATTGGGTTGCCCGTCGGCCAGTCGCTGGACGCAAGTGCAAGCCAAAGCTTGGTGGGCCAAGCACCTCGTTGCCGATCCGCTCGAAGGTGACACCGAAGCGGACTCGCAAGACTTCACCGAGACCATTGACGCAACCATGCATGCGCAACGCTCAACTCATTAGAGAGTGGATGCCCCGCTGCAAATGACGCAACTGATTCAAAACAAGAACACTGACCTACAAACATGCCGAAAAACCTGTTGTTGCACCCGTCAACGATCACATTGATCGTTCACTTGTTGATCCTCCTGCTGTTGGGCATACGCGTCATCATGAAGCGTCCCGCAACGGGTGTAGCACTGGCATGGTTGCTGTTGATCGCCGCATTTCCCTTTGGTGGCGCTCTTATCTATTTGCTGATTGGTGAGCGGCGGATCGGCCGCACTCGCACATCCGGCATCCAATCACTCAATAACGATTACCGAAGAATTGCAGACGCGGCAATCCAGCAGGGACTCACCGAGGTAGATTGGTCCCGTCACCCACCTGCTGCAGAGGGCATGAACCGAATCGGGCGTTCATTGGCAGGCAGTCACACCGTCCATGGAAGCGGCTTCGAGATGTTTTCGGACACGCCGGCGATACTACAAGCCATCGCCCGCGATCTGGATTCCGCCGAAAAGAGCGTATTGATGGAGTTCTATATTTGGAATCAAGGTGGATTGGCTGATGACGTTCTCGAAGCAGTGATACGGGCTGCCCAGCGAGGTGTCCAATGCTGTTTGTTGATCGACTCACTGGGGGCGCGACCATGGTGGAAGGGTGCCCAACCACAACGTTTGCGCGAGGCTGGTGTCGAACTAAAGTCTGCATTACCAGTGGGACTTTTCCGTACCTTGATCGGGCGCACGGATTTACGTCTGCATCGAAAAATCGTCGTGATTGACGGCCGCGTTGTCTGGACGGGCAGCATGAATCTGGTCGATCCGCGATTCTTCAAACAAGACTCTGGCGTAGGTGAATGGGTCGATGCGATGGTCCGATTAAAGGGTTCCGTGGTCGTTCCGTTGGCCGCGACGATGATCGGGGATTGGATGCTCGAGTCGGGCGAGCCACTCGAACAGATTATTGAGCGAGCTGAACTTCGCTTGGTTCAGCCTGAGGGGACCGCCGACATCCAAGTGATCCCGTCCGGTCCCGGGCAATCAGGAGACGGGTTGCTGCAAATGATCCTCTCTCTGATCAACGCGGCGCAACACGAATTGGTGTTGACCACGCCTTACTTGGTGCCTGACGACTCGCTGCTGCGAGCGATTCGTGGTGCCGCCAGTCGCGGGGTGAGCGTGCGATTGATCGTCCCTGAAAAGGTGGACTCTTTCCTAACACGCTTCGCAAGTCGATCCTACTACGACGACCTGCTGGACGTCGGCGTGGAAATTTATCTGTTCCGCAGGGGCTTGTTACACACCAAATCGATCGCGGTCGACGGAGCTATGTCGATGTTCGGGACCGTGAATCTGGACATGCGCAGTCTCTGGCTCAACTACGAAGTTGCCCTGTTCGTCTACGAACCCGAATTCGCAAATCAGCTCCGCTGTTTACAGCAGACCTACATTGACGATTCGGACCGCCTTGACGCAGAGACATGGGCGCATCGATCCTTCAGCAATCGTTTTCTGGAGAACGCACTTCGACTTGTCAGTCCCTTGCTTTAACACATTTTTTTTGATGTAGCTAGCGTTGCGTTCGCGGTGGACTACGTTCTGGCGAACGCAACTACGGATTGAATCCCACATCACTTGTCAATCTACTCTTAATAGGAGCCCTCACTGTATCAAGAAGCTGCACCGAGAAATCCGCTGCACCTTCTTGGAGAAAACACGCGGCAACGAGCAGCTACTCGATGTCGTTCAAACGACGTTTCGTCATAGCGAAAGATGTAACCATTTGTACCATTCGCGATTCCATGACTTTGATCGTAAAAGTCAATCATTGAATGGTACAGTGTAAGGAGGTCGGTCAGCCCACGTGTCTAACATCAAGTTGTGGCGAGTGTCCACTACTTGAACGCTGGGTAGATATTGTATAACACGCATGAAGGGGATAGTTATGAAGCTTATTACATCGATTTTGGCATTGTGTGGGGTTTTTGCAATTTCCACATCTCTGGCCCAACAACCGAACAATCAACTGCCTGGTGAACGCGAGCGTCCAAATGCAAACGCACCTGAACGTGGACCGGCAAGGGAAGGAGAGAGAGGCAATCGAATGAACGCGCCGGAGGTCCATCATCATTACTATCACCCGGCGGGCGGTTACGGTTATGGAACAAACTATGGCTATGGATCGGGTTACCAGTCAAGAGGTTTCTCCGGAGGATTAGCCAGTGGGATTGGCGAAGCGCGAGAGGACACGGCTCAAGCTGCCAGTACCTATGCTGATACGGCACATATGGTACAGGAAAATCACAATTACGCAGTGAACAGTTACTATGCTAACCGTGAGGCACGTGACCGATATGTTGCCGCGCATCGCGAGGCTCCTCCGACGGAGAAGGAATTGGAGGCGTTCGGCAAGTCGGCGGAACCAGGTCGTCTATCTAACGCTCAGTTTGATCGGTCCACCAATGTGATTCATTGGCCAGGGCTGTTACGCGACTCCGATTTCACAAGCGATCGTCAAGCGTTGGATGATCTTTTCCACGATCGGACGCCCGATAACAGCGGTTCTCTATCAGATAGCTATGGCCAGATCCAAGAGACCTGTGACTCGATGATGAAAACGCTGGGTAAGAAAGATCTTAAAGAGCATATGCCAACGGTGACGTTCATTGGCTGTGAGCACTTTATCAAGAGCCTGGCCTACGAGGGCAGTTTTGGCGTGAAGTAGACGAAGCGATCAGTGGTTTGCCGAAGCAATACCGGCTTCGGCATGTTCCTCCTACGAAAATGGGTGCCATCCACTTGAGTAGACAACCTCATTGCATCAAGACGCTGCCCCCGAGTTTTCCGTCGGGCCGAAGAAGGTTAGAAAATGGTAGGTTAGAATATAGGAAAACAGCCAATGAACCTGACACGCATCGGTCTCTGAATGACCCTGGGCTTTGTATTCCTTTAGATGAATACGTGTCTTCTATTGCAGGTATTCGCAATGTCGATGATTTCATGCGAGTGCAGCAAATCGATTTCTGTGCGTGAGCGGTGAATGTCGTCATGCCGCACAGCCGATTCGCGTGCTTGATATACTGGATGCGACTTCGACCTGAATTAGACCGTGCGACACTGATCGAGCGTCTCCACGCTTAGGGACCGCCTTTAGCGAGTGGAAGAAAGTACCCAGTTGACAACTCTGGGAAACCAAATGTGCACAACTTGATGGACAACATTTGTCATGTTCGTCTGCTCTCGATAACACCTATCGGATGGAAGTACAAGCAAGCGGCGACACGAAAGGCAAAATTAGGCGAAAGCTGGACTTGAAAACCGAAAACCAACTCTTTCCCAGCGAAACTTTCACTAGGAAAAACGCGTCACAGCCTCTAGTTGAACGGCGGAATTTGGTCCGACATTTCGAACAGCCATACTTGATCAAGAGGAGAGAGTGTCAATATATTTGCGCGGCTCTGGCGGCCACTCGAATTCTCAAGTCGAACGCCAACATCGTCAACCTCAACAAAAGTGGCCCTCACTGAGCGTTTCATTTCTGAGTCGAACCAATCCCGCTTGCGTGAGCTTTTTGGCAATAGAAGTGGAGTAGACGGGACTGTCTTATAGCCACACACTAAAGCCCGCTTCCAATCGCGATCGGCCGCTTTGGGCCGGTTTTGAGTTTCGTGGAGCAGCGAACGAAGTGCGTAAGCTTCAGCAACACGCGGATCAAGAGCAAGCGTTGCATCGAGCCATTGGTAAGCATCAAGAGCGTCCGCGACATCAATTTTAAATACAGTCCCCGATTCAACATGTTGCTGTATCCGTTGCATGGAAATTTTTGATAAATGCAAGTACGTCAATGCGAAGTCGGGATTCAGCTCAGTCGCCAACGGATCCTTTGTCATTGCCAACTTGCGATGATTTGCGTAAGCCGAAGCGTGGTTGGCTATCTTCGCGTACGCCCAACCTTGCAAATAGATAAGAAGCCGGGCATTGGGTGTGCGTTTTAGTTCCACGTCACATTGAGAGATGACCCTTTCGAAATCTCCCGATCGCCATGCCTCAACAACAGGACTTTGCATTGGCAGATTAGAAAATCGCGATCCGGCCGATGAATCAGATTCGCGCCGGTCTCTGATTTTTTAACCTCCTATTTTTTAATTCCCTGCTACCCCCGAGAAATTGGGTGCGCTAAGAAATGAGGTAACGCTTGCGTGATTTTCGTGTGTGTGGGTTTGGCAGAATGATTATTTGGCAAAATGATTTTTTCGGTTTAGAGACAGATTAATGGCACTGAACCGATCGAATCCGTAATTAATGGGTGAGGTGCCGGTTTGGGTGATCAAGTCGGGACTTTTACTATCCGAGTGTTTTGCGAGCTTCCGTGTGAATCAAACCAAAGTTGAACGTCTGGTCCAATTGCTCTCGGAGCACCATGACCAGCTATACCGGTACATCCATTCACTGGTAGGTAGCCCGCACGATGCTCGCGATGTGCTTCAAGAGACCTCGTTCGCGCTCTACGAAAAATTTGATCGCTTTGATGATTCTCGCCCGTTCCTGCCGTGGGCCTATCGATTCGCTTACATCCATGTCTTGAAATGGCGTGAATCCAAGTCACGGGAAATCCCGCTGCTCAGCGCTGATGTCATCGAACTATTGGCACGAGAACGGCAAAATCAAGAAACCGATCTGAACCGTCGAGTGACGCTTCTTAATCAATGCATCCAAGAACTGCCCCGACCGGATCATGAACTCGTACGGTCGCGATACCTTGAAGGTGTTGCTCACGACACGATCGTCCAGCAAGTGGGGACAAGTCGCCGAACGTTGTTCCGAGACCTGAAACGAATACGCCACCAGTTGATGAATTGCATCGAAGGAAAATTAGCATTGGGTGATTGTCAATGACGAACAAACAGCCAGACCTGAAAACTCGCCGCCGACTTGAAACGCTCCTCTCGATGCACATCGACGAAGAGCTTGATCACGCTGAAACGGAGGAATTGGAATTCCTGCTACGCGACGATCCAAGAAATCGCGAGTTCTATTTGCAGTACATGGATCTGCAAGCCGCTTTGCCTATCGCCGTTACCTCGGCGGCTGGCGAACATGCGACGTCATCCGAGCAAAATTCCGATTGGATCTCCGCGCTGGTGGAATTCACGGAAATGAAACACGAATCGAACAGGACGCCCGATCGTTCGTCCGGCCATGGTTCGTCCGGCGATCGTTCGTCCGAATCGAGTCTTGCGCCGTGGATGATCACCTTCGCTTCGCTTGCGGCGACTTGTTTGATTGCAGTGGCGTTCTATGTAACGCGATCCACTCCTGTCATGGTGGACTCTTCGCCGACGTCACAGCAGGAGCGAAACGCAAACGATCAGGAAATCCAGCACGGTGACGTGATTCTGACACAGGCAGCCGGTGCCGAGTTGTTTGGCGAGTTTCTGCCACCGGTGGGCGAGCCGCTGCGGTTTGATCACGAGTACGCGCTCACCGCCGGGTTGATTGGGCTTCGGTTTCCTGACGGTGCGGAAGTCATCCTGGAAGCACCGAGTATTGTTGAAATCTCAGGTCGAGAACGTCTGTTGGTCAGTATGGGGCAATGCAGCGTGCATGCACCGCCGGGAGCTGAAGGTTTTGAAGTGGTCACGCCTCAGACGGAGATCATCGACCTGGGCACACGTTTCTCCGTCGCGGTCAGTGACGTCGGCGCGACCGATGTACAGGTCATCGAAGGGCTGGCCGAAGTGCGGGCGACGAAATCGGTCGCAGCCGATCCCGTCCGGCTGGCCGAACGTCAGGCTCGCCGATTTAGCGATGAGAGTGGGGATCGGCCGCAGTCGATCGAGTTCGATTCCGGCAGCTATCGAAAAACGCTACCCGATCGCGTTGTTAGCTACCTGGCAAAGTCAACCGAAGAGGGTGGAATCTCGGAACTGCAAAGCGTGACCGTCCAGCGTGACCATCGCGAGGTGACCATCCCCGTTGCCGACATGATCGGCGTCAATGTGACCCACTTCTGTGGCACGGACATCGCCGGCACGTCCGTCCAAGTGGGTGATGAGGTCGACCGGCTAGCGGGTTTAGAGACTGACACGCTGCTGTACACCGGAGTGCTAAATCCAGGAGGTTCGCTCGAACCCCTTACTGATGATCCTGTACTCGCTGGTCCCGGTGTCGTAGGTGAAACCACTCGCGGTCTGGCTGTTCAGTTCCGCAAACCGGTCGTCAATCGGCCTGGACCGGATGTAGTGTTCTTCGAACTGCAGTCTGTCGTCAATCCTCCCGAAGGGGATGCGTTTCACGTCAGCCCGCTGAAGTTTAGCGAGGGGCTACGGTCTGTTTCGATTCGCAAATACGACATCACCATGACGTCGCGTGAAGCACAACAGCTAACATTATTCGAGCCCTATTTTTTCCGCGAGTCGCCCTCCTGTCTCAAAGGTCTAATGACCGGCGAGGTGTATCGACGTCGGCCTTCGATGCGGTTTAGCGCATTGGCCGTGGGGATCGATCTGTCGGACCTGGGTTATGCGGACGGTACTGCCGTTGACGGTTTGTTTTTCCAGGACGCTATGGACGACTTACATATCGTTGACCCTGTGTTTATCGCTGGACTGCCTTCGGATGAGGTTGAGGATACAAAAGAATGAGTCCCGTTTGTAAACAAGTTAGGCCCATCGGATATTTAATTGGCGGTCGATTCTACGTAGCTACCGTCACCAGACGGTGGATCCACGCTCTGGCGAGCGTAGCTACGACAGTCATTGTTCCGACTGTCCTTAGCGTCGGCCAGTCACAGGGTCTCGATCCGCTTCGAGTCCAGCCGAAAGTCGTCAGGGCGCTCGCGGTATTGATTCTGTTGACGGTTGGCCAGGCCTTGGCAGCGGAACCGGTCATTCAGTGGCGGTTCGATGGTGAATCGCAACACGGGACCGAATTACAATCAGGGATATGGCTGGGCAAACCCGGCACCCTTGCCGATGGACCACGACCGCCCAAGTATCTGGGATTCGAGACGAACAATACAGCGATGACCTTCAGCGGGCACGAGGGCGCCATTCAGATCAAGGATCACGAGCGTGGCGGCGCCACGAACGTACGATTCGGAAGCGGCGACACGTTCGCTTTTGAAACCTGGGTGAAATTCAGGTCCATCCGCGCCGGACAAATCGCCTACGTGCTGGGCAAGGGGCGGCACCCCAAACATGGTGACGATTTTGGCGACGACAATCAAAATTATTCGATCCGGTTCCAAGGAACCAAGGGCGGTGCCCAAGTTGGATTACTGTTCACCAGCGAGCATCCCCAGACGAAGCAGCGTGAGTGGCATCGTTGGTGGAGTGAGGCGACGGTTCCGGGCGCTGGCTGGCATCACGTGGCGCTCGAGTTCACGTTCGGCAAAAGCGACAGTTTACACGCCTGGATCGACGGCCAACCGGTCACGGGCAAATGGGACGAGAGTGGCGCAACCGATCTGCCGCCCGTCCAGGACGCCGACGACCTCGTCATCGGCACTGGCTTTACCCGCGGCGCAAGCTCGTCCTTTCAAGGCTGGCTGGACAACCTCGCGATCTATCGCTCGCCCTTAGATCCCGCCGACGTCGCCGAGCGTTACCGGTTTGTCCCGCTGCCGCCAGCGGTGACTCGCCAGATGATGACGCCTGGCAAGGTGCTGGTGCAGATCAGCGAGGACGGCGTTCCCGAAGCCAACAGTTGGCCGGAAGACCCGCAGGTCACCGAGGACTATCACGAAGACGTGTTCGGACTGTTCGAGCTTCCCCATAAATACGTTGCCACGGGTGTCCGGGGCGACAGAGCCAATCCGTCGCACCTGCGTGCCTCGGCGATTGTGACCCTACCCGCAGGTAAACACCGGATGTTGGTCCGAGGCCGCGGTATGTGTCGGCTGTACATCGACGGCAAAAAATTGCTAGAAACTCCGCCCCGACCGCACGACCCCGGAGGCTACGAGCCGCTTTCGGTTCAGGACAAGTATCTCGATCTCGGTCCCGACTTTCGCTTTGCACCGCCGGGAAACCGTGATGCTTGGTGTGAATTCGAAACCTCCGGTGGCGAGCATTTCGTCATTCTGGAAACGCTGGTCGGTGGCATCATCGGTCGCAGCACATTTCGGCCCGAACTTGGTGAGACCGTCGTTGCCGTTTCCCTTGAAGGCAGCGAATCATGGTCGTTGCTCTCCCCTGGGGATCGCGAAGTCCGTTACACCGACGAAGGCTGGCAAGCGTATGAAGCCGAGCGTCGTGAAAGGCTGGCCAAGATGAACGCTGCAGCTCGTGCGGAACGTCGAGCTGCCAATCACGACTACTGGGACCGACGCCGCATCGCCGCCGCCAAGTGGCTAGCCAACACCGACCAAGTCACCGTGCCTGAGCTGCCCGCCGGTTATCCCGCCCACAATGCGATCGATCATTTCATTGCCGCGCGGATCGTGGATGTCAAACGGGACTCGACCCAGTCCGACACGGGTGACGTCGACTATTTCAAACAGATTCGCCCGCTGCTGGAGTCGCGGTGCTACGACTGTCACCGGGGCGGCAAGGCTCAAGGCGATTTACGTCTGGACGATCACGCATCCGTGTTGGCCGGCGGCGACTACGACGGACCCGCCATCGTTCCCGGCAACATCGACGGAAGCGCATTGATTGATCGGATCACTTCGGACGACGAGGATGTCGTCATGCCGCCCAAGGGCGATCGGTTGACGAACGAGGAGGTCGCTTTGCTGCGGCGCTGGATTGAGGAGGGTGCTGTATGGCCACAGTTCGACGTCGACGATTTCCAGCCGACTCCGCTCGCGGATGACTTCCGTTTTCTCAGGCGTGTGACCCTCGACACCGTCGGTGTGCCGCCGACCGAATCCGAGATCGCGGCGTTCCTCAATGACGCGCCGGAAACGCGTCGTGCTGAGGTGATTGATCGGCTGTTGGACAATCCTCGCTGGGCCGATCACTGGATGGGTTATTGGTTGGACGTGCTTGCCGAGAACCCAAACATCCTCAACCCGACGCTCAACAACACCGGGCCTTTTCGCTGGTGGGTGTACGAGTCGCTGCTGGATAATAAACCTGCCGACCTGTTCGTGACCGAGTTGATTCGCATGGAAGGCAGCGAGCGGTATGGCGGCCCCGCCGGCTTCGCCACCGCGACGCAGAACGATTTGCCGATGGCCGCCAAGGGGATGATTGTCAGTTCGGCATTTCTCGGAGTCGAAATGAAATGCGCCCGTTGTCACGATGCCCCTTCGCATGTTTCGCTGCAGGAGGATTTGCTACAGCTCGCCGCGTTGCTAAAACAGCAACCGATCAAGCTGCCCGAATCCAGCAGCGTGCCAATGGATCGGCTGAGTCACACGGGCCGCAAGCCACTGATCGAAGTCACACTGAAACCAGGAACCGTCGTACAACCGGCATGGCCGTTCGCCCGTTACTGCGACGAATCGGTCGCGGATGCACTGGCGGAAGATCCACAAAACTCGCGAGACCGACTCGCGGCTCTCGTGACCGCGCCGCAGAACGAACGTTTTGCCCAGGTGATGGTGAACCGCGTCTGGCAACGATTGATGGGACGCGGTCTGGTCGCCAGTGTGTCCGATTGGGAAAAGGACGGACCATCGCATCCAGAATTGCTGCGGTGGCTCGGGCATCAGTTTGTTGCGTCCGGCTATGACATGCAGGCCGTCAGTCGACTGATCCTGAATTCGCATGCGTATCAACGTGCGACCGATCCGACGCTCCGCGAAACCAGTCCACTGTTTATCTCGCCGGCACCGCGGCGATTGACGGCCGAGCAGATTGTCGATTCCGTTTTCCACGCGACCGGTACTCCGTTTGATCTGGAAGAAGTCAGTCTAGACATCGACAGCGTGCGTGCCGTAGCGACCACCATCACGTTAGGCAAAGCACGGCGATGCTGGATGCTCGCTTCGAGTTCCAACGAACGTGACCGGCCCAGTTTGTCACTGCCACGGATCACCGCCGTCACCAGCGTTTTGAAAACCTTCGGCTGGCGTGGGGCTCGCCAGGATCCACAAAGTCTTCGCGACACCGAATCGAACATTCTTCAGCCTGCGATCCTCGCCAATGGTGTGATGAGTATCTGGTTGACGCGGCTCAGTGACCGACACGGAATCACACAGCTCGCACTGGAGGATCAGTCGGTCGAACAACTTGTCGATCGTGTTTTCCTCAGGCTGCTGACGCGGAAGCCGTCCAGCGAAGAGAAAGAACGTTACGTCCGTTTCCTGTCCGATGGCTACGACACTCGCGTGATCCCGGAATCGCAACGAGTCCGGCCGACACCCGGCAAGCGCGAGCCTGTTCGTTATGTCAGCTGGTCGAACCACGTCGATGGCCCTGCCAATTCGCTGGCGGTGCAAAAGGAAGCCGACGCACGCCGCGGCGACCCCGCAACCAATGCCCTAAACAACGACTGGCGTCTCCGCATGGAAGACATGCTGTGGGCCGTCCTGAATGCGCCCGAATGGGTTTACACCCCGTAGGAAATCCGTAGCGAAACTCGCCAAGAGTTTTGAGTTATTAATGCACCGCGAAGTGTTGAAGTGCGTTTTTTAGCCACGGAGTGGCGACAGTATGTAGCCTGGGGCGTAAGCCCAATGACAAATTAAATAGCGGTGCGGCGCGAGCCGCCCGGTCGCGGCGAGTAAAACGTTCGACATTTACCGGGCGGCTCGCGCCGCTCCGCTATAAAGACCTTCAAAAATGACGCGTCGGCCTACCAAGCCAACCCACTGCCATAAGCAAACGAAACCGTTTTTTGACCACAAAATCAGGCCCGCGGCTAGCGCCGTCGGCTCACGAGTTCATTCAACCATTGGATCACTCTTATGAAGCGACGACACTTCCTTGCACAAACTGGCGTTTTGGCCGGAGCCGCGCTCGCTGGTCATCCGTCGCTTGCGTCCGAGGTGCTCGCGTCGCCGACCGCGATCAATGTCCCTAAAGGCAAAGCTGAGCACGTAGTGTTTATCTGGTTGGGCGGAGGGATGGCCCAGGTCGATACGTTTGATCCCAAGAATCGCGGCAACTCCAAAGCGTCTCCGAAGCTCGCTGGCTCGGAGTACGACTCGATCGACACCGTCGTACCGGGAGTGAAGTTCTGCGAACACTTGCACCGCACCGCGAAGCTCGCCGATCGCATGACCGCGATCCGCACGGTCAATCATCATCTAGTCGACGAACACGCGTTCGGCACCAACTTCGTCCATACCGGGCGTCTGATCAGCGGCAGTGTGACTTATCCCTCGATCGGTTCCATCATCGGGCATGTCCGCGGCGCTCCAAACCCAGACGTCCCGGCGTACATGTTGATCGGCTATCCCAACGTCAGCCGTGGCCCTGGTTTTCTGGGTGCCAAGGCGGGCTACGTTTACCTCGTCGATACCGATAGCGGCCCCGCTGGTTTCTCTCGCCCCGAGGACGTAACGGCACTTCGCGTCCAGCGGCGCCAGCAACTGCTCGCACCCCTGACCGACCGCGTCCCGGACGACTCGGTCATCTCGGAGTACCGCACCGCGCAAGCCGAAGCTCTGCGGTTGGCTGGCCCGGACTTCATGCGTCATTTCCGCCTGCAGGATGAGCCCGACGATTTGCGGAACGCCTACGGGGGCGAGTTCGGTCAACGCTGCCTGTTGGCCCGTCGCCTGGTGCAGGCCGGCGTGCGATTCGTCGAAGTCTCCCACAACTTGAACTTCATCAACGGCACCGGCTGGGACACCCACAACGAAGGCCAGCAGAACCAGCATCTGCTGATCAAAGAACTTGATACCGCATTGTCCGCCCTGATGAGCGACCTCGAGAAACGGGGCATGCTCGACAAGACGCTGGTCGTGATCGGCACCGAGTTTGGTCGCCCCGCCGAATACGATGCTCGCGGTGGCCGCGGACATCAAGGCAGTTGCTTCAGCCTAGTCCTCGCCGGTGGCGGGCTGAATCATCAAGGCGCCTACGGAGTGACCGACGAACGCAGTAAGAAGATCGTCGAGAACTCTGTCTCTGTGCCCGATTTCCACGCCACGATCCACGCCGCGCTTGGCATCAATCCAGCCCACGAACTGTTCGACGGCTCACGCCCGATCCCGATCACCGACCACGGAAAGCCCATCGCCGCGTTGTTCGGGTAAGGATTGCCGGAACAACATGTGGTATAGGCTTCCAGCCGGGCGTTTCAACCATGACAGGCTGGAAGCCTATCCCACACTTACAACGCGATGTCTAGGATGAACCGAGTTGAATCAATGACCTGCCCGAAGAAACTATCACTGTTATCGGTTGCGTTCGCTCTCTTCTTCACCGCGGGCGCGGTCGACAATGTTGCCTTGGCTGACGAACCGCTCACGCCGCAGCAACTGCAGTTCTTTGAAAAGCATGTTCGGCCACTGTTGAGCGAACAGTGCTACAAGTGTCATTCGGAAAAGTCGTCCAAGGGAGGTCTGCGTGTCGATTCACGCAGCTCGCTGTTGTTGGGCGGCGAATCAGGATCGGCCATCGAACCAGGAGACCCTGATGCAAGTGTGCTGATCGAGGCAGTGCGCTACGAAACGTTCGAGATGCCGCCCTCGGAAAAGTTAAGCGACCAGCAGATCGAAATTCTTGCCAAATGGATTCAGATGGGGGCTCCTTGGCCGGGTGACCACGGCGACGTCGTGCGGCGTCCCGAAGGCAAAACGTTCACGGACGAGGAACTCAATTGGTGGGCCTTCCAACCCGTGACCGATCCCGTTCCGCCGACACAGCTTGTGCAGCCCGATTGGTGCCGCAACGAGATCGATCAATTCATCGCAGCGGATCTGGATCGCCAGCAACTCGTCCCTGCACCCGAAGCGGATCGAGCAACGTTGTTGCGTCGCCTGTATTTCGATCTCATCGGGCTGCCTCCAACACCTGAGGAAGTGCAGGCGTTTGAACAAGACATTGAACCACAGGCGTACGAGAAGGTCGTTGATGAATTGCTGGATCGTCCAGAGTACGGCGAACGATGGGCACGGCACTGGTTGGACCTTGTGCGGTACGCGGAATCCGACGGTTATCGCGCGGACCGTGGCCGGCCTCAAGCATGGCGGTATCGGGACTATGTGATCGATTCGCTGAACGAAGACAAACCGTACGACCGGTTTGTTCAGGAACAGTTGGCGGGGGATGAACTGTTCCCCGACGATCCCGCGGCTCTGATCGCCACCGGATTTATGCGACACGGGATTTTCGAATACAACGTTCCCGATATCCGCGGCCAGTGGGACAGCATTCTCAATGAGCTCACTGATGTGACGGGCGATGTCTTCTTTGGATTCGGTTTCCAGTGTGCCCGCTGTCACGATCATAAATTTGATCCGCTGTTACAAAAGGATTACTTTCGACTGCGAGCCTTCTTTGAAGCCACGCTCCCTCGCGACGATGTGATTGCGGCAACCACCGAAGAAAAAGCAGCGTACGCGGCGCAAGAGGCGGTTTATTTGCAGAAAACTCGTGAGCTTCGAGAGCAACTCGATGCCCTGCTCGAAAAACCGCTGCAAGCTGTCTTCGATGCGACCACCAAACGGTACCCCGATGACTTGATGGAGATCATTCGTAAGGATCCCGAGGAACACACATCCTACGAAAAACAGTTGGTGGCATTCGCCAACCGGTTGATTCGTCACGACCAACGGGGTGTCGATTCCCGTGCGAAAGACGATGCGAAGGATCAAATCCTGGCTCTGCGACGCGAGCTGGCGAAATTTGATTCGTTGAAACCCAAAGCCTTGCCGCAGCCGATGACAATCACGGATGCCGGCAGCGTTGCTCCGCCAACAATCATTCCCAAGCGAAAGACAGAGGTGGCGCCGGGCTTCCCCACAATCATGGAGCCCGAAGTTCCTACGATCACGCCACCGAAAAACGTTCCCAATACAACCGGACGGCGATCCGTGCTCGCCAAATGGCTGACTCGTCCCGAGAATCCACTGACAACACGTGTGATCGTCAATCGCGTGTGGCAGTATCATTTTGGACGCGGACTGGCCGCGAACAGCAGCGACTTTGGCATCCTTGGCGGTGCCCCCACGCATCCCGAACTGCTCGATTGGCTGACCAGTCGTTTTCTCGAGCATGGCTGGCGATTCAAGAGCCTGCACCGACTGATCGTCACTTCGGCAACCTACCGTCAGGCCGCCTCGCATCCGCAACTTGCGGAATTTCAACAGCAAGATCCCACCAATCGCTGGTACTGGAGAGGCGAGGTGCGCCGCTTGGATGCCGAACAGATTCGCGATTCCATCTTTGCCGTCACCGGAAAACTTCAATCGACTCGCGGTGGTCCCGCCGTGTTGGCGGACCGTCCTCGCAGGTCAATCTACACTCGCGTGATGCGGAACAGTCTCGATCCGTTGATGGAGGTGTTCGATCTGCCGCAATTTATCTCCAGTAGCTCCAGCCGGGATGCCACGACCACGCCGGTTCAATCATTGCTGCTGATCAACAGCCAAGTGATGCTGGGTCACGCCGCTGCGTTGGCCGAACGAATTTACTCGCAATCGACCACCGATGAAAATGTTCAAGCACGACTGGAAAGGTTGTGGGAGGTCTTCTTCGGTCGCCTACCGACCGCGGACGAAGTCGAGCAAGCGAAGTCGTTTCTCGATACGCAAGAACAATTCCGTGCAAGCGAACAGCAAAATGATGGCGTCCCTGCCAATGTCACGACCGGACAGGTTCCTTATCGTGATGGCCAGGCAGTGCTGTTCGAAGACAAACCACAACAAGAACGATTCCAGGTTCCCGCCGATCATCGCCTCGATGTTGACGACTTCACGTTCGAAGCGATCTTTCAGCTGCGGTCGATATATCAATCAGGAGCGGTACGCACACTTGGTGCGAAGATGGCTCGACTCGATTCCAGGTCCGGCTGGCTGTTTGGGATCTCTGGCAAGGGATCTCGCCGGAAGCCACAAACGTTGGTGCTGCAAGTCTTCGGGATGAATTCTGAAGGCCGGCCTGAGGAGGTTGTGCTGTTCTCGGATCATCACCTGGACATCAACAAACCCTACTACGCCGCCGTCAGCGTGCACATGAAAACACCGGAAACCTCGGGCGTGATCAAGTTCCACTTGAAGGATTTGTCCAATGACGAAGAACCGATGTCGACGGTGGAGTTTCCCAACCCATTGGTCTCGATGACTGCCAACCACGATCCGCTGAGCGTCGGATCGGGACGCAAAGCGGACCATTTTGATGGTTTGATCGACGATGTTCGTCTTTCGAACGAGGCCCTCTCGGAATCTGAATTGCTGCATACCGCCGAGGGGTTCACTTCGGCCACGATCGGCTATTGGAAGTTCGAGCCGAAGCCGGGACTGCTGAAGGACAGCTTACCCGATGGATTGCCGATGGAACTCGGCGGACGTGGACCAAAATTCACCCCCGCCTATGCCGCGTTTGTCGATCTGTGCCATGTATTGTTGAACTCAAACGAGTTCCTGTATGTCCGCTAACTTAAAAATACAATCGATGTCACCCGCGAAAGCAGCGTCGATTCTAAAAATCGCTATTTTCGCGGAGCGGAAAGCGACATTCCCCCGCCAAAACGGTCCACCTATGAGCCCTCATTTTTCGCTTCCACGATCCCGACGTGAATTCCTGACCCAGAGTGGGGCCGGTTTCGGAGCACTTGCGCTCGCTGCGATGCAGGCCCAGACGAACCCTTTGGCTGCGGCGACCAATGGACCGGCGACACTGGGCTCGGAGGCTCGGGGCCCTCATCTGCCGCCGACCGCCAAAAACGTGATCTTCTTGTTCATGGAAGGCGGCCCCAGTCACATCGACACCTTCGACCCCAAGCCCGAACTGAACCGTCTCGCCGGCCAGCATCTTCCCGACAGTTTTGGTACCGTGCTGACCGCCATGGGAGAGTTCCATTCGCCGCTGCTGGAGTCGAAACGAAGATGGAAGCAACACGGCGAAAGCGGGACCTGGGTTTCCGACTGGCTCCCGCACACGGCGAAGTGTGTCGACGACATCGCCGTGATTCGTTCCTGCTGGACCGATGGCAATAGCCACTCCGCCGGCGTGTGCCAGATGAACACTTGCTCGATGCTCGGTGGACGTCCCTCGCTGGGAAGCTGGGTGACGTATGGACTAGGCACCGAGAATCAGAACCTGCCCGCGTTCGTGGTGATGCAAGATGGTCGCGGCTCCGTCGTGAACGGCCCTCGCAACTGGAGTGCCGGCTTCATGCCCGCGACTTACCAAGGGATTCATCTGTCCGAAGGCTCGCAGCCCATCGGCAATCTCAATACCCCCGAAGGCATCAGCCCCAAGGTTCAGAAAGGAAAACTCGATCTGCTGAATTCGCTGAATCAATCCTTTGCCAACGACTACCCACAACAAAGTGAACTCGAGGCGAGAATCCGCAGCTATGAACTCGCCTTCCGAATGCAAGCCGCTGCACCCGAAGCAATCGATCTGAGCCAAGAGAACGAATCGACCCAAGCGTTGTACGGCATGGATCAAAAGGAAACCGCTTCCTATGGACGTCAGTGCCTGCTCGCTCGGCGGCTGGTGGAGCGCGGTGTCCGCTTTGTTCAGCTGTACCACGGCGCCGGCAGCCGCTGGGATGCGCATAACAACATCGAATCCAACCACACCCAATTGTGCAAGGCGATGGACAAACCGGTCGCGGGGCTGTTGAAGGATTTGAAGCAACGTGGATTGCTCGATCAGACGCTTGTCGTGTGGGGTGGAGAGTTCGGCCGGACACCGATGTCCGAACAAGGCAACGGACGCGACCACAACCCCACCGGATTCTCGATGTGGATGGCCGGCGGAGGCGTCAAGGGAGGACAGGTCATCGGCTCCACTGACGAACTCGGCCTGAGAGCGGTGGAAGACCGGCTGCACGTCCACGATCTGCACGCCAGCATCTTGCACCTGCTGGGGCTGAGCAACATGCAACTCACGTACAACTACAACGGCCGCCCCGAACGCCCCACCATCAACGAGGGAGCCTTCTTCAAACGGTTGACCACAGGTTGAGAATGTCGCAGAACGAAAGAGGCTGAAGCGACAGTGTGTCGGATGCTCTGCTAGTGGTTTGTCAAATGTCAAATTTAGGGTTGGCTGTAGTGGACGAGGCTACGAGTCCCTGCGATTTATCGCACTTCAAGGACTCGTAGCCTTGTCCACTACCCTATAATTCAAAGATGACAAACCACTAGGTTACTGGGAACGGATTTTTAGTGCTATCGATAACTCAATCAACGAAGACGCCGCTTTAGTTGCGGACAACGGATGAAACTTCTTATAATCTTCATACATTGCTCATTCGCCGTGTTCGGTCTTGCCGGCGTGGCGATGTTGATAGATCTTCTCAAGATTGCACGATGAAGAACGCAACCCCCACTTTTCAAATTCCAAAAGGCGATTTGCTTAGCGTTTCGACCAATGTTGAAGTTTGGGTTCAATGTAGTGGGATTCGCCAGAATTCATCGCCATCCACGAAGTCTGGCGCCATCCACTACCCCAAAAGCAAAGTGAGAGGAAGCACTGGGGGTCTGTTTCGCTGTTTGCTGTTGGTCGGGGCCGTTCTTTTGCCTGGAATCATGCCCTGCATTGGATTGCAATGGAGCCTTGCCGAATGCGAAGCACCTCTTGATGCGGCGGAATCATCGGAGGAAGCGGTCGTCCGCACCCAAGGTCATACGCCGCTTCGCCGTTCTCAGCCAGAATCGCGGCATTTGGTTGTCGCGTATCGAAGGGCAACTTTTCGTGTGGTTAGCGATATGGACCGAACTGCTCCCAGCGGGCATCGGCTTGCGAACCATCTCATGGCCCCGCTACTTCTCTAGCCGGACCTTTGCTTCTCGGACGATCTTCGTCGTCTACGCCCTGCCTCCTATCACAATCCTTGAGATGCTGGCGGAGGCTTTGGCAGCATACGTACTGCGGTTTGCGTACGTATAGCCGGACGACCGACACTAAATGCTTTTCAGATTATCGCTTCATTCCAATCTCATTCAAGGACTCAGGACCATGCAAAAACTCGTCGACGGCATTCACGAATTTCAAGATAGCTATTTCACTTCCCACAAGTTACTTTTCGAGCGATTGGCCCAGGGGCAACAGCCGCTTGCATTGTTCATAACCTGTTCCGACTCGCGCATCGATCCCAGCTTGTTGACGCAAACACAACCGGGTGAGCTGTTCATCATGCGAAACGCTGGCAACATCGTGCCTCCTTACGGAGCCGTGCTTGGTGGGGAAGCGGCCACAATCGAATTCGCCGTTTCTGTGTTAAAGGTGCAAGACATCATTGTCTGTGGTCATTCCCACTGCGGAGCAATGAACGGCTTGCTACATCCTGAGGCTGTCGACGAGCTGCCGGCAGTCCGTGCTTGGCTCACGCATGCCGAAGCCACCTCGCGAATCATGAAGGAGAACTACAAGCATATCACCGAAGAAGCGCCTCGGCTGACGGCAACGGTCGAAGAGAATGTACTGGTGCAGCTTGAAAATTTGCGGACACATCCCTCGGTAGCGGCAAAGTTAGCCCGTGGCGACCTGAAGCTACACGGTTGGGTTTACAAATTCGAGACTGGTCAAGTTTTCGCGTACGACGCCGAAAAGGGACAGTATCTGCCCGTGGAAGAAACCGTCGCTCGTTCCTCGAGTGTCTCGGTTGAGTTGCCTTCGATTTAGACACAGATCGCATCGCGGGCGTTTCTCAAGATTAACCAATCAAGATCGCAAAGAGACGAAAGATGAGTAGCACCCAAGAAATGGATCAGGAGCAGGAGACCGAGTTCGGCTCGATAATCAAGCACGATTTACTGGCGTCTGTCGTGGTGTTCCTGGTCGCGTTGCCATTGTGCATGGGGATTGCGATCGCCTCAGGAGTCCCAGTGGCTGCCGGTCTTATCAGCGGCATCGTCGGCGGGTTGGTTGTTGGCACGCTGGCTGGCTGTCCGTTACAAGTCAGTGGGCCCGCGGCTGGTTTAACGGTGATCGTCTATGAGGTCGTCCAGCGATTTGGCTTGGAAATGCTGGGCACCGTCGTCCTGATCGCGGGATTGATGCAAGTCGTTGCTGGGGTTCTGAAGTTAGGGCAATGGTTCCGCGCTGTTTCGCCCGCTGTCATCAAAGGAATGTTGGCCGGAATCGGCGTACTGATCTTCGCAAGTCAGTTCCATGTGATGGTGGACGACAAGCCGAAGGGCAGCGGAATCCGAAACCTGGTTACGATTCCGCAAGCGATTTGGAAGGGTTTGGCAATCCCCGAATTTAACGGCCGTGAAGATCGGAAATTCCGGACCGAAATGTTGCGTACCGTTGGCGACCTCCACCAGCGTCAGGTGAACCTGCACGAGCGAGTGGCTGAACGCGTGCCGCATTCTGGGAACGGAGAAAAGCCCGAGTCCTCGGATGCTCTTGTCGAGATCACGCAGGTTGACTTGGTTGACTTGGCGACCGACCAATCACAGATTACGAAGGATCTCAGTGCTGTTGGTGTTCGATTGAAGGAGTTTAAAACGGAGTCGGTTCCGAGTGAGAAATTTACGAGGATCAATAAAGCGGCTTCCTTAGCGATTCTCCAAAGTGGTGCCGCGGCAACCGCATTGCAGCAAAACAACATCGAAGAAATCTTGCCACTACAGGTCCAAGCCGTAGCGTCGCTTGAAGATCTTATGAGCCATCAAAAGAATCACCATCTGGCAGCCTACCTCGGTATCCTGACAATCGCAGTCATCCTGTTATGGCAGGGGGCCGCGCCCAAGCCTCTCAAGGTCGTGCCGGCCCCTTTGATCGCGGTGGTTTTGGCAACCCTAGTCGCCGCCCTGCTCGCGGTACCGGTGCTGTACGTGGAAATCCCCAATAATCTTTGGAGCGAGGTACGATTTCCGAGCCTCACCGTACTGAGCACGGCACCCTGGGCGGCCGTGGTTCAGGCCGGACTGATGATCGCGGTGGTTGCCAGTGCAGAAACCTTGTTGTGTGCGACTGCAGTTGATCAGATGCATCAAGGTCCCCGCACTCGATACGACCGCGAGCTCTTTGCGCAGGGTGTCGGGAATGTTGTTTGCGGTTTTCTTGGTGCGCTCCCGCTGACTGGAGTGATTGTTCGCAGTTCGGCAAACGTCCAAGCGGGTGGACGCACACGCGTTTCCGCGATCCTGCACGGACTGTGGCTGCTGATCTTCGTCGCAGGCTTGGCCTTTGTACTGCGTCTGATTCCGACCTCAAGCCTAGCTGCGATTTTGGTTTATACGGGCTACAAGTTGGTCAATCCCAAGTCCATTCGCGATCTCGGCAAGTACGGTCGTGGCGAAGTCGCGATTTACGCCGCCACCGTAAGCACCATCGTCATCACCGATCTGTTGACCGGCGTACTCGTGGGCATCGGACTTGCCGCCGCCAAACTTCTGTATACGTTCTCGCACTTGGCCACGAGGCTTGAACAAGAACAAGGCTCCCGCAGGGTGACTCTCTCATTGCAGGGTGCAGCCACTTTCGTTCGTCTTCCCGCTCTGGCGCGAGAATTAGAGAAAGTTCCAGCTCGCGCTGAATTACATATCGATTTTAGTGAGCTTGACTACATCGATCACGCCTGTCTGGACCTGTTGATGAACTGGGCGAAGCAACACGAGTCAACGGGCGGCAAACTCGTCCTCGACTGGCAGTCGTTGCATGCACGCTTTAATCCCGACAAAGCAAAGAATGGCGCACCTGAATCCGAACCGGTTGCCGGTCCCAATGGATCAGTGGGCGAGTCCACTGTTTCTCAATAGAACGAATAATGAAGGAACTCAGTCATGCGTCATTTACTTGTTCCCACGGACTTCAGCGAATCCGCGCACGCGGCGCTGCAATATGCCGTCGGTCTATGTAAAGACCTCGAGGGGAGAATCACACTGCTGCATGTCAGCCATACGGAAAGAGTCACGGAAACACTGATGGGCCTCGATGCGATCGAGAACCTTTCCAGGACGCTCAGTTCGCCGTCGGGTTCTGCAGGATACGCACCTTCGTTCAATGTTGATGAGTTGAAGACGGTGGTGCAACAGAAGCTTGACGCGTGCGTCGATGCGACGTCGGACGAGAACGTGAGGATCGAGACCGCATTGGCCGAAGGCAGGCCATCAGTCAAGATTGTCCAGTATGCTCGCGATCACAACATTGACCTGATTGTCATGGGAACGCACGGCCGCGGCCCCGTAACGCAGTTTTTTCTCGGCAGCGTGGCCGAAAACGTCGTTCGATCAGCGGACTGTCCCGTCCTGACCGTTCGCGAAAACTCGCACGCTTGTGACGCCGCGAAACAACGTTAATGGCAAGTAAGGAATCCGCTCACACAATTAACAAGAGCATTCTGCAAAATGCTCTAGAATGGCCAGATTGCAAAGATCGAATAGGGATGGAAGAGTGCGCGGAGATAAGCGAATGAGTCGCGAGGTAGAAGAACAGGATTTGGTGAGAGCCAACCCCGACGCGGTTGACGTCACCGCTGGAATTGACGAGACCGCTTTTCGACGCGAGTATCCCATCGTTTGGTGGCTAACACTGCTGGGACCATTGGTTTTAACCGCTTCGGTAGTGTTTTTCGTTTGGAAAATTGCCGGGCCACGAGTGGTATGGCGATTGATCTCGACGTCCGTCGCGACTTTTTTCTTCTTTGGCAAATTTGTCATCTTGGGAGGCAGCGACGGCGATCTGTTGGACGCCGCCAATTTCTTTACTGCCGAGCAGTTGTTTCTTATCGTGCTGTACATGGATGTGATGACGGGCTGCTTGTTGGTATTCCATTTGGGATTCTTATTCAAACTGCCAATGGTGGGCGAGAAGCTCAATGAACTCGTTCAGGATGGGAACTTCATTTTAAAGTCGAACCGATGGATGAAGCGTGCAACGTTCCTGGGACTCGTTGCCTTCGTGATGTTTCCCTTGGCGGCAACCGGCAGCGTTGGCGGCTCCATCTTCGGTCGGCTGCTTGGACTCGGCAGACTTGCAACGTTGATCGGAATCGTTGTTGGCAGCATCCTGGGCGGTGGCTTGATGTACTTCGGCAGCGAGCTGATTACGCGATACGTCGGACGTGACAATCCGCTACTAATGGTCGGCGGCATCACCGTGGTTGCCGCAATCCTGTATCTGCTGAACTATCGCTACCGTCAGCTTAAAGAACGACAAACCTAGAACACTTTCACGAATCAGACGCCACCGATACCCACGCTTTAGAAAGCCAAGTGCGTGACCACGGCCACTAGCATTCCTGGAAAGAAACCAGATACCACGTCGCTCTCCAAGCCTCGCGAGAGATAGTCGATTAGGCGTTCAGAGGAACGCTTTAGGTTGAGTTTGACTCGGCTGAACTTGTCTCGATGCACCAATGTTTCGACGAAAACGACGAATTTCCAGGCTCGACAGCACCACTTTATCGCGAACGTCAGCGTTACACTTGGTGCCGACTCACTGGGGGAATTCGCTCACCGTTTTGCTGGCTGAGTGAATTCGTAATGAAATATCCCGCTTGACAACTAGAATGGAAGAGTGCGTTGCTTTTGTAACGCTGCGAAGTGAACTTGCTCTACACCTTGGATCGATGATGGCTCAATATCAATTTCTTGCCAACACGTTTTTCCGCTCACTGGCCATTGCCACGATTGGGATGAACTGGTTCGGGGTGACCAACCCTGCAATCGCTCAAAGCGATGTCAGTTCCGTCGAGTCCACGCCTCCACCCCCCGTTGCCTCTGTAGCTCCGTCAGCAACTTCAGAAATCGAACCAACTGAACAGCAGACCGCGAACGAACTTGGGTATCACGTCTTGCTGCAAGGACCGGTGCACGAGGCGTTCGCATCCTTTTCGGACTCCGGTCCTATCACCAATGCCCGTGTCTATCACGAAAAGCCACCAGCGGACGTTCGTGAGCAGGCTCCGGACGATCACCCACAGGGCGTCAACATGCAGTGGATTCCCGGATATTGGTCCTGGGATGACCAAGTCGGAAAGCATGTCTGGGTCAGCGGTGTGTACCGAAATCCACCGCCTGGACGAACGTGGGTACCGGGTTATTGGAGCGATCTCGACACGGGCTATCGTTGGACAAGTGGTTATTGGGCCGTGTCAGGCGGAGGGGCTGACGAGCAAGTCTATCTGCACACCGTCCCAACATCGATCGAAAACGGACCGAGCGTCCTGCCGCCGGGAGAAGAGTTCTTTTGGTTACCCGGATTTTGGGAGCATGCCGAGGGTGGTTACGTTTGGCGCAGTGGATATTGGACCCGTCAATACGAAGGCTGGGTCTGGCAACCGAGTTGCTATATCAATACGCCGCAAGGTTTTGTCTATAACGCGGGGTACTGGGACAGGTTGCCGCCTGATCGCGGCATGTTGTACGCGCCGATAGATTTCTATCGCCCCACGTACTTGAACCCGGGCTTTGTTTACCGTCCCCGAGTTCCGTTAGCCAACGCCGCGGCGTTGCTTTTGAACTTGTTTTCGAGACGAGGGCATCCAGGATTCTTCTACGGTGATTACTACGGTCCATCCTATGCCGCACTGGGCTACCGACCATGGTACGACATGGGCTACCGTTACAGTGGGTTTGGATCTGGTTTCGCCCCTTGGTTTGCTTATTACGATTGGAACTATGGTCGACGTGGGATCGATTTCGGAGGCAGCATGGGACGCTATCGAAGCTTTTACGACAACGGCGGGAAAGGGGCGGGGAAGTTCGATCGCGACTTTGATAACTTTGCCGGAAATGCGAATCCCAGTCGCGGATCGCAGGAAGTCAAAGCCAAACGTTCCTTCGACGATGTTGTGGTTAGTGATTTCAATGGACAGTCGGCACCACGTGTAAACCGCAAACAACAAGGCGAGTCTGCCCGACACGATGGCGGTTCCAATGCCGCGCGATTGAAGGTGGAACGGGACTCGCAGGGCGGTGCGAAGCGGGACTTCACGCCCTCCCATCCGAAGCAATCATCGCCTGGCGTGATGGCTGACGATCACGGTGGGAAATCGCGGGGAAATTCAAACTCGCCGCAAATGTTCGATCGCGGGCCGAGCAAACCCTCGGTCGAACGCGACTCCGCGGCATCTCGCAGTTCCAAGTCGTTTGGGGGTGGTAGCAGCGGAAAGGGCGGCGGAAGCGGTGCCAAAAGTGGCGGGAGTGGTAAAGGTGGCGGCAACAGTGGCAAAGGCGGCGGCAAGAAGTGATCTGGGATACTCTGTTCAGAGTGGACCAGTAACTCAGCGGAAACAGCCAGCAGTACCTGCGGCGCAAGCCACCGACTAATGGGGCTTTTCAGTTGCGGGGTCGATCGTGGGATGTTTACTCAAAACAGCGGCTGATCCTGCAACGGTTTCGCGTTCTAGCGTGTCGATCTCCGAGAGGTAACGCTTGTAGTCAGCGGAGTTGTCAGCAGAGTAGTTCAGGTTTTTGAACAGACCCGTTAGGTTCGTAAAATAGTCGCGGACCCGTTCCTTGTTGTCGAACTCGTACTGTCGATCGATCAATCGTTTGCACAACAGGAACATCTTTTTTTGCCGCTCCGCAGAAACAGACACGTCGACTTTGTCAAACGCATCCTGCTGCAAAAAGACCATGTCTAAGAACAATGCTTTTTGATAGATGACGAAATCTTCGGTCGTAATTCCTTCTTCGCCAGTCACCTGCATCATTTGCGACACATCGTCGCCATTCCGCAGTAAGTCGTGTAACGCTGTTACGGAACGCGTCCAGTTTGGATCAACGTTTTTGTCAAACCAGGGCTGCAGTTGTTCACGGTAACGGGACCAGGAAATCAACGGATCAATCGCCGGATAGAATCGTTTGTAGGCCCGCTCATAGGAAAGTGCCAGAAAGCACTTCACGGTGCTCAGTGTGGACTGTGTCACGGGCTCCTCGAAGTTACCGCCGGCTGGCGAAACGCTGCCGATTAACGTCAGACTGCCACTTGATCCATCGGGCATTTTCAAGACGCCAGCTCGTTCGTAAACGCTTTTGATGGCGGAATCGAGATAAGCAGGAAAGGCTTCTTCGCCTGGAATTTCTTCGAGTCGCCCGGACGTTTCTCGCATTGCCTGGGCCCAGCGAGAAGTGGAGTCGGCAAGCAGCAAAACGTCCAGACCCATTTGGCGATAGTATTCTCCAATCGTAATACCGGTATAAATTGAAGCTTCACGGGCCGCGACCGGCATTGACGATGTGTTACAGATAATGATGGTTCGGTCCATCAGTTTGCCGCCGGTACGAGGGTCTTCCATCTCGGCAAATTCGTGGATCGTCTCGACAACTTCACCCGCCCTTTCGCCGCATGCGACCACGACCACCACATCGACGGCCGAGTAGCGGGCGATCAAGCCTTGGGTTACTGTTTTCCCAGCACCGAACGGACCGGGAATACAGGCCGTCCCGCCGCGAGTCACTGGAAAGAAGGTATCAATGATGCGCATCGTTGTGCGAAGTGGCTGGCTGGGATATTCGCGTTGTGCCCGGCGCTGCTTCATCATCGTGGCGGGAATGGGGCGGCGAACTGGCCAGTTGCGAACCATGTTCCATTGGTATTCATGCCCCGCCGAGTCACGCACGGTGACAACCGGCTGTTGGACAGTCATTTGTCCGGCCTGAACGCTGATGACTTCCACAATGTCTTGCAAATCAAACGGAGCCAGGATCTTGTGGGTAATCTTTCGCTCGGTAACCGTCCCCAAAACATGTCCCGAACCGATTCGCTGACCTAGGTTGACGGCTGGTTTGAAATCCCACGCACGCTTCGTATCGAGTGGGTAGATTTCTCGCCCGCGTTTCAGAAAGAAACCGTCCTGTTCGCCAAGCTGTGTCAAAGGGTTTTGTAGCCCGTCGAAAATGGCGCCCAACATCCCTGGGCCGAGATTCAGCGACAGCAACGAGCCGGTCAGTTCTACCTTGTCACCGTATCGAACTTTGTGTGTTTCCTCAAAGACTTGCAAGTCGGCAACATCGCCATAGATGCGCAGGACTTCCGCCTTCAATCGCTCTTCGCCGATGACGACAATCGCCACTTCGTTCTTGACGATCGGAACGCCCTCCGCCTGGATCGTTACGATGTTTCCATTGACGCCGATCACGCGTGCGTGTTTGACGGTTTTATTGGAAGAGCTGATCGTAGACACCCAATGTCTCCTTCAAATTGGACTCGAATCTTGCCCGGCCAGCCTCGATATTGCGACTGGTCCAGCGGTCAATAATTTCCCAGCGGGCCAGATAGAGCAGGATCGCCTCGAAGGAGAACGTGAATCGCTCGGCCATGCGACTCCATTGGCGGTAGTTAGTGCCAAACAACAAGCATTGAGCACCCATTGCGTTTCCGGCAGCCAGCAGTTGACTGAACTCGCTGATCCATGAAAAACGACCAGCCAAGTTGAAGTCCGGCTCGCTATAGTTCCGCCTGATATGCTGGACCCACTGACCGACGCCAATCGGAGCGGGCAATCCCGCGTGTTTCCTTCGCACCGCGCTGATAATGGTGCGGGTATCGATTCGCATCTGAATGATCACGCGCAGCGTCGGATTAGAAATATCCCTCATCAGCTTCTGATAAGTCGCAATGACCTCCTCGTCCGTCCGTTCCAGCGGTTGCCGATCCCAAACGACAAAACTCGTCCACTGGTCGATTACCGCAGCATCATCTTCCTCCAGCATTCGCAGACGCTGTTCCAATCGCGGAGGTGAAATCAGATCACGCTCAACCTCGAAATGGGGGGGCAGCGGCGGGAGACTGGCGATCAACGTGTGATAGGAACGACTCACCGCCTAACCCTCCTTTTCCATGATCGCACGAAAACGAGGAGCGAGGTATTGCAGCAACAGTGCCGTGATCGTCTCGTCGGTCAGTTCCAGTTGCACATCATCGTCGACGATTTGCACCGTGATCCCAGGGCTTGGATCATCGGACACACCAAACGTTAATCCATCTCGCAAAATGTCCGCAGTCAATCCGAGTACGAAGGCCGCCAGCGAATCGGGTCGAACCGGCGCAACTTCTTTAGCAATCTCGTCATGAGTCGCAGTACCGGCCGGCAACAGAACTCGCAATGGCTGGTTCGGATCGTCCGGTATTGCTTTTTGCGAAACTTCCAGAATGAACTCTTCGAGAAACTTGCGATCCTTCAGTGTCAATCCGACTAGCCTTTTGAGTTTTTTGGTGAACTCGTCATAGCATGCCTCACGCACTCGCAACCGCACATCGCGACTGGCCAGTCGCAGAGCCTGATTGCCGTTTTCGATGACTTTCTCTCGCTCCTCTTTCGCGTTGGTGATAATGCTTTCCGCTTCGGTACGGGCGTTGTCCAGAATGGACATCGCTTCCTTGCGGGCGTTCCCTACCAACCGTTCAGCCTCTATCTCGCCGGACGCAACGCCTTCCTGGTGAAGCTTGTTGATTAGCTCTTGGACTCCGCTCGATTGCTGGTTGTTGTCCGGCATGGAGGTTGTAAATCCTAAAGGTGAACACTTGCATCAAATGGGAATGGGTCACGCGGCGGCTGGGATTCCCCCAGCGAGGACCAACGCGAAGATAAATGCGAAAACCGCAAAACCTTCGACGATCGCCGCCGGTGCGACGGAAAGGCCGAAGATTTCCGGCTTGAGCTTGCTGACGTTGATTGCCGAAGCACAACAGGCACCCTGGAAAATGGCGCTGAACATGAGAGTCAGTCCGCACAAAACACCGATCGCGAACAAACCCGGTGCGCTTGCCGATTCGACGACGTGGCCGTTCAACGTAAACATCACAACGATTCCGTAGATTATTTGCGACGAGGGTAGTGCCGACAGCCCTACCAGTCGTCCGTAACCACTTTCGACATCAAGCATTGCACCACAGGCCGTCTGGCCGGCCCGCGCACATCCGATGATGCTACCAATCCCGCCCAGAGCCGTCGGCGCGAAAATGCCAATCCAGCCCAATGCCAACATAAATGTTTCCATCGACCATCACACCTTTTTGCAAAACGCGCGGAAGGGAGTTCCTTCCTCGGTCAGACTCCAGTTGAAAAACTCAATACAATTGAGACGCAAACCATGAACCACTCCGCCAATCACGCCGAGAATAAAATTAATTCCGTGACCCGCGACGAGGATCAGGATTGCCAACAGGATTCCTAGGCCAGGAACCTGCATCGCATCATCGGCTAGTCCATTAAAAGTCACCGCCAACTGTGCACTCGCCAATCCCAGTGCAAATAGCCGTAAATAGCTGAGCGTATCACCAAATATCTTCGTGACGTTGGTGAGTGCCAGCAGCCCATCCAAAATTCGCATCACCCAGTCAACGCTACGGGTCGAAAACAGCGGCCGCGTGCTGCTAAACAAAAACACAGCTGCCAGCCCGCCAATGATGACATACATCCCGCCAAGTTGCGCGCTTTTTCGCACGCTTGCGGGTGAAAGCGACAGGCTTTCTGCCAACCAAGCGATCGGCTGGTTCGATCCGCTTACAGCAATACCATAAACCAACCCGCCGAGAAGCGTGCCGGCCCAACCAACAGAACCGAGCGCCAATAGTCGCCCTCGCATTCGCCATGCCGTTATCAAATTGGACAACACAAGATGTGCTACTCCGATTGCCAGGGAAATCAGCATCATCATTTCGCGTTGCTGGAAAAGTGGCATTCCATTTATCTTTAGTTGCAACCGCTCTAGGCCAGAAGGAGTGACGCCGAAATAGCTTCCGATCGCAACGCCGTAGACGATCGTTGCGACAACCAATGCGAGCATCAGACTGCGAAAACGGCGGCCCTTGTCGTCTTTGCCCATGCGTTTCCAACCCACTAGCAGGACCAACCCCATCATCATTCCGTAAGCAGCATCGGACATGATCATCGCGAAGAAAATCGCGAACGAAAAATACATGATCCAAGTCGGATCCCAGGACCTGTAGGCGGGCGTAATGTAAAACGTGACGGCACCTTCGGCTCCAGCGACAGCCGTTGGATTCTTCAACAGGGTAGGCGGATTCTCGTTCCACTGAGGCACTTGAACGTCCAGTGCCATCTGATTCTTGTTGCAAAAAGTCTGAAGCGACTCGAGCGTGGATACGGGAGCCCAACCCTGAAGGGCAAAGACGTGCTCGCTTTCGACCAGCATCGTTAACGCTTCCATACGCGCGGCTTCATCGTCCGCTTGGTCCAGGTCGCGCTTTAATAGATTGTTCCAACGAGTCAGTGTCACACGTTCCCAATTTAGTAACGCCAGCTTCTCGTCAACAAATTCCAGACGCGATTGAAGCTCCGATAGCGGGCGCGGGTCCAGTTCGACCGGCTTGGCAGGCAACTCGATCGGCTCGTGGTCGCTAATCACCGCTACGTATTGAAACTGAACATCCTCACTGATTTTTTGCCAGAGCCGATGCGACTCTAGCAATCGATCGAGTCGCCGGTGCGGAATCGGATAGAACCAAAGTCTCATTCGGTGCGGCAGTGGGTCCTGGGGAATTCGGAAATCGCCCCAAGGTCGGGTTTGGTCGATTGCCTTGGCGAGAAAATCTCGTTCGTCCTGCAACTGCTCGCGAAGATGTTTGTTTCGCAAGACTTCGCGAGCCGTTTCCAGACACTCCCTGCCGCCGGTATATTTCTTGTGCTGATTTGGGTTTGCTGCAGGAGTGGCACGGAGATATTTGATTGCCTCGTGGACCTCGCTGCGGTAGGCATGATGCGGAGTCTTGTGGTCAGCGACGTCGTTCAAATCGATCAAATGCAAACATCCCATTTGCTGAAGCCGCTGCAGCACCTCGTCCCGTTGCAGGGCGGCTCCATAGAGGGTCACTTTGCGTAGTTTTACGATCGACATTGGTATCAGCGTGATTTCTTGTTGGCGCTCTTACGTTTAGCGATTTTCGAGCGGACGACGGCGGCCCTTTCCTGGTCGGAAAGAAAGACCACAATCTTTCGTATACTGGCGTCGGCCCGGGGGATCAGGACTTTTTCAAACAGATTGACGCGTTGGGCAATTCGACGCGCGGCAATGTTTAGCAGTGCTACCCGCTTGTCGGCCACTTGGCGTTTGATATTCAGCGTCGCCATTTGCTGCAGGTTTTCGACCAACAGATCGACCCAGAACGGTGTGACTAGCCGCGAATAGGTCGCGATATCAAATTCGACTGCTTTGGCAACCGGCAGCGTGGTGCCTAGCATGTTTTGCTGGCCGATCTTCACGTCGCGAATGCGAACCAGACTGGCATAGTCGCGTGTCGCTGCAGTCGAGCTACCCATCAACGGATAGATCTGCTCGACCCGTGATTGGAGCTTGTCGTACTGCGAGTGGATTTCGGCTTGCTCGCTACGAGCTTGTTTCAACGCGGCCAACAACTGCTGCCGCTTTAGATCCAACGAAGGGAGAAACCGCTGGAAGGTCTTCAGCTGGTCGCGCTGTTGTTTCAGCGTGGTCTTGTTCAGAGCCAATGTCATGTCGGTTCTAGCTCTCCACGGCTGGAGGTTTCGGGAAGTACTTTTCGATCAGTTGATCTCGCATCAGCAACTCACGCGGCTCGAAACATTCCGCCATCGTCTGCCAGCACAGATCGAGCGCATCATTCAACGGCAGCGCCACATCAATATCCATGAATCGTTCGGAAAACAGTTTGCCGAATTTCAAAAGCGAGTGATCTAGCGGCGAAAGGTCAAATGCCATCTGTTGTTTCTTCTCTGCGTCTTTCGCACCGGAATAGAAACGGATCATTGTGTTCATGACTTGCGAATGGTCTTCGCGGGTCACCTTTCCGATCACCTGTTGCTTCAGCCGCGACAGCGATCCGAACGGGTCGATCTTGCCACCGTGCAGATAGAATTGCCCTTCGGTAATGTATCCAGTATTGTCAGGAACGGGATGCGTCACGTCATTGCCCGGCATCGTTGTAACCGAAATGATCGTGAGCGAGCCTGCGCCCTTGTAATCACATGCGCGTTCGTATCGCAGAGCGAGCTGGCTGTACAAGTCGCCCATGTATCCACGATTGGACGGAACCCGCTCCATCGCCACCCCAATTTCCTTCAGCGCGTCGGCATAGGCTGTCATGTCGGTCATCAGGCACAGCACGCGTTTGTTTTCTTCAACAGCAAATCGCTCGGCCACTTTGAGTGCCAAGTCCGGTGCCAGCAACCGTTCCACGATCGGATCGGATGCCTGATTCACAAACATCACAGTGCGGTCAAAGATGCCTTCGTTTTCAAACGTACTGCGAAAGAAATGGAAATCGTCAAAGATCAGCCCCATTCCGCAAAAAACCGTGATGTCCGCGTCAGCCTGAATGCCAATTCGAGCCAGCAGTTTGTTGTACGGCTCACCCGCGATCGAAAAGATCGGAATCTTTTGGCTTTCAACTAGACAGTTAAACACGTCAATCATCGGGATCTTGGTCTCGATGAACTTGCTGGGCACGATCCGCAGAGTCGGGTTCACCGAGGGGCCACCCGCGTCCACTCGCCGGTCATCAACCAGCCGTGGCCCGCCGTCCACCGGTTGACCGACCCCGTCAAAAATCCGCCCTAGGATATTGGGAGAGAATGTGACTTCGGTGGAACGGCCCAAAAAGTGGACTCGTACGTTTGTTGAAAGCCCTTTGCCGCCAACAAAAACCTGCAATGAAACTTCTTCCCGTTGAATTTCAACAATCTGCGCCAATGATCGATCGCCATCCTGGTTTTCAATAACCGCCAAATCGCCCAAGCCAACATTGATTGCGCGAATCGTCAGAATATCGCCAACAATGGATATGACTTTCGTGTATCGCAGCAATCGATTGAACATGTAATAAATATCCTCTTACCATTCTTCGCTTGACGGTGAAGCATTTCGCATGCGTTTGAGAAAATCAACTTGAATCACATTCAACGGCTCAACGCAGAGCAATCAACTCTTTCACTCCATTCACAGTTTAGAATGTTGGATATCGGTTACACATCCATCACTGGCTTTTTTGGCGTTTGATCCTCATGACCACTGCCGGTGCGAATGGAGCCGGTCAGATCGGTCTGGTCATCATCTTGCTGAAGCTGGCTCCGCACGGACGCACACCAACGCCGAGGGTGCGGAAGTCAATGCCCAGTGCGTTGTTGCGCGATTACGATCACTTTCGGATCGGCCTCTTGATCCGTTTCTTCGATTCTCAGCCAAGTTAGTTTCGGCAGACGAGGTGCTCGCTTTCGATATACTGAACGCTGCAAGCTTTCAGCCATCTTGAAAGCAAGACGTCGCGAAGTGACTCTGCGATTTGCATGCCTTCGCTGCGATCGGTTAATGTCGCGCTGGCTCGGTTCGGATGTCCGGCGGCGTGTCCCAAGCCTTTGATCGTTTGGTCGAGAAGTGCGACTGCGTTGCCGCCGCCTGGTTCGGTTCGTACCGATAGGAGTACGCGATGGTTGTGTACCGCTGCGCAAAGGACTTGTTTCAGTCCTTCGCGACGGATTAACAGATCGGCGACTTCGCCGATCGTTTCGGGACACGATGCTTGCGGCAACATGCAGAACGCTGTGTCACCGTAGAGTGTGCAGCTAAGCAGCGCCTTGGCGAAGTCGCCGAAGTACTCAGCCGATAGCGGTGCGTTCTCGATGTCGCCCAACATGCTCAGGTTCGCTCGAGTCATTAACCACTCAAGCACCGAGCGGTCGAATGCTTCGTAAGCGGGGTTGCAGCCTTTCGTTTCGCTACGGATTCCGTACAGCAATGCGGTCGCCAATTTTTCGCCCGGTTCGATCTCTAACTCGATCAGATAGCTGGCGGCGATTGCGGACGCCGACGACACTTCGGTGCGGACATCGAGCACCAGTGGACGCGAGTGTGGATCGTTGATGGTTGGCAGGGTATGGTGGTGGATCACGGCCAACGGATCAAACAACTGTGAATCAATAAGATGCCGGCTCGAGTTTGGTTCGCAGTCGACGAAGATCAGGGCAACATTGCTGACGACAAAGTATTCGTCGAGCATTTCGATCGGTGGTTCGAGCAGTTCGATCAGCCGTTTGTTCTCACTACGGAGTATCTCGCCGCCAGCGATGACACGAGTTTCGCAGGTCGTTTCTTCGTCGATCAAGCGTTTGATGGCCCAGCTCGCAGCGATACCGTCTGCGTCGGGCGTATCATGTGTGACAATGACGGCGAACTCATAGGGTTGGAGATGCTTGAGTAGCTCCGTTGCTTTGGTTGTGTCCATCGAACGTGTGCGTTGTTCGTTCATCATTTACCCCCTGCTGAATACGTCTCGGAATCAGAGTGGGCAAACCTATCGGAGTTCGGCAAGACGGAAGCGACCGTCGTTTCCAGCCTCGATTCCGATTTGATTTCGTAAGCGAAACTTTGCAGCATCCCACACTCTGGGCATCGCCACGTTTCGATTGGCAGAACTTTTTCGTGCCCCAACATGAAAGACCAATAGTCGCCGCTAGCCCAGAAAGTGGACTCGCGACGATGCGCTCCATTTTGGTCCAGTGTGAAGCCTTTCTCCAATCTCGCTCGACAGCGAGGACAAGTTAGCGACGTGTTCGACATGGGCGACCTCCCGAGATGTAAGCGAAAACCGTCACCGCACACTCGATGGGCGGAACACAAGAAAACGAAAATCGCCCGTGGCGCGTGCCGCGACGTTCACTAAGGGAATTCAACCTCTAAGACAATGCAACTTCGGTGCCAAGCGATTGTTTCTCAGCTCGCTCGCACTACGACGACACTTTGACACTCGACAACGCCAAGTTGTCACCAAACCAAGTTAGGCCTACGGTCGATAGAATTCCGATCTTCCCGTGGTGATTAGCATCAACGGCCAAGCCTTTCTGTAGATAGATCACCGCCGCACACGGTGTGAGCGGGATGGAGCACTGTGGGCGGGATAGAAAAACCGCCTGCGAAGCGTGCCGCGACAATTGGTACGCTCGTTGCATTTATAAGTAATTGGGCGATGAAAACTGCCAATTTTTACAACACAACTCCACTGTTCCTTTTGCATAGGGAGGATCGAACGATGGTACACACACGATTGCAACCCGTTGCGGAATTGAATCGTCTCCGCAGCGAACTGGAACGTGCTTTTGCTCAGAACGGATACGGAAGTGCTACCGCCGGCGCAGGCGTCTTTCCGCCGTTGAACCTGTGGGAGGATGACGACAACCTGTACATGGAAGCCGAATTGCCCGGGTTCGAGATGGATGATTTGGAAATTTATGTCACCGGAGGCAACCAGCTCTCGATCTCGGGTGAGCGTGAGCAACCCAAACTCGAAGACGGTGGATGGCATCGGCAGGAACGCGCCTTCGGCAAGTTCCACCGCATGTTTGAATTGCCTTGCGATGTCAACGCTGACGACGTTTCGGCGAACTTCTCGGGTGGCATCCTGACCTTGACGATGCCCAAGAGCGAAGAAGTGAAGCCACGACGAATCGAAGTCAAAGCAAGCTAATCGCCGGATGAGTCTTTCATTTCATCCCAAACCAATTCAAAAACCAGAAAGGAGACCTATCCATGACTACAACGATGACCCATAGCGAAAAGCAATCGGGCACAGGTGGCAGCCCGGAACAAACCTATCAGTCTACGTTTGTGCCTCGATTTGACATTTGGGAAGGCGATGATGAGTTGCTGCTATTTGGCGACCTTCCTGGTGTCGACGTCGACGACTTGGACATTCGGTTTGAAAATCGCGAGTTGACAATTCACGGTAATGTTTCGCCACGACATGAAGGCGAAATGTTGTACGGGGAATATGGCATCGGCGATTTCCACCGAACCTTCGCGATCGGTGATGCGATCGACGCCGAAAAGATTTCAGCCGAAATGCATAGCGGCGTCCTAAAGCTGCATCTGCCGAAATCCGAGAAGGTTAAGCCTCGTCGCATCGAGGTGAAGGCGAGCTGATTGTTGACAGTCGGGGCGACGGCGAGTGTTACACCGCCGACGCCGATCGGATACCGTCGGACAATCGAGGCAAGAAAGGAGAAAACAAAATGATTGACAAACTGATCCCTTGGAAAAACAGGAGTGATGAATTGAAGGTCCGTCACGACGACCATCCTATTTCGCGTCTCCGCAATGACTTCGATCAAATCTGGGACCGTTTTTGGGATGACTGGAACGTGGGCGGATTGAGCAAGTGGAGTGATGGATCGCGGATGTTGGGGGCACACGTCGATCTTGACGACGAAGACAACGAGTACGTTCTGCGCGCCGAGTTGCCTGGTTTTGAACCGAACGACTTCGACGTCAAAATCAGCGGTAACGTGCTGACGCTAAAGGCAGAGCATAACGAAGAAGGCAAGGAGAAGAACGGAAATTACCGTCGCTACGGCAGTTTCTACGAGTCCTTCACGTTGCCACAAGGTGTGCAAGCGGACAACATTGACGCGAAGTACCACAGCGGTGTACTGGAAGTTCACTTGCCAAAGAGTGAGGAGTGCAAGGGGAAACGCATCGAGGTGAAGTCGACTTGATGAGTGGCCCCCGAGACTGATGGATGGCAGTGTGACCCTGCGTTTTTCGCAGGGTCATGTTTTTTCGTCGCCGCATGCTCCGCAGGCGAGTTCCCAGCGATCTGCCCAAGGCAGTGTGTGGCGATGATCATCAAGAGAAAAAATCATGAATAACTACCGATTCTTGTCACTCTACTCAGGTCTGTGTTCAATCTTGGTCGTCGGGCTGGCGTTCTCGACGTACTCTTTCTACAGCCGGTCTGAGCTGCGATCGAGCCAACTCGAACTCGCCCAACAGAAACTCAACGTGCTAAGACAACAGCAACGCGAGCAAGCTGACGAAGTTGTCCCCCTGAAATCAATCCTCGGTTTCGGTGAGGCAACGGATCTGTTCGGCCTTTGCTAAGCCGCTTTCCTCTAGTCCGTTTGGGCGCCGTAGCACAATCCGCCGAGCCGGGCCGAAACGCAGGGAACGATTCGCCGATCTTGTCCCTGGACGACTGGTTTGGCCACTCAGGCGACGATTGCCAGGCCGCCTTCTCAATGCAGGGGTGTCAGCCGATGCTGAAAAGGCGCGAAAAATACTGCGTTGGGCGCTTGCGAAGTGACGTGCGATTTATGAGTTGATGTAGGGTGGGTCAAACAAAACCATGTGTCTGGTGGGTCGGCGTTCGCGATTGAATGTTTGAATCAAAATCACAAGTAATAAATCGTACGTCGCTAAGCAGTTAGGCAGGAGTCTTTCAGTAAATTGGCCGTTTTGGCGCTAGCCAGGGTTCCGGCGCTGAACCGGGGCTAGCACCCAAACGGCTAACGGGATTTCACCCAATGATTCCCGCCTACCTGCTTAATGGCGTAAGACGCGGGTCGAAGTGCACCCGGAAGCAACGCACTTCGTTGCCATTCACGCGAGCCGGGGAGCGATACGTGATTTCGAATCGATCCGGTTGCTATAAGTCAATCCAGCCGCAGCCGGGTCTTTGTATAAGCCCTACGTTGTCGGCGAGAACGAATTGTCGCGGAATAGAGTACACTGAGTGATCCTTAAAGCACGGGACCGCCAACGATTTCGTTGGCTTCCAATGGGAACTAAAAAACAAACAGCCTCGGATGAACGAAATGAATCCCCTACGCATCACCGCATGCGTCTGCGTGGCGATTTTTTTGCTCGTTGCCGCCACCGACCGATCATGGGGTGCCACGCCCGATCAGCCGTCCACGCGCAAGAGTCAGTCGGTCGATTTTGCTCGGGACGTTTATCCTATTCTGCAACGATCTTGCCTGGAGTGTCATGGCGAGCAGAAGCAAGAGGGCGACCTCCGCCTCGACATCCGTGACGAAGCTCTGCAGTCCGGCACTATCGAAGTTGACAGCCCCGACGATAGTGAGCTGTTGCGGAGAATCTTGCTGCCACGCGGTGACGATCAAGTGATGCCCGCGATCGGCGACCCGTTAACCAAGCAACAGATATCGATCATCCGCCGCTGGATTCAACAGGGAGCTCCGTGGCCGGACGACTTCAAGGCGGGCAAACACTGGTCGTACATCGCTCCTGTGCGTCCGCAACCTCCCGCGGTATCCGATGGTCAGTGGGTCAAGTCACCCGTTGACCGATTCGTCTTGCGGCGACTCATTGACGAAGGGCTCAGCCCCTCGCCTCGGGCGACACCCGAGACACTCGTTCGCCGAGTTTATCTCGACTTGATCGGTCTGCCGCCGACACCCGAGGAAGTCAATAGCTTTCTGGCGGATCCATCGGAAGCACGTTTTGAAGCGCTGATTGACAAACTGCTTGCGCGGCCTCAGTTTGGCGAGCGCTGGGCGCGGCCGTGGCTTGATCTGGCGCGTTATGCCGATTCACACGGCTTCCAGAAAGATAACCTGAGAGAGCATTGGGCTTATCGCGACTGGGTGATTCGAGCACTCAACGACGACATGCCGTTTGATCAGTTCACGATCGAGCAGATTGCCGGTGACCTGCTTCCGGAGGCGACGGAATCACAAAAGATTGCGACGGGGTTTCATCGTTGCACGCCGACCAACGTCGAGGCAGGATCGCTGCCGGAGGAAACTCGCATCGAGCAGGTCATGGATCGTGTAAATACCACCGGTGCGGTTTGGCTGGGCACAACCCTAGAGTGCTGCCAGTGTCACGACCACAAATACGACCCTTTCAGCCAGAAGGACTATTATCAACTACTGGCGTTTTACAATAGCACCCAGTTGGAAGCGGATCGCGCGAGCCCGAACAAGCCCAGTTCGATCCAGTTCAACGGTCCCTCGATGCCGTTGTCGAATCCGCAGCGTGACGCGCAGAACGCGGAACTCCAGAAACAACTAGCCGAGGCCAATCGGCAACTCCGTGATATCCGCAAGGACTTGGAATCGGATCTCCAGTCGTGGGTAGCTGCATTGGCAGAAAGTTCTGCCAATGCACCCAAGACGCACGTGTTGGATGTCACGAGTTTTGAGTCAGAAGGCGCGACGGACACATTCGAGAAGCTCGATGATGGATCCATCTTGTTGGTGGGAGGAGATCCTCCCGACACGGATGTCTACACCGTACGTGTTCGCGGTCAACTGACAGGCATCCAGAAATTTCAGCTCGACGCCCTGCAACACGAGTCGTTGCCTGGCGAGGGGCCGGGACGCGGCGATCCAAAACGTAGAAACTTTGTGCTCAATGGATTCTCGGCCGAGCTCAGGCCGCTGGGCTCATCTCGGGCAACTAAGATTGGGTTTTCGTCCGCGACAGCCAGTTTCTCACAAACGAACTGGGATGTTTCCGGGGTCTTACAAAACAAAGCCAAGAGCGGGTGGGCGATTGCGCCCCAGTTCGACCGATCCCACTGGGCAACGTTCACTCTGGCAGAGCCGCTGGATATTACTGACGACTCCGAACTCGTCTTCACTCTCACTCAGGAATTTGGAAAGGCGCGAACGATCGGACGTTTTCAGCTGTCGGCCGTTACCGGTGACGGAGAAGGAACTTCGATACCGGATGATTTGCTCAAGCTCGCCAAAAAGCCGATTGCTGAATGGTCCAAACGTGATCGCAGCAAAATACTCGACTACCGAGTCAAGCAAGACGCCCGCAGCAGCAAGCTCGCGCGTGACATCGCCAAACTCAAGAAACAAATTCAAGCGGTTGTTCCGGACACAACTCTCGTGATGATCGAGTTAGAAAAACCGCGAATGTCGACGGTCTTTGAGCGGGGCGACTACCAAAAACCGGGCGAATCGGTTCAACCGGCGACTCCGTCAATTCTGCATTCCATGCCCGAGAGTCCGCGAAATCGCCTGGATCTTGCGAGGTGGCTGGTATCGCCGCAGAACCCGTTGGTTGCCAGAGTCACGGTCAATCGGTTGTGGGCAGAGTTGTTCGGGCAGGGAATCGTGACGACAGTCGAAGACTTCGGCGTGAAAGGTGAACCACCGTCACATCCCGAATTGCTCGACTGGCTAGCGGTCGAATTCGTGGAAAAGGGTTGGTCGACCAAACAACTCTTGAAGACGATGGTCATGTCGGCAACCTATCAACAGTCGTCCCGTCTGTCGGAGGAACTGCTCGAGAAAGATGATCGCAACCGATTGCTGGCGCGAGGGCCGCGTCTTCGCATGGACGCCGAAATGATTCGAGACAACGCGCTGGCGATTTCAGGTCTATTAAGTCTGAAACAGTTCGGCCCACCGATTCGTCCGTTTCAGCCCGATGGTCTTTGGATCAAAACGGGGGGAACCGCTTACCAATACGAAGTCAGTCCCGGTAGCGAACAGTACCGCCGGGGAATCTATGTCGTTCTGAAACGCGGATCCCCTTATCCAAGTTTTGTCAACTTTGATGCCACCGCGCGGCTGGCCTGCACGGTTAGGCGATCACGTACCAACACTCCACTCCAGGCGCTGACGTTGCTGAACGATCCGGTCTATGTGACCGCGGCAAAGTCACTGGCAGACCGTGTCTTGACCGAGAAAAAAGGTGAGGGACTGGAAGCGCAGATTGACTTCGCGTTTCAGCTTTGCACGGCACGCAAGCCGACCGAGTCGGAACGCCATGTACTGGCAGATCTTTATCGCAGCCAACTCGAAGAACACGCCGAACAATTCCCCAAATCCAGCCGCGAGCAGGCTCAGTCGGACGCATGGCGTAGCGTGGCTGCCGTTCTGTTGAACCTGCATGAAACGATCACGAAGAACTGACATACTTGGACAGTTATCTTCCGATGGACCAATGGTAAAGAACCGATGACACATCACAACGAAGTTCATACTGATCGCCGAAGTTTTTTGAATACCTGCGGGATCGGGTTCAGCGGGATCGCACTGGCATCGTTGCTCGGTGACGAGGCGTTCGCAGCGCCCGGTCAAACTCATTTTGCTCCGCAAGCGAAACATGTGATCTATTTACACATGATCGGTGCGCCGTCGCAGCTTGATCTGTTCGAGGAGAAGCCGGAACTGATCAAGCGGCACAACGAACCCTGCCCACCAGAGGTGACCAAGGGGCGGGACTTTGCCTTCATCGGAAAGACTTCGACCCTTGCCGGTTCTCCCTGGAAGTTCTCGAAACACGGCGAGAGCGGACATTCGTTCTCGGAACTGCTTCCCAATCTCGCGGGAGTCGCCGACGAACTTGCGTTCATCCGATCAATACACACCGAAGAGATTAATCATGCACCGGCGCAAATGTTCTTGCATTCAGGATTCGGTCAAGGCGGCCGCCCCAGCCTTGGATCGTGGGTGACGTACGGACTTGGGTCCGAGAACAAAGACTTGCCTGGATATGTTGTGCTGCTGAGCGGTCCTGCGGGCGGAGCGGGCACCAGTTTGTGGTCGACCGGCTTTCTGCCCAGCGTTTATCAGGGGATTCAGTTCCGGTCGCAAGGTGATCCCGTGCTGTTTCTGACCAACCCCGAAGGGCACACCCAAAAGCGAAGACGGCGAGAGCTGGACGCATTGGCTCAGCTGAATCAGCAGCAGTCCGTGGCCACGGGGGATCCCGAAATCGAGACGCGTATCCAGCAATACGAGATGGCGTATCGAATGCAGGCTTCGGTTCCGGAATTGATGAGCATCGATGGTGAGACGAAAGAGACGCTTGAGCTCTACGGAGCGACCCCCGGCAAGGCGTCGTTCGCTAACAATTGTTTGCTGGCCCGGCGGCTGGTCCAGCGAGGTGTTCGGCTGATTGAGCTTTATGATTCCGATTGGGATCATCACAATAACCTGGAAACACGGTTGACGAAAAAGTGCCAAGAAACCGACAAGCCGATCGCCGGACTGATCCAAGACTTGAAGCGGCAAGATCTGTTGAAGGACACGCTGATCGTCTGGGGATCCGAGTTCGGGCGGACGCCATTGCGACAAGGTGGTAGCGCCGACGACAAAAAACTGTCCGGGCGTGATCATCACAAAGACGCATACACAATGTGGCTGGCCGGGGGCGGAGTCAAAGGGGGCGCAAGCTACGGTCAGACCGACGACTTTGGAATGGACGTCACGGAAAATGGCGCGCACGTGCATGACCTAAACGCTACGATCCTACATCTGCTAGGCCTCGACCACGAGCGATTGACTTACCGCTACCAAGGGCGTGAATTTCGCTTGACCGACGTCCACGGGAACGTCATCCATGACATCCTCACATGAGAAAATCACAGGAGTAAATAATGATGAATCGAGTTCTACCAATCTTGTTTTTAATCGCCTTGCCTTTCGTCGGACCGGCGCGGAGCCAGGCGGCAGATCCCGCCTTCGGAAAACAACCGAACATCATCCTGATCATCACCGACGATCAGGGATACTACGACTTGTCTGGTCACGGCAACCCACATCTGGCCACGCCGAACCTGGACAAATTGCGAGAGCAAAGCCTGCGATTTACGCGTTTTCAGGTGAGCCCCACTTGCGCACCGACTCGCTCGGCGATCATGTCGGGACGAGCTCCATTCTACGTCGGAGTGACCCACACGATTCTCGAACGTGAACGCATGAAACTTGGTGTGCCGACAATGCCGGAGATGCTTCAAGACGCCGGCTACACTACGGGACTCTTCGGCAAGTGGCACCTCGGCGATCAAGATCCTTACCGGCCGGATCAGCGTGGGTTCGACGAAGTTTTTATGCATGGTGCTGGTGGAATTGGCCAATCCTACGCAGGCAGTTGTGGCGATGCGCCGGGCAACAAGTATTTCGATCCGGCTATCCTGCACAACAACACGTTCGTCAGAACCAAAGGGTTTTGCACCGACATATTCTTCAGCCAGGCGACGAAATGGATGGAGGACCGCAAGAACGAAAACAAACCATTCTTTACTTACATCACGACCAACGCGCCGCACGGGCCGTTCATCGCGCCTGATTCGTACAAGAAGAAATTCATCGATGCTGGGTTTGAATCGAGCACCGTTGGCTTTTATGGCATGATTGAAAATATCGACGATAACGTCGGGCGTTTGACAGCGAAGCTTTCCGAATGGGGCATCGAGAAGGACACGCTGTTGATCTTTATGACCGACAACGGACCATCGGCTTCAAACTACAATGGCGACCACAAAGGCAAGAAAAACAGTGTCGACGAAGGCGGAACCCGAGTGCCAAGTTTCTGGCGCTGGCCGGGCGTTCTGGAGGCGGGCACGGATGTTGATCGGATCGCCAATCACTACGACATCCTGCCAACCTTCGCGGATATTGTCGGCGGGAACCCAAAGGAGCAGGATCAGTTGCATGGTCTTAGTCTGGTGCCGCTGCTGAAGGATGCAAACGCACCGTGGGAAGATCGTTTTCGAGTTTTCCACAAAGGACGCTGGGGCAAAGGGCAAGCCGCGAGTTCACGGGACGACGGCTTTGCAGTTCGGAATCAGAAATTCCGGCTTGTGGGGCGGAATGCCCTCTACGATATGGAACAGGATCCATCGCAGAAGACGAACGTCATAGCGGAACATCCCGAACTCGCCCAAGAGATGAATGCGGTTTACGACAAGTGGTTCGACGGTGCGCTTCCCAACATGGTCAATGAGGACGCTCCTCTGACCGGCCACAACACGTTTCACTTGATGTACTGGAAGCAATACGACATCGAGATTCCTCCTGTAAAGGAACGCAAGCCGAGGCTGCCGAACAAGAAACGGCAAAAGAGGAATTAGTCTCTGCAATTCTATAATCGTCCACTGATGACCATTGGGTGCGATCCATGAAATATATATCCTTCGTTGCGTTGCTAACGTTCGCAGCATCATTACATGCTGCAGAGACCATTCGACCCAACGTGATCGTCATTCTGGCGGATGACATGGGTCTCGATTCGGTGTCGGCGTTTAACGACAAGATGGGAATGAAAACGCTGGCGATCGATCAGTTGGCTCGCGAGGGAATGTCTTTCACCGACGCACACTCGACCTCGGCGGTGTGCACACCAACGCGATACAGCGTGCTGACCGGGCATTACAACTGGCGTTCGCGACTTAAACGTGGAATTGTCGGAAAGTGGGAACGTCCGCTGATCGAAGATCGGCGACTCACCTTGCCAGAGATGTTTCGCGAACAGGGCTATGACACGGCGTGCATCGGCAAATGGCATCTTGGTTGGCACTGGCCGACGAAGGATGGTGGGACGACCGAAAAGCTTTCCGAGATCGATTTCCTTGGCACTGTGAAGGGTGGTCCGAACGATCACGGATTCGATTATTACTACGGCGACGACGTTCCCAACTGGCCACCGTATGCTTGGCGTGAAAACGAGCAGGTGTTAGGCGAGTTGACGACACAAATGAAAGCGGGAGCGATGGTCGGTGTTTCCGCTGGACCGTCCGTAGCCGATTGGGACTTTCGTGCAGTGCTTGCTGAGTACTCGACGCGTTGGTCCCAATACATTCGCAAGCGTGCTGATCGGGAGCGACCGTTCTTCCTTTACGTACCGATGCCTTCCCCTCACACGCCGATCGCGCCCCACAATGACTTTCGTGGAAAATCGAAGATCAGTGAATACGCTGATTTCCTGTTTCAGACCGACAGCGCGGTCGGTGAGATCATGCGTGCATTGGAAGAAACGAAGCAGGCCGACAACACAATCGTGATGTTTACGTGCGACAATGGAACCTCACCCAAGGCAAACTTTGCAGAACTTGAGGCAGGGGGTGTCTATCTAAATGAGCATTGGCGCGGATGGAAGGCAGATGCCTATGAGGGCGGGCACCGAGTTCCCTTTATCGTCCGCTGGCCAGGCCAGATCAAACCCGGATCCCGAAGCAATCAGATAATCACACTCGCCGATATCATGGCGACCTGTGCCGATGTGGTCGAGCACAATCTGCCCGCTGACGCCGCAGAAGACAGTGTAAGTCTGCTTCCGACGTTACGTGGTGATGATGGCGGGGAACCGCTGCATGAGCTGGTGGTTCATCACTCTGTTTCAGGTCATTTCGCAGTTCGTCGGGGAAACTGGAAGCTGCTTTTTTGCCGCGGTTCAGGTGGTTGGAGTACACCTCGTGAGGCCGCAGCCATCAAACAGAATCTCCCGCCTGTTCAACTCTATAACCTGCAGGATGACCCTAGAGAAACAACCAATCTTCATGCAGACTACCCGGAAGTTGTGGAGCAGCTAACGGCGGAGCTTCGCGGCGTTATCGAAAAGGGACGTTCGACTCCGGGCTCGGAGCAATCTAATCATGCCGGTGCGAAGTGGTGGCCTGGCCTGCCATGGAAGAATCCATCACAAGGGGAACGTAATTAGGACGACATGTTCGCCGGACCAAACGCAACACGAAAATGCAGCTTGACGCAAATCACCAATGCTTCGGTGCCTAAAACTAACTCATCGACCGTCTGGTTGAGCGGGTTCAAGACGCACGGAGTCGCCGAGAGCAAACATCATGAATAACGTTAGAAATTTCGTCGAACCTCGCACGATCACGAATACAACCCATACGTATCATCAACACATCGAAAGTCCAACAAATAGAGATGAGTGCCATGCTTAAGAATCTGTTTATCGCTTTGATTTTGTTGCCTTCTCCGCTGATCCTTGCAGAGTCCAGCGTGGTCGCTGATGAAGTCAAACGTCCCAACGTGTTGTTCATTGCCGTGGATGATCTCAATGCATGGGTCACCCATCTGGGCCGTAATCCGCAAGCAAAGACGCCCAATATCGATCGTTTGGCGAAGATGGGAACGACGTTCAGTCGCGCCTACTGTGCGGTACCCGCTTGTAACCCTGCTCGCGCTGCGTTGATGACCGGCCAACGTCCCTGGACGACAGGCTGCTACATGAACGGGGACCCATGGAAGCAGTACACCACCGAAGGATTTGGGCTGAGCAACCAGTTCAAACAAGCGGGGTACCACGTAGCCGGCGCGGGAAAAATTTACCACAGCCAAACCTATCACCCATCGGAGTGGTCGGAATACCTGGACCCCAAGAGCTATTCGTTGGACGGACCCCGCGTCAAGAAGTACGAGGGATATCACGAACCGCTGCCGCATGATCTGAAGGACGACGATCTCGGAGACTGGCACGTCGTCAATTGGTGCATCGAACAACTGCAACAGGAGCACGACAAGCCGTTGTTTCTGGCATGTGGACTCTACAAGCCGCATCTGCCCTTTGCCGTTCCGCGGAAGTATTACGATTTGTTTCCACGTGATCAAATTAAGCTGCCGCCGCATCGTGACGACGACCTCAGCGACATTCCGCCGGCAGGTGTCAAGATGGCCAATCCCAACGGCGATCATGCCAAGTTTCTAAAAAGTGGTCGTTGGAAAGACGCCATCCAGTCCTACCTGGCAACCTGTGCCTATACAGACATGAACATCGGCCGTCTGTTGGATGGCCTTCGAAAAAGTCTGCATGCCGACAATACGATCATCGTCCTGTGGGGCGATCACGGTTGGTCGTTTGGCGAAAAGGGTCACTGGCGCAAATTTGCCTTGTGGGAAGAACCGACCAGAGCTCCGCTGATCTGGGTTGCGCCCGGAGTCACGAAAGCGGGGACGGTATGTGAGCGGCCGATCGACTTCATGACAATCTATCCAACGCTTTGCGAATTGGCTGGCATCGAGATCCCTCAGCACGTCGAGGGGCGAAGCGCTGTCTCCTTGTTGCGTGATCCGTCAGCCGCGTGGAATGAGCCGGCCATCACGACGCACGGCTACAAGAATCACGCCGTCCGTACGCAAACGCATCGATACATTCAATATGCCGATGGCAGCGAGGAATTGTACGATCACAGAAATGACCCGTACGAATGGACCAACCTGGCCTCGGAACCCGGATCGGCGACAGTGATCCAGGAACTGAGGAAGCAGCTGCCGACTCGCAATGCCAAACCACCTCAGCAGAAACGAACCAAGTGATGTGGTTAGCTAGACAGCGTCACTTCTTCGTAACTACGCTCACCAGAGCGTGGAAAACGTTGGGCGACCACCTTCTGGCGAAGGCAGCTACAAAAAGGCTGAAAAATGCAGCCCTTGAAAAGTCTACGTGATGTTTACTAACCGATCTGAAACAGCCAACCTCGCTTCCGCTCAACAAGAACGATTCGACAGTCTGAAGCGACACGTGATCGATCTATACGCCGAAATTCGTGCCAAAAGACCTGGAAAGATGAACACACTGAATACAAGATCTTTACGCCACCGACTTGTTGTGACGGTATTCTTCCTATGCCTCATCGCAGGCACGAGCGCTGAACTGAGTGCGGATGATGCCAGCCTGCAGGATGCCACTGGAAAGTGGCACGGACAAAAGCCCAACATTCTGTGGATCATGATCGAGGACTGGTCCACGGATTTGTCGTGCTACGGCACTCCGTTGGTGCATACACCGAATATCGACAAGCTTGCCGGTGAGGGAATCCGGTTCGAACGGGCTTACACGACCTCGCCCGTTTGCTCGACGTCGCGTTCGGCGATGATGACCGGCTTCCATCAGAATTACATTGGTGCCCACCAGCATCGTACAAAAGACAAGCAACCGCTGCCGTATGGCATCAAGCCGATTCCGCACCTGCTCGAAGAGGCGGGGTATTTCACCGCGACCATGATCGGCGGCAAGACCGACTGCAATTTCAAAACAGCGAAGCCGCTGTTCATGGGCAACAGCTGGAAAGAACGAAAGGGAGACCAGCCTTTCTACGTCCAGGCAACCTTTGGCGGCACGCATCGCAATTTTGTCCGCGATCCCGAGCACCCGATCGACGCCGACCAGGTAAAGCTTCCGCCTTACTACCCAGACGTGCCGCTCGCTCGTCGTGATTGGGCCAACGGATTGGAGACGGTTCAAGTCGTTGATCGTCAGGTGGGGGAACTACTGCAGCAGCTCGAAGACGAAGGATTGGCAGACAACACAATTGTCTTTTTCATTGGAGATCACGGTCGCTGTCATATCCGAGGCAAACAGTTTTTGTATGAAGGCGGCGTTCGCATTCCGCTGATCGTACGATGGCCAGGGCACATCAAGCCGGGTTCGGTTTCCGATGAACTGGTTTCGTCACTCGACATCTGCCAGACGATTGTGGAAGTCGCCGGAGCGAAGCCAACGCATCCGCTGCACGGTTTGTATCTGTTTGGAGAGGGCATCACCGAAAGAGAGTATGTCCATTTCAACCGGGACAAAATGGACAGCACTCACGATGCGATGCGTGCCGTCCGCAGTGATCGTTACAAGTTGATTCATAATTTGATGCCCGAGCGTGCGTACTGCCAGCTGAACGAATACAAAGAGCGTCAGTATCCGATGCTGGCCCTTATGAATGTCTTGAACCTGCAGGGCAAGCTGAATGATGCTCAGGCGAAATTCATGGCGGACCGCAAGCCTGAGATTGAGCTGTATGACCTCGAAAACGACCCGCATGAGCTCAACAATCTTGCGGATGATCCAAAGCACACGGCGATCAAAGCCGAGCTTCTGGCAGAGATCGTACGTTGGCGAAAGGACGTCAAGGATATCGGTGTGACGGACGAGTTTCGCAGCGGCGGATGGTCGTCCAAGTATCCGACAAAGTCGCTCGAAGAGTGGCAAGCCGAATTGGCTCAGTGGGAGCAAGCGTTGCTGGTAGATGGCAAGGCAAGCCGCAGCGGTAAGGACAAGAAAAAAGCCCGAAAGAGAAAGTAAAACATAAGATCGCAGCTGATAGGCTATGATTACAGAAGCTTCAATAGCAAGACCAAGCAGAAGCCTGACAGACCCCAAAAAAACGTATGGAAAATAGTCAAAGAACTGTCGGGCTTCGCTTCGCCGGAATACGAACTTGCCGCAACGGCGTCGCACTTCACTCCTGTCGGTCAATTTGGACGAACACGTTGAACAAATATTTCCTGCAAGTTTGCTTCGCGTTGTTGGTTGGATCAGGCTCTCTAATGACGTGCGGGGCCGCTGAGTCTGACGACCGCCCCAATATCGTTTTCTGCATGGCGGACGACTGGTCGTGGCCGCACGCGGGGGTTCTGGGCGATCCAGTAGTCAAGACGCCGAGTTTTGACCGGATCGCCCTCGAAGGCGTGCTGTTTGAAAATGCGTTCGTATCGACACCGTCATGCACGCCAAGCCGTTTAAGCATTCTGACGGGACAGCATCACTGGCGACTGAAGGAAGGCGCCAGTCTGGGCGGCTCGCTGCGGGAAGAGTTTGATGTCTACACCGAGCTATTGCAGAAATCCGGTTATCGGATCGGTCGTTTTGGTAAGGGTGTCTGGCCCAGCAAGCACACGTTTAGAAACCGAGATTCGTTCGGCGAAAGGTACCGTTCCTTTGCAGAGTTCCTGAAGGATCGTAAATCCGGCGAACCATTCTGTTACTGGCACGGTGGCCAGGATCCTCATCGACCGTACGAATTGGGTGTTGGGACGCGAAGTGGCATCGATTTGAATCAAGTGAAGGTCCCGGCCTGTCTGCCGGACAATGAAACGGTCCGCAGTGATGTCGCTGACTACCTGTGGGAAGTGCAGCGATTTGACGGCGAGGTGGGTGAGATCCTTGCAAAGCTGGAAGCAATCGGCGAGCTGGACAACACGATTATCGTTGTCAGTGGCGACAACGGAATGCCGCTTCCACGTTGCAAAGCCACGCTTTATGACCAGGGAACGCGAGTGCCGCTTGCGATTCGTTGGGGTGCAAAGGTGAAGGGCAATCGAAAGGTCACTGATTTCGTTAGCCTTTGCGACATGGCGCCGACATTTCTTGCTGCGGCCGGGTTGAAGGCCTCCTCGCAGATGACGGGTCACAGTCTAATGGAAATTCTTACATCAGAAAAATCCGGACGGGTCGACCCCGCTCGCACATTCGTCCTTACTGGCGTAGAGAAACACGTTTACTCCTACCCGAGGCGAGCGATTCGAACCAGCGAGTTTCTGTACATTCGCAATTTCGATCCGGGCAAATGGCCAACCGGAGAGAAGGACGGAGGGAATCAAGAGTACGATTTTTCGAAGACCCCCTGGCCGACGGACGAAGGCGCATTCTCCTATGCGATTGACCCGTCGCCGACAAAGCAATTTCTTCGGCTGCAACGCCACGAACCCGAGGTAAAGAAGTTCGCCACGTTGTCCTTTGGCACGCCGCCGGAGGAGGAACTCTACGACCTCGCCAATGACCCCGATCAACTGAGCAATGTCGCGACGAAACCCGATTACGCCCATTCGCTAGCGAGTCTCCGACAGCAGCTGACCGCTGAATTGATCAAGAGCCATGACCCGCGAGTCTTCGTCACCGGCCATTCCTCGCGTGAAGTGCCGGACGATACCGAAAAGACGCGAAAGTAAACGCGTCGGAGGCTTACTAATGGCGTCAAACGCGGGAAAAAGTACAGCGGAAACAACGATTTTCATAAAGAATCTCGATGAGTGCAGGTGGGGACCTAAGTTATTCTTCCGACTCCCATACAAGTAATTGCAGGTCACTACAGAACGGTGAGGCCGGCAGGCCCGCTTGGTTGTAAAGATTCGCGTTCTGAGGGTCGCCGCTGCAGGCGTAACGTACCGCTCGCGGTTTCCTAACATCGGGGCTCTGAACGAAGACCACGGAACCACTAATCGTTGCCTGGGCGGGATGCCAATTGCCGGATTCATCTGCCAATTCAAAGTGCGCCAGAGCGATATCAGGCGTCGGCGTTGGAGCGGCGAGTCCTTCCTTGCGAGCCACCATTAAACCGGAGTCCGCGTGCTCGAACTCGACTCGCATCGAATCACCGTCGATGGTGGCCGACTTAAACAGTGGCCCGCTGCAGGAAAACTTCTTTCCATACGTCTTCACTAAGGCCCAGTTTGCGAGGCGTCTGGCCACATCAAGTTTATTGGCCGGATGAATGTCGCTGTCGCGAAGGTCGATTGTAACCGCCATTCCTGTATGCGGAATGTCGAGGCTCAGACGCTGTTCTTCACGTAAGCGAATCCAACCCGTTAACTCGTCTTTGAACGCCGGTAGTTGCACAAAATAAAATGGAAGTTCCGGTTGACCCCAGGTTTCCCGCCAGCCATTGACGAGCGCTTGCATCTTGATCCGGTAATTGCGTGGGTCTTCGCCATGACCCGCGTTGGACTCCCCCTGATACCAAATGAATCCACGTATCGCGTAAGACGCGATTGGCGACACCCGCGCGTTGTAGATTCGCCCTGGCATGCCAGCGGTGTTGCGAACGATCACGCCTCCTTCGAGCTTAGCCAGTTCATCAAGTTGATTCTGCTCGGCAAGCGAAAGGAGTGGTTGCAACATCTCCTGCTTTTCGAACTGCGATCTTGGAATGAAACCTTCGATCGGTTTGCCACCCCAGGATCCCTCGATGATGCCAATCGGAACACCAAGCTTGTCATGAAGGGTGCGGGCAAAGAGGTATGCGATCGCAGATTGTGTTGCTCGGTTGGCTGGACTATCGAGTTGCCACGGAGAAACCTTGTGTCTGCGTTTCAAGGGTTGTGGTGAATCGGGTTCGTCGATCCGAAGCCAGCGAATGTTGTCGGTCGGAGCAGCTTCGGCGATTTCGCCAATGGCTGGGATCCTCTGAGCACACGCTCGGAGTGTCATCTGCATGTTCGATTGACCACTGGCATACCACACTTCGCCAACGAGCAGGTTACGAAACTCCTGGCGATCCTCTTTCGATTCGACGATCATGGTCGTACCGCTGCCTTCGGCTCGCAGCGGCGAAAGCTCAAGTCGCCAAGTTCCATCTTCCGCTGCCTGCACCGTCTTCGTTTGGCCTGCAAGGCGAACGGTGACTTCCGTGTTCGCAGTGGTCGTTCCCCACACCGGCAACTTGACACCCTGCTGTAACACGGCGTTGTCGGTAAAGACGTCGGCGACACGAAGCTCATCTGCCGCAAGCAAGTCGGGTAGTAAAGCAATCAGCAGCAGGACGAGTGGCAAGGGTGATGCACGCATAACATCTCTGGTACGTTAGGAATAAAGATTGTCAATGGAATCGCGCCCATTCGATTCGGGCAAAGTACCGTCTTGCGAAAAAGATTGCTGTGACTGAAATCAACGCGATAGCGATACCGGAAAGAACTACTGTGATCGCCGATAGTAGCGGCGATGTCATGCGGTCGATTACGGCGACCTGCATCACCATCATGAAGCAAGGCATGTAACAGAAAAATGCTAGGATCGCGATTCCAATGACGCTGCGAATGGCCACCATCCAAAGAATTGCTGCGTAAACGGCCAGTGTGATGCTGGCAACCGCGACGAGGCCGTGCAAGAAACGCAATCCGATGCCTTCCAGTTGCCAAGGGCCAACGAGACTGGTGGCAATGACGCAAGCCAATAGCAAGGGTGCCAAAACAACAAGATCTGCGGTGATGCCGCTCATGAGTCGGTTGACATGCCCCATTCGATCTGGCGGCCGCGTCGTGGTGGCGGCAAAGTACGGCATTTCTTTCCACCACTTCATTCCTGTCAGGTAGACACATAAGAAGAACGCACCGAGGCAAGTCATCGCCGCGGTTCGTCCAAGATCTTCGTAGCCGAGTGCTCGTAGTGGAATCGACGACAGCGTTACGGCCAGCGCTGCTTTGGCAACAATCGGCAACTTCATTCCCATTGTCAATTGATGGTTGCCGGACAATGGCGATGAAGAAGCGTCAGCCTGTGCCTGTGCCTGTGCAGCACTAAGCGCCTGAAGATCATGGAACGACAAAATGGCCGGCATGCCAAGTTCGAATCGCGTTCTCAGTCGTGATTCGAGATTGCGATAGGCGAGCCAACCTAGCCACGCCCCGATGACAAAGCACAGTAGCGGAATCACCACTTGGCCCGACATCAGATAGTTTTCCACCCACATCGGACGAAAGAAGCCCGATGCGAGTACTAGAAACGGAAACAAACCGACGGGTAAAGCGACAAGTAGATTAACAAACCAAGTCTTCGTAGAGACGTTGCTTTTGCTTAGGATTCGAGTTCCAGACCAAACATGTAAGCTACCGACACATAGCATCAACGATGATGCCGTCAATAGGTTCGCGCCGACACCGACCAGCCCGACAATTGCTAAAGTAATCAACGTCGCAAATAACAGGCAGGCAACGAGATAGTGAGGCGCACGATACAGTGGTGCCAAATAGGACGATGGCAACGAAAGTTGGCCAGCGAGTTGCATCGTCGGGAATCCTACAACTGCGACTGCAAGCAGTGCGAAGAACAGGACAATGTGCCGCGCTGGACGATACTTCGAGGGTTCGACTTCAATGCCTGCGACTTGCGATTGCACGTCGGCCAACGCATCGGTATCGTCCCAGGAAACACCATAGTTGATTTGCCGTAGCGTCTTGGATTGCCTCAATCTGCCAACGGTTTCTTGAAGTCCTGAATAGGAACGCAAATCGGGCAACGAGAGTACTCGCAAGTGCGGTAGCGTGGCAAGCTCGTCGAGACCATGCTTATGCAAAAGCATCGGGTACCCGATTCCAAGCGTGTGCAAGTTCGGCAACTCGGCCAATGGCTCGAGTGAGTCGACTCGATTGACCGCGCCGAATTGCAGCACCTCAAGTTCGTTAAGGTTGCTCAGCGGCTGCAAGTCCAGCGATTCATAACCAAGGTCTGCAAAAATCGACAATCGCTTCAATGTCTTGAACTTGGCAATGCGATTGATGGTCGCTTGATCAACCGCATGACCTGCCTTCATTGCCAGAACGTTTTCCAGGCCTTCGACGGACTCCAGGGCGGCATGAATCAACGCCTGTTCTTCTGGGCCGATGTGCAGCATTTCGCTACGAGGATGCGGAAACACCTTACGCGTGGCAAGTCCAAAGAGTTGGCCGTAATCGAGTTCAACGGGCTTTGCTGGATTCTCGGCGAGCACGATTTCCAGTTGCTCAAAGGTACCGATTACGTTGCCTGAAAGAACATCATTGTCGACGCTCCGCACCTTGTCGTCGATCAAGTTGTACAGCACTACCAAACCAAGGACCGCCGCCACGGCAAAAAGCCACGATAAAGGTCGTTTTAAGTAGGTTATGAAAACCCAATAGCTACGCGTCCACATGATGTAGCTCCAGGAATATCTCTTCCAAATTCAGTTCTTCGACTTCGACCGTTGCGTCGTAACGAGCGCAAACAGCATCGATGTCGGCTTTCTCCGTCGCCGCCACAGCGGCAACCGCCATCGAGCCATCGACCTGAACATGCAAAGCACCTGGAATCGAAAATGTTGTCGGGAACTCTTGATTCGATCGGAAACGCAGACGCCGAATGCGTTCCTTAGTCGCATCGAGTTCGTCGAACCACTGTATCCTGCCGTCATGCAGAAACGCGACGTGCGAGGCAACCCGTTCGACGTCCGACGTGATGTGCGTCGAAAAGACGATCGTGCGACTTTCATTGCGTGCGATTTCGAGCAACGATTTCAGGAACGCACGTCTTGCCAGCGGATCGAGGCTGCTGACAGGTTCGTCCAGAATCAACAAATCGGGTTCGTTGCCCAACGCTGTTAAAATCGCAACCTTTTGCTGCTCGCCTGGCGAGAGTTTCCCGAAGGGTTTTGACAACGGAACATTCCATTGCCTTGCAAATTCGGTACACAGCGTGTCATTCCAATGCGGGTACATCGCACCCACATATTTCAACAAGTCTGCACCGTTTATCCACGGGTAGAACTGAGGTCGCTGATCGACGTATCCAATGCGTGATTTTGTGTTGGCAGACAAATCCCAGGCGTCCTCGCCATCGATCAACACGCGGCCTGAATCGGCTTTCAACATTCCCAGCAAGCAGCGAATCAACGTTGTTTTTCCCGAACCGTTCGTTCCCAACAGTCCCACTACTGTGCCCGAAGGAATGGACCAATCAACGTCCAGAAGTACAGGGTGCTTCGCAAATGACTTGCACAGTTTGGATATCTCGATGCGGACATCTGGCTTATTCATTGCGATTTTCTCGTAAGATGGATTCCACGACGGCGACAATTTGCCGATCGGTAAGTCTCAATTGCAATCCACGCAACACCGCCTGCTCGATCATGGGGCGAAGTTCGGCCTGTCGGTCCTTGACGGTCGCCAAATTTGGAACGCTTTGCTCAGCGACCACCATTCCCACGCCCCGCTTGCGGACCAGGATGCCATCAACCTCCAGTCGAGCGTAGGCTTTGCTGATCGTCATCATGTTGACTTCCAGCGACTCAGCCAGTTTACGAATGCTCGGCAGTCCGTCGCCCGGTTGCAGTCGTCCGCTGGTTACAAGCGCGTTGACCTGGTCAATGATCTGCCGGTAAATCGGCACACCAGACGAGGGTGAAACGGAGAAGGATAGCTCGCTCGACTGCATATGTGCATTACTCTAGTAATGCACTGGTTGGTTGTCAACCTTCCTGGAAGGTTATCCGGGCAACCGGAGAACCGCCTGCGGCATAGGGTTTCCGAATTCCTGCCAACTCTGCCAGCATCAACAGATTTCGGCTACGTTCTGGATTTGAGTCCCAAAACCAAATTTTCGCCCGCAAATGAAGCTCCACAGGCAAACTCGCTGTCGACGGCCCCGCGTGGCTTTCGTTGTTCTGAGACTACTCTAGTCTTATTGCCGCAGGAACTCGCACGACTCGAAATCCGATGGTTCGGCTTTTGTCGTCCGGTCGCCAACTCGCGCGGGCACCGGCCAAGCAACCAGGAAAACTTTCCGAGCAGTCTGCGAAACAATCGTCGCCCCGAACGACTCGGTTCTGACCGGATTCCGGTCCCGTTGGGTCGGCACTGTTCTGCGTCGGAGTTGGCCCTTCCCAGTCGGAACACCACTCGGCGACGTTGCCCAACATGTCATAGAGCCCCCATGCGTTGGGTTTCTTTTTTCCGACGGCACCGTGCCCTGAGCTGCCTTCGCCTTCGTCGGTGGTTTGAAAGGACCAGGCAATGTCCTTGAGATCGCCGTAACGAGCCGTGGTCGTCCCGGCTCGACACGCGTATTCCCACTCGGCTTCGGTTGGCAGTCGGTAGTCATTCGCCGCATCCATTTTCGACAGCCGGGCGCAAAACTCCTTCGCGTCGAACCACGTAATCTGCTCAACAGGGTGTTGTCTAATGTCGTCCGACTGCAGACTGATATGCCAGAATGCCGGACGTCGTCCAATTACTTTTTCATATTGCAACTGCGTGACCTCCGTTTCTTGCATCCAAAACCCTGTTGAGATATGCACGTCGTGCTGAGGGACGAAGCGTTCGCCATACACCTTTCGTTCATCTTTGGACGCACCCATTTTGAATTCACCATCCGGGCACCAGCGGTATGCGAACTCAGCGTCCGCGACAGCAATCTGGACACGCGTTCCTGCCGCAAGCGACTCTTCTCCATCCAGAATTTCACGAGGCTCAGTATGAACGGTGTCGTCCACTGGTTCGCTGACTGCCGCTTGATGGAATGCGAATCGAATGCGATTCAAGACCGCAAGATCGTCCGAACCACCCGAGTCGACTGTCAAAGTCAGTCGCTGGCCAGCACGCAGCGTGATTGGTTTCTCGAATCGGAGGACCAATTCGTGGGCGGTAGCATCTGCTGGAAGGCTCGGTACCTTCCAGCCGGTATCGGTCAAATGGTCGACGCAACCGGCGGTCGTTTCATCGCTGGGATTTTGAAGATAGGTGCAACTGGCAAAGGCGAGGCTCGAAGATTTCTCGGCTTGATCTTCGATGCTCGGCTTGACGTCGAACAACATCAGCTCGTTGCCGCCCCGTCCAAACTGCGGTCCTTCCGGCGATTCGACAAGCAATATTTCAAGACGAATCTCCTTGACGCTCGTTGACTTATCAAATGCAAATTGAAGACTCGCTTCCTGCCACTGCACGTCACCTTCAAGCCGCACGCTGTGGTCTTTAAGGATTTTCGCTGTGCCTTCCTTTGAAACCGACGCCTTAATAGGGCGAGCCGGAATCCAGCTCGACTGGTCGTTGCTGGCAGGTTCCTGATTTTTCTTGGAATCCGCAGGCTTTTGCGGTTCGTCGCCGAAGATCGTGCGATTCGTGTTGGCCGTGATATCGCCAAGCGGCACGATGCCAGGACCAGAGGTGACACCGGTGGAATCGCTGTAGCTGGCGGTGACTTTGCGGTCGGCAACTAACATCAATTCCGGTTTCAGAAGCTGAGTGGGAATCTTTACAACAACCAATGACTTTCCGTCGCGTTCGACACGTTCGGTTTCGCTGGTCCAATATGTCGACGGTTTCCCATTGTCATCGGGCATATACCCGCGAACGCGAAAGGTACCGTAGTATGAAATCGGCTGAGTCTTGTCCGCGCGGCGATCGACCCATTCGAAACGGACTTCGGTGTGAGGCACGGCGCGAATCGCAATCTCGTGCGGCTTGTCAGTCTCAGGGATCGTGAACGACTGGCTTACGAAAACAGCCTGAACGTCACGTGTGTTTGCTGTCCCAGTTAGTTTTTCCTTGCCATCGCGGAATCTCGCATCTGGATGCACGGTTAAGTTGCCGGCCGCCATCGCCGGAAACTCGAACTTGCCGTCTTCGCCGCTAATCGCCTTTCGACCGGAATGAGGCCCGTGCGGACCGGTGGTCGTGAGACGAACGTTCGACAGTCCCTCTCCCTCCGCATCGACCACGCGCCCTCGCACGATGACACCGGTTTGCAACTGTAGATCGCCAGGGCGGGGAACTTCGTCGCTTGCAGTCGAATTCAATGGAATGACTGGAATGTTGCCTCGACCGTTGCCACCGTACTGAATTTCCAACGGCATACACATTGCCAGACGCTGCGAGACGGAGTCGTCTTCGCTAACGCCGATCTGCGGTCCGAAGCCGAGCGCCGTCGTGCCAATTCGTAACCACCATCGTGCTTGCTTGGGTGGTACAGTGAAGTGAAATCTGCCCGCGTCGTCCGTCACGACCGTTCGATTCCAGTTGGGCCAGTCTCCATGATCGAACGAATACCAAGCGAGATCCATGCCAAGCTTTTCTTTCCACGACTGGTTGTTGATATAGACACCAGCCGTCAGCTTCACTCCGACAGCCGCCGTCTTGTCAGGCCACAGCAGCCTACCCGTGACCTCCTCGCCGCGCCACAGTTTGACGACCGTCGGCTCCTGGTTGTTCACCGCCGTTTGCTCATGCTTCGGCATGCCGTTTTCGTCCAGCTCGATGACGGCCACCGAAGGAGCCGACGTAAACCAACCTCTCGGCACCTCAGCTATCCAGGCTCCTTCCCCTTCGAAGACTTGTACCTCGACGATTCCTTGATTGTTGCTGCGGCATGGCTGAAGTCGGGGCGGTGTGCCCTGCTTAAAGATGTTTGCCTTGCACTGGAGTCCTTGCAGTGGAGTTCCGTTTTTACCGTCGACCAATTGGAACTCGCGTATCCGCGAGTCTTTTCCGTTGGCCTCGTCGGGCGGTGCGACTGCGGGCTTGGCGGGTTTGTCCTCGCAAATTTGCCAAACTGCCAACGCTTCGTTGAAATCCGACTTGCCAGCGACGAACCATTTTCCATCGGAGGAAAAAGCCGCCGCCGTTGCTTGGACAGAAAGAGTTCGCAGGCGTTCACCGGACTCCGCGGACCAGATCGAGATCGTGCGTGGCTCCCCGACTTCAGGATACGTTCCCAGCAACGCGAACAACTGGCCGTCGGCAGAGAAGATGAATTGCGAGTTGGCATCGTGGTAGCGATGAGGCGCGTCAATGTTGCGCTGTACTTTTCCGGTTTGAGTGTCAACCAGCTTAATTCCTAACATGTCACTGACCGCAAACGATTTAGCGTTGGGCGAGAATCCGACGCTGGAAACCAATTGAGTCGAGCTCGTTTTGACTGTCGGGTCAGGATGCGTACGATTGACATTATCGTTTCGGAAGTCCAGCACAAGCTGACCACTCTGCACGTCCCAAATACTGGCTCCGTATTGTGAGCCAACGGTTGCTAAACGTCTTCCGTCCGTCGAAAGAGCCAGACTTTGGACATGTACTCGGTGCTCCAGTTTGAATTTCTGAATCACTCGTCCTGTATGTGTGTCCAAAACGATCGCATCGGCGTTTGGTAGTGTTCCTCCGAGCGACACGGACCTTCCGAAGGCGATCCGAGACAAATCAGGCGTCCCTGTAAGATGCGAAAGGGTTACGGAGTAGCTTTTGTCGTTCGTGATGTCCTCGGGAATGTCATGGCGATGTATGATTTTCCCGCCGGCGGCATCCCACACAGCGATCTGTCCGTCCAGCAATCCCACGACGCGCGTGCCGTCTTGTGAGAGCAACAAGTTGGCTACGTAGTGGGTCCAATCCGGCTGCCACTCCAAATCAACTTCCCCCGTGCGTTCCTGCGTGGCCAGACTCCAGTTTCTCACCGTGACTCGCAGTCCCTGTTGGTCGGCTGCCGTTTCCCAGGCCAAACTCACAATGCTTTGACTGTCGGAAACAAACCCAACTTCACCGACGCTGCTGTGCTCGGGCAATCGGAAAGATTCCTTGAGCAATGCAGGCGAACTCTGCACCACTGCATTCGTCAGCGATCTACCTTGGGGTAAAACCAATCGTGCACCGGAAAGCAGTCCGTCTTCGTCTCCCCACGTCGACCACTGGACACCCGTTTCAGCTTTTTTTTCCGCAGTTTGGTTCTGTCCCCACGCTGCTAAGGAAACCAGCAGCAGCGAGACCATCGCCAGTCCAGCAGCAAAGCCGCGTCGGGTGACTCCGATACGAGTCGTTTCCTCAGCGCCGATCAGCCTACGGATGCGATAGCCAAAGTCGGTTGGGTTGCCTCCGTCTGCCGAGAGTGTCGCCAGAGTCTCACGGTCTCGGCGATGGCTGCCGATGCAAAATTCCGCCACCTGTAGTAACGCCCCAACGTACGGCAAACGACCGGTGTAAGCCGCTGCGATCTCATCGCAACAGTTCTCGCGTTCAATACGAATCCGGCGGCTAATCCACCATGTAACGGGATGAAAGAAGAGCAGTGCTTCGACGATGCGCTGCAGCAGATTGACCAGCAAATCGTATCGCCGAATGTGGGCCATCTCGTGACTCAGGATCGCGGCCAGTTGATTCGGATCGAGGCCGCACAACAAAGCGGGCGGCAGCAAGATCATCGGCTTCATGATGCCGACAACCATGGGCACGGAGACGCGTTGACAAAGTGCGACGACAGGAATTCGCTTCAACCCCAATCCTAATGATTGCTCGACGATGATATTTCGTAGTTTGGAATCGATGATCGGCTGAAGCGTTCGGCGCAACCGCGAACTACCAACGATTGACATGCCGAATCGTGCGAGCATCAACGCGACCCCCAATGCGTAGGCGATCAACAGGTACGGCGTGAACGACTGAAGCCGCTCTGTCCACAAAGGCACCGGCGGTGCAAAGCTGGATACTTCGTGTGACTCGCCGTCGGGGGTTTCCCCGATGGCTGAGATCCCCAGTGGTTGCAGCATCGTAGCGTCCGTGCTTTCGATCGATGCAGCAGCCTCGGATGCGATTTCTACAGGAAGCGTGATTGATTCTGCCGGGGCACTTGCAGCCAACAAAATCGGCCCATGCGATTGATGAACCCACGTGAATGTTGCGACAACACAAATGGGAAGTGAGAAGAACGCAAGGCAAGCGATTGCGTACTGCAAATTAGCGGACCTGCGCAAGGCATCCGGTGTTGGCTCGTTCGGTACGTGGGACTGGAGGTCTTGCGCCCTGCCGCCAACAAAAGTAGATGCTTGTTGGCAAATGGCATACAAGCTCGCCACTACACAAGCTTGCCAGAGGAAGTGTGCGAAAGTGATCATCACTTGCAGCGATAGCTCAGACCAATCAACAGTGAGGAAACTCATGACTTGGCCTCCCGCATCTTCTTGTTAAGCAACTTGCGAAGGCTAGCTAGCTCTTCTTCGTCAAGCTCTTTCACATCGAACAGGCTCAGCATCACGGCTTCCGCCGATCCATCGAAGACTCGATCCACGATATCGCCCAGCATCCCACGCGAAACATCGTCACGCTGCATCAGCGGCGAGAACCGAAACGCCTTGCCCAGAGTCGGATCCAGCTTTTCAATCTGCCCTTTATCAACCATCGTGCCGAGCATCGTGATCACGGTCGTATGCGCCAAATCACGCCCCTCGATCGCCAACGAATCCCGCACTTCGCGAACCGTCATCGGCTCCGCATCCCACAGCACTTTTAGTATCTGAAGCTCCAGCTCCGTTGGATACTTCGAATTCGGTCTCGCCATTTCGCCATCTCTCAACCTTAGGTTTCTAGTTAACTAGAGGTTATGAGCTGAACGAGCGGCTGTCAACGCTATTTCTAGTGAATGCGAAATAGGGTTTCTGCAATTGAATCGACTCACGATTCTTTGAGGTCCTCTGCTTTGGCAGAGAGCGGTAGCGGCATCGAATGACTTATCGATTGGGCTTTGGTTGTCGTACGTGCGTTTGGCATGCTTGATTCCAACTAAATGAATGGGAAGGGATTTCAGTTCAGTCGGTTAACTCTAGATTTCGGGCGGGACCTCTTCGTCGCGCTCCGCACACGTCTCTATCGCAGTCGCAATCCCTGCTCGCAGGAAATCTTGGATGCTGTCGTATTCCTGCCATGACTCCTTCAACATTGCTTCCAAAGATTGAACCGGCAGGACGGCGGGGCCCTCCATCACGTACACTCGACCGTCGTGGATCGAATAGGCGATGGCGGAACCATCCAGATTGCCGAATGAGAATAGTCCCACGTCAAGCGAACCTTCTGGTGTCCCACCACCGTCAAAGTACGTTGCGATTTCCTGAGCTGAAAAAATCCACCCCGCTGAGACCTCAAAAGACTCAACTGGAGTGCAGAACTGCAAATACTCGTTGAGCTCGTCCGGCAGCGTAGCAACGCCCAATCGAGCTAAAAACGGCGCAAGAACAGGATCAATTCCAGTCTTGAATTCCGCGCCATCAACGGCCGCGAATCGGGACAAGTTCAACGCCAATCTATATAGTTCACTCATTGTGATTTATATCGGTTGCTCACGAATGTCAGGCAGTTTGAATTGATTGCAAAGTGGCCTTGTCACTGCCGCTCGTTCGCGGCATGGGAGCATTCCTTTTCTTCCGCCGTGGCTTTCCGTAGCTTCTGATCGATGGCGTAGAACTGCTCCTCGCCTTCGACCAACTTGTCGTCTAAGTATTTCTCCAGCCGAAATACATAGACGGTGTCGGAATACGGAATCGCCGTCGCGCGCAGCGTGTGGCCATCGATCTTGGCGGACCAGCAGGCACGCTGCTCGGCGGCCCTCGAGACAAGAGGCAGTGTGATTTCCGTAGGCATCCCTCGGCTGTCGCGAAACGCTGAGGTCAGCCGATTGTCGTCCAACACGGAGAGGTGACAAATGCCGTGCGGACGATCGCTGTACGTGATGGTCCGATCGTCGGCGATCTTCATCTGCTGGCTGGCCCCCGCGTAACTCCCGGCGACGATGCCAGTACCACTCTGATCGACGCCCCATTGGTGATCGTCAATCGGAACGACAGACGCATCCTGTTCCGCTTTCCCTTGTTTGGTCTTCACCGCAAAAAATTGCACCGAACCATCAACCAGCTTGCCGTCGCGGCGTTTCTCCAGGCGAAAGAGACAGCCGCGGGTCGAGAAAGGAATCGACGTTACTCGGTACACATATCCGTCGATTTCCGCCGACCAGACGGCCCGCTGCTGACCGCTGGCTCCGGTCACGAGCGGCAAAGTCACATCGGTACCAATCTCCCGCTCGTTGTGGAACACGACCTTGAGGCGATCGTCCTCCAGCAGCGTCATCTGACAAAGAGACTTGGCGTCGCTGTAAGAGATACAGTCGTCGGCATCAATCTGCATGAATTGAGCAACGCCGCCGAAAGAACCTGGGACAAGCCTGCTTTCAGGTTTTTGATCGGCAGCCACGAGAGCCTTTGCGTCATCTCTCGCCGCGTCTTGATTGTCTGCTCTTTGTGCGTCATCCGGCATTTGGGTACGTCGAAGTTTGAAGACCTGCTCGGCCTTTCGCTGGCCGTAGATGATGTCGATTTCAACTTCGCGACGCGGCTCGACTTCCTCATAGCCGTCCGGCCACTTCCAGACCCCATAGGTGAACCCGGCGTTGACACTCACCAACCGGCGAAAGATGCCGTCGCGGTTTGTTGAGTTCCCGGCCGCTCCGAACTTCGTGCCACCAGCCAAAGGCGACCAGCCAAGATTTTTGCCGGGGATCGGATGCGCCCAATCCTCACCGACGGCGTTCTCTCGAAAAAACTCCACACCGGGAATCCTTTTGTCGGTATCAACGTCGATTGCCCGCAACACGAGTTCACACGCTGGTAGCAACGTGAACGTGACTTGCCATGAATCGCTGGAGTCTGCGGATGCCACATAGCGCGCGCCGTCCCATTTCGTCACTCCGGCATCGGAAACAGAAAAAAGAAGCGACGCAGGAGCTCCACGACTTTTCTTGTTCCAGGCTTTGTCCACCAGCAGATACGGCAGCTCTTTTTCTGACTTGAGCTGCACGCGATAGGTTCCTTGGGGCAGTTCCATCTTGGTTGTTCCCGCCTCATCGGTCCGGAACCGTCCGACTCTTTCCCGGCCCGATCCCTTGTATTGCATCACATCGATTTCAATATCCGGCAGCGGAACCGCTTGCTCACCGCCCCGCAAACGGAATTGGATCACTTTCTTGACAGGCGTCTCGTCTTTCTCGTTCCCGGAATCGCCAACTGCGGACGTGGACTCAGGTTCCGGTTGATTGACACCCTGGTTTGGCTGTCCGCCATCGACAACCTGAAACTTCAGCGTGCCGGTTGTCAGTTGACCAGATTTCCAATCGTCGCTAGTAAGTTCGCGGCTGGCATCCAGGCCGGCGACATGGAAGGCGACCGTGTGCTTCAATTGGCATTGACCGACGACCGGCGTTTTCCAGTACGGAGCCCAATCCTGCCGACCAGGACGCGGGTTCTTGCCCAAGCCAATGCTAAGGTAGATCGCGCCGAACGCTTCACCTGGCTGAAGCTTTTCACGGTAGACCGGGAAGTTGCCCAATAGGGCGACTCTTTCAAGACTCGCTGCAGCGTCATTGGGATCGGTCACGTTCGGCACGTCCCAGAAGAAATCGGGACGCACATCCACTTGCAATGGCTTGTCACTGACATTGCGAAAGAAGACCATCATCGGCACGCGTTGGCCATCGCGGAATTGTCGCTGCTCGCTGGCAATGGCGATGCCGTACTGCACACCAAGCTGTTCGTCGCCCCAAACTGGCTTTAACCGATCGATCAACTCTTGGGCTTTTTTGCCGCGATGGTGATATTGCAGGCCGCCCGGCGTGTTGACATTGGTCGAAGGCTGAATCGGCGGGTCGGCTGCCGCTCCGCTTAGCTGAAAAACGGCGAGCGCCATCTTACGCTCCGACAAGCCAACCGCGAACTGCTTGATGTCGTCGGAAAACGCGCCGCAATGCGCCTCCGTTTGAAGTTCAAATAACTTTTCACCCGTTCGAGTCGACCAGATCGGGACGACGCCCTTCTTCTTATCGCTCGTTCCTGTTCGCGCAAGCAGATGGCCGTCTTTGGAATAGACCAACGCGCTGGTACCGTAACGGTACGAAGCGTCGAGCAGGTGTTGCAGTTCGCCCGTTTGGATGCCCCACAGACTCACGCCGAGGATGTCGCCGACGGCCAGCTGCTTTCCGTCGGGCGACAACTGCACACTCCAAACGTGGTCGTTGTATTGGCCTTTCACTTCGGGATCAGAATGTGCCCTGCCCTTGTTGTCGTTTTCAAAGGAGCGAAGTAGTTGTCCGGTGCTGGTATCCCAAACCTTGGCTCCGCTTCCATTAGTCGTAGCGAGCCGTTTCCCATCCGTAGACAAGTCGATGGATTGCAGCGTCGTCGCATCTTTGTCGACCACGGTTCGCAAAAGCTCGCCGGACGCACCATCCCAAATCATCACTTGAGCGTCATAAACAAGCGTCGTGCGCCCGGGCATTTCCCAATACCCGGCGATCACCGAAAGATCGGGCGTGCAGTCGAGCTTGTTGATCGAACACGTATAGATGCCTTCCCTGGTTGGGTACGGCATTTTTTTGAGCAGTTCGCCAGTCGACGTGTCCCAGATACCCACGTGCTCGTCCGTTGCCGCAACCACGCGCCGCCCGTCGCCGGACAGTTTGAACGACTCCTCGGCAAACGGCCTGGCTTGTTTGTCACCGGTGAGATGGACTTCGCTGATCAAAGTTCCCGTGACGACATTGCATCTGCGAACCGTGGCACGCTGGTAGCTCGAAACGGCGACCAGTTCCCTATCGGAATCGTCAAACTGTAAATAGATCAAGTTGTAATGCCCGGGCAACCGAAACGCCGGCTTGAGCAATGTCTTGGGGCCGGCTTTCTTCTTCGGAGCCAGCTTGATCGCTTCGTTAGTGATTTCGAAAGGCGTGACGCCAGTCTTGAGTTCGCCGACGTAGTCACCTTCCAGCGGCGCGAGCACTTTGCCTTTGCCGTCCTTCAACAGGAAGCTGCTACCGAAACGTTCTGACAGTTGAATTGAGTATTTGCCCGCTGGCGCGACGAGCCTGCGATTGGTGACATGCTCGAAGTTCCCAGCCCGCTCGCCATTGATCGCCAGGCCAATATTACCCGCATAAAAAACAGCGATCTGTTGAGGTTTTAGTGTGACCCGCACAACCGGAGTTGAGCCGGTGTAAAAAGTGGTACCGACATCAACCCGTTCGCCTTTCTCGTCTTGTATGTGTACGCTGAGCTTCGACATCCACAGCTGCGATGCGACCGTGATCGGCGCGTCGCTTACGTTTTGGACGTGCATGTTAAGTTTGGGCTTCTCGCCGTGAGCGTGGCTCGTCGTCGAGGGCGCAAACGACATTGCTGCGCGGAGGCCACTGGTCGGTTCGCCCCACACAAGCGTGGGATAAGCTTCTAGCTTGTCAGTCTTCTCGTTTTTGTTCGCAGAGACAGGCTGGAAGCCTATCCGACTGACTTCAAACGTTACCGGCGGCGTCACGACGTCGCCTGCCACGCACGAAAAGACTGGACTCTCCGCCTTGTACTCCTTGATCCGCGTCACGACTCGTGGCGGCATACCGTGGTATCGCACCTCCACGCGATGGTTGCCCGGTTCGAAACTCCGCTGAAACACACTCAACCACTTCGACGGTCGCAGCAGGAAGCGATGCGTCTTGCCCGGTTCGACGGTCGCGACGCCCAAGCTACCCAATATTGTGTTTAGCGTGACGACTTCGAGTTCTGGCCGGTCGATCCGCTTGCCGTCGAGATCGAACAGGTCGAGCGAGAACAGGAACTGCCCGTACCAGTTCGAGTTCGCCTTGCCAATGGAATCGCCGAAGCTGTTGCCGTAGCGGGTGTCGAGCAGCGTGATCGGCTTGTCGCTGACATTCTTCAGTTCGACCGCGAATGCGACATCGTCCGGCTTCTCAAAATTCTCCACACGCTGTGCCAAATCAATCGCGTCCTCGCTCATCGAACTCAGCACCGGCACCACGCGAGCCCGCAGGCCATTCATGACATCGCCCCATTCTGATGCACCTTGTGGAGTGAATGCGGCAAGGACGTTTTCCTGGGAAGCGGTCGTGGCGTTTGATTGCTGCGATCCATCCTGCCGTTCGGAAAGAATAACAATCTTCGTGGCTCCGACACCGGGGACGACTTCGTAGCGCACACGGGTTCGGAACTTCAAGTTCTTCCGTTCAGCGGGAATCTCGCCCGCCTCGGTAAGCCGCGCGTACGTTGTGCTTCGCCCGGTCATGATCCCCCGACCATCGGCGAACAAGAGGATGCCATCCAGCACGTCGTCGATGACCCCCTCATAAACGATGGGCAACTTGCCGGGACGCTTCGACGCAACTTGCGCAGCCAACTGGACCGGTACTTCGGGGATCAAAATCCCGTCACCGTCTTTCGACGCTTTTAAGAGTTTGACGCGGCCGTCCTGCTTGAGCTTCCGCAGATAGGCGATGTAGTCCTCCAATGAGGCGATTCGGACGCCATACTCGCCTGCACCTTTCGTCGCCAAATTGAAATGCGTCTGATGCCGATCGCTGATTTCTTTCTCTCGCTCTGTCCCGGCATCGTCGGTTTTCGGCAATTTTCCGAGGATGACGAGATCCGTCTTTGGCGAGATTCCGTACTCCCCCAACGCTCGCGAGCGGTTGTGAACACGCCTGCCGTCATCGTCGATCCGCAAGTCGATCACAGACCCCGAGGCGTGGATCAAGTCCATCAACGAATCCCGTCCGTCTATCTTTTGAGCAAGTTCGACAACACCCACAATCGCGACATGCTCGACGGGCAGCAACCAGTACAGGACATCCCCAAACTCAGGCCAATGTTCAATCGCAGACTGATTCCGTATGGATAGCACCTGACCAAGACGTGTGTTACCCCAGGAGATAACTCGCGGCAATTGAGGGTCACGCTGGAGTAGAGTCCGTGAATCATAAGAGAGGTTCGAGAACCAAAGTGTTATCCTTGCCTGCTCAGACTTACTTTCTTCGGTCAGTCCATTCGGGCCGCGGAACTCGAAGGCTCGATCCTGACGGTGCACCGCCCAGTTCCGAGGCAAGGCTAGTTTGAACTTCTCGTGTAGCACGTCCAACTCGTTCAGCTCAGGCGGGGCAGGCAGCAGCGGTTTGACGTTCGCGCGGTCGTTGGTCGTCTTTGGAAATGTTTCGATGGAGATCTTGTTCTCCGCGTCGGGCAATTCAGCCACCATCGGATTGGCAAACCCCGGCGGTTCGGCTGGTCCGACCTTCCCACTCACGACGTCACCCGAGGCAAATTCTACGTCGGCCAGCGGTGTTGTCGCACCGACGACGTGGACGATGCGTAATGACAGTTCGTCCTTGGGCGATTGCGGCTGCTCGAGCAGAAACAGGCCGACTACGTTCTCCGCAGTGCGGAAAGTGCGCAGCACCGGGCTGTCCGCGCGGACTTCGCCACTTGACGAGTCCGGAATGAACCCAGAGACATGCGTTATCTCGTCCTTGCGTTCGAACAACGCGACAATTTCTTGCGGCAGAGTCGTCCAAGTCCACGATTGGTCTGGTTGCTGCTGCAATCCAGTCGCCAACGATCGCAAGTTTGTACGCACCGAGCGTATTTGGATATCTTGGTTCATCGCTCCCGTACCGTCGCCCAGTGGCTTCGCGTGACTGTAAAGAATCAGGTCGATCCCATTCTGCATTAGCCAAGCATTTAGAACTTCCTCCTTGGGCTGGACGACGAAGTAAGGCAGCCGTCGCCTATCGATTTCAACGGGAAACGGCGGGGTGGCCAACCGACCTCGATCCAGATCAACGAAGAACCATCCATCGCCGTGCGCCGCCGCACGCTTCAATTCAAGACGCTGTTCGTCCGTGAAATGTGCAGCATCGTCTCCGGTTTCACCATCGCCGACCGTGACCTCCTGAGCGACAACAATCGACGCGAGACTAAGCAGCAGTAGCAGAAAGGTGGTTCGCATCATATTTACCTTGACTCACGACAGAGTTTCATTCGGATGGGTTTTCGAAGAACGATCTGGTTTCGTCTGCAAAATTCCGTGCTTCGGCTTGGACGTCACTGGCGTTCAGCGTCTCCTCGTCCGTTTCAAGTTCTACATCCACATGAACCGGCGAATGGGATTCGTCGACTGTGACAATCATCGCGCCGCCTCCACCAGAATCTCTCGCAATCAGGCGGTTTCCTTTAAACTCCCACGTCGCATTGGACGGCGTGATGCTCTCATCTCCGTCAGTCGCGATCTGGCGTGTCAGTCGCCACATGCCTTGCAGTTGGTTTAGGGTCTTGCCGTGCGTCGACTGCGCGTCCATTGCGTCTTCGTGTTTGGGATTGAAGTCATCCAAAATGGGCAACGCAGCAGCCTGATCGTTCGGCACCGTTTCACGCGTTGTGCCATCCGCAGGAGACGCATCGATCGGCGTAACGCGATCTCCTTTGCGGATCGGTCGGTCGGCGGACCACTCAACGACGCGTGCGTACGATTCATGCTCGCCGATCGTGGTTATCTCGACCAATGCAACCGAAATGGGTGAGGTAGAACAAGATCCACACGGATGGTTTGGCTGTGTTCATTGCTTTGGATCGGCTTGCCGCTCTGGCGATCAAAGACGTTCGCGCGATAGGCACGACTTGGATTGCGTGCCCGGTCTGAATCCGGCATGATGCCGTTTTTGACGTTTTCGTTTTCCTCCTTCGCGTCCTGAATGCATGCTAGAGCAATGTGTCTGTCAGCAGGGATAGCGACGTTAGGACGCAGAAAAAAGCCGTTGCCTGTTGTTCTCAGAGGGCGAATCGTTCCGCGTGTGCGATACAGCGAGCCAGCGTGGAACAAGAGCAATTCATCCTTTTGAATTCGGTCTCGCGTCTTTGCGTAGACGATGACACCGTAGGAGGGTTGCCCGTAATGCGGTTCTTCCGAACATTCAAGCGTGGCATTTTCGGCAACCCTACGCAGATCACCAAGTTCGCTTTCATGGATTACCTTTAACCGATTCGTGATTTCCTGTTGTCGTGCTTCGATGAGCTTCTCTCTGCGCGCGTTTTCCAAATTCTGTGATGCGTCCGTCTTTGTAAATAGCTTTCCGCCCTCAAGGAATTGCTGCACGTAACGCAGGTCTACTTTCAGCCGCGTTTCTTCTGCGAGCAAATCGTGTATTTCCTGCAGCACCGCGTCGCTGGGGAAACCAGCATCCAATGCTTCGCCCGTCTTCGTAATCTTCGCAATCCAATTCTCACTTCGTTTGAGTGTTACTTGATTGCCGGTTAGTTCGTAGCCCGTGATTCCGCTGTCTATCTCAACGACATATTCGCCGGCTTTCAGTCGCGTCGTCGCCTCATCTTGGGTAACTGTCAATCTCTCGACGACTTCATCACCTCGGATGATACGGATTGGAATGTCGTGATCACCGTTACTCTCGATCGTCAGCGTGCCCTTGTTCAACTCCAGCACGATCAGGATGCCGGCAAAGATCAGGGCCAGCGCAGCGGCGGCTCCCATGACAAGTCGCACCACGGTGGCAGGTGGTTGGCGCGGGAACCGAGGTCCAGCGGCTGTCCGTTGATCTTCGTTGTGTCTTTTGACGAGCGATCCGCACCGTTCGGGCAACGGAACCGTCGTCGGTTGTTGCACATGAGCCAGACAATCGGCCAGCAATTCGGCGACTTCGGCGGCCGATGCGAAGCGATCGTCAGCTTGCTTCGCCATCAGTCGCTCGATGATGTGACTGAGCCATGCGGGGACATCGGAATTGACATCACAGATCGGTGTCGGATTGTGATTGGCGATCCGATGCAGCACTCCGTAAGTTGTTTCGGCTCGGAAGGGAGAACGACCGGCGCACATGGCGTACAAGACGCTGCCGAGAGAAAATAAATCGCTACGTGCCTCGATGGCCTCCCCACGCGTTTGCTCGGGCGACATGTATTGCGGCGTTCCCGCAATCACTCCGCTACGTGTCATCGACGCATCATCGACCGCCCGTGCCAATCCAAAATCCGTGATGGTGACACGTTCCACGCCCTCTCCCAACAGGATATTCGCGGGCTTAATGTCTCGATGCACCAAACCTTGTTCATGCGCGGCGGCGAGACCCGCAGCGATTTGTGCTGCAATACGCTCGGCTACGCGAACCTCCAGTTCGTCGCCACACGTTTCGCACTGATCAAGATGTTCGGCCAATTGCATTTCGGCTTGTTCGCTCAGCTCTCCGCGTGTGAACGCATCCAGTTGACTCAGGTCGCATGTTTCTTTTGTCATGACTGTGATTCCTCCAGCTCGGCAACCACAGCGCGTAATCGTTGCAGTATGCGACAACGGGCCGTGTAAATGGTCCCTAGCGTTTTCCCCAATTCGTGAGCGGCTTGGGCGTTGCTCATGCCGTCAATGACGGTCAATTCAAACGACTTCCATGTATCGGGCCGAACGTCGGCACGGACGACCTCAGCCGCCCGCAGATACAGTTCACGCCGATACTCCAGGTCGATCATCGAATCCGTTGTATCCCCACGCACCGGGCACTCGGCTAACCAATCGTCGCCGGACGGTGATCCGACTGGTTGGTCAAGCGGACGGCGGGTGACAGCGTTGCGGGCGATGCGACGCAGCCAGTGCCGAAACCGAGTCGCCTCATTCGCCTTTTCCCAGCGTTGTACGGCCGAGGCGACCGATAGCAAAACCTGTTGACTCAAGTCCTGTGCATCTGCGTCCTGCATTCGGTGCGCAACGGCGATCCGATAAATCACGGGACGGTAAATATCGACGAACTTTTCCCACGCCAGCCGATTGCTCGGATCCTTCACCTGAACGATCGGGCTTTGACGCGTTTCGGGGAAGGAAGTCATCGGTCACTCAGTATCAGGGAAAACCTACATCTACTTGATTAAACACGAGTTTTTCAAATCCTTACACGGATTCGTCGATTTTCTAGGTCAATCGCCCTCGAGCTAGATGTCTTGAATAATGGACTTAGCGTTCTTTGAGTGAGTTGCTTTCATGGTCCGAATTTAGATGCCATGTCGGGCCAAGTGACCGAGATTCCCGTTTCCGCCCGATCCTCCAGTCTGCGTCCTTGTTTGGCTTGCCCGATCCATTCGTCGAAAGTCTTCCCGCCGTGAAATTCGGCATCCTGTCGTAGGTTGTCTTCGGCATTCACGTAGCCAGGAACGCTCGTCCCTGCGAATGCCAGGACAAGCAGAAGTGGCATCAGCATCAATGCGAACATTCGGTTCAAAATACACTTCCAAGTCAGTAACAATGAAATGGTCAGCCGCAATCCGCCAATCGAATCAGCAGGCTGTTCCGGAATTTCGGACAGCACGGCATAACAAAACCGTCCATCCTCTTCACCTAATTTAGGATCTTCTCGGTATCGATTGTTCTACATAGCCGGTGCCTTGTCTTCATTATCCGCAAACTCCCATTCGCCATGTACGTTGGGTTTCAATCTGACTGAGTCGCCGGTGCAGAGGTCCGTCAATTTGAGTTCACTACCAGTGGTGTCGATCAATGTCCGTACACACAACGCGGGGAACTTATCGAAACCTTCAACGGTCAATTGCCCATCGCCGTCGAGTTGAAATGCGGCCAAGGCATAGGACGCTTTGGGAAAATAGAGTCGCAGCACGCCATCCTGTTGGCAGAACGCCCGATCAAAAGTTGCATCACCGTCGAGCTTTAGGGCGTTGTCCTCCTGCCAGACAGTTTTGCGTGCTTCCGCAATTTGAATCGGAAATCTCGCATCCACAACGACCCGGCCTGTTTGCAGAGAAACGTATTCCGACCAACTCGTTGTCCTCCGTCTGTATTTGGCTGAATTCTCCTCGCCGGGCGGAATCTCTTCCCAAGATGGTAGATTTCTTGAGCGCCGCTCGTGCGCAACTTCTTGCAAGGCAAACTCGGCGAATGCTTCAAAGCGACCAGACTGGATGTGCTGAGAAAATGGATACGCCTTGACTGCAGTCTTGAAATTCTTCTCAGCATCGATGTTGAAGAGTCCGGCCTCGCAGGGATGAGCAAGCACGCATTGCTCACCAGGTGCAAGCACGGTCCTTCGCAGGAGTTTCGGTACGCGATAATACCACTCGGTCAGGGACTGGTCCTCCATTCGAATGACATTATGCTGGCGATCAACGAGGAACGGCTGCACATTTGAGTTCCACTCTTCGAACCGAATGTGGTCATGACGTGTCACGTTTTTGACGACCACCGCAGCCGAAAGCAGCATCGATTGTTCATCGCAGGCAACGACATCAGACTTGACCAGGGCCGCGCGCAGTCCGTTGACTTCCGGCCCCCAGGCGGCTTCGGGTATCTGTAAAGCCTGAGCAGCTTTGGGGGGCTTAGAGAACTCGCTCCCACTGTCTACTGCTGCGTCACTAGTACCGAACTCAGTTTGCCCCTGTGCTCGACTCAGCAAAACCGGTGCGAACATGAGTCCCGCAACGACTGCCAGTCGAGCGATTCGAGAACGTGGTAACGATGAGCGTAGGGGAGCAAGCATTTCAAGTCTCGCGATTCAAGTGAGTGAGTGAGTGGAAAGTGAAATCGTGACCGTCCTATTCCTTCTCGCAGTGAAGCGAGCAATGTCATTACCGTTTGTCTGCCACCAGCGCAGCAATTTTCTCTTTGAGTGAGCGATCCGTTTCGAGCTTGGTGACTCGTAGTTCGCCACGCGAGAATCGGAACTTGTTGCGGTCGGTAGGCGATTGGACTGCGAAAATGTCGATCGCTTGATGTGGGAACCAAACGCCAGACGCGATTTCTCGATAGTCATTGAACCGTGTTAATTCGACGCCATGGGCCAAATCGTCGAAGTAAAGCAAGCCGAAGAGGCCAGTCAATCGCTGCCGTGTCGCTTGATCGGTGTTCTTCGCAAACTCACGAAATGCTTCAAGCGTCTCAAACTTCTTGCCACATAAGTTTTCAACTTCTGCTGTTTCGTGGAACGGCGCGGGCTCAATGCCTTCCATGACATAGTTCAGCATTTGCAACAACTGTCCTGAATCCTTATCGAACCACAACTTGCAACGACGCGGCCTGGACAGGACGACCCAACACTCGCTGTCATCGATCGCCTCCTGACCGACGACCTGATACTCGGCAAACTCAGCGGGAACGAGTGCGAACTTGATGTTCCCATCACTCTTGCCCCAGGGGAATTCCAGACTAGCCGACCGCAAATGAAAAAAGACGCGAGCATCCACTCGCTTCCAAACGGTTGGCAACTCAAGGTTCGCGTACTGAGGAGCATCGTTGTTGGTTTGTTGTCGTTGCCAAATCGAATCGTCATGACTGAAGTAGTGATTAACGATTCGCGTTTTTCCGTTAGCACCGTCCAGACGCGGTTTGTCGTATCCGAATAGAAATCGCTTCTCGTCCCAAGCCGTTGTCTTTGTTGAAGATGGTGTTCTGGGCTTCACTACCTGAGTCATTGCCTTTCGGAAACTTGCATCTGACATCTCAGCCTCCTCGCTCATTCCATCAAGCCAGACGGAGGTGTACGTGGCCTCAAGAAACAATCGTGGCAGACTGGCAATCTCTTGGGCTCGTTGGTCATGCTGTTTTGCCGCTTCAATCGCTTTAGCCTGATCGCTTTGCGACAGCCCCGCCTGCGCCAAGGCACTCTCGCAGGAGACCAGCGATATTGCAAATGCCAAGCCAATGAACAGGCGTTGCGAGTTTTGAATTCGAGTCACCATTGGGGCTTCCCTCGTTAAGTGTTGGGATCGTCGGTCAATTCGATTCGCTTCGCGTGTCGACTTCGACCACCTCGAATGGTAAGCGATTCGACGTGATTGAGAATCTGTTTTGCCCGCTGTAAGCCTTTAGCATGACCGAAACATAGTACTTTCCGGGAGTCAGAAGATACTGCCGAGGAGACGAATGGTTCGATTGTTGGTGATCGACAACCGTGAATTTGGCAATGTCACCCAACTGAAATTGACATGCAGGTGATCGTGTAATCGTCCCCGCATTATCATCATTGAGCAGCCGAATCTCGCCAGCGTTCAGTCCGCGATAGTTGGCCGATAGCGGTGCGGGAACTAGGTGTTGCTCTGAGTACTCACCACTGTTTTGAGCGATGACGCTGCCGTCTTGAGACGAAATCTGAAACACTGCCTGGCAAGCGTCCGCCGGTTCAAACCCCGTGCGTATCGCTTCGTCGCTTGCATTCTGAAGGTAAATCTGAAGTTGACCAACATCTCCAGGCGTGAACCGCTGAGTCTGACCACGTTTTGAGTCTTCAAAGCGGACTCCCAACCGCAGCCCCTGAACCGGTTTTGACCACACAACTTCGTCCTCGTTAGCAAGACCTGTGAAGTCGCTCAGACCTGAAGGATTGGTGTTTCCAGCTTCGGTCCCTTCGCCTGGATCGCCCATAGCCGATGTCAGCACAATTTCGACGGTCGATGGAATCGATTGAATTACGGCTGAGGATTTTCTGCCATCAAAATGTTCGACGTACAACATGTTGGATATGCCTGTTTCGTACGAAAAGTTATCGACCTTCTCTAGATCCTCGATTTCATAGCGTCCGTCCTGATCGGTAACGGCATCATTAACGCCGGACATCCGATTCGGCCCGAGACGAACGTTTGCCCCAACGACAGGTCGAGACGCCGAATCTGTGACACGTCCGTTAAGCGAGGCGGCTGGCCGCATTTCGATTTGTCTCAGATCTGCCCCGTCCTGCCAGAAGAATAACCTTGATGCTCTGCCCGGCGACGTGATCGCAATCCGACTGCGTGCCAAATCGACCTCGCCATCGCTGGGGATGTCGCTGTCAAATCGGAAATGTCCATCCTTATCGGTCGTCGTCAAATCGAAGAGCCTCATTGGCAATCGCTTATTCCCGCGGATGAAAAAACGTGCAATTGCGCCGGCAATTGGGACTCCGTCCTCCGCGCGAACGCACTGGCCTCGGTAGTCAATAGTTCTTGTGCCTGATTGGTCGTCATGCGGACGAGCGGCGACCTCACCCGGTCCGACGATGCTGACCGTTCGAATTTCACCGGGCTTCAGATTGAATTCATGATCAACAACGTGCGTGTAAATCAAGCCGGACTTCTTTTCCCAGCCATCAAGGTTCATTAAACGGGCGGCCCACTTTGATTGCTGATGCATCGGGAAACTCACAGGAAGCCACGGCTCGCCGTCGTCGTCTTCCTGGGGGATGTTCAGTGACTTGCGGCCTTGTTCGTTCGCCAGACCGACAACGTCCATCACGTAGACGTGTGCGGAACCTTCCATCATCTCCAGCGTCACGCTCGGTTTCTTTTCCGTGGCGAACGTCAATGCATAATACCCGACCCTGACAGACTGTTTGCCAGGCACTGGTTGGAAAGGCGCAGGCTGGAAAGGCACAGGCTGGAAAGGCCCAGGCTGGAAAGGCCCAGGCTGGATATTTCGGGTGAATCGCGTGGGGTTGTTTTCGATCTCTCGCACGCCGCTTGCCTGAACAAGATAGAGTTCCGCAAATGGCGGTTCCGATCCGGTTTGCGGGGGAACCACACCGATGATCATCCCAACCTCTTCGATACCGTTGCCGAGTGCCGGAAAGTTGGAGAAATCGTCGATCGTGTCTTCTGGCGCGAACGTCTGTCCCACACGGGAAGGAGACGAAAACGGTCCGCGTTCGTCACGTTTGCCAAATCGCAGATCGTTGAGGTCTCCCGGTCGAAACTTGCTGGACAGAACGAGCTTCCCGATGTCCGCAATCTTTTTCGCATCCACTGTGATATGGCCGAACAGCACCCCCTCGCCAAGACGGAAAATGTGAACTTTCAAGTTCGTCGTTTCGAGTTTGCCTGTACGCAATTGACTTTCCACGAAGCGTAGATCGCTTTGAGAAAGGATCTCCCACGGCCCAAGTCCTACGAGGGTATCTCGGCTCTTCAGCCCCGCCATCGCTGCCGGGCTTCCAGCGTCCACCTCGCCAATCCAAAGGCCACCACGCAGATTTGAGTTGTTTTGGATGTACGCTGCGTCGTTGCTGCCAACCCGTATCCCGGTCAAATGCTGCCAATACGCTCTAAACCCGACGAAGGCTAGCGCATCGTCCTGCGGAGGCTTGTTCAGCTTGATCGCTTCGGTTGACTCGCTGAGCTTCAGCGGTTTGGCCGACATGACAATCTTGACAACATCCGTTCCGCCGCGTTGCAACGAAACGTTACCGCCGTCGACAACCATGACATCAAAACGACCATCGACCTCGATGACATAGTTTCCCGCGGCGATACGAACATTTTGTCGAGACTTGGTGACCGTCAGTCGCTTTACCACGTTGTCACCCTGCATGATCCGAATCGGCACATCATCCGCTTCGGACTCAATTTTCAACGTCCCTTTGTTCAGCTCCAGCACAATCAACACCCCGGCGAAGATCAACGAGAATGCAAAGGCTGCGGCGGCGATGAATCTACCGATCGGTGGGCGGCGGATGTCGCCAAGGCTTTCGGCCGGCTTGTCATTGCCGCGTACTTCGAAACTCTTGGAGAGTTTCGCTACGGACTCGGGCAATGGAGTTGTTGTCGGTTGCTGGACGTGCGCCAAGCAGTCTTCGAGAAGCTCGGCGACTTGTTCGGCGGAGTCGAAACGATCGGACGCTTGCTTGGACATCAGTTTGCTGATGATTGCGCACAGCCACTCGGGAATGTCGGGATTGACCTCTCGAATGGGGCGCGGTTGCTTGTCAGCGATCAACCGTAGAACGGCAATCGAATTCTCGGCACGAAAGGGAGCGTGTCCGGTACACATGGCGTACAGGACACTGCCCAGGCTGAACAAGTCGCTGCGCGCGTCGACCGCGTCGGCGCGGGCTTGTTCGGGCGACATGTATTGTGGTGTTCCGGCAAGTATTCCGGAGGCGGTCAGCGATGCGTCGTCGACAGCCCGAGCCAATCCGAAATCGGTCAGCATCGAACGCTCGACGGTGCTATCGAGCAAAATGTTCGATGGCTTGACGTCGCGATGCACCAACCCTTGAGCGTGCGCGGCGGCCAGCCCGCGAGCGGCATGTAGCCCGATCCGCAGGATCTCTCGCAACTCCAACGGCCCCTGATCGTGTAGCCGTTTCTGCAGACTCACGCCTCGCATGTATTGCATGACCAGATACGGCGTTCCCTGCCACTGATCGACGGCATAGATCGGCAGGACATGGTCGTCGATGACCGCCGCCGCTGCTTGGCCTTCGCGCCGAAAGCGAGCCCGCGCGGCGCCGGATGACGCCAGATGCGGCAGCAGGACTTTGATGGCGACATACCGATGCAGCCCGGCATCGAACGCTTTGAAGACAGCGCCCATGCCACCTCGACCGAGAATGCCGACGATTTCATAGCTGCCAATGCGGCCCATCATGCTCGGATCGTCAGTCGGCCCGAGCAGTTCAATCAACCGATCGTAGCCGAACCCCTGTTGTTCATCGTGGACAGAGTCACTGAACGCCGACGATGGATCGACACCGAGTGCGTGTTCGACGTCACTCCACCACTCGCGATCGCCAGCGGTGTTCTCAAGAGCCTCGCGACAAGTATCGCAGATCGAGAGATGTTCTTCGACTTCGGTGACTCGCTGCTCAGAGAGATCTCCCGCAATGAATGACTTCAGTTCGTCCGCCTGAAGGCATGTAGTAAAAGTTTGCATCAGGTATCGCTCCATAAATCGGACAACTCTTCGACCTTTGCTTTGAGTCGGGCCACGACTCGGCATCGGGCTGCGTACACAGAGCCGATCGAGCGACCGCAGACTTCCGCGACTTCAGCCGCTGGACGACCTTCGATGGCTGTCGCCTGGAAGATCACCCATGTCGTTTCGGTAAACTCGGATTGCAGCTCTCGCGCCGCCCAGCGAATCGCCTCCAGGCGACTTTCCTTCAACAGCGACAACGTCAGCTCACCGTTGCCGTTCCCACCAACCTCTCCACTAGCCGGGATAGCGCTGAGCACTTTCGCAACACTGGAGGTTCCGGCAGCCCGATCGGGCCGAGTCCGAGTCAAGGCGTTGACGATAGCGTTGCGAGTAATCCGCGCGAGCCAATTCCGAAAACGCGGCCCATCATTGCTGGGCTGCCACTTCTTGATCGCCTTGGCCACCGATACGAAGACGCCCTGTGCCAAGTCTTCCGCATCCTCGTGCTGCAATCCGCGACCGCGGGCCATGCGATAGACGACAGGCCGATAGACCGCCACGAGTTCTCTCCATGCAGTCACATCCTGCGGATCTTTCACCCGCAGAATCAGACTCTCGCTCGTTTCTGGCCAATCGCTCATGTGTGTCCTCTACCCTTATTCACACATGATCGCAGATTTCTTACATGGAAAACTTGGAAAAGCAGCCGAAGTCCCGGACGCACGATCGAATGATTCATTCTGTGCACGAGAATGTGGCGTTATTCTCAAATGATTGCCAATCCCATCGAAGCTCTGTTATGGGGTACCTGATTGGCCCGGCAATCTCAGATCTCACGCCGATAAGTGTAGAATGTCGTGACAGGTCGCTGGGCATGTTATTGAATTGGTGATCGGGGGCTGAAGTTTTGAAAATGTCGATCGTACAAAAGGTGGAACGATGAAGGTCTTTCAATGGGCGTTGTTGATGCTATTGCTCGGCGTCGGATGCGGTCGCGAGGCGAATCAGGGGAAACCTGCGAATGCCTCGAGAAACGCTGATGGGCAAGCGGAGCAGGATACTTCGTTTGCGGATGCCCGCAGGGCGTTCAAGACTCACCTTGTCCGCCAGGAGAAAACAAATGAAGCGGTGCCAACGCCGCCTTCGCAATTGTTCGAGGTCGTGCAGTTTGATTCACCCGTGGGTAAACTCGCCGCTTATCTTAGCCGGCCTCAGGATGCCGGTGGCAAGCAGCCTGCGATCATTTGGGTATTCGGTGGCTTCGACAACAGCATCGGCGAGACCGCGTGGGAAGACGCTGCGCCTGACAACGATCAATCGGCCAGCGCATTTCGAGAGTCGGGCATCGTCATGATGTATCCCTCGTTTCGAGGAGGAAACGAAAACCCCGGTTTTCGAGAATGCTGTTATGGGGAGGTCGAGGACGTAATCGCCGCCGCGGAATATCTTGCAAAGCAAGACTTTGTCGATCCCAATCGAATCTACTTGGGCGGTCATAGCACGGGCGGGACACTTGTAATTGTGGCCGCTGCCGCCAGTGATCGATTTCGTGCTGTGTTTTCCTTTGGGGCGATCGACGAAATTATCAGCTACTCCAGCGAACCGATCCCCTTCGATTACAAAGATAAACAGGAATTGAGAATGCGATCTCCCGTTCATTGGTTGAGCTCGATCAAAGTCCCAACGTTTGTATTCGAAGGTTCATCCCCGGGCGGGAATCTCTACTCACTTTATGAATTGAAGCGTGCGTCCAAGAATCCGCTGGTTCAATTTCATCCCGTCAAAGGGAAGGACCATTTCAGCGTGCTGGCTCCCATGACCAAGTTGATCGCCGAGAAGATCGTCCTCGACACCGGCCCCCAAAACTCAATCGAGTTTTCCAGCGGCGAGATCGCAAGACACGCAAAAAAGTAGCCAGCGTCTCGGATTGCAGTGTCTGTGACGAGGCTGGGCCAGGACCGTGCGATCATTCGTCTCACCGGCCGTGCTAGGCTAGAGCTCACGCGGAAAAGTGTAGAATGTCGTGACAGAATGCACGGGCAAGACTCCTGCCTAACTGCTTAGCACCCAGGTGGTTTCCTTGGCCAGCATGGTGAAGCCGAGTTTTTCGAGAATCGGACGACTGGTTTCCCTCGCCTCGGTGCTCAAGTATTTCAATCCCCGTTCGCGGGCCAACGCGACGCGGGTGCCGACCAGCGCGCGGTAGAAACCTTTGCCTCGATGTCCGGGGGAGACACCGCCGCCGAACAATTGGCCGAAGGAGGACTTCGCGGGGATTTCCAGACGTCCCGAAACCACAGGTTCTTCGTCGGCGTAGCCGGTGAATAAGGCAAACTTCGGGTTCGACAAGAGTTTAGAAAAATACTCGAATTTCCCATCGTCCTCGTCTCCGAACGCGGCGGCGGCAACCGCGAGGTAATCACGCAGTGCCTCCGGTGTCTCGACACGACGAATATCATGTTTGCTTGGGGGATGTTTCCATGCTCCAACGTCCAGCACTACCAGGGTTCCCGATGGGCTGGCCGCAAAGCCCTCTCGCTCCAGGCAGGCCTCCAGGTTGCCGGGTTTGTCATGCGAGTAGACCCGCCACATCAAACCCTCGCCCCGTTTTCGAAAATAGTCGGCTTGTTCGCTGACGACTCGCTCGGTCGCGTCTTCTGGGATGGTCCAGGAACAGATGTAGTTGAACGCGCCTTCGATTCGAACAATATGTTCATCGCGTGTCACGCTCAGGCCGGCGGTGGCCAACGGGTTTGCGCGAACCTCAGCATCGTACAGTTCAAGTATGTTATTCATGTTCAGATTTGCCTGGGGATTAGCCGCTGCAGTATCACGTTGCTTTCGGTTTTCGATCGGACTGCTCGACAACAAATAGGAGCGTTTTACCACTCGGCCCGTTGGCTTTGTGTTTTGTGGGTTCGCCAGATGGAATGCAGAGACCGTCACCGGCATGATATCTCACGACTCGGCCGCAATAATCGATTTCGAGAGTCCTTCGACCACGTATCCGATGTGACCAGTGATACACCAGTCGGCCTCTACGAAATCTTCGCTAAACTCAATCATGCCGCCGCCGCGATGGCTGCCCGGTGCCGTCATCGTCGCTTGCTAATCGGGACGCTGAACTGTGGGGCCGGTACTTCGTGTTTTTACCCATACCGGCAACGCTCAAACAGTGACGCTATTGGAACGTCCATCCGAAGAACCGCGGCCCGTTGCTAGTGCTAGCGTCCGTCCGTATTGCGAATCGTGTGCTAAATGACTGGTTTAGGAATTCTTGGGCGATTGCAGAGACGCACTACCTGCAGACTACCGAAGACGACTACGCCGAAGCGCTGCAGGCCTGCGTCGTGGTGTCGGCTATGCCGGGTCCCGGGGAAACGCGAGGTGTCAACGATGCCGAAAATCCAATAAAAAACCCACCCGAGACACTTCAAGTTGTGTCCAGAGTGGGTTTGAGTACAGCGGAAGCAACGGTATTCGTGATGACTATCTTTTAGACCATGGAAATGGACTGAGAACTTAGCGTTGTAGGTAACAAATTGGATCTGAGCAACATAACTTCTCGGAACATTCATTCACGTACCCAAGACGGTTTTGTCGTTCCTGCGACAGCCCTTTGTGCCGATGTGTTCCTTGCTCGCGGCAATCGCCAGTGATCATCGAGTTTCCACTGCTGCTTCACATTTGGGCGCGACTTCCGCCCGGCGATCTCGGCGGAGCTTACCCCTTGCCTGCCCGACTACCCCGTCGTTCATCCCGGCGACTGGGGCGAAGACAGGTACAAATATCCCGGCATTCTTGACGATTGGTCCACGAGTTACGAAGACGAAGGCTGAAGGGAATGACAGAACAAAAAACGACGGATCAACAGCAGAGCCAGCCATGTGCTGGTCTCTTTTTCGTTTCGTGATCTAACGCAAATTCTTGTTGAGCATGGTTCTATTGGTTGGCGAAATGCTCTCGTGGGTCGGCGTCGGGCGCGTGGTCAGCCTCCTGACCCGTTCTGCGATCACGACTCTCTGGAATTGAGTGCATACGAGTGTTCGTCCCTTCCGAACCACAGCGCAATCTGTTCGATCGGTTAAACTACCCGCCGTCACATCTTTCCGCTAATAGACATTGAAAACGACTAGTCAAAAGGCGGTGATGCGTGGCTAGAATAATTCATGAGCGAACACTTCATCGGCAGCCTTTACTTTGTCGTCGTCCTCACTGAGCAGATCCGTTGAATTAAACATCGATCCGTTACTTTGACGGGCCAAGAAATTAATTACCAGTAGTGCGTCTAAAGCCGACGTGACACCATCAGCATTGGTATCCGTATCCGCGAGCACTGCCATTGAAACCGATTCACCCTCGCCGTCGATTCGACTGATCGCGTTAATAATCTGCAATGCATCAGCAGCAGTGATCAGATTGTCACGATTCACATCCAGCCTTGCAATCGCATCGACAGGTGCAAAGTTTACGATTTGGCGTACATCCACAGTTGGTCCAACAGTCCGACTCGCTGAGCTTAAGCTGAGTGTCGTCGACAACCCAAGTGCTTGAAGTCCACTGCTCGTTGGTTGAAATACCTCTGCCACAATTCGTTCATCGATCAGGTCACCATTGAAATCACCAAAGTCGACATCCACCGGTGATGATGCGTCGTCAGAGTCCCGAAAAACGCTAACTGCACCCGATCCATCTCCCAACAAGAAACTGACTTTATCTGAACCAAAACCGGTCACAACAATGTCGAGCAGTCCATCGCGATTCAAATCGCCCACCGCAAACTTTCGGCTCCGCTCATTCAGTGAGAGTTCGGTCACTCGTAACATAGTGCCAGAGTTTGGATCGAATCGAAAGACCGCTAACTGTTGGCGTTGCCCAAGCACAATTAGTTCGTCGCCATCGATTCCATTGAGATTGGCCGCACCGACGGCAGCCAATTCGAAGAACGACTCCTGTTTGTTACCTCGTCCGAAATTGCCACTGCCGTCCCCAAATAAGATGTTAAATGAGCCTGGAACGCTTGGCCCACTGAAAGGATTTTCCAAACCATGGTAACTCTGCTGCTGGGTTCGAGTTCCCGAAGTGGCAGTATGAATTGCCGTCGCCGGATCGCTGATTCGAGTCCTTGTCATCTCCTCCCAACCCGTACGCTCCGAAGTCAAACAGTAGGGATTTCGCTACGGTCGGATGCAGATCGCAATGCACTATTAATCACTTCTTGCGTCTGGCGTTGTAGCAATAGAAGCGGAACTCGCTCGTCATTTGGGCAAAGACTGCTTCAGATGTTGCGTGAAAAAACTTTCGGCTTTCTCCATCGCTTCGTCGAACCAGTTTTGTTGGACCGTGAACGGGTGTGGCGCGTTTTTGATGACCGTTAAGCCGGTTGAGATATCGAGCTCTTTCATCTTCTGTCGCAGCTCATCGCCGTGCGTGCTGGGGTCGTCTTTCTCACTGGTGATCAGCCAGATGGGCGGGTCAGTTTGCAGTCATGGATGTGAGCCGGGAAGGTCTCTTCGCCGCTTAATCGACAAAAAATGGAGGCTGTCGCAAACCCGTTTGCCGCCAAATATTGAGCGACCTTGCAATGGTTGACTTTTTTCTCTTCTGCCAACCACCGCCGTGAATGCAAACGATTACGGTCGTTGGCCCCGATGCATTTGCCCGCCCGTAAAGATTTATTTCCAACGTTCGGTCGCCATAGTTGGCGTAGGTCACGTCAACCTTTTCATTCAGCGTATCCAAAGTGGATTTCAGAATGACCGTCTTCCCATTTGCACGAAGTGTTGTCGGGGCCGTCCCTTCGGGGTTCGTGCCAATTCGGATCTCCTGAACTGCGACGGGCTAATCGGCTGCGGGATCCTCCACGCACAAGACGAAAAAGAATGCCACACGAACGGAAGCGTGGTTGCTATTCATCAATTTGAAATTCCCACTTCGTAAAGGTTTTCGATTTCATCAGCTGCTAGCGGCACTTTGTAGATCAGGAACTCATCCACACGGCCGTTGAGGTTTCGAACCGGATGCGGAACGCCTTCCACAGGCAGCCCCCAGTTACCGATCGCACACGGGCCGAATGTCACCTTACGATCACCGAGATGATGTTCGCTAACCTCACGACTGACTTCCTTGCCATCGAAGTACTGGACCGCTTCGCCCGTCGTTGCATCGAACGTCACCGCGACATGATGCCAGCGTCGTCCATCTGAGTTGACAACTTTCGGAGAATAGAAAACCTGGTCTTGGCGATACGGATCAAACCGCTGTCCGCTGGATGGCGCGAAACGCATGTAGCTCACCGAGAACATCAGACGTCCCGATTTGTCGATTTGCCAGTGCGGCTCTCCGTCTTCGTATCCGTCGGACAGCAGCAATGCGTTGTACTTGCGGTCCAGTCCGTCGACACGAATCCACGCCGCCATTGTTAATCCGTCATACTCATCTTTCCCCAAATTGATGCGGACACGGTCACCGGGGCTCTTAAACTCCAACGCAGATTTCGTCGGCCAACGTCCGTCGACCCAGCGTGCTCCGACGGCTGAACCGTGACTATAAGGACGTTTCGGAATCGCAAAGTTGTTGACAAGTCGATCCCACTTCTCGTCTTCCCAACGTCGAAATTGATAGCAACCAATGATGCGTTCATCTGAACGCACCGTGTTCATCGCCGCACGCCATTGTTTTGTTTTTGTTTGATAGTACTCTTCCTTGCGTCGTTCAAACTCCTCCACGCTCGGAAAGTCCGCTGGCTTGGAGACGCCCGCAACGACAGGAAGGTCGGTAGATTTTTTGAGACTGCTGCCTTCACGGATGATTTGCATTTGGGAGCCCGGTACATGAGCTTCGACTTCGCCATCGAAAACATGCAGAGATGACTCGGTCCCATCGACCTGGACAGCGAACTCGGTTCCAAGATCGACGACTTTCATGCCCGGCAGTGTCAGGCGGAAACCGATCGCAGGTGCCGGCACATGCATCGTGACTTTGCCATGGGCACACTCTGCTTCCCAGGGACTAACCAGATTCACATCGGCCGCTTCGTCGATCAGCATGGTCGCACCACTGAAGAAGTCGATTTGCACCGCTCCCGAAAGCAGCTTGAACTGTCCCGGTTGCAATGAGTCACCTTCCCGATACTGCACGTCTCCGGCGAATTTCGCGTCCACAACACGTGACAGAACCGCGCAGCCCGATTCGACAACTTCGTTAGATTCACTGGATGCGACCTCTGACGCGGCAATTTGTTGTTCCGCATCACCTTTGCGGTCGCGTCCGATTCCGTAGCCGATCGCGAGTAACAATACGGCGGCGAGGGCTGCGACTAGCCCTAGCCAACCGACAGCGCGCATGCCCTTCGCTCTCGTCGGTGCTCGCAGTGAATCCGCACCAACAGGCGATTCGATCACGACGTCGCTCATCAAACGCAGGTCAACATCCAAACCACACAGGTCCACAAATTCACTGCGTCGATCTGCGGAGCTTTCCAGCACAGCTTGAAGTTCCGCGGATTCGGTCTCAGTGAGCGAACCGTCGAGCCAGTTGGAGACAAGTTCCATGAATCTAAAGTCGTTCATGACAATACCTGATCTGCAAGCGTTTGTTTCACACACATCAATAATTGTTGCCGAAGTCGATGAACGGCCTTATAGATGGCCTGTTCGGGACGAGAATGCTGTTGAGCGTACCCGCGAATGGTGACGCCCGGATGATGCACGTCGAGGATCAATTCTCGTTTTGCCTGGTCGAGCTTTTGTAAGCAGCCTTCCAGAGCTTGCTGTCGATCTGCGTCGTCAGCAACAATGTTGCCTGCTGCATCGGCTAACTGTTCGGCGAGTTTGTCCGAAAACACCAATGGGCTGAGGGCAAGTGAACGTCGATACTTCAGCGATTCAAATCGAGCAATGGTCATCAGCCAACCGCCAAACCGATTGATATCGTCAAGTTCGTCGAACTTCTTCCATGCAATTAAACTGGTTTGTTGAACGACTTCCTCCACATCGTGCCACGTTGGAACGAGCCGGCGCACGTAGGCCTTTACGGCTGACTCTTCCTCAATCAGCAGACGCATGAAGGTTTCGTAGTTGGATGGATTTTCGTTCATTCCTTTGCGTCATCCGTGCTGGCGGTTTGTTTCTTCAGCGTTCGATTGAAGAACGGAACTGCCGCGTCCATCATCTGATCGAACCAGACTTGCTTGACGGTGAACGGGTGCGGGGCGTCTCTGATGATGGTCAGTCCATTCGGAATACCAAATTCGTCCATCTTCTGACGCAATGAATCGGCGCGAGTGCTTGAGTCATCTTTCTCGCCGGTGATGAGCCAAACCGGTGGATCGTTCTTGTCGAGGTGGGCCAGTGGTGAAGCAAGTCGGTAAGTCTCGGGGACTTCGTCTTGCGAACCGCCGAGAAAATCTTGCCAGATGGCTGCGCTCGCCGATTTTTCGCGGTTCCGCTCCGACATAAAGTCCGTTTGGCCGCCCATCGGAACTACCGCTTGGATTGCACTGCTGAATTCCGCGTTTCCACCGTCACCGTCGAGTTCCGCAACACCACCGGATGTTGCGAGTAGCGATGCCAGATGACCACCCGCGGAGTGGCCGATCGCTCCGATATGGTCAGCGTCGACGCCGAATTCCGTCGCATTGGCTCGCAGGAATCGGACGGCCGCTTTGCAGTCGTGAATATGAGCCGGGAACTTTGCTTCCCCGCTCAAGCGATAGTCAATCGACGCCGTCACGTAGCCTTCCGCTGCGAGGGCTTGAGCGACATTGCGATGATGAATCTTTGCTCCTTTTCTCCAGCCGCCGCCGTGAATGCAGACGATCGCCGGCAACTTTTCCGGCGCATTCTTCGGACGATAGATGTCCATCTGCAACGTTCGGTCACCGTACTTTGCGAACGTCACGTCAAGTCGTTCGTCCAACCGTTCCAAGGTTGCCTTTGGAATGACCGTCTTTCCGTCAGCACCAGGGGGTTTGTCATCAGCAACGCCAGACAGTCCAGAAGCTGTGCAAAGTAAGCCCAGCAAAACAGCACGGGCAATGGGCAGATGGGGAATAGTAGTCATAGTGCGTTTCAGTTTGGATAGTGGTTAGTTGTAAATGAACACTTCGCTTGTGACGATGAGTTCAACCAAGTCCTGCAGGCCATCACCTTTTGTGGCAAGCTCGCCAACAATCGACTCGACCGTCGGCCGGTCTTGGAAGCCAACTTCTCGTCCCAGTGCATAGGTCAGCATCTTTTCGGTCAGACAATGCGAAAACTGATCTTTCTGTTTCAAAAGTAATCGCTTGAGTTCAGCGATGTCTGCGAACGACTCTCCCGTCGGCAGCGTTCCGCTGGTGTCCACCGCGCCGATGGGGTTTCCTGCGCTGTCACGGTACTGGCGACGAAACGAACCGATTGGATCGAAGCTTTCCATTGCGAAGCCAATCGGATCGATTTTGCGATGACACTCGGCGCACGTCGCGACATTGCGATGCTTGGCAAGCTGTTGACGAATGGTGGTCGCACCTCGAATATCCGGCTCCAACGGCTCGACGTCCGGTGGCGGCGGTGGAGGCGGTGAACCGAGAATATTCTCTAGCACCCAAATCCCGCGAGTGACGGGCGAGGATTCGACTCCATTGGAGGTCGCCGTCAGGACACTCGCGTGACCGAGCAGTCCTCCGCGAAGCGAATTTTTCGGCAGTGAAATTTGCCGAAACTCGTCTCCCTCGATCGTAGGCAGACCGTAATGTGCGGCCAGATAGCGATTGGCGAACGTAAAGTCCGAATCAATGAAATGTTCGATGCTCAAATTCTTATGCAGGACCTCTGCGAAGAACAACTGGGTTTCCCGTCGCATCAACGGCTCAAGCTGTCGATCATAGTAGGCAGTAAACTTTTGCGTGTCCGGCGGCATCGACCCGAGTTCATTTAGGTGCAGCCAACTGTTTGTAAAATTCTCGATGAACGCCTCCGCTCGCGGGTCTTGTAGCATGCGGTTTGTTTGGGCGAGCAGCGTCTCTGGTTCACTGAGCCTTCCGCTGCTGGCAGCGTCAAGTAGATCGTCGTCCGGCATCGAACTCCACAAAAAGTACGACAATCTTGAAGCGAGCCGGAATGCTTGATCATCGCTTTGACCGGCATCACGAGGAGTCTCCACATACAGAAAGTTCGGCGAGCACAGGATCGCTTTGCATGTAGTCAGGAATGCGGTGTCTTGTGATTCGCCAGTGGCCAATCGTGACTGCAAAAACGCTTGATACCGTTTGACTTCCGATTCCAGCGGCGGGCGGCGGAAGGCGCGAAACAGGAATTGCGTGAGCGCTTCCTGATTCTTGTTTGCCAATCGATCCGTCGCTGGCTCGTTGCTGGGTTCTGGGCCAGTGATTTCGATTTGGTAGATCCTCATTCGAGGCCCTTCGTAGGCGTCGGACATCCAGACGTCGAGAATCTCGGAAGGCTCCGTCGAGAAGACATCTCGCCAGTTGCTCGTCAGCGTTTCTGGATGGTACTTCTTGATGACCTTGATCAGGGAGCGTCTGAAGTCGAGAGGTCCATTTGGGTATTGAACGACGGGCACGAAGCCCTTGTCTATCCAAGTGCGAAACTCAAAAACCTTCGGCACGTTATCGGGAAGCGGAACCGTCGCCACGACTCTGTCGGAGGAATTGTGACTTGGCCCCGGGCTTGCCAACTGAGGATCGGTCACGACGACTTGCATTTTGATCGGTTCGTCGCGGTCGACGGGTAATAGCTCCGTCGAATACGGATGCTCACGATTGATGCCTTCCGCGCGGATGCGAATCGTGTAGTAGCCGTCGGCGGGAACGCCCTTGAAACGTTGGGCGGCGACACGTCCCCAGGCCTCATCGGTGTGAGCCATGTCTACATAGTCACCGGTCGGATTGATGATAAAGCGTTGCTCCGGACGGAATAGAAATTTTCGTGTGCTCAAATCGACGGGCGTTAGCAATTCGTTGATGGGTGCGACAACCGCCCGCGACTCGGCGGCTTTGTCGACGCTCCGCGAAGCCGCTTCCAGATAGCATTGCAACAAGTAGTCTGACAAAACCAAGCTTTCGCCGATGTTGTCGAATCCGTCGACTCGATCGTCGGCCGGGAATGACGTCGTCGGATCGAACGAGCTCATGTTCACACCAAGAAGATCGCGAATCGTATTGCGGTACTCGTAGCGGTTGAGCCGGCGAAATCGTTCATGACCGCCAGACGCAAGGGCTTCGCGAGCCACTTCAAGTTGACGTGTTACCGTGGCGACAAATCGCTTGGTCTCTTCGGCCGTAGGTTGCGGCTCATCTTCGGGAGGCATCTCACCGAGATTGATAATATCAAGGATTTCTTGCCACTGTTCTGCAGTCTGATGATCTGAAAGCTCATCGCCCAGAGAGTCGAATCGTCGATCCGCGTTCTGCTCCTCCGTGCCATGGCAACGAATGCAGTGCTCGCGAACGTACGAGAGTGGATTCACTTCCGTTTCGTCGGCATTCAGCAAGGCACAAGGCATGAGCCACGTGAAGAGAATCGCGAACACGGTAGTGGTCTGGTAAGAATCTGAACAACTCATCAGCTCAGCCCCTCCAGCGTCCCGGTGCTGGTTCCGAAGCGATCCGATTCCACACCAAAGTGCTGCAACATCGACAGATACAAATTGCAGGCAGGCGTCTGTCGGCCTCCATTTGCCGGGTAGGTCTTGTGTTCGCCGTGCCCGAAGCCACCACCAGCGAGCAGCAAAGGTAGCTTGCGATTGGAATGAGAACTCGCGTTTCCGAGTCCACTTCCCATCAACACCATGGTCCGGTCCAGCAACGATGCATCGTCGGCAACCTGCGAACGCTTTAGGCCATCAAGGAACCGCGCGAGTTGCGAGGTATGGAACTGTTCAATCACGCCCAGCTGATGCAGCTTGGTGTCATCGCGGCCGTGGTGCGAAAGGTCGTGATAACCCTTCGTGACACCCGACAGCCCCGAGTCGCCCGTCCATCCGTGAATGGCCATCGAAATCACGCGAGTCGAATCGGTTTGCAATGCCAACTTCATCAGGTCGTAGAACAGCGCAACTTCCTCCGTAAAGCTGGTGGGCAATTGCTTTGGCAACTTGTAGTTCGATGTTGGCTTCGGTTTGTTCAACCATGCCTCCGATTGTTCCAATCGCTTTTCGACTTCGCGTATCGAAGTGAAGTACTCTTCGAGTTTCGTCGAGTCACCGAGACTGATTCGCTTTTTCAACGCCGCCGCATCCTCACCAACGACGTCCAGGATGCTGCGGTTGACGGCGAACGCACCGGCCTGCCGCTTTCGCTTCGACTGGGGTGTTTCCAGGAACAACGCGTCGAACAAGGTTTGCAGCCGCGTGATCGTTGGAATCTCGACACCGTTCCGGGTCCACGAAACGCCGCCACCGCCTAGACCCAGTTGCATGGACTGATAACGCGTCTCGGCAGCGACAAACTCAGCCGCCCGCTGATCGACGCTGACGTTGCCCTCTGGGAACTGTTTCGCTTGGTCCGATCGAATGCCAGATAAGAACGTGTGTGTCGACTGGTGCCCGCCCGTAATTCCGGGATGATCCAAGTCAGAGAAGACGGTGAAGTCGTTTTTTAGCGCTGCCAATGGAGCCAGCAAACGAGGCAACTCGTAATCGCGACCAGTTTCCTGAGGAAAGAAGTCGTTCGGATAGAGCCCATATTCAAGGCCGATGCAAACCATCCGCATCGGTGATTCTGCCGCGCCTTTTGCGGCCTCCGCATATTTTGGTACCGCCAGGGACTCCAAGAACGGCAGAGCTACGACGGCTCCAGTTCCACGCAACAATTGTCGTCGGTCGAGTCGATTCATCTTTCCATTCCCTGTGAATTGGTCATTCTTCGATTTGGTAATCTCTAGATGACGGTGCGAGTTACTATATCTCTCCCGATCCCTCGAAAGTTGGACAATCAACTTTGTAATTCTTGGAAACAATGCCGCGATTCACTTCGCCGGGTCGGGGCTGGAGTCAGGGCACCAACCGTCGATCCATTTCGTCAGTGTGACAAAATTTCCGTCTGGGTCGCCTGTGGCGAAGGTGTAGGCCATGCCAGCATCGGATGCGTCGAGCCCTGGCTGACCGTACATCTCTTGTGCCTTCCTGAATCGTTTTTCAACAAAATTCCAGGCATCGCAGTCGATCGTCTTCATCCATGCGACGGCGGCCCATTCGTTCGCTTTCTTCGATCCGAAGTTTTCACTACCACCCTGAAGCGAGGTGTAGAAGTAGCCGATGCTATCGTCGATAGCCAAGCAGTCTCGAAGAGTGTGTCCGCATCCTTCGCCCAAGGAACTGCGAATCGAGTGAGTCGATACGTTGTTGACTCCCGAATGCGAAACGAGAATGACGTTCGGCAATTTCTCGGGGGCGTCCTTCTTGACTTGCTGGAGAACGCGGTAGGCGAACTCATGCGGTCCCGCTTGGATCCAGTAGAACTTCTTACCGTTCCCGGTGCTCTTGATCACCTCAACCGCGTGGGCCACTGCGGCGTTCCATTGGCTGTCAACTTGACAATCAAAGAACTTGGTGACATTGGCGTCGTACCCGAATTTGGTGGCAGCGCCCTCAACGCTCGCCTTGTGTTCGGTGGGTTTCGCCTCACGTCCCATCATTGGGCAATTGTTGTAGCTGAAGTGGACCAGCTGGTTCTTCCAACCTCGTTTGGCAAAGATGGCCAATGCCAAGGGAGTTGCCGCGATATCATCTTCATCGACTCGGTTGCCGTCGGCGGAGTATCCGATCACGTCATCCGCATCGACAACTGGGACCGGGCCGTTGGTTTTATCTCGGTCTTGATGGGGATTCCGCGGATCGTACTGAGCAGTCCAATCGATCTCGCATTTTTGTGCTGAACATACGGAACTGCTTAAGAACAGCACCATTACTGCCATCACAACCATCGGCCATGCGAGCATCTGTTTCATGCTGAACGCCCCAACGAGCTGCGTTATGAATATTTGTCTTAGCATCTTTTATCCTTCAATCTACTCTGGTTGGTTGCCTGTGATTGTCCGGCAGCGGAAGTGCAAACTAGCGAAACGGCAGTTTGACGGAACTCTCTTGGCGATAGAAACTTGGAGGGGAAACCGCTTCGCGCATGCATCGCGTCGAGTGCGGGCGTGCGAATGACCTTGTTGCCCATGAAGCCGTAGTCGCCCACGCCCTGGTCGTCGCTCATGATGAGAATGACGTTGGGGCGATCCTCCTCCGCCAGTGAAGTGTCGACGCAAACCAGCAGGATCAAAACTGCTAGAAGTATTGGCTTCATCAAGATCATGTCCCTCACTCTCATGGTGTTCATTCAACGCTCGCTTGTATTTTCAGGCCATTGGCTATTGCCCGGAATTGAGTTTTCGATGATGGTCCAGGGTCTCACTCACTCCCGGCATCTCGAAAATTGGACACAAAAAAAGCTGCTTTCTTTGTGGCGTTTCCGTCGAAATGGCCTGAATCTAGTTTCCAGGCCGCTTTACTGTCCAATTTGAGCCGCTGCGGGAGAGTGCTAATGCTATTAATCTTTTGTTGTGGACGAAGTTGGCCGCCTTTCGCTCTGCGAAAGTGCGTCTGTGCGTTCTTTCGCGGAACCGGTGAACGAAAATGAAAAGTCAGTCCACATCAAACCGGCCCGTTGCTTTAGTAACGGGAGGAACTCGTGGAATTGGTTTCGGGATTTGCCAATGCCTGATTAAGTCCGGATTTGACTTAGCGGTCAATGATAAGCAGGAAGAACCGGAGGTCGCAAACGTCCTCAAAGGACTTCGCTCCGGCGGCGCAAATGTCATCTATTGCCAGGCAGACATTGCAAACGACTTGGATCGACAACGAATGCTTACGCAAGTCAAACAGCACTTCAATCGACTTAATATCTTGATCAACAACGCGGGCGTCGCACCGATCGAGAGAACGGATTTACTTGACGCAAGCGAAGAGAGCTTTGACCGACTCATCGATATCAATCTCAAAGGGCCCTATTTCCTTACGCAATTGGCGGCCCGATGGATGGCAGAACAAAGCCGCTCCAACGACGATTACCGCGGCGCGATCATCAATATTTCCTCAGTTAGCGCCACTGTCGCTTCGGTTAATCGGGGAGACTACTGCATCAGCAAAGCAGGTGTCGCGATGGCAACCCAGCTTTGGGCTGCGAGGATGGCGGAGTTTGGTGTGAGCGTCTACGAAGTTCGACCTGGCGTCATTCGGACCGACATGACGGCTGTTGTGACCGAAAAGTATGAAAAGCTAATCGCCGATGGCCTTACCATCGATCGCCGCTGGGGCACGCCGGAAGATGTTGGTAACGCAGTTGCGAGCCTCGCCCGCGGTGATTTCAAATACGCCACCGGCAACGTGATCATGATCGATGGTGGATTGACGCGTCAAAGACTTTAAAAGATCAACTCGTGATCAGTTGCCAAACGCCCTGGATGCCCATCGCAGAGGTCACGATGGAAAAGGTCAAAATGGCGGTGAGCAGGACATTGGTCGTCGGTGAGTGCGAATGTTCTCCCATTAAATCTTTGCGGTTGCCGAGATACAGAATGCACCCCACCGTCATTGGCAAAATGACCGAATTGAATGCTTGGGAAACGATCATTACGAAAACAGGTTGGGCTTGGAAAACAGGGACGATCAGACCCAGCAGCGAGATCGCCAAGACCATGATGCGGTATTTCGGTAACGTCATATCGCGTTCGGACTGGTTGTAATCGCACAACAACCACGGCAGCATTAGCACGTTGGGGAACTGTGAAGAAACACCCGCGCAGACAATTCCAATCACAAAGATCGAAGTCGCCAGCTTCCCAGCCAGCGGCTCCAAAAGAGTCACCATCTGTGATGCCTTGGAGAGGCCGATGCCTTCGGCGAATAAGGTGCCAGCGGCGGAGGCCATGATCGCACCACTGATCAGAAACATCAGGGTTGCGCTCAAGATGGCATCGTCACGCTGCTTCTTAAAGTCTTTGATCGTCCAACCCGCTTCTTTGACCAGTGTCGTTCGGATAATGAACAAGCCAGAGAAAACGGTCGTCCCCACCATCGATGCAATGACCAAAAACGGCCCTTTGTCTTGATCGCCATGAACATCAGGCAGGTTCGGAACCAAGCCCTTTAAAATATCGATCGGGGGCGGCATCATGATGAAAAAATTGAGCAAAAAACAGCCGGCCATGATCGCGACGGTCACTGCGAGGGCTCGCTCGAAAATCTTCGTCCTGCCGTCCCAGAAAATAAAATAGACCAAGGCGGTGAAGAAGGCTGCAAAGTAGATCGGGGCGATGCCGTCAGGCAGCATCGTCTTGGACCATTCCGAACACATCTCCGCGATGATGCCCATCACCCCCATCACGCTGCCGCACACACCGGCTGTCAGCGCGACGATAAAAAAGATACCCACCCCAGGATGGATGTGTTTGCGAAACGCCTGCAACGCGGTTTCTCCCGTGACAAGCGTGAACTTTCCGTACACGCAGATCATGAAATAGGTTGCAAAGCAAGAGGCAACGATCGTCCATAACAACGACATGCCGTACGTGGCTCCAGCTTTCGCCATGGAGGTCACGCTTCCGGTACCGATACTAAAACCAAGCAGAAAGATGCCGGGAAGGAATCTCGCAATGACGCTGGTGAATTTTTCGCGCATCGCTAATTTCCTGTCTCACGACTTAAATCGCTGCTTCCGCTTCGACAGGACTCCGCAATTTCGAGAGTCCTGGCCTTCATCTGTTTGAAAGTCTCAGGGTGCAGTTCTTTCAGGTCGTTTGTCTCGTAGGGATCTTTGCTGATGTCAAAAAGATGCTCATCGACTGAGTCAGTCTGCACGTATTTCCACGGGCCTCTCCGGAGCGCAAACCAACTCCGCCCCTCGAATGTGATATGCCGTCCGAGTTCAAAGAACAGCTCGCGATCTTCGATCTCTTGATCTCCAGAGATTACCTCCAGGACATTCATGCCGTCTGACCTGGTTGATGAAGACTCCACGTTTGCCATCGCACAGAAAGTGGGGAAGAAATCCAGGGCACTGACCATGGAAGTGATCTTCTTGGCCGGATCAATTCTTGCAGGCCAACGCATCAGGCAAGGAACACGGATGCCACCCTCAAACAAGCCCGCCTTCTGACCCCTGAGTGGCTTGTTGCTCCCGCCATATTTCGGATCGCCACCATGATCCGTCACAAAAATGACCAGTGTGTTCTCTCTCAGGTTCGACGTGTCGATTGCTTCCAGAACACGCCCAATGCCATCATCAAGGTTCACCACCTTCGCTGCGAACTTACGTCGAGTGGGATCCTCGATGTAACTGACTCTCGCCAAATCTTTTGGCGGTGGCTGCATGATATTGATGGCTGCTTGGTTTCCGTCGTCCCAGCCTTTACCGTAGTGCGGAGCATTGTAAGAGAGCATCAAGAAAAACGGTTTCTCTTTTCGCTCGTCCGCTTTCAGATACGCCACGGCTTCGTCGGTGATCAGGTCGGTGGCATAGCCTGTCTTGTCAACGATCGTTTCGTTTTCGTACCAATCCTTGTCATTGCCGTAACACATGGTGTAGAAATCTATGCATCCACCGGTGTGACCTCGGAAGAAGTCAAAGCCATGACGCGTCGGCAAGAATTCTTTGGCTCCGTGGCCCAAATGCCACTTGCCGATCAGCGCAGTGGAGTATATGGCCTGCTGTAGTACACTGGCGATGGTGGTTTCGCTCTCACGCACGCCTCTCTTCTTGTCTTCCAAGTACATGAGCGCCCCCAGGAGCTCATCTTGCGATCGACTTGGGTATTGGCCTGTCAAAAACGCGAAGCGAGAAGGTGTGCAGATCGACGATGCGACATAAAAGTTGTCAAACCTTGCCCCTTCATGGGCAAGTGAATCGATATTCGGCGTGCGGATTTCACTGCCATAGCAACCTACGTCGTTCACCCCTTGATCATCAGTGAGAATGAATACGATGTTCGGTCTCTCGGAGCTCCACGCCGAAGGCAGTGCCATCAAGGCGAACAGTCCGAATAGGAAAAAAGTTTTACTGTTCATTCGCCAACACGCCCTTTTGAAAGAAGTCAATTATTTCGTCGTCGGTGTAGCCCAGCTCCAAAGCGACCGCTCGGTTGTGCTGTCCGAGTTTGGGAGGGAACGATTTCAATTGCGGTGGTGTTCCTTTCAGTCGCACTGGAGTCCCCAGCAGCTTCAGTTCACCAACTTCGGGGTCTGTCATGCTGACAATCATGTTGTTGCAAGCGATTTGAGGGTCGGCAGCAGCGTCTTGGAAACTGTTGATGCGAGCACACAAGACTCCTTGGCTCTCCAGAGACTCCATCCACTCGGACGTGGTCTTCCGCAAAAATTCTGAAGCCAGAATTTTGTTCAGTTCGATTCGATTGGCGATCTGAAGATCTTCGGTTCGGAATTCTTCTTTCAGGGACAGATCTCCCAAGTCCATCGCCGTTGAAATGTCCCGCAACGCATTGTTGGAGAAGACCGGTGATATCTCGATGAACCCATCTTGGGTCTTGAATGCCTTGTTGATTGCCGCTTCCGTTCCTCCAACCGCTGCAGGTCGGTCAATCTTTTCGCGGTTCAATTGGGCGGCGGCGTCCCAGGCATGAGCATGAAAGGCAACGCTCAATAAGTCGGTCGAAACGTATTGCCCCTCGCCGGTGCGAAGGCGGTGAGCCAAGGCGGTGAGGATCCCGACCATCAGGTTGAGTCCAGCGGCGTAATCGATACTGATCCCGCCAGGTATCGGAGGTTGCTCTTCATCGTAAAAAGTAAACCAACCGGCTTCTGCACGGGCCATCATGTCATGTCCGCCACGTCCGCGTTCCGCGTACGGTCCGGTATCGCCCCAGCCGCTTGAAGTAGCAAAAATAAGAGAAGGGTTGACCGCTTTGAGATCCTCGTATCCGAAGCCGAGTTTTTCCATCACTCCTTGGCGGAAGTTATGGACGAGGATGTCGGTCTTCTCTACCAACTTAAGAATCATTGCCTTGCCCTCAACTTGCTTCATATCGACCGCGATCGAGCGTTTGTTGCGGTTGAGGTTGGCAAAAGGCATGGAGACGTCTTTGGAAAATGGCCCCCAGGACCGACTCCAGTCACCGCTGCCGGGACGCTCCACTTTGATGACGTCGGCACCATAGTCAGCAAGAATCTGAGTTCCCACGGGGCCTTGGTAAACGTGACTGAAATCCAGAATGCGGATTCCTTCGAGTGCTTGCGGTGTGCTCATTTCACTTCTTTCCCTTCTTGGTTAGGAAGTTGTGTAGACGTTGTTTTGTGTCGGGGTCTTGCAAGCAGGTCACTGAGCGAGAGGCCTCGATCGCCGCGTTCTCGTCCCGCAATGCTCGTTGTTGGTCGTTGAGGATGGCTTTGAATTGCGAGATCGCGTTTCTGTTTGCGTTGAGTACAGGCTGGCAGTAACTCTGCACCTCAGTTTGCATTTCGCCGGGATTGGAAACCAAGTCAACCAATCCAATCTCGCAGGCTTCCTGAGCGTCCAGCAACTTGCCGCTGTAGAAATAGAACTTGGCTTTGGACACGCCAATACGTTTCGTCAATCGATGGGTTCCACCCCAGCCAGGAATGAATCCAAGCGACGCTTCTGACTGAGCAAACTTGGCGCCGTGAGAGGCGAAGATCAGATCACAAGCCATCGCGAGCTCCAGCCCACCTCCCATGGCGTAGCCTTCCACGACGGCAATGACCGGCATCGCCAAGTCTTCGATTTTGCTGAAGACTTTGTGGCCCTTCAAAACCCAAGGGGAAATTGAGTTCTCGTCGATGTCTTTCAATGCGTTTAGGTTCGCACCGACGCAAAAGAAGCGGTCTGACGTGCTCCTCACGAGAACGACTCGAGGTTGTTTGCTTTGGATTTCTCCAACGCACTTCTCCAGGTCTTCCAATGCTTGAAGATCTAATGTGGGTGGTTTGCCATCTGGAGGTTGGAGAAAGATCGTTGCAACGTCTCCCTCGAATTCCAAGCTGATATTTGTTGAGTCACTCATCCAAGTTTCACTTGAGGTTTTTGGAGTCATCGCTGACGACCACTGTCACCGGCACTAGGTCACTGCCGACGCCGTCGTTGTCGGTGACGCCCAGTGTGACAACATACGTGCCAGCCTGAGCATACGTGTGGCTGGGGCTCCGGTCGGTCGAAACACCGCCGTCACCAAATTGCCAGACGCAAGCATCAACGGTGCCGTCGTCCGATGAACCGTTCGAGTTGAATCGCACAGTCAAGCCAGAGACACTGGTGACGGCAGCGCTGGCGGTTGGTGGAATCCAGCTCTTCGCGCCCGGGTGATACCGACGAGCGACAAAGACATCGTAAGAGTTCGTTGCTCGCGGGTTGGGAATGCCAGTCGCAGATTTCTTTGGCACCTCAATGACGACGAGTTCGCCGATGGCAGTTGGCTCGGGATGAACAGTGAATGTGTACTTGTCCGGCGATACCTGCTTGAAATTCAGGATGGATCCGTTGGTGGCTTCCAAGTCGCCAACGTCAAAGCCGGTGACTCCCGTCGTAAATTGGACGGTGACGTCAAAGTCGCCAGTCACCGCATCGGGAGAATTGCTGGAGAGCGTTAAGTCAACCTTCACTTGGTCGTCGTCGAAGTACCACGTTCCGTCGCCTTTGTCGCGCCTGGCATGCTGGAAGTGCAGCAGAGCAAAATCGGCGATTTTCGATGGCGCTTTGCTCCGCATGTTTGCACGAATGGATTCGTACGCCGGGGCATTCGCAAGATTATCCCACTCGTTCGGATCGTTGTTGTGGTCATAGAGTTCTTCCTGGCCATCGCCGTAACGGATGTACCGCCAATCGCGATTGGTGATTGCATATTCATAAGCTTGCAGATACGAAATGATCACTTCGCGGTCTTCCGCCTGGTCAGGAGTTTTCAGTGTGGAAGCGAGTGATTTACCATCGAGCGGTTGCAAATCGGCGTTGGCGCCATCCTTGGTCAGATCACACAAATCAACAAAGGTCGGATACATGTCAATCAGGCTTGCCGTTGTGTCGGTGGTTGCGCCTTTGGCAATGCCAGGGCCTGCCCAGACGAATGGGACCTGTGATCCTCGTTCCCACATGACGTGTTTCGCCCAATGCCCCTTTTCACCAAGGTGGTAACCATGGTCACTCCAAAGGACGACAATCGTGTTGTCGGCGTAGGGACTGTTGTTCAGCGCCGTCAGAACGCGGCCTATCTGCGCATCGGCGTAGGTGATGGCTGCCAGATATCCAAGGACGCACTCTTTCAACGTTCGATCATTCGGACTGATCGCTTGCAGATTGGCCATCCACCGCTTGTAGACATTGGTCTCCTTCTTTCGTTCTCGGTCCGCGACATCGTCAAGATCGGGCAGAGGATTCGTGCTGCCGTCTTTCCAGTAGCTCGGCAGTTCGAGGTTGTCGATGTTCCCTTTTAGCGGCCCATTGAGATACGCGTCGTAGTATTTTTGTGGAGCGTATTGCGGAGAATGAGGCGTAAAGAGTCCCAGTCCGAGGAAGAAGGGTGTCTCCCCGTGGTCGGCATTGAGCTGTGAAATGACCCAATCGGCGCGTTGAGTGTCGGCCATGTCTTTCTCGACAGCATTGTCGAGAGCCGCCCACTCCATGACTCCCGCTTGAATTTTTGGGTAAGTGGTGTTGTAGATGCTCACAAAATCTCCCTCTGGACCACCTGGGTTTGGAGCGCCATATTTCCAGCTACCGAGGTCCCAACCATTCTTTCGCTGGGCATTGGTTGTTCCGTCAGTGCGCAGCCAATACTGATCCCACCCTCGTTGGTCGATCCACCCGATCGCGTGATGAAAGAGCTTGCCGGTTCCGAGGGTCTTATAGCCAGCGTCGTGGAAGGCAGTGTGCAGGCCGATCAGACTCTCGTCCGCTTGCCAGTAAACTTGATCGTCGTAGAACCCAGTGGTTGAAGGGTATTGACCGGTGAAAATAGCGGTGCGTGATGGACCACACATGACACCAGCGGAATGGGCGTTGGTGAACTTGATTCCGCGGGCCGCCAGGGCATCGATATTGGGCGTGATGGCCTGGCGGTGGCCACCAATTCCCCAATCATTCATATCATCGACGGCGATGAACAAGACATTGGGCTGCGCGGCCAACAAAGCGGGCAGAGGTGCGAGAGCAAGCGTCAGCGCCAAGGCTGCTACTTTGAGCGATAGGTGAAGTGAGTGTTTTCGGATCATTGATTGCTCGTGTGTGTTTTGCGTGATCTGGGTTTGCTGGTGTGTTGCGGTGCGTACACTGTCGACTACTTCTCGTCTTCCTCTAACGGTCGCTTGCCCTCAAACGGTCCCCACAACAATCGCTTCGCATAACCTTTGTCGTCTTTGTAGACGGCTGCGTCGTAGTCGGGATTTGGCTTGGGAATTCTCGCGCCGACTGCTTTGAAGTACGCCATCATTTCGTCGTGCAGTTTCTTGTGCTCAGCCGGTTGCTGTGCAGCAATGTTGTTTGCTTCGCCCATGTCTTTCGACAAGTCAAACAGCATTGAAACGTCCGGACGTTCGTAGAAATGCAGCAGCTTGCGATTGCCCGAGACGACTGCTGAGTGCGGCATCGTTTCGCGGTAGTGCGGATAGTGGAAGAAGATGTTGCGGTTCAGGAATTCGTCGTCTGGAGTTTTGCCTGCCATGTAGCCGGCAAGACTGACGCCGTCGATGTTCTTGAGTTCATGCGCGTTGCCGCCCGCCCAATCAACAAAGGTTGGCAGAAAGTCGTAGTTGACGACGTTGCCCGCGAAGCTGGTTCCCGCTTCGATGCCGGGACCTTTCACGATCATGGGTACGCGAATGCCGCCCTGCCAAACCCACCACTTGTGAGCATGGTGCGGTTGCGTCAGCCCCGGAAGAAAGCTGTGTCGATATCCGTTGTCGGACACCATGATGACGTACGTGTTGTCTTCGATCCCGAGTTCCGTGATGCGATCAAGCACTGCGCCGATGCGTCCGTCCAGGTCTTCTCCCATGCCGAGCCAGATAGCAGGATCGTCTTTGCGTTTAACAGTCTCCGCGGTCTTACCGATCTTTCCGTAGTATGCCTGCACTGCAGGATGTGCGACGTACTTCTCTCGTGTCGCTGGCAAACACTCACGGCCCTCGTGCATGGCGTAATGTGAAATCTGCAGATAGAACGGCTGCTTTGCTCGCACCTGTTCCTCCATGAAACCGATTGCCTTCTTCGTCACGCTGAACATCAGCTTTGGATCGGTCAAATCGTTGGGCAGTTGTTGCGGCCCTGGAGGCAAGGTGTTTCCCGGTTTGTTATCCGTATCACCATCGTGCAGCACATAACCTTCATCCCCGGGATCACCACGCATGTGCCACTTGCCGATATGAGCACTCACGTAGCCAAGTGGCTTTAACGCTTCAGGAATGGTGACCGCGTCTTCGTCAATCTTCATGTCCGAGACACACGGGACTACCGGGAAGTTCGGATATCCCTTTTGGTCGTAGTACTCTTGTCTTCCGTCGTTCATAAACACCGTGAATCCGCTCCGCGGCGACGACTGCCCGGTCTGCAAACAGACTCGAGACGGCGAACACTGCGGTGATGCGTAGGCGTTTCGGAATTTCATACCTTCGCGAGCCAATCGCTCAACGTTCGGCATTTGCAGCACCGGCATGTGAGAGTTCTGCATGTCGTCATCCATGGGAACCGGAGACCCGTTCCACGCCCAATCGTCGATGAACAACATGACGATGTTGGGTTTGTCTTGGGCCAACGCAAGTTGGCTAGAAAAGGCGATGGCGACGATGAGGAGTAAGAGTTTGTTCACGTTCATATTTCGATTGGAGGTTTGTTTGTCTTCGGGCCAATGACTGGCCATTTAGGGCGAAATTGGGCCTCGATTACTTTTCAAACCGACCGGTCCAACCTTCGTAATCGGCCTCTTGGGACCAAACGACTTGACGCTTGCCGTTCTTCATTCCGTAGATTGCGAGGCTTTTCCCTCGGGTGATCACGAATTCAAAGGGACCTGTGAAGCCTTGATCTTTGGGTGACTTGCCGCGAAGTATTCGCTTGGCTCGGTCATAGTTTTGAGAGGACCACAACATGCTGGCGGGATCGACCAACGTGTAGGTCGAGAGAATGCCAGCCTTCAACTCAGCCCGGCGCGGACCGTTGCCGACTTTCCCCGCTTTGGAATAGGTGCGGATGATCGCTACTCCGTAGAACATGTCCCGGACCGTCAATTTGCCTTCGTTGTCGAATTGAAACTTCACGTCAATGCCATCGATCTTCCGTTCATATTCATCGTCTTCCATTTCCTCATCCGTTTCACCATGACCTGAGAGCAGCTCCTGTCCATCGGTCATGAGTACGGCGTAGGGCTCCAGGATCCAGTCTTCCTTTTCTCCCGGTTGATTTCCAACTCTCACATAGATTTCTTTGTCGACGACAAACCCTTTCTCGTCGACGGCGATCACTTTGAGGCTGTACCAGTCTTCCTTCAAGTCTGCCAGTTCTGGATACTCAGATGCCTTCCATGTGTAGGAAGGCTTTGAAGATGGTTTGCCGACTTGAACTCCGTTAAGTAGCAAGCGGAAGTCATCGAGACCGCTCTGGGCAGTCACCTCGACCGCAACATCAAGAGACTGCCCGGCCTGAAAGCTTGAACCGCCCGAGAGCCCGTTGAATTGGATCTGCGGCAAGGCACCTTCGCCTTTAATGGCTACGACCTCAGCCTCGACGTCTTCCAGCCGCTGATACCAGTCGAACCAAGTCGTTTTCGCATGGAGGGAGGTCCTGTAGTGAGAGTCCAGGACATCGGCGTAAGCCTGCCAGTGGTCGCGTGCTTGCTCGACGCATTGTGCTCCAGAACGGCCTTCCAATAGTCATCGTCGAGCTCAAGGTTGTAACTCATCTCGCCGAGCATTCGGAAATTGTACCAATGCTTCTGTATCTCCAACTGACCGGAAAGCTCAGGCACTTTGGAAATGAACTCTTTGCCCCAGTAATAGCCATCCGACCCGGCGTAGAACCCGCGGATATGTTCGTGGGGCATGTTGCGAATCAGCTCACGCAGAAAGTCCGGGCTGCCGAAACGGTGCATGAAGATGTCGTCGTTCCGCAGATTCAACCAGACCTTGAAATTGTCCAGCCAACCCTCACGCACCATGCGACTCTCCCATTCCTGCGGCCTCCGAGACGAATACATGTGTGCCACGGCGTATTTGACACTCGTATCAACGATGCCGCCTTGGTAACCGTCCATGACTTCGCGGACCCATTCGTATTCACTGCCGTGGCGTCGAAAGATGAAGCGGATGTCACGATCGACCCAACGCGGGTCTGCCTTCACGTTCTCGACGGCCTGGGCGTATGTCTTCCGAATGAACCACTCGGTCGAATCAGGCGAACCATCCAACTCGCGACGATCATTCTCCCCCGACGTGACGCCAATGCCCTTGATTTGCGGGTACGTCAACAAAGCCTCTTCGACGCATTTACGCACATAATCAATGGTCGTGGGATTCGTCTGATCCTCGGTGATTCCGTAGTGGTTTTTCGCTTCACCGACAAAGACTGTCCAACTGAAAATGTAGATCTCGATGCCACGATCTTCCGCATGCTGAAACACCTTCTTCCAATGCTCGATCTTTTCGTCGATGTTCATCTTCTTGACCAGTTCGATGGTGCCATCCTCGGCGGTTAGCGCACCGTCATGGTTCGTGTCCATGTCCTCGAACTTGTTCGAGATACCGGGCTTCAAGTATTCGTCCTTGAGCCGGTAAACATCGTCGAGCGAGGCATCTTCGTACCCCGGTGCTTTCACCATATGCGTGTAAGGGTGCGTGGTCCAAAGGCTGAGCGTGTTGTAGCGGTAGCGAGCAAGCGTATCCAAATACGGTAGCCAGAACCCTTCGTAATCCCAGATGCTGGTGTCGATGTTCAGCTGCGCTGCGGTGCCTTTGTCGCAATAGGAAGGGGCTCGGACGTCGAGCGGTAGATTGCTCTTGATCCCGCGTTTCTTGACAAAGGGTGAACGCGAGACGGGTTGGATCGGCAAACCAAGCTTCAAGTGCTCTGCGACTTCAATGCCGCCGTACATCGCGCCGTTTGCGTCTGTTCCCGTAATGTGAATATCGTTGGGGCCGATAACGCGAATTTCAAACGCTTCCGGTTTGGCCGTGTCTGAATCGATCGCAATCGTGACTTCTAGGTCCTCTCGTCCTGCCTCTGTCATTGCATCACTGAGTTCCGCTGCGGCGAACGTCATTTGCGGAATATTTCCGTCGAACAACACCTCAGCAGTCAGGTTGCGTTGGAAGAGAATCACCCATGTGGGCAGCAACAAGAGGGTCAGAAAGCGATTCATCTTCATTCAGTTTTCCTAGGCATAATTCTTGCGTTTGCGGATCTTCGTCCACGCCGGTGAAAGCTCTCTCCCGCAGCGGCTCCAATTGGACAGGAAAACTGCAAAACATTTGAAATTCGGTTGGTTCTGCCGAATTTAGAAAGAAAGCCAGGTTTCCAGTCCAATGAATCGAAGGCATCACTGCGGCTGATCGTGTTTCCGGACGCCGGATCTCGAGCGCTGCGAAAGGACGATGCATTAGGCAGCGTCTTTCTTCTTGGCTTTGCCTTTGTCCTCAGAATTGCCACGAGTCGGTTTTTTTGGCAATTTAGCTTTTTGTTCTTCGGTCAACATCGAGATCGCTTTCTTTTCAAGCTCTGCTTGCGCCTTCCGAAGTTTGACGAACGCGGCAATTTGATCGGTACTCAAACCGGATGCGTCATCAATGGCAGCCATTAATTCTTTTCCGGTCTTACCAGTTTCGCGAGCCGCTTTCAGAGCTTCCATTCGTGCTTTGATCACGGCAGGAGTAATCCCAGCGGATTCGCGAATCGACTTCGCCTGGACGTCGGCTGACTTCGCCAATTCAGTAATCTTGGCTTCTTGGTCAGCGGTCAAACCGACTGGTTCGAGCATTTTTAGAATGTCGATGACCATCGAGCTGACACCGTCGCTCTTCTTTTTACTTTTCTGTCGTTCTTGGGCAACAGCGGGAACTGCGATCAAGGCAACAAGAGCAAGGGTGGCGATCATTTTCAACTTCATGAGAATCTCTCTGCAACGTGGGGGGAATTTGAATGTTCCGTACAAAGGAATGCGACAATCGCAATCCAGGTAATTCGGAGTCCAGAAACTCTCTCCCGCAGCGACTCCAGTTGGACAGGAAAATTGCAAAATATTTGAAACTCGGTTGGTTCGGCTGATTTTGGAGAAAAGACGATTCTCCATGTCCAATTTTCGATTGACCGGGAGAGAGTGAGATAGAACTCAAGTATTCACTCCCCATTCCAACACGGAACAAATCCCGATGCAGCGTCGTCAATTCATCGCAGCAGCAGCAGCCATTGGTGCTGTTTCCACTGTTTCGCCGTCTTCGGCTTTTGGTTTGAACGAAACTGCAGGAAAACGAATTCCACTCGGACTTGACGGGCATTCGATGCGATCCATGCGGTGGAAAAAGTGGAAGGCAACTCAGTTGATCGAATTCGCCGCTGACCAAACACTCGATGCGGCACTCTTCAACGGCCTGCACTATTTCGAGAGCCTTGAAGCGAGCTATCTGAAGGGCCTCAAGGACCTGGCCGACCGTCATGAAATGAAGCTCTACACCGGCGCAGGAGCGATTGCGAACAACGGCAAGCAATTCAAAGACACATGGGGCACCGCCGAAGAGCTACTGACCACGGGAATTCGTGTCGCCAAAACACTCGGCTCGCCCGTCGTCAACGTGAGAATCGGAAGCATCGACGACCGCTTTCTGGACGGTGGAATCCAGCCACGAATTGACGAAGCGGTTCGTGTGCTGAAGGCATCCAGTTCAAGAGCGAGAGACGCTTGCATCAAATTCGGCTTTGAAAACCACGCAGCCGATCTTCGCAGCGAAGAGCTTGTCACGTTGGTCGAAGAAGTTGGAACCGACGTTTGTGGCGTGATGCTTGATCCCGGCAACGGGTTGTGGGCGATGGAAGACCCGATGAAGCACCTGGAAACACTCGCCCCTTACACGGTGTGCAACAGCATTCGCGACTACACCGTGTGGCCCAGTGAAGATGGAGCCACGTTTCAATGGATGGCGGTCGGTGAAGGCATGATGGACGTGCCGAATTATGTCGACACGCTCGCCAGTGCGAATCCCGGTATGCCGATTTTCGTCGAGTCCATCTCGAATTCGGCGCGGCCGATTCCCTACCTGACCAGGGAGTATTGGAAAGCCTATCCAAACCTTGACGCATCCCAAATCATCGACTTCCTGAAGTTGGTTCGCAAAGGCAAGCCAGCCAGGATTGATAAGCCCGCCAAAGGCCAGGACGAGAAGACCTTCGATCAAGAACATGAGCGTAACGAGTTCCTAAGAAGCATCGCTTATCTGCGTGAACACTGCAGAGCAGGGTTGAAAACCTGATCGCGTAAGAACGCCATCTTTTTTCCCCGCCGATCGCGGCGGAGAGGAGGAAGTTGGAGGTCAAGTTGAAGTTATCATCCACGTCCAAGTCACTTATCCCTGACAGAAATCCAAATGCAAACGCAAACAACTTTATGGCAGCCACGGATGTCTCGACTGTCCATCGCATTGGTCGCGGTATCCATTCTGCTCGCACCGAGGTCTGTTTTGGCCGATGTCGAATTCGATTCCGCGATTGAAGTTCGCGGCACAGGAAATTGATCGCGCGGTGGCAGAGATGCAGCGGACAGATTTGACGGTGACCTTGACCGTCAAGTCCGACAATAAGTTGGCGGAAGCATTTGAAATTCGAGTGGCTGCACCGAACCGTGTCGAGGTGATCGGTTCGGATGCGACCGGCGCAATGTACGGCGGTATTGAAGTGGCCGAGTACTTGAAATTGGGTCTTCCTATCGCGAACGTGATTCGCAAGCCATTCGTGGCGAAGCGCGGGATCAAATTCAATATCCCGCTGGATGCGCGGAGCCCTTCCTACGACGACTCAGGGGACGCTGCAAATGAGAATATCGAACACATGTGGGACTTTGAAGGGTTCTGGAAGCCGTATCTCGATGATCTGGCTCGCTACCGCTACAACGTTTTGAGCCTGTGGACCTGCCACCCTTATCCGCACATGGTCAAAACGCCTGGCTATGAACAAGCCATTGAGCATGATGTCTATAAAGTGCGCGATGGCGTTTTGAAGCATGATTCCAAAGGCAAGTTCATCGCCAGAATTTTCGACCCCAATGACGACGAATGGGAAGAAGGTTACCTGGATTCAAACCAGGACGGAGTCGTCGACACCAAAGACGATACGCTCGAGTTGGTGAAGCGAATGACGATCGACGAGAAGATCGCGCACTGGAAAAAGGTTTTCAAGCATGCCGGCGATCGTGGCATTCAGATCACCCTGTTTCACTGGAACGTATTCACCTACGGTGCCACTGGAAAGCACGGAATCACCACCGATCAAACTGATCCGGACACGATCGCCTATCTCCGCGCAGCCGTGAAAGAACTGGTGCTGAACTATCCGTCGATTACGGCCATTGGTGTTGCCGCGGGAGAGAATGACAACAAATTTCTAAAGGGCGATGATTCCACCGAGGCGTACATCTTCAAGACGTATGGACTTGGCGTGATGGACGCGAAGGCTGATCCACGTTGGGACAAGAATCGGGAGGTGCGATTCATCTTCCGTAATCACAGCACCAAATGCGACGATGTCCAGGAACAGTTCGCCTCAAAGTATGACGGGTCGGTTGATGTTGAAATTAAGTACTGTGTGGGTCGCCTCTATTCCTCAAGAAGACCCCTGGAGTGGGAGTCTCGCGCGAACAAAGGCGGCTGGCTGGAACGTGGATACAAAGTCTGGATGAACATCCGCAACGACGACATTTTCATGCACCGTTGGGGCAGCCCCGACTACGTTCGCCAATTCATTCGTGAGATGCCGCTTGATGAATCTCCCGGTTTCATGATGGGATCGGATGGCTACGTTTGGGGACGCGTGTTCTATTCCACGATTCCGAATTTGCAGAATCAGCTGGAGATCGACAAGCATTGGTACAACTTTCGATTATGGGGCGAACTCGCTTACAACAACGAACTTGGCGACGAGTATTGGGCGGCAACCTTGAAGCATCGTTTCGGCTTGAATGATCGCTCTGCAAAGCTGCTTCACGATACCTGGCAGACGGTTTCCGAAGTGGTTCCGCAGATCAATCGAGCTGTCTACGAGGGCACCGATGCTTCATTCGCGCCGGAAGGCTGCATGACGGGGTTAGCATCGGCCACCGGATTCTTGACGATTCCGCTGTACTACTACGGCGAGGGGCCGCCAGTTTATCGTCGTAAGCCAATGCAATTGAGAAAGAGTCCGCCCGGAGACGAGGTGCAGTGTGTCTCCGTGCCCGATTGGGGTAGCGCTTATCTGGCCGGCAAGCTCGATCAGTTCGGCAGTGACCTGCTGACTCCACTTCAGGTGGCCGACAAATTGGACTCTTATGCCGATGCAGTACACGCCGCGCTTCCGAAGTTGCAAGCAGAGCCTGGCGACAACGTCGAACTGCGAGATCTGTTGTGGGACCTGGAGAGCATGGCTTTGCTTGGCAGTTACTACGCCGACAAACAACGCTGTGCCGCGAAGTACTGGGTATATCGCGAGTCCGGCTTCGCGGACGAGTACAAGAGTCTTCATGACGAAGCGATCGTCCACATCCAGGATGCGCAACGCCATTGGGAGGCATACGCGGCAGTTCTTGATAAGCACTACCAGCCGCAATTAATGTCGCGAACACATTTCCTGGACTGGAACAGCACTCTCAACAATGGAACGCAAATCCAAGCCGCGCATTTCGGCGTTAAACGGGAGACGAAGGACATCGCTGAAAAAAGCTATCGGAAGAAATCGACGACTCGAGAGAAGAACAATGAAAAGAAGAAATAGAGTGTACTCACGGTCCATAGAAGGCCAGTCAAACTCCGAAGGCTTCCAAGCCCGCCGTCAAAATGACTGCACGCGTGTCTGGCTTGGTGACTCATGTGGGCGTGTCCTGAGCGCGATAGCAGTTGCGCGAACACTGCGGCCGCCGCGGATCCAATGGCCGATTTGCATGCCCAGGTTACGGGCGATTTGGTCGCCCCAAAACAACTCGGCTCGGTCACTCTCAACTGCAGTCGGTTGGACAAACCTCAGCATCAACGTTGATCCCCGAACTCGTACTGGACGGGGGGCCTGTTTTGAGTAGATGGGCCGCGAAAAAATTTGGCCTTCCGCTATCGCCCAGTAGCCGACTCCGGGTTATCTAGAGCTTCCCCCGGTCGTTGAAACCGGTGGCAGTTAAAAACTAGCGTCCAATTTGATTCGGTTTGGACATCGAAGCGAGTTTAGTATTAACCGAACTCGGTACGGCCGATGTAACCGATGCATTTCTGTTGTCTAGAATAGAGGCTGGGCAAAGGCATCTAATCTTCCCATGGAAAATTTGCAATCCACCGTCTTCAGAACGTTTGGCTGCGGAGTGTCACCAATATAGAATTCGCCTGCCAGGAACTAGAACATATTTCGGCTCCAAAGCGGCAATACAATTTCCTTACTTTTGCCATTTTACCGTAAACAGCATTCTCAAAAAAATTTTGCCATGTCATCAACATTGGACTCAAATATGGCTTTAATTGCCCATTCTGGTCGCGTTTTGGCCTGTCTGCTGACGCAGTGGACACTTGCTTAGACGAAGTGAAACCATAGGTCACGAATTCGCGACTGCAGGCTACCGATCAAACGATTTTCCCAAGAGTATCCCTCAGGATTGGGGGGCGTCTGGCTCGGTGATAAAGTCATCGATGCCTGTTTCGAAACAACTCTGGTGATCGCCTTTCAATGCATTGGCAGTTAAAGCAAAAATTGGAACTCTGCGTGCAAGTTTTCCGGACTTATCCCTATCCGGATTGGGCGTGGCGAGGAGAAATCATCGTTATCGGCATTTCGCAATCCGTCAGCATTAAAACAAATTTTTCATGCTTGACTGTGGAAAGCGGCTCGTCACCATATACTTTCCCCTTAAGGCCGCTCCAATGCAATAATGTTCGTGGGCAAATTTCATAAACCCATTGCCTTCATTTTCTTCACTACACAAAAATTCTTCGAAACTTTTCTCTTCGAATGGTTTTCTACTGTTAAACCTTTATAAAATACTAAATGCCACACTAATTCACAAACACGATTTTTTGTTGAATTATGCGGTGACTTATTTGGCAACTATGAGATGCATATCGCGTCTAAGCATTATCCCTCTTCTGCCGTAAGATTCTTGTCTCACGATGGGTTGGTTCTAAGCCAATCAACATGTGTAACGGTCTGCTAGCCAGTTTCGTTTTAAATGATCGAGTACTCAATACTCGCGAAAACTTCTGGTTATCGGGAGTTTTGCCCCGTCCATAATTCATTGAATGTAAATCCGTCTCCCAATTCTTGTTTTTAAAATAGGACTTTTTCTCATGAGATCTCGAATTCAGAAACCAGGTTTCACATTAGTGGAATTGCTGGTGGTTATCGCAATCATTGGAGTGTTAGTCGGTTTGCTTTTGCCGGCTGTTCAGGCTGCTCGCGAAGCAGCTCGGCGAATGAGTTGCAGCAACAATTTCAAGCAAATTGGGCTTGGAATCCACAACTATCATTCTGCCTACAACATGATCCCCAAACACGGTACCGGGACACCGAACAAGGGAGGAACGCCGGAAGGCAATACCGTTGCCAATGCACCGGGTTCCAGCAGCCGTTTAGAGGCGAGTTGGCTTGTCGGCCTGACCCCGTTCATAGAACAGCAGGCTCTTTGGGAGCAAATCAGCAACCCTTACCAAGACCCTACTTCGGGAGCGAAATTTCCTTCGATGGGGCCAAACCCGCGGCGTTCGATCGCTCACCATGCCACAACTCGCTACGAGCCTTGGCTCACCGAGATTGCAAGTTTCCGTTGCCCCAGCGATCCCGGCACAGGATTGCCTGCGCAAGGACGAACGAACTACTCATGTGCCATTGGAGATTCGACGAATCAAATTAACGGCGGCATCGACGACGCTGGCAACGAAACTACGACGTCAGCGATCGAGCGATCTGCATCTTGCCGTGGTTTCTTCATTCCACGTGTTCCAACGTCGTTTCGAGACGTACTCGATGGATTGTCCAATACGATTTGTGCGGCAGAAATTGCAAGCGATTTAGGTGACAGCGACGTACGAACTCGGGGTGCTTTATCAACCACGGGAAATGTTCGCGTCGCAGGTGGGGTTCAAACATGTGACGTGCACGTTGACCCCGCTCGACCTCTATTCTGGGCAGCAACCGCAACGTTTGTGCCTCTAGCAGGCGGTGGTACCGAACCCGAGCAACGCCGTGGTTACAAATGGGCGATGTCGCGTGGGATTTGGGGCAACGTTACGACGATCAGTCCACCGAACAGTCTTGTTTGCATGGAAAGCAACAATTTCAACTATGGAATCCTACCTCCTAGCAGTCGTCATCAAGGCGGATGCCATGTGTTGATGGGTGACGGCGCCGTCAAGTTTGTAACCGACTCAATCGAAGCGGGAAATCAAGCAAGCGCGCAAGTCTCGACCGCTGCACCTTACCTGTTGCCAGGCAACAAGAGCCCCTTTGGTCTATGGGGAGCCTTGGGAACACGCGCATCGAAAGAAACTGAGGCGACTCTGGAGTAATCAGGGTTTCGTAAACTATCTCCAATCAAACACGGTGCGGAAGGTCTTTCTGCACCGTGTTTATTCGTACAACCAAACAAGGATATGAAATGAATCGACTGTTAAGTTTTGCACTACCGTTAGTCGCCTTAACGCTGCTCATTGGCTGCGGCGGAAGCAACGCGACAGCTCCGATGGCCGAGCAAGATGAGCTAGCGAAATACGCAGCGGAAAACCCTGCTCCTCCGGAAACGCCAGTGGATTGATCCAGTTCTGAGCGATCTGCAAATGCAGCTCGTCTCAAAGAAAATGTTCTGTTTGCCCATGGATGAAAGAATTCACCCTTTCAACCATGGGCTTTTTTTGTGAGTGGTGCTACAGCTTGAGGACCACTTTAATGCATCCGTTTAAGCGGGCTTCGAACGTTTTGTTCCGTGCGGGCATATCTTCGAGTTTTGCACGATGGGTGATTGCAATAAAGAGACTGAAACCATCGTACAAAATCTGCTTAAGTAGCGGTTCCATGTAACGCTGCATTGGTACACGGGGATGCACTTCGCGGATCGACTGGAAGACAACGCATTGGCGGAACAAGCTAAAGCCTCATTGAGTTGTGCTACCCTTTTTCCCTGTCGCCAAGGTGCAAACACGAAATGCGGCTTCAATTTAGTTTGTGTCTTCAAACGGCCAGTCTGGTCGCGTTTTTAAAATTTTTATTGGAGCAGTCAGCCCAAGTTCAGTTTGGCAGTTGTCCCCTACTCAATCCAAATATCGATTTGTGAAGATGCAGGTTCCCAGATTTTGCACGATTAAACATTCCTTGGAAATAGGCTGCTGGTTGACGAGCCGGTTGGTTGAATTCATTCCTTCTTTCAAAGAGGTATCCAGTCATGACCGATGCAAGACGTAGCGATATCGCTGCCATTCTTTCACGAGCGTTGACTCGCCGCGGGACAGATGCAGAGGAACCTGCGACCCGATGTGCGATCTATTTTTGAAGTCCCAGGATTCGTGCAACTAAACACTCTTCAGATCAATCCACTAAGATTTACTGTCGGCTGAAAATGACTGAGTGGGGGCAGGAACTCCGGATCTGGTCTTAAAGTCCGGTTCGCTTCGACAATTTCGGAGAGATAACCTTCTGCCCTGAACCCAAATGAAGAGGGGCTCAACGAGTCTATGACAAAACTTTCTGCCAAAAGACAACTTGTCACTGAGGGTTTGGCTCGGATAGTCACGAAAAAGTTCCCTGAGGCGGACTCGAACCACGAATGCAATGTTAACAGCTGAAGCAAAACTCTGATCTGTGTGCAGCGTACTTCGGAGAGCCACGCCTAGTGGACTTAGCAAGTTGGGATAATTGCATAACGACAACTGGCGGGGGATAAGAGCGAAGAAACTTCCCTAAAGAATCCTAGCTCAACCACTCTCAACTGCAGTCGGTTGGACAAATCTCAGCATCAACGTTGATCCCCGAACTCGTATCGGTCTGCACGACCTCTGCGATTTTCACGTTTTGGCTAATCTGTTCCAGTGGTTCGACTGTCTCGTCGGCCGCACCGTCGCCGCAATGCAGGGAGCTCTCCTTTTTGTGACAGATCTTCCCGCGATGCCCAAACGCGATCGAGTGAGCTTCAGGGAGCTTCAACGCAACAAGAGGCGTTACCCATGCTGAGCGAAAATCTGCTCCGTTCGATGAAACCGACGCAAGTTTCAGTGATGTCGAATTTGCGTCCGCCCAACGGACCACCGCAGAATGAGATTTTCTGCTCACGCACAAAGGACACCCCCTCATTTGCAGTTCGCGGTCACGCGAAAGGACTTTGGTTTTCGACCGATGAACGCAGCGCATCTTTGCCGCTGAAGTATTGACCAACTTTGTATCGGTTGTCGAATTCAGGCATGTAGGTCGTTCATTGTGATCACGCCTAGCTATCCGGCATGGATATTGCTCGCCCGCTATCACTTACACCGTTTGCCGCGTACTTTCGACATTGTCCTGAAACACAATACAGCGTTATCGATCCTTGTCGCCAGCGTTCTGGCAATGACTGCGCCTCTAATCATTCATGGTCAAGAGCCTCCGACTCGGTTTGATGATGATCAATTGGATCGTCAAACCGCCAATGAAAACAATGTCCGAGTCACCGCCGAACTTGCTGCCCACAAGCAAACGATTTCGCGGTTGGAGACAAAGATTGACAGGCTTCTATCGCAGCCTTCGGAGTTTTCTGCGGTCGAGGTGCAAATCATCGACGAACGGGCAGAACTATTGAGCGACTTCGAAGTGCGGCTAACTTCTATAGGCGATGTTCAGGCCGCCGAAGCATCCGGTACTAGCAACGGCGACGGGATCGGTCTCGCACGAGATCTTCCCTATGGACACTACTGGATGACTGTGAGCGGAAAAGGTTGGTACGTTCGTAATCGCGTGACAGTGGAAGTGGGCAGCCCACTTAATTTGATTGTCGTCGCAACCACGTCCGACCAACTTGGCGAGTTGGTGCTGCAAGCATCGCTTTAGAGCGATTTCACATTTGGCGGGTGGGAGATCAAAGGGCAGCATGGCTGGTGGACTCGAATCGTTCCAGAACCAAAGAAGTTACGAGAGGTTTCCGACAATTGGAAAACGTTTCCTACGGTCTCCGATGGTATTGAAGTCGTGGCTGTGGTGGTGGAAATCGCGATCACAAGACGTCTAGAACAACCGGACGGCGGTCACTTGACGTGGCAGTGGCGGCGAGCTTCGGCTGACGAGCAACCACCCTTCGTAAAGGGGCTTGTCCTGTCTGACGGAATCGTACGGCCGCTTATGAAGGTGTCTGAGTAAAGTAGCCAGATCGGTCAACAAGCAGAGCGATTTCAAGACCTCGCTCCCGATGAGAAGAACGATGAAGTTAAGATTGAGCGTTCATCAAATCAAGAACGACTTGGCTATCAAATCTTGACGTTGTGAAGAGTGTATCACAGCCGAGCAGGCATCCAATTGCCCACAGGTAAGTTTAAACTGTCAATCGATACCCTCTACGGCCTTCCCACTCGCGATGTAGTGAAAACGATCAACGAGAAAGCTGAGACACACGCTGAGAAGATTTGGCTTCGCGGAGTCGTGTCTAGCGAATCAATGGTTTGGTTGTCACTTCTGTTGGGCGACTCCTGGGATGATTCGGGCCGCCTCGCCAAAGATGTCGACATCTCACTGAACGATTGCAAAGGGGTTACCGTCGGCACTGGCGAATCTATTGAATCGCATCTGCTCTCTGAGACTCCTTAGGTCTGATCGCAATAATCCGCAGCCTCAAGGTAGGTAGTCTAATAATTGTCGAACGATCAAAGTGCTGATGAAAAAACTGCGGCTATTGCAAGTTGATTCCAGTGAAAAAGTGCATTCTGCCGACCACAGCGAGCATTGAACAAGAAAATTCGATTGTGGTGGCTCCAATTTGGTGGCCTACTTAACCGATGTGGCTTGCTTCGAGCGATTTAAATGCGGACATATCAGAAAAACTCTTGGTCGGACCAGCCGAATGTACGAAAGCAGTGTCGCACCAAGTAACGTTAGCATGTACGGACGCGAGTATCGAACTCCGCCATCACGCTTTGGTGGCCGACACCGGTTGGTGCGGTTTCATCAAGCGGGCGTTTCTCCAGAGCGTTTGCTTGACACCTGTTGATTAATAGGTGAACTGCTTAGAGCTGGAACGAGAGATATTTGGGCCTGTACGTATGTCCGGTGACCGGCTCTGCGGCTTCACTCGGCGACAGGTACCGGTTCATTGTCAGCTGATTCGCCATCAAGGTTCATTTCCGAAATCCTTGACGAGTTTAGATATAAAAAATGCGAGGGTAGGAGTCTGCCTTCTTCAAACTTGTGACTCACCTTAAAAAAGCCTCGGTGATCCAGAAAGAGAGGATGACCGAGGCATAGCAGTTTAATCAGTTGTAATGTTTTCAACTTATTACTTGTCCGAGGGCAACAAGACCGAATCGATTACGTGGATCACTCCATTGGATGCTTTGATGTCGGTTTTGACGACCTTCGACTTATTAACCATCACTCCGTCGCTACCAGTGCTGATTTTGACCGACTGGCCTTGCACAGTTTTGGCCTCGTCCAGCTTGACGACGTCCGCAGCCATCACATTGCCCGACACGACGTGGTACTTCAGAATTGATATCAACTTGTCTTTGTTCTCAGGCTTCAGCAGTGACTCGACCGTTCCCTTAGGCAGTTTGTTGAACGCTTCGTTTGTCGGTGCGAATACGGTGAAGGGTCCTTTGCCGCTAAGTGTTTCCACTAGCCCCGCCGCTTTCACGGCAGCGACAAGGGTGCTGAAGTCTTGGTTTCCGGCAGCGATATCAACGATCGACTTGCCAGCTGGAGAATCAGCTTCTTTAGCGAAACTGAAACAAGGGACGGTCATCACAGCTACGACGGCAAACATTGCAACGAAATTTCTCATCTTACGATTCTCTCAAACTTAATTTTGTTTTCGACCCAACACGAAAGTGCCAACAAATGTACCCGAGCCAAAGGCAGCGGGGGCAGCGCGACAACACTGTCGCAGCACGAATCGAATTGGATTCAGAAATAAACAGAGGCACACGGATCTCTGATTCGCGAACCCGCAAATAGCGAAGTCTGCTGCCGGCTAGCAGAGTACGTCCTTTGCACGGAAAGATGTTAGAGGTGCGTCAATGGCTTTTTAGAAGAAATGTCGTTTTCTACTGGTCAGGCGACAAGGATTACCGCTGGCTCAATTAGGTCGCTTGTCAGGGCAACTCATTGTTTCGATCTGGACATAAATTTATTTTGAGCGTCTGGCATATTGGCTAAGGTGAATAAGGCGGATGCGACCGCCTTGTTACCTGCGTCGCGAAGAAGCATCAACTCGCCATCATCACGTCACGCACCCAGTGGACTCGATTCAGATATGGAAGACGCTCTACATTAGCTCGATCGGGTTCTAGGCTGGTGATCGTGTCCAATCTCACCAGGCTCGGAGCACTGCTGAGCCTCGAACGCGATCCGACGTTTGTACTCCTCTGTAAAGCGACGACGGGTCGCTTTCTCAGCCACCTCAGGATTTTTCTTAACTTTTGTGTCGGCGTTTTCGGTCATGTAAACTCTCCGTGCCCTCTACTTTGAAAACTTCAAAGTTGTCTCACTCATGTTGGCACAGAGGGTCAGCACCAAGGAGGCTCAGTGGGTAGATAAAAACCCTGCCCCTGAAGAGGTCCCACTGGAGGGAACTTCACAGTAGACATCGTGCAACCTTTGTCATTTTGCAAACGCCGTTGGCATGATTGCCAGCGGCGTTTTTTATATTCGAGCAAGCTTGACGTTCTCTACCCTAAGAACACATCCGTACCAGGTTGGAACGGGTCCCGCACTCCCAACGTGAATGCTGATGTTGGCTTGTTCGAGCTCGAAATTGGCCGAGTCTTATTGCCCATTGCTCTTCGAAAGTTACGTGGCTTCTAAGTCACTGAAATTTCACACCGAACCTTAGTCGCTGTTTCATATGGCAGTTCTGCGATAATCGGAACAGCTTCCGCCCCTGGCACCATGTTGAAGACTCTGTCCGTGGGGCTGTCTTTGATCATTAGCGGGATATTGCACTGAACAACAACAGTGCCGCCTGGTTTGTCAATCTCAATGCGATATTGAGAAACTTGCCGAACTTCCTCTCCAGTCGGCGAGAGGATTGGGACAACCAAACGAGCGGGGCTTTCGCTACTCGTGACACTGGGTCTCTCAGCGGAAATCGTCACCTTGTCGCTGCCGAACTGATAGGTCAAGTCGTAGTCTGCAGATTCGCCAGGAACCGCGTTTCGGTGTTCGTCTTGCAGTGTGGTCTTAACGGCGAACAATATCTGTGTGCCATCATCCTTGTACTGAACGTCCGCTTTTAGATCGTACAGATTCGTGAACCAAACATCATCTTTGTGTGTTTCGATTCGCGGAGTCAGCGCGAAGTCATCGCCTGGATTTGGCTGCATGTTCAGCGGTTCAACCAAGATGTATCGAGCCATGCTGCCGGCGAGCAACGTGCCGACTTTGTTGTGATACAGAACCGACAGCGATCCGCCGGTTGGCTGTTGCAAATGGTCGACAGACTTTGTTTTGTAGATTGAATCATAGGCCGAGATGGTTCCACGCCATGGCCCCTTTGCGGCCAGCCAGACGTCGAGTTCCGAAAAGTGTTTGACGCCCGCAGCCGACTCACGAGGCAACGGCGTCGATTTGTCGACTTTCGGCATCGAGTGCATTTTATCCTGTACTAATGCCATTACTTTGGCATGAGCAAAAGTGTGGTGGATGCACGGTTTGACACCGTGAGAAACGTAGTGTGGTCCGCCGTGGATCAGCCCGTCTGCGGTACACCGCTGCAAAAGTTCCGCATTTTTGATTGCGGCGGTTCCGAATGCCGGGTTATAGCCAGCCATCAAGCTGAACGCCGGCTGGCAACCGTCTGAGGTGCGACTGCCCCAATAACACCATTTCTGCGAACGCGTGCCCCAACTGTTGTCCCATGCACCGTCGGGCAACATGAATTCCAAGTGCCCGTTCAATGACTCGGTCAGCAAGTTCAATAATTCGGTGTCCTTGACCTCCAACGCATACAGCACGACGCCGTTGAGTGATTCCTCGACGTTGTACCCCAGGTCGACTGGCAACAACCCGCGACCGCTGCGGTTGTTATTCGGTTTGCCTTCGCCCCACAGCAGCTTGTTCGGCTCGGTGAAGAACTCTTTCAGTCGCTTTGCGAATTGCTCGCTTCGATCAATATATTTTTGTTTCCCTAGCAGTCGGCCAAACAGATGGAACCCATAAACGCCGGTCATCCCATAATTTAGATTCGTAAAGTCGATTGTCTTGAAGTCGCGATACAGATAGCCACCGGCCGCTTCGTCCAGTCGCCGTGTCCACGCGGCGCGGCGTTCTTTATCGAGCACTTCGCCGTGATAGTGCAGAGCTTCGGCAAGTGCGATCGCACCGAAGATCGTCGTTCCTCGCCACGCTTTCGGGTCAATGTCATTCGTCCAACTGCCGTCCGGTTGGCTTACGTTGTGCTCGGCCCAGTCGTAGACATCTATTGCGGCATTGAGATACTTCTTGTCCCCGGTCACATGCGCCATGTGCAAGAACGGATACAACGCGTCGGAACACCGGCCATGAATGTGGCTGCATGCCGGACACGCCAAAGCACCGTGAAGTCTAGGGTTGCCTGGGTCATTGATCTGACGCCGGATCATACCGTCACACCAATCGGTTAGCAGACTCTTGGTCATCGCGTCAAACTGACTACCTTTCGCTTCGCCCGCCAGACTGGTGCGACTCGATAAAAGTAGCTGGGTTGATACCGCAAATCCCACGCTAGCTGACGAAAGCGTGCCGATGAAATTCCTGCGATCCATATTGTCTCTCTCGTGGTAAGAGTTAGCGTGTGAATCAATTCGTATAAACGCTCGTCCCCAGGCTCCGCCTTTAGGGACGCACTGCTGTCGAGGCTCCCGCCTCGACAAGTTCCCGTACTACAGGCGGGAGTCGAAGGACTCGAAGTGGAGTTCACCGAGTCGTTTCCTATTTTTTGCCAATCCATTGGTCGATCAGACGCGAAAGCTTCGTGACTTTCGCTTTGTCCTTCGATGACAAATCGTGGCGATCGTCGGGATCGCTCTTGAGGTCATACAGCTCGTTTCCGTCGGGCCGGGCAATCAATTTATCCCATCCATCGATGACGACACGCGCCTTCACACCACTCTGCAAATCGTCGAGTTGGTCGAGATCACTGTCGTGTTCGTAGACGTCAACAAACACGCGGTTACGGTCTTTCAGCCGTTCAGGTTCACGCAGATCAAGTCCACTCATCGCCGGTGGCGGTTCGATACCACAGGCACGCAAGATGGTCGGCGCGATATCGATATTACTGGCCAATGTTTCGGTATCACGTTGAGGCTGAATCGATCCTTCATGGGTGATGAATATCGGGGTGCGGATACCGGCTTCGACCGGATACTGTTTGGAGCGAATACTGGCGTTAATCTTGTCAGGGTCCTGGACCCATCCGTTGTCACAGGTGTAGACGAAGATCGTATTTTCGTAGAGGTTCTTTTCTTTCAGACAATCGATGATCTGGCCGCAACCTTCGTCCAACCACTCGACATTGGCCCAGTAACGTGCGGTCGGCTCATCGGGTGCGACATCTTTGTACTTATTGAACAGCCGATCGGGGGCATTGTGCGGTGCATGCGGCAGGAAGACGCCGTACCAAATAAAAAATGGTTGACGGTTCGCGTTTGCCTTGTCGACAAATTCATAGATTGGCTTCATCGTTTCTCGACCGATCTTCAATCCGACATCGCCGTGGCGGCCACCACGATTGTGATCACCATGAGTCATCGCGTCGCTGAACCCATGATCCAACGGATTGCCTTCCCACCATTTTCCCGTTTGCAACGTTGCGTAGCCGTGTTGCTGCAAAGCCTTGATGAACGATGGATGGTTCGCCATCGGCGCCGTCATTTGATGACGCAACTTTGTCGACAACGGCTTGTGTTTTGCAGCGTATCGATTGGTCCCCTTTGGCATGACGGGATCATTCCCACGGATCCGAGTCTGATGCGGATACAGTCCCGTGACGATGCTGGCCAACGAGGGCCGGCACAATGGAGAGGTGACATAGCCGCGTTCGTACAGAACTCCGGCTTTAGCCAACTGGTCCAAATTTGGTGTCTGCAGATGTGGATGCCCCATGAATCCGTAGTCTGCCCAGCCTTGGTCGTCACTCAGCAGGAACACGATATTCGGTTGCGCAGCCGATGAAACCTGGGTGGCAAGAGCAATGACCACCAACCCAAGTAGACAAGAAAACCAACTTCGATTATTCAACTCAATCTCCTCAACGGTGTTAAAAATACTAACGGCAATCGTCGCCTTTCAACAAACCACTATTTTTTTCGAGGAACCCAGGTTTCTGGAGCATCCAACATCAGCGGCTCATGGAAAACGGTTAGCTGATCGCCTTGTTCTACGATCCAAGACTTCAGCTCGGATAGCAGGTCTTGCTGGACGTCAGCGAGTTTCGGGTCGCCTGCGAGATTGGTGAGTTCGTGGGGGTCTTCTTTCAAGTCAAACAACTCATACTCAGGCCGACCGTAGTATCGGGCGAGAACTTTCGCTGCGTGCTCGTCCGTCATCGCCGCTGCCATCCATTGCTTGAAGTAGTCGCCCGAGGTCTCGCGCAACAATAAATCGATATAGGACGTGAACGCAAACTCGGGGTGCGGATTCCAGATGAGCTTGTAGCGATCAACGCGAATCGAACGACTCAAGTACACGTTCATTTTCAAGTCGCCACTGTGCGTCGTGAAGATGCGTTTCCGATGCGAATCGGTTTTGCCATGAAGAACCGCCGCGAACGAACGACCGTCCAGGTTCTCGGGAACCTCGCCGCCAGCGATATCGATCAGCGTCGGCAAGATGTCAACCCAACTCACCATCGCACCGGTTCTTGCACCGGCTTTGATCTTGCCTTCTCGGGCGACGACCAGCGGTACACGAATCCCTTCGTCATACAGCGTCCATTTACCGAACGGAAATTGAGCACCGTGATCGCTGGAGAAAACAAACAGTTTGTCCTTGGACATGTGCTTGTCGGTCAGCTCACGGAGTTCACCGAGGTACGCATCCAGGTTTTTGACCTCTTGCAGGTAGCGTGAACGTTGGACACGGGTGCGAGGTGTGTCCAACAATTGCGGAGGCATCGCCATTGTTTCAGGATCCACCGTCGACTCACTCGGCCAAGGCACGTGCGGATCCGAGACGCCGACAAACAGAGCGAGCGGCCGCGGGTCGGTACGGTTCTCGAGAAACTTTTTAACAGTCACCTGAAGCTCGGGAATGTTCTGTTTCAAGTCGTAAACATCGAAGTGATAGTCCGGCGCGCTTCGCAAGTGAGCGACTTTTCCAAACGCCGCCGTCTGATAACCGAGCTCGTTCAGTACTTTTGGCAAACGAAGGACATTTTCACGCGGGTAGCTGTGGTTTTCCTCGGCGCCATTGCGAGCTGGCATCAGCCCAGTCAGCAGCACCGCGCGGCTGACAGCGCATGACGGACTGGCGACAAAGCCGCGGTTGAACGTCATTCCGTCCGCCGCCAATTGATCGATCGCTGGGGTCTGGATATTTGTTCCACCGTAGAGCGACAGATCTGCGGCGGAAAGGTCATCGGCTAAGTAGACGACGATGTCAGGTGGACGTTGCGTTTCAGCGGCCAGTGTGGGGATTGCGAAAAACAACCCACAAACACTCATGCCCAACGAGCACACCAACAAATCAATTCCTAAACTCTTCATTTTTTTCAGTCCAATTTCCTTACCGATTCCTCATTGAGATTAAGAATCATATCATTCATCAAAATTGCGTTGCCCCCAGCTCCTCGCACTTTCGGAGCGTGGGAATGGAATGAATTGGCTCAGATAAAACGATCCCCGACATTAGTCCTGAACTTGCCTCCGTTATTTGCACGAATTCCTTGGAAAAAGTCCAAACAACGTAATTTGCTTCGAATTCCTGAAGCAAATTTCGAATCCCCTAGAGCAATTTAGGACACGGTGTAGGCTCTCAAAAGATAGCTACGTTCGCCGAAACGTGGTCCACCGTCTGGCGCGTTTGCCACATCAATCAAGGAGGTGCTCTAGCCAACGAGAGGTTCATAGTCCCCATGGGCCACGATCGTATCGATGAAATAGCGCGGCCATGGGAGAGCGGTTTTGCATTTGCGCTGGGGCGGTTGTCTCGAGTTGGGGGTAACACCGAACCCAGTATCGGATAGATTAAGAATGTGTCGATTTACCCAAAATAAACTTAATGAGTACCAACACAGTCATGAAGAAGTTTGTTCTGCCTGTTCTTATCATGGTAATCTTTGCAGGTGATGGATTCTCGCAAGAGGCCGAAGTCGCAGATCCTTTTGCATCGCTCAAACAGGCGATGCAGGTTCATTGGCCGAAGAACCGCCTTATCCGCTTTGTATTTCACGGACATTCGGTTCCCGCAGGGTATGGCCGTGCTGGTGAGGTGCATCGATATGACTCATACTCGATGCTCTTCCATCGCGCACTCTGCGACAAATACAACTATGCAACGATCGATATCGCCATTACCGCGATCGGAGGCGAAAATGCGACTCGCGGGGAAGCGAGATTTGACGCAGATGTCCTTTCCCTAAAACCCGATGTCGTCTTCATTGATTACTCGCTCAATGATCGCGCCGTGGGACTTGACAAGGCCGCTGCCGCATGGCGTTCGATGATTGAGAAGTGTCAAGCAGCGAACGTGCCCGTCGTTCTGTTGACTCCCACGCCCGACTCGCACGAAGACTTGCTTGACGACTCTACGCCCCTTGGCCAACACGCGAACCAGGTTCGCGAATTGGCCAAAGAATACCGTGTGCCCCTTGTCGATTCTTATGCAGCGTTTGGGGAAATTGTCCGACAAGGAAACAAAATCCACTCCTATCTTTCACAGCCCAATCATCCCAACAAAGCTGGGAATAGGATTGTCGCGGAATTGATCGGACGCTTGTTCCTGTAACTGGTTGCCCGCCTTTGCAAACTCCGTGGTTACCGAGAACTCATCAGTTCTCGTTCAATTTCTTCGAGCGATTTGTTTTTGGTTTCGGGCACATACCGATACAACACGATAAACCCGATCAAGCAGACACCTCCATAAAGCCAGAATGTCCCCGAGGCGCCGAGGGCCACATTGATCGGCTTGAATGTTACCGTCAGCGCAAAACACGCTATCCATAGCGCGGACACGCAGAGACTCATTGCAGCACCCCGGATTCGGTTGGGAAATATCTCCGATAACAAAACCCAGGTGATTGGCGCCAGTGTCATTGCGTAGCACGCAATTGCTGTTAACACGATGAACAGAACGACCGCCCCTTTGAATTCGTAGTAGTAACACGCTCCCAAGATGGCGTAGGTGACCATCAGACCTCCCGCACCAAGCAGCATCAAAGGCCGTCGTCCCCATCGGTCAACCGTTTTGATTGCAACAAACGTGAATGCCAAATTGACGATGCCAGTGATAACGACGTTGAACATCATTCCGCTGACGTCATAACCGGCTGCGTAGAAGATTTCTTGCGCATAGTTAAAGATGACGTTGATTCCGCACCACTGCTGGAACATCGCGATAAAAATCCCCAACGCGACGATTTTCAGTAGTTTGGGCTCAATCAACTCACGCCATTGCACACGTTCGCTGCTACGAGTAAGCGTTCCTTTGATCTCCTCAAACTCCGTCACCGCGTAATCCGTGCCTCCGATTCTTCTCAGAATTCCTTCGGCTTGTTGGTTGCGCGATTTCTGAAGCAACCAACGTGGCGATTCGGGGATCACCAAAGCCAGCAGGAAAAACAGCCCCGCTGGGACCGCTTCAGCCGCAAACATCCAACGCCATCCGACTTGCCCACTCCAGGAGTCCAAGATCACTTCGGCGGTCGCGTCTCGGTCCACCGGTGCGATATTGTAAATCAATAAATTGACCAACTGTGCGGCAAGAACGCCAATCACAATCGTCAACTGATTCATCGAAACAAATTTGCCTCGCATTAGCGACGGCGAGACTTCGGCAATGTAGATCGGTGAAACATTGGACGCCAACCCGATACCGATACCGCCAAGAATGCGAGCGAGGATGAATGACGAAAAGTTTTCGGAGAGCGCAGTCCAGATCGCCGATGTGGTAAATAGAACCGCAGCAGAAATCAACATCTTCTTGCGGCCGAGCGAGTCAGTGAGCGCACCTGACAAGAGTGCCCCTGCAAGGCACCCCGCCAGCGCCGAACTCATCGCCCAACCTGAAAGCCAAGCACGGTCCTCGCCAGTCAAATCAAAGAAGGGTTCGTAGAACGGTTTCGCACCACCGATCACGACCCAATCGTATCCGAACAACAAACCGCCGAGTGCTGCGACGAGCGAAATGCGATAAATGTAGGCGGTATTGAAAGAGTTTTCGCTTGCCAATGAATTGCCTTGTTTGCTTTTTATATTAGACATTGCCACCGGGCACACCCGCGGCAGCGGGCTATGAATGAGTCGCAGTTTTTGTGTTTTTTGCGGGCGTCACATCACGTAAGCACCGACGATGCAACACGGCTCCGATGTGCGACGGGTCCAATTCCAAAATCGTATCGAATTGACTCCTGGATTCGGCAATGTTCCCCAAGCCAAGCGATCCCAATGCCATCATGTAGCGACAATGAATTTGGTTGTTTTGACTTAAGTCCGCGTCAAAAACCAAGAACGACGGAAGCGAAACCGCAAAATAATCAATCGTGACGTCGTCATCAAAATGCCCGGCTCCGTAGTTAATCAGCCGTTCATAACGATCGACTGCTGCCGCTTGTCTACCGAGCTTGGCTTGCGCTAGACCTTGGTAGTAAATCGACTCGGGAGGCTGATCGTTGTAATACATTGCCGATGTCGGTTCCCCCAAGCCTTCGCTCGCGGATTCGAACCACCGTGTCGCCGTGTCTTGGTCACCGATCGCTTCATAAACGCAACCCAACAGATAGTGGATCTCATTTTCTTGAGTACCAGCCAACTTTCCTTCGCCCAAGTTCGTCGGCCACTGCAACGCTTGTTCAAGTTGCTCGATCGCTTGAGACAGGTCATCGCTGGACAACGCTCGGCGCGCTAACTGAGTCCGTGCAATGACATATTGAGTAGGGACTTTGCCCTCACCGCCTTCCCAGGGCCGGAAGTTCCGTGCCAATAGTAGCTTCAGTGCAGTCGAATGATCACCCATTAAGTTATGAAGCGTGCACCACTGCAAATAGAGGTCGTCACGTTGTTGGACGAGAGAGATGTGCTTGCGCAATCGATCTAATCGCTGCTCGGGGCCGTGGCCAAGTCGCAGAGAGAGCTGGTCAAGTTCAAACAAGACGCGTGAGTCGTTCGCATTTTTTTCAAACGCGGTTTCCATGGCGACAAGGGCACGATCGCCATCACGCAGCTGATTAAAATACGCCAGCGACAGGTTTCGCCAAACGGTTGGAAACTCTGGATTTGCATTGCACGCTTTCTCCCAGCATTCGATCGCCTCGTCATACTGCCGTCGGTCATACCACAGATTTCCGAGTTGATAGGCCGCATACGAATCGCCTTGATCACAATCGATTGCGGATTGCAGGACAGCAATATCCTCAAGTTTGTTCGCGAAATAATAGTCTGGTTCACTGGCCGAACTCGCCAATCTTCGCTGCTCCGCCGCTTCGTCGTGCTTGCCCAGTTCTTTCAGGTAAGCGGCAAGATAGTAGCGGACCAACGCCGGCACCGCGTCAACGCGAGCAATCAAACGCGACAGCATTGCAGAGGCAGTTTCGAAATCACCAAACGACGCATAGTCAATCGCCAATTCGATGATGGTATTGGGGACATCTCGTGTGATGGTTTCGTAGTCTGAAAAATCATCATCTAGAAAGGCTTGTTCAAACAATACACCAAAATTGAATGGGTTTCGCGTGAGTTCGTTGTCGATCACTGTACGCTGCGAATCGTCGCCACGAAGCAATCGAGCGAGCAAATGCGAAGCTTGGCTGTGGTGAACGTTGCCATCAAGACATCGTCGACATAGCTGCAGTGCATCGTCGCGTTCCCCGCGACACGCGGCTAAACGAGCAAGCTCGAAAGACGCTGCCGATACCCATGCGGCATTCCATGTCGCTTTATAAAAAGCGTTGGTTGCCGCATGGTGCTGACGCTGCATCCGTTTAGCTAAACCGAGGTTGTAGAATGCTTCACCGTCATATGGATTTGGGCTGTGACGCGTCATTCGCTCAATCGCACGCTCGAAATAGGGAACCGATCTCGCGAATTGTCCCTGCCGATACAGCAGTTTCCCCATTGCATTATTGATCCGGATATCGCCCGGATCTCGTTCTAGCCCTTCGTTATAGTAGTCACGGGCGCGGCGTGTCGCGTGGCGATATTGCTCGATATGTTGTCCGGCTAGAAACAGATCTTCAGTCGATTGAAGTGCATGCGGCGGCGCAATCGCGGTCGCCGCCTCGGGGATCTCATGGACATCACCTGCCGGCGGTGTCCATGACACCAATTCACGGTCTTCATGATCGACCACCAGAACCTGTAATTCGCTTGCCGCAAAAGATTGCGACAGATCAAACGAAGTTTCAAAGTGTTGATGCGGGGTGGCATTAAAAACGGTTTTGGCGATTTGAGTGTCGCCGCTGGTCAAGCGGATTTTCGCGTTCTCGCGACACCCGGTGGTATAAACGCGCACTTCCGCGGTTGCATCGTTGACATCCATTGCGACGGCAGCCTCAATCGTCGCGTTGCCAATCATGCCGATGCCTTTGTAGGGCATAAAATACTGCGAGAACGATTTTTGTTCGCCCGGCATCAGCCAAGTGAAATCGGGCTGGTTGTCGGTATAGACGCCGCACATCAGTTCGATGTAGGGACCATCTTCGTCGGTTAGATGGCGATCCCACGCTTGCCCGAACTCGCCGTTGCCCCAAGTCCATTGCTTTTTGCCTGGACTGATATGGTGATTGCAAACATGCAGCAATCCAGCTTTCCGACCATGGTCATAGGCGCCGACAAAGTCGTAATCACTTTTGTACGCCATGTAGGAGGTCGGAACAGGAACGTTGCGATACCGGGAGATATCGGTACCCGATTTGTCACCCAAACGGCCGTCACCTTTGGAGTAATCAAATTTGTAATAGGTTCCGGTAGCAATCGGAAACGTCGATACATCGCGTTTGCCATGATCGAGCACGGCGTTGACGTCCGGAGGAAAGACCGATTGATGGTTGTCGTCGACCGCGACTGCTGGATTTGCCCACCACAGAAAGGTTTCCGGCAGCGGGGTTGGATTGGCAAGATGCGCGTTGATCTCGATGTACGCGCGATCGCGGTAAAGGCGAATCCCGTAGCGACATTCGGTGCGGTGCATGCGATCGATTTCGTGACACCAAACAGTGGCTGATCCGTCGTCGCCCGTTACAAGCTGATAATCAACCGGGCCGTAGGTATTAGGGCGATGATGTTGTGGCCAATTGAATTCGATTCCACCACTGATCCAAGGGCCTGCTAATCCAACGAGCGCAGGTTTGATCACTCGGTTGTAGTAGACGAAGTGGTAGTCGTTGGTTTTGTCCAACGCCATCTGGATTCGCCCCCCCAGTTCCGGCAACACCATCACCTTCAGGTAGTCGTTTTCGAGAAAAACCGCTTGCCATTCCTTGTCGTGTTTTTCTTCCTCGATCCGATCGATCACCGGTAGCGGGTAGACCGCTCCGCTGCTTCCTTGGTACACCCGTTTGTCAAGAAACATGGGATTGGGATCAGGTGCGCCGACGCCGTAGGTAGGGATCGTAATGCGTTGTTCCCATACACGTGCAATTTTGTTCGTATCCATCGTAATTTGCTTTAAAATATGTGGTTGCCCCACCGTTTTCACTACTTGGGATCCGGTGGGACGTTGTTCGGCTAATCTTTGCTTTGCAAACTGCCCCACCAATCGGCATTGGGTGTCCAATCGGGGCGCAGCATGGCGGCGTGCTCGCGCTCAAGACGATTCTTGAGCTCGGTTTGGTATCGAATCGCCCGCGCTTCGGTGGCCTTGGAATCGTAGTGAGGATCAGGTGATGGAATGCGTGCATTGACATGCAGCAACCAAGCTTTCAATTGGCTGGATAATCGTTCGGTCGTGACCGGCATCTGCAACGACAAATCACTGCTTTCGCCAGGATCCGCGTCTAATTTGTAGAGTTCGTTATGTCCGTCTTCGTAATAGTGAATTAGCTTCCATGGCCCCCTTCGAATGATCGAACTTGGCTCGCCTCCCTGATTGCCGTAGTGGGGATAGTGCCAATACAACGTTCGTTCCTTCATCGGTTTGCCTTGGATGGCGGGCACGAGGCTCACACCATCGACGTGTTGCTCTGGGAGCAGCGAGAGTCCGCATAACTCGAGAATGGTCGGGTAAAAATCCGCGCCCGTTGCCAGGACCTCGCTCGACTTGTTCGCTTCGATTCGCTCGGGGTAGCGAATGAAATAGGGTTGGCGAATCCCACCTTCCCATTGGCGACCTTTTCCACCACGCAGTGGAAGGTTGCTTGTCGAGAAACCATCACCAGAGGAGACTCCGCCGTTGTCGCCGGTAAAGACGACGATGGTGGATTCTTCCAAGCCACACTGCCGAAGTGTTTCGAGAACCATTCCAACGGCCGTGTCGAGCGATTCTATCATTCCGGCATAAACCGGATGATCTTGGATCTGGCGGACGGGCATCGTTCGATCGACCTTGAAACGTGTCTGAACTTGCGGTTGTCTTGTCGCGATGTCGCGGTATTTCTGCCACAACGATCGACTGGTTTGCATCGGCCCATGGACGGAATAGAACGACAACATTGCAAAGAAAGGTTGATCTTGGTGATCGCGAATAAATCCCGAAGTCTCTTTGGCCAACCTCACCGGCAACGCTTCGCCATCGGGTCCGTCGTCGAGTTTTGGGTTGTGGTAGGGCGAGAAGTAACCGCCCGGTGGGCTGCCGAAATCATTTCCACCAATGTTGATGTCGTAGCCATGATCTGTCGGTAGCGAGCCTTCGCCACCCAAATGCCATTTACCCGCGAAGAAGGTCTTGTAGCCCGCATCCCTCATCGCCTCGGCCATCGTGATGTCATGGTGGGGTAACTCGCGGACATACTCTGGTGCACGCAGACGCTCGCCCAAGGGATGGTCCTTTCCCGCCTCAGCACCAATCCAATCGGTCACGCCATGGCGTGCGGTGAATTTGCCGGTTTGGATGCTCGCACGCGACGGGCTGCAAACTTGGCAATTTGCATACCCATTGGTAAACCGGACGCCCCCGTTGGCTAAAGCATCAATGTGTGGCGTTTGATAGAAAGAACTCCCCTGAACCGACAGGTCATAAAACCCTAGGTCGTCGACCAAGATGAATAGTACGCTTGGGCGATGAGTCGTATCGGGGCGGCTGTCAGGCGATTCGGCATTGCAAAGCAATGGCACCAAAAGAGCGGCAGTGAAAAGGCTAAGCTTGTGGATCATTGACATTGTTTTCAAGATGGAAAAGCGAATTCGTGATTCTCTGCGTCACTCCCGTCAGACTTCGGTGTCATCCAAGCCGCTTCACCGGCGGCGATCAGGTCGACTCGCGGATTAGATAGCGATCCAGCGGTCGTTGGCTCAACCGGCAGTATCCTCCGACGTGATGTCGCGGAGCCCTTATTCTACGGTCCAAAACACGGCATCCGCCTTCACATTCACTGCAAACGGTTTCGAACTTGCGTCGCATCTCTCGAAATTGAGCACATGGCCAAGCACGCTCGTCGCATGGGGGTTATCAGCCTGTACGGGTAACGCTGTGCAGCATTTTCTCGTAGATACCTTCGCCAGAAGGTGGTGATTCGCAACGGACGGAAACCATCCACGCTCTGGCGAGCGTATCTACAAATCACAAATGCCATAATTTGCCACCCCTAAATGCGTCACAAACTGCAGCAATTGAGCGACGAACCGTAGCAGCGGCCAAACTAAATTCATCTACGATCGGCGATAGCGTTTACGAAATATCGCGGGGGTCAATCCGGTTTGACGACGAAACGCGGTTATTAAATGAGGTGCCTTGCTATAGGCGGTCATTGTTGCAATGCGATCGAGGCCATAATCGGTTTGCAGCAACAATGTTTTAGCGCGTTCCATACGGATGCGGTCAATCTCCTCACGCGGGGTGCGATCAAGCAGGCTTCGAAAGCGACGTTCCAGTGTCGCACGTGAGATAGCAACGTGCGCTGCGACATCATCGACGCCAATCCCTTGGCAGGCTTGTAGACGAATAAATTCGATTGCCGCAGACAGATCGGCATCGTTGACGGCGAGCACGTCCGTTGAAAAACGAGTTACCACTCGGCGTGGCGAAATGGCAATGCACTGGGACGGCGGCGTGATTGCTTTTTCGTGGCGATCTTGTTGCAGAACGTTGACCTCACTGCCGTTATGCTCCTCCGCAAGCAAGCTCGCCAGCGCTGCGGCACCCTCGAATCCGATTCGGTAGGTGTCCGGTTCAATGCTGGACAATGGTGGATTGGTTAAATCGCAGATCACTTCATCGTTGTCGACGCCCAGCACGGCAAGCTGTTCAGGGACTCGCAGGCCTGCTTTTTGCGCAGCTCGCACGACTTGCCGTCCGCAAACGTCATTGCAAGCGAACACCGCCGTAGGCAATGGCTGCTGCTGCAACCAACGGATCAAAGCGGTTTCCTTGATTTCGGCACTTGCTTCGTGACGCAGCACGCTTTCGATCGCGGTTGATGCGTCAACCGCATCGTCGAGTACTAGATTGAAACGATCGGTCTCGATGTTCTCGTCCTGGCAATAGCTCGTAAATGCATCGCCGCGGGCATCTGAAAAATCGATTCCGTGATAACCGCAATAAACGATTCGCCGAAATCCTCGCTGTATAAAATGGTCGATCCCCATCCGCGCACAGGACTGGGGATCGGTATCGATGCTGACGCCACGCTCGGGCATGAAACTGCCTCGCAGATCGACCACCCATCGTCCCAATTGACCAATCTCTGCGGCGATCGAGGCGTTTTCTGCCCGCGAGATCACGCCATCAAAGCGACGTCCGTGTAAGTCGCTCGGAACCGCCTCCGTCAGGCCACGTTCCAGATGGACCACGTCCCAAGGATCGTGTGCATGTAGATACCCCGCCACGCCTTGCAAACACCCACGGCCGTAGGCTCGCGACGACTCGACGAACAAGAGAACTTGCGGCTTTTTTGAAACTTGCTGCATTTGCTCGATTACAATACCGCCGCCCCGAAGAGAGAATCACGCGCTCGTAGCGTGACATTCTTCCTGTTAAAACCTTGAATAATTTCAATTTGACCCTCATTGTAGTCTCACGCCCCCACGGCGTTGGGCATTGTCGCAAAATGAAAGGCACTTGACGCAATCGCGGATTGCGATTCGCCCATTCGCGGCAATAGTGAAGGGGGATCGATTGCGTCTGGGAAGCGTGATTTCACACCAGGACATGGCATCGATGATTCTACCCCGCAACGGTCAGTTGTGATTTTGTTAATTTGAGAGCATCACCAAGAGCTTCATTATGATGTCCAGACGACCCGCTTGTTGGTCGCAATTGCGTCGATGTGTCGGCATCGGTTTGTGCGGTGTTTTCGGTTGGCTTCTGATTACCTCGGCGAGTCCTGCCCGTGGTGCAGAGCAGCCAATAAGCGGCCTGATCGATCTGTCGGGTAGATGGCAAGTTCGGCTCGCCGGCGAGCCACAATCACACGACGTTCGGCTTCCCGGGACTCTTCGTGACTCGGGAATCGGCCAACCGCCTGGTCCCGACACCCAGTGGATTGCCGATGGTCGCGACAAGATCTGGGATCGCCCCGAGTTTCGGCCGTTTCGAACTGCGAACAATTTTAAGATTCCGTTTTGGCTGCAACCCGAACTGCACTACGTTGGCAAGGCGACGTACCAACGCGAAATCTACATTCCTGACCAATGGTCGGGGCAGCGGATTGTGCTGACGCTAGAACGACCACACTGGCGGACGCGGGTGTTGGTCGACGGAAAACAAGTTGGCCACGGCGAGTCGCTCGGAGTGGCCCACCAATTCGATTTGACCGAGCATGTTAATTCCGGTGTGCACCAACTAGCGATCGAAGTCGACAATTCGCTTGATGAAATCGATGTTGGTATCAATTCGCACAGCGTGTCTGATCACACGCAAACTGCATGGCATGGCATCGTGGGTGCGATGACACTCTCGGCGCATCCGTTGCTCGACATTCAGCGCGTTGACATTCGCCCGGATTTCGATGCGAAAAAGATTCAAGCCGACATTGTGTTGACGAACTCGATGACTCAGTCGCAACAGCGATACTTGGTTGTCAAGGTATCGCAAGACGGCGAAACACTTGCATCGCTTGAAACAATGGTTGACATTCAGCCGGGTCAATCGACGTCGATGCAAACGGTATCACTCGATCGACTGCCTCGTTTTTGGGATGAGTTTGATCCCCAACTTTGCGACTTGTCGGTCACGCTTTTGATTCGATCCCCAGCCGGCGAAGAGACTGTGGGTGAGCGAGCCTCCGTGGCCTCGACTACGCCGGCTCAGTGGACGGGCCGATTTGGATTCCGCAAGATCGAAGCTCGGGATGGCCGGTTGGTCCTCAATGGTCGACCGATTTTTTTGCGAGGCACGTTGGAGTGTTGTATTTTTCCGCTTACGGGGTATCCGCCGACCGACGTTCCGTCATGGCAGCGGATCATTCGTATTTGCAAACAACACGGGCTCAATCACATTCGCTTTCACTCGTGGTGTCCGCCCGAGGCCGCGTTTGTAGCGGCAGATCAAATGGGCTTCTATTTCCAAGTCGAATGTTCTTCTTGGCCGAACCAAAGCGTGTCACTAGGACGCGGTCTTCCAATCGATCAATGGATCTATCGCGAAGCCGATCGTGTGTTAGCCGCCTACGGCAATCATCCATCGTTCATGCTCTTTTGTGCTGGAAACGAACCAAGCGGCGTGGCCAGTGGCGGCAAGTTCCTTGCCCCTTGGGTCGAACGCTACAAAGAGCGTGAGGACCGCGTCTTGGTCACTGCTGGTGCGGGATGGCCGGCCATTGACGCCAACGAATACCACATCTCCCCACAACCACGGATTCAACAGTGGGGCGAAGAGCTGCGCAGCCGCATCAATTCAGAACCGCCGGAAACGGTGACAGACTATCGCAATTTCATTTCGCGTTATTCAGCACCGGTGGTGGCTCACGAAATTGGTCAGTGGTGCGTCTATCCGAACTTTGATGAAATCGCAAAGTACACCGGGGCCCTGAAGCCAAAGAATTTTGAAATCTTTCGCAGCTTTCTCGATGAAGCGGGAATGCTGGATCAGGCAAACGACTTTTTGATGGCGTCGGGAAAATTGCAGGTTTTGACCTACAAAGAAGAGATCGAAGCGGCGCTGCGGACCCCCGGCCATGGCGGGTTTCAGTTGCTCGACCTACGAGATTTCCCTGGCCAAGGAACGGCGCTAGTGGGCATGCTAGATCCGTTCTGGGACTCGAAACCCAACATGAATGCACGCGAATTCAGAAAGTTTTGCGGTCCCGTCGTACCATTAGCGAGGATGCCCAAACGAGTATGGCAACAACACGAAACCTTTACTGCAGCCGTCGATCTATCACACTTTGGCAACAAGCCCCTTCACGGTTCCGTGACTTGGGTTCTGCGATCAAGTCAGACGAACCACGACGGCGATGTCATCGGAAAAGGAGAGTGGCCGCTCTCAGGGCAATCGCCGGGGGACCTGTATCGGATCGGCGAGATTACGTGTTCACTTGCTGATGTCACAGCGGCATCACAATTAACGCTTGAGATTTCGGTTGAGAACCGCGACCAGATTGTGACGAACGATTGGGACGTGTGGGTCTATCCCTCGACACCGTCTGCGGCTGCGATGGATGCCGTCCTTCGTGTCGCGGAACCTAAGATTGTAATGACTTCGCGAGTTGCCGACGCGATTGCTGCAGCAGAACGCGGCAAACGCGTTGTCTTGATGCTGGACCCCAACGATGTTGCAACCGACGTCCAGATCGGCATGTCACCGATCTTTTGGAATTGGGCGTGGACCAATGGTCAGGCTCCACACACGCTAGGAATTTTGTGCGACCCCAACCATTCATGCTTCGACGGGTTTCCGACCGAATTCCACTCGAACTGGCAATGGTGGGAATTGATTTCGAGGTCGGCTGCAATGCCGATCGACCATTTGCCCAAAACGGTATCGCCGCTGGTTCAAGTTGTCCCAAATTGGTTTCAACCGCAACGACTTGCACTCGCTTGGGAGGCTAAGTTTGGATCCGGCAGAATCTTGGTAACATCAATGGATCTGAAGACTCAATTGGATCAACGACCGGTTGCAAGACAGCTGCGAAGGACATTTGAACGCTATGTGTCAAGCAACGATTTTGATCCGACAGGCTCCGTGACGACTGAGCAAATCAAAACGTTGGTACGCGAGCTCTCGCCCACGGAAAAAGCGATCGAAAGCAGCCGGGCCAGCAGTATGCAGCGCCGCTTCGAGCCGTCCAAAGCGTTTGACGGAGATCTCGATACTCTGTGGCACACCCAGTGGACCCCGCTCGCGTCCCCGCCTCACTGGATCGAAATGTCTCTCGATCAACCGCGTGAACTTGATGGCGTTCGAATTACCGCACGTCAAGACAAAGCCGCGACCCGGTTGCGAGATTACGAACTATTGATACTTGATGAGGCAGGCGATTGGAAAACGGTAGCTTCAGGTCAATTGAAAGCGACGACTGAACCCGAGGAAGTCCGGCTCGCAACCCCCGTGCAGACGCGTCGTATAAGAATCCAAGCTCGCATCCCTCAAACCGCCGACGGTACACAACCGCTTCGTCACGTAAGCATTGCCGAACTGGAATTATTGTTCACCGATTTTTTGACTGAAAAGGTGAACTAATGAGACGGCGTGGTGGTATCACGGTCATCGCGAAAAGGTGACGATTCCGACGCGATGGGTTCGGTCGACTAAGCCCAACATGGTTGATGACTTGGAATTAACCAGACAATCGAGGCCATTGTTTGAGTGCATAATCACGAAACCGCTGCCACAAACGCAGACCTTCCTCCACCTCCCGTTTTGTTTCGGTGCAACGCCCCTCTTTAGCTACTCTGATTTGATTGAAGCATTCGACTGCGTTCAAGTCGGCGTGATGTATAGGCGTGACAGTTACGAGACGACACTTCCACCTCCGCTACTGCCTTTACTGGTCGCCCTTGGCCCCCGATGTGATCTCCCAACGGGTCGTGAAAGACTCGAAACGGACGACGCAAACTCGAAAGCAATTGCAGCAATCGCGGAAAAAAATCGCGGTAATCAAATGTAAAATATTGCACACAAGTGCAATACCGTGTGTCACGGCGTTCGAGTTTCTCCCCAAACTCATGCACAAAACTCTTTCATTATTCTTATCAGTAGAGAGCTTGCGATGAAATCGGGAATCGAAAATGGCCGACGCGGCTTCACCCTCGTTGAATTACTTGTGGTGATCGCCATCATTGGCGTGCTCGTCGGATTATTGCTGCCGGCGGTACAAGCTGCGCGTGAGGCGGCACGCCGGATGAGTTGCAGTAACAATTTTAAGCAGATTGGTCTTGCAGTTCACAACTATCACTCCGCATACAACGCCCTTCCTTTGCATGGCTGTGGCCTTCAAGGTCAAGGCACTGCTCAGTGGTGGACCAGCAATAGTACGTCGAATCGCCGTCTAAGTGCGATCATTGGCACATTGCCGTTCATGGAACAGCAAGCGATGTGGGAGCAAATTTCCAACCCATCCATCTTCAACGGAACCAGCTTCCCGCCCTTCGGCCCGCTTCCGTTCACACACACGACTTATACGTACACGCCTTGGTCCACCGAGATTCCGGGGCTTCGATGTCCCAGCGATCCAGGCGCGGCGATTAATACGGGACGCATTAACTACGCGTTTTGTGTTGGTGATACAGGAAATCATTCGCACCTCGGAATGTTGCAACTCGCCAACAACCGTGAAACGTCCAATCAAGCGGAACACTATCGTAACGTCGGTCGCGGGATGTTTGGTATCGCCAAGCAGTACAGGTTCCGCGACGTTCTCGACGGACTATCGAACACGATGTGCATGGGCGAAATCGCGACGGACTTAGGAGATGGTGATATTTCGACCACGGTGCCCACATCAGGACGCAACATTTATGGTGATATTCATTCGTGTAAAGTCGATATCAACCCTGACCGTCCTCGTTATTTCAAGACCTATGTCGGAAACGCAGGCAATCGGTCGCGTGGCGAAATTTGGTCCGATGCCAACCCTGCTTTTTCGATGGTGATGGCGGTCTTACCGCCCATGTCTGAAATCTGTCTTCGCCAAGGTAACAATGGTGGCTGGGAAGGGAACTACGCTCCGAGTAGCCGTCATCAGGGAGGTTGCCATATCCTGATGGGCGATGGCGCGGTGAAATTCGTTACCGACTCAATCGATACCGGTTCGGAAACGGGTGGCCTTTGGACGACAGGAGCTCCTGGTGCCGAGCTGCGTCTCGGTTTCCAACCGGGCTTCTACACCGGAGGCAGTCCCCACGGTTTATGGGGTGCGCTCGGCAGTCGCATGGGTAAGGAAACCCAAACACTCGAGTGAGGCCGGTCTCATAACGTGCCGTTCCGCTTCCTACCTTGTAATCCTGCTTTCATTTTTCTCCATTCTTTTCACTAGGTGTTTCAATGCGTTTTTTCCTATTCATTGGTTTGTTACTTGCTCTAGCTGTCGGTTGTGGAGACGATCGAAATCGTGTTCTCACGCCAACTCCTCAAACGCAAAAGACCGATGAAGAACTGACCAACGAGATGATGGAAGGAACACTCGATGTGGAAAGCGAGATGAAAGCCGGAGCGGAATAGGCACCGGAGGTCTTCCCTGCTCGACATTGGTGATGACGCGTCGCTCATCGAATTTCGTCGATACGCGACGAGCGGTGCGATGAAGATTCGCGTTCAACGCGAAAATCGATTCAATGCGACTTTCGTATATGCAAACCGACAGTGTTTAAACCACCAAGTGCTCTGCGAACGCAGTATCCTTGCTCTTGCTGTGTATCTGTACGTTATCATCTAAGTATTTCATGGCTTCGCGATCTTTCGAAGAAACGCTGTGGAGCCTGGCAACGAGAAAAGCGGACGGACTCGAAGATTTGGGCACTAGGGGGTCAGAGCAATACCAACATCATTATTTACAAGGAAACCGAGTGCGACGAACAACTTTCCTGGCTGTTGTTATCGTTACTTTATCGCCATTGAGTGCAGCCGATACGAACACTCACGAGACGCCAACCGCGGATGTCACGTTTGATCGAGACATTCGTCCGCTGCTGTCGTCGCGATGCTTTGCCTGTCATGGTCCCGATCCAGAGTCTCGCGAAGCGGGACTGCGGCTGGATCAAGCAGACGGCGACGAAGGAGCAATTGGTATCGCGATTGAACCCGGCTCGATCGACGATAGCGAACTATGGAACCGGATTTCCACGGATGACGAATCCATGCGAATGCCGCCTACGGACTCGCACCTGAAGCCGTTTTCGAAAAAGGAACAGCAGCTCATTCGCGCCTGGATCGAGTCGGGCGCCGACTATGAAGACTATTGGGCATTTTCTCCGCCCCGAAGACCTGGGACGCCGGTCGTCAAAGACGAGCGTTGGAGCGACCAAGCGATTGATCGTTTTGTGCTCCGCAAACTTGAAGCGGATCGAATGTCGCCCGCCGCAGAGGCCGATCCACGAACCCTGGTTCGCCGGGCAGCATTCGATCTAACCGGGTTGCCGCCAACACGCGAAGAGGTCCGTCGCTTTGTCGAAGCATACACGAGGTCCCCCGAGGTCGCTTGGGAAAAACTCATCGACGATTTGATCTCTCGACCACAGTATGGCGAACACATGGCTCGCTATTGGTTAGATCTCGTCCGGTTTGCCGACACTAACGGAATGCACAAGGATTTCTATCGCAACCATGTCGCCTATCGCGATTGGGTCATCCGAGCGTTCAACGAAAACCTTCGCTATGACGATTTTGTTCGCTACCAATTAGCCGGCGACCTGTACCCAGAACCCACAAAGGATCAATGGATTGCTTCTGGATTCCACCGACTGCATTTGATCATCGACCGAGGCACCGCGCTGCCCGAAGAAAGCCATGTAAAAAACGTGCTGGATCGTGTCACCTCGGTTGGGACCGCGTTTATGGGGCTGACCGTGCAATGCGCCCAATGTCATGACCACAAGTTTGATCCAATCACCCAAAAAGACTTTTTCTCGCTGTACAGTTTCTTTAACAACATTGACGCCGAGCCTGAGACTAACCCGCGAAAAACTGTTGCAGGATTACAGGAACCCATTGTTCGTTTTCCCACCGATAAACAGCTGGCTGAACTAAAACGCTTGAACGACCAACTTGCGCAATGCAACGACCAGCTTCAAGTCATGACCGCATCCATCGAATCATTGGAGAAGCAAACGAAAAGCACAGCATCCACCGACGCAGAAAATGAGGAAAGTGTTGTAGGTGCAAAAGCGGCTGTGGATGAACCAGCCGGTGATAAACCAGCCGAAGATGAGCCAGCCAATGATGAGCCGAACGTTGATAAGCCGGCCAAGCGGGATGACGGCGGTCTGGCGAAGCTAAACAAAGAGAAAAAAGCATTAGAAAAAAGATTAAAAGAGCTGAACCGCCAACGCGACACCATCGAGAGATCGGTGGAAAAGGTAATGGTGATGAAGGAACGCGACGACGTCCGAGAGACATTTATTCTCGTCCGAGGACAATATGATGCTCCCGGTGAACAAGTCGAACGGGACGTCCCTGGGTTCCTGCCGCCGCTGAAGAAATCTGCGGATGTGGCTTCTCGGATGGACCTGGCTGAGTGGTTCGTGGCCCCCGAGAACCCGCTTACCGCTCGCGTCGCAGTCAATCGTTTCTTTCAATCGTTCTTCGGTGTCGGTCTGGTCAAAACGTCAGAAGATTTTGGCAATCAGGGCGAGGTGCCAAGTCATCCCGAGTTGCTTGACGAACTTGCGGTCTCGTTCATTGAATCGGGATGGGACGTGAAGGCTCTAGTAAAACAGATTGCCATGTCGAAAACCTACCGGCAAGCATCGAGTGGCTCACCCGAGCAATTCAGGGCTGACCCCGAAAATCGTTTGCTCGCCCGGGGTCCCCGGTATCGATTAGATGCGGAAATGATCCGCGACCAAATTTTGACGACCAGCGGTTTGCTGTCCACCAAGATGCACGGGCCGAGTGTGAAACCACCCCAGCCCGATGGATTGTGGCAGGCCGTTTCCATGACGAATGAGCGGTATGTACCCGATTCTGGCGAGTCGATCTATCGGCGCAGCATCTACACGTTCTGGAAACGAGCGATGCCGCCGCCGCAAATGACCATCTTGAACGCTCCCATTCGCGACGCTTGTATCGCTCGGCGTGAGCGGACCAATACACCGTCGCAAGCGTTGTTGCTACTGAATGAAAGCGAGTATTTGCTGGCCGCGCGTCACTTGGCGCAGGTAACGTTGGCCGAGCCAATCGAGCAGCGACTGCAGTTTGCTTGGGAAACCGTCACGGCAAAACTGCCCAATGCGGAAGAAAGTGAGATCATCGAAAACCTACTGAATGACTTGACGGATCTCTATCAGAACGATCCCGATTTGGCGAACGATCTTTGTCGCGACTTGGCGATAGACGCTCCGGAGGCGAAGGCGGAACTGGCTGCCTGGACCGTCATTTGCAACACGCTGTACAACCTCGACATCACCAAAACCAAGGACTAAACGATGAATCCTTTCCACGAGATCGAAACGCGGGGCAATCGTCGTCGGTTCCTGACCAATGCAGGAATGGGACTGGGCACCGCTGCGATGGCGTCGCTTTTGAACCAACCTCGCCTTGCCGCGGCCTCTGCGCCAAGTTCGTCTGCCAATGTGCCATTGGGTTGCCATTTCGCACCCAAGGCGAAACGGGTCATCTTTTTGTTCATGGCCGGTGCGCCAAGTCAGATCGATTTGTTCGACCCCAAGCCGGGACTCGAAAAGCAATTTAACAAACCGTTGCCGCCCTCGATCAGCATGGGCCAACGCGTGACCGCGATGACCAAGGGCAAAGAACAATTGATCATGCCCAGCCCTTTCAAATTCTCGCAAAAGGGCGAAAGCGGATTGTGGATGAGCGAATTGCTGCCGCACTTGTCCACCCAAGTCGACGAGTTGTGTTTTATCGATTCGATGAATACCGACGCGATCAATCATGACCCCGGCAAGACATCGTTCTGCACGGGGTCGGAGATCCCCGGCAAGCCCAGCATGGGAGCATGGCTCAGCTACGGACTAGGGTCACTCAACAAAGACCTTCCCGACTACGTCGTGATGCCGTCGGCCTATTGGAGTGGTAAAGTCAATGTGCAAGCTCTGTATGCACGACTTTGGGGCAGCGGCTTCTTGCCATCGAAACATCAAGGAACTAGTTTTCAAACGACCGGCGATCCGGTCTTGTTTCTTTCCAATCCAACCGGTGTCGACGCGGGAATCCGGCGGCGAATGCTTGATTCTTTGGGGCAACTTAATCAAAAGCACTTTGGTGAGATCGGTGATCCCGAAATTGAAACCACCATCGCGCAGCAAGAAATGGCGTTTCGAATGCAAACGTCGGTGCCAGAACTGACCGACATCCCCGGTGAGACTCAGGAGACGTTGGCGATGTATGGGCCGGAGGTTAGCAATCCAGGTTCCTACGCACGGAATTGCTTGTTAGCGAGGCGGATGGCTGAGCGTGGTGTGCGTTTCATCCAGCTGTTCCACCGAGGTTGGGATCACCACAAGCAATTGCCGGCTAACCTACGCGGACAATGCAAGGACGTGGATCAGCCGACGACGGCGTTGCTTCGTGACTTAAAACAACGCGGCTTGCTCGACGATACCCTTGTCGTGTTTGCGGGTGAGTTCGGAAGAACGGTTTACTGCCAAGGCGAGCTGGATCCGGAAACCTATGGCCGCGATCACCACCCACGCTGTTTCACGGCTTTACTTGCCGGTGGTGGCATCAAGGGCGGTATGCGTCACGGCATCACCGATGACTTCAGCTACAACGTCGTCTCCGACGGCGTCCACGTTCGCGACCTACATGCAACCATGTTGCATTTGCTAGGCGTGGATCACAAACGGTTGACCTTCCCGTTCCAAGGACTCGACCAAAAGTTGACCGGCGTTGAGCCGAGTCGCGTGGTCAAGGAAATCATCGCATAGAACGTTACTTGATTGAACGTTACTGGGCGGCGGCCTTGAGCTCGACAAATCGTGCTCTCATGTCGCTCAACTGGGCCGTGTACTCAGGGTTGGCGGCGAGATCGTTCTCTTCGATCGGATCGTTTTTCAGATTGAACAGTTGCTCACGGTCGAATTCGGGCCAATAGAAATACTTCCAATCTTTGCGAACCAATGCTTCCGACGCAGGGATGAAATCAGTGCTCTTTAGCATCGGATGCTCGTAGAAAAACTCGTCGCGCCACTCAGGTTTATTTTCCTCGAGATACAGCGGACTCATGTCTCGGCCCTGCATCGTTTTCGGCGAGTCAATTCCAGCAGCGGCTAGGATCGTCGGTGCAAGATCCACATTCAGTGTGAAATCATCGTTGGTCTGACCGCTGAGGCTTGCTGGCATTCGTGGATCGTCAATGATCAATGGAACCCGGATGCTTTCTTGATGGGGATACCATTTGTCGGCCAACCCATGTTCCGCGTGGTAGTAACCGTTGTCGGTGGTAAAGATGACCAATGTGTTGTCGTCTAATCCCTGTTTCTTCAGCTCAGCTAAAATTCGCCCGCAAGTCGAATCAACCTCGGTTGCCAAACGGTAGTAGTTCTTCATCATCGTTTGGTATTTCTCAGGCGTATCGAAACGCCAATGCCAACGATTGCGTCCCTCATTCTTTTCATTGCCCACGAAGTCCGGTAACCGTTCAAACGATTCTTGGGTCGCATTGACTGGCACCGGAATCGTAACGTCTTCATACAACTGCATGCTTTCGGGTTGTGGCAGGAACTGCTGAGGATGAGAATCCTCGGCATGCGTGGCGAAAAACGCAACGGTCAGACAAAAGGGTTTGCCGGTAGGCCGACTTTTCAGGAAATCCATCGCGTCATTTTCGTTCTTTTGGGTCACATGGATCCTTGAACCGTCGGGATTGGTGATCCAGTGGGTCCCATAATAGGAACGGCTGAAGTCAAAACGTTCGGCCGGAAGTTTCCCGTTGTGCCATTTGCCCACGTGCCCAACGTAGTATCCGTTGTCACGCAGCAAGCCCGGATACGTTTCGGACCAATCGGTCTTCCATGGTTTAAACGACTGATTTCCATGTCGCGACATCCACTGTCCCGTGAACAGCGACGCACGACTGACTCCACAAATCGAGGTGGTGACACAGTTGTGAGTGAATCGCATTCCCTGGCTCGCCAGCTGATCAAGATTCGGTGTTTTCACGACCGGATTGCCAGCGACTCCCAACGTGTCGTGCCGCCAGTCATCGGCATAGAGAACAAGGACATTCATTGCAGCGGCATCGGAGCGGCCCTCGTTCACTTGTTCGCTCGCCCCATCAACCCGGTTGATGTCGATCATTTGGAATGCGGCGAGGAACAGGCACACGAGCAGGGCAAAGGTTTTCTTGGTCATTTGAAATACATGGGATTGAAGGAAAGCTCGAACTCGAATTGACGCAGTCGGCAGTGGACCAGGGTCCGGGTCTAGGGAATATGCACTTGAACTGCGGTACCCTCTGCGGTAACCGTTGCGTTGACTTTCTTGGTCACTCCATCTTTCTCTACGGTGATCTCATATTCACCCAAGAAACCACGTAACTGGCTCTTGCCGTCGCTGTCGGTTTGGCTCACTTCGTCAGTCCACCATTGTTTCGCAACCAGATCGACAAACACCTCGCCCGCCGGCTTGAGTGTCCAATCTTCACGCCACAGCGCCGCAGCAGGCTTCCAGTGCATTTTCTCCCAGAAGCCCCACTGCACGATTGCTTCAAAGTTAGGATGACTGAACGTCGCAATCATCACGTCACGAAAATAGTCGGCCTGCAATTGTTCGTCGTCCCCTGCATCGACATCAAACTCACTGAGTTGCAGACGCGGTGCGATCTCGGCGAACTCGTCATAAACTTGCAATATTTCCTCGGGCGGAGTCAGCGTGGTGGAATCGAAGTGCGCCATGAAGCCGACAATATCCGCTGGCTCACCCTGTTCATTCAGAAAGCGAATAATTTTCTTGTAGGGTTCGCGTTTGTAACCATCCGGAAGAATTTTCCCTTCATTGATTGCGTGGGTCGCATGGGGAGCCAATCGCCGGGCTTCCGCCATGATTTCGGCGTAGATCTCTGGCCCGCCATACTCCTTTTCATAGGTGTGTTGTCCCCAACCAATGATGTGATTGATCGTGTCCCACTCGGTTACGAATTCGGACGTAGCGGGAAGCACGTCATTCATGTGTGCCCAGAGCCACTTACGATGAGCTTTCGGCTCACCGACGAATTCCTTTTCGATCGAATTAAAATCCATTGGAGCCCAGGCGACATAGTGACCTCGCACGCTGATCTTGTTATCGATCAACCAAGGAAGTGTCTTGTTGAAAAAAATATCATGCTTTCGGCGTGCCTCGACGCTATCGCCTTTGAGTCCCTTCCATACGTGGGGCCGCAGTTCCGATTCAAAGGTGACGCGGTCGAAGTACTTCCTGACGACCTCTCGATACTTCTGAGCTTCTTCCCAACTAACATTTAATTGTTTCTTTGGATTGATTGGGAAGTTACTTTTGGGGGCGCCCAGCACTTCGGAGTTGACAGCGTTGCCAAACCCGAACGCATGCTTTTGCATCGCGGATCGAACCCGTACGCCGGGAACAGGATTCCCATCCGCGTCGACCACTTCGATCGCAAGTTCACCTTTGCGGATTCGATCGATACGTTCTAAAGCCGCCGTTCGCCATGCGGCATTCTCATCGCGACCTTGATACAAAATCGTGGACTTCGGCAGCGTCGTGATGTCTCGATCGGGACCGTAATCGATCAAACGAAGATCGGCAATCTCAATGATCGTACCAGCCTCGCCGAGATCAAACCGAACGCAATCAACACCGGGATTCATAAGCCGCGGCGCCACGAATGAGCGAACGTGCTGTTTCCAATCGCGATAGGCAGACAATTTGTTTTTGTATCCAGGTCCGTCAGACGAGTTTCCAATCGACAAGTAAACATGGTTGGGCTGTCCGCTCGCATTGGGACGCCGGATCCAGTAGGAAAGGAGTACGACGTCTCCTTTGCGAATAGGGTGGGCTAGTGGAATGTCGAGTTGCATGTTGGCCCGATCACTGAAACGCGCGTCCGATTCGATGCGAAACACGTCTTCGAATGGCTGATCCTGAGCCTCGATCCACTTGGCATCGGCTTTGACCGTCCGCGACGCGAACGTATATTCCTCGTCTTGCGAAAACGTGAGCACGCTTTGACCACCCGCGGGAGGATCAAGAACCGATGGTGCAACTGCGACTACATCGCCGGTGATCGATCCTAGCAGTGCGACTGCAATAATGATTTGCATGCATCGATGGGCGAGTAACCCGGATGCTTTTTGCAAAGCCGACTTGACCTTTATTTTTTGCAGCGGGACGTCGAGTCTATTGAACATATTATTTGTCAGGAATATTTGATGTGGATGTGTTTTTTAAGAGGGCGATTTATTCGGTGTCCGTCGCCGGCGATGTCGTGTGGGATGCAGTGTTTCAACATGGTGTTTGTGTTCGATTTGAAATAGTTGTTGGCAAAATCCGAAATGCCACGGTCCCGCAACACCGTTTTCATTCGGCCTCCGTTTCCAATGTAAACTGATAACTGCCTGCCGTAAGCATTTGACTTTCCTTTTCTCTCGGAAACACGACGGTCGCCGTGGTGTTGGGTGGAACAACGACTTCCATCTCGAGCTTTCCGTTGTGCAAGCGCCAACCGCTGACGGCTTTTCCGTAGTTGGTTTCGAGTTCCACACGTGCTGATGTCAGCGGGCCGCCAATCAGTGGACGGACGAAGAAATGTTTGTAGCCGGGATGCTTCGGATCCGGCGACAAACCCGCAACGCGTTCATACATGAACTGGCCGATCGCACCGTAGGCATAATGGTTGAACGAATTCATGCTGGCGTCGCCAAAACCCTCGGCGTGGCTGTAACTGTTCCAACGTTCCCACATCGTCGTGGCCCCTTGGTTGATCGAGTAGAACCACGATGGATAGCTCTCCTTGAACAACAACTCGTAAGCGATGTCGGAATGTCCTAGTTCATCAAAGACCGGAGCGATCAACGGCGTCCCTAGAAAGCCGGTTCGTAGATGGCGATCCGCTTCCTCGTACTTTTTCAATAAAATCGCTTCCACTCGTTGTCGCTGGTCGGGTTCGATCAAGTCGTATCCGAGGCCCATTAAGCAAGCGGTCTGAGTGTTCGCGCCAGGGTTTGGTTTTTCTGAAAGAAAAAAGCGTTGGGTAAAAGCACTGCGGATGTCGGCATGAAGTTGGCCGTATCGCTTGGCATCGGCATCGTTGCCAAGTGCGGTAGCGGCCCAATGAAGGATGCGGGCATCGCGTCCGAAGTAAGCCGTTGCGATCAAATCCTGAGCCGTATCTCCCTTGCGATCTGAATTTGTGTATGGCTGCAACCAATCGCCCCATCCATTCATATCGGGAATGAAATCCTTTGAACGACGCTCGTACACGGCAATCCACTTTTTCATCGCATCGTAGTTGTCACGCAGAATACGTGCGTCGCCCGTGCGTACGTAAATCTGCCAAGGTGCCGTCACGATCACATCGGCCCAACCGGGACTTGAGTAGCCAAACGGCGTCGATGGCACCGTGTGAGGAATCTCACCTTCGCTGGTTTGTTCGTCGCGCACGCTCTGCAGCCACCGAGCCCAAAACGAATAGACGTCAAAATTGAAAAATGAGGTTGGCAGAAAAACTTGCGCGTCGCCGGTCCACCCGAGTCGCTCATCGCGTTGGGGGCAATCAGTCGGGATGTCGACAAAGTTGCCACGTTGTCCCCAGCGGATGTTGCTTTGCAGTTGGTTCAGCTTGTCATGCGAAGAGGTGAATTGTCCGGTCGAGGCGAAATCGGTGTGCAGTACTTTGGCAATCACCGAATCTTTGCTCAGCGTGTCACCCGCTGAAATTCCGCTGATTTCCACGTAACGAAAACCAAAAAACGAGAGCGATGGTTGGTAGGTTACCGTACTGGGATCGCCGGCAATGTACGTCGCCTGAGATCGTGCGGTTCGATAGTTGGTTGTGTAAAGGGTGCCGTCCTGTTGCAACATCTCAGCGAATCGAACCAGTACCTTCTCACCATTGTCGACCGTAATCGTGATCGCAGGCACCCCAACCAAATTTTGTCCGAAATCAAATACGTATCGCCCCGGTTCGGGCTCGGTGAGTGCGACAGCGGAGCGCTGCTGCATCACGCGGACAGGCGGCAGTCGCTTGGGGACGATTTGAGGCGAATCAGCAAGTTCGCTTACCTTGCACGCGTCCCATTGTGAATCGTCGTAACCCGGTTTGTTCCAATCGCCCAATTCACGCGTGGCGTCGTAGTCTTCACCATGATAAAAGCCACCCGCACGAATGGGCCCGTTGTCAGTCGCTCGCCATTTGCCGTCGGTCGCGATCGTTTCGGTTTGGCCATCGGCGTAGGTGATTTCCAACTGAGTGAGCAGCTTCGGAGTCAACTCCGTCAACTCGGTGCGTTTTCGCAGCAACAGATTGCCCGCGTACCATCCTTCGCCCAACAACGCGCCGATCGCGTTGTCGCCATGCTGAACCAAACTGGTCACGTCATACGTCAAAGACTCAACACGCTTAGAATACGATGTGTAACCGGGGGCCAGCGCATCGGTGCCGACTCGATGGCCATTGATGTGAATCTCGTAAACACCGAGAGCTGTTGCGTGCAATCGCGCCCTAACGATGTCGCCCTTGGTTTGAAAATCTCGGCGCAGATAGTATCCCGGATGGGCCGTAATTTGGGGAAAGGGATCGAAGCTTTCGTCCTCGGATACTTCGACCTGTTTTCGTAGGCCGTTGACTTGGTAATCCACCCAAAGCGTCTTTGCCTCACCCGGTGCCGGATCACCGCCCATCCGTGGCGGGACAACACGAATCGGCGTTGATCCTCGCTGAATCGCCCTGCGAAGATTCTCGGTCACCTCTTTGACTTTTGAACCACCCGCGATGCGATTGCCAAATTCCGCCTTGATGATTTTGACGTCGTCGGATTTTGGTTTTCCACGATCAAACTCAATCCAGGTCGCGTGCCAATCGTCATGGCCGAGTAGTCCCATTTCGATGAACGCTTCTTCACTCCAAGCTGACTCGTTTCGCTGGTCGTCCCAAAATTTTACACGCCAAGCAACTCGTTGGCGCGACTTCAGTTCGGGACCTTCGTACGGCACCCACACGGATTGATCCGATTCCACTTTTCCCGAATTCCAAATCGGATCCCCGTTTTCACCCGATTGGGATCGCAGGTGCACGACGATCTGGTACGCCGATTGCGATTTGACATCCGCGCCATCAGGGAGCTTCCAAGAGAACACCGGCGACGGATCGTAGTAGCCGATAGGATCGACAAAATTCTCGCCGACGCTTAGCGAATGTGGTTGCGGTTTGCTCGCGAAACCTGTGGTGCAACCAAGCAATGACGAGCACACCAGGAACGAAAGTTTTAACAGATGACAGCTTTGCATAGGATGTTCTACTTCTTCATTTTGACGTTGGTTGTTTCAGTGCGGCGCGCCGCATCGAGCTGTTCTGCGAGGCGTGCGATGCGCTCACTCTGCTCAGGCGACGCTGCTAGATTTCGGTCCGGCTTACTCGTGTCCTGATGGTCGTAGAGTTCCCTCGCAACCACGCGTTTTGTGCCAGCCTGGATCCATTCGGTGTATCGATAGCGATCGTTTCGTAGGCTGTAACCCATCGTTGATCCACGCGGGTACTGGGTCAGAGCGAACGGTTTGAAACCCTGATTCGGGTTTTGCAAGAGCGGCTGCAGGCTTTTACCGTCGCAAGACTTGGGGACTTCGCCACCAGTCATCGATGCCACCGTGGGGAAGAGATCGACAATTTCCACCAAGGCTTTGGTGTATTGACCACGTGCGTGCCCCGGAGCAGAAATGATCAGCGGCACGTGCGCGTCCAACTCGTAATTCGTGTGTTTGCACCACAGTCCGTAGTCGCCAAGTTTGTAGCCGTGGTCACCCCACAGAACGACGATCGTGTCATCACGAAGCCCGAGCCGATCAAGTTCCGCCATCACTTTGCCAACTTGTGCGTCCGCAAAGCTGACCGAGGCGGCATAACCGTGCATCAGCTCGCGTGTCATTTCGTCCGACAGTTCACCTTCCTGCGGAATTCCGTGATAACCGCGTAATTCGCCCCAGATCGTGAACGCGAGATCCGGCGCCCCTTCGGGTCGCTGACGACTTGGCACCATGAACTGCTCTCGCTCATACAGATCCCAGTAGCGTTTGGGGGCCGCGAATGGTAGGTGCGGCTTAGCGAAACCGACGCACATAAAAAACGGCTTGTCTTTGTTATTTCGCAATGAAGCGATCGCCTGATTAGCAACGATGCCATCGCGATAGCCTTCGTCCTCGGTGACAAAACATTCCGATGGTGGCCCGTTGGCCGCAAGACGAGTTTGATCGACATCTAACTTCTCCGCTTTGGCATCTTTCACACGCCTCGCGATCACCGCCAACGTCTCGGGATCGGCATACTTTTCACTGGGCGGTTCCGGGATTTCCGACCAAGACGTTTTGTCATCACGCAGATGGTGGTACACCTTGCCAAATGACGCGGTCACGTATCCACGCTGCTGGAAGTACAGCGGCATCGTCATCGCGGTCTTGTTCACCTTGCGTAGCGGCGTGAACAGATCAACGATTCCGGTGTGATCCGGGTACTGTCCGCTCATCATGCTGATGCGTGAAGGTGCGCAAAGCGCCTGCTGGCAATAGGCCCGTTCGAACAACACCCCTTCGGATGCCAGCGCATCGATCGAAGGACTTTGAATCGACTCGACGCCGTAGCAACCAAGTTCTGGCCGCAAATCATCCATGAAGAAAATCAGAACATTCTTAGCATTTTGTTCCGTTTTGACACCCTCGGCCCGAGTGAAGTTCGCATTGGTAAAAATTGCTACGCCGATCAATATTGTTAGGAATCGGGGCATCGTCGTGGTTGTTTCTTTCAATTTGAATGGCTGGTGTGATAAATAAGTGACTTTGGCTGGATCAAGAAATGAGAATGGCGTTGATTTCGGCACGAAGCATGAGGAGCCAACACACCTATCAATCTTGGTGCTCTTTAAACAAAGAAACGAACTCTCGATGAATCTCAGGATTTTGTTTCGAAAGCTCGGTCGTTTCGCCAGGATCGGACTGGAGATCGAATAGTTGGGTAGGTTGATCCAATCCGTAGCGAACCGCTTTCCAGTTTCCTCGCCGGGCGGCTTGAAAGACTTCGCCCACGATCCCGGAGTTTGGATCTCCGACTTGCTTTCCGAATTCCCAATACAAGGTTCGCTCAGGAATCGGCTTCGGTGTGTCATTCAGTCGCGATGCGATCGATGTTCCGTTCGTTTTGACACGCGGTACGCTTACGAGTGGCACTCCGGCGAGATCCGCAAACGTGGGTAACACATCTGCGAACGCCCACGGTGTGGGGTCGACTCGCCCTGTTTTGATTTTTGCTGGCCAATGAACAATCATTGGGACGTGGATACCGCCGTCGAAAAGGTCACGTTTGATACCCTTGTAGGGTGCGGCGGCGCGAAAGAAATGTGGGTCGCCGCCACCTTCATCATGAGGCCCGTTGTCCGAGGTAAAGACAATCAGCGTGTTGTCGGCGATGCCTTGTTGCTCGAGCACATCGACAATACGGCCAACATAGGCGTCCAGCGCGGATACCATTCCGGCGAGTGTCGCGCGCGGTTGCGCAACCGCTTCGGGATAGTACCACGCATACTGATCCGCCGGTTCGGCCGCGGTCATGCCGGTATAGGGTGTTTCGTCGAATTGGTTTCGATAGGGGGCGATGAATTCTTGCGGTGCGGCCAATTCGGCGTGTGGCGACGAGAACATCAACATCACGAAGAACGGGTTTTCGCGATCCTGTGAGATGTAGTCGATTGCTTCGTCGGCGAATAACTTCTGAGCGTACGCCCCCTTCTTACCGGCTTCGTTTTCTGCGATGCGGACCTTCTTACCATCTCGCCATAGCAAGTGCGGGTACTGGCGGTGGCCTTCCAGTATGGAATACATGCCGAACCACGTATCGAATCCCATCGCCAAAGGATCAGTCACGCCCATCTGTGACCCAATGGAGTACTTTCCGAATAACGCAGTGTCGTACCCGGCGTGCTTCAATACATGTGCAAGGGTGACGTCGATGTCTCGCAGTTGAACCTTGTTGGAATTGTTGTGCATTAACCGTCCGTCCCGTCCCGTCAACAACGAGACACGCGACGGCGAACAAACCGTGCTGCCGGAGTACGCCTGCGTGAAACGGACACCCTTCGCGGCAAGTCCATCCAGGTTGGGGGTTTTAATCGGAGTGTCTCCATACGCACCGATTTGGTTGAACCCGAGATCGTCAGCCATCACGAACAGAATATTGGGACGTTCCGGTGATGCCGCGTCTGCAGCATCGGTAGTCGTTGCTCCCATCGCCAGAATGCAGACCACGACAAGAGTCATCTGCAACGTCCGGATGACGAACCGAATGTGTCGCCCATAATTGAGTGTTGTCTGTGCTTGATGGGGCAACGGATTGTTTGGTTTTGCATTCATGGAAGTCGATAATCAATCACGTGAAGGGCAGAAGGGATGTCGTCGACAGGCGTTGTTGCGTTCGTTCGGATGACGTTCGTTCGTGTGTACATCCGTTGTCGTTACAGCCGAACCGTGTCGCTGGTCCGTCCGCGAATGTCAGCGTGTACGGACCAAACAGAACAGACGGAAGTTGGAGGCTGTTGTCTTTGCAGGGACTGCTGAAGTACACCTTATTGCAGAGTTGAAGCGTCGAGAAAAATGGGTTTGTCCTTCGGAAGCAATTTTTCGACGAACTGAATACGAGCTGGAATCGTCCTCTTGATCTGGTCTCTGACTTTTACCGAAAGACAATCGTGCTCATTTAGCTAGACTTTCAATTGGGGCACAAGTCGCGGATGCAAAATCAGTGAGCAGACTTGAGGAGCATCGCCTTAACTTCGACAGGTGTGGCGTGATTGTTCCCGCCTTGGTCTGCACCCGTGATCCACCAGTACACCATCCCGGCGTCCGAGCAATCGAAGTGGTTCGTTTGGAACTTGACGACGCCGTCCTGTTCCGCGTAGGCGAGTTGTCGCCAGATCCACTGCAGGCTTCTGTTGGGATGTTCCTTCGCCCAATCCCAGGGACTGATTGCAGTTTTTAGTCCAACGTTTTGATCTCCAATTTGATGTTCGGTCACACCGAAATCAAGGATTTGTTGCCATGAGAAGAAGTCGCCGCTGTTGTCGTTGGCGGGATGATGCGAAACGACATGAACATGTTTGCGACGCCGCGCATCGGATGCCTTGAGTGCAAAACCAATGATGTCCGGTTCTCCGGCTTCGATGATCCACAGTGGGTCGTCCGCGGAGGATTCATTGATCGCCTCTCGCAAATCATCCACGGCCGCTTGCTGATCGGTGCGGCAATTGAAATATCCAGCAAGCTTCGCAAACGGACCAAACTGATCCACACCGTCTTTGCAGATCTGATGTAGAACCTTTTGCCGCCTCAGTTCATCTTCAGCGGCGATGCGAGCGGTTGGCTTCAGATCACAGGAGTGAGACAGATGCACGACCCGATCGTTAAGCCCTGACGCCTTGAGCAAACCGAAAATCACCGCAGTCGCGCCAATGTCATCGGGATCGGGTGAATTCCCGTCCGCGATAATGGCGATTCGACCCGCAGGCGGCTTCAAGATGAGTTCGGCCTCGCTTGCCCGGACTGGGGCGGAAACCAATACCGCCAGCACGCCAAATAGAACAATACCGGTCGCCCATCTAGTTGGAGTAATTATCATGTTTCGATGCATCTTCATTACATTGCCAGGGTTTGCTTGAACAACCGAAGGATCAGCTTCGCAACGATCTCATGTCCTTTGCGACTCGGATGATTTAATTGCGAAAGATAATCAGACACATTGACTCCAACTGGCACTCGTTCTTTAAACGCAGCGTAAGCATCCACAACTAGACCCCCAAATTCATTTCCCAATCGATGCATGGATCAGGCACGCTATGACAGTTTAGATTTTGGATCAAAATAAACGGCATGCTCTGCTTCGCTTACTTTCCATAAACCTTTGCCTTCGCGTCTCCACCGGAGAGTAGGTAGGCGATCAAATCGCGGACTTCATTGCCGCTAAGCGCATCCAACATGGTCTGCGGCATCTGCGAAACAGGGGAATCTTTGACCAACTCGATCTCTTCGGCATCGACAATCACCGGTTTCAGTTCGTCACCGGCCGTAGCAAGCGGGTAGATTTCGACCTTGTCATCTTTCTCAATCATCAATCCCGTCAGCACCCTGCCGTCGGCTAGCAGTACGACTTTGGAACTGTATTGATCGCTGATCACCTTGCTTGGCTCGATGATAGATTCGAGCAGGTAGTCAGCATCGAATTTGTTTTTTACCGTCGTTAGATCGGGGCCAATGTCTCCGCCGAGACCATCGAAGCGATGGCAACTAGCACACTGAACCGCATGGAAGAGATTTCGGCCGTTCTCAAAACTCGCACCGTGAAGGGCATTCGAACGAGTGTGCTTACTCGCCTCCGTTTGAGTCCATTTCATTCCTGGCCCTTGGGGCGGCGTGATCTCGAAATCGGGGACCGGGTTAAAGTTTTCTCCACTGATGTCTGCCAACTGGGCACGCTCGGCGTTGCTGAGGTAGCCGAGCACTTCGTCTCGCAAGTTCGCTAGAAACTTCCCATAACTATTTCCGCCGCTAAACTTTGCCGCCTTGTTAATGAATTCGATATAGGTGCGAAGCTGGTCCATTGTCCAGCCATCTCGCAGGTTGCGCAACATGAAGGCGTAGTTGATCTCATGGGATGGCGGTTGATTGGCCAGCATCTGTTGGATGCGGGATCCGTAACGCGGGTTACTGGTGAAATCAATGCTGGCAGCCCAAGCTGGGGGCGTGGCGTCCGCATTGGCAAGCAGTGTCATTGTCTTTTCGATCACGCTGGGTGCATTGAGATAAACCAGCACGCGTACCAATTCGGTGTTCACGTCCTTGTTTGCGTGAGGAAAATGAGCATCAAGTTCCGCGATCACCTGCTGGCGTTGCTCAGTCGTTGGTTTACCCAGCCGGATGAACGTGAGGGCGTAGCCGCGAAGCAGTCCGAGTATCTGGGAGTCGGTTAACTCGCTCGGATTTAGGTTCAGCAGCGCCGCAATCTGGGCATCGCGATGAGATGCTTTCCCAACGCGTGCAAGGGCTACGGCAGCGGTGATGCGAGCCTGGACATCGGTTTCTGAAAACATTTTGTCGGCCCACCCGTCCACTGGCTGCGATTCAATTGCGATTCGTGCCGCGTGCCGCAACCAACGATCGTTACTTGATAGATGAGGCCAAGCAGTATCGACTGCGTCCGAATTCTCGCGTCCATGAAACGCTTCCAACCGACGTCGCAGCTTTCTCGCTTCCTCACCAGGCAGTTCACCGGAAACCGGTTCCGTCGATTCATCGCCGATGTAAGTGATTCGGAAGACCGCGGAATCGGTGCCACGCCCACCCGTAGTAAAATACAAAGCCCCGTCGTGACCGATGATCGCATCGGTGACTGGCAGCGGCGAACCATGACAAATCGCTTCTTGATGACCTCGCCAACCCGCTCCGTCGGGCGTGAGATGGATCGCGTAAATCGTGCCAAAGGTCCAATCGAGTGCGAAGATCGCATCTTGATATTTCGCAGGAAACTTTGCCCCCTGGCCGCTAACGACGCCCGTCGGACTACCCGGACCGATGTTCAAAACAGCGGGCAAACTGTCCTCGTAATACTCAGGCCATTTGCCGGTACCACTTCGCCAGCCGTAGTCGCTGCCGCTGATCGCGTGATTGATCCGGGTCGGGCGATACCAGGGTGATCCGAGGTCCCACTCCATATCCGCATCGTAAGTAAAAAGGTCACCTGCACGGTTCAGCGTGATGTCGTATTGGTTACGATAACCAATCGAAACGATTTCATGTTGTTTCGTCTCGGGATCGAATTTTGAAATCCAACCACCCGGCGCAAGTCGGCCGCGAGCATGACCGTTTGCATCCCATTCGCGCGGCAAAAGCTGGTCCTCGTCCCACGTCGGAACCCGCGAACCAGAGACGTTGGATGGATCCGGAAGATTGGTGTGGTTACCAGAATCCACATAGAGATGCGTCCCATCCTCGGCCAAGATCACGGCATGGTTCCCGTGCTCACCACCTCCTGCCGACTCTGAAAGTTTGTCGGCGTGATCGAGCAATCCGTCGCCCGTTGAATCAGTCAACTTGTACAGTGGGGTGCTATTACGATTGAAGTACAGCGCGCCATCATGCCACACCATCCCCTGGGCTCCGGAGACTTTCACCGGCATTTTTTCAACATTGACGTCTAGCTGTTCAGATCCTTCGGTCGCTGTTTTTTCTTTCACGCTGAACCGATAAAGTCCTGCCTCACCTTGATCGCTTGCATAAAACCTTCCCTGGTCGTCCGTGGTCAGAGAAACCCAGCTGCCTTGTTCGCCCTTTGGGACTTCGTAGACAAGCTCAACCTTAAATCCATCGGCGACGGTGATCATGTCACTCTCGAATGAATCAACCTTGCCTTTTCCACGGCCGGGGTCGGGGGATGTGATTCCGGGTTTCTTCCAAGGGTCACGGCCAAAATCGCCCATGTCGCTCGTTGCTAGATTCCAAGCGGAATCATCATAGTTTGCAAGCTTCCAATCATCCGCTGCGGTGTCAGTCAGCTTCCAACTTGGATTGGATACGATTTGCTGCTTCTCGCCGTTGGTGGTTTCAATTTCAAGTTTGAAGACAAAGGCAGCGGTGCCGCCCCGGTTGGCCGCCTTGACTGCGATCTGGTTCGCACCCGTTTGCAGCAACGTTTGGGCGTCGAGCATCATCACCGGATACTTCCAGTCGGTGCTCACGCCAGCGGCTTTTCCGTTGATCCAAACCGAGGCTCCATTGTCGCAGGTGTAGTACAACCGAGCTGATTTGACCGCCCCGCTGATCTGAAACTTGTGTCGCAAATAGAGAGGATCATTCGCCTTCGGTTGATCTTTGCGCCAAATCCATTTTGGCAGCGGAGCTTCGGAAACCCAGGCCGTGGCTGCATTCCCTTTTTCGTTGCTCGTTTTGTTGCTGCTCGCGTTTTTGGGATTCACTTTGCCGCTGTTCGCATTATCTCGCGGAGATGCTTTCGTCTTATTTCCAATCGCCGCATCGATGGTTGCTACTGCTTCCTCGCCGGCAAGGTGGCGAAGTCGAATATCTTTGAACTCGACCATCATCGCTGGTCCCGCATGCAGCTGCAACGCAAGGATGCCTTTTCGCATGGCATCCGGATGATTGTCGGTCAGGTCCATCGTAGTGATGCCGTTGACTTGATGAATCTGGCGATTTCCTACCGCGACGATCGTCAACTCATTCCACTCCGAATCAACGAGACGTTGAGTTCTGTCACCGACTTCGCCAACGATTTTCGACATACCGTCCGCCCCTACCTCGACTCGCTCGAATCGTTTGGCGACGATACCACGCCATTTTTCGGCATACAGCATGCCGAAAAACTCCGGTGACTTGTGAAGATCCGCCTGATAGCCTTTGACGACGTAGTTGTCTGGATCGATGAGCTCGCTGCGGTACTGCACGCCGGTGTTATTGCCTTCAAACCGGACCTTTGTCTTAAAGACAAAGTCTCCGACCTCGCCGCCTTGCCACACCAGAAACGTATTTCCTTGAGTCGGATTCTCCTTGCTGGTTTGGCCAAGGATGACGCCATCTTTGACGGACCAGAAACCATCCTTGCCGGCCCAGCCTGAAAGGTCTTCGCCATTGAAGAGGTTTTGATATTGAGGTTGATCATCAGCGGATGCAATCGCCGACACGCTCAGAAACAGGCAGAATAGGAATCGTTTTATTGCGTTGGCAGTGCTCATGCTTCTCTTCGTCATGGTGGTGGTTATGTAGGGTGACTAGGTGCTCTCAATACGCTGGCTCCTTCTCTCCCGGCGTTGCGGGGGAGAAGGGTTCAGGGGGTTACGACACGATCGCGTCCCAATCATTACTTGGCTTCGATGGTTACGGAACCGCTGACCTCATCGTTTACGACCCAGCGGTTTCCAGTCTTGGTTGCAGCGACAGACTTTCCATCAACGAACACCCCAGTCGCTGTGTCGGATGCCGGCAGCTCTACTTTCGCGGTCATGACATCGGGAAGCACGAGCGAAAGCGTGAACGTGGATTCGTTTTTCCAGTCGATCAAAATCGGTCCGCGCGATGTTGGAACTTGGCCGCGTGCGAACTTCAAATCACCTGGGCACGGCCGGATGATTGCGGTCGTCCAGCCAGCGGCAGTGGGCTGAGCGCCGAGCACGAAGCGTGGCAATAGGTTCGCCGGAGCGGCGCCCCAGGCGTGGTTCCAATCCTGGTTGGGTTTGTATTTCATGTCCCAGGCTTCCCAGCTGATCGTGGTTCCGCTATTGACCATGTGCTTCCAACTGCGATCTCCGTCGGCAACCATCAGGTCAATTGCCTTTTTATCGCTGCCGTTGCTGAACAGCCCGTCCATGAAATACTGAGCCGCGTAGGGGCTGCACTGCATGTCTTGTTTTTCAAGCCACGCGATGACGCCTGCGAGCTTTTCCTCGGGCACTAGCCCAAACGCCAACGGAAAGAAATTCGCGTGGATACTGCTGTGATCAGTGCCGACACCATCGCGATAAATTCCCGCAGTCTCGTCAAACAGCGTTTTCTGGAACGACGCTCGTGCTAGCTTGCCTCGATCTTCAAAAGCTTTGGCGTCCTCGTTCTTCCCGATTGCACGAGCCATCTCGGCCATCATCTGCATTGCCTCGATATGAAATGCATTGACGACGGTATTGATTTCAGTGAACACATAACCATCGCGTTCTTTTTGCGGCCAATCAACGATGTCATGCCTTGTGCGATCGATCTCGGCACTGCGAACCAAGCCGTCTTCGCCGCTGCGATGCATCAACGTTTTTGCCTTCAGCGATTCGTAGCGATGTTTTAACCAATCATTGTCGCCCGAATATATCCACTCGGCATGAGCCATGAACACCATGTGCGGTGCCCACTCGCTCGGCCAAGTGCCGTTTTCAATCAACCAATCAAATGTTCTTGCCGCCATCGCAACATCGTCATCGGTGGTGTAGTGACTCAATTGATTCAGATACGCGTCGGCTTCGTACGGAATCCGCTCGCGATCACCATCCACATAGACACCGGCAAACGTCGTAGCTTTGATGCTGTATTTGCACAGTTCCCAAATTTTATTGATTGTTTCGTCGGAACACTCAAACGAACTGGCGTCGTCATTCCAGTCAGAAGCGAATGCGGCCCGCCGGACAATGTATTCCGGCTTAAATTCGCCCGGCCAATTTTCGATTTCGACCCAGCGAAATGGCATGACCGGCAACCATGCCTTTGGCGTCAAAACCGCAGGCGGATGAGCGCGTGTCGCCCCCGCCTGTTCGGTGTTTCTTACTTCCGAGGGGGTTGGCACGATCCAAGTTCCGATCTCGCCACTACCGTTGCGAAATTGGCTCACTCCATAGCGAACCGTTCCTGGTGGCTCGCGATCGATCCTGCCATCCTTCAACTTCTCGCCGAAGTGAACCCTGCCCTCGCCTCGCCCCCCTTGAGGAACTCGCATCGCGATGTTTCCGAAGGCGACTTTGCCGAAATCCACGAGGGTAATCTCGTCGCTAATTTTCTTGACCGATACAGGAGCTTGGTCGGTCAGCGAAACCGAGTCTTCCGCGGGGAACTCCGGCAACTCTTTGATGAACAAATTTCGGAAACGGTAGGTTTGTCCGTCCTCGCCGTGGTGCTGGATACCGATGTACCCCGTCGCATCGGTTGCATCGCGGAACGTTACCGTGGGAACTCCGTTGAGCTCGATCGTGATGCGATCTTCAATGCACGTGATCACAAACCGGTTCCAGCCGTTGCGATTCAGTGCACCTGCGATTGTTGGATCTGCAAAAGCCGCTTTTGATTCCTCTTCATGCTCAAGGAATTGATCTTGCGAACGTCCCTTGGTACTCGGCCAGATCCAGCCCCGTCGCGACTCGTCATAAAAACCACCGGACCACCGCCGATCCGAACCATCACATTCGGCTTGATAGCCGTAGACGATCTTCTTCTCGCCATTGTCGACGTGACATCGGAACATGACTCCCGAATTGGCATCGCCTTCGGGCAAGTGAATATCAACGCTGACACGAAAGTCGGAGTACTTCTTTTCGGTGACCAGGAAGAATTTCTCATCGGCCAGCAGATGAATTTCACCGTCGACGACTTTGGCTTCACCGTGCGGATATGGGTTCCGCCATCCGGTCAGGTCCTTGCCGTTGAAAAGCGGCGTGTACCCGCGCTAAGCATCGCGTCAAAACCGGCATCACCATCGTAATTGATGGCCGGTTTTGAAATCGAAGTCTCAGAACCTTCTTGAGCCTTGCACACGTCTAGCGACAAGATCGCCACAAATAAAAGAGAGCAGTATTTCAACATCGTTTAGGTCTTTTGGAATCCATGAAAAGTCGAGAGAGGAAACGAGCGTGAAAAGCTGAACAATCCTAGTCACTACGACGAAGTGCAATGAGTTCTGAGGCTAGATTTTCGCGTTGTCGAAGGATTGCTTCGCTTGCTCGGCCTCCCGTTGGATCATTTGATTGTAATTATCGATTTCTTCTTGAGAGGCCTCCGAGGCAATGTTTTTGGTTGTGCTGGAGGAACAGCCAACAGTAAAGGCGAGCACTAAGAACGCAATAATAAATCTGGTATTCATGGTTGCTTGTTGATGTTTGACAATGATCAAAAAACGAATGATGGGCCGGCAACCACTGGATCACCGCCCCGACAAGCCCCTCCTCATCCCCACCTCCATCGAAGGCGGAGACCGGAGGAGCCAATTTGCACGCATGCGAGCTTAACGTATGCGCGTTAAAAACTTTCGCTTATGACTTCGCGGGTGCCCCTTGTGCCAAGCGAACCCCAAAGCCCGTAGGGACTTCTATCGCCCGGTGCTGTCGCGGGCGTGGCGTGATACGAGATCATCGCTTGATTACTATTGCCAGCTTCAATCGAGTCTGTGATGAACTTGACTGCACCATCCCCCATCAGCACATGAGCTCCGCCTTGGTGACGACTGGAGACCGACGCGGTTAAGTCATGAGTATCATTAAAGCCAGTGCAAAGACCGGAATTGGGTGGCAGAATCGTATGAATCTGACTGAACATCGGGTAACAATCGTGCCAGCGATAGCCGCGGGCGCTTGTCGCACTGACGGTCGCCGCAGCTGCCGGAATCCAAAATCGTGGGCGTTGGGGATCGTGGTGCTGATACTGCCATTTTGGATCTTTGCGACACTCGTTTCGGCCACTTCCCGTATCGGCGAATGCTGCCCCCGGCCGCGAGGTTCGATTATCGGCATCGCCCAGGTCGGTCGCTAATTCACCCGCCATCACCGTATTAGCCAAACCGTCAAGCGTATCTCTAAATTTCATCGAACTAAACAGCTCAAACATTCCTCGATGCGTAATCCGTGCATTTTCCGCGAGGGTTGAATTGTTTGCGGTGTAGGGAACCGTGGCCCCATTTGCGACCGTATTAACGTTGATCGAGCCTTCCCTCGTCATCACGGACGAGTCTCCCATGCAGGCGCCATAATTGGTTCTGCCGAGAGCCGGCAAACCGACGCCGGGATCGCTAGGGCAGCGATAGCCAGGAATCTCGGTTGCCCAGGGACTGTAAGCGATCACTGCCGGCCCAGGCCCCATCGCCTGCCATCGAGCGGGAGTCCCGCCAGGGTTTGCAAGCGGATTGGCGATTTGTTCCCACATCGCTTGTTGCTCAACGAACGGCAAAATGGCAACCAAAAACGAACCGTGCCGATTGTTGGATACGTTGCTGCTCAGGTTGGCATAGGGTTGTGAGCCGGCCGGAAGATCGGTGCCGTTACCGTGGATCGGCAAGGCATTGTATGCCGAGTGATAGTTGTGAATCCCCAAACCGATCTGCTTAAAATTGTTACTACAGCTCATTCGCCGAGCTGCCTCGCGAGCTGCCTGTACCGCAGGCAGCAACAAACCTACCAGCACGCCGATGATTGCGATGACCACCAATAATTCAACGAGCGTGAAACCAGTACGCTGAGTTTTCATTCAAACAACTCCAAATACATAAGATAAAAATGGGAAAATCAGACGCGTCGCACATCCGATTCGCGTCTTAAATCCCGTAGGTGGAGTGATTCCCACTCTTGTTGACCTGTTTCGCGCAAAATCTGACAAAAATCTTTCATTTGTGTTTGGCTCGCAAAATAGCAGGAAATTCGCGTTTCTCGCGATCACGAAGCATGGTCGCAGGACGCGGGGTCGGGCATCTTTCCCGAACTCTCTCTCGTGCGGCACAGTTGAAAACAAAGCAAAGCTCTGCATCTTTGCGAACTAGCTCAAGACGAAAAAAGGCTGAAGTGGAAACCACAACAGCCTTCGATCAATTCATTTTGCGGCGGCGGATGGACTACTCGGTAAATCCAATATCCCCCGCTTCGGCTGCAAGTTTTGCCTCCTTTTCAACGAGCGCGTTGTAGTCGTCGATTTGCTTCTGGCTGAGCCCGTCAGCAACCGAACTTGGCTCTGAATCCGAACATCCGACCAACAAGCTGACCAGCAGCAGGCAAAGTAATGTCTTCACTTTCATCTGTAATCCTTGTTTCTTATTTCTCAAAAGTCCCTACACCGAGGGAAAGACTTAAAGTAGTTGCGGTAGCCTTGCCGGCATGACAGGCGACAGGGCTAAAAATAGATACTGGCTGGAAATTGATCTCGCCAAAAAAGACGTCACCTCCAAACCTTAAAAATCCGTGTCAATGACTTCCTTGGCGGAACGGGTGCCCAAGGCGCCCCAGAGTCCGTAGGGACTTTTCGCACCGGCAACTGTAGCTGGCGATCCGTGATACGAGATCATTGCGGCGTTGCTATTGCCCGCTTCAATCGAATCGGTGATGAACTTCACAGCTCCATCGCCCATCAAGACGTGTGCCCCACCTTGATGACGACTGGACACCGTGACCATCGAGTCGTTACTCGTGAATCCGCCGGTGCAAATGCCTGAATTGGGCGGAAGGATCGTGTGCACTTGAGTGAAAAAGTGCATCGCATCATGCCAGCGATAGCCGCGTCCAAGCAATGCACTTACCGAACCTCCAGCACCCGCGTTCCAGAATTGTGGTCGTTCGGGATCATGATGCTGATCCATGAACCTTGGGTTCTTCCGGCACTCGGCGCGTCCGTGCCCACTTCTGTCGTTGTACGCCGAATCCTGCGGAAACGAAGTGCGAACATCTGCGTCCCCAAGATCCGTCGTCAACTCGCCACACATCACGGTGTTTGCCAATCCGTCGAGCGTATCGCGAAACTTCATGCGACTGTTCATCACAAACATACCCCGATGAACTTTTCGCGAACGCGTCGCCTGGGTTTGATTGTTGGCGGTATAGGGCATCGTGGCACCACTGGATACCTTATGAACGAATATTTTGCCTTCGCGAGACATCACGGATGAATCGCCCATGCAAGCTCCGTAATTTGTACGACCAAGCGCCGGAAGCCCCTGGCCCGGATCGCTCGGGCATCGGTAAGACGGAATGTTCGTCGCCCAAGGACCGTAGTCTAGACGAGCGACCCCGGGTCCCATCGCTTGCCAGGACGGGTTCTTGGCAGAACCGTTAGCCTTCACATTGAGTGGATTTGAAATCTGCTCCCAGAGCGCCTGCTGCTCAATAAACGGCAGCACACTAATCAAAAAAGATCCGCGGCGGTTGATGCTCGTTCCGTTACTGTCACCCGCGTAGATTTGCTGCCCAGCTGGCCGATCGGTGCCGGTACCATGGACTGGTAGCCCCTTGTAAGCCGAATGGTAATTGTGAATTCCCAAACCAATTTGCTTGAAGTTGTTGCTGCAACTCATCCGGCGAGCTGCCTCGCGAGCGGCCTGCACGGCCGGCAGTAGCAAACCAACTAAGACTCCGATGATCGCGATGACCACTAGCAATTCGACGAGAGTGAATCCAGTACGCTGACGATTCATTCGAATAACTCCAAATACGAGAGTAGAGAAGAGAAGAGGACGAAGTGAAACGCGATCATTGCGTTACGTGCATGGCCCTCGTATGGAGTAATTCCCGTCCCCGTTAGAGTTGTTCGCGCGGAATTTTAGACTTTTTCTCGTTTTTTGCCTAAATCGCCTCTTTATCTGCGAAAATCCCGAGAAAAATCGCAAAATGAAAGGAGAGTTTCGGGAATAAGAATGAGTCGCCCTAGTCCGGTTCGTTCCATCTTGCGCAGTTAAGTCATGTCCAATTCACCGAGGAAACAGGTCATCCAAGAGGAAGTATCCCAAGATGAATTTGTTCGTCTCCTTGCGATGCACTCAAGCAAGGTGATGTCATTCATTCGAATCCTTACGATGAATCGTCAGGATGATGCCGAAGAGATTTTTCAATTAACCTGCGTCGTTTTGTGGCAAAAGTTTTCGCAGTACGACGCGGCGGGTAACTTTGCGGCTTGGGCTTGCCGCATCGCGCACTACGAAACGCTCAAACATCGCGAATCAAAGCGGCGAATTAAACTGTTGAGTGACGAAGCTCTTGAGTCATTGGCCGAAGCAGCGATGCCGATCTCCGCCGAATTGAGTGAACGTCGAACGGCTCTATCAAACTGTCTTAAGAAGCTGCCCTCGTCGGATCATGACTTGATTCGCCAGAAGTACTTCGAAGGCTTAAGCGTCGGCGAGATGTCTAATCGGGTGGGCCGGTCGACGCATGCGATCTACCGCGAATTAAGTAAAGTACACGGCATACTATTACGATGCGTACAACGCTCAGCGACCGAGGTGCTTTCATGAACACGGACAACCACCAATTGCAAACATTACGCACCTTGATTTTAAAATCGCAGTCGGAATCACTGAGCGAATCCGAGATCGCAGAACTGAATGCGTTGATTTGCTCGGAAGAAGGCGCCGTCGAGGCAGCGGCTCTGATTGACCAACTTTGCGCCTTTACTGACTCGGGAGGCCTGGACTCTTTGCCGATGGCGGAGGTGTTGTCCGAAGCATTCAGCCAAGAAAAACGTAGAGGAACACTGTCTGCTGCAGCAAATCCACCGTCCCCCAAAAACGTGCCAGGGACACTAGCCGGCGCAATCGCTCCATTATCGCGAGAACGAGCGGATTCCTCCTCTCAGCCTGATCGGTGGACAAAGGCTTATTGGTGGGTCGGCTTGGCAGCCAGCCATTTGTTTATCGCCTCATTGGCATGGTCTCTTGCAAAGCCCTCTTCGGTTAATGCACCCATCGCAAATTTGCCTTCAGCGAATTTGCCCGCCGCAGGGTTCACTTCCGAAGCCAGGCCACCACAGCTCGTTTCGATGACAGCGTGTGTTTGGAGTTCTTCAAGTGACTTGGTCCCGACGATCGGGGAACCGATTGCATCAGGTGAGGTTCTGAATCTTGTCGAAGGCATTGCAGAATTGAGGATTGGAGAAAAAACGCCTGGCGAGGCAATCGTGCGAATCGAGGGCCCGGCAAGCGTTTCGATTGGCGTCGACGGCAAAATTGGACTTCTTCATGGTTCTATGACAGCAAAGTCGCTCGGTACCGGCAGCGGAAATGTGACGGTAAATACTTCGATGGGCAAGGTTCTCGCCGATGGACAGAGTTCGATCGGATTGGTTTCAAGTGACTCCGAAACTGAAGTTCATTTATTCTCAGGACGAGTATCGGTGAAGCCAAACCAAGCGGAATTCAGTACGAATGAAATCCATTTGGAAGCAGGAGAAGCAGTGCGTATTTCCTCTAACTTTGAAGAGGGCGTCACAGTGGTCAAGTTTGAGGCCTCTGAGGCCAACTTTGTTTCCGCTCGCTCACCCGGTTTTGATCCATTGAATTTAGGAGAGGAATATGTACGCGCCGTTTTGGATTCTCAGCCAAACATTTACTGGCGATTTGAGGAACTGAAGGGCGAGTTTTCTCAATTCGTGGAAAATCAAGGCAGCGCACCGGGCATGAATGCGATGGTGGTTGGCAATCCAGGATGGCGTAAATATGACACTAACAGGGTTGCCGAAATGGGGACGTCGACATCGTCCGCGTTTCGAGCCGTGGAGCCTTGGCCAGAGAAACCACTTGACGAGTACACCATTGAGATGTGGGTTAAGCCGCAGCTATTTCACCATGGTGAAGTGTTTTGTATGCATGCGACTGAAGGCTTGGCGGACGGCCGATACCCACACACGATGATGCTGGAGACCACGGCCCAGCACTACTTCACCCATCGGCTAAGTGATTCTCCGGCCAACCGTTTTCGTTTTGTTCATCGTGCACTCCGATCGGACGAGCCAATCAGTGTCACCAGTTTGTTTTCTGGAAATCAATATCAAGCTCGGCTATGGCAACATGTTGTATCGCAGAAGCAGGGGAGTCGACAAATGCTGTGGATCAACGGGCAATTGTCGGCTGAACATTCCAACCCGGCTCCGCTAACGGAAAACGTGCAAATTCTCGTTGGCCAGGTTTACCCCACGTCGGTATATCGGCGATTCGTCGGGCAGATCGACGAGGTCGCGATATACGATCGATGCCTTCCGCCGAAGGAATTACGAAGCCATATTAAGGCCGCAGGACGCTCTGTTGCCTCCGAGGTCCTTGACTAATGGCTGATGCCGGCCTGTTTTCTTCAGCGAGAAGTGGTAAATGCTGATCAGGAGCTATACAGACGATACAAGTTTCACATTCTGTTTGCCTGTAGGCGAGGCAGGTAAAGCTGCATTAAAAGTTTCAGTTTTTAAAGCAAAAAACTAAGTTAGTTCTCCAATATCCAACCACTCCCAAAAAGCATTTATAAAGACTTCCATCCTCGGACATTACATAGATAACGATCGTGCACACTTTCCGGCTGACCATAATAAGTCGACTGTTGGCAGCGAGTATTCCTTTCAGTTCATTCGATATCATTCAGCTTAACAAAGAGTTTTCGCCTTTCGGGCCGGCCAGTTGGAACGTCTCAAGGTAGAGACGTTCGTGGCCAGTCTTGGAGAGAATCGGCGCCAAATGGTGTTCCAGCAAAGCAGCTCAAGAGACAGAGCGGCGTTTCGATTTCATCTGGATTGATCTCGGAGAATTCACGGATTGATGTGTGGTCGTCGCGAGAAACGTTATCCGTGAGAAGGAGAGTAAGTCGTTTCGCAGCCAATTTACTCACGGCGTGGCGGTGCGAGATACCTGTTGCGAGTCGCTCACGTTTTCGACATCAACACTATTTCGATCGTGATTCCGCGATCTTTTCCGGTAGGTTTACAGGTAGAGATGGCTCGGTCCTTTTCTTGATCCACGGTCTCAAATTATTTTTGAAAAGTTCTGATTTTATTAACGCTCGCTTTGTTGATGTTGGCAAATCCCGATCACGGAAACAGGCCAGAGCGTTTTGGACCGTGTTTTCCGCTGCTTTCCGATCGTTAGCGAAAGCACGAACGATCCCGCGTATAGCGCATCCATGGTGAAACAGGTTCGGCACATTGGTTGTCGGCCGGGCTGTCTGATACTCGTTCCGAACGCGTTTTCAACGTATTTTGCGGTGGCAAAGTGTTGTAGTGATGTTAGCGACGACACGAAAAATCCAAGCCAGTAAAAAGATTTGACAAGCCTTACTTAATTCGCATAATCCCGCTTGCTCGACCACCGAGCCTCTCACCCAACCAACCAGCGACCAACTCAGTCACCCGGCTCCTCGCCCGCCAGCGATCCTTCGCGGCGAGCTTGTTTTGAATCTGCCTTCGCCCACGAATCGGGCGACTTCGCAGATTTTGGTCCCTCTCTTTTTTGGTTTCGCCGCCTGCCCATCAACCGGCAACTGTTGCGAAGCTTCTCCACGCGCTGCAAGGAAATCTATGTCACAGCCTCCGTTGTTGTTAACCGTCGGCGAGATCGCCCGGCAACTCGACACCAAGGTCCACCGAATCGAATACATCATCCGCTCACGCAACATCGAAGCGACCGGCTGGGCCGGACACGCTCGCGTGTTCTCGCAGGCCAACTTGGATCACATCGCCAGCGAACTGAAACGGATTGACGAAGAACGGTCCGCCACACATTCACAACCATCGACTCGCAAGGAGGCCACTCGATGAACGCTCATGAATTCCCAACACAGCACATCCCACAACGACTGACTGAACTCGATCAGTGGGTCTGTTGGAAACTCTCCCAGACGGAGAATCGGTTCACGAAGGTGCCCATCTCACCGAAGACTGGGTATCAAGCGAGTTCGATCGACCCGCGTGATTGGGCATCGTTTGAGGCGGCGATGAAGCGATTCCAAGGTGATCCAGTTTTGGCAGGGATCGGCTTCATTTTCACTCCCGACGATTGCTTCACCGGCATTGATCTGGATCGTTGCTTGGACGAGGCAGGAAACTTCACTTGGGGCAAAGAGATCGTTGACTATCTCGCTACCTACACGGAAGTTTCACCGTCGGGGCGAGGTGTGAAGTTGATCGTCGAAGGATGCAAACCGCCTCACGTTGGTTGTCAACGAAAAGGGCTGGGGCCGGATCAATCGGGGCAGATCGAGATTTACGATCACGCTCGGTTCTTCACGATCACGGGGAGACGGCTATCAGATGCGCACACCGAGATAGCCGCGAAACAGGATGAACTCACCGCGGTCTGCCAATACTTTTGGCCGGAGACGTCGCAAAAGACTTCACCAGCGCTTGATCGTTCCAACGACAGCCCTGACGAAATCCAGCGGCGTGCTATCGCGTACCTCGATGCAATGCCGCCGGCCATTTCAGGAGGCGGAGGTCACTCGCAAACCTACACGGCGGCTACAGCGCTCGTTCATGGTTTCGGGATCGAACCCAGTGAAGCTCTCACAATCCTGACGCAGCATTACAACCCACGGTGCGTGCCGCCGTGGTCTGACAAAGAGCTTCGACACAAGATCAGCCAAGCCGCAACTAAACCGCACGATCGGCCGTTCGGTTGGCTGCGTGATGAGTGCACATCGCAACCGCTCGATGAAATCGACCTAAGCCAGTTCAACGTTCGAGTTAGCACGGAGGAGGAAACTGACGACGATCCTCCCATCGAACCAGCCTCGTCGATCGAGGATCCCGGACCGCTTCCCGAGCGACTGTTGCGAATCCCTGGCTTCGTCAATGAGGTCGTTGATCACTGCCTTGATACCGCACCCTATCCGAATCCTGTCATGGCGTTCTGCGGCGCACTGGCGATGCAAGCTTTCTTGGCCGGTCGTCGCGTTCGCGATCCAGGCGACAATCGCACGAACCTCTATCTACTGGGATTGGCGCACTCGGCAGCGGGAAAAGACTGGCCCCGAAAACTAAACGTCCGGATCCTTCAAGAAATCGGAGTGGTCGACCAAACAGGTGAAAGATTTGCATCCGGGGAGGGATTGCAGGATGCTTTACATCTGACACCGGCCATGCTCTACCAGACCGATGAAATTGATGGCCTGCTGCAGTCGATCAGCAAGTCCAAGGATGCCCGTTACGAACAGATCATGTCGACGTTGCTGACCATGTATTCGTCAGCGAACAGCATCTATCCGATGCGTCGTAAGGCGGGCAAAGAAGCCGCTGGCGTGATCAACCAACCGAGCTTGGTCATCTTCGGAACCGCGATCCCGAACCACTATTACGAAGCCCTCTCCGATCGAATGCTCACCAATGGGCTGTTCGCTCGGATGCTGATCTTTGAATGCGGAAAACGCGGTCGGGGCCAAGAACCGAAGATCCGTGACATACCAGGTTCGATTCTCGAAACGGCTCAGTGGTGGGAAAACTTCAGACCCGGAGTCGGCAATTTGGTTGACTGGAATCCGACACCAGCAATTGTGCAGCACAACGACGAAGCGTCCGGCCTGTTAGTCGACGCTCGAGTGAACGCGGAGATCCAGTACGAGAAAGCGGAGGATTCAAATGATTCGGTTGGCACAACAGTCTGGGGGCGAGTGAGCGAACAAACCCGGAAACTCGCTCTGCTCCACGCGATCAGCCGCAATCATCTCGCCCCCATCATCGACGCCGACTCCGCTCGATGGGCGATTGAAGTTGTCGAACACCAGACGCGAAGGATGCTGTTCATGGCGAACGACCACGTCAGTCACAACGATTTCGACGCGATGGCAAAAGCGGTTGTGCGGCAACTGAAGAACTGGAAGTCCAGGAATGGCATCAAACCAATGCCTGAGTGGGAACTCACCCGTCGATTGCCGTGGAAGCCGAGCGACCACAAGGAGGTCATCAAGTTGCTTGACACGCAGCGGTTGGTCGTTCGCCAACCGTCCGCTTCCAAGACGCGTCCGGGCTTCGTGTATCGGTTGGTCGAAAACTGAGGCATCCAATCCCTCAGCCGCGTTGTTTGCCAGCGGCCGTTCTCGATGACCAAAACCACGTTGCTGAATTAAAACACCACACCCAATCCCACATGTCCCGAAATCACCGTAAGTCTAAGGAGACAAGCACTTTGTATAAAGTAAATAATAATTCATCAATTCATCAGACAAGCACGTGTATGCCCGCATCCGCGCGTACACGTAAGAGCCCTTTGGAGGAATTGATGAATTGCGGTATTCCAAATCAGCCCGAACCGTCGTGTTGGGACTGCCGTTTCTTTGAGCCACCGATCGGTGTCGATCGAGATCAACCGCCTGCAGAAGAATGCCAGCGCGGCGAGTGCACGCGTCTTCCTCCAGTGATCGACCACGGCAACCGAAATGCCGACGTCAACTACGCCGTGTTCCCGATCGTGATCGCTTGCGATTGGTGCGGCGAGTTCCGTCCACGTGCCGCACGTGTAGGCCAACGTTGCGAAGGCGAAGCCAACGCGGCCTTTGGACGCGGCAGCCCACCACGACGCGACACACGGCCCCGTGGCGGCCCGCACGGGCCATTGCGAACCGCTGCCCGATCGCTCGCCAGGCCGCCGCGATTAGGTACTTCCCGGCGTTTGAAACGCCACTCAGGGCCACCCGAATCAGCGACACTCATACAGAGAGTTGCTTTCCTGGAACACGTTGTCCGACTTTTGGGAGGAACGCCAATGAAACCCAATCAACTGCAACTGGCGAAGCATCTGGTTGCGGAACTCGAGGTCTTTGCTGAAGTCCAGCTTGATGTCCCAGGGATCTCTGATCCCTGGATTTCGGGCATGCTTCATCGCGGCATCCCTTTCACGCCCAGTTTTTGGGCTGGTGACAGGATTCCGCAGCGCAAGATGCGTTTGGTCAGAGCGGCAGAGCAACTGGAAAGGTTGGAATTGCTGAAGCGTGTTACCGAACCCAATCGGGACCGAACCACCCATGTGATTCCCTCCACCAAATTGATCGTCGACACGATCGACCAGCTTGGCAATCAAGTCGACCTGAACGCTGTAGTCGCCGGTCTATCACGCACGGCCTGGGGGCGCGGTATCGCCGACCAGTTATTGCAGACTCGCTCTGACACGGCGTCTGTGGACCTCTGAGCCCGATCAAACCAACCCAACCAACGACTGAGCAAACCATCCAGCCAGCCACCCCTGATTGCCTTCTTCACGCGGCCTTTGCCGCATCAATGAATCAGGAGATTGGATGTTCACAAAAAGTAGATCGGCTGCGCTCACCCCCACCGAGCGATTGGCCGAAATCGCGGCCCTTTTGGCTGATGCCATTATCAATTCCCAGGCCGAAAGCGGGCACTTGGTCTGTTCTTTCGAGAGTCTTTCCGAAAGTTGCGGTGAGCGGCTTGATTCGTCTGCTAACACAGGGCTCTCTGTCCACACGCGTTCCACTTCGGCACCGCAGACCCCAGACCCAGGAGTCCAACATGGAGCTTAACGTTGCCAAAGAAGTCGCCCGCTTGCAAAAAATGAGCTGCGGCGAGCTTCGCGATCAATTCGCCGAGGTTACAGGCGAAACCACCAACGCCAAGAACCGCAAATGGCTGATCCGCCGAATCATTTGGCGGATGCAAGCGAACGTCGAGAGCGGCCTTTCGGCGGACGCGATTACTCGAATTCGCGAACTTGCCAATGGTGCCGACTTGCGTGTCACCTCGCCCGCATCGCGGCGTCTCTCGGCCGATGCCGTCATTCGCACGAAGACGGTTGCGACCGGTTCGATTTCCGATTGCGGAATACTGCCAGGCACCTTGATCACTCGTATCTACAAAGGCCGCGAGATTCGCGTTCGTGTCACGGCTGCCGGTTATGAATTTGAAGGCGAACTGTTTCGTTCGCTTTCTGCCGTCGCCAAATACGTTACCGGGTCGCACTGGAGCGGCAACCGGTTTTTCAAACTCGATCAGCAGGAATCCAAATGATGAAAGATCAGAAGAAGAAGACCGTGCGATGCGCGATCTACACTCGCAAGAGCACCGAGGAAGGACTCGATCAAGAATACAGTTCGCTGGACGCTCAACGTGACGCCGCCGCGGCTTATGCCGTTTCGCAAAAGCACGAAGGCTGGGAAGTCATCCCAATGTCCTACGACGATGGTGGCTTCACCGGCAGCAATATGGAGCGACCAGCGTTGCAGCGATTGTTGGCCGACATCGCGGCCGGCGAGATCGACTGCGTAATCGTCTACAAAGTCGACCGACTCAGCCGATCGCTGCTCGACTTCACTAAGATCGTCGAGACGTTCGATCAACACGGCGTCTCGTTTGTCAGCGTCACACAGCAGTTCAACACATCCACATCGATGGGCCGACTGGTGTTGAACGTGCTGCTGTCATTCGCACAATTTGAACGCGAAATGATCAGCGAGCGGATTCGCGACAAGGTTGCGGCATCCCGCCGGCGAGGCAAATGGTCCGGCGGGATGCCATTGCTCGGTTACACGGTCGAGAATACGAAACTGATTGTCGACGAGATCGAAGCCGACCGTGTTCGCCAAATTTTCAGCCTGTATGTCGAACATCACTCACTGTTGCCGGTGATGAAGGAGCTGAGGCAACGCGGTTGGACGACCAAACAATGGGTCACTAAAAAGGGCGACCACCGCGGCGGCCGAGCGTTCAGCAAGAACGCCATCTACAAACTGCTGACAAACGTCACTTACATCGGCAAGATTCGATACAAGGACGAAACGCACGAGGGCGAACACGATGGGATCGTACCCGTGGATCTCTTTCGCCGCGTGCAAAATCAACTCAAGGCCAACGGGCAATCCGGCGGCACGGGCGTTCGCAACAAACACAACGCGTTGTTGAAAGGTCTGATTTGGTGCAAAGCCTGTGGGCGACCGATGACGCACTCGTACAGCTGCAAAGGTAGCAAGCGGTATCGCTACTACGTTTGTGGGACAGCGATGCAGAAAGGCTGGGCCGAGTGCCCCTCCCCGTCGGTACCGGCCGGCGAAATTGAAAGATTCATTGTGCAGCAGATTCAATCCATCGGCACCGACGAAGACCTACTCAATCAAACGATTGGTCAAATCGAATCTCGGTCCAGGCTTCGGCAAGAGGCTCTTGCGTCAGAACGCAAAGCGTTAGAACGGCAGCTACGCAACGACCATGAAAAGTTACGGGCGATTGCCGCCAATGCGACCAACAACCGCCGTGTCGCGGGACTGCCCGAATTGCAATCGCGAATCGACACTGCCACTGACCGCTTAAAAGCAATCGAGCACGAGGTTCAATCGCTTCAAGATCAATCCATCGACAATGCTGATGTCCGGCAACTTCTGGCCGGCTTTGAAGAGCTTTGGGATACGATCCAGCCACGCGAGCAGGTTAGGCTGACATCGCTGTTGGTCGACCGAGTCGACTTCGACGGCGTCGCTGGCAACGTTGCAATCACATTCCACGACACGGGCGTTCAGAATCTGACGGCCGGCACCGCAGAGGCATTGGCATGAACAACAAGCTAACGATCAACCGTTCTTTTCACGTCAAAACACGCCGTAACGGCAGCAAGAGCATGGAAGAGGGTAAGGCACCGTCCTCGCCAGAAGGCCGTATCCCACGGATCACTCGATTGTTGGCACTGGCCCATCGTTGTTACGACCTGGTTCGCGACGGGGTGATCCTCAACCAATCCGAGCTCGCTCACTACGGGCAAATCTCGACCACGCGAATGTCGCAAATCATGTGGCTCGACAATTTAGCCCCAGATATTCAAGTACAGATTCTCGACCTGCCACGAACGATCCAAGGCCGAGACGCCATCCTGGAACGCGAAGTCCGCCCGATCGCGAAAACGCTCGACTGGGGCGACCAGAGAAAGATGTGGGCGGATCTGCTACGCCGATCACAGGCGGCGTCGCCGACCGACCTGTTCTGATCCCCAAGTTTATCTATACCAACCTACGCCATCACTTTCGCTACACGCCGCGGCATTTCTTGATCTGAACGCATTTGCCGACCAATTCCAACAACGCGTCACGCGTCGTTTGTCGGCCACGTCGGCCATCGGTGGGGACATGAAAAAAAGTTGCGTTTGGCTGAGTGAATCGACTTGCTTCGTCGTCAGATTCATGGCTTCATGTGTTTAGTCCCAAGACGTTTTGCATCACTCAAACGGAGCCCCGGAAATGACGCAACGCAAAGCCCACGAGATCAAAGCCGGCGACCGAATCGACGGCATCGAAGTGTTCGACAGCCTCCGCACAACCTTTGGCGGATTTTACATCCCACTGGCCGACGGTACACGAATCAATGTCGCGACACTCGACACACCTATCACCACCGATTGAAACCCACCCAGATCCTTCCCTTCCAAAAGGAAACCAAACATGAAGATTTCCCAACTGATCGAACTCCTCGAAGACTACCGCGAACAGCACGGCGAAGAATGCGAGGTGCGTTTGATGACACAACAAAACTGGCCCTTTGAAAACCGCATTTCCGGCGTGACCAGCGGCATGGAAATGAATGAAGCGAGCGAAGATGACCCCAGTGAATACTTCGACAACCAGGACGTCGCTGAAGACGCGACGGTCTACATCGTCGAAGGCGGCCAGATTTGTTATGGAAGCAAGCGGGCTTGGGAAACCGCCCGCGACTGCTAGCAGAAGACTTTTGAACACATTTTCGAATGCCCGCACCCAAACGAGAGGCCACCATGGCACCCTACGCCCATGCCAACCACGCACGCATCGACGCCGAATACACCGCTGCCCACGTTCGCGCATTGACGCTACTCGAAGACCTGCACCAATACATCGAGGACATGCCGGCTCCAAACGAAGACGGACGGAAGATCGGATGGGACGACGTCGGCTCGCTTCGGCAACTCTGTAACCGGCTGTCGAAATTGACGGAACCGAACATTCCGGTTGACGGTGGCAAAGAAGCCGTCAATGACTTCTACAGTTCGCTAAAACACCACGACGTTGCCACACGCCGCGATGTTTCTGCGTTCGGGCATGTTGGAAAAGATTCAGATAATTTGGGAATTGATTCCATGACTTGGTTGATGCTCCGGCCAAAGCATGGCTTCATGTGTTCATCGCTACGCGACAAACGAAAACAAAACTTTCCCCACCGGAGACCAAACCATGGCTATGAACGAAACCCAAAAGACCAAGGCCACCGCCCTTCGCACCGAGATGAAAAAACTCGACCCGGCGACCTACCAAGACATTCGCGAATCGTACTACCGGATTGCCGACAACCTTCGCCCCTTGGTCGACGCCCTTGAGAAGGCCGACGCCGACCTCGGGCCGAACGGCCCACTTTTGGAAGAGCACTACCTCTTTTGCGAGATGCTCGACCGGCTCAACAAGAGCTACCTGGGTGCGGTTGTGTAACCCGCCTGCCGCAAGGCGACCGCCGCGGACGGAACCGCGGCACGACGCGAAAGAGCGAAAGCCGAAACGCAACGGGGCGTTGTCGCGGGTGGTTCCCGCGGCCTGACGATGGCAGCCAAACATGAATACAATTTGGGAGATACGAGAATGAAAAAGGATGATGTAACGGTTGGTGGCGAGTACTACGCGAAGGTCACCAACAAAAAGGTCACGGTCCGGATTGACGCCGAGAACACGTCGGGCGGTTGGGACGCGACCAATCTTTCGACCGGCAAAAAGGTGCGAATCAAAACGGATGCTCGATTGAGCATGCCCGCTCGGGCGGCGAGGCCGGTTGACGCACCGACTCAGGTGTTGAAGAAGAAATCTAAGACTGAAGCGGATGAGCCTGTCGGCGAGAAAAAGCTCTCTTGCGTCAAAGCCGCTTTGCAGGTTTTGGGAGACGCCACCGAACCGATGAACGCCCAGGAAATGATTGCTGCGATGACCCAAGCGGGGTTGTGGGAAAGCCCCGGCGGCAAGACGCCCCACGCGACGCTGTACTCGGCCATTCTTCGCGACATGAAACGCGGTGACAAAAGCCGGTTTGTCAAAATTGAGCGTGGACGGTTTACGGCGCGGGCGTAGGGTAAAGCGATGAAATTCATTTGCGACGTCCGCCAAGTTACCGATTTGGCCGAAGGAGAAACCGCGCCGCCGGAATCCGACATGGATTACGGACTAAGGCCGATCGCCGGCAACGATTTTGAAGCCGGCGTGGTTGAATATGTGGTCCGCCGTAGAGGCATGGTCTACGCGAGGACCACGGCGGGCGAGGAGTTCGCGGTCACGGGTGAGGATGCCCACGCTTTGGTGCCGCTCGGCTTCTAGCCCGAACGCCGTCGACAACGCCCGACGTGGGTAGCGTGCGGGCGTATTGTCGTGAGTGCGGCAAAGAGACTGCCACGCCACGCCACGCCAAATACGTAACCCTGGCCGACAGCGGGCCAAGTCTTTGTTCAGACCCAGCAAGCCACCAACGAGGAACTCAGCCATGACGACACCACTCAAGTCAGGCGACCGAATTCGGCTGATCTCGATGACCGACGATCCCGCTCCAATTCCTGCCGGCATTACCGGGACAGTCGCCGGCGTGTATCCACAAAGCGGCTGGACGCAAGTCGATGTCGAATGGGACAACGGCCGGTCGCTGATGCCGTCCATTCCACCCGATATGGTCGAACGCACCGAACCGCCGAAAAATACTCCGAGCTGTTAACCCGAACATGATTTCTATCGTCTGGCTCGCAGGGGCCGAAGCAAACGGCGAATGAACTTAGAGCGCCGTCAAAAGGAGAGAGCGCGATAGTTTCGGCTGAGAGTCGCCAGAATTGGGCGAGGAGGGCTCAGTGGTGCCGGCCAATAAGAGATCGCCGAGACTCTCGGGAAGCCGCGAACACCGTAAAAACCAAGCGTTTTTCGCGGCAAAAGGAAAGCCGCGACATTGGGCACTCTTTCCGAACCGGCGTGGCAGCCCAAGTTCGCAGATTGAAAAGAGTACACCCGGAGGGATTCGAACCCCCAACCCTCGGTTCCGAAGACCGATGCTCTATCCAGTTGAGCTACGGATGCGTGATTCTTAGAGTTTAGCTTCCCTTGCCTCTTTGTCCAAGTGTCCTCTAATAGGTTTTTTGGGTTGCCTATCTTACCATGACCCCCGCTGTCGCTTGATGGTTCACTTTGACGCCATTCTATTAGATGAAAACCAATTTTCATGGTGTTCATCAGCAAGGAGACGGCTGAAATATGGCAACTCAGGCAAAATCGACTCGATCCAAATCGAAAACCAAAACCAGTAAGGCGGACGCGAAATCCAAGACGGCCACTCGCAAAAAAGCCAAGGGAAACCCCTTCCATCAGCGGCTTGCCTCGCTGACCTACTTCCAAGCCTGTCAATTGCTCGGTGACCAAGGCCCTGAACTGCTCCGCCAAAGCAACCGGGCCTTCGAAATCGATTCCGAAGAGGATGTGTTCCTGGGCGGCGACCTGTACCGCGTTCTGTTTCGTGACCCCGACGTTGCCGGTGGACGTGCGATTGCGACCTTTACCTTGCAATCGGCTCGCTCGAAACAATTGCAACCCAATTGTGATCGCTGTGAAACCTCGTGTGTCCATCTTGCTGCGGCTCTCGGCCATCTGTTGGAAGCGAAAAGTGTCCTTGGTCTGGCAGCACCTCCGGATGAATCGGTGCCGCTGGAAAATCTAACCCATCATGAATTGCACGAACGTGCCTTGGCCGAGCGAAAGCAGCGGGCGGCAGCAGAACCGATGATGGTCCGCACCACGGATTCAGCGAAGCCGTGGACCGACTATGTGATCACCAGCAAAACATCGGGCAAGTCCTATCGTGTTGCTCTGCGGGGGACCGAGCCGGGACAGTCGTATTGCTCTTGTCCCGACTTTCGCACCAATTCACTGGGCACCTGTAAGCACGTTCTGCATGTGCTGGAAAAAATTTCGCGTCGGTTCAAAAAATCGGAGCTAGCGACACCGTACCAACGCAGCAATTTGTCACTACGAATCCATTACGGCGACGATTTCGGTTTGCGATTTAATTTACCGACGAAGCTCGATCCAACTGTCGAAGAAATCGTGGATCAAGCAGGTGAGCAGTCCTTGCGTGATGGGCAGGAGGCAATGCGGCGGATCGAGGCGCTCGAGCATGTCGGTCACCCCGTCCATCTTTACCCCGATGCCGAGGATTACCTGCAGCGCGCGTTAGTGCAAAAGCATCTGCAATCGCAATGTGATGAGATTCGCCGAAATCCTGCGAAGCATTCGCTGCGAACCGAATTGCTGGACGCCAAACTGCTGCCCTATCAGCTCGATGGGATCGCGTTCGCCGTGGGAGCCGGACGTGCGATCCTGGCCGACGACATGGGGCTGGGGAAAACGATTCAAGGAATCGGTGTGGCGGAATTACTCGCTCGACTAGCCGATATCAAACGTGTGCTGGTGATTTGCCCGGCATCGCTGAAGAGTCAATGGCGAAGCGAGATCCAGCGGTTCAGTGGCCGCAGCGTGCAAATTGTGCTGGGAACCGGTGCCGAACGGGTGGAACAATACCGCAGCGATGCCTTCTTTACCATTTGCAATTACGAACAGGTTTTGCGAGATCTTACGGCGATGGAATCCACGCCGTGGGATTTGATTATCTTGGACGAAGGCCAGCGAATCAAAAACTGGGAGTCCAAAACCAGTAACATGATTCGTACGCTGCAGAGTCCTTATCGATTGGTGCTATCGGGCACCCCGCTGGAAAACAATCTTGGCGAGTTGTTTACGGTAGCACGGTTTGTAGACGAACAGCGTCTTGGACCTGCCTATCAATTCTTTCATCGTCATCGGGTTGTTGACGAGAAGGGGAAAACCCTCGGGTACCAACGACTTGATCAGCTTCGCGAAACGATGCAGCCAATTTTGCTGCGGCGGACACGGGCCGAAGTCGCAAAACAATTGCCGGAGCGAACTGATGAAATCGTGCGAATTGAACCGACGGCGGAACAACTGGAAATTCACGACAGCAACATGAAGGTGGTTGCCCAAATCACCGCCAAGAAATTTCTAACCGAAATTGACATGTTGCGTCTGCGTCGCGCTCTGGCAATGGCACGGATGGTCGCCGACAGCACGTACCTTATCGATCAACAGGAACAGGAATACAGCAGCAAGCTGGAACGGCTCGGTGAGTTGCTTGATGGATTGATTGCCGATCCAACTCGCAAAATTGTGTTGTTCAGCGAATGGCGACGGATGCTCGATCGCGTAGAGCGGCGACTGGACCAGATCGGGTGCGACTATGTGCGGCTCGATGGAAAAGTGCCACAAAAGAAGCGGGCTGGAATCGTAGCCCAATTCCAAGACGACCCCGAGTGCCGTGTGATCCTGATGACCAATGCCGGTTCAACGGGGTTGAACTTGCAGAGTGCCAACACGGTGATCAACGTGGATTTGCCGTGGAACCCAGCGGTGTTGGAGCAGCGAATCGCGCGTGCTCATCGCATGGGCCAGAAGAATCCTGTGCATGTGTACAAGCTGGTTACAACGGGAACGATCGAAGAGAAGTTGTTGGACACGTTGGCATCCAAGCAAGATTTGGCGAATGCATCGCTCGATATGCAGAGTGATGTCGAGTCGGTCGAACTGTTTAGTGGTATGGAAGAGTTGAAGCGGCGGCTTGAGCAAATCATCGGGCCCACGCTGACCGCGCCGGTGGACCAGAGCCAGCAGCGACGGGTCGAGGCGGAAACGGAATCATTGCGTCAACGACGCGAGAAAGTTTCGGCCGCGAGCGGCCAACTTGTCGGAGCCGCACTCGCGTTGGCCGGGGAACTGATCAACAAACCGGGGGACACCCCTCCATCAAGCGAAACGGTCGATCGGTTGACCGAGCGACTGAGTGAGTGTGTCGAAACGGACAGCGAAGGTCGTCCGCAATTGACGATCAGCCTGCCCGACAAAGACGCGCTGCGAAGCTTGGCGACCACGCTGGCCCGACTGCTGGAAGGCTGACGCGGCTGCTTGTCATTCAGGCAACAAGACGTCTGCACGCCTGCTTTCTGTGCAGATGTCGCTTGGCACTCCATCGAGCAAATTCGATCATAAATACGCGTCTTTATCGTATATTTACGCAATAACGCCGATCTGTTTTCCCCCGCGATGCTCGGTTGGATCGGTTGGCATAGGAGATGCGTTGGGTGGATTTGCTTTGGAGCCATACGGTTGGCATTTGTTAGCGGTTGGACGCGAGCCCTCCGGTCGTTGACGTTGTATTGTCACGCAACCAGACGGCTCGCGCCGTACCGCTACCCAAAGCAGGTGCCATAGACCAACGCTGCTGGGAAACAAAGGATGCACAAGCCTGATGCGATGATGCTGAAACGGGCTCGCGCTAAGGCCGAAGCGGCGGGTTATTTACTCGCAAGTCCATCGCAGCGTCGCCGCGTTGTGTTGGTCACAGGAGCATCGGTTGGTTTGGGTCTGGCGTTGGCGCGGCGACTGATCGCCGAGCAATCGCAGCAGCGATATCACATCGTCCTAACCTCACGCGAGTCCTCGTTGGCTCGGTTTGAAGAGCAAGGAATTGATGCGAGCGAGACGATTTGGATACGCTCGTTGGATGTTACCGACCCGCAGCAGCGGTGCGACTTGGTCACCGAGATCGACGCGAAACTCGGCGGAGTCGACGTCCTGATCAATAATGCTGGTGTCGCCTATCGCTCTTGCGTTGAACATGTGACGGAGCCGGAACGATTGCATCAGATGAACATAAACTTTCGTTCGCCGCTTGAATTGATACGTTGTGTTCTGCCCGGCATGCGTGCCAAGCGATGTGGAAAAATTGTCAATGTCTCGTCCGTTGGCGGGATGATGGCGATGCCCACTATGTCGGTCTACTCGGCATCGAAATTTGCATTGGAAGGGGCTAGCGAGGCACTTTATTACGAATTGAAACCTTGGAATGTGTCCGTGACTTTGGTGCAACCGGGGTTCATGCGATCCGATGCGTTCGCGAAAGTTCCCTACACGGTAATGAGTGCGAAGGCATCAAGCGATTGCAGTGACCCGTATCACGAACATTATTACCACATGGAAAAGTTTATCGCAAAGATGATGAATCGAGCCCTCGCCACTCCTGATTCCGTGGCCAAAAAAGTGGCCAGGATTGCTCGCTCGAAATCACCGCCACTGCGTGTGTATGGCAGTCTGGATGCGGTTGCATTCGCATGGCTGCGATGTGTCTTGCCTCGGCGTTTCTACACATGGCTGCTGTATCGCAATCTGCCTCGAGTTCGTCTTTGGGGACAGCGCTGAAGCGATTGTCACTGTAGCGGAAGTCGTCAAGACTTTCGGGGAATGGGGGGAGAGCGGACGAAACTCTTGACGAGTTCCGCTACGAAGAACGTTTCGCTACCAATAATGTTTGCGGCTAGGACAATTTGACAAATGACGTGGAATTTGAGCGGTAGCTACGTTCGCCAGAACGTGGTCCACCGTCTGGCGACGGTAGCTACATCAAAAGAAAAGATGCTCTAGCGGACAGCGTTGCCGCATTCAGTTAAACTAGGGCCTCGTTCGTTTTTCTGTTTCTGAGGTCTTGTTGGAGTTCCACGCCGTAGCGTGGTTTCGCAGCCAGAAGGCTGTACTTCAACTCTGAGGCAAATTTCATCCATGATCGTTCGCATTTTGAGTTATGTTGCAGTTGCCGTTTTTGCATTTGGCCACCTTGGTTTCGCACAAACGTCGGTTGCGGAGGTCCCCAGCTGGCCCGAATTTCGCGGGGCCCATGGAGACGGTCGTGCTGACGCAGCGGATTTGCCGATCGCGATCGATTCCTCGGTGGTCCAGTGGGAAACGCCCATTCAAGGTAAAGCGTGGTCGTCGCCGGTGGTGTGGGGAGACGAGATTTGGTTAACCACGGCGACCGAAGATGGAACCAAAATGTCCGTCGTTTGTGTTGACCGGGTGACCGGAAAGGTGCTGCACGATGTGGCCGTCATCGAAAATGAAACGCCGGAGTTTTGCCATCCGATGAACAGCTACGCTTCGCCAACGCCAGTGATCGAAGCGGGGCGCTTGTACGCTCACTTCGGCAGCTATGGCACCGTCTGTGTCGACACTTCCGACGCCTCGGTGTTGTGGCGACGAAGTGATTTAAAGTGTGACCATTTTCGCGGCCCGGCGTCGTCACCCATTTTGCATGATGGCAAATTGTATGTGGCGTTCGATGGCGTGGATATTCAGTTTGTCGTGGCCTTTGACAAAAAGACGGGTGACACCGTGTGGCAAGCCAAACGTGAAATTGATTATGGCACCGATGTGGGCGATCGGATGAAGGCGTATGGAACAGCCGAAGTGATTCGGGTCGGCGACCAAGAGCAATTGGTCTATCCCAGCGCCGTGGCGACGATCGCGTATGACCCGCAAACAGGCGACCCGCTGTGGACGGTTTACCACGATGGCATGAATGCCTCGGCACGACCGATTTATGTCGATGGCTTGGTGTTGATCACCAACGGCATGGGCGGCATCGTGGCCGTGCGTCCTGATGGCAAGGGCAACGTCACCAAGAGTCACGTCGTGTGGACTTCGTCCAAGAGTGTCGCGAAGAAATCGTCACCACTCGTCGTCGATGGGTTGGTCTATATGATCACCGACGATGGGATTGCGACCTGTCGTGAGCTCGAAGATGGAAAGATCGTCTGGCAAAAACGCGCCGGCGGCTCCTACGCGGCGTCGCCGATCTATGCCAGTGGACGAATCTATTTGTTCAGCATCGAGGGGGCCATTACGACGCTCAACGCAGGACGCGAATATGAAATGCTGGCCGAGACCGAACTCGGTGACGGGTTTATGGCGTCACCAGCGGTCGTGGGTGACCAAATGATCCTGCGGAGCAAGTCGGCACTCTACAGCATCGCAAAGTAAACAGGTCGTTCGGTATTTACCGGTGAAACATCGATCATTCTGTGAGCCGACGGCGCGAGCCGCGGGCAAGTTTCCTACGATATTGACAGGCCCGCGGCTAGCGCCGTCGGCTCAGGTCATTACGAAAATCCGCGTCTATCCCGTAGTGGATCTTGCCAGCGATTCGTCACGGATCCGTCAGCAGAACGCTACCTTGACCGCTTGCGAAGGTTTCGGTCGAAACGGATTCGGCACCCGATCGGAACAGTTTCGCTGACCGCCGGTTTTTCGCCGGCGAGTGCAGCTTCGATAGCGCGAGTCACATGCGGTTCGCTGACGTTTTTGCCGTCGGGGCTATCGTCCAGCGATCCCATGTAGACGATTTGACGGTTCTCATCGAGCACAAAAAACTCAGGCGTGTATTTGGCTCCGAATGCTTTAGCGATTTGTTGTGATTCGTCGAAGAGGTAGGAAAAGTTGAATTTTTTCTCTGCGGCCCGTTGTTTCATCGCGGGCATCAAGTCCTCTTCGACCTTGTTAACGTTGATAGCGACGACCGCCACTTTCTCAGTAGTGAATTTCTTTTGTAACGCAATCAGTCGATCTTCCGCGTCGACCGCATACGGACAACTGCTGCATGTAAAGGCGACGACGACAACTTTATTGTCCTTCAAATCGTCAAGCGAATGCATCTTATCGTCGGTCCCTGGCAAATCGTTCCAGTCCGGAGCGGTGTCACCAATGTTCACTGTGGTGTTAAACTCGCCGGCCTGGATTTGTGCAAGCAAGCACGTAAATGCCGCGAGGATTAGGACGCTCGCAGTCAGCGTCAATTTCAAGTGTTTGCGTGACATGATCGGTTTTCGGCTGAGGAATTGGCTGGAATGAAAAACGTCGTTGCGAAGTCAATTGGCGGTTCTGGTAGACTCGAAACACCGCTTACAGGTGCACGGGGAGAAATCGTTTTTGCTCGTTGGGATCGATCGCGAGGATGGGATCGATCCAAGGAATGGAATCGCCTGCGGCAAGGCAGTCGCTGACCCGTCTTTTAAAATCAGGAACGATTCGCTGCAACACTTCGCGTTCGGTCCCCGCAGTATGCTCGATGCCTTCGATGTTCGCGACTCGCCCCTTTTTGCGTCCATCGGGAAGGGTTGAGACGTAGACGACACATCCGAAGGAGGGGACGTCCGCCGGAGCGGCGGTCGGCAGCGATCGGGGCGTGGTGGGGTGATCCGAGTTCATGGTTCTATAAGCGTGAGGACGGGGGATTTCGGCACGATTTGATTCGCCACGCGGCTATCAAACGGCCTATTAACAAGGGGCCTGTGTCCGAGATTCTAGCATGTGGCGGGATTGTGGCGAGCTGAAAACCGATTCGGCGAATCATCTCGGTAACGCCGGTGACCAAGCGAACTTGCGTTTACAATAGAGTTCTCGCTGTGAGACAGCGAGAACTTAAAGCGTACTGAAAACGAACTGCGAAGGGTATTAATGACATTTTGGCATCACCGTTCACGTTGTTTGGATCGAGTCTGCTGTGCCCTGCTGAGGTTGTGTCTGATTGGCGTCGCCGGAATCGGATCGATGGTATCGGCAGATGAGGCTCGCGAATCCGTTGATCAGGCACCAGTTGATCAGGCACCAGTTAATCAGGCACCAGTTAATCAGGCACCAGTTAATCAGGCACCAGTTAATCAGGCAGCGATTGCAACGACCGAGCAATTGATTGCCGACGTGCGGCCATCGCTGGTGACCATTCGTGTGCAAGGACGCGACGGCGATCAACTTGGGATTGGAACCGGTTTTGTGATTGATGGCAGCGGTTTGATCGCCACCAACATGCATGTCATCGGCGAAGGTCGTCCGTTTACGGTCGAGACATCCGGCGGCCGCAAATTGCCTGTGATTGCAATCGAGGCGTCGGACTCGGCCAACGACTTGGCGATCATTCGCGTCGATGTGGGCGAGGACAACTTGTCGGCACTGACGTTGTCCGAGGGTGAACTGCCGCCGCAAGGCAAACGAATATTGGCTTTTGGTAATCCATTGGGGCTACAAGACAGTGTGGTCGAGGGGATGGTTTCCGCGGTTCGCGAAATCAGCGGTCGCGAAATGATTCAACTCGCCATGCCGGTGCAACCGGGCAACAGCGGAGGTCCGGTCGTAGACGAACAAGGCAACGTGCTCGGGATCGTGAACATGAAGTCCGCGGTCGACGACAATCTCGGTTTTGCCATTCCGATCGATGATTTGAAGCCATTGCGTGAGAAAACAAATCCGATCGCGATAGATCGTTGGGTGCGACTGAGCGGTCTGGATGAAAGCGACTGGGAAATTGTGCTGGGTGGATCGTGGCAGCAACGTGGGGGCGTGATCTCGGCAAGCGGAACAGGCAAAGGGTTTGGAGGCCGATCGTTGTGCTTGTCCACCGCCGCGGAGAACGAACCCCCTTATGACATTTCCGTTTGGGTGCGACTGGACGATGAATCCGGAGCAGCGGGGATTGCGTTTCACAGCGACGGCGGAGATCAACACTATGGTTTTTATCCGAGCAACGGCAAAATGCGATTGACCTGTTTCTTAGGTCCCACGGTCTATTCCTGGCAAGTGCTCAGTGACGTGCGGAGCAAGCACTACCTACCCGAGCAATGGAATCACTTGCGAGTTCGCGTCGAAAAAGATCGGATGAAGTGTTATGTCAATGAGCATTTGGTTGTTGAATCGACGGATATGCAATTGACAAAGGGGCGTGTCGGGATCGTCAAATTCCGCGATACCAAGCCCGAGTTTCGTCGTTTTAATGTCGGGCCCGATCTATCTTCGCCGCCATTGGACGATGCTGTCACTGACTGGATCGCGAGCCTGGGCAAGGGAGACATCAAGGCTGGCGAGATCGATCAATCTGACGTGGACATGTTAGCCACAAGTGGTGACGTCGTGTCGCGGGAACTAAGGCGACGGGCTGTTGAACTGGAGGAAGAAGCGAAGCAGATGAAAAATCTGGCGAGCGATGTGCTGCGAGCACCGCTGCTCGATCAGCTTGGTGAGTTGTTCGCCAAGGAGTCCGATTCGGATGCAAGTTCAACGCATCGACTGGTCAAAGGCGCGCTGTTGATCTCGGCGATCGAAAATCCGCAAGTGGATCTGGCGGCCTACGAAGCCAAGCTCGAAAGAATGGCCCGAGAGATTGCCGAAGGATTTGGGGCCGAGGATGACGAACGACAGAAACGTCAAATCCTTGACAAGTATCTGTTCCAAGAGAATGGGTTTCATGGCGGTCGTGCCGAGTATTATCATCCCGCCAATAGCTTCTTGGATCGCGTGATCGATGATCGCGAAGGGTTACCGATTACGTTGGCGATTTTGTACATCGATCTTGGCCGTCGGCTTGGATTGCAAATCGAAGGAATCGGATTGCCTGGACACTTTGTAGTAAAGCAAGTTTTGGAGTCGGGCCATGAGCAACTGATCGATGTGTTTGAACGTGGCGAGGACTTAAGTCAAGAAGCCACTGCTGAAATGGTTCGGCAGTTTGCCGGCCGGGAAATTGAGGATTTCGATGTTCAACCCCAAACGGACCTCGATATCTTGACTCGTGTGCTTAACAATTTGATTGGCATTGCGACACGCGACCAAGACATTGATGCGATGTTGCGTCGGACCGACATGTTTGTGACACTGCATCCGGATGAGAATCGATATCGATTCATGCGAGCTCAATTGCGAGCAATTTCAGGCCGCACCGCAAGAGCACAGGAAGATCTTGACGAATTGCTTCGCCGCGAACCCAGTGGGATCAATGGGCTGCCAATGCAGGAACTAAGAGCTGCTTTGCAAAGTGAAACCCGAGTTCCCTGACGCGTCTGCTGGCAGAATCTTCTGGTTGCCTTCGTCCGAAGTGGGCTTTACGTCACAATTGTGGACATTATCGGACAGGTCGAGTGTCCGTTCGAAGAATCTAAGTCCGGTTGAAGCACACGTTCGTTACAATATCATGGAGGGGTATCGAATCCCAACGATTTTCTCGGACCGCGTGCTGACTCCATACACACTGATGTTTGACATGAAGTCCACCAATCCAAGCAAGCGAAAGCAAACTTTGAAACAAACGGTTAACGATGCCGAAAATCGTTCAAACACCCCTGATCAATCAGACAATCAAAATGGAAGTGAAGTCAATGATCAGGGGAAAGGTCGACGTGCAGAGGTTGGTAACCGTCGTGGTATAGTGGAACGAGCAACCGAGGGGCTGGTCCGTTTGGAACTTCAGCGTCGGCGTCGAGCATTGCTGCGATGGTTTCTCGCCATCTGTGTGGTGCTCGGGATTGGATACGCCATTCATACGGCGCTAAGCTCATGGTTGGGCATGGATCCGATCACCCACGTTTGGGAATTGATCCGAGTCCGCCTGCCGCTTGGTCCACCTGCCTCTCGATAGGACACCATAGGTGAATCCCAAGAGTTCACTGACACGCGAATCTCGTTAGCGTCGGCGAGGTGGTTGTTGTGGGTAGTAATGCGAGGTGTTTTGGAAGGTGGCTGCTTGCGAAGCCGCCCCGATGCCGGTCGTCAACCGTTCACGGATTTGATTGTCGACGATTTCCGCTACCTGTTGCTGGCTAATCAAGCTTTGCCGCTGTGAGTCAGCGTAATAGGAGGGGCGCGTCCGTGCAGCATAATCGTTGTAGATTTGAGCAGGACGTACGAACGAATAGTAGTTGGGTAGTCCGGTTCCGTTGTATTGGTTGTACAGCAAATACGGACTAAACGTCGGCCGAGCTGGATAATAGTGAGCCGGTTGCTGAGCGCTCGCATCAGCGGCGCTGCTAAAAAGCAAGAATCCAGCAGAGACACAAACGGCAAGATAGAATTTGTTCATTGCTATCAAAGCTACGTAAAGAGGAGTCGGAATGACGACAGAGCATTTGCCGACGATTCGTTCGAGTTTTGGTACGAGGTCATCTATCGTCAATCGACCTTCGGCTACATCGGTGTTTTCCGGAGGGCCGAGGTCAGATGGGCAAGAGACAATCGTCCGCTATTACGATTGTAGTGACTGGGGGCGATTTTCGTTCAGCGAAAAGTTGCCCGGCCGGTAGATAGCATTCCGCCCGAATGCTTTTTGGGAACGATTTGTGGGATTCCCTACGGTCTACTGGATGGGCGTTGGATCACGTTTGGCGACTTAGAGATTGATCGGGCCGTCGCCATCGCCGCGGTTAATGTAGTAGTGATCTGTATTCACGTTTGCCGCATCGATTTGGCGTGTGAGTGCCCTGGAGCTCGCAAACAAATAGTTCGAGGGACCGCTGAGATAGCCTGCGGTCTGGAACCCTTTGCACCAGTCGCGATGTGCTTGATTCGAAACGATTAGGTCAACCCCTCGTTCTGTTAAGAATTGGGTAGCCGCCTGGACAAGCCGACTAGAATTTTCCGGAGTGGCGAGGGCGTCAACGACCGATCCGACACGCAACGTGCCAAATTGCTTGTGGCCAGACATCAATGTATTGATGACGACCATCCATCCGATGACGCCGCTTGCATCTGAGAGTTTTAGGCGGAGGAATCGGGGATCCGTTGTTGGGTACAATCGCTGCAAGACTTGAGTGTCTCGAACCGCGATCATTCCATAATGCTCTTTACAGTCTGCCCAAACTTGATCGGCCCACGATGTAAATTGATCGACTTGCTCGATCTTCACACTCGCTTGGTTGGCGGGTGTGCTGTGGCGAATGCGTTGAGCGACGTTGGCTGCGATCCAGCCCAACCCAGAGAACGCAGCAGCATCAAGTATGATTCGCCGTAGCGGTGTGCGTCTCAGGAAGCGAATGTTGCGGCAAAACTTAAATGGATGAACCACTTTGAAAAAGAAGGGAATCGAAGAGATTCGCCATCCACCTGCCTTGAACAATTGTGCAACCGCTTCGCCTTCGCCTCCAATTCCCATACCAAAGAGCAGTTTCTGTTTGCTCAGTGAATTGAATAGTATCTCCACTCCCAAATTCGCATGGGCGCGATCAATGATTCCTTCGGAGATAGGCAAACGCAGATCGGCAATGGGGACGACATTGTCTCCGATCTTAAATGCTTGGTGTTTTAAGATATAGCCGCCACGCACTTCCTCGGCGTGATCTAACGCCACGTAATAGCGTTGATTTGGCAACTGCTCGCCCAACGGAGGCAACCAGTTGGGGATGGTTTGATCGGGATACTGCATTTCAATGCCACCGGCTTTTAACCGTGCATTGAATGCTTTGACCGCATCAACGTGATCGTTCGTAAACTCCGTGATTTGATAGGACATCGGTTATGCTGAGTAACCGCCGTCAACGATCAAGGTTTGTCCGGTGATCCAAGCCGCGTCTTGTCCCCCGAGGAAAGCGACTGCTTTGGCGACGTCTTCGGGGCGTCCAAAGCCGAGCGGATAAGTCGATTCAAGCTGTTCCACTTGGGATGGAGCATACATGGCAAACATACGGTCAGTCATCTCGGTACGAACGATTCCGGGTGCAACAGCATTGACTCGTATTTTTTTAGCGGCAAGCTCCAGTGCGATCGCACGGGTGAACGCGATCACGGCTCCTTTGCTTGCAGCATAAAGACTCATGCCTGGCGCTCCTTTGAGTGCCGCGACTGACGCCATATTCACGATCGCACTGCCCTCGCCGAGCAATCGTAAGCAGGCACGCGTGTACATCGCCAGTGCGACGACGTTCAAGTCCATCATCTCCGCTGCGGTATTGGACTTTTGAATCTGTAGCGGCGAAATGAGCTCTTTGCCGGCATTGTTGACCAGCAAGTCAATTCGTGGGTGTAGTGATCGGATTTCATTTACATGGGTTTTAACCGAGGCTTCATCCGTCACATCGCAAGGAAAAACGGATGCAGTGCCCCCCGCAGATTGAATTTCCGATTGAAGTTGAGTAAGCAGCTCATGTCGACGTGCAACCAGCAATGGATGCATTCCGCGCCGCGCCAGCTCAAGGGCAACAGCCCTGCCGATTCCAGTCGATGCACCAGTGACGAGGGCGGTTGGCGATTGATTTTCAGACATCGAGATTCAGTTCCAGTGCATTTCACATGCGGCCCACGAGTAGCCGACACCGAAGCCAACTAAGACTAAGCGATTTCCCGACTGAATTGCTCCCTTTTCCACAGCGCGAGCCAGCGCGATCGGGATGCTCGATGATACCGTGTTGCCGATATCCTGGACATCGATAACCATCTTTTCAGCTGGGATCTTTCCTCGTTTGGCAAGATGCTCGAGCATGTATTGGTTTGCTTGGTGGTAGACGAAGTAATCGACATCGTCGGTCGTTAATTCAGATTTGGCCATCAACGCCTTGACGACTTTCGGTACCGAAGTGATCGCAAAGGTAAAGATAGCTGGTCCATCCATGAACAGGTTTTCCGAGGTGCGAGTGCAACCTGCTTCGTCGGTGATTTCTTCGCAAGGGGTTTGGCGTTTTGGATTTCGGGTTCCTCCGTCTGGCACAATTAGATTTTCGGCACCCTTGCCATCGGTACCCACCACAAACTCACCAATTCTACCTGCGCCACTACTTTCACCGATCAGGGTTGCCGCCGCGCCATCACCGAACAAAGTTCGCACGGTCCGATCGCGCGGATGGATATATTTATTGTAGGTATCCGCAGTGATCAACAACACATTCCGCGCGGCACCGCTGAGCACAAGTGATTTGGCGATTTGAAGGCCATAGACGAACCCGGAACAGCCTAAGTTGAAATCAAAGGCGCCGACGTGTTTGCCCAATCCCAGTCGTTGCTGCAAGATGCAAGCACCCGAAGGCAAGAAGAAGTCGGGTGATTGTGTGCAATAGACAATGTAATCGACCTCACCGCGTGGAACGATTTCTTGCTCAAGCAATTTCGTTGCTGCTGCATAACCAAGATCACTCGCAGTTTCATCTTCGGCAGCGATATGACGAGCGTCGATTCCCGACTTAGCGTAGATGTCATCCATTCGCCAATCGGGGTTTTCACGCTGTAAGTCTGCATTGGTTTCAATCTTCTCTGGAAGATGATACGCGATTCCTAGAATGGCGATGTGCATCGTTAGTCCTCGAGTGCGTTGCGAGCTTTGAGACGGGTGACCAGTTCGTCGATCGAATTGAATGTTCGAAGGTCTTCATCGTCAACCGAGACTTCAAGCACATCGTCGATTGTAGCGATCATCGACAAATGGCCTACGGAGTCCCATTCTTTCACGGTATTCGGGGTGTCGTCCATCGACAGCGAATTGGGGTCACGTCCGAGCACATCACACAGTTCGTTTAAAAAGTCTTCGGTGGTCATCGTGTCGCAATCTCCGAGTGAGGGTGAAAGAAAAGCTTGTAACTAAGACAGAGCACTATTTCGGAAACGATGTCTCGTGTTGCAGGTCGCGAGAGACGGATGTTTCAGCAGTAGTGAAAATTGCTTTGACGGTTCGAAACAGGATCACAATGTCGAACCAGAGTGATTGTTTGGCAATATATTGTTTCGAAAGGGCGACCTTGGTTGGCAGGATTCGTCGACAATATTCCTCTTCGGGGTCCTTGGCGTTTGCCAAGATCTCCGACTCATGGCGAAATTCGAGCGTTGCTAGATCGGTGATCCCCGGTCGGACTTGTAGGATGATTGCGTAGTCATCACGAAACATATCAACATATTTGGCGACTTCGGGACGAGGTCCCACAAAACTCATCTCGCCTTTTAGCACATTGAGTAGTTGAGGTAACTCGTCAAGTTTTGTTTTACGCAGTACGTTACCGATCCAAGTGATTCGCTTGTCGGCACCCACCGTGATTTGCGGTCCCTGCTCGGGTGCATTCTGGATCATGCTGCGAAATTTGTAGATCTGGAACGGCTTGAAATCACGCCCGATTCGCGTCTGAAGAAAAAACGCCGGGCCAGTGGATGTGCATCGCACGAGGATGGCGATCATGATCATAAGCGGCGCGAGAAGAAAGATCGCGGTTGCTGATACGATAATGTCGAAGATTCGTTTTGCGATCAATGGAGTCAATCAGTCGGTGACAAGGCGTGCCTACGGATTCTAGCTCGCAAACTTTGTGCACAGCTTGCGAACTGTATTCACCACGTGGTTCAATTCCGCACCGGTGATTCCTGGGAACAACGGCAAGCTGATCAAACGCTCCCATTGCGCCGTCGCAACGGGTAGGTCGTTGGCTGTCCAGCCAAAGTTTTCTTGATAGTAGGTGTGCAGATGCAGCGGACGCCAATGCACCGAATAGCCTACTTTCTCGCTGCGAAGTTGATCGATAAATTCATTTCGAGAGATCGACAATTTGTCTAGCCGCAGTTTGATGGGATAGAGGTGCCAGGAATGTAGTCGGTTTTCAGGCCACGCTGGTAGTTCGATTTCGGCGATGTCAGCGAAGTGATCGCTATAGAATTTGGCGATGTTTTCTCGTTGCAAGCGAAGTTCTTCACTGCGTCTCAGTTGGACGATTCCGATCGATGCGGCGATGTCAGTCAAGTTGTACTTATAACCTGGCGCGATGATGCGATAGTCCCACGATCCCGTGCCGCTATATCGTTTCCAAGCATCATTGGACAATCCGTGCAGCGACATTTGACGGATGCGGTCTGCTAGTTGCGGGTCATTGGTGACCGCCATGCCACCTTCCCCCGTCGTGATCGTTTTGTTTGTGTAAAACGAGAAACAGGTAACCGACGCGGTGTCTTGTCCGCACTGGATCCACGGACTCGAGGGATTGGTTCGCATTGCAGCTGGAAACGCATGGGCAGCATCTTCGACGACCCACAAATTGTTCCGTTTCGCAAACGCCTTGACCGCCGTCATGTCCATCATCGCGCCACCCACGTGGACGGGGATAATGCCGACGGGTTGGAGTGGTTCGTCCAGCGGCAAGCTTCCCTGTTTGAGTTGCTGAAGCTTGTTCTCCGCATCCGTTAAGTCCATATTCAGACTGATCGGGTCGCAGTCCACCAGGATCGGAATCGCGCCTTGGTAGCGGATGATTTCGGCAGTTGATGCAAACGTCACTGTCGGAACGAGCACAGCCTGACCAGGCTGTAGTCCTAATGCTTCCACCGCAAGGTGTAGCGCCGCAGTACACGAATTGACGGCGATCGCGTGTTTAGCTTGCACTGCTTCGGAAAAGCTTTCCTCGAATTGTTGGACACGCGGACCGCTCGTTAACCAGCCCGAGCGAAGGCAAGAAACGACATTGTCGATTTCCTCCTCGGTGATCGAGGGGCGGAAATAGGGCACCGTTGTTTGCGTGTCTGACGGTGATTTCGAAGGAGAAGCTTCCATATGTATTGTCATCAGGATTTCGAGGGCTGACTAAGGAGTTCGCCCCGTTCGATCGCTGCTCTTTGTTCCATAGGTAAATTACAGACCACGGTTCGAAATTTTCCAGCGGGAGTGCGCGGTATCGATGAGGTGGGTTCCGCGACAATTTCCATGTCGGGGTTACCCATGCGATCGCGAGTTCGCTGAATCATCAACTGTTTGTGGTCTTCGGTAAATTCCGGTGTGGGGACGTATAAAATACGAAGTTGTTTGAGCGAATCTTGAATGACCTGAGCTTCAACAACCGGGATTTCTGTTACGAAAATCGGCTCGAAGCGATTGATCATTTTTCCATCGGGCAAATAAACAAAGTCAGTGGTCCGTCCATCAAGCGATTTCAAAACAGGCAACGTACGGCCACAAGGACACTTCTCTTCTATGGGGGCGAGAGTCCCGCAGTCTCCAACACGATATCGAATCAGCGGCATTTCACGGTTCATCAATCCGGTACAGATCAACTCACCCTCGGCGTTATCAGGCAAAACCTGACCGTTTTCCATCACCTCTACGATACCCACTTCGGGCCATAAATGAAGACGTCCATGTTCACATTCCCCCGCCGAAGCACAGATTTCGCTCATCCCCCAAGTCTCACGAACCGGACAACCGAAAGCTTCCGCAATGGCTTCACGCTGATAATCAAACAATGGCTCGGCATTGACGATCACCACTTTCATCGGAATGTCCGTTCTGCCCAGCCGGATCATCTCCTTTGCAATCACGTAGAGGTACGAGGGATAGCCATACAGAAACACGATCTTGTATTTGACCAACGCGGTCAAAAAATCAGGAATCCACTTAGCAGTAAAGTGAAAAGCCGACAGATAGAGTTGTTTCATCGCCCCATTCCATACCCAAAATGGGGGGCGGTCTGCAGTGATCGGAACGACTAAATGCGCACCCTGGATCGCCCAGCGATCGTGTCGCGAAACCCCATACCAATGTCGTCCTCGTGCCTCTGCCACCCCGTAGTATTCGGTATGCGTTTTTCGTGAGAACCACAGGTCGATCGGTTTGCCGGTAGTGCCGCTGGTGCGGACGCGAAATAGCTTGTTCGGATCGCAGTCGTCGGCAACAAAAGCACGAGCGTTTTTACGAACTTCGTCTTTGTCGAGTATCGGCCAATTGCTGAGCTGTTCCCAACTCGCATCGTCTCCATTTCGCCGCCGTTCGGCCCACATTTCCCGATAGTAGGGGACTTGCGTTGCGGCGTGATGAAGCATTTCTGACAAACGCTCGTCTTGATACTTCTTCCACTGGTCGCTGGACCATCGCTCGCGGGCAATCGTCTGCTCGGCAATCACCTCGGTCTGAGGTCCGTATCGCCAAGATCGCAAATAGTAACCGCGCAGGGTTGCGGCGAGAGAACGCGCTGGGGCAGGCAGGCGATAGTAAAAAGATAGTAGTCGGCTCATCGATTATTCAATCCACAGTGGGTTGGAGTGGATATCCGTACTCTTCAATATGGGGCTGCAGTTCTGGGAAGTAATGGACCAACAGTTGATTGTTTTGACGAATTTCGTCCAGTATATGGTCATGATATTTCACCGTTTCGAGGTTAAAGAAATCGGCAGGAATCCGATTGCGAAATCGTGGAGCCAGCAAACGCATCATCCAACTATTCACACGTCGAGTCGTGCGAAATCTTCCGGTAATGAAGCGGTTCGCTACGTTTTTCGCGTAAACAAACTCGGGGGGTGATGTTGGGTTGCTATGACGATTAACTTCGATCTGCTTTGGGTCAAGTGACAAGTTCAAAAATTGATACAGTTGCTCGTAAAAGGATGCGGGGGATGTTGCGAGTTCTTCAAAAAAGAGGACTCGAATGCGGTGCAAAGGCACAAACTCGATCAAGGATCGAATGAGTGTGCCGTACTGCGTTGCTGCATAATAATCCATGCCTTCGTCGCCATTGAGCCAATCTTCAAAGTCATGAAAGTACGCTCCATTAAGAATGCGGAAGCGAAACATCGACGAAAGTGCCGTGTTTTGATTTCGAATTGTCAGCAAAATTCGCACATCTTCGCATTCGTCGGTTAAACGCTGCATGATCGAGCGTAGTGGTATCTTCCCGCTATGCTCGCCGCGAACAGAGAATGTCTCATTCGAAACGATGTTGGTTTTGTCCTCCGCGAGTTCAAAGTCTTTCGTCTGCCAATAGTCAGCCTTGTGAAAATAGAAGGTGTTGATGTAGTTGATCCGAGGATCTCGCATCAGATTGTTTTGCACCGTCGTGGTGCCTGATTTTGGAATGCCGATATGAGCGTAGAGTGTTGCCATGTTTGGGAAGCCTTTTTAAGACGCACCTGATTCCCTTGGGCGCGGACGTAGTATTTGCTACTCGATGGTAGGACGTAAGTGAGACTGTGTTTCTTGGTCTGCCGGAACGGAAAAAGCCAACGGAATTTCGGCTGAACTAATTCGCTGACTCAGTTGTTTTGAATCAACTTGATTTAAGATAGAGTCGCTGGGTAAGTGCTTGGAAATTTCCAAAACAATCTGAGCGACATAGACTTCACTCGGGTGAAACCCATCGATCATGTACTCGTCGGGAAGATCAATCTGCTTCAACGAAACGACGGTTACCCCGTCGCGCTTAAGTTGCGGAAGGAGCCGATTTTCGCAATCGGATAGCAATGCTTGAAGTTCAGGGTACTGGCGTATCGCGTTCAAACTTTCGCTCGAAAATGGAGGTAAGAACGCAATGACCTCAATTTCGTGCTCTATTAGTTTTTCCAACCCACCTTTGAAAACTTTGACTTGATGCTCGTCGTACTCAATCGTCGGTGAAAACTGACTTGATCGTGAACGAATACGCTCGACGACGGGGGGCGATTCTCGATCAATAAATCGAGGCGACTTGACAAAATCTCGGTATAACTCCGCTGGATATTGCCAAGAACCATCGTTGCGAAAACCGCTTCCATTTATCGCAGGTGAGAAACCAACCCACTCACGCTCTTGGGGCGACTGCCATCGCGTGCGTGTCTCGGCAAGGAGTTCGGCAGAATGCTTGCCTTTGGACACCGTCTTGAGTGCTTCAATATGCGCGCTCATATAATAGGCATCATCACTGTCATTGAGTCGCGAGTCTGAAGCCCGAGCAAGCTTTGGCTTAAACCACCAAATATCGATTCCAATCAGGAGGACCTGGGGTTTTGGTACGTCTCCGGCCAAAATCAGATCTGCGTAAGCATCGAGGTCCGAAGCGGATTCGATCATTCCACCTGCGTTGTAAAAAGTGTCATCGAGCGGTGCGAACATAAAGTCACGGAACTGCATCACACGTGAGCTACCAACAACGACGATCGCGGGATCGGCACGCCGAATGGACGCCAACTTGTAGATGCCAAACTGTTGTGAAAGCAAGGTGCGGCTGTACAAAATCTCGGAGTGAGAGTGTTGTTGAAGATTAGCCACTTTCGATACTGGCCACGTCTCGCCAGTTGTCCACAACATCCACTCACCCAGCGATAATAGAATCAGCAACGGGCTAATGAAGAAGCAAAATCGGCGAAGAAGCTGCGTGGCTTGTGATATGTTTCGATCAAATTCAGGATGCATATTTGACGCAGGCACTTAAAACTGGAAATAGATGAAGGGCACATGCCCCGTTTTTCCAAACAAAAAGATGGCCCCGATCACGCAGTAGTAAATCGTCCATCGAACGAAAACGGGAGCGGACGCAATCGACAAGGTGTGCGGCTTTTCGCGTTGAATCCATTCGGCAATCAACAGCACCGTGACGTAGGGAATTCCTCGAATCATTTGTGGCGACGACCAACCCGCCGTTGTCATTCGAGTTAAGTAGTCGACCGCATGCGTAAGTGAATCGGCGCGAAAAAACACCCAAGCCATCAGCGTGAAGGCAAACGTCATTGAGATTTGGAATGTTTCCCGAAGACTCGGTAACCAACGTCCTTGTGCGACGATTTCTTGATGCCGTTTATGTTTATTCGAGATGACCAATGGCAAATAGAACAGTCCGTTGAGAAGCCCCCATACGATAAAGGTCCAATTCGCGCCGTGCCAAAACCCCGAAATGACAAAGGTGATAATCAGGACCGAGAAATGGTGCCAGCGAGAAGCACCCCGGCTTCCACCGAGCGGTATGTACACGTAATCGCGAAACCAAGTGGATAGCGAGATGTGCCAACGTCGCCAAAACTCACCGATGTCGCGGGAAAAATAGGGGTAGGCAAAGTTCCGCATCAGGTCGAAACCGAACAATCGTGCGGTTCCAATTGCAATGTCACTGTAGCCACTAAAGTCACAATAGATCTGGATGGCAAAATAAAGTGCACCCAAGAACAAGACGGAAGCGTCATAGTCCTTGTAATTCACGAAAATGTTTTCGACTAAACCTGCAAGGTTGTCGGCGATCACAATTTTCTTGAACAAGCCCCACAAGATTTGTCGCAGTCCATCTTTTGCAAGTCCGGTATCAAAATGACGCGGGCTAAGAAACTGGGGCAATAGATGCGACGCACGTTCGATTGGGCCAGCGACCAGCTGTGGAAAGAAGCTGACAAAGGTGAAGAACGCTAAGGCATCGCGTGTTGGCCGGATTTGACGCCGGTAGATATCGATCGTATAGCTCAGTGACTGAAACGTATAGAAAGATATCCCAACGGGCAAAATAATCCTGAGAGTGGGAAGGTTGGCTTGAATTCCCAGACTCTCCATGCCCTGGGCAAGCGATTCAACGAAGAAGCCATAATATTTAAAAAAGCCTAAGACGCCAAGATTGACCCCCAGGCTGATCAAGAGCCACCGTTTGCGTGACGCCGTTTTTTCGGTCGCGTCTAGCTTGATTCCAATCATGTAATCGACAGCTGAACTGAATGCGATCAGTCCTAGAAACCGCCAATCCCAGCATCCATAAAAAAAGTAACTCGCAACGAGTAGAAAAACGTTCTGAGCTCGCAGCGATCTCCGCTGTAGAGCCCAGTAGCAGATGAAGACTAGTGGCAGGAATACGGCAAAGGCAAATGAATTAAACAGCATTGCTAAAAACTAAATTGCACTCGGACGATCTTGATCCGAGTCACCCTTCACAAATTCATAAGGCGAGCGATCTTGAGTCCAGTACGCGAACGCTAAGTCCACGTTCTTTTGCTCAAACGGTTCAAAGTAGTTGGGGACAATGACCTGCGAAGACGAGTGCCGCGATAGAAAACCCGCAGTTTCAAGGCTCGACGCAAGCAATCCACTGTTGTAGAAATCAATGTATTCCGCATTCTCTGTCGCCAGCATCTTACAAAACTCGCCATGAGTTGCTTCGATCGCTGTGGTCGCTCCATAGATATCAATGATGCGTAGCACCGCAGAGTCATTCGCCACGACACGCCGAGTCACTAAAACCGCAGCGACATGCGATGCGTTTGCGATTGACCACATTTGATACTGGTAAAATGGATGCCGGGCGTACCGATTCAAGAAATAGGTCGCCGTTTTGTACGGTCGCTGCTGATCGGCTAATTGGCTCGATTCAATCCCTTTTAGCGTCGTCGGTATATCGTCATTGTCGAGACGCACAATGCGTTTCAATGGATCGTTGGCAGCACGCTCGTGAGCGTAACAGTCGTCGAATCCACCGAGAATTTTGAACGTGGTTCTTTCAGGATTGACAAGGTAATAGTGTTCCGCATTGCCACACGTGTAACGAAGAGCCCTGAAAATCTGCCGAGAGTCTTCGCTTAGCCCGATCAGTCCAATTGATTTTGCTTTGCTTAATTGCTTTAGCTTCATCAACATCGACAGCCCGAGACCACTGGTTTCACGATCCTCTCGCACCTTCCAGACCGCCAACCAAATCTCTCGCTGATCTTCGAGTTCGGGATCAAAATGCGAAACCGGAATGAACCCTAAAACGCCATGAATTTCTTTGGTGTCCGTCTCGATGCCGACAACGAAATTGTATCTTTGGCAGGCTTCATTACGATATTGCCAGTCGAACACTTCGGCCGAGCGAGCCAGTATATGACCGGATCGCCAATGGGTTTCGATGAAATCACGCATCGCCTGTTGTTCGTCCAGGCGTGCAAATCGAATTTCGTAAGATGATCTCAAAGCTTACTCGTTGATACGTTTTTGTTTTTCGAGCCAGTCGTTCGGATTCGCATTAGCGATCTTCGGAAGATCATTCGTATCGAGGCGTGCGATCTTAAATGCATTGTTTTTGTCGGTGTTAGACAAGGCGACTTCGACTGTGAAGGCGGTCTTGCACCCTCTTGCTCTAAGCACATCAATAGTCGTATCGCTGTAACGACCATAGGGATAACACATTGACCAATCCGGCGTCCAAACGCCCGCGTCTTTTAGAAAATCAATGGATCGGTCAATGTCAACTATTTGTTCTTGCTCGGATAGCGTGTTTAGCCAATCGTGCCGCCATCCGTGTGAGCCAAACTCCATGCCACAATTCGCCATGGTTCGCATTTGATCTTGCGAGACGTATAACTCAGCAGCAAATGCGACTTCATCCTCCGAAACGTATCTCGCAAAAAGTTGTGCGAGCAGCTGTTTTCTCACTGCCGACGGAAGTCCGCTCTGTAAAACATGTTTGAAAAAGATGACTTCTTTGCAATCGAGTCGCGTGGCGACGGCATATTGACTCCAGAGTGAATCGTTACTCGGAAGATCATTTGTCGTCGCATCCCGCAATTGGTCGAGACAAACGAATAGGTCCGTTATCAGTCGATCGACATTCGAAACCGAAGCAAGGATGAAGTGGATTTTGTGAACGTCCAACACTTTTCCCTCCACCACGGCTTCTCCGGGAGGGTAGAAAACGCCAGTCAGTCCTTCATTCATCAGGATTGGAAACACAACCGTAAAATGATCGAGAAGTCCGTCGTCAAAGGTTAGTAAAATCCCATTTTTGGGTAATGATTCGCCGGCATAGATCGCAGCGTTACATTGTGCTAGCGTCAAAATATGGTAGTGACGTTTGATGTACTGAACTTGCCCTCTGAACTGCTCGACCGACAGCCCTTTGATCGAGGGAAATCGCGACCGTTGTAAATCACGAACGTAATGGTACATGATCGTACTGAAGTACATTGGCTAGACCTTAGGTGCCAATCGTTGCATTTCACGAAATGCAGTGAGTAACACGGTCGTTGCATCCTCGGCGGCGGCGGCGACGAATGAATTTGTCTGGTCCGTTAGAATGCGCGGTAAACGTGTGCGATAACAATAAACCCCCGGAAGCGATCCGAGAAATTCGCAAACAGATTCACTGGCCGCTTTTGCAGCGGCGTACTCAGCCGCTAATAGCCCGGGCGTGTCGAGCAATACAGTCGAAGGGTAAAACACGCTTAAACGCGAATCATCGTTGTGATAAATGTTTCGAGCCGATTCGACGGAACGAACAAATCCACGAACGTAATAATCGCAAAACTTCGTAAAGCGTTCATCTTGCCAAACGTTTGATTTTGTCAGCCCGATATGAGGCGTTGCGAAATAGTAAACCGAGTCAGGTTGCCAATCATCTGGAGAGGCTGGCCGATGGACCGGCGGATCGAGAACGTTCCATTTCATGTAGTGGCAATCATATCCAGCCTCGCGTATCTCCTCACAAACCTTGTTTGCATCGTCTTGCCCGGAATGATAAGTCAGCCCAACCGATGCGCCACCGGCCGCGAGGATCTTAGCAGCCACTTCGCCTAAACCACGTGATCCACCTATTACCAAACACTTTCTGTTGGCGAACTCACGGGGCGAGGTCTGCTTGGAGATTACATTTACGCTGGGCTGCTCAATCGGTGGTGGACGGTATAGCGATTCTACTTTTGCCTGGAGTCCCAACGATCGCACACTCAAGCGAATCTTCGACAACATCGATGAAACCAACTTAGCTTGATAATGCATGACTGGCTCGGATGTTTCAGCATCATCATCGTGATCCTGAAAATCCATATTGAGCTGGGTTAGCGTCGAGTGCAAACCAGGACACTCCATGCCAACGATGCGGCTGATCGCCATCAGCTGAGCGATTTGGATTGCGGGAAGACTAAGTTCAGAGCAGCCGAACGTTTGTTTAGCAAGCGTTTCGTCGAAGCGAAGCGGCGTACTTTGGTTGATGCCATCGAGTTCAGCGAGACTCAAATTCTGAGCTTCGGCTCTGTCGAAGTTACCTGAGGGTAACATTCGAACGGGTAAATCCGAGCTTGGCGAAAAAGTTGCCGCTATGACCTGGCATGTTTTCTGGCCATCCTTTAATTCCATTTTTACCGACAGCGCGTCTCGAGAAGTCACCACCACTTCAATGGGGGCGTTGTGAGCGATGGGCTCACGAAACCAGACAGCCAGACGAGCTAGGCAATGCTTGTCTTTTTGATTCTGCGAGTCATCCAATAGTGCTTTTAGCGTGGCATGCGCGCCGTGAACGACGCTCGATCCAAAGGGGGATCGACGCGAAGCAAGTGGCGACAGATGCAGCGGATTAAAGTCACCCGATAATGCAGCAAACCGAACGCTATCCTCTAGTGATATTTGAAAGGTCATCTTGCCGAAGCCGTGTTTGCTTTTTGAGTCACCTGAATCCAATCGGGCTGTTTGTAATCGCATTCCACAGCAAACTGAAATGCGTTGCCAACGTTGCTAAACTCTGAGTTTTCGAGGAAGTTAAGCATCACGATGTTCTTTTCGGTCGCGACGTAATTGGCGACAATCGTTTTGCTGCCACGGCGGCGTGCCGCTTCGATCAATGTACTGAGGATGACATCTTCTACACTTCGGCCAAACACACGGCAGCTAAGAATGAAGTCGGTAATCACAGCCGTGTCGTCGACGACTTCAATCGATCCAAGTCCAGTTAGCCCCGAGTCACCAAACTTGTCTGAGACCGAGAAAGCAAATGCTTCTCGATTTTCACCGCAGCACCAATCAAGAAATTCACTTTCGGTCAGCCGCCGCGTCGAAAGATTCATTTGATTGGTTTTATTCAGTAGTTGCGTAGCGCGTTTGATGTTCGATTTGCCAACAGCCGCCACCTCAACCACCATATCGAGACTATGTAACCACTGGTCAACCGATTCAAGGTTGTGTTTCAGCTCGGAGCGATCACGTTCCGCGTGATACATTTTTGTTCGCTGAGCATCTTCGTTCGTGGCCGATGCTTTATCGAAACAGCGTAGTTTTGAAAGCGCGGTCACATATTGCATCTTGTCGGTCGGCCAATCTGGCACCAGGACTCCGGGACAAGTGTCGCGAACTCGTTGACGTTCAACAGGATTATCGTCAATGAAAACGACGGAATCGATACCGATATTGAGCTCATCGACGATCGACAGGATATTGCGAGCTTTGTCATTCCAATTAATCCTCCATGCTACGAAGTCGTCGATCTCTAGTTGCATTTCTGGGTTCTCGCGAATCGCAGTGAGTGCGACGGCCTCCTCATTTTTACTAGCGATAGCCAGCAGAACTCCTTGTTGCTTTAGTCTTTTGAGCGACTTTTGAAAGTCCTTGAATGCCTCTCCAATCGCATCGTGTCCGCCCAGACGAATATTCTGCCAACCTACTTCGCCGACAATCCCGCCCCACAGGGTGTCGTCAAGATCTAACACGAGCAGTTTCTTCACTCGACCAGCGACTGCGTCCACAGCTCCTGCTATCTCTTCGGCAGCGTGTTGAAATACAGCTCGATGAAATGGGATCTTTCCCATATACCAAAGACGTGGATCAAATGCGGTTCCTTCGCACTTTTCGATCCATTTCGATGCGTTTAGTACAAAGCTTTGGTTGGAATGACCGAGCCGATCGATCAACCTATCGTTCATTTTTCCGAGCAACCAATGCAAACCACCCGGTTTGAGGTCTGCAAAGCCTCGTCCTCGCGAAATTGTTGCAAGGGTCCAAGTCGGCACAAAGAGAGTATTGCAATTTGATTCAAGTGCTAGAAGAGCGTCGCAGTAACGATCAACTTCTTGCATCGCGTCATCGAAAAGATCGTTTAAGTTGGCATCTTCGCGAGAGATCGCCGGAACGATCGATTGCGGCTGAGTCCAAATAATCGCGGTTTCGATTTTGTCGGACTTGCCAGGACGAGCGAGATCAATCAATGTCGGCCAAAGTTGCCCGAAAGGTGCACAACTTGGCTGTATTGATCCATCGCTGGTCTTTTTGAGATAACCCGACAGGTTATCGCAGTTAAAGTCCGAAACAATCAGGCACTGAGTCACCGACATCATTCTTTCTAATAAAGCGTGTGAACGTATTGAGCGAGTTTGCGGATTGTCGCGGGCGGGTTGTCGCCTGCGTCTTCCATTAGCCGTTCGATCAGACCTATTGGTTCTGGCATCTTCGCGTTCAAATTGTCTTCAACAATCGCGAGGAAATTGACCGTGTCCAACGAACTGAGATTCCCGGATTCACCTAGCAGCGGTTCATCTAAATCTCCGCTAACTTGGGCATCTTTGGGAAGTCCCATATTGAGGTCCTCGACCGCTGCCATGATCGCTTGCAAAATCTGTGTGTCTAATGTTTCCGACATGATTAATTTGTTCGAGAGAAAGTCACATTAACGTGTGAGTTGAAAACCTGGATCCGATGTTTTATCGTTAATCAACAAGCGAGTGAACCGTTGCTACTGATACGAAGATTCGTCGCGTTTAAACCAGCCGCCTGCGAATCGGAAGAGTCCAAGTAAGAAGCCGGCACCATAAGACAAGTGCAATGTTGCAAATGCAGCGGGTAAAAAAATGGCTCGCCATCCGTGCTGACGATGCATGCTCAAAATACCGCCTAGCACAATCACTGAGACATACGCCATTGAAAGGGCAAGGAGAGCCCACTGTCCCACGACGGAGAAAAATGCAGACAGTCCCAGCACAATCAGTAAAGCCACAAACACGGGGGGAGCGAATTGTCGTGCTCGCATCTGCAGTGGATGTTTTTGCAAGACTCGAACTTTCCATAGCCCGTACTGAAAGTACTGCTTAGCTAATTTGCGAAACGAGCTACGGCTGTAGTACTTTGACTGAACATCCGGTGCTAGTAATAGCTTCGCTCCCATTTTGCGTAGCCGATAATTGTATTCGTCGTCTTGATTGCGAACAAGCTGTTCATCGTAGGGACCTGCCTTGTCAATGATCGCTCGAGTATAGACAGGGAAAGCAATCGAATCGACAATCTTGCTCTTCGTGTTGCCGACACGAAAGGCGGATCCTCCCACACCGAAACGCGAGCTCATTGCCGTCGCGATCACTTTCGCCATCGGTGTTTGTCCGATCGTATCGATGGGGCCACCGACTCCATCAATTTCTTCATTCTCGAGATGTTCAACACACCGCCGAATGTAGTCAGTAGCGATCACGCAGTGTCCATCTACCCGCGCGATGATCTCGCCGTTGCAATGTTTTTCTGCGGCGTTCATCGCTTTTGGAGCGATCATACCGATGTTGTCGACAAGACGAACGTTGGGGTGATCTTTGGCAAAAGAAGCGACAATGGCACGGGTGTCATCGGTTGACATCCCATCGCAGACAATCACCTCCATTCGATCTGCGGGGTAATCCTGTTCCAAGACCGCACCGAGACTTTGGGCAATGAACGCGCCTTCGTTTCGGATCGGCATAATGACCGATACCAGGGGTGGCGAACCGTCTTTGTTAATTTGCAGCATTTTCCGTCTGGTTTGAATTTAGCGTTTCGATCCAATCGACTTGACGACTTACGACGTTGTTTTGTTCAAAATCTTGAAATCGTAGTTGTGCCTTGCCGCTCATCATGTGCCGCAACTGAGGGTTCCCTAGAACTTCGGCCAAGCGAAGCGCAAGTGAAGTGGGGTCGTCTGGCGGAACCAAGAACCCCTCTTCTCCATCATTGAAAATCTCGCCAATTCCTCCCACATTCGATGCAATAACGGGAGTACCCATCGCCATCGATTCAATGTTGACGAGCCCAAAGCACTCGCTGCGACTGGGGACAATCGAAACCGACGCGGCGGCCATCCGGCGAAGCACTTCATCATGGGGCAGGCGACCGAGAAACCGACATCGCTCGGAAATGCCTAGTTCTTCGGCGATTCGCTCACATTCTTCGCGACAGGGACCATCCCCAACAAATTCGAAAATCGTATTTGGGAAATCTTCCTTCAATCGTGCTATCGCCTTTAGCAACACATCTTGACCTTTAGTCGGATGCAACCGTCCCACACAGATAGTGCGATTTACGTCGTGCGTTAACTCCAGGTCTTTGAGCTCAAGTTTTGGATCCGGTAAAGAAAGATACAGGACGTTGCACTTTTCGGTTGGAACGCCGTAGACGAGGTGGGCGTCTTGCAGTCCCGCCACTGAATTGGGAACCACATGAGTTGCGAGTCGATAAATCAAACGCTTGCGAATCTTCAAAATGCGAAGTTTCCAACGCTTGATTTGCCCATCAATTGAAATGGCATCCGCCATCGTTAAGTACCATACGACTCGCGTTGGTACTCGCATCAGCCAGCCAACGGACAGCATCACGTTGGTGGAACCAAACGCAGCAAACAGGCAATCCGGGCGATATTGTTTGATCAACTTTCGTAAAAACAAAGCGTCCGCAATCTTGGTTGGACGTGCGGACGGCCATGTATAGATTGCCGGATTGCTTTCGCGATTTTCGGCAGCAACGTTGCGTTTGTCGACGATAAATACAACCTGGTGCCCTCTTCGGACAAGTTCGTCGCTCATCGCGCGGATGTGCGTTGACACAGGCGACTCGGACCAAGTTCCAGCAAAGAAGTAACAACGACGGTTCATAATGTTTTCCAAAAAAACTTTTGCAGCGCAATTACTTGTCGAAGGGGCGGCATCCGCCAAACAACCGTTGGGCAGGACATTCTAGCAGGGGGTGATTGCCGCTAGCACAATATTACAAAGACGAGCATCATGAAAACGACTTGATATAAGTCGAGACCGAGCAACCGTTACGGATTGCCAAATCACAAAAGTCGTATTCAACGTGCTAACGCCGTCGACTTTTCCGTAAACGATCTGTAAACAGGTAAGGCGACAGTGAGCCATTCATTTTTGCACGAATGATTGCAGGGTTATCCAGGGGGTGAGCTTCAACGCGAGGCATGGCAAAGCGATCACTAGACCCCTTTGCCATGCCAAGATCGGTGCTGACGGCAAGTTCGTATCCGGCTCGTTTGACCGATGCAACATACGCGTCGTTAACTTGGCCCAACCGGGTGCTTCCGTAGGGATAAGCGTACAAACGTGCTGATTCTTTACCCAGTTTCGAAATGAGGATGTCACGCGAACGCTCAGCTTCCTCATTCAGTTGCTCCGCCGAACATTCCAAGGCATTTCGATGTTGATGAGAGTGAGAACCAATCGAAACCACAGTGGAATCCAAGCAACCTTGCAGTTCATCCCAAGTAACAGGCCGCCAAGTTTCGGCACTCATCTGACGAGCGTATTGGTTTCCCCATCGATCAAATGGCATCGGATGAACTGCGTCGACCTGGGATGTCGCAACGAACAGAGTGGCGTGCGCATTGTAACGTTTCAGAATGGGAACCGCATTGAGATAAAAGTTTGCAAATCCATCGTCAAATGTCAAACACACCCAGGGACGCTGCGGAGGCTGTTTTGAACTTAGCTTCGCTGGCAAGTCCGCCAATGGAATGATTTGGCCGAACTCGGACGCCGCTCGAATTTGTTGTTCGAACATGTGCGGACGGACGTTCCAATCGTCAACACTCGAGTCGACAAAATCGATGTCGGCGATGCGATGATACGCCAAAATGCAAGCTTGGTTCGTTGCGGAGACGCCGGTTAACGTCTGTTGAGCGACCGCCATTCGCCCCGTGGCATGCTTGATTGCATGTTTGATATGGATGCGACCGATCATTCTCGTGATCTTGCTTGCCTCAGGACCGATTGCCACATAGGCAACGTGTTGGACCAATCAAATTTTTCCGCATTCTGCTGGGCTTTTGCTGACAACGACTCTGAAAGTTTTGGTTCCGAGAGAACGCGACACACGGCATCGGCCATCGTATCCGCGTTTCGAGGCGGAACCAAAAGCGAATCCTGTTGGTCAGTCAGCAAGTGAGGGATTCCGCCGACATCGGTGCTGACAATACACAATCCGCACGCCATTGCTTCGATCACGCTAATCGGAGTGTTGTCCACATTGGTCGTATTGAGGAAAATGTCGCCTTCGTTAAGTGTGCGCGGCACATCTTCTTTGCCAATGACACCCCGCAGTTCCACAGAATCGGCAATCCCCAGATTCGCCATCTCCGTTTTGACGTCGTTTAGGCTTCCATCGCCTTTGTCGGGCCCGACCATCGTCAAAGTAGCATTTGGGTATTGTTTTTTAACCCGATCTAGAACCTGAATTGCGAGTACGGGATTATACATCCGATGAAGCGATCGCAACCAAATCAAGTTTGGCTGAGGATTGGTGCGAAGTCGAAATTCGTATTTCTCGAGATTTAGTGAATTGGGAATTAGTTTCATGTCTTTGCGATACAACGACATCGCATCTCGCAGAAACTCGGAAGGCGTCGTGACAATGGACGCCGTCGAAAGCAGTTGCTTTACCCTTTTTGAATGACGCTCCGCAAAATCAGGCAACCCGCCGCCGTGCAGTGCCAACACGTAGGGAAGTTTCAGTCGACGCAAGACGAGGCAGACTGCTTCTGCCCACAGAAAAGCCGATCCGCTGTAGACGTCCACCTGCGCGACATCAAAATCGTTCCGTCGCCGCCACACGGTCGAAGTCATATCGAACAGTCTAAGAAGGCGACTCGAACGCGATGAAGTTGTGATGACCTGACAACCTGATTGCGTCAACCGATCGGCAAGCTCTTCACAAGCGCCGCGACTGGTACCATTGACGGACAAAAAGTTGCTGACCATCAGAATGCGCAGGTCAGACCCGTTTGCTGGCGTCACTTCGTGTTTCAAGACGGCACTGGTTTGCGTGGACGTCATTGAGAGTCCGCCAGTTGCTGAATTGCTTCTATTTTTTTCGGACCCAAATTTTTCCGATAGATCGCAAACAAATGATCGGCCAGTACGTTCGCGCTGTACTTCGTTTCAATTAGATGTCGTGCGGCTTCCCCCATGCTTATTTGCTGTGCTTTGTTCTGTGCTAATTCGACCATGCATGTGGCCATTTGATCGGCATCGTCAAAGGGAACGATGAAGCCGGTGTTGCCTTGCTCGATCACATTGGGAACCTCACCGGCGGGGGTACCGATCGCGGGCAGTTTCGCTGCCATTGCTTCGAGCAATACATTTGGAAAACCTTCATGATCCGAGCCGATCACCAACATGTCGGCTTGGCGAAGCCGTTGTGGCAAGTCGTTCTGCCAACCAATGAAGCTAATCGTTTCTGCGGACAAGCCAATCTGTTGAGCGTAGGATTCGAGTTCGGCTCTCATCACACCGTCACCAACGATTACTCCTCGAATTTTTGTCTTTTTGTTTGCCAGAAGTAACGCATCTAAGAACCGGTCTATTCGCTTTGCGCGGACCAATCGACCGACGACAAAAGCGGTCGGTGTCGACGAGCGAGGTCCTACATCATGTGATGGAGATTGAGATCGTTCATCAAAGTCCGCAACATCAATGACGTTAGGAAGAACAAAAATACGTTCCGGAGAGACCCCGTATCGAGCTGCATTCTGTTTCGCCGCATCGGAGTTGGCAATCAACCTTGACGGCATCCGAATTAACGGACGTCCCCATCGGCCATTTCCCTCAACCTCGTGAATCGCGTCGTTACGCATGCCACCGAAGTGCAAGGTGCAAAAAGGCTTCGACGCTAATGCAACGTATAGATTCGTATAAAAATGGGCTGATTGAACGAGATGAGGTCGGAATTTTCGCAGCAGCGACATCAGTTTAAGCACGCGATACCCAGGGTTTTGGCGTTTTCCAAACCAGATTGGTTCACAGCCAAGATCTGCTAATACCGATTCGTAATGCTCTCCCTTTGTGGCGCAAAAAACTCGCACATCCACGTTGGCCTGCTTTAAAGCTCGGACCATCAGAACGAGTTGTTTCTCTGCACCACCCTTGCCTAACGTGCCTGCAACCAGGGCCACTCGCAATGGTTCCACAAATGTTTTGCGTCGATTCATGAGGTGATGGCAGCGAAATATTCAGTTTCGCTACTACGTTTGCGTCTCTGTTGCTGCATGACAACGGCAGCACCTGCCGCGAGGTACCACAACCCTTTGCCTTGGAACTCAGTGCTCAAAAATGCGACGGCCAAGGCGAACGTGACGAGCAACCCAAGTTGCCAGATCGACTTTTTTCTTGACCGCATGCCAACCAGAAAAGGGGACAAGACAAATGCAATATGTAATGCGATTCCAATCAGCCCACCTTCCGCAAGCGTTTTTACCCATCCAGAGTGTGCTTCGCTCTCGCGATCCGCTGCATAGGTCCCCATCCCGACGCGATCGTCCAAGTTCTTCCAAGCGACGGCATAGCCCCCGGTACCCACACCAAACAGGGGATTCTTCAGGAAGATTCGCCACCCTCCGATGGCCAAATCCGATCGTCCGCTAGTCCGGCTGCTGAGCGAATGATCGCCGTCGACAGATTTGTCAATCCGATGCATCACGTAGGCTTGTCGATCACTGAACTGACTCGCCACGATTAAACCTAGGATTGTCGCACTTGATACAAACATGACTCGGCGCGTGATGCCCGGAATGCTGCTGACCATATACAGAAGACAGCAAGATGCGATGGTGATTCCACCGCGGCTGCCGGTTAGTACGACCCAAACGATATTGATAATCACTAACACCCAAATGGTCTTTTTCAACCAACGTACGTTGGATGGAACCGCACTCGCTAGGCAAGCTGAAAATAAAGCAGTTAAAGGAAAGTGGGCCCAAGCATTTGCGTTCATTTCCGGAAGCGTTTCCATTTGCAGGAAATACAGCAGGCCGCCAAACGCTGCGACGGTATTGCTAATCAATGCAATCCAATGCCAGGTGACTAGATCATGGGTCCCGCGAACAAAATAGATCAGCAATCCAAAGTAGCTCACTCCCGCAAGCAGATGTTGAACGCCGGCTTCCATGTCCTTTGTCATCAACAGTTCGATGGCTAAAAAGGCAAAGAACGCTACCAGCGTACGTGTCGTTAAATCATTCCGGCGGATCAAAACAGGGAATCCTAGACCGATCACCATCAACATGATGTAGTTGACCGTGTTCCATCGGAAGATACCGCCAGTCATTACAAAAACACGAGTCAAAGCGTCCAGGGTGCACAGGATTGCAATGCCGTAGACACCAAGCGTGGGACGCGCCAGTCCGGCCAAGGAAGCAATCAGGCCCACGGTGGTTATTAATGTGACCGATCGTTGAAAACCAATAACAAATCCCGATAACCAAATCAGGCAGCATAGAGTGACAATTCGCCAACCCCAGAGATTGGCCTGTGATGTCCTGGTTTTCTGTGGATGAACCAGTTCAATGCGAGGGGAATGTGAGATCGAAATCCCGTTCATCGCCGAAGACGTCCGTCTACGAGCCGCATTTTCCATTGCCTAGCGCAAAGTTCACCAAGGCGTCGTTGCCATGCCTCGAGCGTACGGTTTTCCACATATTCACGGCAGCGAACCCGCAGTTCTCGCCAACCATTTGGTTCAGAGATGATTTCAACAATGCGGTTAGTCAACTCGTCACAATCGCCCGCTGTGGTTAGCCAGCCACGTTCGTTATTTTGACCAATCACACTGCTCGCCGCGCCGACATTGGACGCCAATACGGGAAGCCCAAAGGCCATGGCATCAAGCCACGCTTTGCTGAAACCTTCGGTGAGCGATGGTTGCACACAAAAGTCAGCTTGCATCAACTCTTTGGACAACTGACCGCGATCGAGCTGACCTGCGAAGCGAATAAATGAGCCGCAGTCTAATTCTGATACCAACGACTCTAATTCTGCACGCTGCGGTCCATCGCCGATCAGGGTCGCCATTGGCATCGAACGTAACTTTCGGTCTCGTAGTTTCGCGATGGCACGAATGAGCACAGCCACTCCCTTCTCGGGAGACAGCCGACCGATGTAGACAAAACGAGCCGGCGTAGCGAGTTCGTCATCTCGTTTCGGCGTAATTTGCGAAAGTTCTTGGTCGGAGAGCGCTGTTGAGAATATCCATTGGACATCACGTCCTGGCGATCCACTCTCGTCGCCAGTGGCCAACATCACGTTGCGACCTCCGGAGAAACGCGTCATGATTCCGCGTGTCACGCGATTCATGGTCGTTGTACTTCCGGTTGATGCCCACGAGCCGCCGTAGCGTGCCAACAATGGTTTTCGCAATGCGATTGCGACGATCATTCCTAGTAGCGGCATATCCCCAGGGACGGGAGTATGAACGGCATCACAATTTCGGCAATGCTTGGCAATTTTCCAGAGATAATAAGGTAGTCGCGTCAAAACGGACAATTTTCGTCGAGCATCCACGCCTACGGGGCTTGGAATCACGATCACGTCGGCGTGTTTGGGAAGCGGCAATCCCCCTTCGCGTTCTTTCCCACGCTCGATCATTAACGTCATCTGATCAAACAAGGTCCCAACGGCAGTCATCTGCAACGGGAAGCCGCCATAGGACATCCATTGTCCAGTCGCGTCCTGCCAACACTGTTTGAAGGAAACAACACACACACGCGTTGCAGCGTGGTCGGAAGTTTCCATCACGTGCGTTTTCAACGGAGCCTCAAGTAACGGCATTTTCCGCCAGCAAGTCTCGGGGAAGTAAGCAACGGATTTTGCCCGCTTCACGTAAATCGCGAATCACCTTTAGAAAGTTTTCGAACAGATCAAATCGTTGAGTGTTGGATGCGTCACTTAATGAGTGAGGGTGTCCATAAATCACCAGTGTCTTGCCCGATTTGACTGAACGATCCAGCACATCCAACGATTTTGCACCAAAACCGCACGCATTGGTTTTTAAGCAGACAACTCCGGCAATTTGTTCCAATTCGCTAGGCTGATAAATTTGACGGCCTCGCAATCGATCGGCGACGCGCTGTACAAGCGGGCGATAGCCGACACGACAAAATTTGTAGCCTGTTTCTTGTAGTGTCTCACACAACATTTTCAGGTCGGTTCGATCTTTGCCAGCCTCGCGTCGCTCAGACATACTGAACGACCACCCTGACGGATAGTCAAACGGTTGGTTGTAAGGAGGAACCAAGCAAGTCACTTCTGCACCAACACACTGTTCCAATGCGTCTTTGCTAGAACGCAATGTTTCTATCAACGACTGACGATTCAACCCAGGAATCCATTCATGGCGGTGAGTATGACTGGCGACCTCATGTCCAAGTTCGTGCATTTGCCGAACTTGTTTTGGATCGTGGTAGGGACGCTCGCCAGGTAGCGCAGCGGATCCGACCACGGCGATACAGCTTGGCATGTCATATTCGGCTTGCATTTCCAGCAAACGCTCGGTGTTTTCGAATTCGCTAGTCCAATCCTGAGGTCCTTTTCCTGCCCTGGATCGATCTCCTCCCCATTGGGTGTCATAGTCCCAAAAAAGCAGGACGTCGGCGACAGAACTCGTTGGTTTATTCACGGATAATATCATTTATCGCATCAGCATGACGAAGTGTAGTAACCTTTTACACGTTGCATCGTAGCCGTAATATCACAAGTTTCGATTGCTTCCAGAGCTATCAAGATTGGAAAGGTTGGAGGCGGTATTGCCGTTTTTGAGGTTTGTATTAGCAGAGCGTCGCATCGAAAAGATTGCAATGCAATTATGATAAAAGGCGATGTTCTGCGGCATCAGTACTGCGGGACTGAATTTTTCGCGAATGCGGTCCTGGCCGGCCGCACCAAGTTGGGTCGCAAATGAATCGTCTTGAAGTAAGCGAAGGATCGCCTCGGCGATTTGCTCTGGTTTGTCTGGATCGATTAGTAATCCATCTTTGTGATCTCGAACCAACTCTCCGCCACAGCCACGCTCGGTATAGATCGTGGGGCAAGCGGCGGCCATCGCCTCGGCGGGTGCAAGCCCAAACGACTCGGCATACGAAGGGAACACGCCCAGACGCGCTTGCAAGAGTGCGTCGAGTACCTCTTCTCGAGGCACGTGGCCGTGAAAATAGACGCTGTCCTTTTGGATGGCTTCAATTTCCTCGCAAACGGTTTGACGGATCAAGCTGTTTGCTTCGCTTAGCACATCCTTACCATAAATATGTAACTGCGCATCCTTACGTTTCATCAGCACGGTACGCCACGCTTTGATTAGCGAGATAATTCCTTTTTTGGAAGTGAGCGTGCCAGAGAAAACGACCTTCTCGTTTGACCGAGTTTGGTCGACCTGAGGAGGAGCTGACTCGACAAAGTTATACAGAACCGCTACCGAGCTAAGGGATAAATTAAATGCTCGCTGTGTTTGTTTGGCAGTGTAATGGCTAACGGAACAGACGAAATCAGCACGTTTTAGAGATGCGTTCTCGAGCCAATAGTCGATTTTCTTGATCTTTCGGTTTAGTTCCTTTGCAAAATAAGTCGCCGACCCGTGAAGGCGTACGATGACTGGAACTGGTAACTTAGGCCACTTTGCCGCGGCTCCAGAGTAGTCAGCGACTTCCACTAAATCGATGTCCTGATTTCGCGACCATTTTGAAACCGTCTTGAAAATTCGATAGCGTCCCCAGAGCCACCCCCATCGTGGCCGAGGTCGTCGAATTCTCCAGACTTGAACTCCTTGGTCCTCCTCGTATTCGGGGGCTGGATGCGACCAAGCGTACATTCCGATCACGCGGACCGAGTGTCCTTCGGCTACCAGCGCTCGCCCCATCATTTGCACAAAGGATCCAATGCCGCCATGTTCACCCGGAGGGTACTCGTTACAGACGAAGCAGAAACGAATCGGGGTTTGTAATTTGTCCAGGAGATCGAATCCTTCGATGAACAATATGCGTGTTTATTTACCGGTAATCGCATGGAACAGGGCCTTCATTCGGCCAGCGAGGTGTTTTAATGTTGCAGCCGATTGACTGGGGATCACTAATCCACGTGCATGCAAAACGGAGTCCATTGTCCAAGTATAAATGAATTGGGTGTTGTCAGCCCATCCGCGATCAGGATAGGTTCGTTTAAAGATATGATAACGGTTATGGATCGCCATGTAGCCGAGTTTAAAATGATTTGGACGACCGCTTGGATCAGGCAGATGCTGCAGGTGGGCAGGCCCCGCTAGTACCAACGCGCCCTTGTCTCGCATCCGCAACGAGAAATCGAGATCTTCGGATTGTGCATAGCTATCAAACGATTCACAAAAGCCAAGTTCACGAGCATGTTTGGTTTTCCACATCATGCTGTAACCAGGTAACCAATCTCCTTCGGTCAAATCATCGGTGCCGGGTTTGACAAACCAGGGGACCGACATGCCAGAGGCGGAATAGCTGCCCGGGCGTAAATCGGGGACAATGTGTAGCAACTTGCGAATCTTCCAGAGCCGCGTTGGTGATTCGGTATGCTCGGGCGTGGAACCCGCGACCCCTGCGACCCGCTCGCCCTGATCCCGATGAACCCTGGCCATCTCACGCAAGCAATCGGATTGGAGGACGACGTCATCATCAAAAAAGACCACCAAGTCGGATGTAACAAATCGCATCGAAAAGTTGCGTTGTCGTGTCAATCCTCTCAATCCGTCGGTAACACGAAAGTAGAGGGTGTTATCGGCCAGACGAGCCAAGTCCACGTGCTCGCGGACAACGGTTTCGGTGTCTTGATCTGGACTTGCGTCGACGATAATTAATTGGCTGGGGCGATCGTCTTGGATCGCAATGGAATCTAACGCTCGTTTCAAACTCGCAGCACGTTTGTACGTACAAATGGCAACCGTCGTGCCTGTGGTTAGCGTCTCGGGCAATTGAGGAATGTCCGAAAACGAATCGGATGCGTCTTTGGTTTGAAACCAGCTGACGATATCGGATCCACCTTCAAAGTCATGTTGCAAGATTCGGGGCTTGGGAAAATTGGTTTCAGGCATGATTTCGCTTGAATTGTTCAATACATTTTCGGAAAAATTGCTCGTTTTGCGGAACGATTTCTTTCGGGCAAAATCGTTCCTCGATTTTCTTCCAACCGGCATTTCCAAGTCGACCCGCAAGTTCATCGTCTCTCAAAAGTTGCTTGATCGCCTCTGAAATTTGCTTCGTATTGTCAGGGTCGATCAGCAGTCCGTGCACGCCGTTTTCCATTAACTCATGACCACTGCCTCGTTCGGTATAGATGGTGGGACAGCCACATGCCATCGCTTCAAGCGGGGCCAAGGCAAATGCTTCAGCATAGGAGGGGAAAACGGCGGCTCGCGCCGTCTGTAACGCTTTCGACAAGACTGGAAGTGGTTGATGACCTTGAAAAATGACGGTCCTGCTGATTGGCTCACCGAGCCGTTCTAGCAGATGCTGTTGCATTGAAGTTCCATCCTCCAGAGCTCCATCTTTTCCGAAGAGATGCAATCTCGCATTCGGAAATTCGGTTACCACATCAGGCCAAGCCTGGATTAAAGAAATCACTCCTTTTTTTCGCGTCAAAGTTCCCGCGAACACAATCGTGTTTTTGTCTCGTTGTGATAGAGGACAGTTTTGATTCAAGGGGACAAAATTATGCAAGATGGCGTCGGCCGTTCCAGGCAATTGGAACACCTCTCTCGTCCTCTTATCCGTATAACGACTTGTTGAGGCAGAACGATCCGCGCGACGCAGCGACGCTCTTTCAAGCCAGTGGGTTTTAGGATCTGTTTTTTTGCCTGCTTCGGCATTGAAGTAGGTTGCACTGCCATGCAACCGGCATAAAACAGGAACGGAAAGTCGAGGCCAAACGGCACCCCAGCCTTGCCAGTCGGGGATTTCAATCAAATCGATTTCACCCAATTGACTCCACTGTTTTGCTTTTTGGTACAGCTTCCATCGCAAACCAACCCAGCCCCAATGGCCCTTGGGCTCTGGCATACGATAAACCTTAACGCCGTGGTCGTTCTCGACGGCCTGTGTGCACTGGTTGGGTTTGTAGCAACCAAAAATGCGAACGTCATGTCCGCACTGTACTAACGCTCGAGCTAAATTTCGAGTGTAAGAACCAATCCCGCCGTGGTTACCGGGCGGGTATTCATTGCAAAGAAATGCAATACGTAACGGACTCATTTGCTCAGTTGCTTCAATGTTTTAACGATCCGCTGGCGAGATTCGCCGAGGGGCATGCTTACTTGCATTTCGGCGAACTTTTGCCGGCCCTCTTGATCTAAGGTCGGATTTTCGAGATAGGCATTTACATGTTCTGCCAATTGGCTCCGCGACTTGGCATAACGGGCGGCGCCGAGTTCGATCACAGGCCGATAGTGTTCGTATTGATGAATATAATCCGACATTGGCATGCCAAATACCGGAGGGTTGCTGACATCAAACTCAACATTAATCACAGGCCGATCACGAAGGGCAAAGTCGAGCGTCATCGTTGAAGCAAAATTGATGTTCAAATCAGCATGCTTGGTAATGTTCGTCAGCATCTGTGTGTCATTTTCCGTCGGCAACGCTGAAAACCAATCTTTCATGCTGCTGCGACTCCACTCCGGCTGAGCATAAATCATCTCTGGGAAATCTCGACGCACCGCGTCATAGCGACTGAAGTCGTCGATGGGACACGTCCTTAACAAAACCTGAGGATTGCCTCGAATGGCACCTTCGCGAATCAGTTCCATCAACGCACGCACATGATGTTGGTCTTCAATGGCGTTCGTGTGTTCGCCACCCGAAAAACAAATCAGCTTTCTCGCGGGATCGGCGCCAATACGCCGCATGAACTCTTCTCTTGTCCACAGCAACTCGTCTTCGGCATACGGGTCGAATTGAGGTGTGCCGACCACATGAATTCGATCCGGTGTGATGTCGGGATAAAACTGAATCAATTCGTCATGCATGTGCTGGCTCCAGACCAAATAATGATCAAATGGAGCGGCAATGCGTGCTTTGCTTGAAAGGTTGTCCCAACTAAAGATGAAGGTGGCAGTGGGAATCGATAGGGATTGAGCTGCCAGTACCGGAGCTAAAATTTCATTCGGACGTTGGTGCGAGCAAAACAGAATCGTGGGTTTGATCCGCGTAAACAATTCACGGTAATGGGCGACCTCCGGAGCACGGCTGGCAATGCGGGCGTGGAGACGGTCAAGCCTCTGAATGCCTTTGGGAGATGCAGACGCGCGGGCAAGCAACTTCGCTGAGTTCAGTAACACTCGCCTTGGCAAAGAGCAGTCTTTGGAAATCCGACATTTGACTCGCATCGGATAGTTGTCGACCCAATAGTACTGAGCGTAGGCCAAACTATTACGAAAGAACGAACTAACCGGACGATCACGATGGCGAACCAAAGGGTGCCAATGGACCGAGCCATTGGTGTCGGCGGAGTAAGTTTTTAGCAGGTCGTCCGGAATCAAGTGCAATGTATGCACCTCGCCCTCATTGGACGCCAACTTCAGGAAGTTTCCAAGTACGAAATTTCGTACGCCAACACCATCGGGCAATAAAACTACAGTATTCATAGCAGGTTAGGTTTGAAGTTGGGCTTACCGCGGCCGTACCGCGATGACTCGACCAAGGATATGGTTGATGGGTGATCGGTTACAGAAATAACGCCGAAGCCGCCCAGGCAACCAACCAAGCGTGGTTTCAAGGACTTGAACTGGCATAAGCGGCAGCACAATTAGCTTTTCTTTCACCCAAATGTAAGGGTTCACCTTGCCGAAACCCGCATTCCGAAAAATGCTTGCTAGTTCAGTGGTGCTGTACTCTTTGAGATGAAAGCCAGTCGGTGTATCGTCAAAATATTTCGAAACGTCATGCGGGCCTGAAAGCTTGTTGGGGGTGACGCAGATGTAGGCTCCTCCTGGCTTCAGCGATCGAAAGACATTTTCAAGCTGCTCCAACGCATCGTCCGGATGCAAGTGTTCCATTAATTGATTGCTGTACGCGACATCCACGCTTTGTTCCGGCACATCAATGCTGGTGCCATCGGAAATGATGATCTCAAAGTTATCAGGGGTTGAGAGGTTTCGCGTGATTTCCGTCGAAACGTCAACTGCAATTACCTTACCAACCTTGTCGGCCATCGCTAATGAGACACTGCAATCGCCAGGGCCGATTTCTAAATAGGTTGCATCGTCGGTTGCCAATTGCTTGAGAAACTTGACTTTGTTCTCGACACTTCGTCGAAGCGCGTCTGGAGGCAGCGGCACATTCCAACCGGGGATATTGGGAACGCGTTTGCAAATCTCGTCGTAAAGTGATGTATAGAGCTGTTTGCGATCTTCCTTGTTCGAATGACGAAGTTGGTCCGAAAGTTCTCGCTCAACAGCGTAGTGGTGGCAGATTTCATCCGCGCTACGTTGATCACTGCCTGGTTGCCGATGCATGCGGATCTTGGAGCGATCCACTTTGTTGTCAGATTGCCGCGTAGGTGATGAGGTCGTCGGTACGGCACGGTCGGTATCAGTTGTCATAACGAGAGGCATCTTCGCTGTGATGGTGTGAATTGAACAGGCTTTTGAAAATTGTTTCATGAGCAATTACTCAATTTTCCAAGCCGCTTTGGGATGCAACACGGCATCGGTCGCACCACTGACACCCCCGATGTCCATTGGGAATTTGTCGGACACGTAGCGGTTTCCACCTCGCGCGCCCCAAACGATGACTTTGAAATAGATCGAGTAGAGACCGGGGTTTAGCCACATCGCAGGCAAGCCCACACGAATGTCATACTCCTTGCCAGGTATGTGCGTTCCTATTCCTAGATCGGTGCTCTCCTCTTTCAGATGAAAAAGCTGGTGACCGTGCATGTCTTCGAGAATGCAGTACAACGAAAAACCGCTAACTTGAGTGTCAAGTTTCAGTTTGGAACAAATCGTCATGCCACGACTTTGGTCAATCGCTTTACCATCAGGCGTTTCGATCGAGATTCGACCAAAACCTTCTCGCAGAGATTCGGCTTCGTTTTGCCCATTTTTTGAGTCGGCAGCGCCGACGGAATGAAAGTACCTGGCGATGCACTGACTCAGATTTCCAGCATCAGCGACTTGTCCACTTTCGAGGTAGATGCCTTTGCTGCACAGCGAGCGAATGGCTCCCATATTGTGACTAACGAACAAGACCGTCCGTCCTTGTTCCGCCACATCTTCCATACGGCCGAGGCATTTTTTCTGGAAAGCCGCATCACCCACGGCTAATACTTCGTCCACCAATAGAATTTCTGGTTCAAGATAGGCGGCGACGGCAAAGGCAAGGCGTAGATACATCCCGCTGCTATAACGTTTTACCGGAGTCTCGATGAAGTTTTCGACCTCTGCAAAATCAACGATCTCGTCAAATTTACTTTCAATCTCTCGTTGTTTCATACCGAGGATTGCACCGTTCAGAAAGATATTTTCGCGTCCTGTCAATTCTGGATGAAAGCCGGTGCCAACTTCTAGCAGCGATCCCACTCGCCCATAAACATCCGCGTAGCCTTTTGTCGGGTCTGTAATTCGCGAGAGTACCTTCAGCAGCGTGCTTTTCCCCGCACCGTTACGACCGATCACTCCCACCACATCGCCGCGATTTATTTCAAACGAAACATCTTTTAAGGCCCAGAATGAATTGGTCGCCGAACGTCTTCGCAGAGCAGAGGCAGCGGCAGAGAATGGCGACCTCATGACTCGCATCATGTTCTCGCGAATCGTTTGGTAACCATCTTGCTGAGCACCAATCTGATACTCTTTGCCGAGATTGACGGCACGGATTGCGATTTCACTCATCAATTGATGCGGGGGTAATGTAGGAGGCTGGTCTGTTTTGTCCACAACACAGACCAATACTGATCCATTGCCAGACAAAGAAACTGTTGTCGCTTTCACCTTCACAGAAGCGTTGCCACTGCTGGTGAACTGAATCGCTGTCGAGCCATTGCCCGCCATAGCAATTTAAGGCGACGTTGATTTGGTCATTGGCCCAGCAACGCAACGGACCGCGAAGCCATTCGCGTTGCGGGGTTTGGACTGGGCGTTTAGGGCTTTGGCGAAGATTCTTAGGAATCAATTGGGCTGCAATTTTTCTCAGCAATCGTTTTCCCGTCTCTCCGACCCGTTTTCGCTCGCTTGGTTGGCGAAAAGCGAGTTCGAATAAACGGTGGTCTAAAAAGGGCTCGCGAAGTTCAGTCGAAACCGCCATTGAAATTCGATCGTTAAAGCGAAGCGCTCGGGGAAGCTTGGTATGACGTGCGTCACGATACTGCACTCGGCGGAGCGAGTCGGGGAATACATCCGCCATTGGATACGACCCGCTCAAAGGGGCGAGTTTGCGAAACTCTTCGATCAAACAATCCGAACGCATGATCGGTCCGCGTGTTCCCTGAACCGTCGAAACCTGCGCCGAGTTATTTTCAATCGCAGAGGCATAGTAGTCGTAGCCCGCCCAAGCTTCGTCCATCCCCTGGCCGTCAAGCAGGACCGTAATGCCTTCGTCTTTCGCTCGCGACATCAACTTCGCGTAAGCCAACGTCGGCAGGCCGCCGAAGGGTTCATCTTGAGCACGTGAAATGGCCTCGGCCAAGGCGGGGACTTCGTCATGCGACAACAACCCGACCGACAATGGATGTCGTGTTTGAGCAAGCATTTGCTTGACCCAAGGAAGCTCGTCGTACTCGGGATCGCCAGTGGCAAACGTAAATACGCGAACTTCACTGTCGTCACCTTGAAGCTCGTGAATCAGTCCCAGCAAGAGTGATGAATCCAGTCCACCGCTCAAGTTTACTCCGACCGGAACATCACTTCGGAACCGGAGTTGAACACTCTCTTTTAGCAACTCTAAATACTGCTCGCTGACATCTTCTTCGCTTCGCGAGTCGTATTCATTGCCAACGCTTTCGGCAAGGTCGTACCAACGCTGGATTTTGGTGTCGCCTGCATTCCACGTCATCAGATGCCCAGGCGGAAGCGACTGAATTTCTTTCCAAAATGTTCGCTCGCTGTGGTCGTATAGCCCCGACCCAAGAAACGTGGACCATGTCAATGGATCCGGCTCTGCGGGAATGCCACTTGCATGAATCGCTTTGATTTCACTTGCAATGGTCAGCGCACCGCTTGTCGCATGATGGTAGTAGATCGGTTTGACACCAAAGCGGTCACGAACAGCAAGCAATTTTTGTTGTTGTTCATCCCAAATCAAAATGGCAAACATGCCGATAAATTTGTCAAAACAGGCCGTGCCCCATTTTTGATAAGCGGCGAGAATGACTTCGGTATCGGTACGACTTCGAAATGGATAATCACCGAGTTGGTCGCGTAGTTCAAGATAGTTGTAGACTTCGCCATTGAACGCAATCCAGTAGCGACCGTCGGCACTGCACATGGGTTGCCGACCGGCGTCCGACAGATCGATGATGCTTAGCCGGTTGTGCCCAAGCGCCGCGGTCGATCGCGGGTCCACATAAGTGCCCGACGCATCAGGGCCGCGATGATTTTGGCTTGCGACCATGGCTTCGATTGCCAAGACGTCTCGGCCGAACAGTCCTGAGATACCACACATCGACTAAGTTGCTTCCTGGATTTTTGCCATCAGAGCTTCGGCGCGACGAAAGTCGTCCATCGTGTCGATGTTCACGCGGAACTCAGGATCGACGGGAACGCCGAGAACATGCTTTCCATACAAGCTGTTCTGCAGCATCAGCACATCACGACGCGTCACGTATACGGACCCTTCGCGATGATACGCCGGTGGTAATTCTTGACGACGTGCAATCGGCGTCGATTCGCCTGTGGCAATTCTTAGGCCCCCATTGTCGTCCATGAAGTATGTCCAATGGGGATTGAATTCGGCGGGAACAGCCGCGATCGTCATCACAGCATCCGCTTCGCTGCTTGCTAACAGTTCAACGCAGCGATCAATGTCGTCCGCGGAACGAAAAGGATGGGTCGGTTGCAAGATGCAAATAGCATCGTACTGCTCACCGGCTTCTTCAAGCTTTTGGACTGCGTGTTGTAGAACCGGCATAGTTGGTGTCTCATCGCGAGCAAGTTCTGCGGGCCGCATGAATGGAAGTTCCACTCCGCAGCGAACCGCTTCCTCAGCGATTTCGTTATCGTCAGTCGAAATAACGGTTCGAGTAAGATGCCTCGATTCGCGTGCGGCGGCGGCGGTATAGCTCAGTAGAGACCGCCCTCCGATTTTGGCGAGGTTCTTTCGCGGAACTCCTTTCGAGCCACCACGCGCGGTAATGATGCCTAATACACGCATGACTTAATCCGCGACCGTTTCCAAATCATCGGTGATGGTTGCGGCAAACATTGGATCGGATGCGTAAATATAGTTCAGACGCTTTTGAGTGTACGGCTCCAATACGGCCAAGGCATCGGCAATTCGATCCGATACGTCACCTTCGCCATACAGTACGCTCGGTTCGAAACGACCATGAGCGAGTCGGCATTTCGCAGCCGAAACAATCGCGTCCGCCAATGGGGGAACACGGACCACATGTTCATCGGTCTCACGCCCTTCTTGGCGTGCTCCCACGAGCACCACCGGCGTTCCAAAATAACTTGCGTCGCGAACAAAACTGCTCGAGTTACCGATGGCACATGACGCATTCGCCAACACCGTCAAATATTCTTCGGGCGATAGGTTGATCAGCGTGCGCAACCAGTCGGGTTTGTACTTGTCACGAAATTTACGGATTGCCTTGCTGACGTGATTCGATCCGGCGTCAATGTTTGGCCACAACAATACCGTGGGGTTTTGTAGTTCGTTTAACGCGTTGAGCAGTTCCTCAATTTGTTGTTGTTCGCCCCCAAACTCCGTGGTTGTCGGATGGAAAATCACCAACTGGAATGGTTGAGTTGTGTCGATCTCGGCTCCGCCACCTCGACCATTGATGATCTTGGGATCTAATGTGCGATCTAATTCGCGAGCAATGTCACTACTAGGACAACCGACCGCCAGAATCGATTCAGGCTTTTCACCCATACGAACAATGTATTCAGCCGACCGCTTGGTGCTGGGGAAATGAAATTGAGCGAATTTTGTAATGGCATGGCGGGCGCTCTCATCGATGGAGCCGGAGATTTCCCCACCTTGAACGTGCACCAAACATAGGTTCATGTAGGCGGCGGCGATTGCAGCGGAGAGTGCTTCATAACGGTCGCCGATCAGTAGAACCAGATCAGGTTTAAGTCGACTGAATTCACTTGCAAACTCAATCAACCCAAAGCCAACTGATTTCGCCATCGTTGCAGGATTGGATCCTTCGAGTTCAATGTAAATCTCGCCATCGATTGGAAAGCCGTCTTTGCGTACGCCGTTAACAGGCATGTCAAACCGCTCGAGCATCATCGTTCCTGCTGCCAATACTTGCAGTTGAAGATCAGGATGCTCTTGAATTGATCTCATAACGGGTTTGAGCCGACCGTAATTGGCGCGGTCGACCAAGACCACGCAGACTTTGCGAATCGCTTTGTCTGCGTCATTGACGCTTAAATTGTTGTTACTCAAGATCGTCCTCTCGAAGGGCTGCGTCCGCAACGACTGCGGACTTTAGTTTTCGGCCTAAGACATGTGGCAATCGTTCGGGAGCCATCCCATCACCGGGCTTTTTGATCGCGAGATGCCTTGCTTCGAGCACCGTGCCAGCAGCGAGGAATTCGCGAGCCACTAAGCTCTTGGTGAACATGCCACGAAGATCCGCAAGTCCTTCTGCCGCTGTGTTTTTGTCAATTGGGGACGCAAGCATCGATTCGATAAAACGTGTTCCCTCGACAAGTTGGCCCAATTCCGTGGGAGTGAGCGAAGCGGGAACATCGGGGCCAAACATTTGGCGGCTGAATGTGACGTGAACTTCCAGGACCTTCGCCCGCATCGTGACTGCTGCAAGTCCGGGATAGATGGTGCCCGAATGATCCGAGAGCCCCACATGGCAATCGTACCGATCGCGAAACGATTCGAGCACGTTGAGTCCTACTTTTTCGGGAGGACACGGATAAGCGGTGGTGCATTGAAGTAGTGCTAACGGCAACGCATGTTTTTTGACACGTGCAACCGCCAAATCAATCTCTTCAAACGGACTCATTCCCGTTGATAGAATCATGGGAAGTTTTGTCTCGAGCATCGCCTCAAACAATGGGCCATTGTTCACTTCCCCTGACGCAATCTTCCAGCCTGAAACTCCGACTCGTGAGAGCAATTGGACCGCTTCAATCGAAAAGGGCGAACTCAAGAAATACAGACCGCGTTCTTCGGCATGTTCACACAGCCCTACCCATTGAGGTTCCGTAAACTCCATTCGCTTCCAATAGTCATAGCGAGTTGCATCCTGTTTGCTAAAGCGAATCCGCCAAGGTTCACGCGCAGTCGACTCGGCAGAGGCAATGTGCGTTTGGAATTTAACAGCGTCAGCACCAGCGTCGGCGATTGCATCAATGTAAGCGTGTGCAGCACCGAGGCTGCCGTCGTGTGCCTGGGCTACCTCGCCAATGATCAGGCAACGGTCGAATTGGATGACTTGGGGCATGGAAGACTAAACTAGATCCGCGAACGATTTTTCCATTTGCCGGAAATAGTAGGTTCCGCCAAGCAGTAGCAAGCCAGCCGCAATGGTGGAGACAATTAACATTGGTCCTGGAGCTGTGTCAGTTCCGAGCAGTGCCCAACGGAAACCTTCGACGACACCCACCATCGGATTGATGCTGTAGACCGATCTCCAAAATGGATCTTCGATCAAGCTACTTGGGTAAGCGATCGGACTTGCAAACATCCAGAATTGGGTCAAGAACGGAATCACGTATCGGACGTCACGATACTTCACATTCAATGCAGCCATCCACAAGCCGATGCCAAGCGATGTCATTAACGTCAGCACAAGTAAGAAAGGTAGCCAAAGAATATTCCATGTCGGATAGACTCCGAATGCGAACATCATCCCCAGCAGCACGACAAAGGCGATTGCAAAGTCGGCTAGTCCGGACAAGACGCTCGCGATCGGGACCGCTAATCGAGGGAAGTAGACTTTTTTGACAAGGTTTGCACTTTGCACAAGGCTGTTAGAGGACTGTGCAAGCGCATAAGCAAAGAACGTCCAGGGAACGAGACCTGCTAAAGAAAAAACAGGATACGGAACTCCGTCGGATTCGATTTTGGCGAGTTTGCCAAAAAACAAACTGAAGACAACCATTGTCATTAATGGCTGCAAGACGGCCCACGAAGCGCCCAACGCCGTTTGTTTGTAGCGGACCTTAATATCTCTCCAGGTGAGAAAATATAGAAGTTCACGGTACTCCCACAACTCCTTCAACCCTAGCGACAGCCAACCTTGCGCAGGCTGAATGCGAAATACGGAAGGCGAGGAGTTGGCCTGAGACGGGGCGGGTTTGTGAGATGGATCCGGAAGGTCGATCGTTGTTACCTGAGATATCGATGACATTAGTATTGTAACTGTAGTGCCAACAACGAGTAGCGTTGCTTATTGGCTGGAAAATTCTTGGTCGTGATCGGTTTCCGAATGAACCGCTGTTTCTTGCAATTGGCAGGGCGAACTAGCGGAATACTGAAAGTTCAGTGCCATATTACATAGTTCGTTGCGGATCTCTAGGTCCGAATGCCCTTGTAAATTTTTCAATCGTTCCAGGCCTTCGTCGAGTTCCTCTCTTTCGTAGACGCGATGGTATGCAACCCGCAATTTCGGATGAGGGGTTTCCAGTGTCTGTTCATCATCGGTGTACAATTCTTCGTACAACTTTTCTCCCGGCCGCATGCCGGTAAATTGCACTTCAATTTCCCCTGGTTCGCAACCTGAAAGCCGCAGTAGGTCATTAACCAAGTCAACAATTTTGACCTGTTCGCCCATTTCCAACACGTAGATTTCTCCACCGTTGCCCATCGCTGCTGCTTGCAATACCAACTGAGACGCTTCGGGAATGGTCATAAAGAAACGTCGCATTTCCGGGTGCGTCACCGTGATCGGGCCACCCTTGCGAATTTGATCTTGGAAGATGGGGACGACGCTTCCGGCCGAAGCAAGCACATTTCCAAAGCGAACGACCACAAATTTTGTGTTCGATTCTCGGGAGTGAGCGTGCACGTATCGCTCAGCAAGTTGCTTCGATACGCCCATAATGCTTGTCGGGTTGACCGCTTTGTCAGTCGAAATCATGACAAAACGCTCGACGTTATTTTCGTGGGCCAAGCGAGCCAGTGTTGCGGTTGCCACCACATTGTTTTTGATGGCTTCGGAAGGATTGTACTCAATCATCGGCACATGTTTGTGGGCTGCCGCGTGAAAGACGATATGAGGTTGATGCATATCAAACAGGGATTGCATGCGTTCTTCGTCGCCTATGTCCGCTAAGCAAGGGACGCAAATGTCTGCATCGATTCGTTGAGAAAATTCCCGGTGAATTTCAAATAGATTGCCTTCCGCACGCTCGACGAGCAATAGTTTCTCGGGAGCACACTTGAGGATCTGGCGACAAATTTCAGAACCGATGCTGCCACCAGCCCCGGTCACCATGACCCGTTTTCCTGAAAGCATCTCACCAAGGGCACCCTTGTCTAGTTCGACAGGGTCACGTCGTAGCAGGTCATTGATGTTGACATCGCGAGTTTGTAATCGAAATGATCCATTGATCAGTTCATCCACGGGAGGCACCATTTTCACGCGGATGCCTTCGGCTTGACAGCGATCGACCAATTCACGAAGTCGTGGTCCCGCAAGGACGTTGGACATAATGAGCAAGTCCTTCGCTTCGTGCTTTCGAGCCACCGCAACCGCGTTGTCAGGTGAGCCCAGGAAAGGGATGCCCCCGATTCTTAGGCCACGCTTCGAAAGGTCTTCATCAATGAAGCCCACAATCCGAAAATCAAGGTCCGGGTGGTTGTGGATTTGACGTGCAAGTATTTCGCCGCCTTGAAGAGCGCCAATCAATAGCGTGGGCTTGCGATCCTGCAGTACCAGGGCAGGCCACATTATTTCTTGACTCAGTCGATAAATGCTTCGAAAGCCGCCGACCAAAAGAATGGTTATTCCCCAATCCATTAGTAAGACAGAACGGGGGACTTGGTAAGCCTCATTGAATAAGTAGTCCGCTGCGGCAATCAGGATACTTGCCAACGTCGATGTTCGTAGGAGTGCAGCGAGGTCTGAAAAGGTGATATATCGCCACCATCCATGCAAACTACCAACGAAATGAAATAGTGCTAATTTGATTACTAAAATCCACGGCAACGTCTCCCAGAAATCAGACCGCACACCTGCGGGAATGACCATGTCAAAACGAAGCCGGAGCGCGATTTCATAGGACAGAACAAAGACCGCTAGATGAACCACAACCAAGAAATAGATGCGTTTTGTAAGCAGGCGATTGAAGGTAACGATTCTTGATAGATTCATAGTTGTGTTGTTCACGATGCGTTCGCCGATCCGATTCAGCAGCAAATACTTCCAGCTGCAAGTTGAGAAATAAGCGTCGACTGAGTACTGAAAGACATTTTCTGACAGGGAACCAAGTTGGGCATGCTTATCAGTGGGTAGTTGCTGTGCAGATAAGAATGACTGAACAGCGTTCAAACAGCGGTCGAACCGCAATATCGACCTAGACGGATATCCCGAGTATCAAGAAAAATCCAGGATTGTTAGTGCCGTCCGCGCGGACTTCGTCCACGTGGGTGGCTGACTCTGATGGGCATGAGCCATGCACCCGGAAGTGGTATTTAACGTAGTTGCAAAAAACTTTCATGCAATTGCTCCTGTTCGACGTTCACTCAGAAATCGGCGAAATGCATATCTTGAGTACCGCACGCCAATATCAAAGGCATGGCGGACGTTGGTTGCCATGTCTTGTGGATCTAAGTGATTCAGTGTCGTTTGACACGTTGGAGCCCCCGATCAAGAACCGAATGAATCCAGAATTAAAAATTAATGAATGTTTTTCGCATATGCCAAGTAAGTGAAAAAATAATGCAAGTTTGCGGAATTAGTGACGAATCAATTTTTCAATGATTTTTGCAATCAGTTCGGATACCCGAAACCGAAGGCTGTCCGGACACTAATCAAATTTTCTGGCATATTCATAACTACCATAAGTTCTCGCGTAGCAACGCGTTGGAACACCGTTGAGCACGGCGCTCAATGGTTGGACGCCGGCCTTGGCTAGCCGCTCATACGCGATCTTGACCTGTCCTTCACGGCTGACATTACGTCGCGTGCAGATGATTGCCCCGTCCGCACATTTTGCCAGCAAGAGTGCTTCAGACGCGGACAAAATGGGTGGTGTGTCAATCACAATGTATCGATAGGTTTTTCGTAACTCAGTAAAGATTTTGTTTAGCAGATCACGCGTCATTAGTTGGTGCGGATTCGTGCGAAGTCGCCCGGCCGGGAGGAGGTGCAGATGCTCGCCCCAGTCTCGAATAATCGCTTCGTCAAGTGATGCTCGTCCGGCAAGCACCGCAGCCATCCCCGATCCGTTGGAGACTTGAAAGATGTTGTGAACATCGGGAGCACGAAGGTCACCATCGACCAACAGCACGGGTTCGCCGGTGGCGCGTCCAATACTGACCGCCAATTGAGATGAAATGCTTGATTTGCCTTCACCATGAACGGCACTCGTCACTGCCAAAACTCGAACACTACTATATTTCTCAGGCAGGACGATACCGACACGGAGACTATCAATACTCTCTTCAAATATATTCATTGCCTTGGATTGCCTTGAGCCAATGGCAAATGTACGCATAGGCAATTTTGCAACTTCGTTGACTGACATTAGCAGCCCGTCATTGGACAACTGCTGAACATCGCTAATCGGTTTGACGCTAAGTTCCCAAAGCAGTGCTAAGCCAAACGGAACGCATCCACTTAGCAAAGCGGCGATTACCATTTTCATAAGTGGAAACGTCGCAATAGGACGGAGCGATGGTTCGGCTGGCTGCAGCAACGCAACACGACCAGGCGCACGCGATTCCGTGGTCAGTGCCATCGATCGCTCTGCAATCATTTCAAAGACACGCTCTTCCCGGGCCAGCTCTGCACGTGCAAATTCAAGCTCCAGCATTTTGTTGCCTGATTCTCCTGCGGTACTAAGCATCTCTTTGTATTGCACGCCGAGTAAGTTCTCGAGGACTAATTGCGTCTCGAGTCTCGCTTCAAGTTCATGCAGCGTGTCGCGACGATCGAGTAGGGCAAGCGACTTCAGCTGATCGGTGATCTTCGGACGACTGCTTGCTACGGACCGCTTCAAACTTGCTTCGAATCCGTCAATCTCGGATTGAAGACGCAAATAGGAAGGATCGTTGCGTCCACCGGCCGCAGTGCTCTCGACGCGATTCATCATTGATCTGCGCTCGGCGATCATTGCACGCAAATCGAGAACCTCCTGGCTGTCACTGACGGCCATCTCAACATCCACTTCTGCAATTTGAAGGTCTTCTTTCGCGATAGCCTCGCGAATAGCCATGATCTCCATTTCCAGCATTTTGCGATCGACTTCCGCTGCTGTCAGCCGCTCACGCAATCGCTCCAGCGGTCCCGCGCCAGCTTGCCCATTATTCTTTTGAGGCATACCTGTGTAAGGGTCCGTGCCGACTACGTCTTGGCCTAGCTGACGCATCTTTTCACGTAGCGTTTGAATCTCCTCGCCACGTGCCACTTTTTCTTGGCCAAGGAGTTCAAGTACGCGAGCAGTTTGGTCTTGATTGTCTTTTGCTCTGACAGCGAAATACGCATCGAGGACTGCGTTAACAAGTATGGACGAGGTTTCGGGATCCGGCGTTTCAAGATAAATGTTATAGAGTTCCGAACTGCCTACTTGTTGAACGCGAATGTTGTTCGTCAACCACGAGACTGGGTTTTCAAGCGATTGTACTGTGGGGAGTTTTTCGATCGCCTCATCGTTCAACACCTGTTCTGCGACAAGAGAACTACGGATCAATTCGATTTGCGTTTCGGTGAACTCTTCCGAGTTCACCTGAGGCTCTGGCGTATTGTAGGCGATGTAAGGTGCGTAGCTCGCAATCTTCATCACAGCATTAGCGCGATACACCGGCGTGAAAGTCATCAACATGGCCGTGGCCGAGACCACTGCAAACAGGATCGAGAGCGGGATCGTCAAATACCAATAGGTCGTCAGCGCACGGATCAAATAACGTGGACTGATTAAGGACTCAGGGTCATTCTGAACGGGAGAATTGCGAACAATGTAGGTGGGCGTTATTTCGTGGTCGCGGTTCAGCGTCAACGAGCGATTGTCCCGATCGGACATCGCAGCATCGACGAAATCATTGTTACTCAAGAAACCAATCTCCAGCTGTCTATCGACGGTGATTTAAAAATCACGTCAACTTTATATCCAAGGTGCTTATCGCAAAGGTAAAGCCAAGCTGCTTTATTGAATGGTTTGGCTATCCGAAATGCAGGTCATTTATCGAACATCGAGCAGTACTAGAATGTGCTCGAATATTCGTTCCAAGTTGTCATTTAGTATCCATCACACTGGTCATCATTATGCAATCAAGGGAGGGGATGATTGCATGAAACTACATTACTCGATTCAACTACTAATGTAAGGGCTCCGATGCCAACTAACATATTTAGGTTTCTCGTTCCCGCATGCTTTTGAATTCGGGAGTAAGGTAGTCACAAATACAATTAAGCAATCGTTGGAAAAAGTATGTGTGTCTCTCTCAGGTTTGAAACCGATTGAGTATCGATACAAATCACATTAGCAGGTGCTGTGCCGACTACTACGATCATAAACAGGGTCGAGAGGGAGGGCAAGCAACTAGTCCCTCGGGGAATTGGCTCGCAGGTGCCGTGATGTTGCGGATTGCTACATTGAGGCCAAACTACGGGGCTGATGCACGCTTTGCGGAACGTCGGGAACCAACTCTCGCTGCCAAGTTTTTCAATATTTAAAACTTTGTCGTGGACATTCCCACAGGTGGACCGGACTGTGGGAAGCCAACTCAATGAGTTGCTGGTTGACCAGCTGGCAAGTCGATCCACGAGCCCACCATCGGTTGTCATTGAAGCGATGCGTTGGGCTGTTCTTTATTGTTGATATTCAGGCTGCCGCGACTGGGACCGTAAAAGCGGAGGGCTTCGCCGAGCCGAAGAAATGTCTTCTGAATTCTGCAGAACCAGCCAGCCAACCGCCTGCTCCTGCTAGCTAGCCAGCCGGTCTTTCGGGCCGGGAATCGGACTTTTCAAACCTAGCAGGCCCCGCAGAGTCAGCTTAATCCGCAGCTAGGGCCCGATCCCGACGACCGGTTTCTTGAGCGCAACCCGAGAGAGAAACGGAAAAGAAGCTTGTTGGAGGGGCGTTTCAGCGGGGTTCGCTCGTCCTCACGACGATAACTCAAGTGAGCGAAATTCCTGAGAGGTTGCCATCGCAGTCAATCATGAGAGTAAGTGAATTGCGAAGAAACCATTCTTTGCAAGCAAACTCTCTCTTGAAATGGCATCGCGTGGTGCTGATCGTGGAAAGCTGAGGAAGCAGAGGTTTGCAAGCAATGCTTGTCAATCTTATTGCCGAATCAATTCGCTCGCCTCTACGAGACTACCCCCTTTTCTTAGGCGGTTGTCTTGTAGCAAACCCATTAAATCGAAGCCGGGGCAAGGATGTTGCCGGATATTTTTGGGTGCCTCCAGAACAACGCACGGATGTGACTATGTCTCAACTCAATACACGACTATTTGCAGCACCTTTGCAAATGTTCGCGGCAGTCTGCCTATTAAGTGGGGTCGGATGCCAAGGGCTTCAAAAGAGTCGCCATGCGTCACAGGTTTCTGTGGTGCCACCCGAAGTCGCAAACATGCCTCGGGAATTGGCCAAGACGGTTCTGCCAGACTATATCATTGAACCGCCCGATATTTTGACGATCGAGACGGTGCATGCGGTGCCCAAGTCGCCCTATTCGCTCAAAGTACTCGACGTGTTGTCGATTCGTGTGCAAGGCACATTACCCGAGGGGCCGATTGGTGGCGGTTATCCGATCGAGCCAGGCGGGGTGATCAACCTTGGTTCTCCTTACGGAGTCGTTTCGGTAACAGGATTGACCGTTCCCGAGGCTCAAAAGGCAATCGAGGAGCATCTACAGAAATACTTGAAGAAGCCTGAGGTTGCGGTTTCGCTAGCGGAGCTTGGTGCATCGCAGCGATTGGTCGGACAATATCTCGTCGGCCCCGATGGTACCGTCACGCTTGGCAGTTACGGAAGTGTTTCAGTCGTTGGCATGCCACTGGCACAAGCGAAATGGACAATCGAACAACACTTATCGCAATTCTTGGAAGATCCGGTCGTCTCGGTCAACGTCCACGCATTCAATAGCAAGGTGTATTACATCGTGTTGCAGGGTGCTGAACTTGGTGACGCAGTTTATCGTTTTCCTGTCACGGGGAATGAGACGGTCCTGGATGCGATTTCCCAAATCAATGGACTTGAGCAAGTCTCGTCAAAGAAGATGTGGATTGCCCGTCCTTCGTCGGACCTCTGCGATTGCCAAGTCTTGCCAGTGGATTGGCGTGCTGTGACCGAGTGTGGTTCAGCGAATACAAACTTCCAACTGATGCCAGGTGACCGTTTGTTTGTCCAAGAGGACCATATGGTTGCGTTGGACAACAAGCTCGCCAAGATGTTCGCTCCGTTTGAACGCATGATGGGCTTCTCGCTGCTTAGTGTTGGGACAGCGACGCGATTCTCGGGATCCGTTCTCAAGGGTGGTGGAAACCCAGTGGGCACCCGTGGGGGATTCTAGCCCAATCCCGAACATCGTTCTTGGCAACGTTTGTTGATTGTCAAGAACGGCGACATGTCCTCTATCAGACCATTTGATCCAATTATCGATTAATAAAGCGGTGACAACGATGCAACGACAATCCCAAAAACAACTGACAGCTGCGGTGGCGATGACGCTCGCCGTCACGATCAGTGCCAGCGTTGGCTGCGTGTCTATGCACCACGGTTTGGCAGAGCATTGTGGCATCGGTAAGCACAAGAGCAACAAGTCGTACTACCATTGCTCTCACTGCGGTCAGATTGTCGCCAATCCTGATGCGAAATGTTGCCCACATTGTGCGTACGTTAAACCGTATTACGGTTACGAACCCACGTGCTGGAACAAGTTTCCCGAGGGATGGGGATGTCCCACCGGTGCTCAGGCATGTCACCCAGAAATGCTCGAGATGGTTCCGCAAATGGAATACTCTGGCGGGGTTCCAACAGAGATTCAAGGTGCACGTGTTGAACGTGAACCCCAATTTGCTCCGATTGCAGGTGAGCAAAAGCAGACCGTCGCAGAGAATCACGTTGCGGCTGAAGACGAGCACGCGATACCGAGTTCAAGCGATCTAACTGCTCCTGAGGTCACCCCCGATGCAAACAACACGATTCAGTTGAACGTTCCTGCTCGTAAGAATATTGCCAAGCCACAGGTCCCCATAAACGATCAGACCCAGGCGACTCCGGTCAGCCAAAAGCGTGACGTTGTAACGTTGCCTCCAATGGCTCCTTCGCTTGTCGAGGGAATGATTGAAGCTCCCTCGTCACCCAAAGTGGCTGCCAAGGAATTGTCGGACGTTGATGAACATGATACGGCCTACACACCTGACGCGATGGTGTTAGCGTTCCCAGCGGCTTCAGCCTCACCCGCTGTCACAGTCGACAAAGTGCCAGCTGTGACTCGGATGCCATTGCCAGAGGTCGTCACGATGGACAAGGCGGTGACCCTTCCTGCACCGGCAGATGAAGCTATTGCAGCTCAGCCTCAGAAACAGCAGCGTCCAACCGCTCAGCCCGAAGCCAAGCCCGCTACGAATCAGACGCTTGAGTTTCCAAAGGTCCAGCGAATTGCGATTCCAACACCGAAAACGCAAAAGTTAGATGAAGTTGCGTCGCTCGGCACAGCCAACGCTGCAGCGTCCAGGCTGCCCCAACCGACCCCTGCGTCGACCGGCTCTTTCGATATTCCTGCAGAGCAGTGGAATAAGATTGTCACGATGCCCGCTGTCGCAAACACAACACCGTCAATGCCACCGGCTGCGGGTGCCGAAAACTACGAAATGAAGAAGTCGTTCGAGCCAGTGTCGGTCGAAACGAACTCGCCCCGACTGGTTCCTTCGATGTCGCATCTGCCAAATCGAGTCGCCACGATTCCAGTGGACGAAACGATCAACATCAGGTCCGTCTCGGAAAGCAAGTCCAACATCGGATTGCCAACACCCGTGCGAAGGATTCCTGTTTCGGATCAGCAGTTGGCTAACGAGAATCCATCAACCGCAGCAGCGACCGACAACGTTGTCCCGACGTCAAACGTGGCCCCGGTTGTCAATCGGGTCCCGCTGCCTACGAAGGCTCCAGCCAACGTTGCACCGCAGTACGCTGCTCCGAATCGAGTGAACGCCAATCTTTACCCTGCTCCGGCAAACCGAATTCAGATTCCAGCATCGCGATAAGTGGCGAAAGGAAAAGTGACGGGCTGCGAACTCTCGCAGTCCTCATTCGCCGAGTTCTCGAAGTCGTCCAGAAAACGCCCACACCCCTCATGGCATCCATGAGGGGTGTGGGCGTTTCTGAGTAGAACACGCATTGCCAGCAATTCGCCATTCGTTACGATGAATCAGCACGACTTGTGTGGCTTGAACAGGTTATATACGGCATTTTGCAGGAGATTTTGCGTGGCACTCGACTTCAATCAGCTTCATCAAGGTGACTGTATCGAGTTGCTAAAGCAAATGGATCCCGGATCGGTCGATCTCTGTTTCGCCGATCCCCCATTCAATATCGGCTACGACTACGACGTCTATGATGACAAGCGAGGTGACGAAGACTACCTCGATTGGTGTCGAGATTGGATTCGCGGTGTTCACCAAGTTCTGAAACCCGACGGGACGTTTTGGCTAGCGATTGGCGACGAGTACGCCGCAGAGCTAAAGGTCTGTGCGACTCGCGAAGTCGGCTTCGTTTGTCGTAGCTGGGTGATTTGGTATTACACGTTTGGCGTCAATTGCAAATACGGTTTTAGCCGTTCGCACACTCATCTGTTTCATTTCGCCAAAGATCCCAAGAAGTTTACGTTTAACGCGGCCGATCCGGAGATCCGAATCCCATCGGCGCGGCAGTTGGTTTACGGCGATCGACGTGCGAATCCGAAAGGGCGGCTGCCCGACAACACCTGGATTCTTCGCCCGCAAGATCTGCCAGAGGGTTTCGAGAATGACGGGGATACCTGGTATTTTCCACGCGTCGCAGGCACCTTCAAAGAACGACAAGGATTTCATGGCTGTCAAATGCCCGAGCAGTTGCTAGGCCGAATCATTCGCGCGTGCTCGAACGAAGGGGATTGCGTCCTCGATCCCTTTTCGGGAAGCGGAACCACGCTAGTCGTGGCAAAGAAACTCAGACGCAATTTCATCGGCACCGAGCTCAGTGAAGAGTACGCAACCAAAATTCAAGAGCGACTTGAGCAAACACAAGTCGGTGAACCACTGGTAGGCCCCGAAAATCCGTTAACAAGCGCGCCCAATACGAAAAACGGAAAGCGACTGGCGGATAAAACGTCCCCGAAAAAGTCGGCGTCCAAGAAGGCGGCAGCAAAGTCCAAAGGGGCCGCTACCCAGCCGGATCTGCTGTGATTGCCCAACTCTATCAATGCTGTCGCTTCGGTTTTTGAGCCCGCATCATGCAGCGTCGATGAAATCGGGTTAGCATAAGCAGGACTGTGGTGTAATTCTGGTAACCTGCCGGCATCAATCACCATTCTTGTGCTCCCCCTTTTCGACTGAATTGTGACTATTGCGACAAGGTTCTGCCGTGCCCTCCCTGAGAATGTTGCCTGCGTTTACTCTGGATTTGCCGCTCGGCAAAGCGGAGGCGATGCAGCGAATTCGTAGGGCGATCAACGAGCTGGAAGCGATCGAAAACGCAAAGGCCGTCGGGGACTGTGCCGAGTTTTCGGTAACCCCCGAAGAGCGGCGATTTTGGTCACCGCACCTGTCGGTGCAACTCAGCGACACAGAATCGGGGACGCAGTTGTACGCTCGTTTTTCACCCCGCCCTGAAGTTTGGACGTTTTTTATGCTCCTCTACTTCATGACCACTTTCTTTATGTTCGTCGGCGGCGTGTATGGTTACGTTCAGTGGTTTATGGGAGCGGCCCCGTGGGCGCTGCTGCTGATTCCATTTGGGGCCGCGATGATTGCCACGCTACATGTGGCAAGTCTCGTGGGGCAAGGACTCAGCAAGGACCAGATGGAAAAATTACGTGATCAACTCGATCGCAGCGTAGCGTTCGCCTTACGATCACCAAGCGAGCGGAGTTCGACCGAGTTAGCAAGCTAAGCATGCTGACGACGGTAGCAGTAGAGAAGCAACTCAATCAAGAATTCAAACAAACTTACCGGAAACGTGGGTATGCATTCATTGCAAGAACTATTTGACAATAATCGGAACTGGGCCGATAAGGTGGTCGAACAGGATCCTGGGTTTTTCGAGCGTTTGTCGCAACTTCAATCGCCGAAGTACTTGTGGATTGGCTGCGCTGATAGTCGCGTACCCGCGAATCAAATTGTGGGGTTGGATCCCGGCGAATTGTTCGTGCATCGTAACGTTGCAAACTTGGTGGTCCATTCAGACCTAAATTGTTTGTCGGTGATGCAGTTCGCGATTGAAGTGTTAAAGGTCGAACATGTGATCGTTTGCGGGCACTACGGGTGTGGCGGTGTTGCAGCTGCACTACTGCACAAAGAGCTAGGGCTGATCGAAAATTGGCTGCGTTACATTCAAGACGTCGCTTTGCTTCATCAAGAACGATTGGATGCGATCGAAGTGCCACGAGAACGGTGCGATCATTTGTGCGAGCTAAATGTGATCGAGCAAGTCATGAATGTTTGTCGCACGACGATTGTGCGTGACGCTTGGCGAAACGGTCAGAAGCTGGCCGTGCATGGATGGGTCTATGGGCTCAGCGACGGCAGGCTCCGGGACCTAGATATGAACGTAACCAATACCGACGAAATGATCCTTCGCTACGAAGCCACACTGGGCAAACTGTACAGTTAGCAATGGATTGAGTGTGCAATGACGATGGATCTTTTTCTTAACGCGGCCATTGATGAAGCTCGCAAAGGGCTCGCCGAAGGAGGTATTCCCATCGGTTCGGTTTTGGTTTTAGACGACCAGATCGTTGGCCGTGGGCACAATCGCCGCGTCCAGCGCGGCAGCGCAATCTTGCATGCAGAGATGGATTGCCTTGAAAACGCAGGGCGATTGAAGGCGAGCGAATATGCACGCTCGACGCTCTACTCCACGCTTTCGCCATGTGATATGTGTAGCGGAACACTCCTTCTTTATAAAATTCCACGGCTTGTGATTGGCGAAAACGAGACCTTTTGTGGCCCCGAAGATTATGTGCGGTCGCGAGGAGTGCAGATTCACAATGCATGTGACGCAAGCTGTATCGCCATGATGCGAGATTTTATCGCGGCGAACCCCGAGTTGTGGAACGAGGATATCGGTTGCTAGAGCGAGACGGCCAATGGGCCTAACTGCATTGCTCGCGGTTTGCACGGATCGGAGCGGGGGGCTCAACGAAGTCCTCAAGCGAGCGTATCCGCCATGGTCACTAAAACGCACGGCGGCTATATTCTGCAGAGTTTTTCACATGTATTTGACTTGGCAGAACACTTCTAGCGGATGGAAAGCCGCAACAGGACGGCAATTGTGAAATACACATTGACCCTCGCAGTGGCATTGTTCCTCACTTGGCTAATCTGGTCAGGGCACTTTGAAAGCCCTTTCCTGCTTGGCTTGGGCGTGTTGTCGTGCCTTAGCAGTCTGTGGTTGTCACGTCGAATGCGAATCGTGGACGAAGAGGGGGCCCCGGCTCAGCTGGGGTTGCGGCCGTTTACCCATTACGCGCCATGGTTGATGAAGGAGATTTTGTTTTCCAATCTGAAGGTCGCAAAAATTATCCTGTCTCCCAAAATGCCGCTCCGACGTCGCATCGTGACGGTGCCGACGCGAGCGAAAACTGAACTTGGACGCGTGATGCTTGCCAATTCCATCACACTCACTCCGGGGACCGTTTCCGTACGAGTGGAAGGGGACAGCATCACCATCCATGCATTGGCACTGACCAACGACGAATGCGACATTACTGGCGAAACCGATTGGCGTATTTGTGAATTGGAGAAGTCGTGATCAGCTTCGATATGTTCGCCGTCACCTCGGTTGCCATTTTGGTGACGATGAGTTTGGCGTTAATTCGTGCGATGTATGGTCCCACCGTCTTTGATCGCGTGCTTGCGCTCAATACGTTCGGAACAAAAACCGTACTGCTGATCTGTGTGGTTGATTTCATGACCGGCCGCGACGATTTTCTTGATCTCGCTCTGCTTTACAGTCTGATGAACTTCATCGGTATGGTGGCGCTTCTGCGATTTGCAGAATACGGCAGTTTCAGTGACGAAGGAGTGTCGTGATGAGTATTGTCGATCTGTTGAGCTGGATCCTGTTGATGACCGGAGCGACGTTCTCGATCATCGGTGGGATTGGGATCGTCCGGCTTCCCGAGTTTTTCTCGCGGATGCACGGGGCAGGGATCACCGACACGATGGGCGCGGGCTTGATCGTCGCTGGATTACTATTGCAAGCGGGGCTCAGTCTGACGGCGCTGAAGTTGGTGGCGATCCTGTTCTTTTTGACCGTGACAAGTCCGAGTTCGTGTCACGCGTTGGCGCGGTCTGCGATGACGCATGGACTGAAACCCGTGCTTGATGGTGAACCTCTGCTTGATGGCAAATCTCGCAGCGAGGAGACAAGCAAGTCATGAGCAGTTTGATCGATTTTCCGATCCTTGCCCTGCTCGCGATTACCGCGGTCACGATCGCGAGGATGCGAGATTTGTGGGCAGCGATCATGTTCACAGGCATCTATAGTTTTTTGAGTGCAAGTTGGATGTTGATCCTCGACGCACCCGATGTGGCGTTTACCGAGGCGGCGGTCGGTGCGGGCATTGCCACCGTGTTGATGCTGAGCACATTGGCGCTGACCGGCAAAAAAGATCGCCAACTCGCGCACGCCCCGATCATGCCTTTCTTTTTGGTTTTAATCACCGGTTGTGTGCTGGTTTACGGCACCTTGGATATGCCGCACTTCGGTGACCCCGAGGCTCCGATTCAATTGCATCCGAATCCTTCCTTTGTCGAAAAGTCGAAGCACGACATGCACGGTTTGCCCAATGTCGTGACCGCAGTGTTGGCCAGCTATCGTGGTTACGACACTCTCGGGGAAACGACCGTGGTGCTGACGGCAGGAATCGCAGTGCTGATTATTCTTCGTAAAGAAAAAGACGGGCCGGATCAAGAAAACGCAGCGGAGACACTGTCGTGAGAACGTTTCCGATCATTCGAGTCGTTGCCAAAATCTTGATTCCTTACATCTTGTTATTTGCATTTTATGTGCAATTTCACGGTGATTATGGTCCTGGCGGCGGATTCCAAGCCGGCGTAATCTTCGCCTCGGCTTTGATCTTGTATGGATTGGTCTTTGGTCTCGAGTCGGTCAAACGAGTCGCGCCACCAGTGGTCATTGAAAAACTGATGGCAGTCGGAGTGATGGTGTACGGGATGACCGGCGTGCTGACGTTGGCGCTCGGAGGCAAATTCCTTGACTATTCGGTGCTTGAGCACCATTTCTATCCAGACATCTTTCCCTCAGGGCAACATCTCGGCATCTTCTTAGTCGAGCTTGGTGTCGGGATCACAGTAACCTCGGTGATGACGATGATTTTCTACACCTTTGCCGGCAGGAAAAAAATCGTATGAGCGTCGAACAAGTCATCGGACTGTACAACTATTGGATCGTGATCTTTTTGATGATGACGGGTTTTTACATCGTTATCGCACGGCAGAACATGATTAAATCCGTGATCGGATTGAATATCTTTCAGACCTCCGTCTTCCTGCTTTACATCACGATGGGCAAAGTGAACGGCGGCACCGCCCCGATCATTCCACCTCGCCTTGCAAATGGACATGGCGCGAACGGGCATGGCAATTTGCCAGAGCATGGGGAGCACGGCGAACTTGTTTCTCAAGCGGACCACGTAGCCGCGCCGGTACAAGAAGCGGTGAGTGAGACGGGCGAACACGCCCAATCGATTGCGGAAGAGGTGCTTTCGCCGCTCGGTGAAATTGCTCAGCAAGCGGATCTGTCGTCGCAGGTCGATGCCATTATCTACTCAAACCCAATGCCAAGCGTGCTGATGCTGACCGCAATCGTGGTGGGAATTGCGACGACCTCGTTGGCACTCGCACTGATCGTTCGCATCCGTGAAGACTACGGCACGATTGAGGAAGACAAAATCTTGGAATTGGATCGGGATTCTTGATGGAAAGTCATCTACCCATCTTGCTGATCGCATTGCCATTATTGGCTGCGCCGCTATGCGTTTTGATCGGCAATCGCAAAGTCGCCTACGTCGTTGCGTTGGCGGTTTCGTGGTGCGTGTTCGGAATGTCGATCGCATTGATCGGTGCGGTCAGCGCCGATGGGCCGCTACGTTACAACATTGGCGATTGGGCACCGCCCTACGGAATCGAATATGTTGTCGACGAACTCAGCGGATTTGTGATGCTGTTCGTGTCGGCACTCGGCGCGATCGTGCTGACGTATGCACCGCACAGCATCGATAAAGAAATTCCCCGTTCCAAACACTATCTGTTCTACGCAACATATTTGCTTTGCTTGACCGGTTTGTTGGGCATGTGCGTCACCGGCGACTTGTTCAATGTGTTTGTGTTCCTAGAAATATCATCGTTGTCAACGTACGCATTGATCAGTTTGGGGCGTTCTCGGCGAGCACCGCTAGCGGCGTTTCAGTATTTGATCCTGGGCAGCGTGGGAGCCACGTTTATTCTGATCGGTATCGGCTTGGTCTATCAGATGACCGGCACCCTCAATATGGCCGACATCGCATCACGATTACCGGTGGATCATGGTCCGCGAACGGTATTGGTGGCGTTTGCGTTTTTGACGATTGGTCTGTTCATCAAGATGGCCGTCTTTCCGGTTCATACTTGGTTGCCCAATGCCTACACCTATGCTCCGTCAGTGGTGACATGCTTCATCGCAGCAACGGCGACCAAGGTTTCAGTGTATGCGTTGATCCGAATTGTATTCAGCATTTTTACTCGCGAATTTGCCTTTGAAGTTTTGCCGCTTGATACCGCGTTGATGGTGATGGCACTGGTGGGTATTTTTGCCGCCTCGACCGCCGCGATTTATCAAGACAACGTGAAGCGTTTGTTGGCGTATTCGAGCATTGCTCAAATTGGTTACATGTTGCTCGGAATCAGCATGGCGAACCAAGCGGGGCTGACCGCCGGCATCGTTCACATGTTCAATCATGCCCTGATCAAAGGCGGCCTGTTCATGGTGGTGGGCTGTTTTGCTCTGCGTATCGGATCGGTCCAGCTTACCGATTGGCGTGGTGCTGGTCGCACGATGCCGTGGACCTCGTTTGCTTGGGCCATTGGTGGGTTGGCGTTAATCGGAGTGCCGTTAACCGCCGGCTTTGTTAGTAAATGGTTGTTGTTGACGGCGGCGTTTGATTCTCACCATTGGTCCGTTGCTGTATTGATGTTGCTCAGTTCGCTGCTGGCATTGGTTTACGTTTGGCGAGTGGTCGAGACGTTGTATTTTGCCGAGCCATCGGAAAAGGCGAAACAAGCGATCGAGGCACCGCTGGGGATGTTGCTTCCGATGTACACGGTGATCCTTGCGACGTTGGTGTTTGGCGTCTGGACGGTTTATTCGGCTGACTTTGCTGCGAGGGCCGCGTCGCTCTTGTTAGGAGGCACGCAATGATGGCTGCCGAAACATTGATCTGGATCGCGGGAGCGTTGCCGCTTGTCGCACTGGGGTTGATTTACGCCTGCGGTCGATGGCCCAATCTGCGTGAAGCCTCGACGATCGTGGTTTCATCGCTGCTGTTCGCGGTCACGTGTCGCTTGTCGAGCTTTGTATTCGCAGGCGAGCGACCTTCGGTCAGCTTGGGCGAGATGCTGCCGGGTTTTCGCATCGGGTTCGAAGTCGAACCGCTTGGGATGGTGTTTGCACTGGTCGCTTCGGGGCTGTGGATCCTGACCACTTTGTATGCGATCGGTTACATGCGAGGCCATCACGAAGAAAACCAAACTCGCTTCTACGCCTGTTTTGCCATCGCGATCTTTGCCGCGATCGCCGCGGCTTTTTCAGCGAACTTGTTTACGTTGTTCATCGCTTACGAATTGATGACCGTGTCGACCTATCCGCTGGTGACGCATCACGGGACCGCCGAAGCTCGCAACGGTGGACGCGTTTATCTCGGCATTTTGCTTTCCACCTCGATCGCCTTCTTCATGCTGGCCGTCGCGTGGACATGGTACGTGGCTGGAACACTGGATTTCACCGTCGGCGGCATTCTGAGCTCCGCTCATGCCGATGGCGACATTTCAACGCTGGGACTTGGCATCTTGTTGGCCCTGTTTGCCTTTGGCATTGGCAAGGCCGCACTGATGCCGTTTCATCGCTGGTTGCCCGCAGCGATGGTCGCTCCGACTCCGGTCAGTGCCCTACTGCATGCGGTTGCGGTGGTCAAAGTTGGCGTGTTCTCCGTGCTGAAGGTCGTTGTTTACATCTTCGGCATCGATTTGCTTTCGAGTACAGGCGTCAGCATCTGGTTGGCTTATGCTGCCGGAGCATCGATTCTGATCGCGTCATTGGTGGCAATGACCAAGGACAACTTGAAGGCACGACTCGCCTACTCGACGATCAGCCAGCTCGCCTACATCACGCTGGGTGCGGGATTGGCAACACAAAGCGGGGTGTTGGGTGGCGGGATGCATATCGTGATGCATGCGGTCGGCAAAATTACGTTGTTCTTCTGTGCCGGAGCGATCTACGTTGCCACGCACAAAAAGAATATCAGTGAAATGCGTGGTCTCGGTCGGCAGATGCCGTTCACCTTTGCAGCGTTTTTTGTTGCAGCAGTTAGTATTATTGGTTTACCGCCAGGCGGCGGTGCATGGAGTAAATGGTTCCTCGCGATTGGGACCGTCGAAACCCATCTCTATATTTTAACGGCCGCGCTGATGATCAGCTCGCTGTTGAACATTGCCTATCTGATTCCCATTCCGATCCAAGCGTTTATGGCGCCTCTGGCAGATGATTCCGCTGAATCGAGTCAGTCGGATCATGCGGAAGACGATCATTCCCGCGTGGTGACTGGGGGCATTCAAGAGGCTCCGATGATGTGTGTGGTGCCATTGTGCGTGACCGCCATCTTGAGCGTGGTGCTGTTCTTTTTTGCAGATTGGATTTACGAAGTGCTTTTGCCGATCACGGTGACGAGTTAATCGGATGACCGAACCTAAACCCACAACCGACCCGAGTTGGTTTGAGAAACCACGAAACATCAATTTGATGATTGGTGCACTGCTGCTCGCTTGCTTGGCGTTGGTCCTGGCTGACTTGTTTTACGAGAACCCGCATCCGCACTTTCCCAAGTGGGAGAACGTGTTTGGGTTTCAAGCTTGGTTTGGATTCATTGCCTTTGTGGTCATCGTCTTTTTGGGACGTTTGTTACGTGTGATCGTGAGTCGGCCCGAGGATTATTATGATCGATAACATCCCGCCCGCCTTGATCATGATCCTCGGCGCCTTGGTGTTGCCGTTTCTTGCGCACCGAGCGCAAGCCATCGGCGTGCTGGTGCTGTCGCTGATCAGCATGGTTGTGTTTTGGTTCACGCCCGAGATGACGTTCGGGCAGATCGAACTGTTTGGAATGACGCTCGAAGCGATTCGTATCGATCGGCTCAGTCGGTTGTTTGGAATCGTCTTTCACATCGCCGCCATTGTTTCGGCGATCTATGCGCTGCACGTTCGAGACACTCGTCAGCACGTTGCTGGGATCGTCTATGCCGGTGCTGCGATCGGGGCTTGTTGCGCGGGCGACCTGTTGACGTTATTCGTGTATTGGGAATTGACCGCACTTTCAAGTGTTTTCCTGGTTTGGGCTAGCGACAATGAGCACGCCTACAAAGCTGGGATGCGTTACTTGATCATTCAAGTCGCTTCGGGAGTGTTGTTGCTTTCTGGTGCCATCATGCGATTCGTGGAAACGGGGTCGCTTGCCTTTGATTCATTTGTTGTCGAAGGCGAACCGCTGAGTGCGTCGGCGTTTCTGATCCTGCTTGCTTTTGGGATCAAGTGTGCGTTCCCGCTACTGCACAATTGGTTGCAAGATTCGTATCCGCAAGCGACCGTCACCGGGACGGTGTTTCTAAGTGCGTTCACAACGAAGTTGGCGGTCTATTCGTTGATCCGCGGCTTCGCTGGTTTCGAGCCGTTGATTTGGATCGGCTGTGCGATGACATTGTTCCCGATCGTCTTTGCTGTGATCGAAAACGACCTCCGCCGCGTGTTGGCTTACAGTCTGAACAACCAACTTGGCTTCATGGTGGTTGGGATTGGGATCGGGACGGAGCTTGCCATCAACGGCACCGTGGCTCACGCGTTCTGCCACATCATCTACAAATCGCTATTGTTCATGTCGATGGGCGCGGTGCTGTTTCGCGTCGGTACAATCAAAGCGACCGAGCTTGGTGGGCTGCACAAATCGATGCCGCTGACGACAATCTTCTGCATCATCGGTGCAGGAGCGATTTCGGGATTCCCACTGCTGAGCGGATTTATCAGCAAGTCGATGATCATCAGTGCTGCTGCCGAAGAGCATCAGTTCTGGGTCTGGTTTATCCTGCTGATCGCGTCGGCGGGGGTGATGGAGCACTCGGGAATCAAGATCCCGTTCTTCGCGTTTTTTGCCCACGATTCAGGGAAGCGAGTCAAGGAAGCGCCGGCGAATATGTTGGTTGCGATGGCGATTGCGGCGTTCTTTTGCATCGCACTCGGAGTCGCCTACCCCGTGCTGTATCGCATGTTGCCGCACCCTGAGATCGACTATCACCCCTACACGGTGACGCATGTCGTCACGCAATTGCAGTTGTTGATGTTTGCGGGGTTAGCGTTTGTCTTCCTGATGAAGTCGGGGCTGTATCCAGCCGAGCAGCGGGCAACCAATCTCGATACCGATTGGGTTTATCGACGGGCGTTTCCCGCCGTCGCATCGATGACGCGGTCGATGGTTCGAGTCTTGGATCGGTCGATTCGAGACGATGGGCTGGTGATTTTGAAAGGCTTCCTTTCCACCGCGAATCGTAATTTCAACGATAAAGGCGTTCTTGGCGGCACGTGGTCGACCAGCACGATGACGTTCTGGGCCACGATCCTGCTGGCGATTTGTTTAGTACTGTATTACTTGTAGCGATTAGTTTTCGGACACCGTGGGGTCGAACATCGTTGCAGTCCACACCAGGTTGCCCGATTTCAGCTTGACCGCAGGTGGTTGAATCTCGATCACCTCCAATCCGTAGTGCGATTGTCCGACTGCTAGCGTGACTGTCGAGTCTTTTGTTCGCAGGATGACTTTGGGAACATCCAGCTGAGCAAAACCGAGAACTTCGAGTTGCGTCGCCTTGGAAGCGCGCGAATCCCGTTTGACAACGGTCGTCGGCTGGTCGTTGGGGAAGTGGAATGGATCGACCCGTTCTTCGTATTTAGGACGAAAACGGACTTCGGAGACCAGCGATTGTGGAGTTTGTTTGATTTCGGAGGGGGCAGTGAACCCGCCCGATTTTCGCAGCGATTCGCTCCATTGCTCGATTTGCTCTGGCTCGACCGAACATCCGCCCAGTGTAAGGACGAAGGCGATGCAGACGGCTGGCTGAAAATGGCGTGAGATCATCGATAGAACCAAGCGATAAGCTACGAAATACGAATTAGACCGAAGAAATTTAGCTCGCACGTTCACCGCAGGTCGTGTTCTCATCCGAATTCAGGAGCGTAAAGGGGCCGGTTGTTCCCTTTGTGACGATTTAAAGGGCTGGGACTGAGAACTCATGTTTCAGATTCTGCTTTCGGACATCAGAATGTCTCGCTCCCTGCCACAAGCTGCCCTATCCTGGCAAACCCATTCTGATTTCAGATCGTATCGAAACTAACGGTTGTAAATACATCAACCGCGACACTTCGTTCTGGCTGCTCGCAACCCCATGGGTGTGATCCGTCGATCGATCTACACTATGGGCATTCCTTGCGGTCGGTGGGACCGATTTATTCCGCCCCCCAACGACTGCACCCCGATGCTGTTCGCCTGAAAACGTCACCACAAGGGTTTCCACGTTTTCCGACAAGACTTCCAACCCACGATCCATCCATGGCTCTGATAATTCTGCGATGTGTTTTTCTGCTCTGTGCCGGAGGCGTGTCTGCAATCATTAACACATCGCTTTCGAGCGATACCTCAACGGCCGTTCCGTGGATGATATTTGCTGGCATTATGACGCTGGCCACCGTCGTGGTGGTCGGGGACATTTACGCACCACGAAAACGAATCGATACGATCTCGGCACTGTACTTTGGCATTCTGATCGGAGTTTTGCTGACCTATATATTGTGGATCGCGATCGCCCCGCTGTTGGACCAATCGTTTAATGGTCGCGGTTTGCAGTTAGTGATCGGTTTGTTGCTGTGTTACATCTGTACGAGTGTGTTGCTTCAAACCAAAGACGATTTCCGCTTCTTGATCCCGTATGTGGAATTCGTTCGCGAGGTCAAAGGGTTTAAACCTCTGGTTCTAGACACCAGCGTGGTGATCGACGGACGCATCGCCGATCTGGTCGGCACCGGGGTCTTTGACAACCAATTGATCATGCCGCGATTTGCACTGACCGAGTTGCAAGCGATCGCCGACAGCAGCGACAAGCTTCGCCGCACTCGCGGTCGACGTGGACTCGATGTGCTCAACCGAATGCGAGCCGACGAGAACGTCGATCTGATGATCTTTGATCGCGAACTACCGGAGCTTGCGGGGCAAACAGTCGATTTGAAGCTTGTTTTGCTAGCAAAGCATCTCGATGGCAAAGTGGTCACGGGTGACTTCAATCTGAACAAGGTGGCGAAGCTTCACAACGTGCCAGTGATCAACTTGAACGAGATCAGCAACTCGCTTCGTCCGGTCTTTTTGCCCGATGAAACCTTTCGCATCAAAGTCATCAAGGCGGGTGAAGGTCCCGAGCAAGGGATTGGTTATCTGGACGATGGCACGATGGTGGTCATCGAGGGAGCTCGGCATAAGATCGGCCAAGACCTGGATGTTCGCGTCACCAGCACGTTGCAAACCAATGCTGGCAAAATGATTTTTGCCAAGGTCGAAAGCCGCTAAACAAAGTCGTCTTATGCCCGACCTGTGGTATCGCGCCGCGCTGCTGACCTCCATTCCGCTGGTGTGGTGCGGCATTTGTCTGGTGCTCAGTTGGTCGAGCAGTTGGTGGGTTCTGTCGCAGCGTTATGCAGCAAAGCCCGACGACGGTTTTGGCGAGGATTCCCAGCGAGCCTACATGCGGACCGGGCGGATCGGAGCGATCCAGTATCATTCGACACTGAACTTTGTCGCCGATACACGCGGTATTCGGATCTCGGTATTCTTGCCGTTTCGCCTGGGGCATCCGCCGCTATTTGTGCCTTGGAGCGAGTTTGACAAAGTCCGTTTAGACGACAAATTGTTTTCGCAGCGAATCAAAATGTCGATCGGTCGTCCCGCGATCACGCGAGTGGTCTTCCCCGGTTGGGTCAAGTTCCACATGCCAATCCAGTATCGCCCCAGTGCTTAAGTTCCTCGTCGCTTTGGCCGTCCAAGCCGATGACATGGATATGGCGAACGTCGCCAAATCAAACCAACACTCGATCGAGGATCAGTAAGCAAACGGCAGTAGGGCGATATTTAAGGCACCTAATACCATCAGGGTGACCTATAATGGGACGTGCCGAAGCTGCTTGGCGGCGAAAATGTGCTGAGCGACGCAGACCCACGGAGAAAGATTGATGCAGGCCGAATTGAAGAAAATGTTGTCGGCGAGGCCATTCATTCCCTTCACGATCGTAATGAGTGATGGGACTCATATCACAGTGAAGCATCCCGAAAATGCCTTGCTGATGAAGCACTGGATTTATGTGACCACCGATGGTGGCGAAACTGCCGAGCACCTTTATCTGCTTCATGTGACACGGATTCAGCGACAACAAAAAGAAGTCGCATAGTTCGCCGCAGAACTGCCGAAGAATCCTAGGACTCCGATTGACTTGGAATTGACCAAATTGGTAATTCAACTGTCATGTGGACCCTTTCTCCGAAACGACTCACCATCGCGGCCTGTTTGTTGACCCTGATGGGCGGCAATCGATTTGCTAGCAGTGATGAACCCTCTGGACCGATGGCGATGCCATCACCGGTGTTGCGGATCGTCAATGCGCGGACCAATTTCCAAGCGGAAAGCGTGCCGGTGGCCAATCGAATCGAGCCAGCTGTCTACGGCGAGCGTCCGGAGCCGCAGACGCAAAGCGGAACGGGGGCCGCAGACGCAAACCACGCTGAAATTAATACCAATACAGAAAACAATAAACCGACATCCTCCGCCGCTCTCCAGTCGCAAGCTTGCGTGCTGTTGAGCAACGGCAACGTGTTGTGGGGCACTGCGACCCAGCTTGGGCAATGGATCATGGTCAGCCGTGACGGCGTGTCCGAAATCCAGCTTTCCCGCAAAGACGTCGCCTGTTGGGGCAATTCGATACGTGATCTTTATCAGTACCGAATCGACCGTCGTGGCATGGGATCGCTTGCGGCACGTCTCGAAGATGCCCGTTGGTGCTTGCGTTATGACTTGTACGATTTGGCGGCCAAAGAGCTTGTTGATATTTATGCGATCGCTCCTGATCATCCAGAAGCCAAGCGAATTGAGCAGCGGTTGCGAAGCACTGCTTTAGCAGCTGAAGCGGTGGATGTCGAACCAACCGAACCGGTTGTTGACGATGTTCCGAGTGACCCGTCTAAACAATGGATCTCTGCAGCGCTGGAGTCGTCCGAACGTGTGCGTGATTTTGCACGCTTTGTGCAACCGTTAATGATCAACCGCTGTGCCCAATGTCATTCTCACGATACCGATCGAAAGTGGCAGCTGATGACACCGTCGATTGGTTCACGACCGTCGGCTCGAATGACTCATGACAATTTGAAAGCGGCGTTTCAGTTCCTCGATATGCAATCTCCACTGACAAGTGAGATGCTGATCAAAGCACAAACGCCGCATGGCAGCGAACCAGCAGGACCAGATCTTCGTCGTCAAACTGCCGCAGAAACCATTCAGAAATGGGTTGAATCGGTGCATGCAAACGTGAATCCGGCGAAATCGGTACCTACTCAGGTGCCTCCGCTGGGCCAGTTCTTTGCGCCCGATGAAGGCCTTCCCAGACCAGCGATCACAGAGTCGCAGGACCCTGATGTTCCAGCAAGCAAGCCGGTCACTTCGACTCGCCCTGCACGGTTGCCGGATATAGGCAATCCGTTTGATCCGGAATTATTTAATCGCCGCTTCGCCACCGGCGAATAGTCTCGAGTCAGATATTCATCTCCCATCGAGTGGGCGAATTTTGACTCAACCGTCGTCGGAGCTTGTGATCCGGCATTCAGCCGGATCCTCGGGCGGATAGGTCTTGGCAGATTTCGGACGCCAATCTCTTTTTTCTACCAGCGGTGCCTGCCAGCGGTCCCCTTCGTTTGGGCGAGGGGACGTGATCGACATCTCCCCGGTTTGTCCTTTCTTCTTTGTGTATACTTGCAATGCATTCAGCGTTGCGATTGCATTGAAAACCGGCCCTCACTCCCCTCCCCAGAAAACTATCTCATCATGCTTTGGAACTCATTGCGTCATTGCGTTTTTGCTTTCCTCGCTCTGGTAATTCTCGTTAACTCTAATGCGTTGATGGCGGACTCGGGCGACCGACCCAATATCATCTACATCCTCTCGGATGACATGGGGTTCTCGGATATCGGATGCTACGGCAGCGAAATCAAAACCCCCAACCTTGACTCGTTGGCGGACAAAGGAGTTCGTTTTACACAGTTCTATAACACCGCGCGTTGCTGTCCGACGCGTGCGAGTTTGATGAGCGGTCTGTATCCTCATCAAGCCGGTGTCGGCCATATGATGGATGACCGTGGCTACGAGGGTTACCGCGGTGAACTGAGTCGACACTGCGTGACCATTCCCGAAGCCCTCAAGAACGCGGGCTATCGATCGTACATGTCGGGTAAGTGGCACGTCACCAAAGCAATCAATCCAAAGTCGGACGCCGATAAAGCAAACTGGCCGATCCAGCGAGGCTTTGATCGTTTCTACGGTACCATCCACGGCGCTGGCAGTTTCTTTGACCCCAACACCCTGACGCGTGATAACGAGTTTATCTCGCCGTTTGATGATCCTGAATATGGCAAACAAGACTGGCCCGGCGAAACTTACTACTACACCGACGCGATCGCCGATCATGCAGCACGGTTCGTTCGTGAGCATCACTATCAAACCGGTGATCAACCCTTCTTTATGTACGTCTCTTTTACCGCCGCACACTGGCCGATGCACGCGTTGGACAAAGATATTGCCAAGTACGAAGGTGCGTACGATGCCGGCTACGATGCGATCCGTGACGCGCGTTACAAGCGGATGATCGATCTCGGGTTGATCGACGCGGACAGTACCGTCAATTGGCCGATCCCTGATGCTTGGAAAGAAACCAAGTTTTGGGAATGGGACAAGCGGAACATGGAAGTCTATGCGGCGATGATCGATTCGATGGACCAAGGCATCGGACGCATCGTCCAATCGCTCAAAGACACCGGGCAATTTGAAAATACGCTGATTTGTTTCCTGCAAGACAACGGAGGCTGCGCCGAAGGATATGGCCGTGGCGGCGTGGGTGGTGAGCGAGCCGACAAGCCGACGTTGGCGGCTTTGCCTGCGGACTATCTGCAACCTGACATGACACCCAAGCAATCGCGAGACGGTTTTGTGATGCGAACTGGCAAGGGCTCGATGGCGGGACCAGCGGACACGGCGATCGGTTATGGTCGCGGCTGGGCCACGGTCTCGAACACTCCGTTTCGTGAATACAAACACTGGACTCATGAGGGTGGTATCTCGACGCCGCTGATCGCTCATTGGCCTGCGAAGATCTGGCGGCACGGTGAACTGGAAACCACTCCGGGGCATCTGGTCGATCTGATGGCAACCGCCGTGGATGTTTCCGGGGCAAATTATCCCACCACCTATCACGATGGCAATGCGATCAAGCCGATGGAGGGCAAAAGCTTAATTCCGCTATTCGCCAAGGATGCGAGCACCCGCGAGAAATTTGACCGCGAGGCGATCTACTGGGAACACGAAGGGAACCGTGCCGTTCGTGTCGGCGACTACAAATTGGTGGCGATGGGCGTCAAGGGAGAATGGGAACTCTACAACATCGCCAACGACCGCAGTGAGCAACACGACTTGAGTAGCGAGATGCCGGAAACCGTCGAAAAACTTGCTGCGATGTGGCAAGCCTATGCCGAGCGTGCCAACGTTTTGCCTCTGAACCCACGGAATGATAACGGTCATGAGAGGGCGACGATGAATACGAAACAAACGCGTTTCAAACTGAACATGGGCGACAAACTCGATCGGACCGAAGCTCCCTACCTGAAAAACAAAGCGTTTGCGGTCACCGCGAACATCGATGTTAAAGGGGACGGGGTGATCGTGGCTCAGGGAGGATCGTCGCAGGGTTGGTCGCTGTATCTGCAAAACGGCAAGCTCTGTTTTGGATGGACAAAGAATGGCAAGCGAACCGTGACGACTTCCGAGGACAATGTCAGCGGAAAGCAGCAAGTGACCGCCATCGTTAGTAAGTCGGGAACCGTGCAGCTAAAAATCGGTGAGGAACAAGTTGCCGAGTCCGCAATCGATGGATTGCTGGGCGAGCAACCGCTCGACGCATTGCAGGTAGGTCAGGATGAAAATGGAGCGGTGGGGCCGTACGCGGTTCCTTTTCCGCTCGAAGGCACCGTACAAAAAGTCGTCATTGAACTGGTGAAATAGCTAGGATTTGTTGTTCTCGGTGTTGTGTTTGCTGGAAATCTCGCTGCTGGGTATTCTAGATGACACCGATGAAGTACCTGCCGCTCCGTTTCCGCCCAGGGTTTGTCCACTAATATGCCAACTCGCCCCCCAAAAACTCAAACGCAATCCAGCCTGCCGACGCAGACTCCATCGCGTCGTGGATTCTTGAAGGGCGGCGGCATCATTTTGGCTGGCGGAGCGATCGCGGGAGCCGAGCTTGGTGTTGCTCGCGCAGCCCATGCCTTCGGTAGCGATGCGATCCGAATCGGTTTGGTCGGATGTGGCAAACGGGGAACCGAAGCCGCACTCGATGCGCTGAGCACTCACGGCGGTGATGTGAAATTGGTCGCGATGGCCGACGTGTTTGAGAACAATCTGCAATCGGCCTATCGATCGATCAAGGGAAAACACGCATCGCAAGTCGATCTTCATGATCGCCGCTTTGTCGGATTGGATGCCTACAAAAACGTGATGTCCAGTGACGTGGATGTCGTGATCTTGGCAACACCCCCAGGCTTTCGTCCGCTGCATTTCGAGGCGGCCGTCCAGGCAGGCAAGCATGTGTTCATGGAAAAGCCGGTGGCGACCGATGCCGTCGGCGTTCGCCGTGTGTTAGCAACCAACCAAATTGCAATCGAAAAAGGCTTGGCAGTCGCCGTTGGATTGCAGCGACGTCACGAAGTTCGCTACCGCGAGTGCGTTAAGCGTATCCAAGATGGTGCGATTGGCGAGATCGTGTTTGCACGGGCTTACTGGAATGGCGCGGGAGTGTGGGTGCGTCCGCGAACCGACGAGCAAACCGAACTCGAATACCAGCTTCGTAACTGGTACTACTTCAACTGGCTCAGCGGTGACCACATCGTCGAACAACACGTTCACAATTTGGACGTGATCAATTGGTTAATGAAATCGCATCCGATCGAAGCTCAAGGCCAAGGCGGCCGCGAGGTGCGTGATGGGATCGACCACGGTCAGATTTTTGATCATCACATGGTCGAGTACAACTATGGCGGTGGCACGCGGATGCTGAGCCAATGTCGGCACATGCAAGGTTGCCGGACCAGCATCGGCGAGTTCGTGCACGGCACACAGGGTTCGGCGGATATTGCCAACGCGATCCTGCATGATTCGCGAGGCAACGTGATTTGGCAAAGCGATGTGGATCCGCGTCGTGCTCAAAACGGTTACTCACAGGAACATGCCGATTTTTTCACTGCCCTTCGCCGCGGTGAAACGGTCAACGAAGGCGAATATGGTGCCCACAGCACGATGACGGCGATCATGGGCCGGATGGCGACTTACAGCGGCAAAGTCGTCCGCTGGGACGATGCCATCAACAGCGGCATCGAATTAGCCGATACCTCGGTGATGCATTCGCTCGCCGGCACCGCGCCCGTGGTTCCAGATGCTCAAGGACGCTATCCCGTGCCGGTGCCCGGCAGCAAGGCAAAGGTCGTCTAGCGTTCTTCACCACGGCCGCTCTGCCCACAGGCCGCCCTTGCCGTGGGGGCCCCGTGTTTGCTAATCCTGGTGGTCACCGCCCCGACGGAGCCAGGATGTCGCTGAGATTACGTAAATGCCTGCTTTCGCCTGCCATCGCCCTCATTTGGACGTTGGCTACGTCTCCGTTGCATTCGCAAGAGCTGACGCCTAGTTTTGCTGGCGTGCCTGCGTTTGCAGACGATTTTGAAAACGCTTCGTCGCCGATGATCGAGGCGTATGACCCGGCGTTTTTTGCACTGCGTGAAACTCCCGTGCAGCGATTTCGCAAAAGCTTTTATCAGGGAGCGGAGCTACTTGGCGGCTACTTGCTGGACACTGGCGACGCGGCGGGCGGATTGGACATCACGTTCGAAGAAGCACGCGTGGGGTTCGCCGTGCCACTGGGTAGTCTGGAAAACATCCTCGTTCTTCGCCCCTATTTTCGTGCCGACCATTTGAACGGACCGGATGCGGTCGATTTGCCCGGCACGCTCTACAACACCGGCGTGACCTTTTTTAACCGCAAAGAATGGTCCGCAGTGATTTCGACGACGCTAGTCGTCACCCCGTCGATTCGTAGTGACTTTACAACCCACGAAAACGCATTGCGATTGTTTGGTTTGGGCTTGGTCAATTGGCAGTGCCGACCGGATTTGAGTTTCTCCTTCGGAGCGGTCTACCTGGGCCGCGCCGACTTGCCGCTGTTGCCCGCACTCGGTGCCACGTGGACTCCCACGCCGCAGTGGAAAATCGATGCGATGCTGCCGCGTCCGCGGATCGCTCGCCGGCTTTCTAAAGACGGTGGCAACTCGGAATCATGGGCTTATCTGGGCGGCACCCTAGGCGGGAACACGTGGGCCGTCACACGCGACAGCGGCATGTCGGACGAGTTGTCGCTCAACGATTTACGGCTGCTTGTCGGTTACGAATGGGTGCGAGCTGGAAACCGAGGTTTCTTTGTCGAGTCGGGCTACGCGTTCAATCGTTCGATTGAATTCGAAAGCAGTGACGGCGAGATCGATCTCGACGACGCTCTGTTTATCGAAGCCAGCTTGAGATTCTGATCTTGGCGGGCCTGTTTTCAACAAACCCGCCTCTTTTCGAGCAAGAGGGTAGCAGCTTGGTGGAACTGCACCCGCAAGCGTTACGATGACTCGGACGCTTCTTTGGTATCGGTGTCGGTTTCAAGCGAGGCATCGGGATTGAGCGAGGCATCGGGGGCAACATCGGTCTCGACCACGGTGTCCTTTTCCTGGTCGGTCGAATCATCACCCTCATTTTCGCTGGCGTCTTCCGTGCCCTCTTCGGCGGCTCGCGCTGCCTTTCGCTCTTCGCGACGGGCCATATGTTCGGCCGCCATCTCTTCGATCGATTGCACGTGATCGGGTTCGGTCTTGCCAAACTTCTTTTCGTACAACGACTCAATGAATTGCGGCAGCGGCACTTTCCACGGTTTGTGTTCGGTGTTGGCGAGCCGGTCGAATCGCTTGGGCGACATCCCCAATTCGCGAGCCATTTGAACATGAGCGTGCGACAAACGGTACTTCTTGCGAACATCAATCCACGGCAAAAACTTGTGTGGAATGCGGGTGTTTTTCTTTTTCTTCTTGCTCATCATCAGCTTTAAGTACGTCGTCGATTAGTCAATTCGCTCGCCAACGTGGGGATGATGGGCGAGCCAATCCAGGATTGTAGCAAGAACTGGCAAATGTTCGACTTCGTTTCACGAAGAATCATCCTTCGCACTTAGCCGAGCAATGGGGCGAGCGGGGATCGCAGAGGAGACTGCTGATTTAGTACGACATTACCGCTCTGATGTTAGCCGCTTGGGCGCTAGCCCCGGTTGAATGGTGACCAAACCGTGGCTAGCGCCAAAACGGCTAATTAAATCAGCAGTCTCCAGAGAGAGGGGGGGAGGCACGTGTCCAGTCGATACGCAGGTCGTTTTAGCGTGATTCCGCTGGCAGCGTCGTGCTGGCCGTGACCGTGGAACCAGCGAGCATCCATTGGACACCGACTCCGACTTGACTGTACGGCACCGAAATGGTCACCGTCACCGGTTGCATCTCTGCCGTGATCTCAGCTTTGGTCGCAGGCACAAATTCGACGCTGTGCCCCGAGATCCCTGCTTCGCTGAGCGACAGATTGATCATATCGGTTGCCTGTAGTTGCGTCCTGTCACCAAGCGAATAGATTCGGCACCCATTCATACACGTTTCTTGGAGTGTGTGTTGAACGGCAAACGCTCGAGCTACCTCGACCGAAACCAGAATCAGCAACAGCACGGGTGGCAAGACGACGGCAAACTCGACCGCCGCGATTCCACGTGATTTTCGTTTCACGCTTGCTCGTGTCGTTGAGCGGCGGACAAACGGCGAGATTCGTTTTGAATTAAGCATCATGTTTCTATTGCACTAAGATGGTGCGGTTGATGGTGCCGGCAATCTTACGATAGGCTTGCTTCAGCGTGTTGGTCAGTTCGCTTCCGCTGCCGGTCGCAGAGAATTGTTTGCCACCAGTGGCATTCGCGATCGCGGTCATTAGCGAGATGTCGGCCGAATCACCAAGGCTGATGGTGTGGATTTCGATACCGAGGCCTGAGGCATAGTTGGCCATTGCGATGGCGTACTGGTCTGGGTCGTCTTCTGGTTTGTTGGCGTAGCCGTCACTCATCACGACCATCAACATTTTGACTTTGTTGCCGTTGCTGTCGTTTTTACGGTGATTTGCATACAAGTAGTGAGCTCCATCGCGAACGGCGGCGCCAATCGGGGTTCCGCCACCGTATTTGCCCGATTTCAAGGTGCTGTTGGTCAAGATATTGTTTTTCAATGCCGAGAAGTCATTCGTCATTGGAGATTCGAGAATGCCTACCCAATCCGAGGATGTGTCGTCGGGGTCGGGAAACAAGCTTGACGGAGATGCGGTATACATGACTCCGCTATGTCCCTCTTCCTCGGGGTCGTAACGGCCTTTTCGTGCTCCGTAACCCATCACGCCGATGCGATCTTCTTTGAGTGATTGCTCGATCATTTCAACAAATTCAGGCGAAGCTTGTTGCAACGCTTCGATCCGTCCGTCGGATTCCATCGATTCTGACAAATCAAGGACCATCACGATGTCCAAGGGAATGCCTGGTGCTGATGCAATCGATTGGCGAGGAATTGAAAACGAAGACTGACCAAAGATCCCTGCAAAAAAGAATGGCTCGTTGCTCTGAACGGCATGCACACGGATCGCACTCGCGCTGGTGTTTGATAAAGTGAACGTTTCCGAATTTGGATCCCAATTCCCGGTCTCTAAAGCGATCATCTCTGGCGGCACATCGACGACAAAGCCCACTTTGTTTTTGGCAATAAAGTTTTCGGCTACGTTCTTTGCACCCTGAATATCCTCGGGATTGTTTTTTAGGTGCAATCCGCCGGCGATTGCTCCTGCATCCACCGCAGATTGCAATTGGCTGCGAACTAACTGCATGCGGCCGATGTCCACTGCAAACGCTGCCATACCAACAATGACGACCATCAGCACGGCAAACAAGACAATCGTGCCTCCGTGACGTTTCGACGCGGAAGAAAATTTAGGTCGTAGCATAATCGACGCTCATTGGTGAAAAGTGTAATGCCAGCATGGTTGGCGGGGCAGAGCTATGACAGATCGAGACTATTGAACAAGTTCGGCTTCACGCGGCAAAACGCAGGCAGCGGTGTAATTCATCCCGCTAAAATGTCTGGGAATCGGCAACCAGGTCATCTCGGCAAAGTTTGCAGAGACGCGTACGGTGACAGGTTCCCACTGTGGTAGTTTGTCTAGGTCGGAGGGCACGACTTCAACGTTGTGTTTGGTGATGCCCATACCTTCAACCAGTTGTTTGACTTCGGCTTTGACGTCCCCTGGCTTGGCACCTTTAAGTACGGCGATTCGACATCCCGACCGAGCCGCTTCCTCCAACGCTTGGACTGTCATCATTCCGCGTCCTAGTTCAACGGCGGCAAACAACAGAATGAACATCGGTATGGCGACGAACGCAAATTCGACGCTGACCGTGCCACGACGCTTTGACATATGATCGATTGCGACAGAGCCGCAGAGGCATCGCTTTCGTTGAGATTCAGTGGCACCCATGATGTCGGAGATCGCCTTTAAGCAAATTCGATATTTCGGAAGGGACTCGCGCCAGTGCAATTCATGGCATGGCGGACTTCGCATTTACTTAACAACTAGCTTGCAAACCCCTCTGTGTGACGGATCTTCGCCCGATTATTGCCACCCGAGTTGACATGTCGTGCGGGATGTGCAGGTCGCACGATGTACACCGCCGTTTCTGAAGCCAGATCTGCTACTGGAGGCATTGGATCCAGAGATGACTCGGCCACGGGAACGTCAGTGTCGCTTGTGACGATTGGGATGCTTCGTTGAGCGGGAAGGGTTATGCGGTCAGCGCAACCAGACGTCTTGCTCGATAGCAGACAAGAGATTGAGACAAACCCATTTTTCGAAATGGGGATACCACGAGATTCACGCAAGGAGTCTCGGCGTGCGAGCGATATGAAGTACAATGACGTTTTGCTGTATCAATTCACACTCATTTAAACGAAATCATGGACAAAAAAGCGAAGAAGCGTCTCGATGTTATCAACAAGAAACTGCAAACTCTGCGACCACGCTTGGCTGGGTCTCGCGAACAGGCCGATGACGTGGACGAGTTGAAACAACTCGAAGACGAAGTCGCCTCGCTCGAAGCCGAAGCTAAAAAATTGAAAGAATCGAAGTAGTAAAACTTCTGTATCTTTACTCGGAAGCCACCGACGACTCGTTCTGCTGAGCGGCTTCCAAGGAATCCGCTCCGATAATCTCGCCGGCAATGGCCGCAAGCGTCGAGATGCTTGGTTCGTCCATGAAATGGCTGATTGGGATCACGATCGCTAACTTGGTTTCGATCGTGTTTTTTAATTCGATTGCCATTAACGAATCAAGTCCCAGCGAGCCCAGCGATTCGGAACGGTCAAACGTGGTTGGATCCAACGACATGATCTTCCCGAGTTGCTCGCTGAAGTAAACCTCCAACCGATCACAGCGTGCATCACTGTCCAAGATTCGAAGTTCAGACAGCAAAGCTTCGTCTTTCGTCGACACCGCGTCGGATTGAGTCTGAGCGCTGTCGCTGTGCAGCGAGCGAAAGATCGATGGTATCGCGGTTTCGGGGATCGAGGAAAGCATTTGGTGCCAATTGGCATCAACCACCACACGCGACCGGGGGCAGTTTGGGTTGCCGGCATCGATCAGTAGATCAAGTGCCGCATCAAAGCGTAACGGACGCAAACCTCGCACGGCCAGATTTTTGAGCCGAGTCGGATCGTCCGCCATTCCAGCAGAGCTCCATGGCCCCCAATGAATCACATTGGCCGGTAGCCCTCGAGTTCGACGTCTGGCAGCAAATCCTTCGAGATAACCATTCGCGGCGGCATAGTTCGCTTGTCCCGGTGACCCAAACACCGATGCGACCGAGCCGAGCATGTTGAACATCGATAGTGGCTGGTTCGCGGTGGCGCTTGCGAGTGCAATCGCCCCCTCCACTTTCGGCCGCAGCACTCGGGCAACCGAGTCAGGTGTCATCTCGTGTAATAATCCATCGTCCAACAAACCAGCTGTATGGATAACGCCGACGATTGGCAACATGGTTTTGGGCAGCGTATCGATGGCGTCCACCAATTCCGCTTCCTCAGCGCAGTCGCATTCCACGTAGATGCACGTCGCGTCTTGTTCCTCTGCCCACTGGATCAACGCATCGACGTGAGCTGGACGTTTGCGGCGTGCAACCAGCACCACCTTGGTTGCACCCCGTTGGATTAATCGTCTTGTGATTCCTTCGGCGATTGCCCCGCTGCCTCCGGAAATCAAATACGAGCCGGTGCAAGAAACGTGATCACGGGATTCCAGAACGGAACTCTTTTCAGGCGAGACGACGATTTTGCCAATGTTGCGACGCGCACTCATGAACCGCAGTGCGCTGGGCAAATCGGAAAGTGAAAACGTTGCAATGGGTTTGGGTTGGTAGACACCCGCTTCAAATTGCTGAGCGACTTCGGAAAACAGCGTTCGCACTTCTGCGGGGCGATGCCGAAACAATCGGTCCAGATCAATTGCCGAGTATGTCAAGTTGTCTTGGAAAGGCAGCAACCCGAGCTGACGATTCTGATAGATATCGATTTTGCCAATCTCGAGAAATCGGCCATGCGCCGCCAGCAATTCAAGCGATCGGTTGATCCACTGGCCCGGTAACGAATTCAAAACCACGTCAATGCCGCGGCCATTGGTTCGTGTGCGGACCGCGCGGAGCGAATCGATATCACGGCTATCAAAAATGTTTTGCGGGTCGATGCCAAGCATCGACAACAAGCGGCGTTTCAGTTTGCTGCCGGCAGTGGCAAAAACGGTGGCTCCCACACTGTGCGCGACTTCGATTGCCGCCAGTCCGACGCCACCTGCGGCTGCATGAATCAAGACCGATTCCCCCGCGGTCAGTCGGCCAATGTTCCGCAATGCGTAATGTGCGGTCATGTAGGCGACGGGAATGCTCGCGGCCTCTTGCGGGCTGATTCCTGCGGGAATCTTGGTTACCAAGTATTCTTTGGTTATTGCGTCGGATGCGAAACCATACGGCACAACGCCCATGACTTTATCGCCGACGGCTATTGATTGCACTTGATCGCCGACCGATGTCACCGTGCCGCTTGCTTCGATCCCTAGGGGGACAACGTCGTCGGAGATGCCCGGGTACAACCCCATCGCCTTCAGCACGTCACTGAAGTTCAATCCGACCGCATCCACCGAAAATACCACCTCGTCAGGCTTCAGTTTCGGTATCGTCATTCGCTCGACCCACAACCCTTCGGTCCGGTTGGTTCCGTCCAGTCGGATACGATAGCTGCCACTCAATGGAATCGGCAATTGTGATTCGCCGGAATCTTTTGAGAGTGAACGGGGCGAAGAAACCAATCGAGGTGATAAGTATTGTTCGTTGCGAAATGCGAGTTCGGTCTCTCTGGATTGACGTGCGAGCCAGGATGCAACCGGTTCGGTGCTCGCCGCATCGCACTGGACCACGTCCAGCACTCGGATTTGCAGCGTCGGATGCTCATTTGTCGCAACACGCGCCATGGCGGCAAGAGCAGCGGACGTCGGAATCGAATTTTCGTTGCCAATCGAAAATGCACTCTGCAGAACGAGCGAAACCAACGGCGTCTTGGGTTCACGAACTGCCGATTGAATGAATTTCAGCAAGTCGCAAACGCTCGCTTCGACATCGTCATGCGAGTGAGGTTGAGTCCAGAGCCAATGCTCCTGCTGAGAACTGGGTTCAAAGGTTGCCGGAATCAACGACTGATAAATCGACGATCCAAAATGTCGAATTGGGTAAGTGTCGTGGACCGAGTCGGACTCAGATTCCGAAATTGAAACGGGAGTCCATTTCGACTCATGGATCCATTGGTTAGGATCCGCTTGAAAGACGCTACGGTCCTTTTGCAATCGCTTGCAACGTACTTTTTCGAGCGACAGGCAGATACGGCCATCGTGGTCGAGTAGTTGGACGTCGGCAACGATTTCATTCCATTTTCCGGAACGATTCTCGTGACGATGCACTACGGCGGCGGCGATCGAATGTCCGTCCCCGCGGACGACGCGATCTACCCCGACGGGCAAGAACGTTGGCGGGTCGGCTGATTCTCGCATCGATGCCGGCATCGTTGTGGCAATCAATTGAAACGCCCCATCTAGCAGGGTGGGATGCACTATCGACTGTTTTGATTCGCTTACCAAACTAGTGTCGATTTTCAGCTGAGCACTGGTAATGGTGTCCTGGTTGAGGATCGTGTGGAGCGGTTGGAACAAGTCGCCATAGCGAAGTCCTGACTGCTCGAGCGATTCGTAAAACTGAGTTCGATCGACCTGGGTGCCGTGGCCGATGCTCAGCGGCTTCATCGCTGTAACTGTCGATTCGCCGGACTTTTTCACTCGGCACGAAGCGGACAACGTCCAGTCGGAATCGTCACCTTGGGGCCGCGAGTGGATTTGAATCTGTGATTGCCCACCCTGGATCGGATCGACCGTCGTTTGAATCTCAACCGACTGTTCCTTATGCAGGAACAATGCGCGGTGGATAGTGATTTCGGACAGCTCAAACGATATATTTCCAAACAATTCCCCGGCCGCGACACCAAGCGTGTCAATCCATGCGGCGGCGGGCACGGTCACCGACTCGCTGACGACGTGGTCGGAAAGGTAACCGGGCTTGTTGATCGCAAGATGTGAAACGAATAGCAACCCACCCGATGCCAAGCGTTGGCGGCTGCCCAGGATAGGATGGATACTTTGCCCACCGATACCATGTTCATGTGCCGGAGGCGAATGCCAACATCGTTGACGAACAAAGGGATAAGTAGGCAACGCCACCCTGCGCGACGGATAGATTTGATCGATCACATCGAAATTAACCGGGGTTCCCACACACCATGCGGTCGCGACAGCGCGGATCCAATTGGCGTAATCGTTGTCGTCCGGGTGCAGCGTTTCGACGACGCGGAGAGCTGGTTCGTCTTCGTCGGATTTCAAAAAACGACGAATCATTCCCGTTAATTGAGGCCGTGGCCCCACTTCAATCACTAGATCAATATTTTGGTTCGGCAATTCGGCCATCACATCGCGGAAGCGAACCGGACTCAATAAGTGCTTGATCCAGTAGTCAACGTCGATCGTGTCTTGATAAACCGATCCGGTTACCGAGGAGATAAATGTGATGTAGGGGGGCAGTTGTATGTTGTCAACAAATTGCGATAGGCAGGCCCTGAGTGGGTCGGCAGCGTCTTGCATCAATGGCGAATGGAACGCGTGTGACACCTTCAGCGGTCGGCACATCACAGCGTTGGCCTCCGCCTTCGTCACGAGTCTTTGGACCGCTTCGTGCGTGCCTGCGACGACGGAATTTTGCTCGCCGTTGATGGCTGCAATCACCACATCCGAATCCAATTCGTCAATCCACTGTTGGACCACCGAATCGCTTGCGAGCACTGCGGTCATGGTGCCACCACTGGGCAATTCGCCCATTAAACGTCCACGATGAGCTGCAAGCATCAGTGCTTGTTCTTTACTGAACGCTTTGGCGGCATACAACGCGGCGATTTCGCCGATGCTATGTCCTGCAACCACGTCGGGAGTAATGCCGACGTCCGAAAGTGAATCGACTAACGCAATTTGGATCGCCGTGATCGCTGGCTGGGCCATCGCAGTGTCATCCAGGGAATGCGACGGCACGTCGTCGCAGATCAATTCCAACAACGACAAATTTAAGATGGGATCCAAAATCGCCGCACACTGCTCGAGCGATCGTTGGAAACTTGGCAGCGTCTGGAACAATCCTGATGCCATTCCCGCATACTGAGAACCTTGCCCAGTAAAAAGCAACGCGACTCGCGGGCGACGACCATGAACCGGGCGACCCGTAACGACTTGTTTCGTCGCGGCGCCTTCGGCGAGTCGCTCGAGCCCTTTGCAAAGCTCAGATGTCGATTCCCCCAACACGACGGCGCGGTGGGTTAACGTGCTGCGGTATTTTGCATACGAACCACAAATGTTGTGAGTTTCCAAGGCGTTGGAAGTCGAACGTGGTTCCAGCCGTTCGCGTGCTTGTGTGGCTGCCTTGGGCATGGCCTCGTCGCCGCGTGTCGATAGCGGCAAGAAGAAGCACGGCGGTACCCGAGGTGGCTTCTGGTTGTCCGTGAGGGATTCAGATGGTTTTTCTAAGATGATATGCGAATTGGTTCCACCGAACCCAAACGAACTAACGCCCGCCAGGTAGCGGCCATGGCTGCTTGGAGTCCAAGCCTGATTTTGGGTCGCAATTTCGATTCGTTTTGGATCAAGTTTGACGTTCGGATTCAGTTTGCCAAAGTTAGCCTGGCCCGCAATCAATTTGTGCTCGCACATCTTCAGCACTTTGATCAAACCGGCAATCCCCGACACCGTCTCGGTATGTCCGATATTGGCTTTGACGCTACCGATGTGAAGCGGTGGAAGATTTTCGTTTCGCGATGCAAACGTTTCTGACAACGCCATCAATTCAATCGGATCACCAAGCGGGGTGCCGGTGCCATGTGCCTCGATGTAAGTCAGGTCGTCAACGGTTATCCCCGCCGACTTCATTGCCGTACCGACGACACGCTGCTGTGCCGAGCCGCTCGGTGCCGTAATCCCGCTGGTGCGGCCATCTTGATTGACCGCACTGCCGCGAATCATCGCAAGGATGCGGTCGCCATCGCGAACGGCATCGGCAGCACGTTTCATCAAGATCAAACCACAACCTTCGCCACGCACGTAACCGTTTGCATTTTCGTCGAACGAACGGCAACGTCCGTCGGGGCTCAGCATTCTCGCTTTGCTGAACGCGATCGTGGTTTCCGGTGAAAGGATTAGATTGACACCGCCTGCAATCGCGGAATCACTTTCGCCTCGCAAAAGTGAAATGACGGCCGAGTGGACGGCCACCAACGCGGAGGAACACGCGGTATCGACGATGAACGACGGGCCATGCAAATCGAAGAGGTACGAGATCCGGCCAGCCGCGATGCTGAGTGCGTTGCCGGTGCCCATGTGGGCATCAATCTGCTCGAAGTAATCCGGAAAGCGAGCGGGAATCTTGGAATAGTCAGTGCCGCCGATGCCGATGAAAACACCGGTGTTTGTCCCTGAAATTCGTTCGATGGGAACGCCCGCGTCTTCGAGCGTTTCCCAGGCGACTTCAAGCAAAATCCGTTGTTGAGGATCCATTCTCGCCGCTTCTCGTGGCGCAATCCCGAAAAAGGCGGGGTCGAACATGTCGACGTTCGAGATCGCTCCCATTGCATCGACCGACATCTTTCCCGGCGTGCGTCCGCTCGGATCAAAATATTGGTCACGATCCCAGCGGCTATCGGGAACGGGGCCGACGGTTTCACGCTGCTGTTGGATTAGATCCCAGAATGCGTCAGGTGAATCGGCACCAGGCATCCGGCACCCCATTCCGATAATCGCAATCGCATTGGAATCGTCTGGGGCGGACGGCGGACGTGATGCGATCCGGTTCTGCAACAACGCTCGCTGCGCAGGAGTTAACTTCGCTAGTCGTGCAGCAAGTTGTTTGTCCATCGGCGATTACATTTTTTTCTTGTCGCTCAGGGCCGTGTCGATCTCGGCGTCCGAAAGTTGTTCGATTTCATTTAACAAGGCTTCAAGCTCTTCGGCTGACACGTCTTGCGACACCGAGTCGTCGTTGGACTCGATGTTGGGAGCCCCATTGTGAGACACGTTGGCATGAGCTGAGTCACGATGACTCGTCGTTTCGCTCGCTTCGGAACCAATCAATTGGTTGGCAATAAATAGGCTCAGTTGCATCACGGTCGGATGATTCCAGGCCACGATCGGTGTCAACTCGATTCCGGACCAATCTTCGGTTTCACCACTGAGTTCGACCGACGTCATCGAATCGAGTCCATAGTCGGCGAACGGTTTGTCGAGTTCGATGTTTTGCGGAGGCACTCCCGCACGAACGACAAGCCATTCAACCATCCAAGCTTCGATCATGCGCGTCAGTGGCTCACGATCCGCTGCGGTTGGATTTTGGGGAAGTTTGGGGAGCGCAATCGGTGCTTGTTCGGACAGGAATTTTCGGTCGTAGCGATACTTGTAGCGAATCTCGTCGGCGTCGAACATTTTGCGACAACGATGCCGCTGGACCTTACCACTGCTGGTTAGCGGCACGGTCGCCGGACGGACCAACAGCACGTTGCGTGGATCGACCTCATGAACGTCGATCACCGCGCGACGGATCGAACGCACCCATTCTGGAAACGCGGTGTCGTCACTGTGGCGAGGTACTTCCGCAACGATCGCCAGCCCTTCACCACGGGGACCCTCGACCGAAAATGCGGCACATTGTCCTCCTTCGCTGCCGATGGTCTCGCGAACCGTTGATTCGATATCTTGAGGATACAAGTTGCGTCCGCGCAAGATGACGACATCCTTGATCCGCCCCGTGACATAAAGTTGGCCATCGTCAAAGAAGCCTAAATCTCCGGTTCGGCAAAAACCAACACGACCGTCGGCCGTTAGTGCGGCAAACCGTTGGCGGTTCTCTTCATCGCGATTCCAGTAGCCCGCGGTAACACTGGCTCCTTTAATCCAAATCTCGCCAATGGACCGTTCATCACAAACGGTCAAAGTCTGGGGATCGACAATCAATATCTCGGTTTGATCAACCGCAGAACCACAGGCTACAAGTTTTTGGAAGGCTTTGCCGCGGCCGTCGGGTTGAATGTCGACGCGGCCTTCGCTGAGCGTGTCGCGTACGACGGTTAGGAAGCGAGGTTCTGCAGGGCCGTTGCCGCCAGCGGCAAGCAGAGTCGCTTCGGCGAGTCCGTAACACGGATAAAACGAGCTCGACGAAAATTTGCTACTTGAAAAACGGTGCGCAAAATCGCTGAGCGTGCGAGGCATAATCGGTTCAGCGCCACAAAACGCGGTTCGCCAATTTGATAAATCCAATGAATCGGTTTGATCCGGCGAGATGCGATCGATGCACAATTGGTAGGCAAAGTTAGGCGCACCGCTGATCGTTGCTTTATAGTCGCTGATCAATTGCAGCCATCGAATCGGCCGTTGCAGAAACGCTCGAGGGCTGATGAAAATCGTCGACCGGCCCATGTAAAGTGGTGTCAGCAATCCGCCGATCAATCCCATGTCGTGGAAAAACGGCAGCCAGAAAACTGCGGATTCAACTTCGCTCGGATCATCATCCATCCAAGGGATTTGAAATCCTCGCCGAATCGCTTCGAGGTTTGCCATCACATTTCGATGGCGGACCATCACTCCTTTGGGATGACTGGTACTGCCGCTTGTGTATTGCAGCAGCGCGATCGACTCTGGGTCGATCGACAAAGAATGGGGATCGATCCAAGGTCCCGGGGTGTTCATTCCTAGCGGCGGAGGAGAGGCGTCGGTTGCGATTTGCGGAATACCACGTGCCGCATCACAAAGTTTTTCAGGATCGATTCCAGCTAATGTTTCCGCGTCCCCGATGATGGCCGAAGGGTGGCAGTCACGTGCTGCCGAATCGAGTCGCTCCATCACCCGACCAGGCTTGGGGTAACAAGTCGGAACGGGGACCCAGCCGGCGACGTGAGCTCCTATGAAGCCCGCAACAAATTCGAGTCCCGGCGGAAATAGCAACAGCGCGCGAGGCTGATCCTGATCAACCTCAGGCATCCGAGCGGCAAATTCGCAAACACGTGCCCAAAGATCGCGATAGGTCCAGCGGGTGACACCACCGTCATCGTCGATATAGGTCAACGCCTCTCGATCGCCATGTCGCTCGGCACGAATACCGATCCACTGCGGCAAAGGGGTCGCGGTGGACGGGTCGAGTGATGACATAACAGGGTACTCTGCGTCTAACTCCGCAGTCTCTTGCTGAGAACGTGGAGGGATGGATGGGCGTCAAAGTTTTCTTGGCTTGTCCGAATAGGTCGGAACAAACATCGGTCGGAACGGTGAATGCGAGAGAATGAACTTCGGGGCAGCGACAGGTCGGAAAAAGTCGTGGGACGTCGCAGTCATAGCTGCGTCCTTTTCACGCTTTTCCCTTCACGACGGACAAGGATCACCACGCTGGAGATTCTTTGCGTGCGATCTCTGCGGTGGCCCCACTGTCACGCAACTACAGTGTACTCCAACCTAGTAGCTGCGAGGGATTTCGACAAATGCACCCTAAATTCTGCGCAAGCGTTAAAACCGGTTGCGGGTCGAGAAGAGACGACGCACACCGTACGTGTTCGGAGTCGATTGCGAATTAGCCGGTACATAGCTCGGGTATGCCGGAGGAGCATACATGAACGGAGCGACAGTAGGCTGGCCGACCACGGTTGGCGCGAGGTTCTGGGTCACTGGGGATTCGAGCGGGCGTGGCAGCACTTCGCCGCGGTAATGCATTCGGCGAACCGTATTGCCGTAGAAATGCCCTGGGCGATAGGGACGCTGTTCAATTGGCATCGATTTGATCTCTTGCCGGTAGTCGCCTGTGGGGATGATGATCGGCGACCAGCCTGGTTCGGCCGCGAGAACGGTCTCGCCATCGCTGCCAAAAGCCACCAGTAGTAATGTGAACATCAACACGGCACGTAGAACGTTCTTCACGCTGCTTTCCTCTTTTCTGCTGTAAATGTGTATGATCTTTAGTACAGGTACGATCGCGTTCGAGCGAACGTGCCACGCCAGCGTCCCATCTTCTCACTATTTTCGGGGTTTGCAAGGCTGGCCATCATGACTCGAATTCGCTCCGAGTCTACTAATCTAGGTTACTCCGACAGGAATAAGAGATGGATAAATCCAGCCCTTCTGGGAAAAATCCCCAGAGAGTAGGAAAATCGTCGCTCGGCGCGATCGGAATCGTCGTCCTTGTGGGGGTGTACTCCCTTGCCCAACCGGCGTTGAATGCCCGTTTCGGTTGGAATCTGCCACAGCTTCGATCGAACGATTCGGGCGAAGTCGCGGTCGTTTCCGAGGCCAATCGCGACACCAAATCGTCGGTCAGAAACGGTACGTCGGCGTCCGCTCACGAATCCACTTCGTCCTCGAAACCCGTCGATGCGGGCAAGTCGACGCAAACCAAAAACGACCGTGGTCCCCTAGCCGATCGTGTCCGTCCGCAAGAAAGCACGTCCGGAGCATCGTCGCAGGCAAACTCGGAGCAGGCAAACTCGGAGCAAGCAGACTCGGAGCAGGCAGGCGACACCGAGTTGCTGTACGGATTGTTACGCGAAGTTTCTAAGGATCGCTACATTTCGCCGGCGGGTTTGCAGTACACGCCCGGCAGCGCCGAAGGACATCGTCTTGAACACTTGCGTCGGCACACCAAGGATGACCCCTCGCGACCGGGCAGCCACGGCGTCTTTGACGGTGACATGGAAGGAGCTCTGAAAACGATCGATCGCGCCTACTTGAAGGCTAAGGAAGGGACGCGAACGACCAAGAGTGTCGATGATGGACGGACGATCTATACGGTCGACCTCGGTGGCCGCGTTGGATTTGTCGGGGGGCGTGACGGCGGACGCAAACGCAATCCCATGGCACGTCGCGTCCGAATCGTCTTGGAAGGCACGCGGGTAATCACGGCCTATCCGATGTAGTGAGTCGCGAAGAATCGCACCCGTCGGCCATTCCTCTTCCGCTTTATCCGTTCGTTTTTCGGAGAATAGACTATCGTGAGTCCAAGACATTCAGTTGACTACTGTCCGATTTGTGGCGGTGGATTGTGTGGAGTTCGCATCTGTGGCTTGACCGGGAAAGCGGAGGATCCGTCAACATCCGTGTCCCAGCCTGACAGTAAAAACATCCCGCTGCCTCATGGGTTGGTGGTTTGTGACGAATGCGAGGCAATTTGGCTCGAGCCCGACTTGGCGTCGCGGCACCAATATCCCAACGCCTGCGATGCTCGCTGCCCCGTCTGTCTCGAACCGTTGTGGGGTGAACAAAGTCGCTGGGCTTCCCAAGCCGACATTGAAACGCTTGGATGGGCGGGATCTACGAACCCCGAGCTCGATGTGCAGCCGGATCAAACGCATCCCGATTCCAGCACAACCTGACTCGAAACTCTTGGCGAGTTTCGCTACCTCCAAGAAAATATCGAAAGAACGTCCTTGCTAGAACGAATCGCCATTCCCTCGTCGGTTGATCGGCGAACCCTGCCCGCAGAAATTCAATTGTGGATTTCCGATGCACGGCAAAGGATCGAAGCGTTCCAAGATCGCTGGGACCAACCGCAAATCGAGCAATTTGTGGCCGCCGATTACGAGTTGGTTTATCAATCGCTCGGTTGGGCACTTGAATCCCAGATGCTGATTGGCAAGCGGTTTCTGGAATGGGGCTGCGGTTTTGCCGTCGTTAGTGCGCTTGCCTCGACACTCGATTTGGACGTGATTGGCATCGAAGCCGAGCAGGATCTGTTGGTCCAAGGCCGTCGTTTGGTTGACGAGTGGAAAGCGAATGTCGAACTGATTCACGGCAACTTTCTGCCCCCCGATAGCGAATCACTTGCCGATGATCCGACGCTGCCGAGTCTGGGGCACAACGTCCCCTGTGGCTACGAGGCAATGGGATTGGAATTGGACGATTTTGCGATCGTGTATTCCTATCCTTGGCCGGGCGAGGACGATTTTCACGAGCATGTCTTCGATCGTCATGCCTGCAAAGGAGCCTTGATGATGCAATTTTGCGGACCGAATGACGTCCGTTTGTGGCGAAAACGTGGCTGAGGAAGCGACGGCTGCGATAGCAAAAAAAGTGTCGTCAATGAAGAGACAGCTCCGGCAACCGCTCTACTCGTCACAGTTTTCCTCAACTCGACCCTCCTAAATCGCCGAAACTTCATCACAAGCACTGTGATCCGCACTCGGCGGATCACGCAGCTCGTCGTGGTTGGTGGACCGCGGCAAAAAACACGGTGGGGGATGACGGTGCCGGGGGAATCGATTCAACGAATCGTAGGCGGGAGATGCGCGCTCGCAGCGGCACTGATGCTGGCATGGGTGTGCTCGACAAGCACCGCATCAGCACAGGGGCTGTTGGACCGTTTTGGCATCGGCGTCGGGCATGCCGATAACGCTGAAACGGGAACCGCGTCGATCGAGCGTCGTCGTGAAGTGTTGGCTAGCTTGCCCATGCAGCGACTGACGGTGGACGCTCAGCAGCGGATCCTCTCGATCGCAAATTCGCCAACGATCTTTCGTCAATTGCCAACCCAGGCAATCGACTGTGATCGAGATCTATTCTTACTGATCGCGCGGAATCCAGAGATTTTGGTCGGGATGTGGGACGTGATGGGGGTCACGCAAGTGACAACCAAACGCATTGCTCCGTACCAGCTCGACGCATCCGATGGCAGTGGCACCCAATGTATTGTCGATCTCGTTTACGGCGACTCAAATCTGCACATCTATGTTGCCGACGGATCTTACGATGGCAAATTGGTTGCCAGCCCGATCAAAGGTCGTGGGGTATTTGTGTTTCGCAGCACGTATGCAAAATCGGCGACCGGTGAAACCACGGTCACCGGTACATTGGATTGTTTTGTCCAGCTAGACAGTTTGAGTGCCGACCTGATCGCACGCACCTTTAGTGGTTTTATCGGCCGATCTGCGGACCACAACTTTGTCGAGACCGCTCGCTTTCTGAGCCAAATTTCTGCTGCGTCGCAGCACAATCCTCGTTCGATGATCGATCTAGCGAACCGTTTGCCTCAAGTCCCTCGAGAGACGAAGCAGCAGTTTGTCGAGGTGATCAAGAATGTAAACCGTCGGCAAAACGAACTCGTTCATTCGCCGCGACAACCTCGGACCGCAGCCGCACCGTCGGCGGATCACCGCTAGAATAGACCGTTCGTTACGAGCGTTCTTTCTCTATTGCGACGGAATCTTTTCCACGATGACGACGTTCGAGCACGCATTGCTGGGGATGAACGGAGCGTTAGCCTCCGGGCTGCATCACCGCTTCGGTTGGAAAATCGTTGCTCTCGCGAGTGTCGCAGCGATCGCACCGGATTGGGACGGAGTGCCGATGTTGATCGACATGAGTCGGTTCGAGTCGGGGCATCGCGTTTGGGGACACAACCTGCTGGCGTGTGGCATCCTTGGATTGCTGTTGGGCACGGCGGACTACCGGTTGGATCTCAGCGGACGTATCGCCGCTTGGATGACTCGATTTGGCCCGTTGAAAGAGCTTGCCGCGTCGATCGAGCAGCGGCAATCGTATTGCACCCGAACGTGGTGTGTATGGATCGGCGTTGCGACTGTTGCAGCACTGAGTCAAATTCCTGCAGACGCCGTGGTTTCCGGAGCCGTTGGTTTGAGCGATTGGGCGCTGAAACCCTTGTGGCCGTTCTCCGATTTTCAATTCGTTTACCCGCTGGTCCCGTGGGGCAATGTCGGAGTCACGATCGTATTTGCCATCGCGATGATTGTCGAGTTAAAGAGGCCCCATCAGGCTCAGCAAATCGCCCTTATTACATTAGCGATCGTGATGCTCTATATCGGATTATGGGGCACATTCATTGACGTGCGGACATAAGCAGAGTGCCACGCGACAAGGCAGCGACAAGGCCTCGCTGAGTCAAAATTTGAGTTTTCAATTTTAATTTCACATTGACCTGGAAGTCGCCAATTTGCTAACGGAGGGTGTTGGAATCGCCAGGACGCCACCCCCTTGGCCATACTCCCCCCTCTGACACACTCTTTTCTTGTTGGGAACTACGGATGGGCACTCTTGAAATCACTCTGCCGCTACACACCAGTGTCCGCAATTTTCCAAAAAACCTTCGCTCTGGCGACCACCAAATCTTTGCCTCCAGCCGGTTCCATGAGATTTCACCCGCATCGATCGAGCGATTGCGGGGGGTCGAGGCGTTTGGCCGCGGACCGCTGCGTCACGAAGGCCGCTACTTGCAAGAGAGCTTCGTCACGCCTGCCCACGCTGAAACGTGGCGTCGTGAACGCGGGCATCTCCGTGCCGCCGCCGAACGTTTGATTCAGTCGCGTTCGGTGATCCAGTCGCCCACGATCTGGATCACTGACAATTGGAGCTGCGGCTATTATCACTGGATGTGTGATGCACTGTCACGATTGGAGATGGCGTCGCAGTCGCATGATCTGTCGGCGATGACACTGCTGTTGCCTTACAAATATCGCAAGCACACCTACATGCAGCAAAGTTTGAAACCGTTCGGACTTGGCGAAGTTCGCTTTTTGAAGCGGTTCGAGCGGGTGTTGTGCCACAATTTGATTTTGCCATCGCATGTTGCCGTTTCAGGCAACCACAGCCAACCGATCATTCAGCGGATGCACCAGCGGTTTACCGAGTATTTGGCCGAGTCATCAGCTGCGAACGACAACTCGGTCGTGAGCGAATTTGGCGACCGTGTTTTCATCAGTCGCAGCATGGCAACGCGGCGGCGTATCGCCAACGAAGAAGCGATTTTGCCAGTGCTAAAGCGACACGGATTTACCGTCTTTACCGCCGAAAAACACGATTGGCGAGTCCAGGTTCAAGTTGCCGCTGCCGCGAAATATCTTGTTTCAAATCACGGCGCGGGGCTGACCAACATGATGATGATGACGCCGCGAAGCCGAGTGCTTGAGATCCGCGACGCCGTCGATCCGACGCCGAACTGCTACTTCTCGCTCGCTTCCGCATCACGACTGGACTACTACTACGCGCTAGCCCACCGTGTGGACTCTGAGCAATGTGTGCACCATGGCGACGTGAATGTGGATCCCGAACAATTGGATGCCACGCTCGCCGAAATGGTCGCGGTTTGATCTGACGTTCAACTTGTAGCGTTGATTCAGAAGGATTGCTTGAGAAATCTACACGTAACGCCTTTCCGAGTCGTCCGTAGCTAACGATAATCGGAACATTCTCAAGACAAGACGAACGTTTCGGCAATTCGGTTATCTGCTGATCGATTCGTTTTCTATTCCTTTCTAAATCGCATTACGATTTTCATGCACACCAAACCCAAGTCCCCTGTCCGCGTTGGTACGCGACTTGGAAAATATCGGATTGAAAGGCGGCTTGGCGCAGGTGGGTTTGCGACCGTCTACGCTGCGTTTGACACCTTGTTAGGGATCAAGGTGGCGCTGAAGATTCCGTCACCCGAGCTGGTCTCGCCTGAACTGCTCGAAGAGTTTCGCCGCGAAGCAAGATTGACGATCCTGTTGGATCATCCCAACATCTTGCCGATTCGCGATGCTGCCTTTATCGAAGGTCACTTCGTGATCGTCTCGCCGATGGGGGAACGCACGCTCGCCGACCGCATTCAAAAGCGGATCGGCTTCGAATTAGCTTTTGACTACGTCACTCAGTTGCTCGAAGGGGTCGCGTACGCGCATGAACAGGGAGTTATCCACTGTGACATTAAGCCCGAAAACATCTTGATGTTCGAAGACAATGTGATCCGGTTGGGCGATTTTGGGATCGCCAAGGCAGCTCAAGCCACGATCAGTGGTTCGGGGACAGGAACCCTCGGACACATGGCACCGGAACAGGCGATGGGGAAACCGTCGACCCGTTCGGACGTTTTTTCGATCGGTTTGATCGCTTATAGGATCTTTTCCGGTAAGTGGCCCGAATACCCGTTTGAATGGCCACTAGAGGGGGCTGCACAGCTTCGTAAGCGTGCTCACGGCGATTTAATCGCTGTAATCCGCAAATCACTCGAAGTTAACCCCCGCCATCGTTATCGGGATGCGCCTCAAATGCTATCGGTGTTTGAACAAACTCGGCTGAAAGCGATCCGCTTCTCTCGTCGGAACCGAGTCACGGGCTAGAATTAGATACACGCTATTTCTTTCCCCCTCCACCTCTGGGTGGGTTATGACTCCGCCAACTATGTTGTCCACTATCACCGAAACGTTGCTCGAATTTTGCGTTGAAAGCGACATGGGCGAACCACGCTCGCTGCCGCTGCCTTCGGGATCAGTGATTTCGATTTCGCGGAGGTGTCCAGGCAAAGTCGAACCCAACGACGATAGTTCGGTGGTGATTCGGACGGCGCGTGGGGCGATCGTGATGGCGGTGGCCGATGGCGTGGGTGGTTGTCCGCTTGGGTACAAGGCGTCCGCGATCGCGGTGCACTGCATCGCCGAGATGGTCGCAGCAGCGGACCCCGAGGCGGACCTACGTGCTGCGATCCTGGATGGGATCGAAAAGGCGAACGCTGAAATTTTGGATCTCGGCATCGGTGCGGCAACAACATTGTCAGTGGTCGAGATCGTCGAGGGACGCGTTCGTGCGTACACCGTTGGCGATTCGATGACGATGATTGTTGGCCAGCGTGGATCGCTAAAGTGGAAATCGACGTCGCATTCGCCCGTCGGCTATGCGATCGAATCGGGCATGTTGGACGAGGCTGATGCGATGACGCACGACGATCGCCATGTCGTCTCGAATCTAGTCGGATCAAAAACGATGCACATCGAAGTGGGGCCGTCGCGTCAATTGGCTGCGAAGGACCGCGTGATCTTGGCCAGCGACGGATTGTTCGACAACATGCATCTCTCCGAAGTTGTTACCGCGATGAAGAGCGGCAAACCGATCGGATGCATGCAGAAATTGGTTCAAATCGCCAGCCAACGGATGAACGGCAGCGACGAGCAACTGCCTGGCAAACCCGACGATTTAACCGTGCTGTTGTACGCCCGCTAGGTTGCATTGTCGCCGGACGTCTCCGACGTCCGAGCTTCTTATTCCGATGTCAATGCATTCCGACGTCGGAGACGTCGGGCGACATTATCGTCTAGTAGACGTCGCGGACGTATCGTTTCGCTTTCGATAGGTTGGCCACGTATTGATCGGCCTGTTCTTCGCTCATGTTGCCATGCTCGGCGACGATGGCCTTTAGTGTTCGATCAACATCGGCGGCCATTCGAGACGCGTCGCCACATACGTAGAAGTGAGCGCCCTCGGTGAGCCACTGGAACAACTCGGCTCCGTTTTCTCGCATCCGGTCTTGGACGTAGACCTTCTTGTCCCCATCGCGACTGAACGCAGTATCGAGTCGTTGTAAGCATCCCGCTTCAGCGTAGCCCTGCAGTTGTTCCTCGTACAAAAAGTCATACGCTTCGTGCTGGTCACCGAACAGTAACCAATTTTTACCGCTCGAATTGGTGGCAACACGTTCTTGCAGGAACGCCACAAACGGAGCGATACCCGTTCCCGGACCGACCATGATGATTGGCACATTCGAGTCGGTCGGAACCGTGAATCCGGTGTGGTTCGCATGCGTAAAGATCCGCAGTGACGAACCCGACTCCAAGCGATCCGTTAGCATCGTGCTGGCGACACCCTTACGCTCACGTCCTTCACGCTCATAGACCACCTTGCCAACGGTCAGGTGAACCTGCTCGCCGACCGCCTTCATACTGCTGGCGATCGAGTACAGTCGCGGATTGAGCGGCTCGAGGGTTTCCATCAACTCGGACGCCGTTAACTTGACGTCGCTCGCGAGACTTAATGTATCAAGCACGTCAAAGCCGTCGGGCACGCCGTCTTCGAGCATCTTCGCGAGTGCTTGTTTGCAGGCATCGTCCGCAGTGCGGTTGATCAATGACTCAAGCAGCTCGTCACTCGGATCCTTTAGGCAGCAATCTTCTTGCAGTCCTAGCTGAATTGGCTTGGTGTTCCCCAGCGGCGTGGTCACTTCGGCATTCGGATCGGACTCGATCCGCTGCAGGATCTCGCTAATCAGTTCGCTGCAATTGGTCGGGCAAACGCCGAGTGCGTCGCCGACTTCGTACTTGATCCCTGAGCCCGACAAATCGATTTCGACATGATGAACCGCCTTGGCCGAGCCCTCTTTGTTCAAACAGCGTGACTCGAGCAGTTTGGCGGTGTAGGGAGCGGAACGCGAAGACCCAGGGGCATCGTCTGCAACTGGTGCGGCCGCAGTTCCGCTAGCTTCAGCGCCGCCGCTTTCCTTCAGCAGCTTTTTGATCATCTGCTTGGTTTCTTTGCCACCAGGGCTGCACAGCGACAGATTTGATTCGGTTCCTGATGCGATCGCTTCGCTATACGTTTGGCACAAATAGCCGCACGATCCGCAATCGAGTTGAGCCATCGCGGCCATCAATTTACGATCCAACGGTTTGTCCTCCGCCAGACTCATGCGGTCCAGGATCGGCAGCGAATCATCGTGCCAAGGAAAATCCTCTTCCTCAGCCGGTTCACTTGGTGTTGCGATGGTTTCACTCGAGAAGCCCATCGCGGCGAGGGCTTCGCCCTGCTGCGTATTGGACTGAATGCCCATCATGCCAGAGAAAAAACCGTTCAGCCAAGCGCGTTGTTCTTGGGAAAAAGGCGCGGTATCAGGAATCAAGCTACTCATGGTTCGGTTCTAAAAAAAGTGGGAATTCGTGAAGTGACCCAGATCACTTAAATTCAAACACAACTAAGGGTTAACGCTTTGAGGTCTACATCGCTGGTTCGTCGAGCAAACTCGACGAACGATTCGTTTTCATGTCGATGTTGCAAATAGCCACTGACAATCGCAGTGATCAGAGCTGGGATGTCCGTGAACGCCACCGATTCAAACATCAGCCGGGCGATCCCTTTGCGGGTGCCCCAGCCGCCTCCCACATTGACGTGGTATCCGTCGACCATGTCATCACCTTGTTCGACTTGACAAGCCTGCAAGCCGATGTCGCCGATGTAGTGCTGGGCACAACTGTGGTGGCATCCGGTGACATGAATATTGATAGGTTGATCGAGTTTGAATTGTGATTCAAGCGTCTCGGCGATGATCATCGCATGCTTTTTGGTATCGGCTCCGGCAAACTTGCAACCGGCACTTCCGGTACAAGCGATAAGTCCGGCACGAAACGAGCTGGCGTCGCAACTGAGACCAATGAAATCTAGCTTTGCTTTTACTTCCTCGACGTCTTCGTCACGGATATGTGGGATCAAGACGTTTTGCCAAACGGTACAACGTATTTCACCGTTACCGTAGGTTTCAGCGATATCGCTAAGCCCGCGTGCTTGATCGCTGGTGATGCGGCCGACGGGCAACACCACGCCGACGTATTGGCGTCCGCTTTGCTTTTGCGGATGCACACCGACATGGGCTTGACGGTTTTCGTTGTCAGGGATCAAGACAAGATCCGAGCTGACTTTCCGCAGTTCGTGCCCCATCTCTGTTTCGACCGCTTGGATGAATTTTTCAAACCCCCAGTCGTCGAGCACGTATTTCAGTCGAGCTTTTTTACGATCGGTACGGTCCCCAGATTTGACGAACACGCGAACGATCGCTCCGGCGACTTCCACGCACTCTTCCGGACGCAGCAAGACGCCGGTGTCGCGTGCGAAATCTTTGTGACCGGTGATACCGCCGAGCGTCAGTTGAAAATAAACGCCCGCTGGCAACGATTCGCTGGCGTTGGCTTCGGTCACTTGCACCGCGTGGAAGCCAATGTCATTGGTGTCGTCGAGTGCACTGATGCTGCCGCCGCCATCAAAAGCAATGTTGAATTTCCGCGGCAAGCCATACATTTCGCGGTGATTCACGATGTAATGGTGCATCCGTTTCGCATAAGGAATTGTTTCGATCAATTCCATGGGATCGATCCCCGACAGCGCACTGGCGGTGCAATTGCGAATGTTATCACCCCCGGATCCGAGGCTGATGATGTCGAGCTCGCGAAGTCCATACAGGATGTTCATCGCGTGATCGGCCGGAATTTCGCGAAGTTGCAAGTTCGCACGTGTTGTCACGTCGATAAATCCGCCCGCCGATTTGTCGGACAAATCCGCCAATCCACGCAGTTGCCACGAATGCAATAGGCCACCCGGCAACCGCATGCGGCACATAAAGCTATTCTGAGCCGGAGCGACGAAGAACAAGCCATGAAATTTGGTCAGGAAGACGTCGTCGCCTTTGGGGAATTCATTGGCATCGGAACGAGCTTGGATCTCGTCCCACATGTCCAACGGGTTCTTCGCCTGCTTGGCCTTTTCTTCTTTGCACAGCTTTTTGCCGGCAGCAATACAGTCGGCTTGTGCTTGCAACGCGATCCGTTCGGGACCGACCGGCAATGCTTTGCCATCGACCGTTGCGGCGCCACCACCGATGGTGACCGAGTTTCCTGAGGGGCCTGATGCACAATTGCTTACCATCGGCAATCGGTTCACCGCACGTGCCACGTCGGACCCGAATGCGAAACCGGCGATGTATTGTTGTTGTTCTTCGCTAAATGGATTTTTACTCATGCTCGTTCGATCCTTACCGCACAGTCTTTGTAACTGGGTTGACGGCTGTGGGGGTCAAAGTGGGCCAGGGTCAATTGGTTGGTGGCTTCGTAATGCATTGGCATAAATGCGTGGCCCGGTTTCACAGTGGGGGTCACCATCGCCGTTGCGAGCAAGCTGCCGCGACGTGATTGAGCACGAACTTGGTCGCCGTTCTCGACGTCCATCGCAGCAGCATCCTCGGGATTGATCTCGATGTAGGCTTCGTTGGGATACAGTTTGCGAAGCACGGGGCTCTTGTTCGTGCGTGTTTGCGTATGCCATTGGCTGACCGTGCCACGACCAGTCATCAACAAGGTCGGGTATGTTTCGTCAGGAGCTTCGGGCATCGGAGTCACATCGTCGACAATCAAGCGAGCGCGACCATCGTGGTGATAGAAACGGCCATCCGCAAACAAGCGACGTTGTTGTTCGGGTTGGAAATCGCCTTCGGCATCCGCTTCGGTCCATGGCCACTGGATGCCGCCACAGCGATCAATTTGTTCATAGCCATCAATGCCGGTGATATCGCAGGGCTGATCTTCGCTCGCCCGTTGCATGATGCGAAACACCGCTTCGGGATCTGTCCACTCGGAAAACATGTCTTCCACGCCCCAGTACGACGCAAGGGCACGAAAGATCTGGAAGTCGGCCAGTGCTTTGCCAGGTGCACGACGTACTTTTTTCAGTACACCGTAGCGACGTTCACTGTTGATAAACGTGCCAGATTTTTCACCCCAGCCGGCAGCCGGCAAAATCAAATCCGCATGACGAGCCGTTTCGGTGGTGTGATACATGTCTTGAACGACAAAGAAATCGAGCCGGTCGAGCAGGTTGCGAGCTTCGCTCTGGTGAATCCAGCTGTGAGCCGGGTTGGTCGCGATCACCCACAACCCACGAATGTCGCCGCGACGAATCCCGTCCATGATCCCGTCGTAGCTCCAACTTGGCTCGGTGGGAATCAAGTCCGCGTCGATCCCCAAACTACTGGCGACTTTCTCGCGATCCGCAGAGTCCTTGAAGTCGTGATGGCCGAATAGATTGGTGGTGTTGCTCCACAACCGTGAACCCATCGCGTTGCATTGACCGGTAATGCTGTTGGCACCCGTTCCCGGCCGTCCGATGTTGCCGGTGATCAAGGCGATATTGATGATCGCTTGTGCCGTTCGTGTGCCTTCGTAACTTTGGTTGACTCCCATCGTCCACCACAACGATACTGCCTTTCTTCGCCCGATCGTTTCGGCTGTTTGACGAATCGCGTCGGCTGAAATTCCCGTTATCGGAGCGACGGCGTCAGGAGTAAAACGGCTGACGTGCTCGGAAAGCTTTTCAAAACCTTCGGTGTGCTTGTCGATGAATTTACGATCGACGCATTCGCAAGCGATCAGGTGATTGGTGATCGCGTACAGCAACGCGAGGTCGCTTTTAGGGCGAATTTGCAAGTGCTGAGTTGCCGACATCGCACTTTCGGTGCGACGAGGGTCGATGACAATGATTTCAGGATCGTTCTGGTTTCGCAGTACGCGTTCCCACATAATTGGATGGCCGATGCAAGGATTGGCGCCAATGAAAACCATGCAATCGCTTTGCTCGAAATCGTCGTAGGTGAACGGCGGCGAGTCGAACCCGAACGATTCTTTATAAGCAGTCGCGGCGGTGGCCATACATTGACGCGTATTGCCGTCGCCATGTTTGATCCCCATGCCGAATTTTGCCAACGCACCAAGGAATGCCATCTCCTCGCACGCGATTTGTCCGGTGCTCAAAAATGCAACCGAATCGGGTCCATGTTGACGCTGGATCCCCTTCATTCGTGTTGTGAACAGACGCAGGGCATGATCCCACGACACGGGGGCGAACTTGCCATCGGACGTGCGAATCATCGGGTCGGTCGCGCGGTCCTCCGAATCGAGCACCCGCAATGCTTCCCAACCTTTTGGGCAAGCCATGCCGAGGTTGACGGGGTAGGATGTCTCGGGTGTTAGACCGACTGCTTCGTCGTCGCGAAGATGCAATCGCAATCCACAGCCGGTCGAGCAATATCCGCAAACCGCCGTCGTCGTGGCGTCTGCTTGCATCGACTCGTGAGTCATCCCGAGCCCATGGTCACCCGGGTGCAGCAACAGCTCACGCGTCATCTTGCCATCGTGCTGTCGCAACAGCTGAGGCAATAAATTGCGTGTCAGATTTCCGCGAAGTTTAGTCGTGGGCTGAATCATCGGAAAGTTCCTGGCATCCGGTCGTAAACAACACTCATGAAATACAGCAGTCGTTCCGCGATCTCGCCGCCGATCACAATCACGCTCGCTGCGATCGCAAATCCCGCCGCGGTCCAAGCCGAGATGAACGTTGCCGCCGCGGCAACGCATATCAAGCCCAAGCCCACTTGGGCCGCCAGCATCCGTGACTTAGCCAGACTCGATAGCGATTGACGCACCAACCGACGCGAGCGGCGATCATAGGCATCGCCACGTCCGTTTGGATTCAAATGCACGCTCCATTCCCAGGCTGCTTTGCTGGCCAACGTGATCATCGCGATCATCGCGATCGCCACGGAATTGAAACGGCTCTCACCACTAAGGATCAAAATGGGCAGCACACTTATCGCTCCGGCAACAACGCCAGTTCCCATAAAGCGAATCAGTGTTCGTGAGCTTCGCCAAATTTGCCGACGTGTCGCGATGTAAATCATGGCACTGCTAAATAGTCCCGCAGCACCCACCAAAATCGCCATCACGAGTGTCAGGCTTGCTGCCCAGTCGGGGATCCACTGTTGAATCGATTGCGGGACGTACTCGCTAAACACAGGCAACCAGTACAACGCGGTCGCTGCGGTTAGCAGTCCCATGTACTTGCCCAACACAACGGCTTCGCGGCTGAGCCAGCTGGTCTTTAGCCCCAAGAAGACTCGCCAGGCTCGCAGCGGTTGACCGAGGTGCAGCGATGCGATGTTCAATCCGACTCCGCCAATCAGCAGGGCGGTAAGCAAAATAGATCGAGTGGCAACGACCGAGTGATCGTGCCCCGAAACCCAAGCCAATGTCGCCGCTAAACGCTCGATGAAAATCATTCCTACCGAGACTTGGGTGGCAACCAGCATCACTGCCAAAGGCCAGTGGCTTTCGGCGACATGATCCACCCCGATGTCTTGGGGGACCGCGTTATCGGCAACATCACTGTGTTCAGTGCGATAGTTTGTTGTCGGTTTCGTGATCGTGGATAAGGGGGCGCCCGGAGCGATGCGGTCATCGTGGGCAAACTTAGTGTCTGCGGTGTCGACCACGGTGATCGAGATCGCCTCGTTCGGACACGCTTGCACACACGCAGGAGCTTCACCTGCGGATAAGCGTTGGTGACACATGTCGCACTTGCGTACGATGCCGAGGCGTTCGCTGTATTGAGGCACCTCGTAGGGGCACATCATCGTGCAGTATTTACAGCCGATGCATTGATCATCCAAGTGACGGACGATCCCCGTATCAGGATCCTTTTCGTAGGCTTTGACCGGGCATCCGCTCAAACATCCGGGGTCTTCGCAGTGATGACAAGCAGTCGTAACGTGTTGGATCCGCGGTGCTTCGGGCTCGCCGATCGTCAGCGTGCCAACACGCCGCCAGCTTTCATCTTCGTCCAGTCCGTTCATGGTGTGACATGCGACGACACAGGCTTTGCAGCCACTGCACTGATCGAGGTCGACGTCAAACGAATATTGTTGTCCGGGGCCCGGAGGTGAAGCGGGCATCAGACTGCGGTAGTAACGTGCTTGCGCTGGAGCCACACCCGCTTCGCTGTCATGAGCCGAACTAAATTGTTCGACTGCCGAAAGCGACTGCTGCTCGGTCAGCAATTGCTCGACCAAGTCAGGTGACGACTGAACGATAGGGAGTGCGATGGACATGATTAAAACAACAGCACCGTGACGCTCGTAAGGGCATCGGATTCATAGAACGGGATCGCAAGGCAACCTTGGATCGGAGTAGCACCCTCGTCGAATTGTCGACCGGATCGTAAAATTGTTGGGTTTTCGGACACGGTTGCTCCACCGTGTTCAAACGCCAAAGCCGGAATTCCCGAAGTCGCTGACATGGAAGTCCCGATCGCAAGCTCGACCGTGGGATCGGGGTAGCTTGCAGACTTGAGGGTGTAGCCACCATCGGCATCCGCTCGCCAAACTTCAAAACCGCGTGCCATCGGCGAGACTTCGCTGCTGAGCAGTAGCACCGAGGCGACGTAGTTCTCGCCTGCAACAGGAATCCCAATGGCGGTTTGCAAACTGCCCGCACTAGCACCCGCTGCCCGCAGGAAACCGCTGTGGCTGGCGAGGTCATCGTGGATGATCGCTCGCAACGAATTCCAGACTTGCCCCGGTAATCCCGAGCCTTTTTCAAAGCGAACAAATGACGAAACGTTTTGGAATCGAGTTAGATTGCCGTAAAACCCAGAGGTTAAGGCAAGTTCTTCGTGGATGCCCACAGGCGACCAAACTTCAAACACGCCAGGCGATTGATCGTCGGCCTTGGTGGCCAAGACGACGATCGAAACGATGATTTCACTGCGATAGATCGGAAAGGCGACTGCGGCGTGAAGCGTGTCTTGGTGGAAAGTGCTGACACATGCGGTGCCGCGTTCGAGGCACTCGATTGCCAAACGATCGAGTTCGGATTCGCCTTCGTTATTAACACAAAGATTGTTGTTGACATCGTAGGTGCGGACATCGCACAGGAACGCGTTGGAGAGCTGGCTGGGAAGAACTAGGCACATACGGTGTCCTCCTCGTTTACATCTTCAGCCTTCTTTGCTTCGTGCTTGGCAACGTCTTGTTTCAACTTTTTGTGATCTTGTTCCTCTAAGAAACAAAGCAGTTTTTCTCGGTAATCGTAGTACTCCGGATGCTCAAGCACTTCGGTGCGAACTCGAGGACGGTCAAATGGGATGTCAAAAATTGCACCCACGGTGGCACGCGGGCCGTTGGTCATCATCACGACGCGGTCACTCATAAATAGAGCCTCGTCCACATCGTGAGTGATCATCATGGTGGTTACTTTGTCTCTCATCAGAATTTCAAGCAGGATTTCTTGCAGTTCCATCCGTGTCAGCGAGTCGAGCATTCCAAACGGCTCGTCAAGCAAAAGCATTTTGGGTTTGAGGGCAAAGGCGCGGGCAATCCCGACGCGTTGTTGCATGCCTTGGCTTAGATCCGACGCTCGTGTGCGTAATTTGTTGCCTAGACCGACGAGCGACAGGTAATACGCCGAAAGATCGTGACGCTGCTTCTTGGTCGCATGTGGATAAACTTGGTCGACGCCCAACAGCACGTTTTCAAGTGCGGTCATCCAAGGCATCAAGCAAGGAGATTGAAATACGATTCCACGATCGGGGCCAGGACCATCGATCTCATGATTCGCGACAACAATCCCGCCTTCGGTGATCTCGTTAAGCCCCGCAGCCATCATCAGCACGGTGCTTTTGCCGCAACCGGAATGCCCAAGCAAACTGGCGTATTCACCTTGCTTCATGTTCAAGTTGAAGTCTTCGACGATGACCGCAGGACCACTGAGCGTGTCATAGGTCTTGCCGAGACGAAACATTTCTACGTAGCCAGCCATGTTCTTTTCCGTTTAGTTATTACTGAGCCGGTGAATTGACAATAAAGCGATGAGGCTTCGTCAAACTGATAGGCTCGATGTCGGGTAGTTCAAACTTGGGTGCCGTCGAAACAGCGGCCTCGTCAGAGCGTGACTTTTGGCGTACGGCAACCAAGTAATTGGTGACCGCGTTGCGTAATCCCTTGAAGCGTTCGTTGTGGTTCAGCGATGACTTTTCACGCGGACGGTCAAGTTCGACAGTGAACATCGGACCTAGCGAAGCACGCGGGCCTGGGTTTAAGGCGACGATGCGATCGGCGACCAAGATCGCTTCATCGACATCGTTGGTGATCATCAAACAAGTTTGACGTTCCTCTTCCCAAATCTTCAGGATCTCTTCCTGCAATACGCTGCGAGTTAACGCATCGAGAGCGGAAAGGGGTTCGTCCAGCAGCAGTACCTTGGGTTTCATTGCCAAAGTACGAGCCAACGAGGTGCGTTGCCGCATACCACCGGACAATTCGTGAGGATGACGGTGGGCGGCGTGACTGAGACCGACCATCTCGATGAACTTTTCAACATGGTCGCGGCGTTCTCCCTTACCCCACGTGCGGAACACACTATCGACCGACAACGCAATGTTGCCGCGAACGGTCAACCAAGGCAGTAGCGAATAGTTTTGGAACACCAAGCCACGATCGGGGCCAGGGCCCGTGATCGGTTCGCCTTCCATCAAAATCTCGCCGCTGTCGGGTTGGATCAAACCAGCCAACAGTTGTGTGAAGGTGGTCTTTCCGCTGCCGGAAAAACCAACCACTGCTAAAAATTCGCCTTCGCGAATATTTAAGTTGATGTTCTGAAGAACTTCATTGCGAGTCACACCACTGCCGTACCCCTTCGACACGTTACGCATCGTCAGAATCGGGTTGGGTGGCAAATGATCGAGTCGTGTTTCAATCGTTGGGTTAGGAAGGACGGCTACGCTCATCGTTTCTCTCGTTCGTTCGTGAGTGAAGGTTTTCCGGAAAGCAGGAATAGGACAGCGATGTCCTAACCCGCGACCGGGTTTCCGAAACTAACCATGTTGCGTAAACAGATCATGATGCGATCAAGCACAAGTCCGATCAGACCAATAATCAAGACACTAAAGGCGATTCGTGCGTAGGTGGTGCTACTGCCGTTTTGGAATTCATCCCAAACAAATTTTCCAAGCCCAGGGTTCTGAGCCAACATGTCCGCTGCGATCAACACCATCCATCCAACACCGAGACTGATTCGCAATCCCGCGAACATCAGCGGCAAGCTGGCGGGCAAAATGATCTTGAACAACTTTTGTGACCAAGTCAGTTTCAACACGCGAGCGACATTCAAGTAGTCTTTATCCACACTGGCGACACCAAGTGTTGTGTTGACAAGCGTCGGCCAAAGCGAGCAGAGCGATACGGTAACCGCTGAAATCAAAAACGCCTTTTCAAAAAACGTTTCACCTGGCTGTGAGTTGCTGTAAGCCCAGATGATCACGAGGCTGGCGAGGGGCAACCAAGCCAACGGGCTGACCGGTTTGAACATTTGAATCGCGGGCGTCAACGCGGCGTTGAACCAAGGGCTCATACCGCAAAGCACTCCCAGCGGAACCGCGATCAAGGTTGCGATCGCAAACCCAAAGAAAACGGTCTTTAGACTGGTGAAGATTTGGTCGATAAAGGTCGGCGCACTCGAGGGGACATAGTTTGCGGCTTGAACGGCTTTCTTTTTGTAGATCAATGCGTTGGCAAGCAGCGACTCTTTATCACTGGTCGAAGCTGCGATGGCTTGGTTTTCCAATGACTTGGCTTGTGCCATGAAGACAATCGCTTCGGCAAGCATTTCGTCTTTTTTGACGCGATCTTCGGCTCGTTGTGCAAAATGCATTGCGAACAAATCTGCACCGGCTTGCCAGGTCGCCGACGGACTTGGCAATTGCATGCTTTCGGTCACGACTGTTTTCGCAGCCAACGACCATGCACCGACGAACAATGCGATCGCCACAATCGGCAACAAAACGAACTTTGCAATCCCTTTGAATTGTTCTTTGGGATCTTCGCCAGCCGCGAGCCGAACAAACGGCTCGAAAATCGGCATTCCGGCGACATTGCAAAGTCTTAAAGCGGTTCCACGCCAATTCATTCTTGTCTCTCAGTTTCAGTTCGTTGTGTGATGTGAATGTCGCTGATCGCTCCGCGATCTTGCCTTCGTGCCTGCCGTAATAAACGATCCGTTGTTTTGGATCTTCAGCAAGTTTCGCCACGAAAGGTCTTTGTTTCGCATCATCGATGCGATCCACGACACGGCGCTGCTGTTTCGATCCCCCCCTCCCCCCCGCTACTTGCTACGTGGCGAGGGGGAGGGAAGACAGAAATATCGATGTAAGTTGCCAACCGTTTCGTAGCGGTTCTGCGTTACAGCTTTGTGGGCGTTGCCTCGGTAGCGTCGCCGTCTTTGTTGCCGATCACGAAGCTGTTGATATAGCCGATGGGGTCACGAGCATCGTAGGTATTGCCGTCGATGAACTCGTTAGTTGCCGGTCGATAGCCGTCATATTCGCCCTCAGGAATTTCTTCCATCGAAACTTTTCCTTCCGCGACCAGCATCGCTGCGGCCTTGCGGTAGATTTCAGGCTTGTAAACTTCTTTTGCGGTTTCTTCGTACCACTCGGCCGGTTTGCTTTCAGTGATCTGCCCCCAGCGACGCATTTGGGTCAGAAACCAAATGCAATCGCTGTAATGTGGATAGCTGGCGTAATGTTTGAAGAACACATTGAAATCGGGCATCGGGCGAACATCGGTCTTTTGAAAGACAAAGGTGCCCGTCATGCTTTGTTTGATCAGATCTTCGTCGGCTCCGACGTAATCTTTACCACTCAAAATCTTGGCCGCTTCTTCGCGATTGGTCAATTTGCCATCGGCATCGGTTTCATCAAGCCATTTGCCTGCTCGAATCAGTGCCTTGACGACTGCGATGTGAGTGTTCGGGTACTTCTCGTTCCACTCGGCGGAAACCCCGAACACCTTTTCGGGATTGTTCTTCCAAATGTCGTAGTTGGTCGTTACTGGGACACCGATTCCCTTGGCAACCGCTTGCTGGTTCCAAGGTTCGCCGACGCAGTAACCAAGGATCGTGCCCGCTTCGAGTGTCGAAGGCATTTGCGGTGGTGGAGTGACCGACAACAACACGTCGGCGTCCACCATGCCGGTGATGTTGTCTTTGTTGTAGAAGCCAGGATGAATTCCAGCGGCTGCTAACCAGTAACGGATTTCGTAGTTGTGCGTGCTGACGGGGAAGACCATCCCCATGTTGAAATCTTTGCCCTCTTGCTTGTAGCTATCGACGATGGGCTTGAGCGATTTTGCCGAGATCGGATGCGGCGGTGTTGGCGATTTCAGACTCTCGTCGTTCTCTTGCATCTGAGTCCAGATGTCGTTGCTGACCGTAATGCCATTTCCGTTGTAGTCCAAGCTGTATGCGGTGATGATATGAGCTTTGGTGCCAAACCCGATCGTCGCTCCGATAGGTTGGCCGGCTAGCATGTGAGCGCCGTCGAGTTGCCCGTCAATGACGCGATCCAGCAGAACCTTCCAATTCGACTGAGCCTCGATTTCGACGTTTAGCCCTTCGTCCTGGAAGTATCCTTTTTCTTTCGCAATCACGAGCGGTGCACAGTCGGTCAGTTTGATAAAGCCAAACTTCAGCGATGGCTTTTCGATGTCCAACATGTCGGTGACGACAGCATTTTCATTTCCTGTCGTGGATGCCGGTGTATTGTCTTGTGGCAACTTCGCGGCTGCCGCCTCCAGGTCTTCTAACGTGATTTTCGAACCGCCGCAGCCGGTGACGAACAAAAGCAACACAGCGGTGGCGGAGAAAACAAATCTGCTTCGAATGAGGTTCTTGAGGGATCGATAGAAGGGTGCGGAAGGCATTTGTACAAACCCGGGCATTGCGCCGTAGGAAGAAGATGAAAAGTAAAATGGTGACACCCGCAAGATTGCAATCGGATGACCAAATGTTGTGCTGCGGGGGGCTTCGTTATGGTCTAGAGCCTTAGGCAACTAACGGGCCAAGAGACGGGCCACATTGGGGGAATTTGTATCTATTGCGGCGTGCCGCACGCTGTGGTGGCATCTGTGGTGTTGAAATGCACGTTAACGATGTCAGGTTTTTCAGAACGGGCAAAACTCGAATCGCAGAACTGACGCCCCGATTCGCTTAGAATGTCGGCAATTGCCTATTTGTTAGGCACGCAAGCCGTCATCGAGGCATGTCAGAGCGTGTGGGCCCGCCGCGTGCAGCACGCTTGTATCAACGGTAACGATTGAGGGCGGTCGTTCGGCTTATCACGATCGATCTCATTGTCGGGTGCCAGCAATTTCTTGCAGATCGCACCCCTGCGCGAAGCCGATGCGAAGAGTGGTCTCAATCACTGAGGCTGTAGGGCTCCGGTCGGGAATGGGAAATTCTCACCTTGAATGATGTTCTTGTTAATGCAGTAGGCATTAATGAAGCGCGGGAACGCATGATGCAAAACCGTGGAACCTTACTCTGGCTTTGCAAAGAAAATTCCATTAGAGGAAGGAACCTCTCCACTATGCCCAATCCAAAACGACGCCGGTCACGCGCAGCACTTCTAGCCGCTCTCTCGACCCTATTTACAATCAGCGCGGCCCAGGCAGATCAATACAATGATCTTGGTCCGTCGGGATCCGCAACCGAGACGGTTTACGTCGAGTCTGCGGTACGTGTGGTCAGTGATACGGATTACGAAGGTGTGGATGAAGCTGCACTCGACGCAGCTGCCCCTCTATCGGAAACCGCAGTTTATCCCGAGGCGATGCCAGCCCCCGCTAGCTATGCGTCGGCGCCATGCGGGTGCTGTAACAGCACCTGTTGCACAAAGAAGCAATCGGACGCTGCAACCGAGAAGATGAAAAACGCCTACGGAGGCGTGTTCTATGCAAACGATTTCAGCTACTTGAATGATCCTTGCTACAACGGCCCCTCGTTTTTTGGTGATTCACTCAAGGGTCTCGCCGATGGCAAGCTTGATCTCGGTGGTGAAGTTCGCGTTCGCTATCACGACGAAAAAGCGATGCGTGGACTTGGATTGACCGGACGCGACGACGATTTTTGGTTGACCCGTTTGCGATTGTTTTCGGACTATCGCATGAACGATTACATTCGTTTGTATGGTGAGTACTTGTACGCCGATTCGGGAGGCGAGTTCTTCAACAACCGCCCGATCGAAGAAAATCGTGGCGAAATCCAGAACTTGTTCGCCGACGTGAACTTGTTCTCAGACGGATGCAGCAAACTGACCGCACGCGTCGGCCGCCAAGAATTATTGTACGGTAACCAGCGGTTGATCTCGCCATTGGATTGGGCTAACACTCGTCGCACGTTCGAGGGTGCACGCTTGATGTATTCCAACGAAGATTGGAATGTGGATGGATTCTTCGTTCATCCCGTGAATCGCACCGCGGCAAACGAGAGCAAGATTGATGACGCTGACGAGACCGTCGATTTCTTCGGTACCTACCTGACCCGCAAAGGGTTGGACATCGGCACCTTGGATATGTACTACCTCGGGCTGGATGACAGTGTCAATGATTTTGACTATCACACGCTGGGTTCACGCGTCGCCGGCAGCAATGGCGATCTGCTTTACGAAGTCGAAGGTGGTGTCCAGTTCGGTTCCAACAGCAACGGCAGCAGCCACGACGCCGGTTTCTTTACCGGGGGATTGGGACGCAAACTGAAAGTCGCCAATTGGAAGCCCACCGTTTGGTTCTGGTATGACTATGCCTCCGGTGGTGATGCGGACTTCGTCGCTCGCGGTGATGACTCGTTCGATCACCAGTTCCCGCTGGCCCACAAATACAACGGTTTTATGGACTTGTTTGGCCGTCGTAACCTTCACGACATCAACATGCAGTTCATCACCCCGGTACTTGGACCCAACGTCAACCTATTGGTTTGGTACCACTACTTCCTACTGGATACAGCAACAACGCCCTACGGCGTGACGATGCAGCCGTATAACACGACCGCATTGGCCGAAGACAAGGAATTGGGACACGAGATCGACGTCGCACTGAACGTCAATTTGAACCCGCGTAGCAGCCTGCTGTTCGGCTACTCGCACTTCTTTGCCGGCGACTACTACGACCAAACTCCAGGCGTGTTGTCTAACGACGATGCCCAGTTCGTCTACACACAGTTTCAAACTCGTTTCTAAACCAACGGAGACCGATTGGAAACGAAAAACGCCGCTTGATCACTCAAGCGGCGTTTTTTTGTGAGCCGTGGGCCGTAAGGCACCGGGTAGAGCGGCATATCTAACAATGACACTCGTACCGCTAATCAAATGGTCCGGCGGTCCCTAGCGAACTGCGATGGTGAGCCATCCGTCACGTGAATCGATGTGATGAGCACGGTATTGCCGTCCGCGAATCGCTTCGATTTCAACGGTATCAGGAACTTTGATATCGCGTTGCAAAAGACTCTCAGGGAAAACGTCGTCGAATCGTTTTTGAATCGTTCGCTTCAATCCCGCTTGCGAAACACTCAGCCGTTTGCCACCAGGGAAGTCGACGTTCACGTCGGCATCACGGATCAAAATGGCGTGTCCTTCGGGTGTCATCGCAGGTCGGTAGGTGGCGGTGATTTCCATTGGCACCTTCAATTCACGTTCGCCTTGTGCAAAGCGAGTTCCGCGAACGCCAAAGCGAATGGCTCCGTCGCGAGCCTCGAACACGATCGGTTGCAGTCGAGCAAAATCGATTTCAAACGGTGGTTCGGCGTCCTCGCCTTCTTTCTTTTCAACCGGTCGGCCTGATTCGGCGAGCAAGTCGTTGATCATCGCTTCGTTGACGGTTCGGCCCGCCAGGAAAGGGCCCAACGCATTATCAACAACCGATTCTTGGATTTGAATCGCAGCGGTGTACGAGGATAAAATCGCAGGCCGTGAAACGGTCGTCGAAATTTGATCGTTGCGACGCAATGTGGTGTCGACAAACAAGGCATCGTCGGTCGAGCCCCACAATCGAGCTGGATCGACAAGCGACAATCGGTTCAACGTCGGAGCGATTCTCGCCGAGATGTTGGGCGTGTCGATGCCACTCGCTTCTTGAGTTTGTTTGGCAAATTCTTCGCCCACTTGTTGACGCATCCGTTCCACGGCGATGCGGTCCGCCTTGGGTTTCTGTTCGGCAGCTTTCTTTTTTGCGATGCGGCGGACCAGTTTCAGCTTGTGTTCGATCGCGGTGATGTCGGTGTGCAACGCTGCCGTCGCATAGGCGGGCTCCATCGTTACCCCCGACTCGTTGATGTTCAACGTGCGTGTGGCAGAGACTTGAGCATTACCGACAGTGCGAAGTTTCACCGGGCCGTTGTAGCCAGTGCTGCGAGTGGAAACATCAGCATTGAGCGAGACTTGGATTCTTGCCGCGCCCATCGATGGCAATAGATTGGCCGTGACGAAGCCGGTCGTGTAAGCTTCGCCAACGATGCGAGTGCCAAGAATACAGTCGCGGATCGGACGTGATCGATTGACGTCGCGATTAACGGCTTGCTGGATCGCAGATTCCCCAACAAAAACTGCGATGTTGGGACGTCCAAAGACTTCGCGAATCGACGCAACCACGCCGCGCGCTTGTTGTGATTCCTCCAACAGTGACACCAATGCCGAAAGAGCCGCCGCGTCTTCGGCCGATGGCACACGGTCCATCGCCTCGATTCGCTCAGCCAATGACTCGAGTTGCTTGGCAAGTTGTTCGGCCGCTTTCTCGCCATCACGGAAGCGGATGGCACCGAGCAATTTTTCGATCGAACTGCGGAGCTGCGTCAGCGAGTTCATTTCGAGCCCTTCGATGTTTCCGATCAGGCGGTAACGTACATCGATCGCGGTTCGTGCGACGTCCGAGAGCGAGTCGGACTGCAGGGCTTCGGACAAAGGGTCCAGATCAAGGTAATCCAGCCACGCTTGGCCATTGCTCTGCGAGCGTTGAGCAAGCATGAACTGTCGCACCGAACCGATCTTTTCGGCGACGTCCTGTTTCGCCAACTCCAAATCGGGGAATCGGTCCTCTGTGATTTGGCTGGTGTCATAGCGAATCTGGGAAACCAGTCGTGCCCGATCATTGTCGGACAATTGGGCCGCAGATTCACTCGGAAAATAGGCCTGGGCACCGAGCAAAGCGGTGAAACAGGCGAGGTGAAGAACGATGAACTGGTTTGAGCGAAATTGTTGCAATCCCATTGCGTACCACGGTTAGTCTAGGGGTTTTGGGGTGGATTTGAGCCCTATTGTAAGTCCCCGGCACCGCTAGGGAGAGAGGGCGCCCCCGACAAAACCTAGCTCTTTTCCAGATCCAGCACTCCTAACCATCCCGCAGGCGGCGATTGTCCCTGTCTCGCCATTTGGCCAAGAATTCGCTGGCTGGGACGATCGCGGTCGGCAATGCTAGTAAAGGCGTCACGTGCCATCGTCCAATCGCCCTCGATAAACGCCGCGAGTCCTCGTTGATACGTCGCCAGATCGGCGTCATTGAGCGATTCGCTAGCGAGGCTAAGTTCGTAGATATTCACCGGTTGTATCAGTCCTGCCGGACGCACCAGTGCCAATCGCCGAGTCACCATCGGCGAGCCGCTATCGCTTATTGCTCCGTCATCCCCAAGAGTGTCGCTTATCGCTCCGCGATCAGTTTGATTGTCGTTGATCGCTCCGCGATCATCACGCCCCATCCCCATCAGCGCCGTGGCCGTCGGTTCATCAATGATCGTTTGCACCCCGAACTGTTTGGTCAGACCCTCCAGACGACTGGCGAGATTCACGACGGGGCCGAACGCGGTGACTTTGACTTGATCGACGGTTCCAATTTGACCCGCCACGGCATTGCCTGTTGCGATCCCGATGCCGTGTTGGAAGCGGTGTCCGATCTCGCTCTCCTCCATTTCGCTAATGATTGCGAGTTGCCGACGGATTTGAATCGCAGCATTGGCCGCCCGAATGACGTTGTCAGACTGAGCGATCGGCCAGCCCCAAAACCCCATCGCGGCATCACCATGGAAATCGCCGATCACGCCGCCGCAATCCAGGATGGCTCGGGTCATCACGCCAAGCGACTCGCTGACTTGGTTTAACAATTCCAGCAGGTGGTCGGATTGTTCTTCGCTCTTTTGAGTAAAACCCCGCAGATCGCAAAACATGACCGACAAATTCGCCTCTCGTGGCCGCAGCACTTCGGCGGGATCTTGAGTCGCAAGTGCGTCCATTACGATTGGTGCAAAGAATTGTCGCATCGATGCTTGGCGTCGTTCCAATCGGCGAGTTTGCCGCAGGTTGGCAACCATCGATCCGACAAGTTCCGCAAACTTCAAATCGTCTTGCAGGGCTTCCGGCGGCGTCGCATTTTGATCGCGCGGATCAAAAGGTCCGTGTGTCGCCGATTGACCGGTGACGTAGATCGCCCAACCACGGCAGGCAATACTTCGCAGCGGGACACAAAACGCCCAATCGACCCCTTCGTTCGTCGTGAATCCACTCTGCGGTGCATCGTGCGGTGACCAGACTTGCAGGACGCTTTCTCGATTTTCGATCGCCGACCGTGCGAGTCGTGCACTCACCTGCGTCGCGTCGTATTCAAACCCACGACTATCGTAATGCAAGATTCGGACTGGCCGATCCGCCCGCGAACGGTTGCGGTTTTCGATCGCCGAATCGTCTGCCAGTGCGACGATGGCCACTGCGGTTGCCGCGGGTGTAGCTTGCAGTAACACGTTGGTCATCCGCACCAGCAATTCTTCGTCGGTCTCGCTGCTGGTAATCAAGTCGGGCAATCGACTTAGCATTTCGATTCGCGAATTGGCATCGCGGAAATGGCGGCGTCGCAAAACGGTGTAGTCATAGGCGTGCTGAGTAACATTCTCGCTCGATGGCAATTCCGAGGCACCAGGCCGATTGACCACCGTGAACGTGGTTTCCCCGATGACGAAATGTTCTCCGACAGTCAGTTTGAATTGGGGAGTTTGTCGCCCGCGATAGAAGACGGGATTGCGTGCATGCACGTTCTGGATGATTTCGATTTGTTGATCCAGATGCACTTTGATCCGCGTATGACGTCGCGAGATCATTGGATCCCAAGGGACGTTCCAATCGCTGTCGTCGCGTCCAAGCAGGATTTCGCGACCCGATGCGGCGTCGGGTAATGCACGCCGCCAACGATGTTGGTCTCGGGGCCCTTGAGCGATTAAGTCCGCCACGGCTTAGCTTTGGCTGCGATGAGAAAGTAAGAAGTCGATCGTCAATTCACGGGCCTTTTCGTTGTTCATCAAGAAACTGTGCAGAACCGGCACGGTATAGAACTGTTCCGCTCCTTCGAGTTGAGCTTCCTCTATGCTGACAACAAAATCACTTGCTCCGTCGACGAGCGGGTTCTGAATCGTGTTCGAGGAAAGGTCCCCGGCAACAATCGCAAAGGGAAACGGCGGTGTCGCCAATCGGTCTGCGAACGCTTGCCACTCACTGCCAAGCTCGCGACAGCCTTTGCCGGTGATGACGTCAAAGATCCCAGTCGCGTTGATTCGCCGAGCGATTGCGGCCCCTTGGTTCGGTGGCCCTAGCATGACCATCGACTCGCAACGCGGCAGCACATTTTTGGGGTCGCCGTCACGTTGCAGATCCCCGACCAGATGCCGCGTGACAATGTTGCCCATGCTGTGTCCGACAAAGCTGATTTTGGTGTCCTCGGGTAATCCTTCGAGCAATTCGCGAAGGGCTGCCGCATGTTCACCAATTGAACAACGTGTACTAGCGTAGGAAAACCTAATGATCTCGGCATCGTCGGTCGCCCTCAGATCGTTTTCCAATTGCATCATCGAAAGATGAGTCCGCATCAAACCGTGCAGCAGGATGACCACACGTTCGCAGTTGGGTGCGGGCGAGGCTGCTGCGATCCGCTGGTCCAAACTGGTTTCACAGTGCTCGCGGGTCCCCCAGCTGATGCGAGTGTTGTCTCTGGCTAGCAAACGCCAATGCCCCGTCAACGCATTTTGCTGGATGCGGTTTCCATCGACCCATGCATGGTCCGTCCAGACCTGAGTTCCGCCCGCCGTCTTGTTCAGAAACGCCAATGACGAGGATAGCGTCGCCGGAGTGTCGTCATCGGTAGACGTTTCGGTGGTCGGCGGATCCGTCGGTGATTGCGATTGCACGAGATTGGATTCCTGAGAAAGAAACAGCAGAGCAATAAGGCAGAAAATTCGCATGATCGTCGTTTAGGGCTGAAAGAAAAAGCGAGTGATATCCTTTAAGAGACTGCCGGCGGCTAATCGCTTCGCTGTTCTTCGAGAATTTTCATGCCTTTCTTATTGTCGTTGATCGCTCCGCAATCATCACGCTCTACTCCTTTTCCGCTTTTGACTCGCTCTTTTCAATAGCAGCCTGCTCGGCTTTTGTTTTCTTAGCCGGTGGTGCTTTGATAACCGCAGGCGGCTTTTTGCCTTGAGGGACAAATCGCATCGAAATCGAATTCACGCAGTGGCGGGTGTTTTTGGCAGTGAATCGCTCGCCTTCAAAAACGTGACCGAGATGCCCCTTGCAATTACTGCAGACAATTTCAATTCGCTCGCCATCGGCGTCCAGATGCCGCTGGACAGCCCCTTTGATCTCATCATCAAAGCTGGGCCAACCGCAATGGCTCTCAAATTTGCTATCAGATTTGTAAAGCTGAGCGTTGCATTGACGGCAAATGTAGGTGCCTGGGTCCTTCAGGTCGGTGTATTCACCGATTCCCGCTCGCTCGGTTCCCTTGTGCAGAATGACATAGGCTTCGCGTTCGCTGAGCGGATTGAAAGCAAACGGAGCGTCGGCCGTCGCCGTTTTATCGCCACGAGAATCTTTCTCGGTAACGGTGGTGGAACTGTCACTCGATTCGCCTGTCGGATCGGCAGGAGCCGAGACAAATGTAGCGGCAGTTTCCGCCGTGGTGGCCGATTCATTGCTTGCAGAGTCGTGGATGGCCGAATCTTCGTTGGACGGCGAACCCGTCATTTCACATCCGGCAAAACATCCGACCAAAAGGAGGGGGAAAATGGCAGTCAGTCTCAATCGAATTCTCCAGCAAGCGAATCAATAGTATTTTGGTAACGAAATCGGGTCTCCGATCATTCTCCATTCTAGCCGCGAAACCGCTCCATGGGGCACCCCTTGCGCAGTGGCCTGAATTCATTGTCGGTGCGCGGTTCGTTGCTGTGATCACCCAATTCCGCAACCACGGAGTTGAGCAATGCGAATCCCACCGTCAATCTGCTGCCGCGAGGATACGATCTCCTCGCGAACTCCGTGCGACTCAGACGCACAATGTTCCACTCTGTGGGGCGGATTCGCACACCGTTTCGAGTGACTGCGATGCGGCGGTCGACAAGCCGTTTTAGCTGAATTCGTCAAGGCAACACGCGGGCCGGCCCGTCGAAACACTCGTTCAAAGCAGCCGTTTTTGCCAATCAGGACAACGTCGATAGCGGTGCAAACGCCTGGAGTTGCAGCAGATCTGACGGGGGATGACGCCAAAAAGGGATTTCACTGGAACGCCAAGTGCAGATCGCTGGCGATGGTCGGGCGTCCATTAAGCCGTCGCGGCTACGGTAACCGGCAATGGGACACCGACCTTATTCATCATTCAGGACCATCGGAGATTCACACATCATGATACGTACCTACCTTGCTCCTTTTGTCGTATTGCTGTCGATGGCGACCCTGCTGAGCGGAATCGCCGATGCGCAACGTGGCCCCGGAAACGGTCGCGGCTTTGGCCAACGTGGTCAAGGCGGCCAGCATGGGCAAGATGAACGTCACGAAGAAGACCGCCAGCTGTTTCATTTCCTGCTAACTAACCATGAAAAGATTTCGCGAACCGTCAAGCAGCTTCCCAATGGCGTCGAAACACTGACCGAAACAGACGACCCCGCTATTGCGGCGAAGATCCAAGAGCACGTTCGCTGGATGCAGTACCGCGTCGAAGAGACCAAGCCAATTCGCATGCGCGACCCGTTGTTCGCTGAAATATTTCGCCACACCGACAAGATCAAAATGGTTGTCGTCGATACGGACAAAGGAGTACGGGTCACCGAAACATCGGAAGATCCGTATGTGGTAAAGCTGATCAAAGCTCACGCCGAAGCCGTCTCCGGTTTTGTTGCTAAGGGATTCTCGGAGGCCATGAAGAACCATCCGGTGCCAGGAGATGTGTCGGCGGATACACCCAAGTATTCCCATCCGGCGATCGCTAAGTATGGCAAAGTCGTTTCGCTGCCTAACGCGACGCAGCAACCTCGCGACGGCAGTCGCATCGTCGTTGATGTCACTCAAGGCGGCGAACCGGACAAACTGAACTCCGCGCTGGATAAGGTTGCTCGCTTTGTCAACATCTATCGCGGTGCCGGCAAGGCGCCGGCCCAGGTCGACATCGCCATCGTCCTTCACGGCGATGCGACGTTGACGATTTTGAACGACGATATCTATGGCTCACGTTTCAAAACCAATGGCAATCCCAACCTCGATTGTTTGCAGGCACTGCACGAAGCCGACGTTCAGATCTTTGTTTGCGGTCAGTCGCTGATCGGTAGCGATGCCAAGCCGGAACAGGTAGTGGTGTTCGCCGATGTCGCCGTGTCCGCACTGACTTCCCTGGTCAATTTACAAGCCGAAGGCTACGCCTACGTGCCGCTGGGCAAGTAACGGATCGGCCTAGTGGCATTGGGCGTTGGCTCACTCGAACTACATCTGGATTGGCATGACTAAGATTGGGAATGTTTTGAAAGGCTGGCCTTGGCGGTTGCTGAAAGGGGTGGCCGTGATTGCAGCCATCGCGGCCGGTATTTTTTGGATGCGATTTGCTCCCGTACCCGTTCTCGCCCACACCGCTGCGCGAGGTGCGATTGTTGCCGAAGTGATGGGCACCGGAACGTTGGAAGCTCGCGTGGGAGCAACCGTCAGCCCCAAAATATCCGGCCGCGTGGTGGAGTTGCTGGTCGACCAAGGGGATCGCGTGACGGCCGGCGATTTGTTGGTGCGACTGGATGACGAGGAATGGCAGCAGCAGGTGGCGATCGCTCAGGCCAACGTCGACGCGGCCTCGGCTGCCATCACTCGTCTGAAAACGGACAAAAATCGTTCCGTTGCGGTGTACGATCAAGCGAAGAAGAGTCACGACCGAACTCAAACGTTGATCGCGCAGAACGCCGTCAGTCGAGACGAAGTCGACAAGGCCGTCGAGACCCTGGCGGTGGCAGAGTCGGGGGTGTCGCGAGCCGAAGCGGCGATTGCCGAGGGCCAAACCGAACTAGTCGCTGCCGAGAAGACGCTGCAGTACCACCGCGCGCGACTGCGTGATATGGAAATCCTCGCTCCGTTTGATGGGTTGATCGTTCGCCGCCATCGAGAACCGGGCGACATTGTCGCTCCGGGTGGTTTGATCCTGACGTTGATATCCACCGATGAGTTGTGGGTCCGTGCTTGGGTCGACGAAACCGAGATGGCTCGACTGGCCGAAAAACAGTCCGCACGGGTCGTATTTCGCTCGCAGTCCGAACTTTCCTTTCCGGGCTCGGTTGCACGCCTGGGACGGGAAGCCGACCGAGAAACACGTGAGTTCATTGTCGAGGTGAGTGTCCTGGAACTGCCTAAAAACTGGGCCGTCGGCCAGCGAGCCGAAGTGTTTATCAAAGCCGGCGAAGTGGTGGATGCCGTGGTGCTGCCAACCGAATTCCTTGTCCAGCAATCCCAAGGCAACGGTGTGTTCGTCCTTGTCGATGGGTACGCTACATGGCGGTCGCTAACGCTTGGCATCCGCGGTCGCGACGCGGTCGAAGTCCGCGAAGGACTCTCTGCCGGTGATGTGGTGATCACGCCCGTCAAGCAGCGAACGATGCTGAGAGAAAACCAACGGGTGGTGATTCCGTGAACCTCGCCACCAAAGACATTCGCCATAACGTGGGACGGTTTGCCCTGACGGCTGTCGGCATCGGTATGTTGCTGATGGTCGTGATGGGCATGGGAGGAATCTATCGGGGCGTAGTCGAAGATGCCACGTTGCTTATCGATCGCGTCGGAGCCGATTTGTGGATCGTCCAACGTGACACTCGCGGCCCGTTTGCCGAGCTGTCGCGGGTGCCATCGAATCTCGTCTACCGGGCCGCTGCGGTTCCGGGCGTCGAGTCGTCACGAGAATTTGTGTACCACACTATTCAGCGTCAACGCGATGGCAAGCCACTGCGGATCGCGGTGCTGGGACTCAGTTGGCCCACCGACAAAGGTGAATGGGTTGCGTTGACCGCCGGACGTCCGCTGTGGCAATCGCATTTCGAAATGATCGCCGACGAAACATTGGGCTTGGACGTCAGAGATCAGATCTCGCTAGGCAAGGAGACCTACACCGTCGTGGGAACCACTCGCAATATGATCAGCTCCAGTGGGGACGGGCTGGCGTTTTTTACCATTGCAGACGCTCAGGCGATTCAGTTTGATGTGCCGGGCGAAGCGGTGCGGCTGGAACGAGCCGCGCGCGAAGCTCGTGGCCGCGAATTCGAACTGGCGGTCCAGCAGCCAGGCATCCTGGAAAACGCCTTCAAGCCATCGGCACAACTGCCGGCCGTCGCGAGACCTCAAATCAGTGCCGTGATGATCACGCTGTCCGACGGATCGGATGCGCAACGAGCCGTTGAAACAATTTCCGGCTGGAGCGATGTGTCGGTGTTCACCAGCGAAGGCCAGCGAGAGTTGTTGCTGAAAGGTTCGGTAGAAAAAGTGCGTCGTCAGATTGGATTGTTCCGCGTCCTGCTAACCGTGATCGCGGCTATCATCATGGCGTTGATTCTGTATACGCTGACGCTCGACAAGATTCACTCGATCGCCTTGCTGAAATTGATCGGGGCGCCCAACACCGTCATTCTAGGCATGATTTTGCAGCAGGCATTGATCCTGGGTAGCGTTGGCTTCGGGATCGCTTACTTGGTCGGTCAGCAGTTGTTTCCGCTGTTTCCACGTCGCGTGATTCTTGCCGATTCAGACCTCCTTCAGTTGGCGGCAATCGTGCTGGCGATTTCCGTTGCATCCAGCATCCTGGGGATTTGGAAAGCGATGAAAGTTTCCCCCAACGAGGCGCTCTCATGACCTCGACCGCAGACACTCCCTATGCCATCGACGCTGATGGTTTGACGAAAATTTATGGCAGTGGGAACACCGAAGTCGTCGCGATGCGTGATGCGACAATGCAGGTTGCTCAAGGCGAAGTCGTCGCGTTGTTGGGGCCGAGTGGTTCGGGTAAGTCCACGTTTTTGACGGCGGTGGGTCTGATCAATCCGCCCACCTCGGGCAGCATCCGGATTCGTAACCAGTTGGTGATCGATGGCGAAGTGGCTCACACCAACCTGCGATCCTTTCGCCGCCAGCACATCGGTTTTATCTTCCAAAAGTCCAATCTGATTCCCTTCCTGACGGCAATCGAGAACGTTCAAATCGCGATGCAATTGAATGGTCAATCCACTCGCTTTGCCCGGCGGCGCGCCATGGAACTGATGGACTATTTAGGCGTCGGCGACCGAGCCAACAATCTGCCGTCGATGCTCTCTGGCGGCCAGCAGCAAAGGATCGCGGTGGCCCGCGCGCTGGCGAACCACCCCAGCGTGATCCTGGCCGATGAACCGACAGCGGCCCTCGACGGGCATCGCGGCCGCCAAGTGATGGAGCTGTTTGCCAAAGTGGCCCACGAACAGGGAGCCGGAGTGATCGTGGTCACTCACGACCACCGGGCCCTGGACGTGTTTGACACGATCTATCAAATGGAAGATGGCCTGATGCGGAAAGATTCCTCGGCGGCGACTTCATCCAGCCACGTCTGATGTGATGTCAATTCATGAAGCCGTGGTGAAAAGAGTCTCGCCGTAGCACGATGCCATCTTGCCGATGCGTGTTTACGCGAACTCGCCGTTACGAGTCAGCACGAGGTTGTCGCGGTGGATCACGTTCTCGTAAGGACAGTGGCCGATCAGTTCGCCAATTTGGTCGCTCGGCTTGCCCAGGATCTTTTCAAGTTCGCTCGAGCGGTAGTTGCACAACCCGCGAGCGATCTCGTTTCCGGCGGGATCATGCAGCGCAACGACAGCCCCTCGCTTAAACGTTCCAATGATCGACTTGACGCCGACCGGCAGTAGGCTCTTGCCATTTTCCCAAACCGCTTTGGCCGCTCCGGCGTCCAGATGCAAAACTCCTTCGACCTTGGCAGAACCGCCGATCCAGCGACGACGTCCCTTGATCGTTTTTTCGGTCGGTAGGAAAAGGGTTCCCACGTTTTCACAAGCAAAAATCTTGTCCAGCACTGCGTCGTCATGCCCAGGCGCGATAATCGCCGAGTGTCCATGCGAGGCCGCAATTTTTGCTGCTTGCAATTTGCTCGCCATGCCCCCTTTGCTGACATTGCTCAGTTTGTCCTTGGCAAGGCTGAGGATCGAATTATCGATGCGCGGGACCAATTCGATTCGTTTGCTGTTAGGGTTATTCGGCGGCCCATCATACAGTCCGTCGATATCCGAAAGAATGATCAGCAACGTGTCCGTCAACAGTCCGGCAACGCGAGCGGCCAACCGGTCATTGTCCCCAAACGTCGTTGTCAATTCACGCACCGCTACCGAATCGTTTTCGTTCACGATCGCGATTGCTCCATATTCATGGATGCGGCTTAACGCATTTCGAACGTGCAGATAAGCGCTGCGGCGGCGCAGGTCCGAAGCGGTCAATAAGACTTGAGCGGCATGGCGTCCACGCGCCGCGATGCTCGTTTCATAGGCCTGGATCAAATCGGTTTGGCCAATCGCGGCAACCGCCTGCAGTTGCGCGACGACCTTGGGCCGAGACGTCAGCCCCAGTTTGCCGACGCCGGCGCCGACGGCACCGCTACTGACCATGACGGTTTGCCGCCCCGTGTCGGCGATGCGACAAAGTTGCGCCGAAAGTTTCTCGATACGATCCCGATCAAGTTTGCCGGAGGGGGTGGTAAGGACCCTCGTCCCCACCTTCACCACGACACTACGGGCTCGCTGGATCGCAGACTTTCGGTGCGCTAGATTCTCGTTTTCAGCTTGGTTCATCGGAAAAACGATTCCTTGATGACTTTAAAATGGGCAGCCGTTGCGAGGCTGCGGAGGATTCGGAAATAGGAGGTGCAGTCCTGCATTGAGACGATTCAGACTGCATATTGCTAGTAAATTTCAACAACGGATGTGGATCGCGTCGCGGTTTTCACCAGGAAATAGCAGCTTCACGCCACTGCAAGAAGATTGAATTGTGTTGGGGAATCGACGACCTTGGAAGCCCAGCGTACATTTCATGTAGACTTGATGGAGCTGCATTGATTCAAAATCTCTGCTTCTTCGCTGAACCATCCGCCTCTTCATCTTCCTCAGAACGAAGCATCTGATATGAGCGAATTACATCACGAGTGTGGTGTTGCTGCCATTTACCACCTGTCGGGGCGCGGTCGAAGCCCGCTGTGTACCTCCGATGGGCCACGCCACATTTCGCGGTTGTTGCCTCGAATGTTGCTGGATATCCAAAATCGCGGCCAACTTGCTGCGGGAATGACAACATTCGATCCCGCACGTCCGTCGATTCTGAGAACCCGTAAAGACGTCGGCACAGTCACCGAGGTGTTTCGGCTGAATCATCGGGCCAAGTCCGAATCGTTGATGAAACACTTGGCCGGCCGCGCTGCGATCGGGCATGTTCGCTACGCTACCTGTGGCCAAGATGACCGCAGCTACGCTCAACCGTTCGAGCGAAAGCATATTCACAAGCGGAAATGGTTCAGTTTCTGTTTCAACGGCCAACTGGCCAATTACGGTCTGCTAAAAGAGCGACTGCTGGCCGATGGCGATCACCACCTGACGCTGGACACCGATACCGAAATCATCTTGCACGAGTTCGGTCGTCTGTTGAGCCAGAAACCCGATCGGATCGATTGGATCGAAATCTTGCGTGAAGCCACCGCCGGGTTTGATGGTGCCTATAGTCTGGCATTGCTGACGGCCGAAGGCGAAATGATCGTCGCGCGTGATCCGTTGGGGGTCAAGCCAATGTGTTACGCCAACGAAGGCCCGTTGTTTGCCGCGGCCAGTGAAAGTGTGGCACTGCTGAACCTTGGGTTCTCCGATGACCAGATCAAATCGTTGGCCCCTGGGCATGCGATCATCATCGATCCCGAGACCGGGTTCCGGATTGAGCGTTTTGCCGAAGAAAAATCGCCCGCCCACTGCTTCTTTGAGTGGATCTACTTTGCCAACGTCGCTAGCACGCTGGATGATAGAAGTGTCTACCTTAGTCGTACCCATCTTGGCGAAGAATTGGCTCGCGCCGAACGCGCCCTCGGTCGTGTGCCACTGAACAGCGAAGATACGATCATCGTGCCGGTACCGGACACCAGCAAAGCGGCCGCCGATGCGATGGCGTTTGAGCTCTCGATTCCTTGCCGCGAAGGTTTGATTCGTAACCGCTATGCCGGGCGAACCTTTATCGAAGGTGGCGGAGCGCGAAAGGCCAAGGCAGCGGCGAAGTACACGCCACTTCGCGAAGTGCTCGAAGGCAAAACGGTCATCTTGGTCGAAGATTCGATCGTCCGCAGTACCACGATGAACGTCTTGTTGGACCGAATTCGTGAAGTCGGCGGCGCCAAAGAGATTCACGTGCGTGTCGCTTGTCCGCCTATCGTCGCTCCCTGTTTTTACGGGATCGACATGAGTACGATCGATCAGTTGATTGCTCCGAAGTACTTTGGCATCAATGGCGAATTGACCGACGAATCTCAGCAGCGATTGGCGGACGATCTTGGTGCCGACTCGCTGCGTTACCTACCCGTCGATGCGATCGCTCGCGCGATCGGGTTGCCCGAAGATAATTTGTGTCGCGCCTGTGTGACCGGCAATTATCCCACCGAATGTGGGCAACACTTGTATCAGATTGCCTTAGACAATCGCGGCAGCAACATCGACACCAAGCGAACCTACGAACAGCTCGCCGCAGCGCTACAACAGAGTTAGTCTGTAGAGCGGCGCTTAAGCTGTTTGAAGTGAAGCGTTTAGCGTGCTTCACCTCCCCAAAACTTGTTTTGGGGAGGTCAGAACGAGCGGAGCAAGTTCTGGGTGGGGCTTCGGAGTGTTAGAAATGACAACGTGCAAGTTCAGCGTTACCAGGCCCTCCCCGAAAAACTCGCTGAAGGCTCGTTTTTCGACCCTCCCTGGCTTTGCCGGGAGGGTGAAGAAAGTGGTTGCCACCACTCAACTTAAAAGCCGCACAACCGTTTTGTCTGGGGCCAGCTAACTGCGAAACTAGCGAAAAGAAAAACTCAGCCCCCATGAAACTTGATCCGGCACTCTCAACGCTTGTACTGCGGGCCACGTCCGCTAGCGACGTGGGTGATGCGTCGCTGATTCAGTCGCTGTGGAGCGGGTATGGCAAAATTCTTCGCGTCCCGCTCGCTTATGACATCGTCGATCCGGCGAACCCCGCATCGGTCATCGTTAAACATGTCTCGCCTCCATACGAGCAGCAAGATTCACCGGGGATCTCACATCCTCGTGGCTGGAATACCGACCAATCACATCAGCGAAAAGTTCGTTCCTACGACGTCGAAGCAACTTGGTATCGCGAGTACAGCGATCGCTGTGACGCCACTTGCCGCATGCCTGCTTGCTTGCTCGCCGAATCGGTCGAAGGCCAGTGGGTCTTTGTGCTCGAAGATTTAGATGCATCCGGTTTTGACGCTCGGAAATCGCATCTCGATCGCGACGGCGTGTTCGTCGTGTTGGCCTGGTTAGCCCACTTTCACGCGACGTTTCTCAGCGAACCACTCGAAGGACTTTGGCCGGTCGGGACGTATTGGCATCTGGCGACCCGCCGCGACGAATGGCAAGTGATGCAGTCGGGAAAATTGAAAGAGGCCGCGGCGGTGATCGACGACCGTTTAAACGCCTGTCGTTTTCAGACTGCGGTCCATGGGGACTCCAAGGTCGCCAATTTCTGTTTCTCGCCCGACGGCACGCGAACTGCCGCGGTTGATTTTCAATATGTCGGTCGTGGCTGTGGCATGAAGGACGTCGCCTACTTTCTCAGCAGTTGCGTGTCCGAAGCCGAGTGTGAGCGCAATGAATCGGTCTACCTCGATTTCTATTTTCAAACGCTTCGTCAATCGCTTGCGTCTCGAAACAGCACGGTCGACGCCAATGCACTCGAAGCCGAGTGGCGTGCGATGTATCCGGTTGCCTGGGCCGACTTCACGCGGTTCTTACTCGGATGGTGCCCCGGGCATCACAAACTGAACCGCTACAGCCGACGGATCACCGAGCAAGTTTTGACGGAGTGATAGCTCGGGTGTAACAAGACAATGAGACGTTCCGGTCTTCTAAGGACGCACAGGACAATAAATGGCGGACGGTAGTGGACGAGGCAACGAGTCTTGCAGCTTCACTGAGCCAAAAAGGACTCGTTGCCTCGTCCACTACGGAAGACGTCGTCAGCTATTCTTCCGACGGTCCTTAGCAGGTCGTTCGGTGTATACCGCTGAAGCGTCGGCTCAGGCCATTATGTGGAATGACTCATATTGATCTGCTTAATTTGTCGGTTCGTCTTTAGGCAGGATTTCTTCGGGGGTTTTCCAGGGTGTGCCCGTCAAATAGCCACCTGGTTTCGCATATGTATCAAAGTAAAAGTCATACAGCGGAGAAAACTGCAAGCGAAAATCTTCGGAATCACAATCAAAGAAATCGTCGGGGATCTCTTTGCCGAGACACCAATCGAATACCCAGTTATGTTGTTCTTTTGTAAGGCCTGAGAACGATCCGCCTGCCGCTGCGTTGATCACGTAAGGCAGATACTTGCCCGATCCCGTGTGCTTCTTCCACTTGATCTCCGTCTCTCCGTAAAGATTCGGATGTTCCTTCGAAGTGCTCGTGTATTTAACGTGTGTCGGTAAATAGCCATATGCCTTCGATTGTGTTAGTTCAATGTCGAAATTCCCATAAGGCTCGTTCAAATGCCATTTGCTGCGGATATCCCCCTGAGTGATCGTTTCGGCTGATAGCAGTTTGCTCTTAACGAGAAAGATTTTTTCGATCCATCCGTACTGATTCATTGGGTTCCTTAAGAACATCGGATGCAGCACAAGGTCATCAAATGGATCGAAGCCAATCGATTCGACGAGATTCTTCTCAAGGAAGTCTTTAGTCGTCTCGTCTTTCTGTCGCACCTTGTAGCCGTGGGTCGATGCGCTGCCGTGATTCGCCTTCATTACCAACCCGCACTGTAATAGCTCCCTCCAAAACTGGCGCTCATAGGGGCGATTGGTCTGGTCGACGCCAAGCACAGCACCGCTTGCCACGTATTTGAATGACTTCGACTTCAGTCTCGCTTGCAGGTCATAAATGCGATTGATCCTCAAAGGCATCCTGTTTTTTATCGACGCATCGTAGGATATATGTGACTCGCCTGTCACCATCAGCGTATAGCGTTTGAGTACGTCGTCTCGCAGTAGCGTCAGATCCGTAATCCCTTGATAGACAAGATCAACCGTGTCCTGATCGCTTTTCGATTCCTCTCCCCAAAGGCTTGCCGCCAAGATGGGCTGGCACAACAAGAAAAGAAAAGTGGCTAATTTGAAAGATCGCATTGGTTTTCCCTGCAAGCTTCATTGAATCGCTGTCGTGGGGAGTGGTCGACCCCTTTCGCTGATAAAGGTGATGCTAACGTATCGGATTTGCGAGTCAAGCAAATGCTGCGGAGTTCGTGTCCGCCTTCTGAAAAGCGTTGTTGTGTTCAGGCCTTGAAGGTAGAGTGCAGACAGTTGCTAAATCCAGAAAAGTGCGACGTCTCTTTTACTGGTCTCTAACATTGCCGCGAGCAGACGGAGACATCCAGTCCGTGAGGCCGAACAAAAGTCGTGGCAAATCTTAATCTTAATCCTACTCGTAATCTTAATCCCGTCTGCGTAACCACGCTGGACCGGTGCCAACCAGAGAAGATTAGAATTACGAGTAACTTGGACTCGTACGGAGTTCCTGGTTGTTGGCGAAATTGTGTTGGGTGCATCCATGTTCGCAATGTTAAGAAGATGCTGCTGACCCGTTTTTTGGGCTTCGTTAGTTGTCGGGGCCGCCAAACGCGAGCCACCGTGCGCACTCTGCGCCCAATTCAGCGTCAGCCAGTTGTTCGTATTGCCGGGATTCTTCGACTGTCAGTGTTTCGGCCCATCGCCCATTCACGCCCTTGTGGATGAACACCTGCGCCCCAGCGTCCCAAAATGCACCTCCCAGAGGCACGCTTTTCGAAGCGTTTGCTTTCATCCACTCAAACGAACAATATTCGAGGATGGCTGGCCACCGGGATTCATTGATTGCAATATCGAGGAAGGCCGCGACGCGGCGAATCTCAGCTGGCATGTTCTGTTTGAGTTTGGTGAAGTGGACAAGCAACACGTTGGGCAGATCGCGAATTTGCCACCAGCTTCGCACATTTTCCCAGAACGGCCAAAACGGATGTCCGTCGCGCTCAAGCCACTCCTGCCAGTACTGTCGAATGTCGTCTGGAGGCGGTTCAATCGGCGGTCCTACACGGCCCGGCGTTTCGTTCAAAGCGTCGTACCACGTCTGATTGGCGTTCATATGATGGTTGTACATGCTCCAGACTACGTCACGCCCATCACGGCCGATGTAAATGTACTTTGCCTTCGGCGAAAACCGCAATGCGTCAACAGGGAGATGCGTTTTTAAGAAACGCCTATGCGTTTGAGCCTCAACAAGAGGCAGCTTGACTTCTTTCGGTGGAACGCGAAGGTCCATCCACGGAGACATCTCAGCGACCTCAAGGTCGGGATCACCGTTGAACAAAAGCTGGGCGATGATTTGCTGCATCCATGTCGTTCCGGCCTTCGCGTAGGTCCCGATAACAATGTCGTTGTCTCGGAATTTAAAATCATTCCAGATAGTGGAATCGAAGTGGTGATTGTGAAGCTCTCGCCTCTTCACAGGCCAGTTAATTGCATCTGTCATCGCTGATTCCCTGTTTAGTAATCGTCGGTGCTGGCCGATTCGCGTTACCGATCACCCAGGTTCATTCTGTCGGCGAACGTGACGAATCACGTGGTCGCTGTGAACGACTTTTCACTTCAATAGACTCAGCGCAGCGACTCACCTGCATCCGGCGGTAATACCCTTTTCACGACTTGTTCACATCGCCGAAGATATCCGATTCACAACATCATCGCTGAATTATTCAATGATTGTCAGAGTCTTCACTCGACCGTTGGTTTGAAGGTCCGAAGTGTATTCAAGTTCGGCTTTGACGTTGACTGTTAGGTGGCCGGCAATTTGGACTGTCGGAGGCGTCGAATAGCCGTAGCCTCCGTCGCTAATTTTAAAACCAGTGACCTCACCGTCCTTGATCGTTGCTGTCGCGACTGCCGGTTTGTGTTTCCAGAGTTCTCCGGACTGCGGCCGATAACGGTAGAAATTTGAGACCTCGTCCAGTCGCTCGTTGGTGACTCCGTGCGGACCAAGTTTATCCATCAAGATCTGCTTGTTCGCTTGAGCACGAGACGGAGATGGCGAGCCGTTTTCTGCTGGACTGACGCCGCTGAACGCGTCGCGAAAAACCTCTGGTGTCACGCCGAGCGCATTACCGATCAGTGCAACTGGCCGGCCATGGTCGACCGGATCCGTTTCGTGTCCGCCGCTAAAGACGATTTGTCCGGCCGTTGCTGTCGTCATGGAAACGCCGTTGTTTTCACCGTTGGAACATCCAATGATGATGGGTAGCAAACTGATGATTAGTATCAAACGAGAAAATCGCATCAAAAAATCTGCATCGAGAGAGTTCTTGGTGAATGAGTGCACGGTATCACGAGATCCGAACCCATTCGGCATCACCATTTAAGCTAGCGAATTCGTATGCGAAGTCAGCGTCCCTGAACTCGTAGTCTACACTGTCCTTGTAGGCAGTAATGTCGATCGCCGGTGGATAGAAAGTTTCCCAAAAGAAATAGGGCGCAAGGCAAACGAGAATCAGGCCCATCGCCACCCATTTGCGAAGCGATCTTGCGACGAAATCGTCCAAATGTGGCCATAGGAATGCCCTGAACAATGCGGCAAATACAAGTGTAAAGAGCATTCCACCGACGCGCTGTGTACGAATTCTCCAGGCACATTTCTCGCAAGCTGGTGGTCGGGTAGTAAAACCCCAACCAAATATCCAGAATACCGCTGTCCACCATCCGATCGTATGCGTCCAAAGCCTGATAGTACGTCCTTGGTTATTACTCCCGCAGCGAACGCATCGTGCAGGATACCGAGCTTGATGTCGGCGTGGCAGATTTACATCAGTGCTGAATGTCATGCGATGCAGTGAATAAACGTAGGGAGCAATTGGATCAGTTGGATAGATCGTGCGTCCAAGCGTGACCGCTTTGGGGCTTGGCGTTTTCAATCGAATATCGATTGATTCCTCGATCGATCATGAGAAAATTTCTACTGCCGCTACCTCGGCCAGTGAAAAGCGGTGTGAGGGGACCAATCGGACACACTGTGCAGTCGTTTTCGATGGGGAGTGTTGTCTTCGGGGTGCTTGTATAGAACAAGACAGAAAGATTGATGCGACAGAAAGAATTTTTCACCGCGACGAAGCCTTCTTTATTTTTCTGTCACATTAATTTTTCTGTCTAATGAAAAACCTTAGGGAGCGTCGGCGTTCTGGCAGCAGCAGTAAAGGGCTATCTATCGCTGTGCCTCAGTTGGTTAGCGGTGCGTCGAGGAGCCGCCCAGCGGATTCGAACATTTTTCCCGCTGCGGCCCGCGGCTAACGCCGTCGGCTTAGTGAGCCGTGACGCGTGAGCGGCCGGGTTCCACGCACTACCCGGTGCCTTACGGCCCACGGCTCACAAGGTCCTCGCCAATTCGTATCGGACTCTGCACCACGGGGCGATCCAAGATGATTAGAATTTGGAGCGTGGGGTGCAGTCGGATTCAAGTCCAGCGACAAACGCGAGACTGTCCTCGTGGACGCTCAGCGCCCGTGGACGCCGCGTATCTTCTTGCACACAGATTTGACCAAATCGAGGAAAATGGGAATGCCGTATTCGAAAATGGGATGGGTTGCGTTGCTGTTCGTTTGCCTGTCGCATCCGGCCGCGTTCGGCGAGGATTTGGTCGAGTTTGTGAACGGTTCCACTTTGACCGGCAAAATGCTCGAGATTCGCAAAACGGCACGCGAGTTCGATTTTTCGTCCAAGTTTGGTCAGACCGCGGTGACGCGAACCTATCCGTACGCCAGCGTGCATGCGGTGACGTTCAACGGCAAACGCTTTGTCTTGACTCCCAAGCAAGCGGTGTCGGCCAGCGAGACATCAACCAACGGGAAAACACTAACTCCCGTCGAACTGCGGAAGTACATTGAACAAGTCGGCAGCACTCCGCCCGATTGGCTCGCTTCGACCGACATGAATCATCCCTCCTCGCTGGATCTCGATTGGCCACTGAACGCGCCGGGGAAATGGGACGAGTCAAAGAATATCGGCCAATACATTTGGGGACGCGTCAATCCAAACGTTTCACGTTGGAAACCGGGCATTAAGTTGGTTCATCATGTGATGGAACGTCATCAGCGCAATCCAACGCTACTGAAACGTGACATGGAAAAGCTCGGTGAAATGTACTTCACGTTGCTGCAAGATTATCCGCGGGCCGCGCACTGGTTGCAAAAAGCCAAGGTGTCAGCGACCACTCCGACCGGGATTCATCTGGCCGAATGCTATTGGCGTTTGGGCAGCAAGCCGATGGCAATGGAGATGCTAAAAGGCCGCAGTCTGCATCTCAACGCGATCAAGCTGCTTGGGGATATGGACGAAGTGGACAAGGCGATGGCGTTGACGGCAAGCTATGCCAACACGAACTCGTTCAACGAAGCCTTCCTAAACGCTGGCGATGCTCTGCGAGGTGCCGGACGACTGGACGAGGCGATTGAGTACTACCAACGAGTGCTGGACATCAATAAAGCTCGCAATGCTGAGTATTTGAAACGGTACCAAGCCCGAGCCGCCGAGTCGATCGAGGCGATCAAGTTGTTTGACAAGGCCGACGTCAGCCGAGTCGCCGATGGAACGTACACGGCTCACAGCACGGGATACAACGGCCAACTGGATGTGGAGGTCACAGTGGCGGATCGGCAAATTCGCGACGTTCGCGTGACCAAACACAGCGAAAAACAATTTTATTCGGCGCTAACGGATACGACGACACAAATCATCGACCAGCAAGGAATCCAGGATGTCGATGGTACATCCGGGGCAACGATCACGTCTCAAGCGATCGTCAGTGCGACCGCTCGCGCGTTGGCAAAGGGTGCAAATTAAATGCCACGCTCGTCGACTCAAATCACGCCGACTGCGATGGGGATCAAATTTGCGGCGGTGGCGGTTTGCTCGCTGTCCGCTTGTCTTGGGCTAGCGGCAGACGGCATCGCCCAAGAGCTGAATTCCCTCTCGTTTTCTCAAACGCAGCTCGCACCTACGGCACCGTTTGAAAACGATCCGTTTCGAAGCGGCGATTTTCGCTGGCGTGTCAGTCCACCGCTGATTGCGGTGGATCCCGCACGGTTGCCCGAGTCATCACAATATCCTTGGCTGGCCCTGAAAGATCCTTCGATCGTGCGGCACCAAGGTCGTTGGCATTTGTTTTGTACCTTGCGAAAAGCAATGCAAGGTGACGGTCGCATTCGAATCGGGTATGCATCGTTCGTCGATTGGGCGGATGCGAGCGATGCCGATTGGAGTGTGTTGGATCTGACGATGGGATATCACGGAGCGCCCCAAATCTTCTATTTCCAGCCGCACCAAAAATGGTATTTGATCTATCAAGCCAGCGATGAGACTCGCAATTTGAAGTATGGCCCGTGTTACTCGACCAATGACGATATTTCAAAACCCCGCAATTGGACTCGTCCCGAGCCGCTGTATGTTGTCAAAGAAGGCGTCAAGGCGGGCCTTGATTATTGGCTGATCTGTGACGAGCAAAAGGCACACCTGTTCTTCACCACATTGAACGGTCAAATGTGGCGAGCGGAAACGGCAAAGCAGGATTTCCCCAACCATGGTTGGACGGATGCCAAAATGGTGCTGCAGGCGGATATTTTCGAAGCAAGTCATACATACAAACTGAAACGTCAAAACCGGTTTTTGACAATCGTCGAAGCCCAGGCTGGCAAGCGGCGCTACTTCAAAGCCTTCACCGCGGATGCGCTGGACGGACAGTGGACGCCGTTGGCAGCAACTCGAGATCAACCGTTTGTCTCTCCCAAAAATGTCGTCAACCAAAGCGAGTCATGGGCTACGTCCTACAGTCACGGTGAATTGATCCGCGACGGATCGAGTGAAACGATGGAGATCGATCCCGCCGAACTTCGTTTGCTATTCCAAGGAGCAAACGATGCTGAGTATCAAAGCGGGAACTATGGACAGATTCCTTGGCGATTAGGGCTTTTGGAACTGCAGGGCTCTGCAAAATGAAACCATTGCGAAACTATCTGCTCGCCACAGCCCTTACAACTCTTGCCGTTGTGCTGATCACAACCGCGATGACGGGGCACGCGTTTTACCACCAATGGTTCGGTGATCGATTCGCTTTGGCGATCACGGTTGGGTCGGTGTTGTTGTCTGCCGCGTCGTTGGTGCTGTTGACGACCCAAGATCGAGGTCGATCTACCGCAGTCATTCGGCTGGATTGGTTCTTGCCCGCACTTCGCCGCGTGACTGCGGGAAAATCTCCTTCGCATACGTTCCCCGGCCGGCTGCTACGACGCTGGATTCCCGCTCGCTTTCAATCAGATCGTCTCAAAAAGAAGCGAGGTTGGATTCGAAAGTCCTTGCGGAAATTGGGTGTTTCGTGGTTGGCAACGCCGGTGCGACGCGTGGTGCAGTCGGTCTGTCTGGTCACCTTTGTTCTGCTGTTTTTCTACGTGTGCTGGCCATACAGCGCTCGCCCTCTGCCGCCCAGCAGCGTGTCGCACGGTTGGTCGTTGCAATCCGTTGATCAGCAAAGTGGTGAGTTTGTCTTGACTCAAGAAACTTCCCATTCGGCTTCGCCATCTGACTGGGAAATCAATTCCGGCACGACCCTTTTTGTCGTCGACGACCGCATCGCTGCCCTGGCGACTGCCACGGAATCGGTCACTGCGATTGGACAGTTCGTGGTAACAGGACGCGAGGGAGAGCAGATTCGCTTGACGCCACGTGAAGAAGCCAGTCCGGCAATGTTGGATGCGTTTTTAAGTGGTTCCGGTTCCTTCCAACTGGCCCAGCGTGATCCGCAAGCATGGCCCTCGCACTATGCCGACAATCTTACCAAAAAGGAATTGATTCCGGCCGAAAGCTTTCTGCTGATCGACCCGTTGGTCAGTTTGTCGACGGCCGTCGCGTCACGCAGTTGGATCGCATCGCTGGTTTCTGCAGCGGCGATCCTGATCGTGTGTATTTTGATTCCTCGCGGGTTTTGCGGGTATCTATGCCCGCTGGGGACCACCATTGATCTGTTCGATTGGGCAATCGCTCGGCGGACGACGCGGTTTAACGTCGCTGACGATGGATGGTGGGTTCACATCAAATATTACTTGTTGGCAGGAACGTTAATCGCCGCGGTGTTCGGTGTGTTGGTATCGGGGTTTGTTTCCGCGATACCGGTGATCACTCGAGCGATGTTGTTTATCGGTGATCCGCTGCACAGCGGCGTGACTCGCGGTTGGCATCTTGTTCCAAGCATCGGTGTAGGTCAATTCGTTTCGATCGGGCTGTTTATCGCCGTGTTGTCACTGGGGTTTTTGCGTCCACGGTTTTGGTGCAAGTGCGTTTGTCCAAGTGGTGCGGTTTTTTCGCTAGGCAATCTCTTTCGTGTGACCGAGCGCAAAGTCGAATCGTCCTGTATCCATTGCAACAAGTGTGTCGAGATTTGTCCGTTTGATGCGATCAAGCCGGATTTCACCACACGCACCTCAGACTGCACGATGTGCCAATCGTGTGGCGGTGTTTGCCCCACGCACGCGATCAAATTCGTCGAACGCTGGAACGTGGTGGAGCTCAAAGTGGACAATGAACCGCAGACAAACGAGACGCCGCTCGGGCGTCGCGGTTTCCTGTCACTTGCCGCCGGCAGCACGGCTGCCGCGGTTGGCGGAATTGGGCTGGCCAGCGTGACCAAGTCGTGGGGAGCAAATTTAGATGATCCCGATTCGCCACGTTTGGTACGACCCCCGGGAAGTGTTCCCGAGCAATCGTTCTTGGAAATGTGTATCCGCTGCGGCGAATGTTTTAAGGCGTGCCCGAACAACGTGCTGCAACCCGAGGGATTCCAGCAGGGATTGGAAGGACTGTGGACGCCGATGGTGGTGGCCGATTGGGCTGGCTGTGAATCGAGCTGCAACGCTTGCGGGCAAGTTTGTCCGACGGGTGCGATCCGGCCGCTGGTGATCGAAGAGAAGAAGGCCGCACGGATGGGGTTGGCGATCGTTAACGAATCGACCTGTCTGCCCTTTGCTGGCACCGGAGCGTGCGATTTGTGTGTGCAAGAATGTGACGCGGCAGGCTACCACGCGATCGAATTCACACAGGTCGGAACCGAACTGGACTCAGCCGGCCAACCGGTCGAAGGCACTGGCTATCTAGCGCCCGTGGTCCTGGATGACAAGTGCGTCGGCTGTGGTTTGTGTCAAACGCGATGTTACGCCATCAACGTCAAAGCCGAAGGACTGCTGTCTCACTCGGCCATCATCATCGAGGCCGGTGAGGGCAAAGAGGATCGGTTGCACGAGGGGTCGTACATCGCGCTGCGTGAGCAAACCAAACGTCGACCCCCTGCCACAACCGATAGCGAAGTCGTGCCACCAACGGAACCAACACAACCCAAGGATGTGGATTCAATAGACGAGTTGGCCGATGACCCGTTCGGAGTTCAATCGGACGAAACGGACGCCGATCCCTTTGGATTGTCCGATTGACTCGAGCAGGTATTTGTCTTGGTGCGGTAGCGTTGCTAGCGGGGAACTAAGGGACATGGCGAGATTAATTTTGAAATTTCCCGTTCTTGTTATTCCCTAGCTTCTTATCGCTACCGTTTTTATCGCACTAGAAGTTTTGATGCTTGGGGCTTAGAATCGAGCTCATGACCCGATTTGTTTCACTACTGCTGATTCCCTTTTTTGTGCTGGGGCAGGCTCTGCCTCATTCGCACGCGGGAACCGGCGTTGCTGAACCGGATGGTCACGCAGTGCGTCCGCATGTCCATTTGCACTCGCATGACCATCATCATGGTGACGAAACTCATCATCACCATGATGCCGATGAAATGGACCTTGCTGCGGATGCCGAAGGCATTTTGCCAGCATCGGATCACGATTCGGATGCCTTTTATCTGACGGCATCCGGGCAATCGCTGACGCGTCTTTCTCAATCGTTTGAGATTGATGTTTACGCTGCGAATTTGGATGCGTCAACGCTGCCGGTTGTGGTCGATACACGGTGTCGATACCACGCCATTGTTCCACCGGATCCGCTAGCAACACTGCCGATCTATCTTCTCACAGCCTCTCTACGGCTATAGCGGACGCTCCCTTGCGCGTGCTCTGATCATGTGCAAATCCGAGTGACCCGACGGCAATCGCTGCGGGCTTTACCGCTCTTTCTGCTGCCGCTGTCGTCTTGCTTACTCAATCCTGTTTCACCTCTGCGGCTAAGGCTGCGCGGTCGGTGTTGCCCGCTGGAAATCTGTTGAGAATGAACCCATGTTGAAAACTTTAAGATCGCTATTGAGAGCCTTCATTGGTCCCGCAATTATCATGATTGCCGTCGCGGTGATCTGGTTCTTTCGAGCCGAATTGTTGGGTAGCCATGAGGCGAGTGAATCGCCTGCAGAAGAGCAATCGAGCAATCCGGCTGAGAAGCAAACGGTACTGGAAATCAGTACCCAGGCCAGGAAAAATCTGGGTTTGGTATCTGCACCAGCCAGGCCGCAAGAATATTGGAGAACGGTCGTCATTCCTGGTGAAGTTGCTGACCGACCGGGGCTGTCCGATCGTGGCGTTACATCGCCAGCCGTCGGTGTCGTCACGGCGATTCATGCGTTCCCGGGCGACACGATGCGACCGGGCGAGCCGCTGTTCTCGCTGCGTTTGTTCAGCGAGTACTTGCAAGCCACACAGACGCAGTTGTTCAAGGCGCGGCAGGAAACCGCCATTGTGAAAGCCGAAATCGACCGGTTGTCCGGAGCGGTCAGCATCGGTGCCGTTTCGCGTTCCAAGATGATCGAGTTGGAGAGCGAAATCAGTCGCCAGAACACATTGATCCAAGCCGCTCGCCAGGAGTTGCTGACGCGAGGTCTGACTCCGGAGCAAGTGCAGCAGATCGAATCCGGAACATTCGTTTCCACTGTCGACGTGGTCGCTCCGCCCGTGCGAGATTTCGACGCGTTCGCAAATCGTACAGTGCCTCAGGAAATCCAGCAGGTCAATTTTGTTAACGAATTAGCGGAGGACCAGCCGATCGCTTACGAGGTTCAAGAGCTGGCCGTCGAACTGGGGCAACAGGTGCAAGCGGGCCAATTGCTTGCGAACTTATCGAATCACCAGATGCTTTATATCGTCGGTCACGCATTCAAACGCGAGGCTGCGTTTCTCGAACAAGCTGCCCAGGAAAGGCGGCCAATCGAAATCGAGTTCGCCGAGGATCAAGGTGGGCGTTGGCCGCAGTTGGATCAGACGTTCAACATTCGTCATCTGTCGAACTCGATCGATACAAACAGCCGGACGTTTGACTTCTTTGTTCCGTTGTCAAATCAATCGCGATCCTACGGCGACCAGGGACGTGTCTTCATCGTTTGGCGTTTTCGCCCTGGCCAACGGGCTCGCATCCATGTCCCTGTGGAAAAGTTCGATGACGTATTTGTGCTGCCTGCGGAGGCGGTTGTGCGAGAGGGGCCCGAGGCGTACGTGTTCCGGCAAAACGGTGATCTGTTTAAACAGATTCCTGTTCATGTTCTGCACGAAGATCGACGCTCGGTTGTGATCGCCAACGATGGCGGCATCACGATCGGAGCTTTCTTAGCACAAAACTCAGCCGCCTCGCTCAATCGTGTGCTCAAGTCACAGTCGGCTAGCGGAAAAGAACCCGGTGTGCATGTTCACGCCGACGGCACAACTCACGCGGCCCACTAAGGAAACACATTCAATGCTTGACGCAATCATCAAATTTTCGCTGCGTTACCGCATGCTAGTCGTCGTCGTCAGTCTGTTTGTATTGGTCTACGGATCATACTTGGCTGCGCAGATGTCGATCGACGTTTTTCCGGACCTGGATCGCCCTCGAGTGGTCATCATTACGGAAGCTCCCGGACTTGCGACCGAAGAAGTCGAGACGCTGGTGACGCAGCCGATCGAGATTGCGCTGATGGGTGCTAACGGCGTCCAAGCGGTTCGCAGTCAATCGACGGCGGGATTGAACGTGATCTATATCGAGTTCGATTGGTCAACGGAGATTCGTGCCGCTCGTCAAACCGTGCAAGAACGATTGTCCACGCTGGAGGGTATATTGCCCGCTGGAATTCGTCCGCAGATGACACCGCCGTCCTCGATCATGGGCCAGATTATTGTCGCGGGGATTTACCGGCAAAATGGTCCTAGCGGTGGACGTCTCACTCAGGTCGGCAATACCGAAATGATGGCCGAGATGGTCATCAGCGAAAACCAGAACTTTCAGATCCGTGTTTGGAAGCCAGGCAATCGCCATGACCTTTCAACGTGGCAGCAAGTTCAGACACAGGAAATTCAATGGGACGACGATCCTGAATTTAATATCTCGAAAACTGAGCCGACGGCGCTAGCCGCGGGTATCTTGGGAATAACGTCGACGAACAAAGGGCCCGAGGCTAGCGTCTACGGCTCACAACTCGCACCCGTTGGCACTGCCGAGATCAGAATTAACGGCAAGTCACACGACGCACATTTTTACAGTGATGCCAAGCAACAATTGGAATTGCGCACCGTCGCGGACTGGATCATTCGACCGCGACTGCTGAAAGTTACCGGCGTGGCGGAAGTGTTCATGCTCGGCGGCGACCGCAAACAGTACCAAATCCTGATTGATCCGACCGCGCTGCTCGAATATGACGTCACGGTTCAAGAGGTTGAACAGGCGCTACGAGCCAGCAATATCAACACCAGCGGTGGCTTCGCCGTCACGGGCGAGACCGAGCGACCGATTCGAATTTTGGGACGGTTGGGTCCAGAATCACGGGTCGTGATCGAAGACTTGAAGAAAGTCCCCGTTGGCAACCATCCCAAGCGTTCCGTCTTGCTCGAACAAGTCGCACGCGTCACCGAGGGAGCGCAGTTCAAGCGTGGTGACGGAAGCGTCAACGGTCGCCCGGGAATCGTGTTCACGACCGTCAAGCAACCTCACGTTGATACACGTGATCTGAGCGATGCGGTCGCGGAGGCATTTGTCGAGGTCGAGGCATCATTGCCCGCAGACATCATCGTTAACTCGGAACTATTCCGGCTCAGAAACTTTATCGACCGAGGCATCTTCAATGTTGCCGAGGCACTCGTGATCGGTGCGGTGCTGGTCATCATCGTGCTGTTTCTGTTCCTGCTGAACTTTCGCACAACGTTTATTACGCTCACTGCGATCCCTCTTTCGCTCGTCCTGACAACGCTTACTTTCCGCATTATGGGTTGGTTGAGCGGAACGGAGCTTTCCATCAACGTGATGACGCTCGGCGGAATCGCCGTTGCGATGGGAGAACTCGTCGACGATGCGATCGTCGATGTTGAAAACATTTTTCGTCGACTTAAGCAGAACAACCTGTTACCGATCGAAAAACAGAAATCATCCATCGTCATTACCTTCGAGGCGAGCAAAGAGATTCGTAGTTCGATCGTGTTTGGAACGGCGGTCGTGATCCTTTCCTTCATGCCGTTGTTCGCACTGTCAGGCGTCGAAGGTCGCTTGTTCACGCCGCTGGGTTTCGCCTACATCGTGTCAATTTTGTCGTCGTTCGTCGTGTCGATGACCGTTACGCCAGTGCTTTCCTATTATCTGCTGCCGAACTCGCGTGCCACGCACCACGAAGGCGATGGTTTTTTGTTGCACAGCTTGAAAGCGATCGCGACTCATCTGATTCGTCTCAGCATGGCGATGCCGCGAACGCTGTTCCTTTTGACATGGATCGCCGTAGCCTTGGCCGCGTGGCAGATGTCGATGTTGGGGCGAAACTTTTTGCCGCCCTTTGATGAAGGCAGTATTCAAGTCAACGTCACTCTGCCGCCTGGATCGTCGCTGGATGCTTCGAACAAAGTTTCAGGGGCAATTGATTCTGTATTCCAGTCGATGCAAAAGACGACCGACAATCCGGATGGCGAGATTTTGCACTTCGTTCGCCGAACTGGACGAGCTGAAATGGACGAACATGCATCGCCCGTTAATTTCGGCGAATACATCCTCAGTATGAACCCAGAGTCGCCGACCGAGCGAGAAGAAATCCTCGCGAGACTCCGCGAGAAAATCAGCAATGAAGCACCCGGCGTTGACATCGAGGTCGAGCAACCGTTGGCGCACTTGATCAGTCACATGATTTCGGGCGTCTACGCTCAAATCGCGATCAAGATTCACGGGGATGACTTGGATACCCTGCAGCGAGTGGCCGAACAGGTCAAAGCAACGATCCAGGACGTTCCAGGGATCACGCCGCCGGTCGTTGAGCCGATTCAAGAGACAGCGGAGTTGCATATCGCACTTCGCGCCGACGACTTGGCATTGCATGGACTGACTCGCGAATATGTTGCGGACGTTTTGCAGACGGCGCTGCAGGGTGAAGTCGTCTCGCAGGTCCTTGAAGGGCAACGCCGATTTGATTTACTTGTGCGACTGGAGGAGGAGTATCGCACCGATTACGCGAATCTTGATCGACTTCGCATCGACCTGCCCGATCGTGAGGGGCAACCCGATCGCGGACAGATCGAACTTCGCGAGGTTGCGGATGTGGGTGTCGGCACCGGGCCAAATTCGATCAATCGCGAGAACGCACGGCGTCGGATTGTCATTCGCTGTAATACCGAAGGCCGCGACTTGGCCGGTGCGGTCAATGACATCAAGAGTCGTATTGGAAACCAAGTCGAAATGCCGGTGGGCTATTTCATTGAATACGGAGGACAGTTTGAGAGCCAACAACGTGCGACGCAGCTGATCATTGTGCTAGCCGGGGTTTCGGTGGTAGGCATGTTCATCGTGTTGTTGGTCTTGTTTCCATCGATCCGCATCGTTCTGCAAATCCTAAACGCGCTCCCAACCGCGTTCATCGGTGGTGTGATGGCGCTCGTCATCACGCAACAAAGTCTGACGGTTGCGAGTCTCGTCGGTTTCATCTCGCTCGGAGGCATCGCGGTCCGCAACGGCATTTTGTTGGTGACTCACTACTTCCACTTGATGAAGGAGGAAGGTGAAGACTTCACTCAGGCGATGGTAATGCGAGGCAGTCTGGAAAGGCTTGCACCTGTATTGATGACCGCACTGACGGCGGGTATCGGTCTGATTCCGCTTGTGCTGGGCGGTCAAGAACCGGGCCGTGAAATTCTCTATCCTGTTGCCACCGTCATCCTCGGCGGACTGACGACATCGACATTCTGTGAATTCCTCATTCACCCTGGACTCTTCTGGAGATTCTCTGGCAAGGACGCTGCTCGACTTGCAAGGCTCAAAACGGAGGATGACGAATTTGGAATGAACTAATCAAATAAGCCGCATTGCTGCAATCACCAGCGTTAGAAATTGTTTGTCAAAAACTCAAAGGAACCTTTCAATGAAACTCTCAACCCCAACATGTTCACTCGTCTTTTGTGGACTCATCGGATTCACAGGCTGCAAAAAAGAAACCGCCACACCCGTCACGCCCACTGCACCCGCCGCTCCATCGAGTGAAGAGGGCGGGCATGTTCATGCCGATGGGACCGTGCACGCTGCGCACGGTGGTCACGCTGCTGGTCCGCACGACGGTACCGTCGTCGACTGGGGCGGCGGTAAGTACCACGTCGAATTTACAGTCGATCACGACAAGCAACAGGGCACGGTCTACATCCTTGGCTCAGACGAGAAGTCGCCCGTTCCGATCGACGCCGAGTCCATCGACTTGAGTATCAATGATCCCGTGATGCAGGTGAGTCTGAAAGCTGCACCTCTGGACAGCGATCCCGCAGGCAAAGCATCACGCTTTATCGGCAACCACAAGAGTTTAGGCGTCGTGCAGGAATACGCGGGAACAATTGTTGGCGTCATCGACGGCACGCCGTATTCCGGTGACTTTACCGAAGAAGCTCACGGCGCCCACGGACATTCGCACGGACCCGATGACGCGTTGGTTTGGGAAGGCGAAACACGAGAACATGCAGGGTTGAAGATTCAACTTGGACACCACGGGAAGCAACTACACGCGGGCGAAGAAGTCGAACCGGCGGTTTCCATCGTCCGCGACGGAAAGCCTGTCGACGATGCCAAAGTTTTCAATGCATTGGTCAGTGCCGACGGCCAAACGGTTCTGGCGAAGGAAGTCGCGACCGTATATGAGCCAACCACGGACGACGAACCGGCCCACTACGCCCAAGGAGCCCTGGCGATTCCTAGCGGCGTTTCCAAAGTCATCCTTCGTTTCCGTATTGTCCCGGCTGGTGCGGATCCGGTGACGTTTGACGTTCCTGTGACGGTTGAATAGTCGGGATGGATCGAACCCACGCGAGAGAACTTTGCCCCGAGACAACAGGGGCATCGGTACTGCCAAAGTTTTGAACCGAAAGGTGTGAACGTCATGGTTTGGATGATAGTCAAGGCGTTGATCTCGGCAGCGGTGATCGTCGCGGTTGCCGAGATCGCTGGACGGATGCCGAGAGTTGGCGCGCTGCTGTTGACATTGCCGATCATCAGCATCCTGGCGTTCGTGATGACATGGAATAAAGAACACGACATGAGCTCGATAGCGGCTTTGGCTCGCGCGACGCTCGTTCTCGTTCCACTCGGACTGCCGTTCTTCGTGCCATTCGCGATTTCCAATCGGACAGGTTTGTCGTTCTGGCCATCGTTCGTGATCGGCGTCCTGTTGGCGTCGATAACGATTGGCACGTGGTTTTGGATTTCATCACCCCCTAATCGACATCAATCTTCGATCGAAAATGGGCAATGAATACGGTCGGCGGTGAACGATAACTTCGCCGGGAATCGGTGCGGTTTGTAAATGCCTTCTGCGACTTGATTGCAGGGGAAATCCCGCTCCCACCACTTTTACAAAGGAATACTTCGCATGAGACATATCGAACGCCATCGTACGGACAGAATCGGTTGGTTGCGTGCGTCGGTACTAGGGGCGAACGATGGAATCATTTCAACGGCTAGCCTTGTGGTCGGCGTCGCTGCCGCGGAAACAACACGCGGTAACATTCTTGTTGCCGGAGTGGCGGGATTAGTCGCGGGGGCGATGTCGATGGCGGCGGGCGAGTATGTTTCGGTCAGTTCGCAATCCGACACCGAGAGCGCAGACCTGGAACGCGAGCGTCAAGAGCTAGTCGATATGCCGGAAGCGGAGTTAGCCGAATTAACGGCGATCTACGTTCAGCGAGGTCTTGATCCGAGCCTTGCAGAGCAGGTCGCAAGCCAACTCTCGCAGCACGATGCGCTGGCAGCTCACGCGCGGGATGAACTGGGTATTTCTCACCAAACGACAGCTCGCCCCGTTCAAGCTGCACTTGCCTCCGCAGCTAGCTTTGCCATCGGCGCAGCCCTGCCGCTGGGAACTGCCTTCGTTGCTCCTGAGAAGCAGCTCGTGATGGTCGTGACCATTTTGTCACTGGTCTTCTTAGTAATCCTCGGGGGCATCTCTGCCAAGGTGGGTGGTGCGCCGTTGGGAAAGGCGGTCGCACGAGTTACATTTTGGGGAGCTTTAGCAATGGCAGCCACTGCGGGCATTGGCAAAATCTTTGGTGTTTCCGCGTAAACGGTGACATTGCAATTGCCTGTTACTTGCTTCTCACGAAACCCGATGATGGGTGGTTACTTTGATTGGTACGCGAGCAATCGCAGGGCATTGATCACCACGACCAGAGTGCTGCCTTCGTGCAAGGCGACAGCGGGGCCGATGTTAAGGCCGAGAATCGTGGCGGGGACGAGGAAGGCGACCATACCGAGGCTCATCCAGAGGTTTTGACGGATAATGCGGCGGGTGGCCCGACTGAGACCAATCGCGAGCGGCAGATGGTCGAGGTTGTCGGACATCAGGGCCACATCGGCGGTTTCGAGGGCAACGTCACTGCCGGCTGCGCCCATTGCGATGCCGACCGAAGCGGATGCCATCGCGGGAGCGTCGTTGACTCCGTCGCCCACCATCGCGACGCCGGTTTCGCTGTTGAGTTTCTTGATCTCTGCAACTTTGTCTTCGGGCATTAAGTCGCCTCTCGCTTCATCGAGGCCAACCGCTTTGGCAACGGCGTCGGCGACTTGTTGATTGTCGCCGGAAATCATGATCATTCGCTTGATTCCGAGTTCACGCAATTTTGCAATGGTTCGTTTGGCGGCTTCGCGTGGCGTGTCCATCAAGCCAATCACACCGAGATAGCGGTCGCTATGCCGCACGATCATTGTCGTGCGCCCTTCAGCTTCGAGCGATTCAACCGTCTGGCGAATTGAATCGGGCAGAGGCGAGCCTTCGACTTCGTCAAACAAATCATCCTTTCCAATATAAGCAAGCTTGCCTTCCACTTCGGCTTGAACGCCACGCCCCGTGATGCTCTTTAGGTTCGTCGCTGCTGCAACAGAACTCATGTTTCCCCCACTCCCCATCTCCCGCTCTCCCAGCTTCTTCCTCCCGTCTCGAACGACGGCCTTCGCGAGTGGGTGTTTGCTGAGCTCCTCGACCGCGATCGCAATCCGCAACAATTCCGATTCGTCGACGCCATTGGCCGGACGACTGTCCGTCATGCGAGGTTCGCCTTCGGTTAGTGTGCCTGTTTTGTCGAAAGCAATGGCATCGAGTCGACCAAGGCTTTCAAGCGGTCCACCGCCTTTGACGAGAACGCCACCGCGAGCGGCACGTGCCACACCGCTTAGGACGGCACTGGGCGTGGCAATCGCGAGCGCACACGGACTTGCTGCGACCAGGACCGCCATTGCACGATAGAAGGAATCGCTGAAGGGTTCATCAATGACCAACGGTGCAAACAACAACAGCACAACACCCGCGATCACCGACGGAACAAAGTAACGCTCGAATTGTGTAGTGAATTTTTGCGTCGGTGAGACTCGTGTTTCCGCTTCGCTGACCATCGTGACGACACGAGCAAGCGTATTTTCGGCTGCGGTCTTGGTGGCTTGGATTTCGATCGCACCGGCTTGATTGATCGTGCCCGCGAACACGCGATGTTCAGACGCGATCGACTCGGGATCAGCCGCTGCGGCTTCACGATCGACAACGGGTTGCTTGTCAACGGGAACGCTCTCGCCCGTGATCGTCGCTTGATCGATGCTGGATTCTCCCACAATGACGAAGCCGTCGGCGGCGATTCGCTCATCGGGTTTGACGATCACGACATCACCGACTTGCAATTCCTCGATGGTGACTTCGGTTTCCTTACCTTCACGCCGAACACGAGCAGTGCGTGGTGCAAGTTCGGACAGAGCTTCGATCGCTCGTTTGGCCCGGCCCATTGCGTAGCCTTCGAGGGCGTGTCCGATGCTGAACAGAAACAGCAACAATGCACCCTCGGCCCATACGCCAAGTGTCGCAGCACCAACCGCCGCCACAATCATCAGGAAGTCGATCTCAAATTTACCTGCTCGAATCTTCTCGACGGCTTCTTTGGTCGTAAAGTAGCCGCCAAAGAAGTAGGCGACTACGAATAGCGTCACGGGAATCCAGTCGGCGGCTTCGGTGAAAGTTTCGAGCAGCCATCCGACCAACAAGAACGCTCCGCAAAGAATCGCGAAGATCAACTCGGTCTTCGGTCCAAATATCCCGCCATGAGCGTGGTCGTGCCCCGATTGAGCATGACCTGGATCTTGTCCCTCCTCGTCGTGTTGATATCCGGCATGAGGGTCGGTGGAGCCAGACTCTGACTTTGCCCATTCTTTGAACGCGTCTGAAATTGTCGATTCGTTTGTCTTGGTCCGATCGTATTCCGCTCGCACGGTGCCATCGGGCGACATCACCGCTTCGAGAACTCCATCGATACGCCCCAACCGCGACTCGATAGCCGATGCACGACGAGCGTGGATCGCCGGTGACTTCGTTATCCAGTGTCCGTATCGCTGATCTAGCTCGACGCCTGCTCGCCTTGCCAGTTCGCGAACTTGACCGGTTGATACGACGCTAGGATCGTAATGAATGCAGATTTGGTCGGGGCCGTCTCCGTTAGACTTCAGCAGATGAGCCAAGTCAATTCCAGCCTTGGCCTGAAGCAGATTGGCCAGACGTTCAACGCAGTGGTCGCTTGAGTCAGGAATCGAGGGAAGTAGGAATTGAAGTTCAATCTTTTGTTTGTTCATTGCTGCTATGATCGTCTATCGGCAGCGTGACCAAGTGCTCGCCAAGATTGGAATGAATAATCAAAAGTTGCGGTTTTTCGGTATTCAATTTTTATGTGGCTTCTACGCTAACATAGATGTTCTCGATGGCCAGGGCATTGATTTGAGCAAATACCATTCCGGTTGCAGCGTTCATAAGACGATGACGCTTCATCGGCACGCATGAAAAGCTTGGGGGGTCCAAAAGTACCAAGGCACGATGACCGATGTGATCGACGGCACACCCTACTCGGGTGATTTTAAAGAGGAAGCTCACGACCACTAGGGAATTCAAACTTGCCAATTGTAAATTACGTTGATTTCGATTCCGCCTTCGATTCTCTCAATATCTGCCACCCCCCGCGAGTGACAATCGCGGCGATGACGATGCCGATGATGAGGTCGGGGATTTGCGAACCGAGTGCCAGCACGAGTAGGCCTGAGGCGATGACGCCAGCGTTGGCGATGACGTCATTGGCCGAAAAAATGTAGGACGCTCGGAAATTAATGTCGCCATGTTTGTGCTGCGCGATGAGTTTTAGGCAAATCGCATTGGCGATCAACGCAATGATCCCCATACCCATCATCGCGGCGCCGATCGGTTCGCCGCCACCGAGAAATCGACGAGCGACTTCAATCAACACGCTGATACCGAGCACCAGTTGCAACACGCCGCTGGCGGTGGCGGCGTTGTGTCGGATGGATGCGGATCGACCGACGGCGTACAGACTGATAGCGTAAACGCTGGCGTCGGCTAACATGTCGAGTGAATCTGCGATCAGCCCCGTCGAACTGGCCAGCAACCCCGCAATGATCTCGACGACGAACATCGCCGCGTTGATCAACAGCACAATGCGCAACGTCTTCCGCTGAGACTCACTATCGGCTTCCAACTCACATCCGCAGTCAGTCATCGTTTCCTATTAAGTCAGTGGTAGAGGCTGTCGCCTCCGACAACGGTAGCTTATTGGCCAGTGAAAACAATCCTATCTCGAGGAAACGCTTGCATACCATTTCTTATCTCGCGGATCCATTTACACTTGACTCTGTACTATTGTACGGAGTCGATAATGTGTAGTGGAGGAAGATGAGATGGCGGGGTTTACGATCGGAAAAGTCGCAAAGGCCTCGGGCGTGGGAGTCGAGACGGTTCGCTTCTATCAGCGAAGCGGATTGATCGATGAACCCGCGCCGCTAAGGACGTCCTTTCGCGAATATCCTGACGCGACGGTGGATCGCATCCGGTTTATTAAGCGAGCCCAGAATCTTGGATTTACGCTTGCCGAGATCCAGGAATTGCTTGGATTGTCAGAGCGGCCTGGGGCGTCACGACGTGAAGTAAAAGCAATGGCAGAAGCCAAATTGGTGTCGATCCAGCAAAAAATTGCAGACCTTCAACAGATGGAAGCCACGTTATCTCAGCTTGTTCACGATTGCTCGGGCCGGGGAAATGTCCCTGGTTGTCCCATCATTGAAGCAATCGTTGGCGACACAAACAACTGTAATCGCAATAGAGCTTAAAACCATGAACACTACATTTTCGACCACCATGACTTGCGGTGGATGCCTCAGCAAAGTCACCCCGTTTTTGGACAACGAACCAAGTGTCCGGCAATGGAAATCGGATTTAAGCGATCCGAGAAAACTGATTCACGTCGAACTCGCTCCCGAAGGACGTCCCGAGCACATCGTTGACTTGATCGGGCAAGCGGGCTTCACAGCATCGGTCATCCCAAATGAACCGGCAACCGCATCGCTCTCGCCTCCCGCAGCCAAACCCGCGTTCAGCTTGTCGACGTACAAGCCGTTGTTTCTTGTCGTTAGCTATGTGATTGGCGCCACGGTGTTGGTTGAATCCATTCATGCCGATTGGCAATGGTCTCGGGCGATGAGTTACTTCATGGGTTTCTTCTTCTTGGGGTTTGCGTTTTTCAAGTTGCTGAATATCTCAAAATTCGCCGACGCCTTTTCGACCTACGATATCATCGCCCGCCGATCGCGTCCCTACGCGCTCGCCTACCCTTGGATCGAAGTGACGCTCGGGTTGTTGTTTGTCACCGGGACCCAGCTGATGGCGGCGAACGTCGTGACCGCGATTGTGATGAGCATCGGGTTGGTGGGAGTGATTGCGGCAGTAAGAAAGAAGCAAGCGATTCAGTGTGCTTGCTTGGGGACCGCATTCAATTTGCCGATGTCGGTGGTCACGATCATCGAGAACAGTGTGATGATCGCAATGGCGCTGGCCATGTTAGCTGCTTAGACGATGGTGCAGCCCCAGAATAGCAAATCAGTCAATGACCCCTGCGTATTTGCGGAATAGATTGACGAGTTCTTCTAGTTTCTCCTCGCGATCGTGAGAGTCGCCGTTTTCAATCGCCTCGGTCACACATGTCCTCAGGTGTTCTTCGAGTACAATTTGGCCGACCTTGCCCAACGCGCCTGTCGCGGCGGACAGCTGCATCAGCACGTCGACGCAATATTTATCTTCGTTGATCATGCGAGCCACCGCTTCGACTTGTCCCACGACACGCCGCAGGCGGTTGGCTAATTTTTTCTTTTCTTCGTCATCAAGCATGGCAATGAAGTTCTATCGAACAATGCGAAAAGAGCGACTTTTCGCTGAAGAGGCCGCGGATTAATCAGAGGAGAAATACTGTCGACTTCTGCTCCACAAATTTCGCGACCTAGGTTGGAAAGTTCCATTGTACCTAGCCGTCAATAATTCGGCAGTACACGTTTGCTGAACAAAAATTCGGTGGCGGGCATCCTTTTCTGGACCCGATTCGTAAGTCACAGGATCGCCAAAATGACGCTCCTATCGATTAGAGCAATTTGACAAACAACGTGGGATTCGAGCTGTAGCTACGTTCGCCAGAACGTGGTCCACCGTCTGGCGGCGGTAGCTACATCAAAAGTAAAAATGATCTCGATTGCTCCTTTTCTCGTGGCGCTATCGAATTGGCCACATTGTCCCTACGCCAGCAACGATGCCAAAGGCACTTCGATCACATCGCGTACTGATAGCCAAAGACGGCGTTGAAACCTGTCCCGTCGACGCCGCTGCCGAGCACGCGATAGTACTTGTCCGTGATGTTTTCCAACGACAGCGACACCTGGTGTTGGTTCTTGTCGCCGAACGATCGGCCCGTCCGCACGTTCAGTGTTGCATAGCCCGGCGTACCGCCTGGGATGAACCGCACGTCGCCGAGGTTCGAGTCGTTGTAGCGGTCGGCGCGACGCACCAACCACGTGTACACATCGACATAGGCTCGCGGTTCAGGAACCGTCAAACGCATTCCCAAGATTCCCTGGGTGGGCGGGATCCGCGAAATCGGATCGTCCGTCGAGGTCAGTTGGCCATACGTGTAGGCAAAGTTTCCGTACAGCGACAAGTTGCGATACAGCATGTATTCGCCGCTGAGTTCGGTGCCGTTGAGGTATGCGGTTTGATTGGTCAGAAAGTCCGAACCCCCGATCGTTTCCCGCGCCAGGATGCTGTCGAAGTCGGTCCAGTATTCGACGAGTTGCAATCGCAACCGATCGTGGTTGTATTTCAGCCCGACCTCGTACGTGTAGCTGTGCTCGGCTTGGGCAGACAGGTTGCCCACGAGCGGCACCGATGCATTGTTTTGCAAGGACGTTTTGTTCGCGGTCAAATCGTCAATGGTCGGAGCACGAAATCCTTCGTAAACGCCACCCACTAAACGCACTCGTTCGGTCAACAAATACGATAACCCGACACTGGCAATCCAATCTTGATACGAACGCTCGAAAAACGTGGGACCAAGCGTGTCAAAATTTGGAGTGCCCGAAACGTTGATATTCTCGTAGCGGACGCTTGTGGTTGCGTCGAGCCGCTCGGTCAACGGTACGTTCCACGACAGAAATACACCCACTCGATCGGCTGCGGAGTCGTCAGGGTATTGAGGATCCGTCGACGTTGGCGTGGCCCCTGGCGATGTGGGATTGTCGATCCGGACCCGCTCGGCGTCGATCGATTCGGCATAAAAATCGGTGCCGTATGTTAATTTGCCAAAGTCACCGATGCCTTTCACTGCGGACAGCGTCGCACCCCAACCGAGATCATCGAACTCACCGATCTCACGACGCGTGGGTTCCGCCGCGGGGCTATTGCTGGAATAGCGATCCACCACGCTCGCCTCTTTGGTGCGTGAACCCGATAGTGTTAACGAATAGGCATCGGCAAAGAAAAGATCGTCCGCCGCCAGACCTTCGAGTCGTGCGTAGATCAAATCACGTTGCTGCGGATCAAACGCCGTCGGTCGCTGGGTCGGCACGCTTCCATCGGAAGCGGGACCAAGCACAAAGGGCAAGAAGCGATCGCTACGTTTGAGATCTTGTTGCTCGAAATGTTGCAGCGCGACGGTCAATAATGAATCTTCGTTGAGCATCCGTTGCAGTTTAATGTCGCCCGCGTACTGGGTGTAATCCGTTGCAGGTTGGCGCCCGAAATCGCCGCCGACATCGACATTGCCGACATCCAGATACGAGATGCCTCCCGTGATACCGGTCGCTCTATACCAACCGCTGAACCCCGTCCGGGTGTACGACGATGCTTCCGCCGTGCTATAGATTTGACTAAACTGAGGACTGAAGTAGTCGCCACGCAGCGGGTCTGCGGACCGTGTGACGACATTGATCACGCCCCCGATCGCATCGCTGCCCCACATCGCCGATTCGGCACCGCGAATGACTTCGATGCGTTCGATCGACCCTGGATCAATCGTTGCAGCATATTGATTCGGGCCCGGTCGCAGGATACTAGTATTCATGCGAATGCCATCCACGAGGACCAGAATTTGTTGGCCGGTCAAACCGCGAATGAATGGCGACAATTGTCCGTTGCCGGTTTGTTGAAGCGTGACGCCGACTTCGTTTTGCAATGCACGATACATCGTGGTGGCTTGGCGTCGGTCGAGGTCATCGCGGTCGATGATGGTCGCCATTTGTGGCGTATTGAACAGATCCGACTCGCCACGCACGACGCTGTTCAGGCCCGTTGGATTGCTTGCACCACCCCCGAACATCTGATTGCTTAGCGAGGGAAACGATTCGTTGAAAAACGCCTCGTTCGCGGCGTCCGTTTGGGATGGGGTATTGCCTGAGGGGGGCGACGGAGGCATCCCGAAATCGTCCCCCGACGGCACAAACGACTCACTTGCGGACGCCTCGGTTTCTGGATCGCCTGAGGCAGCTGTCGGAGGGCTATTGAGGTCGGCCGATGGCTCAGGAGTCGCCGGAACGTCGGGAGGCCGAACTTCAATTTCCGGCAAGGTGGCTTGCTCGTCCTGTTGCAGCAGCGTTGCCAAAGTGATGGTTTGATGTGCGGACGCAGCGTTGAATCCATCCTCACTGAATCCAATCGTGCCCATTCCAATCATGGCCAGCATCGCTAGGGCGAGTCGTGAAATCCGTTTCACAGCAGCAGTATCCTTGTTTCACAAACGATGCATCGGCCGTGGCAACAAGGCTAGACGCTTGCAATCGTTCTGATCGAGCTATCCCATTTCATCGGTGTACTCGATTCGATTGCTTCATTGCCTTTCTTTGGCAGCGTCAAAGTCAACGTATTGCGAACGGCCGACAGCGATTTTGCCGGAAATGACGGTGGAAACTTCGCCTGGGTCGGTGGGTAATCCGTCGCCGTGATCTTCGGGCCGATCACGCTAAAGCCCGAAATGACCGAAATTAACAGCGATTTTGCGTGCCGCCGCCGCATGGCACGCCCCGTGCTAAGAAGAATCCTCCGAAGCCGGTCGACGACCTCGCCGGTGTTCCCCCCGTTCTTCTAATTCCTCTATCGAGTGCCGTAGCTGACTTTCTGTGACAGACTCTGAACCTTCCGATCCTGCTGTCCCTACCCCGTCAAATTGGGCCTCCTCGGAATCATTGCCGCGTATTGTTCCGTCATCCGAATTGCTGGATGGACGCCGCGAGGTCTGGATTGAACATGGTCCCGAAATGTATAGGCTTCGCTTGACCGCCTCGGGGAAGTTATACTTAACAAAGTGAAAGACTTTAGCCTTTTTGCACGATCGACGGGATTTTCCCTTGCCCTACATGCCACCGCGGTGGCAGCGATTTGTGCTGTCCCGATGACGGTAATCGATCGTTTCTCGCTGCATGGCGATTCGCAAGTCGTCACTGTCCAGCTGAGCATGACGATGCCCTCTGCGTCGCCTGTCTCGATCGATCCAGTGCCACTCGATCTGGCGACGGAACCGGAAATGGAAGCCCTTGTTGCGGAGCCTGTGTTTGCGGACACGTTGACGGACGACGTCTTGCGCGATCGGCAAACAACGATCGCCAAGACCATCGTTCCGATGCCTTTGCGAGTGCCCGACGTGCAAATCGATTCCCCCGTTTCGCGGACGCGTCGATCGCAACCGCAACGCGAGCTGCCAACCGTGACGGATGTCGCTGCGAAACGTCCACGTCAGCCACCTGTGGCCGCGTTCACCCCCAGCGTTTCCATGAATCCGATGGAACAACTGGCAGGAGTCTCTGAGCGGACTCCCGCCGACTTTTCTGCCAACGCCCCACCCCAATACCCTGCCGATGCAGTGGCTCGGCGTCTCGAAGGCACGGTGAAGTTAAAGCTCATCATCGATGCCACGGGGCGAGTCGAGCGGGTCGAAGTTGTTGGCTCCAGCGGTCATGGGCCTTTGGACCGTGCGGCTGTCGAAGCGGTCCAGGCATGGCAGGGCCAGCCTGCGAAACGTTATGGGCATCCGGTTGCGTCTGAGGAAGTGCTGCCGATCCGCTTTCGCTTGTAATAAGAATCCGAATCGGTCAGACCTATACCGTCGTCCTGCTGTTCATTGCCATAGTGCCGGTACGGATTCGCCATTGTTCGACTTGCTGGAATTGCGATTCCGCTCGCTCGATCAACCGTCCATATTCGAGGCTCAGCAGTTCTGGATCGCTCAGAGATTGCAGCATCTGCCACAATGCACGTTTGCCAAGAATGCCCATCAATAGAAATTCGAGAGCTTGAAAGTTTCCGAATTCACCTGCTGTGGTCGTCCAAACTTTGGCATCGTTACCTTAGCTCCGGCCCATGCCACCGCTTGCTTGACCGCTCCGGGCATCGCGTCGTAACGCGTGATCAGTCCCTCGAGTTCCGCCTTGTCCTGTTCGATTTCGCGCAGCAGGGTTATAGCAAAGTCGCCCAGCGGTTCTCCCTGGTTCTCGTCGATTAGCCGCTCGATCACGTCGGTCGCCGCAGTCGCTCCGGCACGATGATCATTTAGATAGGTCGTAAGCAACTCGAGATTCATAACACGTCTCCTCGATCCCTGTTTCCGCCATATGGCATGCTCTCGCCCAAGCGGTTATCCCAGGGCGATGACTGAATTTTGAAAAACAGCGAGGTCGCAATTGGCGTACCCATCACGAATGCATTTGCCAGATTTTTATTAACCTTCTTTGGCACATCGTATGCAGAATTACTCATTGGGCTTAACGTAGCCTAGGCTACGTTTTGGAACGTCGTCGCTTTGAGGATTTGGACATCCATTGTGGAGTCAAACGCAAAGAAACTTGGTCGATCCACTGCCGCAGCGGTCATTGTGCGTCCAGTTTCGATGGAGAGAAAGGTACTCGGATGAGCTATTTTACAGTAGATGAAAGTCGGCCGGTCTCGTCGCAGCCGATGTCGCATGACTCACATGACCCGAGACAATCCGACAAAGAACGATCCGGCAAGGAGCAGTCCGATCAGGGGCAATCGGGCGAGGACGAAGTTCACGATCTGCAGGGCGTACTGGACCGCGTCGAATCGGCAGCGGATGACGGATCCAAAGTCTCGATCGGCGATGTGATGGACCGTCTGGGGAGACACTCGTTCGCGCCGATGTTATTGTTGCCAGGATTGATCATGGTCGCACCCGTGGTCGGCGACATCCCTGGCGTCCCCGTGATGATGGGCTTGATCGTTCTTTTGGGCAGTGTCCAAGTCGTAATGAAACGCGACCATTTTTGGATTCCCGGCTGGCTAGAGAATCGCAAGGTCAGCAGTACCAAGGTGTCCAAGACGATCGGTTGGTTGCGGAAGCCTGCTCAATTTTTGGATCGTTGGTCCGAAGAACGCTACACATATCTCGTTGACCATGCAGGCATCTACGTGATTGCAGCCGTTTGCATCGTAATTGCCACGGCGACACCGATTATGGAAGTCGTGCCGATGAGTGCCAACGTGGCGGGTGCCGCGATCACCGCATTTGGTCTGGCGATCCTCGCACGTGATGGTTTGATTGCGATGCTGGCAATCGCCTTTTCGCTATTGACCGCCGGACTGTTGGTCTATCAATGGATCTAGTTTCCAAAATGGTACAATAAAGTCGCCCGACGTTTCCGACGTCGGTTTGTACTCCTCCGACGTCGGGCGACTTTGGGCATGGAAAATGCATCGATTGAACGGCCATGAATGACATTGGCTTCAAAATGATCTTCGACGGCTGGGCGCCCGTAGTGCGGACCCTTGTCCTCGGAACGTTGTCGTATCTCGCTCTTGTCTTTTTGCTGCGACTCAGTGGCAAACGCACGCTTTCCAAAATGAACGCGTTTGATTTGGTTGTCACCGTCGCGTTTGGCTCGACCCTGGCTTCGATTTTGACATCGAGACAAGTCTCGCTCACCCAAGGGGTGCTCGCTCTGGGACTGCTTGTGCTGCTTCAGTTAGTCAACACTTTTTTGGCGGTGCGCTATTCGGGGTATCAAACATTGATCAAAGCCCAGCCCACTTTGATCTTTTTTCAAGGGCAATTCCTTACCGATGCGATGCGAAAGCAACGGGTTTCGCAAGAGGAAGTGCTCGCAGCGATGCGTCAACACGGCGTCGCGGAACCCAACGAAGTTGACGCAGTCGTGATTGAGACCGAAGGCTCCTTGTCGGTGCTGGCAAAGAACGCATCGTCGCTCGACGCACTGGATCGTGTTGGCGTTTCGACAAGCGGTTCGTTGGGCAATCGAAAGGATGCAGCGAAGTCGTCCTCGCACTGAACAACGCAATTTCAGCAAGGTAATTTGTGCAACGCAATCTCTTCATCTTCAATCACACACGGAGCCCCCGTCATGCTACGCCGACAACTCGAATTCTTATCGAACTTTCATGTCGTTGCAGGGAATGAGCGTTCTCAGGCGGCGGTGATGGTGCTGGCTAAAGGTGACTCCACGGGCGGCTCTGACAATCGTCATGAAAACAGCGATCAATGGCTCTATGTGGTTTCTGGCGAAGGAGAGGCAGTGGTTCAAGAGAGACGCTACCCGTTGAAATCGGGGACACTGTTGCTGATCGAGCAGAATGAAACACACGAGATCATTAATCTCGGCGACGGCCCGCTAAAGACCGTGAATTTTTACGTTCCCCCGGCCTATCATGGCCGAGAAGGATCGCCGCCGTCGCACGACTGAGTGCAATATAACGCCGCTGGTCGCGCTGCCGCTCCGTCTCAAACTCTTCCGCTCAGTCGGTACCCTGGCATGGTATTTGCCATCTTGCTTGTTTCATCGGGCATCCCATCGCGGATAGGCCATTGAGTGTGAAACAACCCGTTTCGTTTTGCGTGGTCTGATGTATTGGATGCAATCCTCTAATCTTCAAACCCCAACCGATAACCAGTCTGAACGATGAGCGACCAATCGAAGCACGGCATGATGGGATCCCGCGGCGTCTCGCGTCCGATGGCCGAAATGGCAATGAAAAAGGGGCAGCACGACGGGGACGATCCTAAAGAGGATCACGGGGACGGCAAGGGCAGCGGCCACAGCAGTGATCACGGGGCCGGGCATGAAATGAGTCGCGATGATCGCCTGTCGATGCTGAAAATGCACCACAAGCAAACGTTGTGGGTTTATTGGACGCTGCCGATGTTGGGGATCTGGTTGATCTTGGCACCCTTTAACTTTGGTTACCTTAACGAGGCTTTGTGGGTGGACCCCAGCGGTGGGCGGGGGCCATGGTATGCCGAGGAATCAACGGCAGAGCTTCGCCAGTTGCGTGCGTGGTTGATGACCACAAGCGACGTAATCTCGGGGTTGTTGTTAGTGGTATTGGGATGGCGTTCGCTCAAGCCCAATCGCCCCTACAGTTTATGGGCATGTTGTTTCGTCGGTGTTTGGTTGACCTTTGCTCCGATTCTATTTTGGGCGCCTACCGCTGCATCCTATGTCAACGATTCGTTTGTCGGCATTCTGGTGATGGCGTTAACGATCCTGATCCCAGGGATGCCCAACATGATCATGTACATGCAGCACGGGCCGGCGACGCCGCCCGGTTGGAGTTACAACCCGTCGAGTTGGCCGCAACGCTGGTCGATGATCGCCGCCGGCTTTGTTGGCTTTGTTGTCTCGCGTTATCTGGCGATGTTCCAGCTTGGTTACATCGACTTTGTGTGGGACCCCTTCTTTGGATTTGAAAGTGGGACCAAGAAGGTGCTCAATTCCAAGATGTCCCACATGTGGCCGATCTCCGACGGTGGGCTCGGCGTAGCGTCCTATACCTTTGAATTTATGATGGGATACATGGGAAGTCCCTCGCGTTGGCGAACGATGCCATGGATGGTCGCCTTCTTTGGCGTCTTGGTTATCCCGCTGGGATTGACGCATATTGTCCTCGTGATTTCACAACCGGTGCTTGTACACCACTGGTGCGCGATGTGTTTGTTGGCGGCCATGGTGATGTTGCCGATGATCCCGTTGGAAGTAGATGAAGTGGTCGCGATGTTCCAACATGTTCGCCAAGCCAAACGGCGTGGCGATCGAGGCGGGTCGTTGTGGCAAATTTTTTGGAAAGGCGGGAAGGCAGACGGATGTACCAAAGACGAACGATCCCCTGAGCTAATCGAGATGCCAGAGAAACCGTGGCAGGTAATCAAAGCATCGATTTGGGGGATGAGTTTTCCGTGGACATTGGTGGTCAGTACCGCACTGGGGGTCGGGATCATGGCCGCGCCCACTTGGTTCGGAATCGATATCAAAACAACCGCAGCGGATATTGGACATCTCGGTGGCGCGTTGATCGTGACCGTTTCGGTGATCGCGATGGGCGAAGTCATCCGCATTTCACGCTACTTCAATACGTTGTTGGCGGTTGCGGTCGCCGTCGGTCCTTGGTTGGTTGACTCGGCGACCACGGGGTTTGCCATCACCAGCAGTGTGCTCGGGATCCTTGTGCTGATCTTCACCATTCCGCGAGGCAAGATCAGGGAATCGTATGGATCGTGGGACCGTTTCGTTCGTTGACGATCGATTCGCATGTGCTTTTATCTCTAAACACAGCCACGTTGCGGGGCACATGACTGTGTTGTTTGAACCACGCCCCCGCTATGGAGAGTAACGATGAGTAACCAACGTTTTTCCAGTTGTATCGAAGCTTGTCTTGATTGTGCCCAAGCCTGTGAGCATTGCGCAGAGGCATGCCTTAGCGAAAAAGATGTCAAGAAGATGGCCGATTGCATTCGCACCGACCGCGATTGTGCAACGCTTTGCTGGTCCACCGTTGCGCTGATGAGTCGCGATTCGCAATTCAGTGCAAAAGCCTGTGAATTGCTGGCGGAAGTTTGTGAAGCGTGTGCGAAGGAATGCGGGCAGCACGATATGGACCATTGCCAAGAATGTGCAACTGCATGCAAGAAATGTGCTGCGGAGTGCCGCGAGATGGCTGGCGCCCGGGCGTAACTTCGGATCGCTCCCCATTCGTCGCAATAGGAATGACGGTGCATTCCCTTTCGCTCTTGCAACCAGCGCAACCGGTTGCAAGAGCGATTTTTTTCAGTCCTCTTGCAACACAGGTTCACTCATCTTGACCTGGTATCGTTTATCCAGTCACTTCTTCGTGAAAAAAGGAGTTGTGCGGATTTCAAGGTGAGTGGTAGCAACCACTTGCTTTACCCTCCCAACGAAGTTGGGAGCGAGTATTCCGGGGAGGGCTAATGGCGCTGAACGTGCACGCAGTCATCTCTAACACCCCGATGCCCCACCCAGAACTTGCTCCGCTCGTTCTGACCTCCCCCAAAACAAGTTTCGGGGAGGTGAAGCACACTAAGCGAGCAGCTTCCGACAACCTGAAAAACACGCGAACTCAAAAGTTTCATAGTCCAGACTAACTCTAAAACGCCCATTCAAGTGAGACCGAATACCTTTGGCATAGCTGCTCAACGCTTCGTTGCCTTTGGGCGCGAGCTCAATTCAAACGACAATCCTTCTTGTCCTGTGGCTGGAATCGTTGCATAGATCGGCGATTTCTCGGGATGGCTGTAAATTTCAGGCAACTGGTTGATCAGGTTCGCATCGGCTGCGGATGTGCCTGGGGGAATCGGCGAGCCATCTGGCATCGCATACTTGCGGAATAACACCATATAGTTGCCCGGGACGACTCCCGTGACTTCTGGTTCCGATTGCAGCGTGAACGTGCCGTCGGAGCCGCTTGTTGCATAGCCGCCGCGCCCCATAACGCCACGCTGAGGAACAAGCGTCAACGAGACGCCCTCGATGGGTTTGTTATCGAGCAGCACGGTTCCTGTTGCTGCAACGACTTCATACGTGGTGCCGCCATCACAACCGATACTGGCGAGTGTCAAAATTGCGACGCTGCATAGTAATGGATTTAAAATCTGCATTTTCTAATGTCCGAATAACTTTACGAGAGGGGTCAAAACAATCTTGGTCAGGAAGGACACGGCTCCCATGCGAGCCGTGTTGTCAATGTATCGTTGCTGTGTTCAAGCGGTCGCGACACGAGAGCGACCGGTGTCAGATTACAGCCGATTTAGAACTCTTCGATGACTTCACCGTCGGCGATGTACGCCAAGTGCTGTAGGATCGAAATTTCTGTCGATTCACTGATGAACCGAACTGAACCGTCGGCCATTGTGAATTGAGCACCGCCGGGATGCACGCTGCCGGAGGTCGACCAAGCACTCAAGCGACTAGCTTGACGCGTTCGATTAAAGGGCACCGTATCCCACGCACAACACAGCAGGTTGTTGATCCCCAGGCTGTAAGCCAAGTCCACGCCGTTGCCGACCCACTTGGTGTATCCCCATGTCTGCGGAACACCGTCGTGCACGCCACGAAGCGTTTCACAAACCGCGACCGTGTTACTGGAACCATCGATCAAATCTCGCATTCGAGACGAATCGTCCATGCCAAACATGCGACGCGTCAACTGATCTTCTTGGCTCCACTTGGACGCCGAAGATGAAATTCGGCGAATACTGAACTCGTAATTCGTGAACGCTCCTTCAAGTGTGGTCGTGCCTGGCGAGATCGAATAGCTTGTACTCGAAGTCGTTGCGTAATGAGTTGGGTTTGGATCCGAAGGACACAAGAATGACTCGACGGCGGTGCTGATGGCCACGTCGTTGGTATTGCCGAATTCGCCTGGCTTGGGGCCCGAAAGCGTGCTTTGGCCTGAATCGCGAACGTAGGACCCTGTCGACATCGAGGTGTCGATTTGTTCGTACAGGTTTTGCTGCTCGATGTAGGGCAATACTCCCATCCAACCACGGTGATTTCGGACGTTGGTTTGTCCGGGGATCGCGGTGCCTGACGTAATCGATCCCGCCTTACCCGCGGAATAAGGGAACTTATTAAACGCACTGTGGTAGTTGTGCAGGCCAAGCCCGATTTGCTTCATGTTGTTCGAACATGACATTCGCCGTGCTGCTTCGCGTGCTGCTTGAACCGCAGGCAACAGCAAGCCAACCAATACACCAATAATGGCGATAACGACCAAAAGTTCAACGAGCGTAAAAGCGAGGCGACGTTGCGGAAACTGCATTACAAAGACCCTTCAAGAAGTAAATGGACTCAAGCCGAATGGAAATATTCGGCTCACACTCATACCGCCTAAGAAGGTCGGGTTCGCAAACCCCGCGCCAATGTGTGCGTCGCCTTGATGTGGCGGTCGGTGGCACGATCCAGCCTGCGATTTCGGTGGATCCACTAGGGGGAACTGCCATGCACAGCGGTGAAGTAGCGTTTCCACGATGCCCCTTGCTCTTGCGCATCTCCCTCGGTTGGTGTGGCTGCGTCGGACTAGACGGATGGCTTCGTTTTTTTCGCAAAAGCGTCGATGGGGGATTGCGCTGCGACGCGGTTCAATTTGATCGCTGCGGAATTTGTTGGCACTGTGGTGCCTGATGTGCAAGCAATTGCAGCACTTGCAAAGCGTCAGCTCGTTGCACAAGCCGGAGAACTGAAGGATGCGCAGCCGATTTGTTCATCAAAGTCGACCTGAAACTTAAAATCTATACAGTTCTTCGGTGTCTATAGACATCGATCGCTTGTGATTCGTACCGCAGATTTGGGTCGAACGCGGCTAAGCCAAAATGTCATTGACCACATGACCATGAACATCGGTCAACCGAAAGTAGCGTCCTTGGAATCGGAAGGTCAGCTTTTCGTGATCGATGCCCATTTGCTGCATGATGGTGGCATGCAAATCGTGCACGTGAACTGGATTTTCGGTGATGTTGTAGCACACCTCGTCCGTAGCACCGTAGGTCATCCCCGGTTTGATGCCTGCCCCGGCCATCCACAGCGAGAAGCATCGTGGATGATGATCACGTCCGTAGGTTTCTGCGTTCAGCGCCCCTTGGCAATAAGACGTTCGCCCAAACTCGCCGCCCCACACGACCAAGGTGTCTTCGAGCAATCCAAGGCGTTTCAGGTCGTTCACCAGAGCCGCAGTGGGTTGATCGGTATCGCGGCATTGCCCAGGCAATTGTTTGGGCATGGTGAAATGTTGGTCCCATCCCATGTGGAACAACTGGATGAATCGCACGTCTCGTTCCGTCAATCGCCGAGCCAGCAAGCAATTGTTGGCATACGTGCCGCGTTTCATCACGTCGGGACCATAACTATCGAGCACGTGTTGCGGTTCATCCGAGAAATCGGTCAATTCTGGAACCGAGGTCTGCATCCGATAAGCCAACTCGTATTGTTGAATACGTGTGTGAATTTCCGGGTCGCCGAATTCGTCAAGCTTTTCTTCATTCAGCTTCGCTAAATCATCGAGCATCCGCCGCCGCGCCGTTGCATCGAGCCCGTCGGGGTTACTCAGATAAAGCACCGGGTCGCCGATGCTCATCAGTTTGACACCCGCATAGGTTGACGGCAAAAATCCGCTGCCCCACAGTCGATCATAGAGCGGTTGGCAATTGGGACGCCCCGTACCACGCGACACCATGGCAATGAATGTCGGCAGATTATCGTTCATCGAACCCAGTCCATAATGCATCCATGAACCGATACTTGGCCGTCCCGCCAATTGATGTCCCGTCTGGAAAAACGTGATTGCCGGGTCATGGTTGATCGCTTCGGTTTGCATCGACCGGATCAGGCACATGTCATCGGCAAGCGAGCCGATGTGCGGGATCAGTTCGCTGCACATCTCGGTCCCCGCTTCGCCGAATTTATCGAATTTCCAGCGAGCTCCCGCCAGAGGAAACTTACTTTGTCCTGCCGTCATCCCCGTGACCCGCTGATTCATGTCGACGAAATCACGCAGCTCTTTGCCTTCGTGCTCGCGGAGCAGCGGTTTCGGGTCGAACAGTTCTTGCTGCGATGGCGCACCGCTTTGAAACAGGTAGATGACCCGTTTGGCTTTGGGCGGGTTGTGATACTGCTTCAGCACGCCGCTTGGGGCTGGGAACTCGGGTGCAGATGGCGTGGCTTCGGCGGCCCAAGCTTCGCTGCCTAGCATCGATGCGAGTGCTGCGGTTCCTACGCCCGACGCGGTTCGCCCAAAGAAATGCCGACGTGTCAGCATCAATCGGCTTTCGTCAGCGACTTGGTTCGGCTTTTGATTGTCGGTGGGCATGGTCATCACGAGTCCACGAGGCGGTGGGGGAAGTGTGTTAGGGAATTTTCGAGCGATTGAAAGTTGGTTCGATCGAGACATTCCTTACTCAACCGAAACAAACTGATCGAGGTTGAAAATTAAGTGAGCGACGGAGGTCCATGCCGCATGTTCTGTCACGTCGAGACTTTCGTCGCGGGGTGACTCTCCCGTCGAGATCAGCTTGACTGCATCATCCGGCTTGGCCTTGAAATGTTCACGAAAATAGGTGAGTGAGCCGAGCAAGACTTTGCTCGAGCGGTCTGAAATCGGCTTCGCAATCGCCAGCTGATACATCGCTTCGATTCGCTCGGTGTCCGAAAGCTCAGGCATCAGCAGAGCTCGCTCGGAAAGTTTTCGAGCTGCTTCGATGAAAGTGGGGTCGTTCATCAATACCAACGCTTGCAGTGGCGTATTGGTGCGACGGACTCGAACATTGCAAACCTCGCGTCCGCCCCCGTCAAAGATGATTTGACGCGGTGGATTGACTGCGCGTTTCCAGTACGAGTACATGCTCTTGCGATACAACGCGTTGCCGCCGCTGATGCGGTACTTTGTTCCCGCGTTAGCCGCCAACGATTCCCATAAACCGTCGGGTTGATACGGTTTGACCGACGGGCCGCCGACTTCTTTGTTCAGCAGACCGCTGGCCTGCATCGCGACGTCGCGAATGACAAAGCCATCGTTGCGGTAGCGTGGCCCATGCGCCAGCAGGCGATTCTTGGGATCAGCGGCGATGATGGCATCGCTGCTGCGCGACGATTGCCGATACGTTGCACTTGTTACAATCAGCCGATGCATCGCTTTAACGTCCCAGCCAGATTCGATGAATTCGACGGCCAACCAATCCAGCAACTCGGGATGCGTCGGAACATCGCCTTGCAATCCAAAATCTTCACTGGTGGAAACCAAGCCGGTTCCAAAATGGTCTTGCCAGATGCGGTTGACGGTCACGCGAGCGGTTAGCGGATGCTCGCGAGAGACCAGCCACTTCGCTAATTCGAGCCGGTCAGCGGGCTGAGATGCGTCCGCTGACGATAACAGGGCAACGGGAACGCCACGCGATAGCACCTCGCTCTTGTCCGGTGCATCGTACTGGCCTCGCATCAGCAAATACGCGGGCAGCGGATCGCCGTCGCGTTCTTTCATCACCATCGTGGTCGCGAACTTAGCGCCCGTACTCTTCAGTGTCTTTTCTGCATCTTTGAAGCGTTGTTCAGCTTGCTTCAATTCAAGGTCAATCGACTCGTAGTATTTGGAAAGCTTTGTTTGTTCGTCCTTAGAACGTGATTTCAACGGTTTTCGCAGGATCGCCACGATTGATTGGTCTGCGATCAAATCTTCACGCTCCGCGTTTCCATTTTGTGCTGCCGTTTGCAGTCGAAACTTGCCGATCGAATGATTAGGGAAATCTCGAGTGAAGCTCATCGAGACCTTGATCGTCGTCTTTGGGGCGGGATGAATGGGGGTCTTGAGTTCCAGGGTCAAGCGGACGTTCTCGGCTTTATTGCCGTGGATAGCCCATCCCGAACGCATATCATCATCCAGCACATTGTCGGGGCTGTAGTTTGGTTGCTGGCGACTCGCCGAAGCCGAGACGATTTCAATTGGCTTTTCCTCGACTGAAAGCTTCACATCCGTCAGCACAAAGTTGCCATTGGAGCTCGGTGCTAATTGATTCGGTTTGGTAAACGCATCATCCACGATGGCTTCGATTTGCAACGCGTCGATCCGCTGAGGTTCCAAGTTTGCATCCGATGATGCGAACGGTTGCAGTTCGATTTCATATACCACTCCCGAAGCGGATTCCGCAGGCAAGTACTCGATGGTGTTGTCGTCGTTGACACGAAGTTTGCCGTTGCCGCGGAGTGTTGCGTTTACGATCGTCGCATCGCTCCAATTCGTGTAGGGTGAAGCAGGCAAGGTGTCCCTGATTTCTTCAATCCACGTATTCATGCGTTTGAACAGCCCATTTCGGGAAGCGGTCTGCTCTCGTTTAGCATCTTCGTATGCTGCGACGACTTCATCGGGAACTGGTGTCAGCGGCGAGACCGCCGTCATCGTTGGCATCGCGTCCAAGCCTTTGCCAATCCCTCGTTCGCCAATGTTGTTGAAATAGCTGTAAAGTTGAAAGAATTCTTTCTGGCTCAGCGGATCATATTTGTGGTCGTGACAACGCGCACAGCCAAACGTCAATCCCATCCAAACCGTGGAGGTGGTTTCCACGCGGTCGATGACGTTTTCCACCAGAAATTCTGCGGCGAGAGCTCCCCCTTCGCTGTTCTGGCGATGGTTCCGGTTGAACGTCGTTGCGAGTCGTTGCGACGCGGTGGCGTCGGGTAACATATCGCCAGCCAGCTGCTCAATCGTGAACTGATCGAACGGCATGTTGTCGTAATAGGCTTTAGTGACCCAGTCTCGCCATGGCCAATTCGTTCGGCCGTTGTCGTTCTGATACCCATCGGTGTCGGCATACCGCGCGGCGTCGAGCCAGCGAAGCGATTGACGTTCAGCATACGCCATCGAATCGAGCAGACGGTCCACGGCGCGACGATACGTTTCGTCCGTCGGGTTCGCTTTCACCATGTCTTGAAGGTCTTCAGGCGGCAGCAGACCCGTCAACGTCAATGATGCTCGTCGCAGCTGGGTCAGTACATCCGCCGCGGGCGATGGAGGAAGTCCTGATTTAATCAAGCGTCGACCGACAAACGCATCGATCGGGTTCGACGACCAACGCTCGATCGTGGCCGGATCCCAGCCCGCTTGCGATTCCGCCGACTTTATCACGTCGATGGGGACTTCGGGCTTTCGCGGAGTTTCGAACGCCCAATGGCCTTCGTAGGGAGCACCTTGCTTGATCCACAAATCGAGAATGCGTATTTCTTCCGCCGACAGCGATCGGTTACTATCCGGCGGCGGCATCTGGTCGCCTTCGTCGGTACTGTGGATGCGCGCGTGTAATTCGCTCGATTCCAATTCGCCCGGCACGACCGCAAAGTAACCGCCCAAATCTGCAAACAGATTTTCTTTGCTGTCGGCCCTGAAATCGGAATCCTGGTTTTCGGCATCAGGACCATGGCAATGAAAGCACTTGTCCGACAGGATTGGGCTGACTTGGTCGCTGAAGTCGATTGTTTCCTTGCCATGCAAAACGCATGTCGTGCCACTGATTGTGGCGATAACTAACAGATAGATACGCAGTGGCGTATTCAAGATGGGACTGCTCACGTTTCAATCCGGATGAAGAAAGGAATTGGCAGCGTCGATACGACTGAGCGGCCAATTCATGTTGCAGCCAAGTCGGTCTCGCAGCCAAAAGTCACTGTACGGTGGGGTCACATTCTTCGCGAATGTGACTCAGCGACTTGTTGATTTGCCCGCCGTCTCACCTTGCCAGCCGTTAGCACGGACACGAGGTTGCGGAAATGGGGCACGAAGTTACGGTCTTCTTCGTTGCTGTCGACTTGTGGACAACGCTTGGATTTTAATCAACGGCACTCAATACTCCAATACGCTTTCTAGCCACCTTAAGATGATCGTGGGGGCTAGGGGACAACGATTGCAATATTTTGTCACGTCACCCCCGGGGAAATTGCGACGTAATCACGAGCATACAAAACCAACGCTGTGTAGCATTTAGAGTCGGAGAATTACGGCATTTACGTTCTGTAGCTACGCTCGCCAGAGCGTGGACCAGCGTGGATAGTTGCCGTCCAAATGCGAATCACCACCTTCTGGCGAAGGTAGCTACCAGAAAATGCTTCACAGCATTGATGCAAAACGCCTCGGTCGTGACCGCCAGCCTGCGGAGTTGTGATCCACAGGCTGGCAGTTAAACGAGGAAAACTACTTTTTGTCCAAGTAGCGATTGAAGATATTTTCAAGCAATTCTTGGCGACCGCTCGTGTTTGCAGTAGCTTCGCCTTTTTCGAGCATCAGTTTTTCGAGCTCGCTGAAGGTTGTTTTTCCCGATTCAATTTTCTTGCCCAATTCGCCGTCCCAGCTGCTATATCGCTGATCGACCAGGTTGCTCAGGGCGCCATCGTCGATGATGTTCGCTGCCACTTTCAAACCGCGAGCGAACGCGTCCATGCTGCCGATGTGCGAGTAGAACAAGTCGATCGGTTCAAAGCTTTCGCGGCGGACTTTTGCGTCAAAGTTCACTCCGCCTGGTGCCAAGCCGTACTTTAGTAGCACCAACATGGTCTGAGTCGTTAGGTAGTAGTTGGTTGCAAATTGGTCGGTGTCCCAGCCTAACAGCAAGTCGCCGGTGTTGGCGTCGATCGAACCCAGTGCGCCTTGCATGCCGGCGTACTCGAGTTCGTGCATCATTTCGTGACCGGCCAAGGTCGCATGGTTGGTTTCGATGTTCAGTTTGAAGTGATCGGTCAGATCGTAGGCACGCAGGAAGTTCAAACAGGCTGCGGCATCCGAATCGTACTGATGCTTGGTCGGCTCTTTCGGTTTGGGTTCAATCAAGAATTGTCCCTTGAAACCGATCTCTTTCGCGTAGTCGACGGCCATGTGAAAGAAGCGAGCGAGGTGATCGAGTTCGCGTTTCATGTCGGTGTTGTAAAGGCACTGATAGCCTTCTCGACCGCCCCAGAACACGTAGTTTTCGCCACCGAGTTGTTTGGTGACCTCCATGGCCTTCTTTACTTGTGCCGCTGCATAGGCAAACACTTCGACGTTGCACGTCGTTGCTGCACCGTGCATGAAACGCGGATTGCTGAACATGTTGGCGGTGCCCCACAGCAATTTGACACCCGTTCGCTGCTGTTCTTCGCCGAGCACTTTTGCAACGGCGTCAAAGTTTGCATTGGACTCTTTCAGCGACGCGCCTTCGGGAGCCACGTCGCGATCGTGGAACGCGTAAAACGGAGCGTCCAGTTTTTCAAAGAACTCAAACGCCGCTCGCGCACGTTTGCATGCGTTTTCAACCGATTCGCTGCCGTCGTCCCAAGGCCGCTGCATGGTTCCGCCGCCGAACGGATCGCTGCCGGTGCCCCGAAACGTGTGCCAATACGTGACGGTGAAGCGCAAGTGCTCCTTCATCGTCTTGCCCGCGACTACTTCGTCGGGGTTGTACCAACGAAACGCAAGCGGGTTGTCCGAATCAGGGCCTTCGTACTTGATTTTGGAAACTTCAGGAAATGCACTCACAGGTAGGCTCGCCTTGTTAAATCGGAAGGATGGAGAATCAGATAAATTTCACGCATTAAGCTAGGTAGGCTGCTTGAAAGTATACACGTTGCCACCGCAGTCGATGGCCGGTCACCTCCCTTCAAGCACCGGACTATGGCGTATTTTCTCTTCCGAAGTAGCCTTGATCCAGTAGACTTTTCGCAATCGATCAGAGATATTTCACATGTTGGTTTGGCTTCGGTTTAGGGAGATTTGATGACGCGGCGTTCTGTGGCACTATTGATTGAGACGTCCAACGGCTATTGCCGCGGGTTGTTGGATGGGATCATTGCGTACGCAAAACACCATGCAAATTGGTCAATTCACCTGACCGAACAAGAGCGTGGGGCGGCTCCGCCGGCATGGCTGCAGTCATGGAAAGGGGACGGCATCATCGCCCGGATCGAAACCGACACGATCGGTCGGCATCTGAGAAAATTTGGACTTCCGATCGTTGATCTCAGTGCGGCGCGTCACGTCAAAGGCATTCCCTGGGCCGATACCGATGACGAGGCGATCTCGCGTTTGGGGGTACAACATTTCACCGAACGCGGATTCTCGCAGTTGGCCTACTGTGGCGATCCCGGATTTGAGTGGTCCAATCTCCGGCGTGATCATTTCAAGCGAATGACGTTGGCGGCGGGATGTTCGTTTCACGAGCACCAGATGACCCCTCGCTATGATTCAAGCTTTAGCTGGGATGCCGAGAAGCGAGCGATCGCGGCGTGGCTGAATCAATTGCCGCGGCCAGCAGCGATCATGGCTTGTTACGATTTCCAGGCTCAGCAGGTATTGGATGTTTGTCGCGAACTTCAGATCGCAGTTCCCGAAGAGATCGCAGTGTTGGGTGTCGACGATGATCGCTTGATTTGTGAGTTGGCCGAACCGAACCTCTCCAGCGTGATTCCCGACACAAAGTCAACGGGCTACGAGGCCGCGGAGCTTCTGGACCGGATGATGCAAGGCGAGTCGGTGTCCCCCCGCCAACGATTGATCACACAGCCGCTGGGAATTCGTGTCCGCCAGTCCACGGATACGCTGGCGATCGAAGATGCCGAGGTGGCTCGGGCGCTCAGCTACATTCGCCGTCATGCCCTTGCCAACATTCGAGTCACCGACATCCTGCGTCATGTCTCGCTGTCGCGGCGGGCACTGGAGCATCGCTTCATGCAACTGATTGGCCACACGCCGCACGAAGAGATCATGCGAGTGCGTATCGACCGCATCAAGGTATTGCTACGTGAAACAGATTTGTCCATTCATGAAATCGCCCAGCGTGCCGGATTTGAGTACGCCGAATACATGGCCGCCGTCTTCAAACGCGAAACGGGGACAACGCCCACCGAGTTTCGTGCCGAATGCAAAGCGCAGACCGTTGGCTAAGGGAATTTCCTGTTGCTGCCATGCCCGCAGCGTCCCGCTTTCGAATGGCAGCGACTCCTGTTGAACGAAGGCAAGCAGACCTATCATGCAAAGCGGGGCGTTTGGATCGCTCTTTAAGCAGGTGGGCAGGAGTCGTTCGGTTTATTAGCCGCTTTGGCGCTAGCCACGGTTCCATCGTTCAACCGGGGCTATTGCCCAAGCGGCTAATAGGATTTCACCCAATCAATTCTGCCCACCTGCTTAATGCAATGATTGAATTCATGAGTCGAAGGAAACATGATGGACGCGAAGAAGCTGCAATATTTGGTCGATATGTTTTTTACATGTCGGCGAGACGAACTAATGCAAATATTTGGCGAAATGTTATCGGCGCTCGAAGCCGAGCAATCGATGCCGCCGGGCCGATTGATGTCTCGCAACTACGAAACGGCTCAAGCAAATCCTGAGATTCATACTTTGCCGGGGAATCTAAAGGATGCGCGTGACGCCATCTTTCCATACTATTGGGGAACCGATAGTTGGCAATCAAAACTCCATCTCGAAAACGTTAAAGGTCCACCCAACTTTGCCTCGTTGATCGGATCGATTGCGGCTCTGCTGAAGAACCCCAATCTCTGTGTGGATACGTATTGTTTGCGATCCAATGAATTGGAGGTCAAATCGATAACGGCGCTTGCGAATTTGATCTTCTATCACACCGAGTCGCCTTGGGGTGTGTTTACGATCGGAGGCACGATCTCGAATCTGTATGGTGGGAAAATCGGGATTGAAAAAGTCGCTCCCGGCACAATGCAGAATGGGATCGGCGAAAAGAAATTGGCGGGACTGGTTTCCGAGGCGGGGCACTATTCCAACGCGACCTTGGCTGGTTGGTTAGGTATCGGAGTCAAAAATCTGCATTCGATTCCGACAGATGAAAATATGTCGATGCGGCTGGACCGTTTGGAGCAAAAGCTTGACGAGCTGTACTCCGATGGCGTCAAGGTTGCCTTTGTCATCGCCACCTTCGGCACCACGGATGCCTTTGGGATTGATGACATTCAATCGATTAAAGAGATCATCGATCGTAAATCACAACAATATGACGTCACACCGGCACATCTGCACGCGGATGCTGCGGTCGGTTGGATCAGTTGCTTTTTGACCGAATACAATATCCAAGGCAATCCGCTCGGGGCGAACGCAGAAACGCTGAAGTTGATCCAGCGTACACAGCAAGCAACCGTCGGATTTCGTTATGCCGACTCGGTCACCCTCGACTTTCACAAAATGGGTTGGGGACACTATCCGTCGAGTGCGTTTATTGTTCGCCATCGTGACGATCTGTTGCACCTGACACGGACTCTCGAGGAGATTCCTTATTTTTCCGAAGCTGATTTTCGACACGATCCCGCGCTGTTTACGCTGGAGTGCTCGCGTCCTGGGATTGGTCCTTACGCCGTGATGGCTTCGCTCAATGGCATTGGGCTGAACGGCTACCGTTGTCTGGTGGCCAATGCGATTGATAAGGCGAACCAGTTGAAAAGGCGAATCGAAGAACTCGATTTTTGCAAAGTGCTGAACTTAAATACACTCGGGCCCAGTGTTTGTTGGTGGGTGTTGCCTCGAGGACGCAACGCCAAAGCGTTGTTCAAGCAACTCGAAGACGGGACAATGTCGGTCGAAGAGCAGACGCAGTATTTTGGAGAAATCAAGCGACTCTACAATAAGCGAGCGGCCACTCTCGATCCTGCCGTTGATGCAAGATTGAGCTTCACCACGTCGATTGGTTATTGTCCCCATGGCGTCCAGTTGCCGGCTTGGAAAGCGGTGTTTTTTAATCCAAAAACCGACGACGAGGTGATCGACCGACTCATTGATAGTATTAAAGATCTTGTCTGATGCGATTGGCGGCAGACTGCAAGCCTAGTCAAATACTCAATCCACGATCTCGAACGTTTGTGCTTCATCGGGACCTGGGTTTCGATAGGCAGGGTCTTTGGCGCGAATGAAGATCTCGCCGTTGTCCAAAACTTGCACGTCCAGCGGCACAATCGTGACGCCCTGTTCATTGATCGTTTGTGCATTGTCGCCGATATCGCGGGTTTCGATCCCTTGGCGTGGCAGCGGCGGAACATTGGCATTGAAAAACGCGGTGCACCACCACTTGCCCTGCTTGTCTTGAAACGGGGTTCCATGGCCGAGGAATCGACCAGCAAATTTGCGTGGGCCGTACGGCCCCGTAATCTTGTCGGCGACACAATAATACAGGTTGTACGAACCCTTGCGGCCCTGATCGGTCGACCACGCGGTACCCAGGTGCACGTATTTGCCACCGACTTTGATCATCGTCGCCCCCTCGTGACCAATTCGACTGATCGGTTTTCCATCGGGACCGGGCCGACTGCCAGCAGGATCAATCCGCACCGGATCGCCGATATATCGGCTGAGGTCCTTGCTCACAGGAGCGATCATCGTGTTCTGCCAAAGCAGATAGATCGTGTCATCGTCGTCGGTAAACAGCGACGGATCATGACGTTCGCCCATTCCGCCGTTCATCGGGTGCGTCCAAGGTCCTGCGAGCTGTTTGCCCGCTGTCGTTGCGAGGCTTGAAACTTGTTTTGGGCAATGCACCAATGCCCAGCGGTCACCGAGCCAGTGGATTTCGGGCGCCCAGATGTGTTTCGGCTTCTTGCCTTTTTTCGTCGCAGCGAAGGTGTCGTCGATCGTGAAGATTGGACCGAGTGTTTCCCAGTGGATCAAATCTTTGCTGCGATAGACTCGCACCTGATCGCCCACGATGCTCTCGTCGCCCAGACCGATGTTGTAAGGATCCGCCGCTGCGCGTGGATCCTCCTCGTTGGGCTGCGTCCCGGTCAAGTAATAGTAGTCGTCGGGCCCGAGTGTGATGTACGGATCACGGATCCAGTCCGACTTGATGTACAACGCACGGTCATGGGACTTCAGGCCAGCCCGGATGGTCGCGGCGTCCATCACCGGTCCTGGTTTTCGATCCGTTTTTTGCTGGATGAATGCGGACGCCGGGAAATCATCGGCCGCAGTTGTCGCTTTGTGTGATTGTTCCTTCTCCTTCTCCTTCTCCTCCTCCTTCGACTGTGTTGTGTTCACTTTGTGATCGATCACTTTTCCGTTGAACTGATTCGGTGCCGAATAGTCGCCTGCGGCGGTTCGGTCGTCAAAGCCAACGCTCAGTGCGTCCAGCGGCTGAGTTGGAATGAAGCCAGGCGAGGGACGACGAAGTGGCGGTTGCTCGTTGACCGTTAGCTGCATCTGATCGTCCGACAAGATGGCCTGCAGTTTGATCTCGCCACTCACTTTTTCGGTCGCGGTCAGTCGCGTGATTTCGCCGTTGACTCTGACATCAAACGCGGGCAATCCATCGATGAAGTGCAATGCGTATCCATGTTGGTTGCCTCCTTGAGCGAGCACGACTCCGTTGGGACTGTCCGCCTTGACTACGGCTTCGATTTTAATGCGTCGATTCGCGATCGCAGGCGACTGCCCCGCCTTCGTTGCAACGCCACCATCCGATGGCTCGGGTTCCCAGATCACTCCAACGCGGCGTGCCCATTCTTCCCACTGGGCTACCATCGACCGAGTGCGTTCAGGTTCCTTTTCCGCTAAGTCGTTTAGCTCACTGCGGTCCTCGGCGAGGTTGTAAAGTTCCCATTTCAATTCGTCCGGCATGCGTTTGGCGTAGACCGCTTTCCAGTCGCCCTTTCGCAACGCGTGAGCCGCCTGGTGGTCAAACCCGATCGTGCGTTCTGGCAGCGTTTCCCCACGCATTGCCGGCAGCAGACTCGTGCCTTCGAGCGGAGTGATCGCGTTGCCGTTGAGTGTTTTGGGATACGCCGCGCCGGCGACCTCCATCAGCGTTGGCATCACGTCCATCACGTGTGCCGGGTCACGAATCCAGTCGTCGGATTTGCCAATCCCCTTGGGCCAATGGGCGATGAAGGGCGAACTGATGCCGCCTTCGTTTGTAAAGTGTTTGTACAGTCGGAACGGCGTGTTGCCGAGGTTTGCCCAGCCGCTGCCGTAAGACTGATGCGTGCCCCGTCCCCCAATTTTTCGAATCTGGTCCCCTGTGTGAAGTGTCGTTGTGCCGCGTCGCGATTTGCCGTCAAAGCCGAACGGGCCCCATTCGTAACAAGCACCGTTGTCACTGAGAAACAAAATTAGCGTGTTCTCCAGGTCGTCGGTTCGTTTCAAGTGATCGATGATCTGGCCGACACCGTTATCGACTCCTTCGACCATCGCGGCAAACACTGCCATCCGTCGAGCGAGGTCAAGTTGGCGGTCTTTGTCAAGCGAGTCCCAGGCAGGATTTTGCTGGCCCGAGAAACCGTTGGCGATGTCATCACGGTCGACCGGAACGAGACTGCGTGGACTCAGTTTCCAACGATCGCCGTCGACCAAACCAAGCTTTTGCATCCTTGCGAAACGTTCCTCACGCAGCACATCCCAGCCACGTTGGTACGTCGCGTTGTACTTGTCCGCTCGCTCCGCAGGAGCTTGCACGGGAAAGTGGGGTGATGAATGGCCGAGAAACAGGAACCAAGGTTTGTCACTGTTTTGTCCCTTGCGAATAAAATTTAACGCGTACTCGTTAAACACATCGGTCGCATAAAAATCGTCCGCCGGGGGATCGATCTCCTTTTTGCGGCCTTCCGGCAATCGGATGTAGTAGTCCGCTTCATATTGGTCGTGCGAATGGTCGTTGGTGTAACCATAGAACTCGTCGAAACCGCGCCGGATCGGTCCGGTTTCGGGATGCAGGTGCCATTTGCCGACGTAGTAGCAACCGTATCCCGCTGGCTTCAGAACTTCCGCAAGCGTCGCACATTGATCGTTCAGTCGGCCAATGTACCCAGGGCCTCGTTTGGCGTCGGGGCGACCTGTGGTGAAGTCACCGATGCCGGTTTGCGATGGATACAATCCCGTCATCAGCGAGGCTCGCGTCGGACAACAGCGGGCCGAGTTATAGACTTGAGTAAATCGTGCACCACCTGCGGCGAGAGAATCGATATTGGGGGTGGGGATCTCGCCGCCGTAGCAACCCAAATCCGAGTAACCCAAGTCATCCGCCAGGATCACAAGGATGTTGGGGCGTTCGGCGGCAACCGCACATGTCGACAACATGACGGCCGCGATGGCGGTGATTCGTTGAAGGAGGTAAGTCATTCGCATGTTTATCGTTTTGAAACAATCGTTCAGGGGTTTGGATTTGTATCGATGAGCTGACTTTGCTAGCCCAATGGCATCTACACTGATCATTAAGCGGGTGTAAATTTTGCGGTGCGGCAAGGGTGCGCCTGCTCAATTTCGAACGTTTTAACCATTGCAACGGGTGGGGCCCTCGCCGTGCCGCTAACAAAGTCGGTACTGTCGTGGTCCGCAGTTGCTCAGCATTTCTGCCACCTCTCCACCAGTTTTAAGACTGCTGATGTAGTATACGTCCTGTCGGCACCGTCCTGTCACCTCTCCCAAACCCAGTTTGGGAGAGGTCGAGCAGAGCCTTCAGCGATTGCTCGGGTGAGGGCCGTCCGAGCAAGCCCAACCGAACGATGCAACAAGATTGCGCGGTCGGCCCTCACCCGGACGAGGCCTGTGGGGTCCGCCCGACCTCTCCCAAGCTTGGCTCGGGCGAGGTAACTCGTCCGGCTACCCTGTCGCGCTCAGTGCGGACATGAGGAATTTGCAGGAACCTTGTCACTTCTCGGTCTCTACGCCCGCCTGTCCTGCCTTGCCTCGTTGCTTTTTGCCTTTCAGCTTTCCCTTCGTCGCAGGTCTGGGCAACACATTGGCGTTCTTCGCCCATTCTCGCCACTGTTTCGCCATTGCTTCGGCGACTTCGGGGTTTTGGCTGACGAGATTGTTCTGCTCGGTGCGGTCCGCCTTCATGTCAAACAGTTCCCACTCGCCCTTGAGGCCTTGGCGAACCAGTTTACGATCTCCGATGCGGATCGCCGCGTTCCCTTCGTGTTCCCAGTACAACGGTCGCTCGGCAAAGTCGCCGCTGCCGATGAGCAGCGGTTTCAAACTTTGCCCCTGCATCGGCACGATCGCATTCCCCTTGAATTTATCAGGATAAGTCGCTCCGCCGAGATCGACACAGGTTGCCATGATGTCAATCAGATGCGTCGGCGTCTGGACCCAAGAATCCGGGCCCGTGCGAGGCTCGATCGCCGCTGGCCAATGAGCGATCAAAGGGCTCGACGTACCACCTTCGTGGTTGTAGTGCTTGTACTTGCGAAACGGGGTGTTGTTCAAATGGGCCCAGCAGCGACCGATGAAGACATCCGAGTGCGGATCGCCAGGGTGCTCGCCATTATACTTGCCCGACACGCCTGCCTCGGCATTGCCGCCGTTATCCGAAAGGAACAGGATCAGGGTGTTATCGAGTTGTTTTCGCTGACGCAGTGCGTCGACCAATTTGCCGATGTTTTTGTCGACCTCTTCGATCATTGCGGCGTAGATCGCCATCATGTCGTCGTAGCGTTTTTGTTCTTCAGGCGAGAGCGAATCCCAAGCAGGAATTTCCTCGGGACGCGGTTCCATTTTCCAGTTCTTGTCAATCAATCCCAGTTCGATCTGTTTTGCATAACGCTGCTCACGCAACATGTCCCATCCGGCCATGTATTTGCCGCGATACTTGGCGATGGTCTCCTCGGGTGCCATGCATGGAAAATGCGGTGCGACATGTGCTAGGTACCAAAAGAAGGGCTTCTCGTCCTCGATCGCTTCGTCGATGAACTTTAATCCTTGTTCAGTCCACAGATCGCTGCCATACCACGGTGGGTTCAGTCGCGGATCCTCGGACGAAATCGTTTCTCCGTTGAGGAACAGATTCGCGCCCCCTTTGCTGCCGGTCTGGTTCGAAAAATGGACGCCGCCTGCCGCCAAGTTCAAACTGCGGTCAAACCTGCGGCCCCACGGATGGACTCCATGATTCGCACCGACATGCCATTTGCCTGTCATCGCGGTGAAGTACCCCGCTTGCCCAAGCACTTCAGCGATCGTCACGCATTGGTCGTTTAGTCGTCCTTGGTAACCGGGGACGCCTTGGTCGGTCGTCATCCAGCCGATTCCGGCTTGGTGTGAATACAGTCCGGTCAACAGAGAAGCACGCGTCGGGCAACATCGGCCGGTGTTATAAAACTGCGAAAATCGCACTCCATTTTCGGCCAGAGCATCGAGATGAGGCGTGGGAATCTCGCTGCCATACGGTCCGATGTCCGACACCCCCATGTCGTCCACCATGATCACGATGATGTTGGGCTGCTGGGCCGCAGACAGCAACGTCGATGGGAACGCAACCGTAAGGAACGTCAGTAAGTAGCTGAGCTTCATGGTGGAGTTTCGCAATTCAGGGTGGGGGTGGAAAGACTCGTGTTTACCTGCAACCGCTCGGCGGATCAATCAAAATAGGAGGGGCTGCTGTGTCACGGTGCCCAGGGAATACGAGAGGCGATGCCCAATTTTGACATCGTTATGCGTGGTTTTCGCGTTTTGTTGACAGTTCGATTCTCATTGTAGAAGCGTGGCACTTGATGTGTGTCAATAATTTGCCTTGTCCCGCAAAAGCTTGCGTCAATCACAGCCTAACCGCAGAGGTGGAAATTAGAGGACACCGATTGTGGGCTGAACAACCGAACCTTCTATTCGCGTTGTGTTCCGACGACCTCTGACGTTGGTGCGTGCTGCTTAGAACCTATCCAAAAACCGGTAGCGGAAGCCGTCAATACTTTCGATCAAGCTCTATCGGGGCCGGAATTCTTGACGAATTCCGCGACGTCCGAGTCGGAAATAATCGCCGCTTCACGGTTTTCGGACGGGCGCTTAGCGAGCCACGAAAATGCTACTGCTTTTTATTGTGTCCAAGTTTGTAGCGTCTGTCCGTCAGAGCCGAGCAGTTGCAAGTCGGCGATGGTCGCGGATCCAGGGCCATCGCTAATATCAATACGTAATTGATAAAGTCGCTCCACTTCGGCGATGTCGATACGGACAGCTTGCCATGCTTTGCTCGATTCAACCGCAAACGGAATCCTGTTGCCTTTCGGCAAGATGGTTTTGGCGTCGGTGGTGTAGAAGACTTCGCCTTCGGATGCTTCATCCGACTTGGCATCGACCATCAGCCTGAATGTGATTTGGTAGGGGCCATTGGGAAGTTGCTTGTTTCCCAAGTCCATTGCAATTCCGGGGTCGTCACCCGTGAACTGCAATCGCAATTCGTTTCCGACGATTTTTAAAGTCGTGTTTTTGCGGGCGCGAATGTGGTTCGCAGATTGCAAGTTTGCGGACTTGTCTTTCTTAGCGGAGCCGGCGTTCGCTTGCTTCTTCTTTTGGTACTCTGCGGGCTTTTCCGCTGCGAAATTTGTCCACTCGCGATGGCGATGCGGCAAAGAAGCTTCCTGGACGGGCGCACGTGCTTTGGCCGGAGCGTGCAAGACGTTCTCGGCCATTTCGTGCCACATCGCAATCATTTTTTTTAGCCGTTCGGGCTGTTGATTGACAAGGTTTTTCAGCTCACTTCGATCCTCGGCGACGTTGTACAGCTCCCATGTTTCGCCTTGAAAACTGACAAGCTTCCAATCGCCATCGCGAAGACCACGATCAGCCGCAAACAATAGATGAATCGGCGGTCGTGATTCAAGCTGTCCACCAATGAATAACGGTTTCAGTGAAATTCCCGAAACCGGCCGCAACTCTCGACCCTTGCCTGAAGCCGGGATCTCAGTTTTGGCAAGGTCGGCCATTGTTGGCAATACATCGATTAGGTGAGCAGGCTGTTCGACGACGCAGCCGGGATCGAGCTTCAGCCCCGCAGGCCAGTGCACGATTGCGGGCGTTGAAATCCCACCTTCGAATTGGTTTTGCTTGTAATAGCGAAACGGACTGTTGCGGGCCCAAGCCCAACCCGTCGAATCGCCGAATGAGACGTTCGCACTGGTTGGCTCGACATCCAAGCGAGCCGGCTTTCGATCATACGGGCACGCTCCGTTGTCCGAGACGAACAAGATGAAGGTGTTTTCGAGTTCATTGTTTTTCTTTAAATCGGCGACCAAACGACCGACCTCTTGATCGACGCGATCAATCATCGCTGCAAGGGTGGTCATGCGGTTGGCTTCGTAGTCGCGTTTCCACTGCTCGAGATCATTCCACGCCGGGATATGCTCAGGCCGTGGGCTTGGTTTGAGCGATTCAGGCAATACCCCAAGCTGGATCTGCTTGGCGATTCTCGCCTCACGCACAACATCCCAACCTTGGTCGTATTTGCCTTGGTACTTTTTATAGTCTTCGGGTAACGCATGTAGCGGCGCGTGCGGTGCGTTAAAGGCAACATACAGATACCATGGCTTGCCAGTGGTGCGGGCTTCGTCGAGGAATTTCAAACCGTAATCGACGTTGGCAACGGTCGTATAGAAACCATCGCCCGGAACCTTCCAAGGCTGGCCGTTCAGTCGGAAGGTGTTGTCACCGGAAAAGTAGTTGCATGCGCCGCTGAGGTGACCAAAGTATCGTTGAAAACCGAAGTCGGTCGGTTGTTTGTCCAGATGCCACTTGCCCGTCATGGCCGTGAAGTAACCGGCATCACCAAGCACTTCCGCCGATGTCACGGCATGCGACAGCGACGTGTCTCCCGCCGCGATGCAGTACTGACCGGTCAGCAAAGAAACTCGCGACGAATGGCACTTTGCCGTGTTGTAGAATTGCGAAAATCGCGCGCCATTGCTGGCAAGGGCATCCAGATTCGGCGTGTCAATCTCGCTGCCATAACAACCGATGTCCGAAAAACCCAAATCGTCGACCATAATGACGACGATATTGGGACGCTGGTCGGCAATACAGGGTCGCACCACCGCAACGCATAGGAATCCCATGCACAACGTGGCTAATTTGGAAACGTGTGTCATGGGTTGTCTCGGACTAAGAATTGTGAATGTTACGTCGCTACTTGTTATTGCGTTTGGCTTGCTTGAGTCGATACGTTGCACCATTGTCAGCAGGCATCTGGTTGTGCCAGTCAAGAAGTTTAGCCTTCAATTTCGCAGTGACCTCTGGGTGATTCGATGCCACGTTCGTCGACTCGGCTCGGTCATCCTGCATGTCATAAAGTTCCGCGTCCGATCCATCATATTCGCACAGCAGTTTCCACTTTCCAGAACGAACCGAGAGATCGGGAAGGTCTTCGACTCCATAAAACGAGTCGCGATCCGGCGGGCGACGAAAGAAGATGGGCTTATTGCGTGAACCCCCTTCGCCTCGCAGCGTTGCGACCAAGGGTTCTCCGTCAAATTGGACGCCATCGGGAAACGAGGTGTCCGTCAACGCCAACAAGGTCGGCGCAAGGTCAACCGCCGAGAACACGGATTCTCTGTCGACGTGGCCCTGCTTGCTAACGATCCTTGGCCCCCACGCGATCAATGGCGACCGGACGCCTCCTTCGTACAGGTGCGTTTTAAAACCACGAAACGGACCCGCTTCTCCGGCTCCCGGCGCCGGACCGTTGTCGGAACAAACCAGAATCAGCGTGTTGTCACGGAGCGATGCGTCGTTACGGATTCGATCGAACAATCTGCCAAACTGCTTGTCCATCGTTTCGAGCACGGACAGATACAACCGTCGCATCGAACCATCTCCCCACGTTTCGACCGGGGGCCAATAGGGGCCGTGGACATCATCGGGCCAAAGGTTGATGTAGAAAGGTTTGTTGGCCGCTGCTGCTTTGTCGATGAACGGGATTGCTGCATCCACGAACCCGGTTGTGATCTCCGATCTCAGCATCCAGCGATATCCATCACCAAGGCTCTCGGCGTCCTCCCAGATGCGTCCAGGTTTTTCTTGACCGGGTTTCAAGGTCATGGGAAGCAGTTTCGGCCCCATGCCTTCGAAATTGGTCAACGATTCGTCAAAGCCATAATCGCTGATCGGCGGAGCATCGCTGACATCGCGCTGCCCGCCCATGTGCCATTTTCCAAAGTGCCCGGTCGCGTAGCCGGCCTTCTGAAGCGAACGCGCCAACATCGGAGCTTTGGGATCGAGCCACTGGGCCACCCCACGTTCATCGTTGCTCTTTCGATTGTTCAGATACGAAGTGATCCGCCAGCGTTGCGGATACTGTCCGGTCGAAATGGCAACTCGCGATGGCGAGCAGATCGGCGAGTTGACATAGAACTGCTCGAACCGAACTCCCTCGGCTGCCAGACGGTCGATGTTGGGTGTTTCAGCATCCTCATTGCCGAAGCAAGAGAAGTCACCCCATCCCATATCATCAATGAATACGAGGATGATGTTGGGACGCTCAGCGGCGAATGCTGAACTAGTAGCAACGCTAAAAATCGCGAGAGCGATCAGACGCTTTATCATGTCATTGTTCATCAAGTGAAGTCTCTTGGGGAGCTGCTTGGTTCCGATTGTTTTGATCACTTATTCCGGATCAATGTTCAGATTATAACGCTCCCCGGCAAGTCGCGCGTGATACGCCTGCTGGAACGCTGAGGCCTTATCAACCTCGCTAGCTCTGTACTTTGCTGCCCAAGTAGTTCGCAATTTTGCTTCCTGAGCGGTTCTCGAAATAACGAAGTCTGATGATCTGCTGGCTACGAGGCGTCAGCGTTTCCAAGCATTCCGACAGTGCGGCCAACAGCGACTCGATTCTTCGCCGCTGCCCCCACTTGGTTCGAGTGACCAGTGTCGTTCGAGCGTCTCTTCGGACAGACCGACGTACCGCCCCTCACGCGTGCGAATGATATCAATGGCGCGGTTCCGGGTGAACCGACGAAACCAGTTGATTAAATGCTCAGTGGTTTCAAATTTCTGGTCCCGACTCCATCGCTCTCACGCTGATTTCTTGGAGCACGTCCTCCGCCAAATGGAAATTCCGGGTGACGGTGTAAATGGTTGACGTCAGCGCAAGTCGTTGTCGGAGCAGATGTTCGGTAATTTGCTGGTGATTCAACATCGATGGACCTCGCGAAAAATACGCATGCTAGCGGCGAACCTCTACATTCAATTCGTGCGACGTTCTGCAGATTTCGGAAAAAAAGTTTCTGGTTGCGGAGGAAGAGGGCGGCTTACTTGCCGATGGGGGGCACCGCCCCGGAAACGCCCCCTGCAATTCAAGCGCCAGTCCGATTCACCAACGACCCACAGTCGGTAAACTGGTCCGAAAGCGATGGAACGCTGTCGCAAAGTTCATTGACTCATGTGCGTCCCGCAATCGATTTAGCATGTTAAGTATCGAAGCTTTGATTCTGATCACCGGCATATTGCTCTTGCTGGGGATTGTGTCGAACAAATTTTCAGCACGCATGGGCGTGCCCGTCCTCGTCCTGTTTCTTCTCGTCGGCATGTTGGCCGGATCGGAAGGAATTGGGGGGATCGAGTTCGAAAATTATTCGCTCGCCAACGGTATCGGAACGATTGCGCTCAGTCTGATCCTTTTTGACGGGGGACTTCGTACTCCGTATCGCTCGATCCGTGCCGCCTGGAAACCCGCGGGGGTGCTGGCGACCATCGGAGTATTTATTACCGCATTGATCACCGGGCTGGCTGCTTCGTGGTTTTTGCAGATCCCGCTGATGGAAGGTCTGTTGTTGGGCAGCATTGTAGGATCGACCGATGCCTCGGTCGTGTTTTCGGTGCTCCGCTTTGGTGGCGTTCATATCCGCCGCAGACTCGCCGATACGCTCGAAGTCGAGAGCGGCTCGAACGATCCGATGGCGATCTTTCTGACCGTGGGGCTGATCCAAGTGTTGACCGGAGCGGTGCCGCTCGGTCCCGGCTTGTTGGTTTTGTTTCTTACTCAGATTGTGTTTGGAACCGTCGTCGGTTTGCTGGTGGGATGGGGCGGCGTGTGGGTGCTCAAAAACATCCAACTCAGTGCCGCAGGATTGTATCCCGTCTTGGCGACCGGGTTGGCGTTGTTTTCGTTCGGTTTCGCAGCAGCGTTTGGCGGCAGCGGTTTTTTGGCGGTCTATTTGACCGGCATTGTGATCGGCAATCGCCGTCCCGTGTTCCATCGCGGTATCTTGTTGTTCCACGACGCTATCGCATGGTTGTGCCAAATTTTGATGTTTATCGCGTTGGGTATCCTCAGCTTCCCCAGCCGGTTGTTGGACGTAGCAGGACCCGCGCTGATGATTTCTGCCGTGCTGATTTTGGTCGCCCGGCCGGTCGCCGTGTTCTTATCCGTTTCGTTATTTAAGTTTTCATTCCGAGAGTTAACGTTCTTGTCGTGGGTGGGGCTCAAAGGAGCCGTGCCGATTACCTTGGCGACATTTCCGATGTTGGCGGGGCTGCCAGGAGCTCCGTTGATGTTCGACACGGTATTCTTTGTGGTGCTGGTTTCGGCGCTCGTCCAGGGTTGGACTCTGCCCTGGGTCGCGCGGTCATTGAAATTGGAGGTGCCCGCTCGTTTGCCACCCCCTGTGACGCTGGAGATCAGCTCGTTGCGAAACGTCGAAGGGGATATCGTTGACTACTTTGTCGATGATGAATGTCGTGCGGCAGGCCACATGATCAAGAACTTGGCGTTGCCCGACGGAGTGGTCGTCGCGTTGATCGTCCGCGACGAACAAATCATTCCCCCGCAAGGCCGTTCTCAGATTCAGTTCGGCGATCACATCATTGTCGTGCTACGTCCTGGCGTTCGTGCGATGGTGGATCGAGTCTTTGCCCATCGCGAATTGGACCCCGTAGTCCTACCGACGGCGCTCGAGTTCCCACTACGTGGTTCGATCACGGCGGCGGATGTAGAGCAGTTCTACGACCTACAATTAGGGGCAAACCCGGACGCCACCCTCAACGAAATCATGCAATCACGGCTAGGCCCCAAAGGACTGGTTCCCGGAGCCGCCGTACAGTTTGATCGAGTCGTGTTGTACGTCCGCGAGCTCGGTGCAAGCGGGACCGTACAATACGTCGGCATGATGATTCTGCCAGAACCCGAACCAGAACCAGAACCAAAAGTCGAACCCACATTGAAGTCCAACTCGGATCCAGAGTTGCCAACGCGGCTTGCCAGCGGCAATCCAGACGACGGGTCGGCAGAAACACCGTCACATGTGTCAGGCAATGGCGACGTTGAATGCCAATCCGACGCAGAACCGTCGCCACCTCCAGCTTAGAATACAATCCGGGGGCACCTGATAATGCAGGACGATTTGAGTGAGTCTTCTTGTTGGAAATCGAGTGGGCAACGCTTTGCAGCCTCGGCTGAACACGTCACGATGAATGCAGTATCAACGCTTGCTTTATTCCCGAGAGGGCGGAGACCATGATCGCCATCGAAGGCGTCCGCAAGGATTCCATCCGTAGCCACTATCAACTCGGCACGCTTTTCTATCGCTTGTTGTGGGGGCCGCACATCCATCATGGGCTGTGGAATGGTGACGAGTCAGCCTACGTCGCGCAGTGTCAATTGACCGACACGCTTGCTGATATGGCTCGCATCTCAACCGAGGACAAGGTGGTGGATATCGGCTGCGGAATGGGCGGTTCGGCTATCCGGCTGGCCAAGCTTCGTGCTTGCGACGTGACGGGAGTGACACTCAGTCCGCTGCAGCAACGGTGGGCAACGGTTTCGTCAAAGATGAAACGAGTCGGCAAGCGGACGCGGTTCATCGCCGACGATGCCGAACAAGTGAGCTTTGATCCCGCCAGCTTTGACGTGGTGTGGAGCGTAGAATGCACCGAACACCTATTTGACAAGCCCGAGTTCTTTCGCCGAGCGTGTCAGTGGTTACGACCGGGCGGCCGGATCGCGATTTGTGTTTGGTTCGAAGGCGAAGACACGAGCGTTGCCGATCACCGCAAGCAGTGTGAAGACGTGTGCCAGCGTTTTGTGTGTCCGTCGTTGGCCACACGCGCGGACTACGCTCGCTGGATCGCCGATTGCGGAATGCGAGTGACTCATAACGAAGACTGGACGGCCCGAGTCGAACGGACGTGGGAAATATGCAAGCAGCGTGTTCAGCGAAGCGGGGTGCGGCATATTGCGAAAATGCTAGACCGAGAGCAAGTTGATTTCATCGACGGTTTCGACGCGTTGCTCAACGCGTATCGAAGCGGTGCGATGCAGTACGGAGCAATCGTTGCCGAAAAAGACGCATGATTCACGATGCAAAACGCGAGACCGGCGTTACTCAGGTAGGTCGTGGGCCGCTTACGACGGCGTCGGGCATGCACAACGCTGTGAAGCATGTTGTAGCGAAACTCGCCAAGAGTTTCGGGGGGGGGCATACGTCAATCAAACGAAAGTCCTGACGACTTCCGCTACTACCGTCGCATCAATTTGAATTGCTCGCCGTTAGGGCACTGCGATAAAACCCGGCCGCTTACGCGTCACGGCTCACTTGATCTGTTCGTCGCCCATCCGCGATCCTGTAAGCGATAGCTACAGCGTCGGGGCAGTCCACTTGGGAATGCCACGCTCTTTGAGTTGCCGTTCGTAGCGGACGTCCTGAGGATGTTCCGCCGAGTACGGAGCGTCTTCGTTGACCATCATTGGAACCGTCTGACTCCACCACTGGTCGTAGGCTTTTCGCAGCTCGGCAACGACTTCGGGGTGTTCCGCCGCGACATCCTGCTTCTCATGCGGATCGGCTGCGATGTCGTACAGTTCTTTGTTGTTAACAAACCGCCAGCGTTGGGATCGAACACCGCAACTCTTGAACTTGCTGTCGTTCGGATCGGCCCCTTTCTCCCAACGACCAACGTGCACGAACAGATTGCGATCGGCCCAGTCGGCTCGAGGATCTTTTAACAATGGCAGCAAGCTGCGTCCATCAATCGGTTGGATGTCAGACGGGATTTCGGTGCCGGTCAGTTCACAGAACGTTTTGTACAGATCGATGTGGGCGGTCAGTGCTGGGATGTCGACTCCTTCGCCGAGTTTGCCCTTCCATCGCCAAAATGCGGGCACATGCGTCCCCCCTTCCCATGGCGATCCTTTGCCTGTTTTGAATCCCGCCGTGTACATCGGAGTTTGCTTGCCATTGAGCTTACCGCTGCGGCCGGCTTGGCCGTTGTCGGTCATGAAGATCACAAGCGTATTGTCCCACAACTTCCATTCATCCAGTTTCTGCATCAGCACGCCAAAGTTGTCGTCGATATTTTCGATCATGCCATATCGACCTTGCGTGCCGGCGTCCCAGCCCATATCGGCGAATCGTTTTTTGTACTTCTCGGGTGCCAGCATCGGACCGTGTGGAGCATTGGTGCTGACATAGGCGAAAAACGGAGTCTTTGCTTCGTGTTGTTTCTTGATCCAACCGAGTGCGGCCTGAAAGAAAACGTCAGTGCAAAATCCATCGGTTTGGACGATCGTGTCGTTGTGCAGAATCACGTTGTCAAAGTACTTGCCTTCACTTTCGCGATTGGGCGGAAAATCAGCACAGCTACCTTCATAGGCCTGGCCGATCCCGCCGGCTCCGTGGATAAAGACTTCGCTAAAACCACGGTTGTACGGTTGGTACGCGTCTTCATCGCCAAGATGCCACTTGCCAAAGATACCGGTCTCGTAACCCGATTTCCGCAGCAGTTGCGGAAACGTGGTTGTCGACAGCGCCATCCGCTCGCGTTCTTTGATCGTATGCGTAACGCCATTACGGAACTCGTGTCGCCCGCTGAAGATCGACGACCGCGTCGGAGCACACGTCGGGCTGACGTGAAAGTCGGTAAACCGCGTCGACATCTGATAGAAACGATCGATGTTCGGAGTCCGCAACACCTTATTGCCCATACACGATAGATCGCCCATGCCTTGATCGTCGGTCATGACCAGAATGATGTTCGGGCGAGATCCCGCCAAATCGTCAGCACTCGCCGACTCAGCGGGCACGGCTGACAACATCAGAGCAAACAGACACGAGGCTAACGAAGCTGAGAGATAACGGTTCGTCATGATAGAAAATCGTTTAAAGAATGGGAGGGAAGAATGATTTCTTTGCGGACTGTTTTACCGTCGGCTCAGTTATCGCCGACCCAGGTGCGAATGTTGACCTTTCCTTCTTTCAGTTCTTGCAGGCGACGCTGCAAGTATTGATGGGAAATCTCGCGAGCCTTGGCCTGATCGGCTTCGTCATAGTCCCAGAACTCTTGAATAACCTCCTCGCATTCTGGGAAATGAGTTCCATCATCTCCGACGCGTTTGCGTGTCGCTTCCAGGCGTGACTTCATCTCGGCGACGAGCTTGGCATACTCGGGGTTGCTGTACAAGTTGACGGTCTCTTGCGGGTCGTTGACCATGTCATACAGTTCCCATCCCGGCGGCGTTTGATAGCCGCCATCGTAATTGCAGCCGTAATAGTAAATCAGTTTGTGCGTCTTGGTGCGGATGCCTACGTGCGCTGGGTTATCGTGGTGTGCCATGTGCATCCAATAACGGTAGTAGGCTTCTTGCTTCCAGTCGTCCGCTTCCTTGCCCGTTTCCAGTAGCGATTTGAACGAGCGTCCTTGCACCGAATCGGGAATGTTTGCTCCGGCAAAGTCCAACATCGTTGGGCCGTAGTCGACGTTTTCGATGATCGTGTCGAACCGCCCTCCGGCAGGTACCGACTTGGGGTAGCGAACGAGAAACGGCATCCGCTGTGACGGGTCGTACATCCATCGTTTGTCTTGATAGTCATGTTCGCCCAGCATGAAACCCTGGTCGCCGGTGTAAATGATCACCGTGTTGTCGAGTTGCCCGCTGTCCTCGAGGTGTTGGAACAGCCGTCCAAGGTTATCGTCGATTCCTTTGATGCAGCGCAGGTACTTCTTCAGATAAGCGTTGTAGGCAAATCGAGTGTTTTCCTCATCGCTGTAGTTTTTTGGATCAAAGTTGGGCGGGAACTCATTGGGATACAATTTCGGCAAGTCACCCAGATAAGACCGACGCGGATTGCGACCGCCGATCGAAGTGCCGATATGAGGAATCAGTTCGTCGTCGGCACCTCGCGTGGCCATCGATCCGAATCGAGGATCTCGTTTCCAAAGTGTCTCGGGTTCGGGAATGTTGACATCCGCCAGATACGACTCGTAGCGCTCCGCATTGTCGAAATAATCATGTGGTGCTTTGTAATGGTGCATTAAAAAGAACGGCTTGTCTTTGTCACGACCTTCTTTTAACCAATCAAGTGTCAGATCGGTGATCGTGTCGGTCGAGTGTTTGCCTTGGAATTTGATCAGGTTCTTTCCCCATGGTTTGTCGCCGCGGATCAGGAACTCAGGGTTGTGGTAATGCCCTTGGCCGGGAAGCACGCAGTAGTAATCAAAGTCAGCGGGTTCATCGTGCAGATGCCACTTGCCGATCATCGCGGTTTGATAACCTGCCTTCTTCATTTGGATCGCTAACATCTGCTTTCCAGGCGGCACATTACCTCCCAAATCAAACGCGCCGTTGATGTGGTTGTACTGGCCCGTCAGCACACAGGCTCGCGACGGCGAGCAGATCGAATTCGTGCAGTAAGCATTGGTGAACAACGCCCCTTCTTTTGCCAAACGATCGATATTCGGAGTCGGTGCCACTTTCGCGAGCCGGCTGCCATAAGCCGAGATCGCGTGTGCCGCGTGGTCGTCGGACATGATGTACAGGATGTTCGGCTGGTCGGCGGCATCGCAGGGCTGGGCGTTTGCCAGCCCAACGCCGACTATTACGAGGCTCAATAGTTTGGGAAGGTTGTTCATAGTTGGTTCTTTCGTCTGCTACTGATGATAGGGAGCGTGTGCAATGACCAGATTCCACTTGAAGGTGATTGCTTTCTTCAAGTTCGTATCTGTGTTTTTTAAGCAGGGGTGCTTGGCTAGCCAGTGGTTATTTGGACGGCGATGGGAATTTCCGGACCATCATCCTAACTCGAAAGCATCAACGAGGCACTGCATGCCGTCGCGAATTCGAATGCTTTGCTGTTCGGGGCACCAAGGCCCGGGTAAGTCAATGGTAAGTAAACAGGATTTTGGGCATTGTCCGACGTGAGTTCGAGAGTCGTGTTTTCAATTTTCGACGATCCAAATGTTGCGATACTGAGTCGGGTTGTGGTGATTCTGGATGTAGATCGGGCCTTCAGCAACTTCGGGTCGTGGGCCGGAAGGTCCGCCGCCGGTTCCTTCGGGAAGTTCAAAGTTGTCGTGGATCAAAACACCGTTTTGGTGCACCGTGATTCTCGCACTTGAAACCTTTTTGTCATTTTTAAATCGAGCCGCTGTGAATTCGACGTCGAAGGTTTGCCAGCTCAACGGCGGCAGACACATATTTACATCCGGAGTGCGGAGTCCGTAAATGCTGCCGCACCAAGTGCTGGGTTTCTTCAGTTGTTCCATCTCGGTCCAGGCACTAGGCGAGAAATCCAGACCGAATGTATCGGCAACTTGAACTTCATAAGCTCCCACGGCGAACACGCCGCTATTGCCACGGTCGGGATGGCTTAGGGGCAACTCGGGTTTGAAGGGAACGAGACATTCGAAATGCAGTGTGAAATCTTGAAACTTTCGTTTCGTACCCGCGCCTGCTTGCAGCAACCCATTCTTGATCTTTCCATGCCCCCATTGTTTCATGTCGGAGCCATCGAATAACACGATCGCATCGGCAGGAGGTTTTGTGAATTCGAGCTTCGAGGAACGATCAATTTTTTCGTACCCTTTCAAACGATTTTCAATCGCATCGCTCGTGACCCATTCATGCTGGATCGTTCCGACGTCCCATCCCGAGCCGGGCAGTCCGCCCTGGTAGATCGAAAGATAGAACCGGTCCTGGCACGGAACAACCTGAATCGCTTGATCGTCCATGACGTATTCACCCAGAAACGCAAAGCCAGGAAATTCTGCTGCGGCAGTTTTCGCGTCGGTCCAGGTGGGCGTTTCTTTCACCTCAGCCTTGGCAATTCCAGTCATGACAGGCGTCAATAAAGATGCCAACAAAAAACAGAGAAAGCAACGGTTCTCGAATTTCATAATTCTATCCAATGGATTCGTTTGAAAATTCTGTGATAACGATGTTCATCACGATTGTTCGGCGCTGAACGAAGTTGCAGGGACAATGCTACGGATGCAACGTTACCTGCAAAGGAATCTGGATATTGAAGGACTGGCGAACATGGTTCTCGTCGTAGATGTCCGCGGCACACAGCAACGCGACCGGTTTTCCATTCTCGATGTACACCTGCGGTCGCTCGAGGTGATCGAACTGCTGGACTTCGCCATCTTCCCACTGGACCGTTCGCTGAGAGATTTCGTGGTACTTGCCCGGATGCCAATCCAATCCGTCGACCGAATCGTAATGGACCAGCGAAAAGACTCGTTTGCGTCCCTCGTGTTTGATTCGCTTGACGATCGCTCGGTACTTTCCTTCTTGGAACCAGATGTAAGGATCCTCGGCGGGAAAGTGTTCGCCTTCAAACACAAAGATCGGTTTGTCTTGTTTGATAAATGGACCGGTGGGGCTGTCCGAGGTGGCGACGCAGTGAACGACGGGCCCGCCGTTGGGCAGCGGGCTTTCTTGGCCAACGCCTTTGTAAACCATCAAGAAACCGCCATCGGGTCGCTGGCAAACCGAAGGGTTGGATGTCACTAGCGAATCCATCGCCGATGCCTGGGGGCTAACATCGATCAGCGGTTTGTCGCTGCGTGTCCATGGACCGTTGGGGCTGTCGGCGACCGCCACTCCGATGCGTTGGTTGTTTCGGTGTTGCCAATTCAGCAGATGTTTACCCGGGACGCCAACGATTTCGCCGTCGCCGGTGTTGCCCATATAGTACAGATAATACTTGTTGCCGAACTTGTGCACGGTCGGATTGTGAGTACACCAGCCATCCCAATGTTGTTTGCCGCGACGAGGCAGCGAGACGTCTTTGAATTCGAAAGGGCCGAAGGGATTGGCGGAAACGGCATGAGCGATTTCGGAATCGGTTACCCAGGCCCAGCCCAGGTTGCGTGGCCATTGCGAATAGAGCATGTGGTACAGCTCGTCTTCGCCTTTGACCAGCGATCCGCCCCAGATGCTCATCGTGTCACTGCGAAAGGCGGACTTCCGTGAAACCTTGCCGAACTTGATTTCCATGTCCAGCGACGAATGCTTGGGTTGCGTTGTCAACTCTTGCACGGGCGGCACGATGTTTTTGGGAATCTCCAATTTCCCATCGTGAGCTCCGGCGGCAAAGTTGCTGATTGCAAACTCGTTTTCTTTTGACCAATCTGATTCGACTCGTCCGTCGCCCAAGATGATGCGTCCAAGTTTGCTGCGGAACCAGTCGGATAACGCCAGATACGAATCGTCATTCGCGACATTGTTTCGCTCTTTGGGGTCGACGCGAAGATCGAACAGTGCCATTTCGACTTGCTCGCGCGGAGTCTTCAGCGCCCACTTGATATCTTCCCCCGGCGGTTGCCCCCATTTCTCGCCCGGTTTGCCGCTCTTTTCACGAACTCGCATCGAAAACGCAAAGTCGTCGGATCGCAAGTAGGCTCGCGGGCCAATCACATGATTCATCTCGCCGATCACATAGTCGCGATTGATCGGGCCGCTGAGCGTGTTGCCGATGGGATGTCCGTCGAGATGGGCGTAGCGATCGCCTGATAAGTCCGCACCGGCCGCGTTCAAAAACGTGGGTGCAAAGTCGACGAATTCGATCGGTTTGTTGCATATCGTGCCAGCCGGATATTGTTGGCCGTCCGACGAAACTGCGATCACGGCACAGTGGTTCGACGCGTCGTACGGTGCGAACTTCGATTCGCCACCCTGTTCGCCCAAATGCCAGCCATGATCACCGATCACATACAGAATCAAATAATCACGGTTTTGTTTGGTGCTGAATTCTTTGAATTGTTCGATCGCTTTGCCGATCAGCGAATCGCCCATTGCACAGAACGCATAGTAGTCGCGAATCGCCTGCTGCTTGTCTTCGGCCGACAGGTCAGCGAAGTTGGTTTTTTCAAACCACAACACCAATTGTGGCGGCAGTTTTTCAAGTTCGTCTTTGCTGAATTCGGGGACCTTGTAGGTCTTTCCGGCAAACTGATCACGGAACTCGCCGGACGGTAGCACGGGGGTGTGGGGGAAGTGAAATCCAAGGTTCACAAACAGCGGTTGGTCCGTCGGAGGTCCCTCGATTTTGCGACCCCAAGGTGTCTTGTACGACTCACCCGCGTGTCGAACGTAATCCATGAAGGACGCTAAGATTTCACCGTCTTGCGTCTTTTCGGTCGGTTGCGGGCTGACACCTCCGATCACGAGGTTGTTGTGGTCGCCAAACGAAAATAACAAGTCGAGCTCACGTCGCACCCGAGCTTTCTGCTGGATCGCGGTTTCACCCAAGGGCCCTTCCACTGGCGTCTGAATCCGCATCGGTCCGTCCGGCATCGACCAGAATTCTTCCATCCCGGTCGATTTGCCTTTGCCCCAAGTCTTTTGATGAAACCAATCGGTGCGCTCGTTTTTGTAAAGTTCCTTTTGATCAACGCTGACTTCGTAGATTGACGTTTTCTGTAGCTTGCGTTCGTCCCAGGCGAAACTCGCAATCCCGCTTTTGCCGAAGTGGGCCGTTCGATACCCGTTTTCAACCATCAATTGGGGAAAGAACGGCTTCGCGAAATCGGTCGACTGATGACCTGATTCAAAACCGTATTGCCCACTGTGATGAGGGTACATTCCAAAGTGCATCGACGTTCGGCTTGGGGCACAGCCCGGCGAGTTGCAATAGGCTCGAGTAAACAACACGCCTTGTTTCGCAAGTGCATCGGCATTGGGCGACGAGACATACCCGAGTTCGCTGTCGTCCCGTCCCGCAGTCGCACGGTTGTACGCCGCAATGGAATCGGCACGATGATCGTCGGTCAGGATCCAGAGGATGTTGGGTTGTTTCACCGCAGATTCTTCGGCGGTAACAACCGGCAATCCGCAGAGAAGACAAACGCATAGGAGTAGTAACAATCGCATGGATTCCGAATCCTTTTATGTCAAGCACTTTTAAAATGTTATTTCTGCAGCGACTTCGCTGATGGCGCGTTGCGGCCGTTCTCTTCCTGGCTGAACCGAGGCAGGGTCGCTTTCAATTGATCACGCTCTGCACGATGCTCGGCGGATACTTTTTTCCAATCTTTGATCATCGGAAAGCTAATCAGATCGTCGGGCGTGGATTCGACGTCCCACCACTTGCCGCGACCGTCTCGCATCACTTTCATGCCACGAATGATTTGCTCTTCATCCCTGTACCCGTAGATCCAATCGCGATGCGTTGGTTCGTCGCCAAGCAAGAACGGCACCAAACTCTCGCCGTTGATCTCGTAGTTTGACGGCAGATCAACACCGGTCAGTTCAGCGATCGTGGGTAAAAAGTCGGACATGTTTACCAGCACATCCTGCTCGCCCTTTTTGGTCAAACCGGGGGCGGAAACGATCATCGGCACGTGCGTTCCCTTCTGGCGATCGGTGCTATTTTTTCCGTAGCCGCTCGTCCCATTGTCGCTACAGAAAATGAAGATTGTGTTGTCAGCGATGCCAAGCTCTTTTAGCTTTTGTTGGTACTGCCAAACTTGATAATCCAGATAGTTCACATGGTGGTGGATGCCGGGGCCGGTCACGGTACCGTGCGTGTCGTATTTGCCCTTGTCGCCAGTGATCTTGGGGGCGGTGCGAACGTATTTCTGACCATCCCAACGAATGATCGGCGTGCCCGGCCATTTGCTGGTCGAATCAGGATCGAGCCAATTGAATGCATCGTGGCCAAGGTGCGATGTGTGATAGACAAAGAACGGCTGCTTGTCCTCGGCACGTTTTTCCATGAAGTCAAAGACGAAGTCCAATTCGACATCAGGCCCATAAGTGCCGACGCCGAATTCCGCGATTGACTCGGGCGTATTGGGCCACCACTGAAAATCTTTTCCATCATGATTCATCAATCGCACATGCGGGAACCAATACCATCCGTGTTGTTTGTAGGTGTCGACTTGTTGATCGGAGTCGGCGTTGAACAACAACTTCTTGCCGTCAATCTTTTTATCGACCAATTTGAAGTCGGTATAAGGATTGTCTCTGTCCTCGAGATTGCCCGGGGTAAAGCAACCTTGGTCAAACCCAAATCGCTGCAGATCGCCGGCCATCTGGGTCTTGCCAGCCCAGTAGGTCTTGTACCCTGCTTGCTGTGCGACATGCCCGATTTGGGTTGGCGAACTTTCGTACAGCGGCCAAGTCACCGTTTTGCCTTGCTCGTTGACGTAGGTGCCCTTCGATTTGTTGCCCCACCATTTATGAAGGTGAGCGTATCGCCCGGTCATCATCATCGCGCGGCTAGGCGAGCAAACCACCGAAGCCCACGCGGTCTTGATCCAGCAACCTTCGGCCGCCATTTGGTCCAAAACGGGCGTCTGAGCACGAAACTGGGGATCGCTGCTGTCACCGCTTTCGGGTGGGCTCCAGACTGATGATCCGTACAGCGGCAATTCACGAGCGCTGATGTCGTCGGCGAACAAGATCACGATGTTCGGTCGATCAGCGGCCAACGTTCTGGTCGCGGTGCCGAGTGTCAGGAACGTCATCGCCATCGCAGCAAACGTCACCCGCATGTGAACCAACGAGCAGTTCTTTTGTTCAGAGTGCATAGTATTGCTCCCAGCCCTTTCGTGGCGTGTCTTTCAGTAGCGAGTTGGCAAATTCGTTGTTGGTGATCTGTTTGCTTTCGCGATCAAACTCGAGCTCGCCGCCGAGTCGCTGAGCCAAGCAACCGAGCGCCAATACCTGCGATAGCGGACCCGAAACCGAGAACGGCGACCGCGTTTTTTCGTCGCCGCGACAAGCGAGCAAGAAATTGGCGTAGTGATCCGAATGCTTGCCAAAGTTCGTTTGCATATTCCCGGATGCTTGCAGCGAATTGCGTTTTTCCTCGTCGAGGATTTCGAGTGTTGTCGCGTGACTGCCGCCTTGCAAAGCCAAATCGCCCGCATAGATGAACTTGCCAGGAGTGTTCGTATCGAGTTTTCGTCCTGCAAAATCGTCCGGCAATGGTGGCAAGTTTTCGACTCCGTCGTACCAATCAATGTCCATTGCGGGCATTCCGTTCCGCTCAGGGAACTGGAAGTTGATGGTCGACGCGAGCGGATAAACGAGCTTGTTAGGCTGTACCAATTTCGTTGCCGAGATCTTTTCCGGCAACCCAAGTTCAAGGAAACGATGGATCGTATCGAGGATGTGGGCGCCCCAGTCACCGAAACATCCGGTGCCATGTTGGTACCATCCACGCCAATTGCCGGGATGAAACATCTTGCTAAACGCATGCAATGGCGTCGTGCTGTGCCACAGATCCCAGTCCATGGTTTCTGGCGCCGTCTCGCCGCTTGGCATCGACTTCACGTCGCCCCAAGGGTGCCAACGACGCCACTTGTTCATGTAGGCATCGACGTGGGTGACGTCTTTGATGATGCCGGCATCCTTCCAAGCATCGAACTGAAAATGGTTGTCGCCCGAGTGTCCTTGGTTACCCATTTGGGTCGCGACTTTGTATTTCTTCTCTGCCGCCATCATCAGTTCGATTTCTTGGAACGTGCGAGCGAGTGGCTTTTCGGTGTAGACATGTTTGCCAGCGGCCATGGCTGCCATCGTGATCGGAAAGTGCGAATGGTCTGGCACCAAGACCACCACCGCATCGATGTCCTTGTCCATCTTGTCCAGCATCACCCGCCAATCTTGAAAGATGCGAGCCTTGGGAAATTTTTCTTTCGTCGCGTTGATATGTGGGTTTTCCGGATCGACGTCACAGAAGGCGACGAAGTTGGCGATGCCGGCTCTTTCAAAATTCTCGATAATGCGAGGGCCGCGGTTACCAACGCCGCACCACGCGACGTTCACTTTTTCATTCGCGCCTAACACGTCCCCAAGGATTGTGCGGGGCGTAAGTGCAGCGGATGCGGCAGCCGCCGTTGTGAAAATTGCGTTTCGTCGTGTGATTTTCATTTTGTTTTTTCCAAAGTTTGAGTGATGTGAGCCGTGGGACGTAAGGCACCGGGTCGTACGTGAGACCCGGCCGCTCACGCGTCACGGCTCACTTATACAATGAGTCGCTGGTGCCTCTCTGCTCAGCTCATGTCGATTTCGTAACCTTCGCGGTACGGGCGACTCATCATGCTTTGCGCTAGTTCGTCACCGATAACCTGCTCGGTCGACTGGTTCCAATTAATTCTGCGGCCCAGCCGGCAACAGATCCCGGCAAGGTGACAGACATTCAACATCTTCATGTGCGAGTGAACATCCGAGATCGGTAGGACTCGATTTTCGATCGCATGCATAAAGTTTTCCCAGTGCGCAGGGCGATCGTTCTGCTTCATCGGCATGCCACGATAGATCTTGGAGATGGCATCCTCAGGCAACGGGTTGGACGCGAGGTCTTCGACTGGCTTGCCGACCAATTTTCCACGATTGACGAAGATTCGTCCGAGTTCGCCTTCGAACAGAATGCCATTGTCGACGTCATGGCGAATGTTCATTTCAACATCACCATCAACAAACGCCACGTGTAAATCGAATCCCTGTGCTGTGTTGTAACGATCTGTTTGTACGGGCATGCCGTCTTTGAAATCGACCGCATGTTTGGCGGTGCCATCGACTGAAACGGGATCGTTGTTCTGACCTGCCGCTGCGATCCCTAACATCGCAATGTCGATGTGATGAGCACCCCAATCGGTTAATTTGCCACCAGAATGTTCGTACCACCAGCGGAACTGGGTATGGCAATTCGTGTAGCCTTTGTCGGCTTCCTTGTTCGGATGGCGAAGGTAGCGATAAGGCATCTCCGGCGTTGGGCCGAGCCAACGATCCCAATCGAGTGCTTTGGGAACCGCGACAGCCGGAATCTCGGGACTCCATCCACCACCATCAATTCCAACGACCATTCGTTTGAGTTTTCCGATGCGGCCCTCGGCGATAATCGCCAGTGCTTTGTTGAACTTGTCAAAACTACTTCGCTGTTGCGTGCCGACTTGCACCACACGACCGGTTTCTTTCTGCATGCGACGAACCAGTTTGCCTTCGTCAATCGTCAGCGTGAGCGGTTTTTCGCAGTAGGCATCTTTGCCAGCCGACATCGCTTCGATCAAGATTTTTGCATGCCAATGATCGGGCGTGGAAATCTGGACGACGTCGATGTCGTCGCGCGAAAGGACTTCGCGATAGTCGGAATAGGTGTCAGCTTTGCCATCAGTCAACAATTGGTTGCCGTCACGCAGGTGATCCGCATCGACATCACACAACGCAACCAAATTCGCGAACTCTTTTCCTACCGGAGCCGTCCGCGTTCCATTTCCACCCACGCCAATGAGAGCAAACTGCAACTGTTCGTTCTTCGATTTGCTCTTGGTCGACTCTTGCGCTGATGTGAAGTGATAGGGGATCGCGGCAGCCGCCGACACTGCAGCGGTTTGGGCGAGAAACTGTCGCCGGGTCGTTGGTTTCTGCATGATTGTCATTTCGGAATTCCGGTTTGTAAGTAGGGTGTCTCGTTTCTCATGCTTGTCGCTTCCTCCAGAGCACGCTCGGCTACTTCTTTTTGTTCTTCTTGGCGGCTTTCTCTTTCTTCTTCTGAGTGAAAGGAATCACGGGGCGTGCGACCTTCTCGCTCGGTCCGCGGAATACGTACGGAGCCCATAGATCGCGTGCCTTCTGCCACTCTTCCAAAGTGCGAGTGGGATACCAGCCTGGCGATCCGTATTTGCTGAAGTCGTAGTTCTTCGCGTTCTTCTCTACCCATTCACCTACCGTCGGCGTGGGGCATGTTTCAGGGAAGACGCCGACAGCACGAAAGTCCTCTGACACACCTTGGTCCTTGATCACGTTGGTTCGCCAGTTTTCGAGCTCCGCGAGCAGTTCGGCTTTCACATCGGCGTACTGCGGATCATCTGCGACGTTGTGCACTTCGTGCGGATCTCTTTTGAGGTCAAACAGTTCAATTTCGGGTTTGCTCGGTGCCATAAACGCAGCTTGTTCCGGGGTCAGCTTTCCTTCCAGATTCAAGACATTCATTTCTGCGAGCGCAGGATATGCACCTTCCTTGTAATGGCTGAATTGGCAGTAGGCTCGTTCGGGCATCAGATTCAGAATCAGCTTGTGGTCCTTGGATCGAATCGATCGCATTGCGTCATGAGCGTCGTCCATCTTGTCTCTTGCTGCGAAGACGTACTTACGATCCTGGACTTCCTTGCTGAATAGACTTTTGCCATGCAGTGGAACTGGAGCCTTGATGCCAGCCGCTTCGAGGATTGTCTCACAAATGTCGATTGACATCACAAGGTCCTCGTTAACTTGTCCGGGTTTGACTTTCCCTGGCCAACGCATGATCATCGGAATGCGAGTTCCTTCGTCATAAAGAAACTGCTTGCCGCGGATGTGGCAGCGGCCGTGGTCGCCAATGAAAAATACGATGGTGTTTTCGGCAAGCCCTTCGTCATTCAAGCGTTTCAACAGCTCGCCGACTTCACGGTCGACGATCTGCATTTGTTCCAAACCGGTGGCCCAGTCGCGGCGGATAAACGGGGTGTCCGGATAATAAGGCGGCAGCTCGACATCCTTGGGGTCAATCGGACGCAGTGGATCGCGATTCCAAGCTCGGTGCGTTCCGCCAAACGTAATACGAGCAAAGAAAGGTTGATTTGGTTTACGCTCGTTCCAGTCCTCGCCCATGAACAATTCATTCTTCGAATCCGGCAAGAAATTGCAGTCGGTTTTCCAGCTCATCAGCGCCGTGAAGTAACCTGCGTCGGCGAACAGATGAGGGATCGGGCGAATCCCATAAGGCAGCGGTTTCTTGTCATCGGTGCGGTGTTGGTGGGCACCGATGTAATTTTGATGGAACCCCGTCATCATCGCGGAACGCGAAGTCGAGCAAACCGGCGACGTGGTGAAAGCCCATTGGTAGCGAATCCCTTCGGAAGCCAACTTGTCCACGTGCGGCGTTTCGATTCCCTTTGTGCCGTAGCATGACAAGTCGGGGCTCCAGTCCTCGATCGTGATCCAGAGGATGTTGGGGCGGTCCGGCGTCGCGGCAACCTCGTCCGCCGCCGAGGCGACGGTTCCCAGCGAAAGCAGAAAGAGAGCACTCAGCAGCAACAAAACGAGGGAACGTTGGGGGGCGGTGTTTTTCATCGTGCAGGGACTTTGGGAAAAGTGGTTTTAAGGAAGAACAGCTATGGGGGCTTCCGGCTATTGGCTGATGCTGAAGACTTTCAAGTTGTCAAAATCGATGGTCGATCCGTTGACGGTCATGCCAACCTTTGTTTTGGTCGGGTGGTCGATTCCAGGCGAACGAAGCTCGGCAATCTTCTTGCCATCCAGCGAAGCCTCTAGAGAATTGCCCTGGATGCGAACGCCCAATCGGTACCATTGGCCAGGTTTCAAATTAACGACAGCGGCGTTGGTCTTTGCGGCGAGCAGTTTATCCAACGACTTCTGTTGGTCGGGGGACAGGTTTTTGGATTGGCGTTGTTTTCGGACCTCCAGATTCATGTTGCCGGTCCTAACGTCCGGCCTTATAAATTTCTTTGATCGTTTCCGCATCCAGTGCCGAGCGGAACAACATGAACTCGTCGATGCGACCGTCCAAATTGCGGATCGGTTCGTCGCCTGTTTGTCTTGGTTGCAGCCAGTTTCCGATTTCGGCGGTTCCAATGTGCAGCGGCTCGGCGACTGGTAACACGTTTGAACCCGCTTGGATACCGTTGACGTAATGTTCGACGGTTTTTTGCTTTGAGTTATAGACGGTCGCTAGGTGCATCCAGCGTCCCAAGGGCGCGAGTTCTTTCAGCGGCGCCGATGGGCTTCGCATCCGCCTGGATTCCTTCACGGTGTCTTGACCGATGCCAAGTTTTAACACGCCTTCTTTGGCGATTTGCCAATGAGGCTGCCACGCATTAAAGGAATCGGTCAGCAGCAGGGCTTGATTGACGCCTCGCAATTCGTCCAGCCGAACCCAACACGCCATTGTCAAATTTGGCCAACGACCGGGGATCCGTACTCGCAATCGGTCGGCAGGATTGTAGAACCCAAGAGCCTTTTTCTGAGGCCAACGTCCCGTCAGTGTTTCACAACCGACCACGGTTGCATTGATTGGTTTTTCACTGGCAAGATCAACGACGGTATTGCGTCCGTTGCCTTGTTCGCCGAACTCTTCAAAGTTGTAGTACACCAGCAAATCGGGACGCTTAGCAAATTCGGTGCTCCACGCCTGCCATCGTTCGAAGCGGTTGGCCACTGATTGGTCCATCGATTGTGCCGAGGGGAACCGATCGAGAGCAAACTCTGTCTCGCGAGTTTCAAACGACGGATCGACTTCGACACTTTCGCCTTCGACTACCGCACGTCCGCCCACATCGTCGGGTGTTTGCTTGTCACTGGGGTAAAGATCAACCAACCCGTCAAACACATGTACCTGGGATCGCCCGTCTTCGCCCGCCGAAATGGCAAACTCGGTGCCCCGGTCCACCAACCGCACAGCATCCGTGGTGACGGTGAACCCTTCGGCTTGTTCAGCAACACTTGCTCGCAGCTTGCCATGTCGCAAATGGGCGTGATCCAGCGTGATCAAATCCAAGTCGACAGGGCCCTCGAGATACAACGTCACTCCGTTGTAAACGCGGATTTCAGCTAACCCGGATTCGAGTTGCAATCGACCCGGTGACAGCAGTAGCGGAGGTTCGATGTTGCCATGCCAAACATCCTCGGACGTCTGGGCGAGTATCGCGATCGAGGTGTCTAGCTGCTTTGACGTTGCCACGCTGGCAAATTGCGATAACGATCGGTCGGTCGCGAACAGGAATGCCAGAAAGAGAACAGACACAGCCAAAATCGCCGTGACGGCCCACCACGCATTGGATCGAGGTCGATCTCGTTTGTGGTAGTCCGTTTGATTCACCGCAGGCAAAACGTCATTGCCAGACGAGTCTTGTGGACAAACCAGATCGACGAGATCGACGACCGACGAACGGTCAATCTCATTGCTTAGTAGTGAATCGAGTCGAAAGTGATCGACCCAAGCGTTCATTCGTTCGGGGTTGCCACGCATCAGGTCTTGCAAACGTTGACCCTGGCCCGGATCGATTTCGCCATCGATCGCCAATTGAAGCAGGTTGGCAAATTCACGGTCGGTGTCGCGGGTCATTGCGAAGCCTCCGGCATGTTCAGCTCGATACACTGCAGCAACAGGCCACGGATGCGGTATAAGGTCTGGCGAATCGAGCCTTCGGGGCGCCCCAATTCCTCCGCGATACTGCCGATCGAACGCTCGCTTGAATACCGCATTTCGATCAATGCCCGTTGCGGCCCCGGCAATTGTTTCATGCAGTGCCGAAGTGCCGACTGTTGATCTTCAAAACCACTCGATCGTTCTGCGGCAAGATCCGCCAATTCGGCCATGAACGACTCGTCAAACACCAAGCGGTCGCGTGAATACTTGCGAACTTGATTCATCACCTTAAATCTTGCAACTTGGCTCGCCCAAGCCCAGAAATCGGTTCCGATCTCGAACTGGTCCGCTTTTTGCCAAAGCACGACGTTCACCTCTTGCAGCAAATCGTCAACATCTTTGTCGTGAACGAGCAAACATCGTACGAACCCCCGCAACCGAGATTGGTGCTGGGCAATCAATGCAACAACCTCCGTGGGAGCATCAGTCGTTTTGGGAGCGTTTGACGTCACGAAGCGAAAATCCTCTGGGAAAATGCCGGAAATGCATGATTGGGCGGCGGTTCAAGAGGCGAATGTCTGACCGGAATCGCCTGTCAACAAATTATTGTTGTTTTCGCTGGACGATTTGATTGTGGCCTCAGCATGACTCTCTCTATGGTAACCCCGATCTCTCGCCGAGCGGCAAGCAATTGTGGTGAGCCGTGGGCCGTAAGGCACCGGGTAGTGCGTGGGACCCGGCCGCTCACGCGCGAGCGGCTCACTGAATCAACTAAATGCAGGCAGCTTGAGAGAACCGATCCCGCTAGTTCGACTGTCCTATGTAGTGAGCCGAACGCGCTAGCGTCGGGCTGCCGCTCGGTAAAACGTTGGCAAAATGAAGGCCGCGGCTAACGGTCTGTCGATTTAAACGAATTGCAAATTGTCGTGGTGAGCCGTGGGCCGTAAGGCACCGGGTAGTGCGTGGGATCCGGTCGCTCTCGCGCGAGCGGCTCACGGTAAGCCAGGCGAGATAAAATCTGGATTCAATGACGTCAGCAACGATCGCTCAAGAGATTAGGATAGGTGGCGACTCGGGATCGCTCGCGCGGGTGCTCTCGTCACGACACAGGCCTTTCACCACGACAGGAAAATCAACAATGGATGCCATCCTTCGATTCCCGCAAACTCGCTGGATTTGTTTCTGTCTGTTTTGGATGGGGGGAGCATTTGTGGCGGTCGGGAATGAACGTCCTAATATTATTTTCCTAATGTCGGATGATCAGAGCTTTTACTCGCTTGGCTGCTACGGCAACGAGGATGTGAAAACGCCCAATATTGACCAGTTGGCCGCCGAAGGGATGGTGTTTGACAATCACTATGATACGACCGCGATCTGTATGGCCAGTCGTGCCAATGTGATGACAGGGATGTTGGAATACAAAACTGGCTGCAATTTTGAGCACGGCCCGATGACGCGAGACAAGTGGCAGCAGAGCTACCCCATGCTGCTTCGCGCCAACGGTTACCGCACTGGGTTCGCGGGCAAGTTCGGGTTCGAAGTCGTCGATACGCCGGAGTCCAAGAAATTACAACTTCCCAGCGACGACTTCGACGTGTGGGGCGGCGGTCCTGGGCAAACGAGCTACAACACCCGGCAAAACAAATCGATGGCGAAGTACGCCGCCGAGTATCCGCATTCGACGTTGTCCTACGGCGCCTTCGGTCGTGACTTTGTTCGTGATTCGGCTGCAAAGGAGCAACCGTTTTGCTTGTCGATCAGCTTCAAAGCACCTCACATGCCGGCAACACCGGATCCTCGATTTGATGATGTCTATGCCGGAAAGACGTTCCAAAAGCCCGCGAACTTTGGTCGTGAACATGGCGCCCACTTTTCCAAGCAGAGTCAACAAGGACGTCAATACGAGCGGTTTCATTCGTGGCACTACTCGGACGATTACGACAAAGTCATGGCAAAGTACCATCAACAAATTTACGCCATCGACGTGGCGGTCGGGATGATTCGTGATGCGTTAGAAGAGCATGGTGCCAGTGACAATACCGTCATCCTCTACACGTCTGACAATGGATTTTTGTGCGGCTCGCACGGCTACGGATCCAAGGTGTTGCCATATGAAGAAGCGTCACGCGTGCCGTTGATCGTCTACGATCCCCGGCACCCCAACCGTGGCAAACAGTTACGAACGGATTCGCTAACCGGCAATATTGATTTTGCGCCGACTATTCTTGCATTGGCCGGCATCACGCCGCCCAGCAACATGGATGGACGCAATCTGATGCCGATCCTTGATGACCCCACCGCCGAGATTCATACTTCGCTGCCCTTGATCAACGTGTGGGGCCCAGCCGAAGTCCAGTCGCTTGCCGTTGTGACTAAAGAGATGAAGTATGTTTACTGGGGTTACGCCGGAGACGGGTTCTCGCCGACCGAGGAACTTTATCACACTCGCAAGGATCCGTTAGAGTTGGTCAACTTGGCCAAGAACCCCGAGTACAGCGAAGCACTAAAGTCGATGCAGGCTGGTTATGACCAAGCCGTGGAACAGTGGAAGCAAGATGCGGTGCCCTACAACCACTACCAAGAGTACGGCGTGATCTTCGACCGGCACGCCCCCTGGGCCGAAAAGGCAAAACGATTGCGCAAAGGAAAATCGAGCAAGTCGGAATAGGATTTGTTTTCGTGCCGGAGGCACTTTTTGTTATAGCCTTGGGTTTTAACCCAAGGGAAGCGACCCTCAAGAACACCTCGTCGCGGAGCGACGGTATGTGGGGCGTCCATTACAATGAAGTGCATCGAACATTGCCAAAGTCCCAGCTCATTTCAACGGTTGTTGCCTATGTCCACGCATTCCGGGATCTTAATTCACGTTGTCTTCAGCACGAAACAAAGATTCAAATTACTTGACAAAACGTGGCAGGATGATCTTTTTGGCGTGATGGGTGGCAATGCCAAAACTCATAAAGGAGTTTTGCTGCAAGCAGGTGGGGTCGAAGACCATGTCCATCTATTGTTGAAGACGCACCCGTCGTTTGCCATCGCTGACACAATCAAGTTAATCAAAGGGAATTCGTCTCATTGGATCAATCAAAATCAGAAAATATCGGCCAAGTTCTCATGGCAGCGTGGTTATGGTGCCTTTTCAGTCAGCGAATCCATGTCGGATGTCGTTAGACGCTATATCAGGAATCAGGAACAGCACCATTTAAAACAGTCGTTCCGCGACGAGTACCTGGAGTTTCTTCGGAAGCATCGAATCCAGTTCGACAAACGATACGTATTTGAAGACGAGCATTTTGGATAGTCAGGTTTGTTTTGTATGACATGCAACTGAAAGTACAAGTACAAATTGTCGCTCCGCGACACTGTTTTCGAGGTAGGGATGTTTCCTTGGGTTGAAACCCAAGGCTATCGAAAAATGTCGCTCTGCGACAATTCATTCGTGACTCGTCCGCTACCCGGTGCCTTACGGCCCACGGCTCATAAGTTGCACCTTCCTTCCTGCCTACCGCTCGTTGAAAATCAACCGGGTTTGGTCGGCGGGGATCCAGCACTCGCGTCCGTCGGCTAGTTCGATGTTTAACCAATCCGCTCGTCGTGATTGGACATCGAATTCCAGCCCGTCATGTAGTGGCTCAAAAAACGCCGTGTCGTACGAATACGCGGGGCCTTTGCGACCAAACGCTTCACCGACAATCACGACGCCTTCGCGCCCCGAATGGCTGCGTGCGTAAACCGCGGTCCCCACCATCACCACCACAATCGATGCTGCAAACACAGTTACAGCCGCGGTCGTCCGTGCTCGATAGCGAACATGCAATAGCAGTAAACTGAGAAACAGAATCCAGAGAACCACCAACGCTGCACAGATCCAGCGCAGCGGCCATCGCAGGAAGCTTTCTGATCGCGGGTCTTCGATCGCGTCGACCGTCAACGCACGGGCGGCTTTCAAATTTGCGCGGACCTCGTCGTCAAACGGTTGATAGATCTGGGCTTGACGATAACACGCGATTGCTCGGCCCAACTCGCCCGCTTTGAACCAAGCGTTCCCGGCGTTGTACCACGCCGGACCCTGGCGTTTGGGTTCGGTGGCGGCGCTCTCGAACTTTAACGCCGCTTGTTTGAAAAGCGATTCCGTTTCGGGCAATCCGGGACTGGAGTGAATCGCCTGGTCAAAAAGCACTTCCGCTTCGCTCCACTCCGAAGCAACACCGGTCGCCGGAATCATGCAAAGGACGATCCATACGAAAACGGAAAGACGGCGGAACTTTGCAAACAACCGACTTGCCACCCCATTGAGTTCAGGGATCGAGGCCGCTGATTTTTGCGACGAAAAATCAGACTTATCCGCTACGGCGTGGGTTTCCGCGATCAAGTCGATGTCGGTTTGTGATAGCTCGATCGAGTGCAGGCGACTTCGTGTGTCTTCGATTGTCCAAACGCCCGATGGCAACGAAAATCCGGTCGCGAGAAACTGCAGAAACGCTTCCCACTTCTCCGCGGTGCCTTCCGGTCGCCGGCGCAGTTCGTGATACGCGGCCACTTGCCGGCGGTAAATCGGGTTGATCGCCCGCCGCCGACGTTCTCGTACCCAGGGGACTAACAATGCAAATAGCGTTGTCGTTAAAGCGATCCACAACCAAAATTGGTCTGCGAATATCCCAATCGTGTTGTTTAGAAATTGACTCATGGTTCCTGGCTGTGCGTTATGCCAGACCCCTGCGGGCTGGTCGGTCAAGGTTTGCTCGGCGACAAGAGTTCGTACTTCAAAATAGTCGCGGCCGTTGTCGGGCCGAACGTTCAAGGGAACGGCTGCCGTCTGTACAAAGTGATAGTCGCCCGCGTCCGCATCAAATACTTGTATTCGCAGTGATGGAAACGCCGTGATATTCGTCGTCAATGGCCGCACGCGGATGCGGAAACTGGTTCCATCAAAATGCCAGGTGCGACCGAGTTCGCTGGCGACATGAAACCGCCCTCGTAGACTCCGCTGTAACGATAACGGTGGAAGTTCGAGCATGCCGTGGGGGGCATCGCTACGCACACGCACATCCACTTCGAGAACCTGCCCGACTTTGATTTCATCCGTCGCCGCAGTGACTTCAAATTTGACCGGGGCAAACAAACCACTGAACCATTCCGAGCGATTCTGTGACGGAAGCGGCAACGCCTTCACCGATACTGGTTCGGATTCCACGTAGACGCGTTCGTAGGAAGTTAATGCCGAAAACGGCTCGAACAGTCCGTTGTTGTAGTAGGCGGCGTAGGGCGCGAACGGACTTCCTTCGCCCTTTAGTAAGGCACATTCCAGCCGTGTGGGACCGAGGGAATACGTTCCGGGTTCTTGGCAGCGGGCGAACAACGGGAACTGTACCGTGCCAAAGACGGACGGTTTGTTCTCCGGTGGCACACGTGGGACTATGATTCGCCGTCCACCGAAGGGCAATCCCATTTGTTGTTCTTCGGGTGCGGTAGAGCGAGGAATCACGATCTCGACATCACTGTGACGAAAAATATCCGGATAACATTGCAGCGAGCGAAATCGGTTCGTCGCTTCTTGACTGGACCACGTGACGTCCACCCGCAACGGTTCACCGACATAAACGGTCGTTTTCTCAGGCCGGAATTCAAACTGCATGTTTGAACTCAGTTGCGGAACACTGACCAGGAATTGAGTGTGCGGGGTGCGGTAAATATGCGTGGCCGAGTGAAACTCGAGCGATGGAAAAACCGACAGGCCAGGATGCTGCGGCACGAAGCGAACGACCGCCTGCGGTTCGCGAAGATTCGACAATGCGGGCGAGTTCAGTTCCAATCCGACAAACGAGACGTCCTTGTCATCAGGCGGCAGCGATTCCGGTTGCTCCACGGCTTCAGGAAATTGGATGACGGCGGATGCCACCACGTCCGTGAACCAAGTTTGTTCTTTGAGTTTGATTGGCACTTCGACAATTTCGCGTTCGACATCCGCCACTGGATCTTGATCCTCGGCATCCTCGTTGCTTGATTGCGCGCAACAGCAATTCGCAGTGGCGAGCACCAAAGCGATTCCGAACATCCCGAGTTGCCATCGACGCCTCACCAATCTTTCTCCACTTTGCCTTGGTTGCTCTTGGCTCGTTGTTGTTGACGAAATTGCAGACTCCCCTGCTCTTCCATCAAAATGTCGTCCACCGAATAGTTGGGAACCGGCAGCGGTTGCATGTCTGCGCCGCTGGCAAATTCGCCTTCGCCCTGCATCGACGACATCATTGCTTCATCGGACTCACTCGATTCCATCATGTCTTCGTAAGACTCTTCGTCGTCCCAGTCGCCCTCGTCCGAGTCTTCGGATGTGTCGCTGGCCAACAGGTCCAAGATCTCTTGGATCTTGCGAATGGTGATCTGTTGTTGGTCGCGAGCATCAGGCCAACTGCTCCACCGCTGTAGCTTGTCCGCCGCGAGATCTTGGGCAGTGATCGCTTGTTTCATCAGCCGCAGTGGTTCTTCCAGCACGCTCAGCGACTGCGTGTCTGCGGACGGGACCGATTGAGACATTGCTCGATCGAGTGTCTGCATGACCGCGTCGATCGAGATTCCTTCTTGATGCAATTGCCGCTGCTGTTGCGAGAATTGCTTGGCATCCGCAGCCGCTGTTTCGGGTTCGACCTGCGGTGTCTGCGAATCCGCTGGATTACGACGTCTTTGGTTTTGGCTCTTCGGGCCTTCGGGAACGTCTTGGCGAAGTTTGGCCTGTTTTTGTTGCAGATCGCGAAGCAGATCGATCAGATTTTGCAGCTGTTCTTGCAGTTCCTGCTGCCGCTGATCTTCTTGCTCGATTTGCTGTTGTAATTCTGCAATCCAGGTCGCGGTGGGATCTAATCGCATCCTCGCACGCGAAAGGTCAGGCGACATTCGGCAAGCGTCTAAAAAACAGGCTTGTGCTTGCTCAGCACTCGACAGCGCGGTGCGAGGTTCGGCTTCTGCGTTGGACGCTGCAAGATTCAAGTAGCACAGGCCCTGGTTGAAGCGAATCGCCGCTGTTTGCTCCGCAGACATCTCTCCGGTCGCGGTTGTTTGCGTGATCGTGTCGTAGATCTCCATTGCATCCGCTGTCCGACCGGCGGTTTGCAATCGCACCGCTTCGGCAAACTGCTCCGCGATGCCCGTCTCCTGGGCCTGCAGAGACGCACTGGGGGCCAGGCAGTGGATGGCAACGAAAAACAGAGTGGCAACCTCAGTCAGCTTTGACGGCAACGACCTGCGTTTGCGTTCTCGGGAACGGCCCTTCCATTCGGCGATCAGCAACATCGCAAGCCCGAGTCCCATCAGCGGGAATCCGAGCTCTCGATAGGTAACGTAAGTATCGGTTCCCCCGACATCCGCAATCGGTTTGTCGCTCGCGTATTGCCAGTAAAGACCAGCCAGATCAAATGCCGAAGTTCCCGCCGAGACGTACGTGGCGCCGCTCACCAATCGTGCCAACTCACGCAGTCCGCTCTCGTTTAATCGCGTCGTGACAAATTGTCCGTCGTGTTTCAAGTACTCGGTCTCGCCTGACTCGCCTTCGACTGGGATGCGTGATCCGGACACAGTGTCGCCGATCCCAACAAGCAGCAATCCCGAGTCGTGGTCGTTTAGCAGTTTGGCAACCCGTTGGTTCTGCGGACCATGTTCCTCGCCGTCGGTTAGGACGACCAAATCCTGCATCCCTTTGCGTGCATCGGTAAAGATGCTGTCGCCGCACTTTTCGGTGGCGGATAACAACGTGGTGCCACCGAAATCGACCGTCCTCGGTGTGGCCTGGTCCAACACGTAACGAACAAAGTCATAATCGAACGTCAGCGGACAAAGGATGTTGGCGCTGCCCGCGTACACGACCAAGGCAACTCGTTCGGAATGCAAGTTATCTAACGCGTCGCGAATCGCGTCTTTGGCAGCATCCAATCGCGATGGATAAGCATCCTGGGCCAACATACTTTGCGAGACATCGAGAACAAACACCACGTCACGACCACTCTTGGTCACCGAATGCCGCTGCGGCGAAATGCCTGGACGTGCGAGTGCCAGGATCATCAGCGTGACTGCCGCCAAGCAAAGTCGGTCACGCCATGGCGATCTCGAGGCCAAGTCGCCGCCCATCGCATCGATGACGGTTTGCCGGCGATGACGCGCACGCCGCAGCAACCATGCGACCGGCAACAGTAGCGTCAGCAGAACCAGCATGCTCGGGTGTTGAAATGTAAAGAACGTCATGGCACGGTCCGCAACCATGTGGATTCAAGGACAAGGGCAGCGATCAACATCAGCAGCGAAGCGGCCAATGGCAACCAGAACCACTCGGCAACTCGCGTGTATTGGCGTGTCACGATGCGGGAACGCTCTAATTGGTCGACTTCGGAATACACCGCCAACAACGACTCGAAATCATAGGCAGTGCGAAACAGGCCGCCCGTTTCGAGGCTGATGTGTTCCAGCACACGTTCGGCTTCGGAAAGCGGCGGATCCGCCAGCGGAGCAGACGTCGACGGCGCGGATATCGACGGCGGTGCATGATCCCCCAAACTAATACAGTAAACCCGACACCCCCACTCTTTGGCGAGTCCCGCGGCCTCGACCGGCAGATGTTGTCCCGAGTTGTTCTCTCCGTCGGTCAGCAGGATAATCACGCGGCTCGAAATCTCGCTTTCAAAGGATCGACGCTCGCGAACTTCGGGATCATCTAGTTGTCGCAGCCGTGCGGCGGCAATCGCCAAGGCGTCGCCGTAAGCAGTGCCGTCTTCGTTGGGCCGCTGTTGGATTTCGAGGTCGCGAACCAGTTGCAGCAGGGCTTCGTGACCAAACGTCAACGGGCTGCGAGTGTCGGCGTACCTCGCAAACGTAATCAACCCCAGCAAATCGCCTTCGCGTCCTTTCAATTTCTCACCGTCGCCCGCGATGAAGCGTTCGACCAATTCCTTGGCCACCTCCATGCGGCTGTTCTGTTTCTTGTCAGGCAACTGGATGCTCATGTCCATGCTGCTGCTGACGTCGACCAACAACTCAATCGCGATCCCTTCAGAGACTTGTACCGTATGCGTGGTTCCCGCTTGCGGTCTTGCCAGTGCGGTGATGAGCAACATCAGCGAGATGATTCGAAGCAGCGGCAGGAGCCACAAGTAGCGGGCACGACCAGGCTCGGCGTGCTGCCAAAGTTTTAGCGAGGGGACCGGCAAGCTGGCTCGTTTGACTCGCGAGGTCCATGCGAGCATCACCGGTACCGGCAGCAACAGCAACAGCCAAGGGTAGGCAAAAATCATGTTGCCTCCTGCTTGTGCAATAACTTCGCCAATTCGCTGGCGTCGTAATTTTGAGAGTAGACCGCTCGCTCGATCGCCGCACGCACCGCATCGGATGCAACAAAGCTGGGATCGCTCAGCAACCGTTCCAACTCTTTTGGCGGAAGCTCGCCCGATTGCAACCTTTTAGCGAGATCGTCGGGTGTCGACTTTGACGGGACCGATTGCACCGCAGTTAATTGTCGGTTTTGTTTTTTTCTCGCAACCAGGAGGATCGTTATCGAAAGCACGAACGCAATGACAATCAGTGCAGCCCAGAGCGCCGGTGACCCCGGTTGCGAATCCGGAGCGGGAGCAGGCAGGGGGACGGGAATGTCGGATGTGTCGACGATTCCGAGAGGCTGAACCGTGAGCGTCAGGTCGGGTAGCGCTATCGATTGGCGACCGCCCGAGGTGACGACATCAAGCCTCGCTCCCGAAATCACAATTGCACCCGAACGCTTGGGCTGAAACACCAGACTTTGCTGTTGTTGGTAGCGTCCGTTCTCGTATTTCAGCGGCATCTTCTCAACGGTGATCGCGTGCAGAGCGGAGGTTGCCGGGACGTGCAATTCGAACTGGCCCCACGTTTCGCGGTCCATCTCTGCTCGCAGTTGCACCACGTCGCCAGGGCGAGCTTGATCGGGAACAAAACGAACCGAAATGCCGAAGGATTGCGGGCTCGCGTCGCTTTCGGCAGCGGACGGATTCGCCAACGACATCGTTACGAAAACGACAACCAACGCGATGGGGGTAGCACGAGGCAACATTTAGCCACCCGTCTCGTCAGCAACGCGTCGATGCCGCGATTGGAAATAGCTGGCCAGTGCCGTCACGCAGTCCTCGTCGACACCGATCTCCATCAACCCAATACCGCTCTGCAACATCTGTTCTTGCAAAGCGATAGGGTGCTCGTGACTTTCCCGTTTGGTGCGTTTCAAATCGACATAACGCTGCGACCCCGTTTCGGTGTCTTCCATGTAGACCAGTTCCGTGGACGCGGCCAGTTGCGTTTGTGTATCGAGCACATTGATGGCGTTCAGATCGTGGCGGGCCGCCAGAGCACGGAGTTCGTCAAAGTAGTCTGACGCCAGGAAATCGGAAATCACAAACACCACAGAGTGCTTTCGTGCCATGTGCCCAAATCGGCTTAGCACGGCTTCGAATGCGGTCTCGCGTCCGGCGGGCTCAAAATGCAGCAACGTGTCCATGATCCGCAACGCGTGCGACCGTCCTTTGCCGGCGGGAATTACCATTTCGACTCGATCAGTAAACAGGATCAAGCTGACTCGGTCATTGTTCCGCACCGCCGCCATCGTCAGTAACGCACACAATTCCGTGCTCAACGCCCGTTTGCGTCCGGCGGTCGATTCGGTCATCGATGCCGAGACGTCGACCAGCAAATATAGAAACTGTTCCCGCTGTTCGATGTAGCGTTTGATATGCGGTTCGCCCGTCCGCGCGGTGACCTTCCAGTCCATCGAACGCACATCGTCGCCGGGCTGATACCGCCGCACATCCTCGAATTCAATGCCTTGGCCGCGGAAAACGGAATGATATTCACCGGCAAGTAGATGCTCGACCGGGCGACGGCATTTCAGTTCCAGCAGTGAGAGTTGGGCGTCGGTATCGGAGAGCGAATCGGGGATCATGACTGGACAACCGGCACCGTTGACAGCATCTGGTCCAACAAGTCGTCGGACGTGATCGACTCGGCTTCCGCGCGATACGAGATCGCCAATCGATGCCGCAAGACATCGTGAGCGACATCTTTCACATCTTGAGGAACGGTGTAGTCACGTTGCTGCATCATCGCGTTTCCACGTGCCGCCAGCGATAGATAGATCGATGCACGCGGTGACGCTCCGAATCGAACATAACGCTCGATATCCAGACCGTACTTCGCTGGGTGACGTGTACAGTCCACCAGCCGAATGATGTAGCGTTCAATTTTTTCGTCCAAGAACGTTGCGTCGAGCGTGCTTCGCATCTGCATCAATTCATCAAGTGATAGCACCGGTTGGATGTTCACATCAGAGCTGGTTTTTGCCATCCGCTGCATGATCACGAGTTCTTCGTCCATGCTGGGGTAGCCCACTTTTAACTTAAACATAAACCGATCGACCTGGGCTTCGGGAAGCGCGTAGGTCCCCTCTTGCTCGATCGGATTTTGAGTCGCCAAGACAAGAAACGGCGAAGGCAAATCAAAAGTCTCTTTGCCCAGCGTGACTTGTTTTTCCTGCATCGCTTCGAGCAGCGCCGATTGGACCTTGGCCGGGGCTCGATTGATTTCATCGGCCAATACCAAGTTGGCAAACACCGGGCCTTTTTCGGGCGTGAAGACATGGTGTCGCGGGTCGTACACCAATGTGCCGGTGAGGTCGCCCGGCAACAGATCGGGAGTGAATTGAATGCGGCTAAATTCCGCGTGGATTGCCTTGGCTAAACAATTGACCGTCAACGTTTTGGCGATCCCAGGCACGCCCTCTAGCAGGACATGCCCATTGCATAACAGCGCCAACATCAACCGGTCGATCAATGGCTGCTGCCCGACGACATGTTTGGCAATTTCCGTTTTTATCTGCTCCAGCTTTTCGCTGGTGTCTATCGATTGTGTCGTCAAAAGCCTGTTCAATCCTAGTTCAGAGCAACGTCAGGAGATGCTTTTAATGTATCGATTCGACGTGTGCATCGCTACCTTTGCTTCAACGTAGCGAAACTCGCCAAGAGGATGTAGGGCCGGTTCCCACCGGCCGACCGCAACTTGGCCGGTAGGAACCGGCCCTACGCCATTTCTAAAGATGCTCTAACCGGCACACACTTGCAGCCTACTCCCCTGCGGGCTTCTTGGCTTTACGTTTCTTGCCGTTGCCGCCTTGCTGTTTTCCTTTCTTTGAGTTCTTCGTTTCCCACGCCTCGCGTGCCTGCTCACGCGTCATGCCTTTGTACCTGCCCTTGTATACGTTTTGGTGCAAAATCGCGTCGTATTCCGTTTCCACTCCTTCGTCCCCCTGTGACGCCATCCACTGATCAAGTTTGCTCTTCAGATCCTTGATGACGCTGGCGTACTCGGGGTTTTCGGCCAAGTTGTTCATTTCCAACGGGTCGACGTTGCAGTCGTACAGCTCGAACTCGGGACGATAGTAATATCGATTGACGAGTTCTTGTGCGTGCTCGTCGCCCCCTTTGGCCACATCGACCATCGATTGAAAGTAGCGGGCCTGGGTACACGCATTGGTGAACTTGGTTTCGTGATTCAAATTCCAAATCAACCGGTACTGTTGCCCTCGCACGGTGCGGATTGCATACGCATCGCTGCCGTTGATGATGCCTCGCGTGGTCATGATGCCGTAGCTAAACGATTTGTGCTGGTCCGTTTCGCCGGTCAACACAGGCATAAAACTCTTGCCGTCCAAAGAGGGTTGCGGCGCTGCTCCCGCTGCGGCGATGAATGTCGGCGTCACGTCGACATATTCCACCATCGCATCGGTGAGCGTGCCCGGTTGGACCTTGCCAGGCCAGCGTACGATCATTGCGGATTGCAATCCGTTGCTGTAGCAAGTCCACTTTGCAAACGGAAACGAGTTGCCTTGTTCCGACACCACCATCACCAACGTATTGTCATTTAGTTGATGTTTATCGAGTAGCTGTAAAATTTGGCCGACTTGGTCATCAAAACAGGTGACTTCGGCGAGATAGTCGCTGAAATCCCCACGTACCTGCGGCGTGTCGACGATGTAGGGCGGCAGTTTGATTTTGACAGGCGGGTATTGCGATGCGTCACCCTTGTTCCAAGGCGAATGAGGATAGTTGGAACAGGCGAAAAGACAAAATGGCGTTTCCGAATCACGGCACTCCGAAAACAGTGTGTCAATCTGCTTCATATCCGGATTGATATCTTTGCCGAGGTATTCAAACGGGAATACCTCCTGGGGGCCGATGTGGGTTTTGCCCGAAAGTGCGACCCGGTATCCCTGCGGTTTCAAGTAGTGAACGATGCTCTTGGTTCCATCCGCCGCGAACGTGTGGTTCGGGTACGCTCCCGACTTAACCGGGTAGAGCCCCGTGTACAAGTTGTGCCGCGTTGGCGAACACATCGGTGCCGCCTGGAAACAGCGGTTGAACTTCATCCCCGACTGGGCCAATTGATCGATGTTGGGCGTGTATGCTTGACCGCCGTAACAACCAATGTCGCGGAACGTACAGTCATCGGCAATGATGAAAACAATGTTAGGACGATCGGCCGAAGCATCAGCGGCCTCCGTCTTTGTCGTCCCAGAAACCGAGAGCAGTAAAGCAAGGCTCAAGGCAAACGTACGCACTGCCGCATGAGGAAGAGCAAGGGGGGGGGTTCGCATCGTGTCTCTCGTCGGGTTTTGTTAGAGGGGGAAGCGTGGGGGCCGTCGCAGACAATCCTATGAATTCTATCGCGGGAATCACTCAGTTTGCGTCACAATTCAGAGATTCCGGTAGTGGTCGAGGCCACGAGCCCCTCGCATTTCTACCGTACTGCACGAGGCCCCGAGTCTACTCGCCGAATCAAGCCGCACGGGATTCGTTGCCTCGTCCACTACTGATGTTTCGTGACGTGGACAAAAACAGCCACCTTGCCCAGCCACACCTTTTCACTCTTGCTCAGGCGGGATTTCGCTGCCGTGTGGGTCTCGCGATGGCGATTCGGTGGCGTCGCACAATTGGTCACGCAATTGGCGGTCCGTAAAGTGTTCGAGTCGCTCAGCCTTGTCATGGATTCGCGTCGCATCCAAACTCACTTCGGAAACCAAGTATTGTTCCCACAAGCGATGCGAACGAACAAGCTCGCGAGCATGTTGCCGGCCATTGTCGGTCAAGCAGTAGCCGTTATCGTCAAGAGCCAACTCGTTACGTCGCCACAACGTTAATAACGCCATGCGAAGTTGCAATCGATTGGCAAACAGTTCGTCGGCAAGTTCACGTTCGTTTGCCGAAAGTCGGTTGGCCACCAATTCGGATCGCTCTTGTTGCCGATACAGGTAGGCCACGATGTCATCTCGCAAAATTTGCAATGACAGTGCGCGGTTTCGAATCCAGCGGACGACCAATCCTTGGCGTGGCGCAAACAGTAACGCGATTACGAAAAACACACCGACCATCACCGCCATCATGCCTGCAGTCGTCGTGCTGCGGTAACCAAACCAAGTGGGAACTACCACGGCGGCGACATGTCCGCTGGCCGCACCAATCACCGCAATAATGCTTGACAACACTATCATTCTGCCCAGCCGATCGGTCAACAAAAACGCAGTCGCTGGGGGGACGATAAACATTGCAACGACCAGAATGTTGCCGACGCTTTCGAAACTCGCCACCGCCGTCACCGCCACCAACACCATTAAGGCGTAGTGCATCACCGTGGCCGAAAATCCCATCGATGTCGCCAGCGACGGATCGAACGCGGTCAGTTTCAATTCTTTGAAAAAGATGACGACGAACAATAGGTTCACGATCGTCACGCCAAATAGCACTGCCACCGCTCGCGGAATATCGAAGCCGAAAAGTTCAATACGATCTAGCGGCGTCAGTTCGATTGCACCATACAGCACACAGCCCGCGTCCAAATCGACGCGGTCGGCTGCCTGGACGATCATGATCAATCCTAGTGCAAAAAGTGACGTGAAAACGACGCCCATCGACGCCCCTTCGTCCACCTTGCCCACACCGCGAATCCACTCAGTAAACAACGCCGTCAATACACCGACGATTACCGCGCCGAGAAACATCGGCAAACTGCTGCGGCTGTTGCTGATGAAAAATGCGACCGCCAGTCCTGGCAAAATGGCGTGCGAAACCGCATCGCCCAGCATGCTCAATCGACGCAGCACCAGAAAATTTCCCAGCAGTGCCGATGCGATCGCGCAAAGCATCCCCGCCACCACAATCCAACCGTCCAGTTGCCAGTTCCAATTCATGGACGCAGCCTCCGTGAATCAGACGCTTCACTGATCGCGGCGTGCGGACTGACCGGCACTGGAATCTGTACCGGTTCTTGGTCAAGCAACGCTTCGAGCTCGTCAACCAACTCGGGCTCAAGGACGTGTTCGATATCGTCCGCGTCACGGTCGACGCGGCCGGGGGCCACTTCCGCATAGGTGATCAGATACAGTTCCCACAATCGGTGCTGACGCGTCAATCGCGCGGCTTCAGTATAACCCGATTGAGTTAGGCGTACCGTGTTATTTTGTCGTACTAAATATTGGTCGCGTTCTGCTTGGGAAATCGTTCGCCGCAACTGGGCTCTCGACCAACTGCGAATCGAAAGCAATTGCTCCATCCCCACGGCCGTTTTACGCTTGGCCTGCTTGCTAGCCGGTTTGGACTCCAACAATTCGTAGATACCTCGTAGTAAATGCTGTTTTCGCACGCGGCGGTTCAAGTTGTATCGCCGTAGCAAACGCACCAGCACTCCGCGCGCGGTCCCAAACATCATGCTGAACAGGAACAACGCGGTGCAGGTCAATACGATCATGGCACCCGAGGGCAGACGCGGGAAAAGAGCACTGGACGCCGCACCAACGATTCCGCCAATGCCACCAAGTAGCGCCGCCAACCCAGCGACGGCCCACATTTTTTCGCTCCAAAAACGCCCCGCCGCCGCGGGAATCACCATCAGCGCGACCATCAGAATCAAGCCCACCGCTTGCAATCCCACGATGGTCACGAGCACCACCAGTGCCATCAACGTCATGTCCAACAGCACGACAGGCATGCCCCGAGATCCGGCAAAATTCTCGTCAAAGCAGAGAAGTTTGAATTCTTTAAACAGCAGCAAGCAACCGAGGGTCGCGAAGCACGAAACGGCGGCGATCAGTCTCGCGTCGTATGCGTTCATCGATGCGGTTTTGCCGTAGATGAAACTTTCGAGTCCTGCAGCATGCCCGGTGTCCATTTGCTGAACGACACCCAATAGAGCCATCCCCGCACCGAAGAAGACACTCAGTGCGATCCCTAATCCCGCGTCTTCTTTTAATCGTGTCTGGCGTTGTATCACCACTACCAAACCGACGCCGAGCAAACCAGAGACAGTCGCGCCGAACAACAAAATCGGCAGCGTCTTGCCGTCCAATCCCATAAAGCTGGCAACCATAAACGCCACTGCGATCCCCGGCAAACTGGCGTGCGAGAGGGCATCGCCCAGCAGAGCACGCTTTCGCAGTAGCGTGAAGCTGCCCACCAAACCCGCGGCCACTCCCAGCACTGCGACACCGAAGATCACGACGCGAGTGTTGTAGTCTTCCAGCAGTACGACTCGGCGCCACTGCTCGCCGCTGGGCCACTGGACGCGTCGATCAGTGATCGATTGTGCAGACGTTTGTGTCGGCGCCGCAAATGCAGTGACGCAAACGAACAGCAGGAACAACGCGATCCGGCTCACAGCGATCGCTCCCGGCGTCGCATCGCCTCGCTGACTTCATCCAACAATGTCAATCGTCCCCCGTAGGTCTTGTTCAGATTTTCGGGGGTAAACGTGTCGAGGACCGCCCCGTGGGCAACGACCCGCATGTTCAGCAGCACCACGTAGTCAAAATACTCGGGCACGGTTTGCAAGTCGTGGTGGATCACAACAGCCGTCTTGCCGCGTGATTTCAATTCACGCAGGATCTCGACAATTGCCTTTTCCGTGGACGCGTCGACTGCGGCGAATGGTTCGTCCATCAGATACAGATCCGCGTCCTGAACGAGTGCTCTCGCTAGAAACGTTCGCTGTTGTTGGCCGCCCGACAATTGACTGATTTGACGGCGTGCGAGGTCAGCGATTCCGACTCGGTCGAGCGCTTCCATGGCCGCATCGCGATGTTTCTTGCGGACTGGCAGGCACCATCCGATTTTGCTGTACAGCCCCATTGCGACCACGTCTAAGGCGTCGACCGGGAAATCCCAATCGACACTTTCTCGCTGGGGTACATAGCCAACGCGGTTTCGATTGCGACGGTAGGAATCGCCAAAGACTTTGACGCGGCCCGATGCGACCGGCACCAAATCCATGACCGCTTTTAGCAGCGTACTTTTGCCCGCCCCATTAGGGCCCACGACGCCGATCAGCGAGCCGGCGGGCAAATCGAAACCGACATCCCAAATCACTGGTTTGCGGTGATAAGCGACTGTCAAATCATCGACTGACAATGCAATCGATGCTTGTGTATTTCCTGGTTTCGGCGTTGCTGCGGCTTGACTCATGGGCTCAGTTTACCTTGAAAACCTTTCTCGGGGGCCTCGCCACCCAAACCGCGAGCGACCAAGGTAATGTTGTGGTCGAGCATTCCGATATAGGTGCCCTCATAGGTACCGGGTGATCCCATTGCGTCGCTGAATAACTCTTTGTCACCGACGTTAACCTCGTGGCCTCGTGATTGAGCCCCTTCGACTAACGAGTCGATGTTCTTTCGCGGCACGCTGCTTTCGACGAACACGGATTTTACTTTTTTGTTGACCAGCAAGTCGACCAGTTCATTGATCTGTTGCAGTCCCGCTTCCGATTCCGTCGAGATGCCTTGCACTCCGATCACTTCCAAATCATAGGCGCGACCGAAGTAATTGAACGCGTCGTGTGACGTCACCAGGATGCGGCTATCCTTGGGGATCGTCGCGATCACCCGCTTTCCGTAGGCGTCCAGTTCGCTCAGTTGCTCACGCAATTTCGCCGCACGTTCTTGGTATGCGGGTGCTGACGGGGGATCAATCGCGGCCAGTTCGTCTGCGATCACCGTCACGCACTTCGACCAAGCCGATACATCCATCCAGACGTGCGGATCGTAGTGACCGGCGAAATCATCGGGTTCTAGAAGTGATGCCTGATCGATGGCTTCGGTGACCGCGACCACAGGCTTGTTCCGCGCCATCTTGATCAGCGTATCGGTCATCTTTCCTTCCAGCATCAAACCAGAATAGAAGATCACGTCGGCTCGCATCATCGTTGCAACGTCGTCGCGAGTCGCCTTGTAGAGGTGTGGGTCCACACCTGAGCCACAGATTTGCGTGACGTTGACGCGGTCGCCGCCGACGGTGCGGACCAAGTCGGCCACCATCCCGACCGTCGTCGTGACGGCAATCGGTGAATCGGGATCCACGGTTGCCGTTTGCCGATTTGTGTCCGTTTGCGACGTGTTGCCTTTCGAGCCGTTGCAACCCGAGGCAATCAGGCATAGAAAGCAGATCAGAAATAGGGAATGTTTCACAACAGGTCAGGCTCCGAGGCGGTGCAGCAGCAAACAGCAGTTTTAGACAGCCGCCTAATATAAACTTATCGGCGAGGCACACAACGAGAATTAGCTGCGGCTAACTTTGAATCAAGTTTAACCATGGCTACAATTTGCGCCCAGTGCCCGAGAACACGAGGCCCCCCGCAGGTTTCCCCCTCCCCGTAGCGAAACTCGCCAAGAGTTTCGGATTTCGTCGATTGATCCCGCTGCAGCTGTCAATCGCATCCGCCGATGCCAACACGTCCCCATCAGGGGCGGTCGACGCTGGGCACCCTGGCGTGGCTCGAACGCGTCATCGTAAATCAGCATCGAATGGCGACCAGTGTCTCACCATCGGAGTGTGTTGGGCATCTGGTTTCGTCGCTAGCGTTGTGAATGTTCTCCGGCGACTTCATTTTTGCTACTGCCGACACGTTCGATGTCGGTGATGTTTTGCAGCGTGGTTTCAGCAATGCACTGCAATGCTTCTTGCGTAAAGAAGGCTTGGTGACCGGTGATGATGACGTTCGGGAAAGTCAACAGTCGAGACAGGGTGTCATCGGGGATGACTTCATTGGATAAGTCTTCGAAGAAGAAATCAGCTTCTTCCTCATAGACATCGAGGCCGAGATGGCCAATCTTTCCGCTCTTTAATCCATCAACGACTGCTTGCGTGTCAATCACGGCACCGCGACTGGTGTTGATGATCATCACGCCGTTTCTCATATTTGCAATTGACTGGGCGTCGATCAAATGATGCGTCTCTGGCGTCAGCGGGCAGTGCAGCGAGATGATATCTGACTCGGCGAATAGTTTGGACAGGTCGCAATATTCCATGCCAAGTTCGCGACAGTTTGCATTGGGGTACTCGTCATAACCCAGTAGCCGGCAACCAAACCCCGACATAATCTTTGCAAATACGGCACCAATCTGCCCTGTGCCGATCACTCCCACCGTGCGACCGCAGAGATCAAAGCCTAATAACCCACCGAGATAAAAATTGCCGTCGCGGACCCGAGCATAAGCACGATGGATTTTTCGATTTAGCGTCAGGATCAAACCGACCGTATGCTCGGCCACCGCGTGCGGCGAGTAAGCGGGGACGCGGACCACCTTGATACCCAGTTCGCGAGCTGTCGGGAGGTCGACGTTGTTGAAGCCAGCGCATCTCAAGGCAACGACTCGTACGCCTCGCTGGGCAAGCGAGCGAAGCACTGCCGCGTCGAGTTGATCGTTCACAAAGACACAGACAGCCTGGTGACCATTTGCCAGTTGCACCGTTTCGGATGTCAAACGCGGCTCGAGGAAGGTGAGTTCGTGTCCCAATGGTGCCGCGGCAACACTGAGAAACTCGCGATCATAGGACTTCGTACTGAAAACAACGGTCTTCATTGATTTTCGTCATCGGGCTGGAAAAGTTGGTCTGGAATCGCGGTTCGTAATTACAGCTGGCGACGCTGCGTTTACTCGCCGGTGGAAGTATGAAATTTAACCAGAGGTAAGCACGTGGCTAAGTTTTGGAGGATGCTCCCTGTCCGTCAATGGTTTGGTCGAGCCAGCGGGCGATTTCCTCGGGATCATCCATGACTTGGAATCGTTGAACATCGTGATGGTCGATGCAACCTTTCTCTAGCACGGTGGTTTGTAACCAATCGACGATGGGCCGCCAAAACTTGCTGCCCACTAGAACCACGGGGAACTGCGCCAGCTTGCCAGTTTGGATCAAAGTCAGTGACTCAAAGAATTCGTCGAACGTGCCGAATCCGCCTGGGAAGATGAGGAAGCCGCGTGCGTATTTGGCGAACATCATCTTGCGGACGAAGAAGTAACGGCAGGTGTAGGACGCGTCGCAGTAGGGATTCAATGTCTGTTCGTGCGGCAATTCGATGTTCAGACCAATCGATGGGCTGCCGGCGTCTCGCGCACCACGGTTGCTCGCCTCCATGATTCCGGGGCCGCCGCCGGTAATAATCGCGAACCCTCGTTCACCCAATCGCTGACATGTTTGATGGGCGAGTTGGTAGGAAGGGTCGCTCTCGGGTAATCGTGCGCTTCCAAACACGGCCACCGATCGACGTCGACCCTCCAAGGCACGTGTCATGATCTCGATGCCTTGAATTAGGTCGCTTTGAATTCGCAGCACTCGCCATGGGTCTTCATGCAGAAAGCTGATCGGACGACGGGACGAGCTGTCGAGGAATTCCAAGTCAGGGTCCTCCGGGCCGACTGGGAAAACCTCGTCAACTTTTACCGGTTCAGTGGCCGCTTCATGAGCGGCTTCGCTTTCCTGGGTATCGCTGATTGGCATTCTTGTGACAGCGACCGCATTCGGTTGGCTGGTGTCGACAAGGCTGGGCCCCTGATCATTGAACTCGTGTACTTCGGCGTACGAGGGAACGGAAACATCAAATCCGAACCGCGTTTGGATGCTGCGTTTCAGTGCGAGTGCGGAACTTTCCTCTCCGTGAGTCAAAAACACCTTTCGTGGTGGTTGCTCGAAGTGATTCAGCCACTGCAGCAATCCCGTGCGGTCAGCGTGCCCCGACAATCCGAAGACCTGCTGGATCTTGGCGTCCACGGTGTACTGACGACCGTGAATGCGGACTTCTTTTTCGCCTGACAGAAGCCGGCGTCCCAATGTTCCTTCGGCCTGAAAACCGACGAACAGGATGGTGGATTCGGGGCGACGAATGTTACTTCTCAGATGATGTTTGATCCGCCCCGCGTTACACATTCCTGCCGGCGCCATGATGATACAGGGCTTCTTGAGGTGGTTGATCGATTTTGATTCGTCGGCCGTTCGCGTCATAGTCAAACCGGGAAAGTGAAGCGGCGGTTCGTCGCACTCCACTGCCCGCACGGTTTCATCATCCAGCCAACTGGTGAATCGGCGAAAGATATTCGTGACGTCATAAGCCATCGGGCTATCGAGAAAGACAGGGACGTTGGGGATGCGATTCTTGTGGACCAAGCGACTCAGGAAGTACATCATCTCTTGAGCCCGTTCGACGGCGAAAACGGGAATCACCAGATTACCGCCACGCTTAATGGTGTCGTTGACAATCGTTTCAAGCTGTTCTTCGACGTTGCCGCGAGCTTCGTGGTCGCGGTCGCCGTAAGTCGATTCCATCACGACATAGTCGGCGTGTCGAAAATAGGTGGGATCATGAATCAGCGGTTTGTCGTGTTGTCCCAAATCTCCCGAAAAGAGGATCGTTCGCTCGAGGTCTGACTCTTGGACTCGGATTTCTAGTGAAGCCGATCCAAGGATGTGCCCTGCATCGTGCCAAGTCACGGTGATGCCGGGCACGATTTCAGTGGGAACTCGATAGTCGACTCCGCGAAAGAGCTGAATCGCTTTCTCAACATTCTTGTCTGTATAGAGAGGCACTACCTCGTGCGGTCCGGTGCGTCCTTCCTTGCGATGACGTCGCCGCTTGTATTTCGCGTCTTCGGCTTGAATCTTTGCTGAATCTTTGAGCATCACATCGGCTAGCGCGACGGTCGGCCTTGTTGCAAAGATTCGGCCTCGGAAACCATCCGCGACTAATTTGGGAACGAGCCCGATGTGGTCGATGTGAGCATGTGTGACCACCAAGGCATCGAAACTGCTAGCAGGGATTGGACAGGCGTCCCAATTTCGCGACAGAAAATCGCGTTCTTGGACCATGCCACAATCAATCATGATCTTCTTGTCGCATGCTTCCAGACAATAGCGTGAACCGGTCACGTTTCGATTAGCGCCCAGGAATGTGATTTTCAACGTTGGACTCCAATTAGGGCTCTTCCCAGGCTCTTCTCAAGCGACGATCGACCAGCGAACAACTGGCAAACGCCGCGCCAATCACTTGTCCGTCCTGCGATTCGACTCTTCCAGTTTTGTATTCCTTTGCATTTCCTTTTGCATTCAGGCCAACTTGCTGAATCTTTGGCAAGACGTCGACCTTTTGGCTGAGAAAGCCAGGATGAATCGCAACATCGTCAAAGACGGCAATGAATACGTTCGTCCAATAAATCAAGTGGCGTTTCTGCGTGCCGATGCTGATTGTGGCGACGCTGTGAAAGTCCAAATGGAAAAGCGAAAAGAGAGCTGTCTCCGAGCCGGACATGAACGCAGGCCCACATTGCTGGAACAATTTGTCAGAGACTTGCGGGACCGATTAGTCATGACGTGCAAAGCTGCACACTCAAAGCTGACTTGCTGGGCCGTTGTGGTCTGGAACCGCACACCGGCTCACGCCACGTGTGGAATGAAGCCCGCGTTCAGTCGTCGATTCCGCTCGAATGTCGAGTCTGGTCTTTTTAGTTTGCAGGCAACTGACCTAGGCGTTAGGTCCGATGCTGGCGCGAAAGCCACACACTGCAGTGAGAGTGGCGTAGCACGTATTTGGTTGTGCTGCCAATCAGCCAATCGTGGACTCGACCGTGCCCTGCATCACCGACAATGATTAGGTCGCTATGGTTCTGCTCAGCAAAGTCGACGATGGAGTCTCCCGCGTGCTGGCCTCGGATGCACCTTGCACGTGTTTTTGGGATCGTCTTGGCGAGCTGGCTCGATATCTGTTCCGCGTCATCACGCATTCGCTCGAGCAAAACTTGTTCGTCTTTTAACACCGCAGCGGTGGTGCCGTCACCCATCAAGTCATCGAATGTAGGGACAACAGTAACAATTTCTACCTCGCTCTGTTCGGCCCATCCCATCGTTTTCAATTCATTGATCGCCTCGCGTGAGGCGACGGATCCGTCATACGCAACGGTGATCTTTTTCACAGGACGGATTGGCGAGGTGTCCGTATCGGTCTGAGGCCTAACCACAAGCACGGAGCATTTCGCATGCGTCGCAACGCGATCGGAAACACTCCCCAGTAGCATTCTGCTAACCATCGAGTGTCCCACAGCGCCCATCACGATCAAGTCGGCAGCGATTTGTTTGGACACCTCCAGGATCTCGTGAGCCGAGTTTCCCGTCTGGTGCAGTTTCGATAATTCGTCGCCGCACTGACTCGAAAACAGCTCCTCCAATTCAGCATGATGTTTCGTAACAAACGCCTTTTCCTGATCTTCCCATTCCGGATTCTGAATGTTTCCATGAACGGTCAGCTCGGGAGGCATGGAAACCGTTAGGATTGCAAGCTGCAGTTGGCCTCTCATCTTGAGCTGACGCAAGAAAAGTGCAGCCGCTTTGGCCTGCCACGAACCATCCGACGCGAATAAGGCTTTCATGGAGCATGTCCCGAGGGGAGATCGCGTTTTTCGAACATTGGAGACCTTTCGCCGAGCTGGTCGATGGCTTCTTTGGCGGCGTCCGCGAATGGCAACAGGATCAAATGGACTCCTACGTTTCTTAATGTAGCAGCGTCACGTTCGTTGTGCGCGGTTGCGGCGACCGATCCGGTATAGCCGTAACGTGAGAGCGCGTGTAGCAAGGCAAGATTCACCGAAACCTGTGGCACCGAACTGACCACCCAACGCGCGTGTGAGAGCGGCAGCGTCGATGCAAACTCGGGGTCTTCCGCATCGCCGTAGACGACCGATTGTCCCGACTCGCGGAGCCGATGCACCACATCAGGATCGAAGTCGACTCCCAACACACGTTGCCCTCGCTCGGTCAGTTCGCGAGAAAGATGATTCCCAAAACGTCCCAGGCCAAACACGATCGTGTCAAAGCCTCGCGATGGCTCGACGGTCGTTTCCAGTTCAACTTCGCGAAACGGATTCTTCTTTTCGGACCAGGACATGAAGGGGGCAAGCCAGTCATACAGCGGGTGAGAGTAGAGAATCAGGTAGGTAGACAGTGTGATCGTGATCAAGCCCACAAGTGTGATCAGCCCCAAGACTTCACCGGAAATATGCCCGAGGTCTTTTCCCAATGCACCAAGCATCAACGAAAACTCGCTGATCTGGGCGACCGTCAATCCGGCCAGGAAGCCCGTTCGTTTTCGGTACCCCATCCGTCCCATAATGATGATCACGATCAGCGGATTGCCGACCAGCACGAACAACGATAGAGCCAGCGACGGCAGCAGCTGCGATCCGAGCAAACTGAGTTTCAGATGGGCACCTAGATCGACAAAGAAGAACAACAGCAAGAAGTCGCGTAAGCCTACCAGACGCGACCCGAGAGCTTCCCGGTGCGGCAACCCAGCAAGCGACACGCCTGCTAAGAACGCACCGACTTCTTTGCTAAACCCCAGCCAATCACCGATCGCCGCCAGCGTGACCGCCCACCCGATCGCCAGCGTCGTCAGTAACTCGGCCGAACGAGCTGCATGATGATACAGCTTCGGCAGCACGTAACGCATCAGTAGACCGACGGCGACCAGCAAACCGATCCCTTTAATAATGACCAACGAGATGCCCTGCACCCAGTGGACACCGGTGCTGGCCCCGAACGCGGTCAGCGCGATCATCACAAGCACGACCACCAAGTCTTGGACGATCAAAAAACCGATGGCAATGCGTCCATGCAACGAGTCAATCTCGCGTTTGTCAGACAACAATTTGACGATGATGATCGTGCTGGAGAACGTCAACGCAACGGCCACGTAGAGCGAGGCCAGATGCGAAAACCCCATGACAAGGCAGAGCAAGTAGCCAATCACCGACGTGAATGTGACTTGCCCCAAGCCGGTGGCTAGCGACACGGGCCCCATCGTGCGAATCACGTTCAAGTCCAGCTTTAAGCCTACCGTGAACAGCAACAGTGCAATGCCAGTCTTCGCCAGCAGGTCGATCTCGCTGCCGATGGAAACCCATTTCAAGCCCGCCGGTCCGACCATAATTCCAACCGCGATGAAGGCGACGATCAGCGGTTGTTTGAGCCAATGCGCAACAAAGCCCAGAACACCGGCTGCCGCCAGCAATAATGCAAACTCGTAAAAGACGTTTCCAGATCCCAATCGCGCACTCCGGGGAGGTCTTTGTCGATCGATCAGTCGAACGTCACCGGCGACTGAAACGTCGCTGGTTTGACGGTCAACACGGAACAGTCGACTTCATCGAGTATCTTTTCTGCGGTATTCCCGATGAAGAAACCGGGAATGCCGGTCCGGCACACCGTTCCCATCACCAGCAAGTCGACCTTTTTGGCCTTTGCCATTTCAGGGATGACGGACGAGGCAATTCCTTTGACCATGTGAACCTGTGCCGCACCGTCCGTGTGTTTCTCTACCAAGGCATCCAAAAGTGCCTGATGCCGCTCTGACTCCTCTTGAATGTACCCGCCAATCTCTGACTCCGTCATTCGTGCTCGTCCCTGCATGATCGATTCTCCGAATAACGTCCAAGCATGAACGATGTGCAACTCCGCGCCGTCTTTCTCTGCCATCGAGGCGGCAAGCTGCAGAATCAACGCGTTCAGTGCATCCCTACTGTTTTCCGCAGGATCGGGATCCACCGCCGCCATGATCCGCAGAAACGGCTTCCGCTGGGTCGGTTTCATCACCCATACGGGACAGGGACATTTACGCATCAGGTGCAGTGACGTGCTGCCGAATAGGCGTTCTTTTAGGCCGCCTTTGCCTTCGGCAGACATCATCACCAGATCATGCTGTTCGCTGATCACGGCGCGAATGATCTCCAAGAACGGAGTTCCGACCACGACCTTGGCCGAGACCCGAACGCCCTCTTTCTTCACCGCCGCAATAACCGCTTTCAGTTGCGACTGATATTCCTTGATGACCAGATCCTGCAGTTTTAACGCAGGACTTCCGGACGACGTGATCAGCTGGGTTCCAGTCAGCTCGCGTTCCACACGCAGCAAGGTCAGCTTTGCATGATTGGTCTTCGCCAGCGAAGCGGCACGCTCAAACGCCCGATCATTGCATGGATACACCAGCAGGATGTTTTTAAACCGTTTCATGGAAAGCCTCTCACACAAATTGAGGCGATGCCGGTCCACTGCAATGGGAATTCAATCCGTTCGCTCGTGATCTATTATGGTCAGCCGTACGGTCCAGGGAAAGTCTGGGACCTCATCCACCATCTTCAGTGGTCCGGCGTGATCCGACGGCGATAACTGCAGGCCATTTGCGACCGCGTTCTCAGCCGAAGCCCGATGCGAGAGAGAGTCCGGCCTTCGGATTCGCACCGCTCAATACCGGTGGCTAATACCACCGGCAGAGATTATGTCGGCCTCCGGCCTAAAACCGCTCGTGCCGCACCGTCAATCAACGTGGGCCTCGATCTCGCGGTATTGGGATTTGATCCGACCGCGAGTGTGGGACGCCGCGTTGTCCAGCGTGCGATTTGTTGCCGAATTAAGTCGACATGCTAAAAGACTTGTTGCAAGAGCCTTGAGACTCCCATACAGGATCTCCGAGCACGTCAAATCGGGGCGTGATTCCGAGGCCCGGTTCGGTCGACGCAGCCATCCGTCCGTTGACTCGTTGCGGAGCGCCTTCGGCGATCGATTGTGTCACGTAGCTGTTGAAGTCCGTTGACGTAAACAGATACTCGGTCGGAGTGCTATGCGCGAGATGCGAAATCGCCGATGTGATGATGTCGCCTCCCCAGCTGTCTTCGAGCGTCATCGCGATTCCTAGCGAAACACAGAGATCGCGTGCTTGGCGGGCTTTGGTCAAACCACCAAACTTGCTGATCTTGATATTGACCACGTCCATTGCATGGTCAGCGACCCCTTTCAGAATCGCATCGACGGAATCGATCACCTCGTCCAACACAAACGGCAAATTCGTGTTACGGCGGATGCTCAGGCATTGCTCATACGTGGCACAGGGTTGTTCGATGTAAACGTCGACATCCTTGACCGCATTGACCACTCGCATCGCTTCGTGCATCAGCCATCCGGTGTTTGCATCGGCAATCAACTTGTCACCGGGTTGCAAGATTTCGCGTACGGCACGAATCCGCTCGATGTCGTCGTCTGGTCGGCCGCCCACTTTCAATTGAAATCGGCGATAGCCTTCCGCTCGGTAGTTTGCCACGTTTTCAGCCATCTCGGCTGCGGGGCGTTGTGAAATGGCACGATAGAGTACGACGTCGTCGCCATAGCGGCCGCCCAACAGAGTGCTGACGGGCATTTCAGCCGCCTTGCCGAGGATGTCCCAGCACGCCATGTCGATTGCCGACTTGACGTAGGGGTGACCCTTCATCAACTGGTCCATCTTCAGATTCAACGCCATTAGCTGCGTAGGATCGTCTCCGATCAAATGCGGCGCTAACTCTTGGATTCCCGTTCGGGCACCGGCCGCATACGCGGGCAGGTAGACGGGACCTAGCGGACAGACTTCGCCGAAACCGCTGATTCCGCAATCGGTTTGGACTTCGACCACGGTGCTGTCAAATACGTCAACGCTTTTGCCTTCCGACCAACTGTAATTGCCTTCGTGCAACGGAAGGTCGACTTGATAAATTTTTAGTCCTGTAATTTTCATGATGGGGCGCTCTTGCGTGGGGACGCGGTTAGGTGGCGAGAAGAGACAAGGAAAAACAACGAAGTTATTTCCGAATCATCCCTGTTGTGATGTGACAAAATTGGACGCGATTGATTCAAACGCCCAACGTGTGACGCTTCAGGCATTGTAGCCCTTAGTACTAAAGGCGTTCTTGTGCGTAAAACGCCTTAATTGATGAATCTGCGCATAGAAGCACTGCCCCGTAGTGTATCCGCGTCGATTTCGCCCATCGATTCGGGGGGGCAGCGAGGTTCGATCAATCACCCTTTACCGCTAGCTCACGAACCGATTTTCGGTACGCGGTGGCGGTCATACCACAATGTTTCTTGAACAATTGCACAAAGTACTGCTGCGTCGTAAATCCGGTGCGTGCCGCAACACGCTGGATACTGAGCTCGGTATCTCGCAATAACTCTTTTGCAGCTTGAATGCGAATTCGATTGATTTCTTGATTGGGCGACCGTTGCAACAACTCACGACATCCGCGTTCGAGTTGACTTCGTGACAGCGGCACTGCATCCAAGACATTTGCAATCCGAATTCCTTCACAAGCATGTTGGCGGATGAAGCGAATCGCCGCCGCCAGCAGCGGATCGCTGGTGGCGACGATGTCGGACGATTGCCGAGTAACGACGCCAATCGGTGGGATCAACAGTGGCATCGTGCGTGGCTTACCGCCCTGCATCATGCGGTCCAGCAGTCGAGCGGCCTGATAGCCAATTCGATGCCCGTCCAATTGCACACTGCTGAGCGTAGGAGTGCTGATGGTGGTCAGTGTTTCATCATTCTCGACACCGACTACTGCGATCTGTTCCGGCACCCGGACGTCGGCGCGGCGGCATGCATCGAGTAGCCAGCACCCTAGTTGGTCAGTGCAGGCAAGAATCGCCGCAGGTTTGGGAATTTGTTGAATCCATTGGCACAACCGAGCTTGTTGGCGTTCCCACTGGCTCGGTTTCTCGGTTGCACCGGATTGATGAAACTCTTCGCACCCAAATCCGGCAGCATCCAGGTGGGCGACGAAGCTGTTGCGGCGGTCGATAAAAAACTGCTCGGTATCGAGCCGGTAAATGCCAAAGTTTTCGAAGCCAACCTCAAGAAAATGGGACGCGACCATTTCACCGACTGCATGATTATCGACCCCGACAAACGGGAACCGCTTGGCGAGTCGACTCGATCGAAGTTCCACGGTTGGCACTCCGACTTGAGTGACCGCACGTTGGATCGCTGGGTTGCCCGAACGCGTCAGGATGCCGTCGCCGTCCCAGTTTCGTAGCCAGCTGGGCGGTTTAGACTCGAGGTCACGTAGTTCGACAAACATCGACCATGACGCTTGTTCGGCTGCATAGCGTTTGACACCACTGAGCAAGTCGCGCCCGTAGCTTCGTGAGGTTTCGATGATGAGGGCAACGCGGCGCAGGGAAAAACTCTCCTTCGAGATGAAGTTCAGCCTAATCGAGGAATTTTGAGACGCAATATAGTGTAAAAGAATGACGCAAAAACGCAGGCGCAGTGTGTCACACGTGCTGCTAAAATCATTTGCATACCCACCACTCGCCCTTCTCCCTACCTCCCCTTCTTTCTCCTCCCACTCGGATTCTTTGATGAAGCGACGTCAATTTTGCCAGCTCGCTGCGACCAGTGCGGCAGCCTTGATGGCATCGCACACGGTGGCAAGCGATTCCGCCGCATGGCGCCCCAAGTATTTGCTCGGCTCGTGTCTATACGGTTACGCACCCGTGGCCGACGTTGTCGCGGAAGTTCACAAGAGCGGCGCTGCCGCCATTGATATTTGGCCCAAAGTGCACGGGGACCAGCGAGAACAGATCGAAGCGATGGGAGCCGATGCGTTTGCGGAATTGCTCGCTAAACATGACGTCCAACTCGGGTGTTTGACGCAGTACAAATTGGGACCATTTCGCTTGCAGGACGAGATGCGTTTTGCGGAAAAGTTTGGCTGCAAAACGATTGTCGCGGGCGGTTCGGGCCCGAAAGGTTTGAAGGGCAGCGAGCTAAAACGAGCCGTTGGCGAATTCGCCGAAAAAATGAAACCACATCTTGCCGTTGCCGCGGAAACCGGCGTCACGATCGCAATCGAAAATCACGCTAATAATCTGATCGAGTCGACTGATTCGATGAAATGGTTGATTGAATTGTGTCCGAGCCCGCATCTCGGAATCGCACTGGCACCCTATCACTTGCCCCAAGATCCTGACGCATTAGCCAGTTTGATTCGCGAACTGTGTCCGCGGATCGAAGTGTTTTACGCGTGGCAGCACGGCATGGGGAGCACGAAAAAGCAAGCTCGCGAATTGGAAATGCAACAAATGCCCGGTCGTGGCGAACTCGACTTTGCTCCGATGATGCAGGCACTTGCTGCCGAGAACTACTCGGGTTGGACCGAGATCTTTATGCATTCGTTCCCGCGTGGGACCGCGATTGCAGATTCGACCGCCGGCGTCACCGCCGATGTGAACCGTGCTCGAAATTACTTGGCATCGCTGTAAATAACCGGCTAACCCCTCGACCCCTTTCTTCTCTTTCAAAGTCTAGAAATGACCATGGAAAAAGTATTGATTGTGATTGGTGACGCCAGCGAAACGCTGGACACCATGTACCCATATTACCGTTTGCAAGAAGCGGGGTTCCAACCTGTGGTCACCGCCCCCGAGAAACGGCGTTACCAAATGGTGATGCACGAAGTCAAAGCGGGATGGACGATCACCAAAGAATGGGAAGGCTATACGATCGATTGCAATGTGCCATTCAGTGAAGTGAACGAAGAAGAGTATGCAGGAATCATGTTCTCGGGCGGACGGGCACCGGAATACATTCGTTACGACAAAGATCTGGTGCGGATCACAAAACATTTCTTTGCCACCAACAAGCCGATCGCGTCGGTCTGTCACGGAGTCGAGATTCCCGCTTATGCCGATTGCGTGCGAGGCCGCCGAATGGCGACAGTTCCCAAGTGCAAGTTCGACCTAGAAGTCTGTGGGGGCACGTTTGTTGACGAGGCCTGCGTGGTCGATGGAAACTTAGTTAGCGGCCGGACGTTTCATGACAACGGTAACTACTTAGGTCCGTGGATTGATTTGTTGGTCAAGGCACGTGATGGCGTCGTGGTGGTTTGATGCGAAACTTGCTTGTTGTCGTTTGGGTTGCCACTGTCGTATGGACTGCAGTCGCGACGGCGGAAGATTCGGGTACTGATTCGACGTCCCTCCATGATTCATCGGCTCCGCCTGTGGTGGCGGGGTTCGATCGATTTGTGCGGCACGGGGATATCGACCCCGTCGACGGCGGACGCTTGTTGCTCAGCGAACTGAGTTGCACGTCATGTCATTTGAGTGATGGTGCCGCCGCTGGCAAGAGCACGACTGCGGAAGCGATTGAGCCAAAGCGAGGTCCGCGACTGCACAGTGCGGGACTTCACTACTCGCAGTCTTGGCTGGCTGATTTCATTGCCTCGCCGCAACAAGTCAAACCGGGAACGACGATGCCCGATTTGCTGGGGAATCGTTCGCCACAGCAGCGACGCGAGATCAGCCAAGCGATTGCGGCTTTTCTTGCCGACTCTCAGCGTGCCGATTATCCCGAGATCAAAGCGACCGGCGCCAATCCGGTGATGTTCGAGTTTTGGAATCGCGGCGATGCGGATCACGGTAGCGAGATTTTTCACACACGCGGCTGTGTGGCCTGCCATTCCAGCGACGCCGACTATGTTGTGACCGGGGCAATCACATCACCGGTCGATGCGTTGTTGGAGGAACTTGACCCCGAAGAACTCGCCGACATGGGGTTGGCCGCTGCGGCACGGCGAGTCGAGTCGATTCCACTCGGAGATCTGGCGGCCAAATACACTCGCAAATCGTTGGCTCATTTCTTGCACGATCCGGCGCACACGCGGCCAGCGCTACGGATGCCTGATTTTAAATTGTTGTCCCACGAGGCAGCGGATTTAGCCGAGTATCTGCTGACTGATTACTCCTCTGATGAGCCCACGTCCGGTACGAAGCCATCCCCGGCTGTGTCGAGCGGCGATGCTGCTAACGATGCGGCGCTCGTGCAACGGGGACGCGAGTGGTTCACTGAATTGAACTGTGCTGCTTGTCATGACTCGTCAATCAAATCTGCTTCGCCGAGTGCGATGCCACTGTCATCGGTCAGCTTAGCCGCCGCCAAAAGTTGCTTAGGGGATTCACCGCAGCGTCCCGTTCAGTACCCGCTCGACTCGGTGCAGCGAGACGCCATCGCCAAAGCGATCGAGGGTGCCAAGTCAGGACAGGAGATTTCGGCAACGCAAAAACTCGACGGTATTTTGTTGGCATCGAATTGTTACGGGTGCCATCAGCGCGACCAACTCGGAGGGATCGGTCGCTATCGGAAACCCTATTTCGAAACTGCGGGGCATATCGATTTGGGAGACGAAGGTCGGTTGCCGCCCCCGCTGACAGGCGTCGGTGCAAAGCTGACCTCTGCGCACCTTGCCAACGTCGTTTCTGGCAAGGCGTTGCCGAGCCGTCCCTATATGCAAATCCAGATGCCGCGATTTTCTCTCGACGTCACTCGAACGGTGCCAAAATTGTTCGCGGAAGTCGACGAGGCAAACATTGCCGATACGGCGCGTGTGTTCGGCAAAACAAGTGGCTTGGCCGAGGCCGGGCGAGAGTTAATGGATATCGGTTGTGTCCAGTGTCATACGTTTGGTGGCGATGCGTTGCCGGGCGTCGTCGGCGTTGATCTGAGCAAGATTAATTCTCGCATTCATCCGGCATGGTTCGAGCAGTTTTTGCTGGACCCTGGCAAAGTGAAGGCCCGCACCAGAATGCCTACGTTTTTTGTGGATGGCAAAAGCCCAAGACCTGATCTGCTCGATGGCGATCCCAAACAGCAGATTGCGGCGATGTGGACTTATTTGAACGCGTTGCCCAAGCATCCGCTGCCAAGCAAAATTGAAAAGTCGCGAGCAGAGAATTACGAGCTTTCGCCGACGGATCGTCCCATGATCTTGCGAACGTTCATGCCGGGAGCCGGGACGCACGCGATCGCAGTGGGTTTTCCGGAACAGGTTCACTTTGCCTTTGATGCCGAGCAGGTTCGTCTCGCAACGACTTGGCGTGGTCGGTTCCTCGATGCTCAGGGAACTTGGTTTGTTCGCTCTGCTCCTCCGGCAGATCCACTCGGCAATGATGTCGCTAATTTCCCCAGTGGATTTTCCTTTGCCGAACTTAAGCTTGAAAACGACCCTTGGCCGCTTCAGTCCGATGTGCGATTTGGTGGCTACCGAATTAATGCCAATCAAACGCCAGAGTTTCTGTATCGCTACGCCGGAATCGAGATCAGCGATCTGATCCAGCCCGCTAACGTAGGTGAGCAGCGTGAATCCAAACAGAAATCGGGGTTGCGGCGAGCACTGACGCTAATCCCATCCGCATCGAGGGCGAACACGGATACGGTTTGGTTCCGTGTTCTAAGTGGCCAGAAATTGCAGCGAATTGATGACCACACGATGGAAAACGAAGCCGGTTTGACGATATCCTTGCCACCATCGCTTGCACGTGATGCTCACGTCTACGAAGGCGATGGAGTGGCCGAGTGGCGTGTCCCCGTACGCGAATTTCCCTTCAAAATCGAGGTAAACTATTCATGGTAGTTCGCGTGCTTTGGATGACATGCATTTTGAGTTTGGTATCGCTGATGGTGATGCCTCCAACGTTAGAGGCGGCCGACGAAAACGACTTTTACAAGCTCGTCTCGATTGCGGTAGCCGAAGCGAGTGATTCTCGTTCACCGAATTGGCAACCCGCTCCCGAAGGCTTGGTGTTGGAAGTTAGCGGAATGACGGCGTTGGACGATTCACGGATCGCGGTCGCGATTCGCAAGGGTGAAATCTGGATTATGGACGGCGTCTATGACGATCCGCCTAGTAACGTCAAATATGAAAAGTTTGCCTCGGCGCTGCATGAACCGCTCGGGTTGTTGTGGCACAACAATTCATTTTATGTGACTCAGCGATCCGAACTGACGCGGATTCGTGATCGCGATGGGGATCACGTTGCCGACGAGTATTTGACCGTCGCCAAAGGTTGGGGCGTGACGGGGCATTATCACGAATATGCCTACGGACCCAAGCTGGATCACGAAGGCAACCTATGGATCACGTTGAACATCGGATTGGGGTTGAAGGGAGATCAGCTGACACGAACCGTTGAAAACAAAACGCTCGGCTATCGGCAAGGTTTGTGGCGTGGCTGGGGAATGAAAGTCACTCCGCAAGGCGAGCTGATTCCGGTCTGTGCCGGGATGCGATCGCCCTCGGGTTTGGGGGCGAACGCGGATGGCCAGATGTTCTACACCGACCAACAAGGCAACTGGGTCGGCACCAACACGCTACATCACTTGCGGTCGGGTGCCTTTTTTCATCATGCAGAATCGTTGGCGTCGATCGACCATCCTGAATCACCAATCACGAATGTCACGTCGGTTCCTGATGGGTTGCCATTCCCTGACGCGCTGAAGGCGTTTCCACAACTCGTTCCGCCGGTCGTTTGGTTTCCTTACAAAAAGATGGGGCAATCGGCGACCGACATCATGTTGGACGAAAGCGGTGGCAAGTTTGGTCCGTTCGCCGGCCAGTTGTTTGTCGGCGAGTTTACGCAAGCATCAATTCATCGTGTGTTTTTAGAACAGGTCAACGGTGAATACCAAGGTGCCTGTTTCCCGTTTCGCAGCGGATTTGCGTCCGCGGTGTTGCGGATGGCTCAAGGGCATGACGGCAGCATGTTTGTGGGGCTGACCAATCGAGGTTGGAGCAGTCTAGGAGCGGCGTCGTACGGTTTGCAGCGGTTGGTGTGGACTGGCGAAACGCCGCTAGAAATCAAAGAGATGCGAGCCAAGCACGACGGATTCGAGTTGACGTTTACAAAACCGGTCGACGTCAAAACCGCCGCCGATCCCGCGTCGTACACGATGTCGGGTTACACCTACCTGTATCAATCCTCGTACGGCAGCGATGAAATTCAAACGAAGTCGTTGGTGATTCGCGAAGCAAGGGTATCCGACGATGGTTTGCGAGTTCACTTGGTCGTTGATGGATGCCGCGAAAAGTTCGTCCACGAACTGAACGCAATCGGGGTGCGAGGTGAAAGCGGTGATCCCCTGCTGCATACCCATGCCTATTACACGCTGAATCAAATCCCAGCATCCGAGTAAATCCGCTTTGCACAACTTCGTAGCCTAGGCTTCCAGCCTGCTGATTACCCAATTTTTAATGTTCAGCTGAGACGGGCGGTCCGAAGGATCGCCATGCCAACGCGAAGTCCATCATTCGGCGAGTTCCGCGCCAAATCGTTTCCATCCCCGGTGGCCCATCATGTTTGCGTCGATTGTAGCCACCTAACTGAGCAAGCATCGGGATGAACTGCGAGAGTTCTGGGGCTGATTTGGGTGGTTCGGTTTCCTCAACGATTTTCCATACCGACTTCCACTCCGCTTCGCTGAACACGACATCACTGGGCAACTCAGGGCATTCTCGTCCAAGGAACGTGACAAACAGGATCCGCCACGCGACCACTTTGTAAAACATCAACGCGCGAATCAATCTGCTTTTCGTTTCCAGCATGATGTCCTCGACGCGGCAGCCCGATTTGTAGACTCTGAAAAACATTTCCACTGGCCACCGCGCAACGTAGTAATCCACGATTCGCAGAACATCCTGGTAGTCGTCAATCGGAAGTGAACTCAACAGCAGCCAGTTCAGATCGGTTCCGTCGCCCGGACCGCCGACCTCTTGCACAAGTACCACGCTGAGCGTCACTTCGGGAAGAGCCGATCTTGCATGGGGAGGTTTTACTTTTGTGCGAATCGCCCGGATTTCCAGAGTGGCTGTTCGGGCGGCGCGCTTCGCGGTGGCCGGTAGTTCGATCTGCCGCGTCGTGACGAGGTTAGAGTTTTCGACTTCCTCGCGCATCTTCTTGTAGGTATTGCCGCCCGCTTGTTCGTCTTTTTCAGGCAAGCTGCGGACTTGTTTGCTACGGATGACGAAGTCCGCAGGGCATTCGTGTTTTTCAGCTTCGACGAAGATGTCATAGATGTCACCTTCGCGGTCAGCCAACGAAACAATTTGCGTCTGGGGGCACTGGGATGCCAACTGGCAGCAACGCCGATAGCCTTGGAGCCATCGAAAACTTTCCTTGTCTTCGATGGGATCTGTCTTTCGCTCTGCTGCATTGCCCAAGCTCTCTTCGCTACGATCAAAGAAGTCGACATCGAGCACTCCCAGGCATAATTTTTCAGGGGTAAAGACAACGGAGCTATGGTCGTAGAGCCCTCTCCTTTCTGCTTGATTGAGGCAACGCACATCGTCGGGGGCGTGATTGCCAAAGTCCAATTCGGTCGTGTCTTGGGCCACGCAGACAACCTTCTGAAACTTGATTCGCTGAATTGTCGCTCGCCGGTGAGCGCTGAGAATCTCGTCGCTATCGACCTGCGAGTTTTGCAGGAACCGATAGGCTCCTTTGGCATCCTTCCATTTGTCGCAGGCTGCGTTGATACTCTCTTGAGGGTTGGCGAAGAGTGCCTTGAGAATCGCTTTGGATCGATCGTTTCGGCTTTTGTGCCCGAAGTCGATTGTGTTAAATTCTTGTTCAATGGTGGTCGGAATCGCATTCATCAATTGATCTCCTATCGCGTTAAAATAGGAAATAAATGGCGCAAATCGCGTGCCAAAACAGAGCTGATGTTGGAGAAGATTAAAAAACTATTGGGTAATCAGCAGGCTTCCAGCCTGGGTGGGGCAAAAACCGTTCTTCATCACGAAGGAAGTGCGATTATAAATTTATTAATCGGACGCTGATCTGGATCGTGTCCAAACACGTCTCCATTGGCTCCCCTCTCCCCACAAATTCGGAAAGAAACTCTTGCCCATCAGAATCAACCCTGATCCGAATTTGTGGGGAGAGGGGAGCCAGAGAATGTGGGTTTCGATGCGTCCATCAGAACCGTAAGTAATTGATCGTGCGTCCGAATGGATTTCAAGCGATTAGCCGTGGGTCGCGATAGCGCACCTATGGTTACTTCATTTCACCAGCTTCGGAACCAATCGCTTAACTAGTTTTCGAGCGGCTTCTTGCAATCCGGATTTCGCGGCGATCTGCTCGGCTAGATCGATTGACATGGTGGTCTCGGCGTCGGAGGTTAGCACCGTGCCGTCGGTTTGCTTGATCACTTGAACCTCCACGCGGCATTGAACCGATACGAGATCGGCGCGGCTCATGGCGAATTGGGAAAGTCCTTCTCCTTTGATCAGGACGTCCGCGCGAGCCGAGTTTGCGTTGTCTGACGCGATCACGTCAAACCCTAGCTCGGTGAGTAGTCGCTCGATCTCGGTTTGCGCCGCAGGGTCAAAGGTTTGCTGGCCCACGTGTTGCTCGGTAACGGCGACCGTAACGCTTGGCAGCTTCTTGTTCTTGCCGCGAAGTGATTTCCGAGTGCTCGCAAGCCAATCGTCGACCGGGACCGGTTTCGGCAGCAGCAGATTGGCTTTCTTCGCGACCACCTTGTCCACTTCCGCAGCCAATTGTTCGACCAATTCGCCCAAATCCGTATTGGAGGAACCTTTTACCGACGCGCCCGCCAAGCGACTGGTTTCGGTGCCGATCACCTTGGCGACCAAATATAAATCGTTGTTGACTTGCAAAACTGATCCGGTGATCAGCAGTTTCGCGCCCGTCAGTTTTCCAACTTGCATCGCCTCGTCCGCTTTGACGATGCCGGCTTTGCTAAGTTTCAATTCTTCAAATAGGTCGTCGATCGTTTGGCGTTCGACCAGCATCACATGCTCGGAAACGATCAGGTTAGCGAACAATAAATCGGCCACCTGAGCGGCTTCTTCTTGCACATCGCCACGACTTTCAAATGGCAGTATCGCGGTTGGAATCGGCCGCTCGGCATCGGCTGCGGTCACATGATGGCTAAACGCGAGCAGCAGACTGATCACACAGCCGCAAAGTATTGAGGTTCGGTACATCATCGATTCTTTCATGGGTCTTGGGGTGGATGGGGAAGTGTTTGGAGGAAGATATGCGTCAGGAATTCACGCGGCACGGGAGATTCGTTCCATCGCGAAATCAACGGCACACCGACAAAAAGAGCACCACCGTGGTTCTCTCTTGATTGATACTCGGCAAGTTGCCAAACCTGAGGCCCCATCGCCCGAGTAATCCGCAATTGGTTGTTTGAAACTTGCAATTCCCAGCCGCGAGGATGCTTGGCGTGCGACGACCAGAATTCCAGATCGAGTCGTTTGGGACGCCAGCGACTATTCGTAATGCTCGTGAAAGCGAGCTTCACGCCATCGGCAGCTGACGTTGGTATCGGCCACGTTGATGCATCGGCGGGGCGAAGCACGATCACCCACTTTCCGTCGCTGACCCATTGCTCGACCGCTTTGACGATCCGTTTGTCCCACATGATGGATTCGCCGATTACGATGATCGCTTCGGTATCGACGCGCTTTAAAGACGTGACCACATTGGGGGTCAGCCCTGTCTTTACCAAAGCATCTTCGGTGATGCCGGCGGGATCGTACAATGCAATTCCGGCATCGCTGAGTGTTTGTCGGATGTTCACAAAGCAATCGGGCGAATGCAATCGCAAAGCATGCCTTGTTTCAGCAAGCGGATCGCCGAAGTGCAGAAAAAGGTCCACCTCGAGCACCACATCTGGTTTGACTTCCGGAGTCTTTATCACAAAGGATCGTTCGGCGACATCGCCCGTGTTTGATGAGTGCAGTTCGTTAGCCGGTTTCAGTTCGCTGACGCCTTGGGTCAACGTGCGATTGGCTGTGTTCAACCGCCAGTAAGCTTTTTTTGACGCGGGCGCCACCCCCGGTGCGAGCGTTAGCGTTGAATTCTCGCCGGCGAACTGGTCCGATTGTCCTGGTTTCAATTGTGCCCATGACGGATTGGCGATGGACGCGATCAGCAGAAAGACGGCCCCCGCCGCGACGCGAACCCAACGCGAGCATGCGGAGCGTGGCTGTGAGTTAGCGGTTCGCTTGGGTGAATTAATTGTCACTGGATTGCACCTCGGAAACACGGGGCCTTTTCGTCACCTCCGCCAATCCGGCATGGGTGGCGATCCACAATCGGTCGGCTGCCCAGACACCATCATCCGAAGAATAATATCCGTCCATTTTGAATCCATCGCGGGGGCCGTACATCGAAAAATCGCCGGTATGTTTATTCACACGATAGAGTCCACTGCATAAAAATTTCTCATAAGCAGTGCCGCCAAACCAAATTTCGTCTTCGTGTTCAATCAAGAACTTCACTTGATAGCCGGACTTCTGACGCCCATGCGGATACCAAGCCTGTTTGAACCAATCTTCCGAGATCTCAGGTTGATCAAGCGGGTACAATTCGCGTTGACTGGTGGACGCCCAGTAGCCGATGTCAGCGGCAAATAGGAACGGAGATTTTAGTGAAGTCAGTTCTAGCAGACTCCACTTTTCTGTTTTTCGATCGTAATGCCGAACGGATTTGATCGAGCGTGCTAAGATTTTATCGTCGCTGACAATGATGTGCGTCGGAGCCTGATCGGGAGCGTCTTTACCCTCGAAAAATCGTACGGATCCATCTGCGGTGATCTTCACCAATCCGCCTCCGCGTGCGGTTCCAACACCGACGTAACACTCGTTATCCACGGCGCTGAGCGATTCAATATGCAGATCCGGTAACGACTGATCGAGTCCCCAGTGGTGCCATTTCTGGGACGCGATGTCGTAGCGAAACAGTCCCTCGTCGTCGGTTCCGACCCACAGGGAACCGGCATCGCTATCCATGCAGGTGATTCGTCCAATCTCTGCTTTGATCGTGGTCCAGGATTCAGTGGCAATGTCGAATGCGAAACATTGGTAACTCTGCTTTCCTCGCCCGCCACAGAAAACCCGCGAGCCGTCGGTTGCTAACGCCACACAAGACTTGGGGTATTTGTCAACGTTTGCCAGATAGCGAACGTTGATTTCGCGATCCGGATTCAACGGGACGCCACCTGCGGATTTGATAGCCCCAGCCACCGAGGCTTGATTGATCAAGTGAGGAACCGATTCGGCTGCACGAACCCATGTCGCCACGGCTTGCTCATCTTGACCGAGTTGCTGTAAGCAGTGCCCACGCTGCAGGTCGTAGTAGCCGCGGTTCAGCGAGCGAGGCAGACTCGGTGAAAACGAATCCAAGACTTTCATCGCGGCATCGACACGGTCGGCTCGTCGCCAATATTCCGCGGCGTGAATCAGTAAGTTTTCAAAGGCGTGTCGCTCGGCATGTTCATTCATTCCCGCGAACCCGCTGGCGGCTTGCTCGTACCACTTTGCCGCTTCTTCGTAGTTGCGTTTTCGAGCAGCGGATTCCGCAAAGAACAAACAGGCTGCGTGTCGCTTCCACAGGTTTTCGTCACTTGTCCAATTGGCAATCAACGCTTCGGCTTCGGGGGTATCGAGCATGCGGGCGATCCGGCTCGATTCGGTTGCCAGCAACCGCTTGACCATGGCATTGTCGACCTCGTCGATTCGCTTCGCCACGATTTGCAACACCGGCATCAACGACTGGATGTCCTCGGGCTGCAAGTAACGTGCACTGAGCAAATTGAGGATCCGTCCCCAGGTGTAATCGCGATGTGGGGGCGGCATCCTTTCAAAGGCAAATTGAATGTTTTCGGTCGACATCCGACTGAGGTTTGGTGCGACGGTGCGACTGATGCCGAAGGCGTGATGCCGCCCAATTCCCGAGAGTAAGTGTAGCGCTGCCGCTGCCAAATCGCTGTTCGGATTTTGCCGCGTTATTTGCCGTAGCAGTTCGCCGGCTCGCTCGTGATTGACAATGCCGTCGATGTGATGGCTGAAGCAAAACGCTAACGCATATGCCGCCACGGCGTGATCGGGATCGATGAATAAAATCGTCTCGAGCCGGTCGATCGACTTCCGAATCAAGTGAGTGCCCAGCGGAGTGTCGGCGCTCACCACACTGGCCCAATAGCCACGCGATTCGTACTTGGGCACGTTCGCGTCGACCTTTTCACGCAGATCGATACCGGGCACGCGGAAGCTGCGTTCACCGCCTGAGCTGGGCGATCGCGGGCGAAATCGGTACAGATCGTGAAGGACTTGGTCGAGCAGCCGTTTCGTTTCATCACTCGCTGCGCCCGCGGATCGATCATTTTCTGCGAGTTGGGGCGGCTCAGGTAAACGAGCGGCCTTGGACAATACGCCCGCAATCTTCATCGCCGCCAATGACAATTCATGCGGCAATTGGCTCGCCGTGGTTTGGAAATGGAACGTATGAATCGGTTCTTGCTGCCCGGCCTGAGTCACTTGCCCCGAGACTTCGATTTGCAAGCCTCCGTTGGCGTTGTGTTCATTTAGGGTCCCTGTGACGAAGTAGCCAGCCGATCGCTCTGGCAAATTCGCAGGCAGCGATGTCGAGTCGACGAAACCCGCTTGGATCAGTTCCATCTCACGCACCAGGTCGCTCATTTGAGATCGCTGCAAGACATGGAACCGCCGGTGGTTCAACAATTCCGCGGTCAGCATGTCGCGTATCCCCAGCTCAAGCGGTCTCAGTCGCACGAATCGTGCTTCACACTGAAACGCGGCGACAGCGACAGTGATCGCCGCTTCCGATGGGGATTCGATCACCGCGGATAAGTAGCGAGCCGTGTTCACAGCCGATTCCTCGACCGAGATCTCGTCCACCGCCGCGATACTAACGCCACGAATCGTCCCAGTTTTTGCTTCGACGACTCGCACGATCATTCGAGTGGAATCGGTTTCCTCTTTGATTGATAGAAATTGGGCATTCAGAATCAAGTCGGCGGAAAGCAATTTGCCAAACGGAGTTCCCTCGCGTTGCTGTGCACCCAACGTTTGGCTGATCAGCTGCTCTTGTAACGCCGTTTCGATTCGCATCCGCTCGACGACGATGATCGAATCGTTTTGGCTGAGCTGAAACTCAAGCAGATCAAGAAACGAATTCGCACGATCTTGCTGAGTCTGCGTCTGTGAATCTCGCAGCGTCGTTGTTAATGCCACCGAAGTCGGTTGAGCCGAAACGACTGTTCCGATCAGCCCAAAAACCGTTCCGATCTGCGCAAAAACGAGGAGTGACAGCATGCGAAGTGGCATCAGATCAACTCTCCATCACATGGCTTTAGCAACTCGTGCACGACGACGAGTTGCCAGTGCTGGTCGCCACGGTCCCGCTGCCACACAATCCCGGGAATGTTCGCGATGCAGTGTCGGGTCCGCGGCTCCGTCACGTCATCGGGCGATGAAACTGAAATTTCCATCCACAGTGAATCGTCGGGAAGCAGGTGCGACCACGTTTGGACCTCTATGTCCGAGACGTTTGACAAATGAAATTGATGATCTTGGCTGCCGATCCACTCTTCGCTTTGCACCGTTTTCCAAGCCGAGTTTGCGTTTCGCTGTTGCAGCACAAACCGCACGATGACTCGCGGCGATTCTTCCCAGGCGACCGTATGATTGACCAGATCCACCTCGACCGTTTGGCCGCGTTGATGGATCGAACGAACTTGATGCTCAAACACGCGATCAAACTCGCAAACCAAAACCTCGCTGCGATGCAAATCCTCAGGCGTGAACGACCAGGATGGTTGCGGGGCCGGTTCGGAATGAACGATTGCTTGGGTGGGGTTGGGTTCGCTCAGGTATTGCCATGCAAACATCACGAACACGATGCAGGCACCTACGGTCAGGCACGCGGCAACGCGTATCCACGATCCACTTGCGTAGGGCGAGGTGTCGTTTGGCGGTAGCGTCACTGACCCGGTGATCGAGTCTGGGCCCGCCGAAAGCTCGTCAAGAAAACGTGCTTGCATACGATCGCGTCGTGCTGGATTCGGGTCCAGTCCGCTTCGCCAATCGCGAAGTGTTTGATCGAGTTTTTCGTCGTCGGACGGTTTCATTTAGTTCTCCGGTAAATCGTTACCGATGGTCCTGCCACAATTGTCGTAAGGCCGGGGCGTTGCGAAGCGATTTCCTCGCCTCAGTGACACGTTGATAAACGGCATCGACCGAACAGTTTTCGATTTCAGCGACATCGGCAGCCGACAGTCCTTCGATCACCATCAGCACCAAAGCGGTGCGTTGCTTGTCGGTCAAGTGTGTGAGTGCATGTTCGATCTGATTTCGAGTCTCTTGCTGGGTTAGTAAGGTTTCGTGTGAATGATTTTTCGCTGCAACACGTGTGACGTCCGCCGCCGCGTCATGATGTTGCGAGCGTGTTTTTTGGCGGCGAAGGTCACTGCGAATCGTGTTTAACAGGATCGTGTACGACCATGTGCGAAAGGTTGCTCGCGTGTCAAAAGAATCGATCCAGCGTACGACTTTCAGCATCGTTTCCTGTGCCACATCTTCGGCTTGGCTGTCGCTGAGCATCATTGCTCGAGCCGTACCATAGAACTGCGACAAATAGCGTTCTGCTAATTCCGCCAACGCGGACATCTCTCCCAGCTCGCGCCACCGCTCGATCAATTGCTCATCGGATTCCGGCATAAGACTTGGAAAATCGGTGTTCAAACGGCAGCGAGAGGACTCTTCACACCCCCTTATACTCCGCCACTAGCGAGCCCTGAGGTCGAAAACTCAGAAATTTTTCTAGGGAATCTTCGCGGTCTGATGTTGAACGAGTCACAATGATTGGGCGACTGGCGACCCCGAGTCGTCGCCGGATCGGTTAAATTGGGTCATGAAAATGCTCTTCTCTATCTCTCGCCTTCCATTGAACTTTGCTGCCCATGCTCAACACGCAAATAAAACTTCGCTCAAGACTAGTCCCCTTCAGCCGATGGATCGGAATGGTCATTGTCTCGGTTTGTGCATCCTGCTCGATCGGGTTGGCTGACGAGCCATCGGAGTCCTCTGGCCGACCCAACGTCATCCTGGTGATGGCCGACGATCTGGGGATCGGAGACGTCTCGCCGACCAATCCCGACTGCAAAATCAAAACGCCGCATCTGCAACAGATGGCGGACCAAGGACTCACGTTTCTGGATGCTCACACACCCAGCAGCGTCTGCACCCCGACCCGTTATGGCTTGCTAACTGGTCGCTACAACTGGCGTTCGCGACTCGCTCGCGGCGTGCTCAGTGGTACCAGCGAGCACCTGATTCCGGCCGACCGCCCCACGCTTGGGCATCTGATGCAAGCGGCAGGCTATCACACTGCAATGATTGGCAAGTGGCATCTTGGTTGGGATTGGCATAAGGACGGCAAGCAGATTGATTTCACTCAGCCGGTGAAGAACGGTCCCGATATCAACGGTTTTGATCAGTATTACGGGCATTGCGGGTCGCTGGACATGCCGCCCTACGTTTGGGTCGATACCGGTCAAGTGACGGCACAACCCGATCGCGAGGAAGGTGTCACGAAGAAGCAAGATCCGTATGGTTGGTACCGCAAGGGGCCGATCGGTCCCGATTTCCAAATCGACAACGTGTTGCCTCATCTGTTCGACAAATCGATGACGTATGTCAAGGAGCGAGCGACTGATGCGAAAGCGGGGAAGCCGTTCTTTCTGTACCTGCCGTTGCCCGCACCTCACACTCCGATCGTTCCTGTACCGCCGTATAAGGACGCCAGCGGGATGAATCCGTATGCGGACTTTGTCATGCAAGTCGATGCACATATGGGGCAATTGTTCGCTGCGATCAAAGAATCGGGGCTTGACGACAACACGCTTGTGATTTTCACGAGTGACAACGGGTGTTCCCCCGAGGCGAACTTTGGGGTGCTGAAGGAACACGGGCACAACCCGAGTGGCAAGTATCGCGGACACAAGGCCGACATCTACGAAGCAGGTCATCGTGTGCCCCTGATCGCCCGTTGGCCGGGACGTATCGAAGGAGGCGGCACCACGAATGCGGTGGCCTGTTTGACCGATGTCTATGCGACGCTCGAAGCAATTACGGGCCAGACGAAGCAGGCTCTCGGTGGCGAAGACGGCTTCAATTTGTTGCCCGTGTTCGAGGGGGCAGAGACTTCGGCGCGTCGCTCGTTGATCAGTCATTCGATCGGTGGATCATTCGCCATTCGCCAAGGATTGTGGAAGCTATGTTTGTCGGCGGGCAGCGGCGGATGGAGTGCCCCGCGAGAAGACGCAGCCAAAAAGCAAGGTTTGCCGTCAATGCAGTTGTTCGATCTGCAGGCGGATCCTGCCGAGACAAACAACTTGGTTGCGACGCATCCCGAAAAAGTGCAATCGCTGCTGCGTCTGCTAGAGCAGGAAGTCCGCAACGGACGCTGCACGCCAGGGGAAGTGGTCGCAAACGACCGCGATGTCCAATTCCTTCCCAATGGCGTCGAGATAGTTGGCGACCGCAATTAAGGACCTTCGGAGTCATTACTGACGTAGCGGAACTCGCGCGAGAGTTTCGACCAGCCTGGAAAACGAAAGCAGCCTGGAAAACGAAAGTCTTGACGACTTCCGCTACGGGAAAACCCGTCACTTATTGTTCCGACGGTGCTAAGCCGCTCGCTCAGTAAAAACACAATAGGTCATGTGCCGGGGCGTCCTGCAGCATCCGCTCGCTTGGGGCGTTCCTTTGTCTCCACTGAATCTGCTCCTATCTAATTTTGATTTGCAAATTCGTTCTGTTCGCTCCAAAAGTAAACTATGGCTATACGAAGGTTGCCCAGTCCACAGCAGTCAACCGGTTTGCTTGTCTATCTCATTGAGACGCTCAGCGACACCAAGCGAACGCGAGTCAAAGAGATCTTGCGTAGTGGGTTGGTTCACGTCAACGGAGCATCCTCCACTCAGCACGACATCCAAATCGGACCGCACGATGCCGTCGAGATTCGCTCCGAACGGGCTGTCGTCCAACGCTCGCTGCCCTTCGACGTGCTCTTCGAAGACGGGAGCCTTTTTGTAATCAACAAACCAAACGGACTGCTCACGGTCGGTAACAAGCACGAAAAGAATCGCACCGTCGAATCGATCGTTAACCAAGCCCTCGCCTCGCAACGGCAGCGCTGTTACATCGTCCAGCGACTCGATCTCTATACCTCCGGTGTCTTGTTGCTCGCCAAAACCGAACCCGCTCAAAAGAAGATCAAGGACAATTGGGGCAAGTCGGACAAGTTTTACCATGCGATTGTCGAAGGCGCTCCCAATCCGACGCAAGCGACCCTCACCCACTTTCTCAGCGAAGACGAACGACTGCTCGTGCACGCCTCGAGAACACCCGACCGCGGCGCGATCAAAGCGACTCTTTCCTACGAAACACTAAAATGCCAAGACGCTCACACGCTCATTCGCGTCAAACTGAAGACCGGTAAAAAAAACCAAATACGCGCGCAAATGTCAGCCATCGGCCACCCCATCGCAGGCGACGCCAAATACGGAGCCACCACCAACCCGATCGACCGCCTCTGCCTGCACGCATCGAGCCTGACCCTGCTGCACCCGACAACCAACCAACGGGTCACCTTTACCGCCCCGCTCCCAAACGGGATGGATCTCTAAGCAATGAGCGGAAATAAGTGGGATAGGCTTCCAGCCTGTCGATGCTGAAATGACAGGCTGGAAGCCTATCCCACTTTAAGTTCCGACACTTATTTTCCGCCTGATCCTAAGCGGGGGACCGAGTCAACACTGATATTCCCTTGCTCACGCGTTTTGAAGTTGCGCTATTTGCTGTCGCGGAGCGACATATTTCGATAGCCTCGGACTTTAGTCCGAGGGATTTTCTTCAAAACTCTCGCGTCGGGTTAGGATGGTGATTGCTATGCGTCCCCGTGAATAACGAGGCCGCGAGCGCTGTCAGATCCGATCATGATGCCGGGTAAGTCAATTTGTCCTGCTCAACGTATGCAGATGACGGCGTTGCCGACTCGCAGTAGGAAGGCGTCTTCGGTAACGGCGACGCCGTACAATGTGGGCTTGCTAAACATTGCTGCAGCACGCTGTCGCTCTTCGGATGATTCTTCGGCTAACTTGGATTCCGCCGGCAACGTGCTGTCGTCCCAAGTTGTATTCTCGGCCAAGATTTTAAATTCGCGGCCGGCTGCGATGGCGGTGACTAGGCCGTCTTTACCAAACAAGTAGACACGATCTCCTACGCCGTAGGGAGTCGCCCAACTCGATTGCTTGATTCGCTCGGTATACACCTTTTCGCCGGTCGTGGCATCGAAGCAATAAATCACGCCAGAGCGGTTGATCCAGTACGCCAAGCCCTCATGTACTATCGGCGAGGCCCACGTCGGAGTCGCTCCGGTGGCCGTCCACTTTCGAGTTGCAGTCCACGTGTCGCCATCCCGAGTGATTTGCATCAAACCATTGGAATCCGCTGCGGATCCCGCGTTCTCGCCGTTGCGACCTGGCGAGGCGCCGATCAAAAAACGTCCGCCGCCAATATCAATCGGCGTGGTCGACGTGTTGCCACCGACGTCCTTGAATGACCACAGCAAAGTTCCTGTTTCGGGATCGTAGCCATCCACGGTCCCTGCCGAGCTGACGATTACTTGCGGTTTACCCTCCAGTTGGATGATTGCCGGCGAGCTCCAGCTGCGGCGTGGATCCCGCGACGCTTTCCATAGCGTTTTGCCGGTTTGTTTGTCGATTGCCAACAGGCTGCTCGGTCCATCGTGTTCCAACAAGACAAACAGCGTTGACTCGGTCTGGCACGGCGAGGCACCCAGCCCGAACTCGGCAACAAAGGGGCCTTCGTCCTTCACCAGCGTTCGTGTCCACAACTCTTTGCCCGCGTGGTCGTATGCGACACAGTCGCCGCTTTCAAAGAACGCAATCACGCGATGTTCATCAACCACGGGCGTGGGGGCTGCGCGGCTGACGTAGTAGCTGTTCTTTTCCGGTGCCGAATTGGTGATTTGATTGTGCCACAACTCGCTTCCATCGGCGGTGTCGAAACAGATGACGTGGAAGGTGTCTTTCTCGGGGCCTTCGACGCTGGTCACAAACGCACGGTTGCCCCAAACCACAGGGCTCGATTGGCCGTGACCAGGAACCGATTTGATCCAGGCAATATTCTCGATTGGCGACCAGGTCAGAGGCAATGTGCTCGCGTCACGTGGCCCCGCACCGGCACCTAGAAACGCAGGCCAAGCGTCTGGTGTGCTCGCGGCAAGTCCAATCCAAATCGCAAGAAAGTAAACCATGGTGAATTTGTTTCAGGAAGGAGAATTCGAATTTGGAAACGGACGTCACTCGGCTTCGTCGGTCGGAGCATACTCGACGTCGATCACAATGTTGTTGATGGTTGGCTCAACCTCGACAACGATTCCCGAGCTACGAAAATCGCGATATTTTTGATGCAAAATCGATTTGGGCAGAAGTCCCGGTCGCTCAACGCCAGTACCAATAACGGGGTCCGCGATCACGACGACGCGGTGGCTGCCCGCGACCGCTCCATCATCGATTTGATAGGTGCCAAGAAAGAAGCTTCCGTCCGGCGCAATCTCACCCGTCGCCGTGATCGGATTCTTAACTCCCGAAATCTCAAACTCGATCGTTCCCTCGCGAAGCAATTTGCCATCGGGAAAGCGGACGACGCCACTGACCGGATAGGTGGTGGTTTCCCCCGACGAGCAACCTAGAAGCGAGATAGCCATTAGCGGTAGCAGGGTATGAAGCGCACGCAACATCATCGTTTGATTCCATGACTCTTTTGGGGAGTGGCACCGATCATCAATCAAACCGGTAATTCGGTTCAGTAACGCAAGGATCGAGGAGGTCGTCGCAGATTTGCAGCGTGTTGTCCATGGCAGCTTTGTCGGCGACGCGGCGCAACCCTGTCGTCACGCGATTCTAGCAATGTCGGCTGTCACGCGGTAAATCGCCGAAGGTGGGGGACAAATCTGCAGATCCTGGATCTGTTTCACCCAGTGGCAGCATTTTAATGCTGCTGGCTGGGATTGTAAGATCACAGCAATACCGAAGCTCATGTGGACTCCGCCATACGAGTTAAGCCGATCGTGGGCCGTGGGCTGTGAGGCACCGGATAATGCGTGGTCCCCGACCGCTCACGCGAGCCTCCGGCCTAAACCGGACGCTCTCTCACACGAGAGCGGATCATTAAATCAACTGCCCGCTTGCGTCGGCTCAGCTGAAAACGCTTAAGTCCAAACCATTCTGGGGCAACCGGAATGGCGTGGACTTTGTGAACCGCCGCTACTTCTGGTAGCGGCGGTCGTCCGAATTGCCGGCGGCCATTAGGTAGGCAATCAAATCGCGAATCTCTTCTTTGCTGAGTGTGTCCAACAAACCCTCGGGCATCTGTGACACCGTCGATGGCTCCATCGCCTCGATCTCGTCTTTCGAGACAATCACCGGTTTGTCGGTCGCTTTGACCGGATAGACCTCGATCTTGTCGCCCTTGTCCACCACGATTCCCGTCACAACTTGACCACTATCGACGAGTACATTGGTCGAACCGTATTGGTCCGAAATGTCTTTGCTGGGATGCACAATCGCTTCGACCACATACCGCTGGTCAAACTTGTTGGGGATGCTGGTCAAGTCAGGACCGACGCCGCCACCCAAACCGGCCAAGCGGTGACACTTGCCACACTCCGCCGCAAAGAACAAACTTCGGCCTCGCTCGAAATCCGGCTTGCCGCCGGTCGCGGCCAACGCTTCGTCAAGCTTCCATTTTTTTCCAGGCCCCTTGGGCGGACTGATCTCAAAGTCGGGCACGGGATTAAAGTCTTCGCCGGTAATGTCTTGCAGTGCCTCACGTTCTTCGTTGGAACAGGTTTGCAGCGCCTCGGTTCGCATGTTTTCCAAGAACCCTGGGTAGCTTGCGCCCCCAGACCCCTTCGCGGCGCGATTCAGGAATTCGAAATAGGCTCGTCGCTGGCTCAATGTCCAACCGGTTGCCAAATTCCGCAACTCGAACGCTAACGCAATCTCTTGTGACGGTGGCGGGTTCTCACGCATCTTATCAATGCTCGCTCCGTAGCCTCGGTTGCGACTCGCCAGCTCTTCCCAATCAGGAATCACCGGTTCGGATCCTTCGGTGATCAAGTTCATCGCCTTGCTGATCACAGTTGGCGAACGCAAATACACCAGGATCGTGACGAGTTCGCGATTCACGTCGGAGGATTGATTCGGCAGCAATCCATCCAGTTCCGCGATGACTTGTTTTCGCTGCTCGTCGTTCGGTTTGCCCAAGCGGATGAAAGTCAACTCGTAGGCTCGCAATAAACCCAGCAACTGCATTTCCGATAGCTCGGCGGGCTGGATCGCCAACAAGCTGTCGAGTAGCGGTCCTTGGTGACTCGAATCGCCGAGTCTTGCGAGTGCCACAGCCGAGGTGATTTTGGCTTGCAAATTGGATTCACTCAGCACGCGATCCGCCCATTGGGCAACCGGTTGCGATTCGATCGCGACGCGTGCTGCGGCGCGAATGAAACGATCTTCGCTGGCCAGATAAGGCCAAGCGGTCTCGACTGCTTTGGCATCGACGTGACCGTGAAACGCTTCGAGCATCCGCCGCGTCTGGCGTGCTTTTGCAGCGGTGTCGCTCGCATCGGTTTCGGGAGCTGCCGTCGATTGGTCACCGACGTAACGCACGCGAAAGAAGGCTGAAGCAGCGCCGCGGCCGCCCACGGTAAAGTAAAAGTGTCCATCCGAACCGACGACCGCATCGGTCACGGGAAGCGGCGTGCCGTACACAAACGGCTCGCTTTCCCCAGTGTACCCCGCACCGTTGGGCGTCATGTGAATGGCGTAGATCGTTCCGAAGGTCCAATCCAGTGCATAGAGTGCTTCTTGGTACTTCGTTGGAAACGCGGCTCCGATTCCTGAGGCAACGCCGGTGGGCGAGCCGGGACCGATATCCACGACGGGTGGCAGGCTGTCTTCGAAATAAGGACGCCATTTCCCAGTGCCACTTCGCCAACCGTAGTCGCCACCGCTGACGACTTGGCAAATCCGAGTGGGGCGGTACCACGGCATTCCCATGTCCCATTCCATATCGGCATCAAAGGTGAACATGTCACCGAAACTATTCAGCGCGACGTCGTACTCGTTTCGGAATCCGATACATACCAACTCTTGCTTCTTCGTTTCAGGATCGAGTCGCGTGACCCAGCCGCCGGGAGCCAACAAGCCGCGGGCATGACCGCGAGCGTCCCACATCCGAGGCAACAAAAAGTCTTCGTCCCATGATTGAACTCGTTTGGACGCGACTTCGCCCATCGGGGCATGGTTCCCGCCGACCATGTAAATGCCTTTACCGTCTTCGGTCAAAATCAGGGCGTGGTTGCCATGCTCACCGCCTCCGGTTTTACTTGGGTAACGCTCGGCGGTGTCGAGTTTGCCGTCTTGGTCGCTATCGGTCACGCGATACAGATGGCCGCCGTTGCGGTGCACCCACAATGAATCAAACGCCCATAACAAACCTTGAGCCCCCGAGAGGACTTGGCCGCTTTCAGGATCTTTGACAACGATCGGTTCAATATTGATTTGTCCATCGACGAAGGTGATGTGAAACAAGCCCTTGTCGGCTTGGTCGCTCGCGAAGAAGCCGCCGTTTGCATCGGTGGTCAAGCAAACCCAACTTCCTTCGGATTTTGGGACCTCGTACAATCGCTCGATCACGAAACCAGGCTGTGTGATGATGTGACGCGGGTTCAGCGGATCGTTGTTGCCGCCCGCTGCATTGCTATAGTTCGGAACGTTCCAAGGGCCGACGCCCAATTTGCCAGCAACGTGCAGTGTCCCGCTCGTCCACGCCGATGGGGTCGTTGCCGCGGTTTGCCAGCCTTCGCTGACACTATCGGCGATCATCCACGACTTGTCCGAAATGATCGTCGTCTTTTTATTGCCTTCCAGCTCCGCGGTCATTTTTAGCACCAATGCCGCAGTCCCATCGTCGTTCTGTCCCTCGATCGCGATCAAGTTTTCGCCGACCTTTAAATGTTTTGCGACATCGGCTTCGATAGGCTCCTGCCAGGCATCACTTTGACCCACCAGTTGCCCGTTGATCCAAACTTTCGCATGGTTATCGCCAGTGGTGTATAGGTGAGCCGATCTCGCGGCCGCATCAAGCGAGAAGGACTTCCGAAAGAATAGCTTTTGATTCTTCGTCGGTTGTTTGCTCCAAATCCACTGGGCTTCGGGTGCACTCGTCAGCCACTTCTTCTTCGCGTCGGGTGATTGTGCATTGCCTGCCGCGTCATCTTTGCTCGGTGTCGTAGCGGGTTCCGAGATTTTGCGAACAAGTTGCTGACCTGATTGGGCATCAAGGTTTCGTAGCAACAGGTTGCGGAACTCAACTTTCATCGCGGGGCCAGCGTGCAGTTGCAATCCGAGCACGCCTTTCCGCATTGCTTTGGGGTGATCGTCGGTCACGTCGACCGTGGTCAAACCATTCACTTGATGGATGATGCGGTTGCCGACGGCAACGATCCGCAAGTCGTTCCACTGGGTGTCGGTAAGCTGCTCACTACTCGGCAGTTGGGCAAGCACTTTCTTTTCGCCATCAGCCTGGATATGAATTCTTTGTCCTCGCGTCGCGATGATTCCGCGGTCGGCAAACTTTTCGCCGTACATCATGCCAAAGTAGTTTTGACTGGGATGCAGATCCGCCTGGTAGCCCGCCAGCACAAAGCCGTCCGCATCGACGATGTCGCTACGGTATTGGACGCCCGAGTTGTTGCCCTCGAAACGGACTTTACAGCGGAATTCGAAATCGGCGACTTCGCCGTCCTGCCACACCAAGAACGTGTTGCCTTTGGTAGGGTTATCCGCCGTCGTTTGGCCTACAATTGCGCCTTGTGAGACCGACCAGAATCCATCGACACCTTTCCAACCCGAAAGATCATTCCCGTTGAACAGGATTTGAAATTTCACTGTATCGGAATCGGTGTTTTCCGCGGGATTGGCCGCGAAAGAGGCTGTGACAGCAAGGAAAAGAGATAGCAAAGAGGGAAAAACGGAGCGCAGGGGCATCGAAATTCTGCTGGGATAGTGGAGGGAAAGGAAGCGGGAAGAACCGCCCGGGTAGGAGACACAGAGTGCGACGCACCAGTGTACACAGAGCGAGTCGCAAAGTCTATTTAGTGACAACACAGTCTGGGGGGCAATTGTCCACTATTGGTGGCAAAGGATCCGCCTGCTGCCGACCTGCATATGGACGGGCTCGATCGTCTATAGATCGTTTGCTGCGAAAAAAATCTACGGCATTACAACAAGTTCAGCCTGGAGGGGGGAACTAAAACTTAGCATTGCCGCCCCGCATCGGGTACATTCAGGGCCTGCTTGCTATTTGCCTGCCCCGCCTCTCGCCCCACCTACGAATCATGTTTCTCGTGAACCCCTCGAGACTTTTGCTTGGGAAATTGCGCCGCTCGGATGCAATCTGCTTATCCGGATTGGTAGCTCTGTCGGCATTGCTATTTGTTACCTCTGCGTGTGGTGATGAAAACACGGTAGCGATCACTGAACAAGAAGAACATTTTTTCGAACAACAAGTGCGACCGGTACTGCTCGAACGTTGCGGTCAATGTCACGGTGTAAAAAAGCAGCAGGGAGGTCTGCGAGTCGATTCGCTTCAATCGCTACTGACCGGTGGAGATAGTGACGCGGCCATCGTGCCAGGGGATGCCGCTGCCAGTTTGCTTGTTTCGGCGATCCGTCGTGAAGGCGGCTTGGAAATGCCGCCCAACAAAGAGCTGGCGGAACACGAAATACGCTCCATCGAGGCTTGGATTGACAGTGGTGCTCGGTGGCCTGCGGAGTCAATGCAGCCCGCCGAGCAAACGCCCCGCCACAGCGAGGATCACTGGGCGTTTCAAGCGGTTGAGCAGACAGCCATTCCTAACGTCCAAAACCTTGCCGACGCGGAATGGATTCAGACGCCGCTTGATGCGTTTATCGCGGCCCGACGGAACGAACAGGGCTTGCCGCCATCGCCGCCTGCGGATCGTCGCACGTTGATTCGCCGAGTGACGTACTCATTGACCGGTTTGCCACCGACGCCCGACGAGGTTGCTGCGTTCATTCACGATGACGATCCGCTGGCGTACGAGAAACTTGTGGAACGACTGCTGCAGTCGCCACACTATGCCGAACATTGGGGACGCCACTGGCTTGATGTCGCTCGCTATTCGGATACCAAAGGCTACGTGTATGCGCGTGAAGAACGATTTTGGACTCAGGCCTGGACGTATCGGGATTGGGTTGTCAAAGCGATTCGCGACGACATGCCTTACGATCGATTTCTGTTGCTGCAAATCGCAGCGGACCAAGTCGCCGATAGCCAACCGGAGGACTTGGCGGCGATGGGGCTACTGACATTGGGACGTCGCTTTCTGGGCGTGCGACGTGATGTGATTGATGATCGCATCGATGTCGTCACCCGTGGCACCATGGGTTTGACAGTCGCCTGCGCTCGCTGTCACAACCACAAATATGACTCGATTCCGACAGCCGACTACTATTCGCTATACGGTGTTTTCGACAGCTGTTACGAAAAACAAACCGTGCTGACGCACCATGCTGGTGACGAAGCGTTTCAAGCCGAATTAGCAAAGCGACAGCTGACGCTGCAGGAAACCATGCAGAAACTGGCCAGCGAATCTTCGCAACGGGCCCGTGAACGCATTGCGGATTACTTGTTCGCGCAAACCGAATTGCACAAATATCCGGCCAATGGGTTTGATCAAATTTTCCAGAAATCAGACCTGCTGCCAGCGTTCGTGCGGCAGTGGGAAGGCTATTTACGTGCTGTGAAACCGAACCGTGATTCTGTCTTTGCACTGTGGCATGCATACGCGGATCTCGAACCGGCCACGTTTGCCACCGAGGCTGAAGCAGTTACTCGACGTTGGCACGAGTCGTCCGTGAGGAGTAAAAACGTCAACTCAGAAATTGCCGCAGCCTTTTGTACTCCGCCGCTAACGTTCCGCGAAGTCTGTGATCGATACGGTGAAATGTTTGCCCAAATCGATCCGGACGTAGTGTCGGACGATGCCGATACCGAAGCCCTGCGGGCAGTATTGAATTCGCCGGTGTGCCGCGTTCCAGAGAGCCCGATCTCGCACTGTGAAACGTTCTTCGATAGTAGCAGTGTGACTACGCTGTGGAAGCTTCAAGGTTCTATCGACCGCTGGTTGATCAATGCCGCGGAACCGATTCCTGTGGCCGTGTCGCTCGTGGACCTGGCGACGCCGGTGGAACCACGAATCTTTCTGCGCGGCAATCCATTGAAGCTGGGCGATGATGTTCCGCGTCAGTTTCTGAGCGCGATCAGCAGGCCAACGCAGCAACCCTTCCAAATTGGCAGCGGACGATTGGAACTAGCCCAAGCCATCATCGATCCGCAAAATCCGCTAACCGCACGAGTGATGGTTAACCGCGTTTGGATGCATCATTTTGGTACCGGCTTAGTGTTGACACCCAGCGATTTTGGTGTGCGTGCTGACCCTCCCTCGCATCCGCAATTGCTCGATTGGCTGGCCGCTGAGTGGATACGGAAAGATTGGAGCCTCAAGGCACTGCATCGTTTGATCGTGTTATCGGCGACGTATCGACAAAGCTCGACGATGCCTGAAAACGCCGAACATCGACAACGTGTGACCCGAGTCGATCCAGAAAACCGCTTGCTCTCGCGTATGAATCTGCGGCGGGTTTCGTTTGAAGAACTTCGCGATTCGCTACTGCAAGCTTCCGGGGCGCTGGATCGAAGCGTCGGTGGCAAGCCTGTAGACATGTTTGCGGCTCCTTTTCCAAACCGTCGCAGCCTCTATGGACAAATCGATCGGCAGTACTTTCCGACAGCATTGCGGATGTTCGATTTTGCTAACCCGGACTTACACGTCCCCAAGCGAAACCAAACGACGGTTCCTCAACAAGCACTGTTCTTCATGAATCATCCGTTGGTGCTCCAGCGTGCTCGAGCGCTTGCGAATCTTGTGCGAGATGAACCGCAGCAGCAAGCGATCACTCGAATGTTCGATCTTGCCTACCAGCGACCGCCTAGTGAAATTGAAATGGCCGACGCTATGTCGTTGTTAGCACATCCGATTTCCAAAGAGACGATTAAAACCGAAACTGGAGAACTCGAGTGGAGTTATGGTTACGGGCACTACGATTCCGAAGCAAAGCGGCTTGAGGGATTCACGCAGTTACCACATTTTACTGGCCAGGCCTGGCAGGGCGGTCCCTCTTTTCCAGATGCCAAACTTGGCTGGGTTCAGCTCACCGCGACCGGAGGCCATCCGGGAAACGATGTTCAGCATGCCGCGGTTCGTCGGTGGACAGCCCCACGTGCGATGACGGTTTCGATTCGCTCCAAAGTGACCCACCAAGCAACCCCAGGTGATGGAATTCGCGCCAGTATATTCAGCTCGTCTGGCGGACTGCTGACATCGACCGGCCTCCACAAGGACATTGCTGATATGAATGTCGACACGCTGGCGGTGCAACCAGGCGAAACAATCGATTTCATCGTGGATATCAACAAGGTGCTCAATAACGACCAGTACCTCTGGGAGATCACGCTCGAATCTTCGCGAGGCGAAAGTTGGAATGCCACCTCCGATTTCCCGAGAGACACCCTTGTACAGCTCGACGAACTCGAGCAGCTAGCTCAGGTATTGTTATGTACCAACGAATTCTTGTTTGTGGATTAACCTGAGGACGAACACGCACTTTATTGAGACTGGAATTGGTGATGACAAACCCGAATATTAACCGCCGTGATTTGCTGTCGCGATCCGCACTTGGCCTGGGCTCACTGGCGCTGGCGGGCGTGCTGGGTGACGACCATTTGTTGGCATCCGAAACAGGCACGCCGGGGTCGCTGGCTGCGCGATCGCCTCATTTTCCTGGTCGCGCAAAGCGTGTCATTCACTTTTTTCTCAATGGAGGGCCGTCGCATGTCGACACATTTGACCCGAAACCAGCGTTGGCGAAATACGCCGGCCAACCGCTCGCTAACACGCTGACGACCGAACGCAAAACCGGTGCCGCGTTTCCATCCCCCTTTACGTTTAAACGATATGGAGAATCGGGAATCGAAGTGAGCGAGCTGTTCTCACGAACGGCACAACACATTGATGATATCGCCGTCATTCGCTCGATGTACGCCCAGGTCCCCAATCATGAACCGTCGCTGATGCTGATGAATTGTGGCGACTCCGTTCAAACACGACCCAGTATGGGATCGTGGCTGATGTATGGTCTGGGGACCGAAAACCAGAACCTACCCGGATTCATTTCCATGTGCCCCGGAGGTTTACCCATCAAAGACGACGAGAACTGGCAATCCGCGTTTCTGCCGGGCGCGTTTCAGGGCACCTACATCGATTCACAGCATCGTGAGTTTCGTAAGCTCATTGAGAATATTGAACATCCTCAGGTGTCAAATGATGTCCAGCGACGGCAATTAGATCTACTTCGCCGCTGGAACCACCAACACCTTCAGCCCCGCCATGACGCTCAATTGCAAGCCAGGATTCAGTCGTATGAGCTGGCGTTTCGCATGCAGCGGGATGCCAGGGAAGCGTTTGAGCTTACCGACGAACCACAGCATATTTTGGATCTTTATGGCTCCGGCGTACACGGTCGTCAAACTTTGATCGCGCGGCGATTGCTCGAACGCGGAGTGCGATATGTGCAGTTGTGGCACGGCGCTGGGCAACCGTGGGACAACCACGAAAAGATTGAAGACAACCATCGCAAACTGGCTGGCGAGTTGGACCAGCCGATTGCTGCACTGCTTACCGACTTAAAGCAGCGAGGCATGTTGGACGACACGCTAGTGTTGTGGGGCGGCGAATTTGGACGCACGCCGACTGTGGAACTGGGGTCCGGCGGCGCCTCGCTGCTAGGTCGTGACCACAATCACTGGGGATTCAGCGTCTGGATGGCGGGCGGTGGAATCAAAGGAGGAACGGTCTACGGAGCAACGGACGAATTTGGCTTCCGAGCGGAACAGAATCGCACCAGTGTGCATGATTTACATGCCACGATGCTCCATTGCTTGGGGCTCGATCACGAGCGTTTGACCTATCGTTACGCCGGCCGTGATTTTCGCTTGACCGATGTTCATGGCAACGTGATTCACGATATTTTGGCATGACCATCACAACCCGAAGCGTCAGTTTTGAAGTTGCGATTTTCAGCCACGCCAGTGGCGGCAGCATGTAGCCTGGGGCGAAAGCCCCAGGAAAACTGATTTAGTTAGCCGTTTTGGCGCTAGCCACGGTTTCGTCACCATCCCAACCGGGGCTAGCGGCTTGTTGATTTAGTGAGCCGCTTGCGCGTGAGCGGGCGGGTTCCATGCATTACCCGGTGCCTTACGGCCCACGGCTCACCGCTGCGATTTGCATTTTGATTAAATCAATAAGCCGCTAACGCCCAAACGGCTAACATAAGAGCGGTGATGTCTACTTCAAAACTTACACTTCGGGTTATGAAGCAACGCGACTTTCAGCCGACGTGGCGCTGTCCAGCTAAAAAGTCGCCTCCCTTGATGGGGGCTCAGCATCTTTGCACATTTTTACAACGGGGAATCCATTGAAGCCGCTGAACTCGAATGACATCGGGCCGGTACTCTGGTCCACGCCCGTCGCGGCCGCCAAATGGGCCACTGGAATAGTCGGCATGGTGATGTTGGCGATTGGGATCTGGTGTGCCTGGGATCTGGAAACTAGCGGCACCATCTACGTTCGTAACGTAGGACGTCTGTCCGCTGGCAACTTTGTCTGGGGATACCGTTTCGTGGTCGCGGTGTTGCTCGCGATGGCTGCCGTCCTGACCTCGGCCTGGTACTGGTTCCCAAAAGTCACCGTCGGTGAGTACGGATTGAGACTATCCGATGGACGAATCGTGCGGTGGTCCAGTGATCTTCGTTGCGAGCAAGTCTATCCGGGGAAATGGGCATTCCTGCAAGCCGATGAGCGTGTCGAAATGATCGTCTACGACGCACTGAGCATCAAGCGAATGAAGGCAGAGCTTGAGAGAAGAGGTGTCGCCGGTGAGGCCACGTCCATTTCGGGGCCTGCTTCGTGAAGCTTCGACACGGAAATCCTCGCCGGGATGTTGGATGGCACCAATCGGAGGTTACCCAATTGCAGGCTCCCGTGGTACGGATGCAGCTTTGAGTCCAGCGCCGGACTCGTACGAAATACTCGGAGGTGCCACTGGTGGCTGGCACCTTGGGGGCGACCCATTACAATTCGGTGAAAGGCAGCTTGCGTGGATGGATCTGTATTCGAATCCGCTGAATCATTTCTGCCAGAACTTGGCAATTGAAATTAAAGAGACTTGTGTGGACTTTCCGGTAATCGTGACAGCAATCTATGGAGTTTTTGTCGTCTTTGGAGGAGTCATGGGCTATGTCAAAGCTCAAAGCAAGGCTTCTTTGATCGCAGGCAGCATCACAGGCGGCCTCCTTCTGCTCTCGGCGTTTCTGATCGCCAGAGGCATCACAGCAGGAGCAATTCTAGGGATCGTTGTTTCGCTACTGCTGATTGGCCAGTTTGGCCCCTCGTTGCTGAAGAAGGTCAAGATAATGCCAAACCTGCTAGTGGTCGTGCTGGGACTGATCACCGTCGGCACACTCGTTTTCAGTTTTTTCAAATAGGTTCCCGGAATCAAAGCGGACGGGGGGCGTAGTTGGTTCAATGCGTCCATCGGTGCACGATAGAATAAGGCAGTACGGCGAGCCGTGTGGTGCCCGCTATGAGCATGCAAATGGCAACCGGGAGTGTCCGAAGTGAACCAGCACCGTGCATTTATGATCCAGGACCGGCGAGAGTTTCTTCGCGCGTCTGCCTGGGGCGCCGCCGCGACGGCAGTTACTGGCATGGGGATGTCCCGTTTAGTTTCGGCCAAAACGCCTGAGCTCACGGCGCCCGCTCCGCTGCCGACCCGGCCAGCAAGCATCCAAGTGCTGATGCCGCGAGATCGAGTGCCGCTGTCGTTCATCATTGATGATTCGACGTGCTTGGTGAACATGGGACACTTTTGCACTCCGCAGTTCGCGACCGCCTTGCCAAACCGCAGCGAGTATCAAAAACCGTGGAGATCATGGCCGCGTGAGATCCCCGATAGCTTTGTCCGCCAGTTTGGTGAATGGTGTGCCGGCCAGGGCGTGAAAGGCAAGTACAGCATCGTTCCCAATCCTGCCTGCGTCGGCTGGCTTGACCGGGAATTGCCCGGTTGGTCGCGATCCGATTTGCAGTCCAGCTTAAAACTTGTCCGCGAATTGATGCTCCCCAACTGGGACATTCATCCCGAGATGATCACTCACACTCGCGTGATCGATCTGAAGACCGGCCGACCGATGGAGAAGATCAGCGCGGCAACGATGGAGAATTCGTATCCCCAGGAAAAGAAGAGCGTTGATGAATTGGCAGCCTATCTGGCCTACGCACTTCGCCTTGTGAAGAACTGTGATCTCCCCTGCGAAGGAATCACCACTCCCGGTGGCTTTGGTAACTCGATGAAAGACGAACTGCCGATCGCAGTCGACCAGGCGGTTCGCGACGTCTACGGTATCGATCTGCCGCACTATTTCAAATACGTCATCTCTGGCGACCAGAGTACGGAGCCCAAACTCGAACATTTGCGAGGCGTGGGGACCGACGACGTGCGGTTAACGGTGAACGTGCCGGCGGGAACAGGCGATTGGTTTGGCGGTTGGCAAGGCGAATCCCTCTCTGAACCGGATCGCTATTGCAATGCCACGGCGACCAGCGGCCGAATGGTCGAACTGATCGAGCGGCGGCAACCGGCGGTCATGATTTGTCACTGGCCGGGGATGTACAGCAACGGCAGCGAAGAAGGATTCAGTTCCTTCAAACGAGTCGTTGGGTCGTTGGCGTCACGCTTCGCCGACGACACGATTTGGATGAAGGTCAGCGAGATTGCCCGTTACTGGGCCGCCAAACAGCTGACCGAGATTCGCCGCGTGGGCAACCGGTTGACGCTCACCGCACCCTTTGCTGCGGAACGATTCACGTTGCAGGTTGAAGGCGGCGCGGGACCTGTGAGTATCCAGCAAGGAAACGATCGCACGATACTGCATGAGGCGACCCATCGATCGACTTTGGATGCAGGGACATGGATCGCCAATGAGCAAAAGCTTATCGCCTGTTTCGACTTGCCAAAGGGAACGAGCGAGCTCGTACTGGGAGCGACTTCCTAGGGCTTTGTCAGTCTTTGATTTTGGGGTAGTGGATCTTGCTAAAGATCCTCCCAGATCCAAGAAATAGGGAGCTTTAGCAAGCTCCACTACAATAAAAAAACGAAGATTCAGACAAGACGAAGCACGAGGGTGCGCTTCGCCTGCCGACCGTGAACACCCCTCCGACGAAGCGGGGTCTACGGAAGAACGGTTCGCCTATTCTTCCCAGACGGGTTTTGCCAGCACGAACAAACCCTCCTTTGTGGATGACTAGTCGGCGACGTCGTAACCGGAGGCAATGCTTCACAGCAGCCGGTGCCCGTCCACAGCTTCGGCACAGCCTTCGCATCAAAGCGTTCCGAAATTGATCGAGTGGCAGAGGCACGTGACGTCAAGAAACTCAGCAACCAGAATGGCTGACGTGCACAAAATTCGAGGCCCACCAAGCCGTTGTTTTTCGTCGAAAGCCAGATTACAGTGCATTCCCTTGTTTTTTACCGCTAATCGCCTCCCCGCCGTGGCATGGCAGTGGCGAACAGTCTGAAAATGTATTCATACGTGGGCAAGTGCAGTGGGAGAGGAAACCGTAAAACGATGTCGCGAGCTTCTGGCGGGACGATACGAGAAGTTAACAAGTTTGTTCAGTTTTTTTCGCCGACAAGAATGAAGCGGATCGTAAGGAAAACCAGATCGAAGCGCTCTTGCCTGGCGCAGACCCGGAAACCTACCAACGCTACGCTGGCGCTTTCAGCACGATCATCGAAGAAGACGTCACCTGCGTGGCTGTAACTGGTCCCTACGGTGCGGGCAAGACGAGTCTCATCAATGCTTTCCGCGATCATTACCCGAGGCTGAAATTCATCCGAATTTCTCTGGCTACCTTCGAGGGCGACGACGAAAAGACGATCTCATCGGACAGAATTGAAAAAAGCATTCTTCAGCAGCTCATTTACAGCGCGGGAAGAAAGCAGCTGGAATATTCAAGGTTCAAGAAGATACGGAAGCCGATTTGGTTGCGGACAAAGGCGTTCTTTCTAAGTGTCTTTGCAATCTTGACAGGAGTGGCAATCAAGTATTGGGACAATCTCGAGAAATTCGTGGCTGAGGCGGATCGCTGGCAGGAGTTTGCTGTGGAAGGAACTGCCGGCTTGCTTTGGTTGGTCCTTTTTGTCGCTATCCTTCACGGAGTCTTAAAGGCGAGTGCAGGGCTCTCGATCAAAAAGCTTTCTCTCAAGAACGCCGAGATCGAAACGGAGGACAAATCCAAGGAGTCTGTTTTTAACAAACACTTGGACGAAATCGTCTACTTTTTCCAGGAAACGCCTTGCGACATCGTCATCATCGAGGATCTGGACCGATTCGGTAAAACCGAGATTTTCACGAAAATTCGCGAGATCAATCAGCTCATCAATGCCAATCCGGACGTGAAGTCGCACAAGAAGAAGCCGATCGTCTTCCTATTTGCGATCCGCGACGATCTGTTCAAGGGAAAGGATCGAACCAAGTTCTTCGACCTACTCATCCCCGTCATTCCGTTCGTCAGCGCAGGAAACGCTTACGACGTTCTCTATAACAAGCTGGAGAAGGCAGGACTCAGGGAGACGCTGCAAGACAAGTTTCTTCGTCAGGTCACGGTCTACGTAACGGACAACCGTCACTTGGTGAACATTGTGAATGAGTACTCCCTGTATCGCAGAACTCTTTCCGATTCCAATCTCGATCCGAACAAGCTGTTCGCGATCATCCTCTACAAGGTGTTTTTCCCGAGCGATTTCGGAAAACTTCACATGAATCAAGGAGTGCTTGCGAACCTCGTCGGAGAGCTTCAGGAAAGGAGGCGGAAGAAGCGGAAGGAACTTAGCCACGAGCTGAAACAGCTTAACGCGATGGAGAAGCAGGTCCGGGAAGGTCAAGTCCATTCTCGGGAATCCTTGGTTTGCGCGTATGACGACGGAAAAGGTACGCGGACTCTTTCTTACCTGTTCTTGATGTCGAGACTTGCCTTGCTCCGGTGGCCGACACCGGATAGCGTTTGAGTTGAAGAAGAAATACCCAATCACCTTACTGGACAATTGATCAGCTCCAATCCTACGACATGCAAGAAGTCACGTACGTTGTGGGTTGCCCGCGGCGATCCCAATCAATCTGCGGTTGCAGCAAACCACGCGTCAGCGACCTGGATGACTCGGCCCGCTTTCTTAGCGTCCGCCCTAACCTGAGCGCAAGGTCGACAAAGACGATCGGTTGCGACTTCCTTAGGCCTCGACCTTGAAATCGCCGTTTCCTCGGGCATGCTACCAAGTGATCCACGCTAAATCGATTGACTCACGGAGTGATCCAAGGTCGAATTCACTTGGATCACCCGGCGGTGCGGGCGTTCAAAAGTGAGTTACCCGATAAGGCGAACACTATGAAGCATTTTTCATAACCCGAATGCGTCAGCGAGGGACTCTTGAACCAGCGCCGGTCCCTCGCTTACGCGTTTTGAAGTTGCGAGTTTCGATGTTCTCCGGGCCAAAGGCCCAACAATTTGCCTAGCCTGGTCCAACGGGGCAGGTTTTCGATGCAAAGAAACCTAAGGGCCATCGGCCCGGTCATTTGCCAGCCGCCCTCAGTAGATCCGAGCAAACGAACGGGCCGTTGGTCCTAAAATTCATTGGTTTTCTTGGCCCCAGCCCGTTGGACTGGGCTAGGTAAACTTCCGGGGCTTTGCCCCTAAATACAAACCGCAACTTCAAAACTTACGCGTTCGGGTTGTGATGACCTAGCAAAACACGACTTAGAAATTCTTCACAGCGTAACCCGATAAGGGCACCATGAATTCCTATTTGCCAAACTTGTCCTCGCGACCATGCTTTTCATGCCCGGGTGATCTGCGTTGATGACAAAACCTCCGACGTAACGATAGTCGGCGGCATTGATTGACTGCTTTATTTCACCTTGACGTCGCCCCGTCGTTGCTTTCCACCCCCTGATGTACAATGCAAAGCCGATGAACGTCATCATCGCGGACAGCCAGAGAATTGCACGCGATTTGGCGGTGGCCGTGCGTCTGGACGCAGGATCACCCACTGCTGCCACCGCGTGAATTCAAACGTGATTCGACTGGCAGCCTTCCAAACTCAAACGCGAGTTGCAGATGATCGCCCCTGTCCCTACTTCGCGGCATCACTTTCCGTACAAGAATGCTTTTCTCGGCTTTATACTCGTCATGCTCGTTGCCAATATCGCAATCCTGGTGACCGAGGGTGACTACGGTTACGGCAAATACACGAGCATCGTCGTCACGCTGATGCTTCTTTTCAACCACGTCGCGTTTCAATACAAACTGCCTGGATCATTTCGCCCCCTTGCGAAACTGCTTGCCTGGACGTGGCTCAGTATTGGGTTGTTATACATCGGCACGGTTGTGCTTCGCTGACAAGTCTCGCGTGCCACGTGATCGAACAACGCACATCGCAGCCTCCAAAACGCGGATACCTAGGCCATCCACCCGAGCGCGGCATCAGGCGACCAGAAATTGAGAATCAATCGGCCGCACCTGATGACGGCAATCGATCAGCGACAAGTGACTACGTCTATTGCACCGAAGGTGGGAACACTAATCGGCGCTGATCCGCACTAATCGATTAGCGAAGATGAGTGGGGATTAGTGTTCAACATTGTCCTGCTTTCGATGAATTGAGCTGGTAGCTCGTTGGCCTATTTGATTTCATCAGACATCGACTTTCTGCCATTCCCATCGGATGTCACGGCTGGATTGGGGTGCGGCCTAAAGACTGTCCGCAGGCGATTTGCCGCGATTTCAATCTTTCTGTCCTCACTTGCGGCGTGATCAATTTCGTCATGCTGGAACAAGCCGGCCTCGGAATCTGTGGATCGATGCCACGTGTGCTTCACCGACAATTTGGTTCGGCCGTCGCCCGGACGATAGGTAGACAGAAAAATTGGTGCGACAGAAAAATGAGCCTGCCATGGAGATACGTAGTTAGGCCTGAACGCTCACGTCATCTTTATTTTTTATCCCTTTCATCTTCTAACCTTTCGCCTCTTCTCAGTCACAAGACGTCAGTGCGGAGTAAATGACATCGCATTTTGGCTCTACGATTTTCCTGCTCCCTCTACTTTTCTGCCCAACCTCTGGTTGTATGGAGTGCAGCTGCTATCTCTTCGCAAGTTTGCTGCTACGACGCCGATGGCGCCCACATTCAGGTTCGGAAAGTAGGTGACAATCGCAATGCGGTGAGACTGTCATTTGATTCCCCTCTTTTGAATCTTTCTGTCCTCACTTGCGGGGTAACCAAATTCGTCATGCTGGAACAAGCCGGCCTCGGAATCGGTGGATCGTTGCCGCGTGTGGGGCTCACCGACAATTTGGTTCGGCCGTCGCTCGGACCTTTGGCAATAGAACGGAGCAATAAAAGGGTGTTTTCGAGCTGGACCGTTTTTTACTTTGATGTCGCGCGCCCCGTGTTTGCGGGTTTGATGCCTGGGGAGATGGCAGTCGAAATTCTAATTTGTTTCTGTGGACACCTATGCTCTTACCTACGGTACTGACGCTCTTGTTTATCACGATCAGTATCATTGCTCCCCTTACTGCACCTGCTGGGAATGTCGAACGGGACACTCCGTGCGGTTACAATACATTGCGTCACCGCAGTTCCCGATTCGACACTGGGTGCGTATGCCAACCCACTTTCCGAAACCGATCTACACGTTGACCGAGTACTGCCGCTATTCCGATTCGGAGAAATATCATGCCCAACGAGAGTCAAACAACTTGCCCGGGTTGCCTAAAGCAAATGAGTACGAGCGATGAAAGCTGTCCGACCTGCGGGTACAGCGACCGTGACGTTCATTTGCGACGATTAGAACTGGAGGGCGAAGCAGAACGTCGCATCCAACGAGCCAAAATGCTGGGCAAACTGTTTCGATTCCTGCGATTAACGCACCAATTTCGTTAAGCAATCTCCGGTCGTTGAACCCGGAACATCGCTCGGACGAGAGGTGGGCAGAAAAATTGGTGCGACAGAAAAATGAGACTGCCATGGCGAAAGGGGATTTGGGTTTGAAAGCTCGCTTCGTCTTCATTTTTTATCCTTTCATCTTTTAGCCTTTCGCCTCCTCTAAGGTGCGAGTCACAGGGTTTGCCCCCCTGCCACCGCTTTGCACGTTGACAGCGATCGCTGCCGCCGCTCCGCGGCTTAGTGGTGTTATGGCGTCCGATACCCCATGCTTACGCATGGGGCTAAATGCTTTCGCCGCTAACGCGGCTTTCGTGCATTGCCCATTCGCGTTCATTCGCGGGCCAATCGTTTGGAAACGTGAAATAGCGTCTCCTGCCGAAACAAGCTGCGATGGCCCCTCCGGGACGAACCAAACCAACGTGGGATCTCCTGCCGTCGCGTTGCGACTATCCGGGGCGAGGTGCGTGTTGTTCCACGGACTCACGTCCGTGGCTATCACATTTCGTCGCGTTGCGACTGGGGGGAACAGGAGGCCGCGGCACCACCATGGCTGGATGTGGTCACCAAAAACACGTTGTCGGCAAGCGGGTCAAATGGAAGATTTTGACAACCGAAGTGGCCGTCTTGCGGTTCTTGGTTTCAATTTTTCTGTCGCATCATTTTCCTGCTTTCACTCCCGGCATGATCAAATGCCGAACGCGGGGGCAAGACAGGGGCGACAGTCAATGATGCCGAATGTCAAAAGTAGGGGTGGCAGGACTCGAACCCGCGACCAAGGAATTATGAGTTCCCTGCTCTAACCGACTGAGCTACACCCCCGGTTGTGCCGCAGAGTTTAACATACTCTCCCTTAGTGTCGCACTAGGTGGTTTTCGCCTATAAGAAAAACGACACTTTTTTTCACCCGAACGTTCGGTACTTTCGGTTTTGCTCTCACAAACCGTCGCATCCCACTGTTCGTCCTGGCGAGTGTCGCTCAGCTCTCCGAGCTGTTAGCGTTCATTAAGCCGACGCAAACCTAAAACGACGCAACGGGTCATTCTCAAGAACGATCCGTGCCTTCGACGTCAATCGGCACATCGGCAGCTAGCACATGTACTGTGCAACCGATTTTCATCTCAGGCACGGGCGACGTCGGTGAATCCCTCGATCGAGAGCTGTTTGACACGAGCTAACGCGGAATGAAAACAGGTTAGAAAATGGAAGGTTAAAAAATTTGAACGCATACCGACGACAGCAATCTCTCGACCGCACCGCACTCTCAGGGGACAGAAACGTGCAGCAAGAAATGGAGGCCGCTCACCATGTGCCAACACAGATTCGCAATTTTCCATCCTGCCATTTCCTAACCTGTCATCTTTTAACCCTTCATTTTCTAACCTTCCTTGCCAGACCGCCAGCACATGTTCCGTGCAAGCAATTGTCATCTCTGCCGTGGAAACCCTATTGAATCCAGGCTGTATCATTATCGAGAGTGGCACTGAGCTGAGTTAATGTCACGCAAACAAATGAAGGTGTTAGCTGAGCAAGTCTTGGATTACATTTCCGGACACGTCCGTCAAACGGTAGTCGCGGCCTTCGTGGCGGTAGGTTAGCCGTTTATGGTCGACCCCCAATTGATGCAGCAACGTCGCGTGCAAATCGTGGACGTGAACAGGATCCCTGGTGATGTTGTAACCGAATTCGTCGGTCTCTCCGTGAATATACCCTTGACGCATTCCACCGCCCGCCATCCACATCGTGAAACAACGCGGATGATGGTCGCGACCAAAGTTGTCCGGTTTGATTGCTCCTTGGCTGTAGGCTGTGCGTCCAAACTCACCGCCCCAGATCACAAGCGTGTCGTCCAGTAAGCCTCGGCGTTTTAGATCCAACACCAAGGCGGTCGCTCCTTGGTCGGTTTCTTTGCACTTGGTCGCCAATCCACTTGGCAAACCACCGTGGTGATCCCAGTCGCGATGACAAAGCTGGATAAAGCGAACACCTCGTTCGGCCAAACGTCGGGCTAACAAGCAATTGTTTGCGAACGAAGGTTTACCAGGCGTCGCGCCATACAAATCCAAGGTTTCCTGCGACTCTTGCGACAAATCTGTCAACTCGGGCACACTCGACTGCATACGAAACGCCAACTCGTAGTTTTCAATTTGCGCAGCGATTGCCGGATCGCCAAGATTGCTCAACGTCAACGCGTTCAATTCGTTCGTCGCATCGAGCAATTGTCGGCGTGATTGGGCGTTCACACCGGGCGGGTTCGAAACGAACAACACGGGATCTCCCGCATTGCGAAATTGTACGCCACCGTACTGCGAAGGCAGAAAGCCACTTCCCCAATAACGCGTTTGCAACGTTTGACCACCACCGCCGCTGGTCAGCACCACGAACGCGGGCAAGTCAGTATTATCACCACCCAAACCATAAGCCAACCAAGCTCCCATCACGGGCCGACCGGGTTGTTGATTGCCGGTTGCAAAAAAGGTAACGGCGGGATCGTGGTTAATCGGATCGGTGTTGACCGTGCGAACGAATGTGCACTCGTCCACGATCCGCGTCAGGTTTGGTAATAGCTCGGAAATGTCCATGCCGACGTTGCCATGCTTAGCAAACTTAAATGGCGAACCGACACAGAGCAGGTTCTTTTGGCCGCTGGTCATCGTCGTAATGCGTTGGCCCTTGCGAACGCTTTCGGGCAAATCCTTGCCCGTCATTTCGACCAATGTCGGTTTGGGATCGAACAAATCTAATTGCGAAGGCGCGCCCGACATGAACAAATAGATAATTCGTTTCGCTTTGGGGGCAAAATGCAACTGCCCCATCGCCCCCGCGACAGCAGTGCTCGCAGCGCTGGCCGAACCGCCCGAAGCATTCGGATTGTTTAAAAGCGAAGCCAACGCCCAGGCTCCCATGCCCGTCGTACTGTTTTGCAAAAAGCGACGTCGTTGCAAAGAGAAATCATTGTGTTGATGCATGGAAAGCATTTCTATAATTCTTAAATTCGCTAATTCGAAAGAGTTTCATTCAAATTCAGGATCACATTGCTCAGTGCCGTCCATGCGGCCAGTTGCACGACATCCAAGGATTCCGGTCTCGCTAGATCGCCCACGGCAACCAACTTGATGGCGGCATCGGGGTCCGCTTGATAGGTTGCCAGTTGTTGGTCGAGCGTGCGCATCAGAATCGACGTCTCGGTCTCAGTCGGCGTGCGTGCCAACGCCAATCGCCAAGCAAACTCGATACGTTGTCGTTGATCCAACTCCGGCTGGGCAAGAATTCGCTGGGCCAGTGCACGCGCGGCTTCGACAAACACCGGATCATTCATCAATACCAAGGCCTGCAGCGGCGTGCTCGTCTTGACGCGCTGAGCCACACAGAACTCTCGCGTCGGTGCATCGAGAGTCACGAAAGAGGGATACACCGTGGAACGTCGCCAGTAAACATACAGCCCGCGTCGGTAGAGATCGTCTCCCGTTGATTTGTCGTAACTGTGACCGCTCATCTCGTTGATTTCCCAAGTTCCTGCTGGTTGGGCCGGCTTGATGCTCTTGCCACCGATTTTTGGATTCAGCACACCCGCGATCGCCAACGCGTTGTCTCGCAAAAATTCGGCTTCCAATCGTTGGCGTGGCCCGTGGGCAAGCAACCGGTTTTCTGAATCTCGCTCCAACAAATCGGGCGAAACCTGCGCCGATTGACAGTAAGTCGCACTCATGACCATCTGCTTGATCCCGCGTTTGGTGTCCCAGTCGCTCATGAAATCGGCTGCCATCCAGTCCAGCAACTCAGGGTGGCTGGGACGTTCGCCTTGGGAACCGAAATCATTCACCGTCTTCACAATCCCCGTTCCGAACAACATTGCCCACCAACGGTTCACGGCGACGCGCGAAGTCAGCGGATGGTCGCGCGACGTCAGCCACTTGGCCAAATCGAGTCGATTGAGTCGTTTGTTTTCCCGATTCGTGATCTGCGGCAAGAACGCGGGCACCGCAGCATTCACGGCCTCACCGTCTTCGTCGTAATTCCCTCGCACTTTAATAAATGTTTCTCGTGGCTTGTCCATTTCGGACATCACCATCGTATTGGGAATCGCCGTTTCAAAATCTTGTTTGGCCTTGCGTTGCGTGCTGACTAGCGTTTGCAGTTCGGCCAACTGCGGAACCTGGGTTTGCTGAAAGTACTGATCCAACGACTTCTTCTGCTGTTCCGAACGTTGGTCCGCTGGCAGCTTCGCAATTGCCTGTGCCTCCGCAGCATTTAGCGAAGCGACTTCAGCACCCGAAAGTTCGCGGCTGTAAATTCGCACATCGTCGATTAGCCCTTTGAACGGAGTTCCTCCGGGACCGCGACGTCCAATGCAAAACGGCACGTCAGTCGTGATTGCACCCTTCAACGCATCGATCTTTACGGTCAACTTTGCTTGCTGTCCGTTGACATACATCTTCAGTCCAGCGGCTTTTCCTGAACCGTCGTATGTCACCACCAAATGCGTGAACTTGTTTTCTTGAAAGTCGTCGTTGGCTTGTACATGGATCGCATCGCCAGCCCATTTGTGAATCAGATGAAAGCTGGGCCGCAAGCCATGGAATTCAATGTCCCAGCCTCTTGCCCCGTTGCCATCGTCCATCTTTCCAAGTGGAGCTCCGCCGCCTTTGGTAACTGACAAATAAGCTGCGGCACTAAACGCCTGGTCATTGGTGAAATTGAACTGTTGCCCGTACTCAAAGGAGGCGTTGCCTGTCGTCTCGAAACACTTACCCACCGCTCCGTCGACGAATTTGATGTCGCCTTTCGCCGTCGCCGTCAGCGGTCCAGTAGCATCGAGTGATTGGCCATCGCCTTGTTCGTCGAGCAAAAACAATGCGTCAGCCGAGGGCATCGACGAATGGATTTCTGTCTTGGCGAAATCCTTCTCCCAGGCAGACTTCTGCTGGGCAAGTCCTTCGTTGAGTTTTGCCAAGTCCGATTCGGCGGACGCGATGTCCATATCGAACTTTGCCAGTCGCACGGTATCTTCGCGGGAAGGAACTTGCAAAAACGGTTTCGGATTGCGATCGCGAACGCCGTCCTTGCCATTCTCGGGGACATTATTGAAGAACGCGTACAGGCGATAAAAGTCGGCTTGCGTGATCGGATCGTATTTGTGATCGTGGCACTGCGCGCAAGCCACCGTCATTCCTAACCATGTGACGCCGGTCGTTGCAACGCGGTCGACCACGTACAAGTTGCGATACTCCGAGTCGATCAAACCACCTTCGTCGCTGGTCATCACATTGCGATGAAAACCGCTGGCGATTTGTTGGTCAATGGAAGCATCGGGAATCAAGTCGCCCGCCAATTGCTCATTCGTAAACTGATCGAAGGGCAAGTTTTCATTGAATGCGTTAATCACCCGCTCTCGCCACAACCACATGTCTCGCAGCGAGTCGTTGTGGTATCCACTAGTGTCTCCATACCGCGCAAGGTCCAACCAGGGCACCGCCAAGCGTTCCCCAAAATGTTGACTGGCCAATAACCGATCGACCACTTTTTCAAACGCGTAAGCACTATCGTCGTTTATAAACGCATCGACTTCTGCGATCGTAGGCGGCAGTCCCGTCAGATCGAGTGAAACACGCCGAATCAATCGTTCTTTAGATTCTTGGGGTGCTTGATCGAGTCCGACTGATTTCAGTTTTCGAAGGACGAACGCATCAATGGCATTTTGGATTTTTCCTTTGGCCAGATTGTCTTGCGGTACCGCTGGTTGCCGCACGGGTTCGAAGGACCAGTGATTCGACCACTTGGCGCCTTGCTTGACCCAGCGAGTGAGAATCTCTTTTTGCGGTTCAGATAATGGTTTTCCTTCGTCGGCGGGAGGCATCTGCTCGTCGTCGCTGGCAAACACGCGTCGAAGCATCTCGCTATCGGCCGGTTTGCCTGGCACAACCGCGGGGCGACCGGACTCACCCGGTTCGAACACCGATTCCGCTTGATCCATTCTCAAACCGGCTTGCAATTGTTGGTCGTCTGGCCCATGACATGTGAAACAATGGTTCGACAGGATGGGACGCACGTCGCGATCGAAGTCAACCGTTATTTCGCCAGCAAGCATTTCGCCAGTAGGGTTTTTGTCATCTGCATACGAAACGGGCGTGAAGCCAATTAATGCTGTGATCAAACAGGCGGCGAGACTTCGCACAGGCATCGCTGAGAACCAATCAAAGTAGGCGAGAGCAGATCGCGATCTGCCGAAAGGCGGGGAACTATGATTATCATACCGCATGCGCTGAAATACAAGTTCCGAATGTCGATCGCATGGAAACGGAATTTGCTTCGCTCGGCGTTGAATTGCACCCGTGGGGCGCAGTTGCGAGTGTCCGAAGATGGCGTAATCCGCGTTTTTCAAAAGCCCCCCAAATTCACGGAAACTCCCCATTCCAACAAGCCGCACCAACGATAAGCGTCGCTAAGTCCCTCGATCGAGAGCCGTGTGAGACGACCTGACCCGGAGTGAAATCAGGTTAAAAAATGGAAGGTTAAAAAATCCGAAGGCAATCCGGCGACAGCAATCTCTCGGCCGCACCACATTCTCACGGGACAGAAACGAGCAACCGAACATGGAGGCCGCCACTCATGAGCCAATGCAGTTTGGCAATTTTCTATCCTGTCATCTTTTAACCTTTCTTATCCGGCAATCAGCACGTGTGCTGGGTGCCAGAAAAAGGGGCCGGAGCTAAATTGGGGGGGTAGGTGAACTTGCGTGGAAGGTTACGTTTTCTCTCGGTGTGGATCGCGGATTGTACATTCGTGCGGTTGACTCGACTCATCCCAAGTCGCCGGATCGCTGCCTGCGGTGCAACGAATTCCAGTAGGACGGATCCAATCGCCGACTGAATGAATGGCAGCTTTTACGAAGGAAGGATTGGGCAGGAAAATTAGGGATATGAAAATTCAAGACTGGGTACATTTTCCTACCCCTAATTTTCTACCTACGTTCTCGCTGCGGGGGAGCGATTGCTGTCGCCCCTTTCGGGGCTTTGATATCGTTGGGTACCGAAAACATGGGGCTCACGCCCCATGCTACGTGCTGCCGTGCCTCCGGCACTTCGGGTTGACGCAAATGAAATAGTTCACGTATGGCATAAATGCATCCGTGACAGTTGTGCCGATGAGTGATGGAAGCTCCCGCGAGATGCTCTGCCTCTCTTGCTCTTCGTTCGTGGAGTGTCACACAGCCGAAGCAAAAGGCGGCAAAAAAATGTGTGGCAAAAAGGTAAGCACCAGCGGTCCACTTTCCCGATATTTTTGCCACACATATTTTTGTCGGTTCTTTTCCAATTCGGTACATGAACGCTACTGCTCCTACTTCTTATTTTCCTACCTCTAACTGAACGATATACAGCTCGATCAGGATTAACGCGTGCTAGATGTCAGGTTTTGGCGCGGCGCACATGGTAGGTGGGAAAGTCACCGTAGCCTTTTGCCATGGGAGTGACACCCACGTAGTTGCAGCGAAAGCTGGTGACGTTTTCGGCGGCAGCCACTGCAGCAAAGGCTTCGCTGGCGTAGACCTCGCCGGGAGGTGCGATCGGCTCGATGCGAGCCGCGCGGCTGACATGGGCGCCGGTGTGAGTCCACATGCGAGTGATCGGATCGATCAGACGATAAACGGGGCCCACATGCAGTCCGGTCCTCAGGTTCAGCTGACGCTCGAAGCCGTGTGTCTTCCAGTCGATCGAGTTGACAAGTTCAGTAATTTGCAATGCCGTCAGGCCGGCTTCTTCGACGTTTCGGAACACGAAGAAGATCGCGTCGCCCCATGTGTTCCACGTTTCAAGTTTGATCCCCGAAGCTGCCACGCAAGCGGCAATTCGACTCATGAACTCATCGATGAAGAGGGGGATTTCTTCCTCAGTGATCTTGCTGTAACCGACCACGTCAGCAAACAGCATGGCGCGAATCTCTTTTCGAACCACGCGAGACGACGATGAGCTCGACTCACTCACCTCATCTGACACGCTGACCGAGTTCGCCGTTGACGCGGCGGATTTGTCGGGCACGTGCAGCGGATTGATGACATGAGGCGTCCATCCCATTTGACGCCAAGTTTCGACAAGGGATCCGGTCCCGCCAGGACCGCGGGCGGGCTTACCATCCCATACGGCGATCGGAATGATCTTGGCACCCAGCGAACGGGCGTGAAGCATGGCCAAGCCGGTCATCACTTGATTGGCGTATTCAAACTGCAGTGGGTCATCAGTACGGCTGAAATCGTTGACAACCATCACGTGCGCCGCACGATCCATCGCCTGCTCGAATTCCTTTTCCCAATCATGGTTCGGATCACCGGCAACGCTTAGTTGGACGAACAATTCCTTGCCCAGCGGCAATACGATGTGCGATTCAGCGTCTCGCTGTTCGATGGCGCCTAGAAATAGCAGGTCGCCGCCACTGGCTGCGGCAGAATAACCAAAGCCGACACGGTTCTCCGCAAGGCATGCGTTGATCTGAGATCGAACGGAGTCTATCCGCTCATGAGGAAATCGAGTTTCAGAGCCGGGGCGATCGATCAAGTGTCCCGTGAAGATTGCCACGCTTGGAATCGGGAACCATTCTGTTAACACTTCCGCATCAATTTTCAGGTGATCGAGCAATATCGCAGCATTGCGGCGTGTCGAGGCTATGTCCGCATAGTTCGAACCAGCCAGCTTGACCGCTGCACAGTAGTGTGCCGCAGCATCCTCAAGCCGTCCCATGATCAGGTCGCATTCACCAAGCGTCGCCATTGCCCAGTAGTCCGATTCACAATCTGGCTTACTGCGGCAGATCGGGGCAACTTGCTTGGCGATCGCAGCGGCCGTCTCCGCTTCGTTCAGCAACAATGCCGTCGTTGCCGCATTGATGCCAGCGTAAATCGCACCGTCGGCGGAATCGGTCGCCAAGGCATGGTCGAATCCCTTTCGATACAGGCGGTATGACTCGCGGAGGTGTTCTTCACGCTTGGACAGATCCAACTCGGCCTCCCAAGCATCCTTACGAGTCCGAGCGAGTAAGCCAAGTGTTTCCTCGTCCTGGTGGCCTTCGTCGACGAGTTTCTCAAGCCGTTTTGCTGCTGCCGCGGGAGCCCCACTGCGAGCCAGCGACAGTGCCAATAGCTGACGCAGCCTGACGTCCGTAGGCCAATGCCTCAATCCGACTTGTAAGATGTCATAGGCTAACAGAGGCTCGCCCGACTTTAACACTCGCTGTCCGATTTGGGCGTACAGATTGGCGGGGCCTTCGGCGTCTGGCCCCGAGAATTGACGCCAAAGGTTCAGCAGATCACGCAGACGGAGTTTGCTTGCGTTTTGGAGTTCTTCTACCGCCGCAACTGCCGAATTCGATTGAACCTCGGATGACGACAGCAGTGGACTTGCCCGAAGTTCGAATCCGCTGCTGGATATCGTTCGCAAGCACTCGCGAGCAAGGTCCTGAGGATCCATCCCACCACTCGCTGCGGCAACGTCCGTTCCAGACAAATGACTCGCAAGAGCGTTGATTAGAGCACTCAGTTCATTCGAGATCGATTCATCATCTTTCATCCGCGGATTCCTTCGGCAGCGGCTCATCACGGATGCGATTGTATTCACCCAAGGCGGCGCCAGGTAGCTACGACCGAGTGGTAAGTGTGTCCGTTGGCGGTCATAGGGACCAATTGATGCTCAGGCAACGCAATGATCACAGTCTTATCAACAGGATAAAACGGATCTAGTTCGGCCGCATCCACCGGAAAACGGACTTCATCCAGCTTTTTATACCACGCGACGGTAATCACGCTCGGCATGAAAATCTCGGAACGTACTCGAAACAAAGACCGACTGTTCTTGCCAAGGCTGATCCACAAGTTGTCCTCGTTGATCTAATGTCGATTTTGAAGACATTTCATGCGTCGAACTCGGATACGGAATGTGGACGCGAGGTCGAGTCGTCTGGCAAGATATTCTAGCTAAGTTTCGTCACACTGCGAGACCGTCGATAAAACGGCCGGCTAAGCTCCCAAAGTGTAAACGAAGATGGGTAAAATGTACTTGTGCCTTGCCGTTGGACGAAATGGAAACATGACGTAGCTCTGGACCCAAACGCTCATTTTCAAGATGTGATCTTCCCGAACGCAGCGACGCCTGATTGCTCGCAACTTGTTGTGCCCTGACATCTCTCGGAGTGCTGTTTACTCAGCTGTACCATTGATCGCGAGTCAAACATGAGTAGTAACAAGAAAATTGCCGAAGAAGTCGAACGGCAACTCCGAGCGTACGTTGATCTGCGAACGCAAATGAATCTTCCGCCGCTCACGGATCAAGAGCAGAGCCGACAGAGGATTATGGCTCGCGAAACGCGTCGAATTGCGAATGAGGCTCGTCGTCAAGACCAATTGCAGCAACAAGAGCAAGCTAGAAAACGGCTCAGGGATGTCTGGCAGTACCGAGTGCTTGCGACACATGAAGACATAACAATCATTGGAAAACAAGGCGATGTTTTTAGCCAGACAAACGACGGCGATCAGTACCTGTTACCTGCGCCGCATTTTCCTTGGGAATTGAACGAATTGGACGAGTATCTCGACCTAAACAAAGTTTCCAAACCAATTGTACTGGCGGGCGATGGTCGCCCTTGGACACGTCATCCAGAGATTGCCTTCTTCAGTGATGACGGTTCGAGATTGACGGTGCACTGGATCGCCTCCCCGCACGAAGTCGAGTCTGGCATGGAGATGATAAATGGCTGGCAAAAATCACTTGGGATCGTACAGCGAGTGACTTGGGCGAAAGGGACGAGCGAGGGAAGGCTATCGTGGCATTGGCTTGAGACGATTGAGCGTTCGGCATTTCACTCATGGGAAAGGTCGATGGAACAATGGACGTCTCAATGCAGACCGTAAGCGATTGAACCCTTCATGATCCTACGGTGGCGGCAGCGAACCATCATTCATGCCCCACAGCGTTCCAAATTCCGATGAGAGGCTGTGATAGAGTACCGAATCCGCATCACATTGCCACAACGGCGAACTTCCCGGGCCATATAGGTACGGGCTGACGAATGCGAATTGATCCAAAATAATGATTCGTGAATGCGTGCAGCCTCGAAGAATTTGACGAAACTGAATGCCAGGATGCAGCATCGACAGGTTGCGATAAAACTGGGCACTTAACTGAATCGACGGAATAACGTACTCATGCGTTTTGGTACCGCTGCCGTGGTCGACCAGCATCGGGTTCTCCGGATGCATCTGTAACAATCGAATTTGGCATCCAGCGGCTGCCTTGGTTTCCATCAGCCCGCTGAATCCCGATCGGTTCTTCCATGAATCCAGAGAGAGGCTAAGTAAATCGCAGCGATGGGAAGTCTCAGCAATCGTTTCAAGCCAAGTCTCTGAGCTACCAAACCGAGTGTATCGATCGAAGAACTTTGGCGCTCGAGAGTCGATACTCGACTGAGTTGCATTCCCCAGAACGCCGAATGGCGACGGAACTTTCCAGCCAAGTTCGTCGAGGCTGTCCAAGTGGGCGACTAAACGATTAACAAACACTTTCTCAAACAGATTTCTGGGCTTCAGGTCATAGCTCACACAGCGGATGTCGTGGATATCAAAAGGAACTTCTTCGTCATTGCCGATTAAGATAATCACGGGGCGATTCCAAGCTTGCGCCAGTGCAAGTTCGTAGAACACGTTCGGATTGCGCTCCGTCAGCAACGCTACGCACACATCGCTTTCAAAGATCTCGCGAAACATCTGCTCGCTGATTTTCCCTGGCTCATGCATATGATCCGATCGACGGCACTGGATTTCACGAGCCTCCATTGCCGGCTGGATGATGTAATCGAACACATCATCGGCGTGTTCTCGTGTCGCGGAACCCTCGCGTCCAATCGGGCTGATCACGAAGCACTTTTTCATGTTAGTTCAATAGCAACAGGTGGGTGTGTCGAACATCTTCATCATCTACGCGAAAGCGCCCCTTGCGGTGAGAGAATGCTGGTGTTGTAACCGGCGGATTGAAATCTGCTTCAACTGCTCGAAGTAAATGGGCTGCGACGGTTCTGGAGTATCTTTGCCGCTCCCCCGAGGGCCGTCCACTATCCTTCACTCGATGTGAGTTTTCGCCTCGCTCCCTTCGAGTATTCGCTCCTCGCTTGACTCGACGAATGGAACTAAGGCCACGCGGAAGCCGCAGGCGTTGACGCGGATTGTCGGCAGGTACGAGCCGCGGCTCGCCGCCCCGCAGTACCCACCAACATCGCTCCAACTGCCGCCACGTATAACACGGTTTGAGCCTGAAGTTGCACCAGTCGGGTCGGCATGAACCATGCCGCTGTCGTAACCCGTAACCCAATCGTAGCACCATTCGAATGCGCCAGCGTGCATGTCGAATAGTCCCCGAAGATTGGGACGTAATTCCTTGGCGACATGCGTTTGTCGCCCACTGTTATCTTGGAACCAAGCGTAACGATCGAGTAGCTTCGCATCGTTGCCAAATCCGAACTTCGACCGCATCCCGCCTCGCGCGGCGATCTCCCATTCCGCTTCGGTGGGTAAGCGAAAACCTCGCGAGTGAAGATGAACCGGCCAATTCTTTGGATATTCGGTGTCACCGTCGAGCGCATACTTTGCTTGATCGAGTGACTTCGGGTCCGCGTACGCCTGATCGACTTCCGGCAATCCGACTTGTTCGGTAAGCCAGCGGCAATACTGGATACTGTCGTACCACGATGCTCCGACCATCGGATGATCCGTCGTCGGGCTGTACTGTGTTACGTTAGTTTCAAACACGCCAGAAGCCTTGAATTCGCCATGAGTGACTTCGCGATCCAGGATCGCGACTGGTCGTGTCAATCTCACCCTCACCCGGTTTTGAGTTTCATCTGAATTCCAGCCTGGTTCAACGGCGAGAGATCCAATGTCGTAGTCGCCCGGCGGAATCACGACATAGGTTTGATAAAACCGCTGCTCGCCGGCTTCGATGACGAGCGTGAACCATTCGCGATTGGGGTCATAGGCTAGGGCCGTTTGATCGACTCGCTGCACTAAATCTGTTTGGCCCCATTGTCTTAGCAGCCAGCCCGTCACACCGTGGATCGCTGAACTAGGGTCATCACTGAACCATTTCGCAACTTGATTTACGGCGGCATCTCGTTGAGTCGGCGGAAGTTCATCAAGTGCAAACTCACCGAGCGCTAACAGCAATCCGAACAGCACGCGGTCTTCGATGCGTCGCGACTCGCCGCTAAACGACCGCCGCGATTGGTCTGCGACATTCAAACACTCCAATAGCTCGGTGGTGGTGACCCCTTCTACACGACAGTGATGGACAAACTGAGTCAACGATTCAGGATCATCGGTGATTCGCAGAGCAGCAAAAAACTTTTCACGCTCGCCCAATCGTGCGAGGGCGGCAGCAGCGTTCGCTTGCTGACTTGCTAACTCCTCTGAAACGGTCGCTGGAATCGTTTTGCGTTGCCAGACGGACGCTGCGACAGATTCTTGAGCGGTCTCGGTGACGAGGGCCGTTAATGAAACCGGTGAAAAGCCATCCAGTTCAAGTTGTCGCATCGCGTGCCGATGTTCGGTCGGGGACATGCCGTGGAGTTGTTGGGATTCCAGACCGGGGACAGCGTTCCAAATGGCTGCGTATCGTCGATCGAGATGATTCAGTCCCAGCAGCGATTTAAAGCTTGGGCTCTCGCGGAGCGAATTGAAGTCAGGTGCGATCAGGATTCGTTCGATGTTAGTTTGACCAGAGCCAATTGTGGCTTCCAAATATTCGAGGGCTTTGCTTTCGTACTTAGACGATTGAACTTGATCAGAAAGCTTGGAGATCGATGCGAGTACCGCATACGCTCTGGCAAGTTGGTAAAGGCCGACGCCTTTCTCAGCAACAGTCGTGGCGAAGTCGGTAAGCGTTTTCTCTGCCTCAGTGAAGTCACCGGCATAAGCTTGCACGATCGCGGTCGCGTATGCGGCAGGGTCTTTCACTAGCTCCCGCAAGGTCTTGAGATCGTTCTCTGCCGCGTTTATATTCGCCAGTCCTGCGTAGCATATGGCACGATACCGATAGCCAAAGGGGAAACTTGGCGACTTCTCGATCAGCAGATCGAGGTCGTTGATCGCTTCGGTGAACTGAGATCGTTGGTAAAATGCGATTGCGCGACGTAAACGCGTTCTTCGATCTTCCGGCTGTTTCTCAAGCGTAGCGGTTGTCTCCGCGATTTGTTGTCCCACGCTTGGCCGGCTTGCGTCGAAGGACTTACCCAACGTTAGACTGATATCCCACTGCGGTCGATCGAGATAGAGAATCTCGCTATAGTTGTCAGGTGACCGGTCCCAGACAACATTCCACTCAACGTCTTGCTTCAATTGCACGCCACTATATCGTGATTGGCCATCGATACCGCGAAAGATTTGCAGGGCGTGATGAAATTTGTATCCGGCTGTTTCCAATTTCCAGTAAACCCTTTCGTGATCGCTAGCCGTTACATCTAAATAGGAGCGGCTGTCTTCCGAGTCGTCATTTCGCTCGACCCAAACGGCGGCGAATAATTCGGCGGGCATGCTATTTCGAAGACCGATGTAACCCGCGACATCGACCGCACCGAAGCGTTCTCCGCGTAACTCTTCGTCACGTGCCTTCATTTCCTCTGCGGTTTGATCGATCGCGATACTCCAAGCACGACCATCACGATGCCAAATAGCGGCTGCCAACAGCGGCGACACATCCGACGCGGTCGTCGGGTTGGGTTTTACCGCAATTGAGTTATATGGACGCAAACGCACGAGGCGATAACCGGATTGACCCAGCGTTTCGGCTAGCGAAGCGAATTGATCCAGCGGCAAAGTTTGGACTAATGCGAAACGGTCGGTGAGCATTCCTTGGCCTGATTCGACCTGCTCGCGAACGTCTTTTGTCACCGGTTTGTCGTTAAGTGAAATAACCGAGGCGTCGTCCCACAACTCCGCTCGTGCTGGTTTTTCGGCAAGTGTTGCCAGCATTCTGTCCCTGGCCGCGTCGCCGTGAGACTTCAATTCATCGAACAGAGCGGTAAACTGCTTGGGCTCGGCGTCGAGCAACAATTCGGATAATTGTTCCGAATCATCCGCCGCATAATCTTCGAGCACGTAGGTGGCGAGATCAATTTCGCTTTGCGGTCGAACACTTGGGTCGGTGCGGAAGACTTCGCCGAGCGGTGGAACTAAATACTGCCGTACCGGTCGCAGCGTTTTGATCCACACAGCTAGCCGTAGCGGATTCTCGCTGACGATCCTTTTGGCCACACGCTCGGCCACGGCCTTCCACTTTCCCGTGTTACTGGCGTCGTACATCGCCAGTGCCGTGGCCGCGTGTAGGAGTTGAGCCTGCTGGTCCGAGTCCGGCCTTTCAAGTACCGGCCAAAGCTCGGCAACGACGGTATCCCGATGCTCAGCCAAACGTGAGCAGATCGTCTCAACCTGAGCCGGTTCGGCTCGCAACATCCGCTCGATGATAAATGGGAGCAAGGAGGCATCTTCCGGCAAGAGCGCCAGCGCCGCATGGAGTTTAGCGTTCGATTTGTCTTCGGAACTCGAATAGGCGTTCGACAATTCGTCCCGTGTCAACTCATGGTAATCAGAAAGCTCCGAGAGAATGGCTGGCAACTCCGATGTGTTGGATTGCATCAGTCGCTGGACGAGGCCCTTCGCTTCGGAAACTCGTTGGTTCTTCTGGTTGTTCGATCGCATGATCAAACCGCCGACGATCATCACGACCAGCAAGGCAGCGATGGTCGAAAGGACGATCGCACGTTGTCGCCGGCTTCGTTTCGCCTTTCGCTCGTGATACGCGATCGAAGCGTCGATGTATTCGCTTGTGGCCGATGTCAGCAGGTAAGGTGCATGGCTGAGCAATTGCCGACCTTCGTCCAATGGCAACCCTTCGGCCAATAGTAAGCTGTCGTTGCGGTCTTGCTGCTCCCATCGCTGCTGGGTCTGTTCGACGCGGGAGCGGAGTCGGAGTTGTTCCCGGTTGGCGCTGATCCAGTTGACGATCCGGTCCCAACGGCGGAGCAACGCTTCGTGGGCCAGGCTCGCGATCGGCGTGTCGTCCTGACGGTCGGTGGTCAAAAACCTCGCCGCAACCAAATGACCGACGAGGGTCTTTCGCGCCGGTGTCGATGTCAGCTCGGCCTCGCTTGCCCGCCGTCGCACGGCCGCCTGATCGCCAGCGACGTCGACCGAAACTAGTAACGGCAGGATCTCGTCCATCGCCGCTTGTGCCTCTGGTGGTAGACTTGCGAACGTCTCATCGGCCCGCTTGCCGATCGCTCCTTCCACACCTCCAAGCTCCACATAGGCCGCGAACGTCAACAAGCGGCGTTTATCGTCTCGTTGACGGTAGAGCTCGGCGAGCGTGTATTCCAACAGCGGTAACGCATGAGGGTCGCGGGCGGCATCTTGAAAGATTACTTCGTCCAACGAGCGGCCCGTCTTTTCGTTTCGCTCGAAGCGTAATCCTGCGAGCCGCGCCGGTTCCGTGATCAGGCGTTGGATCGAGGTGGCGTTGGGCGGCAACAGATCGTAGTGGCCTTGCCTGCCTTTCAGCTGCAGGAAGATGGGCATCTGCTGGGCGTGATGGTAGAAGTCACTGCGGAGCGTGGCCAGCACCACGACATGCCCGCTGCGGGCCAACGCCTCGATCGCCGCGAAGAAACGTTCACGATCCTGCGACGTCGTGTGGCGGTCGGTCCAGAGTTCTTCGAGTTGATCGAGAAGCAGCAGAAGACGTACTTTTCGTCCCGCCTGATCGCTGGCCCTGGAGAAAGCGGGCGCGATGCTCAACCGGACAGTCAGTGGCGCGTTCTCAGCCAAGCTTTCGGCAATATCATCCAGCGTGCTGGCCGCTTCATTCCAACCCGGCAGCGACTCGGCTATCAAACGTACCAATACGGCACAGAGGTCCGCGGCCGATAACGCCGGAATGAAGGTCACTGTATGCCACTGAGTCGAGTCGTCGTCGCCCGCATACTGAACGAGGTTGGCTGCGACACCGGCGCGAGCCAGCGAGCTTTTTCCGGAACCACTCGCACCCACGATCACCGCGAATGCACAACCGGCTTGTTCTTGGTCGCGAAGCCGTTGCAGCAGCTGGCAGGTCTCCTCTTCGCGGCCATGAAAGATGGCGGCGTGACCGATGTCGAAGACTTCCAACCCGCGATACGGTTCCTCCGTCCAGCTCGGCGCCGCATCGGCTCCCATGAGAACGTCGATCGCGTGGCGCATATGCAAACGCAAGCGTTGAACGAAGCCGACCGGCTCGCGATAGGTTTGATAGGCGCGCAGATTCCGGCCCTCGGCATCGTGGAACTGCTCGCGGATAAACGCTTCAGCCAGCTTTCGCTGGTTGACAAACTCTTCCAATTGGGACGTCGGCAGCTCCGTCAGCCGCTGTTTGAATGCGGCATCGTCATCACGGGCATAGGCAAGGATGACCGGTCGCTCTCGCCCGCTCTGTTCAAACGCGGCCAGCATCAGATCAAGCTCGCGTTCGGTTCCGCTGCGGTACGGCGTGCCATCGGGTCGAGCGATGGCGGCCCCAAGCGGAGAGCCGAGTCGCGACCAAAGAATGAAGACGGCGATGTCGATCGGCTCTTTTCCGAGCAGGAAGTCGATAGTCTCTTGAAAGGAGGCGGTCGCGGGAAGGGCGAGTTCCTCCCACAGCACCGGCAACAACCGAGTGCCCGGATACATCCGCTGCAGTCCCTCAACAACACGACGAGCCCCATCCCGCTCTTCGGCCACGTCACCCGGACTGGAGATAAAGATACGGATCGTCCGGGGATTAACCGTCATTCGCGTGAACCAGATTAAGGGAACGCATCAATACAAGCAGAAACTCAAAGATTCTATCATACCCGAACGGCGATTTGGCGATCGACAGAGTTAACAGTGCCCTCTTCTATGTCCTCACTCGTTCGTTGGCAATTGGACCGTGGCGTTCCGGCTAATTGCTTGCAGTCATTTAAAGTAACTTGATTACAACGTTTTGTAGTGGGCGTCACCGTTACGAACGCACCTCCGATTCAAGATGGTTTCGGCGGTCAAGTCAGCACGAAGAATGCGACACCAAAGCCTTGGGAAGGAGTGGCATGCAGTGAACATACACCCTATCCTAGTCCCGAGAGACTTCGAGCTACGCGCCCACATAGACAACGAAGATGTGCATGCATACGAAGCGGGCACAAGTACCATTTCGTTGCTCGAGGAAATGCGTATTTAAAGTTCTCAGAAGCGGTGTCCGGAATGGTACCAAGCGATATGTGTCGGCGTCGAACAGTCTTCCAACGGAATTGATATCCTGATGTCACTCGTCTTTATCAGCCACGCGACTCGTGATCGCACTCCAGCGTTAGCGATTTGCTCGGCCTTGGAGTCGCACGGCATCCGATGTTGGATCGCGCCACGCAACATCGTCGCGGGTGTGAAGTGGCCCGCGGCGATCGCGGATGCGATTGAGAATTGTGCCGCTTGCGTATTGGTAATGTCGGATTTAGCCAACGAGTCCGACAATATTGCTGACGAGATTGTTTTGGCAAAGAAATTCCATCGGCCGATCGTTGCGGTCCGAGTCAGTAAGGTCGAACCGGCCAAGCACTTGGAACTGCACCTGGCTTCCTCTCACTGGTTTAAGGCCTACCCGCCGCCAATTGACGACCACCTAGCACGTTTGGTAAGCGATCTTGAAGAACTTTCCGGGATCGTGGGCAAGCGACGACCTGTCGAGACGACACCAACCTCCAAGGCCGATCGCGACACTCGCGAACAACGCGATACGAAGCCGGATGCACCACCGGCCGACTCATTACTGCATTCCGAGTTACTGTTTGGGGTTGTTGCCGCCCAGTTCGACTTTATCAACCAAGAACAGTTCTTGGCGGTCTGTGCCGAATGGTGTGCAACCAAGAACAAATCGATCGGTCGGATGCTCGTGGAGAGGAAATGGATCGAGGAAGACGATCGGATTGCTATCGAAGCCGTTCACCAACGTAAAATTGCAAAGTTTCAAGGCAACGCACCGGTCGCACTGGTGGCCTCAGCCGATGCGCTCGTGTGTGACGTGATTCGACAAAGTGAATCGCCGGAGATAAGCCGTTCGTTAGACGGTCTGCTTTTCGATTGTAATGCTGGAAATCTCAGAAAAGATGACGCTTTAGCGTTTGGTTCGAGCTCTCGCTACCAATGGAATCGCTTGCACCGTGCCGGCGGATTGGGGCATATCTGGATTGCTGATGACCGAGACTTAGGTCGATCGGTTGCGATCAAAATGCTGCCAACCGGAACGACATCGACACGCGCCGAGGAGATGTTGCTTCGCGAAGCCAGGATCACTGGCCAATTGGAACATCCCAACATCGTGCCGATTTATGAAGTCGGACGCCGTGAATCCGATCAAAACGCCTTTTACGCGATGCGATTGTTGCATGGTGAAACGCTAACCGAAGCAATTGAGAAGTTTCATCAAGCGAAAAATGGCGGGAGATTAAACCCGATCGAACGGCGCCGCTTGATCAACGTTTTGATCGATGTCTGCAATGCCGTCGCCTACGCCCATTCCCAGGGCATCGTGCATTTGGACATCAAACCCGATAATGTCATCGTTGGCATGTTCAACGAAGTTAATCTGATCGATTGGGGATTGGCAATGGCGTTGGTCGACGTCGCGAATTCACCGGATCGACCGCGCGGCACACCTGCCTACATGACACCCGAACAAGCACGCGGCCAATCGGCCAAACTGGATCGGCGAACCGATACGTACGGCTTGGGAACGATCCTGTTTGAGATCCTGACGGGTCGACCACCTCACCTGGGTAATGACCCGAACACGTTACTAGACGAGATTGCTTCGCGACCAGCCGCAACACCCAAAGAAATTGTCAAGGAAACGCCGAACACGCTCAATCAAATTTGTGCCAAAGCCATGGCGTGGGATCCGACCGATCGATGCGACAGTGCGTTAGAGTTGGCGGAGGCTTTGCAATCGTTCCTGAGTGACGAACCGCTGGAGAACTATCGCTGGTGCGTTCGCAATGCACAACATTTGGTTTCACAAGATCGCGGCAATGAAGTCTACCGCGATAATTTGGCGCGGGCACAAATGAACTTAAGCGTTGTACTGATCGGCATGGAAAGATTCAGCGAAGCTTCGGATGGTCTGTACGAAGTTGTTGAACATTATCAATGGCTAAAGTCTCAGGACTCCGGCAATCTTCAATTCCGCGTCAACCTTGCTTCAGCACTGTTGCAGCATCGAACCGCACTCGCATCTTTGGGGAAATCCGACGAAGCCGAACAGATGAGATATCGGGCGTTGTCTGAGTACGAGGACATCGTTCGAAAGAGCGACAAGCCCGAAAAATACATGTCGGTTTACATCACGGCCATGCGAGACGGCGGTATTGATGAACAGGAAGTTCAGCGTCGCGTCCGAAGAATGTCCGAAGAAAGACCGCCTGAAACATCGAATGAAAGTCTTGTTGTTGACTCGGCCGAATTTACTTCTATGACTTCTGGGGCACTCAACGAATCGTTCAGTGTGAACGTTTATTGGCAGAATCGAATAACTTGGGGTGGAACACTGCATACGCCGATTGAACTCGGACGCCTCATGGAAGGTGATTCCAGCACATTCGAAGTCGTTCGACACAGTGATTACTGCCGCATGGCGATTGCGGGAAATGAGGCAATGTCCGTGCCTCGGTCGGCAATTCGTGTCGATTGTCAAGTTCCGGGACGACTTCGGATTACGAACTTGCATAGAAAATTAGGTTACTCTGCATCAAATCAGACAGTCTTGCCTGACGGATCGCTTCAACATCCCGTCACCGTGGGGCCGCGTGAGTCCTTCGAGATAAGTGATGAGTCGTGCATCCTATTGAGCGACGAACTCAGGTTGGAGATATCTCCGTTCATTACTCTCATGGCGTCGCAGTTCGACGAAAAGGGAACTTTGCTTCACACTGGTGACGCGCCCGCAATCGAAGCCAATACATCAATCGATGTTCGCTCGGCTGATTCGCACTTCAGCACGATCGATCGTTTCCAAATCGTTCGGCCGCTCGGACGAGGCGGCCTCGGAAATGTTTCGCTCGCGCGAGACCTTGAGACCGGTCGATTCGTCGCGGTCAAAGAATTGCTTTCGTCACAACACAATATTCGCAACGTAGAGCGGTTTCTTTTCGAGGCTCGATTGATGGCGCTGTTGGAGACTCCCGAGTGCCCCGTCGTTTATGCCATCGGTCGGTTCCCGGACGAGCGTCCGTTTTTTGCGATGCAGCACGTTCCCGGTGTGAGTATTGCCCAGCTCGGGCACGACTGGCGAGATGAAAGTAACCGAGACTCGCAAACCAAGTCCCTCGGTCACATCCTGCGGTCGCTAGCACAAGTCGCAAAGTGCCTGCATTACGCGCACTGTCGCGGTCTCGTCCACTGCGACGTCAAGCCGCAAAATATTCGTGTCAATCCCGATGGCAACGCGTTCTTGCTTGACTGGGGATTGTCTCGCTGTATCGAGTTTGAAGATGGATATGTCGACGAATTTGTCGCCGATTTAGCAGAAAGACGACCAGATGACTACCAAAATGGAACGTTTGGAACGCCGGCGTTCATGAGTCCCGAACAAGCAACGGGAGAGATCGATCGAATTGGAACGCTATCTGACATCTACTCTTTGGGGGCAACGTTATACGATTTGCTCGTCGGCCATCCGGTGTATTCGGATGTCAGTAGTGTTAGCGAGATGATCGAAAAGGTGATCAAAGGCGAAGAAATCCCGCCTCCGTCCAAAGTGGTCCGGGATGCAAAGTTCCCGGTCGAACTGGATGACATTTGTATGCGGGCGCTTGCTCGCAAACCTGAGCAACGTTATCCCAACGCTGCACAAATGCAACGTGATCTGCTGAGTGTTGCTGAATTACTCAATGATAAAGCCACCTCATGATGGAAACGACTCGAATGTATTTCATCAAGCGATGGTTGTGCAGAGAGAGAGGGTCAGAAGTCTAGTTGGTGGATTGGGGAACTTGCGTTGGTGGCCACACTATCTCGAGGCGTGGATTCCAGATTGTGCTTTCGTGTGGTCGACTCGACTCAGCCCGAGTTACCAGAGGTCTGGCTTCGAGCGACTCCTGTCGACTTTTGAACATATGGGCTGGTCCTGGTGCAACGATTTTCAAACGGACGGATCCAATCGCCGACTGAACGAATGGCAGCTTTCGCGAAGGAAGGACTGGGCAGGAAAATTAGGGATATGAAAATTCAAGACTGGGTACATTTTCCTACCCCTAGTCTTCCTGCCTACGTTCTCGCTGCGGGGGAGCGATTGCTGTCGCCCCTTTCGGGGCTTTGATATCGTTGGGTGCCGGAAAACATGGGGCTCACGCCCCATGCTACGTGCTGACGTGACAACCGATGTTGTAAAAAGTGGTTGGTTCTTTCACGTTATCTGTTCCCGGGACGGGATAAATACGATGACCTCGCGAAAGTGCTAGCTTTCTAGACGTGCCGGGATTCCCTCGTTTTTGTGGAGTTTCGATGCCATGGATGGGCCTGTTCACATCGGCGGTCGGTCGCTGACGATCGATTTTGAGGTCGATCGCCACTCTCAACACCGCCTTCAGGCAGCTTACCGACTTATCGAGCCGCCCCCTGGCCCGATCGATAGTACTGTACAAACTGCCCCGCAACCCCGGCGGGATGAGTCCACACTCACACTGGAGATTCATGGATGAACCTTCCTAAAACCGTTGCACTCTATGCTCGTGTCAGTTCTCAGAAGCAGGCCGAGGAACAAACCATTGACTCGCAACTGGAAGCTATTCGAAACCGCATTGCGAACGACCAATTTCATATCGAACCCGATTTCGAATTTTGCGACAACGGATACTCAGGGGCCCAACTCGTTCGCCCGGCACTAGAGCGACTTCGCGATCTTTTGGCAACATCCTCCATCGACCGACTTTACGTGCACTCCCCTGATCGACTCAGTCGCAAAATGGCGCATCAAGCGATTCTGCTCGAAGAGTTGCACAAATATGATTGCGAGATTGTCTTCCTCAACCAGGAGGGAATTGCCAATAGCCCCGAGTCAAATCTGCTGATCCAAATGCAAGGGATGATCGCAGAGTACGAACGCGAGAAAATTCTTGAGAGAACCCGGCGTGGACGAAAGTATTCAGCTGCCAAAGGAAATGTGAGCGTCTTTGGGCGTGCACCGTATGGCTATCGTTACATCAATAAAGCTCAAGGCGATGGAAGCGCCCGTTGGGAAATCGATCCGCTGCAAAGCGAACACGTGAAACTTATTTTTCATTGGGTCGCAGAGGGTGGCTGTTCGCTTTCGGAGGTTGCTCGCCGCCTAGCAGCGCAATCTGTCGTCACTGCGAAAGGAAAAGCTGAATGGGACAGATCGACGATTCGTGGTATCCTTCTCAATCCAGCTTACTACGGCCAGGCCGCTTACGGAAAAGAGCGTTTAATGCCGCGGAAACCAGGGAAAAGATCGAAGCGAGGTGCCCCAGTCGTGCCCCGCCAAGCGAAGGTAGCCAAAGCAACGGAACCATCCGAACAGATTGTCATTTCGGTTCCAGCGATCATCGACCAAGCATTGTTCCAGAGAGCCCGAGAAATTATGGATGATAATCGAAAGAGGCAACGTGAGCGCCAGAGCGGCGGCAAATACTTATTATCGGGACTGGTTCTTTGTGGAGTTTGTGGGTCCGCGTATTGTTCACGACGTAGCGGCGGCAGTAAGTACTTTTACTATCGTTGCATCGGCACTGACCGGCACCGCCATGAGGGTAAAGAAATATGCGATAACGCGTCGGTCAAGGGCGACGAAATCGAATCACTGGTGTGGTCAGAAGTCTGCAAGCTGTTGCGAGATCCCGACCGCCTTCGAGTGGAACTAGAGCGTCGTCGCGGTGAACCCGGCGCTGACGCAGAGCAACTTCAGCGAATGGAGAAGACGGTCTCCGAACTACGTGGTCGACTGGATCGCTTGATCGATGGCTACGAGACTGGGCTATTGGAGCGTCGTGAATTTGAGCAGCGGATTGGTCCATTGCGAGAGCGCCACGATCGCGAGAAAGCGGCTTTAGCAAGTCTTCGCGGGCGTGCGTCCACAGAAATCGACATGGCATCCGCAAGCGAGGTGTTAGCCTCGCTAAGCGACTCAGTAGGGGAACAGCTTGCTGATGCGGCCTTTTCTCTTCGGCGTGACCTGGTAAAGCTCTTGATCGAAAGAATTGAGATCCATCGTGAGGAAGTTCGACTAGTGTACAAGGTACCCCCAAACCCTTTTGTCCAAGGCCCCGATAATAACCGGGGCTTTTTACAACATTGGTTGTCGCGTGCTGCCGTGCCTCCGGCACTTCAAAACTGCGTAACTTTCATGCTCCCGCATGGGGGTAAACGCTGACGCCGCTGAGTGACGGAAGCCCTTGCGAAATGCGCGGTCCCTCGTGCTTTCTGCTTCGCCCGGTTGCAGAGAATGCATGTGATCCTGCTTTCGCAGAGTATGCCCTCACGACTTCGCGTTTCGGTGGCTGAACCGATTGGCGAGGCGACTGGGGTATACTCGGGGCAGGCCATCCAAACCTAAACCCAAGCAGCAAAAACATGTTAGAACGCGATTTGTTCCTTCCAATCTGCCTGTTGGCGATCTGTATCTTCGCCGCGCCAACTCAAGCGGAAACAATCGCGGTCTTTGCTGCAGACCCCGCAGACGCGTCGGTCGTGGAGTTGGCGAGTGTTGAGCTTGCTCAAACTAGCGACTTTCAAATATTAGAGCGAAGTCGTATCGAGCAGGTGCTCAGCGAACAACAGCTCGCCACAATGAACAGCCACTCTGACTCGCTGTTGCTCGGACATCTACTGGGCGTTGAGATGTTTGCCATCTGGGAGAAAGGCACAACGAACGCCAGCGGCAGGATTGTCGTTTTCGATGGTGAAACGGGGATGCGCATCGAGGACCGTGAACTGGCGGCTTCGGACCCGATCGAACTTGCACACCAATTGGCGGAGCGTGTTCGCGCCGTGGCCAAGCAGTATCGGGACTTTGACCTGTCAACGTTGCCAATGATTTCCTTGGCCTCAGTACGAAATGTTGATCTACCGCCAAAGTGGCAACGTACATCCGATCAATACGTCGCTCGACTCCAGCAGAGTTTGACTCAGCTGCCTTCGGTTGGACTACTGGAGCGTTCGCGACTTCGGTTTGTGCTTAAAGAAGACATGCTGCCCATCGCAAAAATCCAAGCTCGATTACTCAGCTCTACTGAAACATTGACATTGCAGTTGTCGCGTTTAGATCAACAAACGATCAAAGTCGAATTACTGCTCTACCAAGCCAACGATCCAGACCCTAAATCACTGGTTAGAAAAATGCGTGTCGATGCCTCCGAAGCCGATATAGCAAAGCTAACCGACGAGACCGCCAAGTCGATTGCTGAGCTTTTGACGCCGCCATCGATGGGAGAAAAAAACGGTTACTCGCATGATCTGGAATCGAGGAATTTGCAGCGTGAGGCAAAGCGGCATTCGATGATGCGGCAACCCTATTCTGCAGCCGTTCGCTACGAAGCGGCCTATGCGTTGAGCGACGATCCGGAGGTCTTGCCTTCGCTAGCACGCTCGATCCACCGAAGTCTTTTGATTGAGTCGAAATCATTTGTGGGGACCGGACGAGGACAATTTTATCGCGATGGGAAAGAAATATCTGTTGATCAGTGGCGTGAATGCGTCGAACTCGGTCGATACCTCCTCGGAATCCGTTCGAAGATTCATCAAACTGAACAAGCCAAGCCGGCGTGGCCATTTCTCGATGATGAAATGCGTCCTGCGAACACACTGGCGATCGATTTCACGTTCCCTTATGGGATTGGTTCGTCGGTGCTTCGAGTCGATCCTGATCAGTCGCCCGACGTTTTTAGCGATCTTCGCAGCTTCTATGAAGACGCTCATGAAGCGGTGTTCACCGATTTTGCCAACGATGCAAGACGCAAGCTCTCTGGAGAGAAGCTGCAGCGGTTTGAGGATGAGATATCTTCGTTAGAGCTAGTGCGACTGACGAGGGACCATGATCGACATTGCCTCGTCAACTGGGACGAGCGATTTGTTTCGGTGTTTGAAAAGAGTCTAAAACATGACCGGTGGCTCGAACATCTCTATGGCCTACGCCTATCGGTGGAAGATCTGAGCCGGCCTGCCAAAACGCGACTGCTGAAGAGTCTTTCGGAAGTAGACCCGGCGTCAAATCCGAACGCAAGTCTTGCCGCTCGCTATTTTTCACTGCATGACCAGCGGAACACACAAGGGTTTGTTTATTCGGATGCGTTTCAGTCGCAACTGATTCAACTGGTGAGCGACATTGCGGACCAGATCGAGCGGGTTGATGAACAAGCAGCGATCAAATCTCGCGACTTCGTTACCGCCTACGTTCGCAAGTTCCGTTATCAAGAGAGTCACCAACGAAACACTCTGGGGCGTTTATTCGATTATACGTGCTCGCTGACTCCCGACCCCGACCATCGGCGAGAAGTCTACACCAATGCTTATTTTCGTTTACTTGACCACGGCATCCTCTGTTCCGAAGTGCTTAAAAACGTCCTGGCCCCATCCCATTTTTACTACATTTCCGAAGATCTTGCATTGCTCGACAAGACCATGGAAATTGTCTCTGAAAATCGATTTGGATTAGACGATCAACAGTACAAATCTTTAATCGACGTCATTAGCGAGCAACGTACACGCGTCGAGAAACCTTTTTCGAGAAAGGAGATGTCACGCGAAACCATCAACCTACCGTTGGCATGGAAGGATGTTCGTGAAATCACGCTCCCCGCGTCAGGCAAAACAGGACCGAGGTTGCTGAACGCCGAAATCATTGGCGACGACATATTTGTGCTTGCACTTGATGTTAGCGTTCGTGCAAAGTCAACCCAGGTATTGCTCTACCGTACGTCTGGCGCGGAGGGCGCCGAAGTGAGGCAAATCGGGAAGCTGGAGTTATCTCATCTGCAAATCAAGGAAGAAGAAAAAGAACGAAACGTTAGAAAGGAAGTCCCGCCATTCATGCGCACTTATTATGGCCGACCGTTCATCCCGGGCGTGATCGTGAAGGGAGAAAATCATATCTTTGTTACGACCGAGGGTGGCGGAGTATTGGCGTTTCCATTGAGTGGTGGACCTGCATTCAAAATCGATACGAGCTGGGGGCTTTCATCGAATTGTGTCCAGCAGGTATTGCCGGTCGGCGGCAACCTATTGAGTTGGGTTGGGGAAGAACACGCCGACGCAAACTTCGTCTCGATCAATTTGCAAACGAAACAGATCGAATTGCTTGCGTCATGCCAAAGAAAAGATGCGAAAACACCATTGGATAACTTTCCTAACGCCCGCTGTGGGCTGATGATGGCGCAAGACGAGAAGCGAGTCATTATCGTGATGGATGAAGGATACGATTTAGAGTCAGGCGTTTACTCTAATCGCAACGGTGTTTGGCGATATGAACTTGATGCCGACAAGTTCTCGCGTTTTCCCTCGGGTGGGTTTCAGAGCAGAGAGTTTCGACGAACGGCTGAATATGAATTCGTCGTCGGCCGTTACGATGTTGACACCAAAGAGCGACGGTGGCGACTTTTCAAGCTTAACGAAGATCGGTGGTATGAGATCGGGTTGGTGGATGTACCATCGAGGACGAGGCCAATTGCGACGACCGATTCGGTGATCTGGTGGCACAAACAAGATGGACGCGTTGCCTATCGGCAGAATCGCGATACCGGAACGATTGAGCGGTTTCGGGTTATTCCCGAAGGGTTTGCGAATCGTTTGACATTGCAGTTTTTTCCAGGCTGTAACTCGGCAATACTTTGCACCGAAGAAAGACTCTGGATTGTCACTCCTGAAAACTAGGCAGGAGCAGCGATTCTCGTTGTTTCTTGCTCGAAGCAGACCCCCGACTCGACTCGTGCCAATATTTGATGGAAGCTTTTGCACGCACTCTGCATCGAACGACACCTAGTCGTAGGTCACACCATCGAAGAATAAAGGCGGCAAAAAGATGTAGGGCAAAAAGATAAATCTCCAGGTTCCTACTTTCCAAATATTTTTGCCACCCATTTTTTTGTCGGTTCGTTTCCGGTTCGGCACATGAGCGTTACAGTTCCTTCTTCTTATCTTCCTACCTCCATTTTCCTACCAACTATTGCATTGCGGTGGAGAAATTGCTGCCGCCCTTCCGGAGCATCGGTATCGCTTGAAGTCAGCACACATGGGGCTCACTCCCCATGCTATATGCTGCCGTGCCTCCGGCACTTTATGATGACGCCACTTCGACGGTGATGGATAGGTTATTTGCTGTCGTCACTGGGGATGCGAGCCATTAGCGGACACGCTGGCGGGTTGTCGCTATAGTTTAGCAATTGCGTCTTACAGGCGAATCTTCTCCTATTCGGACTCGACTCGCTTGGTTTGACTACAATCATCGCGTTCCTTTCACAATCCTACCCGACCGAGGATCCAATGAAGCGTTTCGTCCTGCTCTCGCTCTCGCTGTTTATCGTGCTGACGCCTATCACCCTGATGGCACAGACCGCAACGATCTCGGAGCCTGCAACCGAGCAATCGGCAGCGGCAGGGACATCGGGCGACGCCAAAAAGAGCATTAATCCGGGGATCAACGAGGGGTTTCTTGATCCGAAAATGGATGTGCAAGCGTGGGTGGAACGTTTTGAAGTCGAAAGCCGCGAAGTCTACCAAGCTCGCGATGCGATCATGTCGCAATTGAAGCTCAAACCTGGCAATCGGGTCGCTGATGTCGGGGCCGGAACGGGGTTTTATTCGCTGCTGATGTCCGATGCGGTCGGCCCCAAAGGTTGGGTTTATGCCGTTGATATCTCGCCCAACTTCGTCCAGTATCTGGTGGACCAATTTGATCAACGCGAAGTCGAAAACGTGACGACCGTGATGTGTGACGACGACTCGGTTTGTTTGCCGCCCGACTCGATCGATCTGGCATTCATCTGTGACGTCTACCATCACTTTGAATTTCCCGATCAAACGATGCAGTCGATTTTCAACGCACTTCACCCAGGAGGACGGGTGGTGATTATCGATTTCGAGCGAATCCCCGGTGTGTCTCGCGAGTGGACGATCGGTCATGTTCGCGCAGGCAAAGCGACCTTCATTGATGAAGTGCAATCGGTTGGCTTCGAACTCTCCGCCGAACGCAAGATCCCTGGCTTCAAAGAAAACTATTTCCTCGAGTTTCGTAAGCCGGACCAAGCAGGCGATGAATAACGAAAATGCCGAGATCGGTGATCCCGTGAATCCTAACTCCGAGGAACATGCGCCGCTGGGTTTAGGGTCGGCGATGTTCTTGGTCGCGGCCAGCATGATCGGCGCAGGAGTCTATACGACCAGCGGATTTACGCTGGCAGCCCTTGGATCGCCGGGTTGGGTGTTGGCGGCTTGGGCGACGGGTGGCGTGATCGCAATCTGCGGTGCGATTTGCTACGGCGCGTTGGCTCGTGAATTGACCGAGTCGGGCGGCGAGTACTTGTTTCTTTCTCGCAAACTGCATCCGATCGCAGGCTTGATGGCCGGCTGGGTCTCGCTGCTGGCGGGTTTTACCGGTGCGATCGCGTTTGCGGCCACCACGTTCGAAACCTATCTCGGCTGGCAAGACGCGATGCCTAAAGGCGCCATCGCAACGCTCGTCGTTGTATTTGCTGCGATCCTGCATACGGTTGGGGTGCGGCCGGGAGCTCGGGTTCAAGATTTCGTCGTGATCTTGAAATTTCTATTGATCACAGCATTTGTGGTGATCGCTGTTGCGATGCACTCCAGTGCCTCGGTGGATGTGCCGGCCGAAACGTCGGTGAGTGAAGCAGTGTCCTGGACGGCGTTTTCACTAACGTTTGCGACCCAGTTGATGTACATCTCGCTTAGCTTCAGCGGTTTCAATGCCGCTGTCTACATTGCCGGTGAAGTGAACAACGCGAGCCGGAATGTGCCGCGGGCGATGTTGTGGGGCACGTGCCTGGTCACGCTTTGTTACTTGCTGCTGAATGCGGTGTTTGTATTGGCCGCACCGAGTGAAGCGATCGTGGGACAACCCGATGTCGCCACCAAGGCCGCCGAGGCGATAGCCGGGGAAACGTTTGCGAGCTTTGTCAGAGTCGTAATTCTGCTGGGACTTTTTACGTCGGTTTCCGCGATGATCATGAGCGGGCCGCGAGTCTACGCGAAAATGGCGGAAGATGGATTTTTACCTGGCTGGTTCCGCTTCTCGGGAAGGATCGCGGGCAAGCCTCCGGTCGCTGCGATCTGGGCTCAAGCGACTCTTGGTATCATTGTTATTTACGCTTCGGACCTCGAGCGACTGCTGAGCTATCTCGGGTTCACGCTGTCAGTCAGCGCGGCGCTAACCGCGAGTCTGCTGTTTTGGGTGCGAGGCAAATCCGGAGCTCGAATTCGTCCGCTGCTGTATCCGATCACTCCGATTGTGTTTGTCGGCGGCACACTGTTGGCTGCGACTCTTTCGGCAGTGAATTCGCCGGTGCAAGCCGCCGTAGGACTTGGGACAATTGCATTTGGTGGGCTGCTTTATCCTTGGTACGCGTGGCGACAAATGCAGCGAGGCGGAGTGACGGGCGAGTAGGCAGTTTTCCGGTCAGAATAAAAACACAGAGGGAACGGCCCAAATGCAATTCCAAATTAACTCGCAGTCCAAAGCGTGATTCAGGAGCGATTCCACGGCAGCTTGCGAAGTAGTACGGCCATCGCACACGTGTCGGAGATCCCGGCAAAGGCCAGGCCTGCACCGACAAACGTCGACAGCCCGGCAAAGGCAACGTGAACCGTCAACGCCAACACGGCACCTGTGAATACGAGCGTTCCGGCAACGATGCGGACTTGTCGGTCGATAGAAATCATTTGGATCGTTTTTCGTGAGTGAAGGGGAATCGCATTGGGAGGGAAGCTTGTCCTACGGTGCTTTCGATTTTCCCCAGAAACTTCCCAGCTTCGCAAAGATCACGGCAAAGCCACAAAATCCGCTCGCTCCTGAGAAGATCAGACTGCAGCCCATAAACACGATCCCCCACGCGAAAGCAGCGTCGGAAATCAAGGCAGCAAGCGAAAAGATCAAAACCAAGACGCCATTGGCAACGGTAGCGGTTCGAGTGGGTGATAATCGAGGCATCATGTACACGCTTTGGATTGAAAAACTGCGACAGCACGCCGCAGCACATCCCCAGCCGGATGACATCCGGGTGCGATGGATCGACGCGGGAGCCCAAAAACGGACTTCCCATAACACCCGATTGTCGATAGTTCTCTAACTTACGATATTTGCAGCCTCCGCGATACGAAGGAACCTAATCACGATGAATGCCACCAAGCCGCTCACCATTGTCATTGTCGGTGGGGTTGCCGGAGGGGCGTCGGCGGCGACGCGGGCCCGCCGGATGAATGAAAATGCCGAGATCATTCTGTTGGAGAAAGATCCCGACGTGTCATTCGCGAATTGTGGATTGCCGTATCACATTGGTGAAGAAATTCCCAATCGCGACTCGCTGCTTGTCGCCACGCCTGAATTCTTGCGCCGCCGATTCCGCTTGGATGTACGAACACGGCACGAGGCCCTGTCGATCGATCGCGAGAAAAAACGGGTGGAAGTCCGTCGCGGTGAAACCTCCGAAATCATTTGGATCGATTTCGACAAATTGATCCTGGCTCCTGGTGCGTCGCCGATTCGCCCCAATCTGGACGGGGCGGATGCCGAAAACGTCCTCAGCCTGCGAAACTTGAGTGACACCGACCGCATCAAGGCTATCGTCGACAACAAGCAAACGAAGAACGCGGTTGTTGTCGGTGCGGGTTACATTGGCCTGGAAATGGTTGAACAACTTGTCCAAAGGGGACTCAATACCACGCTAGTGGAGTTGCAACCGCAGGTGTTACCGCTGCTTGATTCCGAGATGGCTCGTCCGATCGCCGACGAGATCGAAGCCAAGGGAGTGTCGCTGCTGCTGGGGCGGAGCGTGACCGGCTTGGTCACCGACGGAAATAATCAGGTAACGGAGGTGGGCTTGAGCGACGGCAGCACGATTGCGACCGATTTGGTCGTGATGGGAATCGGCGTACAACCCAATATCAAACTTGCCGTCGATGCAGGACTGGAAATCGGAATCACCGGTGGGATTGCGACAAATGACTTCATGCAAACCAGCGATCCTGATATTTACGCGGTAGGCGACGCTGCCGAATATCGGTTTGGCCCGACTGGAAAGCGGATGCGAGTTTCCTTGGCAGGACCAGCCAATCGGGCGGGACGGTTAGCGGGACAACATGCCGCGACCGGGCAGAGCGATCCGATGCCAACCGTTCAAGGAACGTCGGTCGTCCGAGTGTTTGGTGTCAGTGCCGCCATGACAGGTTTGTCGCGAATGACGGCAAAGCGGTTTGGTGTCGATGCCACCAGCGTCACGATCGTGGCCAAAAATCACGCTGGCTATTACCCCGGGGCTCAGGTGATGACGCTCAAATTGGTCTATCAGCCGGAAACGGGAAAAATCCTCGGTGCGCAGGCCATCGGCGGTGCAGGCGTTGATAAGCGAATCGACGTGATCGCGACGGCAATGCAATTTGAGGGCACCGCTAGGCAACTCAGTGGCGTCGACCTCAGTTACGCACCGCCGTTTGGATCGGCAAAAGACCCGGTGCACATGGCCGCGTTCGCCGCGTGCAACCAAATCGATGGCATCGAGACTTTTTACGATAGCGACGCCGATTTGGCGGGCAAACAGGTGGTCGATGTCCGCACGCCCGCCGAGATCGAGCGCGCACCGTTGGCTGGATCGCCGCTGGCCAGCGAGTCTGGCAAAGGGATCATCGCTATTCCGGTCGATGAGCTGCGAGACCGAATTGGCGAACTCGATCCGTCGCTGCCCACAGTCGTGTCGTGTGCGGTCGGAATTCGCGGACATATTGCCGCATGCATTTTGAAACAGCATGGTTTCAAGGTGGCGAATTTGTCAGGTGGAGCGACGGTGCGAAACCGAGTCAAATTCGATTGAGCTGCGATCGCCTACGATGCCGATGAAATCATTTGCGATAACGATTCGATACATCGCATCGGCCCCTATTTGAAGATTTGCGCAACCGATTCGTGAATTTTCACGCCGAAGCTGACTGTATCTTCGAGAGTTGGCCTTGGCCCGGAAGAGACTGTCTTTTTGCCGCCGTCTTGGCCGGTTTGGGAGGCAGCAACCTGTACCCAAACCGGTTACAATCAGCGTCCCAAAGGGATGTTCGACGCAACGAGCGCGCCCATTTGCTCGAGTGTGCAGATGAGCTCATCGTCCGCGGTCGCACAGACTTGCCGTAAACCGACTGGACTTGTATTGACGATGATCAATTTTTAGCGGAAATTCCTGCTTCAAATTCGATTTGGACAACCTTGCGACAGCCTGCCACATTGGCAAATCTTCGTTTGGTGTTCAGTTTGTTAGATACATTTTTCAGAGGGTGGCGGCGAACCTCAATGCAATCAGCGTCACCGTTGGCTGACCCATCAGCTCGCACCACTCGTTTGTGATCAAAGGAAGAGACACTTGTCGATCGAGACTCATTCAGGATTTCCTGAACAACATTCAGGTCAAGCGAATCTTGACGCGCAAATCGATACCTATTCCTACGATGACGATATCGTTCGGAAGTTTGCGACGGCGACCCTATTTTGGGGTGTGGTCGCCACACTGGTCGGTTTGATCGTCGCGATCATTTTGGTTTTGCCAAAACTGTTCGGCGGACTCGAATGGCTGAGCTTTGGTCGTCTTCGCCCACTACATACCAACGCAGCGATTTTTGCCTTCGCTGGCAACGCCATCTTCGCGGCCGTTTATTACAGTACTCAACGGTTGTGCAAAGCGCGGATGTGGAGCGACGCATTGAGTCGGCTGCATTTCTGGGGCTGGCAAGCGATCATCGTCGCCGCCGCAGCGACGTTGCCGATGGGGATCACGCAAAGCAAGGAATACGCCGAACTAGAATGGCCGATCGATTTGGCGATCGCCGTCGTCTGGGCAGGATTCTTTGGCATCAACTTTTTGATGACGTTGATCCATCGTCGTGAACGGCACATGTACGTGGCGTTGTGGTTTTACATTGCCACGATCGTCACCGTCACTGTGCTGCATATCTTCAACAACTTGGTCGTTCCAATTGGACTGGGCAAAAGCTATCCGATCTATGCGGGTGTCCAAGACGCGTTCATGCAGTGGTGGTACGGTCACAACGCGGTCGCGTTTTTCTTGACCACTCCGTTCCTTGGGTTGATGTATTACTTCCTGCCCAAGGCCGCGAACCGCCCGGTATTTAGTTACAAACTTTCGATCATCCACTTTTGGTCATTGGTCTTCATTTACATTTGGGCCGGGCCTCACCATTTGCATTACACCGCGTTGCCGGAATGGGCGTCGACACTGGGGATGCTGTTTAGCGTGATGCTATGGATGCCATCGTGGGGCGGAATGATCAACGGCCTGCTAACGCTTCGCGGTGCTTGGCAAAAAGTCGCGGTAGATCCGGTTTTGAAATTCTTCGTCGTCGGTGTGACGTTCTACGGAATGGCGACCTTCGAAGGCCCGCTGTTGAGTGTGAAAAGCGTCAATGCGCTGAGCCACTACACCGATTGGACGATTGCTCACGTTCACGCCGGGGCGCTTGGATGGAACGGCATGATGACGTTCGGAATGCTGTATTGGTTATTGCCACGTTTGTTCCAAACCAAATTGTGGAGCACCAAGGCGGCTTCGGCTCACTTTTGGATCGGAACGATTGGCATTTTGCTGTACATCGTGCCGATTTACGCCGCCGGTTTAATGCAAGGTTTGATGTGGCGAGCGATGGACGATACCGGGAACTTGGTTTATCCCGATTTCATCGAAACGATTCAATCGATCGTGCCGCTGTGGTGGTTGCGTGTACTCGGCGGACTGCTGTTTGTCTCGGGTATTTTGATCATGGCAGTAAACTGGTTCATGACCTGGACCACACGTCCACGTACCTACGAAGTGCCGGTTTATCACACGCCACGATTGACCAAGGAAGCGCCCGAGGAAGTGATCGACACGACCAGTGCACTGGACGATGTCCCGGTACTTGAGGCGGCTAAGAAACTTGACGTGTTTGGCAAGATGGATTGGCATCGTCGCTGGGAACGATTGCCCGTGCGATTTACGGTGTTGACCACGTTGGCGGTAGTGATCGCGAGTCTGTTTGAGATCATTCCGACGTTCCTGATTCGCAGCAATGTGCCAACGATTGCCACGGTAAAACCATACACGCCGCTGGAGCTTGCCGGTCGCGACATTTTTGTTGCCGAAGGTTGCTACAACTGCCATTCGCAGATGGTGCGTCCGTTTGTTGCCGAAACGAAACGTTACGGCGAATACAGCAAAGCGGGCGAATTTATTTACGACCGTCCGTTCCAATGGGGCAGCCGCCGCATCGGTCCCGACTTGGCTCGTGAAGGAGGCAAGCAGAGCAGTCTTTGGCATTGGTTGCACCTCGAAAATCCCGAACAGGTTTCGCCCGGCAGTGTGATGCCCAGCTACCTTCACTTGCTTGATACGAAGATCAACTTTGCAATGATCCCCGATCGTGTTTGGGCCGCTCAAGCATTGGGGGCACCTTACGACTTTGACATCGCCGATTCTGCTGACTTGGCTCGCAAGCAGGCGGAAGTGATTGCGGCAGACGTGGTCTCGCAAGGCGGACCGGTCCAACGCGGCGAATTGATGACGTTTGACACCAAAGCGATCGCATTGATTGCGTTTCTGCAGCGAGTGGGAACGGACATCTTTGCGACGCCCGAACCTGAAAAGCCCGAACCTGAAAAGCCCGAGCCTGAAAAGCCCGAGCCTGAAAAGAAAGAAGGAACGCCAGAAGATCCGGCAACCGTCGAAGAACCCGCCGCCGAAGAGGTCGCGGCCCAGTAATGGGGTTTCTCGGTGGATCCTTTTGTAAAACCGACGAAAGTCTTGACGACTTCCGCTACTGGACTGAGCGACAAAAACAAACTTCTCACGCCTAGTGAATTTGAATCATGCTTACTGATGTGATACGAGCAATCGACTACAGCGACTGTGCCGAAATTGCACTGGCGTTGTTCTGCTTTGCCTTCGGCTTAATGTTCTTCGCCACGATGCGATTGTCACGCAACGCGACCGACCGATTTGCAGCTATCCCGCTATCCGACAATGTGGAGACTCCTCGCGATGGGCAATAATCCGAAAAACCAAGATGGTATCGAGCAAGAGTCGATCGTGGGTGAAATCCCCGATGATCCGTTGACAGGCCATGCCTATGACGGCATCCAAGAGTTTGACAATCCGTTGCCGGGTTGGTGGAAATGGATGTTCATCGGATCGATCTTGTTCGCGTTCCCGTACGCCGCGTTCTACCACGGCGGCGCCGAAGGACGAACGGCCACCGAACATTACGACAAAGCACTGGCCGAGAACATCCGATTGCAATTCGCAGAGATCGGCGAGTTGAAGATGGACCCGGCCACGGTCGTGAAATTTTTATACGAGCCCAATTGGCTGCGAGTGGGGAAATCGGTTTTCAAAACAAATTGCGTATCTTGTCACGGGGCTGAAGGCGGCGGTTTAGTCGGCCCGAACCTGACCGACGATGCATACAAAAACGTGAAAGACATCGGCGACATTTTGAACGTTCTCGAAAACGGGGCAGCGGGCGGAGCGATGCCGGCTTGGAAGACTCGCTTGTCGCCCAACGAATTGGTATTGGCCGCCAGCTATGTCGCCAGCCTGCGTGGCACCGAAGCGGCCGACGGAAAGCCCGCCGAAGGACGCGTGATCGCGCCATGGCCTGAAGCGCCACCGGAAGAAGTGCCTGCTTCTGACGAAGCAACTGACGAAAGCAAAGAAGATGCAAGCGAAGACGCCTCGGAGCCGATGGCCGAGAAGGCAGCGACCTAAAAGAACCAAATTGTCCGAATCGCCGGGCAATTCCTGCGACTGAAACCCTGATTTGGGGAATCGTCGCCACCGCGGATCGATCCGCATACGCATCAGGTTCGAGAAACATAATGAAACGAACCGATGCAGTTATTTCCGCTTCTATTTAAGGAGGCGTAACGATGAACAATGCAAAACAGTTGCCGGTGATTTCAGGCGACGAAAAAAATGACAGCAGTATGCTCGAGTCACCCGAGCATGTGCTTAGTACGCTCGAAAAAGATGGTTCACGGCGCTGGCTGCGGCCTACATTGTCGACCGGGTTTTGGTGGAAATGGCGACGCTGGATCGCTTACGGTCTAGTCGCCTTCTTCGTCGCGTTACCCCACATTCGCATCGGAGGACTGCCGCCGATTCTGTTGGATGTGCCAGCCAGACGATTTGTTTTCCTCGGACACGTCTTCTTGCCGACCGACACGTTGTTGTTGGCGTTGGTGATGTTGGGTGTGTTCTTGACCATCGTCTTTGCTACCGCGCTGACGGGTCGGATTTGGTGTGGTTGGGCCTGTCCTCAAACCGTCTACATGGAATACCTGTTCCGGCCGATCGACCGTTGGTTCGAGGGCACCGTGGGCAAAGGGGGGCAAGCCAAACGGCCGATCGAAGGTTGGCGTCGGATTGCCCGCTGGGCCGTGTACGTGGTGTTGTGCATGTTTCTCGCCCACACGTTTTTAGCCTACTTTGTCGGTACCGATCGACTCGCAGAGTGGATCCAAAGCTCTCCGATCGAACACCCAGCCGCCTTTATGGTGATGGGGTTCACCACCGGCTTGATGCTGTTTGATTTCCTCTTTTTCCGAGAGCAACTCTGTTTGATCGCTTGTCCTTACGGGCGCTTTCAATCGGTGATGCTGGATCGGCAAAGCTTGATCGTCGCGTATGACCCGAAACGTGGCGAGCCTCGCAAGCGAGGGAAACATGTGGCTGGTGATGGCGCAGGCGACTGTGTCGATTGTCACCAGTGCGTTCGCGTTTGCCCGACCGGGATCGATATTCGCGAAGGATTGCAATTGGAGTGTATTAACTGCACGCAGTGCATCGATGCATGCGACGACGTGATGACCAAGGTGGGTAAACCCAAAGGGCTGATTCGCTACAGTTCGCAAGATGCACTGGATGGAAAGAAGCCTAAATTCTTTCGCTTGCGCACCGTCGCCTATCCCGCGTTGTTGTTGGTCGTGGGCATCGGATTCCTTGCCGTTTTGTCGACAAAATACGCTTTTGACGCACGCTTGATTCGCGGCAAAGGCAGCCCCTTTCACCGCCATGTCACTGGCAACGTCAGCAACCAATTCCGACTGCGGTTAGTCAACCGTACCAACGAGTCTCGCGAATACACCGTTGAAATCGTGAAGCCGGAAACGGCGATCATACGCGAGATCGGCGACGAGACTCCTAAGCTGGAAAGCAACGCTACCGAACTTGTTCCGTTGGTGGTCGAAGTTCCTGGGAAAGTGTTCGGCCCGGGGGGCAACGTCGAAGGAGAACTGCGAATTCGCGATGACGCGGGCAACGAACGCACGCTAAAAATGCAACTACTAGGTCCACGACGATGATGGAAAACCCAACCTCTACGAATCCGACGCCGGAATTCAATCGCATTGCCAATCGCAACGCCGCCATTCGTTGGGGCGGATTGGTGGTCGGACTGCTGACGCTGCAAGTCGCCGTGGGCGTGGTCGCAATCATGCTGGCGACCGGCGATCCGTCGGCCGCGGTCCTTCCCGATTATTATCAGAAATCGCTCGACTGGGACGACCAACGAAAATCCGAAAGCGTCTCACGCGAACTCGGTTGGAATATCGCGTTAGTGCCAATCCCGGGTCAACACAGCGCGACTCTGCAGGGTGTTTTGACCGATGCCGATGGCAAACCGGTTCAAATCGCATCGGGAACCGTTCACATGTATCACTACGCACGCGCCGCAGATGTGAAAACGTTTTCGATTAGTGCAAACTCCAGTGGCGTTGTTGTTGCCGAAGACTGCTTTGCTGCGGATGGCTTGTGGCAAATCGACATCGAAGTCAGCAATGACCAAGACGAACATTTTGTCCATTCCCAAGATATCCTCGTCACTCAAACGCAGCGTCGGCTGACGAAAGGATACTAACCGTGTTGACGCTGGCGATGGCAGTGATTGTGGCGAGTTTGCTTGGCAGTTTGCATTGCGTTGGCATGTGCGGACCGCTGGCGCTGTGGGTCACGGGTGGTGGATCGAGTCGAGCTACGATCAGTGCCTACCACGTCGGCAGGCTAACGACGTACTTGATCGCCGGCGCGGTGGCTGGGATTTTAGGGGCGGCGGTTTCGATCGGTGGCGACATGGTTGGTTTCCAATCGGCTGCTGCCAAGGTCGCAGGCGGCTTGTTGATCGCCGTCGGCTTGTTGCGACTGGCAAAATTGCACCCGCGTTTTAATCGGCCTTTATTGAGTTCTGCGACAAGCTCGGGGCCTTCGACGGTCGCTGCGGTGCTAAAGCGTTTCAAGCCACTGCTGGATCGGCAAACCGCAGTCTCACGAGCCTACCTGGGCGGCTTGATTACGACCTGGTTACCGTGCGGATGGTTGTATCTGTTTGTGCTGGTGGCCGCGGGAACCGGAGGCGTTTTACCCGCTGTGGTAGTGATGTTCGCCTTTTGGATCGGAACACTTCCGGCGCTGACCACGATGTTGGTGGGTATCCACTCGTTGACGCCAAAGCTGCGAGGCATGCTGCCGATTGCCGCAAGTGTGTTTTTGATTGTGACCGGGCTGTATACCGTCACCGGACGGGCGGCCGTGGACGTTTCCAGCTTGGTCGCGCCCCACTTAGGCGATGAAATCACCGCCACCTCGCTGATCGATCTGAAAGAGCAACCTTTGCCGTGTTGTGCCGAAGCCCCGTCCGCCGGTGAGTCGAGCGAGTGTCCGTGCTGTGCCAGCAACGATGCCTCGGCAGATAGCGAGCTGACGGAGGATCCAGAGACAACGCTCTTGGACACCACCAATAACGCTGCCGACACACCCCGAGCCACAGTTCCCCGAGCCACCGTCCCATGAGCTCGGCAATGGATCGACCGCAAACCCAGCAAACCGTCGAGTGTGTGCATTGTGGATTGCCCGCCCCCAGGCCACACGATGAGTCAGCACCCGCGTTTTGCTGCAATGGCTGCAAAGGAGCCTGGGAATTGATTCATGGCTGGGGTCTGGAGGACTATTACGCGCTGCGTGATTGCGGCCCCACCGAGACGCTTGGCGATCGAGGTCGCGATTCGTTTGACGATCTTGATGATCCCAAACTGTTGTTTCCTTCGGTGGTCAAAAAGGGGATCGGTCCCAATGGCATCGAATTGGCTCGCGTCCGTTTATCAATTCGCGGTCTGCACTGTGCCGCGTGTGCATGGTTGATTGAACAAGCACCGAATCATGTCAGCGGATGGCATTCTGCGTCGGTGCAAATGCATTCGCGATCGGTCGAATTGGTTTACGATCCGACCACCGTCAAACTTAGCCAATTGGGACGACTGCTAAAAACAATCGGCTATCACGTGGTGCCGCTTGATACGGCGGGCGAGCGGGACGCCAGCAGCGAAGAGAGTCGGCGAATGCTTGTCGAAGTTGCGATTGCCGGTTTTTGTGCGATGAATGCAATGTGGATTGCGGTTGCACTGTATGCCGGTGCGTTTTCGGGGATCGAGGAATCCCAACGCAACTTGTTACGATTCACCGGCGTGGGGCTGGGCGTTGCCGCGGTGCTGTTTCCTGGCCGCGTTTTCCTGCGAGGTGCGATTGCCTCGATTCGCTTGCGAGTGCCGCACATGGATTTGCCAGTCGCACTGGGATTGTCCGCAGGTGTGATCGCTAGCATCTATGGTTTGTTCGAGACCACGTCGGAAGTTTACTTTGATTCGATCGCGACGCTAGTCTTTTTACTGTTGGTCGGACGCTGGGTGCAACTTCGTCAACAACATTCGGCGGGGCGTGCGATCTCGGCGCTTTTAAGTTTGACGCCCAATGCGGCCACGCGAGTGGACGGCGACGAAATTTTGACGCGTGTTCCGGCATCCGAAATTAAGCTGGGCGACATTGTGAAGGTCGATCCAGGAGAAAGCATTCCCGTGGACGGACGCGTGGTGCGGGGGCAATCGCAACTCGATCGCTCGTTATTGACCGGTGAAAGCCGTCCCGTCGCAGTTGGTATTGGATCGGATGTTGAAGCCGGCACAGAAAACATCGCATCGGTGATTCACGTCGAAACGACCGCGATTGGCGACGCAACTCGACTCGGTGCCCTTTCGCAATCGGTTGCCGAGGCGGCTGCGAGCAAGACACCGATTGTCCAATTGGCCAATCGCGTGGGGGGATGGTTTGTCAGTGTGGTGATGGTGCTTGCGGTTGTTACCGTGATTGCATGGTGGCATGTGGACCCGGCGCTGGCAATCAATCATAGCGTTGCCTTGTTGATTGTCGCTTGCCCTTGTGCACTGGCGCTTGCCACTCCGCTGGCGATTGCGGTGGCAGTCGGCCGACTCGCCGAACGGCGAATCCTGGTTCGTTCGGGTGAATCGCTAGAGCAGTTTTCGAAACCCGGAACAATCTTTTTTGACAAGACCGGAACGCTCACCCAAGGCCGAATGCAAGTCACGCATTGGTTCGGCGAGCCAGAGATTTTGCAGCGAGTGCAAGCGATTGAGTCGACCATCGGCCATCCGATCGCCCGTGCCATCACCGAGTACAAACGAAGCAGTCATGCAGATTCACTTGAGGCGATCGAGGTTCAAAATCGCGTGGGAGTCGGTGTCGAAGGTATTATTCAAGGACGGCATTTTACGATCGGCAGCCTGAAGCTCGTTGATCAAATGAAGCTTACCGTATGCCCGCTCGAGCAAGAACAAATCGAAACCGTCTTGTCATCCGGAGCCACTCCGATCTTGGTCGTGGTGGACGACCGGATCGAGGCCGTCTTTGGTGTCAGCGATCCGGTTCGTGGCGAGGCCAATCATGTCATCAGCCAATTGCGTGATAGCGGATGGAAGGTTGCGATGTTGTCGGGCGATCATGCTGCGATTGTCAGCGAGGTTGCCCATCGGCTCGGCATCGACGCGGCGCTCGCTTTGGGGGATCAATCACCCGAACAAAAACTGGCGGCGATCCAGCAAGCCAAACGCGATGACCACGTGGTTGTGATGGTCGGTGATGGCGTCAATGACGCGGCGGCGCTTGCGGCAGCCGACGTCGGTGTCGCGCTTCGAGGTGGTGCGAACGCGAGTCTTGCGGCTGCACCGATTTTGATCGGCAACAGTCGGCTCGATGGCATCGTCACGCTGACTCAGACCGCCAAACGGACCGCACGGTCGATCCATCGGAATTTTGCGGTTTCGATAAGCTATAATTTGATTGCTGCGGTTTTGGCGATGACCGGAATCATCAGCCCGCTGATCGCGGCGATCTTGATGCCAATCAGCTCGTTGACGGTATTGACGATGACGCTGGCCACGCCGATCGTCGATGCATCCGCAGACGATGCCGAGAAGTCCGATCCATCGCCACGCACCCGCCGATCTCTCCTTAAGGAATCGATAGCATGAGTGTTTTAACGATCGCATTGCCGATCGCATTGCTGTTGGGTGGTTCAGCGCTCGTGGCGTGCATTTGGTCGATTCGGCACGGCCAATTTGATGATCTCGATTCCGCCTCAGTCCGCATTTTGGTCGACGAGAAGCGGCTCGACAAATCGCGGCCGAATCAGACCGGCAGCGGCGATCACGGCAAGTGACGGAATCATCGGCGACCGCATCCGCAGATTGCTCCAGTAAATCGTGTGAACCGCCGACAGCGTGATCACCAACGCGATCATCGCCCACCACGCTGGGGTCAAAATGCCGCGGCCGATGCGATAAAGCCCGACAAGGGCGGCGATCCAGAAGGCCAGATAATAAAGCGTTACGATCACAATCGGTGGCCAGGATCGACCGGCGACATGATGTGGCATCGGACTCCACAATCGCCCCAGTCGCACGACACAGGACCAAACAAACATCGACGGTTCTCGGGCAATCGTTGCCTTGGCGGCCTGGTACGACCACTGGTCGTCCGCGTGTTCATTGAGTGATCGAGGTGCCGGCAACTCTGCGGCAGGATTGGACCAATCGGTTTGCCAGAAGGTCTCGCTTGTAGGATCGCCCTGAAAACGATGCTCATAAGCTTCAAGAAACGGCTCGGCGTCCCAGGCTTCAGCAAACTTGCCGTGGCGAAGGTAGTCGTAGAACGAGGGGTTGTTGGCCAGCAGCAGCGTGTAGCCTCCGTGGCTGGTCGCCCAAACCGGATGCCCCACTGCGTTCAAATTACGAACTGTCCATAACCCCACCGCCAACACCATGATCGTTGCGGTCGCAAACGTGCACGCCAGCCGACGAGTCCAGCAGCTTTTCGTGCTGAACAAAATAGCCGGCAACATCAACACCGCCCAAACCAAAAACGTGGGACGACATAAATAAGCCAACGCAAGCAAAACCGCGAACATCAACGCATTTGCCAGCGTCGGCGACGGTATCCAGCGGCACACCCAAAGCCAAACGGCCAGCGTCGCCAGGGCAGCAGCGATGGTTTCCGTCATCACCAGGGTCGATTGCTGGACCAAAATCGGATCGATAATCACTAACACCGCAGCCAAAATACTCGCTAGCCCGAAACGTCCCCTGTCGATCAATTGCGATGCGATCGATAAAGTGCACGCTGTGGTCAGCACACCCAACCCCAGATGCAGCAACCCTACAAGCAAATGATTGACGTGGTGATCGACCGTGAGCCAGGAGAGCAGATAAGGATACAGCGGCGGACGAAATGCGGTTGGCTTGGCGGGCTGGGCCGCGTCAATCTCGCCGGAGCCACTCGCGGCGGGTAGTCCGAACACCCCGGTTTCGGAAAGTGTTTCGGCGATCACTCGGTAAGCGTCAGGATCTTGACCAAATTGGTCGAGGTTGCTCAGCACCACCCCACCTCGAACGACCAATGCCAATACGATGATGCCAACGAACTTCATTCGATTAGACGATGCGGATTGAGTCCAATGGGGCATGGGCAATGCAGGAATCGATGACGAGAGAGCCAATTTGATACGAGCAATATTAGCGGAGCCTAGCGTGGACTGCGAGCGAGCACGATGAACAAACCGACCCGCACGAACCGAAAATCAGGGAGCATGGCTTCGCGTTTGATTCAATTCCGCGTGGTGTTATCGCTGCTCGGCTTGATCGTGTTAGCTGCGGCGTGGCCGTTTTCGGAACAGCTAAAGCTTGACCGCAGCATCACGGCGATGTTCTCGCCCACCGATTCAACACTGGTCGATTATCAAACGTTGCAAAATTCGTTTGGTGGCAATGCGGTCGCGATCATGGTTTATCCCGACGCCGATTTGATGTCCAACGAGGGGTTACGGCGAAGTGACGCAATCGCGTCGGAAGTCCGTCAAATCGAAGGAGTCGACGGCATCTTATCGCCATCGACGCTGAACGCGGCAGTCGAAAAGATTCGTCCCGGCAGCTTCTTTCGCAGCGAAACGGATATTCCGGGGTTGGCTCGCCGCGACGACATCGTTGCTCGTGGCATCGAACATTTGTTCGCAGGCTATACCCACTCCGACGACCACCGACTTGCTGCCGTGGTCGTGATGTTGTCACCAAACCATCCGCCGGCGGCGATTGAATCACTTCAAGCGATTGCCAGCAAGCTTCCCGATCAATATGAAGCCATCGCAGAACCCGGCGTCGTCGTGGGCGAACCGGTGCTGATTCACGATGGTTTCAATTTGATTGAGCGCGACGGACGTAAACTGACTACCGTGACGCTGATCCTATTGAGTATCGTCGTGCTGGTGACATTGATGGACCTGCGTTTTGTTGCTTTGACGGGTCTGGTCGTGGTGTGGTCGATCGTCGTAACCGAAGCGACGCTCGTGCTGCTGGGGCTGAATCAATCGCTTGTTTCGACAATCATGCCCGCGATCATCACGGTGATCGCGGTCGCCGCGGTGTTGCATTTGGGGACTAAATTCCAAGACGCCAGGGCCAAGGGACTTAGTCGTTACGACGCCACATGGCGATCGTTTTCGCTGCTGATCGTTCCGATCCTGTGGACTTGTTTGACGGATGCTGCGGGATTCGCGGCGCTTGGATCGTCACGGATTCTGCCGGTACGTCAATTTGGTGCGATGATCGCCATCGCCTCGATCGCAGTGTTTGTTGCCATCATTTTGTTTGCGGGGGTGACGATGATGTTGCCTGAATTGAGTTTCGGCAAATCGTTGCACCGCGTCCAGCGTAGGGCAACACGAGCGATCAGCCGTCGCTGCACCTTGGTTGCCGCCGCGTTTGTGTCACATCGCAAATTCGCAATCGCCGTTGCTCTTATTTTGTTGGGTGTTTCAGTGCTTGGGACATGGCAAGCGAAACCAGAAACCAGCTTCCTGAACAATTTTCGTAGCGACAGCGAGATCGTGCTGGCGTATGACCAAGTCGAACAGCAGTTTGGCGGCGCGGGGGTGTGGGACATCCTGTTGCCCGCGCCAAAGCCATTGACGCGAGACTACTTGAGACAAGTCCTGCTGATGGAGAGGGACCTACGCGACATTGAGGTCGATGACGCCAAATTGACGAAGGTCTTGAGCATGGCCGACGCTGAATATGTCGTCGGCAAGACACCGATACTAAAGTACGCTCCTCCGTCGCTGCGGATGACGGGGATGCGAGCCACGATGCCTGAGTTTGTCGATGCGTTACTCAATCCCTCCGACACTCAACCACGTCGTTTGAGAATCATGATTCGCAGCGAAGAACAATTGCCTGCGGAATCAAAAACGCGGTTGATTGCCGAGGTCCAGCGGATCGTCGATAAACATACGCAAGCCGATGCTTGGAACGATGCGTTCGAAACGCCCCCTGATTCACGCCCAATTGTCACCGGTTACTACGTGATGATGTCACGATTGGTGTCACAGTTAGTAGGTGACCAATGGCGATGTCTGGGGTTTGCCGGGGTGTTGGTGTGGTTGCTGTTGTGGATCGCCACGCGATCGATTCGGCTGGCGTCTGCCGCCCTGCTGCCCAACTTGCTACCTGCGTTTGTGGTGTTAGCGACGGTGGGTTGGATTGGTGGCAAGATCAACATGGGGGCAGCGATGATCGCGGCAGTCTCGATTGGATTGACGATCGACGGATCGGTCCACTTGTTGGCAATTTATCGGCGTTATCGCAAACATGGACATCCGATCACCGTGGCGGTCACTCACGCTGCCGGAAGCGTCGGAGTGCCGATTTTGTTGGCGACGTGCGCATTGGTTTTCGGGTTCAGCATCTTGTCGACTAGTGAATTCATTCCGACCGCCACATTTGGCACCCTCGTTGCGGCCACGTTGTTACTAGGAACACTGGTCAATCTAACGCTCCTGCCAGCCTGTATTGCCGTGGTCGATCGCGAAAAAACGTGACAGAAGACGAAGGCCAGCTGTCTTGGAGTTCGCTCGGTCGCAGCAAGTAAAACGTTCGGAAAACACCGGGCGTCTTGCGGACTGGCGACTTATTCAAAGTCGCCTTTCGCTCCGCGAAAGCTGCGTCAATAAACGCAACTTTTGCGGAGCAAAAGGCGACTATGTTATTAAAATAACGACAAAATCAATGAACTGCTGACGCCGTGCCGCAATGCCACCCGAGGCTGGGGAGGTGGAGTGTTTGCTTTGCAGCAGAAATATTTTGATTTTCTGCGCGCACCTCGCCCGGCTGGTCGCACTACAGTAATAGATGCCATGAATATTACTGAAGAAACGACCGAACCGAGCTCGACCACAAGCCCATCGTCACACGATCTGGGCGGTGTTTCCAATGCGGATCTACTCGATGCATGGAACCAAGACCATGAAGCTGCGGCGATGGCGGCGCTGGTCGATCGCTATAGCGTGATGGTGCTGAGCGTTTGCCGGCGACGGTGCCGATCGCACGCGGATGCGGACGATGCTTATCAAACGACGTTTTTGTACCTGGCACGTAACAGTAGCAAAATCCGACACCCCGAACGGCTTGCAGGATGGCTGCACCGCGTCGCCCAACGTGCTGCGGTAGCCGTAACTCAATCGTGCAAACGTGAAACCGAATCCATGGCTGAACCGATTGCCACCCCCGACGATCCGCTGGACCGTTTAACACAGCGACACGAAGCGATCGTGTTGGACGAAGAATTGTCCGAGCTGCCGGAACATTACCGCGCCGCGATCGTGATGCATCTGTACGAAGGCACCACGCTCGAGTCGCTCGCCGAATCGCTGGGCACCACCGTTGGCTCGGTACGAGGCCGATTGCAACGCGGAAAAAAATTACTTGCTGATCGGCTGCGTCGTCGCGGCGTCGTTCCGGTATTGGCGTTTGCCGCTGCCAATGCATTAACCGTTTCCACCACGACGGCGGCTCAGGCAAGTGAACCACTGATTGAATCGCTGCATCGCGGCGATCTTCCCGATTCCCCCGTTGACCCTCATCTTCTTGACTCTCTACTCTCGCAAGGAACCCGACTGATGCCTTCACTGTTTACGACCCTCGCGGGCGTGATCGCCGGCTCTGCCATCCTCGGCTTGTTGATGGTCTCTGGCTCGGCGGGCCAGCCCAGCGAACAACCCGAAACGATTAAAATTCCCAGTCATGTGGCTCAGTTTGGTGGTGGCGGCATGGGTGGAGGCGGAGCGGCGATCACCACCGAACCGCACGACCAACCCAAACGAAAACCGCTCGACAAAAAAGCAAAAGATGCGACAAAGGAAGACAGCAAAGGGAGCACCACTGGGGCACGCATGATGTGGGCTGAGCAAACGGTGGTTCCGGATCCAGTCGGCGCGGTCGCCGAACACGCACTTCAGGCCATGGACCAGTCCTTTGAATTCAACGTTGAGGTTACACTCGACGATCTACCAACGGCCCTCGAGTCGATTACCGGTGTCCCCGTCATCATTGATGATCGCGGCGTCGCATTCGCCGAGCTCAAAGAGGGTGAAACTCAGGTTAAACTTCAAGCGAGTGAGCTGCCGTTAAGGACCGCACTGCGAAAAATGTTGCGACCGCACGGCCTGCGAGCCACCGTAGAAAACGATGGCGTGGTCATCACCGCCGACACCGCGTCACTGGTTCACAAAGGCATCGGTGTCTCACGCTGGATCAATCTTGACGAAGCCGTAGAGAAGAAAATTGCCACGGCACTTCATAGCCCGATGCAAGCCACCTTTTTCGACACTCCGTTAGAGGAGGCTCTTCAGACGATCTCGATGGAAGCCGATCTTCCCATCCGAATCGATGCTCGGGCATTGGAAGAAATCGGTCTGACCGTAGACTTTCCGGTCGACTTCGTCATCAAGCAGGTTCAACTACAAAGTCTACTGGAAATCATGCTTGCTGATTTTGACTTAACCTACACTATCCAAGGTGAGACCTTAACGGTCACGACCGTTGAAGTTGCTGAAGAACGTTTGCTGAATCGGATTTATTGGCTTGAAGGAACTGGCGTGGTCCCAGGAAATTTCACCACAATCATCAATCTGATCCAAACCACGATCCGTCCCGACACATGGGAGGCGTTGGGGGGGCCTTCGACGATGGCACCGTTTCAATCGACACGTCCTGCGTTGCTGATTTCAACCACCTATGACGTGCATCAGCAAATCGAGACGTTGCTGCAAACACTGCGTGAATCGCACTTTGGCCCCGATCCGGTGCTCGAATCGGTCGAGGTCCCGATACCGATGTCGATGCAGGGCGGAATGGGCGGCGGCGGTATGGGCGGCGGCGGGATGTTTCGAGCCCAAAATTCGATGGGTGGATTCCAGTGAACTCCGTGTGCATCAGATGCAAACGCAATTCTCATCCGCTCGAGCTACCGATTTGGCTTCGGGTTCGCCGTACACCACCACTCGATTGCGACCTTGGTGCTTAGCGACGTAGAGCGCACAATCAGCCTGGTTGATCAATGCCAGGGCGTCATCGGCACCAAATTGAAGGTGAGATACTCCGATGCTCGCACTGATTCTTAGCTCGGGTTGATCTTCAAATTGTTGAGCAGCGACACCTTGGCGAGCTATCTCGCCAGCCTTGGTTGCTTCATCGAGGCTGACCCCAGGCATCAGAATGCAAAACTCTTCGCCGCCGTAGCGACAGACCACTGCAGGGGCGCGAAACGAATCTCGCAATATCTGGGCTACGGCTTTTAATACTTCGTCCCCAACTTGGTGCCCATAAGTATCGTTAACTTGTTTGAAATGATCATTGTCGACCATGAGGCAAGCAAGCATCGGTTGGGCGCGATTGAGCGTCGTCCAAATTGAGTCGAACCTTTCAAAAAGGGCTCGGCGATTCACGCATCCGGTCAACGCATCTTGAGTCGCGAGTACTTGGAGTTCGCGGTTCTTGTTTGACATTTCTTCGCGACTGTTTCTTAGCATTTGCAGCAGTCGTTCGACTTCGGCGCGATGCTCTTCGACAGCGGTCACATCACGAAACGTCGCTAAAACGCCTCCCTCGTCCGAGGTGTTGTCGTCCACGGGGGAGGCGTTAATCGCCAGAAAACGAAACGAACCATCGGGATGCTGGTATCGCATCAGTTGATCAACGTGCCGCTTATTTTCGCTCATCGCCCGAGCCCAAGGAAAGTCCTCGGAAGTCGACGAACGACTGCACACCCATCCCAGTGAATTAAGTCGCTGCCCGACCAACTCTTCGGCGGTTAGACCGATCGTGTCACAGAACGAGCGGTTGGCCAGAACAATCCGGTTAGCGTCATCCATGATTACCAAGCCTTCGGCCAACGCATCCAACGATTTGCGAACTCGGTCCGTCACCACCTGAGTGACTTCGAAGGATCCGAACAGCCGAACGACCAGCAGAGTGTAGGCAGCAATACCACCGACGATAAAGAAGGCGACCAAACGCATGAACGCGCGTCCGTTGTCATGCAGCGACTCTGGAATCAAACCCAGAAACTTGCTGCCAAGTATCAGGCTGATTCCGACGCAAACGATCGCAATCGCGACTTTCAGCGAAGCAAAATAGATCCTCAACACGCTCTTATTCCTTAGGTAGTAGGCCCCCCTGGTTTCCGTACGTCCACGCTCTCAATCATTCACCAACGAATTCCACGAGTGAATTTCATCAACGATTGTGCTAGCGCAATGCCCCGCGCGTTATCGGTCTGCCGTATATGCCCAAATGCTGCTCTGCTTCAAAGCAATGCAGCGTCGAGATACCGTAGTCCGACCTCACTCAAATCTGGACTACGCTCTAGAGGGGGTGCTCTTGGAATCGCATAAAAGAGTGCAAGCAATCGTTGCTGCGGTCAAAGGATTTGGATTGTGACGGTTATGCGGATCCGGAGGATGCGAGGGCGGGTTGCAAGGCACTCGGAGGTAGTGAGTCAGCAATATCTTTCGATTCCCCACAAACGAGTCGGTTAATGCCCCCATGTTTTCCGCCATTTCGCTTTTTGCGACCTACATTTCAACGCGAGTTCTTGCTTGAGTTGCATTCACTTTCCTTCCATTTCACCAACCTTCGGCCCCGACAAGGCACCACAATGTTCGATTCCTCCGGTGTACGGATCTTGCTGGTTCAGTCCGAGCCAGTGCTTTCGGAACTGATGTCGTTTCGGCTGCAGTTGCTTGGATACCAAATCGAGTTGGTAGGCACCGGTGGCGAGGCGATTGATCGGATTCGGGCTAAATTCCCTCATTTGGTAATCGTTGATACCGCGCTGCGTGATGGCGATGGGCTGGAGTGGCTGTCGCGATTACGAGGCGAATTTAAAGCCGATCAGTTTTCGGTTTTGGTCGTGTCGTTGGACCCAAGTTTGGAAACCGTCGAGCGCGCCTTTTACGCGGGAGCTCAAGATTACTTGATCACCCCGTTTGATCCCGTTGTACTCGAAGAAAAAATCGTTGCCCTCGTTTCTCATGCTGCCGACGGTGTCGGTAGCCGGTAAAGCACAAAACGCAAGAAATCAAACACAGTCCGAGAAAATAAAATGCGACGACTAGGCGATGTCTTAATCGAACAAAACGTGATGAGTGCCGAGTCGCTTGATGCAGCCTTTGCATCGAAGCCGCGAGGCGTGTTGCTAGGAGATTGGTTGGTCAGCCAAAAGTTGCTGTCAACCGTCCAGCTCGGTCGTGCGCTGGCCGAACAGTTTGCCGTGCCGTACATCGACATTGATGCCACGGCAGTGGACGCGCAGATTGCTCGTTTGTTACCCGAAGACTTTGCCAGGACACGTCAAACCGGAGCAATCAAAGTCGAGAACCGGCAATTGATTCTGGCCATGGTTGCCCCGGACGACATCGAAACGATCGCGGAAGCCGAACTCATGACGGGCTACCAAATCAAACCAGCAGTAGCTCTGGCCGAAGATATCGATGATCTGATCAGCCGTGTCTACGATGACCGCAGCGTGGCTCGTCAAACGATCGTCGACATGAAACTCGGCGAACTTCGGGAATTGCAGGCCTCCGGAGAGGACGTCAACCAATCGGTGGTTACCGTCGATCAAGAGGATGCACCTGTTGTTCGCTTGGTTCAAGCAATTTTGTCGGGCGCGGCAACGGCCGGGGCCAGCGATGTTCATCTGGAACCGTTCAAGCCGGAAATGCGAGTTCGCTACCGTGTCGATGGCGAACTGCAACAAGTCATGACGATTCCCAATCATATCGAAGAATCGGTGATCAGCCGCATCAAAGTCATGGCCGACATGGATACGACTGAAAATCGCCGCCCTCAAGACGGCCATCTGAATGTCTACGAAAACGGCAAACGGGTCGGATTTCGTGTTAGCGGCATTCCGACGGTCGATGGACAAAAATTGGTACTGCGGCTTCTCGATGAAGGCGGCAAATCGTTCTCGCTTGACGGATTGGGCATGATGCCTCGCAACCTCGAGTCGCTTCGCGAAATGATCGATAAGCCGCACGGAATGTTTGTGGTCACAGGGCCAACCGGAAGCGGAAAAAGTACGACTCTGTACGCCGTGCTTCAACACCTAAACGGCGACGATCGCAACATCGTCACGGTCGAAGATCCGGTCGAGTATCGATTGCCGGGAATCAATCAAGTGCAAAGCGATAGCGAGTTCGGAATGGGATTCGCCAACGCGCTGAAATACATCATGCGTCAGGACCCCGACGTCATTATGGTCGGTGAAATTCGCGACAGTGAAACTGCGACCACGGCGGTTCAAGCCGCTCTGACCGGCCACTTAATGATCAGCACCCTGCATACCAACGATGCCGTCGGCGCGGTTCAACGATTGAGCGACCTTGGGGTCGACAACTTTAAAATTGCTGGCTCGTTGCTTGGCAGTGTGGCCCAGCGACTGCTACGCCGCGTTTGTGAAAACTGCAAGATGCCAGTCACTCCGAATCGCAATTTGCTTGATGCCCTGGATCCCGATGAAACGATCTCGCGGTCGGCCGACTTCTTCCGCGGCGAAGGTTGCAAGAAGTGTTTGGGCACCGGTTTTTCAGGTCGCTTGCCGATTTTTGAAATCATGCCGATCACTCCCGAGATCACGATGGCGATCGAAGCCGGTGTGCCTCATTCGAAGCTGTATGAGCTGTCGATTGCTGCCGGAATGGTGGGGCTCGCCAATGCGGGACTTGAACAAGCCGTCGCCGGACGCACGTCACTCGAAGAGGTCTACTTCAAAACGAGTGGTGACCGCCGCCGAACGGAATCCAAACCGGTGGTTGGCGGATCGCGAACAGTCGACGCGGTCTGTGTTTAATCCTAATAAGTCAGCGTGAGCCTTCACGTCCAACCGTTTTAAAAAAACAATTGCCCGAGATAACTGAATTATGGCAACCTCTCATGCCCAGCTGAATCATCGCTCAAATTCCGTCGCCTCTGCGGGCGGTGGGGTGATCGGATTCTTTCGCAAGTTGCACTCGATTGAAGTTGGCGGAAAGAAGAAGGGAGGGGATTCAACACGAATTCCTCCCGTTCCGCTCGCCGATCTGTTGGGTTTGCTTTTGATGTTGCTTGAAAACGGATTGTCGCTCCCGAAAGCCCTTGCCGCGCTGGCAGCGGACCGATCGTCGGCTCGTTACCGTAGCGTACTCGTGCGTCTAAGAATGACGATCGAAGCGGGCGGACTTCTCAGTGATGCGATGCAGCGTTACCCGCGTACCTTCACTCCGATGCAAGTCCAGCAAATCCGCATCGGTGAAAAAAGTGGTTCGCTCGAAAAAGCCATGCGACGTGTCTGCGAACAACTCGAGCGAAGCGTTGCTCTAAAGAAACGGATTATCAAAAAGGTGAGCTACCCGGTGCTGATCACCGTTGCGGGTGCCGGTTTGATGATTTTTATGTGCGTCGTCGTGGTTCCCGAATTTGAAACCGTTTACTCAAGCAGTGGTGTCGATTTGCCGGTGGTCACGCAAGTGGTTACGGGAATGAGCCGGCAAGTGATCCATAACGGCTGGCTTGTCGTTCCGTTTTGTATCACGCTGGTCGCCTTGATTTCGCTGATCCGTTCGCGTCCCAAACTATCACGGATGGCCGACGCGTTTCTACTGAAATTACCGCTCGTCGGTCCATGGCTTCGCGATGTTGCGGTGCTGCAGTTTGTCGAAGGCATGTCGTCGATGGTCGAGTGTGGCTACACGCCTGCCGATGCGGTCGGGGTGGCCGTGGAGTGTGTTCGCAATCGCGAGGTGCGAGCCTCGGTCGATCAGGTCCGGCGCAGCGTGCTGCGAGGCGAACGGTTGAGCAAACAACTTGGCAACCATGACCATTTCTTCTCGGCCACACTTTGTCAGTTAGTCGCCGTGGGCGAACAATCGGGCGATTTCCCCAAAGCACTCCGTGGGGCTTGCGAGCATCTACGTGAACGACTCGAGACACGGATCGACGCTTCGGTCGGACTGCTTGAACCGACACTCACCATCCTGTTGGCGGTCGCGATTGGTGGCATTGTGCTTTCGATCTACACCCCGATGTTCCACATGTTTGAGGTACTCGAATAATGGCGTCCCCCCAAAAAGGCTTTACGTTGCCTCCCAAAGGTTTCACGTTGATCGAGGTGATGGCGGTTCTGATTATCTCTGCCACCGTGGCCATCATCGGGATTCGGCATCTGCAGAAACCTGGCGAGCAGGCTCACGATCGCAGCTGCCAACTCTCGCGAGAATTGCTGCAACATCACGTCGAAGCCTATATCGATGACACGGGTAGCGCTCCCTCATCGAGTATGCGAGAAATCGCCACTGACGTTTACGCCGGCCGCACGTTGCCGACATGTCCAGTGACCGGCCGAGCATTTCAGCTTGGCCGAAACGACCGGGTTAGCTGCTCGGATCATCCCGAGTAGGCACTTGAAAACCCGTTCCGTGGCTCTGGCGGGATTCAAAATCGCTTTCCGAGTTGATCCATTTCCCAAAATCGTGATTGGTAGTCATACTTGGCTGCATGAACACGATGCCAAGTAAAGTTAGCTCCGAAATTGAACTTTTGTCGCCCGCAGGGGACTGGGACTGCGCTCGCGCGGCGGTCGAAAATGGAGCTAATGCGATCTATTTTGGGTTGGACTGTGGTTTTAACGCCCGCTTTCGTGCTCAGAACTTTGGGCTGGACGATCTGCCCGGATTGATGAGCTGGCTGCGAACCCGTGGCGTCCGTGGCTATGTGACCATGAATACGTTGGCGTTCCCTTCGGAACTGCCCGATCTGATCAACGTAGTCCAACGAGTTGCCGAAGCGGGCGTTGACGCTGTTTTGGTCCAAGATTTTGGGGTCGCCCGGATCGTGCGGTCCATTTGCCAGCAGCTGGAAATCCACGCGTCGACCCAGATGAGTTTGACCAGCGCCGAAACGATCGCGGTCGCTCGCGACTTGGGTCTGTCTCGCGTCGTGTTGGCGCGTGAGTTATCGGTTGCCGAAATTCGCAAGATCACCTCGGCTACCGATATGCCGATCGAAGTCTTCATCCATGGAGCGTTGTGCGTCGCCTACTCCGGCCAATGTTTAACAAGCGAATCACTGGGCGGGCGAAGTGCGAATCGTGGACAATGCGCTCAAGCGTGTCGGCTGCCGTACGAACTGATCTGCGATGGCGAAGACCGCGATCTTGGGGAAGTCCGCTATTTGCTGAGCCCGCAAGACCTAGCCGGATACGCGGCGATTCCCGACATGATCGACGCGGGGGTCGCGTCACTGAAGATCGAAGGACGACTAAAAACGCCTGAGTACGTCGCCAACATCACGGGACATTATCGACGCGCTATTGATGATGCCATCCGCACCGGGGAAGTACACGTCGACGACACGGATCGTCAAGAGATGGAGCTGTCGTTCTCGCGAGGCTTCTCGCCAGGATGGCTCGAAGGTAATGACCACAAACGATTGGTCCCCGGCAAACAATCTTCTAAACGCGGCATCGAGATCGGCAAGGTGTTGGACTTTGACCAGAACCGCATCCGCGTCCGCTTGGCGTCGCCGATCGCACTCGGTGACGGTTTGGCGATCGCCGTTGCAGGGGAAGCGATGCAGGGCGGCCGCATTTATTCGATCGAGAGCTTGCAGTACGATCGTATGGAATCGGCCAAGGCCAGCAGCGAAGTGTGGATTGGATTTGGTCGCGGCGAGATCGATTGGCGTGATGTCGATATCGACGACATCGTGTTCAAAAACGACGACCCAAAATTGAACCGTCGCTTGCGAAAGAGTTTCGCTCGCGCCGATGCCGTCGTTCGTCAAGAGATTGATATCGAGGTACATGCGGCCGTGGGCGCGGTATTGAAGATGTCGGCTAAAACCGGCAGTGGTTTGACCGTGGAGGTTGTGGGACAGCAAGAGCTTGAAAAAGCCAATAAGCATCCGGCCGACGAAACCATGCTGCGAGAGAAAATCGCACGCCTGGGTGGCACTCCGTTTAACCTGAGGAACTTCACGGCACACATCAGTGACGGACCGATGGTTCCCGTCGGGCTGATCAATCAGCTTCGCCGCGAATTAGTCGACGCGTTGATCGAGCGGCTTGAATCCCGTCCTGAGCGAACCGTCAACGTCGCCGGGGGACGAAGCATGCTAGCGCCGCTGAGTCGTGACGCAACCATCCAAAACAACGATTCGCCGCAACTCGCCGTACTGTGCCGCAACCTGGAACAAGTTGCCGTCGCCAGCCAATTCGCCGGCTGCACGATCTACGCTGATTTTCATGACGTCCGCGAGTACAAGGATGCGATTGCGACGGCACATCAAAACAACGCGACGATCGGATTAGCGTGCGTACGCATGCAAAAACCGGGCGAAATGGGGTTTTTGCGAGTGCTGGGCCGCCATGAACCCGATTTTTACTTGGCTCGAAATCTTGCGGCGGTTCGCTATTTGGTGGACACCGGCAAGCCTGTCGTTGCCGATTTTTCGCTGAACGTTGCCAACCACCGTTCGGCAGAATGGCTACTCGGGCTGGGCGTGCAGCGTGTCACCAGTTCCTATGATTTGAATCGCGATCAGTTGATGGACTTGGTCAACTCGGTGATCCCCAGTGATCTGGAAATCGTCGTCCATCAACACATGCCGATGTTCCACATGGAGCATTGTGTGTTCTGCAGCGTGATGTCACCGGGAACCAACAAGACGAATTGTGGCCGTCCCTGCGACCGGCACGTTGTCAAGTTGCGTGACCGTGTCGGGGCCGAGCATCCGCTGCAAGCCGACGTTGCGTGTCGCAATACGCTCTACAATGCTACGGCCCAAAGTGGGTCTGAGATTGTGGCCGACCTGATCGGTCGTGGCGTCCAATGGTTTCGGATCGAATTGCTCGACGAAAGCGAAAAGGAAACGCGAGAAACGATCCAGACGTATCAAGCGTTACTGAGCGGTGAGATCTCCGGCAGTGAAGTTTGGAAGCGACTGCAAGCAACCAATCGGCTAGGCGTGACACGAGGTACGCTCGAGTCGAAACGCAATCCGCTGGCGATTCTGTAGGCGAGTTTGGAGCATCACAAGCGGAAGCAAGCGTTAATCTCAAACTGTAGGGTTAAACAGGTCGGAACAGTTGGGTGAAATTTCGTTAGTCGTTTGCTCGATGGCCTGAGCTACTGGAAATCTGGTATTGTCAGGACGTATCAGCTCTCCATTTTACCGTTGTTTTTGTTCCAGTGTTTCGCAAAATCTTAGTCACGAAGTGACGTCACGTAGTAGCCCCGGACGTCAGTCCGGGGTTTAGGAAACCAAAGCGAACAAGTCGCAACGCGACGACAGGAAACGCGTATGTACGCGCGAAGGCCCCCAGGAGTCGACATCTGTCGTCGCTTTGCGACTTGGGGTGTAGTTCGACGTCGACCCCGGACTAGCGTCCGGGGCTATCAACTGCCGTCGCTATCGCGACTAAGAATCGAAACAAAAGTTGCGCAACCTTCATTTCCACGTCATACCGAATTTTTAGCAGACCAGCGTCTATCCCACTTTTTTGAGCACGGCTCGGTACTTGCGACCGGCTTCTTCGGGTAGAAACGTCCGTTGTCGCTCTGTCCGGTTTTTACGAAACCAGGTTGCGACAAGGTTTAGCGTATGAGGGTACGCGCCGTGGCCGCGATCGATCGGGTTCGCGGTGATCGCTTTCCAATGCTCCAGCGTCGGTTTCATCCTCGTGTACTGCTCCGCATTTTTAGGTGCCGCAGCGACCGCCGCCAATTCGCCACCGTGAATCAAATACCACGTGTGGCAACTATCGTAACCCGCGACAGGATAGATAAAGGTGTAATCACGACGCGCTTTGGCAAGCATCGTTAATTTGCGATGCACGTAGTTTACCGAGGCAAGCGTCTCGTAAGCTCGTCCAGCAAGTTCATATTGCTGATTCGCTGCTGCGCGTTCCATTTGGTCCTGCAACGCCACAATCGGCTCGTCATTGAACCCCTCGAGAAAACTCTGTGCCGCATTGACTTGCAACTGATAGGCGTCACCGGTACAGGCGGCAGCACACGGCCCCAAACAAGTGTTTAACTCAAGTCGCAAGCAGCCGGGGCGATGATCGAGATCAAACAGCTGCAATTGCTCGGCGAAATGGAAAACCTGTTTCTGGCTGCAATCTCGCAAAAGAAAAACTTTGTTCAGTGCATCGATCGCTCGTTGCATCCGATTGGCACCGAAAAAAGGTCCTTCCACTCCAACACAGTCTTGCGGTGGTTTGGCTGCCAAAAAGAAATAGGGTGCCGGAGCACGACCCAGACAGAGATAGACGGGGCGTTGACGCTTTGGCACTCCTTGTACGTTCCAACGAGGTGAGAATCGGCGAATCAATTGCTGTTCACGAACCAGCGCGGCAAAATCACTTGGCTGGGTCTCCCACTGAATCGCTCGCGTGTTCTCGATAATACGGCCGCCTTTTTCGTCCTTGTTCGAGTCCGCAAAGTAGCTGAGCAATCGCGAGCGAAGCGACTTGCTTTTGCCGACATAGATCAAGTCCCCTTTACGGCTGAGCATTCCATACACGCCGGGAACTTGCGGACAGGTCTGCACGATTTGGTCGCGAATCTCTCGCTTGGTCTGGCCCCCGACCGCTTCGATCCCACGCGGTACGTGAGGATTGAGTGAATCGATGCCAAAGCCAAACGCTGGCTGGTCGGGCCAAATTGCCTCCATGCTGCTTGCCGTCCTTGGGGTGGATAAATGGATTGCCAGAAAAATCGCGAGTCGCGAAATCATTATGCCGCAATCACTGCAATCGCCCAAGCAGCAAAATGGTCGGGCGATTTGAATTTAGCAGTCAATTTACGGTGCTAGCAAAAACGCCATGACATCCTATCGGGCGACGGCTCAGAGTTGCATTTCGACAATCGAGAGGGCGTCGGCAGCGGTTTTTGCGTCAAGGATCGGTGAAACTTCCGAGCCTGCGACCGCTTCGGCGGCCGCATCGATCTCTTCGATGAATCCGGCAATCGGGTCACCATCGCCGAGCGTGGGCCGCTCAACCGAACCATCCGCATGCATGATCGTCAGCGGAATCGACGCGGTGCTGCCGTCGGCATAGGCGGCGAACTCGAACTGCAGCGTCGCCTTTTCGAAGCTAACTTCGTAGCCGTGAGTGAATCCACGCGCGGGTGAATCGATCACACCTCCGCCTGCAGAAACGACCAGCGACGGATCTTCGAACTGGAACACCGTTTCGTAAAACTTGGGTGTACCGTCTTTGCATTGCTTGGCACATGATGCGGTACTGGGCATCCCGAAAAGCAAGCGGATTAGATGCGCGTCGTGGACTTGCAGATCCACAAGCGGTCCTCCGACTTTACTGCGATCATAAAAATCAGGGATCCAATCAGGCGGGCTGATCGTGCGTTTAAAGCGTCCGGCGATCGGTTTGCCCCAGCGGCCATCGCCTGCGGCATCGACCAAGATTTTGAACTCAGGCATGAACGGCAAAATGTGAGCGACCATCAATTGGCCCGGTTTTGCCTCGGCCGCGAGTGCTTGGGCGGTCGCCGCATCGAGGGCAAGCGGTTTTTCACAGAGTACTCGCTTGCCACTTTGGAAACAGCGACGGATGGCATCCGCGTGCAGATGTGGCGGCAGGCAAATGTCGATCAAATCAATCGAATCGTCCTCTAGCATCGCGTCCAACGACTCGACCACGTTGATCGAACTGACGTCGATCTGCTCTCCCGGAGGTCCGAAGTTTCCTTTGATATCGCGCCAATCGCCGCTGCGTTTCTTGGGGTCGCGACTGGCAAACGCAACCAGCTCGGCCTTGGTTGATCGTTGATAGGCCAAGTAATGGATCCAGCCCATGAATCCGACTCCAACAATTCCAGCTCGCATTGAATTCTCCGAGAAATCTTGATGAATGACGACAAATATTAAATTTGACTCTGTCCGTTTGAGGCGTGATTGTAACGCAAAATGTCCTTCCGCAGGCCCCACGTACAGCTAACTCGGTCGATGCATTAAGCTGATATCCTCTGATCACGACGCCCGCTCGCTCTTTATTTGAATCGCGGATTTTCGATTCGCGGTGCCTTTACGAGGAAACTATGAAACATATTCTGCTTCTGCTGTCGATGTTGGGTCTCGGTTCACTGATCGCCAAGCAGGGGGCGGCCCAGGATTGGCCACAATGGCGAGGACCCGATGCAAACAACCATGCCGCGTCGGAGATCAAACTGCCGCTTCGCTGGGACGTATCGACAGCAAGCGACGTTGCTTGGCGAACCAAAATCCCAGGACGTGGGCACTCCACTCCGATTGTGGTCCAAGACTCGATTTTTCTAACCACCGCCGAGTCCGACAAACAAACGCAGAGTGTCCTGAAACTCAATCGATCCGATGGACGATTGCTGGACCAATGGGTGATCCATCGCGGCACATTGCCAGCACGCATTCATCCGCACAATTCCTTTGCATCACCGAGTCCAGCATTTGACGGTACCCGTGTCTACGTTGCCTTTCACACCGACGATGCGATTTGGGTCACCGCCTTGACCCCCGAAGGACGGGAAGTGTGGCAGAGGAAGGTGAGCAACTTTGCACCCGAGGCGTTTCAGTTTGGGTACGGGGCGAGTCCGATTATCGAAGACGATCTTGTGATTGTGGCAGCCGAGTACGATGGCGAAGACAGCGGGTTGTATGCGTTGGATTCGCGAACCGGCAAACAAGTCTGGAAGACCTCGCGTCCTAAAAACCTGAACTTTGCGTCGCCGATCGTGACCACCCTTTCCGGTCGACGTCAAATTCTGCTTGCTGGTGCGGACAAGATTTGTGCGTACGACCCACGCAATGGCAAAGAGATATGGAGTGTCGATACCGCGACCGAGGCTATTTGCGGCACCGTCGTTTGGGACGACCAGCAACGCATTATCGTTAGCGGCGGCAATCCCAAATCGGGAACGTGGTGCGTTAGCGGCGAAGGGGCTCACAACGTGCTGTGGGAGAATCCGGTACAATGTTATGAACAATCCTTGCTTACGATCCCAGGCCATGTCGTCGCCGCGGCGGATACCGGCGTGCTGTATTGTTGGCGGACGCAAGACGGAACGGAGATGTGGAAAAAGCGATTGTTCGGAGGCGGAATTAGCGCCTCGCCGATGTTGGTAGGGGACCGGATCTATATTGCCAGCGAAGCGGGAATGATCTATGTCGTCGCGGCAACGCCAAACCGATTTGACTTGTTATCCGAGAACCCGTCAGGCGATTCGATCTTTGCCACCCCCGTCGCGATTGACGACCGCTTGTTGATAAGAACCGGGATCGGGGTTGGCGAAGACCGCAAAGAGTATCTGATCGCGATTGGGAAAAAATAAAACGGCAAAGCGATTCCATCATGGAAAACCCGTATCAACCACCTGTCGAAACCGATGAAGCGGCCGAACCGACGGTGTTGCCTCAAGATGGACCCGTCAGATTTGCCGGAGGCATGACCGCGGTCGCGGCAGTGGGCGTGATCGGAGGAATCCTGCTGATGATCGTTGGCTTCAGCGGCGTTGCGATGGGGAATTATCCAAGCATGATGATTCTCCTGTTCAGTGTGCTTGGGTTTGCATCGCTGTGGGTTGTTGTTTCGTTGCTGCGAGGCGTGACCGTGACGATGCCTTGGAAATGGGTGTTGCCGCTGCTGTTAACCCCGATTGTTTGGGTCTTGTTTGTCCCGGTTTGCACCGCCAGCGGTTTGCTGGCGATGATGACCGTCGGCAATGCCGGCTACGGTCCTTCGATGCTCGGCCTTAGTATCTCGGTGATAGGCAGCTTTGTAGTTGCCATCACTTGTATTGCAACCGTGATTCGTTCTCGCTATGCGGCGCGTGCTCGTCGAGACGCCTCGATTGCTCGACGTGAAAGAGCCACCGAATGATGAATCGTCCTCCTGCCTCACTGCCCAAGTCGGCTCTTGCAGCGATCGATCCTCGTCCGCGTGCAGATCATATTATGATCGGCACGACCGATTCGCTGTGCCCCGAATGCATGACTGTGGTGCCCGCGAAAATTATCACGCGAGGGCAACGCGTTTACTTTCGCAAAAAATGTCCGCAGCACGGTGTCCGCGAGGATTTTGTTTGCAGCGATGCCCGCTGGTGGGATCGCGGGGAAGGACATACCGCATCGGTTTTGCCGCTGGTGCGATCAACGGAGTCCGACAAAGGATGTCCGCACGATTGTGGGCTGTGCGAAGAACATGAACAACACACTTGTATCGGATTGGTTGAATTGACCGACCGTTGCAACCTGAGCTGTCCGATGTGTTTCGCATCAAGTGGCCCCTCCGGGAAAGACCATTCGCTCGACGATATCATTGCCTCACTTGATCGGTTGATCGAGTGTGAAGGGCACGCCGAGGTGTGTCAATTGTCTGGCGGTGAACCGACGCTGCATCCGCAATTTGAACGTATCGTGGACGAGGCACTCGCTCGGCCGATTGACTATGTCATGATCAATACCAATGGACTGCGACTAGCCAAAGATACAGCACTGGTCGAGCGTTTGGCAGAGAACCGAGATCGCATCGAAATCTATTTCCAGTGGGACGGGATGGATCGCGAATTGGTTCGTCGGGTGCGTGGCGAAGACGTGATCGACATCAAACGTCGTGCACTGGATCGCTTGGGCGAAGCGGATTTGAATGTCACGTTGGTGTCGACGCTCACAGCGCCACTGGATGAACATTTCTACCGCGATTTATGGTCCGAGGCGTTGGGGCGAGCGAATGTGACGGGACTGAGTCTCCAGCCGGCGACGTTTAGCGGTCGGCATTTGTTGCCCGCCGACTTAGAGGACCGCGTGACTTTTCCTGACGTCATCCAAGGTTTGGCTAAGGCGAGTGGCGGGATGATTCGTGAGCAAGATTTTACGCCGCTGCCCTGCGCTCATCCGAACTGTCATCAAATCATGTTGGCGGCGCGGAATGGAAACCGCTTAGCAGCACTGAATCAAATCGCTCCTGTTGCTGAAAATCTTGACTTGATTGCCGGTGGCATCAGTTTTACTCCCGAACGATCTCAACATCTCGTCCGTTTGTTTCTCGAACGCATGTCGCACTGTGGAAGCGATTGCGGTTGCGCGGACGTTGTCTCGCTTGATCCTACTGACTCACCCGCTCAAACCAAATCCGACAATTCATCCGGAAGCATGGATCCGGCGCTCGATCGCTTCTTCGCTCGAGTGCTAGCTCAACAAGCAACCGCCAAAGACTTGATGCGGGTCACGATTACAAGCTTTCTTGACGCATACAATTTCGACATTCGTCAACTGATGAAGTGCTGTACGCATCACGTATTGCCAAGTGGTCATATGGTGCCCTTCTGTGCATACAACACCTTGTACCGCCCCGGCCATTTGTCGCTTCCGCCACTGAAGCGATGAGTTTTGATGTTTGAATCCCGATTTGCCTACGCCGTTTGCATGGGGTTAGCGGCGGCGATCGCAGCCTATTGGATTCGTCGTCGGCAACGGTCCATGGAACTCGATACCGCGCAGCGAATCGGGATATTGGTCGGCGGTTTGGTGGGCGCCACCGTCGCGGCGAAGTTGCCCTTCATACTGGCGGGCACTTTTGCCGGTGGCAACCCTTTGGATCTGTGGTTCAGCGACGGCAAGACGGTGCTGTGGGGATTGGCGGGCGGATACTTGGGAGTCGAGTTTGCCAAGTGGACATTTTATGTGCGTGTTTCCACCGGAGACTCGTTTGTCATTCCCGTTGCCATTGCGATCGCAATCGGTCGCATCGGCTGTTTGCTGTATGGTTGTTGCTATGGCATCACGACGAACCAGAGTTGGGGGCTGCGATTTTCGGCGGCCGAAGATGGCGGATTGCTACTGCGGCATCCTGCCCAACTCTACGAGTTCGCGTTCCATGTTTTGTTTGCTTGCGTTGCGGCGTACGGGATCCGAAAAGGTCGCGGGACTCGGCACTGGATGTTGCTGTACCTGATCGCCTACGCCGCGTTTCGTTTTATCAGCGAAACATGGCGTCCCGAGCCACGACTCGCGGGTGGTTTGACGTTCTATCAGTGGAGTAGTTTGGGGATCGGCGTCGGCTTTGCCGCCCTACTTTTGTGGCGTTTGCGTGTCGAAAAAATGACGATTCCGTTAAACAACGACTCGGAATCGAAGTTAGGGATCTGACAAATGAGCCGCCAGTAGGTATTGTGGGCAAAACAGTCAAAAACGGACGTTCACTCCGTTTTGTTTGTTGTCGACCCTCCCCCTTTCTCTGACCCTGCCTTCACCATGCAACTTTCAACTTGGCCTGTTTGGCTTGCTTTAACCGCCATTTCTTGCATTGGGATCACGAAAGTGTGCCATGCCGAAGACACGTCGGTCGCCGATGTCGCAGAAGCCACTTCCAAATCGTCTTCCAAACCCAAGCAAGTTGTTGCGGCGTCGACCACGGTCGACGTGATGCGTGAATTGCAATCCGACGCGATCAAGAATCAAGTCGCCCCGTGGGGACATTGGGGGCATATTCCAAACCGCTTTAGTACTTGGCTGAACCATAGCAATCGCTTGATACCGATCTATACCTTTGGCGTCACGCTCGATTCGCTTCGTGAAGAAGGCAGCGTTTACACCGACCCGGAACGCTTGAAGGATCTGTATGGAAACGTCCCCAATGACACGGTAAACCCAACTGCCCCCTACTTTGACCAAACCGATGTCTATCGGTTGCAAAAGAAAGCACTTGAACAAGGTCGCAAGAACATTATCTTGTTTGTTTTTGACGGAATGGATTGGCAGACCACGCGAGCGGCAGCAATCTACAAGTCAGGAAAGGTCGGTTACGACACGGGGCGTGGTGATGTCTTGTCGTTTCAAAATTACCGCGGCACAAAAACCGACTTCGGATTCTTCTGCACCAGTCCACGGTTGGGCGGAACAAAATTTGACGTCAATTCGCAAGTCGTGCTCGGTGGGGGCAAGGATGCATCCGGTGGCTTCGATGTCAAACGAGGCGGTGCATACCCGTGGCTCGAACAAAGTAACAGCGACTACTTGCTCGGCTTGGATCGCACTCAGCCACACAGCGTCACCGACTCGTCGGCGTCAGCCGTCAGCATGACCGCAGGCGTCAAAACGTACAACGGATCGGTCAACTACACCGTCGATGGCGAGCACATCGTGCCGATCGCTCGCGAATTGCAACCGCAAGGATACAAGATCGGTGTCGTTACAAGTGTCCCGCTCAGCCATGCGACCCCGGGGGCTGCTTATGCGAACAACGTTGCTCGCTATGACTATCAAGACATCGCACGTGACATGGTCGGATTGCGTTCGTCGTCACATCGCGACAAACCGCTTGAGGGTGTCGACGTGGTGATTAGCGGTGGATGGGGCGAAGGCAAAGACAAAGACAACGCGCAAGGCGAAAACTTTGCCCAAGGCAATCCGTATTTTCACCAAGCTGACCTGAGTGCCGTCGATCGCAAAAACGGCGGCAAGTATCTGGTCGCACAGCGGACCGAGGGTGTTGCCGGACGTGAGGGATTGATGAAAGGAGCCGAGGAAGCGATTCGCGAGGGGACTCGTTTTCTAGGGTTTTACGGAACCACCGGCGGCCATTTGCCGTTCCAAACCGCAGACGGCAATTTCAATCCTACCTTTGATGCCAAGGGGACTGAAAAATACTCGCAAGCCGATATCGACGAGAATCCGACCCTCGCCGACATGACGGAAGCCGCGCTCAAAATACTGGAAAAATCCGAAAAGGGTTTTTGGTTGATGGTCGAAGCGGGAGACGTCGATTGGGCCAATCACGCCAACAATTTGGACAGCAGCATCGGCGCGGTGCTCAGCGGTGATGCGGCCTTTGAAACGATCGTTGATTGGGTCGAACGCACCAATGCGTGGGACGACACTGCCATCATCGTGACGTCGGATCATGGACATTTCCTGGTCATTGACGACGCTGAAGTGATCGCAGATGCGGGACGTGTCCACAATCAAACCGTCTCGGGACCGTAGTCCATTTTGGGTGCTCACCTCGCAGCAAAAGCGGCCAAATATTGGTCGATACTCGGCAGAACCGATTCTCACAACGAGTTTCGCGACGACCCGGGTGTCGTCGGACTTTTCCGCTGGTCAACCTGATTGCCACTCGGTAGACTGTGTCAGTTCGTCACACACCGGTGCTTGAGTCGATGAGCGACGGAGTCGCAGAGCGGCCCCTCGCTGAAATATCGCATTCAATCACCGGCGTGTGACAGGAAGCAGTCCTAACTCCAAAACTGTGTCGAACGAAGCCAACGTTAGACTCCATGCAAATTGAGGCCGGGAAATCCGGGCCACAAATGGTATAGCTGGCTTCAAGACAGGCTCACAAATTGGGAGCCGAATTGTCTGGTCTAGCAAAAGGCCCAAAATCCATTGGGAATAAATCCTAAGTCCAGACACACTGCGGTTCTTGGAGGAAACGTCACACAGCAAACAGGGTGTATTCGTGAGTTCATCGGAATTTGATTCCGTTTCCGATGCCGCAGAAATCAATCTTGTCGACGACCTTGAAGGCGTTGATGGGGGCGACCAGGCATCGAAGCTACGGCTTTGCCAAGAAATTATCAATTATCGATTCAATGATGAATCGTTATTGCTATCTGCGTTGACGCATGCCTCGGGCGCGTCCCACCGACTCGAAAGTAACGAGCGGCTTGAATTTCTCGGCGATTCGGTGCTCGGCTTGACCGTGTGCCATTGGTTGTACGAGGAATACCCGGAATACAACGAAGGCGATTTGACGAAGATCAAATCGTATGTCGTCAGCCGTCGGTCGTGCGGAAAGATTGCCTGCGCCCTTGGTCTGGATCGCTGTTTGATCGTCGGACGTGGCGTAACGCGTAATCGCAGCTTTCCCAAGTCACTCGTCAGCGACGTGTTCGAAGCCATCGTCGCGGCAGTCTATCTCGACGGCGGTCCCGACGTGATTCGCGAGCGGCTAAAGCATTGGCTCGCCGACGAAGTTCGCATCGCTGTAGAAAGCCAAGGAGCGAGCAATTTCAAAAGCACGCTTCAGCAGTATGCCCAACGCGAGCTCTCTAGTACGCCGGTCTATCGCATGATCCGCGAAACAGGCCCCGATCATCGCAAAGCGTTCTTAATCTCGGCCGTGATCGAAGATCGAAGCTTTCCGGCGGCTTGGGGCAACAACAAAAAGGACGCCGAACAACGAGCGGCGTCCAATGCGTTAGCAGAGCTGCACGATCTTTCCGTTCCCTACCCGCCAGAAGAAATGCACGACTGACGTGTCGTAAAGGCTGCGGATCATCGTTGCGGCTGAGATGACAGGTCGGATGTCTGTCTCTCATTGACCAAAAGCCCAGGCGACTTTCGCTACGGGCTACCTTGGCGACGGGCTAAGCATGTAGGCAGGAAACGTTGGGTGAATTCCCGTTAGCCGTTTGGGCGCTAGCCCCGGTTGAACGTTGGAACCGTGGCTAGCGCCAAAACGGCTAATTTGCTGAAAGACTCCTGCCTAACTGCTTATCAGTACGATTCAGGAAACTGAAAACCATGTGGCAGTTGAAAACCGGAGCTAGGTGAGGCACTGGCGTCGCCCTCTGCCGGTTTCGATGCCTCTGGTTGTACAGGCTTTTCTGCAGCCTTGCTCGCTGCTCCGGGAGTGGTTGGCCATGTGCTTGGCGTTGTTGCGGGTGCCGTGGCTGCTTTGGGATCCACCGTCAAGCTTGCAGATTGAAAGCTAGGTGTTGAATAGCTCGGCATCGCGGGTGTTGCAGCAGCAGTACTTGCTGGTGGTGCCGTGATTGCCGACGTAGCTGGTGCCCAGCTGGTTGCGGCGGGGCGATAGCTAACCGGAGAGGCAGAGACGTCGGTGTTTGCCCGAGCCGCCACGCTTGCGGTTGATGCCGGAGTACTGATTGCCGGAGTGCTAGCGGTTTGCGCGATTGACGTTTCCGTCTTTGGCGTCTGTGCCGCGATCTTTTCGACCGCAGATTGAGCGGGCTTCACGCCTCGTGATGCATCGATCTGAGCAAGCATTTCACGCGAGCGTTCAACGGCCTTTTTCACTGCCGCGTCTGAGACACCTTGGCCATCAAGCTTCACTGTTTCCGACAAATAGCCGCGAGCTTCATTCATTTGACCCTTGCTGTAGTGCAAGTAGGCCATGTTGAAGTTGGCAACCGCTGGCTTGTTGTTCTGTTGAAGTACCTGCAGTGCACCTTGGCTGTTGCCGGACTCAAACAGCACACTGGCAAGATTATTTGCATAGCGTGATGTTCCAGGAGCCAGTTCGAGGGACTTGGCAATCATTTTTGCCGCTTCCTCGTGTTTCCCGGTTTTGCTGAGCGTCAGACCTAGATCGTTATGAAGCGCGGCGTCGCTGGGGCTCTGTTTGATTGCAAGCTGAAAGTATTCAGTCGCTTTCGCATGATTTCCTTGACGGAAATGCAATCGAGCGATGCTGGTCAAAGCCGAGCTATCGTCGGGTGACTTCTTCAAAGCCGAGGTATAACTTTCCATCGCTTTTTGGAAGTTGCCGGTCGATTCCCACAACTGGCCGTTCGCGACAAGAACTTCGGGGCCAACAGTCGCCGGTTCCTCGGTCAATCGCAGCGGATCGGTTTCCGATGTCGCGTTTTCGTTTGCAGCTGAGTCACGTCGGAAGACGCCGGCAATCGCGTTAGTCGTTTTTCCGACCGCATTCTTGGCCGAGACGCCCACAGCACTCACTTGGTCTTTAGCCCCCGTGGCAGAGGAAGCGATCGATTCGGTAATCGAGGGCTTGTCGGCTTTCGGTGCGTCAATCGACGCTCGCGAAAATGGGTTCATCGACGCGAACGTTGGTCGTTGGTTCGAGCAACCTGTCGACAAACTCACCGCCGAGCCTGCGATGAATGAGAGGAGCAGTGCGCGCTGAATTTTGGTTGATCGTTTCACGACAGGTTCTCCCGAAGGCGTGCCGAGAAGCCCCCCGAATGTGAGGTTTGGCTTCAATTATGTCTGGGCAAGCAATTTTGCGGTTAAATCGAATGGTTCCGTTTTTAGGGATCGACCCGATTACCCCGGCAACTTAACTGCGATTGCCAATTTATTGATAAGACATAAAAAAAGACGGACTCCCCAAACAGGAAGTCCGTCTTTCGAAATTCTAGCAAAGCAAAGGTGATTTCTCGCCTCGAAGCTTACTGGGTTGCGGTCGCAGCACCTTGGGCGGTAACCGATGGCAGTTTTGGTTTTGGCAACACTTCCATCCAATCGCGATTGATACGTGTGGCCCAAGCACCGGATGCGGTGGATGGTTCGCGATCGGTCACGAATACATTGGGGTCAGGTCCAGCAGTTTGGAATCCTGCCAATGTTTGCCGCACTGCGGCGACGCGAGCATCGGTCTCTTGGTCGCTTTTTCCACGCAGTACGTAGATGTTACGACGTGATTGAGGCGATTGAGTCGCGATCCAGTGGACACGATTGTGGCCCGATGCAAGCAAGGCACCGTCGCCGGTTCGGAACAATTCGTGTCCGATTGTGTTATGTAGTCGCCATCCGTTGTTTTTCATAACGTCGAACGGGGCGCTCACTTGTCGAGCGTCCATTTCTTCGAATGGCTCGGGCCACGCATTGTTGCGATGGTAATCGACGCTTGCTTGATGCCAAAATTGGTGCCAATCAGCGGACACGGTGCCAACTGAAACGCTGAGCATCAAACCTGCGATGGCAATGCGGCCGCGTTGAACTAATTGTTTCATATCAGGCAGTTCCTTCCGCCGGGTGCGTTCACAAATCAAGAGCAGCATGCGCGATGAGCAACCAAGGCTCAGGGTCGACATTCGAATCGACCTGCTCGAGACGGAATCCATACCGCCTTGCTTGTAACTATCGGCAACACCACCCTGGTTACTTGTCCAATCGCGAGGGACTCGGGCATGACCGCTAGAACCGTCACATGTTTCCAATCTCTATCTGGCCGGGCTTGCTTGTTCCACCGAATTCGCCGCTCCTGTGTGTCTCCTTTTAGCCCACGCCCGCCACACCAGGGACGTCTGAAATGCGAATCGGACCACAATCGCGAAAATCTATTCAGAAAATCACTTAGACGTCGCCAAGATCTTTGGGACGGGATCGAATAGGATAAAAGTCAGAATGGATTCCCCGTAATTCACTGCACGCTCAACGCATATCGAGATTCTGAATCGTGGCTCGTTCGTCCCATCCGCAGACCGATGCAAACGACCCACATCCCGATGTGATCGTGGCATCACTTGTCGAAGAGGATACGGTGGAATCACCCGTGGTGGCGACGCTGGTCGACGATGGTAGTGAGCTTGCAACCCCAGTCCCGCGATCTGCCACACCCGTCGATGACCTTGGCCCAAGGCAATCGGCACCGGTTTCTGCGGATTCGATCGACCCACCACAAAGCCGCATACGCCGCGTCTTCTCGTTTTTGAGCTGGTCAATCACGAGCACCTTTTCGCTGATCTCATTGATCGTGTTGTTGGCGGTTTTGACAGCGATCCCGCTGGTTCAATTGATCGCATTTGGCTACTTGCTTGATGTCGCGGGACGCTTGGCCAATGGGGCCAAGTTCTCAGACTCACTACCGAATCTTCGTCGTGCAGGCAAAGTTGGGCTCGCGGCGTCGGCGATTTTCTTGGCATCGTTGCCAACTCAGTTACTGATTCACTGGGAATCGGTTGCCCAGCTGATTGATCCCGGTTCGGCTCAAGCCGCTTCGATGCGCGTCATGGCGATCGTTCTCTGTTTCGTTGCCATTGGCTATTTGCTCTGGGCTTGGGTTCGCGGCGGATCGCTAAGACATTATCTGTGGCCCGAGCCGAAAAGATTTATCCGAGAAGCATGGCGTCCACGGACGTATGACCGAGCTGTGAACCGGTTGTGGGATTTCACGGTGGCGTTTGAATTGCCGCGTCTTTTTTGGTTGGGGCTTCGCGGTTTTGTCGGCACATTGATCTGGCTCGCTCCTGCGATGCTGTTGATCGCCGCCAACCGCAACGGAAAGCCGGGAGCTGCCGGCGTGATCGGTGGATTCTGCATATTGCTATTGGGCATCTCGTTGCTCTATCTGCCGATGTTGCAAGCTCATTTTGCCTCGGTCAATCGATTGCGTGGCCTGTTCGCCGTTCGCACGATTCGTCGTGATTTTCGCCGCGCTCCGTGGGCTTGGCTGCTGGCGATGGTGATCGGATTGGTGCTGATGCCGATCCCGCTGTACCTGCTGAAGATTGAAGCCACCCCGCGTGAAGTCGTCTGGTTACCGTGCTTGGTGTTTGTTGCTTTTATCTTGCCCGCTCGTATCGCCGAGGGACTGGCACTGCGGCGAGCACGGAGCAAGCCAGAGCCCAACGGCGTTTGGGCCGCCGTGTCACGATGGAGCGTCCGGTTATTGATGCTACCGGTGGTGGGAACCTATTTGGTGTTTCTACAGCTATCTCAATACACCAGCTGGGATGGCTTGCTAACGTGGATCCAGCAACATGCAATCTTGCTGCCGGTCCCATTCATAGGGGGTGTTTAAGGTATGAGATTGGGTTGATGAGAAATGATAGCGATGGCAATGGGTCGCCACGCGTATTAACGCCACACGTAATAACTCGCGTATTAGCACGCTACCCGCATTCCAAACCGAATGCGTATCTCTGAGTTGCCGAGCGAAGTCTTGCTCGATTCTGCCTCACCGCATTGCGGTACGTCCGATACAATGAGGGTAACCTGACTGCGTCCCAATGCGTGTCCGGTTTTCGATACTCCCGTTTTTTGCGTTCACTGTTGTTCGCTGATTCTCATTGTTCGCTGATTCTCATTCGGCCTGGTTTGCATGCCTTCACGCAATCTCAATATCATTCTGTTGACGTTCTGTTTCTCGCTATTGTGTTTTTTGACCCATCGCCGTGCGAAGCCTGCGATGTTGGTCGGCGACGCATTGGATTTGATCAACAACCACTACGTCGACCCGATTGACGAAGAGACGTTATTGATCGCGGCGATGAACGGAATGACTTCGATTTTGGATCAGAATTGTGAATACATTCCGCTGGATGCCTACGCGTCGTTCCAAGACAGCATGAGTCAAGAGTTCGCCGGAATTGGGATTTATGTCGAGCAACCTGATCTGACCAAGCCCGTTCGCGTTGTCACACCGTTGGTGGGTTCACCGGCACTCCGAGCAGGCATGATGCCAGGGGACGAGATCGTCAAAATTGATGGCGAGGACGTCGCCAAGCTGAACTTGAAAGAGGTCAGTGCAAGGCTAAAAGGCCCGATCAACACCGTCGTTTACGTCGTCGTACGCCGAGACGACCAAGAGCTTTCCCTTTCGATTGACCGTTCGACGATCGAGCTCGAATCGGTGATTGGGGACTATCGTGACGCCAAAAATGAATGGGTGTACCGATTAGAGGACGATCCATCGATCGCCTACGTTCGGCTGACCAGCTTTGGCGAAAAGACCGAGGGCGAACTGAGGACGGTGTTGACCCAGTTGAATAACGATTTCCGCGGGTTGGTGCTCGATTTACGTGGCAATAGCGGTGGATTGTTGTACGCCGCAGTCGACATCTGCGACATGTTTCTGGAGCGTGGACGCATCGTTTCCACACGGATTCGTGGTGGCAAAGTCTACGACGAATTCGATGCCCAAGCGGGCACTTTGGTCAGCAACGACAAACCGGTCGCCGTCTTGATCGATGGAAATTCGGCAAGCGCCAGCGAGATTGTCGCGGCATGTTTGCAAGATCATCAGCGCGCCGTCGTGGTGGGAACACGGAGCTATGGAAAAGGTACCGTGCAAAACATATTGCCACTTCAATACGGACGCAGTGCGTTGCGATTAACCGTGGCGAGGTACTATCGCCCAAGTGGCAAGAATATTCATCGCGTCAAAGAGGCCAAGCCTGAAGACGAGTGGGGGGTTCGTCCCAACGACGAGATGGAAGTCAGTTTGGATGAAACCACACTGGAAAAATTGAGTAAGCGTTGGCGTGAAGCGTCCTACCCGAGCTTGGCGGCCTCGTCGGCCCTGCAACTGCACGTCGACGAACAGGCTTTGGAAAATGAATCCACGGAAAAGGAGGGGGGCGAAGGGGAAGAGTTGTCAGTCGGCGGATTGAGTCTCGATCCCGTATTGCGCCGGGCGGTGGAGGCGATTGATGCAGATCGAGCGATCGACGACGAACAGAACGACAATGTCGTTCCCGCAGCCGCCTAATTTTCAGTAATTTTCTTACCCGAGCGATAAAATGATTACAATCGGTGATGCCACTGTTTGGCCATACATGGCTCACAGGTCGGCCTTTTCTTAAAACGTTAATCGTTTGCCGCTGCATGTCACGAAAGAAAACGTTTGCCGGAGCTCGATGCGATAACTAGAGTTTGTAGAACGTAAAAGCCTTTGCGAGCAAAATGTTCGGTAAATACCTCACGATTAGCACAAATATCCACCCCTCCACACGGGGAGCACGCCCGATGAAAAAGACTCTACTCAGCGCGGTTCTGGTTGCCGCAGGCTCGTTTTGCCTGTTGGCCGATTCACCTTCGGCGAATGCCCAGAACGCGATCTTGTCCGAAATGTACGGGCGAGGAGTGCACTCCTACTATGCCGGCCGGTATGACGACGCAAGCAGATTCTTGACGATGGCCATTGATAATGGCATCAAGGATCCTCGCGCCTATTACTTTCGCGGTTTGGTCGCAAACTCGCAAGGAAACCCCTACGAAGCTGAGGCCGATTGGCGCCAGGGTGCTGAATTGGAAGCCCGTGTCGGCGGCAACGCCTCGATCGGTCGTTCGTTGGCCCGTTTCCAAGGCCAAGATCGATTGAAGTTGGAACAACTTCGCCAGACCGCTCGCTTGGAATTGATGGCACAAGCCGCCAATCGCTCTGAGCAACGCTACGGCGAAATCGATAAGGCGGCAGCCGCAGCGGCTCCAGCAGCTAAATCGACTGCTTCACGAAACGCGATCACCCCACCGCCAATTCCACCCACCGCCGAAAATCCATTCGCCGACGACATGGAATTTGCCGCTGGTGATCCGCAGCTCGAATCCAGCGATGCCTTCGCGGGTGCTGACAAAGGTGATGCCGCGTCTCCTGCAGCGATGGATGCTCCCGCGGACGGTGGCGACGGAGGCAATATCTTCGATACCGGAGGTGCTGCACCTGCCGACGATCCGTTTGGCGGAGGAGCGGCGATGGACGACCCGTTTGGCGGAGCAGGCTTCTAGAAAGCCGCGAATCACTTTTATCCCCGTCTTATGAAATGGGGATCGTGGTCATTTATCGCCAAAAACATGGACGATCCTGAACGCGACTATCGGGCTCGATTTGTATTCGATGTGTTAAAACGCAGCGGGCAAACCGAGTTCGATCGTCTGATTGACTTCGGCTGTGGCGATGGCAGCGTGATGAAAGCGTTGAGGATACTCGTCAACGCGAAGCAAGCTTTCGGGGTGGACGTCAATGCACCCGTTGACGAAGAAACCGAGCCAGACGCTGAGGTGGATTCGGTCCGTTACTGCAGAACCAATCTGTTGCAGTTCCAGCCAGCCGAACGGTTTGACTTGGTGATTTCGAACCAGGTTTTCGAGCATATCTATGAGCCCTGGCTTGGCGATTACTTCGCAGTCCTGAAAGACAGTTGCGAACCAGGCGGCACGATCGTGGTCAGCACGCCCAATCGCTGGCGACCGAAAAATATCATGCGGGCGTTAACACTTCGCTCACCGCACATGATGTGTGCCAATCCCGGTGTGCCACCCGAGGTGCATACCGGACATCATCGTGAATGCAGTTACCGCGAGCTGCGATCGATCTTCGCGGCTCACTTTCCCGAATCCCAGTGGCAGATCAAGATCGCACGTCCCACACCGAAAAAAATCGGGTCTTCTGCTCGCTGGTTCGTGAACTTAGCGATTTATTACAGTTTGTGGTTGGCTTGGCGTCCGGCGTGTGTTTCGGCATCCCAAGACCATTACGTGGTCGTGCGTCATTGCAATGCTTAAGCAGCCTGGCGTTGTTCGCTGCCACACAGACTCTGGTAGAAACGATTGCGGGTGATCAATTCTTCGTGGCGTCCCGAGTCGGAAATCTGTCCCGCTTCGATGACCACGATTCGGTCTGCCATCGACAAACTGGTGGGACGATGCGTGATCATCACTCCGGTGCGGTCGACCAAGAACTTGGCCAACGCTTGATGAATCAACTGCTCGCTTTCCAGATCGATCTGGCTTGTCGCTTCGTCAAGAATCAAGATATCGGGATTCCGCAAAAAGGCACGGGCTAACGCAAGCCGTTGCATCTGGCCACCCGAGAGCCGAGTCCCATTGCTGCCAAGTTTTGTTTGATAACCATCGGGCGTTTTCCGCAGGATAAATTCGTCGGCAAAAGCCATCTTCGCCGCTCGAACTACCGCATGCGTATCCGCGCCAGGCGTACCATAGCGAATATTGTTTTCGATCGTGTCGTCAAACAAGATCGTGCGCTGAGTCACCAACGCAATTCTGCGGCGTAGATCACGGGTTTTCATCTCGTGGATCGGCGTGTCATCCAAAAGCACTTGACCGCTTTGCGGATCGTCGAATCGGCACAACAGATTCACAATCGTGCTTTTGCCGCTTCCGTTCGGGCCGACCACCGCAATCGTTTCCCCGTGGCGGATCGTCAAGTCGACTCCACGCAACACGGTTGGTCCGGAGGTGTATTGGTAGACCACATTTTCAAGTCGAATCTCGCGATGCGGTCGCGCCGTGGTTAGGTAGTTTTCAGGTTCTGCAACTCGGATCGGTTGATCGATGATCTCATAAACACGATCCGTCGCTGCGATACCACGCTGCAAACCACTCCATACATCCGACAACTTCTTAGCCGGATCTGAGGCACCGATCAAAAAGCCAAAGAACATCAAGATCTCGCCGACTTCCAATGGCACCGTACTCATCGGGATCCCAAACAAGTTGGTTTGTTGATTGACCACCAAATAGCCACCCGCCAGGATCGCGAGTCCCACCACGGTCATGCCCAGCATTTCGCTGCTACTGCGAGCCAGAGTGTTGTAGAACGCCATCTTCATCGATTTGCGATAGTACGCACGGATGCCGCGATCAAACTTGGCACGTTCAAACCCCTGCGTATTAAAGGCTTTGACCACCCGAATGCCCGCAAACGAATCGTTCAGCATTCCGTACAACTGGCTCATCTCTTCCATCGCCCGGCGGCTGGCCCGACGAATTGCTCGGCTGAGGTGATGCATCACGAGTGCCACTAGCGGCGTGACGATCATCACGAACAAGAGTAACCGCCAGCAAACGAACATCGCGCCGCCTAAACAGACCGCCATTTTCAGTGGCTCGCGAACCAAACGTCCCAATAGTGCGGTGATCCCAGCGGAGACATGGGCGATATCGTTGGTCAGACGCGATGTCAAATCGGCCGAACCGTTCTCGCCAAACGAGTCGAGATCCAATCGCAACGCTTTGCGAAAGAACAACGCACGAAGGTCCACCGATGCCGATTCAGCGACATATTGGACCAACATTAGATTAATTAATAAAGCGACCAGTTTGATTGCCGTTCCGCCTACCAAGATGGCAACGATCAGCATCAACGTGGCGTAGGAACCGCGAGGAGCATAGGCATCGATCGTCGGTTTTGCCCAACGCAGATATTTGCTCGACTCCGCGATCGCAGTCCTGGTCGCGGTGGCTGTCTCGATCTGTAGCCGCAGGTTTTTGGCCGCATTTTCGTTGGCAGTCGCTAGATTTGCCGACAATTGGTTGATTTCGGCATCGAGTTCGTTGAGCCGAGCGTCGGTCTGGTTGATTTGCTTTTCGGCGTACCCCGGCAAACTGTCGCCTTTAAAGACGACTTCGACCAAAGGGTACAGCGTGCCGATATTGGCCCCCCACAGGACAGCGATCAACATCGATGTCAATACGATCCCGGTGATCGACCATTTACGACGCAGTGCGATGCGAAGCGCGCGACCAAAATTTCTCATCGTTGTTCGTCGTCCCTGACGAGTAGATCCGTCTAATATCTGCGAAAATCAGCAAGTTGAAGCGAGACTTGTAAACCAGAAGTGTCGGCTCGGCTAGACGAATTCATTGCTAGCACAGGCCTCACGCCGACGATCCGTGATTCTCGCCCACAGTCACCATCGTGCAAAAGCGACGCAAATTGCCGTTTCTTCTCGTTCCTTGCTTCACTCGATGACGTCTTGGAGCGAGTGAACAGGGCAAGCTAAAAAATTTGGACTTTTTGCCTAAGCTTGCAAAACCGTCCACCGACCACGGGCGTAGACACACTACCGCTTTGTCACGACGAGCGTTTCGCGACTTGCTAATCCATTCCGTATGCGGAGCGAATCATTCCTCGTCGGAACGGATCCCCTTTCCCCCCTGTATGAGTTCTCTTGCAAGATGCCGACTGACGCTGAGATGAAACCGATCGTTCCAATGATGGGCGCCGAAGGAGGATTTGAGGAGGACGAGTCCGTTCCACCGCTACGAATCTCAGGTTTTTTGTGCCTGTTGTTTGGCCTGCTGAGTGCGTTGGGAATCATCGGCTATCCGATGCTTGCCGCCGCAGTGATCGCGATTGCCCTGGGCTTGGTTGCCCTGCGGCCTTGGGAAAGACAAAAACCTGTCGGCGTGACTCCCGCCCGGATCGGGTTGGTGCTTGCGGTGGCCTTCGGGTCGTGCGGATATCTGGTTCACACGATGAAATCCCGCACCCTCGGCCAGCAAGCCGAATACTTTGCCCGCCAATATCTTGATGTGGCCGCGAAAGGGGAATTTGCCATCGCAATGGAGCTGAAAAAGGAGCCCGTCAATCGCTTGCCCTTGCACATGCCACTGATGGATCACTATCAGTCAAGCGAAGACAGCATGAAGGCTCTGGAGGAATTTGAGGCTGACGGAATCAACCAGCAGTTGACCGACGTCGGGCCAGGCGTCCAATGGGAACTCGGAGAGCCGGTTCGTGTCTTTCAGTACTATGGGATGCAACAAGCCGAGCTGCTGTTTCTGAATCCGAACAGCAATCAAGATCCCAAGAAAATTTACATGTTGATGAAATACGACATCGATCCTCAAGGCGTAGGCCAATGGCGAGTCGATCAATGTCGCCCCTACATGAAGCGTCTGGTCGCCGAAAGCATCCTGTAATGTGGGATAGGCTTCCAGCCTGTCATCGTCCGCAACACAGGTATCAAGCCTCTCATCCCCTAGCGAAAATCTCTCGAACGCTGATCCAACTGAGGCGACTCGTTGGCCAAGTCGGAAATGCGACCGACGATCACATGGATCACTCCTTTGCGATTTTCTAATTTGCCGTCGACGAGCCATAGATTGCTTGCTTGAGCAATCCGAAAGAAACGCTTCCAAACCGCAGCGTAAAAAACGAGGTTTACCGATCCTGATTCATCTTCGATTGTGACAAACGTGATCCCTTTGGCGGTTCCCGGTCGTTGACGCATCAAGACGAGTCCCGCAACTCGAACGTGACGTCCGTCCCGCAGCGTCTTCAGTTCGCTGGCACACACGCACCGCTGCTTGTTCAGTTCGTTTCGCATGAACGAGACCGGATGAGCCTTTAAACTCATGCCGGTAGTACTGTAATCCGCGTGCACCTCTTCTTGAGGTGTCATCGGAATCAATTCCTCGGGGATCAATTCTTCGTCGTTCTGTTCGTCATCGAACAACGGCCGCGACTGGGGTTTCTTTTCTTCGGCCAACGATTGCCAGATTGCACCCCGCCGATCACCCGCGATTGACTCAAACGCATCGGCATCCGCCAACGTGGCGACCACCGAGTTCGATATCTTGGTGCGATGCACCAGTTCCGCGATACTGCGAAACGGGCCGTTGCGTTCCCGTTCGCCAAGGATCGCATCGGCGGCCGCGGCGGGAAAACCACGCACCATCTGCATCCCCAAACGGATGGCAGGTTGCGTTCGGTTGGCATCTGGGTGCAGCGTCGACTCCCAATCACTTTGGTTAATATCGACCGGCAGCGTCCGCACACCATGCTGTTTCGCATCGGCGACCAATTGTGCGGGCGCGTAAAATCCCATCGGCTGACTGTTCAGCAGCGCCGCGCAGAATGCAGCCGGATAGTGCCGTTTCAAATAACACGATGCGTAGACCAATAAAGCAAAACTGGCCGCGTGCGATTCAGGAAACCCATATTCGCCGAACCCTCGAATTTGGTTGAACACGTGCTCGGCAAACTCGCCCGTTAATCCATGAGCCTTCATCCCCTCGAGCAACTTCACTCGAAAGCGATCGATCACACCGGGGCGCCGCCACGCCGCCATCGCACGTCGCAACTGATCCGCCTCGCCCGGGGTGAACCCCGCCGCGACCACCGCCAACCGCATCGCTTGCTCTTGAAAGATCGGTACCCCGAGTGTTTTCTCTAACACACCACGAATCGCTTCGCTGGGATATACGACCGCTTGCGGATTCTCGCGAGCTTGCAAAAACGGATGCACCATGTTGCCTTGGATCGGTCCCGGACGCACGATCGCAACCTCGACCACCAGATCGTAGTAGCATCGCGGTTTTAATCGCGGCAGCATGCTCATCTGAGCTCGACTTTCGATCTGAAACACGCCCACCGTATCGGCGGCACAAATCATGTCGTAGGTCGGTTTGTCATCGGCGGGAATATTAGAAAGCGACAACTCACGCCCATGATGCTCACTAACCAATTCAAACGCCCGGCGTATCGCTGACAACATGCCCAGCGCCAGCACATCGACTTTCAAAATTCCCAAATCATCCAGATCATCCTTGTTCCACTGGATCACCGTGCGACCTTCCATTGCCGCGTTTTCGATCGGGCACAGTTCACACAAATCGCCTTGTGTGATCACCATCCCGCCGACGTGCTGTGACAAATGGCGAGGAGATCCGACAAGCGATTGAACCAGATAGACAAACCGCTGCCCCATTTCGGAATCGGGATCCAGTCCACCGCCGCGACATCGCTCGGCAAAGTCAGTCGCACCGTCACGCCCGCTCGCGAACTTGGCTAACGAATCGACCACATCCGGCGACATCCCCAACGCCTTGCCCACTTCGCGAATCGCACTGCGAGTCCGGTACGAGGTTACCGTGGCGGTCAAACCGGCACGATGACGACCGTACTTTTCATACAAGTACTGCAACACTTCTTCGCGACGTTGATGCTCGAAATCGACATCGATATCGGGTGCCTCGTTTCGCTCGCGGCTAATAAATCGCTCGAACAACAAATCGGTTTGACTGGGGTCCACGTTCGTGATGCCCAGGCAATAACACACGGTCGAGTTGGCTGCCGAACCACGCCCCTGACATAAAATGTTTCGCTCGCGAGCAAAACGGACCATGTCCCAAACGGTCAAAAAATAGGCTTCGTATTGCAGTTCGCGAATCAATTCCACCTCGTGACGGATCAACTCGATCACTTTGGCGGGAACACCGCCCGGCCATCGCTGCTTGGCCCCCTCCCAAGTCAAACGCCTCAAATGGTCGATTGGTGTCATCCCGTCGGGGGCAAGCTCGACCGGATACTCGTAGCGAAGTTCGTCGAGTGAAAACGTGCACTGCTGAGCAATTTCGATCGTGCGTGCGATTGCATCCGGAGCGTCACGATACAAGTCGGCGATCTCCGCAAGCGAACGCATGCCATGTTGGCTGTTCGCGAATCGCTCGCGATGAACATGATCGATGGTCGTTCCATGACGGATCGCCGTCACACAATCATGCAACAACATCCGCGGGGCACAGTGATAATGCACATCCCCGGCCGCTACCAACGGCACATCATTTTTCAGCGCAAATTCACGCAGTTTTTCTGCCTTGCCGCGATCATCGACGCCACGGTGCAATTCCAGAAACATGTAGCGGCGACCGCCAAAGACATCTCGAAATGACGTTCGCAAAAATTTCCCATTACATGCGTCCGTCGGAATCACGGCGGCGATCATCCCTTCGCTGGCCGCCGCGATATCGTCCCAGGCAAGTTCACATTGCCCTTTTTCGCACCGCATCCGGCCTAACGAAATCAGCCGACACAATCGGCCGTACGCTGCTCGATTGGTGGGCCAAACGACCATCGGCGGCGCATCGGTCGGATGTAGTTCGCTGCCCACGATGTACTGAATCCCGGCCTCTTTCGCAGGAGTGTGCCCGCGAACGATTCCCGCCAGAGACGATTCGTCGGTGATGGCGATTCCGCTGTAGCCCAATTCACTGGCTTGCTCGACAAGTTCGTCTGGATGGGATGCCCCCTTCAAGAACGAAAAATTGCTTTTGCAGTGCAGTTCAACGTACTGCATCGTGCCCACCCCAACGGAAAACGTCAGCCCAGTCGAGCGATCGGGCGAGTAGAAGCCTCAATAAATTCGCGAATTGGACCGTCATTTGCAAAGATTTGAATACAGCGAACGAATAGTGATTTTGCCGACCCAGCGGCCTGAAACGCCTTAAAAAACCTCAAACCCCATTGATTCAAAATGGAACCGGCACCGATGACGGCCCCAAACGCCAATTCCGACCCCCTCAGCAATGAAGCCGATGTCTCGCACCCAGTGCTGGTGGGGTATTTGTTCTGGATCCTTGGCTTTGTCGGCGCCCACCGCTTCTATTTTGGCAAACCGCTGACCGGAATTCTGTGGTTTTTCACCGGCGGTCTCCTGCTGGTCGGCTGGATCGTCGACGTCTTTTTTATTCCCGCGATGGCAGACGAGGCAAACCAAAGATACCCCAATGGCCGCATCGATTACACCGTGACTTGGGTGCTTCTGACATTCTTAGGCCTGTTCGGCATCCACCGCTTCTATATGGGCAAGATCGGCACAGGCATCATTTACCTGGTGACCGGCGGGCTATTTGGGATTGGCTATGCCTACGATATCTGCACACTGAACGAGCAAGTCGAAGAGCTGAACCGATTTGGCTAACGCACAAGCCAAGTCCACGACTTAGGCCACCGGACGTACGATCACCTTGGCACCTTGTTTGCCGATCACACGCACTTGGGTGCCGGGATCGACAAAGTCCCCCTCGGTGACGACATCGACGGTGAAATCGTCGACCATGACCCGCCCGCCTGGCCGCAGCGCCGAGACTGCTTCACCGACACTGCCCACTTCGACGCGTTGCCAACCGGGCAGCGATGTGGCCGCCATTCCGGCGTTTGCTCCGCCACCTTCTAACGCAACCGTCGGCTTTAGCGTCAATCGGCTCAGCCCCGGGATCTCGCTCAGATATTGTGCCAGCACCAGCAACGCGATCAGAAAGGCGACAAAGGCTCCGACCACCGTCAACACATCCATGCCGAGAGCAGCCATCTCTTCGCTGCTGTGAGGCAAAAAGAAGCGTCGCGATGCCATCACTAGCGACCCGAGCGACAACACAATACCGCTGATCCCCGCGACTCCGAAACCGGGAATCACAAACACTTCGGCTGCGATAAACAGCAAGCCGATGACAAACAATGTCACTTCCAGCCAACCGGCAGTGCCCCCCAAAAAGCGACTCCAGAAAAACAGGCCAAAACACAACAACGAGGTCAATCCACCGATCCCTAACCCCGGAGCACTCAGTTCGATCACCAAAGCGGTCAATCCGATCACGATCAACAGGAACGTGACAAAGCCGGAATTCAGAATCAGCACCAGCGTATCGACCCAGGTTCGCTCGAGCGTCGGAATTGGTTCCTGTAAATTCAGCGTCGAAGCCAACTCGGTGCGACTAGACACCGTTTGATCGATCAGCCCAAGCTCGGCGGCGCGACGGCCATTGGCGGTAAAGAACATCTCTTTGCCCGCTTCGCGAACGGGCGGCCCCTTATCCCAAGCATCTTGATTCTCAAGTGCTACCCATTCTTTGTCCGAAAAATAGCGAACCGAACCGTCCTCTTTGTTCGTTGCTTTAAACACGACCATATCTTTGTCGGTCATCTTTTCGGCCAAAGCGATGGGCCGGCCGGTGGCTTCGGCAGTATCACGCACCTTTTGCGCCAACACACTGCGGCTCTTCGCTTCGGTGTAGCGGTACGCCCCATCGGCTCCCATCACGATTTCGCCAGCGTCTCCGATACGAGCATCGGGCAGCATGATGATTTTGTCACAGGAGAGTGCAAACAGGGCCGCGCCGCTGATCGCATCTTTTTCGACGAAAGCGACGGTTTCGACATCTTTGGCGTCAAGCACCATGTCCATCAATTCGAACGTGACTTGCGTAAATCCACCGGGGCTGTGGATATCAAAAATCACGACATCCACGCCTGAATCGACCGCATCACGAAACTTTCGCTCCAATAACGCGGCGCTTAACGGGTGAATCATTTCGTGCAGCGGAATGATCACCGCTTTTCGCGGCGAAACCTGACGATCCAGCTCGACCTTGGCGACGTCTTGGCTCCACGCTGCCACGGGCGATAGCAGCAAGGCAGCTAGGCAAATTGTGATGAAAGTTGGTAAACCACGCATTTTGCGTTCCCAGAACAATGATCTCGTAAAACAATCGCCTTTCAATTCTAACAGACGATACTTACGAGGCTCGTTTCCAGATCAAATGCGGCGCCAAAAACTGGGAAAGATCAAAACCAGTACACTGAAAACCTCAACACGCCCGAGCATCATCAGCCAAACAAACAGGAATTTCGCCTGCTGACTAAATCCGGCGTAGTTCTGCGTGGCTCCCACCACCCCCAACCCAGGACCGATGTTGTTGAGGGTTGCCGCCACCGCACTGGCCGAATCGAGCAATTTTTCGTCCAACGTCCCCTCGTTCATCAGCGATGCTGCCTTGCTTTTTGATAGCGGCGGTTGGCCATTTCCGATCGATTCCGCTTCGGCCTCGGCCAACTCGGCGACCGACATGGCCCCCCAAGTCCCGCTTGGCTCGAACGTGATCAAAAACAGCCACGAGAAAACGAAGATCGCCAAAATCATCGAAAAGTAAACCACGATTCCGTGTGCCAAGTGAGGATCATCGACCGGAGATCCACCGACGCGAATGGGGCGAACCACACGAGGACGATGGGCTCTTTCGATCTCCAGACGCAGGATTTTATAGAACAACACGTGACGAATCACTTTCATTCCGCCCCCCGTGCTGCCGGCACATCCACCGACAAACATCAGTAACAACAAGATGCCTCGGCCGAAATTATTCCACTGATCAAAATCCGCCGTTCCATAACCGGTCGTCGTAATGATCGATACGACTTGGAACAACCCGTTGCGGACCGATTCACTAAACGTGCCAAACCCCACATCACTTGCACGCATCCCGAAGAACACAATGCAAATGGCAACACCAGCGATGATGCCGACAAAGGTACGGAATTCGATATCGCGAAGCAGTCGCCGCGGTCCATCAAAAATCGACAGATACAACAGCGTAAAGTTGGTCCCGGCGAGCACCATAAAAATGATCGTTGTGTACTCGATCGTGGCACTTTCAAAACGCCCAAGACTGCGGTTGTAAGTACTGAAGCCGCCCGTCGCCATCGTGCCAAACGCATGGCACAGAGCATCGAACACCGACATTCCCTCGATCGCATAGATCACCGTCAAAATCGCGTTCAGCGCAATATAGATCGCCGCGAACACCAGCGCCGTATGCTGCATCCGCGGCATACTGCCTTCTTTGGTGGGCCCCGGCATCTCGGCTCGCATCATTGCCTTGCCCGCCGATCCTTGGCCTAGAATCGCGACAAACAAAACGACAATCCCTAGCCCGCCTAAGAAGTGGGTCCACGAACGCCAAAACAAAATACAGTGCGGTACGCTGGCGGGCGTTTCCAGATCAGTGATCACCGTCGCCCCGGTCGTACTGAAGCCCGACTGGGACTCGAACATCGCTTCGATAAACGTGATCGGACGATCGGGCGCGATCTCAGTTCCACTCAAATAATAAGGCAGCGCTCCAAGCACCGTCGCCAATACCCAGCTGAGTCCGACGATTGCCATCGCCTCTTTCTGATACAGCGGACCGCCGCGATGACGTCGACCGATCACCAGCAAGACGGCTCCCACGATCATGCTAACTGCGGTTCCCAGCAACAGCCCCTTGGCACCTTCCATCTCGAACGCTTCCGCCGCAGGCAGATGGGTTCGGTGCGCAAATGCCGGAAAGGCAAATGGCAAACAGAAACTCATCGAGCCGCCGATGAGCAAACAGATTGTGCCGAGCACGCGAAACAGGAGCGGATAGTTCAAAGCACGTCGGTCGATAGCGAAGGGAGAAGTGGAGACCTTTTCAGTGCACACAGCTTACCCCGACTTCACCAAGTATCGTAGAGTCCTTCGCGAACGAAGTCGGAGCGTCACCCGCAATTCGAATGCTCGACCCAAAACACCCAAAAACGGGGTTTCGATAGCAATTCACACTCAATTCTGCCCCAATCCCATCCCTTCCCGATACCGAACGCTGTGAAGCATTTCTGGTAGCTACCTTCGCCAGAAGGTGGTGATTCGTATTTGGACGGCAACCATCCACGCTCTGGCGAGCGTAGCTACAAAACGTAAATCCCGTAATTTTCCGCCTCTAAATGCTTCACAGCGTTGCCCGATACCGCTCTGCTTTTTATGCCCCATAATTATTGATATGGCTCGCAAATCCACGTGAACTCCATTTAGAGTATCCGAAAAGGGGTCTGACCCTCTCCGGCGAGGCAAAACTCAACAAAAACGACTCGCTTCCAAAGGGTCAGACCCCTTTTCGGATACTCTCTTATTGCCTGATGGAAACGAATGTATGTGCGGTCGATTTACTCTACGAACCTCGCTGGCCGATCTACGCCAATTATTCCTCCCGCAAGATGAACCCGAATGTTTTTCGGCGGAGCTGCAGTCAGCGCTGGGCAAACCTCGCTACAACATCGCACCGACACAATCCGTCGCGGTGCTTCGCCAGCTCGACGGAAATGCTCCCGAATTTGCCGCGATGCGATGGGGCTTTGTTCCCAGCTGGGCCGACGATGTCGCCATCGGAGCTCGCATGATTAATGCACGCAGTGAAACGATTGACGAGAAACGATCGTTTAAAAATGCATTTCAAAATCAGCGATGCCTGATTCCCGCGGATGGTTATTTCGAGTGGCAAAAATCGGCCGCGGCAAAGCAACCCTACTTTTTGCACCAACCCAATGATGCTCCTTTTGCGATGGCCGGGCTCTGGGAACTCAATACAAAAGCAGCAGACGACTCATCACCGATTGTTTCGTTCACCGTGATCACGACGGCGGCCAACTCGGTCACAGGCAAAGTTCACGATCGGATGCCTGTGATTCTGGATAACAAGGATTTTGATGCCTGGCTTGACCCAAGGTTTCACGATACCTCGTCGCTGAAAAAACATCTGAACGCCGCAGCCGATGACTTTTTCGAAATCACTGCCGTGTCACGGCATGTCAACCACGTCCGCAACGATGACCCAGGCTGCATTGAACCTGTCATCCCTAAATCTGAAGGGGCAAAGACAACTCAGGCGACACTGTTCGATTGATAAGCAGTTAGGCAGGAGTCATTGGGTAAAATCCCGTTAGCCGTTTGGGCGCTAGCCCCGGTTCAGCGCCGGAACCGTGGCTAGCGCCAAAACGGCCAATTTGCTGAAAGACTCCTGGCTAACTGCTTAGCCACATGTTCGATTGAAAACCATATCCGTCGCGGGCTTAGAACTGGGACTAGACTTTTCAGCTTTTCCCGTCGGCCGACTCATCCACCGTCGTGTCGAACTGGCTTAGCGTGCTCAACGTCCCGTCATCAATTTCGATGGATCCATACGTTTCTTCCGTCATTGTTTCATCCACCAATGTCGTCGCCCCCGTACTCTTGTGTTGATGCGTCAACATCCGTGAAACAATCACAGTGATATTGTCTTCGCCGCCTCCTTTGTTTGCGACGCGAATTAATTCCTGGCAAATCGATTGCGAGTCCTCTCCCTCACAGACCATCAACGCCAATAGATCGTCGCTGACATAGCGATGCAGTCCATCGCTGCACAACACCACCGTATCTCCCAACTGCAACTCGACTTTTTCGACTTGAGCGACCAAGCTGCCTTCGAGTTGTCCGCCCAGGACGTTCCAGAGCACATTGCTCCAACGACTTTCGGATTCTTCTTCGGGTTTCAAGTCGCCCGCATCCACCATGCGGCGTGCCAGCGTGTGGTCGAGCGTCAATCGCTGGGTCCCCCCGTCGCGAACCAGGTAACAACGGCTGTCGCCCGCATGCAAGACCGACAAGTAAGGCCAAACGATTTCAGCCATCGTCAACGTGGTCCCCATCCCAAACTGCTCAGGATTGTTTTCCGCTTCTTCCAGTATTCGGAGGTGAGTATCACGGAGAATCTCCTGCATCGATTTTGTGTGCTCAATCCCGTTCCAGGTATCCGAATCAACCATCGGTCGCTCCTGGTCTACCAATCGTTGAGAAAGATATTGGACGGCTAACTCGCTTGCCCGCTCCCCCGCTGCATGTCCGCCCATACCATCGGCGACGATCAGTATTTCGCTCTGCGAGTCACCAAGGAATATTTGCCCCTGTTCACTGGATAAACTTGTCGCTGTTGAACAGATGCTTGAGCGACGACTCCCCACCAGGAATTGATCTTGGTTGGTCTCTCGCGTTCTGCCCAAATCGGTCAAGCCGCAGGTATCAATGGTGACGTCACGTTCCCGAGAGGGACGGGGAATAGGACCACTGTTAGAAGCATTCATGTCGTTTGCTGCTCATCAGGCAAGATTACTCAGGTCACACTTTTACGTGGAGCCTGGCGACAAGCCCCCTTCTAAGCTACCAAAATGCGGAGAGTCTGTCGCTAATCCAACCGATGCGGACGTTCGTTCCGCAACGCTATATACCAAAAGTGGATACGATGGCAGCAGTCTCGGGCAGAAAGCATGCCCCAAACTGATTTCGAATCGCCTAGTCTGCACAGAAACGTCGCCGATTTCCGCGCCCCGAACGCTCGACATCGATGCCTGCTAATAACACGCGGCCATCAAATCGAGTGAGTGGCCATCGCATTTTTAATTTCGGAGCATACATGATCTTTCGCATCAAAGAAAAGTTTTGGGCCTGGGGCAACGACTTTACGGTCACGGATGCCGATGGAAACTCGCGGTACAACATCGATGGCAAGGCGTTTTCGTGGGGCGACAAACTTTCCTTCCAAGACGTTGGCGGCAACGAGTTAGCATTCATCAGCCAAAAACTGCTCTCATGGAAACCCACTTACCAGATCCTTATTGACGGTCGTGTCTTTGCCGAAGTCAAGAAGGAGTGGACTTGGTTTAACAAGCAGTTCACGCTCGATGTTCCCGGTCCCAACGACTACACGATCGACGGATCGTTTTGGTCACATGAATTTACATTCGAGCGAAGCGGCCGGACCGTGGCAACGGTTAGCAAGAAGCTCTGGTCATGGACCGACAGCTACGGCGTGAACATCGTCGATGGTGAAGACGAAGTCGCCGTGCTCTGTGCCTGCATCGTGATCGACCAAGTCTTGCACGATGAATCCAAACGCAACGATTGATTGCCTCAAACGCCGTCTCAGACGAATGGCGAGGAATTTCGCTCCTTTTCGTAGCGAAAGTCGCGGAGACTCTCGGACTTGGACGTTGAAGGCCGAAACTCTTCACCGCGGCGTTGGCGAGATCCGGTATGATGGAGCGGGGACGATCGATACGCCGGCGAAACAAGGGACTTCGCTGGCAATGAGCCTGGCAAACAGGGCAACTCAAGTTCGATCGACCGTACTTTTCTTCTGTGAAAACCGAGGCTCTCATGCTCGCGCGTCTGAAAACGTTCACGCTGCTAGGGATCGAGGCGATGCCGGTCGATGTCGAAGTCGACATCTCGCCCGCCGCGATGCCCAAGACGATCTTGGTGGGATTGCCCGACGCTGCAGTCAAAGAGAGCACTCATCGCGTCGAACGCGCGATCGTCAACAGTGGTTTCGTTCGGCCTCAAGACCGAGTCGTGATCAACTTGGCCCCAGGTGATCTGCCGAAACAAGCGGCCTCGTTCGATTTGCCCGTCGCGCTCGGCGTGCTTGCCGGCAGCGGTCAATTGTCGCTCGATCGACTCGAAGATTACGCCGTCGTCGGTGAACTCGCGCTCGAAGGGTTGACACGGCCGATCCGAGGTGCCCTTTCGATCGCAATCGAAGCCTCAAAGAATACGAATTTGAAAGGCCTAGTCGTTCCTGCAGAAAATGCACACGAGGCGGCGGTCGTTGATGGCATCGAAGTGATTCCGGTATGCAGCTTGTCACAAGCGGTCGCCTTTTTTGCAGGCGAGCTCGAGATTGATCCGGTTCCAAGCTGTGTCAATCAATTGTTCGAAGAGTTCAGTACCTACGAAGTGGACTTTGGTGACGTCCGCGGGCAAGAATCGGCCAAACGAGCGATGACGCTGGCCGCCGCTGGCAATCACAACCTAATCATGGTCGGGCCTCCGGGCAGCGGCAAAACGATGCTGGCCAAACGGATGCCTACGATCCTGCCGCGACTGACGGCTCCCGAATCGATCGCCACGACGCGCATCTACAGTGCATTGGGGCAGCTGCCAGCCGGGCAACCGTTGTTGGCGTGTCGTCCGTTTCGAAGTCCCCATCATACGATCAGCGATGCGGGACTGGTTGGCGGTGGAAGTCCTCCATCGCCGGGTGAAATCAGTAAGGCTCACAACGGGATTTTATTCTTGGACGAACTTCCTGAATTCAACCGCAAGACGCTCGAGGTGATGCGTCAACCGCTTGAGGACGGCGTCGTCACGATCTCGCGTGCACTCCGCAGCACCACGTTCCCGGCAAACTTTATGTTGATCGCGGCGGCCAACCCCTGTCCTTGCGGTTACCGCAGCGATCCACGTCGAACGTGCAACTGTTTGCCGACTCAGATCGAAAAATATATGGGCAAAATTTCGGGCCCACTGATGGATCGCATCGACATCCATATTGAAGTTCCGGCGGTGCCGTTTGATGAGCTTTCTTCGCCCTCAGGCGGTGGCACCACCAGTGCCCAGATGCGAGCGGATGTCGTGAAAGCTCGCGAGGGACAACTGGCCCGGTTTGGCAACGGAGCGGTTCAATACAATGCACAAATGAGCAGCCGCCAGGTGCGTCAATTCTGCAAACTGAACAAGCCGTGCCAGCACATGTTGCGGCATAGTGTTGAGGAGATGGGTTTATCGGCGCGAGCTCACGACAAGATTTTGCGAGTGGCAAGAACGATCGCCGACGTTGCCGGCGACGAATCGATCGACGAAACGCACCTCGCCGAAGCGATCGGCTACCGCAGCCTGGACCGCGACTTTTGGAGCTAACCCATTGTCGCTCGGCTTTCCAAGCCGATTTGCGTCCGGACAAAAGACAGTCACCTTCCATTTCCGCCGTGTTAGTATGGAGTTAAGAGATTTAGGGTAGTGGAACCTCTTTCCGCCCGAGCTTGTCTCGGCGGACACAACGACTCGATTCGTGGATCCCGCCGGGGCAAGCCCGCGACGGAGATCGATTGCGGAAAAAGGTTTCATTGGTAGCTGTCAGTTGCCCGCTCCGCCTGGACAAGCCAGACGGAAGGGAAAATATACTGGCGTGTGTAGGCTTATCTTCCGGATTAGTCCCTCGTTACCTCGCACCAGACGCAGTGAAACTACTGATTTAGTACAACATCACGGCTCTTGATTTAGCCGTTTGGATCGACGCCGTGAAGCGTTTCATAGCGGAACTCGTCAAGAGTTTCGGGGAGCATTCACCAATCGAACGAAAGTCTTGACGACTTCAGCTACGCTAAATTAGCACAAGCTCAATAAGAAAAATGCTTCACAGCGTTACGTTTGGATGGTGACGAAACCGTGGCTAGTGCCGAAACGGCTAACTAAAACAGCAGTCTTGAAGTTGGTGGAGAAAAGCAACACCAACACCAACGATTGAACTCATCCAGGTGAAACCGAATGGGAACGTGGGCGTTCGGTGTTTTCTCGTTAATGCCAACAGAAGATCAATCGCTGGGAATCGCTCAGGATTACTCCAGAGCATTGGCCAGGGCATTGGCCAGGGCGTCGAGTTCGATTCGAGTGACGTGCGATTCGGCGAGGCCATTGTTCTCCTTGCGGTCTCCGGCGCAGTGGCCTAGCAGCATTGCGTCTTCGGTAAACTCGATCGCGGTGTAACAGTACCATCCGTCGGGATTGTCAAACAACGTGATCGATTGACGCCAAGTTTTGCCTTCGTCGTCGCTGGCCGCGAGCGATAGCGGAGTGCGTTTTCCTCGCAATTCTGCTGTAATGGCCGTGTGGTCATTCCACACGCATACCAACCGATTACTGCCGGGAATACGCTCGATTGTGGCGGGTGACGTGGGGGACAGAAGTGTCGATGGGACGAGTGGCGACCAAGTTTCACCGCCATCGGCTGAATGGCTGATCTGTTGACTGCCAGCGTCCGAGCGTACGAACATCATCACGCGACCATCACGAAGTTCAACCACGCCAGGCTCTTGTGCGAGACGCCGTTTGCCGCTGTTCGGGTCAAGAGTTTCCAAGATGGTCATGCTCGGACGCCACGTGCTGCCCGCATCATCGCTGAGATAACACAGCACACGACCGGCCCAGTCGGGCTTTTCCCATTCCGGCGAATTGTGCAGTGCCATCGGCATGACCAATCGTCCACCCTTCAGCTGTATCACGCGATCGTTGTTCAATACATAGTAGCCAACCTCGGAATCGGGAATGATCGTCTGCGGTGGACTCCAACTCGCCGCTTCATCACTGCTGAAGCGAACCACAGGCCGACAATCCTGGAGCGACTCTTTGCTCAGATAGAACATCGCAATGCGTCCATCGGCCAGTCGCAGCAGCGATACGGACATGATGTTGAACCCCGCCTCATTATCCAAAATGCGAGTATCCGCAGCGTCCCACGTCTTGCCTCCGTCGGCAGAATAGCGTCCGGCGAGATGGGCCGAGGCGTGATCATCGCCGCCACCGGTGAAATGCGTATAAACAAACAGCACACGACCATCTTTGAGCTGGATAAAGTCGCCTTCGCTGTTTCGCGGATTACCTGAGGTCGGCGGCAACCGCAGGGTGACCGCAGAACTCAAGGCCGCTTCGTCGGCAAACACGGGCTTCGCGTTTGACACGAACGCCAACAACAGGATCGATCCGAGAGCCAGAAATAACAACACAGGGTGGAAGCAACGCATGGTGGGAACCTCGTTTAAAAAGAGATTTTGGGGCGGGATGGGGAGATGGGAGATGGGAGATGGAGAGATGGAGAGATGGAGAGATGGAGAGATGGAGAGATGGAGAGATGGAGAGATGGAGAGATGGAGAGATGGAGAGATGGAGGGAGTTTAGACACGTCTCGGTGAACGCCTTCACTGGTTCCCAGGCTCCTGCCTGGCGAGCGAGTGCTGAAGTTTACTCGTTTTTCGGCTGCATTGCTTTCCATGCGTCCATCGATCGACGCAAATTCTCTCGCTGATCTCCCTTGATCCCGTACGCTTGCAGCCCGATGGGGCCTTTATGATCAATTGCGTGCAGTGTCTCGACCAACCGCCCAACATCATACGAGCCGCTGCCAAGCGGTTGAATCAAACGAGCCCAGCCCATGCTGCGTGTATCCCCTCGGTCGGCTCCATTGAGCGTGACAAAGGAGAGTCGCGACACACTACGAGCAAGCAGTTCGCTTGGGTCACGATCGCCTTCGACTTTCAACCAATGGCAAAGATTGAACGTAATGCCTACGTCGTTGCGATCGAGTTTGTCAGCTAATCGAATCGCATCTTCAAACCGTTGCATCCAATAGTTGGTGTGAGGATACAGCGACACGGATACGTCGCGAGTCGCAGCATATTCGGCGATCTCACGGAGCTTTGAAACCGCGACGTCGTCCCCATCGGTGGATGACAACTCAACCGGTTGCCCTTCCCTTCGGACTTCTGAAACCGCGATCCATAGTGCCGAATCGTGTCCCCGAAGTGAATCGATGCAATCGCGAAGCGAATCGGACAACGCCGGCGATTGGTCGTCAAACTTGAGCACCCAATAAACATTGAACAATCTAAGATCGTTCTGTTTAAGCGTCTCGGCCATTTCACCCGCACCTTGAGGGCTGCCGCCAAGCCCCTTGTAACCCAGCTCATTTAGTACGCCGGCGACCTCCGCCGGAGTCCCCGAAATACCGGTGTCCATCGCGAAAAATGGGTTTTCGGCAGGGCAGACCACGGCAACAACCAGAGCCGAAACGATTGTGATGTGCATCGCAAACAGACGAAACCATGGTTTTGCTCGAAACGTCATCGCGTTACTAATCCAAGTCGGGTAAATAAGGTGAGGAAAGGCCAGACGGCTTGATTCTAGTCCCATTTTTCCAGCGTGACATTGTCGCTCGGCTTTCCAAGCCGTTCGCGTGTACTCCCAACAGACGACTTCCCTCGTCATCGGCAACTTCGGGTAAAATGCCGCAGATCGTTCCCCGTGACGAGCAACGCGTTAGAGGATTTCGTAGCGAAACTCGTCAAGAGTTTCGGGGGCATTCGCCAATTGAACGAAAGTCTTGACGGCTTGTTAATTTAATCCAAATGCAAATCGCAACGGTGAGCCGAGGGCCGTAAGGCACCGGGTAGTGCCTCAGACCTGGCCGCTTACGCGTCACGGCTCACTAAATCAACAAGCTGTTGACGACTTCCGCTACGCTAAATTTACACAAACCCTACAGGAAAAAATGCTTCACAGCGTTGCGTGGTGAGGCTTCAATCTTCAAGTTCTTTCCGCTGCCGTGCCGGAACTCCGCTCTGCTACGGTCCGGCCTACATCTACATCCCTCCTGTCTCACTCAAGTCAAATGCCAACATCAGACGCTACCCCAGTAGACCTACGGACGCTTCGTGTTGCTTCGGTTCAATTCGAAGCAGCAGCGGCGGACAAGGAAGCTAACTTTGCAAAGATCGATGCATTTCTTCGCCAGGCCGCTGAGCAAAATGTGCGACTCGTCGTGTTTCCGGAATGTTGCATCACCGGGTATTGGTTCATTCGCAATCTGTCGCTTGAGCAACTCGGCGAACTCGCGGAACCGATCCCAAATGGCCCTAGCACTCAGCGATTGGTCGGCTTGGCACGCCAATACGGGATCAGCATCGGTGCGGGGCTCGTCGAAGTCAGCGAGAGTGGCGAGTTCTACAATAGTTATGTCGTCGCATTGCCCGATGGAACAGTCCACTGTCACCGCAAACTGCAGGCGTTTGAGCACACCGCGATCCGCAGTGGTACGGAGTACACCGTGTTCGATCTGCCCGATGGATTTCGCGTCGGTGTCTTAATCTGTTACGACTGCAACCTGATCGAAAACGTCCGCATCACGGCACTTCGAGGTGCGGAAGTTTTGCTGGCTCCTCACCAGACCGGAGCGGTACGCAGCAAGAACCCGCACTTGATGGGAATCATCGACCGGCAGTTATGGGACAACCGGCATGCGGATCCCGAGGCGATCGAAAAAGAGTTTCGTGGCGACAAGGGACGAGGGTGGCTGATGCGTTGGTTGCCCAGTCGCGCTCATGACAACGGCATCTTTTTGATCTTCAGTAACGGCGTGGGGGTCGATGATGACGAAATCCGTACCGGCAACGCAATGGTCTTGGATCCTTACGGCCGCGTGCTTGCGGAAACATGGAAAGCGGACGACGCAATGGTGATCGCCGACCTGGACGCTGGTCTGCTTGCGGATGCCACAGGCCGCAGCTGGATCCGTGCTCGTCGCCCCGAGCTCTATACGCCGTTGACTGTGCCGACGGGGTTGGAGCGGGATACGCGGGAGATGAAGTTTGAGGAGTGAGGGAAGGGGAAAGTGAGGAGTTGGGAGTTGGGAGTTGGGAGGGGCGAACCGAGCGATTGCAGCTCGAATAATTGCACGCCGCAGGCCCTCCCCGAAAATCTCGCTGAAGGCTCGATTTTCGACCCTCCCAGCGTTGCTGGGCGGGTGAAGTTGTGGACGAAAGCCTTGGAGAGTTTTGTTAAGGCTTGATTGCTTTTTCGCAGCGTTGGGGCGAGATTTTGATTGCGGTGCCGAGTGGCTGGGCAAACAGGCTGACTCGCAGCTCTTCGATCATCCAGCGGACTTCGGTTGCCGATTGGTCGCGTGGATTTCGCTCGCTCTCTGGCAACGTCGCCATCCATCGCCCGCGAAGATTCTCGACCGTTTCGGTTCCTTCAAGATCACGGGGTGCCGAGCCGCTGGTCAACTTGTCCAATCGGTACGCGATCGCGGCGAAGTAGCGGGGATAATGTTTCAGCCATGCCCACGGCGTGACCGACAAAAATTGGTCGTGAATCAACCAGTCCATCTGCAGCCGGACATCCCGCATCGCTTGGTCGAAACGGTTTCCCGACGTCGATTCAATTTGTCGCCGGGCGGAAAAGTAGGCGTCGGCCATCGCGGACAACCACACCGCGACCTCTTGGGTCGCCTCGGCGATCCGGCGGGCTCGCTCGCCTCGGCGTTGATCGAATACTTCTTTACTGCGCAAGACAGGTTCGTTTTCCACGAACGCGATACGGGCTAACAAGTCGATCAATTGTGATTCGATCGAGGCGGCAGAGACCACCCCACTCAGTTTCACCTTGGCTTGCTCGAGCGACGGAAGCCATCGCACCTGAGTCCGCAGTTCCTTCTTCTCGGCCAACGCAAACAATCGCGTCAAGCCTTGACGTGTGATTGCCTCGGCGGTTTGCAAGTCCGAGACCAAGCGTGTGGCAACGCCGTCACCCTTGTCCAAGAACGCCGGGTATTGTGCGACCTTCACCCCGCCTCGCGTTCGTACGACCTCTTTGGGAAGCGAGTCGATATCGAAAGTGACCATCGACTCGCGAGCCCATGACTCATCCGAAGCATCGGTATCGGCTGCCTCGGGCTGGTCTTTTGCCGAGCCCAGTTTTTCTTTCAGTGGTTGAACTTCGCGTCCACTGGCGATCGTCTTGCCGTCATCGTCGACCACGGTGACGAGGAACTGCAGATAGTCGTCGAGTTTCTCGGACTGAAAATCGTCGGGGGTCACTGGCATTTCGGCATGCCGCGAAAATGCGGCACACACCGATGGCATGAACGGCACTTGGCCGTAATCAGGAGCCAATTCTTGAGCGACTTTCGCAGCGATATCCGCCGCGGGTACAAGGTTTCGCCGGATTCGCTTGGGCAGCGATTTGATCATCGCGACGAGCTTGACTTGCAGTAAACCGGGCACCAACCAGCCCAAACGCTCGTCACTGACTTGCGGCAGAGCGGCTTGATGGATTTTCAATTGGATCCCGTCCGCTTCGGCGCCGGGTTCGAAGCGATACTCAAGCGGCAACCGCGAACTGCCAATTTGCAGTTCGTCGGGAAAGGCTTCTTTGGTGATCGCTTCGCTGGCAGCTTCGATTAAATCGTCGGGCTGCATGTACGGCGTCGCGTTTTCATCAAGCTTGGGCGGCGATTGCAGCCAAGCCGACAAGTCCGCGGCGTCGCGAAGTTGTTTGGTCCATGCGGGGGCTTCGAGCGCGCGATCGAATTTCTCCAACCGGCCACGGTCACAAACGTCCTCGGGCAAGTGCGTTTGATAGAAACGTTCCACCGAGTAGGGATCGACCACCAAATCGCGGCGACGAGTCTTGGCGGCCAACGACGCGATCGATTCTTGTAGGGTTTGGTTGAACCGCACGAAGCGAGCGGTCGTCTTCATCTCCTGCTCGACCAAGCCGTGTTCGATCAGTAGGTCGCGAGCGGTCGAAGCATCGATCGGTGGCAACGGAACACGCCTGCGAACCACGACGGGCAGCCCGAACAACGATTGACGCTCGTAACAAAACGCGCCGCTCGATTTGGCACTCCAGTGCGGCTCGCTATACGAACGCTTGATGATATGTGCGCCGATGGTTTCGATCCACTCGGGCTTGATCCGGGCCACGGTGCGTGCATATTGCTTGGCGGTTTCGACGAGTTCGGCGGCGACAATCCACTTCGGCTTGCTTGCGGCGACACCACTTCCGGGCCACAGATAAAGACTCAATCCACCGGCACCGGTGTATTCGCTCTTTTCTTTGACCATTGCGACACTCGACAGCAATCCTGTCAACAAAGCTTGATGCAACGCATCGTCTAAGTTGGCGTCAAGCAATCGTTCGGGATCATCGGCAAAGCGAATCGCACCGATTTTTTTGCGGGCTCCTTTGCACTGGCCCAGTGACGTCGCGACCATTTCTTTGAGCTGGCGATAGACGTCGGACCACTCACGCATGCGATTGGGCGAGAGGAATTGCTGTCGCAGGACCCGCATCAACTTGCTGCGTGAATGTTTCTCGCGAGCCTCTTCGTAGTGCCGCCACAGTTTCAAGTACGACAGGAAATCGCTGTTGGGATCTTTGAACATCGCGTGGGCTTCATCGGCCGCTTGCTGTTTATCTTGCGGCCGATCTCGAGGATCCTGGATTTCGAGCGCCGCGGCGATCGGCAAGATTTCGGCCAGCACGCCAAACTCGTCTGCGGCTAGGATCATGCGTCCCACACGAGGATCGACTGGTAACCGGCCTAGTTTTTGACCAATTTCGGTCAATTCATGCTTGTCATCGATCGCGCGCAATTCCATTAGCGTGCGAATGCCTTCGCGGATCGATTCGGGGCGAGGCGGATCGAGCAGCGGAAACTCTTCCAAGCGACCCAGACGCAAAGTCTTCGTTTGCAAAATGACCGAAGCCAGATTCGTACGCCGAATTTCGGGCGTCGTGAACGCGTCACGCGATTCGTAATCATCGAGGGAATACAAGCGAACACAGATGCCAGGTGCAATACGACCGCAGCGACCGGCACGTTGGTTCGCACTCGCTCGGCTGACCGATTCGATTGGTAATCGTTGCAGCTTGCTGCGCGGACTGTAGCGGCTGATTCGCGCGGTGCCAGTGTCGATCACCGAGTGAATTCCGGGGACTGTCAGCGAGCTTTCGGCGACATTGGTGGCAAAGATGATCCGCCGCTTGCCCGCGTCGGGATGAAAAATTCGCTGCTGTTCCTTTTGTGGCAGCCGCGCGTACAGCGGCAGCAGGTCCACACGGTTGGGGATCCCTAACCGCTTGTAATGTCCGGCGACCCGGTGGGTGACTTCGCGGATATCACGTTCGGTGGGCAAGAAGACCAGCGTGTCGCCAGCACCGCCGCCTCGCGATAACGACTCGATTCCCGCGATCACGTGGCGAGCTAAATCGTAGCCGCGATCTTCATCGTCGACGACGTCTTCCCAGGGCAGATAACGGAGCTCGACGGGATAACCACGGCCTTCGACGTTGACGACCGGAGCGGGGCCAGACTCGTCAGCAAAGTGTTCCGCAAACCGCTCAGCGTCGATGGTTGCCGAGGTGATGATGATTTTCAAATCGGGCCGCTTCGACTGCAACCGCCGCAGGTACCCCAACAGGAAATCGATGTTCAGCGATCGCTCGTGAGCCTCGTCAATGATGATCGCATCGTAGGCATCGAGGAAGCGATCGGATTGTGTTTCTGCCAACAGGATCCCGTCGGTCATCAGTTTGATCAACGTCTCGGGACCCGTTTGGTCGCCAAAGCGGACGTGATAGCCGACGGTTTTACCGAGCGTCGTATCGAGTTCCTCGGCCAGGCGGGTGGCGATGCTGCGAGCCGCCAAACGACGCGGTTGGGTGTGTCCGATCATCGCCTCGCGACCGAGGCCGGCTTCGAGACAGATTTTAGGCAGTTGGGTGCTCTTACCGCTGCCCGTTTCCCCACAGACCACGATGACTTGGTGATCGCGGATCAATTGGATCAACTCGTCGCGATGTGACGTGATCGGCAACTCGTCGGAGTACTCGATCCGCGGTGTCGCGGCCCGGCGTGCGTCGCACTGCCCGACCGATTCGGCCAGCCGTTTTGCGTACGCTTCGGGGCTGAGTCGTTTTTTATCACGGCGCAAGCGAAAACGATCGATCCGCATCGCTGCATCGATGGACGGAGTCGTCGATTTCGGTGCGTGTGTCGCTGCTTCGGGCGTACGCGAATCGTCAACGGACGAGGGGGGCGTCGGTTCGGTCGTCAGTTTCGGGCTGCTTGGTTTGGCATTCATCAACACCATCTTACTGACAATGCGAAATGTGTCGATCCGAACAGGATTGCGTCAGTCATTGATTTGACGTCACACCAGGTGAGATGAATTGCATGGCAACCACCGCCAGCCATGCCGGCAAAAAGATGGCTGCGGCGTCACTGAAACGTCCAATTCCTGGACTTGTCAGGATCACAAATCCCAGCTTCGCGATTAGATAGGTCAGCGTAATGATTGTCAGCGACCGCATCGCGAGTCCGTTCTCCAGAACGCCAAATGGTTTCCCCACCGCGGCTGTATAGACCAGCCAAACGAATAGGCAAAAAATTCCGCTCAAGAAAATGGGGTGCATGACGATGTCAGCGGCGATCGTCCACATGCCTCGCCGGCCATTCTTTGCGACCCAGGCGACGTAGCGACGAGGGAATTGGCGAATGATTTCTTTGTTCATCACTTTGATGGCGTTATGCTCAGCCACAGGATCGTCTCCTGCGACCGCTTGTGCCGCGGGCACCACAACAAAATAAGTCATCTCATCCCAGCGACCATCGATTGTCATCGTCGCTCCCGCTTCGCCCGCCGCGAAGGTGTGCCCCGTCGCCGCGAGCTTTTGCTTTTCGATTACGACCGATTTCCCTAGCTTCCCCGAATCCCCCTGAAGCGTCTCGAGTTCCTCGTCGGACACCAACTGAACCAAGACGCCTCCCAGATTTTGATGGCCAAATGGCAGGATTCCAAAGTCGTCGACGGCAACGAGTCGTAGCCCCATCCAGGCTAATACGAGAACAAGCGTCGCGATCGAAACGAGTAGACTGTTGCCCAACGATGTCCTCCAGGATTGCTTGTGTACTAATCCTAGAAGCCCTCCGGCGACTCCGAGCCAAGGAATTAGAAACAAGTACGCGGGACGCAACATGATCGCGATCACTGAAAAAATGACAGTCGCTGCGGCCCATCGCCACGAATCCGCAGCGTCGCTAAACCGCAAAATCGCGGTCACGGCCAACACGCCCACGGATGCTGCGATCGCGTCACTCGAAATGGTGCTGATGTTGTCCATCGCCGTGCATCCCACTGCGATCGCGACTCCGGCTATCAAACAATATCGATGAGCCATCCCTTGTCGTCGCAATTCGATGGCGAACCACGATGCCGCGGTCGCGTGCACGATCACCTGAGCCGATGGGATGAAAGCCAACCCGACAGTGCTGCGAAGCATCAACAACCACAGCGGATATCCCGGTGTACGAATCGATTGTCCGATCGCATCCAGCGACGAAAACGAGTAGTCCAGGTAGCTCGCGGAATCCGGAACGAAATGGGGTTCAAGTCGCCCGCTGAGCCAAGCAACGAAAACGCCTCCGACGACAAAGGAAATCCAGTAGGCGAAAGCGGGCTTCATCGTTGGTTCGGTTGCTGATCAAAATTGGAAATAGACAAACGGCTGAAAACCGACAGGAGCATAGATTAACAGAGCCCACAACATCACGGTGGTAGCGATCGGCGAATACCAAGCATCCGGCGGCAACCGCAACGCGCGTCGCCAGCGTGTCATCCACACCACGTGCTCGATCATCATGCATCCGAGCACGCCGATCACTAGAGGTGGGTACCAGTGGATACCGAGCGACGGGACCGCCATTCGCTGCAGCATGCTTACCGCGGCGTTCAAATCGGTCGAACGGAACAGCACCCAACCGACCAATACCACGATCATCACCAACGCCCAATGGAAAAGCTTTGGCAGTCTCCGTGACGTCACGCTACGCAAGGCTCGTTCGATGCAAAGTGCACCTCCGTGCAGCATGCCCCACAGCACAAACGTCCAAGCCGCACCGTGCCACAGTCCACCGAGTGTCATCGTAATCATCAAATTGCGGTACGTCGCGACGGTGGAGTTCCGACTGCCGCCCAGCGGGATATACAAATAGTCGCGAAGCCAGCGGGACAGGGTCATGTGCCAGCGATGCCAAAATTCGGCCATCGACGTCGCTAGGTAAGGATGCCGGAAATTCTTGGGAAATCGATAGCCGAGTATTTTTGCTGACCCGATCGCCATGTCGGTGTATCCGGAAAAGTCCAAGTAGATCTGGCCGGCATAGGCGATCACAACTAACCACAGCGTGCTGCTGCTGTAATAGTCCGGGTTCTCAAAAACGACATCAACCATCTCGCCCAACCGGTCGGCCATCAAGACCTTCTTGACCGCTCCTCGCAAGAGTTGCTGAAAACCATAGTAAAACCGTCGGTTGGACCAAGCAGGAGTCGTCGAGAGTTGCGGCAGCAATTCGCGAGCACGGACGATCGGCCCAGCGACCAACTGAGGAAAGAATGCAACGTACAGTGCGAAGTCGAGCGGGCTGTTTGTCGGCCGCAGGACTCGCCGATAAACATCAATCGTATAGCTGAGCGTTTGGAACGTGTAAAACGAGATGCCGACCGGCAGGATGATGTTCAACGTACTGGCACTTCCGCCCATCGCTTCGACAATCGGGGCCGCTGAAGCGATGAAGAAATTGAAGTACTTGAAGAACGCCAATACCCCAAGGTTCACCGAGATGCTAACGATCAGCAATCGGCGACGTGTCGCTGTGTTGTTGCTGCGGTCGATGGCACGTGAAACGACAAAGTCGACCACCGTAGATAATAACAGCAGCAAGCAAAATCGAATGTCCCAATAGGCATAGAAGTAGTAACTAGCGCCCAGCAGAATCGTATTGCGTACAAGGCGATTGCCGGTCATCCAAACCGCAGCAAGCACCACGAGAAAGAAGATTAAAAACTCGAGCTGAGTAAATAGCATTTCGATCTCTCCGCAGTTTATTGAACGGGGAAATCAAAAAGTTCGATCTCGGAGACGATCTCCGATGCAATGATTGCGTATCCTGTTTCGTTCAGATGGCCTTGCATGATGATGCCGTTGTGGAATCCGTGTGGCCATCGATTGTTTTCAGCTGAGTCAATGAAAGTTTCGGTCACGTCACGTAGGCGAATGTCGGCGGACTTGGCGGCCTGTTTAATTTCAGCCAGTGCCTTGCCGGTCGGTTGGTCGTCATCCACCACGATCGACGTCAACGATTCTCGCTGAATTCGCGGCGAATAAAGTAGCAGGATGGGTCGGTCGCTTGCCGCTCGAATTGTCTGCATCACCGTGCGCCAATCGGTTTTGTGCATTGCCGACATCGCTGCTGGTTGCGACTCGTTTTTGATCGGCCCCACTGAAAACCGCAGCGTCCGTGGCGTATCGTCGGGGGTTCGCAAAAGGCGGCGAACGGCTTGGATCACAAACGCAGGCACGTTCGACGCGATCCGGTTTTGGCCGGCCAACTGTTTTGGATCAACTTCGGGTGATTTGTCGATTGCTGCATCGGCGGCTTCAAGGTCGACCATTTCTGCGACCAGGATCACGTGCATGTCGATCGCAAGTGCATCTTCGACTCGCGGTATTTGGGCCAACCAATCGACGGCATCGTCGCCGCTTCGGGCCAATGGCAATGCGATGATCGTTTGCTTGGATTGCTTGGCGACGCGTTCGATTTGTCGATGCAGTTTTTGCTCGTCGGCAACGCCAACGCCCTCGGCTTGTGAGTCGCCCCAGATCGCAATGCGAATTTCGCCCGCAGGCTTTGATTCGGGAAGAGGCTTTGATTCGGGAAGACTCTTCCGCCCGGGCATGCCAAGCGGTCCGATCGCGGTGGTTGCGTAACCTTCGCTACGCCAACGATAGAAATGATCGTTCTGAAGAACCACGACGCCGCGCAGTGGGTCGAGCCGAGATGGCACATAGCTGCGAACAAACAGCGGAGAAGTTAACGCGATAAGAAACGTGCCAAATAGTGCACCGAGCAACCATTTGGCAACGATTCTTTTTGCGTTGGGGGCGTTCATGCGTCCGAGTCGGATTACTCTTCGGTCACTCGCACGGTGGTCATTTCGTCGCCTTGCTTGATCGAATCCACGACGTCTTGGCCTTCGATGACTTTGCCGAACACGCTGTGCTTGCCGTTGAGGTGAGGTGTTGCAAGGTGCGTGATGAAGAATTGCGAGCCGTTGGTGTTGGGGCCTGCGTTGGCCATCGAAAGAACGCCAGGACCGTCGTGCTTCAATTCAGGATGAAACTCGTCTTCGAATTTGTAGCCTGGGCCGCCGGTTCCAGTGCCTTCGGGGCAACCGCCTTGGATCATGAAGTCAGGAATCACGCGATGGAAGCTTAGCCCATCGTAAAATTTCTTTTCGCAAAGCTTTTCAAAGTTTTCGACGGTTTTCGGTGTCTTGTCGTCAAAAAGTTCGATGCGGATTTTGCCTTTGGTTGTGTCAAACGTTGCAACTTTCATCAATCAATCTTGGTTAAAAAGGGGAGGAGTTAGATTCGTCAATTTCCATGACGAGAATATTGTGTGGTTATTTAAGCTGGATTTCAGGTTCCGCAGAATCCAGTGCCGGTGAGTCGGCATCCATTTCGAATCCCGTGTCGATTTGATCTTCGAACGACCCTAGATCCGAGACGACTTCGTATCGAGTGCCATCGGGCATCACGAGTTCCGCCGTTTGGATCGATAAACCGTTTCCTTGGTTATTGGGGTCTTGCTTGATCTCCAGCACGCCAGAGCCTTTGCTGCCGACGAGATCAAATGCCAAGGTGCCAGGCTCGTTTTGGCCCGCTTCGGTAGTGGCAGCTAGGTTCAAATTCGCCGATTGGATTTCGCCAATGTGTTCCTGAATGACAGGATTAGCCGCCACTTCTTGTTTGACCATGTCGGCCATCATGCCCTGGCCCATGCTGTACATGAAGTACACACCGCCGCAGCACACTAGTCCACCGACGATACTCACGCCTGCGATGATTCCGATTACCCATTTCCAGGTGTTGCTTTTTGCCGGTGGGGGCTGCTGGCCTGCAAATCGGCTGTTCGGGTTGGTTTCGAACGGGTCACTAGGGGGCATCGACATTAAATTCACTCAATAAAGCGAGGGGGATTTCTGCGCAAACGGAATCGTTTCAGAGCGGGGGAAACCGGTACGAGAATCCGCGTCCATGACGGTTTGGCTTCGCTGCTATTAGAACGGGAAACCCGTTTGCGGCATAGTCGAGGCGATGGTAGAGGGCGAGATGCCGGGTATCCAGGATTGCGGTTTGCTGGAAATGCGGGAAACCGCGTGTTGGGGGCTTCTGTACCGGCCCGCTGCTACAAACCAGACAATTTTCGGGGTTGGTGGTCAACAAAGGGGCTCTGCTATGGGGTGTTCGTCACCATTGACCGCCGCTGCTCCGCTCGTACGGCATCAGGACTTCCGCTTCACAAAATTTCAGATATCCTAATTGGGTCCGGGCCAACACCTCGCTTGTCAAAATACGAGTTGAGTAGAGTTGGGACACAATTCCTTTGTCGCGAGCAGGATGCCTCGTGTATCGGAATTTTGGGTGTGGTAGGTAGAACCGCTTGGACTTTGTTGAGCCCTCAGGACGTTACGTTCGCTCCGAGGCTCGAAACTCACTCGTACTGATGATTCACTAAAGGGAATCGATTACATGACCAAATGCAAGTTAGAGTACATCTGGCTCGATGGCTACCAACCTACCCAGAGCCTACGAAGTAAGACGAAAGTTGTTGACGATTTCAGCGGCAAGGTCGAAGACGCCGAGCAGTGGTCGTTTGACGGTTCGTCCACCGAACAAGCTCCCGGCGGTAGCAGCGATTGCTTGCTGAAGCCCGTTTACGTGTGTCCTGATCCAGCACGTTTGGGCACCGGTTTTTTGGTTATGTGCGAAGTGCTTGATCACGAAGGCAACCCGCACCGCACCAACGGTCGTGCCACCATCAACGACAACGATGACGATTTTTGGTTCGGTTTCGAACAAGAATACACGATCTGGAACCCCGACACGAAGAAGCCTGTTGGTTTCCCCGTCGAAGGTTTCCCAGGTCCTCAAGGCCCTTACTACTGTAGCGTTGGCCACGGCAAAGCCGTCGGACGTGAAATCGTCGAAGAGCACCTCGAGTTGTGCTTGGCTGCCGGTTTGAACGTCGAAGGCATCAACGCCGAAGTCATGATGGGCCAATGGGAATTCCAAATCTTCGCAAAGGGCGCGGCATTGGCTGGCGACCAGATTTGGATCGCTCGTTACTTGCTCGAACGTACTGCTGAAAAATATGACATGAGCATCAACTGGCACTGCAAGCCAGTTCAAGGCGACTGGAACGGCAGCGGTATGCACGCCAACTTCAGTAACACGCTTCTGCGTACTTGCGGTAGCAAGGAAGTTTACGATGCGGTTTGCCAAGCGTTCGAGCCACGTATCAAGAGCCACATCGACGTTTACGGTGCGGACAACGATCAACGCTTGACCGGTCTTCACGAAACGCAATCGATCGACAAGTTCAGCTACGGTGTTTCCGACCGTGGTGCATCGATCCGTATTCCAATCGTGACCGTCCAAAAGGGCTGGAAGGGCTATCTCGAAGATCGTCGTCCAGCATCCAACGCTGACCCATACATGGTTGCCAGTGCAATCATCACGACGGTCAAGAGCGCCAAATTGCCCGTCGGCGCGTAATGACGCCCGAGTGAGTATAAAAAAACAAAAGCCCGCCCGCATTGATTTGCAGGCGGGCTTTTTTTGTTTGCAAGGTCGAATAGTTCCTTCGGGGCAAGTCACATGGTCACCGCGAAGCGGTTTTAGACAATAGCCGGAGGTCGCTGCACAGCGGCGCACCTCCGGTTTTCAGAATTTAAAAATAGACGGACCCCGAATGGGGTCCAAGACCGTTTACTGAAGATATTCCGGGTCGTATTCGATTCCCGCATCGTCAAGCATTGAGATCAACTCGTCGTGAAATGATCGCTTCTGATGATGTTCGCGTTGATGGGCAATGTAGCTCGCTACTGCAGGGCAACTCGGCGGGCTGACCGAGAATGCAGCGTATCCTTCTTGCCATTCGAACGGCTGAAAGAGAATGGTTTCGTGGACCCACTTGCTTGACGATTTCTTCAGCTCACGCATGAAATCGGATAACTGGTGTGTGGGCTTCAATCCAATCAGCAGATGAACGTGATCTTCAACACCGCCGATTTTCAGCGGCTTGCCGTCGAGTTGGTTCACGATCCCGCCAAGGTATTGATGCAATCGTCCGATCCATGCGTCTTTGATCCATGGCTTGCGGTGCTTGGTCGAAAAGGTGACGTGAAGATTGATGCTGTGGAACGTGGACATCGCTCTGCCTCGGGTGAATGGATGATCTTTGATCCCTCCGGGATCAGGTTATTGTGCATTCAATATCCGGTGGTGGCGCTGCGCTTGCCACCGGCTATTGTCTGAAGATCCCTTACGGGATGAGATTTTTGTTCTTTGGTCGGACTGGGGAAATAGTCGAAGGTGGCTGCCTAGAATGTGTGCTGCTTGCATATCACCGGCAATGCAATCGCGTCTTTCGCAGAAAAAGCATTTTTCCCACCGGACCCCGCTTTTTTCTAGAGCTGCTCCGCTAGAAATTAGTTGTCGTTTGCCGCAGTGTTTTCGATGCATTCAATCTGTCTGCATCACTGCCTCGATTCCGCTAAGATGATTTGCAATCGGACTCCTCTCACTTTTGATGCGACCAGATCTATGTCACGACTTTCGGATGACCAAATCATTGAATCGATTCGGCTTTATCGCGAAGCGATTCAGGAAACGAAGGCTTTGTATGTCGAAAGCGGACAACTGGTTCGCGGTTCCTATGCATGGCTCGATGGCGAAGATGCGGACGCCGCAGCGATCGCCCAGCAGATGGATGGTCTGCACCAAGGGTTGCTGATGAAGGTCTTTGCAGCCGTGGTCCCTACGACCGACAGCCGCACGATCGAGCAGCGTCAGCTCGGCCGAGTTTTGCTCGAACATCTGTGGGGTAAATCCGTGATGGGGCATCAATTGCACGAGGCGGTCGATTGGCTGATTTCCGCTGCAGCGGACTTCCAATGGCGTGATCTCGTTCGTCCCTTCGCCGAGCTGGCGCCCTTGCGTGATCGCTGGGGTGAACTTGAGACACTCGTGATGCGAATGGCAAATTTGCTGGTTTCGGTAGACGGAGAAACGAGCGAATCGGATAACGCAAACCTGGCGACAATGCGGGCGCAGATGAAAGAGGTTGTCGGCGAATCCGAGCCCGAAGAGCGGAACAGTCAAGCGGACACCGATGCTGCTCGCGATGCGCTGGTGTGGCTTCGTGAAGAAGCAGCGAGATTGCGCGACGGTGCGAGTGTTACCGCAGCGGAGAAGCCGACGCCCACGGCGGGCCCGGGCGGTTCGCCACCCAAGTCACCCCCTAAGTCGGACGTTAAATCAGCTTCGAAATCAGCGGAGCCGGTGGACGAGCGAACTCCGGAGCAGCGTTTGGCAGAGGCTCGAGCCAAGCTCGATCAATTGATCGGGCTTGATGCGATCAAGGACCAGATTCAAACGTTGACGAACTTTCTGAAGATGGAGTCGCAGCGAGAAAAGGAAGGGCTGCCGATGACGCGGCCCAGTTTGCACATGGCCTTCGTTGGGAATCCAGGAACCGGCAAGACAACGGTGGCGCGGATCATCGCCGATATCTACGGGTCGCTGGGAATTCTGGAAAAAGGGCACCTCGTGGAAACCGATCGCAGCGGATTGGTCGCCGAATACGCGGGGCAAACCGGACCGAAGACAAATGCGAAAATTGATGAGGCGTTGGACGGCGTGTTGTTTATCGACGAAGCCTACACGCTGATTGATGAAGACGGGCAAGACCAATATGGCCGCGAAGCGGTGCAGACGTTGCTGAAGCGAATGGAGGATCAGCGGGATCGCTTGGTCGTGATCCTGGCAGGATATCCTGTCGAGATGCGAAAGATGATTCGCAGTAACCCAGGCTTAAGTTCACGCGTCGGAACGACGATGCACTTTGATGATTATCCACCCGAAGCGCTTTGCCGGATCTTTGAACTGATCGCGAAAAAGTCAAAGTACACGCTGCCGACCGAATCGCGACGGCGATTGCTTCGCGGGTTCACGTATTTGTACATCGCCCGCGATCGTCACTTCGGAAACGGACGCACGTCTCGCAACAGTTTTGAGCGAAGCGTTCGCCGCTTGGCAAACCGTTTGGCGACGATGACCGAGGTGGATCGCAAGTTGCTGACGACACTCGAGCCCGAAGACATCGAGGTCGCCGATGTTACGCAAGATCATCTTGCAGCGTTGGTTGCCGAGCCAGGCAATGTACGAGTGCACTGCAGGCACTGTGACCAAGCGGTCGTGATCGACGACAAGCAGCTTGCAACGGAGATCAAGTGCGAAGCGTGCAAGGAGATGTACGAAGCCGATTGGGGCGAGCCCGTCCTTGAATTGCCCAAGCCTGCCAGCGACAGATCCGGCGACGGAGAAGGCGCCAAAGACGTAATCGTTAAGTAGCGGTGCGGCGTGAGGGCTGTCGACTCCGTAAGTTTGAAGTGCCGGAGGCACGGCAGCATGTAGCCTGGGGCGTGAGCCTGCTGATTACCCAATAGTTTTTTAATCTTCTCCAACATCAGCTCTGTTTTGGCACGCGATTTGCGCCATTTATTTCCTATTTTAACGCGATAGGAGATCAATTGATGAATGCGATTCCGACCACCATTGAACAAGAATTTAACACAATCGACTTCGGGCACAAAAGCCGAAACGATCGATCCAAAGCGATTCTCAAGGCACTCTTCGCCAACCCTCAAGAGAGTATCAACGCAGCCTGCGACAAATGGAAGGATGCCAAAGGAGCCTATCGGTTCCTGCAAAACTCGCAGGTCGATAGCGACGAGATTCTCAGCGCTCACCGGCGAGCGACAATTCAGCGAATCAAGTTTCAGAAGGTTGTCTGCGTGGCCCAAGACACGACCGAATTGGACTTTGGCAATCACGCCCCCGACGATGTGCGTTGCCTCAATCAAGCAGAAAGGAGAGGGCTCTACGACCATAGCTCCGTTGTCTTTACCCCTGAAAAATTATGCCTGGGAGTGCTCGATGTCGACTTCTTTGATCGTAGCGAAGAGAGCTTGGGCAATGCAGCAGAGCGAAAGACAGATCCCATCGAAGACAAGGAAAGTTTTCGATGGCTCCAAGGCTATCGGCGTTGCTGCCAGTTGGCATCCCAGTGCCCCCAGACGCAAATTGTTTCGTTGGCTGACCGCGAAGGTGACATCTATGACATCTTCGTCGAAGCTGAAAAACACGAATGCCCTGCGGACTTCGTCATCCGTAGCAAACAAGTCCGCAGCTTGCCTGAAAAAGACGAACAAGCGGGCGGCAATACCTACAAGAAGATGCGCGAGGAAGTCGAAAACTCTAACCTCGTCACGACGCGGCAGATCGAACTACCGGCCACCGCGAAGCGCGCCGCCCGAACAGCCACTCTGGAAATCCGGGCGATTCGCACAAAAGTAAAACCTCCCCATGCAAGATCGGCTCTTCCCGAAGTGACGCTCAGCGTGGTACTTGTGCAAGAGGTCGGCGGTCCGGGCGACGGAACCGATCTGAACTGGCTGCTGTTGAGTTCACTTCCGATTGACGACTACCAGGATGTTCTGCGAATCGTGGATTACTACGTTGCGCGGTGGCCAGTGGAAATGTTTTTCAGAGTCTACAAATCGGGCTGCCGCGTCGAGGACATCATGCTGGAAACGAAAAGCAGATTGATTCGCGCGTTGATGTTTTACAAAGTGGTCGCGTGGCGGATCCTGTTTGTCACGTTCCTTGGACGAGAATGCCCTGAGTTGCCCAGTGATGTCGTGTTCAGCGAAGCGGAGTGGAAGTCGGTATGGAAAATCGTTGAGGAAACCGAACCACCCAAATCAGCCCCAGAACTCTCGCAGTTCATCCCGATGCTTGCTCAGTTAGGTGGCTACAATCGACGCAAACATGATGGGCCACCGGGGATGGAAACGATTTGGCGCGGAACTCGCCGAATGATGGACTTCGCGTTGGCATGGCGATCCTTCGGACCGCCCGTCTCAGCTGAACATTAAAAATTGGGTAATCAGCAGGGCGTGAGCCCCAGGTTTTTGTTGCCACACGTTACCAAAGCCCCGGAGGGGCGGCAGCGATCGGCAATTCCGCTTCCTGCCGCCCCTCCAGGGCTTTGCGTCGTATTTTTCTTCGATTTCCTGGGGCTCACGCCCCAGGCTACGTGCTGCCGCCACTCCGTGGCTTAAAGCATGCTGGAATTCAGAACGTTTCACTTTCGCATCGAGTCGGATCAGCGTCGCTTAGGGCGACTTGATCCGGCCTACTCAAGTTTTGCTTGGCGTTTATCGTTGGACGCGAGCGTTTCCTTTCCAGATGCTCCAGACTTGGTCTTCATCGGCTGGTTGTCCGTAGTCGGTGTTCAGCGTTGCGGTGAGTGCGCCAGTGGCCCAGCCGAATTGGGAGGCCTTGTCTGCGTCCCAGCCCTTGAGCACGCCATAAAGCAACCCACCGACGAATCCATCGCCGCCACCAATGCGGTCGAACACGCCGATTTGGCGGGGTTCGATGACGCTAAAGTCTTTACCGTGCGAAACGATTGCGCCCCACATGTGCGAGTTGGCACTTTCAACTTCACGAAGCGTCGTGGCGAACAAGGATGTGTCGGGATATTCCTGCTTGACACGGTTGATCATGCCTTTGAAGCCTTCGATCTTGGCGGCGATACCCTTGCCACCGGCCTCGGGGCCTTCAACGCCCAAGCACAACTGAAAATCTTCTTCGTTGCCGATCAGGATGTCCGACAGGCTGGCGATTTCTTTGAACTGCTTCGATAGCAATTCTTCGCGGCCTTTCCAGAACGACGCGCGATGATTGAGATCGAAGGAGATGCGAGCGCCATTCTTTTTGGCAACACGAGCGATCTCCAAGCAGAACTCGCTGGTTTCTTCGGACAAGGCCGCGATCAGCCCTGACATGTGAACGATCTTGGCGCCCTCGTCGCCGAAGATTCGCTGCAAGTCAAAATCTTTCACGTTCAACTTACGTCCGACTTCGCCGGCTCGGTCGTTTTGAACCCGTGGTCCACGCGAGCCCCAGCCACTATCGGCCATGTTGATTTGGTGCCGCACGCCCCACGGTGTGTCTTGGGTGAACTCGGGGCCTTCGTAATCCATGTGGCGACGAGCCAAGTCGTCTTTAATGAACCGTGCGATGGGGCTGTCTTTGACGAATGCCGTCAAAATCTTGACTGGCATTCCGAGGAACGATGCGATGCTGCCGACATTCGACTCCGCGCTGGTACCCTGCATCTTGAAGGTGTCGCTGCAGTGAAACGGCTGGTGGTCAGCCGGCGTCAGCCGAACTCCCATGCTGGTGGGGATGACGAGAGAGTACTTGGCGTCGTTTCGAAGTTCAATCATTTGGGCGGCTCGTTGAAGGGTTGGGAAGGGAACCGGCATGGATGCCGACCACGTTCCTTGCGAACGCGGCTGCTAGGTGTGCTGGAATGTGCGAACGGTTCGCTCAGTGCTGGCGGGTTTGCTAAATGGTGACGGAAGCAAATCCACCATCAATGGCGATATTTTGTCCGGTAACGAACGACGATGCCTTGCGGCTGGCAAGCCAAACGACCGCACCTGCCAATTCTTCGGCATTTCCAAAACGGCTCATTGGTGTGTGGCCAATGATTTGACCGCCGCGTTCGGTGTAGCTGCCGTCTTCGTTGAACAGCAGTTTGCGGTTCTGTTCGGCTGGGAAGAATCCGGGACTGATCGCGTTGACGCGTACGCCTGTGGTTGCCCATTCGCGAGCCAACCAAAGGGTCAAGTTGATGACCGCCGCTTTGGCTGCGGAATACGCGACGACCCGTGACAATGGAATCATGCCCGACATCGAAGCGATGTTAATGATGCTGCCGACTTTCGCCTCGATCATGTCCGGCGCGAACACTTGGCATGGCAGCAGCGAGCCGCCCACTAGGTTTAGATCGAACACGTCGCGCCATGCTTCCTGAGGCAATTTGCAGAAATCGCCGCCTGGTGGGATCGTGGCATCGGGACGGTTTCCGCCTGCAGCATTGACCAACACCGAAGTCGGCGAGCCGGCCCAGGCTTTGATCGCATCGCGGGTCGCGGCAAGAGCATCGGGGTCGAGGCTGTCAGCGGCAAAGAACTTCGCTTCACCTCCGCCGTCAATGATCTTTTGAGCCCGGGCGTTACCGCGTTCGGGGTTTCGTCCCAACACAGCCACCTTGGCTCCGTAGGCACCGAGTGCCTCGGCCATCATGCCACCAAGTTCGCCCGTGCCGCCAATCACTGCGGCCACATCATCGTCAAGTTTGAATATGTCTTTGTTCATGGGGAGATACTTTAATTGCTCGGTCGGTGTCAGAACAGGTGAGAGGGGGTTTTAAGATTTTGTCATCGGTGAGACAGAGGCGGCGATGTGAGTGGAGATTCACGATCGCGGTACAAATGGACACTCAAATCGGCGTTTGAACACGTTTCCTCGCTATCCGCCGATCGAGTACATCGCTCGCGGTGGCGGCGAAAATCCATCGCCATCGATTCCATGGCTCGGTTTCTTTTGCCACACACAATCACGCACGACTTGGATCAGTTCATCGTCGCTGGCGCCACCGCGAAGCAAGTCGCGAATCGGCGATTCGTCACTTGCAAACAAGCAATTCCGAATCGAACCATCGGCGGTGATCCTCAGTCGGTTGCAGGCTTGGCAAAACGGCTGCGACACCGAGCGAATAATCCCGATCTCGGCGCCCGCGAACTTTCCGTCCTCGGGCAAGCGAAATCGCTCGGCTGGCTGGGATGGAGTCTCACGCGGTTGCTCGATCAGTGTTCCGAAATGCTGTTCGATTAGCCCCAGCAAGCGGTCGCCGCTTAGCACCGAGTCTCGTTGCCATGCGCGATCAAAGTCGAGTGGCATGAACTCGATGAAGCGAATCACGACTCCTTTGGACGCGGCAAACTCGATCAGCGAAACAAATTCGTGCTCCGTGATCCCCTGGATCGCGATCGCGTTTAGTTTGATCGACTCGAAACCGCATTGAATTGCCGCCTCGATTCCCGCGAGGGTTTCGTCGAGTGAGTCGCGGCGAGCCAGCTTTTTGAATTGCTCGCGATCAAGCGTATCGATGCTGATGTTCAGCCGTTTCAGTCCAGCGGCTTTTAATTTTTCGGCTTGCGCGGGCAGCAAAATACCGTTGGTTGTCAGCGACAGATCGGTCAGCCCCGGGATCCCGCTAAGCATGGCAACAAACAGGTCCAATTCACGGCGGACTAGCGGTTCGCCACCGGTCAATCGAACATCGTTGATGCCGCAGCGGGTGACCAAGAGTTCAGTGAATCGATGCAGTTCTTCGAAGGTCAGCAGGTGATCGCGAGGCATAAACGTCGCATCGAGCTCGGGCATGCAATACGAGCAGCGCAAATTGCAGCGATCCGTCACACTCAGCCGAACGCTGGTATGGACTCGACCAAACGAATCAACCAGCGGTCGAAGGGGCGGAGGCGATTCGGCGGATGTCGAGTCTTGGTTCATTACTTTGCCGGGTGCCCGCGTGAATTACCGGAGAACGGCCCGGTTTGCAGCAGACTGCGTGATTTGCGACAGACTGCGGGGTTATCGGAATGTCCGTCACCCACTAATCTACACGACTTGGTGGTTCTTTGATTCCCGGCTTGCTGGGAAAAAACAGCGGATTCCTCGATTGTTGCAGCACCGAAGTGAAAGACGATTCAAACTTTGCTTGCCCCCACTGCGGTGCCGAGCTGCCCGCTCGGGCGAAGTTCTGTCGCCATTGCGGTAGCAGTGACGAGGATGGCTGGAAAACAGAATCGGATGAAATCGATGCGGATGATGACTTTGACTACGACGAGTACGTTCGCGAAGAGTTTTCCGAAAATACCGTCGTCAGCTCGAAACTGAAGACGTGGCAAATCGTTGTCATCCTGTTGATCTTGGCTTCGATGAGTTTGTGGGTGCTCGGATGATCCAAGCCGATGAGGATGTGGACCCCAGCGGGATCCGAGTCGTGCAGTCGTTGTTGGACGATCATATTTGTGCTTCGGCGGTGTATCACCACAGCACGGCGTCGACCAATTCCGATGCTCTGAGCGAGTTAACCCAAGGCAACGTGACACAAAATCATCTGCCGCGTTTGTACATCGCCGATCGTCAAACCGCGGGCCGAGGACGACAGGGGAATACGTGGCTTAGCAGTGATGATGCGTTGACGTTTTCATTGACCGTAGCGTTCGACTTGCTTGCCGCCGATCGACGAGGCTTGTTGTCGTTGGCCGCAGGATTGGCGACGGCACGGGCGATCGAATTCTTGTTCGCTCCGGTGCGAGCGTATTTGAAGTGGCCTAACGACGTTTATCTCGCAGGCGGCAAAGTCGCCGGGGTATTGATTGAAACCAATCAAGCGACGCCCGACCGCGTCGTCATCGGAATTGGGGTAAACATCAACGAGCAACCGAAGATCGATACTCCGGGAGCCGCATCGCCGCAGTCCTTGTTTTCGGCCACCGGGCGTATAGCGACCCGGTTCGAACTGCTCGATCCGATCGTTCGTGAATTAGTCGAAATCGTTGCATCGATCAAAGATTCGCCCAAAGAGGTCTTAGCCGAGTTTCGGTCGCGATGTTATTTGACAAATAAAGTGATCGCGTTTCGTGATCGTGGCGTCGATAACGAAGGCACCGTCGAGGGAATCGCCGACGACGGCTCGTTACTCGTGCAGACCCACGAGGGACTTCGTCGCTGTGACAGCGGCGAAGTGCGCCTAGTGCGACTCCGCTAGCTCGGCTTATTCAGATCAAGAGTAGGCAGTTAGGCAGGAGTCTTTCAGTAAATTGGCCGTTTTGGCGCTAGCCACGGTTCCGGCGCTGAACCGGGGCTAGTGCCCAAACGGCTAACGGGATTTCACCCAATGATTCCTGCCTACCTGCTTAGGCCCGACCAAGTAAATGCTTGCCCAAGCGGAACTTCGGTCGTAATCCGCTCGTATTTGCTGCGCGGACCGTGCACACTCGCCTCATGCATTTGCGCCGTTCCGGCAGCACGAAGTTGTACTCGGCGCACTAGGAAGTGCTTGCCGCGATTCCGAATCTCTGCTGCGGATTCACCCATTTCCCAAGACTACGCTATACTACTTGAAGATCAAACTGCACAGGCAAAACGCGATTCAGGACCAAATCGCTTGTCCGACTGGATGAAACGCGATCGAATGCCAACGCGTCACAAGAGACACTCGATAGGTGCGGTGGGTGATGCCATTCGCAGGAATCCATAAACCGTGCGTTTGGGAAACTTCCAGTTGCATCAGAGCGGTGGTGGTATCCGTTTTGCCGTTGGCTGAGTCTTTCACCGCCGCACTCTCAATCGTACCGTTATTCTGAATAGCTTATGGCAACCTACAGCATCAAATCAATGCTTGCCTGGACGGCCTACCTGGCGCTTGCGTGCGTATGGTTTGCAACAAAGAGCCACTTTGTTGTCGCCGTTATAATGTTGGTGACCGCAGCGGTTCTTTGCTACTCCGCTGCAATGTCAGCCTTTGCGACTGGGCATCGACAGCGAAGCAACGCTGCGTTCGCTTTTGCTGGCATCGCTTTCTTGGTCTTCGACACTACGGGAACCTATTCGCTCTCATCGTATTTCTCCGACGTTTATTTACATGCGATTGAACCGAGCGAAATGACCTACAACGTGAGAGTCCCACAGCGAGGCTCAGTGAGCTCCGCATATACCGTGACGGTTCCGCCCTTGGGGGACCGGGAACGAGTCGTTTTTCGATGCACGTCGACCATGGTTATCGCGATTGTTTCAACACTGATTGCTTCTTACGTGACGCGGAGAGACGAAAATCGAGTGCGACAGTGACCGTAACCCGAACAACTCGCAAAAATGATTTATCGAATCCTCGCTGATCTGACCGTTCTCATTCACTTTGCGTATGTGTCCTACGTGCTCTTCGGACTGCTGATGACGGTGATCGGATGGGCGAGGAAGTGGCATTGGATTCGCAATCCATGGTTCCGCTGCATTCACCTGGCGATGATTTTGATTGTCGTCGTAGAGGCTTGGATGGAGATCACTTGCCCGCTCACCGATCTCGAAAAGTGGCTTCGCACGATGGCGGGGCAACAAACTTATAACGGTGATTTTCTGGCGAACTGGGTGCATGATGCGATGTTCTTTGATGCCGCCCCGTGGGTCTTTACGCTCGCCTATTCCCTGTTCGCGGTCGCAGTCGTGGCCACCTGGATCTGGATTCCACCGGTCTGGAATCGGAATCAATCGGTAACACCGACGAACGATTGATCCGCATCCGGATACCGTCTTCATCTCGATAACGTCCAGGCTACGCCGCGGCTCGTCCGTTGTGCAGTAAACGGATTTCTTCGTCTTCGATCACATGGCAATGCGAGTCGCCACACAGAGTTGCCTTGACTCGTCGGTCGACACTTTTTCGCATTGCTTTGTGGTAGCCGATGCTGGCGGTGAATAACGTCATCAAATCCAAGAACTTGCGGTTCTCGCTCAGTTCGCTCGGATCCAAGTCCAAGTAGCTGTCCGATCCGAACGAGAACAATCGGCCATCGATTTCACCGATCGACTTGCCACCTACTTCGATTTCGTAATCCGCTCCGATCGAAATCCAGCGGCGTTTCAGCACGACGTGGTGCATATGCCCGTCATGATAAAACGCAAATGTGAACAGCGACGGGATTCGAAACGTGCGATGGTTTTGCTGGATGTAGGTCACACATTCGCTGCGTGGCAACATCACCACCATCGACAACAAACTTTTGCCCGTGCCGATCGAGTTGTGGATTTCGGTGGTGGTGATCTGTTCGATCGTGCCACACCAACTGGTGCGTTCGTTCGATGTTTTGAACAGTTTTAAGACCAGTCGGCGTTTTTCGATCGCGCCGGCGTCCATTTTCATCACGCAATCCTCGGCGAGTTTTTCGTCGAGTTGCTTTTGCTGCTTCCCGCTCAGACGACCCGATTTTTTGATCTGCTGTTTCAGCTCGGAGCGTCGTTGGTTCTGCAGCACATCGAGCGCGTCTTCCATCTCAGCCTTGTCGGCTTTCCAGACGTCGGTGCGCAGCCCCAGCATGTGCGACTTTTCCCAGTCGCCCGATTCGGGATCTTGCTCGGACACCGTCCCAACCACGTCCATGTTCGTGGTGAAGTGATTGGTGTCGGCCGTTTTCAACTTTTGCAACAATTCGACGTTGCTGGGGTGCATTCCCGGCAATGCCCACATGTCGACGTAGCGTCGACGTTGTTCGGGTTCTTTTGTGCCCATGTGCGTATCTCCCTCCGCCTCGATGTTCTCGCTCATCGGCAATTGCAGAGTGGTGCGTCCAATGAAAGGCCCGCATATCCCGCAAAATCGGAAAAGTTTGCCAAGCGGTTGCTTTGAGTAGAACGGCGCAGGCTTAGAGGGTATCCGAAAAGGGGTCTGACCCTCTCCGGCGAGGCAAAAAACTCAACAAAAACGACTCCAAAGGGTCAGACCCCTTTTCGGATACTCTCTTAGTGACATCTATTTCGTAGCGATGCGGCGGAAGCGAGCTGTTGATTGAGTGAGCCGCTCGCGCGCGAGCGGCCGGGTTTCACGCTTTACCCGGTGCCTGACGGCCCACGGCTCACGGATTCAATCCGCGGGGCCTCGGGGGGATTCGGAAAACCGAATTATTTGCACGGCTTTGCCGCCCTGGTGCGAAATGCGACCTAGTTTTTAGTAACCCGTTGCTCTCTCTTCGTCCTCGCAATTCAAGTCTCAGTGGACGTTGCAGATACACCCCTTTCTTTAGGATGGAGACTTTGACGATGATCGTTCGCTGGATTGTATTGACGACCCTTTGTCTTTTGACGTCGTCGATGGCGCTCGGCACGACCCCTTCGGCATCTGCGGGTGCCGCGGTTGAGCCCGCCAGTCCTGCGTCGCCCCATTTGGTGGTGGGAAATCAGGCGTGCGTGAAATGTCATGCGGCAGAGATCGAAGTTTGGCGAGCAACGCCACACGCCAAGACCTTTGACGAGCTTCATCGTCGACCCGAAGCCAAACAGATCGCCGCCAAGCTCGGCCTAACTTCGATCAAAAACGCAGGCCGCTGCGTCGCGTGTCACTACACTCAGCAAACCGATCTGGCGACCAACCATACCCACATTATCGCCGGAGTCTCTTGCGAATCGTGCCACGGTCCCGCCAAGAATTGGATTGATGTTCACCAAGATTATGGTGGCGAAGGAATCACGCGGTTGACCGAAACCGAAGCTCATCGCAAAGAGCGGATTGCTAACAGCATTCATGCGGGAATGCGGAATCCCGAGAACGTCTACTTGGTCGCTCAAAGTTGCTTGCGTTGCCACACCGCTGCGGATGAGCAACTAGTTAACGTCGGCGGTCACTCCGTCGGCAGTCTCGATTTCGAATTTGTGTCGTGGAGCCAAGGTCTCGTTCGCCACAATTTTGTTCGTACCGATGGCAAGTCCAACGACGTCAGCAGCCCCGAGCGATTGCGAGTGATGTTTGTCGCCGGGATGATTGCCGAGTTGGAAGCGGGACTGCGGGCGACCGCGGTCGCGACCGAGAAGGCAACTTATGGCATCACCGCAGCGAAACGCACCGCTCGTGCCGCTGCAAAACTGAAAAGCGTGGCGGCCAAGGTAAACGCCCCCCTTTTGGACGAGATCCTTGGTGAATTTGCAAGCGTGAAGCTCAAATTGAACAACGCTGATGAATTAATTGGAGCCGCAGACCGGATCTCTCGGCTGGGGTTTGCCTTTGCCGATCAGGCGAATCCTGTCGAATTGGCCCCCATGGACGCCTTTATTCCTGCTGCAAATCGATGGAAATGAGTTGTTTGCGTTAAATTTTCGCTAGCGGAGAATTGATTTGTCACACGTCAGCCTTTCAGCCATAATGTCGGGCTCTTGGTTAGTGACAATCCCCTTAGGCGGCCCCTCCCTGTGCGTTCGCAATTTCTCCTATTATTGGCAGTCCTCTGCCTGTTGAACCTCGTCATCGCTGCCGACGCGTTTTCGGATGACGTAAACCCAGCAATGCCCGGAAAACCACCGGAAGCCAAGGAAGAAAAAAAGGACAGCAAGCCAGCGGAGTCCAAGGATGCGAAGCCCAAGGTCATCCGGCGTGACCAGTTGCCGGAGACTCAAGCGATTCCAGAGGCAGAGGCAGAGGCAGAGGCTGAGGCCTCGGCCGATAGCGGTGGCAAAATGCCAATGGTCGTCGCCGCAAATCCCGACGAGCTAAAAGCAACTGTCGGCGAAGACGGCCGTGTTGCTTTTCAATTCCGCAACCAACCGTGGGTCGAATTGGTTCAATGGCTCGCAGAAATTTCAAACCAGCCCTTGGATTGGCTCGAGCTTCCCGGGGACCGCGTCAATCTCTCATCGCCCGGACGCTACACCGTCGCCGAGACGCGAGATCTTTTCAATCGCTATCTGCTTGCACGCGGTTACGCGATCCTGGAACTCGACGGCGGTTTGACGGTCGCCAAGACTGAAACGATCAATCCTGCCATCGTCCCTCGCGTGACTCCCGAAGAACTTCAAAAGTTGTTGCCCCACGCCTTTGTTCGTGTCTCGTTAGATGTTCAGTGGTTGTCGGCCGAGAAGTTGGCCGAAGAGCTGAAGCCCATGATCAGTTCCAATGGGCGCATCATATCGTTATCGACGACCAACCGGATCGAAGTGATGGATGCCGCGATCAATGTGCAACAGGTCGCTCGGCTAATACGTGAAGAGTCGGACAACGCTAGCCGCGAGGCGCTCGCACCTGAGTTCAAACTGCGGTACATGCCTGCCGAAGAAGCGAAGCTGATGCTCGAGCAATTTCTCGGGGTCGAAAAAAAGGCCGAAGCACCGATGTCGCCCCAGCAAATGCAGATGATGCAGCAAATGCGTCAGCAAAGTGGCGGTAAACCACCGACTCCGGAAAAGAAGGTCGAGATCTCGATTGTCGCCAACACGCGGCAAAACTCCGTGATCATTCGGGCTCCGGATGATCGAATTGCCATCGCTGGCGAATTTATCAAACGGATCGATGTGCCTAGTAGTTCCCTTGCCTCGCTGTCGGATGTTCAATCGCGAGTCGAAGTGTTCCGCTTGGCGTCGATTGATCCGGAAAAGTTGGTCGAGATCATCGGCGATATGAATGTGCTGGAGCCTTCGACCCGGATTCGTGTTGATAAAGAAAACGGCGCATTGATCGTTTCCGGATCTGCGGCGGATCGCTTTATTATCCAATCGCTCATTGAGCGGCTCGATGGAAGCGGACGAAATTTTCACGTACTGCAACTGCGACGGCTCGACGCGGGCGAAGTCGCCGAGTCGATTACATTCCTAATGGGGAAGAAAAAGGAAGACGATTCGAGTCGTTCGCGGAGCCGCTATTCGTATTACGGCTACGGCTTTGGCCAACCCGAAGAAGACAAGAAAAATAAGGACGAGTTCCGTGTGGCGGCCAACAACCGTTATCGGCAAGTCTTGCTGTGGGCCAACGAGTTGGAAATGGAAGAGGTGGAGTCGCTGCTGATTAAGCTCGGCGAATTGCCACCTCCCGGAGGCAGCGACCGCATGCTCCGTGTGATCGATGCGTCGGCGAGTCCCGAAACGCTCGAATACCTTCGTCGGCTGCAAAAACAATGGAGTCAACTTTCGCCGAATCCGCTTGAGTTGCCATCTGACGACCAATTCAAAAGTTCTGAAGAGCAAGAGCCGGACGAATCGAGTGACGAAGATTCGAGCGACGAAGAATCAGAGCCGGCGAAGCAAGAGCCCGTTGCCGACGCCGATGGCGATAATCTGGCTGCCGCACGCAATCCGTTTGCGACAGGGTCAGTGACGTTGGTCCAGTCGCCCACACGTCCTGAATCCAATCCGCCCGTCGTGCGGTCGCGAGAAGATTTTGACCGCATGTTCCAGGACACTGCTGCCGAGAAAAAGGTGGAGGGAAGTGGAAAACCACCTCAACCGATTCGCATCGAATTCGACAAGTCGGGAAATCTTGTGTTGATGAGTCCCGATACCAAGGCACTCGACCAACTCGAGAACCTGATGCTGCAAATTGCGCCTCCGAAACGCCCCTACCAAGTCTTCAAAATCAAACACAGCAGTGCGTATTGGATGCGACTGAATCTGGAGGATTATTTCGAAGACGAAGACGCCACCGATGACGATGGTGATTCGTTCTTTCGATATTATTGGGGTGGAGGCGATGACAACAAAAAGGAGGAACCAACGGGGCTTGGCAAGGGAGCGAAGCTGAAATTTGTTGACGACGTTGATACCAACACCCTCGTGGTCACGGGAGCCACCTCGGAACAAATTCGCACCATCGAAGAGTTGATCGAATTGTGGGATGTCGAGGAACCAGCCAATAAACGTAAGTCCCGCTACACCAAATTGGTCTCGATCAAGTACGGCAAGGCCGATCGTATCGCCGAAACGGTCAAGGAAGCCTATCGCGATTTGTTGAGCAGCAACGACAAGACGTTCCAAGGCGGGAAGGGCCAGCAAGGCGGCCGCGGCGGTGAGAATGGTGATAAAAAGAAAGCATCCAAGAGTCTCGACGGGGGCGGCAGCGGGCTGGTCGAATCTGAAGGTGGGCAAGACGGTGGCGGTGCCGATTTCTCGTTCAAAGGCAAATTGTCGATGGGAGTCGACTTGATCGGCAATACGTTGATCGTCAGCGCCGAGGGCGAGCCGCTTTTGGATCTGGTCTGCGAAATGATTGACAAGCTGGATCAAGCTGCCAAACCGAGCGGCGAGGTTCAAGTCGTTAAACTATCGGGCGATCTGAGTACCGAATCGGTGCAAAATGCCCTGCGTGCCTTTGGGGTTCAGGAGAAACGAGAGCGTCGCAGCCAGCCCAACGGTTCGGCCGCTGGTGAATAAAACGTTTTCGTGGCGATAGATCGGCAGATCTCGCAGCGAAAGTCGCCGAGACTTTCGACAAGTTTTGGCACATTCGAAACTCTCGGCGAGTTTCGCTGCCTGAAAGTTCCGCCGCCTTTTCGATAACGCAACGCAGAGGCCCGATATCAGTCTGGGGGCAGACATTTTGCAGTTTCCTCGCTAATGTCTTTGTTGCCGTCGGGATTGTCGCACCGCGAGTTTGATTGACAGCTGCCCTTCCCTCCCAAATTACCTTCCTTCTTCCAAATTCGATGCACATGCACCGTCCTGTTTCGCATCGCTGGGCACAATTCGTCACACGGCGTTGGGGCTGGGTGATGTTGGCATGGATTGTTGCCGCCGTGGTGCTCCGCATGGCGGCTCCGGCGTGGAAGGACATCGCTCAAGACGGTGACTTTGAATACCTGCCAGCGGATCTGACAAGCGTCGCGGGCGGCCGGCTGCTTGATGAAGCCTTTCCCGGCGTTCGCAGTCGCAGCCAAATGGTGTTCGTGATCGGGCGTGACGAAGGGGCATTAAAACGGTCCGATGAAATCGTGGGGCTCGATCTGCTGCGGCGGTTGTATCACCGGTTGGGCGAGGTCAGTTGGCAGCGTGCGATTGCCGAAGGTTATACCGGTGGCCCGCCTGTCGAAGACACATCCTCGGGCCACTGGATCAAACTTGCTCGCGAAGCGTTCACGAATTCGATTTTGATGGACGAACGGTTCTACGAGCGAGTCGCCGATGAGCTGCCAAAATCGGAACCGACACTGACAGAACCGCGAATGGCGTTGGCGTATTGGGATCGCGGCCATCTGCTTGAGCAGTGGGGCGATGCGATTGAAACGGTCGAGGCGGATTATGAGGCCGCGTTGATCTTGCAGCCCAGCATGCCGTCGCTTGCGACACCGATCGCCGATCGCGACCTCGGTGGGTGGAGCACGCTGCTGGATGTTTTGGCTTGGGAGGACTCGATTGTCGGCCCGCGACTGAAGAAAGAAGGGGCACGGCTCGCTGTACTGCAGCTTTCTAGCGAATTAGCGGCGACGAATAATATTGATACGCTCGAGGCGGTTCAGCAGTTGATTGCATCGGTGGAGCGTTACAGCATGCACTACACTCAACCGGGACTGCAGGTCTTGGTGACTGGGTCGGCTGCGGTTGGCGGTGAAACATTGACCGCCGCCCGCGATGCGATTCGCTATACCGAGTGGATCACGGTAGCGATGATCTTGATCATTTTGACCGTCGTTTATCGAGCACCGTTGTTGGTGGCGATCCCGATGATCTCGATCGGATTTGCCGTCGTCGTTTCGATGAGCTTGGTGTCGATCTTAACGAAGTGGTCGATGGACGGCACGGTCCCCGGGCTGGATCTTCGTGTGTTCACGACCAGTCGTATCTTTGTCGTTGTGATCCTGTTTGGTGCGGGCACTGATTATTGTTTGTTCCTGATCGCCCGACTTCGTGAAGAAGCTCGTCAAACGGTGTGGCCGGTGGCTTGCCGCAACGCGGTTTCCAACGTGATGGGGGCGCTGATCGGCAGCGCGCTCACGACCGTGCTCGGCTTGGGCACGTTGTGGATCGCTCAGTTTGGAAAGTTTCACTATACCGGGCCGATTATCGGCATCTGCTTGCTGGTGGGATTGCTAGTCTGCACGACGTTGACCCCGGCGATGTTACGAGCGCTGGGACCGAAAGTGTTCTGGCCCACCAAAATTGATATTCGTCAACCGGCGCGTCGGTCGCTGCTCGGACCTTCATCAAGCCATGCAAGCAGTTCCGCTCATGGCGGAGCGTGGGGCTGGATTGCGCTGGTTTTGACGCGGTATCCAATCACTGCGTTGTCGGTAGGGGGCGTGTTGTTGATCGTCCCTGGCATCTACGGATTAATGAACGAACGCTCGGTGACGTATGACCTGAGCAGCCAATTGAGTCACTCGGCGGCCAGTCGCCAGGGGCTGCGTTTAATGGCGAAACATTTCAACATCGGCGAGATCAATCCCGTCACGGCGTTGATTGTTCGCCCCGATGATTTGCCGCATGATGCGGTCAAGAAAAACGTCAAGCAACTCGCCACCAAACTGTATGCTCAGCCCGGCGTGGCAACGGTGCGGACTGCTGATGACCCGCTGGGTGATTTTCCGCCCAATCGTGACATGGGCTTGCTCAGCGGGGATGCGTGGCGACGCCGCGCGCTACAGAATCACCGGATTGCCCAAGGCTACTTTTTTAGCGAGGTCCCCAAGCTCAAAAACAAATTAGTGCGGTTGGATATCGTCATCGAGGGAGATCCGTTTTCAACTGAAACCGCATCGCTCGTTTTGAATCTTCAGCATTTCCTTGAGCAGCTTACCGAAGACCCCGAATCGAGTTGGAGTGGCTCGCAAGTGTTGCTGGCGGGCACGACACCATCGATTATCGATCTTCGCAAAGTGACGCTCTCGGATAATCGCCGGATCAAGATTGCCGTTGTCGTGGCGGTCTTTTTGGTATTGGTGGTGGTTCTCCGCCGCGTCGTGTTGTCTCTCTATTTGATCGTCACGGTGTTAATTAGCTATTACGCCACGCTGGGGTTGACGATTCTGTTTTTTCGGGCCGCGTACGGCAGTGACTATGTGGGGCTGGACTGGAAATTGCCGCTGTTCCTGTTCGTGATTTTGGTCGCAGTCGGGCAAGACTACAACGTGTACTTAGTGACGCGTGTGTTGGAAGAACAACAGCGGTTGGGATGGTTGGCTGCACTGCGACGCGCCGTTTCTCGCACCGGAGGCATCATTACTGCGTGCGGGTTAGTGATGGCAGCGACATTCTTTAGTATGACGGCGTCGGTATGGTTTCCGCCCATCGCCACGTTCTTTGGCTTTCCGAGCGAAGGAGGTGCTGCGCTGCGAGGTATTGTCGAGCTCGGTTTCGCGCTCGGGTTGGGCGTGCTGATCGACACGTTCTACGTCCGCACGATTCTGGTGCCAAGCTTCATCGCGATCATCGGAAAACGCTCCGCCGCCAACATTTGATGTCGCTTAGGGAAGCGATGCCATGTGCAGGGCTTGTTCGGCAGCAGCTCCAAAGACGCGTTTGAACTCCGCAGTGGCCAAATTCCTTAAATGAGGCGACAGCACCGCAATCGCTTGGCGGTACCCATTAAAGGCGGCCGACGTGTTGCCTTGGCGGTACTGTGCCCGTGCGTAACGCACCAGTGCTTTGCCCCGGTAATCAGGGTCAAGAGTCATCGGCGAGGTTGCCGTCCCCGACTTTTCGCGTTCCCGTTCACGTTGTAGGAACTGTTCCGGCGTGCCGCCCAGGATTTGCCGATCCATCTCTGTTAGATCGATGATGGTAGCTGAAGCGGTGGCCTGGGAAAGGCCTTGTGACGAACCGAATCCACGTTGCAGCCCGCTGCGATTTGATCCGAAGGACGCCGATTTGTTGCCGCCTAGAAAAGCGGTGCCACTGTCGGGAACCAACACGCTGCCGGAGTAAGAGAAAGTCTCAATCGATGGCAGTTGAACCGTTTGCGCGATCGCGGTGCCACCCCACAACAGGACGGCGGCCGCAGCGTTTGCAATAAGAAAAGAGTGTCGGGCAGATGTCATCGTTCGGCTCGAATTATGCGTCGGTTACTTTTTTAGCATGTCGCCGAACTCGCGGTTCGTCTTCCGCACTTTGTTTTTTACGACTGCTTGGCAATATCCCGCCGTAGGATTTCGTCGGTAGTAGTCTTGGTGATATTCTTCGGCGGGAAAGAACTTCTCCGCTTTTTCAAGTGTGGTCACGATCGGGCTGCGGTAATCGCCCGACTTGTTCAGTTTCTCGATGAACTTTTCAGCCGCCTTCTTTTCGGCTTCATCGTGATAGAAGATTGCGCTGCGGTACTGAGTCCCCTCGTCATATCCCTGCTTGTTCAAGGTGGTAGGATCATGGGTCTTGAAAAAGATTTTGAGGATTTCTTCGTAACTGCGTTTGCTCGGGTCGTAGTAAACTTCGACCGCTTCGGCGTGTCCGGTTTGCCCGCTGCAAACCTTTTTGTAGTTCGGGTTGGGATCGGTGCCGCCGATGTAGCCCGAGACGACATCGTTAACCCCATCGATTCGCTCGAACACCGCTTCGGTGCACCAGAAGCATCCGCCCGCCAGCGTCGCAACCGCTTCGGTCGCTTTGCCATTCTCGCTTGCCGCAGTCTTGGTCTCGCTCGTCTTGGGCTCTGCAGGCTCGTCGGCCACGTTTTGCGACGGCATCATTACTTGGCTCAATGCCAAAGCACATAGCAGGATCCCAGCCACCACGGCCGTGTGGGGGCGAAGCAAGAAGGCAAAGGTTGAAGGGCGATGATTCATCGTTCGGTTTCGCTAAAGGTGGGAGTTAACTATTCGGAGGCAAGTTTAAGGGGTTGGTATGCCAGCGGCTACTCGTTCAATGGTGATTGGCAATGGCAATGCTGATTGGCAGTGGTCATTGCATTCCATGTCCCGCTGGGCCTATTCGCCTCAACTACTATCATAGGCAAACGGCTATCCCTTGGCACGGGATTTCTGGAGGGCGGAATTTCTGGGGGGGGCGGACTGCAAGGAGCTCGGCAATCCGGTTTCGGCGGAGCGATTTCGAGCCCTCGATGCTGACCCGGGTCACGAACACGATCACAAAAAGGTGCAAAGCAAACGATGCAGAGTTATTTTGATGTTACGCACACGGTGCTTCCCGAAGAGATTGATTCGCAGCTCCACGTGCACAATTTGCGTTACGTCCAGTGGACGCTTTGGGCCGCCTCGAAGCATTCCGCCGCCAATGGTTGGGATTCGAAGGCAGCGGCAGCTGAGGGGCTCGGCTGGGTGGTTCGTAAGCATGACATCACCTATCGTGCGGCCGCATTGGCAGGTGACGAGCTGGTTATTCGGACTTGGATCAACGAGATTGATCGCTACGCGTCCACGCGAAAGTACTTGATTTGTCGGCCCGCAGACCGCTGCGTCCTGGCGCGGGCGGAAACACGCTGGGTCTACGTCGATTTGCGAGTTCACAAGGTGGTCGAGATTCCTGAGGCGGTGAGAGACAGGATGCATCTTTCGTCGACCCCGCCGATGCCCTGGGCGTGATCATTCGTTATTCCCTGGGCGGATGCGCAATCACCATCCCAACCCGACGCTTACGCGTGCGGCTCACTAAATGAGGCAGTCGAATGAGGAGACTGAATTGAAATCAGAATCAATAACGAATTCCGCTACGGACAACCTTGTGCCGCTTCGCTTGTTTTTGCAACTCGTCGGGCTGGTCACGTTGTTGGCGTTTCCTGCGGCGGTCATGCCTGAGAAATGGATGATCGAGATTGCGAAATCGCTTGGAATCCATCCCTTTCCCTCGGCCCCGCTGACGTTTTATCTCGCTCGTCACCTGTCCATTCTGTACGGGTTTGTAGGGATTGGGCTGCTAATCTTGGCCAACGATTTGGAGCGTTATCGGCCCCTCGTCCGCCACTTGGCCGCCGGCACGATCGCTTTTGGCGTGGCCCAGTTTGTGGTGGACGCAATGGCGGGGATGCCCTCGTGGTGGAGTTGGGGCGAGTCGCTCTCGACGGTGGCCGGAGGCTGTTTCATCGCCTGGCTCAACCGCACGGGTTTGTCGTTGGATCGCCCGAGCGAGGAAGCGTAAAGACGAGGCTACCTGGTCCCGCAGAGCACCCCCGGTGGGTGGTTTGATTGATAGTGGCCGCGGCTTGTTTTGTCAGCTTGCCTAGTGTGAAGTGAAGGGATCCAGGGCGGTCAGAGCCTTGCCAATTTGTGCTCGGGGCACCGTATTCGCGGTTGGCTTTCGCTCCCGTCTGATTAATCGGTCGCAAGTAGCTGATATGTAAGGATTTGCGACAACGCCCTTGGCCCTGTGGGTCGTTGTGAAGGAACGCAAAAAAGGGTACACTTTGGGGCTGAATTCGGGGTTCGAATAAAGCTTTTTTCAAACGGGGACTGGCCCTTCGAAAGTAGCAGGGTCCGTCCCCGTTTTGCAAAAAAAATTAGCTCCCATAAAGACAGATTTTCGCACCCAGCACTCCTCTTAGGACACGACGTTGGCAGAAGACGAAACAAACAAAGAAGACGGCGCCGGCGATAGCAAAGGCCCTGATGGTTATCGGGACGGGATCGATGGTGGTGCGGGCGCGTTTCGCCTGATCGATTTGCCGATCGAAGACGAGCTTCGTGAAAGCTATTTGACGTATGCGATGAGCGTCATTGTCAGTCGTGCGTTGCCCGATGTCCGTGACGGATTGAAGCCGAGTCAGCGACGGATTCTCGTCGCGATGAATGACTTGAATCTCGGCCCCGGCAGCAAGCGAGTTAAATGCGCAAAGATCTCGGGTGATACTTCGGGTAACTATCACCCGCACGGTGAAAGTGTGATCTATCCGACGTTGGTGCGGATGGCTCAAGAATGGAACATGCGGTCGCTGTTGATTGACAAGCAGGGGAACTTTGGCAGTATCGCGGGTTTGCCTCCGGCTGCGATGCGATATACCGAAGCTCGCTTGAGCGCGGTTGCTGCATCGATGTTGGACGACTTGAAACTCGACACTGTCGACTACATCCCGACGTATGACGAAGTTCGCACCGAGCCCACCGTGCTTCCGAGTCGATATCCCAACCTGTTGATCAACGGCAGCGGCGGGATCGCGGTTGGGATGGCGACAAGCATCCCGCCGCACAATCCGACCGAGGTTTGTGAAGCGTTGATCCGATTGGTCGATCATCCCGAAACCTCGATCGACGAAATTTGCGAAATCATTCCTGGCCCTGACTTCCCCACCGGCGGGATTATTTGCGGTCGCGCCGGGATTCGTCGCGGTTACAAGACCGGACGCAGTACGATCGTGGTCCGCGCGAAATGCCGCATCGAAGAGATGAAGGGCAGTCGTACACGGATCGTTGTCACCGAGATTCCTTATCAGCAATACCGTGACCGCGTCATCGAAAAGATCGCCGCGCTAGTGAACGGCGATAGGATCAAGGGGATTTCAGGAATCCGTGACGAGAGCGATTTGAACGAGCCCGTTCGTTTGGTCATCGAGCTCAAACGGGATGGTGATCCCGATGTCGTGCTGAATCAACTGTATCAGTATTCGCCACTGCAAGACACGTTTTCGCTGATTTTCTTGGCGTTGGTGGACGGCAAGCCGCGTGAATTAACGATCAAGGAAATTCTGCAAGAATTCTTGCGGCATCGCGCCACGGTGATCCGTCGCCGAACGCAATTCTTGTTGGCACGTGCACGTCGCCGAAAACATACCGTCGAAGGTTTGTTGCTAGCGCTTGCCGACATCGACAAGATTATCAAGACGATCCGCAGTAGTTCCAATCAAGCCGATGCCAAGCAACGGTTGATGGAAATCGAATGCCCCTCGTCGATGCTAAAACGAGCGCTCGGAGATAGCGGGTTTTCTCAATTTGTGCTCGAGCGTGGCGAGAAAGAAAACTACACTTTGACCAGTGTGCAGACCGACGCAATCTTGCGAATGACGCTTGGCCAATTGGTCAACCTCGAGCAAGAAAAGCTTTCCGGCGAACACGCCGCGCTGTTGACCGAGATCATCGACTATCTCGATATCCTCAGCAGCCAAGATCGAATCAACGGGATCATCAAAGAGGATCTCGAAGAGATGAAGCGTCGCTTCGGTGACAAACGTCGAACCGAGATTAGCAACGAAGAGCTTGGCAATATCGACCTCGAGGATCTGATCACCGAGGAAACGATGGTCGTTTCGATTAGCCATCGCGGCTATATCAAGCGAACCCCGACCAGCGTTTACAACACTCAGCGTCGTGGTGGTAAGGGGCTAAAGGGAGCCAAGACGGATGACGAGGATCCGATTGAGCATCTGTTTGTCGCCAGCACGCATGCCTATCTGTTGTTCTTGACGACGATCGGTAAAGTGCGTTGGCAAAAGGTCTATGACTTGCCGCAACTGGCTCGTGATAGCAAGGGGCGTGCGATCGTCAACCTGTTGAACTTGAGCGAAGACGAGAAAATTGCCGAGTGTTTGGCGATTCGCGACTTTGATCAGGCTGGCTACTACGTGGTGATGGCCACTCGCAGTGGGTTGGTCAAGAAGACGCCGCTTGAACAATACAGCCGTCCTAAGAAGGGCGGGATTATCGCAATCAAACTTCGCGAGGGTGATGAGCTTGTCGGCGCCGCCGTGATCGGCCCTGGCGACGAGGTGATCTTGGTCACCAGTTCCGGAATGGCGATCCGCTTCCGTGAATCGGATGCCCGTCCGATGGGACGAAACACCTCAGGTGTCAAGGGAATCAAGCTCGTGGGCGATGACAGTGTCGTCGGCATGGTGGTGGCAGATCCCGAAGCAACGTTGTTAACCGTTTGTGAAAACGGCTACGGCAAACGAACGCACTTTGGGCCCAATGCACCCGTGGTAGCCGGAGATTCCGGTGATGCCGATTCCGATGGCGAAGGCGAGGCAGTTGAGTCAACGGCTGAGGGTGAGTCAGCAGCAGAAGGAGAGTCAACCGAAGAGGAAAGCAGTGCATCGGGCGCTCGTTACCGTACTCAAAAACGTGGCGGCAAGGGGCTTCGTGACATTCGCACCAGCGAGCGTAACGGTCCCGTGATCGGAATCGCCCGCGTCACGGACGAAGACGAGTTGTTCATGATGACGGCCAAGGGCAAGCTGCAGCGGATCAAGGCTGCCGACATCAATGTCATCGGTCGTAACACGCAAGGCGTGCGAATCATGAACATCGACAGCGGCGATAGCCTGATCGCGGTTGTGCGTGTTCCACCCGAAGAGCAATCGGACGAAGCAGAGGTCGCTGCAGTAGCCGGTGACGTGGTCGAAGGGACCGTCGTTGCATCCGGATCCGAAACGACCGATGTTAGCGATGATGCTTCGGCAGCGACTGAAGTTCAGCCGCCGTCGGATTCCGGCGACGACGCAAACGACTCGGATGAGACCACCAGCGACGAGGCGTAAGCGTGTTGCCGCGAGGCATAAGTCTGGGCTGCTAAATCTTTGGGCTTGTTGTGATTTTTAGTTGCGCTGGTTTTCTGCCACCTCTCCACCAATCTTCGTCGGTGGAGAGGTAACTGCGGAATTCGTGTGGAACTTACCGATTTTGGCTCTAATTCCAATCGAGCGGCAATCGCTCGTCGTTGGCATCGAGCTTGCCATGCGAACGCAGGCCGCTTCCTTTGCGGCTTGTCAGTTTGTCGCCCAGGTCGTCACGGGCTCGCTCTGCGGCAGCTTGCAGTTCCTTGACGACTGCGGGGAACTGATCTTTGACATCCGTTGTTTCCGAGACATCGTTGTCCAGATCGAACAGCGACAGGCCAATCTTTGTCATCTCGTACGCCGTGGGTGTCCCACCATCGCCGCCGTCGCGTCCCGCGAGCGTGCGGTAGCGGTGAGGAAACGTTAATTTGAATCGCTCGTTGCGAACCGCGTGTAACTCGCCGCCAGCGTAGTAGCAGTAGAACGCGTCGTGGGGCGACGACGCGTTTTCGTCACCAAACATCAATGGCCGAATGTCTTTGCCGTCGATCTTACGCGACGCACCCTCGGGTACTTCGGCATCGATCAACTTGGCAACGGTTGGCAGTACGTCGATCGAGCTGCACAGCTTGTCACACGTCGTTCCCGCCGGAATTTTCCCTTTCCACCACATCAGCGTCGGTTCGCGATAGCCTCCTTCGAACATCGTTCCTTTGCCTTCGCGAAGCGGTGCTGCCGATCCGGCATGCGTTCCATAAGACAACCAAGGGCCGTTGTCGCTGGTGAAGATCACTAGCGTGTTTTCGGCCGCATCGATCGACTCGATCGCGTTCATGATTTGGCCCACGGACCAATCGACTTCCATCACCACGTCCCCAAAAATGCCCTGCCCGCTTTTGCCATTGAAATCGTCCGAGGCATACAGCGGAACGTGAACCATCGGGTGCGGCAGGTACAGGAAGAAGGGTCGATTTGCGTTGGATTGGATGAAGTCCACTGCCCGCTCGGTGAACTGTTTTGTCATCTGTTCCTGGTCCTCAGGTTGGATGTTGGGGTTCACGATTTCATAGCCTTTGCCTTGCGTCGCCGAGATCATCGGCAACTTGGGCCACGGTGATTTGGCTGCGGGATTTTTCTCGCGTTTGGCAAGGAAATCAGGGTGAAGTGGCCACATGTCATTGCTGTAGGGGATGCCATAGTACTGATCAAAGCCGTGGGCGGTGGGCAGGAATTTAGGGTGATGACCGAGGTGCCATTTGCCGAACATTGCCGTTGCGTAACCTTTCGATTTGCAAACCTCGGCCAGCGTCGTTTCCGCATCGCTAATGCCAATTTCGGATTTGGGCCCAAGTGCTCCCGAGATGCCGACGCGGCGGTGGTAACAGCCCGTCATCAGAGCGGATCGCGATGCGGAGCAAACCGCGGATGACACGACAAAATCAGTGAAACGACGACCTTCGGCGGCCATCCGATCTAAATTCGGAGTGGGATACTTCGTATCGCCAAACGGATGAATGTCGGCGTATCCCATGTCGTCAATGAAGATCACAACGACGTTGGGCGGAGCCGATTGCGTTTGAGCCAACACCGGCGTTACGCAAGTGAGTGTCCACAGGAAAAGGGAGCAAGCTAATCGAAGAGCGAGTCGTCTCATGTCGGTCAAACAGCAATTTATGGGGAGGGATTTTTCGGAGAGATTTACCCGCAGTTCCGCAGGCTCGATCGGGAACAGTATAGTTTCGATACACTCGATTGTGTTGATGTTCTATTCTGCAGCCCTTCTCGCGTTTGTTTTTTGACATGACTTCTTCGCCATCACCGATCGCTCGCGTTCACTTCGAGCGAAACCAGTGCACTCGCGGCGACCGAGATGCCTTTGCCGAGCATCGGCGTCAAGTCACAGAGCTGATCGCAAATACCGCAAGCACGTCACATCGCCGTCTCTGCTTGCTTGGCGTCGGCAACGGGAACGATGTCGATCTCGAAGTTTTGGCGAGGCGTTTTGACGAGATTGGTTTGGTTGACCTCGACGACACTGCGCTTCGGCGATGCGTCGATGGTCTGTCCGCGATGGCTGCCAGCCGAATGACGCTCCACGCCGGAGTCGATCTGTCGTGCGTTCTGTCGCATCTCGATTCACTTCACGCTGAACCGTCGGTATCGGAGCAAACGCTCGATGCTTTGGCGTTGATGGCCCGCGATTTACCGCCCCAGATCGATCTTGGGCAATGGGACGTCGTGGTTTCGACCTGCCTGTTGTCTCAGTTGATCGATTCCGTCTTCATTGCGATCGGGCCGGACCATCCGCGGTCCGCCGAGTTGGTGCTGGCGGTTCGCGATGGCCATTTGGCCCAGCTCAGTGCCATGACCGGCGGTCATGGGAAAAGTCTGCTCATCACCGACTTTGTCTCCTCGGACACCCTGCCCGAGTTGCTGCACGTCTCTGACGACCAACTTCAATCGCTCGTGCACCACGCCGTTGCAAACCGCAACTTCTTTACCGGATTGAATCCTGCAGTGTTATTGCATCGGTTGCAGAAAGACAATGTTTTGGTCAAGCCGTACCCCGCGTGGCGTTGGAATTTGGGGACTCGCTGTTTTGCCGTCTGTGCAATCGAAACAGTGAGCTGAGGCACGTGGCAAGATAAAAAATAGAGCCCAGGTACGTCATCTTATTCCTGCTAGGAATTCGACTACAATGCGAAGCTCAAATTCACCCTCCCTCTGTACTCGCTGCCCATCCAACCTAGAGTGCGTGTCATGAAATATCTCATTTGGGGCCTCATTCTCTTCTTGGTGGTGATCCACCAAGATGTCTGGAATTGGGGCAATGACCGATTAGTTTTCGGTTTTCTGCCATTCACGCTTGCCTATCATGCCGCAATTTCGATTGCAGCAAGTGTGGTTTGGTTCCTGGCCGCCACGTTCGCTTGGCCCCAGCACCTCGAAGATGATGCAATGTCGGCCACGGAAACCGAGGAGAGTGCAGTATGAGTCCAGGAATGATCAAAGTCACCATTATTGGTGTGTACCTGGGGATGTTGCTGTGCCTCGGTCTGTTTTCGTCGCGATTGTTCAAAGGAACGTCGAAAGATTACATGCTGGCGAGCCATTCGATTGGCCCGTTCCTGCTGCTAATGTCGCTGTTCGGGACCACGATGACCGGTTTTGCACTGGTTGGGTCCACCGGCGAGGCCTTTTCCGAAGGTGTGGGGGTCTACGCCATGCTGGCCTCCTCGTCGGGCATTATCCACTCGTTGTGCTTTTTCGTCCTGGGCGTGAAGCTGTGGTCGTGGGGTAAAAAATACGGATACACCACCCAAGTTGGGTTCTTTCGTGACCGCTTGGAAAGCAACAACATCGGGTTGGTGTTGTTCCCGATTCTTGTCGCCCTGGTGGTTCCCTATTTGTTGGTCGGCGTCGTGTCGGCTGGAAAGGCGATCGAGGGAGCGACTCGCGGCGATTTCCCGGGTTTGACCGAGAACGGGGGCATTCCTCCGTGGTTGACCGAGTTGGTGATCTGCGTGGTCGTGCTGATCTACGTTTTCTTTGGCGGCATGCGAGGCACGGCGTGGGCGAACACGTTTCAAACGATCGTGTTTATGATTCTGGGCGTTGTGGCGTTCTATTTGATCGCAACCAACCTTGCCGAAAAATCGGTTGCCGACGGACGTGCCCACGAAATGCGTGACGGCGAACGGATCGTTCGCACCGAACCTCCGACCGGGTTCTTAGACGCCTTACATATTGTCAGCCAAGAGATACCGAGGGCGAGACGTGTGCGAGCCGAAGTGACGCTCTCGGATCAAATTGAATCGGTCGAGGCACCTGCTCAGTTCCGGACCCGCGAAAAAATGGATCCGTGGTTGTTCTTTACCTACATGCTGATTCCCTTTTCGGTGGGGATGTTCCCTCACTTGTTCCAGCACTGGTTGACCGCCAAGAGTGGTCGGGCGTTCAAGTTGCCGGTGGTAGTACACCCGGTCTTCATCATGATTGTCTGGATCCCGTGCGTGTTGATCGGAGTTTGGGCCACCAGCGGGCTGATTAATATTCCTCCACCGATTGCTGCGGAGCCGAACAAGGTGCTCGGGTTCATGGTCAAGTCGCTTTCGGGCGATGTCCTCGGAGGCTTTTTGCTGGCTGGGATTCTGGCGGCGATCATGTCCAGCCTGGATAGTCAATTCCTCTGCATCGGAACCATGTTCACGACCGATATCGTGGTCCACTACGCTGGCAAAGACCGTTTTACAGATCGACAAATTGTCTTGATCTCGCGATGCTTCATCGTGGCGGTCGTTGCGATCACGTTCGCTCTTAGCTTGACCGACGTGGCTCAAGCACGCGTGTTCCAGTTAGGTATTTGGTGCTTCAGTGGATTTAGCAGCCTATTTCCGCTCGCGTTGCTGGCGGTTTATTGGCGTGGGCTAACCAAATGGGGTGCCTATGCTGGTGTGATCACCGCGTTTGCCACTTGGTGTGTCTTGTTTGCGAAATCCAATTTTGCCAAGATCGATAACTGGTCGGTCGATATTCCTTGGGGTGACGAAGTCATTCACACGATGCCGGTAGCGACGATGTTTTTAGCATCTGCCGTGGCCATCGTTGTGGTTTCGCTTGTCACTAAACCGCCAAGTGATGCAACGTTGCAAAAGTTTTTTCCTGAGCGAGCATAGTCCGTATCCATGGTGACTTGGGAAGCATGGTTTACCGTCATCATCGCTGGCTCACTGCTGGTGTGTCTCGCGATGCGTGTGGCGGCAACCGACTTGCTTGCCTTGATGTTCCTGGGGCTGATTATGTTAGCCCAGGAAATCAGTGGATCGACGTTATTACCGACCGCCGAAGAGGCGGTCGCGGGTTTCGGCAACAAAGGCTTGATCACCGTCGCTCTGCTGTTTTCAGTGGTCGCGGGACTCGAGTTTACCGGTGGCACCGAACTTGCCACCGGGTGGCTGCTTAGCAAGGCCAAGACCCTTTTCGATGCGCAAGTCCGACTGCTTGTTCCCGTCGCTGCGCTGAGCGGTTTTTTGAACAACACGCCGTTGGTTGCGGCGCTGATGCCCGTCGTTGGTGACTTGAGTAAACGCGTCTCTGTCAGCAGCAGTCGGTTGCTGCTGCCATTGTCATACGCCGCGATTCTGGGCGGAATGTGCACGATCATGGGGACCAGCACCAATCTGATCATCAAAGACAAGTACGAACAGCTCAACGGCAATCAGATGGCGTTTTTCGAGCCCGCTGCCGTTGGCGTTCCCGCCGCGATTGTGGGTTTGATCTACATCATTGTTTGCGCCCGCTGGTTGCTGCCCGAGCGTCAGGCGGCTGTTAGTGTTTCGGATGACCCGCGACAATACACCGTCGAAATGGAAGTCGATCACTCGGGACCGCTGGTCGGACGCACGCTGCAAGAGGCAGGGCTTCGGCATTTGCCGGGGTTGTACGTTGCTGAGATCCAGCGTGAGGATGGGGTTATCGCAGCCGCTAAACCGAATGAGGTCTTGCGGGCCAATGATGTTTTGATTCTCGTCGGCGCCCTCGATAGCGTCGTCGATATGCGAAAGATCCGTGGCTTGACGATTCCCGACGGTCAAGCGCGTAAACTGCGTGTGCCAACGTGGCAACGGACGCTTGTCGAAGCGGTCGTCAGCTCGCGCTGCGCCATGTTAGGCAAGACCATTCGCGAAGGCAAATTTCGCTCGCATTACAACGCGGCCGTTGTCGCGGTCGCTCGCGGTGGGCGACGATTGACCGGCAAGATCGGTGATGTGCGGTTAGAGGTAGGCGACGTGTTGCTACTGGAAGCGTCGCCTTCGTTTCTGCATCGACGCCGCGAGTCGCATGACTTTTATCTGGTCAGCACCGTTGAAAAAGGAGCGGTCCGCCGTCCAGAGCTCGCTTGGTTGTCGATCGGTGTCATGCTCGCCATGGTTGTCGCTGCAACGTTGACGCCTGTTTCGATCATGACCTCGGCCCTAATCGCGGCGATTGCCATGATCGTGTTCCGCTGCTGCACTGCATCGGAGGCACGTCGAAGTATCGATTGGTCGGTGCTGATCGTGATCGGCGCGGCCATCGGAATTGGCGAATCGCTCCGGCAAAGCAAAGCGGCCGATGCCATCGCCAACGGCATGCTCAGCATTGCCCAGGGTGATAATCTCGGTTCGCTGGCGGCGATCTTTATCGCCACGATGATCTGTACTGAGCTGATCACCAACAACGCTGCGGCCGTGTTGATGTTTACCATTGCGGTCAGCACGGCAGGCAAATTGGGTGTCGACCCGGCCCCCTTTGTCATCGCGGTGATGATCGCAGCTTCGGCAAGCTTTCTGACGCCGATCGGTTATCAAACCAACACGATGGTTTACGGTGTCGGCGGTTATCGTTTTAGCGACTACGTACGATTCGGCTTCCCATTAAGCATCATTGTGTTTGTGGTTTCGATGCTGATCATCCCCCAGGTCTGGCCCTTTACCCCCGTCGTCCTGCCAGCACCCTAGTTTCATGGCGGCTTTCGCCGCCGCTCTTGCAGCGCAGATGGCATTGGGCGGAATCCCCGGTTGCCCGTTCGTTGGGCTTGGAGTCGTTTCCGGTTGCGCGAATTTTCGGTTATTGCTCCGCTAACTCTGCTGATTCAGTGAGCCGTGACGCGTGAGCGGCCGAGTCCCACGCATTACCCGAGGCCTTACGGCCGTCGGCTCACCTCAGTCGTACGTTTCGATGCTGCTCTAGACAGGATCGAGGGAACCCGACTAAACTATTGTCGACCGGTGGTCGATAAATAGTGGACCGGCGGTCGTGTTTTGGGGTGAGGTAACGGGAGTTCCACAAAATGAATTGGCAGCGAGCGAGGAAACCGGCACAAAAAGCCGAGCGAATGACCGCGATTTTGGATGCCGCAGCGTCTCTTTTCGACGAGAAAGAGCTTTCGCAAATCTCGATGCGGGATGTCGCCCAGCGTGCAGGAGTGGGCAAGGCGAGTCTGTATCACTACGTCAAAACCAAGGAAGAAGTGTTTCTGTCGCTCTACGGTCACGAGCTGCAGTCGTGGCTCGAGAGCCTCGAGAAACGTCTCGAACGCCTCCGCAAACCTACACCCGAGCGTGTCGCTTCAGCACTGGTCGACGAACTGACGTCGCGTCCCCGGTTATGCCGCTTGAAGGTGGTGCTCGCGGTGGTGCTCGAACGCAATCTGTCGGACCAAGCGATTACGGAATTCAAAGAGTCGCTATTGGAACCGACCGATCGTTTTGTGGCGGTGATTCATCAATCGTTGCCTCAGTTGTCACTCGCCGCAGCCAAGGATTTTTTGATTCAGTATCACTCGGTGGTGGCCGGGTTATGGCCCATTGCCCACCCCAGCGATCAACTCGCGGCCGTCCTCGAAGAACCAAGATACAGTGACTTTCGTGTCGACTTTGCACCGCTGCTTCAGCGAACGCTCGTCAAATTATTGCAACCCAGCGAAAACGGAAACTCCGATGCAAAATAGACTAACGCGTTCTGGGAAACGCAGTGGATGGTGCCTGTTCCTTGTGACGTGTGGTTGCGTCGTAGTATTGGGATGCCAGAAACCAGCGATGGAATTTGTCGACAAGGCGGCTCAACCGGTGACGGTAATGACGCTAGTAAAAGCGATGCCTCCGTCGTCCTTTAGGGCGTCTGGAAGCGTCAAGTCGTGGAAGACCGAAGACCTCGGTTTTGAAGTCTCCGGGCGGTTGGAGTGGGTGCTCGAGCCTGGATTGGACGTGGACGGCCGGATCGTTGATCCCGATGGAAAACCAATTCAATCAGGCACGCCGCTCGCCCAAATTGAAACGGCTCAATACGACATCGCGGTCGAGTCGGCGGAGGCGGACGTCGAGGTTGCTGAACGTAAAAAAGAGAGTATCGAGATTCGTTTGGACGAGGCGTTGCCGGTGGAGATCGAGTCGGCCAAAGCTGATTTGGATTTAGCACAAACCGAATTCCAGCGGATGAAAAAACTGAATGCGCAACAAGCGGCATCACAATCCGAGTTCGACCAGGCAGAGAATTTGGTGCAAACGCGGAAGACAGCGTTGCGATCACTCGAGGCTAGCGAGAAGCAGGCTCGCGCGGAATTGAAGTCCGCAGCATCCGAAATCCGTCGCGCCCAACAAGTGCTGCGAGATGCCGAGCGAGACCTGAAAAACACCACGCTTTACGGTTCGTATCAAGGCCAGATCGCCGAGGTGATGGTGGTGCCCGGCAGCGTCGTCACCGCAGGATCGCCGGTGCTGAGGCTACAAATGTCCAACCCGATCAAGGTCGAAGTCGAGTTGTCATCACATCAATCACGTCAAATCCGTCAGCGGCGAAACTTGCCTGCCTCGTTTGAATTGCCTGATGGCACGATGCGGCACGTCAATGCGTTTGTCTACAGCATCGCGCCCAGCGCCGATCCGACCACGCGCACTTTTACGATGACGCTGCTGCTGCTGAACGAAAAGTTTCGCGACAATTTGCCGGACTCCATTTCAGAGGACACCGTGGCTAGGTCCGAAGATATTTGGCCGCTGAAACTCAATCGCATGATGGGAACCCCCGCCGAGGTAACGCTCGTCGAAGAGAAATCGATCCATCATGATGACGAAGGTGCCTTCGTTTATCGCGTGACCAATGCAAAGCTGAACGACGTTCTGCCGAAAATCTTAAAAGTCGAACGTCAACGTTTGATTGAAAATGATTTACGGATTCCGTTTCTGGGCAATTGGGTCTTTCGATCGGTGTCGTTCTTGGATGACGATGGCGGCAACGAAACGCTTTCGCTAGACACGATCTACATTGGCGAATTGGAAAAGGGCCCCTCCGCCGCGTCCGACTGGGATGGCGAATCGGTGGTGTTGGACGCGGGAGCCCAGTGGATGCTGCGACCCGGCGATCTGGTCTCCGTTGATCTCTCTAGCAACGATGCAGAGTTCGGTTTCCATGTGCCGATCAATGCGATTTACGAAGAATCGGGCGAGACGTTCTTGTTTGTCACCCAAGACGGTATTGCGAAAAAAATTTCCGTTCAGCAGAAGCAAGCCGAGAATCTGGATGCTGGTTCGGTTGTCGAGATTCAGTCGCCCGAATTAGCCGACGGGATGCAATTCATCGTCGGAGGCGTCCACTATTTGCGTGACGGTGAAGAGGTGCGAATTGTGCAAACCGCGTTAGCCGACACAACTGAGAACGACGTGCCCCTGAGTGTGCCAGCAATGGACATCGTTGAATCGGAGTCGTTGTAATGTCACTCCCTGCATTGGCGGTCAAGTATCGCCCTATCGTGATTTCGGTCGTATTGCTCGCGATGGTGTGCGGCGCATTTACCTATGTCACTATTCCGCGTCGCGAAGATCCCGAGTTTACGATTCGCGTGTGTGTTGTTTCGACCTCGTGGCCGGGGGCGCCTGCGGAAACCGTCGAGGAATTGATCACCGATAAAATCGAACAGAGTTTGATCAGCATCGAGGAGGTCGATTTTACGCGGTCCACGACGTTGACGGGCCAGTCGACGATTTTTGTCGAATTGGAAGACAGCATCGCACCCGCCGATATTCAGAATGTTTGGGACAAGGTCCGCGCACGCGTGCAAACCGTGCCGATGCCCGAGCCCGACATCATCCCCGTCGTCAACGATGAATTTGGCGATACTGCGGTGTTATTGCTGGCGGTACACCAGACGCCATCGCATGGACGTGAGCACGTTCGCGAACAAGATCTCTATTCGCCTCGTGATTTGGAAATCTATGCCGAAGAGGTTCAAGACGCAGTGCGGCTGTTGCCGGGCGTAGCCAAAGTCGAAATGTTTGGCGAGCGGGATGAAGCGATCTATATCGAAACGGGACTTGCCAATTGGTCACAGCTAGGTTTGACGACGGAACAGCTTGAAACGTTGGCTCGCGAACGAAATATCATCGAGGCCGGAGGCGAGCTAGACACCGAATCGGGCCACTATGCCGTCAAAACGGGCGGTGAGTTTAATGCGGTTCAAGAGATTCAGCAGATCGCCAGCACCGTCCGCACCAACGGTGGCGATAACAGCGTCCCGCTTGCCGAGCTTGGTTTGACGGTGACGCGAGGTTTCGAGGATCCCGCAGATTACATCTGTCGTTTCGGCGATTCGTCGGGGGTGACTCCCGCTGTGATGTTGGGGATCACGATGAAATCGGGATCGAACATTATTGACGTTTGTGACGCAGCCAAAGCTCGGGTGCGAATGTTGGCCGATGTCGAGCAACGACTGCCGCCCGATATCGCGGTCACCCCGGTCTCGGACCAAAGCGAAAGTGTGGCGAAGAAAATACACGATGTGATCATCAATGTGATCGAAGCCGTGTTGATCGTGGTGGTGGTTGTCTATTTGGTCGTCGGTTTTCGCACTTCGTTTGTGATGGCGGCGAACATTCCGATTGTCGTCGTGATCGCGGTGGGGTTGATTGCTCCATTGGGTGTCCAATTGGAACAGATCTCGCTTGCGGCTCTGATTATTTCGCTTGGCTTGTTGGTCGACAACGCGGTTCAAGTTTGTGACCAAGCTCGCACGAATCAAATTGCCGGGATGCGGCCTTTTCCCGCGGCGATTGAGGGAGCCAATACCCTCGCAATTCCGATGTTGGTCGGAACGCTAACGACGATGGCTGCATTCATTCCGATGTTGTTTTCACTCGAAGGAGGCGGTAAGGAATACGTCTATAGCTTGCCGATCACGGTTTCCACGACGCTGGCACTCAGCTGGTTATTGGCGATGACGTTGTGTGTGATTTTGGCAGGCATGTTCATTCGGGCGCCCCAGGGTGACGAGTCGGGTTCGCCCGTGGTGAATGCATTCTCGGCGATGGGCCGCTTGGGTTCACGCTTTCGCCGCCGCTCGCGTAAGACGCGTGACTCCGGTTCCGCAAGCAACGCTGCGGGCAAAGTCTTCTCGGAAAACTGGACGTACCGTGTTTACGGAGTGATCGGACGGTTGGCCGTGCGAGCGAAATGGGGAACCGCGCTAGCAACGTTGTTGTTGATCGTCGGCATCATGACGTTGCCGGTCGGTTCCGAGTTTTTTCCCGAAGCCGATGGCACTCAATTCGCCGTGAAAATCATCTTGCCGGAAACGGCCACGATCAAGCAAACCGATGCAGTGGCCCGGCAAGTGGAAACAATCGTGCAAAAGTTGGGGGCCGCGAGCGATTACAGTCCTGCTCGATTGCGAGCGTTTCGGACCATGGTGGGCGGCGGCGGCTCGCGTTGGCACCTCGGCTGGAGTCCCGAACCAAAGACTCGCACGTATGCTGAAATTTTGGTTCGCACGACCGACAGCTCCGTGACGACTCACTATGCACAGCGAGTGCGTGAGATCGCCGAACGAGGCGATGAGGAACTGGGGATCCAGCCGATCGTCGGCGCACGCGTGGTTCCGGTGCAATTGGCGTTGGGGCCGCCCGCCGACCCGTTGGTTTTTCGTGTCGCGGGGAACGGGTTTGCCGATCCCGCGATTCTGCGTTCCGCTGCAAATCATTTGAAGAAACTCGTCGAAGAACAACCGGAAACTTGGGACGTCAACGACTCCTGGGGCGTCGATGGTTACCAAGTTCGCGTTGATGTGAACCAGGATCGTGCCGTATTGGCCGGCGTGACGAACTCGCAAGTCGCTCGCACGTTGAACTCGTACTACTCGGGGCTGCGATTGACAACGTTTCGCGAAGGAGATCACGAAGTTCCGGTCTATTTCCGGCTAAAACCCAATCAACGTGAATCGATTCGCGGACTGCAAGAATCGTTCGTCGAAGGGGATCTTGGTAAGGTGCCGTTGTCGTCGATCGCGAGTCTGGAAACCACCTTCGTATTGGCCAAGATCGCCCGCCGCAACATGAACCGGACTATCGAAGTCAGTTCGCGAATGGAGCCCGGCGTGACTGGCAATGACGTCGTTTCTCGGTTGCTCAAAAGCAAAGAGATGAAGGCACTGAGTGAGAGTTTGCCGGTTGGTTACTGGATCGAGCCCGGCGGCGCGTTTGAAGAGAGTGCCGAAGCCGGCGGGCAAATGATGATGTCGTTTGCGATCTCATTTGTGCTGATCGTGTTGTGTTTGATTTTTCAGTACAACGGTTGGTCCAAGCCGCTGATCATCTTGTCAACGCTGCCTTTGGCGTTGGCGGGAGCATGGTTGGGGTTGTTTTTGTTTGATGAATCGCTCGGGTTCATGCCCCAGCTTGGGATTTTGGCTTTGTTCGGGATCGTTTTGAATACCGCGATCATCTTTGTTGAGTTTGCCGATATCTTGATCGCCCAGCGAGCGAGCGAGAAAGCGAGTGCGGGAACCGCTGATGGACCGATCGTCGGTCTCAGCGTTGCCGAGTTCCGTGAGTGTTTGATCGACGCAGGTAAGCAGCGGATGCTGCCGATCTTCCTAACCACGGCGACCACGGTGGGCGGTTTGATCCCGTTGGCACTCAGTGGCGGGGCGCTTTGGGAGGGACTCGCTTGGTGCATGATTGTCGGTTTGTTACTGACAACGTTCCTGACGCTGATCGTGGTTCCCGCGTTCTACGCGATCCTGGTCGAAACCTTGGGCGTGAAACCGGTCATAATGCCCACGGATGAAAATGATTAACCCAATCTTACAGAGGGGCGAGATCAATCTCTTGGCTTTAAACCGTTGTGCGTGGCTTTCGCGGTCAGCGGGTCTTCGGGCCAAAAGTGTTTGGGATAGCGGCGACGCAGTTCCTTGCGGACCACCGGGTAGGTTGTCTTCCAGAAACTATTCAAATCATCGGTGATCTGTTGCGGGCGACGATTTGGACCGAGCAAGTGCAGTTGCAGCGGCACCTTGCCGCCAGCGATACGTGGCGTGTCGGTCCAGCCAAACAACTCTTGCAATTTGACATGGATTGCGGGCGGCTTGCCCTCAGCGTATTCGACACGCACCGTGTTGCCACTGGGAACGCTGATTCGTTCGGGAGCGTGACGTTCGATCAGTTGCTGCTGAGCATAGTCGAACACTCCTTTGAAATGATCCAGCCAAGCCGCCCGGCGAAGCTGGGCTAGCGACGTCATCGATTGACACAGTTGCTCGAGCACGCTTTGCACGGCGGCGTCGTCAAGCTTGGGAATCTCTAAGTCCGGCATCTGCGAGTGCAAAAAGCGTACTCGTTGTAAAAATGCCAGCGCTGCTTCGTTTTTATCGGTCAGCAGCGACTGGATATCACCTCGCACCACATCGGTCAATACCGTCGCCACATGGGGACTGGGCTGACACTCGATCGGTGATTCACTAAGAACGAGGTCATGAAAGTATTGCCGTCTTCGTGCGATGACGACTTGTTTTGCGGGATCATAAAAAGGCTCATCGACCGTACGAACCTGGGACGCGTCGAGCCACTCCAGCTCGATCGGTACCGCGACTCGCACCATCGCTTCGGATCCGCGATCGTCGACATCGATACACACAAAGTATTTCGAGGGCGTTCCTGCTTCGTGAGCCAGCGCCCCATTGGCAAGCTGCACACCGCGGCCGCCTACCATCACCCCACGGTCGCTGTCGTGGCTTCGTCGACGCGCGACGCGATCGGGATAGGCCGCCAGCAAACATTGTTGCAATGCCTGGTTATCACCTGAGTGCTGCTGCGAGTTATCCGCCGCCCCCAAAATTCGGCGAATTTGTTTGGCAACTCGCTGGATTTGTTTCGCTGCCCCACGATCGATCTCGATACGAGTATCTCCATCGAGAAAGCGTTTCAATTTTTCAATCTGGTCAAACAGACTTAATGCCTGCGAGCGAAACGGACTGCGTTCACTCAACAGCGCCGCAATGAGCGTCGCGTCGGAAACCACTCCGAAATCATCAGCGGCGACGAGGAATCGAGCAATCCTGGGATGCAGTGGTAATCGCATCATGCGTCGACCGACCGGCAATAATGCACCAGCGTCATCGATTGCGCCTAGCGAGACCAACAACCGTTTGGCTCGATCAACCGTCTCGTTTGACGGCGGAGTCAACCATGGAAAATCCAATGCATCACGTTCGCCCCAACCCGCCAACATCAAGGCGGCGGAGCTAAAGTCCGCACGCTCGATTTCGGGCGAATCGTGCAGCCGACGCGATCGATGGGCAGCCAGCGGCCAAAGCCGGAAACAAACTCCCGCTTCGGTTCGCCCGGCTCGCCCTGCACGCTGGTCCGCCGAGGCCTGGGAAATCGGTTCCAAACGAAGCACCGGAAGCCCCACGGCGGGATTGAACCGCATCACGCGAGCGAGCCCGCTGTCGATTACCGCGGTCACGCCAGGAATTGTGACCGAGGTTTCCGCGACATTGGTGGCAAGAATGATTTTGCGTTTTTTTGATGCCGAAAGCACCGCGTCTTGATCGGCCGCATTCATCTCGCCGTACAGATCATGCAGAGTACAATCCGCAGCCATCCCGCTTGCTTCGATCATCCGGTGTGTTCGCCGGATTTCACCCACCCCTGGCAAAAAGATCAGCACGTGACCGGTGGTCCGATCGAGTGCTGCGGGCAACGTTTCGATGATTTGCGAATCGATCGGCTGCTTGGACAGATGAGGTGAATGGACGATGTCGACCGGAAATGCCCGCCCTTCGCTGTGCACCGAAACGGCATCGCCGAGAAACGCTGCCACTGGCTCGGTCGCCAACGTGGCCGACATCACGATCAGTTTTAGTTCGGGACGCAGCGTCGTGCGAATGCGGTACAGCATCCCCAGTGCCGAATCGATCTCGAGTGAACGTTCGTGGAATTCGTCCAAGATCACACAGCCGACGTTTTCCAGCAGAGGATCATCGCTAAGTCGCCGCAGCAACATGCCGGTCGTCATCACGATCAACCGCGTTTGCTTGGACGTGCAGCGATCAAAGCGGACGTGATAGCCAATGCGGCTACCTAATTCGCTGTGGTCCAGATGAGCCAACCGCGATGCTGCACCGCGTGCGGCCAAGCGACGCGGTTGAATCAATAGAATCTCGCCGTCATCGACGATCTTCCGCTGCAGCAATGCCAGTGGAACTAGCGTCGTTTTTCCAGCGCCCGGAGGCGCCTTTAATACCACAGGAATCGACTCGGACGCCGAAGCAAGGATCGAGTCCAAACATTCCGCGACCGGCAAGTCGAGGGAGTTAGCATCGCTTGAAGCCGAGTTGCCGGAACCAGAATCGCTCACGTAGAGATGCTCACTTGGATTGCGTCAGAGACTTGTGGTTAGGCAGGTCCCAAGCCAGACGCTCTTCGCCACGCACTGATTTGGCCGACGTGAAGCGTGATGTGACCACCGACGTAGAAGTTCAACATCGCACCGGCCGTAGGAAGACGATCTCGCATCGCTTCATTGGGATTCGGCTCTAACAAGACAGCGTCGTCCGCTGTTTCGAGTGCCGTTATCGCGGCTTCGTAGCCGGTATCGAATGCGTTTAGGATCTCGTCCATCGGGGGATAGATATTGCCCTCGGGATCGTCGACACACTTCGCTGACTTGGAGAACACTTTGACAAATTCATCACTTGGCAGGTAGGCCGATGCATCGCCCCCCAACGCCTTGATCACCTCGGACGCATACAGACTCAAGTGCCCGAAAACAAACGCGGGATGGTTTGATTCGATTACCGTATCACCGCACTTGGCGAAGCGAGCAAATTGTTCGGGGGTGACGTCTTTGAGCATTCGTTGGGCGTTGGCAAGTCCAATCCGGCTGGACGCTGCGATCATAGGACCGATGTTGGGCACGGCGATAAATCCTTGTTTCATTCGAGTTTAAAATTCGTCAGACGGCATATCGTAGGTAGCGATGCCGAGGATCGTCTAGACACCGACACCCATTTGAGGATCGCAGCCGCTTGCTAACTTAAATCACGCTTGGGCGATCGCGTCCGCCACAACTTGCTTGGACTTTTCTAACCCCTCGCGGGCGACTTCCAACGCGTCGCGCTTCCAATACTCGGGATTAAACAACTCGAGTGAAAATGTGCCGCGAAAACCATGGTCAAGCAATAAGCGAATCGTCGGCACGAGCGGGCAAACCCCGTCGCCGGGAAAGACGCGATCTTTGTCGCTGATGTCGCGCTGTGAAGGTTCGCCTGGATAATCATTGATGTGGAAGCAGTGCATCCGCGAGGCTTCGATCATTCCTAGACCTGCGAAATCGCTGCCGCCTTTGTAGATGTGATAGAAATCGGGCAGCACACATGCCTTGGGGTGCTCAGCGGCCGTGGCGACATACGCCAATTCACCCAGCGTGCTGATCGTGGGGGAAAAACCCCAAAGTTCCAACTGAGGCGTGACTCCGGTTTCGTCTCCGACTTCCAACAGAGCACGATAACGCTTGGCGATGACCTCAAGTGGCGGCGATACCGCGTCTTTTTGATGAGCCCCGATGGGCGGCGCGGCAATCCGTGTCCCCCCGATGGAACGAACTAACTCCATGTCGCGGCGGGCCGTTTCGAGTCCTGCTTTTCGCTGTTCGTCGTCATCGTTAATCCATTGTGCGAAACCGATGGCACTTTCGACCGTCATCCCCGCATCTTCAATCTGCTTTCGTAAATCCGCAATACTACCGCCATTTTTGACATGAGTTTCTAGATCCCGAATCCATGGTTCGACGCCATCGTAGCCCGCTTTGGCGGCCACTTCGACCTGCTCTTTGACAGTCAGATTTTGTCCTCGCAGCGTACTCATATTGAGCGCAAAACGAACGGGGTATTTCTTGTTTGCGGAAACCGGTTCTGCTGCGGCGGCGGTTGCAACGTTGCGGGTCACCGCCAAACCGACGGCGGAAGTGCTGACAAGTCCAATAAAGTGGCGGCGATCGGTCATAGCAGCAAAACTCTCGGGAGGGAAAGTGAGGGTAAGAAAAAGGGGCAGGAGCCATCGTTTTACTCGATTAGCCTAATCAAAACATCATGGCGTTGCTCACACCGAAAATTCGCAATCTCAACAGGACTGGATTTCCTGGTTGCGACGCTCACCGAGAACTTTCAACACTTGGGAATTTCCGAAACTCGTCGCGACTCTTGCTGCAACAAAATAATCCCCGACGAATTTAGTTGCAGCACAGTGAAAAATCCTCACAATGGTTGGGGTGTGAACCACACACCTTTTCTAGATTGATGCTTTTCCCAACCGCATTTGTGCGTTGATGCCAAACGATTCACCCGAATCGAAATTTAATCCGCATCCATCGGATGCCAGCCGAACTGAGCCTACGCAATTAAGTTCACCTACTGACTCGCACGGCACAGGCAAACCCACTTCGCAACTGCGAATCGACTCCGAACGCGAGTCGCTTGAACTCGAACTGTTTCGAGTTCAGCGAGAAGCCGATGCGGCGCGTCATGAAGCACAAGCGGCGCGGTGCGATGCCGAAGCGGCCTCGATCGAATTAAAACTTCGTGGGATGGATGGGGCTCACCCCGAGCAGACACCGACGATAGCTGCCCCCAACACCGTCGTGCAGAGTCATGCGTCGCTGCAACAGACAGGTTTTGCACCCGCATCGAACGAATCTCCTCACTCCGAATCGCCTGCAGAACCCGATTCTGGACTTGCTCAAAACTCATCGGATGTTACTTGGTATGCGGGCCCGAAGCTCGAAAAACCTAGTTCCGAACCACTTGAATCCAAGCAGGTGGAAAAGGAGTTGCCTGCAGCCGCATTGGCTTCCACGTCGTTCCAGAGTTGGCAAGAGATTCGCGAAGCTTTCGATCACGATGCCGAATTGCCCACGGTAGATGTGAGGCAGAGAGCCGATGCAACCGAAAACAGCACTATTGACCCCACCGCCCCCGAAACCACTGCCTCCGAAGCCACCACTCCTGAAACCCGCGAAGCCAACACCTCCGCGCCGCAGCTACGCGTCGACTCTGCCCACCGCCAAACTTCTGCGCCTCACTTCCGTGACGACGTCTCGTCGGATGAAGTGAACCTTGATGAGGTAGCGGGTGAAACGAGCGAAGAGCCTGCTGTTTCCGTCGCAACGGCCGATTCTGCCGCCACTGAGTCTGTGAGCGCATTGGATGCACCGCTCCCGCTGATCTCGACCATCCAAAGCGGTGAGAAACCGTTTGAAAAAGCGGATATCGCGGAGCTTGATTCAGCGGTCGTGACCGACGATGCGGTGACGTCCGAGGATCGGCGACGAAAGCCAGCGGCTTGGATCGTCAGCACGATCGTGCATGCGGTCATTCTCGTCGTCCTTGGCGTTGTCACACTGCAAACACACAAGCCGTCGGACCAAGTGGCGTTATCTGCTTCGGCGCCTTCGGCATCCGAAGTATCGATGGAAACCTTTTCCCTTGAAAGCAGCGAATTGGAAACCGAGCCGACCGAGGAGCAAACCGAATCGGAGATCCAGTACGACTTGAGCCCTGTCGGCGAGATCGCGGTTTCCGATTTCAACCCGCCGCCACCGCCATCGATGCCCAGCCCGGCTGTGGCAATGCTCAGCCAGTCCAACAACTCGGCGGCAGCGATGTTGACCAAGCCCAGCGACTCGGATGCCAAGATCCAGTTTTGTGGAGTCGATGGCGGGGGCAACCATTTTGTCTATCTCGTCGACAGCAGCAAGAGCATGGGGGACGCCTTCAATTCCGCAAGGATCGAGTTACTGAAATCGATCAATGCGTTGCGTCCCGACCAACGGTTCTATGTGATTTTCTTTGATTCGGATCCAGACTTCATGCGGTTGAGCGATCCCAAAAAAGATGAACGTCGGAGTGCTTATGCGACACCGCAAAATAAGGCGGCGCTGCAGCGCTGGGCGATGAGTATTCGCGCCGACCGCGGCCGGAACCCCAACGATTTGCTCGAGTTTGTGCTCGGATTGCGAGCCGACGCGATCTTCTTGCTCTCGGACGGCGAGTTCCCTCAGTCAACCGAACTGTTGCTGAAGGAAAAGAATGTGCAACACAATCTGTTTGACACCGGCGGATTGATCAGCCGGGTGCATACGATTGCGTATTACAGTCGCGCAGGCGAAAGTCGGATGAAGCGAATTGCCGAGCAGAACCAGGGGCAATATCGCTACATTGCCAAGCCGTAAAGCAACATCTTTAGCGTAGCGAAAGTCGTCAACGGCTTTCGGCACATTGCCGTAGCCCCCGAAACTCTTGACGAGTTCCGCTGCGAAATGACTCACAGCGTTGGCCGCAGGATGCGTCATTCATCAGGGCGAGTTTGTCTTGCCACGCGAGGGGGCGTTAAACATTGCGAGACTCTCTTCGGCCGAGGATTGGTCGATCAACGCAACGACGATATCGCCAGGCTTCAATTGATCGTCGGCTCGCGGGACTCGCACAAAACCATCTCGCTGGATCGCGGCGATCAAGCACCGTCCAGCCAAGGGAAGATCGGCGAGCGTGGCCGAGGTCACTTGAGTTCCCTCGACCACTTCGAGTTCGTAGACGCCGATTTCGCCACTGGGCAATCGGCTTTGCGAGATGATCGCTCCCTCGTTCAAAAAACCAAGGATTTGGCGAGCCAAGACGTCGCGTTCGCTGACGGCGCGGTCGATGCCCAGTTTGGCGACGACGTTCGCGTAATCGGGACGACCCACTACACACATCACTCGCGAAGCACCGAGTTCGCGTGCTTCGACGCCTGCCATAATGTTGCTTTCGTCGTTGCCGGTACAGGCGACGAAGTAGTCAACGGTGCCCGCACCTTCGTCTTCCAAAATACTGCGGCGATTGGCGTTCGCATTAATGACGGTGACGTTGGGCAACGTTTTGGAGAGATGATCACAACGATCGATGTCGCGTTCCAAAAGCACGATTCGGTAATCATGTGGACTGAGCGATCCTGCCAAGTGGAATCCCGTTTCGCCACCGCCGGCGATCATGATTCGTTTTCGTGATCGACCCTCTTCGGCTTCCGCACCAAACGTTCCTCGCGCCTTGGTTACCGCCGAAGGCATCCCGATCAAGCTGACCCGGTCGCCAGCCTTCAATTCGTCTTCGCCGCTGGCGATCCACATGCGGCCTTCTCTCGCGATCGAGCCGACACGGACATTGCCGGGAATTTTCAGTTCACGAAGCCGAGTGCCCGCGGCGCTCGCGTTGTTGGTGATTTGCATCTCGTAGACTTCCAGTTGTCCACGCGCAAAGTGCTCGAGCGGAATCGCATCGGGATTGCGGATCGCACGCGTCAACTCGAACGCGGTCAATTGTTCAAGCGACAGGATGCTATCGATATTGAAATGTCGTTGGTAGTCAAATGTGCTGAGGTCACCAAAAGCCGGCGCGTAGACACGCGCGATGCTGCGGCGTGCGCCCAATGCCTTTGCCATACTGGCGGCAACGATGTTAACTTCGTCATCCCCGGTCACGGCCAACACGATGTCGGCGCTGCACACGTCGGCTTGAAACAACACCGTGCTTTGCGAAGCGTTGCCTTGGATCGCTCGCACGTCCAATTCGCTGTTGATTCGGCGAACGTTTGCAGGATCGTTGTCGACCACCGTCACGCTGTGTCGACGACGACAAAGAATGTCGGCGATCCAGCGTCCTACCGTTCCGGCACCAAGAGTCAGAACTCGCACTAGATCATCCAATTCAAAATGCAAAGGATCACAAAAATGAACGCCATAAATCCACAGATCCAACGTCCCGTACCCAACGCGTGCTTAATGATCAGCGAATTGTCTTCATGGCGAGTTGCACCGAAAACCAAAGAGATCGAAATCAACAAAGGCACAAAGTACAGCAAGTAGGTGGGTGAAATGGAAAGCATCGTCAATCAATTCGCTGCAAAGTGTAATGTGAAATAATAAGACGCGATGATCCTTGAGATGTGAAATTAATGACTGAGGCATTTCGACTACGCCAGTAATTTGCTTCGCATCATTCTCGGATTCAACAGGCTTTTAAGCAGGTAGGCAGAAATATTGGGTACAATCCCGTTAGCCGTTTGGACGCTAGGCCCGGTTCAGCGCCGGAACCGTGGCTAGCGTCCAAACGGCCAATTTACTGATAGACTCCTGCCTAACTGCTTAGCCCGTGTAGTTGGCTATCAGTATGTCAGTCTAGGTATTGGAATCCGCGTCGGACGCAGGATTTTCGTCTTTGCTGCCTTCTTTGTCTCCGTCGCTTTCTTTTTTGCGTCCGCTGATGGGAACCGACAGAGGACCCCCATAAGCATCGTAGATCACCAAGATGTTCAGTAGCCCTGCGATCACCGTGTACCAAGTCCCCATCTCGTATCCCGCGCCGTGGCGAGCAAACCAAGCAGAGACATCATCGGCGTTGTTTTCAATCACGGGACGACGTGGTGGAGCCATAAAGCCGCCCCACATAGGCTCGTAACTATTTAACGTCCGTCCATTTTCGGTCATCACCCGCATCCGGTTTCCTTGCACCAACGCAGGAAACGCGACGGCTCCCACACCGGCTTGCAGAAAGTAATGCCAACGTTTGTCGCCTGGTTGCCAAGATGCGTAAACCACATGCCCCCCGCCGAGTGCAAACCCAAGGACCCAAGTGGAAAGGATGCAAACAAAAAACATCGCCGCCTTACTGGTTCGTCCCTGGTAATAATGTCCGGCACCGGGCAGCAACCAAGCTAAGAAAGCGGCAAGAGATCGATTGCGAAGATCGACACGGAGTCCATCGACCGCGATCACGTTGTCTTCATTGGAGGGCATGAGCTTCGTTTGCTTTCAATATTTCGTGGGCAAGTAATTTTTGTTGATGGGTTTCGGAAACCAAGCGGCTATTGTGCGGAAAAGCGATAGCGGGCGGTAGCCGAATCTGAACGCGGATCCGAAGTCCACTTCGTAAGTGGCGTGGATTGATGGGTCATTCGCATTCTCACCGACGATCTTGGTCTTTCCTTCACGCTTCGTTTTTCGATACGGTTGGCGACCATGTTCCGTTGCGGCTCTCAGCAATGTTGGCCCCGTCGTTGACGCTGCGGATCTACCTTGACGCCCCCTTGGTTGGTTTCTTATTTAACAGAATCCATGCCTGATCTTCCTCCATTTTGATGGCCTTCGCTATGACCCGGATTTTGTTGAACTCTACCCTGTTTGCTTTCTTAATCTTCGCAACCGTCGGCTGTGGCGGCGGAGCGGATGTTGCCGAGCAAGCATCGCACAATACAAATGTTGCTACCGCATCCACCAAGTCGCCTGCCGAAACCTCGGCAACCGACGTCGTGAGTCAATTCTTAGATCAAGTTCGTCGTGGCGGAGAAGACTCCGGCGCCGGTGATTTGCTGACTCAGCGAGCTCAATCGGAACTCAAGCGAATTGGTCGCACGGTCCAGCCCATCGGCTCGCCCGATGCTCGATTCAACGTGACCCAGGCGCGTGAAGTGCCTAACGAACCTAATTCGATGCTGGTACAAAGCATTTGGACGGAACCCGGCCCCGAAGGCACCCAAAACGACTTCGAAGTCGTCTGGGCTGTGCAACGCGAAGCCGCTGGTTGGCGGATCTCGGGACTTGCGATGGAAATTGATCCTACAGAGCCTCCGATCGTGATCGACTTCGAAAACGGCGAGGAAATGGCCAAGCTGTTGGCGGGAACCGAAGATTCCGAAACCGACGGCGAAAATGCCTCTCAAGCTGCCAAACCAGGCTCAGAAGAGCTTTCTCGCTAATAAATCCGGCAAAATTTATCGTTGCCTTTTGTTCACTGCTTTGCCCCGCATTCTGCTGAGGGCAATCACCACCCGAACGGCCTGCTCTGGCCGGGAAAATCGGTACAATCCCAACCAAAAACGCTTCAATTTGGCGGGATTTTCGCACAATTTTGGCTGCGAGCTTACCTAGATTCACATTTTGGACGCCGCGGCACATGAAATGCCAGATTTCGTCCGCCATCGAATTCAAGCAAAAAATCCTTTGACGGATTGGATTGGGTGGATTGACACGATTTTTCCCAAGGTTACTGTAGCGGCGAAATTGCGCGGGCCGTAAATTCCACCCATCCCCCCTATTTTAATAGTGGGGGGCCTGGGAGTCGGTTCGATGATCTTTCGGTAGTCGATGATGTTATCGGCGGTTGGATCGACGCGATGGGCCGTGGGATTGTGGCCTAAATAAATTTGATGTGCGAATTCGGATCGCACCAAACTCCGAACACTTGGGAGATCTTTATGAATCGGACTGTGGTGAGCGGCATTGCCGCATTCGCACTGTTAATCGGTGCGTCAGTAGTAACAAGCGAAACCGCTGAAGCAGGACACCATGGCGGTGGACTATTCAGCAGACTGCACGCCAAACAGTGCGGCGGTGGATGCGATCAACCGTCGTGTGGCGGTTACGCAGTTCAAAAAAGCTGTGGTGGTGGATTGTTCTCACGTCTGAAGGCCAAGCACGCAGCTCCTTGCTGTGCCGCTGAACCTGTTTGCTGCGAACCAGCTCCAGCTCCAGTTTGCTGCGAACCAGCACCAGCTCCAGTTTGCTGCGAGCCAGCACCTGTTTGTGCTCCAGCACCTGTTTGCTGCCCAGAGCCAACCTGTGGCCACAAGAAGCATTGCGGCTTGTTCAGCAAGCTTCGCAATCGCAAGAGCAGCTGTGGATGTGCAGCAGAGCCAACTTGCTGCGATGCAGCTCCTGTTGTTGAAGCTCCTTGCTGTGGTGGCGAAGTTGCTCCTGCTGCATACGCTGCACCAGCAGCTCCTTGCTGTGGTGGTGGCGATGTCGCTCCTGTTGCTATCGAAAGCAGCGAAGGCTACGACCTTGCTCCAGGCGAAACTCTCGTTCCTGGTAGCGTTTCCACTGGTGCTGCAGCAGCCGCTGCTCCAGCTCCAGAAGCTGCACCTGCACCTGCTCCTGTTCCAGAAAGCAGCAGCGATGCACCTCCAGCTCCAAAAGCTGACGCTAACACCGACATCTAGTCGAAATCGGTTTAGCATTTTAGGATGCTGAACCTCTGCAGATATTGAAACCTCGTCGATCCGATTGGATTGACGAGGTTTTTTTATGCGTTATTGAATTCGCTAAACACGTCGCATTGCGTCAGTGATCGATGGCTGGCGATTCCCCCAGCAGCTCAACGATGTCGTATCGCAATCGGCTGACATCGTTTTGGTCATCCAGATCATCGGGCTTCAAATACAGATGGTTCGGTTCCACACCGAACTCCTGCGGCGCATCCTGCACGTGATACCACCTCGGCGTGGTCACCGCAGTGGAGCCTTGATCGTCTTGGGTGATGATACGAGGCTCAAATTCAGATTCGCTTTGAACCCAAACCGATGGGTCAATCAGACAATCCGGCTGCGTCTTGATCTTCGCAAGCAATGCGGGCAACGATTTTGCATTGAACAATCGCTTTTCATGTACGGGACCTAAGTCGCTGACGATCATCGGCACACGATGGTGGCAACTTCGCAGCGGCCCCGCACGATAGCCGATCGATTGATTTTGCCCGAGACTAAACCCGCTGGTTCCAACCAGCACCACAATCGGATCCAAATCGGCAGCGTATTCCAATAGCAATGCCAACATCCGATCTAACAGTCGGACTTGGCAGCCATACGTTCGCATCCAGGCGACGGCCAGATCGGGATGTGATTGCTCGGTCAACTTCAACTGCGGCGGCAGAATATCGGGAAAGACCCAGGGTGGCACTTCGCCATCGGGTTCACCGATCGTCGCATCCGATTCCGGCAATAGATCGACATCCTCCGACGGTTCGTCGGCGTACAGCTCGTCTGCATCCATCGGGACAAGCCATCGAGGTGCATCCCAACATCGCACTAGCGATTGCGTATGCAGCCACCAGACGGCAGCGGGATTGGGATCTTCGATTCGTGTCAAAAGCCCCGCGAATAGCTTCGCCAAATGTGTTTCTTCGATTTCTTCGGCCGGTGGCGTGTCGGCATCTGGCGGGTCCAGGTCGATTAACCAAGTTTGATCAAAGTCGACGTCCAGCGACTGTTGTGGCAACCGAGAATCGTCGGTGATCAATTCGACAGGCCCAAGATCGTTCCAGCGTGCGATCCAGTGCTCGGGGTCATGCGATGGCGGCGGCTGCAACCAATTTGCCAACACCTTCAGCCCATCGTCGTGCTCTGCGATCGCGCGATCCCAAACGCAGCCGCGGCTCGAGAGCAGGTCGATTGCGGGAGTTTCGTTCCACGAAGACCCGTAGCATCCGAGCGCGGAAGCCGCCAAGCCCTCAACCGAGACTACGATCATTTTTCGATCATTCATGGGCGTTACTTTGACGAACCCGCGGATTCGCTACAACCGGAGGATCCGGCAAAAGAGCCCAAAGTTCACACCACAGGATCTGCGATCGAAGCGGAACGTCCGTTGCTGTGACGTAGCGTTGAGGGTAACGCGTCCAACGGCGCTGCGAACAAGCCAGCATGAATTCGATAACCGAATTTTCTGATCCACCCAATTGCGGAAACAAACCGAGCAATGAATTACACTTCGACTGTGGCTCCTTTTGGCATCCCGATGATTGTGCCCCCAATGAACACCCCTGGCAATCCGAACGCGACCGGCGAATCCGTCGCGGCGGAATTGCCAGCCCCAATGCCGTTGCCGGATTTGATCCGCAGCGAGGTCTGGGATGTGCCATTTGATCATGTCACGCTTGCCGAAGCGGTGGACCGAATCGAATGTTTGGTTCAGCGACGAGTCCCAAGTTACGTGATCACCGCAAACCTGAACTACTGCATGCTGCATCATCGCGATCCTGAAATGGGTGCGATCACCGACGATGCGGACCTAATCCTTGCCGACGGACAACCGATTGTTTTGCGTAGCCGATTGTCAAAGGAAGCCATCCCTGAACGCGTCGCTGGTAGCGAAATGATCTACCACCTCGCCGAGCGATGCAGCGATAACGGCTGGGGAATCTACTTTCTAGGCGGCGAAGAGGGCGTGGCGCAGCAGTGTGCCAAGAAGCTGCAATCGATGTACCCTGGGCTCAAAATCTCGGGCGTCGAGTCGCCTCCGTTCCGCGCGCTAAACGAGAGCGAGCAACGCGAGCAAGATCAACGAATCAAAAAGTCCGGAGCCGCAATTCTGCTCGTCGCTTTCGGGCAGCCCAAAGGCGAGAAGTGGATCCACGCGAACTACAAACGGCTTGGTATTCCCGTTAGTATCCAGCTCGGCGCGTCGTTTGACTTTATCGCTGGAACCGCAAAGCGTGCTCCCATCGTTTGGCAAAAACTTGGCCTGGAATGGGCTTACCGGATGTGCAGCGATCCCAAGCGACTCGTCCCACGTTACGCTCAAAACGCTGCCTATTTGTTAGGAGCGTTGATCGAAGACTGGAAACGTTTGGTGACGAGTTGGGGGATGGGCGATTGGAGCAATCGCCCCCAACGTTAACGGGTCCGTCCCGTGTTTTGCCAAGAGCAAATTGGAGGGTAGCGGAACTTGCCTGTGAGTTCCGAATCATTCGGTAAACATAACGAAAGTCGTAACGACTTCTGCTACGACCCTCTTTAGCTAGCCGCTGCAGCAGGCTTCTTTTTCGGCTTGTAGATTTCCGTGGCCGTGCCGAAGTGGACTTCGCCCGCGTTCATCAGCGTCTCGCTCAAGGTCGGATGCGGATGGACGCTCTCGGTGATGTCGTGCACTTCGCAACCCATCTCGATCGCCAACACGGCTTCGGCAATCAATTCGCCTGCTCCGCTGCCAACAATGCCACAGCCGAGTACACGCTGGGTCTCGGGGTCGACTAACCATTTGGTCAAGCCATCGGTGATGTTCAAAGCTTGAGCACGACCACTCGCTGCCCACGGATAAACTGCGACGTCGACTTTGCGGCCGGCTGCTTTGGCTTCGCCTTCGGTCAAGCCGGCCCATGCGATTTCGGGATCGGTAAAGACAACCGCAGGGATTGCCACTTTGTCAAACGCTGCGGGTTTGCCCGCGATCACTTCCGCTGCCACGCGGCCTTCGTGGGTCGCTTTGTGGGCGAGCATCGGATCGCCCGCGACGTCACCGATCGCAAAGATATGTGGATCCGCGGTGCGTTGTTGAGCGTCACATTCAATGAAACCACGCTCATTGACGACCACACTCGTATTTTCTAGTCCGAGACCGCGAGTTACCGGACGACGCCCGATGCTGATCAGAACGCGATCGTATTTTTCGTGACCAAAGTGGGCGGGACCTTCGAAGGTCACTTGGATCTTGTCGCCGTCTTCGGCGAGCGAGCCTACTTTTGTATTGAGCAGAACGCGGCCTTCGCACATTTTGTCGATGCGTTTGGCCAGCGGTTTGACGAGGTCGCGATCGGCTCCGGGCAACAAGCCTTCGCTGAGTTCGACCACGGTGACTTTCGAGCCAAGATGAGCGTACACGCTGCCCATTTCCAGCCCGATGTAGCCGCCACCGACGACTAACAATGTTTCGGGGATATCGGCAAGTGCGAGTGCTCCGGTGCTGTCCATCACGCGGTCGTTGCCGATGTCGAATATGGGCGGCATTGCGGGCACGCTGCCGGTCGCGACGATGCAGTGATCGAATGTCAACTCGCCGCCCTCGGGGATCGATTTGTCATCGCCTTCGAGTTTCAGCGTAGTCGAGTTCAGGAACGTGCCACGCGCTTGGATGACGGTCACGTTGCGGCGTTTTGCCAGTTGGCCCAATCCGCCCGTCAAATTCGAAATGACTTTCTCTTTGCGAGCACGCACTTTGTCGACATCAATTTTGGGCTTTTCGTCGTACACGACGCCCCAATCTTCACGCAGTTCGTCCACTTCGCTGATCACCTTGGCCACATGCAGAAGCGCCTTGCTGGGGATACAGCCGCGGAGCAGACAGGTACCACCGAGACGAGGTTCGGCTTCAACAATCGTCACATCAAGGCCTTCGTCGGCAGCCAAAAACGCAGCCGCATAACCACCAGGACCACCACCGAGAACAACAACAGGACTATGCATCAGAGGAGATTGCCTCTCAAAAAACGACTAGGACGGTTCGTAAAGACAGCCCGTCGCAACCTACGAGATCGGTTGCGAGGCCGAGGGAGACGCCATTATAAACAGAACCGGCAACCTAAATTGCCGGTTCTGATAGATGACATTGTGCCGAGCGGGCTCCACACGGGGATGGGGCTCCGGTACGCACGGGGAACGCTGAATCGCGAACGCTTATCGTGACAAGAATTCGACGACGCTGTTAGCATCCACTGGCAAGCTAATGTCGCTCGCTCCGGGAAGTCCCAGTACGGTGGCCTTCAGGTTTTCGCTATCGAAGGTGACCCAATCCAGGGCGTCAGGCGACGCATTGGCGATCACACCGCGATAAAGATTCTTGAGGTTTTCACGACCGCGAACTTCGATGATATCGCCAGGGCGAAGCTGGTAGCTTGGCTTGGTTACTTTCACGCCGTTGACGCGGAAGTGACCGTGCGTGATGCCTTGACGTGCTTGAGGACGAGTCTTGGTGAAGCCAACGCGGCGAACCACGTTGTCCAAACGACGCTCACACATCAAAAGCAACAATTGACCGGTGTTACCCGATTTACGACCGACAGCATCAAAGTAACGACGAAGTTGACGCTCGCCCAAGCCGTAATAGTGCTTGATCTTCTGCTTCTCCATCAACGCCAAGCCGTAGTTGCTCGGACGACGTCCACGAACATGCATCCCGGGCGGGGTGTTACGTCGGTCCAATGCACGTGCGGCACCGGCTGTTTCATAAAGAAGAGCGCCGAGGCGACGGTTGATTCTTGCTTTGGGGCCTGTATATCGGGCCATACTGCTTTACCTTTTTGCGTCAAAGACGCGGCTTGGGACATCGGCAGGAGGAAGCCGCTCAGAGACAAAATCTGCAAGCGAACTGCTGCCAGCGTGTGATCCGCATGGGGGACGGCGATTACCGCCTTCACCACCGGCTGGCGTCAACAATTGACACCAGGCGTTCACACATCGAATTCGAGGAAGCCCGAAAGTGTCGCGTCCTGGGGCGATTTTGACAAGAGGAAGCGGGGGCTAATTGGGCTAGAAACGAGGAAAACAGGCCGAAATGGCCCATGTTTGCCGATTGCGGCGAGATTTCCACGCTCACCTTCGTTGCCTGGAGAGTGCGAAAGTCGAACTTAGCGGTCGATCTCGTATTCGGTGATCTTGCGGTACGCGGTCGCACGGCTGATTCCAAGCAATCTCGCCGCCTCGGGGACATTGCCGCCGGTACGCTCAAGGGCTTTGCGAATCAGTCGACGCTCCCACTCGTCCAGTCGTAGGGTGTCCAGTCGGCTCAAACCCGCATCACGCAGCCCGAGGTCGTCCGCTTCGATCGCCGGATCGTCGGCCATCACCACCGCGCTGTCGATCACGTTCCGAAGTTGACGAACGTTGCCGGGCCAGGCGTATTCCAACAAACGTGTGCGTGCTTCGTCGCTCATCGCCAACAGGGGGCGACCATGTTGGCGGCGAAAGTGTTCGAGAAAATGACCGACCAGCAATTCGATATCGTCGCCGCGATCACGCAGTGGCGGAACCAGCAACTCAAACACGCTGAGCCGATAGAACAAGTCTTCTCGGAAACGTTTTTCGCGGACAAATTCGGCGAGGTCACGGTTGGTCGCGGCAATTACCCGCACATCCACCAACACCTCTTCGGTCGCACCGACGGGCAAAAACGGATGCCCTTCGAGGATTCGCAGCAGTTTTGCCTGGCCTTCGAGCGTTAATTCGCCCACCTCGTCCAAAAACAGCGTGCCCGTATGGGCCTGTTGGAACCAGCCAATATGGTCGCTATCGGCGCCAGTAAACGATCCCTTGCGATGGCCAAACAATTGACTTTCGATCAAATCGTGAGGGATCGCAGCACAGTTGACGGTCAACATCGGCCGCTTGGAACGCCGACTTGCGCGATGCACCGCGCGGGCGACCAACTCTTTTCCTACCCCGCTTTCCCCACGAATCAGCACGCTGCCGCTAGCGTTGCCAACGCGATCGATTCGTTCCTTTAGCTTTTGCATCACACCGCTGGATCCGACCAGTTCGTCCGAATCGGCGTTGCGGTCCGCGATCCGTCGGCGATCGGCCCGCAACGAATCACGTTCAAACGCCTGGCTCAACCCGATCGACAACAAGCGGGCCGCCGCAACGGTCAATTCAAATTGTGACTCGCTGAACTTTGGTTCACGACGATACAAATGCAGCACGCCAACGTTGGTGTCGTCACTTCCAACCGGGGCGTAGATGATGTCCGACCACATCGTATCCTTTGCGGCACTGCCAATTTCGTCGACATCTAACTTTGCTGGATCGTTGATCCAGAGTGCTTCCCCGTTTTTGACGATCCGTCGTAGCAACGATTTTTCGATGGTCACTTGGTCGGCAGCATCGGCAGGTTCAACACGTCGCGGTTTCAACCGTCCGTCACCCGAATCGAACGACAATCCAACCACGTCGGCACCCGTACGATCCCGCAGCAATTCGATCAACGTATGGATTACCTCATCGGGACTTTCGCACCGCAGCAAACTGAGACTTAGCGAGTACAAATCAATCAAATGGCCAGTCGCAGCAACCTTCGCCAGCGGGTCCTCGTCTTCCGCAGCCCAGCGATGCTCGGTCTTCACCGATTCCCACGCAATTGTCTGGGTGAGCGATGTTTCTTCGGTCGAATTCCCTTCTGGCTCCACCAACTCGAGCTCCGTGGCACCAATCTTGACCGTATGGTGGTTGAGCATCCGAGCGTGGTCGGTTTTTTGATCGTTGACCAAGGTCCCATTGCGACTGCTGGTGTCGCGTAAATGCCAGTTGCCATCCTCGAAATAGACGACCGCATGGAAACGCGAACTGACGGGGTCCGTCAGCATAATTTCACAGCTCTTCCCGCGCCCGATATGCATCGGCCGTTCAAGATCGAGGGTAAATTGGCGGCCCTTTTGCGGCCCGCTTCGCACCATTAAATATGCTGTCATCTGTCGCTTCTTGGCGTCATGAACACTCGAATCCATTCGAGTAGTCCGGTTTTCGTTGCTTACAGTTGCAACAACTAGAACTTCAATTGTCTCATTTTAAGACATCGTAATGCCAATTTGGGCCGGGGGTAGCAAAAGAATACGGAATTAATAAGAGAATTCATTTCTCACTTGTTCGCGTGGGGCATCAGCCATCGACGAGTCTTGGTCACTTCATGCTGTGACGTTCGCTCTACGAAAACGCACACTTTTCTGTCAACGGCAGCCCGCAGCTTAGTGCTTCGTCTCGTATGAAAATTGGGGTGTCTAGTGTAGTGGAGCTTGCTAAAGCTCCCTGTTTCTTGGGTGTCGGAGGATCTTTAGCAAGATCCACTACCCCAAAACCAAAGACTAACGAAGCACTAGAAGGGCTCGGCAGGTCGCGCGATCAACTTGTTTTCCTCGATCGCTTGCGAAAGCGACTTCAGCGCGACCGGCAACGGCTGCGGTTCACGCTCGAGTTTTTCCCACCACTGAGTGACCACATCGCCCGCGATCGCTGCATCACTGAGTCGCCACAATCGGGTGGCTGCCGAAATCGGCAGGGCGTTGCGCGGCACGAGATCCAACTCTGCGGCAGCTCGCAGCACCAACGGCACCGAGGCAAACGCCCACGCAGACAGCAGCGACGCCGGGCGACCAAACGTGCTGTCGCCTGGTTTGGAAGTCAATGATTTTTGAGCGATATGTTTTTCAATCGCCACTCGCGTGACCAACCACGCCACCCGCACCACCTCGGGCACGTTGGGCAAAACGTCGGTCAACATCGCCTCGATCCAAATCGCCGGACTTTTGTCTTCGTCGCTGCCAGGTTCGAATCCGCCGTCGCCGCCTCGTAGCGGCTGGACAAACAGGCCATCCACATTCGCAGGCCACCAATTTTTCGGAGGGCTGTCACTCCAGATCTGTTTTGCGATTTGGTTTAACACGCCGCGGCCGACGGTGTCCCATCGCTCTTTCAGCGGTCGTGAGCGAAGTTCCAATTGATCGAGCAAGCGGGGGAAACGATCGCTGACCACGATTCGGCATTCATCTAATTGGCGAACGATCCCGCGAGTGGTCTGGTCGACTTGAAGTTCGCTGCATCCTGACGCGACGAGCGCGGTCTCGCAGGCCGCCCGAGTCTCGTCGCATCCAATCGATTCACGAACCAGCCGGCTCCAAAAGCTTCGCATATCAATCGACGATGAAAGCAATCGCTCGTTGATCTGCGTGGCGTACGGTACGAGTGCTTGTTCGAGCTTTTCGTCGGTACACGCAGCTCCCACGGCGACCGAATAGGCAGCGTGAATCGTCGAAAGGGCTGTATCCGGTTTCCACCGAATCCGTGTTGATGAAGCCAACGTTTACTCCTAGCCTTCGGCGCTCAAATGATCCTGAATCCAACACTCCAGTTCTTCAAAATCAACCGGCGGATATTTGGAAAGATCGGGGCGCAATCGCTTGGCTTCGTGCAGATAAACGTGGTGGATTTCGGATTGAGGTTTATCGGTATTCCAGTGCAGCATGACCCGTATACAACGCGGCAGCGAGCCTTCGACCGACACTTCGTAGCCGCACAACAGTGGCACTTCGAGCCACCCGAGTTGGCGGGCTGCCAAGGCGGGAAACTCGGCCGTCAAGTCAGAAGTGACCGTAAAAAAGGCACTCGCAACGTCCGCCGATTCGATCTCGTTCTGGCGGATCATCAAGGCAAGTAATTGACGAGTCGCAGTGAGAATTTGATCACGGTCATCTTTCTCAACGCTGGTCGCGCCTCGCACACCACGGCAAACTGTCATCGCTAGAAGGTCTCTTTAATAAAAAGCAAAATTAGACGGGCAATCGCATCCCCAACGCCCCTCCGGGTGCGGAGTCGTTACGAATCGTCGGCCAATCATGACGCTAGCCCGGCCTCGGATCACCGCTACTATAGAATAACTGACCCATGACCGATAACTGGGTACAGTCCAGAATCACGATTTGCCCCGTCCGCGATAAAACTGGCTGCGGCAAATCCGTCTGCGGTAAATCCGCACGGCCTGCAGTCAAAATGGGACGGAAAACGGAAGTTTCCCTGACAGACAATTTTTTAGCCACCATCCACCACGGAGTGACAATGACCGGACGCACTCGGCATCAAGAAAAGATTATCAAGAATTACTACGAAAATCGTGATTCGATCGGGCTACAGAAAGCCCAAGAGGCGGTCACGGAACTGTACCTCAGCGAAGGCAAGAAGCGAGCCCAAGTCTGGAAGCGGCTGACCAGCCATCTGGAAAAAATTGGCTTAAAAGAGGAACAGATCGCCAAATTGCAGGAAGACGATAATCCCGAGCAACTTGCCAAACTGCTCGAAAAGTACGTCTAAGGCTTTGTTGATCTTGAATCTTAGGAGGTAGCGAAACTCGCGGAGAGTTTCGATCCAATCTGTGATTCGCCGAAAGTCTTTGCGACTTTCGCTACGGTCCATACCCGAATTTTAACGTTGACGGACCACTAGGTTTCTCCCGCCCCTTTCTGGCAACGCTGTGAAGCATTCAGAGGCGGCAGATTACGGCATTTGCGTTTCGTAGCTACGCTCGCCAGAGCGTGGATTGTTGGCGTCCAAATCGATTTACCACCTTCTGGCGAAGGTAGCTACAGGAAATGCTTCACAGCGTTCCCTTTCCGGGGCGGACGATGACCTTGCTTCACTTAGAAGTGCCAGTGGCCGGTGCGGTGGACGTCGAAGTGGCCGGGTTGGATATGAAAGTGGTTGCCGTGGCGTTGCAATTGGGGTGCGTGGTAATGCAAGTGCGAAGTGTCGTGGTAGGTCGGAAAACCCCAACCGTGACCGTGCGAGGAATGGAATCCGTGGCCACCACTATGGTGTCCGCCGTGATGGCCGCTGTGGTGACCACCGTGATGGAATCCGCCGCCGTGCTGAGCCTGGGCTTCGCCAGCAAAGGTGAATGTGAACAGGGCTGCGAGTGCAACGGCGGGAACGATTTTCTTTGCGATCGACAACATGGCTGGGTCCTTCGTGCTTTGGTGAAAACTTTGTTTCGAGGCTTTGTTTAAGCCTCACAACAAAGACAAGTCCAAAGCGGATCCGCAGCGGAAAGAAAACTGCAAAGTTTTTAATCGATATGCGAAAACGCAATGATTTCCGCTTCAATCCCACTTTCCGCCAGTCGTTTTGTCGCCTGCAAAAGATGATTTTGGACGATCACGGCAGGTGACTCGATCTCACTGGGCGAACCCAACGAACGATCCCGCTGTTCGACGACCACTTCCCCATCCACCACGCGAAAGACGGCGGAATCGCCAATTGCTGGCCACACCTTCCGCGGCACCAGTGCGTCGCTGATCACCTCGTCACTCATTGGCCGAGCCGATTCCAGCCACACAATCGCCTCGGTTCCCGGCGGGCCGGAAAGTGGGACCACTTTGCCCGCTTCCTCGGGAAATCGGACCCAACGCGGCTGCTCCTCTGCCGCAAACGTCGCCAATTTCTCGGCATTGCCTTCGCTCGACAACAACCACAGCACTCCCGCATGCTGAGCACGAAGCGGTGCGTGGATTTGAACCCATTCGCCGGATTCCAACGGCACTCGATTGACCAAATCAAACATCCGCTGATCGTCCGAGATTTTGATATCAAGTTGTCCCAACCGCTGCACTTTGGGCGAAATGGAGTGCAAAGTGTTGGCTGGCAAAACGTTAGCTTGGTTTGGATCGGCAGCAAAATAATACAGCCCCCATCCCAGCAACGCGACAACCATTAAAGACGCCGTGATGATCCGGGCAGCAGGAATCGGACGGGAATGCTGTTGGTCCACCCAGTGTTTCAGCTCGTCAGCCAATTGGCCGGCCGATTGGACGCGGTCCTTTGGATCGCGTGAAAGCGACTGCTCACAGAGACGGACCAGCATGCTTGGCAAACTGGCGTCCAAGAGCGGCTGCCGATCCCAGTCGCCAGCGGCGACCCGAGTGACAAATTCACTGGTTTTCGCAGAGGCGTAAGGGTGTTTGCCAATCAGTCCAAAATACAACAGGGCGCCCAGCGAAAAGACGTCCGTCGCAGGCTGCCGCGTCGGCACAGAGGAGGATTCAGCATCTCGATGAAACAACTCCGGAGCCATGTACACCAGCGTGCCACCGGCATGGTCCTCGCGACCGACCGCGGCCTCGTCCCAGGCATCCACCGAACGATTGATCGCCAAGCCAAAATCGACCAACTTTGGCCGCCCTTGGGCATCCACCAACACGTTGGTCGACTTGATATCACAGTGAACGATTCCCGCCGCATGCAATTTGTCGACCGTGCGAGCGAGTTCGGAAATGAGCGTAACCAGCTGTCCCCGCGTCAACGAACCCTCATCGACTCGCTGCTTGAGCGTCACGCCGCGGACCAATTCCGAAACGATAAAGGGACGGTCGTTACAGATGCCTGCGTCGATCACTCGGGCAATGCCGGGATCATTGATCGTGACTAACATGCGGCCTTCTTCGAGAATGCGATCGGAGTGCTCGCTTGGTCGCTTGGCCAGTTTTAACGCCAACTCACACCGAAGCATTGGATGAATTACCCGAAAGACCTCGGCCTGAGCTCCCTCGCCGATTTTCTCGACCACGGTGTAATCGCCTATCGACGACGGTTGCTTGCGAGTGTCGACGGCCACGCTACGCGCGTCCACAGCGAGATGATGATCGGGATCGATCCCGGTGGTTTCATCCCACCGCGTCAATTCGGTATCGACTTCGGCTTGTCGCTTCAGTTTATTCGCATAGTCCGGATGTCGCTGGCACAGATTGGCAAGCACATCGGGCTGTCCCACCGACACGCGTGAAAGATACTCGAGATACAGCAAATCAACGTGTTGTTCTTCGCTGAGACGCTGGCCGTCGCGGTCCAGCACGCTGCTGACGTGCGAGGCGATCTGATCCGCACCAACGGACTCGGCGTTTTGGACCAAGAGTTCAAATTCGTTATCGTTCATCGTTTTCATCGCCAACGAGGCGTGCCTTGACATGGGTGAGTGCCGTTTGCAGTCGTTTGCGCAGCGTGTCGGGCATCGCCCCCTGCTCGTCGGCGACCTCTTTCCAAGTTCGACCTTCGAGCCGCTGGACGACGGCGTTCCAATCATCGGTACCGACGATCGATCGCACCTCGCCAAACAGTTCGGCTTCGGCAACGGCGGCATCGGGACACGCAGCGGGTCCACTGAGTTGGCCAAGCTGAAAGCTCGAATCTTCCTCGACGAAGTTTGCTTTGCGTTTGGTCGCGGACTGGCTGCGTTTCAATTCCCGCACTCGATTTTTTGCGAGCGTAAACAAATAGGCTCGCAATTCATCTTCGCTTGCGAGTGTTAAGTCGCTGGACGAGGCACGTTGAAAAAAACGGCGAAAGACAGACTGCTCTACATCAATGGAATCGTGCAGCCGCCGAAGAACGGAATCTCGCATTCGGAAGCGAATAAATCGACGAATCTCGGTTCCATACATATCGAGCACCCGCCCCGGTGCATCGGGATCCCCCGACTCGAGGTCGCTGAGCAAGTTCGAGAATTCTTGGATTGCAGTCATCTTGCTCTCCTGCCCCGGCAGTTAATGATCGCGCTGCCGATCATCTCCAGTCTCCCGATAGGACAAAGGCGGCCCAGTATTCCGGTGGCGTTTTATGCACATCCGATTCGCCGGAGTCACGAACGAGGCCACGCAGATCATCAGGATGATTCAGCACCCACAACTGTGCCGTTCGCATCGCATCGAGTCGTGACATCTTCTGGTCGCCCCAATAGTTTTTGTAGAACTGTTCCATCAACAAACGCGTGGCAAGGTCCGGGACTTTCCAAAGACTTGCCACCGTCGTGCGTGCTCCCGAGACTTGGAATGATCGCTGGATGCCAATCAATCCTTCGCCTCCGGCGACTTCGCCGAGTCCCGTTTCACAAGCACTCAGCACCACCAATTCGACTCCGTCGAGCGGTAGAAACGCGATCTCGTCCGCTGTCAAAATACCGTCGTCACGATCGGGCATCGGCGTTGCGTTGGCACCGGTAAACGCTAACCCCGACAACAATCCAGGGCTGATCCCGCGGACGGCCAACGGATCGTCCGCGGCCAGCCGTTTTCCGGAGCTCGAAAGAACACTGTCGCTGGATACCACGCTGGGGGCAGCAAAGAAACCGTGCGTCGCCAGGTGCAACTGGTAGCACTGAGGTGCCAACTCGCGAAACCGAGCCTCGGTCGCGTTTCGGCGGTCCAGCGTGACGATGCCCTCGGGTGTCGCCCACGCTTGGTTCTTGTACAGCCGCTGGATCGCGGCGATCTCACCGGCGGTATGCTCAAGCGGCAGAAACTTCTCGCTGCCTCGGCGGGCAAGTCCCCTGCTGCTGCGATCCCAAGGCAATTTCGACGCCGTGTCATTGACCGCAATATGGCTTTGGTTCGGATCGTCATAGTCGACATCACCCATCACCAACAAGTGCTTGGACAATGCTGGCCGTCCCTCACGCTTGACGAGCGCTGGGATTAATTGCGGAACCGGCACCATCGCAATCCGATGATCCTCGATCAAATAAGTGCCATCGATACGCCCCGGTAGTGCCGCCAGCGGGAACCGGCCGAGCGGCCGATCAGTCGACACCAACAACGTCGCTGCATTACCGATCGCGGGAAGCAGGGGCTCCCAAATTCGCTCGCGCAGCCGTTTTCCTGCGTTACGGCCGGAGGATGAAACACCAAACGATTGTCGCCACTGGTCAATGTCGTTGGCGATCTCGGTCGCCGACCCCAGCGGAATCACGAGCACGGAACCATCGGGTTTGACGACCGATGCCAGCAACGAAGGCGTGCCTTGAAAACGTCCTTTGCCCGGTTCCGGCGATAAGCTCGCGTACTCGAAATAGTCGATCAACACCGAGTCCTGCGGCAGCGAAGCAGCCAACTGAGCTAACGACGGGGGCGACTGTGCGGAGCGAAATTCGGCGTTCGTGCGGCTCAGTTCTGCTTCCAGCGTCTCTTTCTCTGCCATCATCGCCGTCAGCGTCGTTTTCCAATCGGCCATCGCGTTGATCTCCGCAGGCGAGGAACGCGACAGTGAAGCAATCTGCATCGTGATCTGGCGAAGTTTCTTGTATTGGTCCGCGATCGAAGCTTGCTGAGACAGTTTCCGCATCCTGCGTTGACGAACCAACGTCGAGCCTTTCCAAGCCAAGATTTCTTCGAACGCATCCTTTGCAGCATCGGGGTAATTGGCTGCCGCCGTCAGCAACAGATCGAGTCGTTCACGAAACAGCGACGCCATCGCCAGTTGTTGACGTTCGGACTGTGCTGCCGAGGTCAGTTCAATGTTCTTGCGGGTGATCGCCAACGTTTTGCGACTCACCTCGACGGCTCGCTCGTCATTGCCGCTGGCCAATCGCAAACGTGCAGCGTCGGCCAAGGTATCAGCGTAATCGAGATGATCTTCGCCCAATAATGCTTTGCGTCCATTGGCGGCGTCGGAGAACAGTTGCAACGCTTCGGTGTGGCGGCCGTCAAAAATATGCAGAAAACCAAGGTTGCTGAGCGTTCGATAGCGGTCTCGCTCGGTCGCCGCAGAGCCTTCAAAAGTTTTCAGTGCCGCCAGGAAAAGCGATTCCGCCTCGTCGAACTTGCCTAGCGATGTCAGCACGACGGCAAGCGATTCGCGACTATGTGCCAATTCTGGCCCACTGGGACTGAGCTGCTCTGTCAGCTGCAATTCACGTCGCAACAGTTCTTCGGCAACTTCGAATCGCTCTTGTCGCCAGCGAAAGATGCCAAAGTTGTGTAGCGCCACCGCGTACTCGCGGTGCTGCTCGCCGAAGACCTCGCTGCGGCGTTTGAGAATCTTTTCGTGAAGCGTTTCGGCTTGTTTGAAATCGCCCGTCTCTCGACAGAATTCCGCTAACAGCGCCAACGTGTCACCGAGCACGTCACCGAACGGTTGTTTGGTGTTCGACGGTTTAGCCGCCGCATCATTCAATCGTTGGACGTTTTGGTCGAGCAATTGCCGGGATTTGCCGAATTCGCCTAATTCGAGATGAACGCGAGCCAAGCGGTTCGCCGCAATCGCATGACGTTCGGCTGCAGTGGGATCGTCGGCAAAGTGCTTCATCACTTCGGCGAGCTGGGCGATGGCTTCGTCGTAGTGACCGTAATCGATATACAGCTGTGCCAACTGCTCTTGAGCCGAGGCCACATTGTCTTTTGCCAATCGTTCGGCGTCCTCGTAACGGAGCATACGGGGAACGTCATCGGTCGATTTATGAGCGTGTCCTGCGTGTGGTTCTACGTCGCTATGTTTCCCAACAACATCGGAGTGCTGGGTGTGCTTGGGGGCTGCCGCGTTTTGTGGGGCCACGACTGGATGATATCTATCAAAATGAAAGCGTTGCTCACCGGGCGCCGAAGGCCACTTGTTGGCGGGGTAATAGTTCGGACCGTACTGCGGCCATTTTGAGCCCGGCGAATAGGATGGTTGATGCTGCGGCCATTTTGTGGCGGGGCTGTGATATGGTGTCGAATTCGCATTACCGGGAGGAACGAAATAGCGTGGCCCCTGGTAGCCACCGCCGGTGGCATCAGCAGGCGTTGTCGCAGGGGGAGGTGCAGCAGGCGGAGGCGGCGTTTGCGCAATCGCAGCGGTGGCGTGTGTCACGATTAGCAACACGCCAACACGCAACGCTGCGAATTGGCAACGTTGACACTTCAGAACTCGGTCCACTCGGCCGAACCTACCCATGCGATCTTCCCTTTTTCCGGTTCCATCGGCGTCGACTGGCTAAGACGCCGTGGAACTTGCGAAGCAGCATGTTGCAATGAAGCAGGCTGAAACAGGGACTAAGTGATAAGGATGGCAACATGGCGTTCTCCGATCTTTGGCTGCAGCGAGATACGGACGGGATAGAAAGAACAAGCCAAATCGAAAGAGTCTGCGGAACAAAAAAAACTCAGCTCCGCCAATAACTTCAAAAGTTTTCGAAAAACCTTTCCGCTAGCGAATGGCATCTGCATTGAGAACCTTATGAAGTTTAGATGCAGATGAGCGTTTGCCGCCAGAAATTATTGTATGGCCATCCAGGGGGCGGTACAATCACCACATAGCGGGTCGTCAACGGTCATCAAGTCTACTCTTCTCGTCGAAACTCACTTTCAATGGCCTGCCCCCTTTCTCTCCCAACGCCACACGGCACGAGGTAAACCATGCGTACCATCCTTTCCCTTTCCGCAGTCGCTCTTTTGTTGGCGTCCGTATCGATCGCATCCGCCCAAGATGCAGCGGCCGACAAAAGCAAACTTGAAACCACTCCGACCAAACGGACGCCGGCCAACCAGATCGACTTCAATGCCGAATTGCAGGTACCACTGCAAGCTCTGTCACATCTCGGAAAAACGATCGAAGAGGCCCGCGAAGAAGCGGATCCGATCTGCATCGCTTCGGCCGCGAACATTCTGGGCGTCGCCGAGTCGTTGGCGGGCGACAAAAAGGCGTCGCTGACATCCGCTCAATTGTGGGACGAAGCCATCCAGCTGGCCGAACGTAGAAAATCGTCGGCGGAGCTCGCCGCGTTAGCCAAGATGGCTCCGAGCGATAAAGCGGCTAGTTTGCAAGAACAAAGCAGCGCCGCCAAAGAAGCCGAAGACGAGGCGGCAGCTGCTGCCATAGCGGGCGAGGCGACTCGCGACCTTCATGGCGACATGCATGTGATGAACCGTTCACACGAATACATTTATCTGTATGTCGATGGTCGTTACATCGGAAGCATTGCTCCGCATCAGCAACGAGAATTCCATCTTCACGGTGCGTATCATCTCTTAGGTCGCAGCCACTATCACACATGGCACCAAGACATTCACGGTCACCGCCATCACTATGATTGGGTTCTGCACGATCCACATCACCCTCACTAGGCAAACGTCGTTGATTGCTCTTGGCTTCGATTGAATTTCCGAGGTAGCGGAACTCGTCAAGAGTTTCGTTCACACGGGAAAACGAAAGTCTTGACGACTTCCGCTACGTTCAAAACGCTGCAGCGATTGAATCGCAAACGTCTGCAGCGTGGTCGCGGAGCACTTGTTGATTTAGTGAGCCGCTCGCACGTGAGCGGCCGGGTATATCGCGTTACCCGGTGCCTTACGGCCCACGGCTCACTACTGCGATTTGCATTTCGATTAAATCAACAAGCCTTCAAAACTTGCGATTCACGGCGAGTCCCTCCGGAACTCTTGACGAGTTCCGCTACGAAATGTTTCACAGCGTTGCCATTATGGGATCAACCAGAACGCTCCGGTCATCGCTGCGGCTTGCGTCAAACCGCCTCGCACACTGATCGGTACTGGTGGTTTGATCCACGGAGCACAGTTGCCGGGGCGATAATAGCCGAGTGCGTATTGGCATTCGTTCGGAGCGTGCACTCCCATCTTGTAAGGCAACACGGCGATGTTGACAAAGAAGTGGGCGGACGAAACAACCGGTTGCCACAGCGGCCCACGGGTGTGTCCGTAACGCTCGAGGTTGACATCTTCGAAGTACAACGGTTTGTGACACAAGTTGGATGCCTTCCACGTCATCGTGGTGCTCTGCCATGAACGCTCGGTGTAAGCGACCTGCTCGATCAGACATTCCTTGGGCAGACCCCAGTTGTCGGAGATGTAGGCCAAGTCGGCTTCGCTAAGGCGATTGATCGAGAGTTCTTCGGTCGTGCCGTGTCCTGTTTGAATCACGGCCTTTTCGTAAGCCAAGTCAACCAAACGTCCCGATGCGAGCGGACGTCCGTCGATCGTACGCCATTGACGTTCGCCCTGGTTTTCGTCGAACTTGGTCTTCAGCTTTTGGTATTCCGCTTCGCTGATCACGTCAGGCCGAAACGGCGGGCTGATGTCCAACGACAACTTGTCGATCGTTTGCGATGCAATTCGCTGACGGAAATCTTCACACGAGATACCTGCGGTCTGCTTGAGGTCATCGACACCATCGAACTTGCCGACGCCATCCACTTCGCGGCCCGAACGTTGATCCAAGCGATCACGATCCCGTTCGTCGAGAGCGGAACGACCGCCATCCGGTTTACCAAACGGATTTTCGAACCGACCTCGTTGATCCGATGGCGATTCGGGGCTGTCTTCGCTGTCTTTTCGAGGGTTTGGCAGCGGCTGAACACTGCCTTCTTCCTTCAGGAAGTCGCCGAGCGAGCGACCATCCTGGGCGGGTTTTGATTGACGTGGGCTGGTTGATTGCCCTTGGGGACTCGGCAGCAATTCGAGCTTCGGTTGTGGATCGACTTTCGATCCCGGACCAGGCACCGAGCGTGACGGAGGCATAGCCCCCGCTTCGCCACGCAGTTGGTTCATCGAGCGAGGATCAACCGGGCGAGCCGGATCCGCTTGAGCTGGTGGTGCAAAGCCTGGGCTTCGTGGCGCCGCTTGACGTCCTTTGGTCGAGCCCTCGCCGAACGGATTCTCAAAGAAGTCCGTTTTTGGTGGAGCCGCTTCACGCGGTTGCCCCGACGATTCCGGTGGCAACGAAAATCCGCCGCCTTGCTGTGGCGCGACCAACCATGTGGTCCGCTCAACTGGTGCCGGAGGGGATGTCGGATCGGCATTGACCGAACGCAGATCCGGAGCCGATTGAGCTTGCTGCAGCGCGTTTGTCGGTTGGCTTTGGACGGCCGATACCGGACGAACCATCGCAGAAGGGGCCATCACAGAAGGGGCCATCACAGAAGGGGCCAACACGCTGCGGCCTGAACTGTCTTGCTGAGCTACCGTGCTGACGGCTTGTTGGCTGACAGTTTGTTGGCTTGGCACGCTCCCGCTGGCAACGACGGTTGCCGCAGGCAGATCGTCCGCAAATGGATCTTTGCCCGCGAAATGACGATCCACAGCATCGCTGGCTGCGGTGCCATTGGGCTGCGGAGCCGCCTTGGGATTGCGTCCCCATTTCAGATTCCAACCGTCGTGGGTTGGATTATGAACGGGTGCCGGAGCGGCCGGCGGAACGGTTCCCATTTTGGGAACCGGACGAAGATTGCCGTAGCCCGAGGGCGACTGGCCGTGTGCCGCTGGAGAGTTCCAAGCGGCGAGCGTCCCGGCACTGGCAATTAAAATTGCCAGGCTAGTTCGTTTCGCCTGATGAAACATCAGGGCTGTAATTTGGCGCTTCCTGGGTGATCGCAATGTCATGCGGGTGGTTCTCCCTAACCGTTGCTGCGGAGACGCGAATGAATCTCGCATCATGCCGCAACTCATCAATCGTCCGTGTTCCGACGTATCCCATCCCCGCTCGCAATCCGCCGACCAACTGGTAGACGTAATCGCTAAGAGGACCTTTGAACGGTACGCGGCCTTCGACGCCTTCGGGGACAAGTTTGCCCGCCTCAGCACCTTTTTGCCGATACCGATCACTACTTCCTTTGACCATCGCGCCCATCGATCCCATCCCCCGGTACGACTTGAACGTACGACCTTGGTACAGGATCATCTTGCCCGGACTCTCGGTGAGGCCTGCGAACAGACTTCCGATCATCACGGTACTCGCGCCGGCCGCGATTGCCTTCGTAATATCACCGCTGAAGCGAATGCCGCCGTCGGCGATGATAGGTATGTTTCTCTCTTCGGCGATTTTGACTGCGTCCAAAATCGCTGTGATCTGAGGGACTCCGACACCGCTGATGACTCGCGTTGTGCAGATCGAACCAGGACCGATGCCGACTTTCACCGCATCTGCCCCCGCTTCGATCAAATCGCGAGTCGCTTCCGCTGTGGCCACATTCCCGGCCACAATATCGATGTCCCAATCACGTTGGTTCTTAATTTCTCGGACGGTTTCAATCACGTTCTGACTGTGCCCGTGAGCCGAATCGACTACTAGCAAATCAACGCCCTGTCGAATCAAACTCTCGGCTCGATCAAAATCACCGACTCCGATCGCCGCTCCGACCCGCAATCTGCCGAGCGGATCTTTGCAAGCACGCGGATATCGCTTCATCATGTCGATGTCACGAATCGTTATTAACCCCGTCAGTCTTCTATCTTCGTCAACCAGGAGAAGTTTCTCGACTCTTTTTCCCGTTAAAATCCTTTCAGCTTCCTCAAGCGTTACATTCCCTACAGCCGTCACTAAGTTCTCATGTGTCATAACTTCCGAAATTGGGAGGTCTGGGTTCTCTAGGAACCGCAAGTCACGCCGCGTCAGAATGCCTGCAAGCTTGCGATCGGCATAAACAATGGGGATTCCCGAGACATTGGCCTGGTCCATCAGCTCGACAGCGCGGCTGACCTTTTCTTCGGGGGGCAAGGTAACGGGGTCAACAATAATTCCATTTGCCGACCGTTTCACCTTCAGCACTTGCTGGGTCTGGGCACGCGGGGACAAATTTTTGTGAATGATTCCCATCCCGCCTTCTTTTGCTAGCGCGATCGCCATATCGGCTTCCGTCACCGTATCCATGGGTGAGGAAATGAGGGGGATCTGGAGCGAAATCCGGCCGGTCAGCCGAGTGGACACGTCGACTTCACTGGGGACAACCTCGCTGTAGCGTGGCAGCAAGAGGACGTCGTCGAAGGTGACGCCGAGTTTGCCAATTTTGTCTTCCGTCATCTTTGTTACCGATTACCTAGAGCGTTCAGGCAGGGCATGCGACCTGTTGGGGAAAACCCCTGATTATGCCGCACCAAGCTGATTTGGTGTAGGGCCTGCCAAATCAGGGTGCTCCGATCCTCCCAAACCGCTCTGCAATGGCGGTGATCGACGAGTCGAATTCCACATTTCTCTAACAGGTTCGGTTTCACGACACCTTACTTGCCCCCGCTACAGGATTAGTAAACTAAAACGAATCACGTACCCCTCCGCAGGTGTTTTGTCAGGTGGCTCTCCAGGCTTGCACCCCATTTTTTTTCCTACGCACTTTATTGCTGACTGCAAAACTAGCCCTGATCGGTCTGGGGTGCGGGCTGGCAGCGACTGGATTGGCAGAGACTGGTTACGCACAGCAATCCGAGAACGCGAGAGTCAGTCGCCAATGGAAATCGGCTGCGGGAACCGTCGTGGAGGCTGAGTTGGTCGGCCAAACCAACGAAGCGGTGGAGCTATTGATCAAGGGACAGGCCGTTGATTAATTGGCTCGCAAACAGCACGGCGAGCGTGATTACCATCGCGTTGGGATTACCCAACGTCAGCTCGGGGAACACCGACGCGTCGACAACCGACAGCTGTTGCGTTCCGATCACTGATAGATCCGCGTCCACGACGCGTCCAAGCCCGCAGGTCCCGACGGGATGGTACAGCGTTTGAGCGTAACGAGAGATCGACTTGGCAATTGCCTCGTCACTGTCGCGTTTCATTCCGGGGACCAACTCGTGCCCGGTCCAGTTTTTCAGCGGTGACTGCATCGCGATCGATCTCGCCAATTTCACTCCGGCGATGGTGGTTTCGACGTCGGCGGGATCAGTCAAGTAACCGGGATCGATCTGCGGCGCGGCGCTTGCATCGAGCGACCGGATCGCGAGCTGACCACGTGATTTCGGTTTCGTCGCGTTGACGGCGATCGTCATAGCCGCCGGCGAGCTGGGTTGTGGAAAGCGGAGGTAATGCGTCGGCGTTACATGAATTTGAAGGGCATCTTCGGCAAACAAACCACCGGCTTCGGCAATATTCGACGTGAGCGGTCCTCGGCCAAGAGCGTCGAATCGCACCAGGTCTCGCGGCGAGACGTTCAAATCAAAGCGAGCCGCCTGGTCGGTCGAAAAGACGACGGGCATCACCAGATGATCTTGCAGATGCTGGCCGACCTCCGCTGCGTCCAGCCACGCTTGGCCGCCGGCGTCTCGCAGGCAATCGCGAGGCCCGATTCCACTACGCATCAAGATCGCAGGACTGGCGATACTGCCGGCGGACAAAATGACTCGTTTGCTCGCAGTAATCTTCGACCCGTCGGCCAACTGGACACCAATTGCTTGGTCATTACGAAACAAGATGCGATCGACGGTGGCTCGAATTGTCTGCACGCCGGGTGAATCTGTAATCAGGGCGGCGGGAGACCAGCGGCGTCCGTTGCGATTCATCCTGCGGTACACCATCGCGGTGCCAAAGGGACTGGCGGCTTGCAGAAACCGCTCGGCTGGTTCGCTGATCCAGCGGGCCGGTTCGGGCTGCACCAATTGCTCGGCGGCTTCGTAGGCGGACCTCAGCGACTCGGTCGACCAGCGAGCATCGGCTGCGGCAACAGAAAACATTTCGAAATCGTCGTCCGTCGGTTGAAACCAGATCATCGCGTTGATCCGACTGCTGCCGCCGACACCTCGGCCACGCGGGCACTTCAGCGAGCGGCCTGAGAGCGGCATGGACGTCTCGGTGGCGTAGTTCCAATCGCTCGAACTGCCCAGCAATTTCAACCAGCGAGCCGGGCGAATGCGATCGGTTTCGGGCACTGCATGCAATTCTGGGGTTTCCGCCGTTTCCGGCTCGATCAACGTGACCGAATATCCATGCTGATGCTGCAACAGGTGGGCGAGAGTGCATCCCGCTGATCCAGCACCGATAATAATGATGTCAGGGGAAGGCATAGAAACCGCAGCGTCCAAATTTGGGCCAGTTGGCAATAGGCGATGATTCGTTTGTTGATTAGGATTTGCGGGAACGAATCCATTCCGCCCCTATCCAAATCCAATTCTGCTATGAATGCGTCCGTAAAATCGAATGCCGTGCACCGCTTCGTTGGAATTCCAACCGCTCCACCCGACTCCATTTTGGGGCTGACCGAAGCATTTTTGGCGGATAAGAATCCTAGCAAGATGAACCTCAGCGTCGGTGTTTACAAGGACGCCTCGGGGCAAACGCCGATTTTGAAGTGCGTCAAGGAAGCTGAGCGGCGACTGATCGAAAACGAGGCGACCAAGGGCTACCTGTCGATCGATGGTTTGCCGGATTATCGCGAGCAAGTCCGCTCACTCGTGTTCGGTGACTCGCTCGACGCCGGCCGAGTTGCCATTTTTCAGACTCCCGGAGGCACGGGGGCGCTTCGGGTGGCGGCTGATTTCATCGTCGCTCAACTTTCACCCGCTCGGATTTGGATGCCCTCGCCAACGTGGGCGAACCATCCCGCTATTTTTGCCGCTGCGGGATTGGCGAGCGAAACCTACCGCTACTTGGGAAGCGATCGCACCTCGTTCGACCTTGCCGGGATGCTCGCGGATTTAAATGAAAAAACAAAACCGGGCGACGCGGTGCTGCTGCATGCATGCTGCCACAACCCGACGGGCATCGATCCCACCCCTGAGGACTGGAAGGCGATTGCTCAAACGGTGGCCGAGCGTCAATTGATTCCTCTGATCGACTTTGCCTACCAAGGCTTTGGCGATGGCATCGAGCAAGACAAGACGGGCCTGAATACCCTTTTGGAGGCGGTCGATGAAGCGATCGTTTGCAATTCGTTTAGCAAGAATTTTGGCTTGTACAGCGAACGTGTTGGATCGGTTTGCCTTATCGCTGCAGATTCCGAAACGATGAAGGCGGCGCAAAGTCAATTAAAAACGATTGTGCGTACCAACTACAGCAACCCACCGCGTCACGGCGGTGCGATTGTGGCGACGGTCTTGCAAGACGCGGAATTGACGACGCTTTGGAAGCAAGAAGTTGACGAGATGCGTCAGCGGATCGATGCCTTGCGGCAGCAATTTGTCGAAACGATGAAAACCACCGGCGCAGGTCACGATTTCTCGTTTTTGCTCAAGCAAAAAGGGATGTTCTCTTTTAGCGGTTTGACCCCGATGCAGGTCGATGAACTCAAAAGCAAGCACGGCATCTACATCGTCGGCAGCGGCCGCATCAACGTCGCCGGCATGAGCGAAGACAAAATGGATTCGCTGTGCCAATCGGTTGCGTCTGTGCTGTAGGCCCTTCAGGGGCAACGCTGTGAAGCATTTCGTAGCGGAACTCGTCAAGAGTTTCGGGGGGGCACCCGCGATGGAACGAAAGTCTTGACGACTTCCGCTACGCTAAAAGTAAGCTGCGACGTAGCACTAGAAGACAAACGAGTCCTCCTAATCCAGGGTCGACATCAAACTCTTAGCAGCCCACAGCTAAAGTGGTCGGCTCCGATGAAAACGTGTAAGCCGCAACGTCGACGCTCCCTCCCTCTCTTGGTAGGTTCCTTCTGCCGTAACAATGGGGCTAACCCCTGCTTTTGAGTGATGCGGCGTTGGGTAACTGTTCTTTAATCGCATTCGCGATGTTGTTAAGGTTGCCGAAGCGCCGCGATTGATAGGGATGCGGGGCCGACTAGGACTCTACATTACGAGGACACTCGGACCGCAGCGGAACCACGTGTTCAGGGGGTGTGCCAGTAGGCCCTCGTGCGGACTAAACTGGGCTGCCCCCTAATTGCCTGTCGATTTCGAGAGCCGAACGCGTTGGCGTCGGCTGCTGGTCAGCAAACGTTAGTTAAATGAGGCCCTCGGCTAGCACCGTCGGTTCACCCACACGGTCCTTGCGGGCTGATGACGCATTAAGAATCAAATGACGGATCGAGCGGCAACAACATCGACGGCGGGCAAGCCATCCGAGCCCCATCTCGCAAAGCGTGATGCACTTTTGCTCTCTTGCGTCCAAGACGCGGCGATTGTGACTGACGTGGCGGGGATGGTGAGCTATTGGAACGACGGTGCGACGAAGTTGTTCGGTTGGACCGCCGACGAAATGATGGGCCGTTCGTTACTGGATCGCTATCTGGTGCAAGAACGTGGTTCGATCCGCCAGAAAATCCAATCTCTCTTGGAGGGCAAGGATTGGAAAGGCGAATTTCTCGATTGGCATAAAGACGGTACTCGCGTTTGGATTGATGCCCAAGTCACACAGCTGAGGGACGATAACGGTCATGTATCGGGGCTCCTGGGCATCTGGCGAGATATCACCGCTCGCAAGAATTCTGAAGCGGCGGTCGAATCGGGTGAACGCCGTTACCGTGATCTGGTCGAATCCTCGCACGACTTGATTTGGACCGTCGACAATGAGGGGCTCATCACGTTTATCAACCAAGCCGCCAAAGCAATTTACGGCTGGGAGTCTCACGAATTGATTGGCAAGTCGTTTCTTGAGTTTATCACTCCTGAGACTTTTGAAGCGACGCTCAAGACATTCATGACGATTGTCGAAACGGGCGCAGAGCAACTCGATTATCAATGCGGTGTGTTCCGCAAAGATGGCAGTGTTGTCACGCTCAGCACCAACGTCCGAGCGCTACGCGACCCCGACGGCAACTTGATCGGACTGTCTGGAATTTCTCGCGACCTGTCGCAACTGATCCACGCCACCAACGAACTGCAAGAACGACAAGTCTTGTTGTCCAACGCCGAGCGTATCGCCAACATGGGCAGCTGGGATATTGACTTAAGCCGAGGAAGGTTCCAGGGGTCGCAGCAAACGTTTGAGATCTTTGGCATCCAATCGGAACGTTGCGATGGGTCGATTGATTGCCTGATGGCTCAAGTGCATCCCGAGGATCGTGATCGTGTTATGACATCGCTCTCGTTGGCCGATTCGGACAACCAATATGTCGAACAAGAGTTTCGAATCCGGGCTCCCGGCGGTGTAATTCGGCTGGTGCGTGAACGTGGCGAGGTGGTGACTGACGAATCTGGCAAAGCGATTCGTCGACTGGGGATGGTCCAGGATATTACCGAGCAAGAGCGGAATATCGTGGCGTTGCGAAAAAGCGAAGAACGATTTCAACTTGCCGCCGACGGATCCAGCGCCGGCATCTGGGACTGGGACATTCGATCCGGTGAACTTTATTACTCGCTTCGTTTCAAGCAATTGCTTGGATACCGCGACGATGAATTTCCGAACGTTTTTTCTTCGTTCTCCGATGCGGTGCACCCCGACGATAAGGCTCAATTCGAATTCACACTCCAAGAACATTTCACCAGCAATAAGCCTTATGACACCGAGTTCCGCTTGCGAACCAAGTCCGGCCAATATCGCTGGTTCAACGCTCGCGGTGATGCGTTGCGGGACGACAACGGAGATCCTTACCGCATGGCCGGTTCGACGATTGACATCACCGACCAAAAAGAAATCGAACAGGATCTGAGAAAGATCCGTGCACAACAACGTCGGTTGATCGATCAGCTCGAAAAAGAAAAATCGAGACTCTCCGAAGCGCAAGCGGTGGCCAAGATTGGTAGCTGGGAAACCGATCTCGGGACGATGAGGGTGTTTTGGTCGGATGAAACCTATCGTATTTTCGAAAAACAACCCGAGTCCTTTTCTCCCAACCATGAAGACTTTCTAAAACTGGTTCATCCCGATGACCGCAAACGGGTGAACGAGGCGTTGATCAAATCGTTTGACGTTGACTCGACGTGCAAGATTGAGCACCGGATATTGCTCTCTGACGGCAGCGAAAAATGGGTCGAGGAATCGTGGCGTGCGTTTAATGATGACGATGGGAATCCGGTCTATGCGATTGGAACGTGCCGCGACATTTCCGAAACCAAGCGAACGCAAGGCCAACTGGCTGATCACACTCGCCGTCTCGAAGCCACCGCCTCGGTCGCCGGCGCGTTCCTGGAAAAACTTGCGTTGAGTGATGCAATCCAGACTTGTGCCGGTGCGATGGTCGAGCATCTCGATGCCACGTTGGTGCGAATTTGGACACTCGATCCAAAAACGAACGTCTTGCATTTGCAGGCCCAATCTGGCCAGCGAGAGGCGGACCAGAACTCATGCAAACAAGTCAGCGTGGACGACAGTCCGCTGGGGACCATCGTCCGCGAGCGAAGCCCGCGAATCTCTCGACAGCCCGCCTTGGCGCATGGATTCGATGATCACGATTGGGCTCAGCGGCATCAGATCGCCGCAACCGCCGCCCATCCGCTGTTGGTCGAAGACCGTTGTATCGGGGTCGTCGAGACGTTTTTGCAATCGAACCTCAGCCAGGAACTCGAGACCAGTCTGGCGATTCTAGCGAACACGATCGCGGTCAATATCGATCGCAATCGTGCCGAAGAAAACTTGCGTCGTCTGAACGAAGAACTCGAATCACGCGTCCAGCGGCGGACCCAAGAGCTTTCCGAAAGCGGGCGTCGTCTGAAGACGTTGTTGGCCAACTTGCAAGGCATGGCCTATCGCTGCCGTGACGACGCTGACTGGACAATGGAATTTGTCAGCGAAGGATGCCGTGATCTTTTAGGCATTTCACCCTCGCGGTTGACCCAGAGCGATTGTGTTTTCAGCAGTTTGGTCCACCCCGATGATTTGCCGCAGGTCGTCGCCGTGTTTGCCGCCGGTTTGCAAGCCCGCCGCCCGATCGAGCACGAGTATCGAGTCCGTACGCCCGATGGCCAACTGAAATGGGTCTGGGAACAGGCTCGTGGGATCTACAACGAGCAGGGGGATGTCGAAGCGATCGAAGGTTTTATCTCGGATATCACCGATCGCAAACTTCGCGAACTCAGAGAGAATCACCAAAGCCAGTTGCTGAGAATGTTGGCCGCGGATCATTCACTCAAATCGTGTCTCGAAAAGATCGTCTCCAGCATCGTGGCCGAAGATCCCGCGCTGATGTGCCATCTGATGCTAGCCGACAAATCTAAAACGCATTTGTCAAATCGTGCCGCGTTAAATCTACCTAGCGATTACCTCGAGGCCATCGAAGCATCCAAAATCCAAGAGCATGGGCCGCCGTTTTGCCGTGCGGCATTTGTGAAAGAACAAGTGTTCGCATGCGACATCCCTTCCGATTTGCAGTCGGGTTCGTGGGCAAATTTGGCCCAACAAACCGGAATTCATTCGTGCTGGGCGATGCCGATCCTGAGCGTTAATGATGAACTACTCGGCACGCTTAGTATTTATACGGACCAATCTCGAAAACCCAGTGCAAACGAACGAGAGCGATTGGAATGGGCCTCGGAACTCGCCTGTCTCGCGATCGAGCACACGCGTGCGAAACAGGCGCTCGTCGATAGCGAATCCTTTAATCGTGTGACACTCGATGCGTTGTCCGCGCATATTGCCGTAATCAACTCGAGCGGTGAGATCGTCGCAACCAATCACGCTTGGAAACGGTTTGCGACGGCAAGCCAAGCGGAGGTTCGAAGTGTTTGCGAAGGTCAAAACTACTTCGAGGTCTGCGATGCGGCAATTCTACAGGGCAACGACAATGCGAGAGAAGTCGCGAACGAGTTGCGAGAAATCCAGGCGGGAAAACGAGAGTCGTCGAGCCTCGAGTACGCCTGTCACTCGCCCGATGAACAACGTTGGTTCCAGCTCTGCATGAGGCGGATCTACGTCAATGGCGAAGTGCACATTCTGATGGCTCACGAGAACGTGACCAGCATCAAACAATCCGAAGCCGCACTGCGAAAAGCGATTGTGCATGCCGAGGAGGCAAGTCGGGCCAAGAGCGAGTTTTTGGCAACGATGAGTCACGAGTTGCGAACGCCACTGAACGGCATTCTAGGCATGAACGAACTGTTGCGGACGACGGCATTGACGAGTCGGCAACAACAATTCGTCGAAGCTGGCCAGAAGAGTGGTCAACTTTTGTTGGCATTGATCAATGACATTCTTGATCTCTCTAAAATCGAAGCGGGTAAATTAGAACTTGAACCGCGCGAATGCAATTTGGCAAAAGTGGCGCAAGACGTTGTCGCCGCCAACGCTCCGTTAGTCGCCGACAAGGGGTTGAGCTTGGATTGCCGGTTGGCTCCCGAACTGCATGCACTCGTTCGCTGTGACGACCACCGCCTCTGCCAAATTCTAGCGAACCTGCTGGGTAATGCGATGAAGTTTACCTCGCATGGTGGAATTAGCTTGGTCGGAGAACAAGTTTCGCGTCGTGGAAAGAATGCCCGGGTACGTATCTCGATAACCGACACGGGTCTGGGCATCCCCGAGGACCGCAAAAACCGCTTGTTCAAGGCGTTTTCGCAAATCGACAGTTCGACGACCCGCCAATACGGCGGCACCGGACTGGGGCTGTCGATCTGTATGCAGTTGGTCCAGTTAATGGGTGGCGAGATCGGAGTCAAAAGCCAACAAGGCCAGGGATCGACGTTTTGGTTCGAGATTCCTGTGGAGATCATCAAAGAGACTGCAAGCCTCGTGGCCGCGTCTCCGTCACCGATCACTGCGAGCGAGCAACTGTCTGTCTCGGGTGCATTGTACGGACACGTACTGGTGGCCGAAGACAATCTCACCAACCAGTTTTACATTAGCGAGCTGCTAAAGCATTTCGGTTGCACCTGTGAAGTCGTGACCAACGGCGAGGAAGCGATCAAGGCGATCAGCAAGAATCACTACGACCTGATTCTGATGGATTGCCAAATGCCCAAGATGGATGGATTCACCGCAACGCGTGAGATTCGCAAACGTGAACAAGCTGGCATGCTCGCTGGAAAGATGCAGATTGTGGCACTCACGGCCAACTCGCTCTTAGGCGATCGCGAACGCTGCCTCGATGCCGGCATGGATGACTACATCAGTAAACCGGTGCAAATCGGACAGCTTCAAGCCCTTGTGCAAGAACACCTCGCAGCCCCCTCAAACTAAGGGCCTGGAGCCCAGTATGGCCGGTTCCTACCGGCCACGGGTGCTGGCTGAGCGATGTGATCGGCGAAACGGAGGGGACGTTCGGTAGGAACCGGCCCTACTTCGCTACAGTGTGATTCGACAGCCCCCGAGCGAAAAAATCTTGTTTTTGCAAGAAATGACGGGCAGAAAATTGTCTTGCTGACAACGTTGCCAACTTCGCCACAGTCATGGTGTAGTGCTTCGTACACGCCCCAAAGCCACGCGTCGTTGACGAAGATGCAGCTGGAAACGCTCCGCAAAAAACCGCTGTCCCATCCAATAGGCAATCTCGGTTAGAATCTCGCAGCAGATCGTTATTGTTCGTACTGGAGATTCCCCGCGTGCCTCCCGAAGTTCGTCGTGCTTTCCTGATCGTCGCCTGCCTTGTCGTGGTCGCCGCTGTCGCTTGGGCATCGTTATTTGATGCGACCGCCCCCGCTGACTTTAGCCTCCAAAACGGCAGCGATCCGAAGACCATCGACCCCGCGCGGGCCACAGGCAACATCGAAAGCCGGATCATCTTCGCGCTGTTCGAGGGACTGTTGACGATGATGCCCGAGGGCGATCCCGATCCGATAACGGGATTGCAGCCGATGTCGCCTCAGCCCGGGGTGGCCGAGTCGTATGAGATTTCCAACGACGGCCGCACCTATACCTTCCATCTCCGCGACAATGCATTCTGGACCGATGGCACTCCGGTCACCAGTCACGATTTCGCCTGGAGCTGGCAGCGGATGCTGCACCCGGAAACCGCTTGCGAGTACACCTTCCAGCTATACGCGGTGCCATTTGCCGAACAATACGCCGGCGGCTTGGTCGAAGTCGGTGACCGCGTCGAAGTCGAACTGTGGGACCGTCCGCTCGATACGCCCACTGAATCGAGCCAGCAGAACTTTCCTCGCGGAACGATGCTGTATGGAACACTTCGTGAGATCGTCAAACCGCCGGAACCGAAATTGGCGGACGATCTCGGCGACGAAGAACGCGAAGATGCGATGCTCGATTGGCAACAACAATGGGTCTATCGCGTCGACGTTGCCAAGGAAAACGCCGATGGCGAAGTTCAGTGGGACGACGAGGTTAAATCGCAAACCTTCACCGTTGACTTGAACTCAACAGTCGCCGATGAAAATACCTCTCGCTGTCACGCTGTGATGGTCGCCTTTGGCAAACTCGGCAGTTTAGAAACGCCCGACGACCGCACCTTCATTGTTCATTTGAAGGACGCGGTGCCCTACTTTCCCAACCTAGCGTCCTACTATCCGCTGTTCGCGGTGAATCGAAAGTGCGTGGAAACCTTCGGGTCACCTCTGTGGACCAAGGCCGAGAACATCGTCACCAATGGGCCATTTAAACTAGGGTTCCGTCGTTTGCGAGATCGATTGCGGTTGGTCAAAAACGAAGACTATCATGCGGTCAATCCCAACGGCTTTGACACCGTCGACTTTCTTTCGATGGAAGGACAAAACACGGCGTTGAACATGTACGAAACGGGGCAAATTCAATGGGTGACCGATCCGCCGACCGCGTTGTTAGAAGAATTGAAAACGCGTGACGATTTCATCACCGCGCCCCAATTGTCGGTCTACTTCTATCGTTTGAATGTGGCTCGCAAACCGCTTGATGACGCCCGTATTCGCCGCGCCATCGCCAAGGCGATTAACCGTGTTCAGATTGTCGAGCAAGTGACCAAGTCGGGACAAATCCCGGCCTACACGAACGTCCCTCCGGGGCTCGCGCTGTACGAGAGTGCTGTGGGCATCAATCCCGACATCGAGGAAGCGAAACAACTGCTCGCGGAGGCAGGTTATCCCGGTGGTCGCGGCATTCCCAAAATGACGTTGCTGTACAACACCAGCGAAGGACATCGCGCGATCGCCGAAGTGATCCAGCAACAATTGCTGAACAACTTGAACGTAAAAGTCGAACTGCAAAACATGGAATGGGGCAGCTTTCTGGATAAGACTCAGCAGAAAGACTATGACATCGCCCGGGCGGGCTGGATTGCGGATTACCCCGACCCCAACACGTTCCTAGACATGTGGGTCACCGACGGGCCTCAGAACAGCACCAATTGGAGCAACAAAGAGTACGACCAATTGATCGCCGATTCGGCTCGCGAGGGCGATCCGGCGAAACGAATGAAATTGTTGCAGCGAGCCGAACAGATCTGGGTCGACGAGATGCCGGTGATTCCGATCTATTTCTACACCTCGATCAATATGGTCAAACCCAACGTCAAAGGGTTCTTTCCAAGTGCCCAGGATTTACATCCCCTGAATTTGCTCGAGTATCGAAAGTAAGAAGGTCCACAAAGGATTTGCATGCGAGATTTACTTAGCTACATCATCAAGCGATTCGGCTGGATGCTGATCACGTTGTGGATTGTCTACAGCGTGTCGTTTGTGTTGATGCGAAGCGTTCCGGGCAACCCGTTCAGCAGCGAACGCAATGTACCGCCGGCAATCGAGCGGCAGCTGAAGGCACGCTATAACCTGGACGCTCCGCCAATAGAACAATATGTCGATTATCTGGTGGGAATCGTCACGCGATTTGATCTCGGTTGGTGCATCCGGTTAGAAGATTACAGCGTCAACCAAGTGCTCGCCGAAGGTTTTCCCGTATCGGCGTCGCTGGCGATTTTTGCCTTGGTGTTCGCCATCATCTTGGGCGTTTCGGCGGGAGTGGTGTCGGCGGTTTATCGCGGTTCGTTTGCCGATGTCGGCATGATGGCGGCAGCGGTGTTGGGGATCGCGATTCCGAACTTTGTGCTTGCCAGTCTGGCGATTTTGTTGTTCGTATTTGGGATCCAAATCTTTCCCGCGGGCGGCTGGGGCACGCTGCGGCAAGTCGCGTTGCCGGCGTTGTGTTTAGGAGCCCCGGTGGCGGCGTACATCGCGCGGCTGACGCGTGCTGGAATGTTAGAAGTGATGACTCGCGATCATGTGCGAACGGCTTTTGCAAAAGGCCTTCCACGGCGAACCGTGATCACGCGACATGTTTTGCCCGGGGCGATGTTGCCCGTTGTTTCGTATCTCGGCCCCGCAACTGCCAGTGTTTTGACGGGATCGTTGGTGCTGGAGAAAATCTTTGCCTTGCCTGGCATGGGCAGCCACTTTATCTATGCCGCAACCCAGCGTGACTACACACTCGCGATGGGCATGGTCCTCACTTACACCGTTATCTTGTTCATCATGAATTCGCTTGTGGACATTTCGTACTCGATCATCGATCCACGGGTGAAATTGCAATGAGTGCCCCGAATAAAAAAGAACTCGATCGCGAGCTGCTTGAAAAACTGCTCGATGAATCGAAAGAAATACGTGGCGTTTCGCTTTGGCAAGACGCGTGGAAACGGTTGCGTCGCAAGCGAACTGCCATGGCGTCGATGGCATTCCTGGTCGTGTTGGCGCTGTTGGCGCTGCTGACCCCACTGTTGCCGCTGCAAAGCCCGATCGACAAAGATTTGAACAACCGCCGTTTTTTGTCACCCAATCTGCAAACCGTGGTCATGGGCGGCCGCGAGGGATTGAAGTTTGCTGACGGACGCTTGACGAGCGAACTGGCGGCGTTCAATGCCGAGATCGCTGAGCTACAGCAAGAGCTAGATGCCACGACGGATCTAAAGGAACAAGCAGAACTGATCCTCTCGATCGACGAACGCTACCAGGTCGAACACCCCTTTAACCAGCTTTGGAACGAGCTCGGTCCGGTTTCCTGGCAACTCACCCGGGCTCGCGTGGCCCTGTTTGGCGACTATGCACTTCCGAGTATGTTCGGCACCGACATTCTTGGCCGCGATCTTTTAGCCCGCGTATTTTGGGGAGCCCGAGTGTCGTTGATCGTTGGGATCGTCGCGACGCTGGTCAGTTTGTTGATCGGAGTCAGCTACGGCGCGATCGCGGGTTATTTCGGAGGCTGGGTCGATGCGATCATGATGCGAATCGTCGACATGATGTATTCGATCCCGTTTATTTTTGTCGTCATCTTCTTGGTCACGTTTTTGGGCGAAGACAGCGTCAAGAAAAAGCTTGATGGAATTGGAGTCGACCAGATCACGATCTTTTACATCATCATCGGAGCCATCTACTGGTTAACGATGTCGCGAGTGGTTCGGGGCCAGATCCTATCGCTTCGCCATGAACAATTTGTCGAGTCGGCGCGAACCGTGGGGGCATCACCGCCACGGATCATTTTTCGCCATCTGGTGCCCAATGTACTAGGGATCGTGATCGTCTATCTGACGCTGACGATTCCCTCGGTAATGTTGTTCGAAGCCTTCTTGTCGTTCCTCGGTCTGGGCGTGGCCCCGCCCGATGTTTCGTGGGGGCTGCTACTGAACGATGGTGTGGAAGCTCTTTCGAGTGTCAAGTTGTTTTGGTGGGTCGTGGTTTTCCCAGGCCTCTCGCTAGCGTCGACTTTGTTTGCGTTGAATTTTCTCGGTGACGGACTTCGTGACGCACTGGATCCACGTATGAAAAACCGGGACTAGGTGCGGTCCGAAAAGGGGTCTGACCCTTTGTAGAGAGAGCATTTCACTTTTTATGACATTACCATTTCAGAGAGGGTCAGACCCCTTTTCAGACAAAGTTTAGATTTGATGCCCGAATCCAACGATTCACCGATCCTTTCGGTCGAAAATTTACAGGTCAGCTTTAAAACCGACGACGGCATCGTCCGCGCGGTTCGTGGCGTGTCGTTTGACATTGGTCCCGGCGAAACAGTGGGGATTGTCGGCGAAAGCGGCAGCGGAAAAAGCGTGACCAACCTGGCGCTGATGGGACTGGTTCCCAAACCTCCGGGACGCATCGATGGCGGCTCGGCAATCTACGGCGGTCGCGATCTGCTGAAGATGAACGAATCGCAATTGCGAACGATCCGAGGCCGAAAGATCGCGATGATCTTTCAAGATCCGATGACGGCGCTCAATCCGTTGATGACGATCGAGCAACAGATGTGCGAGATCACGCAGTTGCATCTGGGACTGACTAAAAAACAAGCCCGCAGTCGCGCCGTCGAGATGCTCGAGCTTGTCGGGATTAGCTCGCCAGCAAAACGTTTACGCGATTACCCGCATCAATTCAGTGGCGGTATGCGGCAACGAGTGATGATCGCGATGGCATTGTCGTGTGAGCCCGACGTGTTGATCGCCGATGAACCAACGACAGCACTGGACGTGACAATCCAGGCTCAGATATTGGATCTGTTGGCCGATCTTCAGAAACGTCGAGGCACCAGTATTTTGTTGATCACGCATGACCTTGGCGTGGTCGCCGGTGTTTGCCACCGCGTCTTGGTGATGTATGCCGGCCGTGTGGTCGAAAAGGCTTCGGTGAACGATTTGTTCGCCCAGCCGAAACATCCCTACACGTTGGGGTTATTGAATTCGTTGCCTCGATTTGATCAAGAGCAAAGTGAATTGCTGCAAGCAATCCCAGGTCAACCGCCTGACATGGCACGCATCCCAGCGGGATGCTCCTTTCGTGCTCGATGCCCTTACTCGATTGACAAATGTGCCACTATCGATCCACCGCTTGCACCAGCGGGCGAAGGACGATTGGCGGCATGCATCGTCGATGTTGAAAACGCGACGCCTCGCGATTATGAGGTGACCCAATGAGCCAAAGTCCATTGCTTGATGTCCAGAATTTGAAGGTCCACTTTCCGTTTAGTCGTGGATCACTGTTCCGACCAGAGCGAGGTGTAATCCGTGCCGTCGACGATATCTCGTTCCAAATCAAAGAAGGCGAGACGCTGGGTTTGGTGGGTGAATCGGGCTGCGGAAAATCGACCACCGCGCGTGCCATCATCGGCTTGGTGCCACCCACCGCCGGGACCATCCGGCTGAACGGATCGGATGTCACGGGACTTCGTGACCGTGAGATGCTGCCTTATCGCCGGCAAGTCCAAATGGTGTTTCAAGATCCATTTGCATCGCTGAACCCACGTATGACCGTGGGTGGCATCATTGGCGAACCGCTTGTGGTGCATAACTTGGCTCAAGGACGAGATCGCAAACTCGAAGTGATTCGGTTGATGGAATTGGTCGGGTTGAACCCACGATTCCTCAATCGGTATCCGCATGAATTTAGTGGCGGCCAACGTCAGCGGATTGGGATCGCTCGAGCCCTCGCGGTCGAGCCCAAATTGATTCTGTGCGACGAACCCGTGTCTGCTTTGGACGTTTCGATCCAGGCCCAGATCATCAATTTGTTGATGGAATTGCAACAGCGACTTGGGCTGTCGTATTTGTTCATTGCTCATGACTTGAGCGTCGTTCGGCACATCGCGACCCGCGTCGGAGTGATGTATTTGGGGCGAATGGTCGAGCTTGCGGACGCGGCCGACTTGTATCGATCGCCGACTCATCCTTATACCGAGGCGTTGCTATCGGCGGTTCCGGTGCCGGACCCTGTGGTGGCGGCGACACGGGACCGAATCGTGCTCGAAGGCGAAGTTCCCTCGCCCGATCGCGAATATCCGGGGTGTGTCTTTGTCGATCGCTGCTGGATTGCGGAGCAGAAGTGCCGTGAAATACGTCCGAATCTGGGCGATCAAGCCCACGCGGCCGCTTGCCACGTGCGCTGTCCCGAGACGTCGTAGCCAAGAGGACCCGGCGGCTGAACCACAGCATTCAGCCGCATTCTTGACGGAATTACCGCATACGGGGGTGCCGAAAACGCACCCGCCGCGTACGCTTTCGGTATGGATGAACACGAAGAAACGCTCGACCAGTCGCCCAATGACCTGTTTTTGACAGCAGTGATCTTTGAGTCGGCGCTCGGGCTGCTGGCACTTCTGCTGGGATGGGCCCTCGGACCCGACCCGCGAGCGATGATTCCTGAGGCGGGAATCGACAATCTGCGAAGTATCGGTTCGGGGCTGGCCTACGGCTGTGCCGCAGCGGTGCCGATGCTAATCGTGATAGCGTTGCTTCGCAAAATTCCCTGGGAACCAGTTCGCGAACTGGAGCGGCTTAGCGAGGACGGGATGATTCGCACGCTGCTCAGTCTTGGGCGTGCCGAGCTCGTCGTGATCAGTCTTTGCGCCGGTGTGGGCGAAGAGCTGTTGTTTCGCGGCTGGCTACTTCCCTGGCTTGCCCACATCGGTGGCGCCGACGCAGCACCGAGTCCGGTGGAATGGGGTGCAGCGCTAATCGGATCGTCGATCGCGTTTGGAATGGTCCATCCGATCACGCGGCTCTACGTCGTGCTGGCCGGAGCAATGGGGCTGTACTTTGGTGCATTACTGCTTTGGACCGACAATCTGCTCATCCCGATCGCAGCTCACGCCGCCTACGACGCCGTCCAACTACTAAGCCCCAGCTTCAAACGCGACGACCCGGACAACGCCAGCGAAGCCTAGTGCTTCGTCTAGTCAAAAACTTAGGGTTTTTATTGTAGTGGAGCTTGCTAAAGCTCCCTGTTTCTTGAGTGTGGGAGGATCTTTAGCAAGATCCACTACCCTAAAATCAAGGACTGACAAAACGCTAGGGCCCGCGAAATCCTTACCGATGCATCGCCAAACTAACCCCTGATTACCATCGTTCCTTGCACAAGACCCCTCTCTGATGTCGATCCCGCTGATTAATATTGCAACCCGAGGGCGAAGGTGATGGCGTCCAGCGAGATGGTGCTCGATGAATCGACGGGGCCTCCGGCGTCAAACCAGGCTTGGCCTTCGTAACCGGCTCGGGCGAACCAAGACGAGTGCTGACCGAGCGATTGATTCCACTGCAAACCCATTGACATCTCCATGGCGGTGATGACTTCACGGTGTATCGCAGCATCCTCGAGCTCGGTTGTGAAGACGTTTTTCATCTCGTAAATCTTTTGCGTGGTCTCGCTCATCAACAGCGAGCCACGGAGGCCGCCGTACATCCCAAGTCGGCTGCCACCAATCCCGCGGCGGAGCTGCAGCGATGCCGTAGGGCCGGCACCCTGGACGTCCAAGTCGTTGCTGACCGATTCTTGCAGCACGCCGCCTGCATCGCGAACGTCTCCACGCATGTATTGCTTGATACTGGCGATTCGCACGCCGCCGCCAAGGGTTCCCTGCAGCGAATTCCAATGAAACTGCTGTGTTGCCTCCAGATCAAGTGCTTGTAGATTTAACTCGTGGCTCGACGTTAACGTTTCGCCAACTTGAGCCTGGGCGTTTCGCGACAAGTTGCCGCCGGCACCGTAGACGTACACGAACACCGGAGTCGAGCCTGTGACCGCAGTCACCGCTTCGGTATTGGCTTGCTCGTTGAAGCGAAAGTAAGTCGCCCGAAATCCACCGCCACCATGACGCGATTGCCAACCCAACCAAACACGAGGCGTAAGTTCATAGTTGTAGGAGAACGGCACTAGTGTATTGCCTACCGGTGGGTCAATGATCATCGCCACGTTCTGGTCAAAATGGGCTCGCATCCACATGAATTCGAATCCGCCCAACAGGGTTCCGTTGCGAGGTGCGGGTGCAGGTGCGCAAGCTGATGCCGCCGACATGTAACTTGGTTGGCACTGCGAAGGTTGAACCACCGCTCGGCGGGGTGCACTGTAGACGGTTGAGTCCAGTGGCATGTGGGGAGCGTTGAACCAGTTAGGCGGCAAAACGTTCCCACCCATTGTCGAGTCGGTACAGCCCAGCGATCCTGCTTGGTAATGATTATGGCGTGAGAAAAGGGCATTGCCCTGGCTGCGGGACGGCCAAAAGACATCCGACGATTCGCAATTCCCAGGCGAATCACACGACGGGTATCCCGGTCCAGAGGAAAAATCGTATTGCTGAGCGGAGGCAATCGTCCCGCTCAATCCCCCCGTCGCGAGCAAGACGAGGAGCATCCGTAGGCCAGGCGAACCGACCGTGCGTCGGCATTTATTGGTAGTCATTCTTTGCAATCCATTGCGAAAGGTGTGTTACCCTTTTCATCGGATCCCCACTCACAACGACACCAGATTGCCCCGCGCCGCAGGTGAACCTTGGTTGACCACACTATCTTCACAGCAAGTGCACACCTCTGATTGGGAAATGTGCGCGATAGTGCACAATCCAGCGACAATCGGGGATCGCAAAGTCGCCTTTCGCTCGGGACGTGCGGCCTATTGCTCTCGTGGCTACGCTCACCAGAGCGTGGATTTCCGCCGCGATCGTGACGGCAGCTACGCCGGAACCCGAGAGTTGTTTTTCGACCGTTCTCTACGAAAGTACGTTAGTAAACGCTACTTTTGCGGAGCAAAAGGCGACGATCTCAAACCATCATACGATGGTTTGCAGCCTATTCGGCAACTCCCGTGATTCGCGACAGTACGCCCTGCACGATCCGATCACATCGCCGACCATCGAACTGATACAGCTGGCGTGATTCTTTCCCCAGTTCGCGGTCGATTCGCTTTCGTAAACGGGCTCGAGCACGGTACAGGCGGATCTTGACGTTAGACTCGGTTACCGACAAACACTCCGCAGTCTCTTGGGTGCTGAGCCCTTCGACAATCCGCATCATAAAGACCAATCGCAACGTTTCGGGCAATGCATCGATGGATTCACGCAGTACCCTCGAAAGCTCGCTCGTACTCATCTGATCCACGCCGTCTTGCGTTGTCGAGTGTCGGGCAATCGATCCAACCGTGGGTTCTTGAGGATCAAACAATTGGATCCGGCGGCGACACTTGCGACGCCAGCTTGCTTCGTAAATTGCAATTTTGGTCAGCCAGGTCGAGAACTTTGATCGACCCGAAAATTGATCGAGATGTTCGTACGCTCGCACGTAAGCCTCTTGGACCACATCGTCCGCCTCATCGTCATCATCGACGATCCCACGCACGACACGAAAAATACGTTGGTTATAACGACGCATGATCAATTCAAACGCGGCGAGATCGCCCGATTTGACGCGGTCAACGATCGCTTCGTCGGACAATTCATCCACCGCTGGCGGATCATCCGAAAACGACTTCGCATCCAAACGTGTGTTATCACTCGCGTGAACGCCGGAGCGATCGAGTGCTTCACCACGAATCGTAAATCTAGGTTGTCGTTGCATGGGTTGGCACTCCTTCGTTGACCGTGGTTCCTGGAAACCATCCTTCGCCGCGAAGCCCAGCGACTTGACCAAGGACATAGGCACCGATCGCCATCACGAGATCACGCACCGCAATGTCGTAGTGGCCTGACAAGATGACCGCAACGGAAATCAATACCAACCACGCCATCACAACGTAGGCTCCTAAACGCGTCAGCACGGTCAGCACCGCCAAGCCGGCGACGATCTCGATCACGCCTACGATCATCATAAACGTCGCCGGAGTCACCGGCAAAATCTCGGCGGCAAAGCGGGGCAAATAAGCCTCCCAATCGGCAAGAATCCCGACGAATTTATCGAGTCCCGCCAACAACGGAACCAGTCCGTAAGCCAAGCGAAGTGGCAAATAGATCGACGACAACGTGCTATTTTGCTGCTCAGACATCAGAAAACCCTCCTGGGTAGTGGGCAAAGCGAAAGATTCATTTGGCAACCACCCTTACAGAGTCAACAATGAACGATCGGTTACATAAAATGTTTGCGTTTGCCAAATGACTTATTCGGAGTGGTTCTGCTGATTACGTTCACCCTAAAACCCAAGCCTCCCTACCGATTGGATCTTGCAGCTTGGACGCTGCGTCGACGTCCCGAAAACATCATCGATGATTGGGATGGTGATATTTATCGCCGCGTGCTCGTGGTCCGAGACCAAGCTGTGCTGGTAGAAATTCAGCAACGCGGCCGCCGAGAGACGCCTCGGCTATACGTCACCGCCCATACCGACGCTCCGTTTTCAGGGCTACAGAAACAGTTGACAGCGATCCTCATGCGGTTGCTTGGGATCGACATTGATTTGACGGACTTTTATCAATTGGCTGCCGCTCACCCGCAGCTACAGAAGCTGGTCAAGCCGTTCGTCGGCATGAAACCTCCACGCTATGCGTCGCTATTTGAATGTCTATGTAATGCGATCGCGTGCCAACAAGTTTCTTTGGCGTCTGGGATCCAGTTGCTCAATCGCTTTGCCGAAACCTACGGGCGACCGTATGACATGGACCCCTTTCGTCGCTTTGCGTTTCCCGAAGCGACGGCACTTGATACCGTGGATGTCGAAGACCTGCGAGGGATCGGATTCAGTCGTCAGAAAGCGACCGCCCTGTTGCACCTTGCCGCGCTGGCTCGCAGTGGCGAGCTGGAGTACTCGCAATTTGAGCATCTACCCGACGCAGATTGTGTCGCCGCGTTGTGCCAATTTCGCGGGATCGGTCGCTGGTCGGCCGAGTACGCGATGCTGCGTGGCCTGGGCCGACTGCACGTCTTCCCCGGCGATGACGTTGGCGGACGCAACAATTTGCAAGCGTGGTTAGAGCTAACCGAGACCCTTGATTATGACGGTGTTGCCAGCCTGCTTGATCGCTGGCAGCGATTTGGGGGACTCATCTACTTTCACCTGTTGCTAAACAAACTCGCCGCAAAACCGCCAGGAGGATTTGATGTCGAAACACACACCAACGATTAAGCTCGCTCGTGTTTATGATTTACCGAAATCCACAAAAGGATATCGCGTCTTGGTCGATCGATTGTGGCCGCGAGGAGTCAAGAAGGAAGACTTGAAACTTGACGACTGGCTAAAGGAGATCGCGCCGAGCGACAAACTTCGTAAGTGGTTTGATCACGACGTGGACAAGTGGGACGAGTTCCGAGAGCGATACAAAAAGGAACTCGAAGCAAACCGGAATATGATCGCGTCGCTACTGGAAACAGCCGAGAAACAATCCGTCATGTTGCTGTACGCCGCCAAAGACGAAGAGCACAACAACGCAGTGGTATTGAAAGAGTTTCTCGAGCAAACGCGGAAATAAGACAACAACGGAGCGAGCAGGGTGAAGGCATCGCGGCGTTACCGGACTATTTTTTGGCAAGCATCAGGGTGACCAATAGCGACGAATCTTCGGCTGCCTGAACCGCATGAGGCTCGGCCGCCGACAAAAACAGCATCTTGCCCGCGGTTAATTCATTCGCTTGGCCCATCGTCGTGAAGGTCACACGGCCTTCAATGCACTGGACCGAAATTTCCCCCGGTGCTTTGTGCTCGGCAATGATTTTGCCAGCGGGTAAATTCAAACGCAAAACTTCGAAAGTCTCGGTTTTTAGTAGCGTTGAAGTTTTCGTGTCCGCGATGGCGTCGCCCAAAGGGCTGACGTCAAACACTTCACCTGGTTTCGCGTGCTGGATTGCCATGGTTGATCCTCTAAGTAGGTGGCTAGGTATATGCCGGCTAACGCCGTCGGCTCAGATCATCGTGTCAAATGGCTGATCTTGAGCTGCTTCGTTCAGTCAAAGCTTGGATGCGGGAAGGAAAGGGGATGATGCTGGAGGCTGGAAGCAAATCCGACTTTTGCGACGGGTTGCTGCAGTTCTTCTTTTGGGCCGAAAAATTCGTAGCGGACACGAGTTGCATTGACGGCCAGTTCTTGCAAACAGCCGTGGACGATTTGCATGAACGGCTTGGGGCCACAGATGTAAAAATCGGTATCTTCGTGCGGCGCCCACTCTCGTAACAACTCGATCGTGATAAATCCCACACTGTCACACTTCCTGTTTTCCAATCGCATCAAGGTGGGAAGGTTGCCTGCGTCTGGCGGAGAGGCTACAGTACATTACATACACCAAAAGGTACAGGTTCGTTCCTGCATGTCAAGGTGTAAGATTGGGAGCGGAATTTCCATAAGCAAGAGGAACAAATTAGCGTCTCTCTCTAGCCGGTGGACTGTTTCGTCGGCTCGTTTATGCTTTGGCACTACAAATGCCCCCATCCTGCCCGTTGCTTTTTGACACGCTGCCACCACTCTGAGGCTCTTCCATGCTTTCCAAAACAGCCGAATATGCCCTGCGAGCAGTGACATGTTTGGGCAGCCGGATCGGCCAACCCTCCTCGGCTGACGTTCTGGCTGAGGAGACGAAGGTGCCTCGCCGTTATCTCAATCGAGTTTTGCAGGACTTGGCCGCAGCGGGTTTGGTACGCTCGCGCAGCGGCCCCGGCGGCGGCTACGAATTGGCTCAAGATCCCGGATCGGTCACGATTCTGGATGTGGTGAACGCTGTTGCACCGTTGGAGCGGATCAATTCCTGCCCGCTCGGGCTAAAGTCACACACCTCGCTGTGTCCGCTGCACGCCGAACTTGATCGGGCGTACGAGGCGACTCAAGCTGCATTTGCGGGGGTCACGATGAAGCAGCTGCTTGAATCGACCAGCCCAATCATCCCGCTTCGCGAAGTTTCCTGAACTTAACATCGCGTTCGCTTGCCGCGGAATCATTTGAAAAATCCGACTGAGGCTTGGCTGCATTGCGATGGGGGCCGAGCTGTTATCTTGGGGCTGCCGAACTTACACTAGCAGCGGCACGACTGACCGACTCACTCGATCTCGCGACCAGGAACCTCGTTATGTCAAACCAAATCGAAGATGATTCTGACAAGATGATGCGGAACGTCAAAATCATTGTGTTTTTGACGATTGTGATTCCGATTGTTGCGTTGACGATTTTTATGGAGATGCGGTTCGAGGCGATCGAAGACGAGATTCAATTTCTTGAACCTGGGACGCGAGATGCAGCAAGAGTTGACCTTGATGCATTGCCGTGGCACCCAGTCCAAGGCCAAACGTTGTATGTCCCAGCCTACTCACACATTTTTCATCAAAGTGGTGAGCCTCGATTGTTGACGGTCACGCTATCAGCACGCAACACCGATCGCAAAAACGACATCGTGCTAACGTCGGTGCGGTACTACGACACCAGCGGAAAAGAGCGTCGTTCACTGGTTGAAAAACCTCTGCGTCTGGGACCGCTGGCGTCGACGGAATTCGTGATCGAGCAAAAAGACAAAAGTGGTGGCAGCGGCGCAAGCTTCATTGTTGAATGGATGTCGGGACAACCGGTCAATGTTCCGGTTGTAGAAACGGTGATGATCGATACCAGCAATACGCAAGGCATCTCGTTTGTGCGATCAGCAACGGTGCTGGAGGAAACGACCCTAAGAGACGAGGCACCAGCGACGGATGCGACATCGAGTCACTAGAACCGTTGTCAATCGATCGTGAGCCGACGCCGTAGATCACAGGACCGAATGGCCACTTTGCGTGAATTGAGTTGACATCGACATGGGGGCGACTTACAAAAAGATGCACGCAATATGCATCTTTTGATTGCGGATGTTGTTACCCACCATGAATCAACCGGAGAAAGTAAGATGAAACGTCATGCTCTTGTGATCGGTTTCGCTGGAATCGTTATCGCACTGATCACCACTTGCCTGCCTTGGGAGCTTTCGCACGCAAATGCGGAAGAGACTGTTGCGAAGGCGAGCCCGAAGAAGGCTGCGGTGGAGCGGTCCCGCCGAACCGTACAGATGCTCGACAACATTTTCAAGCAAACCATCGTGATGGTGACCGACAAATACGTCAACGATGATGATGACTTTGCCGCAGGCAGCGCCGCAGTATTGTTGTTCCAGAAAATCTCGGACGATAGCGACAACACGATTCGACTGATCGATGCCACCGGCGATCCCTATGAATCTGAAAATGTTGCCAAGGACACATTCGAGAAAGAAGGAATCAAAAAACTGAAAGCAGGCGCGAAGACGGTTGACGAAGTCGTCTCGCGTGATGGCAAGCATTACTTGCGAGCATTAACGCCAGTACCGGTCGTGATGCAGAAATGTGTGATGTGCCACGCTCACTACGAAGATGTCAAAGCGGGTGAACCGATCGGAGCGATCAGCTACACCGTCCCTATCGACTAAATCGATCTCACAGAAAGATCGACTGCCCATTTCCCACCTCCATTGATGCCGCGAGCTCTCGTTGTCTCGGCATTCCCACCTGATGAGAACGCAATGAGACATCGATTTCTGCTCGCCCTTTCACTGGCGATTTTTTTCGCGTCGTTCCTCACGCTGCGAGCGGAGGAAACGACTCGGGATGCGAACGGCAAACCAGCCAACAGTGGCGAGACCGTCGCGTCAGCAGACGTTCTGCCGCCGCCAACGAGTGTCATCGAAGCCCGTTCGCGTGCGAGATTGTTGCACGAAACGATCCACGGCACGCTGCAGATTGTTCATCGCGATTTCTTCGATGAAGATGATGCTCATGCGATTCCATCGGCATCGCTTGAAGACGTGTTCCATGAATTGGCGACCCACTACAACATCGAACTGAAGTGGCTGATCGTCAACACCGATGTGGTGAACGTGGATCATCAGCCGGAGGACGAATTCGAGAAGGCCGCCGTGAAAGCACTTCGTAAAAAGCAAGATTATCATGAAGCGGTTGAAGCGGATCGATACCGTTTTGCTGGCCCGATCCGCCTTGCTTCTCAATGCCTGAAATGCCATGTCAAACACCGCACCAGCACCGAGGACCGTACGGCGGGCCTTCTGATCACGATGCCGATACGTCTCTCGCCCTAATGCCAAAGCAGATGGCATAGGGCACTAGTTCGACTGTCCCATTTTTTCAATTACAGCGTATTTGTGAGCCGACGGCGCTAGCCGCGGGCCTTATTTTGCCAATGTTTTACCGAGTCGCGGCCCGACGCTAGCGCGTTCGGCTCACAAAATGGGACAGTCGAACTAGTAGAAACGGTTAAGATTGTTGATTCTACCTGGGTGAGTTTAGACTGTTTTATTGAGGCAGCTGATTTATGATTTTATCGGAACAAATCGACACCTATGCGGCGGGGCCTGATTCGCTTCGCCGCGCGATCGAAGGTATGTCCGAGGAACAACTCGACGCCACTCCGATCCCCGGAAAATGGTCGACCCGACAAGTGGTTTGCCATATCGCGGACTTTGAATTGGTTTACGCTGATCGCATGAAGCGAGTGATTGCCGAAAACGAACCAACGTTTTTTGGAGGCGATCCCGACACGTTTGCTGCTGGATTGGCTTACGCCCAACGTGATGTAAACGAAGAGCTGCAATTGATCGATTCGGTTCGTCGTCAAATGACGCGTATCTTGCGAACACTCTCCGATCATGACTTCGATCGAATCGGAAACCATAGCGAGGCGGGGCCGATGACGCTGGCAACCCTGCTGCAAGGAATTACAGGGCATCTGACTCACCACATTCATTTCGTTGACGAAAAGCGTCGTGTGATGCAATCGCCTCGTTAACGCACGGTGCGCGTCACGATCTAAGTCCGAACCCAATGCATCACAGCGAGACTAGCCAGTGCCAACGATTGTCTCTATCAACGTGGGACGCCCGCAAACGCTCGGAACCGAGAAGCCCTGGGTGTCAGGATTCCTCAAGAAATCGGTCAGCGAACCTCTGTGGCTGCGGTCCACAAATCTTGACGGAGACGGGCAAGCGGACTTGCAGCATCATGGCGGTCCTCACAAAGCTGTGTGCGTCTATTCGGCCGACCATTACCCCGACTGGCGAACGACGCTACAAATCCCTGAGTTAACCTGGGGCGATTTTGGCGAGAATTTTACGATCGCGGACCTCGCCGAAGCGGACGTTTGCATTGGAGACGTATGGGCGATCGGCGAAGCCACCGTTGAGGTATCGCAGCCTCGACAACCCTGTTGGAAATTGGCCCGGCGTTGGGACATCAAAACGCTGGCGCTGCAGGTTCAGCAAACTGGTCGCACCGGGTGGTATTTTCGAGTCCTTGTCGAAGGCATTGTCCAGCAAGGTATGGAAATCGCATTGGTCGAGCGTCCGGAACCGCAGTGGACCGTCGCGGCGGCCAATCAAGTGATGCATCACGACAAGCAGGATCGCGACGCCGCTGCGAAACTGGCGGCCGTCCCCACGCTGTCACCAAGTTGGAAAACAACGCTCAATAACCGGGTCGAAAAGAATGTTCAGCCCGACGAGCAGAAGCGACTGGCGGGCGACTCTCAGAGCGACTGAACCTGGCTAAGTTGGCGAGGCGTCGGCACGACGTCGGCGAGGGAAACGCTGTTTAAATATTCCAGCTGGACGCGTTCTGCTTCGGCAAGGACGCCCTTCAGCTTGCAAAAGGAATGGATCACGCAGGTGTCATCGCTACCCACACACGCCAACAGGTGCACGTCGCCTTCGACTTGTTGGATCACTTTACCAAGCTGAATTTGCTCGGGCTGCATTGCCAGTTCAATGCCACCGCCGATCCCGCGTACGCTGCGAATGTAGCCAAATCGCGATAGCAGATTGACCACCTTGGCAACATGGTTGATCGAAATGCCGAACAGCGACGCGACATCCGCAACCTTCGCTCGCGACGTACGGGTGGCCAAGTACATCAGCGTTCGCAAGGCATAATCGGTCTGCGTGGTCAGTTTCATCGCGTTATCGAATAAGAAAGATGCTAATTTGCTACCGCTTTGAACGATCCTAGAACGAACCTCCGTCGAGGTCAATCATTTCCCTCGCGATGTTCGATCACTTGCTGCAATCGCACCAACACTGCTTGAGGACTGAGCCCGCAGTGGTGACAGACATATTGAAGCGATTTGCCAGCGCAGCTTGTATCGAGCCCAAGTTCGTTAAAGACGGCATTGGTTTCGGGGTACTCGATGATCCACTCGGGGATGCTCGTCATCAAATCACAATCCATGTTTGCAATTATAACGAGTGAGCGGTAACGGTGGCTTTACCAATCGCGGGCTGCTTTTTCTAACACGGCGGCCAAGTAGGGCGCGGTGGCTCCCTTTTCCGATTCGGCGATTAATTCGGGAGGGCCTTGGGCGACGATTTCGCCGCCTCCGACTCCACCGCTTGGCCCGACGTCGATGATCCAATCACATGCGGCCAACAAGTCGAATTGATGCTCGATCACGATCACTGTGTTCCCGGCATCGACCAATCGCTGCAGCACTTGCACTAGCCGCTCGATGTCTTGGAAATGCAAACCGGTCGTTGGTTCGTCCAGCAAATAAAGCGTACGTCCCGTGGCGACACGAGCCAACTCGGTTCCGAGCTTAATCCGCTGAGCCTCACCGCCACTGAGTGTCGTGCTGGATTGTCCGAGCCCGAGATAGCCCAGCCCTACCGCTTGCAGTGAAGCGAGTTGACGATGAATCCGCGGGACGTTCTCGAAGAACGCCGCCGCCTCATCAATACTCATCGCCAACACATCGGCAACCGAGGCTCCTTTGAAACGTACTTGCAAGGTTTGCCGATTGAACCGCTTGCCACCGCACCGCGTGCAAGTGACAAACAGGTCACTGAGAAAATTCATCTCAATGCGTTCCACGCCGAGGCCTTTGCACAACTCGCAACGCCCCGCGGCCGAGTTGAAACTGAACCGACTGGAGTTGAACCCACGAGTTTTTGCTTCTCGCGTCGCAGCAAATACTTTGCGCACCTCGTCTAAGACGCCCGAGTAGGTCGCCGGGCAACTGCGTGGACTGCGGCCGATCGGCGATTGGTCAATCGCAATCATCTTGTCGAGATACTCCACGCCGCTGATCCCAGAGTGGGGGCCCGGGGTCTCGGATTTTAGCCCCAGGTAATCGGCAACCGCGGGAGCCAGCGTGTCATTGACCAACGAGCTTTTGCCGCTGCCGGACACCCCGCTGACACCAATGAACAAGCCAACCGGAAACTTCGCAGTCACCTTTTTAAGATTATGAGTTTGGACGTCGCGGAGCGTCAGCCACTGACCTTCGACGGGTTGGCGGCGTTCGTCAGGCACCGGAACGCTTCTCGCCCCCGAGAGATATTGGCCAGTCAAACTTTTGGGATCATCCTCGACGTGGGCGGGCGTCCCATGACTGATTATTTTGCCTCCGAGTTCGCCGGCACCTTCACCCATGTCGATCAACACATCGGCCGACCGCATCGTCGCTTCGTCATGCTCGACCACGACGACGGTGTTGCCTTGATCGCGAAGATCGGTGATACAGCGAATCAATTGATCATGATCCGCCGGGTGCAAGCCGATCGACGGTTCGTCCAAGACATAACAGACGCCGACCAGTCCGCTGCCGATGCTGGTCGCCAACCGCACTCGCTGCAACTCACCGCCGCTGAGCGAATCGGCGGATCGATCGAGCGTCAAGTACGTCACTCCGACTCGCTGCAAGAATGCCAATCGCTTGCTGACTTCGGACGTGATCGGTGCCGCGACGGCGGCATGCAAGGGCGAGAACGTCTTGTCGATTCCGGCAAACCAATCCGCGGTTTCTCCGAGTGGCATTCCGCAAACTTGATGAATCCCCCGGCCAGCAATGGTAACACTCAAGGCTTCTTTTCGAAGCCGGCCGCCGTGACAATCGGGGCACACTGTGGTGTAATCATCCACGGTGATACGCCCAAGCCCTTCACAGGTTCGGCAAGCACCATAGGGGCTGTTGAAACTAAACGTCCGTGGTTCAATCTCTTCGAAACTGGCACCACACTCGACACACGCCATCGCGGTGCTATAGATCGATTCGTGCCAATCGCCGGCGTCGTCTTGAATTAGCGATGACGCCAACCCGCCGCCCAACCGCAGTGCAAGCAGCACGCTATCTCGCAACCGCGAATCAGCTTCGTCACGAATCACCAGCCGATCGATGACCGCTTCGATCGTATGATTTTTCCGCGGTGCCAGCTCCGGCACCTCTTCGAGCAAGTAGGTTTCGCCATCGACGCGGGCCCGGACCAGCCCGGCTTGTTGGATCGATTCAAACACTTCGCGGTGCGCCCCGCGGCGGCCCCGCACCATCGGCGCCATCACAACCAACTTGGTTCCCGGAGCGAGCGCCGCCAGCGAATCGACAATCGCATCGGGCGACTGTTTTGCAATGGCCGAGTTGCAGTGAGCACAATGCGGTACGCCGACCCGCGCGTACAACAGCCGCAAATAGTCATAGATCTCGCTGATTGTGGCGACGGTACTGCGTCCGTTGGTCGAACCTGGCTTTTGGTCGATCGCCAACGTCGGTGCCAGCCCATCGATCGATTCCACATCAGGCCGTGGGATCTGGTCCAAAAACTGCCTGGCGTACGCCGACAAGCTATCGATGTATTGACGCTGGCCCTCGGCGAACAGCGTATCAAACGCCAACGAACTTTTGCCGCTGCCCGACACACCGGTGATCACGGTCAAGGAGTTGTGAGGAATCTCGACATCGATGTTTTGCAGATTATGTTCGCGCGCCCCTCGGATCCGAATGGCATCGTGCGATGCAGTTCGCTTGGATTTCGATGATGGTTTTGGCGTACGCTTGGACGGACGTGTCGTGCGTTTTCGTGTTATTGGTTTTGTTTTCAAGGACGACGCTCAATCCACTTGTAGGCTCGTTTAGCATTTCCGGCAAAAAAGTTCCGTGTGGCGGTTTCGCCTTTTTGCATCGCGTACTGCATCACGATCTTTTGCAGCACCGCGTATTCCACAGCTCGCTCGCAAACCGGCCAATTGCTGCCGTAGATCACACGATCGTCGCCAAACGCATTCCAAACGACGTCGATGTAGGGCCGGTAAAACGACAGCTCGCTGGGAACCGGTTGTCCGCTGCGAGCCGCCCCTTCGACCAACCCCGAAATCTTGCAATACACATTGGGATACTGAGCAGCAACTTTGATACCGTCAACCCAGTCGCTCGGTGGGGCGTCCGTCGTAATGGCTACATTGGCAACGTGATTGAGCACGATTCGCAACTCAGGTAACTCGCCGGCTAACTGTGAAATCGCCGCGAGCGAATCGATGCCTCCGTTCACATCAAGCGACAAGTCATGCTCGGCGAGCACCGCCAACTTGGCCGCGGTCTCGTTGTGCAACATGTCGTTGAGCTGTTTGGCAGAGATTCGAATCCCGCGAAACAGCGGGTTGGCGGCAAATCGCTTGACTTGATCTTCAAAATCGTCAGCCTCCGGGTCTAAACGTCCCACGATGCCAACGATGAACGGATCGTCTTTGGCGAGATCCAATAGCCAAACGTTGTCTTCGATCCACGCACTCGCTTCGACAATTACCGTCCCATGGATTGGCCGTTCGGTCTTCAGTGCACGCAGATGCTGTGGCAAAACGGTTCGGTACAGCGACGAATTCTTGTTCGGCCACGGCACGCCCTGCGGACGCGAGGGGTCATAAAAGTGCGTGTGACAATCGATGATCTGCAAATCAGCGATCGAATCGGGCTGAATTCCATCGGTCTGTTGGGCCTTAAGTGAGCTGGTACACAGACCGAGAGCCAACAGAATGAGTGCGAGAAACCGTTTCATAAAGAATGTCAGATAAAAGGTTTACGGATTTTTTCAGAGCGAAATGCCGGATCCGCCCACAACGTGCCGCAGGATAACCTAAAGATATTTGTCGAGTGGTCGATCACGCCTCAGGCGACTAAGATTCGGCTCCCAAAGACTCGACCAACCGGAAAAATCAGGTACGCAGTGCAGATTACGCCGCAGAATTTAACGAACTTGTTTGACATTATTGGAATCGGTCTAGCCCATGGTACAATCCCCCGCAGTTTCGCAGTTTGCCCCCGAAGTTTCGCGGCTGGACAACGCACCTTCCGAATCGATCCACGCAACGTTGCAGACGATCTCCGCATTGGGCGAAACCGAACGGAGGCATCCCGTGAACGGGCTTAGGCTGTACGACCAGAGCGAACATCTGCTGTTGGCGAGCTATGCGATGCATAGTGCCGATACAGAGGGGCGTCTGTATCCCGAGCCCACGCATCCCTACCGAGGCCCCTATGCTCGCGATCGCGATCGGATCCTGCACAGCAGTGCGTTTCGGCGACTAAGCGGCAAGATGCAGGTTTTTACGGGCGAAATGGGGATCTATCATCGCACCCGGCTGACGCATACGTTCGAGGTCGCGTCGGTTGCCCGCACTATGGCTCGCGTGCTGCGGCTGAACGAAGATCTGACCGAGGCGTTGGCGCTGATGCACGACATCGGGCACCCGCCGTTTGGCCATTGCGGCGAAGATGTGCTGAGCGAACACATGTCGTCCGTCGGCGGGTTTTCGCACAACGAATTTGCCTTGGTGATCGTCAGCGAACTCGAGCAGCGGTACGTTGAATTTTCGGGACTGAATCTGTCGCGAGAAACACTGGCGGGACAAGACGTGCGAGCTCACAAGGCCGAAGCCGCCGTGGGACGAGCCCCGCTGCTAGAAGTACAGCTCGTCGACGCGGCCGATTCGATCGCTTACGACGCTCATGACGTTGACGATGCGTTGCAAATGGGACTGCTCTCGATCGACGAACTCGCAGAACTCGACATTGTTCGGCGAGCTCTCGATTTAATTCGAGACAAACGAGGCTTCATGCCCATCCATCAACTGCGTCAATCGTTGGTTCACGAACTGATCGATCTGCAAGTCAGTGAGTTGGTTGAGGTGTCGAGCGAGATGCTGCGTCAATATGAGGGGCATCACCACAACGACATCTGTGATTTGGGAGTCCGGTTCCGTCATGGCGAAACACTCGGCGCCGAACGCCGCGAATTGGAAGCGTTCCTGTTTAACGCCGTGTACCGTCACCCTCGTTTGATTCCGGTGCGAGATTCGGCGGCGAAACGTTTGAGCGAGCTGTTTAGCATATTGACCAAGGACCCGAATCGTCTGCCGCTGCGATTCCGCCAGCGCCAACAAGATCAACCGCTTGAAAAGGTCGTCGGCGAGTACTTGGCCGGGATGACCGATGCGTTTTGCGACCAGCAACATCAATATGCGACGGGATCATCGCGAGGCCCCCTCGCAGACTGGTAGCAGTTACGGATCAGAGAAAAGGTGCCGGTTAGAGAAAGTTTTCTCATCGTAACGGTCATGCCGCGCCGATGAAGAAAACTGGAGTCTCGGTAGATGCTCTCGCAATCGCGTTACGCGGATTGCTTGCATCTGCCAGAACGGCCATCTTCGCACGACTTTTCTCAAAAGTAGCTGTTATGAAAATGTCACCGACCTCACGGTCTTTGCTAGCAACCACGAAAACATTGTGTACTGCGATCGTCGCGCTGGCGCTCGCTTCATTGCTTGCAAATGATCTCAGTGTTCTTTCGCAAGCCGAGGGAGCCGAGAATCAGCTTCGAGCTGGGGCTTCTGGCCAATCGATGGATCAGACGCGGGTGATGTGGGAACCCAAACGATCGGCAAAGCCAATGCCGAAGCGTCGATCGTTGGTATCTCAAGCGGCTCGCGGTAACGTGATTGACGAAATGCCGAGCGAACCGTTGGTGGACGACCAAATTCGCCAAGCCGGGTTCTACGACGGCGGGTGTACCAACTGTGGTCCGGTTTGCGACTGTGGTGGCGAAGTCAGCTGCGGCGTCGAACCCGGTTGTGGTTTTGAGCCCGGTTGCGGATTTGAGCCAGGCTGCGGTTTTGAGCCAGGCTACGGGTATGAAGTCGGTTGTGGCGCCGAATATGGCGATCCCGGCTGTGGCGTCGAAGCTTGCCCTAGTTGCCGAGGCGAACCGGTTTGCGGGATGGAATCGATCGGTTACCACGACGCCAGCTGTGGCCTGGAATCGATCAGCGGCGACTACTGCGACAGCTGTGGTGGTGGCGGGTGCAATTCATGCTGCGGCGTGCAAACGTATCCGTTGTTCTTGCCGCTGTTGCGAATCAATTGGCATCGATTTGACTTTTTCGCCGGTGTCCAAGGATTTAAGGGCCCGCTGAGTTTTGCCAACACCGATGGCGGCAACGGCCGTAGCCGTGTTGGATCGGGCAGCTTCGGTTTTTACGAAGGCTTCAACGAAGGGCGTTCGCTGAAACCATTGTTTGGTTGGGACATGTCGTTGCAACTCGGTGTGCGAGCGACTCAGAACAACCTTTCGGGTGCCGAGTTCACCAGTGACCGACGTAATCAAGTGTTTGTCACGGGCGGATTTTTTCGACGCGTTGATTATGGTTTGCAATACGGATTGGTCGTCGATTACATGAGTGACGATTGGTACTACCAAGCCGATTTGACTCAACTGCGCGGTGAATTGAGCTGGAAAGAAAACGGCTGTCACGTCTATGGATTTCAGTTTATGTCAAGTCTTGGCGACGACAGTTCCTCGACATCGGTCCGCAATTCGGCTGGAGCCACGGTGATCTCGAACATCAGCTTTGAATCGACCGATCAATATCGGTTCTTCTATCGCCGTATGCTTCACAACTCAGGATCGTGGGACGCGTTCGCAGGATGGACCAATCATGATGATGGCATTCTCGGAACGACGATGACGCTGCCTCTGCGTCAGAAGTTGGCTCTTTCAACCGGAGCGACCTACTTGATACCCAACGAAGGAACCAACAGTACGGGTTACCAGGAAGAGTCGTGGAACATCGCAATTGGGTTGGTTTATCGTCCCGGCGGACCACGCGGAGCAGGCCGTTACAGCCGACCAATGTTTGACGTTGCTGACAACGGCACGTTTATGGTGGATCGTAAATAGACGAGCTTGCTATCGCTTTCGTATCTGCCGGATCGGCGTCGCTATCGCGACTTGATCCGGCCTACAATGTGAACTCACATTACTCGGCCAAGTAGGCGGACAATGTTCGCTTCGGAGTTGGCAGTTTTAGCAGCGGCGCGAATGACGCGGTGTCTTCGTCGACACTGACAAACAGTTCGGCGAGGCTTGCTTGATCGCCTTGAGTCAATCGCTCGTAGCCTCTCACGAACTCGGCCTTCTCGTTCCAGTCTTCGTCGCTGCATGAAGGCAGCAGCGATGCCAATGCAACGCATGCTCCACCACGAGCGGCGTCGCCTTGTCCAAGCAACGAATCAAGTTGAGTGTGCTGTGCAATCAAGGTCACGAAGTCCTTGGGCAGACTCCAGCGATTTGCCAGTAGTGCAGCAGCATCGGCATGGTCCCAGCCGAACAATTCTTGCTCAAGTCCGCTCAGACGTCGACCTTCGGCCGCACGTCGCTCGACAAGCGACTGGTACTGTTCAGGCAATTCTTTCAATAGCAACGGAATCGCCATATCTTGTAGAAGAGCACCGGCGAACAAGTCTTCGGCGTTTTCGACTTTCAGCGAACGACCAAGCTTGCGTGCCAAGATCGCACGACGCAGTGAGTCTTGCCAAAGCGACTTCAAATCGAACGGACCAAATTTTGGATTCGGAATTACGCTGAACACGGCGTTCCACAAAGCAAAGTTGGTGATCGCCCGACTTCCGACCAATGTCAACGCTTGCTGCACGCTCATGATCTCGCGGCTGAAACCAAAGTACGACGAGTTCACAAACTTCAGTACTTGGCCCATCAAACCAGGATCCGCCTCGATTGGCTTGGCAAATTCGGGTGGTCCCACGTCATCTCGCTGTGAAAGCTGAAGCAGCGCGATCGCGCTGTGCGGCAGTGCGGGCAACACGTCCGAGTGGAAGACATCTTCGAGAGCAGTGGTATTGATGACGGTCGACATGATTTTTTTGTGGGCTTGGGCCTAGGGATTTTTTCGTCGGGTGATTTCTGCGTTTGGCAAACGGAAAGATTCGCCTCTGAAACCTAGGCCAAGAATCGCTGGCGGGCAACGATTTTGTCGGGCCCAGATCAAGCAACCAAAGCGTGGGGCACATAATCGTTAAATTCGCTACATGTCGCTGCACTTCGATGCACCTGGTCACACGCAGGACAGGTCGCCAGGGGTGAATCATGGCTGCAACGAAGGTTGCATTTTGGCATCGGGCGTTGACGAAAAAGAACCACAGAACCACACGGGGCGCAAATGAGGTGAGGTGGCGTAAGTCGTTGTAGGTGAACGGTTTGTGTGCAATTCGAGTGGGCTGGTTCCACCCAATGGTTCGTTTTGTGCAACGTTGCTCTTTTCAATATGAGCAACTTTGGATTCAACAAAAACGACGTTCGTCTGCTGAAGCATTGTCTATGGGTCAATGCAAAGTGTGTTGCCATGATCGTGGCATTTGTGATCGTATTACGATTGACTCACGAGACTCCAGCACATTCGATTGCGTCCATCCCAGTGGCACAGATCCCAATAACAGCGACATCGAGCGCGGCAACGACGTCCACGGTGACATCGGCGGAGGATCGACCGCTGAACCCGATCCCACCGACCGGTTGGCGGCGAACCAGTCGCGGCTGGGAGCATACGTCGTCGTGGCCGCAAACCAGCGGGTTGGGCCAAACACATTCGATTAGCGAATTGATCGCGATGCAAGAGTCCCGCGAACCGAGATGGCTAAACACCGTGCTTGGCCGAGTCGGCGGGATTCCACCGTTGATGATCGCGGTGCTGCAGATCACCATGATCGCGGTGATCTTTAATGTCGCAAAGCCGAAAGCACGCGTCTAACGCGGCACGGAATCTTCGACCGTGGCGACCTTCGCATGCTGTGCAAACGCTTTGGCGGTCTTGTGCGATGCAATACCGTCGACATTCACCACGTAGCCGCCCGAGCCTGCGACGGCGGCTTCAAAGCCGAGTATCGCGGTGGGATCAACCGCAGGATCCGTGAACAACACCGCGTCGTACAACATCATCATGTCGCCGTTGGTAAGCCGTTTTAACGCTTCGCCAACAACCGTTTGCTCGTGACTTGCGGACTGCTCAGACGCAGAATCCTGTTGTGGTGGAATGCTCGCTTCGATAAAGGTTGCGAACTCAGTGACATCCTTAGGCGACTTTCCCTGCTCGGTTTGGAAGCGTTGATATTGGCTTGCCAATTCACTTAGACAGTCGCGTTTCAGCATGATCTCTTTGGCGGCCGAGTCGTCGCTACAGCCACCAATGGCAAACCCTAACAACGTGGTGATCATGCAGAGCAAGATTGCCAGACGGCGATCGCTGATCGAATACAACGACGTCTCATCCGACAAAGGCACGTCGACGGTATTGCCAACGAAGCGGTCACTGCGGTCTGCCGCACCAACATCGAGTTGGATTTCAGTCGAAAGGGGATAGATCTGCATTAAATTTGCTGCCCGTAAAAAAGGTGGCGAGTCGATAGTGGCGACGACGAGGTGATTCGATGACGGCAAAAAAATAGCCCGGGCCAGCCGAAACGCCGCCCGGGCTACTGTGAGCCGCTTTCTTATGATTTCAGCAAAATGCCGATTGCTACGAGATAGCGTTCGATGGTCTCGGCATCCGTTTGTTCCCACTTAGCCGATTTGTGACGCAGTACGGCTAGCTTCAGCGATTCAATGGCATCGGCCAAATCATCGGGAAGTTCAGGCAGCCCCGCGAACGGCTGGCTGCTCGAAGGTGCCTCGGATGCAGACTCCGATTTCGATTCCGCTTCGGTCATCGGTGGATTCGCCTTCGACGCATCCATCGCCGAAAACTCTTCCTCGTCGCCGAAATCAGGACCTTCCGGGCGTGGTCCCGTGGCGACTTCGCCGGCGCTCTCTTCGTCAAAATCTTTGGTACGACCGCCACCTTGCGCGGGCAACACGACATCTTCGTCGGTGTCGACTTCGACAATTTGACTGTTGGTTGGTCGTTGTGACTCGACCGCACCAGTGGCTTCCCAGCGTTTTTCACGCATTTGGGAAACGCTCCAAGATTCCTGCACTGCACCTTCGAGCCATAGCGGAGCGTCATCCCAATCGAGTGCCGCCAGGAAATGGCTCCAGTACAATTGGTGGTAGGTTGCATGGGTCGAACCAAAGCGATCGAAAACGCGACGCAATCGTCCGACGTGCGGGGCGGTTACGCCGCCAACACGACGTGCCCATGCTTCGTCAGAGTATTCGGTCGAAGGTGCGCCGGACTCGATCAGTGCCAAACGCCATTGGTGGACGATTTCGCCCTTTTCCCAATTGGTCGTGCTGATCAATTGGTTCCACTGGCCAACAAACGGCTGAGCCAACTCGGCTAACCGTGGATCGTCCTCATCCCAAGCTTGCTTTGCTTCGACGATATCCTGCTCATCGACATCCGATTCGCTCGCCTCGCTCACCAACACTTCGGCGTTGTCCGCATCATCGGCCGACGCGACGGGGGCGGCTTCCTCTTCGCTCGAAGCGACGTCTTCCGAATCGACGTCTTCGTAGGTCTCGGATTCTAGGGTTTCGGTTTCTAGTTTGGTTTCGGTTTCGTAACTGGCTTGGTTTTCATACGTATCGGTCCCATTGGAATCGAGTTCCTGGGAATCCGTCGCAGAAACTTCCGCCGCGTCGACATCCGTTTGCACAGGAACGTCGTAAGAATCTTCGGGGGTCATCGGCATCCGTCGCGTGAGGAGTGGGGATCAGTGCATCGAGGCTTCAGGCCGAACCATGAGGCGTGAAAAGCCAGAAAGCGGGGAAGACAAGACTCGCCTTGCCACCGCACGTCTACGCTAACGAACGATGGAGCCGCAATGAAGTCACTCGCATCAATTTCAGTCATGGCCCCGCAAAACACACGTTAGTCGTATCAATTGCGGAAACAATGCGGTGTGGAAAAAGTGTTACGAACTCTCTCGAAAACCGAATCGATCGGAATTTAGCGGGCGCAGAGTCACCGCATGCGGCAGATTTTTCGCTTACGGTAAGCTTAAACCGCCCCCGACCGAGGGAGCGAATTGCATTTCTGTCGCGGCTGCGAACAAGGATTGGGGGCAACTAATGGGGCTGATAAGTACGAATCCACTTACCGGCCCACGAAATGGCGTTTTGACGAGGTAATTGGCCAGTTTTGCTCAAGTCGGACGCCACAAGCTTCAGAAAGCTGCCGCGATCGCCAGAAAACCCAATCGTATTGACACCTTTGCACAATCGATACAGCATGCGTTTCGCCGTCCCCTGTGGCCCGATGCGCTGCCACCGAGCATGCCTAACGGCCTGCTCCCTGATTGCTTCGAACTTTAATCTGTACTTCTTGCTGTTATGACAAAACTCTACGAAAAACTGACGCTCAAAGATGTCACCTTGCGAAACCGCATCGCCGTGTCACCGATGTGCCAATATTCATCCGAGGATGGTTTTCCGAGCGATTGGCATCTCGTTCACCTAGGGTCACGTGCCATCGGCGGTGCGGGCTTGGTGGTGGTCGAGGCGACCGCAGTATCGCCCGAGGGCCGGATCAGCCCCGCCGACAGCGGTATTTATACCGATGACCACGTCGAGCCGTTTGCAAAGATTGCACGGTTTCTGAAAGAACATGGTTCGGTCGCAGGCATCCAACTGGCGCATGCTGGTCGCAAAGCGAGCGCGAGTAAACCGTGGGAAGGAGACAAGCATCTTTCCAATGACGAAGGTGGCTGGGACACGATCGCGCCATCGCCGATCGCCTTTGGCGACAAACTTTCCAAACAGCCCAAAGAGATGACGCTCGACGATATCCAACGGGTCAAAGGCGATTTCGTGCGTGCCACCGAACGGGCCTTGGCTGCAGGTTTTAACTATCTCGAAATCCACTTTGCCCACGGCTACTTGGCACACGAGTTCTATTCGCCCTTGTCCAACAAACGGACCGATTCTTATGGCGGTGACTTCGAAAACCGTACTCGTTTTATCATGGAAACGTTTGCCGCGGTGCGTGAGGTGTGGCCCGAGCGGTTGCCGTTGACCGCTCGATTGTCGGTGACCGATTGGGTCGATGGAGGTGTCACGATCGACGAGTCGATCGAATTGACTCGCAAACTAAAAGCTGCCGGCTTGGACCTACTGGACGTCAGCCATGGATTTGTGACTCCTGATATCGACAGCGTCCCCTGGGGCCCCGGGTTCATGATTCCCGTCGCAGGGCGAATCCGCAAAGAAGCTAATATTCCGACCACCACCAGTTGGTCGATCACCGAACCGCAACAAGCCGAGGACGCGCTTCAAAAAGAACAAGTCGACATGGTGATGTTGGGCCGCGAATTGTTGCGAGATCCGTACTGGCCCTACCACGCCGCCGAAACGCTCGGCGCGGAAGTGGCCAGCGATATCTTGCCAGTCCAATACGCACGGGCGGTAAATTAAGCGATCGGCGTGGAAGGGGAAAATAGCCGTCTTTTTCGCGTCTCTCGGTGATTGCAGGTCCTTTGGCTATTTTACGCGAGCCTGCCAGCGCGTGCTTTCCGCCATCGTCACACGGCCGCCATCGTCACACGGTTTGTTCGCGACTATAATGACGACTCCCCCCCATAGCGAGTTCCCTTCGCTAAGTTCCCGCCGTATCACCGCCACTGAAAAGGAATCCGCGGTAATCAAGTGTTGTGGTTCGTTCACTGCGAACCTGCGTTTTGATCGCTTAGCGATCAACGACATTGATTCCTGCCCGATCCCTACCCCACCCCAGGCATACCGTTCGATGTTGATCGCAAGCAATTTCTATCGCTCTGCACGACTCCGCTCGTGCTGCAAAAGCTCTATAGGCTTGATGCAAGTCGCGATGCTCGTGTTCATTTCGACGACCACGCTAGCAGCTGAGAAGGCTGACGAAGCGAAGCTCAGTAGCGAGGCGGTAACGTTCTTCGAATCAAAGATCCGCCCGCTACTGATCGAACGCTGCTACGAGTGTCATTCGCATGAAGCCGAGGCCAACGAAGGTGAATTGTATGTCGATTCGCGTGCCGGGCTAAGGCGAGGTGGAACTCGCGGTGCGGCGATCGTGGACACCGATCGATCCAAAAGCCTGCTGCTTCGTGCGGTCGAGTATGCGGATGACGACATGCTGATGCCGCCGGAGGGCAAGCTTGATGACGACGCGATTGCGAACCTTCGCATTTGGATTGAAATGGGGGCACCGGACCCTCGCGTCATCCAGCAGGATGCGGATGCTGCTCACAAGCCGTCGGTTTCACCGATGGACATCGACCCCAAATCGCATTGGGCGTTTGTCGCCCCCGTGTCACCGGCACCGCCTGAGCAGCATGATCCCCGATCCCACGACGTGATCGACGACTTTGCGAGCCAGCGAGCGACCGAGAAGGGCGTGACACTGGCCGAACCGGCGCCACGTGAAACGCTGATCCGCCGTGTCTATTTTGATTTGACGGGATTACCACCAAGCGAGTCCGCGATTGAGCAGTTTGTCGCTTCGACACGTCCCGATGTGTACGTGCGTTTGGTCGATTCGCTGTTGGCGTCCCCCGAATACGCCGAGCGTTTTTCCCGTCATTGGCTCGATGTGGCTCGCTATGCGGACACGGTTGGCTACGCACTCGGTGGCAAAGAGCGTCGCTTGAAAGGGAGTGATCGTTACCGCGATTGGACGATCCGTGCGTTTGGCTCGGATATGCCATATAACGAAATGATCCTGCACCAATTGGCGGGTGATCGCACCGACCCGAACAACGAAGCGGGCAACCTCGACGCAATGGGTTTTTTAACCGTCGGACGTCGCTACTTGAACGGTCTGGACACGCGAGATGATCGCATCGACGTGATCACTCGCGGGTTACTCGGATTGACCGTCAGTTGTGCTCGTTGCCACGACCACAAGTTCGATCCGATCCCGACGGCCGATTATTACGCGATGTTCGGCATCCTCAGCAGTAGCAAACACAACGAGGACGGTAAAAGCCCGTTGATGATGTCGGATATTGAAAAACCGCACGATCATCCGATCTTGGTCCGTGGCCAACAGGGGAATCGAGGCGAGATCGCACCGCGGCAATATTTCACCGCGCTGCGGGATGCAGATGACAAACCGTTTCGAGATGGCAGCGGTCGCTGGGAATTAGCGAACGAGATCGCAGCGGCGGATAATCCGCTGACCTCGCGAGTTTTGGTCAATCGAATCTGGGGTCATTTGACCGGCAAACCGCTGGTCGAATCGACGAGTGATTTTGGAGTGCGGACCCCGCCGCCCGCAGTCGCTGAGGTGCTCGATGAGTTGGCAGTGGATTTTTCGCGACACCAGAGTGTCAAGAAGACGGTCCGTCGGATCGTCCTTTCGCGTATCTATCGCCAAGCGGTTTCATCCTCCGAACGGAACCGTGAACTTGATCCCGACAATGGATTATTGGCCCGTGCCAACCGTCGACGTCGTGATTTTGAATCGCTACGTGATTCGTTTTTGGCGGTCTCCGGATCGTTGCAGTACACGATCGGCGGCGAGCCGGTCGAGATCACCGGACCGACGCCCGTCCCTCGCCGTACGATCTACGCGATGATCGATCGCCAGAATCTGCCAGCGGTCTTTCGCACTTTTGACTTTGCCAGCCCCGATGCTCATTCACCCAACCGCTATTTCACGACGGTGCCGCAACAGTCGTTGTATTTGCTGAACGGAGCCCAAACACAAGAACTGGCACGGCGGGTGGCGAAGGAGGTCCGGCAAACCGTGGGACGCGACGTCGAGCAACCCATCGAGTTGGCGTATACCCAATCGCTCATTCGTCGTGTGCTATCGCGTGAACCCAGTGAAGAGGAACAAAGACAATTTGTTTCCTTTTTGCAGCAAACTCCGGCGCCGTTTATTGTCGCGAGTGAACACTGGAGCTACGGCACGGCGAAACTGGATGCCGATCGGCGTGTTAGCGAGTTCCAACCGTTTGCGGTGTTCAAAGACAAACGCTGGCAAGCCAAGGACAAACTCCCGGACGACGGGTCGTTTGGCTATGCGTCGTTGAGCGATAGTGGAGGTCACGCGATGCGGGGGGCCGACGGTGGTGTCGTACGGCGCTGGACGGCACCGGTGTCAGGTGACGTCACGATCACGGGGATGATCGAGCATCGCGAAAAGCGAGGCGACGGCGTCCAGGCCATTGTGTGGTGTGGGGACGAGCGAGTGTTCAGCGAAGTCCGCCACGGTGAAAATCGTGAATTTGGACCGCTTAAAACACGGGTTGAAAAGGGAGAAACAATCGATTTCATCATCAATCGGGGGGACTCCGATAGTTTCGACTCCTTCGTGTGGCGAGCCACGATCAAGTTGGTGACCGAGACCGGACAGGAATTTGAAACGGATTCGGCCGAAGACTTCAAAGGTCCCGACGGAAGCCGAGCATCACGACCGCTCGATCGACTCGAGCAACTGGCTCAAGTGTTATTGATGAGCAACGAATTTGCATTCGTGGATTAGGTGAACATCACCGCGTTTGTGCCAAATTAGCGTAACGGAAGTCGTCAACGACTTGTCGATTTAATCCAAATGCAAATCGCAACAGTGAGCCGTGGGCCGTAAGGCACCGGGTAGTGCGTGGGACCCGGCCGCTGACGCGCGAGCGGCTCACTAAATCAACAAGTCGTCAAGACTTTCGTTCGATTGACGGATGCCTCCCGAAACTCTTGACGAGTTCCGCTACGAGAAAATGCTTCACGGCGTCAGCCAAAACGGCTAACGAAAGCAGCCGTCTCCTACATCCCGGGGGAATCGGTCGACGCGACAATGCGGTCGATCTCGGTGATGATCTCAGGTGGCAAACGCGTGGCGGTGCATGTTTCGCGTATCTGAGCCGGCCGACGGGCTCCGACGAGCGCGGCGGTGACGCCGGGTTGCGAGACCGCCCAAGCGATCGACAACTCGGCAACGGTACGGTTCGCACGTTCGCCAAGTTTCTGCATCTGATCCAATATTTTGTGCGTTCGCTCGCGTGCAGCTCCCTGGAAAATCGGGTACCCAGGCCGGCTATCGCCTTCGGCAAACACATGGTCTCGTGAAATTTTGCCCGCCAGCAAACCTTTCATCAGCGTCCAGAACACGTAGACTTGGCCGCCATCGTGATTCGCTTCGGGGATTAATTGATCGAGCGAATCTCGCTGCAACAGATTCAGCGGACACTCGATCGCATCACAGTGAACCACGGACGCGAACTGTGCCCTTTGTGCTGGCGACACGTTGCTGACACCGGTGCGTTCGCAAAGTCCTCGTCGTTGCAGTTCCGCGATCGCAGCGGCCGAGGTTTCGATGGGCACATTCGGATCGGGCGAGTGCAACATCAGCACGTCAAAACAATCGATCCCCAATCGCCGCAATGACTCTTCGGCGTCGGCGGTGAGCGTTTCGGCCGACCCGTCGATAACGCGTTTGCGATCGCTTGACCAACGCTGGCCCACTTTTCCGATCACCTCAAAGCGATCGCGATCCTTGGCCAGAAAAGGCTGCAAAATTTTGTCGCTCTCGCCGTCATAGCCGTAGCTGAACGCGGTATCAAACGCCGTCACGCCCAAGTCGATCGCGGTAGCGATGGTGGCTTCGGCATCGGTGCGGGTCACGCCCATGGTGGTGACGCCCGCGATGGGCCAGAGACCAAGCACAATCGGTTTTTCGTTGTTCATGCTTGTCATTGTGCCGAGCAGATACGACGACGAAAAGCGTCAACCAACGAAAAAAGGGGTGTGAAGGAAAAATCCTTCACACCCCAAATTTGACTCTTCTAGCGGACTCCGACGCGGTGTTCCGGACTAAAACGATGAGCCGGAGCCGCTGGGCCAATTTTAAAGTTCAACTTAGAGGTTAATTACCACGCCTAGGTCGATTCCTTGAACCCAGAGGCTCGAATCATCAAATTTGAACGCTCGTCCACCGAACGGGCCGCCGGTGGCGTTGGTCGTTCCGTCGAAGATCGGATCAACAACGTCGCCAGCAAGGGCTACATTGTCGAAGTACAGGAACGAGTAGCCGACGCTAAGCGAAACGTTGGGACGGAATCGGTAGCCGAGCTTGAAGTTCGCTTCGGGGATGAAGGAGAACACATCTCGCTCGAACGTGCCTTGGTTGTCCAAAGCCAGAGCACCACCCGAAAGCACAGGTGGGTTGCTGCCGATGGGGCCGAACTGTGACGAACCAGCAATGTTAGCGGTTTGGTTCATGTTACCCAAGTGAACCTTGGTCATCGAACGGGCGGTCCAACGGCCGCGGCTCATGCTCATCTCGAAACCAACTTGACCACCGTTGAAGCGGTTTTCCATGTCGAACGAGTCGTTGAAGTTGGTAACATCACCGGTGTTGCGGTTCACGCTGACGCTGCTCATTCGCAAGGTATCGTCGATGCTGAAGTGGGTATAACCCCCAATCAATTCGAGCTTGCTGGTGCGGCTGCCACCCAGGTTGATGCGAGCGTAACCTTCAGCACCAAGCAGGTCGAGCGAGCTTTCAGCGGCGATTGCACCGGTGAAGTTTGCACCGCTGACGTTGTTTGCAGCGACTAAGATTGCATCCATACCGCCGGTGTTGGTGTTGAAGTACGGGCGACCGATCGATCGATCGCTGCCGTCGCCTTCGCCGTAAAACGAATCTTGGTTTTCAGCAAGGATCCAGAAGCGTCCACCAAGGCCGATGTTTTTGGTGAAATACTTACCAAAGTCGCCGCGGAAACCGCCTGACAATTCGCCATTGATGTCGTCACCGAAAACGGTGGTCGAGTTAGGACCGAAGGGGGCCTCACCCGGAGCCGCGGTCGAGATCAATGCGGGCATGTCACGGTTTTGTGTGAACCACAACAAGGCTTCGGTCTGGGCCCATGTGTTGCTTTCGCAACCGAACATGGATCCGAGTCCCATGTGGCGAAGAGTACATCCGCCGCCACACTTGCCGCCACAACCGCCATCACATCCACCGCTGTAGTCGACGCCACAACCGGCTTCGGCATAGCCACCGTAGCCGCTATCACACGATGCTTGGTATCCGCGATTGCTTTGGCGGTTTCGCATGCGATGGCCATCAAGGAATGCGACCGGTTGAAGGTCGTTGGCGGCTGAGGGCGAGTAAGCCGGCTCGGCAGCATAATGAGCTGCGTCGTCTTGATAGGCTTGCGAACTCTCGTACGCGTTCGAATGAGACGCCGGAGCGACCTCACTTACCTGTTGTTGGTAAGTGCTTTCGTCTGCAAAATAGGCGTCTTCGTCGTAGCCTGGAAGATCGCCGACACTCGAAGCACCCTGTTGAGCAAAGCTCACATTTGAGGCAGACAGCAACAATGCTGTTAGGGCCAGGCCTCTCAAATTCGTTTTCATAGGAAATCTCGTAACAGTCCGGGAACACTGGTTGACTGGTATAAGACAATCGACTGGTTCCACCGGTATATGCAGATCCATAGGAACTCCAGGCAAAGTCACCCCAGGTTGCCCAGCTTGATGCTTAAAGCGTGCAAAGTTTATCTAACATCGCTGGTTTACCCGTTAGAATGAATGTTTCACGCGTATTGACGCGGTGAAGAGGCAATAACATCACTTCTGAAACCAAAAAAACTTGCAAAGAAGTCCCTATGTCTGCTCGTAATTCCGCTCCGGAGCTGCCATTTTCAGAGTCAGCAACCGAGATGGATTCTGAAGCGGCGTTTTCAACGGGCGAAATGGTCGACGAGTTGGACAGCGGGCACAGCGGTCAAGGGGATGATATGGAAGGCAAGCGGGCAGATCAGGACATGGAACGCAATCAGACTCAGGGAACATCCGATGTGAACGGTGAGGACAACCACGCGCCGGTACCAGAACCTCACGATTTGACGGAAATTCCACCCACCGACTCTCGATTACCGCTGCAGGGCGAATTGCTCGGTGTCTCCCCGAATTCAGGTGCTGCCCCGAACCCAGTAGTGCCTGGGGTACCTGCGCCCGAGCCGGAACGCAAAGCGGCTACCAGTTCACGCCACATTGGCGGCACTCACAAAGCGTTGTCGCCCTATTCGAAACAGGGGCTCAGCCCCCGCATGATTCGCTGGCGTCGCAAATTGGCTCAAATCAACGCACTCGAACCGATCCTCAAAGAGGAAGACGACCTCACCCTGCGAAAACGATCCCTCGCATTGCGCTATCGAGCGATGGCGGGCGAAAAGCTTTCCGTTCTGCTGCCCGAGGGCTATGCCTTGGTCCGCGAGGCAGGACGCCGCGCCCTTTCGATGCGGCATTACGATGTGCAAATCATCGGTGGCATCTCGCTGTACGAAGGCTGTGTTGCCGAAATGCAGACTGGGGAAGGGAAAACCCTGACCGCATCGCTGCCGCTATACCTGCACTCGTTAACGGGCAAAGGCGCCCACCTAGCCACGGTCAACGATTACTTGGCGAAACGTGATGCCGAGTGGATGCGGCCGCTGTTTGAGCTATTGGGCGTGTCTGTCGGGATCATTCAAACGCAAGACGACCAAAAAGCACGCCGCGAATCGTATGGCTGTGCGATCACCTACGGAACCGCCAAGGAATTTGGCTTCGATTTCCTGCGGGATCGATTGCTACTGCGAGCCCAGAATCGTTTGCAAACCGAGATGCTCGGCGATGGCGGCGGCGGTTTTTCGGGCGGCGGCGACCAAATCGTGATGCGAGGCATGCATTTCTGTTTGGTTGACGAGGCCGACAGTATTTTGATCGACGAAGCACGGACACCGCTGATCATCGGCAGTATCGAAGACACCGTCCGTGACCAGATCGTGGAAACCTACTTGTGGGCCGCCGAAAACGCACCCAGCTTCGAGTTGGACGAGCATTTCGAGATCGATGACGACACCAAACAGTACGAATTGACAGCTCGTGGACGGCAAAAAGTCCGTGCACTTCCCAAAAGCGACCTGGTTCGCACGATGGGACTCGTCGACTTGTACGAGTACATCGAACGCTCGGTGAAGGTCCATCGCGAGTTTCTGCTGAACCGCCAATACGTGGTCAAACCGAACGAAAAAGGGGTCGATGAAATCGTGATTGTCGACGAGTTTACCGGCCGGCTCGCCGAAGGACGCAAGTGGCGTGACGGGATCCATCAAGCGATCGAAGCCAAAGAGAAAATCGAAATCAGCGTTCCTACCGGGCAAGCGGCTCGAATCACGGTCCAAGATCTGTTTTTGCGGTACCCCCATCTTGCCGGGATGACCGGTACAGCGGCCACTAGTGCTCGTGAATTGCGGCGAATCTATCGCACTCCGGTGATTCCCGTTCCTACCAACCGGCCGCCGAAACGCAAACGACTTGCCGACCGGGTGTTTGGAACCATGCAAGCAAAATTTGAAGCGGTCGCCAAAGAAGTCCAAGAGGTAAATGGGCAAGGGCGTCCGGTGCTGATTGGAACGCGATCGATCGACAAGAGCATGATCGTCTCCCGATTGTTGGACGAGCTCGGGATCGAACATAAAGTCCTGAATGCGAACAACGTCGAAATGGAAGCCGAAATCGTATCGGCGGCTGGCGAACACGGCAAAGTCACGGTGGCGACCAACATGGCGGGCCGTGGTACCGACATCAAATTGGCCGATTCAGTCGAATCAATGGGCGGAATGCACGTGATTTGCACGGAGCTGCACGATGCTGCGCGGATTGACCGCCAATTGATCGGTCGTTGTGGTCGACAAGGCGACCAAGGCTCCTATCGTCAATATCTGTCGCTCGATGATGACATCCTCAAAGGAGGACTTGGCCCTGGTCGTGCCGAAAAACTGAAGGCAAAAGGGATCGCCAAATCGGGCGCCGCGGACAGCTATGCGAAGCTGTTTGGAAAAGCCCAGCGAAAAGTGGAACGCAAGCATTTCCGAGACCGCATGGTGCTGATGCATCACGAGAAGGAACGCAAGAAAATGCAGCGTGAAATCGGCCAGGACCCTTATCTTGATACGCCGGATTAAAGTCCTCTCCTCGACTGTGGCATCGGGGCACGGGCTGTCGCTGCTTACTTTTAGGGTAGCGGAACTCGTCAACGGCTTGTTGATTTAGTGAGCCGTGACGCGTCAGCGGCCGGGTCCCACGCACTACCCGGTGCCTTACGGCTCACCGTTGCGATTTGCATTTGGATTAAATCAACAAGCCGTCAAGAGTTTCGTTGGAAGGGAGCACTGTCGAAAGTCTTGCCGACTACCGCTACGGTCAAACCCTAATTTCCAATCTGGATAAAGCACTGGCCTCAAAATCAAAATTAGAATTCTCCCCTTATCGGTGTTGACAGCAGACTTCTGCACTGACTATTCCCAACGCAAACCAGGACACTCCTGGCGGAGATCACAGGAGGTGATTTGCTATCAAAGCAACCTAAGGTTGTTTTTGATCATCCGTCGAGAGGATCTTGGAATGCAAAAAGTCCTGTGAAGTAGATTCACAGGCGGTAGTGCTGGGACCACCGGCAACAAGGCATACGTGTAGATAATATCTTCACGTTTTGTTGTGCAGGTAATCTTAACGCGACCAGTATCATTGAAGTCTCACCGCGAAGAAGGAGAGTCGCGTTGAACCGCCTCTTAAACGCAAATGGCCTCGTAATGGCACGCCGTCCTCTCGTGGGACAACGACAACCGATAGGTTTATTCACCTATGCGGCTAGTCTAGGCATTCTTTACACACTGGCGTCGTCGACCACCGTGTCGGCTCAACTGCCACTGCCGCCTGGTGCAACACCGCAACCACCAAGCAACCACGCTACATCTGGAAACCCAGGTGTGACGACCCAACAACTGATCACACAGACTCGCTCTGCGATGAGCCGCAAGGACTATCGCAACGCTGTCGAGCTATTCCGCCATTCGGTTGCCTCGGTAGCACAGTCGCCTCAGATGTCAGCCCAAGTCGAACAACTTCGTGGCGAACTACTCGCCGTGGGGTTTGATCGCGAATTGCTGACGATGCCACCGACGACGCCGCTACCCAAAGTGGCGAGCGACTCGGCATCGATCCAACGTTTGCCGAGCGTCGCGGATGCTCAGCCGATCGGTGGTGCATCGGACATCGCGGCACGAAAGCAAGAGGCACTTCGATTGCTCGCAATCGGACGTTCGTCACTTGATCGCGGCGACGCCTCGACTGCATTGACACTGGCTCGACAAGCTCAGGCATTGAACGTTCCTGAACGCGAATTCACCACCGGCGAGCCTCGCGTATGGCAGCTGTTGCTCGACGCTGAATCCGCCGCACGAAGGAGCGGCATCGCATTAACGAGTGGCACTTCGCCGATCCAATACTCGCCCGTTCAGCAAGCAGGCGGCACCGCCGGCGACATGAATTCGGGTGCCATTGCTCAGATGTTGTTCAATGGTGACACGACTGAGGGCTCCGGTAACTCGTTTGTCGGTGACAATGCTCCCAACGGGATCTCCCAAGTTCAAAACATCGAGCCGATTCCATCGGGTGCATCAAACGCTGCCACCAAGGCCTATCAAGACGGTTTGGAATTATTGACTAGCGGCGACAAGGTCGCGGCTCGCGCCAAGTTCTTGGAAGCTTGGAAGAACGAAGACACTTTGGATCTTGAGACACGACGCCAACTGAAAGACAAGTTGACGCTGCTGCAATCCAACCAAATTGGATCGATGGCGCCGAAACTAGATCCGAACAAGCCATTGACACCAATCGAGCGTGCTCAGCTTGAGAACCAAGAAAAGACACGTCGCATGTATCGCGAAGTGACTTCGGAATTAGCCAAAGCCAACGAGTCCAAGACAAGTGCTCCGATGGACTCGCTGGATCAACTTGAACGCCTCAAGCGACGCGTCGAGACTTCGGACTTAGACGAATCAAGTCGACGTTCGTTGACCGGGATGGTCGATAACGCCTTGCGAGATCAACAGGGTTACGTTGAAGCAAACAGGGCTGACATCGAGTTGGAACTAGAGAATGAAACGGTTCGCACCACGATGGCGACTCAGTCACAACGCGAAGCCGCGGTGGACGATGAGATTGCTTCTTTGGTGGGAGAGTTTAATGAATTGATCAAAGAACGACGCTTCAACGAAGCTGAAACCGTGGCGAAGCAAGTGGCTGAATTGAAGCCAGGTTCGCCAATCGCGATCACGATGCTGCAAAACGCCCGGACGCAAGTTCGCGGATTGATGAGTCAAGAGATCAGTGACGCAAAGGAAGAGGCCTTTTTCAGCAATATGCTCGACGTGGAGCGAGCTGGGATCGGAATCAATCCCGAACGCAACTTTGCTCTGCCTGATGCACGGATCTGGGAAGACCTTTCCCGGCGTCGTCTTGCGAACAACGGTAACGACGAACGCATGAGTGCTCGTGAACAAGAGATCAAGCGTTCGCTGTCGACCGACGTCAATGTTAAATATCGCAATCGTCCGCTGCACGAGGTGCTCGACGAGCTTGCCGCCGTCACCGGTGTGCCGATTGTGATGGATAGCCGATCGTTGTCAGCCGTCCGTGTGACACCGGATACTCCTGTGGACTTGAGTCTGCAAAAGAGCATTCCACTGAAGAGTGCCTTGAGTTTGATTTTGACGAACTTGGAATTGACGTATGTGATTGAAAACGACGTGTTGAACATCACCAGCCTCGAAGCCAAGCGAAGCAAGGTTTATCCAAAGACGTATCGTGTGACCGACTTGGTCACTCCGATCCCGAACTTTACCAGCAGCTACGAAGATGGATTGGCAGGGGCTCTGCGTGCCGCCTACCAGATGTCCAGCCCTCATAGTGATGTTCAAATCATGCCTGTTTCGGCAACTGACTTGGGACGCGGCATGGCCGCCAGCATGTCACCGTCGCAAATGGCTCCGAACATGTTGGGACAATTCTCACCGATGGGGTCCCAAGGTGGATTCGGTCCAGGCAGCTCATCCTCGGCCGCCGGTGGTCGTGGTGGTAGTTCGTTTGCTGACTTCGGTTCGCTGATGACACTGATTGAAACCACTGTGGTACCAGATACCTGGGAAGCTTTGGGCGGACCGAGCACGATGGCTCCTTACCCGCAGAACTTGAGTCTTGTTATCAGCACTACAAGTGACGTGCATGACCAGATCACGGACCTGTTGACGACTCTTCGTCGTCTTCAGAACCTGCAGATCACGATCGAAGTTCGCTTCATCACACTCTCGGATACGTTCTTCGAGCAGATCGGTGTCGACTTTGACGTGCAGTTTGATGACAACACCAACGGGCTTCCTCAAGACGACTCGGGACCAGCGGTCACGATCGGATTCAACGGACCTGGTGGAGTGACCTCGGACTTGGACATCCAATTCCAAAACAACAACTTTGGAATTGCCCCGCCCTTCAGTGCTCCTGACCCGGGTGCGATCTCGACAATTGGTTTTGCGATCCTCAGCGACATCGAAGCGTTCTTCTTCTTGCAAGCCGCACAGGGCGACAGCCGTAACAACGTCATGCAAGCTCCGAAGGTCACGCTGTTCGATGGACAATTCGCAACGATCAGCGACGTGTCACAGCGGCCGTTCGTTACCAGTATCACGCCGGTTGTCGGTGACTTTGCGGTCGCCCAACAACCAGTTATCGTGGTCCTGAACGAAGGAACGCAGTTGAACGTGCAAGGGATCGTCAGCGATGACAAACGATTCGTACGCTTGACGCTGGTTCCGTTCTTCAGCCAGATCGGAAACGTCGACACGTTCACCTTCGAAGGCCGACGTTCGACTAACACCAACAGCAACACGACTCGTGACACTAACGGTGACGGCAAGATTGACTCGAATGACGAGTCCGATACGGATACGTCCAACGATGTCGTCGAAGGTACCACGGTTCAGTTGCCGACCTTCGCCTTCACTCAGGTCAGCACGACAGTGAGTGTTCCCGATGGTGGTACGATTCTGCTTGGTGGAATCAAGCGACTTGCCGAAGGTCGATCCGAACGCGGTTTGCCCTTCCTCAGCAAGATTCCTTACATCAGCCGCTTGTTCCGCAACGTTTCGACGGGCCGGGATGCACGAAGCTTGATGTTGATGGTGACTCCACGAATCATCATCCAAGAGGAAGAAGAGATCGCCCAAACCGGATTCGACCCCAACCGCTAACGTTGGTAACGAATCCACAGCGATACTAAAAAACGAAAACGCCGGACGGAAACGCCCGGCGTTTTTTTTATGTTTGGATGTCGTTCCGAACTACGCTACGCCCAAATTTTCGATGATCATGGCGAGTGCGGCGCTGACCATGGGGGTGCTCATGCTGGGCAATCGATCGCAGTCGCGAGCGGCTTGGGCGGGCGAGAGTGGCAGGTGCACAAAAACACTCTTTGTCTTCATCGCAAACGAATGCGAGTAGTACTGGCTCAAGTACAACGCGGCGTTACACAGATAGGTGCCCGCGTGATGCGAGACTTCGCAGGGAATGCCTGCTTCGACCAATGCGTCGCGGCAACGCGGCAATGGTAGTGAGGATTGATAGGCAGCCGGCGCATCTTTTAGTAGCGGTGTTCCATCGCTGCGAACGTTCAATCCGATCGCTTCGAGCTTGATCAGTGTTGCACCGGGCGATTGGCCAAGGTGAATGGCAAAGTCATAGTCGTCCTGCAGATCCTTTTTCAACTGCACGCTCATCAGCGTCAGGTCCACGGGATAACGCCGTGTGGTCAACTCCGCTTGTCCGTCATACCACTGGGTCAACTCGATCAGCGCTAACCAACTCGAGTTTTCGGTCCATCGATCGTAAGGTTCGAATGCCGTCAGAAGTACACGGGTCACAAATTCATTCCAAGATGATAACGCTTTGGGCTGGAAACACAGTCACGCGAAAGCATAGGTCACCTGTAAAGATAGTCGGCGAAAACATTGCAATGTTTATGCCGGAGCGACGACAAAGCCCAAAAAGTCGTGTTCGCTGACGATTCGGATACCCCCTCCCTCGGCCTGGACCTCGCGTGCGGCTTGTTCTTTCGTACTGATCGTGCGGCCTGATTGGATTGTCCGCTGGTCGGTCTCGCCGACCACAAGCAGATTGGTTTCGCGGGTGACCGAGGTCTGGCAGGTGCCGCCCAAGCGGACGGCAAGCGATTCGGCATCCTCGCGGCTGAGCTGACTGAATTGCCCGGTAAAGACCACACGTTGACCGGCCAGCGGGCGAATGAACTCGGCTCGCACAAACAGACGCTGCAAATCCCACTGCTGTTTTAATTGAGCCTGAACCGCAGCGTTTTCGGCAGAGCGGATTTCGGTCCGAGACGGCGACGCGGTTTGACGTTGCTTGGGCCGGCGAAAATGAGACTTGGATGGACCGCGCTTTCCCCAGGCACCCGCGACGCCTCGGGAAAGCTTGGTCGACTGTTCTAATTCCTCGAGCGATCCAGCGCCCGCTTGGATGCCCGCTGCCATCAAAATTTTGGCACAGACCTGGGAATCTTCGAGCGCGTCATGGTGCCGAAATTGAATCCCAAGCCAATCGGCAAGCGGCTTGAGTCCAAATCGCGGACGGCTGGGCCAGACTTGGCGAGCGATCGCCCGTGTACACGTGTACTGAAGATCAGGTGCCGGGATGCGATGCGTATGCAAACAGCCCATCAACACCCCGATATCGAAGCTCGCGTTGTGAGCGACGAGGCACTCAGGTTGGTCGTTGGATGGACCAGGAATGATGTTTAGAAACTCGGCGACTTCGGGCCAAAGCTCGCCAAACTCAGGTTGATCGCGAACTTGATTGGGCGAAATTCCATGAATTCGGATGTTCGCCGGGCTAAAGGAAAATGGCTTGGGACGGATCAGCCAGACTTTGGAATCGACCACAACTCCGTCACGCACTACGACGCCAGCAAGTTGGCAAGCGCTGTCGGTTCGATGTGTCGCCGTTTCAAAGTCAATGGCGGTGAAATTCGCGGCAAAACTCATCCGGACCCCGTTCTCCATGGCTGCAAAATCGCACTTCAAAAACTGAAAAGAAAATAAAATTGTGAGAATCTGTGGAACCAACACCCCCCGACGTGATTCCAAGACGGAATCCCCGGTCTGTTCTTCCTTGCCGATTCCTCATGATTTCAGTTGTTCCGAGCGGTTGGCACATTTATTCTAGGGGGTTGTTCTCATTTGGAGAATTCCCCTCGACCTGTTCCCTTCGACTAGAGTTGGGCCTCGCAATCACCTTGGACGCTTGGTGATACACACTTCTTCTAATCTCTCCCTTTCTACCTAACCTTCATTGCCATGCTCGATCCTAGAAACCGATTCGCTCGCAAGAAAAAACAATCGCAGCGGTTCAGCCGTCGGCGACGCATGTTAGAAAAACTAGAATCTCGCCAATTGCTGGCAGTTCTAGCGGGCGAGGTTTTCCAGGACGACAACGGCGATGGGATCCATAACGCTGCCGAAGTCAGCGTGCCCAATGTTCGTGTCTATGTCGACGCGAACGACAATAGCCAATTTGATGCGACGGAAACTTCCGTACAGACCGACGCTCAAGGCCAATATCAATTCGATAATCTTGCCGCTGGCATTCACGCGATCCGAGTCGACTCGGGCAACCTGCGGCAAACCAGCCCTGGGGCCTATTTCGGCACGACGTTTTCCAACACGCCGGTCGGTACGACTCAGCTGTATCAGATGAGCGAAAGCGGCGAGGCGTTCCAATTGGGTGCTCCGCAATCCGTCTCGATTCGAGGGCTGATCCGAACCAACAACGGCGAATTTTATGGATCTGGATTCCAGGCAGACGCGGGGTTCTACCAGATTGATCCGCAAACCGGGGCGGCAACGCTGATTTCGCCTCCCGGTTCAAACGGATCCGCAGGCCTCGCCTACGATGCTCAAACCGACACGATTTACACGTTGTCTCTCACTCCAGGATCTACAAGCGTTCGCACGCTTCACACACTCGACCGGGTGACCGGAGTCTTGACGGAGGTTTCGGCCAACGGTCTCGATCTGCCGGGCGGCGCTAGCGACTTGGCGTTTGACTCCATCAACCGCCGCGTGGTGGGTTTTGATAATGCCAATGATCGATTCTTGGCGTTTGATCTGAACGGAACCGGTCAACTGCTCGCCACCGCTCAACAGCCTATTGATAGTTTCTCGTTGGCATTCAACGGGACAGAGTTTGTTATGTTCGACGACGCCGATGCGAATAAGCAAGCGGTGTTGGTGGTGAATCCAGACACGGGGGTGGTCACCAGCGGTTTCAATGCGTCGACCGCGCTGGCGTCCGACGCTCTCACCTTTTCTAAGGGAGGCAACATTGCTCACCGCGTGAATCTGGCCGCGGCCGATAACGTGACGGGATTCGACTTTGCACTCGCCCCGCCTCCACCACCACCACCAGCAGGCACGATCGAAGGCCAAGTTTGGTTCGATGTCAATCAAAATGGAATCCACGAAACCACCGAGGACAACTTGGCTGGCATCGAGATTTACATCGACTTGAATAACAACGGCAGACTTGATTTGAGCGAACCGACAAAGATCACCGATGACGTAGGCCGCTACGCGTTTACCGATGTTGTGGTCGGCGACTACGCGATTCGCCAAGTGATTCCACGTGGCTTCTACCAATCGTCGCCGAATGCATATTTCGGTACCTCGTATCCCGCCAACAGCGACAAAACTCAGCTTTTTGAAATGTCTCTCGATGGGACCGTACGGCGAATCGGCACCCCTTCGTCTCGACCCATTTACGGTTTAGTTCGAACCAATGACGGTACGTTCTACGGATCTAATTTTGTCACCGATTCGATCTATACACTTGATCCGTTAACCGGCCAAGAACGTATCGTCGCAACGCTGGCGAACGAGATCGCCGCAGGGCTCGCCTATGATGCGTCGAGTGACACGATCTATACCGTTGCTCGCAGTTTGACCGCTCCGACCGAACAACAACTTGCTGTTTTTGATCGCATTAGCGGTCGTTTGGTTCCCGTCGGCACCTCGCTTGGCGGACTCGGAAACGTCAGCGATTTGACGTTCGACTCGGTTCAAAAACGCATCGTTGGGTTTGACAATACAAACGATCGATTTTTTGAATTTGATCTGCTCGGCAATGGCCGGCTGCTTGGCACCTCGTCACGATCGCTGGACAGTTTTTCATTGTCGTTTAATGGCACCCAATTTGTGATGCTCGATCAAGGCAGCCCAAGTCAACGTGCCGCTGTGTTTGTGAATCCCGACACCGGGCAAGTCACTGCCGGATTCTCGGCATCGGAACCGTTGCCTTCGGAGTCATTGTTCTACTCGCGACTTGGCGACGTGGCACATCGCGTCACGATCACCGATCAGTCAGCGATCACTGCCGATTTTTCGCTTACTAATGCGATTATCGGCATCACTGTGACGGAAACCAATTTTGAAACCGTGTTTTCATCATCGGTTCGACGAGACGAATTTCTAGTCACCCTGGACACACGGCCCGCTACGGATGTGGTCATTAACATCACCACCAATCCATTGCAGCTTTCGCCGGTCACCTCAAGCTTGGTGTTTACCCCCGACAACTGGCAAACACCGCAAACCGTCGCGATTGATCTTGTCGATGCAGCGCCGCTTGGTGCATCGAATATCGTGATCTCGGTCGACGCGGCGCTTTCGGATCCTGCTTGGGCAAGCTTGCCAAGTAAAACGATTACGGCGCAAATTGAACCGGAGATCAGCGCCGGCGATGTGGTGATCAACGAGTTTTACGGCGGCACGAATCCTTACATCGAATTGCGAGGACCTAAGGGAGGCCGTTTTGGCGACAACACTTACTTTGTGATTGTTCAAGAGGATTTCTTGGATGAGGGTGAAGTGGCTCAAGTGTTTGATCTGAGCAATCAACCGCTCGGTGACAATGGGTTCTTGGCCATTGTGACGTCGGGCAATAACTATGACATTGATCCCCAGTCAGCTGTGCTGCGATCGAGCACGACTGATTTTTCGGGACTGCCCGGAGGGATTCACACCAGTGACGATGTTGCATTCTCATCGATCGGTGGCTGGACCTACATGCTGATCCAGAGCGATGTTGCTCCGACGATTGCCGATGACATCGACCTTGATAACGACGGCTTTATTGATGGCGATGGTGTCGCGGGTGCGTGGAAGACATTCGACTCGATTTCAATCCACAATTTTGTCGGTGGCCCTGACCTTGCTTACGGAAATATTGTGTTTGTGGACCGCGGGGTCGGAACCTCGCGAATCACCACACGACCAGGGGTTCCCATTGTGTTCAGCAGTGGTGCTGGATACGCAGGCCGAATCGGCGATTCGATTGGCAGCGACATCGACGACTGGGTTTCGGGGCCAACCCAAGGCTCTTCTACCAGCCTAAGTGTTGTTTCGGGCTTCTTCGGACCTCCGGCGCCAGTGCAGTTCCAAGGCTTGCCGCTGGACCATGTTGGTACGAGCAACTTTGTCGGTGGTGTTCGCGGAACACTGTTCGAGAGCCCTCCCCTAGGCGATGGTCCCTCGCGAGACCCCGTGCCTGCAGCCGGCTTGACCGTGTTTGCCGACACCAATCAAAACGGCGTTCTTGATGTGTTAACGCACATTGTTGAACCAGATAACTTGATCACGCGAGATCCGATCAGCGGTCAAGTGGTCGAAAAGAATCTGTTGCATGCTGCCCCCGGTGTTTCGGTTAGCGAATTTTCGCTCGGTCGCATCTTCGGCGACGGCGTCACTTCGGAAAACCAATTCAATTTCCCGATTACGCTTCAGAACCGCATTTTTGCTCGCGGCGGAATCGATTGGTTTACCAGTAGCGGCCAATTAAGATTCGATTTCTTTCGCCCTGTGTCGGCAATCGCGATCGATGTGATTGCAAATGACTCTTCCTTGAGCGTGACGTACGGTCGACTCGAAGCCTACAACTCGGCAGGCGTGTTGCTTGGGTTCGTCCGCAGCAACCGGCTGATCAGCAGTGCACGGCAAACGATTTCACTGTCGCTTCCGAACGAGGAAATCGCCTACGCCCTTGCTTTTAGTGATGACTTCCAAGGCGGCAGCCCCTTCGGACGCTTTGATCGTTTGGTCTACACTCAAAGCGAGCCTTTTGACGTCACCGATGAAAATGGCGTTTACGAGATCACCAATCTGTTCCCGGGATCGTACGACGTGACGGTCGCAGGTACCTCGGGAACTACTCCGTTGGTCGGAGCGGCACCCAAACCGATCGAAGTGACTCGCTACGAGAACTTCGAGTTTATCGATGACGTTCGTGGCAACTCCGCTCCCACGGTGCAGAGCGAAACCCGCTTTACGATCCAAGAGGACATTGCGTCCGGAGTTGTGTTTGGCACGATTGCGGCCAGCGATATTGATGGCCAAGAGATTCGATTCTCGCTGTTGAATAACATCGACGCCAATGGCGCCGATATTGGTATTGTCATTCACCCCTTTACGGGCGAGTTGAGTTTTGCCTCCGGTGCTAGCCCCGACTTTGAAACCAGTCCGGAAGTACGCTTCAGCGTGCGGGTGACCGATTCACTCAACGCGTCGGCGATCACTCGAGTTGTGTTGACTGTCGAAGACGTGAACGAAGCTCCCGTCGTGAATCGCGAACCGCTATTGATCCCCGAAGGTTCTATTCCAGGCAGTGAAGTCGGTGTGATCGAAGCGGTCGAGCCCGACACAGCAAGAAATCAAACGCTGACGTTTACTGTCCTCGGAGGCACCGCAGCGGACATTGTCGAGGTGGATCCGATCACCGGCGTTGTGAAGCTCAAAGATACGGCGGTCATTGATTTTGAAACCAGCAGCATTTTGACACTCGATCTTGAAGTCAGTGACAATGCGGTGCCACCGGCTGTGACGAGATTTATCAAACAGGTCATTATCGAAGATGAAAACGATGCACCGGAACTGGTAACCACGTCGCTTTCGATCCCGGAAAACACGACGGGACGAATCACTAAACTGATCGTGAACGATTCGGATGTCGGCCAAACTCACCGATTCGAGATCGCGGGTGGATCAGGCTCGGGATTGTTCCGCTTGACTCGAGGTGGCGAATTGTTCCTGCTTGAATCGGCTAATCTCGATTTCGAAACTCAATCAAGCTACACGCTTGATATTCTTATCGCCGACAATGGCACTCCGCCGCTGTCGACAAGGACAACGCTGAACATTGCGATTACCGACACCAACGAATCCGCAACGCTGAACACTAACAGCGTTGGTTTGCCAGAAGACGCACAGGCTAATGCTCTTGTGACCAAGCTTTTGGTCGTCGATCCCGAAGGGTTCCCAGAGAATCACGAGATTTCGCTAGTCCCCTCGGACGCATCGGTGAACTTTGTTTTTGATCCGCTCACAGGCGACCTGAAAGTTGCCGAGAATGCAAATCTCGACTTCGAAACTCGACGTGTCATTGAACTACAGTTTGACGTGACTGACACAACGGGCGCGAGTGCAACGCTTCGTCAAACTCTGCGAATCGAGCTGCTTGATCGCAACGATAACCCAGTCATTTTGACGAACCAGTTCAATGTTTCCGAAGCTGCCCAACCGGGTGACGATGTGGCATTGATTCGATTCAGCGACGCTGACCGGGGTGATTCGGTCACTCTATCGATCAGCGGCGGAACCGCAGCGGATTTGTTTACGGTCAATCCGAGTACAGGTGTCTTGAGGGTTGCTGCTGGGGCCGTGTTTGATGCGGAAACGACTCCCGATTTGACGCTTGAAATTCGCGCCGTCGACACTCGCGGTGGAGTGCAGATCAAAACCATCGATGTGCACATCAATGACGTGAACGAGGCTCCGGTATTCACAACTACGTTGAATGTCCCGGGCGCCGAAAGTGGCAAGCGATTTAACTTCCAATTGCCACCGGATTTTGTCTCTGATCCCGAAGGTGGGGCGTTCACGGTCACGGTGTTCGACAGCAACGGATTCTTGCCACCTTGGCTGCGATTTGACGCGACAACGCGAACCTTTAGCGGCACCCCATCGCCGACGATGGTGGGTAGCTATCCGTTGACGATCCGGGCATTCGAAGCCGGATTGATCAACTTGTTCAATACGTTCTCGTTCACGATCAACGTCGGACTCGGCGAAACGCCGTTCAACAAGCAAGATGACCCGCTTGATGTGGATGACAACGGAAGTATCACAACGAATGACGCGCTTCGTGTTATCAATTTCATCAACATCAACGGCACCGGTCCGATCAATACGATCCCTAGTTCGTTTAGCGGATTTGTGGACGTCAATGGTGATAAATTAGCTACGGCGCTCGATGCGTTGATCGTGATCAACAGACTGAAGCAGCGAGCACCGCTGGCTCAGTCCGAGTTCATCGCTCCGTCGTCCGCAGTTGCTCAAGATGACCTTGATGATCGTGACAAGGCCAACGACTTGGCTCTCGTGGACCTTTTGACGGGATCGTTACTGTTCTAAGCAAGACGGCGTGTTTCTGGTACGATATCCACGGTTGATCGTGATCGAACGTGGAAAAATCGATGGAAGTTAACGCTGCAGCAACGGACGCTTCGAAGTCTTTGGATTTTGAAGCGATCGATCTGCGCGAAGTGCTGCGGAATCGCTTTCAACTTCGTTCCTTTCGGCGAGGACAGCGGGCGGTCATCCATCGTCTATTGCAGGGCCGCAACGTTGCGGCCGTATTTTCGACCGGTGGCGGAAAAAGCTTGTGCTATCAATTGCCGAGTCTATTGTTCCCCGGCATCACGCTGGTCGTTTCGCCGCTGATTGCGTTGATGAAGGACCAATGCGACTCGCTGCAACGACGTGGCATTGGCGCGATTCGGCTTGATTCTACGCAAACGCCTGTGGAATTTCGCGATGCCATGCGACGCGTCCGCGAGGGGCAAGTCAAACTTTTGTACGTTGCACCGGAACGTTTTTTCAACGAGCGGTTCATTGCATCGTTGTCCACGCTCGACATTTCGTTGTTTGCGATTGACGAGGCGCATTGCATCAGCCAGTGGGGACACAATTTTCGCCCCGACTATCTAAAGCTCGCGGATTTGACCCGTCGTTTTTCAGCAAAGCGAGTGCTGGCTTTGACCGCGACGGCGACCCCTGCGGTGCTGTCGGATATTAAAAAAGCGTTTGGGATCGCCAGCAAAGATGCCATCCAAACGCCGTTCTATCGGCCGAACCTGCACTTGCGAAGTGTTGTCTTGGAGGCCAAGGACCAGTACACGCACTTAGTCTCTCAAATTGCTTCGCGGCCCGCGGGTGCCACCCTTGTCTATGTGACAACTCAACGCACCACTGAAGAGATTGCAGCACGTCTGAGCGATGACGGTATCACGGCGACCGCTTATCATGCGGGGCTTGAAATCGAGCGACGTACCGAAGTGCAACAGTCCTTTCACAAGTCCAAGAAGCAGGTCGTCGTTGCCACCATCGCATTCGGAATGGGAATCGACAAGTCGAACATCCGTTACGTCTACCACTTCAATCCGCCAAAATCGCTCGAGGCGTACGCTCAAGAAATTGGTCGCGCTGGCCGAGATGGAAAACAATCGGTCTGTGAGCTGATTGTTGTTCCCGAAGACCGAGTCACGATCGACAACTTTACTTTCGGCGATACCCCGTCGCGACAAAGTGTCCGTCAGATGCTTGAGTTGCTGAGAGGGAATCGAGATGAGTTTTTTGTTTCGCATTATCGTTTGTCGGCGGAATCAGACATTCGCATCGCGGTGGTTCGCACGTTGTTGACCTACCTCGAACTGGATGGCTATTTGCAAGCGACATCACCACGCTATGCAAAGTACAAGATCCAGCCGCTTGTGAGTTTGCAGTCGATCTTGAATTCGGTCACTGGCGAGCAACGAGAGTTTTTTGCTGCGGTGTTGTCACACCTGACTAAAGGGCGGAATTGGTTCCTATTGAATGTGACTTTAGCGGCGAATCGATTGAAGACCGATCGTAAATCTATCGTTGCGGCGATCGAATTCATGGCCGAACGCGGGTGGCTTGATGTCAAGGTCAGCGATCTGTCACACGGCTATCGCTGGGTCAAAGAATTGAAGAGGCCAAATAAGTTGGCGGATCAATTAACTGAGCGAATGGTGCTGCGGGAAACAAGTGAGGTTGGGCGGCTCGATGCCGTCCTTGACTTGGCCGCAGCTCGGTCATGCCAAGCTGCCACTCTTTCGGCACACTTTGGCGACGAAATGAAAACGGAGTGCGGTCACTGCAGTTTTTGTCTTGGCGAAGGACCCTTTGAAATTCCCGCGATGCGGCCGCGGTCTTTGGGCAGTTCCGCCACCGGGATTGTGAACGATATGATCGCCAAATATCCCGATCGCATGGTCACCGCCCGCCAACGAGCGAGGTTTTTGTGCGGCTTGTCGACTCCCGCAATGTTTCGATCGCGGATGACTCGCGAAGATCACTTTGGTGTGTGCAGCGAGATGCCGTTCGCGGATGTATTGCGAGCGGTGGGAGGCGAACCTGACTAAGGCAGCTCGCGTTTGACAAGCAGACTGTGGATCTGCAGTGCAATGGCTTGCGGGTCGAGCGGTTCAGCGACTTCGACCGTGCGAATCTCTTTGAATGATCGAAACCACGTTTCTTGGCGTCTCGCCATTTGACGCGTGTGTGCTGCGATCTCTTCTTTCGTTTTGTCGAGATCCCCTTGCTGAGCGAGATAGTCGAGTAACTCGCGATAGCCAACCGCCTGGGCCGCCGTCCGCGACAATTTTCCGTGTTTCGAGATCAACGCATTAACTTCGTCCACAAACCCACGCTCAAACATCTGCTGGACCCGGCGATTGATTCGCTCGTGTAACTGTTTGCGATCCCAACCCAGCCGGAAAACGTTACATCGCGATGCATCGCACACTTCATCGAATTGAAGTTGACGATGGCTAAGCGGTTTTCCTGTTTGGTAGGCAACCTCGAGGGCGCGAATCATCCGCCGCACATCCCCAGGATCGATACGATGAGCCGCCAGCGGATCGACTTGCTGCAGTCGTTTACGTAGCGCGGCGACCCCATATTGCTTGACGTCTTCCTCAACCGCTTGTCGAAACGCCTCGTCGGCAGCCGGGCCAGGATCGAACCCACGAAGCACGCCTTTGAGAAACATCGGAGTTCCGCCGACAAAAATCGCCGGCTTTCCCCGAGCAGCGAGTTGATCAACGATCGCGTGTGCGGATTCCAGGTAGCAAGCGACACTGAATTCGTCAGTCGGATCGACCAGATCGATCAGGTGGTGGGGGGCTTTGTCGCGGTCTTGGCGTGTGGGTTTCGCGCTGCCGATGTCCATTTCGCGGTAAACGGCAATCGAATCAAGCGAGAGCACTTCCCCCCCGGTGATTCGAGCCAACTCAATCGCGACCGAACTCTTACCCGATGCAGTTGGCCCGGTGATGACAATGGCGCGATCGACAAGCGGTGGGAACGTCGTCGGTTCCGATTTTAGTTTTATCCGCTCAGTCATTTTGTCTACAAGGCCGATCGACTCACGATGATTCGGCAACGGTTTATCGCTGCCATTTTGAGCAAGCTGCTGGGCACGTCTCGTGAAATCCAGTGCACATTGCAACGTGCCCTTATTATAAACCGTGGTCAAACCTTGGGCGTAACCAAGCGAATGAGATTGTGGGATCGACGCCGAGTTTGGCGTTGCAGTCTCGACAGGCCAGCAGCCTGTCCCACATTCATTCGTGGCTTACGCTTGGACTTCGAAGATCGCTTCGATTTCGACCGCGATTCCACCAGGCAATGCGTTGGTACCCAGCGCACTTCGCGCTGCCACACCCGCATCTTCGCCAAAGACGTCGCGGAACAATTCGCTGCAGCCATTGATCACAGCGGGTTGTTTATCGAATCCGTCGGTACAGCGTACCAAGCCAAGCAGTTTGACCAGCCGGGTGACCTTATCGAGGCTGCCCAAATGAGCTTGAAGGGTCGCCAACATGCCGAGCCCGGTCAAACGAGCGGCGTCATAGCCGGCTTCGACATCCATATCCAACCCGAGACGACCAGTGATCAAGGACTTGTTGGGCTTTAGCGGGCCGTGTCCCGACAGGTAGGCCATGTTTCCTGCGATTACGATCGGCTTGTAAACACCGACGGGCTTGGGAGGGGTAGGCAGTTCAATTCCGAGTTCTTTTAGCTTTGCTTCAGCGCTCATCGGCTTAGGGGCTCCAGGTTGGATCGAGGACTTGGTGGGAATGCGAGTCATGTATTGTATAGGTTCAAGCAGGGATCGTACCCGGTTCGAGCACGCTTTCCAACGCGTCTGGTAAACGCATTTTCAAGAAGGCTTCTTTCCGTAGACAGCTTGCGGGTCAACCAGCCTCTCGTCGGCCACGGCCACGGTCCCGTCCTCTCGGACAGTGCGAAAGAAACAGCTTTCGAAACCCTCGTGGCAGGCGGCCCCCTTCTGCTCGACTTTCATCAGGATCGTATCGGCGTCACAGTCCACACGGATCTCGACGACCCGTTGTTGATGCCCGCTGGTTTCGCCTTTTCGCCAAAGTTGATTACGACTACGACTGAAATAAACCGCATAACCCGACTTGAGTGTTTCTTCCCAAGCCTGAGCGTTCATCCAGGCCATCATCAGCACGCGATTGGTCGTCGCGTCTTGAGCAATCGCTGGCAGCAAGCCATTGGTGCCAAGGCTGAAATTGGGAATCGGGGAATCATCAGTAGACATGGCAAATCACAAGGAGTTTTGAAAATGGGTGAGTCCAGCCACACAGCGGTGGTGGCATGGAACGGGGGCGTCAGCCCAATGTTATCTACGTTTGGCACTAAACGGGTGGTTTTTGTAGCGGTGCGGCGCAAGCCGCCCGGCCTAAATTGAACGTTTTTCTCGCTGCAGCCGAACGGCTCGCGCCGTACCGCTAACCAACGTAGTTGGCATTGGGCGTGAGTCGCAGGAAAACTCGCATTATAGAGCGATCCCGCAGCAGAGGAACGACTGGAAAATTCGGACAAACGCGTTCCCTCGTGTACCGCAAAGGAGTCGACAACCGAAAACAGAGGAACACGCCTCATGTCGGTCGGTACCTCCAAAGCAGCAGATCTTCTGGCAACGGCTTTCCCGCAAAGTCGCTGTCAGGATCGGAGTCTCATGCATCATGTCCAGTCCCGCTAAACTTTCCGTTGTCCTGGTCGTTCGTGATGGTGAAAGTCGGATTGTCGCCAGGGTCGAAAAAGTCATTGTTGGACTTGCGAAATTGACTCGTGATGTTGTGGAAGTGGTTGTTGTGGATGACGGCAGTCGCGATGCGACCCCCGAAGTGCTCGACGAACTGCAACAAGAATGCCCTCAAGTCCGCATCGTACGCCATTCACGTCCGCGTGGACTGGAAGCCGCGGGCCAGACAGGACTGGAGCGGGCCACAGGCGAATTGGTGTTTATTCAAGAATCGGACGCATCGATTCGCATCGAGGATTTGCAGAGACTACTCGAACTGAGCGAAGATCATTCCGTGGTCGCGGCACGAGCCGAGAGCAAAGCCGAACCGATCGCCCCGGCGCTGCTGCGACGTCTGCGAGCTTGGGGGACTTCTGCGGACTTGCAGATGGAAGTCGCATCCGAGATTGACGAAACGTCTTGTTTGCAAATGGTACGCCGACCGCATTTGCAGCGGCTCGCAGGTCCCACCGGGGACAAAATTCGTTTGCAAGGCGAGACGTTGAGAGCGGCGTCATTGGTCAGTTAGTTGCTACCCTGCTTACTTGCCCAAGCCTAAATCTTTCAGCTCGTCGGCCCAGGCTTCCCAATCGTCAGCCGCGGTTTCAAAATTCGCCTGCATCCAACGCACCGGTGACTCAGGCAACACTCGCGGTGGAAACTTGCTCGCTCGCGAGAGCGGTAATTGGCTGCTGTCGCCCATCGCCAATCGATCTTCGGTCTCAGGACGGACCAAATAATCCGCAAGCAATCCCGCGGCAACCGAGTGGGGTGCATTCTTTAGCACCGCAACCGTATTGGGGATGCGAAGTGTCCCGGGCTGGTCCGATGATTGGTCGGGATAAACGATTGCTACCGAGCGGCCTAGATCGCGTTCGATCACCGCGTCGTCGGTGTCTGTCAAACCCCACGCCACCGTGCCCGCTGAAACCGCCTGAGCCACTTGTTTATTGCCCGATAGGATAACGGCGTTATCACGGATTTCGGTCAGTTGCTTGAGTGTTGCTTCACGCCCCTGGATTTCACGCAAAACAGCAAAGTGCGTTGCCGTGGTGCCAAACAATGGCCGAGCCATCGCACATTGGTCCTTCCACTTTTTGTTGGCGAGATCGGAGACGGAGTTGGGATAGTTGCTTGGGTCCTTGATGAGCTCGGTATTTACAAGCAACACACGAGCACGCGCTGCGAACCCACACCACGAACCATCGCTGGCAATCATGTCGGTGGGCCACCCCGCTTCGACTTTCCACGATCGCTGCTCGAGCAAGCCCAGTTTTTGCAATCGCACGGTGTGCATGATTTCGTTGTTCCAGAACAAATCGCAAATCGGAGCCTCTTTTTCGGCGATGATGCGGTTGACCAAGCCCACCGTTTTCGTCGACTCGACGTCAAACTTGCGAATCACACTCGTTTCTTGGTCCGTCGTCCGTTCGAACGCGTCTAGAATCGGAGCAGCAAACTCTTCGTCCAGCGCCGAGTAGACCACCACATCACTCTCGGCACGCTGGACACAGCCGCTCGCCGCAAGAACGGCTGAACAGAGAACAAGAAACGAAGTAAACTGGGCGTATGAATGGAACACAATTTCAAATCGGGTTAGTGGCAGGGATCTTTTTCATTGGGATGGTCAATGCCACCCTCGCCGATGATTTTCGCAAAGCGAGCGGCCAGCATATCGAGATCACATCGGACATCGAATCCGATGCCGAGATCAACGAATTGGTGACCTCATTTGACGCAGCCGTCAACCAATGGCGTGACTTTTGGGGGCTGCCCGAGCACGCACTCGACTCATGGAGTGTGAAGGCGTTTGTGATGAAAGACAAGACGCCTTTTATGCGAGCCGGGCTGATCGATCCACGCGTTCCCAATTTTCAACAGGGATATGCGTTAGGGAATTCGATCTGGATGATGACGCAACCGAGCGAGTATTACACGCGTCATTTGCTGCTGCACGAGGGGGTTCACTCGCTTGCAAATGACCAATTCGGCGGTGCGGGACCGTCGTGGTTCATGGAAGGGACTGCAGAGCTATTAGCGACCCACGAAGGCCGCGGTGCCACGACAAGGATCAATCGCTTTCCCGCCGACCGAGATTCGGTACCGTACTGGGGACGCTTGAAATTAATCAGCCAACGACGCGACGAGGATAAAATTCCGACTCTCGAAACAGTGATGCGGTACCCTCGCGATTTGAACAGCGACGCCGAACGCTACGGTTGGTGCTGGGCTGCGGCGATGCTGCTGTCCGAGTACGACGACTATCGCGACGTGCTTGTCGCCTCAGCAAAAAGTGGACGTGACTCAGGAAGCAATTTTACGCGTCAAATATACCAGCGGCTCTTGCCCCAGTGGCCTGCCGTGATCGCCCGCTGGCGATTGATGTGCAACGAACTGGATTACGGTTTTGATTGGAAACGCGAACAAGTTGCCCTTTCTGTTCACGATCCTCAGTGGAATGGCCAAGCGATTTCACTGAACGTCGAAGCTGGCAAAGGATGGCAGTCACTAGGTGTCCGAGTCCCGCCAGGAATTCGCATAAATATTTCGGCTGAGGGGCGATGCGTTATTGCCAAACGCGAAAAAGTTTGGGAAAGCGAGGCAAGCGGAGTCACGATCCAGTACGCGAAAGGGCGTCCGCTAGGGCAATTAATCGGATGTCTGGTGTCGCTACGACACAGCGGGCAACCTGAGTGCGAGCCGCTTCCGATTTTTACTGTCGGCAACGCAACCGAAATCCAAACAACAGCTGAAAGTTGGCTGGTGCTTCAAATCAACGATTCGGTGGCTGATCGAGCAGATAATTCAGGCGGTTATACGGTAACGATCAGCCCTGAGAAGTAACTGGACTGAGCCAATAAGCGATCGGACACGCTTTTCGCTGATGATTCGTTTGTCGTTCTCAACGTAACTCGATTAAGCGAGTTAATCGGGTCAATTCGAAGATGTTGCGTAAATTGAGGTGGGTATTTTCCAGCACCAGCTTCCGACCGCTCTTGCGCACGAATAGCTGCAGCCGGATTAACTCCGACAATTCATGGCTGCTAATTTTCTCCACCTGGGAAAGGTCAACCAGTACGACTTCGTCGCTGCCCTGCTCGGCTTGTTGAGTTGCAATGATGAGCCAGTGGACTCGAGTTTCCGTAGCGGAGACAAAATTGCCTTGATGATCCAATCCAGCCGACATTTGTATCACTTCCCTTTTGAACGCTTGAAAAAGCATGAAGGGCTATTGCAGAGCATCCTGCATACCGTTGCACTTCAATCGGGTCTCACAGCAACCAATAGTGGTTAGCAGTCCGCTAACCGCGAGTAATGGAGGTTTCGTCGCCTTTGGGTGTTTGCTTCTTATTCGCGAAGTCGTCTGCAGTGCTTAAGAATGAAGCATGGAAGCCTCGATAGCGTGCAACCTGAGGAATGAGAACGACTTAGCAAGCAACAAATCGGTGTTCCGACATGCGAAATCACTATCGAGATCCTGAAGTCTGGATTCACTGATTTGAGCGAAAAGCAGTCCTGCAGAGGCGGTCCGTGTCCCTCTGGAGATGTCTGCAGGGCGCGCAGTGATAGCCTGTTAAAGCATTTGCATTCGATCTGTGATCTTGCAATGTCGATGAAGTATGCTTTTAGGCGGACCTAACGTATAATAAGGTTCCTTCCCAAAACCCCACCCAACGCACTCACGCTAACCGACATTAGAGAATGGCCCTAAATTACGGGGTCGGTCAGTTTGCGATCGCTGGCAGATCCCTCACCACCGCATCCAGCGACCCCAAATCGCATCGATTGTTAAAGTTCGGTCGATGGCGGGTGTCCCAATTCAGTTCTTACCCGTTCTGTCTCAACCGGTTCGTCCCACCTTTCCGTTGCAGATCCTCCTTGATTCGTCCCAACATCCTTCGCTGTTTTGCACTGACTACCTTGGTTGGCGTCGTTATGCCTTGCCTAACTGCGTGGTCGGACGAAGCCAAGGGCGACTCACAATCGCGTGGCGCCCAGATTTATGCCACGCAATGTGCTTCGTGTCATGGGGCACAGGGGCAAGGCGTCGAGGCTGAATATGCCGCTGCATTGACTGGCGATTCGTCGATTGGGCAATTGGCCGAGATCATTGCGGAAACGATGCCCGAGGACGATCCGGAATCGTGCGATGGGAAAGATGCCGAAGCGGTGGCGAACTACATTTTTGAAACCTTCTACAGCGAGGCAGCTCGTGTCCGCAATCGACCACCCAAGATCGGCGTGGCCCGTCTGACGGGCGACCAGTTGCGTCAGAGTTTGGCTGACTTATTCGCCCGGATGTCCGGCAGCAGTTGGAGTCACGAGGAACACGGAATCCGCGGCACCTACTTCGATTCGCCAAATTGGAAAAACGAAACAAAAAAGATTGAGCGGACCGATGCGGTGCTCGATTTTGATTTTGCTCATGATGGTCCCGGGGAAGGAATCAAACCCGAGGAATTCTATATCCACTGGGCTGGCTCGCTGATGCCAGAACGCAGCGGTGAATATGAAATCGTGCTGCGAAGCACCTGTTCCTGCAAGCTCTACCTGGGCGGCCCCCAACGAAGCTTTGTCGACAACCACGTGCAATCCGAAGGACGCACTGAGTTTCGGAAACGGATCTATTTGACCGCGGGTCGAGGCTACCCGATCAAACTTGAATTCACCCAGCGTAAACGCAAAACCGAGCAACCGCCTGCGTCGGTGTCACTTGCTTGGATTCCGCCGGGCGGAGTCGAAACCGTCATCCCTCAACGCCACTTTGTCTCGACAAGTTTTCCAGCCGCGTTTGCATTGCAAACCAAACTGCCGCCGGATGATCGTAGTTACGGTTACGAGCGGGGGACTGAAATCAGTCGCATCTGGGACGACTCAACGACTCAAGCGGCCGTCGAGTTTTCGAAACTTGTCGCGGATGAACTTTGGCCTCAGTACACACGGAAAAATAAAAAGAAGCCGAACCAGAACCGAGCTCATCTAAGAAGCTTTCTTGACGAGATCGTCAGTACTGCGTTTCGTGGTTCGCTCGACGATGCCACTCGCAAGGTTTATATCGACAAGCAACTCGATGCCACGGCAGATGACGCCGAAGCGATCCGCCGTGTCATGTTATTGACCATAAAATCACCTCGGTTTTTGTACCCGCTGATCGACACGAATCGTTCACGCTCTCAGCAGGCTGCCAATCGTTTGGCGTTGGTCATGTACGACTCGCTTCCCGCCGACGATTGGTTGCTGAAAAAGATCAGCAAAAACGAACTTGATTCGGCTCCGCAGATCGAACAAGCCGCCTGGAGCATGGTCAGCGACTATCGCACCGAAGCCAAGATGCGTGATTTTCTGACGCACTGGTTCGAAGTCGCCCAAAGCGACGAAATCAGCAAAGATGAGCAGGTTTACGCCGGTTTTGACAAAGCGGTTGTTAGCGATCTACGAGCCTCGTTTGACGCCATGATCGACGAGATTGTGTGGAGCGAGCCGAGCGATTACCGCCAATTTTTTCAAGCCGACTGGACCTACACCACGCCGCGACTCGCTGAACTATACGGGGATGCATGGAAGCCGAAATCTGAGCCCAAAGATGCATCCAAAGACAAAGCATCCGCGAAGGCGAATGGATTGGAACAAAACCCACTCGTGCGAAGCGTCAGCGATTCCAAGACGCGTATCGGGCTGCTGAATCATCCGCTATTGATGAGCAAGTTAGCCTACTACAAAACGACGTCGCCGATTCACCGCGGCGTGTTTTTGTACCGCCACATGTTTGGTCGCGTCCTGCGTCCACCGAACGCGGCGTTTTCCCCACTGAATGCTGATTTGCATCCTAAATTAACCACACGCCAGCGAGTCGAGTTGCAAACCAACGAAGTCAATTGCCAAGTTTGTCATGAAAAGATCAATGGCTTGGGGTTTGCACTCGAAGGCTTTGACGCGATTGGCCGTTTCCGCGAGAAAGAGAACGGAAGTCCGATCGATGCCAGTGGCAGCTACGAAGACCGCCAAGGTAACAAGGTCCAATTCAAAGACGCTCACGAATTGGCCGATTACCTTGTCAAAAGCGATGACGCTCACCGCGCGTTCGTGGAAGCTGCATTTGAATATTTCGTTAAACAACCGGTTGGAGCTTATGGCCCCGACAAACTATCGGAACTGACCGAGCGATTCCGAAACAGCGGCTTTAAAGTCCGAGACTTGATTGTGTGGATTGCTGCGACTGCGGCAACGGAACCTGTTACGAGCAACCAAGAAACCTGAGTAGAATCATGATGAACCAACCTCTATCTCGCCGCGATTTTCTGACCAAGCTAGGCGTTAGTGCCGCTGCGGCCAACTTTTTGTTTAGTCTGCCAAGCCTTGGTTGGGCCGCCTCGACCTCGGCTCGCAAGCAACGCATTGTTTTTCTATTCAGCCCCAATGGAGTGATCCCCGCTCACTTCTGGCCTGAAAAGGTAGGACGCGATTTTGACATCAAACGAATCCTGGAACCGCTAGCCGGATTCAAGGATCAAATGATGACACTGCATGGTGTGTGCAACAAAATCCAAGGCGACGGTGACGGCCACATGCGCGGGATCGGTTGCCTGTTGACTGGCGTCGAACTTTTCCCCGGTGACATCCAAGGCGGTTCGGATACGCCGGCGGGTTGGTCCCAGGGCATCTCGATCGACCAATACCTAAAAAACCAAATGCAAGCGGTTCCTGAAAAGCAAACGCGTTTTGGCTCACTTGAATTCGGCGTGATGGTGCCCGATCGTGCCGATACCTGGACACGTATGTCCTACGCCGGGCCAAACCAGCCTGTTGCACCGATCAGCGATCCCTATCAGATGTTCGACAAGTTGTATGGGCAAAGTAAGAATCGCGAACTGTTGGCCAGCGTGCTCGACGATTTGAGTGAAGATTTTCGTCGTGTCGAAAAGATGATCAGTAGCGAGGATCGTCGAATCCTCGAAGAACATGTCGCGATGGTCCGCTCGGTCGAAAAAGAGCTGCAAACCGAACTCGAGCAATCGAAAAAGAATGCCGACGTTGGACATGCGATCCCTGACATGCCTGCCAATGTCGAAACCGAAAACGACAACATGCCACAGATTGCAAAAATGCAAATCGAGCTGCTGGTTAACAGCTTTGCAGCCGACTTTGCTCGCGTGGCTACCTATCAAATTTCAAACAGCGTCGGAAACCCGAGAATGCGCTGGCTGGGAATTGACGAAGGACACCACGGCTTGTCGCATGAACCCGACAAGAACGAAGACGCTTACGAAAAACTGATCAAGATCAACACGTGGTACTGCGAGCAGGTGGCTTTCCTGGCAAAACGCTTGTTAGAAACACCGGAGCCTGATGGTAGTGGATCGCTGTTGGACAACACCACCATCGTGTGGACCAATGAACTTGGCAAAGGCAACTCGCATACGCGAGACAATATCCCGTTTGTGATGGTCGGCGGCGGACTTGGCTTCGATACCGGACGGGCATTGAAGTTTAATCGCGTCCCGCATAATCGATTGCTGCTGAGTTTTGCCGAAGCGATGGGACATCCCGTCGAGAGCTTTGGTAACCCAGACTACTGTGGCGACGGCGGACTGACCGGCTTGGTTTAAAGCTAACTGCTTACAACACACAAACGATCATTGCGGTCACGACCAGCACGGCAAAGCATAGCTGCCTTGCCCGCACGGTGATTGGTTGGTCGACGGCAAACCAACTCGCATCCACGTTCATCGAGAACGATTGGCTTGCATCAACACTCTTTTCACCACTCCATCGACTCGCCCAGATCACGGGCGAGGCTCGGCGAATGGGAAATGCCACGCACCAAGCGGCAAAACAGATCGATGCGACCGCCGCGATCACGATAGAAAATCCGGTCGATTGCATGCGAAACCCGTGAGCCGTCACTTGCGGGGGCGACGGTTCAGGCTTCAAAGCGGTATCCGTGGTGGGCAATGACGCTTCTTTTTTGTTCGGTGGCGTCAAACTTGCCAGCGATGGTGATGGCGTCGCCATCACGAACGAGATTTGGCTCACCAAGCTAGCATCGGTCATATTGCCAGATTCTTTCTCCGCTTTTGCTTGCATTTGAGCGGAATAGAACTGTGAGACTTCCGCTTGCCAGCGAGCGACCGCGTCGTCGGCCGAGATCGGTTTTGGCACGGAGGGTGTCTTAAGCTCAGCGACTGTTTCGGTTTTCGCATCAACCGGCATCGAGTGAAATGCAAGCACGAACGAAGAAATTGCAACAAGAATTAGGTCGCTGGCTTCTACTCGTCGAAACTTCGTCATCACCAATCATCCCTCCAAGGTGTGCCGGTAACCTTCCAAGGCGAACAAGTTACGGTGTAGTATCTATCGGTCAGCCGACCTGGGCTGGCCCAGTCATTTGTTCCGGTTCGGCGTTGGCTCACTGTGTTTCAAATCAAAATTTGTGGAGTTCGCCTCAAGCCGGACATCGATGCCGTTGTCCAAGCGGGGGGCGACGCCGTGGGATTGAATTTTTTCCCCCCCAGCGTCCGCTATCTCGACCCCGCGTCACCGATCACGACAGAGCTTTCAACGTACGCTCGCCAGTGCGGGCTTTTTCGGGTGGGGGTGTTTGTCAACAAACCGGCGGAAGAAATCCGGGACGTGATTGGCAAATCGGGCATCGATGCCGTCCAGTTGCATGGGGACGAATTGGTGTCGGACGTCGCGTTATATGCCAAATTGGGACTTCCGCTACTACGAGCGATAAAACTTCCTGCAGGAAAATTGACGGCAGCCAAGATCGACGAACACGTGCGTCCTTGGGTCGATGCGGGGTGCCAAGTCTTGCTGGATGCGGATGCTGGGGCCCAGCATGGCGGCAGCGGCCGATCGCTTGATTGGGAAAGCACCCGCCGATGGTCGGAGCAATTCCCCGCCGTCCGCTGGGTGTTAGCGGGAGGTTTGCGTCCCCAAAACGTCGCCGAGGCCATCCGTGTTTCCGGAGCTCGCAGCATCGATGTCGCCAGTGGAGTCGAATCACCGCGAGGCCAAAAATCGCCTGCACTGATCACTGAGTTCTGCGAGTCGGCGCGGAGTGCGTGGGGCTGATTTGCCGCTCGCAATTTTAAACCCCCACTTTGCCCCGTGCGAAAATCCGACTTTCTGTTTATCATGCGGGCTTGCGTGCGGTCTACAGTATCTGCACCAACCCTGAAAGCTTAAGTGCGTTCGGGGGATTGCGAACCAGCGGGAGTCCCTGTGTTCGGTCCGCAACCCCTCTGACGCGCTTATTCCATCCCCTTTTCCAACATTGGAGTATGCCTGTGTCACAAGTCGAAACCAAACGACTTCCTTACAAGGTCAAAGACATCAAACTGGCCGAGTTTGGCCGCAAAGAAATCCAGCTCGCCGAAAACGAAATGCCCGGCCTGATGGCTCTTCGTGAAAAGTACGGCAAATCGAAGCCGCTCGCCGGAGCTCGCATCGCTGGCTGTCTGCACATGACCATCCAAACCGCAGTTCTGATCGAAACATTGATCGAGCTCGGTGCCGAAGTGACTTGGAGCAGCTGTAACATTTTCAGCACCCAAGATCACGCAGCTGCTGCAATCGCAGCGGCTGGCATTCCCGTTTTTGCCTGGAAGGGCATGAACGACGAAGAGTTCGATTGGTGCATCGAGCAAACCTTGCACTTCCCTTCGGGCAAGCCGATCAACATGATCCTGGACGATGGTGGTGACTTGACCGCGATGGTTCACGACAAGTTCCCTGAACTGCTCACGGAAATTCGCGGTATCAGCGAAGAAACCACCGCTGGCGTGCATCGTCTAGAAGTCCTGAATCGTTCGGGCAAACTGCAAGTGCCTGCGATCAACGTCAACGACTCGGCCACGAAGAGCAAGTTCGACAACCTGTACGGTTGCCGCGAATCGCTCGCTGACGGCGTCAAGCGAGCCACCGACGTGATGTTGGCAGGCAAGGTTGCCGTGGTCTGTGGCTACGGCGACGTCGGCAAGGGATGTGCTCACTCGTTGCAACGTTATGGTTGCCGCGTGATCGTGACCGAAATCGATCCGATCAATGCATTGCAAGCTGCAATGGAAGGCTTCGAAGTCACCACGATGGAAGCCGCTTGTAAAGAAGGTCACTTGTACGTCACCACGACGGGCAACAAGGACATCATCCTTGGTCAACACATGACCGAAATGCCCGAAGACGCCATCCTTTGCAACATCGGTCACTTCGATACCGAAATCGACGTTGCTTGGTTGGAAGCCGAAGTGGCTGCCGGACGTGCGACCAAGGACGAGATCAAGCCATCGGATGTCGGTGCCGTTGATCGCTACACCTTCAAGGAAAGTGGTCGCAGCATCCTGATCCTGGCCAAGGGACGTTTGGTCAACCTCGGTTGTGCCACCGGTCACCCAAGCTTCGTGATGAGCACTTCGTTCACAAACCAAGTTTTGGCACAAATCGAATTGTGGACCAAGCATGGCGAGTACGAAACCAAGGTCTACATGTTGCCTAAATCGCTTGACGAAGAAGTCGCACGTTTGCACCTGGGCAAACTCGGCGTCAAGCTAACCACGTTGACCGCTGATCAAGCGGAATACATGGGCGTGCCAGTCGAAGGCCCTTACAAGCCTGACCACTATCGCTACTAGGTCGTACGGACTTTGCTAAGAACAACATCAAACTCGGCCCGTTAGCGGGCCGAGTTTTTTCATGGGCCTACGGTAAGTGATCGTCGCTTGGGGTAACATCACTGTCTGTTGGCCGTGTTGGCGCTAGCCTCCAAGCGTTTAACTCTGTCAGCTTTCCTCAAAACACGAATCAAACGATGCCACAAATCGCTCCTTTTGCTGCCCTGCGTTACAACTTGGACCACATCGGTTCCCTCTCGGACGTGATCGCGCCTCCCTACGACGTGATCGATCCGCAGTTGCAGGACGAACTGTACAAGAAGCACGCTGCCAATGTGATTCGCATCATCTTGAATCGTGCCGAACCCGGTGATTCCGAAGACGAAAAGTACGAGCGAGCTGCGAAGTTCGTTGACCAGTGGAAAAGCGAAGGAGTGCTAAAGCAGGATGCGGTGCCAGCCTACTATGTTTACCATCAAGAATTCACGATCGAGGGGCAAACGTTCAACCGCCGTGGATTCATGGCGCGGGTTCGCATCCAACCGTTCGGCGAAGGCAACATCTATCCTCACGAAGAGACGCATCCCAAGGCCAAGGTCGATCGTCTGAAACTGACTCAAGCGACCAAGCAAAACAACAGTCAAATCTTTGGGCTGTATCCCGATCCAGAAAACGCAATCATCGCGATGCTTGACGACGCGACGACGGGGGTCGAGGCGGTCGAGGCAGTGGATCATCTCGGAGTCAAGCATGTGCTTTGGCCGGTAACCGATCCGGCCGTGATCGCGAAAGTCAGCGAGTTAATGCAAGACAAACCGATGTTTGTTGCCGATGGTCATCATCGCTACGAAACCGCAGCGAACTACCGTGATCTCGTCACCAAAGAACAAGGGCCGCTACCGAGCGATCATCCTGCAAACTTTGTTATGACGATGCTGGTCGGCATGAGCGACCCAGGCATGATCGTCTTGCCAACGCACCGTTTGCTTCGTGGCACCGAGCGCTTTTCGTCTGCCGAAATCACCGCTCGATTGGCGGGAACCTTCGATTGCGAAATCGTCGCCGGTGGACTCGATGCCGCTAATACCGTTTGGTCCAACATGGAATCGGCCGACGACCAAGGCTTGATCGGATTGTACGCCTGCAAAGATGACACCTGGGTGCTCTGTAAAGCGACTGAGGGGGCCGCAGCAAAAATGGAAACGCTGGCTGCTAGTCAAAGCAAAGATTGGCAGGGGCTCGGCGTCAGTCTGCTGCATCGTTTGGTGATCGACGAACTGCTTCAATCCAAGGGACATTCCAAGCCGACCTATGTCCATGACGTTGAGGAATTGGTGCACGCAATGCGAGGCGAAGGCAGCCAAGCGGAAAGCGATAGTGATGAACCGTACACGTTAGCGGCATTGGTCATGCCAGCAAAATTGAGTCACGTCGAGGCAATCAGCCTGCACAAAGAACGGATGCCCGCCAAAAGTACCTATTTCTATCCAAAACTACTCAGCGGATTGACATTCAACCCCCTCAGCTAACTCGCAAACCCTATAGAGTGGCTTTGTGTGCCATAAAGCTGACGCAGCGGCGATCAAACCCGCGTCAAGTCGTTGCGGCTCGGTACCCCATTCAGGTTGCTAAGTGAGCAAATTGCGACCGTGAAACCTAGTTGATGGCAGACAACCAAAAACTACGCAGTCAAAGTTGACTCTGCCGGTTGCAGTGACTGGGTCAACTAGGCATTATTGTACGGTCTGGGAGAAGAACGTAGTCTTCGTGTCTTCCCAATGAGAAACCCACAAGTCCACGACTACTTAGGAAAGATCTGATGAAGCGAGTTTTGATTGCTGTTTGTGCTGTTGCCGTATCGAGCATGCTTGTTCCAAGCATCGCACAAGCTGGCCTTTTCGGTTGCAAGCACAAGGACGATTGCTGCGAAGCAGCACCTGTTTGTGCCCCAGTTTGCGAACCAGCCCCCGTGTGCTGCGAGCCAGCGCCAGTATGCGAACCAGCACCGGTTTGCTGCGAGCCAGCCCCCGTATGTGCGCCAGCTCCTGTTTGCTGCCCCGCTCCTCCGGTTGAAGTAACTTGGTGTGTGATCGACCCTCGCACTTGCTGCCCCGTCGAAGTCACCGCATGTGTACCTGCCGAATGTGCTGGTCAAGTTCCAGCCTTGGTTAACTGCCGCAAGGGTTTCTTGCATCGCAACGTGTTGACATACAAGTTCGATTGCTGTGGCCACTGCGTTGACGTTGTGGTTACCAAGCACGGTCGCGCAATCGTCCGCAGCTAGTTCCTGCTGCCGTCCGAATTTAATGTGCGAAACAACGCAGAGTGTTTCGCCATACAAGCAAAGAGTCGAACCGTTACCGGTCCGGCTCTTTTTTTATGCGCTGACCGCCCTGATCGACAAAGGTGGATGGCACCTACTTTGGTTTCTCCCCACCTATTTCCAGTTTGATGGGGAGAAAGCAATTCATAATGGGAACGAAAGTTGCTTGCTCTCTCTCTGTCTCGTTATCGATGGAATCCCCCAATGACAACACTACGCTGCACATGCGGACAGACATTCAAAGTCAGGCCAGAACAGGCTGGCCAGATCGTCACCACGCCTTGCTGCAAGACGCGGGTCCGCGTACCTGCACGCCAAGTTGCTGCGGCCGCGAAGCCTAGCGATCGCATTGACGTTAAATGTCCTTGTGGCCAAGTGTTGGCAGTTGCCCGCCCCAAAGTTCCGGTCGAAGTGACGTGCCCGTCCTGCAAGCAGCGTCTGCGTTTGGGTGGGGCTGCAGCAGCGTCCACATCTCAACAGTCCTCAGGGAGCGATAATTTATTCGACGCTTTGCCGCCGCCTGGAGCGACCCCAGCTTGGTCTCCACCAACGGCACCGCAGGCTCGCCCAGCGTCAAGTAGTTTTGCTCCTCCGCCGCGTCCGGCAAAAAAAACTTCTCAGAAACGCTTGCCCCGACTTGGGGTATTGGAGGATGGGTTTGGGACGCCGATCCTGATCATTGGTGCCCTCACGTTCTTGGGGATCTTTGGGACGCTGGGCGTCTATTTGCTCAGTCAAGCAAGCGACAATATGGCTTTGGCCGCGGCCTCGGAAGACTGGCAGCCAACCGAAGGCAAAATCTTGGAATCCGGATTTACAGTTCGTGGTGTTCAAAAAAGGAAACAGGCTGCGACCACTCGTGTTCGCTACCAATACAAAGTTGACAGTGCTACATATACCGGAACGACGCTGTCGTTCGAGAAGCAGGATTCGTTCTCGCCTGCGGTGGCGGAAGCGAAGTTGCAGCCGTACCCACCCGGAGCCGATTGTACCGTCTACTACGATCCGCAATCCCCGTCAAACAGTGTGCTAATTAAAGGGGTGCAAAGCAGCAATCAACTGTATTTTTGGTTAGGGCTTGCTTCTATCTTGTGCGGGGTCGTGCTGGCGATCGACTGCGGTCTCGGTGCCATCAATGCTCACCGCTTTCCACCTCCAAAGGTTCCCCTGTTCTAGTTCTGGCCACCTTGAAATCTGCGTCTAAGGAAAGAGCGGGAATTTGTTCTTGGGTTTCGACGAGGCTGCCGTCGCCAGACAGCGGAAATTTACGTTCTGGCGAGCGTAGTCACGACAGCAGTAAAGCGATTGTTCCTAAGCTCTGGGCCATCCCGGTACCCTTGATACGCCGTTGGACTCTCCACGTGAAGGCCCGGGGAGTTTAAGATAGCGGGTGGGAAGGCAATTGCCTCTGCTCGCCCTCCGCTTGACTCCCCTTCCATCCCACCTTTCCGCGATAAACGTGCACTGTGAACGACTCGGGCGACAAGAATTGGCGAATCCGAGTAAACAACGAGACGCTTGGCCCGTTCTCGGAGGTCGAGATGCGTCATTGGCTCGCGGAGCATCGCACCGAAAAGTCCGAAGTCCAACAGGGCAATAGCGATTGGTACCCAGCTGCGGTGATCCTGCAGCGTTTCAAAGAACTCGCTCGCACCGGGATCTATTTGCGAGTCAAGGGCCAGGTCGAAGGTCCATTCACGCCGCAGCGTGTGGTCCAGCGAATCGAACAACTTGGCGATGCCGAAGTGGACGCTCGAGAAGGCATTGACGGATTTTGGGTTTCAGCAAAAGTCATCATGCGAGAGCTCAGTCCCAATTCGCTCAATCTCACGTCCCCGGGCAACGCGGCGACGCCCCCAAGCAAATCGGCGTCCCAGACGCCAATCACTCCCAAGCCCCCTGCCGTTTCAGTTGAAAAGAAACCGCCAGTTCCTCAACCGTCAGGCACCGCTTCCTCGGGACTCTCTTCCACCGTCCGCGTTTGTTGTCCGGTGTGTAAAGCGACGCTGCAAATTCCAGACGACCAGCTGGGAAAAACCATTCGCTGTGCGTCATGCAAAAAGCAGATCCGAGTGGTAGGCAAGTCGACTTCGGCGAGCACTTCGGCTCCCGCACGCCCCGCACCGACTCAGCATGAAAACCCGGTTGACGACGACGTGGTCACGCTCGGAGAAAACGATTTCGCGGATCAGGTTCCGGCGAGTCCGGCTCCCGATCTATCGGCACCCCTGTTTGCACCGTTCGACAATCTCGCGCCGATCAGCCCGGCTGCGACCCCGAGGCCGTACATCGCGCCGCAACCTCGCCCCGTAACAAACCCTTATGCAACGCCCGGTCCCGTCGCGGCATCTCCGTACGCAGGAGCGTCGTATGGGGCGGCACCTCCTAACCCTGCGCTGTACATCGTTCCAGGAGCCTTGATTGCGATCTTTTCATTCACGATGTTTGCACTTTCGTGCTTTGGCATCGTCATGAATCTGTTGGCGGTATTCGCATCGAAACCAAACGATTCCGATGTGGCGTTATTCATCGTGCAAATTGGCTTCGCCGCCATTTGGATTGTGTGCTACACCGTGATTTTCGTGGGCGCAGTCCACATGATCCTCCGTCGCAACCTGACGTTTTCAAGGACTTCGGCCATAATGGCAACGATTCCTTGCATCGGGTTCCCTTTCGGTTGTCTGCTATTTCCCGTTGGCGTTATCAGCTGCGTCGTCTTGTTTATGCGGGACGCTAAACGTGCATTCCAGTCGTAGCCATCGATGCGTCCTAGTTCAAGATCGACTTGACATCGGCCATGATTGCATCGATGTCAATCTTGCTGGTTGCATACGTTCGCGCCGAAACCACTTGGCTATCGCTGGCGACAACAATCGTGACCGGAGCGTCGTTGGTCAACCGATAGTTTAACGGTCCTGTTTCGGACTCTTTCGCCACCACAAACGGAATGTGCTTGGCCGACGTTTTTTTAGCTAACTCGGTCGCGGATGTCTTCAGCTTCCCTGCGTCTTCGCCCAGTAGCGTTACAAAGCTGCTCAGGTGCGACGCTTCGTTCTGTGCCACTGCGGCATCAAGCTCCTTGACCAACTCGGACAGCTTGCCGTCGGTTTGGCGTGCAAACACCATTACCATGGGGCGCGAACCGTAGCGGCATCGGTAACAGATCTCTTGCTCAACATCGACTCCGTCCTCCTCGGCACCGGCGATTTTCGTAACGTAGAAGACGCCAATCGGGTCTCCTTGCTTTAGGCCCACTTCGCTGGTGGCATCGGCGGCCAAGGCGTTTGAGACGGAAAGGGCGAGCAAAAGCATCGAACAAGCAAGCAAACGCGACATCGAACTTTCTCCGAGAAAGAGAATTTGAATTTTAGATTTCAGCAGGGAAAAGCAAACCGAAGCGAGTGCCCGGCTCACAAAAAGCCAGTGCACAACGCACCTAACGCAAGACATTGAGTTACAATTGGCGATCCGAGTGAAGAGCCTGAACCCGCAACTCCATCTAGCGTGATTCCACCTAGCAATGACCGGCGAAACGGTACTCCCGCCACTTCGCATACGCCTGTGATGAACGTCATCAAAGGGTTTGAGGGAAAAGCGAGCAGCAGACCTCTGTCACTCGCCCCCATTATTGCCACGTCCGATGCTGGGCACACCCCTAAGTGGTGTCGAATCTCCGTTTCTGTCCGCATTCGCCTTGCCCACCCGTAAATTAGGTCTCCGCTAGTTCGACTGTATCAATTTGTGAGCCGAACGCGCTAGCGTCGGGCCGCCGCTCGGTAAAACGTTGGCAAAATGAAGTCCGCAGCTAGCACCGTCGGCTCACAAATACACGGAAAACGAAAAAATAGGACCGTCGAACTAGCAAGATTGCGCTCTAGTGAAGCGGGCTGGAGACTTATAAACTTAGAAGATATGGACCAAACTGTTACCCCATTGAGCGATGAGCAAGTTCATCGCATCTCCAAAGCGATCGCGGACCCGCAGCGATTCGCGATTTTGACTTGTATCGCCAGCGAACTTGAAATCGCCTGCAAGTCGCTTGTGGACGAGTTTCCAATCACTCAAGCAACGATTTCGCATCACCTAAAAGAACTGGTCGCGGCGGAGTTGATCCATTCGCGACGTCAGGGGCAGTTGGCGATCTTGTCTTGTCGCCGCGATATATGCGAAAGCTACACCCGGTATTTGGCAGAGCGACTGGTCAATCCGAGTTCGGATTCTCCGTCGAAACATCCTAAACCGCCTCTTCCTAAATGAACTGATGTGCACTTCGGCGGAACTTGATCGCGAAGTCCAGATTCATGACCGCAGGATTTGCAATCCATGAGTTCGATGCCCCCGCGTGCCCAATGCCTGATCAGTTTTGGCAGTAATTTAGGCGACCGTGATACTGTGATTGCGGAAGCGGCAAGGAGGGTCGTTGCGTCGCCAATGGTCCAGGGGTTCGCCGCGAGTCGGCTGTTTGAAACGCCTCCTATCGGTGGCCCCAGCGGCCAAGATCCGTTTTTGAATGCGGTTGGCGCATTCGAAACATCCCATTCAGCACGCGATATCCTTGGATTCCTGCAGTCAATCGAAGACGAGCTGGGGCGACAGCGTCGCCGGCGATGGGACGCGCGGTCGATTGACTTGGACGTGGTGCTGCATGGCAATCTAGTCGGAGGCGGCGCAGCGTTGATTGTCCCCCATCCTCGCTACACCGCTCGTCAATTTGTGCTGCAACCGGCGTGCGATGTCGCCGCCCATTACCGCGACCCGCGATTTGGATGGACGCTTGGGGAATTGAGTGTCCATCTGTCGGCCGGCAACGCCTCGTTGGCACTTGTCGGGGGCGACGACGCGATTCGGCAACAGCTTTGCGATCGGCTGAGCAGTGAGCATGGGATTCGCACGTTTGCCGCGACCCAGCCAACGAATTCGGGGGTGGCGCTCGACGAAGCCATGTCAGGGCGGTGGAAGAAGGACACTCGAGTCAGCGATGTCCCAAATGGGGCCCAGGCATCATCAATGGAGTCCTCGTCAACAGAACTGGGGGAGCCGATCGTCGTCCAGGGGGATGAGCCCTGGGTTTCTGCCTATGTGCCGCGGCTTCCGCTCGCCCCGTTGTCCGCCGAGCGTTCGCAGTTCGTTTCGTCACCGCGTCCGATTCCGAGCCAAGGTCAAAGTCAAGGACCTAGTGGCAAGGAGGCCAGTGGCCTCAAGTCATACGAAAAGCAGAGTGCAGAAGCCACGATTCCTCGGCTGGTCGCGCGAATGCAGTGGGCAACGGCGGACACACGTTGGCCGGCCCCGCATCAAATGTGGCCTGCCGGAGGGCGGTGGCCTGAATACCGTCTTGAGATCGACAACCTCGATTGGGCAGTTACCGAACTTGCCTCGGCGATCGGGTCGATGAGGTGTTCGGTGCGTCCGGTGACTGAGGACGGCATGTGGTGGCAGTGAACGGAAGTGCCCTGCGGCCAGAAATGTGATTGGTTACTTGCCAAGTTGTGTTGTGAGGCGAGTTGCATCGCAAGGCTTTTTTTGAGCTTGGTACCGACTTGCGAGGGTGCTTCAACCCCGAACTTTGCGGATCAATCGGGCGATGATGGCGGATCGCCGTACTTTTCGTGCGACACAATGTCGCTTTGTGGATGGCTGGTATTGCCTTAGTGCATGTTCGCACACAATACTGTCTCCCTAATCGCTGTATGATTACGGCAATTCTCTGAACCACTCGGTGTCCATTTTCTCTACCCCTGCGAATCTGGTCGCGTTTTCACGCGCGGCGACCATCAATTATGCAACGGTTTCTCTTTCCACGCTGGGTCAATCGATTTCTTATGGTTCTGGCTGCTGCCATCGTTGGAGGCGGCATTTATGCCGGCGCCATGGGCGGGCTGGTTACAGATCCAAAGACACTGAACATTGGCTACCAACCTGAACAACCGGTCCCCTTTAGCCACGCGATTCATGCGGGGCAGCTAAAGATGGACTGTCGTTATTGCCACAACACAGTTTTCGACTCGGCTCACGCTGCTGTGCCACCGACAGCGACTTGCATCAATTGTCACAGTCCTGCGAATGACCAAGGTCAGACGGCATTGGCATCGGTGCGAACCGAGAGTGACAGACTGAAGCCGATCCACAAGAGTTGGGAAACGGGCCGCAGTATGGCTTGGAAACGAGTCCACAATTTGCCCGAGTTCGTCTACTTTAACCACGCTGCTCACGTGAATTCCGGCGTCAGTTGCAAGACTTGCCACGGTCGAATCGACCAGATGGACGTCGTTGCTCAACACGAAGAGCTTTCGATGGCATGGTGTATCACCTGTCACCGAAACCCCGATCCTCATTTGCGTCCCAAAGAATTCGTGACCAAGCTCGACTGGGAACCCCCAGCGGATTGGGACCAAGAAGCGTTCGCCAAGCATAAGCGTGATCCTGAAGGCGAAAACATTAACCCGCAGGTCCATTGTGCGGTTTGTCACCGTTAGTTCCGCAGCCATCGGGTGTGTCCAAGGCGGAGTTAATTGCTCTGCGTCGGTGATCCCCGAGACACTGCTGAATCTCGTTTTTTACAGATAATTTCGTATCGCCTAATCGCAAATCTTTGCAATGACCTCCATCCACTCACCACGTAAATCCAACAACGGTTCGCGAATGCTTGTTGACCTGCCTCAGGCCGGTGTGTCGCACGAATCCAGTCAAGCTGCGGTTGATTCGGCGGCGCGCGATTCGGCCAGCAATGACTCCGCAAATCAGGATGGGTTTGCCGGATCCTCGTCGTCGCCACGCACACGCTATTGGCGAAGTCTTTCGGAGATGCAGGACAGCCAGGACTTCCAGCAATTCATTGATCGCGAATTTCCCGTTGCTGCTTCGGAATATCCCGATGGCGTTTCGCGACGTCGCTGGATGCAGTTGATGGGTGCGTCGTTGGCAGTTGCCGGCGTCGGCGGATGCCGTTACTCCGAAGAATCGATCGCTCCGTTTGTGATCCGCCCCGAAGGCCGATTGCCTGGCGAATCGTACAGTCGTGCCACTAACTTCGAGCTTGCTGGTCGTGTTTACAACCTGCTGATTAGCTGCGTTGACGGTCGTCCGCTGAAGATCGAGCCCAACACCGAACATCCTACGGGCACCGGGACCGACGTTTTCTCGCAAGCTTCGATCCTCGGTCTGTATGATCCCGACCGTGCTCGTGGCGACGAAGGTTTCCTGGTTCGCAAGGGTTCGAAACGACGCGAAAATGCCACCTGGGAAGATTTTCAGCCGTACGGCCAAGGTCTGATTCGTGCCGCTGCAGCCAATAACAAAGGTGCTGGATTGGCCGTTTTGATGCCGCCCACGGCATCGCCTTCGTTGGTCCGCATGTTGTCGGCACTGAAGAAGAAGTGCCCTTCAGCAACGCTCGTTCGCTACGATGGCGTTCATGGCTCCGCGATGCGCGACGCGACCAAGACCGTCTTCGGTAAGCCTGCAAAACAGGTGCTCGATCTGTCGGACGCCAAAGTTATCGTGACGCTGCAAGCTGACATTCTCGGGAATGACCCGAGCATGATCTCTAACGCCAATGCCTTTGCGAAGAATCGCGATCCAATCGAAGGCGAGATGAGTCGGTTGTACGTCGTTGAAGGTGGGTTCACATCCACTGGCGTGATGGCTGATTCGCGATTGGCATTGCGGCCTAGCCAGATGCCCGCGTTCTTGAGTGAACTGGGGCGCCGCGTCGAAAAACTTGCCGCCGGTGAGTCGCACGAACACGCCAAGGAAACCAAGGCCTACGACGAGTTGACTCATCCTGAGCGTCTCGAGCGATTCCTCGATGTGCTTTCGCATGACGTTGCCGAAGCGGGCGATGCAGCTGTCGTGGTGGTTGGCGAGCATCTTGGTGCCGAAGCAATCGCAGCAGGCATCGCGTTGAATAAGAAGCTTGGTTCATTTGGCAAAATCCAAAAGTTTGCTCCCGAAGTCGACGGTGAACTCGCCGGTTCGGTCTCGCTGGGCGATTTGGTCAAGAAGATGAATGACGGCGGAGTGGAGTCGCTGCTCATTCTAGGCGGCAACCCTGTTGTGACCGCTCCAGGCGATGTGGATCTACTGTCGGCGATCAGTAAGGTCGAGAATACCGTCTATCTAGGCGAATACGACGACGAAACCGGCTTGGCATGCACTTGGTCGCTGCCGTTGGCTCATCCGCTCGAGTCATGGGGCGATGTGGTCAATGACGCAGGTTTTTATGGCGTTTGCCAGCCTCAGATTTTGCCGCTGCTCGGCGGTCGTGCTGCAATCGAAGTTCTTGCATCGATGTTGGGCGAAAAAGAGGTTGAGGGATCGGAAATCGTTCGCCGTACGGCGGATGGCGTGTCAGGTTCGTCGCTCAGTAATCGCCTTTGGCGAGAGCTGTTGCACGATGGCTATGCAAAAGATTTGACGGTCAGCGAAGAACTCAACGCCAACACGCAAGACAAAGCTCTCACCAGCAAGGCACCTGTCGCAATTTCGGTTGACGAATTGGATCAGGATGATTTTGAAGTCATCTTCGTTCCTGCGGACGGGATTTATGACGGCCGCTTTGCCAACAACGGCTGGCTGCAAGAATTGCCTCAAGCCCTGACTAAGCTGACCTGGGATAACGCCGCGCTGATCAGCCCGTCGACCGCCAAAAAACTTGGTGTTCACCACGGTTTGATGATCGCACTGACTCAAGGTGACGGCATGATCGAAATGCCTGTCTACGAATTGCCTGGTTGTGCCCCCGGCGTTGTAACCGTCGCTATCGGCTACGGTCGCAAACGAGCGGGCATGGTGGGCGGATTCACCGAAGAGGACGTCGACGCAGTCGGAACCAATGTTTCACCGCTGCGAACAAGCGATCAGATGTTGGTTTCCTACAAGGTCGAAGCTCGTCCTCGCTTTAGCGAATACGAATTGGCAACCACTCAAGATCACTGGGCTATTGACGAGCGGGGACGTGAGGAAACCGAGCGTCGCAGTTTCTCGTTGATTCGCGAAGGCACCGTCCAGTTGCTCGACAAGGTGCCTGAGTTCGCCGAAGTACGCGGCCCTCACGTGCCCAAAGTGGGCAAGGACGACGGCGGTTCGTTGTGGCAAGAACCGATTCAGAAAATCGAAATGGAAAAGCCGTTCCTGCCTCAATGGGGTATGGCAATCGACTTGTCCAAGTGCACTGGCTGTAACGCGTGTGTGGTAGCATGCCAGAGCGAAAATAACGTGCCAATCGTCGGTAAAGAACAGGTCAGCAACAGTCGCGAAATGCACTGGTTGCGAGTGGATCGCTACTTCCAAGGCGACGAAGAAAACGCCGATGTAGTCCAGCAGCCTGTCGCGTGTATGCACTGCGAAACGGCTCCTTGTGAACAAGTTTGTCCTGTTGCTGCAACCGTGCACACTGACGAAGGTCTGAACGCGATGGCGTACAACCGCTGTATCGGTACTCGTTACTGTGCGAATAACTGTCCGTTTAAAGTGCGCCGCTTCAACTACTTCAACTTCAACGAGCAAGTCGGCGTGGGCTACGGCGTCAAGGCCTACCCAAGTTCGATCGAATCGGCCAATCGCCAACTTCAAGCGTTGGTGCTCAATCCCGAAGTGACCGTTCGCGGTCGTGGAGTGATGGAAAAGTGCACCTACTGTGTCCAACGCATCGAAGGTGCCAAGATCAACGCCCGCAAAGATGGCGGCCGTCCGGTTGCCGATGGCGAAATCGTCACCGCTTGCCAATCGGCATGTCCAACCAATGCGATTGAGTTTGGCAATGTTGCCGACCCGAACTCGAAGGTGTCCAAGAAGCACGCCGACGTTCGCAGTTACGGCATGTTAGGCCAATTGAACATCAAGCCACGCACTGAATACTTGGCTCGCGTTCGCAACCCGCACGTTCGATTGATGACCCGCAATCAATTGGTCGACTTGGCTGAGATGAAATCGCCGCACCATGGCCACGACGACCACAAAGGCCACGGCGAAGGTGATCACCATGATTCCGATCATGCGGCTGCTGCCAAGCACGATGGAAATCACGACAAAGAGCATGGTCACGATGATGACCATGAACCCAAAAAGTAAGACTTGGATTGGCTAATTCCGTCACTGGGGTGATTCACCCGAGTCGCGGTGCAGCCGAACCGCCTGTTATCACTCTCTAATCCCTAACTCGATACCCCTTTCAAACCATGTCCCTTGCCATCCCGAACGGATTGGACAATACCGTCGAACGACCTGGCGAGCGTGCTCCGCTCGTGCTCGGCGATACGACCTTTCACGATATTACCGAAACGGTATGCCGAGTTGCTGAAACCAAGCCAAGCAAAGGCTGGGTGATCGGTTTCTTGATCGCATTCGCGCTGCTCCAGTGGCTCGGAATTTGTATCGCATACCTCTTCTACACCGGAGTTGGTGTATGGGGTAACCGGTCACCGATTTTCTGGGGTTGGCCGATTGTCAACTTCGTTTTCTGGGTCGGTATTGGGCACGCAGGAACGCTGATTAGTGCGATTTTGTTCCTGTTCCGGCAAGAATGGCGAACCAGTATCAACCGTGCTGCCGAGGCGATGACGATTTTCGCCGTGGCTTGTGCGGGAACGTTCCCGGGGATTCACGTTGGACGTGCTTGGTTGGCGTTCTGGTTGGCTCCGTATCCGAGTTTGAACCTGTGGATGTGGCCTCAATTCCGCAGTCCGCTGTTGTGGGACGTTTTCGCGGTCAGCACGTACGGAACCGTCTCACTGTTGTTCTGGTACATGGGGATGGTTCCCGACTTGGCAACCTTCCGAGATCGCTCGAAAAATAAATATCGCCGTATGGCTTACGGCATTCTGTCGCTGGGATGGACCGGTTCATCGCGTCACTGGATGCGATATGAAAAGGCTTACGCGTTGCTTGCTGCGTTCGCAGCACCGCTGGTTCTTTCGGTCCATACAATCGTTTCGTTTGACTTCGCGGTTTCGCAAGTTCCCGGTTGGCATACGACGATTTTCCCGCCTTACTTTGTGGCCGGGGCGATCTTCAGCGGTTTCGCGATGGTACTGACCTTGATGGTCCCCGCACGAAGCATGCTGGGGCTTGAGAAACTGATCACGATTCGCCACTTGGACAATATGTGCAAGATCATCTTGGCGACAGGTTCGATCGTAGGTCTGGCTTACGGCACCGAATTCTTCATCGCTTGGTATGGGCAAGTTCCTGACGAGCAATACGCGTTTATCAACCGTGCCTTTGGGCCGTATTGGTGGGCTTATTGGACGATGGTGACGTGTAACGTTATCAGTCCGCAGTTGTTCTGGATCAAGAAATTCCGCACCACGCCGTGGATCATCGTCCTGATCACAATTTTTGTGAACATTGGGATGTGGTTCGAGCGATTTGTGATCGTCGTGACCAGCCTCTCACGTGACTACTTGCCAAGTGCTTGGGCGTACTTCTCGCCAACTTGGGTTGACTGGTCGATGTTGATTGGTTCGTTCGGTCTGTTCTTCACCCTGTTCTTGTTGTTCTGCAAGTTGATGCCTGTGATCAACATGGCGGAAACCAAGTCCACATTGGCGAAGCAGCACCACATGGCTCATCGCGAATCCGCAACGCCAAGCGACCACTAGAAAACAATACATCGCGGGCGTTGAGTTCCGCTGAAAACCAAAACAGACTTCATTCTTCATTGATAGCGAATGTCAGACGGTAAGCATGTCAGACGATAAAAACGAAAAGAAGATTCACGGGATTGTCGCCGAGTTCACCACGGTTGACACACTGCTGGCCGCATGTCGGCGAGTTCGTGATGCCGGCTACACCAAAACCGACGCCTACACTCCCTTTGCCGTTCATGGAATTGACAAGGCATTGGGAATCAAGCCGACCGTTTTGCCGTGGTTGGCGTTGGCCGGTGGATTGACCGGGACTTGCACCGCATTGGCGATGCAAATCTGGATGAATGGGATTAACTATCCCTACATCATCTCGGGCAAACCGTATGTGTTGTCATTGCCAGCGTTCATTCCGGTCGCGTTCGAGTTGACGATTCTGTTTGCTTCGTTCTGCACGTTCTTCGGGATGTGGGCACTCAACGGACTGCCTCGCTTTAGCAATCCGATCTTCACCGATCCTCGTTTCGACCGCGTCACTGACGATCGTTTCTTTCTGTACATCGATTCGAAAGACAAGAGCTTTGATGCCAAGGGTGTCGAGAAACTGTTGGGCGAAACGGGCACGGAATACATCAATACCGTTGTCGATGACGACTCGCCGACGACCATTCCGAAATTTCTGATTGTCGGTTTGTGCGTGCTGATTGGTTTGTCGATCATCCCAGCGTTGATCGTCGCCAAGATGCGAGTCACCAACAGCAGCGAGCCGCGATTCCATATCTTCCCCGACATGGATTTTTCGCCGGCTCGTGATGCTCAACAAACGACATCGTTGTTTGCAGATAACCGTGCGATGCGGCCCGATGTTCCAGGAACCGTCGCTCGCGGCCAAGTGGACGCCGATCTAGACTTCTTGACCGGCATCGACATGGACAAATTTTCCCAGGTTGATTCGGACCGTGCCGAGCATTTGGTGCGGACTTACTTGACGCCGCTTGCGGCCGAAGGCGAAGAACCTGCTGCGGGAGCCGTTCCTCCGGCGGAAAAGAGTGTGATGGATACAACACCCTGGCTCGACAAAAACCCAGTCGAAGTTTCCGAAGCGGTCATGCTGCAAGGGCAAGAACAATTCAACATCTACTGTTCGGTGTGCCATGGAATGGATGGACGCGGCAACGGATTGGTGAATCAGCGAGCTCAAAAAATCATGGCATCGACATGGGTTCCACCATCATCGTTGCACCAGGATGTGCTTTACAGCGACCAATATCCTGACGGAAAACTGTTCAACACGATCAGTAACGGGATTCGCAAAATGCCGGGTTACGCCGGGCAAATCAAAGCCAAAGACCGCTGGGCCATCGTCACCTATGTTCGTGCTCTGCAGAAGAGCCAGAACGCATCGATGGACCTCGTGCCCGCCAGCGAGAAGGCGAAAGTCGAAAAGCAAAAGAACAAAGTGGACAAGCAGCTTAAAGAGGCTGCTGAAGCTGAACGCAAAAAAGAAGAAGAGCGAGCCGCTAAGGCCGCCGCCAAAAAGTAGTTCGATCGCCCACGCTTTCGAATGCCGAGGTCCTCGCGGCTTCACCCTGAACGTTTTTACATCAATTCAATCCTACTGCTGAACTACAGATGTCCAAGCACGCACCGGCCATCAAACCGGCTGACGACCCAGCCTTCAAATTGCCAGCCTCCCTGTCGGCACTCAGCCTTCCGCTTTGTATCGGCGGTGTGTTGGTCCTGATCGTGGGCTGGTTGATTGCAACTTATGGCGTTGACCAACCCAAGTTCGGCATGTCGGCCTACCTTGCTGCGTTCATCTACTGCTTGACGCTCGTGTTGGGGTCACTGTTTTTCGTGATGATCCAGCACCTGGTGCGAGCCGGATGGAGCACGGTACTTCGCCGGATTGCCGAATTGGTGATGGTCATGATCGTCCCGATGGCGGTCTTGTTCCTGCCAATCCTGGTCACGCTGTGGACGACCGACGCCGCACTTTACCGCTGGGATAGCCCGACGTTTGCCCAGGACAACCATCTGGACGAAGCGATGTGGGCCAACAAAACCATGTGGCTTTCACAGGACTGGTTCACTGTCCGTGCCTGCATTTACTTTGCAATCTGGATCGGTTTGGCCGTTTACTACTTCCGCGGCAGCGTGGAACAGGACGAAACAGGCGAACGAGCTGCGACGGATCGCATGCAATTCTGGAGCGGCCCTGCTGTGATGTTGTTCTGTGGCAGCATGACCTTTGCGATGTTCGATTGGGTCATGAGTCTGGCTCCGATGTGGTTCTCGACGATGTTCGGCGTTTACCTGTTCGCCGGTGCGATTCTGTCGGCTCACTGTATCCTCGCCGTTGCCGCCTACTTGCTTCAGCAAGCTGGCGCGATGCGAGACGAAGTGACGGTCGAGCACTATCACGACCTGGGCAAGCTGATCTTCGGCTTTATCACGTTTTGGACCTATATTTCGTTCAGCCAGTACCTGCTGATCTGGTACGCGAACATCCCCGAAGAGACTGAGTGGTTGTACCACCGCCAATTGGGAACCTGGGGCACCTTGTCGCTAGTCTTGGTTTTTTTGCACTGGATGTTGCCGTTTCTCGGTACCATGAGCATGTACGTTCGTCGCCGTCCAAAATGGATCTTTTTCTGGGCGTTTTACGTCCTGGTAATGCATTACATCGACATTTACTGGATGGTGATGCCTGAGGCTCACGCCGGCGTGCCGGGTGCTCATGGATCAGCCGGAGGAGCTCTCGGGGTTGTGGCCAGCGTATTGTGTGTATTGGGAATGGTCGCCCTGATGGTCGGTTTAATCCTTCGCGTCGCCAGTCAGACACGGATCGTGGCAGTTCGCGATCCACGACTGGCCGAATCGATGGCCTTCGAAAATATTTAGTCCCTGGATCCCCAGCGGATCAGACACCCCTTTATTCACTCGCATTAAACGCTTGATACAGATTTAGAATAGCTATGGCCCAATACGATGACTTAAATGTGAGCCGCATTTTCACTGTCGGAGTGATCTCGGTGGTCGTTACTGCGGTTACCGCTTTAGCGGTTCAGGTATTTTACTTCTCAATCTCGCAGTGGCACCTAGAAGCCAAGAGTGCGATGGGCAGTTATCAACGTCAAAACGAGGTGCTCAACCAGCAAGCCGAACGCATTTCGGTTTACGGTGTTGACGAGGAAACTGGCAAAATCACGATTCCGATCGACAAGGCGATGGAACTTGTCGTGGCAGAAAGCAAAGAAGACGAAACGAAAGACGCGGACAAAAAAGCATCGAATGACCAAGTTGATCCAAACAAAGCGTAGGTTTGCTGGCGGCCACCGGGCAGTCAACAAGCCGCGAACACGCAACGTCATCACTGCGGTGATGCTGTTGGTGCTCAGCTTGTGCGCCGACGCCCCGGCGGCGATGGCACAAGACGGTGGAGTGCGCGATAGCGCCCCCGTCACGAACAACTTGTTACCACTCGAAGCTCGCGGAATCACGGTTGATCAAAACCTGGGCGACCTTGTGCCGCTCGATTTGCCGCTACTCGATTCGCTCGGACGAAAAACAAAAACCGGATATTACATCGATAGCAAACGACCAACGATCATCACGCTGAACTACAGCAACTGTCCTATGCTGTGCAACGTGCAACTGAATCGTTTGGCCGATTCGCTCAATAAGCTTGATCTGAAAATTGGCGAAGATTTCCAGATTCTGACGGTCAGTATTGACCCCAAAGAAACGACTGAGCGAACTCGAGAAACAAAACAAAAGTACATTGAACAACTAACGAATCATCCTAAAGCCGCCGAGGGCTGGGAGTTTTGCACCGCAAAACAACCGGTGATCACCAAACTGGCTGATGTGCTTGGATTTCGTTACCGATACGACGCAAGAACCAAAGAGTACAACCATCCCGCGATGCTCGCGTTCATCTCGCCTCAAGGCGTGATCTCGCGTTACTCGCTGGCAATCGACTTTCCCACCGACCAACTGAAACTCGCACTTGTCGAAGCGGGCGAAGGAACAGTGGGGTCACCCGTCGACCAATTTATTCAGTGGTGTTACAGCTACGATCCCGATTCCAATAGTTACACCTGGCACGCTTGGCGACTAATGCGACTCGGGGGTGCTGCCATGGTTGGATTGATGCTTGCCTGCTTGGCGCCGTATTGGCTGGGCCGCAAGGGAGTATCGATCGACCCCGAAGCGACGACTGACGCCGAAGCGATGACCGATGCTGACGAAAACGACACGAACGTAAAGACAGAAACGTAACCTCGATTGCTATCAATCGAGATATCGCCGGAGCGAATGCGACGACACCGGCGTGAACCCAAATTTTATTTTGCAACTGACTAACAGATAAACGATGGCTATGTTACCTGCCGCATTTTCCCTGCTGAGCGATTACACCGAAGACTACGCTTGGTTTCCGGATTCCGCGTCGACGTTCGCTGCGGACTCGGATTGGCTTTATTATGCCATCACCGGCGTCTGCTTCCTCTTCTTTATTCCGATCTCGATCTGCCTGTTCTACTTTGCTGCAAGGTATCGCAAGGCTAAGGGAGAGAAGGCAGAGAGCCAAGTCTCGCACAACACCCCGATCGAGTTGCTGTGGTCGATTGGCCCCTCAATTTTCATGGTCGGCATGTTTGTGATGGGCGCCCGAGCTTACCTCGATATGCGAACCATTCCCGAAGGTGCCAACGAAATTGGAGTGCAATCCTCCAAGTGGAGTTGGTCGATGGATTACGGACGCGGTACCTACCATCCTGAATTGCACCTGTTGGTCGACGAGCCCGTCAAATTGACGATGCAGAGCAGTGACGTCATTCATAGTTTGTATATCCCCGCGTTCCGCGCCAAGAAAGACGTCGTTCCCGGTCGTTACAACTACATGTGGTTCCACCCCACCAAGGTGACCGAGAAAGTCAGCGACGAAGAACTCGCCAAGGCGACTCAGTGGACCAAAGAAAGTGCCACGGCATGGGATTACGACAAATGGCAATTCACCCCCGATGGCTACCGGTTCTACGACCTGTACTGTGCCGAATATTGCGGCCAAGACCATTCGCAAATGCAAACCGTTGTTGTGGTTCACGAAACGCGTGAAGATCTTGACGCGTGGATCAAAAAATACAGCAGCCGTGGTACTGACACGTTGGAAGCCTACGGTGAGAAACTATATGCCCGTCGCGGTTGCGTCGGTTGCCACTCGAACAATGGCACCAGCGGAACAGGTCCAACCTATAAAGACGCGTTTGGTGCAGTTCGCGCTTTGGCCAATGGCGAGAAGGTGACGATGGACGAGAACTACGTTCGCGAGTCAATTCTCGTGCCAAAAGCCAAGGTGGTCGCCGGATTCCAACCTGTGATGCCTAGTTACAAGGGGCAACTGAGCGACGACGACTTGGATTCGCTGGTTGCGTACATCAAGTCGCTGTCGGCCAATGCAGCGACGGCTCCTGAAGCTTCGGCCGAGGAAAAAGTAGAAGAAAAGACTGAGTAAACCGGGTGGCGTAAACGATAGTTTTTCGCTCGTGTCTTTCGTAGATCGAGAAAAACGTCCTTGAGCCCCACCGCAGCAGCCTTCAAAATGAAGCTGTGAACCGAAACCATTTGAAATAACGACCGACGTTTGTCGGCTCAACGATAGAAGACTGACGCATTTCCTGCGTTCGACGAGGTATTTGAGATGTCTGCTGGAACCGTTCGCGACCCTGGGTTTCCCACCGAGCGAGAAAACTATCTGACGAATTCCAAGGGGATTCTGAGTTGGATGTTCACGCTGGACCACAAACGAATTGGCGTGATGTACCTGATTGGGGTCACGGTCGCGTTTGCGTTCGGCGGGCTTCTCGCTCTCGCGATACGCTTGCACTTGATGGACCCCAGCGGATGGATGTTCAAAGGTGCCAACGCGAACAACATTTACAACCAAGTGTTCACGCTGCATGGCGCGATCATGGTTTTCCTGTTCATCATTCCCAGTGTGCCGGCGGCACTCGGTAACTTCCTCGTTCCGGTGATGCTGGGGGCAAAGGACGTTGCCTTTCCCCGATTGAACTTGAGCAGTTTCTATCTTTGGGTGTTCGGGGCAATCTTCTTCGTCATGGCTCTGTTTTCGAGTGGACTCGATACAGGTTGGACGTTCTACACTCCTTACAGTACGACGACGGACACCTCGGTCATCATGGCTACGATGGGTGCGTTCATTCTCGGTTTTAGCTCGATCTTTACCGGTTTGAACTTCATCGTCACGATCAACACAATGCGTCCGCCGGGGATGACATGGTTCCGTATGCCGTTGTTCCTATGGGCAACGTACGCGACCAGTATTATTCAAGTCTTGGCAACACCCGTACTTGGTATCACGCTGCTATTGCTGATCGCCGAGCGAACGATGCAGATCGGGATTTTTAATCCTGAATTCAACGGTGACCCGGTGACCTACCAGCACTTTTTCTGGTTCTACAGTCACCCTGCCGTTTACATCATGATTTTGCCTGCGTTCGGTATCATCAGCGAAATCATCAGCGTTCACAGCCACAAGCACATCTTTGGCTATCGCTTTATCGCCTACTCGTCCATCGCGATTGCATTGCTGGGTTTCCTGGTTTGGGGACATCACATGTTCACCGCCGGAATGAGCTCGCTAACAACGATCGTCTTTAGTGCGTTGACCTTTACGGTTTCGATTCCGTCTGCGATCAAGGTCTTCAACTGGTTGGCGACGATGTACAAAGGGTCGATTAGTTTGACTAGCCCGATGTGTTACGGTATCGCGTTCATCTTCTTGTTTACGATTGGTGGTTTAACCGGGTTGCACTTGGGAACCCTCGCGACCGACCAGCACTTGCACGATACCTACTTTGTGGTCGCTCACTTTCACTATGTGATGGTGGGTGGAACTTTGGTCGCCTTCCTTGGCGGTGTGTTCCATTGGTGGCCAAAGTTCTTCGGCAAAATGTACAACGAGACCGGTGGCCGGATTTCGGCCGTGCTCGTATTCCTTGGTTTCAACTTGACGTTCTTGCCACAGTTCGTGCTTGGCAGCCGTGGGATGCCACGACGTTACGCCACGTACGATCCCGAGTTTGCTTTCTTGCATCAAATGAGCACCTATGGTGCGATGCTGCTGGGCTTCGGCATCTTGGTCGCCTTTATCACCTTGATGCATTCGTTGTTCCGTGGCAAACGAGCTCCTGCGAACCCTTGGGGTGGAGCGACTTTGGAATGGCACTGCACCAGCCCACCGCCGTACTACAACTTTGAGCGTGCTCCGGTTGTTGGCGACCCCTATGACTTCCACGACATCGAGTGGGAAGAATCGAATGAACGTTATGTGACGGTTCAACCTGAACGTAAGCTGGCTCCTGAGTCGGATCCCGACAAGTCGCCCGCTCACGCCAGCCACAAGCACTAGTTGCTAACGTTTCTGTTTGACGGCCGTCGTTTTGCGGCGGCCGCTGTCCCTGACATTTTCAACCTTTTTCCTGCTTCCAATCTTCATGTCCACTCTCGAAGCTGATTCCGCGACTGACGCTCACGGCGCTCATGATCATGACCACGATCACCCGTCGTACTTGGCGCATCATTTTGACACTCCTGAACAACAGTTCGACAGTGGCAAGCTTGGCATTTGGATCTTCCTTGTTACCGAAGTCCTGTTCTTTGGTGGCATGTTTTGCGCCTACGCGATCTTTCGCTCGTTGCGTCCCGAAGTCTTCGAAGGTTGCAGCCAGTTCCTCAACACCAAGCTTGGTGCGATCAACACCGGCGTGCTGCTATTCAGCTCGTTGACGATGGCCTGGGCCGTTCGTTGTTCACAAACCGAGAATCACAAAGGCTTGACCGCACTGCTGGCTACCACGTTGTCGTGTGCGATGGTCTTCTTGGGCGTGAAAGCGATCGAGTACTCGCATAAGTTTCACATGGGATTGTTGCCTGCGGGATTCTTTAGCTACGACCCCGCACACCCGCATCACGAAGGCGGGCCTAATTATCTGTTGTGGATCTGCCTGCCCTTCATCATCGCCCAAGTCGGCGTCGTGATTTGGTATGCAATTTCGGTGCTTCAAGGTAAGAAATTCCAAGCTGCTGTCGCACTGCCTTTGATCGTGGTTTGTGCCAGTTTCTTCGGTGGTGTTGGCCTGGGTACGATTCTCGAAAGTGGAGATTCGACCGAAGCTCATGCCAGTGAAACAGGCGAGCACGCAGGCGAAGGTCATGTGGCTGCTGATGGTCACGATCATGCAGAACACGCAGGCGACGCGGATCACGCGAAGCCAGAATCACTCGCTACGCTCGAAGACCAAGTCGCTGGAACTGATTACGGCGTGCAAGAGCGATTGGCTACCGACGCTACCAACACCGGAGTCCAGAACGAATTGAACGCGATTGAGCGTCAATCGTCGATGGCCAGCGGTTCGGCCGTCACAGGCACCTACAAAATTGATGCGACCATCGACTCGGTATCGAGTGAGTTTTTGACTCCGAGCCGCGCGGGTGTTTTCTTTAGCATCTATTACTGCATGACCGGTGTGCACGCGATTCACATTTTGGCGGGCATTGGCGTGTTGGTCTGGTTGTTGGTGCGATCGGTTCGCGAAGAGTTCAATCGCAACTACTTTGGCCCGGTTGACTACGTCGGCTTGTATTGGCACTTGGTCGACTTGATTTGGATCTACCTGTTCCCACTGTTGTATCTGATTCGATAACGCGTTTATTGGTTTTTAAGGCCCCACGTCATCGCAATGGCGGACGTTTCAAAAGGGGCCTCGGCTTGACGACTAACACAACCCATTCGATTTACTGATTATGTCCGCTCACGATACCGCTTCTTCTGACCATGCCGCTGGCGAACATCGCGAAGGCTATGACTTTGCTCACCCGTTGCCGCTGCCGATCTTGTTCGGTGTGTTTGCCGCGCTTGTTTTCTTGACGATCGTTACTGTCGCGCAAGCGAGTTTTAGCTTTTTTGGCGACTATGACGTGTTGGTTGTGATGGCGATCGCGACAGTGAAAGCTTCGCTTGTCGTGATGTTTTTCATGCACGTGTTGTACGACAAACCGTTTAACGCCGTCGTATTTGTCTCGTCCTTTGTGTTTCTCGGGATCTTTATCATCTTCACGCTCAGCGACAGCTTGCTGACGTCCTCCGACACCATCCCCGTGGATGATGGCATCGTCGTGACCACCACCGATTCCTGAGAACGGCCTTCTGAAGGTGGGACTCTTTTTGTAAGCCGGATCGGAGCGGAGATCAGGCATTGCGGCGATGACGAATTCGCCATTGCTCTCGCATCCCGCCGGATCGGCATCGCTACCGCGATTTGATCCGGCCTACGGCAGTCCCTTGCTTAAATTGGCTGCAACGCGTCGCTGTAGGCTCCGCCGATGCTCATTGCGATACGCAAGATCAAGAAGATCAGCACGCCCATTGTGCCGAGCCAAACGATGCCGGTCGCGACTCCTGATAACGTTCCAACCGCTCGCTTCGCTTTCTCGTCGTACTCTTGAGCGAGCATGTCGATCGATTCGGCGTCGGTTCCCGATAACTCCGAGATCTCCACTCGGGTGATGAATTCGTCGGGAAATAGTCGCGTGGCCTTGAGTGCACCCGAGAGTGTATCGCCACCCAGGATCGCCTCCTCCGCCTCGTTGCCCACACTTTTGTAGTAGTCGCTGTCGGTACTTTCGAGTGCCAAATAGATCGATCGAATCGGATCGAGTCCTGCATCAAGACTGAGTGACAACGTCCAGCAAAATCGCGACAACGTGATTGTCTGCAAAGCAGGCCCAAGCACTGGAATCATATAGAGCAGTGGAATTAGATTCTGGACGCCGCCGACGTTTCGCATGAATGCCCAAATGGCGGCGCCGATCAAGAGTGAAAAGGCAAACAGGAAGCTCCAGAATTTCAAAACGCCGGGGGTGCCGACAAGTCCAAATCCAAGCATGTCGGCCATGTCAAATTGGCCCATCAACCAGATGAACAACGAAACCACTAACACGGCCATAATCAGTTGAATGGCGGGCCACGCTAGCGAGCTGAAAAATTTCTGACGCAGTGCCAGACGGTGCTTGTAATGTTCGGCCAGTGACAGCAGGGCACGTTCGAGTCGCCCGGTGGCTTCGCCCACTCGAATCATCGAGATCAACAGCGGCGGAAAAAACGGTTCCTCTCGCTTCATCGATTCACTCAGCAGTTCGCCGTGCTTGGCCGCCTCGCGAATCGACATCATCGCAGCGCGTTGACGTGGCGGACCATATCCCCCTTCACTCTGCAGCATCGCTAGCAAATCAGCCCCCGCCTTGAGGCCGGTCCCAAATCGATAGCAAAAGCCAGAGGCAGCGGACAGCTTCATTCGGCGAGAAAACACAGTACAACGGCCTCAAAAATCGCAGCGAGTCAACACAGTCAAATCATGACTGCCTATTGTGCCGTGTCGCGAGCCTAAAAAGTAGTCAGCGACGCCATTTCGGCCGCTGACAGCGAAAAAAGACTCGTTTTGAGGGCAATGTTGATTCAGAAACCGCTTGCGATCATGCCGCTGGATTCATGGATTCGCGTGATTGCCGCAAACGCTGCTGGTACTCGGAAATCGATTCTTCGAGTTGGCGAAGCTGTTCGGCCGCGGTTTGGGCAAGATCGATGAAGATCGTTTTCCGCTTGCCGATCATGCACCACGACGGTTCTTGGCCATCGAGCAATTCGGTGCGGACGTGAAACCCCAAGTCGCGAGCTTGTTGAGTGCGACGACGGAGACGCTGAACCACGTTTTCGTCAGCAATTTTCGAATCACTTGCTTGATTCCGCATCGGTCGATCCATCACGCAGTACTAAGGAGGCGGGGCAGAAATTGCAGGCTAATGAAAACAGTTTGCCTAGTCAGAATCCTTTCGCAGGCGACTCGCCCCCAATCGACTCGGCGAGCGTGGCAAACTATGCAGGTACGATCATACGAGGTGTAGCGGATCAACGGGTTTCGACGATAGATCATTTACAGTCGCATTCGCATCAGTGCCACCTGGTCCGCGGTTGTGACGATGAACCGGCCGCACTCGCTCGCATGAAACCGTATCACTATGTCATCATCTCCTCTGCCATCCCGCGACGACGCTCAAGCGGAAATCCAATACCTTCGTGCGGAAATGCGAAAACTGCAAAGCCTCGCATCGTTGGGGGAATTGATGAGCACCGCGACTCATGAATTCAACAACGTGTTGATGACCGTGATCAATTATTCGAAGTTGGGAATTCGCAATCGCGACGACGCCAGTCGTGACAAGGCGCTCACCAAAATTCTCGAAGCGTCCGAACGAGCCGCCAAGATCACCAACACGATCTTGGCCCAAGCTCGCAATCGTAGCGAATCGATGGAGCCGACAGATTTGGCCAGTATCATCAACGACTCGTTGGTGCTATTGGAGCGTGAGATGCGAAAGTACCGCATCAGTATCGAAACCGAAATCGATGCTTCGACTCCCAAAGCATTCGCCAGTGGCAATCAGATCCAACGCGTCTTGCTGAACCTGCTGATCAATGCACGACAAGCGATGCCCGAAGGGGGCACGATCCTCGTCAAGCTCGCTCGATCGAGTCAGGGCGAGTGGGTGGAATTGACGATTCGCGACAGCGGTTCCGGAATCCCCAAGTCTGAACTGCCTCATATTTTCGACTCGTTCTTCACCACGAAGGCGGGACCCGACGAATCAGGAAAAGGGGGCACCGGGTTGGGGTTGGCCGCGTGCAAAGAAATCATCGATACGCATAAAGGTCGCATCCGAGTGGAAAGCACTGTCGGTCGCGGAACCGCATTTGTGATTCGCCTGCCGATCGCAAACGGACAACAAGCCGCCGCCTAAACGTGGGATAGGCTTCCAGCCTGTCATCAGTAGGGGCCAAAATCAAGGTAGCGAAACTCGCCAAGAGTTTCGGTCAGCGCCGTCAACGTCGAAAGTCTTCGCGACTTTCGCTACGACAATACCGCATCGGATCAACAAGCGAGAACAGAATCATGTTTGGACCGAGTTGCATCACCGACATTCGCGATGGCCACGCTCAGTTGCGTTCGTGGCGGTGTGGCCGGATCGTGATGCAGGGCGGCCGGTTTGTCAAAGTCCAGCGGCGGCTCGTCGCGGGCAGCGTGTCGGTGGCCCAAGTCTGGTGGCAATCGAAATACGGACGGATGAACGACGACGTCTGCTGGCTCGATTACCATCAACCGTTTGGCATGCAGGGCTTCTTGACGCTCGATTACATTCGCTCAGGCCAGCTTGCAGGCTACAAAACCTTTATCGGTGCGATACGCGTGCTCGAGGAAATTGCCCGCATTCGTAACGCCGCAGCGATCGTCGCCCATGTCACCAACGGAGCGATTAGCGACCGGTTGCTCCAACGCAACGGATGGCAGCGGCATCTAGAGCAGTGGTCCGGCCGACACTGGATCCGCCGTTTCTACGACGGGTATCCCGAATCGGCTCTGCCACGATATATCCAGGGCTAGTCTTCGTCGCGGATCTTGGCCAATACCGAGAAATCCTCGAGAGTCGACGTATCGCCGCCGATCTCGTTGCCCGACGCGATGTCTCGTAGCAAGCGACGCATGATCTTGCCACTTCGCGTTTTCGGCAGCGATGCAGTGAACCGCATATCGTCGGGTTGTGCCAACGCTCCGATCTGCTTGCGAACATGCAGTTTCAGCTCCTTGCGCAACTCTTCGTCCGGTTCGCGATCACGGATCGTGACAAACGCCGCGATGGCTTGCCCCTTGATCTCATCAGGCCGTCCGACGACCGCCGCCTCACAGACTGCTGGGTGGCTGACTAGTGCACTTTCGACTTCGATCGTGCTGAGCCGGTGTCCTGAAACATTGATCACATCATCGATGCGGCCCATGATCCAGTAGTAGCCGTCTTTGTCTTTGCGAGCGTTATCGCCGGTGAGATATTTTCCCGGAACCATCGACCAATATTGTTCAGCATAACGATCTTCGTCGCCCCAAATGCCTCGCAGCATTCCCGGCCACGGTTTCGAGATGCATAACATCCCACCATGATGATCGTCGACTTCGTTTCCCGTTTCATCCACGATCGAGGGCACAACGCCCGGCAGCGGAGTGGTGCACGACCCAGGTTTGGTTGCCGTGATCCCAGGCAGCGGGCTCATCATGATGCCGCCCGTCTCGGTCTGCCACCACGTATCGACGATCGGGCAACGCTCGGCGCCGATCTTTTTGTGATACCACATCCAGGCTTCCGGATTGATCCCTTCGCCGACGCTTCCCAGCAATCGCAAACTTGATAGATCATGCTTTTCGACATGCTCGTCGCCCCATTTGATGAACGCTCGAATCGCGGTCGGAGCGGTATACAAAATCGTCACTTTGTACTTCTCAATCAGCTCCCAGAAGCGATCTTCGGCAGGAAAGTTTGGCGCGCCTTCATACATCAAACAGGTTGCCCCTGCGGACAACGGTCCGTAGACGATGTACGTGTGCCCCGTAATCCAGCCGCAATCGGCGGTGCACCAATAGACGTCGTCTTCGCGATGATCAAACACCCACTGGAACGTTCGCTTGGCCCACAGATTGTAGCCCGCGGTGGTGTGCCGAATTCCTTTGGGTTTTCCGGTGCTGCCCGAGGTATACAGGATGAACAATGATGCTTCGCTATCCATTGGCTGGGCAGCGATTTCACCGGGCTGAGTATCCACCACATCGTGCCACCACACATCGCGACCGTCGGTCATTGCGACATCGTCTTGGCCGGTACGCTTCAGCACCAAGCAGTGTTTGACGGTAGGCGATTTTTCGAGCGCCTCGTCAACCGTTTTCTTGAGCGGCAAAATCTTGCCTCGACGGTACAGCCCATCGGCGGTGATCATCAATTTCGCACCGGCGTCGTTGTTCCGGTCGACGATCGACTCGGCACTAAAGCCTGCGAAAATGACCGAGTGGACCGCGCCGATGCGGGCACAAGCCAACATCGCGATGGCAAGCTCAGGAGTCATCGGCATGTAGATGCTGACGACGTCACCTGCGTCAACGCCTAGCTGTTTGAGCCCTTCGGCGCATTTGCAAACTTCGCGGCGAAGTTCGCTGTAGCTAAGTGTCCGCGTATCGCCAGGTTCGCCTTCCCAAATGATGGCCGCGCGATCGCCACGGCCGGCGTCGATGTGACGATCCAAACAGTTGTAGCTGGCGTTGGTTTTTCCGCCAACAAACCACTCGGCGTGAGGCGGATTCCACTTACACACTTCGCCGAATGGCTCGAACCAATGCAGATGCTCGAGAGCTTCTTCGCGCCAAAAGTCATCCGGGTTTTCGGCCGCACGCTTGTACATCTCCTGATACTGGTCGGTCGTCGAAAAAATGGCCTTCTGAGTAAATTCGGCTGGAGGCGGGAACAAACGGTCTTCGGTCAGAACGTGGTCAATTTGCCCTGAGGGAGATTTGGTCATGGTGGGGAAGCCAGTCAGGAAAAAGGGGGGAATCGATCGAACGCGAAGGCCCAATCTTGATGCTTACAAACGCACAGTGTAATGGAATCGGCATCGCAATTTCACCACACAATGGATTTTATACCCGCATTGCGACCAGCTTACGACGGCCAACCTTGTCCGTGTGCCCCACGAGCTGATCTTGAATCCCCCCACGCCACACGCACGCACCCCCTACCGAATTCGCTCGGTACTCACACAAGCGAAGTTTTAGCCTGGATGCACCGCGTCATTCAGCGAAAACCGCTATCATGATCAAGCAGAGCAACGAAGAGAAAAGCCTTGAAAAGAAAAGTCAAAAACGGGCCAAGCCAAATTGCCTAGGCTACTCAAAAGGTGTCCGGCACATCCCCCAACTCCACAGCGAGCTTCGTGAGGAGAGAAGCGGCTTCTCATGAACAAGGGGCTGGAATCCAAGTCGTCTCAGGACCTAAAAGATGTGCGGACTAGGTCCCTGTGTTCAGCTCGATAGAGCGCCCACGTTGAATTTTACTTTAACCCTCACCTCGGAAGACGACTTCTCGACCTTCACCCCACAATCGGTCAAGAATCACCGCAGTACCCTGTTCCTCGGCAGCCTGCCTATCCGCAGCCTGAACTGGAATAAGCCACAACAAGTGGATAGGCTCACCATCTATATCGCCCAAGGCAATGCAGGGACAATTCGGTGGCGTCATCGTGAGTAGCACAGCCGGATAAGTAACTCCACAGTCGTTCGGCATTGAATCGCATGGAATACTGTGTCCTTCTCCAAGGCAAGTATTGAGTGTCCACGGCAAATTTGTCTGCGCACTGACGTAGGCGCCCAGTTTCATCACTGCGTCTTCGCCAAACTTCTTGTCGATTGAAATGCCGAGTTCAATTCGTCTCGGAGCTTCTGGCCTTATCTCGTCACGATCGGTACAGGGTTGCGGTCTTATCGATACCCCAATCGACAACAAGGTATAGGAGTCTTCGTTTTCGAATAGAGCGAGAGCTTTTGGTGGCCAATTCCCTCCGTCGATAGAGAAGTATCGTGTGTGTGGCCCAAACACTACCTCCAGTGAATGGATCATCGTTTCTTGGAAGGGAGCCCAAATGTCCTCATCCCATTGGCGCCACCACCTTTCGGAATCCTCGATTCGCTTTCGTAAGGCATTCATTTCCGTCAACGGCCAAGCGTGAACAGACTCGCCAGTACAATCTCGTGCGTACCCCGAAAATCCACTCTGCCCCGCCCAGTGCGGAATGATTGCGATGGGGTCGTCATTTTCGAGCAATGCAGCACCGTCGCCGGAATCAAACCAAACAACTCGTAGTTGCTCGGCGACTAGGGGTTTGCTGCCTTCTGGATGATTGCAGAAACGCGCGTCTTGCATAGGGGCCCGCCCCGCTAACATCGACTCCCGATCGGTAGACTCTGGAGCTGGCGCCAAATTGCGTACCCAGACGGGGCGAACGTTTCCCTCCTGAAACAAATAGAAGGTACAGACTCGCGAGTCCTGCTCGACGACTGCCTGGAAATTTCCATGTGGGGAGACCTCTTCTAGCAACACTTGAGGTTCATCAGTCATGGGCGTTCTCTGGTGAGAAAAGTTTACACTTCGAAAGGCAACTTGGCACATCTGATCATACGTGACAAGTCGATAGATTCTAGCAACTGAGAAAAACGTGCCAAACAAATGAGGCGTTCACGGTGGGGCAACCAGAGGACGTAAACGAAGCGGTAGATGTGATCAACCGAAAGACACTCCAGCGACGAAGCCATGCCCTTTTAGCAAGCTCGTGTTAGCGGTCATGTTGACTCGCCAGAGAATGTCCCATTCACGATGACACGCAAGCCGACCACGCAGAATTCGTGCCGATTCGTGCTAATTTGTGGCCAACCAAACGCCAACCAATCATCAGCCACGGATTAGCACGGATCAACACGAATGAGTACAGGGCAAAGATTCGTGCATGCGACACAGAGCGAACCGCCACCGAGGCGACTCACTACCTTGGGATACCAATCACGAAGTGATGACAGGCATCAGCCACGGACGCAAGTCCGTGGTTATGGGGCAGGGATGTCTTGGGCAAGTCGCGAAGCGACGACAGGTGATGACTAAAAAGTTGGCCGACCCACTTGTAGCTAAAAGTCGGAGTTAATCCGCCCGAGCGGAAAATTTATAAAGGTGACGATCGCGGTGAAGATAAACCAACCGGGAAGCGTAAGAATCGCGAGAAAGAACCCGCCGAACAAGCGGTCTCGGACCAAGAATGCGCGAACCCAGATTGCAACGGCGTAGAGCCAGACCAGCGGCATGGTGAAGTTGAACGCGGCCATCCCGAACTGTTGAGCGACCCGGACGTGAAGGAACTGCTGGCAGAATTCAAGAGTCAAATGCCGTCGCTCAATGACTGGACGTAGCCGATTTGAAATACAGGTTGGAAATGGCCGGCAAAAACCGTGGGGCATAGAAAGGATTTTCTAGGGTGAGCCAGTTCACAGCCATTCCTTCACTCAATCTTCATAATTCCAACATCTGATTTTCGCCAAGCTTTTGCATAATCCTGCTCGATCTACAGATCGCAGGATTTGGCTTCTCTTCCTGCGCGAGAATGGAACGATTGTCGCTTCAACTCACCCCACTGTTTTTTTGCTGGCACAATAAATGACCTGTAAAATGGCTCTGATTCGATCGTTTTTCAGCATCGGAATTGCGACGCTGGGTTTTGGCGGGGCTGCGGTCAACGCGGCAACGCCCCAAATTGAACTGGTTGGGAAAGTCGCGATCGATGGCGATCGACGCGATAACAGTCGTGATCCGCAAAGGCTCGAAGACGGCTCGATGACCGATCAATTCGGCGGTCTTTCTGGAATCGAATACACGGGCACCGGAAACCGTTTTTTGCTGCTCGCCGATCGTGGCGCCGGTGATGGCATTGTTAACTATCCGTGCCGCTACCACGAAGCCGATCTCGTCTTAGACCCAACGACGGGGAACATTTCGTTTGATCTCAAGACAACACGAATGCTCAGCACGCTGACTGGCGAACCACTTGTGGGTTCGATCGAGGCGCATGAAAAGCACCTCAATGCAAAGGATCCCCATCACACTTGGACCGCGTTTGACCCCGAAAGCGTGCGTCTGCTGCCCGATAAATCATTGTTGATCAGCGACGAGTATGGACCTCATATTGTCGTCGTTGATGAATCAGGACGCATCTCGAACGAATTCACCGTGCCGGACAAGTTCCGTTTGCGAAGCCCTGAAAATGGCACCTTTACCAAAGGGGTTTACAGCAACCGCGGTTTGGAAGGGATCGCCGTCACGCCGAGCGGCAGTCGCATGATTGCAGTTCCGCAGAGCCCGCTGATCCAAGACGCCGTGATCGAAAACGGATATTGCATGGGGCTGAATTGTCGCTGCGTTGTCTTTGATGGCAATCACAACTGCATCCGTGAAATCGTTTACCAATTAGATGATCTTGCCAGCGGCACGAGCGAAATTTTGGCAATCGACGAAGACCGCTTCCTTGTGCTGGAACGTGATGGCAAGGCGGGAAGCGAAGCAAAGACGAAAAAGATCTTCTTGATCGACACCACCGACGCCACGGACGTCACCGACATCGAGTCGTTGCCGAAGACGGACCTGCCGGCGTCTGTCATTCCCGCACGAAAGAGTTTGTATCTCGATTTGCTCGATGCCAAGTTTGGTATCGGCGGCGAACACGCTCACGAGAAACCCGAAGGCTTGTGCTGGGGGCCTCGTTTGGTCGATGGTCGACGCACGCTTTGGGTATGCTGTGACAACGATTTCGAGAAGTCGGTTCAAACCGAAATCTATTGCTTTGCGATCGACGGATTGGATCGTTAAGCGGATGGTGACTCCAGCGTCGCTCCGTTTCCGGGAAAGCAGTTCAATAGGAGTCATTCCACATAATGATCTGAGCCGACGGCGCTAGCCGCGGGCATGTTTCCTGCAATATTGACGGGCCCGCGGCTAGTGCCGTCGGCTCACAAATGGATCGACGTTTCACCGGTATATACCGAACGACCTGCTTAGCGGAACTCGTGCGAGAGTTTTGATCGGCTACACAGCTGGTCGAAAGTCTTGACGACTTCCGCTACGAGTCATCCCGCCATTTAATACTAGGCGGCGCTGCGCAAGGCTTCGTCGCGGTGACCCACCACGTTTTCACCGATCCAATTTGCGGCTTTTGCCGTCGCACCGCCGCCGGCATGTTGGCGGCACAGTTCATCGATCGCCTTGAGCGTTTGGCGATAATAGAATTCGTCGTGCAGCATCGCACCGACCGATTGCGTCAGAAAATCGACGGCCGGCTGAGTCGATCCGACTGAGATAAACTCGGGAAAGACTTTGCGTGGACTCATCAAGTTCGGTAGCGTAATCGAGTCGAGTTTGACGACCATTTTTGCGAACGCGTACAGAAACCGACCGATGCGGTAAGTGACTGCTGCGGGCGTTCGCCGAGCCATCAACTCCAAGCTCACCGACCCGCTGACCATCATCGCGCAACGCGCTGCTTGGATCACTTCGCTGGTGCGGTCGACGTAGAATTCGATTGGCAAATCGGCATCTGCCTTGGTCAATTGATTGCGGCACCATAAACAGTGTCGATCACGATAGGCCGCGACTAGGAATTTTGCCGCAGGATCGGTTTTCGCCAGCTGACGAATCGACTCGAGCATCACGGGCCATGTGCGATGCACTTCGTGAGTCCGCGAGCCAGGCAGCACGGCGACAAGTTGATCACCCGATTCGGCTTGTTTGGCAAATCGAGCGAGCAATTGTTCGTCAAGCTTTGCCAACGCGACCGCGTCAAAGAACGGGTGTCCGACGTAGGTGGCGGGAATGTTGTGTTTGGTAAAGTAAGTCTGTTCGACTGGCAAGACGGTTAACACGTGATCGACAAGGCGCCGCATCTTCCGCACTCGCCAACCGCCCCAGGCCCACAATTGAGGCGGGCAGTAATAGTAGACCGGGATGCCGTAGCGTTTTGCTCGTTTGGCGATGTGCCAATTGAATCCGGGAAAATCGACAAGCACGACAGCGTCGATCTCGCCCGATTTGAAAATCGCTTCGGCTTGATCGGCGAAACCAAAGAACTCACGCAGTTTTGGCAGGACTTCGAGGATCCCCACCACCGCGTGTTTGGTTAGGTCCAATTCGATTTCGCAGCCTGCCGCCTGCATCGCCTCGCCACCGAAACCAGTCGTCTGGATCTCGGGATACGATTGCTTCAAATGCGTGATTAAGCGAGCGGCATGCTGGTCGCCACTGGGTTCACCAACAGAAAAGAAGATGCGTTTGGACATGTCTTCGGGGTGGGTTGGCGATACGAGGATGTCGCAGGGATCCGACCTTTGGGGATTTCTCTATAGGCATAGCTAGAAAATTAGCGACGTAGCGTCAATGTGAATTTTTCAGTGGGCGTCTACGGTCCGGCCTACAATTCAATGAAAGCAAAAAAAACGACCCGGTCAGGGAAATTCCCCGACCGGGTCGTTTAGGTCACGTCTAATAGCTTAGTGGGCTACCTTTGTAAGCATTTTTCAGCGAACGTAGCTTGCACTAGCTTGAATGACGCGACGCTTGGTGGTCACGCTAGCACTTGGATCAACGATCGGTGCTGGTGGCATTGGAGCTGCTTCCATTGCTGGAGCTGCAGTCGGTGCCGATTGGTAAGGAGCGGAGTACTGAGGAGCCGAAGCTCCACATCCGCAGCCGCTGTCACAGCCGCTGTCGCAGCCACTGTCACAACCTTTTTTGCAGCCAAGGTTTCCAAACAACTTGGTCAAAAGACCAGGTCGTTTGATTCCACAACCGCTGTCGCATCCGCTGTCGCAGCTAGCAACTTCACAGCCACAGGCAGGAGCTCCGCAGCTGCTGTCGCAGCCCGAGTCGCATCCGCAGCCATTTTTGTGCGAGAACAACTTCGACAGCAAGCCGCCACATTGTTTCTTGCCACAAGGCGAGTCACAGGCGTTTACTTCGCAGCCACAAGTAGGTGCTGATTCACATCCGCCACAAACAGGTGCTTCGCAACCGCATGCTGGCTCTGCACATCCGCAAGCCGACTTGTTACCGAACAGGCCACAACCCGATTTCTTGCCGCACGACGGTGCATCGCATCCGCCACAGACAGGTGCTTCGCAGCCACATGCTGGTTCTGCACATCCGCAAGCGGACTTGTCATGACCGAACAGGCCACAACCGAGTTTTTTGCCACATGAAGGTGCTTCGCAACCGCAAGCGGGTTCTGCACATCCACAAGCTGGAACTCCGCATCCGCCGTCACAGGCAGGTGCTTCGCAACCGCATGCAGGTTCTGCAAAGTGGCCGCCTAGAAGGTTGTGGCCGCCCTTGAGCAAGCCACATCCCGATTTTTCACAACCGCATGCTGGTGCTTCGCAGCCACATGCTGGTTCTGTTTCACAACCGCAAGGGCTGTCACAGTTATATGCTGGTGCATCACAGCAGCTCGTTGAGCTGCCGCAGCCTTTAACGCCAAGCATCCGATCCAAAAGATCGAATCCAAAGCTTTGGCTGCAAATTGAACTACCCAATACGAGGGTCAAAGTTAAGATTGTCCGCTTCATTGGAGCCACGTCTCCCTTTATGCCATTTTCTGCGGGGTGTTGGTCGGCATTTCGTAAAAGAGTTCGATTGCTCGTTATTCAGGTAAGCGGAAGGTCCAGTCGTCGAACGAAGTCGCCGACGATCACACCTTATCACTCTTTCAACAAACTCCAACGTTTCGGGTGCGAGCACCCGGCCCGCCGACTTCGTTAGCTTGTTGTGAACCTGAATTCATCGCCGCCGCAATCAGAAATGAATCTGACGTTTTGGGATGAAGTTGAGTAACCGACCACTAGTTGGGTCGAAATACCTTTTCGCCTCGACATCCGATATCGAAGCCTTCTATTTTGCCTCGCTAAAACTTGGCTCACACTCGATGGTGTGAAGCCTGCGTTAGCGGGACAATAACGATATCGGCGCACGGTGCCCTCAGAATCAGTGATCCGAACGATTTTCAGGCGCTTGGAAGGGTTTGACGGCTAGGCAAAAGCGACTCGATTTTCCTGCAAAACCGACTGTGACTATTCTGCGCATGGCATCTTAGGCAAGATCGGTATAAACTAATGCAATTGCCGGGTTTTGCCGCTATTTTCCAACAAACGCTCACCTCCATATCGCCTTCCCCCCCGGTGCATTGCCCACCACCTGCGTTTTCCTGCCCCCCAAAGAAGGCACTTTGATCGGGACGACCTACCGGCTAGTACCTTGCCCCCCGGCGAATCGACCTTTCAGACCTTCGAATCAAAGACCTCGCCCCCCGAACGAACCCAGAACAAGCAGATTGACAGCGTGAATCGAGCGAAAACTGCCCCACAAATCGTCGACCTGACCGCTTTACCTGCGGTGCCATGCCCATGTGGCGTCGCGCGTCGTGCGTTTGAGGGGCGCCCCGAGTTTCCAGGGACGGTTCACCTGACCGAAATCACCCGCGATGCTCGGACCCACTACCACAATGAACACACCGAGGTTTACGTCGTACTGGAATGCGAAAGCGATGCTGCGATCGAGCTTGATGGAGTCCTTCACTCAGTTCGCCCCTTAACTGCTATCCTGATTCCTGCGGGCGTTCGCCATCGCGCCGTAGGCGAGATGAAAACCATCATCGTATGTTCCCCTAACTTTGACGCCGTCGACGAACACTTTGACTTGGAATAGACGTCCGGGCAAGTAAATCACGGCCATCGGTATCCACCGTGTGGCTAGATTCTGAGCCCGGATACGAATGAGAGCCTATTGGACTGTGGACGCGCAAGTCGTCGCAGGACACGAATAATCACACCGACCTTCCCTCAAGAGAGTTTCGATGCAATCCCCGTTTCAAATGCCATCGCTTATCCGAAAGAGTTGGTTTGCTGGTTCCATGCAAGCCCTGCTGATCTTTGCCATTGCTGTGATCTGCGTCCCCCAGCCGGTCCAGGCTGATAACGCTGGCTGGCCGTATTGGCGTGGCCCGCATTACAACGGTTCCGCCAACGCATCCAGTTTGCCCGAGGATTGGGATCCCGATGGGGGCGAAGGTAGCAACGTGCTGTGGAAACGCGACGACATCGGGGGGCCATGCACCCCAATCGTAATGAACGAGCGACTCTACACGATCCAACGAGCGTTGCCAGGAACCGAGCGAGAATCCGAGAAAGTGGTCTGCTTGGATGCCAAGACAGGCAAAACGCTCTGGGAAAACCAATACAACGTCTGGCTTTCGGATGTTCCGGCCGAGCGAATCGGATGGAGCAGCGTCGTCGGGGACCAGGAAACCGGCAACGTTTATGTGCTTGGCGCTTGTGACATTTTCATCTGCATCAACGGCGAAACCGGCGAAACCGTGTGGCAGATCCCGCTGCACGAGCAGTTTGGAATGCTCAGTACCTACGGCGGACGAACCAATTTCCCCATCATCCATGAAGATCTTGTCATTATCAGCGGGATCATCATCAACTGGGGCGAATTTGCGAAACCGAACCATCGTCTATTGGGATTGGACAAGCGAACCGGCGAAATCGTCTGGTTCAGCGGCACACGTGATTTGCCGTATGACACAACCTACTCGGCTCCGAGCTTGGTCACGATCGATGGCCAACGCCAACTGATCCTCGGCGCCGGCGACGGTGCGATCTGGGGATTTCAGCCACGAACGGGCAAACCGCTTTGGAATTTCGCGCTTTCACGCCGCGGCATCTATGCCACACCGATGGTCGTTGGAAACCACGTTTTCGCGGCTCACAGTGAAGAGAATGTCTCAGGTAGCTCGATGGGAGCCATCGTCGCACTGAAAATTTCGGGCTCGGGCGATGAAACCAAGGCCGAAGAGGTCTGGAAACGCGAAGAAGTGGTCGCGGGTTACAGCGAACCTGTCTTTGTCGATGGCCGCGTCTACTTGGTCGACGACCGTTGCAAAATGTGGATCTTTGACGCCGAAACCGGCGAAACGATCGTCGAGCGCAAAGCGTTTGTCGGCAGCCGTCAACGCAGTGCCTTGCTGTATGCCGACGGAAAAATCTATGTGTTGACCGAAAATGGCCGCTGGGCTGTCGTTAAACCGACCGAAGACGGCTTCGAAGTGCTGAGCAAGGGACGCGTCGATGACGCCGACTTCGCTGGATCGCCGATCGTAGCCGATGGACGACTGTATTTCCCTGGCTCGAAGACGCTTTACTGTGTCGCCACCGAAAATGGCACCCAAGAGAGCGTCGATATGGCCAGTTCAATGGGCGAGGAGACTCCGGTTTCGAAGAACCCCGATGTGGCTCAAATCTTGGTCGTTCCTGCAGAATCGATTGTCCAACCAGGTGAATCGGTTGAACTAAGTACCCGCTTTTTCAATCGGATCGGTCAACCACTCGACGTGGATGCCGACGTGACATTTGAAGTCCAAGGTGCTGGAAAAATCGAAGGCTCGACCTTTACCGCCAATGCCGATGCCTCGCACACCGGCGTCGTGATCACTGCGAAATCAGGGAAAGCGACGGGAACGGCCCGCATTCGCATCGTTCCTCCGTTGCCATGGAAGTTCACTTTTGATGGCTTGACCGATCCCCCATTGTCGTGGGTCGGTGCCCGCTATCGCCACGTGATTCGCGATGTGGACGGATCGCCGGCACTCGTGAAAATCTCGACGATTCCCAAGGGAGCACGCAGCCGTTCGTGGATGGGGCCAAGTGATTTATCGGAATACACCATTGCGGCGGATGTTCGCGGGGCTCGCGACAATGACAAGCTGCCTGACATCGGGTTGACCGCTCACGGATACGTCATGGACTTGATGGGTCAGAGCCAACAGCTTCAAATTCGGACTTGGTCGGCTCAGCTACGCATGGCAGAAACGATTGACTTTCCTTGGAAGGAAAACACGTGGTATCGCATGAAATTCCGTGCGGAAATCGAAAGTGAACCGCCAGCATCGGTCACTGTGCTGAAGGGCAAAGTTTGGCCTCGTGACGAGCCAGAACCCAAGGAATGGACGATCACCGCCCGTGACGAGTCCCCCAACCTTAACGCGAGCCCAGGTCTTTATGGGAACGCAAAAGACGCTGAAATTTACATCGACAACGTCGAAGTGACCGCAAACGAATAGCACGTTTGCCGGACGTCACTAGAATGAATGCTCGGCAAGGCAGATTCGAAACCTTTGGGTTTGCCTTGCCTCACCCCCTCCTGAAACAAACCTCTCGCTCAAAAAACTTCTTTCCTTATGAAAAAGAATGAATGGTCCGCATGGACTTTGATTTTCGGTGCTACCGTTTTTGGCAGCATTACCTCGGTCGTGCTCAGTGGTTGTAAACCGCCTGAAGCTCCCGGTTCGATTGAAATCGCAGCGGACGATCTGGATCTGGATATCGACCAAGGCGACATCGAGTCGAGCAATACGACCGCCGCGACGGTAGAAACGCCCGCGGTAGAAACGCCTGCGGTAGAGATGCCTGCTAAAGAGGCACCAGCCAAAGAGGCGCCTGCTGCTAAACCAGACGAGCCAAAGGCTAAGGAAGCAAAACCTGAAGACAAGGCAAGTTCGGACGCGGCTAAACCAGCTGCCCGAACACTCGTCAGCACAAAAGCCGACACCAGCGAAAGCATCACGCCTGAAAAGATACTCAGCGCCGGCGGCGACTGGCCACAGTGGGGTGGTACGCGTTTGCGTAACAACACGCCCAACGTCGAAAACCTTCCCGAGTCGTGGGACATCGGCAAATTCGATCGCAAGACGGGCGAATGGGATAAAGAGAAGTCCGAAAATATCCGCTGGTATGCCAACCTGGGTAGCCAAACCTACGGCAACCCTGTCATCTCGGGCGGCAAAGTGTTCGTAGGAACGAATAACGGAGCGGGTTACCTGAAACGCTATCCATCGACCGTGGATCTTGGATGCCTACTCGCATTTGACGAATCCAACGGCGAATTTCTGTGGCAACATAGCAGCGAAAAATTGATCACCGGCCGCGTCCACGATTGGCCGCTACAAGGCATCTGCTGTGCTTCGATGGTCGAAGGCAACCGATTATGGTTCGTCACCAGCCGCGGCGAAGTCCGTTGTGTTGACACCGAAGGATTTCACGATGGCGAGGACGACGGTCCGGTCAAAGACGAAGTCGCCAACGTCGCGGAAATCATGAACGCTGGCCCCGGTGCCAAACCATACGCCGATACACTGGCCGGTTTGGGCGAAGGCAAACTGTCCGACGCTGCCAAGGAATCGCTCGATCAAGCGGGCGAAGCTCTTGAAGGCGACGCGAAGATCAAAGCCGTGGCCGAAGGCAAAGTTTGGGCGGTAACCGGCAAGTTCGGTGGCGTCGAGCGAACAATTACCGTCAAAGCGATCGGCCCTAAGCTGATTTTCACCAAAACGCTCGGGGTGGATGACAAACGCGATGCGGACACAGTCTGGGTTTACAACATGATGAGCGAGCTCGGTTCGAGCCAGCACAACATGTGTGCCTGTAGCGTGACTGCCTACGGTGACTTGTTGTTCGTTAACACCAGCAACGGCCTGGACGAATCGCACATCAATCTGCCAGCCCCCGATGCGGCCAGCTTTATCTGTTTGAACAAAAACACCGGCGAACTTTACTGGACCGACAACGCTCCAGGCACCAACATTCTGCACGGACAATGGTCCAGCCCGATGGTGGCGGAATTTGGTGGTGTGCCTCAAGTCTTGTTCGCGGGCGGCGATGGCTACCTTCGCAGTTACCGGGCCGACCAGGGCAAAGACGGCAAACCCGAGTTGTTGTGGGAATTTGACGCCAACCCTAAAGAAACAAAGTGGATTCTTGGCGGTGAAGGAACTCGAAACAATTTGATTGCAACTCCGGTTGCCTACGACGGATTGGTCTACATCGCGGTCGGCCAAGACCCCGAGCACGGTGAAGGCGAAGGCCATCTGTGGTGCATCGATCCGACCAAACGAGGCGACGTTTCGCCACAATTGGCCGTCAAGATCGAAGCCGATGGCTCGCGGACCCCGATTCCTCACCGTCGTATTCAAGCGGTGGATCCGAAGAACGGTGAAGCTGCGGTGGACAATTCCAACTCGGCCGTAGTGTGGCACTACAGCATGGCGGACCAGAACGGTGACGGTGATCTCGACTTCGAAGAAAAGATGCATCGCAGCTGTGGCACCGTGGCCATCAAAGATGACATTCTTTACATCGCCGACTTCTCAGGATTGGTCCACTGTCTGAACGCCAAGCCAAAAGAGGATGGAACGCCCACCGTTTACTTTACCTATGACATGTTTGCCCAGAGCTGGGGCAGCCCGCTGATCGCCGATGGACGTGTCTTTATCGGTGACGAAGATGGCGACGTTGCGGTCTTTGAATTTGGTCCTGACAACAAGGAACCCATGGACGAAATCAACATGGGAACCAGTGTTTACAGCACCCCTGTGGCCGCCAACGGCACGATTTACATCAGTACGAAGGACAAATTATTCGCGATCGGAAAGACCGGCGAATAACCCGCGTAGGAAGTGATCTTCGGCCAAAGTTCGGCTGAGTGGTGAATTCTGGTGCCATAATGGAAGTCGCAGCCCTTTGAAAACGAGGTCGCTGCGACTGTTCCATTTAGCAACCGCCTTGTCGTGCTCTGCGACATGGCTAATCTCTAAAGTTTCTCAGTATCGGCAGCTTCGCCCGACGACACCCGTTTGTTCGGGGGGCAGGACGCCGGGACCCGACTTGCATAAAATTGGTTTGATGATGTCTAAGTTGCTCGTGGATTGCGGAAATTGCGGTCCAGACTTCAATTCGATTCGGCGAATGGTTTCCTCGAACTTCAAAGCCTCCGTGGTGCAAACCCACGGGCTCGAAGACACGCTGGAAACGCTTCGCACCCGCAAAGTCGATCTTGTCACGGTCAATCGCAAACTTGATCGCGACTATTCCGACGGATTGGAGATCCTGAAAAAGATCAAAGCGGATCCCGAAGTGGGTTCGATACCAATCATGTTGGTGACCAATTACGAAGAACATCAACAAGCATCCATCGATGCCGGGGGCGTGCTCGGTTTCGGAAAATTATCAATCGATGACACGAAGACGCGTGAATTGCTTGAGCCGTATCTGAGCGAGTAAAACGATGACAGGTCCTTTTCGTAAACTGCTTTCCGCCAAAATCCATCGCGCGACCGTCACGGGCGCGGATGTTGATTACGAAGGCAGTGTGACGATCCCTCCCGAATTGCTCGAAGCCTCAGGCATATGCGCCTATGAATCGGTGCACGTTTGGAATGTGACTCGCGGCACTCGCTTGGAAACGTATGCGATCCCGGGGATTCCTGGGTCGAGTGACGTTTGCATGAATGGCGCGGCGGCTCATTTGGTGCACCCAGGTGATCGAGTCATCTTGGCGACCTATACGATGGTCCCCGAAGACAAAGTGGCGGAGCATCGCCCGCGATTGGTATTCGTCGACGCCGAGAACCAAATCAAGCATTTGGGGCCCGAAATCGCCGGCCCGCAACGTCGTGATGCAGCCCCAAACGGCAAATCGTCCGAAAACGCCAAAGCGGTCGAAACCGCAAAGGGTTGCTAGGTGCAACACGCTTCGGGCATGCTGACCATCGCGATTCTCGTCGGCCTCGCCGCAGGCTGTGTGCTTGGGGTTCAACCGAGCGTGAATGGATCCCTTAGCAAGGTGTTGGCTCACCCCTATCAAGCGGCGTTAATCTCGTTTTCGGTCGGCACGGCACTGTTGTTGATTCTGTGCCTTTTTACCGGTGTTTTTCCTCCGTCATTTCAATCGACGCCCGGGCAATTACCATGGTGGATCTGGTCGGGCGGTGCGATCGGAGTGGTGGTCGTCACGACGTCGCTGTTCTTTGTCCCCCGTGTTGGCTCGGTCCCGTGGTTTGCTGCCGTCATGACAGGTCAAACTTTGGCGGCTATTTTACTGGATCACTATGGATGGATGGGCAATCCGCAAGCCACGGCGTCACCGCTGCGGCTACTCGGAGTCGCCTTGCTCGTTGCCGGTGTTTTGGTGATTGCCCAAGCCAAACGTGGCGAACAGGCTGCAAAACGCAGTGTACAAAACGCTGAACTAAGCGAGCAAACGCTTTCAAATTCCGCAAATCTGACCTCATCCCCGGTCGTCGAATCGACGAATTCCGAGTAAACAGGGGCTAAACAGCGGTAATTAAGGTTGAGGCAAAACAGCCCGAAAACTATTTTATGGCGAAACCACACCCGCCAATGACCGGAAAATGAAGTACCGACAACTCGACAAAATCACCTCCATTGAACCTGGAGTCCGAATCACGGCGGAGCGAACTCTCCACGCCGATGAAGAATATTTGCTGGACCATTTTCCCCGTTTTCCGGTTATGCCGGGGGTAATGATGCTCGAAGCCCTGCACCAAGCGGCAATTTGGATGATCCGCACTGGCGACGGTTTCGAGAACGCGCTGGTCATCTTGAAGGAGGTCCGCGGCGTCAAATTTGGCGACTTCCTCTCGCCGGGTGAAACACTGAAAATCAACGCCGAAGTGATCAAAAACGACGGTGACCTGACCACGGTCAAGGCGACGGCACAGAAAGAGGGACGCACGACGGTTTCCGCTCGTCTGGTGCTACAGCGTCGTTCTTGCAATGATCCTAAACGATTAAAGACCGATGAAGACGTTCGCCGACGTGCGAAAAAGCAATTTGACGAACTGTTTGGCTCGATTGATCTGATTCCAGCCGATGCTGCGAGCTAGGCTTGAACGAGTCGCCACGAGGCTCGGCCCTTGTTGCCAGGCTCCTCGAGTGACTTCAAAAATACAATTTACGCGTCTGAAAATGACGCATCCCTATCGCTCCGTTTATGTGAACAGACCTTAAAGGATCCACTCGATGGCACTTTCCCAAGAAGAGATTTTCGAAAAAGTACAAGAAGCCTTGATCGACGCATTGGGCGTGGATGATGACGAAGTGACTCGCGAAGCGACTTTGGTCGGCGACCTGGGTGCCGAGTCGATCGACTTTCTTGATATCGTCTTCAAACTTGAAAAAGCGTTCGATATCACGATCCCTCGTGAAGAACTTTCGCCTGAAGACGTTTTGACCAACTCGGAATTCGTCAAAGACGGCGTTGTTACTGCCGAAGGCATGGCCGAGCTGAAGCGACGTATGCCTTGGGCCGATCTTTCGGAATTCGAAAAGAATCCTCGCGTTCAGGACTTCGGTAACCTGCTGACCGTAGGCGACCTGTGCAACTACGTCGAAACTAAAGTCGGAGCGTAGTCGTCGATGCGTTGGCTTTGGATCGATCGTTTTACTGAGTTTGTTAGCGGCAGTCATGCCAGCGGGATTAAAAATGTCTCGCTGGACGAGGAAGTCGTGGATGAATACTGTCCCGGCTACCCGGTGCTGCCACCGACGCTTGTAATCGAAGGCATGGCCCAACTCGGCGGCATTTTGGTTTCTGAGTATTATGGTTTTGAAAAACGATGTGTCTTAGCCAAAGTTGGCAAGGCGATCTTTCATGAACCGGCACGGACCGGTGACCAATTGCGATACCACGTCAAAGTCGAATCGCTGCAGGACACCGGTGCGACCGTGACCTGCGTCAGCCACATTGACGAGACGTTGCACGCTGAGATCGACTTGATGTTTGCGTTCTTAGACCAAGATCGCTTTACCACGGGGCCGTTATTCGGACCCGGTGACTTAGAATCGATGTTGCGTCTGATGAACTTTTTCCACGTGGCGGTGAAAGCAGACGGAACCCCGGTTCCGATCTACGATAACCTCTAAACCAATCTGCTTTACTTCTCTGTTTGTTTTCCTGTTTTCACTCTCCACACCCAAGGTTTCCCCATGCGTCGCCGAGTCGTCGTCACTGGTATCGGAATGATTAACCCGATGGGCCATGACGCTGCGACCGTATGGTCGGGGCTGAAAGAAGGCAAAAGCGGCGTTGCGAAAACAACGTTGTTTGACGCCAGCGGCTTTCCCACAAAGATCAGTGCGGAAGTCAAAAATTGGGACGTCTCGAAAGTGGGTGAGTCGATCGAGCAGTGGGAAAACCGCGGCCGACACACTCGTTTTGCCATCGGTGCGGGCAAGCAAGCGATGCAAGACAGCGGCGTGATGGACTCGATCACCGATCCCGTTCGTTTCGGTGTCTACATGGGCAGCGGCGAAGGCAATCAGGATTTCCAAACATTCAGCCGTATGATGTCCGCGGCATTGGCCAGTGGCACGTACGACGCAGCCAAGTTCGTTGGCAAAGGACTCGAGCTGCTCGATCCCGCTAAAGAACTCGAGCAAGAACCGAACATGCCTGCGGCTCACTTGGCCGCGATGTTCAACGCTCAAGGCCCCAACCTAAACTGCTTGACCGCCTGTGCCGCCAGCAGCCAAGCGGTCGGTGAAGCCACCGAAATCATCCGCCGGGGCGATGCCGACGTGATGCTCGCCGGTGGAACCCACAGCATGATCCATCCGCTCGGCGTGACCGGATTCAACTTGCTAACCGCGCTGAGCGAAAGCAACGACGAACCAACCAAGGCAAGCCGTCCGTTTGACCGTTTGCGAAACGGATTCGTTCTTGGCGAAGGATCGGCAATGGTCGTGCTCGAAGAACTCGAAGCCGCCAAACGTCGCGGAGCCACGATCTATGGCGAAGTCGCCGGTTACGGAACCACTGCCGATGCGTATCGCATCACCGACATTCCACCGGATGGCCATGGCGGGATCGCGGCAATGCGAATGTCAATCGCTGACGCTGGGTTAACGCCCAATGACATCGGTTACGTCAACGCACACGGAACCAGCACCACGGTGAACGACAAAGTCGAAACCAAAGCGTGCAGGGAAGTGTTCGGCGAAAACGCGATCAACACTCCGGTCAGTAGCACTAAGAGCATGATGGGACACCTGATTGCGGCAGCCGGCGTGACCGAAATGATTGTCTGTTTGATGGCGATTCGCGACGGAGTGTTGCCACCAACGATTAACCAAGAAAACCCCGACCCCGACTGCGATTTGGATTACATTCCCAACGTCGCTCGTGAAGCGGACATCCGCTACGCGTTGAACAACAGTTTTGGTTTCGGCGGACAAAACGTCACGCTGTGCCTGAGCCGTTTTGACGGTTAGAGATTGGGGCCACATTGATTCCGAGGTAGCGAGACTCGCCATGAGTTTCGTTCACGCTCGGATCGCCGAAAGTCTTGGCGACATTCGCTACGACCACCGCTACAAACAGCGAGCATGCAACCATGAACGCGTTCACCGATTCGGAACTGGCGGCTTTTCTGGACGAAGCGTTACCGGCAAACCGTAGCTCGGAACTCGAACAAGCGTTACGCAGTGACGCCTCGCTACGCAAACGGTTGGTCGAAATCCAAGGGCGTGACGCTGCGGGACTGCATACGATCGCGGGAATTTGGCGACGCGAACGGCTGTCGTGCCCCTCACGGTCGGAACTCGGCCAATACATTCTTGGCACGCTTGATGCCGAACCGAGTGACTACATCCGCTTCCATCTCGAGGAAGTCGGATGTCGCTACTGCCAAGCCAACTTGTTGGATTTGCAAGAGGCTGCTCAGGATCAAGCTCAACCGGTCGTCCGCCGTAGTCGGTTCTTTCAAACCAGTGCCGGCTACCTGCGAAAAGAATAGCGAGGGCACTACACCTCGCGATTACCTTCCCGTCGATCCGCTGGTCGCCGGCACACGAAACGGCACACACGCTACGCCGCATGGTGCATCATTTGCTCGAGTCGATCGAGTGTGGTGACCATTTGGTTCCACTCGTTCATCACTTCTAGCGTCGACATGATGGAGGCGTCGCTACGATCAAAGCCTCGTTCGCTGATCGTGATCCGCTTGGTCAACATGATCACGGTGCTCATTTCCGAACTGTCACGGTCGGATTTTGATTGCGAAAACTCGTCGTCGACGGGCAATACTTGCTGCATCGCTTCGTGGACGGCCCAAATTGCAGCTTTGCGGCTCGATTCTGCTTGAACGACGGTACGCAAATTTCCAGATTGAACGTAAAACTTAGCCATGATCAAACTCCGCAGGATGTTTTGTGTTTTTGATTTTGAAGAGGTGCCGCTTTCGGCTACTTACTTCATCGCATCCGCGGTGACACGTTAGGTCAAAACGCAATAAAAAGTTCAAAAATGTGGGATAGGCTTCCAGCCTGTCATCCGGTTTACGTTAGCAAAATGAGGCCCGCGGCTAGCGCCGTCGGCTCACATAGACGCTGAAAACGAAAAAATGGGACAGCCGAACTAACGTGTTTTCTGTCAAGATGCAGCATTCAGTCGAATCACCGATTTCCAAGAGCAACTCAATGTCTAACGCAACGACTGGCGACTCGTTTGATGTCATCATTGTCGGTGCGGGGCTGGCCGGACTCTCCTGCGCCGTCAAGCTTGCCGAGGCGGGACGCTCGATCACGGTACTCGAAGCGAGTGATCGCGCCGGAGGCCGAGTCCGCACCGACCATATCGATGGCTTCACTCTGGACCATGGTTTCCAAGTGTTATTGACGGCGTATCCCGCCTGTCGCGAACTGCTCGATTACAAACAGCTCGAGTTGTGTCATTTTTCCCCTGGAGCAATGATTCGACAGAATGGTGGATTTTCGCTGTTGGGTGATCCGTGGCGGCGTCCTCTGGAAATCCCCGCCACAGTAAAGAATCCAGTCGGATCGCTGTCGGACAAATATCAGATCGCGAAACTGCGCAGCGCCAGCCAAGCTGGGTCGCTGGAGGACGTCTACGCTCGAGCACAAACGACCACGATCGAGCGACTGAAGGCGGATGGTTTTTCAGACCGCATCATCGACCAATTCTTTCGCCCCTTTCTCGGCGGGGTGTTCCTCGACGAATCTCTCGAAATGCCCAGCAGGATGCTTGAGTTTGTCTTTCGCATGTTCAGCCAAGGTCGCGTCTCGGTTCCCGCGGGTGGGATGGCCGAGATCCCACGACAACTTACCGACCGATTGCCCCGTGGCACGTTGCAATTGAAAACATCTGTCGCGGGACTGCAGCCTGGATCTGCCGAACCGACCGTCGAATTGACCGACGGTCGCACCCTGCGGGCCAAACAGATCGTGATTGCCACCGAGAGCAGTGCGGCGGCGAGTCTGCTCGGGGATGAATCCCTAGAAACCAAGTGGTCGGGAACCACCACAGTTTATTACGGGGCGTCCGAAGCACCGATTCGTCGACGACGTCTGCTGCTACGAGGTGACGAGTCGGGACCGATCCAATCCGCCGTGGTCATTTCCAACGTCGCGCCGCGCTACGCACCGAGCGGCCAACACTTGATTTCGGTCAGCACCGAACTGAGCCAAAACGTCGATCCGGATGTTCTGGACAACTCGCTCCGCACTCAATTGACTCAGTGGTTTGGCGAGCAGGTCGACGTCTGGAAACGGCTGCAAATCTATCACGTGCCATTTGGACTGCCCAAGCTAATGCTCGATCCCGTGGTGCAGCCCGTTGTGACGGACCGCGAAGGGGTCTTTGTGTGTGGCGATCACCGTGAAACGCCAAGTATCCAAGGCGCGATGAACAGCGGCCTGCGTGTCGCCCAGGCGATCTTGCGTTAGTGGTCAATACGTGACCTTTTTCATTCCAGCCTGACATGGCAAATATGCCTTTCGCTACAAGCAATGTGGGATAGGCTTCCAGCCTGTCATCGAAAAAAGTCGCCTTTCGCTCTGCGAAAGTACGCTCAGTAAACGCAACTTTTGCGGAGCAAAAGGCGACTTTCAGGTGCCATCGTTAAATAGATTCACAGCCTTTACGGGAAGATGACAGGCAGCATGTTTGGGATACTGATGACAGGCAGGATGCCTATCCCAATTTTCGGCGCTGCTACAATGAAGGAAGGATGATCACGAATTGGGTCGTGGTGTTCCTTCCTCGCTGTAGTGCGGAGCCCGATGACCATGCCCGAATCGCAATTGTCGGAATTTGATTGGAAATGTCAGCCACAGGCTGCCATGCTGATCGATCAATGGACCGAAGAGTTTATTCGTGACAATCGCTTTGTCGCTGATTTGCGAACACGAATGTTGCAGGAAACGGGGACGCGGTTGAGCGATTGGCTTGATCACTTTTCATTTCCGTTTTCGGTGGAAACTGAATCGCTGCTTTCACAAACCGGTTTTCATTTGTGTCGTGAACCTGGGGATCCGATTTGGCGGCACCCAGACGGTTTATTTCCTGATGTTGTGCTAGGCCGTTTCCCCAAGCGACGACTGGCCATCCAAGTCGAATCGGTGGCCGATTTCCTAGTCGCTCATCGCATTGCGACTCCGATTCAAGGATTGCCCTTTTCGCCACTTCGACTCGCGTGCGTTTCGGAAACCGAGTCGACAGAGTTTTGGGTGGTCGAGCGACATGGGGATGTCGGTTTCAAGCCGAGTGAATCGGCCGTGCCCAACGTGCCCGCAATCCTGCAGCACCAAGAGGCGTTCTTGTTACGGAAGCGTGACTTTGCTTCGGACGAAGATGGCTTTTCCCATGCACGGGCGTTGATCGATGCGGCCAAGGAGGATCTCGGTCAGGATCGCACTTGCGACTTATTCTTTGCTGCCGAACGCCGCTACTGGGAAAGCCGCAACAAGGCAGCCCGTGTTCAAAAATCACGCCAAGACGAACTTGGACTCGGCTGGGCCAATCATGACCATCACACCTACCGCAGCAGTCGCCAGCACTTCACTCGCTTGATCGCGTTACTGGAACAACTCGGGTTTGAGTGTCGTGAACGGTTTTATGGAGGTGCCGAGGCGGGTTGGGGAGCTCAGGTGTTAGAGCAACCCGCAACTGGGGTGATCATTTTTGCCGACGTCGATTTGACCGCTGAAGAGGTCTCGGGCGATTTTGCTCATGAACCGCTGCCGCACCGCGATCAACTTGGCACCGTCGGGCTGTGGTGCAAACTGCACGGCGAAGCCGTCTTGCAAGCAGGTATGCACCATCTGGAATGCCAATTCGATTTTGATGCCGCACGCACTCAATTGGCAGAGCGAGGCATCCAAACGATGGCTCCGTTCACCGACTTCGATTTCTTGAAACAGGCGTTTACGCAAGGCGAGGTTTGGCCGGTCGCAGACGAGCGGATCGAGCAAGCGGTCGATGAAGGCGTCATCACGGCCGAGCAAGCCGAGCGGTTCCGCAAATCGGGCAGCATCGGTTCGCACTTGGAAATTTTGCAGCGTGACGATGGCTACAAAGGATTCAATCAAACGGGGATCAATGAAATCATCCGTAAGACCGATCCTCGATACGCCCATTAGCGCAATGCAGTCTTTGATTTTGGTGTAGTGGATCTTGCTAAAGATCCTCCAACACCCAAGAAAAAGGGAGCTTTAGCAAGCTCCACTACATTGACACCCCAATTTTCATACCAGACGAAGCACAAGGTTGACGAAGATTCTCGATTCTGTGGTTTTGTCCTCAGCCCTTGGTAGCTCATTTCGCTTAGAATGTCGCTGACAATCCACCGAGTCGCTTCATCTCGCGACTGGCATTCACGCCTCCCTTCTGCTCCGCAACCACTGGACCCGATGCGATGATTCTGGACACTGCCGCGATAACGATTCGATCCCTGTTGATGCTTGCTGCGACCTGCTTGCTAGCTGGAAACTTTGCAACGGCAGACGATTGGCCGCAATGGATGGGCCCGACGCGTGATGGCAATTACAACGAAACGGGAGTGGTCGATTCGATTCCCACCGATGGACTGCCGATCAAATGGCGTGTGCCAGTCGAAGGTGGCTACGCGGGCCCGGCCGTGGTTGGCGACCGCATCTATGTGATGGATTACAAACGCACCAAAGGAAAGCTGGTCGAGGAACCAGGTGCGAAACCGGAACTCGAAGGAACGGAACGACTGCTCTGTCTCGACGCCACCAGCGGTAAACAGATTTGGAAATATGAATATCCATGTAGCTACCGAATCAGTTACCCCGCGGGTCCACGAGCGACACCGACGGTCGTCGACGGGATCGTTGCCATGCTGGGGGCGCAAGGTGACTTGGCGGTCCTGGATGCGGAGAGCGGAACGGTAAAGTGGCATGTCAACTTGCCTAAAAAATTCAACGCTGAAACACCGACTTGGGGATTCGCAGCACATCCGCTGGTGACGGATGACATGGTCGTGACGATGGTGGGTGGCGAGGGACAGGCAGTCGTCGCGTTTGACCGCAACACGGGCGAGGAGAAATGGAAAGCACTGACCAGCACTGATGCAGGCTATTGTCCACCGTCGATCATCCAGGCGGGCGGCACGACTCAATTGATCGCATGGCATCCGCAAGCAGTGGCGTCACTGAATCCGAAAACGGGCGAGACTTATTGGACCGTACCGCTTGTTCCTGATTACGGCATGTCGATCAGCCAACCCCAACGCAGTGGTGAGTACTTGTTTGCCAGCGGAATCAAAGACAAGTCGCTGATGTTGAAACTCGACGCGAACAAACCTGCAGTCAGCGAACTATGGGCAGGTGCCCCCAAAACGTCTTTGAGCGTTTCCACGATGACGCCACTGATTCACGACGGGTTGATGTTTGGAACGGATGAAACGCTAGGCGCGTTGGTTGCCGCAAAGGTCGAAGATGGTGAGCGAATTTGGCAAACTTATGAACCGGTTCGCCCCGGTCACGGTCGACGTCTTAATGCCGGAACCGCCTTCGTCACTCGGCATACGCCCACTGGACACTACTTCTTGTTTGGCGAAGACGGCCATTTTTCGGTCGCTGATATGGACGCCGATGGCTATCATTCGCGAGGGCAAGTGAAAGTGATCGAGCCCACGCAAACCGCCTTCGGACGCAAGGTCGTATGGAGCCATCCGGCCTACGCCAACAAAACGGCTTACGTGCGTAATGACAAAGAATTGGTCGCGATTGATTTGGCCAAGCCTTAACACGGGAACTCACACTCCTCCGTAGTGGATCTTGCTAAAGATCCCGCATGAAGGATCTTTAGCAAGATCCACTACGACAATTTCCCCATTCGGAATCCATTGATGAGATGTATGCGTCGTGCCGCCTTGGCTGCTCTGATTCTCGCTGCTTCCTCGTTTGCAATGTCGCCGTCGGCAACGGCAGCGGACGTCTTTTTGACGCTTGGCGGCGGCTACTCGCCGTCGGGGAACCAAGCGTCGCTCGAACGTAACGTGCTGTTCTTTCAGCGTTTGCTGAAGGATCGTGGTCTCGATGAAAACGAGAACGATATCTACTTTTCCGATGGCGACCATCCTGACGACGACCTGCAAGTGATCGATCGAACTTCGATCCCTAAGGCAAATCAGCTGATGGCCGAGTTTTTCGGTAGCCAACGCGACCTCGGACTGTCGTATCGCAACCATGAAATTGACAACGTCCGTGGTTCCACTTCGCCGAAAAACATCCAAAAGTGGTTTGACGATGTCGGTTCGATGATGGAGAAAGGAGACCGATTGGTGCTGTACGTCACCGCCCACGGCAGCGAAAGCCAAACCCGCGCTCAGCCCTACAATACCTCGATCTCGCTGTGGAACCACACCAAGATCACGGTCAGCGAGTTGTCCAAAATGTTGGACCAGTTGCCCGAAGGCGTCAGTGTGGTGACGATCATGGTGCAATGTCATGCAGGTGGTTTTGCACGACTAGTGTACAACGAAGGGGATCCCGACAAAGGCCGCTCGTCGCAAAAGCGAAGTGGTTTCTTTGCGACCGTTCATGATCGCCCCGCCGCCGGATGTACTCCCGATATCGACGAAGCTTCGTACGTCGAATACAGCACTTATTTCTGGGAAGCGATCGCGGGACGAACGCGACTGAATCAACCGATTGAGATGCCCGACTACAACAACGATGGCGTGGTTTCGTTCGAAGAGGCACACGCTTACACCATCTTGAAAAGCGATACGATCGATTTGCCGATCAAGACCTCAGGGGAATTCCTGGGCGAAGAGAGTGGTTTTCAAGACGATCAACATCCTGATTTGCTGCCGCGTGATGTCGAGTACAGCGAGCTGCTGAAGTTTGCCACCCCGGCGGACCGTGCGGTGCTCGAGGGTTTGTCGGCGCAACTAGAGCTCGAGGGCGAGGATCGCTTGGAGGCGGCGGAACGCAAGAAGGACGAGCGTCGGCCTCGCGGACGCGGTCGATCACGTCCCACCACCACCGACAACAGTGCGTCGCTGCGACGTAAAATCGCCAACGACCTGCGTGGTAAATGGCCGGCACTCGCCAACCCACTCAACCCGATCGGGATTGAGTTGATGACGAATCGCAGCGATGACTTTATCCATGCGATCGAAGCCCATCCCGATTATGCCAAGTACCGCGAGCTCGCCGACGCGAACCAAAACAGCTTGAGCGACCGCGAGAAGTTGGTGAAGTACGAACGGTTTATTCGCACCGCTGAAGATGTGATCCTCAGAGAGAATTTGACTCGGCTAGGTGACGCCAACACTATCGCGGCGTTTGAAGCGATCATCCAAGGCGAGACAGGATCACTTGAACGCTAAGCGAAAGATCTGGAACGCCGAACGTGCCGCTTCACGGAACGTCAACTTGCTTTGGCCTCGTTGTCGTTCGGTGAATGTGATCGGCACTTCGGCCATCACGGCACCGCGGCGATCGAGTAGCACGAGCAGTTCTTCGAGCAACGCGTAGCCGCGGCAATTCCAATCGCCGAGATTCAATTGGCTGAGCGAATCGACGCGATAGCACCGCATCGAGCCACTGCAATCTTTCACCGGCAAACGCAAACAAAGTGTGGCGAACGAATTGACCATGCGGCTCATGATCCGCCGACGTAGCGGCCAACCAACGATATTACCGCCCGCGACATAGCGAGATCCCACGACGACATCGATCTCCGGATTTGCAATCGCACGCTCAAGCAAAGTCGGTAATTGGGCGGGATCATGACTGAGATCGCCATCGAGATTCAAAAAATAGTCATACGAATGCTCGATGGCTTCCGACATCGCACAACGTATCGCACTGCCAAGCCCTCGTTCGTGCTCGCGAACCGTGACCCGTACCTGAGGATCCACGCCAGCCAAATCCATCGCGATCGTCGCGGTGCCGTCAGGCGAGTTGTCGTCGACGATTAACAGGTCCGCCTCCGGTAGCGACGCTCGCAACCGCTCGATCATCGTGGCAATATTCGATGCTTCGTTGTACGTACACACACCAACCAGCACGCGGCAGCGACGATCCTGGGTAGGACTCGATGAAGGGTTAGCGGCTTCGGACAACGGCGATCGAACGGGGCAGAAAGGGACAAATTAGGCAAACAAACATCCCTCGAATCAGAACTTCGGGACCAGTCACCCACGGAATTTTCAACACAGATTGTAGCGCCACTGGTTCAATTTGCGACCCTGCTACGCCGCCGATTCCGAAATTCCGATCGGAGCGATCCAGGAGGGCAACGTACCCGAGGTGTCGGCGATCCCCACCACAAAAGCAGTTTCCTGCTGCGGGCCGCTCGTCACTGGGCGAGCGATCGCGGCAGTCCACGCCAAATGGATGTGATGTCCATCCGTGTTGCCTCGAGCGAGCACTCGATTGATTCGCTGGGCCCGGATCGCAAACACACGGTTCGCCGTCGTTTGCCACAGCCCGCCAATCGGACGCAAAACGTCGAATCGCACTTGGCGGATTCCTGCGTCGACAAACGCATTGCCAAGCGATTCGTAAAACGCTGCCCGCAAGCCAAAACGCTCAGGCAGAATCAAAGCCGGCGTCCGCTGGTCTTGCTGACGAATCCGGATCATCCACTGAGCAATTTGAGAGAGCGACATCATTACGGGCCAAGTTAAACGCAACGAATCAGGTAGGCAGTGTTGCCTTTTTGGCCGACTAGCCGTTTGACGCTAGCCAAGGTTCTCAAATTCAACCGGGACTAGTGACTTATCGATTGAATCAAAATGCAAAATTCAATCGTAATAAGGCACCGGGTAGTGCGTAAAACCCGGCCGCTCACGCGTCGCGGCTCACGGAACCAAAATGGCGAACGAGCTGATCGCCAATGACTTTCGCCGGACGGATTACGCGTCGCTGCCGGTTCGCATTCGCTGCAGCATGCTGTGGAAGTCGACCGAAACTTCGCTTTCGTTACGATCCAAGTAGGTTGATTTTGGCGAGCGAGATAGATCGACGTCTTCTTCGATGACCAACAAATCGCTGTCGTCACGAACGGTTAATCGCAGCGAACCTTCCGAAAGATCCTTGCGGATATAGGTTTCGGGTTCACATGAATCGGCATCGCCTGCGTTGTCGTCTCGATTCAACCGCAGCGTTGCAGGCGATTCTTCGACTTCGTCCGCGATCAGTTCCAGATCCGCCACTTCCTCGTTTTGTGATTCTGCCCACTGCTGGTCGGATGCTTCATGCAGTGCAAAGAAATTCGCGTTGGATGCCATGTCGGCGATTCCAATGATCTCTTGATGTAGCATCGATTCGAAATCATCGCACTGATTGTCCGAGCAATAGGAATCACAAGAATGGGATCCGGCGATGTCAAGCTCAATCGCATTGTCCTGTTTGCATTCAGTCACGGCCGGTTGCGATGCGACGGGCTGGGTTGCTGGAGGCTGGTCCAGAATTGGAGCGGCGGTTTTCGAACTGCCTTTGAGACAGACATCTTCTTCGTCATCAAACTCGCCAAAGATCGCGCTGGGGTCTTTGACCGTGACGCGGCGTTCGGCAAGCTTGTTTACTTTCGAAGCAGGGAACGAGACGAGCGAATGGTATTGAGTTTCGCCCTTGGCCTTGTTCTCGCCTTCGCCTTCGGAAAACATGTCGGCACTAAGCATGTTTTCTCGCACCATCGAAGCGACTAAGTCGTGGCGATCGTCCGACGAATCCGAGTCCGAGGATAGCTCTGCCGAGTTTTCGCAGGCCTCTTCGCAATCCGAATCACACTCATCCGCAGTCAACGCTTCCTCGTCATCGAGGGTGTCGACATCGCCTCGTGAAGCGATGTTAGCCAATGGGTTTGAATCGAGTTCGTCGAGCTCACCAAACTCAACGGGTGACCCGTTTTTCTGTAAATCAGGCGATTCGATCATTGGGCTTGGCAATTGTTGCAACTGAGCCCAGGCGCGATCGATGGTGTGGTCGGTGATCAAGGATTCGTCAGCGGCTTCGGCGATGTCGATCGCTTCGGTCATGATTTGGTTGACCAGACGCGGCACGCCACAGCATGCGTGATGAACGGCCGCAATCGCTTCGTCGGTAATTGTCGAAGCGGGATCGGCACCGCAGCACTGAATGGTTTCAGTGATGTAGTGACGTGTCTCGTCGCCGTTCATGGGGTGCAAGTAACAACGGGCGGCGATACGTTGCGAAAACGGTTCCATCGATGGTGCGGCAAGCGTGTCATCGAGCCGGACTCCGCCCACGACGACAGCGAACACGCGAGGTTGACCACCACTATGGATGTTGGTCGACATGCGGATCGCCTCGAGCACCTCGGCGCTCAGCGCCTGGGACTCGTCCACGATGATCAGCAGTCCTTCGTTGGGTGGATCGTTATCGCAAACACGGTCGACCAGGGCAAGTTGTAGGTCGGCGTCGGCAATATCACGGTAATCGGCACCAAGATGATGCAGCAAGTGACGCAAATAGGCTGACCGAGTATCGATCGGCGTTTCGCCAAGGATCACGACGTCGTGAGTTTCACGATAGCGATCGACCAGCAGCGAACAAAGCAACGACTTGCCTGTGCCCGGAGGTCCGACGACTAGCGAGACGCCTTCGCGGGCATCGACGCTTCGGCACACGCGGGTCATCGCATCGGCGATCGAACCAAGCGGAACGTACCGTGAAACACTTGGGAATGCTGGAAACGGTGGAGTCACGTATTGTTGATCGGGGCGTTGCATGAGTCGAGAGCTTCTTGTTTCGAGGGGGGCGTTGAAGCGTTTGCGTTTTGCTAATACAGCGGCTTTAACAGCTTCTTTGTGACGCACTGCCTGTTTCAACCCTAAAGTCGAAGTGCAGGACAATGCATCTAATCCTTAGGATCGGCATAACCGTTACAAATCCTAAGCCCATTCAGAAGAGAAGTTCGAGAAAGTTGGCGACTGGCTTGCGCTATCGTGTTTGCGGCCTAGTAAAAACTCGCAGTTTCTAAGCCAACACGACGGATGACAGGCTGGAAGCCTATCCCACAATGACAGGCCGGAAGCCTATCCCACATTAGACTTTGTAGTAGCTGCGGTACCAATCGACGAACGCTTTGACACCGGTTTCGATCGACGTTTTGGGCCGGAATCCCACAGCGTCTTCCAATGCATCGACATCGGCATAGGTGGCCGGTACATCCCCAGGTTGCATCGGCATCATGTTCTTGACCGCTTTGATACCAATCGCGTCCTCGATCACTTCGATGAAATGGGCGAGTTCGACTGGTTGATTGTTGCCGATATTGAAGACGCGGTAAGGTGCTTGGCTGGTCGCCGGATCGGGGTTGTCGCTGTCCCACTTCGGATTGGGCTGTGCGATCTGTTCAGACACACGATGCACGCCTTCGACGATGTCGTCGATGTAGGTAAAGTCACGCTGCATCTTGCCGTGATTGAACACGTTGATCGGTTTGCCTTCCAAGATCGCCTTGGTGAACAAGAACAACGCCATATCGGGGCGTCCCCAAGGTCCATAAACCGTAAAGAAACGTAGCCCGGTCGTCGGCAGATTATAGAGATGGCTGTAGGTGTGCGCGGTTAACTCGTTTCCCTTCTTCGTCGCCGCATACAGACTAAGCGGATGGTCGACTCGGTCATGCACCGAAAATGGCATCTGAGTGCAACCGCCATACACGCTGCTACTGCTGGCGTAAGTCAAATGCGGCGTCTTGGCATGACGGCAAGCTTCGAGCACGTTCATGAACGCGACGACATTGCTTGTCACGTAGGCATGAGGGTTCTCGATCGAGTAACGGACACCGGCTTGGGCGGCCAAGTGCACGACACGACTGAAGTCATGTTTGCGAAACACGTCCATAACCGCCTCGGTGTTCGCGAGATCCGATTCGATGGAAGTGAAGTTGTCGAAATCAAGCAACTGAGCAAGCCGGTCACGTTTCAGTTGAACGTCGTAGTAGTCATTGACGATGTCGATACCGACGACGTCGACCCCCTGCTTTAAAAGTCGCAGGGCGAGATGGTAGCCAATGAATCCGGCTGTACCGGTAACAAGGTAAGTGCTCATGAATGGATCGGGTTTACTGATCAAAAGGTGGGCGGGAGGGGGAGAGGCGAAATGGAGCCTAGAGTGGCAGATGATCTCGCGGAGACGTAGCTAACGCCTTGTTGGTTTAGTGAGCCGTGACGCGTCAGCGACCGGGCATGGGCACCACCCGGTGCCTTACGGCCCACGGCTCACCTCTGCGTTTTAATCTTCAACTAAATCAATGGCACGCTAGCGTCGGCTAACGAAATCAGTCGAGCGGCAAATCGTCGATCGTGCTTCAAAATGACAGGCTGGAAGCCTATCCCACATTTCTTTTTGTTTGTTTAGACAGGTTCTTCGGTCATTGCGAAATGATCGCGAACGCCAGGCACGATGCGTGTCACGCTGACTTTGGTTTGACGGAGCTCTTCAATCTCCGCAGCCATTTGAGCGATCAGATCGGCGACTTCTTTGCCGGCGGATTCGCCAATGTTGATCATGAGTGCTTTGCGTGAATTGTCACTGAGTCGATTCTTTTTCATGGTTGCGTTCATTTGAAATAGAGAGAGATTAGAAGAGTGTTTTAACTAGGAGGAAATTCAGGGGGTTACTCTACCGTCACACTTTTTGCCAAGTTTCGCGGTTTATCAACGTCACATCCTCGCAATAACGCGATGTGATACGACAGTAATTGTAACGGAACTACATTCACGATTGGCTGAAGAAATTCGGATACTTGCGGTACCTCAATCACGTCATCGGCAACTGCTCGGACTTGCGGGTCATCTTCACTCGCTAACGCGATCACAGGACCGCCGCGAGCTTTGACCTCTTCCATGTTCGACATCACTTTGTCGTACGTCGTACCACGCGGAATGATGAAAACGCTTGGCGTTTCGTCATCGACTAACGCGATCGGACCATGCTTCATTTCAGCCGCAGGATATCCTTCGGCGTGAATGTAGCTAATTTCTTTTAGCTTGAGCGCCCCTTCGAGCGCGGTTGGGAAATTGTATTGACGCCCCAAGTACAAAACCGTGGATGCGTTTTGATACTTCTTGGCCACATCAAGCACTTGTTCATTACAAGTCAATGCTTGCTGGACGGCGTTGGGCAATTGACGCAGATCTTCGATGATCGCCTTGCCACTTTCGAAACTGAGATGGCGTAAACGACCAAAATACAATGCAAGCATCGCGAGCACACAGCACTGCGACGTGAACGCCTTGGTGCTGGCGACTCCGATCTCGGGGCCGGCGTGCAAGTAGACGCCTCCATCGGCTGCCTGAGCGATCGAGCTGCCGACGACGTTACATACCGCTAATGCGCGGTGGCCTTTTCGTTTCGTTTCTCGCAGCGCCGCCAACGTATCGGCAGTCTCGCCACTTTGAGTAATTCCGAATACCAACGTATTGTTTTCGATGGGCGGATTTCGATACCGCAATTCGCTAGCGTATTCGACGTTCACTGGAATACGGGCGAGGTCTTCGATTAGATATTCGCCCACCAGCGCCGAGTGCCAACTGGTTCCACAACCGGTCAAAATGATGCGTTCGACCGTTCGCAATTGCTGCGGCGTCAGATTCAAACCACCAAAAACGGCGGTCGCGTTTTCTTCGTCCAGGCGGCCTCGCATCGCGTTGCGAAGCGCTTCGGGTTGCTCGTAGATTTCCTTGAGCATGTAGTGGTCGAAACCTTCCAGACTGGCTTCGCCTGAATCGGTCTCCAACGGACGAATATCGACGCGTACTTTGCCTTGATCGCGGTGTAGTACCGAAAATCCCTCAGGGGTTAGCACGGCGATTTGGTGATCGGCCAGATAAACAATCCGGTCCGTACGCCCAACCAATGGTGACGCGTCGCTAGCAACAAAGTACTCGCCTTTGCCAACACCAATCACGAGCGGGCTGCCAAAACGAGCGGCAATCATGAAGTTCGGGTGATCGCGAAACGCGATTGCTAAACCGTAGGTGCCGCGAAGACGCGAGATCGCCCACTGAACCGCAGTCAGATAGCGGATGTTAGGCTGGCCTTCGGTTTCGGGCGTGTTCTTTAGCCCTTCGGCGACGAGATGTGCGATCACTTCGCTATCGGTTGCGGAAGCGAAATGGTAGCCCTTTGCGATCAGCTCGTCTTTGAGAACTTGGAAGTTCTCGATCACACCGTTGTGAACCAAGACCACTTCGCCATCGCCGCCGAGATGGGGGTGAGCGTTTTCAATCGTCGCAGGTCCATGAGTGGCCCAACGGGTATGCCCCAAACCGAGCGTGCCGGCGGGCGGCACGGTACCCAATTGTGAAGCTAGCGCATCGATTCGTCCGACGGAACGGGTGACGCTGAACTTGTCCCCACCAAAGATTGCGACGCCTGCACTGTCGTATCCGCGATATTCAAGCCGACGCAGACCGTCTACCAGAAAGCTACCTGCGTTATCGCTTCCAACGTAACCGACAATTCCACACATACGTTTGCCTATAGGCGAAGGGCAATCCCACACCACTCGGGAATCCGAGTATTTGAGGATGGGATAAATGGACTCGCATGCATTCCGAATTCGCTGACAATGACACGCAAACCCTGTTCAGTTTGCTGAACTTAGTTCAAAAATCTTTTCCAAGTCGACCCTAAGTTCGCAGCGGCGTCGCAAGGATAAATTGAATCGAATTGCCGAACCGAAACGCAGTCTAAAAATAGTTCGGGTGGTCCGAAATGGAAAGTCAAAATGTATCGGTGGGGCAAAAGGTGCCGCTGGCAACCTTTAGGCAGCCACAAGGCAACTTAACACCCCATCATGGTGAAATCAAATGCCCCCATGCTGGTGTCCAGCAAGTTGTCTGAATTGGGTTTCAGCTGGTCGAGGCACGCACGCATTACCGTAGCGAAACTCGCCAAGAGTTTCGGATTGGGGACGTGGGATAGGCTTCTTTTTCGCTACGCGGCCTTGCGAATCGCTGGGGCGGTGGTATCCGCAAACCGCTCCCATTTGCCGTTTTCACTGTAAAACACGATGGTTTCAGGATGGCAGACGCGTCGCAGCATTGAGATCGTGTTTGGGTTTTGCCATCGGTCGGTCGTTACCCCGATCACCACGACATCCACTCGTCCGATCGTGTGGCAGACGCGAATCAAGCCGTTTTCGATCGAATCGGGGAAAATTTGAGGGCTGACCCCTTCAGCGCGTACTCGTTGATGGAACTGCATCAGCGTCACAGGCCCTTCGCCCATCTCGAAAGCATCGATAGCGCAATATCGCAATTTCGTCTCGGGATTGGACGCCTGGACGGTTGCTACGATCGCCAAGGCGCGAGCGCCATCATCGACACCAACTTCCAATAACGAGCTGATTTTCAGTGGCTTGAGCAGTTTGCAGAGCGCGGGTTCAACGCTGCGGCTGCCGAAACCAAGGATCCCTCGGGCGGGTTTCGCGGCTGGGGCTTGGACTGCCGCGGGCTTGGCTGCCGCGGGTTGGGCCACGACCGGTTGGGCGGCTACAGGCTTCACGCGATCACTGCGTTTTGTCTCGCTGCGTTTCGGCGTGCTCGCTGCGGGACTGCGATCCGGTGTTTCACGCTGCGTAGGTGCAGCGGACTCCGCGGCGACGGTGTTTTCGGTGGCTCCGTGGGTTCGACCACAGATTGAATTCCATAGTTTACGCAGTGGCATCGGACGATAGCCTCGTGAAGGATCGAGCGTTCGCGGTTGCAGATGTAACGACTTCTCTTATTGTGTCGGCGAAATTGACCCCACAAGTCGATCTGTGACACAAGAAGTCCGGTTGCACCGATGGTGGGTGAGTTTGCGTCCTAGGGTTTCTGTACTAGCAGCTATCCGCAAATCCTTTTGCCTCACCCGCCTCCTTCGCCGTCAAACTCCATGAAAATCTCGGATCACAATCAAGATATCGGTGAAGCGGACGTCATCGAACTGTGTGAAGAACGGCTGGCATTGTCGGCAAGTCTGCCCAGCGATCTGTTGCTCGAAGCACTCAGCATCGGATTGTCTGACGACCCCCTGGACGCGACGTCGGGCATAAACTCTGACTTATCGTCACAACCGGAGCTCGATAATGCTTCGAAAGTGACGGATACCGATCTTGCGTCACCTAACTTGATCGAACAGGCAGCGGAAATTCGCAACATCGCAGCCCCAGGCACTAGCCCACTCAACGGCAGCGGTCAAACCGTCGCCGTGATTGATAGCGGTGTCGCTTGGGACCACGTCGCCCTTGGTGGTGGCTTTGGTCCCGGATACCGCGTCGTCGGTGGCTGGGATTTTGCCGAAAACGATGCCAACCCTTACGACGACGGACCAGCCGGTTTCCACGGAACGCATGTCGCTGGACTGCTGGCCGGTCAATCGGACTCGTTTTCAGGGGTTGCCCCCGGCGCGGATATCGTCGCGCTGCGTGTCTTTGACGATGCCGGAATGGGCCAACTGAACTGGATCGAAGACTCGCTCAAATGGGTACACGAAAATCGAAACGCTTTTGAGTCGCCCATCACGACCGTCAACTTGTCCGTCGGAGCGGCTCTAAACGCGGATAACCTTGCCGACGCGATGTCGATCCTCGAAGACGACTTACAACTGCTTCGCGAAGACGGCATTCTGGTGTTTGCCGCCGCTGGAAACTTCTTCGGTAACTCGGTCACCGATACAAGTTTGATGTACCCGGCGTCGAGTGACGCGGTGGTCGCCGTGGGCTCGGTCAACGATCTTGGCGAACTCAGTTCGTTCTCACAGCGGGATGATGGTTTACTAGCGACCAGCGGCGAATCGGTCCGTAGCTCGGTTCCCGATCACGTTTATGGCTGGGACGGTAATGTCAACGATTTTGCGTCGCTGAACGGAACCAGCATGGCGACGCCACAAATCGCAGCGGCATCCATGCTGGTGCGTCAATCGATGATCGACGAAGGCGTCGAGCCGACTCCGGATGCCATTATGGCGAGATTGCGAGACTCGACAATAACACGAATCGACTCAGAAACCGGGGCGTCGTACAACGTCATCGATTTGCAAGCTGCGATCAATGCCGCCGCAACCGATCCGACGGACTCTGTCGAACCGGACGATACAGCGGAGCAAGGAGAGCAAACCGAGCTCAACATTACTCACTTCACTGGGACGAGTGACAACGAATCGTTCGTGCTTGACCTGACCAATGGAATCGAACTTCGCAGTGGCGGGAACGTCTATCGCTTTGATGCGACTGACTCGTTGACAACGCCGATTGTGATTGATGTCGGCGCGGGGGCGGATTCATTGCACATCATTGGTTCGGCCGAAGCCGAGCGATTGGTGATGCATCCGTCCACCAGTAGCGAAGCGAGCCGATTGTCGACGAACACCTTTGAAATCGAATTTCGTGGCGTCGAGTCGGTCGTGTTCGATGGTGGCGGCGGATCGGACCGCGCGACGCTGTATGATTCCAGCGGCGACGACACGCTTCGATCGGGGCCTGGCAAAACGGTGCTATCAGGAGTCGGCTTTCAATTCGAGGTCAACCAGGTTTCGCGAATCTATGTCCACGCCACGGGTGGTGGCGAAGACCAGGCGTTTTTGAACGACTCGGTTGGCGACGATACGCTCGCCGTCCGGCCTCAATTCACTAGCCTTCGCGGCGAAACGTCGTTCCAAGCCGCCTACGGTTTCGAGCGCGTTTATGCCTACGCCACCGCAGGGGGCAACAACACCGCAACGTTGTACGACTCCGATGGCGACGACACGATGAGTGTCTCGTCGAGCCGATCGATCATCAGCGGGCCTGGTTACCAAGTTAGTGCACGGGGTTTTGACTCGGTCGAGGCTTATGCCAGCGGCGCGGGGCACGACACCGTGAACATTTATGCCGATGACGTTAACAGCCAATGGGATCAGACGAGTGATCGGTTGCAATGGACGGGCAGCGACGGAGCGACTCGGATCGCACGCGGATTCGAGCGGATGCAGGCATTCGAGCAATACGAACCGATCGCGATTGCCCCTCAATCGCTGAACTTTGCCTCGATGATCGCCAGCGACGACGCTGCCGAACGACTTCGCCGCGAACGTCTCGCCTCGCAAGCCGTATTCGAGTGGCTCGGCTCAAAAAAGGTGTCGGACACCTTTTCGGGGGAATAGGAAGGTTGGGTTGAGTGAGTATCAGGGAGCTGGGATAGGGCGAAAATTCGCTGGGCGTTGACAGTTTCGCGTTTACAGTTGACAGTAAACGTAGTAATTCTGCTCCCCTTCCATCTGCTTTCTCACGCCCAAAATGTCTCAATCTCAATCGTCTACGGGAAAATCGTCCACCCCTCGGACTATGCTCGACAAAATCTGGGACGAGCACGTCGTCTATCAAAATGAATCGGGTCCTGCGATCCTGTACGTCGATTTGCACCTGGTTCACGAGGTCACGAGCCCGCAAGCCTTCGAGGGGCTGCGTTTGGCGAATCGCCCGATTCGACGCCCCGAGCGAACAATCGCGACGCCCGACCATAACGTCCCTACCAGCGACCGTAGTTTGCCGATCGCCGACCCGATCAGCCGCAAACAGATCGAAACGCTGCGAGAAAACTGCAAAGAATTCGGCGTCACGCTATTTGACATCGACGATGTTCGCCAAGGAATTGTGCACGTCATCGGCCCCGAAAACGGCTACACCCAACCCGGCATGACGATCGTGTGCGGCGACAGCCACACCGCGACTCACGGTGCGTTCGGCGCTTTGGCGTTCGGAATCGGTACCAGCGAAGTCGAACACGTGATGGCGACGCAAACTTTGTTGCAATTCAAACCCAAGACGTTTGAACTCCGCGTGGACGGTGCGCTCTCGCGAGGCGTGACCGCCAAGGACATGATCCTGTATTTGATCGGCCAGATCGGCACCGCAGGCGGCACCGGCTATGTGCTGGAGTTCACCGGCGATTGCGTTCGCAATCTGACGATGGAAGAACGGATGACCGTGTGCAACATGTCGATCGAAGCGGGAGCTCGCGCCGGCATGATCGCTCCGGACCAAGTCACCTTCGATTACTTGCGAGGTCTACCCGAAGTCCCCACCGACTTCGATGCTGCCGTCGCTCGCTGGAAATTGTTGCCCACCGACGCCGGTGCGACCTACGACCGCTCGAACGTCTACCAAGGCAAAGACATCGAACCGCAGGTCACTTGGGGGACCAACCCCGGCCAAGTGCTCAGCGTCAGTGCATCGGTTCCCGATCCGGCCGACTTCTCCGATGCAACGGAGCAGAAATCGACGGCTCAAGCACTCGAGTACATGGGATTGACCGCCAAAACCAAGATCCAAGATGTCTCGCTTGATCGAGTCTTCATTGGATCGTGCACCAACGCCCGTATCGAAGATTTGCGAGCGGCAGCTGAAGTGGTCAAAGGCCATCACGTTTCCAGCAACGTTGACGCAATGGTGGTACCCGGCAGCGGCCAAGTCAAATTGCAGGCCGAAAAGGAAGGTCTCGACAAGATTTTCAAGGAAGCGGGATTCGATTGGCGTGAAGCGGGTTGCAGCATGTGCTTGGCAATGAACCCCGACAAACTAGAGCCAGGTGAACGATGTGCGAGCACGAGCAATCGCAACTTTGAAGGTCGGCAGGGCAAAGGAGGCCGAACGCATTTGGTCAGCCCCGCGATGGCCGCCGCCGCCGCGATCGCCGGACGTTTTACAGACATCCGCGAGTGGGACTTCAAGTCGGTTTAGACTTTCTCCTGCTACTGATCGCACCGTCACTTCAAGAACAAGAAAAACTTCACCCCCGCTTTTGATTCCCGACCTCACTCATGCAAAACTTTACCACACACACCGGAAAAGCCGTTACGCTGGACCGCGCCAACGTCGACACCGATCAAATCATTCCCAAGCAGTTCCTGAAACGGATCGAGCGAACGGGGTTTGGCCAGTTCTTGTTCTTCGATTGGCGTTTCCTCGATGATGGCACCACGCCGAACCCTGAGTTTGAACTTAACAAGCCGGAAGCCCAGGGGGCTTCGGTCCTGCTGGCACGCCAAAACTTCGGCAGCGGCAGCAGTCGTGAACATGCCGTCTGGGCATTAGACGATTACGGTTTTCGTGCAGTGCTCGCTCCTTCGTTTGCCGACATCTTTTTCAACAACTGCTTTAAAAACGGCATGTTGCCGATTGCGTTGCCGGAAGCCGACATCGACGAACTGTTCAAGCGTGCAGCCGAGAATCCCGACTACGAGCTGACGGTCGACTTGGAAAAACAAGTCGTGTCCGACAAGCTTGGGTTTCAGCGAAGCTTTGAAGTCGACGCGACCCGTCGCCACAACATGCTGAACGGGTTGGACGATATTGCGTTGACGCTTCAGCACGAAGACAAGATCTCGACTTACGAAGCCGCTCGCACCTGGTAGAGCGGGCGGTAGCGAAAAATCGTTAAGAGCTTCGTTTTCCTGCTTTAGTTGCATCCGTTTTAGCGTCGGCTCACACGGACAGACCGAACGTAAGTTTTCGTCGCCCAATAGCCACGAAAAAAGCCCAACGGACTCGTCCCAGCTGGGTCGGCAAACTTGAAATGCGATGCGGGTCGCTAAGCTCAAGTTCGCCCCGGGACGTTCACGTCGGGCTTTTTGCTCAAATTACTTAGAGCAAACTCTGTCTGGCCGTGTTCTAACGGCGAGCGGAACTGTCCGCTTGAGCTGCGATTTGCAAGTGTCCGAACAACGTTTGCTCACGACGCACGATATAGAACTTTGCTTTGGGACCGCGTTGCATGTCGGGATGCTCGAGGATACCGGCCAAGTCGGCCATGTTCGAGGTTTGCCAGCCATGAATGCCTAGCAATACGTCGCCCGTGGTGATCCCTTGTTGGTCCGCAGGCGATCCGGGACGAACGCCCGCAATGTACAAACCACCGCGGTACTTCGTCCGCATCCGTGTGTTCAGGCGGCGAATTGTTGATTCCGCAACCGGACGCACTTGAATGCCAATTCGCGACCACGCCAAATCTTCGGTTGTCGAAGCTGCCGACGCAGGCGGTTGCTCGGTACGCATCGCCAAGTCGATTTGTTGTCCGCCTCGCTCCACTGCAAACTCAAGTTGATCACCGGGGCTGGCGTTCAACATCGCCAAAGCAAAATCAAGTCGGTCATCCACTGGCTGAGAACCAACGCGGACCACGCGGTCACCCGGCTTCAGCCCATCCCGTGCGGCGGGGCTGCTAGCGGAGACATTGGCGACAGTCACGCCGTCACCGTCGCGGGGTCCGCCGTTTGTTCGCAGACCTGTTAATAAACGCTTCTCATTATGCTCGTTGATCATCTCGGTCACGATATCGACCACTTGATCCATCGGGATGGCAAACGCGATCTGCTGAGCTCCGACGCGAACGGCGACGTTGACTCCGATCATGTCTCCATCAATGTTCAATAGCGGGCCACCCGAGTTTCCGGGGTTGATCCCGGCACTGATTTGAATCAAATCGTGATACTCTTGTGACTCATTCACAGGTACATCGCGATGCAACGCACTGACAATACCTTGCGTGCTGGTGTGGACGTATCCAAATGCATTGCCAATCGCAATCACACTCTCGCCGACCATCAAATCGCTGCTGGTTCCGCGTGGGATCGTCGGCAATGGATGGTCCACGTTGACTTTGATCAAGGCCAAGTCGTTGCGAACGCGAGCCGCAATCAGTTCTGCGGTCGTGGTCTGGCCATCGTCGAGCGTGACCAAAATGTCGTCGACATCTTCGACAACGTGAAAGTTTGTGATCACGTAACCGCGAGGATCGATGACCACCCCGGTTCCCATTCCATTGACTTGACGGAACGAATCAGGCCCGTTGGCTCCGGCCATTCCGGCTGCGGTTGCACGCACGGTCTTTTGACCATGAATGTTCACCACAGCAGGTGCGGCGCGGCGAATCGCCAGAACCGTTGGCGTTTGCCGAGCACTGGAAATGTGAGAGCGGTCGCTGCTTTTGTCCGAATCACTCGGCGTTTGAGCTGGCAGCGACAGCGTCGAAGTAGCCAGCGAAAAGGCAAAGCTGGCAAACATCAAGCGGCCGACAGCCGGACAACGTAGGGTTGTTGGTAGCATATATCCCTAGACCCGAATCTTTCGGATGCACGATCATCAGCGGACTCCACAACGCCCGCTGCCCAAACACCGGTATCACCGGTATGGCTGTTTGCATCGGAACAATCCGCTCATTCGCTTGTGCGTTTTGAACGCGCGCCGCAAGGTTTACCAGGCTTAACATCTGGAAAGAGAAACGGGGCCTTCCCCGATCCGAAGCTGCGGAAGAGTGAGCGATTCTCCATAGAAAGCTCGAGTTTTTCGAGCATTCGCAACCAAGTGGTGGGCCTCATCGCTAGCCGAAAGGTGCAGTCAAACTGGGGACTGCTTAGTGCGTGCCACCCCCAAAGACGGGGCGAGTTGGCATAGGGTGGAATCGCGGCCATGGAATCTCGGGAGCTTTGATCGAGCCATCTTGTTCGACCGACGAATCAAAGGGGGCGACCGCGAGTGCTCCGCCGTCAAAACCCTGCTCGATCGGGAAGCCCGAGTCGTCGATGGGTACGGCGTTTCCCGGTACGCCTTGCTGGCAATTGGGATCGAACTCGCCTGAATTCGTAAACTCCGCAGTGGATTCGATCCCCACGGGGTCTGAGAAGGCATGGTGCCACTTGGTTGCGATTCGCTTGGAACGATTTTGTTTCCAATCGCCAAGCACGCCGCCGCCGTCCTCAGGATCCGCCAGTCGTTCGCTGGGGATATTCAGTGCCACACAGCCAACTTGGATTGAAATCAATCCGAGGCCGAGCACGAGAAAGAGTGTTTTTGTGAATGCAAATCGCAACATGGTCAACGGGCGATCGTTTGTATTGCTGATTGTGTCTGACTCACTCTTTCAAAACGTGCTGCCTGGGTTTGTGGATTATCCCAGGCGTCAACGAATACAAGATTGAGAGTCAGGCGACAAACATCGCAACCGACCGCATATTTCGAGGAATCCCCCCTCGAAGTCTTCTAGCTACCTTTATCATGATCGGGTCTTGAGAAGGCGATCTTTAATAAATACCGCTAAATCGCAAAGGTTGCCGTAGCTTACCTAAACTCGCCGCATGGATGCCCCAGGCGTGAATCAAGTTCGTTAGATTAGTGACTATTGAGATAGGAGTTCCCACCTCAATCCGCCCCCACCCTCCTCCTTTTTTCCCAGGAAATAAACATCGTGACGCGTCGCGTATTACTTTTGACTCTGTTGTTTGGCTTTCTAACTGCAGGACACACCATGAGTTCACTTTCGCCATCGACTGCTGCCGGGCCTGGCGACAACACAGTCATCAGCGTTTGGATTGGAACGAGCAATGCAAAGCCTAGCAAAGGCATCTACCACTGCACGTTGAATACTCAAAACGGCAAACTGTCGGATCCGACGTTGGCGGCTGAGATGGGCGGTCCCGGGTTTCTCGCCATGCATCCCAATGGCGAGGTGTTGTACGCCGTCGGCGACGTTAATGGAACTGCATCCGTCGCGGCCTACAAAATCCAAGGCAGTGGCAAAGACGCGAAGTTGACGCTGCTAAACTCAGTAGCCATCGATGACGGGGGCGCCGCTCACGTCTCGGTCGATTCCAAAGGCAAGATGCTGATGACGGCTCAATACGGCAGCGGATCGGTCGCCGCATTTTCGCTCAATACCGATGGTTCGGTCAACAAACGCACCTCGCTGATGAAGCACGAAGGCGGATCACGCATCGTGCCTGGTCGCCAAGAAGCACCGCATGCCCACTGGGCCGGTTTCTCGCCCGATGAGCGATTTGCCTTTGTCCCCGACCTCGGACTCGACAAGGTGATGATTTACAAAGTCGACACAGACTCCGCCACGCTGACCCCACACGGTTTTGGCCAAGCTCCACTGGGGGGCGGACCGCGGCACTTGAAATTTCACCCCAATGGCAAGTGGATCTTCTTGCTAAACGAACTCGATCTCAGCGTCACCGTGTTCGATTACGATGCTGAAAAAGGAACGATGACGCCCAAGCAAACGATTCCGACTGTTTCCAAATCCGAGCTTGCGAAAGAACTTTTCAAAAGTGCTTCGGAAATTCGCGTCCATCCTAACGGCAAGTTTGTCTACAGCGCCAACCGCGGTCACGACACGATCACCGTCTTTAAAGTAGATCCCGAAAGCGGGGAACTTTCGGTGGTCGAACTTGAACACGTTCGGGGTGCGACGCCACGCAACTTTAACCTCGACCCAAGTGCCCGCTGGTTGTTGGCGGCTGGACAAAACTCGCACACGCTGGCCTCGTTCGCCGTCAACCAAAAGACCGGCGAATTGACGTTTAACCAGAATGTGGTGTTTGCTCCTTCGGCGATTTGTGTGTTGATGCAGCACGAGTAAGCCTCGTCGCCCAAATGGTTTTAAACGGAAACGCCAATGGGATTTCTTCCCTTTGGCGTTTTTTTAGCGCCGTGTAGCGTCAAGTTTTGAAATTGCGTTTTGTAGCTACGCTCGCCAGAGCGTGGATGGTTGCCGGTTCGCCCGTAGTGATTTTTGGTTGCGTTGGTTTACTGCCACCTCTCCACCAACGTCGTGAGGCAGCTGATTTGGTATGACATTGCGCTGTAATGTTAGCCGTTTGGGCGCTAGCCCCGGTTCCGGTGCACACTTTTGCAGAGGCGTTTTGTTGGACAACAGAACGGTGGCTAGCGCCAAAACCGCTAACAATCACGTCAGCCTCAACGGGAAGCCAGCAGACGGGTACCGAGTCGTTTTTGATTCCGCTCCTTCTGGACCTAGCTTCGGCTGGTTACACTGCGAATCACTATGAACGAGCTCGTTTCCATCATTCCGTTCGCATTGATCTTGTGCATTGGGATCTTTGTCCAGTCGGCTGCAGGCTTTGCTGCCGGGCTATTTATTGTCCCTGCGCTGATGTGGTTTGGCTACTCGATCCCCGAAGCCCAAACGTCGCTTCTGGTCGCCACGATCCCACAAAATCTGTGGGGCGTTTGGACATTACGTGACGCGATTTCCTTTTCCAAACTGAAAGTCCCTGGCTTCACTCGAATTCTGTTCTTGCCGATCGGCATCGCAGTGCTGCAAACGCTCGAGGCCTATTCGGTGATCACGCTTCGTCAAGTCGTGGGCGGAGTCGTGCTGGCTGTGACGATCGCCATGATGGTGTTTAACCCACGGCCTCAGACGCAGTTGCATCGTGGTTGGGCATTTCTTGCCTTTCCGCTTTCCGGATTCTTACAGGGGCTTGTTGGCATGGGGGGCCCCGCCCTGGTGTTTTGGGTGCAAGCACATGACTGGGACACCCGACGTATTCGCGGATTTCTGTTTGGGATGTTTTTGATCAGCATGTTCCCCGCGATAGGGCTGCTGTATTACACGTTCGGGTCACGGATCGTCCAGCCTGGCATGTTGGCCGCAGCAATGACGCCGCTGTTGTTGCTGGTCACGTTCGCCGGGCTACGTTTTGGAAACTGGCTGGGGCGTGCGAGACTGCGACGGATCACGCTGGGTATTCTGTTCGTGATGGGAATCGCAGGTCTTGCGGCGCCCTGGTTGAGTAACCGTTAATTGGCCGCTGAGCAGTCGCTAAAGAATCGCTATCGAGTGAACGTCACAACGACACCACCCTCGGTCCGCTCGGTGTCGTAATCTTGATTGTCCGAGGCAAATCGGTCGTGCCCGGCGACCATGGCGATCGCCAGCGAATCGGTAACGGCGTATTGCAAACGACCATGCAGCCGCCAAAAGAATTCGTCGCGTGCCACAGGGCCGGTGAAGTCTGCGTAGTCACGATAGCCGATACCCCACGTTGGAATGAACTTCCATCGATCTGTGATCGTCCAACCCGTCGATCCGTGCAAATTGATCGACGTGTACCGATAGTCGGCTCCCTCGGTGTCGGCTGATTCAAGATCAACCCCAAGTGCATGCGTCGGCATGCGATCCCAACCGGTTTGAAAGAAACGACTGATGCCTGCAGTCACCGTTGTGCCATCAAGCGACGTCGCAGTAGGATCAATTCCATCGTTGGTGAAATTCGATTGAGCCACCGTCAAGTAACCGTAGATCGCGTCCAAATCGGGCCGGATTAACGTGAGCGATGCGGTCGCGGAATGACGGTCGCCCACTTGGTCGCCATCAAAAAAGTCATTTGCAAAAATGTATTCCAGACGGCCGATCGCTTCGTTTTGACCGAGCTGAAAATCACGCTCGAAGAACGCTCCCGGTTGAAAGCTCGCCAGATTGAACTGCTCGAACTGTTGCTCGTTCGCCGTGAAATAGCCGCGGAACATTGGCCCCATTCGCGTTGTCTCGGTGCGAATCCATTTCCAATCGAGATCGGGATTGGCGAACGCCTGGAAACTCGCACTGTCACTCTGAGCCAATTCGCGACTGATCGGCGTTAGCGTGACGTTGGAGTTGTAGAGTACGCCAGTTTCAAAAAAGACTCGCAGCCGATTGAGCGGCTCTTTGACTTCACTTTCTAACTCCTCAAAACGCTGCTCCAGATTGTCGGATCCATCGAACGACTGAATCGAATAGCTGGCGGGCTGGACCAACGGATCCGTGGATGCACCAGGCGAGAGGGAAGATGGCGTTACAGGGATGCTTGTCGCGTTTGTTGGCAAAGCATTACTTAATTTCGCTTGACTCGCTTGACGATTCACGACGCCCTGTTGGCGTAGTTGATCCGAATACGAGCTAGCAGGAGCGATTTCATAAACACGATCGAAATGGGAAAGAGCCTCGTCATTTTGCCCCTTGCTGAGCAGCAATTGCCCCAGATCAAAATGGGCCGCGGCATTAAACGGATCCAGCTCGATCGCACGACGCGTCGACACGAGCGCCGAATCGGGATCGCCGAGCGTGTTTTGCAATCGCCCCAGCGACCGCCACGAATCCGAATGATTGGGGGTCTTGGTAACCCTCTGTTGCAACATTGACAACATCGAGAGCTGTCCCTGTGTGGGCTGCCCGTGTGTCGAAGGCACTGCTGCGATTTGTCCCTCTGCGATTTGCCCAAACTCGAGTTGATGCTGCGTTTGACTCTCGCCCAAGCCTACTGCGGCGTCTTGGGCACACAAACAACTGACCACGGTGCCACACAACCATGCAACCACGCATGCGAATAGGGACGCTGGCGAGAAGGGAGAAGTTGAAAGCATTAGATCGGTGCAAGTATCGAAAAATCGAATCGGCGAACGAATCTGTCTGGCGTATCGCGACCGGGATGAGGTACTGTGCCGGTGAAGTGAACGAGGGTTGGCGTTCAATCCACTTAGTAACACGCGGTCCCCGCGAATTACCACCCCGATTCGCGATGGTCGTGAATCGGATCGCCAACCTTTACTCAGTCACTTCGCTATTCCCTCGCATGGAGCTTGTTTCACGGATGAACGATCAAAAACGAATCAGACGGATAATCGCAGTGGTTGTAGCCGGCGCTGCAATCTCGACCACGGCACAGGCCCAAGGCCTTGGCGGTGCACTTTCGGGCGCTCAAGCTCAAACACAGCAGCGTGTCCAACAAAGGGTCCAGTCACAAGTTCAGCAACGAGTGCAGGGAGAGGTGCAAAATCAAATCCAATCGCAAGTTCAGGCCCAGGTCCAAGCTCAGGTCCAAGCCCAACTGCAACAACGCATTCAATCTCAGGTTGCTGGCAACGTGTCCGCTCGACTGAACAATCAGGTCGAAGTGACCGCGCGTCAAGCGGCTCGTTTAGCAGCACGCGTCGAAGCAACGGGCAAGTCGGCTTCGTCGGCAGCACTCTCAGCTGCCTCCAGCACTCGCCTGGACGCCAGTGCCAATGCGAACGCAAGCGGAAACGCACGCGTTGGACAGAACCAGATCGCAACGTCGAGTAACGCGCAAGCACGCGTCGGTGCTTCGGCCGCCCCGATCCAAATCACGCACAGTGACGTGGCTGTGTACGATTCGATCTTCGGTCAATTCAATCCACTTCGTACGACCGCAATGATCAAGGCCGCCGCACAAACTCACGCTAAAGCGGCTGCGGGTACTACGGCGTACGTCTTCGCAGAAGGCCATGGCAAAGCCAATGCAGCCGCCAATAGTGCGACAGACGTTAGCAGCGAACTTGCAACGTCGGCGCAAGCAGCTTTCGCCAACCAAGGGTCAACCTCGGCCAACGCAGAAAGCCAAACCAGTGGTCAATTCGGTATCGCAGGAATCTTGGATGCCAACGTCGATTTGTCGTCGATGATCGCGGTCGCTGCACGCCAACGGGGTGCCGAGATTTCGCAAATGCGAGATCAGGCAATCGCAACGGCCAATGCCGAATTGATGGCACAAGCCGACGTGATGGAAACCCAATTGGCTGCCTTTGCATCGGCACAGCAAGAAGCGATGGCCCAGGCGCAAGAGACTGCCCACGCTGCCGCTCAAAGTGCTGCTGCGACCAACGCGGCCGTCCAAGGTAACGCAGGCGGTTCCGCCACCGTCCGCTAAAGCGGGATAGACTTTGCGTAGCGAAACTCGCCAAGAGTTTCGGCTATGAATGTGGATGGCTTCCAGCCTGTCATGGGCTTGGAAGCATCCCACAAAGCCGCGTGGGAGTGGAGAAAACCTTTAGCGATTGAGCAGCATTGACCAGGAAAATCGCAGATCGTCTTGGTGTTTTTCAATCGCTTTATTTAACTTTGCCACAATACGATCGTTCTGGTTTTCGATAAACCGCTGAACAATCACTTCTTGCATCACTTCGCCCCAGGCTTCTGCGGCATCGCCGCCGATCTTGCTAATCCGGTCAATCTCGAACGAGGCCAGTGTTAACTTGGCACCCTCAATGATCGGTTCAGCGACCACAGCGGGTGGTATTTCGCTGTAGTCCAGATACAGTCCGATCGTGGAGGTCAGTTGCAGCTGCACTCGCAAGTGCCCGGTCACAGTGACGCTGTAGAGTTTGACACCCAAATTCCAACGCTCGACTTTGGCTGTGAACTGCATTGGCGTTTCGGTGGTGGAATCAATTCGCCAGCGATCCTGCTCGTTTAGCGTTGCTGAATTGATTTTTGTAGTGGCGGCATTCGGAGCATTGACCTCGGGCAACTTGATTTCGTATCGAATCCAGCGACCGTGGTTCACCTCTTTGAAGCGTCGATGCGTTTTTAGTTTCAGTCCATCAAACTTCGCTCGGACACCAGCCCATACTTTTTTTGTATCGCCCCAGTCTTTATCGCCCGTATAGACGGGGGGAACTTCTTGCATCGCTCGCGTCGCAAGCCACTGCATCGATTCCTTGGCTTGCGATTCAGAAACCGCAAGGGAGTGTTGTGGGGCGATTTGTTGCGCCGTGGCCAAGCCAGCCGATAGATTTAGTGCGATGGCCACAATCAGGATGCGAGGCCCTCGTCCAAGTCGCGTTCCCTGCGACTTGGAGCAGACATTGGATGCACTCGCTGACACAACTTTGTTCATCAGCGAAACCGGCGTTAGCGATAGACTACGCAGAAGTAGACTCCATCGCGACCCGTGGCCATCGCGGCTCCGGCGACTCGCATCCGTGAATCGTTTGTAAAGCAAGCCGATACTCCCGAGGGTGAATAGGAACTCGACCATCCTACCCCTTCGTACATTCCTGGGGCGAACGATCCCGGCGGATGGTTCTTCAATCCTTGCGAAGCCATCAACGCGGCACGTCGCTGTGCGACCGCTTGCAGTTGTGGATCAAAACTAAGCGCACCGACTCCGTTGCGAGCCCGCTGGGCATTGAGCGTCGCCAGCACGTTGGAGGTGCCACCACTGGATTGCATCGTCGATGCAGGCATCGTACTTGAATACGATTGCCCAGGCACAGATTGAATTTGCGCCGGTTGGATTTGGCCCGGTACCATTTGGCCCGGTACCATTTGGCTCGGCGCCGATTGGATTCCCGTGGGGTTAGTCCACGAAGTTTGCGTGACCGACGCAGGCGGGGCGGAGTGCGAATGCACTTTTCCACATTTGGGGCAAACGTACTCGTTGGACGCAAGCACCACGGTGTTGGCGGCCACATTGGTTGCCAAAACTGCACTTGTGGTGATCAGTCCAGCCAAAGCCACAAACATCATTCGAAGCATACTACTTCCCTTTTCTACGAACCAAGAACTTTCAGTTGACGAGAGTCGTTGGCAGAACGAGAAGGGGCACGGTCTTGGTGTTCGAAAGGAGCGTGCCCAAAATCTCAGCCAATCAACGAGCCAACGAAAATGCAAACTTTGCCGGTTGGGTGAAAGGGGGGCGTAGGGTAGAGAAGGCGAGTTTCGCTAGAGTTTTATTTTAACCGTCGTTGTAAGTCCTGCGTCTCGCTTGAGTTACGGCCGCATGATTCAGATGGGAATTCACTCAGAATGATGGGTAGCATAGGCAGGCTGGGAAGAGTTGGCCTGCTAGCATCTTTTGATGCTGTAGGTCCAGCGGAGGGTGCCGGACGCGTCCGCCGAAGCGGGGCAGATCTGGGTTCGGTCACCGTCGATGCTCAGTTGGGATCCCTCGCCCGGCTCGATTTTGAACCGTGGATTTGTGTGATAAGTGCTACCCAGAAACTCAGGCGTTTGCTTGCAGCGGCAGGCAAAATCAAAGAAAAGCGTTGGCTCGTTGGTCGATTCCTGCCAATGCACACTGACGCTCCAGTGGCTGACGCCTGCTGCCCCCACGCCCAGTAGTGCATCACCGACCGGTAGCGATTCGAGCGAAAGTTGTTGAATCGGCGGTGAGCAAGGCCATGCTTGCTCTGCGGTTCCATTGACGCTCGCCATTGCAGCGTTTTCGTCGCTGGACGCTTCGCCGCCGAGGATCTGGTGCACAAAGCGGTCTTCGCACCAACGGAATTCGACTCGCAGTGAGCCATCGGGGGACGTCAGAGCAAGAGGAGCGGTGGTCACGCCGTCACCTCATTTTCGCTCGACAGGTTCGAAAAGGCTGACAACAGCTTCAGCCCATCCGCTTGGCTCTTTTCCGGGTGGAACTGGGTCGCGAACAGATTGTCTCGCCACACCATCGCACAGAACGGGCCGCCGTAATCACACGTCAGTGCAACCACCGAGGGATCCGCCGGACGAACGTAATACGAGTGAACGAAATAGAAGTGGGCTGCGGGGCTAATGTCTTTCAGCAGCGGCGGTTCGGTTTGGTGCGTCACCGTGTTCCAGCCCATATGTGGCACTTTGTAGGAATGCGGCAATTTAAATCGAACCACGTCTCCCTTCAGCACGCCAAGTCCCTCGTGTTCGCCGTGCTCGAATCCGCGTTCAAAAAGCAGTTGCAGCCCTAGGCAGATGCCAAGGAACGGCTTTCCTGAATCGATAAAGTCGCGGATCGGGCCGGCCAAATCACGGCGGCGGATCTCGGTCATCGCGTCCCCGAACGCCCCGACACCCGGCAGGATCAGCTTCTCTGCCTCAGCGATTTCACGAGGGTCGGAACTGATTCGTGCAGAGCCACCGACGCGTTCAATTCCTTTTTGAACGCTGCGGAGGTTTCCCATCTGATAGTCAACAATGGTGATCATCGTGGTACAGGCAATGACTTTGGAAGAAATGTGAAAGAACCGTGCGAAAATAGGCGTGCTCGACAATATCGGTGAGGACGTATTCTCGCAACCTGTGGTTCACATTCCTAAGCGACCGCGTGGTAGAGCCTAAGCCACTGCGTGATAGAGCGCCCGTGCTTTTTCGGGGTCCAGCGGCACGGGGTTGAACGTCCCTGTCCACTGCTGGAGCGCTTCTTCGGCCAACGCTTCGATTTCCGAATAGGGGATCGACAACTGTTCAAACGACGTGGCCAGTCCCGCGTCGCGAAGCCACTCGGTGACCTTGTCCGCCAACTGTGCGGGAGCATTCTCGCTCGAGGCGGTCGGGTCGATTTCTCGCATCAGTTCCGCATACCAATCAGGATGATCCAGCCCGTTCAGCCGAATTACTGCGGGCAACATCAATCCAACGGCTTGGCCGTGCGTAATGTCATGCCGAGCGGTCAGCGGGTTTGCGGTCGCGTGGGCGGCACCGAGCATCGAGGTTTCGATCGCCATGCCGGCAAAATGGGCTCCAAGCTGCATTTGGCTGCGTGCTTCGCGATCATTCGGATCGGCCAAAACACGCGGAAATCCTTGTGCCAATAGTCCAAATGCACGTCGCGAATAGGTCGTCGACATCGGATTGCGACGTTTGGTGACATAGGTCTCGATCGCGTGCGAGATCGCATCGATCCCGGTCAGCGCCGTCACCGAACGTGGCTGGGTCATCGTTAAATCGGGATCAAGGATCGCGATTCGGCAAGCCGCCCGAGGGTCGCCGCATGGCATTTTGACATGCGTTTTGGCGTCGCTGATGAGGGCAAACGATTGTGCTTCGCTGCCGGTTCCCGAGGTGGTCGGGATAGCGATCATCGGCAATAAATCGGTGGTCGCTCGGCCGACACCTTGGTAATCGTGAATCGTTCCTCCGCACGAATAAACGAAATTGATTCCTTTACAGCAATCCATGCTGCTGCCCCCGCCAAGCCCAATCAGCAGGTCGGGTTTGACCTTTGCCGCATGGCGGACCCCGGCGTCGACCATGTCCGAGGTGGGGTTTTCGGCAAAATCGTGAAACGACTCGACCTTCAACCCGCTGGCAACGAGCGATGCGACAGCGTGTTCGAAATGTCCTGCTTTGATCAATCCAGGGTCGCTGACGACCATCACACATTTAGGGCGGAAATCACTCGCCAATTCGCCGAGTCGCGAGAGCGTTCCTGCGCCAAAAACCACACGCGTTCGGCTTTGGGTGTCAAAAGGCTGCATTGCAGACTCGAAAATGAGGTGGGAGGACGGCAAAAAGGTGGGTTTTTATTGCAAGACGAGCGTTGCACCGTGTCTACATCATATCTTGGTGCCTCAGCAAGGGAACCTACACGGCAGCGGTGCCCCCTAAACGGACGGGGTGCTGAGCATTGTTTCATTGACGTCGAAATCGCCGCCTTTTCAAAAATGGACAAAACCTCGCTCGATCCACCCACCGTATTTAAACCGCCAGAATGCCGAGTGGTTTCGCCGAATCGAGCCGCATGTCGTTATTGATCCGACCAGACGGCAAATTCATTGCCGCTTGGTTCGGTGAACTGGAATCGCCGTCCGCCGGGAAACGTAAAAATCGGCTTAATAATCGTCCCACCGGCCGACTCGACCTTGGCCTGCGTTTCCTCGAGTTTCTGGCTGTAGAAAACCAACAGCGCCGATCCATTGGCGGTCGTGGCGGCTTGATCTGATTGAAAGAATCCGCCGTCGAGCCCCTCGCCCGCAAACGCACTGTACTGAGGACCGTAATCCACAAACGACCAACTAAATGCATTCTGAAAGAACGATTTGGTTGCGGCGAGGTCTTTGCAGGGAAACTCGACATAGTTCAGTTTTTCGTGCTGATTCATTCGTTAGAACTCCGGCGTTATTCGTAGATTGGAAAGAACGTATTGAACGCGGCTTCACAAAAATCGCCAGGATCGTTGAAGCGGCGATGGCGGTCCATCGTATCGATCGTTTTCATTTCGTCGTCACTCAACTGAAAATCAAACAGGGCGATGTTCTCTTTCAATCGCTCGGTCTTGGAGGACTTCGGTACGATCGCGGTGCCGCGCTGGATGCCCCAACGCAACACGACTTGCGCCGGTGTGCGACCGTGATGTGATGCGATCTCTTTGATCTTCGCCTGCTCGATCACCGCTTCCCCGGACTCGGCCATGTTCAGTTGAAAATACGACTGAGCCCCAAGCGGCGAAAACGCGGTCACCGCGATCTCGGACTCACGACAAAACCGCAGCAGCTTTTGCTGAGTCAAATAGGGATGTAATTCGACTTGCAACATCGCTGGCGGTGTATCGCTTTGGTTCATCAATTCTCGGATCAGTGCAACACTGAAATTACAAACGCCGATCTCGCGAACCAAGCCTGCGGAAACTAATTCCGTCATCGCCTGCCATGTTTCGATCAGCGGAACATGGTCCGGTTCCATCTTCGGCGATGCCGCGTCGGGATCGGCGAACCAGCCCGGCGGATAGTGTTGATCAAACGGCACAAATTTCTGAGCAATCGGAAAGTGAATCAGATACAAGTCGAGGTGGTCGAGTTGCAAATCGGCAAGCGTCTTTTCGAGCGCGGGACGCACATGTTCGGGGCGATGGTAGGTGTTCCAAAGCTTTGACGTGATCCAAAGGTCGTCACGTGTGACTTTGCCATCACGAATCGCTTGACTCAGTCCGTTGCCCGCTTCGACTTCGTTCCCATAGTCACAGGCGGAATCGAAATGTCGGTAGCCACAATCGATCGCGGACTGGACGACATCGGCAGTTTCGGCCTGGTCAATTTTCCAAAGTCCAAGTCCGACAGAGGGGACGGTTCGCCCACTTTTTAGTTGGATCGATTCCATGATGGTTGAGAATTCGCTCGTGTCAGTGCGTTAAGATGGTGTGCAGTAGTTTGCACAATCTAGCGGAGGTTCGAAGGACAATCCAGCATCGCCCCCCGCAGAACGTCGTCGGACGAGCGAGTATCGATTCCCGTAGTGGACGTGGCTACACGTCCCTCGCGCATCCCACCGTCAGAGACCTTTCCCGTTTCAGCAAATAGGATCTTTAGCAAGATCCACTACGCGTCCCCGTAGTGGACGTGGCTACACGTCCCTTACCCTGAAGATCAGCGTACTCCGCTTTCGCTTCAGCAAGGTCCGCTCCGTCCCACTTGCATCAAGCCTCGTTTACGAAGGAACGAGATCACTCGGTCGAATCGATCCCAAAAGTCAGCATCGAACACACGTAATTCGGGATAGCCTGGAACAACGCAACCCGAGAACTTGTACTGTGCGAACTTATCAACATCGACCATCCCAGCGCGTTCTGGGTTTCTGGCAATGTATTCGCAAGCGTTTCGGAACTCTCCTTCACGTCGGTCCTGTTCCTTGAAAACGTGATCATAGCTTTGATCCTGCAGCTGAAAACCAATTCGTTTCAGCGAATCATTAACCGTTTTTCGGAAATGCTTCATCGCGAGCAGTTGATCACTACCTGGGCAAAGCCCCATCCACACCATATGGAAATGGTCGGGCATCAGACAAAAAATGGGGCAAGCCAATCCGTAGCGAAACAAGGTATGCGTCATCAGTTCACGAAAGCGATAGAGTAACGTGACGGAAATCCATCCTTGGCGACGTTCGAATATCGTGATGGACCAATGGACAATCGCATCCGCTTGATAGTAGCGAGGCGGAAGTCGATGCAAGTGATCGCGTTTGGTCATCGCAATGATTCCCCGTTAGACGCGTAAGCGTAGCTATACGTTTGTAACTGGCATCATATATGGGATCTTTAGCAAGATCCACTACGAGGAGTCGGTAGTGGACGTGGCTACACGTCCCTCGAGTATCCAACCTCCGGAACGTTTTCCTTGTTTCGGTGGCGGCCGGGATCTTTAGCAAGATCCACTACGCGGAGTCGGTAGTGGACGTGGCTACACGTCCCTCGAGTATCCAACCTCTGGAACGTTTTCCTTGTTTCGGTGGCGGCCGGGATCTTTAGCAAGATCCACTACGCGGAGTCGGTAGTGGACGTGGCTACACGTTCCTCGAGTATCCAGCCGCCGGAACGTTTTCCTTATTTCGGTGGCGGCCGGGATCTTTAGCAAGATCCACTACGAGGAGTCGGTAGTGGACGTGGCTACACGTCCCTCGAGTATCCAACCTCCGGAACGTTTTTCTTATTTCGGTGGCGGCCGGGATCTTTAGCAAGATCCACTACGCGGAGTCGGTAGTGGACGTGGCTACACGTCCCTCGAGTATCCAACCTCCGGAACGTTTTCCTTATTTCGGTGACGGCCGGGATCTTTAGCAAGATCCACTACGAGAGGGGACGGTTCCTGGGCGGGGGGCGTGCGTTAGAATGGCCTGATGCGGTTCGCTCCCGTTGCTGCAAAAACGCGAACGATCATCTGCATTTGCCTCTTCAGGATCCTGCCATATGACCTCATTTTATAACGCGTTGACCTTCACCGCTTTGACGACGTTCGTGACCTGCATGTGTCACGGGCAAGAATCGCCAGCGCATCAAGCGACCGAAGAGGTTCACCCTGCTAATCGGCTTGCGGGTGAATCGAGTCTGTATTTGCTGCAACATGCTCACAATCCCGTCGATTGGTATCCGTGGGGGGAAGAGGCGTTTGAGAAGGCGGCACGCGAAAATAAGATGGTGTTCTTGTCAGTCGGCTACGCTGCCTGTCACTGGTGTCATGTGATGGAACGCGAATCGTTTGTCGATCCCGAAATCGCGGCATTGCTGAACGATCGCTTTGTTTGCATCAAAGTGGATCGTGAACAGCGACCCGATGTCGATCAGATTTATATGTTGGCAGTCCAGATCGTCAGTCGTGGCAATGGCGGTTGGCCGATGTCCGTGTTTTTGACGCCCAAGGGAAAACCGTTTTGGGCAGGGACGTATTTCCCGGCGCGTACCGGTGATCGCGGACAGTCGACAGGTTTCCTCAGCATCCTTGGGCAAATCGACCAGGCCTGGAAGACGCAGCGTGATTCGGTTGAAACGCAAGCCGAAGCAGTCACGTCGCTCATCAAGGCAAATCGCAGTGGGATTGCCGAGGAAGAATTGGATGCGGCCGCTTCGGCACTGAATCAGAACCTGATCGACCGAGTGGCGGCGTCGTTGAAAGAGCAATTCGATCCGGTGTACGGTGGATTCGGCTTTTCGGATGCCCAGCCGAATCGCCCGAAATTTCCCGAACCATCGAATCTGTATTTTTTGATGGACCGAATCGAACGGGAATCGACATCCGAGGATGAGCGTGAGGCGTCACTAAAAATGTTGACGCGAAGTCTGGATGGAATGATAAGCGGAGCGATGTTCGATCACATCGGTGGCGGGTTTCATCGCTACAGCGTCGATCGCCAGTGGCAGATTCCTCATTTCGAAAAGATGCTGTACGACAACGGCCAATTGGCGTCGGTTTACGCCCGAGCTTACGAAATCACGAAGCGTCAAGAGTACCGCGACGTGGCGATCGCAATTTGCGATTTCGTGCTGCGTGAACTGCAGTCCGATGATGCGACGTTTTACAGTTCGCTCGATGCCGATTCCGAAGGTGAAGAGGGCAAGTTCTATCGCTGGAGCGAACAGGAGATCGAGACGCTCGAAAAATCTTTGAGTGGTTTCGGCGAGTTTGCCTCGGTTTATCAGTTTCGTGAGGAGCCAAATTTTGAAGGCGAATTCTTTGCACCCGAGCCCAAACGTTCGCTGACCGAAATTGCGAAACAAAAAGAGCAACCGTATGAAAGTCTGCGGGATTCGCTTCGGAGCGTAAAAGACGAATTGCGTGAGATCCGTGAGAAACGCGAACGGCCGCTGCGAGACGAAAAAGTGTTGGCGGCTTGGAACGGGTTGATGATCGCGGGGCTAGCCGATTGCGGCCGATTGCTGGATCGACCCGATTACGTCGATGCAGCTAAAAAGGCAGCCGATTTCGTACTCGCAAAACTTGCTGTCGACGACGGAGTCTTGCGACGCGATTATGCCGCGGGAGCCAAAAAGCTAGACGGTTATCTCGACGATTATGCGTTCTTCGTCTCGGGGCTGATTGCCCTGCATCGAGCAACCAGTGACGCAAAATGGATTGATGCCGCCGAGTCGCTGACCGAGAAGCAGATCGAGTTGTTCTGGGATGAAAAGGTGGGCGGTTTTTTCTTTACCACCGCCGAGCAATCGCTGTTGATTGTGCGAATGAAAAATCCCACCGATGGTGCGTTGCCGGCCGGAGCAAGCATCGCTGGCGAGAATCTGCTGTATTTGAAAAAGCATTCCGGCGTGTTTGCTGAGGAAGACTATCTCAGCAAGCTCGCAGTCGTGGCGGCGGCAGTGATCAAACAGAATCCCGCGGCGGCGCCCAGGATGGCCGCCGTGTTAGCGGACTACATCGAGTCGGAACGTTGATCCAAAGTCGCCCGACGTCTCCAACGTCGGTTAAATGTGGGATAGGCTTCCAGCCTGTCATTGCATCCTCGACAGGCTGGAAGCCTATCCCACACTGTTTCGGGAGTTCTTGGGCGAGCCGAAATTCTTGGCGACTTTCGCTACGGGCGCGTTCGTCATTGACGTGACGTCCTTCCAAGCTTCACGTAATGATTGCGGAGCAATCAACGACTTAGCACTAAAACGGGGCGTCGTCTTCGTTGGCTTCGTCGAACGCGTCGTTTGCCGAACGCGAGACTTTTTCGGTCATCGTGCCACCTGCACCGCCGCCATCGCCAACCAGACGGAACGACAACGCTTCGGCGTTGAGAAAATATTTGGCTTCGCTGTGCTCGTCTTTCTGCCAGCGACGTCCGTTCAGACGGTAAACCACTTCGATTTCGTCGCCGACTTTGATGTCATCAACGGCGTCGCAGCCATCTTTGACAAATTCAAGTGGAACGTAATTGGTAAAGCTTCCCTTTTCTTGCTCAAGCACAACAAGACGCTTGCGAAAACCTTTGTTTCCGTAGGTCTTGGTGTCTTCGATCAAATGGACAACGCCGCTGACTTTCGAGTCACTCATACCAAACCGCTCAATTCTTATTCTTCAAAAATTCAAAATTCGTGATACCGATTGCGCCATTATGGTGAAAGCAACCACGATCTTGCAACCGTCCGCAATCACGACAGAATATCGTGAACGACGTGGCCATGCACATCAGTTAAACGAAATTGGCGTCCTTGGTATTTGTAAGTCAAACGTTCGTGATCAATCCCCATCTGGTACAGGATCGTGGCATGCAGATCGTGAATATGCACTGGGTTTTCGGTCAAGTTGTAACCGTATTCATCGGTTTCACCATACGAAGTTCCTGGCTTGATCCCCCCGCCCGCCATCCAAATCGAAAAACAGCGTGGGTGGTGATCGCGACCAAAACTCTTTTCCGTCAATTTGCCCTGGCAGTAATTGGTGCGGCCAAACTCACCACCCCAAATGACGAGGGTGTCTTCGAGTAGCCCGCACCGTTTCAGGTCTTTTACCAATGCTGCGGACGCTTGATCAGTCGCGGCACATTGCCGTGGCAATCCCGACGGCAAGCCACCGTGGTGATCCCAGCCTTGGTGATACAGCTGTACGAACCGCACACCCCGCTCAACCAACCGGCGTGCTTGCAAGCAATTCGCGGCAAAGGTTCCGGGGTTACGTGAATCTTTGCCGTATTCCTCGAATACGGATTCCGGTTCATCGGAAAAATTCGTGGCTTCGGGGATCGAATTTTGCATGCGGAACGCCAATTCGTATTGGGCAATCCGCGTCTCGACGTAAGGATCCGAACCCTCTGCTAGCTGTCCCTCGTGCAATTGGTTCAGTGCATCCAGGGCGGCGCGGCGGCTGCTGCTATCAATCCCCTCGGGGTTGCTCAAATACAGCACAGGATCTTTGCCGCTGCGAAATTGGACGCCTTGATGCTTGCTGGCTAGAAAACCGTTGCCCCACAAGCGTGACGACAACGGTTGTCCACTGGCGTTCTTGGAGACCATCACGACGAAGGCGGGTAAGTTATTATTTTCGGTACCCAGTCCGTAGTCCATCCACGCCCCCATGCTCGGTCGCCCCGGAAACTGGCTGCCGGTTTGCATAAACGTGACTCCGGGGCCGTGATTGATCGCCTCGGTGTACATCGATTTGACAACACAGATATCGTCGGCAATTCCGGCGGTATGCGGCAGCAAGTTGCTCATCCAGGTACCGCTTTCGCCGTACTGTTTGAACTGAAATGGGGATCCGACCAGCGGCAAGCTCGACTGGTTCCCGCTCATGCCGGTTAATCGTTGACCACCACGGACTTCGTCGGGCAATTCAGTGCCATGTTTCTCGTTGAGCAGCGGTTTGTAATCGAACAAGTCCAATTGGGATGGAGCTCCCGATTGAAACAGGAAGATGACCCGTTTTGCCTTGGGGGCATGATGTAGGGCTTTGAGGATCCCGCCACTGCCTGATTGCGAGGCCGCTTCGGTGTGCAGCATCTGGCTTGCCGCCAGTGCCCCGAAACCCATTCCCATTTGACTCAGCATGCTGCGGCGATTGAGTCCGAAACCGCTTGGTAAGTTTTCATTCATGGCTGGTTATCGCTTCATCACGCTAAGGTCAAAGTTCATCAGGGTTCCCACCACGACGCTGGTTGCCGCCAATGCAGCACGGTTCATGTCGTCGTCGGTTTCGGCATCGCCGATGGCCAAGAATTGGTCTGTGCGATCACTGTGCTCGCTGAAATAATCGAGCTGGGATTGGTACAGCGTTTTGAGTGTTTTCAGCTGTGCCGCACTCGGTTTCCGGCTAGTCGTTTTACGAAACGCATCGACCAGAATTGCAGAGGTGTCATCGCCATGCAGCTGAATCAGCTTTTCCGCGGTGACGCGTCCTGCCTCGACAAACTGAGGCCCGTTCATCAGCACAAACGCTTGCAGAGGCGACGAGGTGCGTTCACGTTTGACTTGGCATACGTCCCGTTTCGCCGCGTCCAACGTCATCATTGAGGGTGCGGGACCGGTCCGTTTCCAGTACGTATAGAGACTTCGGCGGTACAAGGCATTGCCGCTGTCGCGTTTGGAAGGACTAAATGATTCTTCGATATCGTACGGTTTCACGGGAGGGCCGCCGATGGTGGAAACCAAACGCTGACTCGTCGCCAGCACGTTGTCGCGGAGCATTTCAGCGGGCAGGCGATAGCTGGGGAAACGCGACAGAAATCGATTTTCGGGATCGGATGCAATCGATTTTGGATCAGGATTTTGACTGGATTGCCGATAGCTTGCCGACGTCACGATCAACTTTAACATCCGTTTGACATCCCAGTCACTATCCACGAATTCGACCGCCAACCAATCGAGCAATTCGGGATGCGTGGGCGGTGCACCTTGGCTGCCAAAGTCCTCGGGCGTACGCACGATTCCTTCGCCAAAGCAGATTTGCCAGAGCCGATTGACGGCAACGCGGCTGGTTAACGGATGGTCATCCCGAGTCAACCACTGTGCCAATCCAAGTCGATTGCGCGGAGCATCTTCGGGAAATCCCAGTAACGTGCTTGGAGTGGTCGGTTCGACGGGTTCGCCTCGTTGGTCGTAAACGCCACGCTCGAGCAAATAGCTTGGTTTATGTTCAGGCAGTTCTTGCATGACCATGATCTCGTCAACGGCGTCCTGTATCGCACACAGATTCTTGCGAGCTTCCTTCAGTTTCGAGCGAGCTTGGATCACGGTGTCATCGATGCGACCAAGGTAGTGATCGCGAAGCAGTTCGGCCGTTTCCACAGCGGGTTTCGCAGTTGGTAGTTTCGCTGCGGAAAGCCGTTGGATTTCCAGCTTGGTTAACTCGGTATCGTAGACCTGAAACTCATCGACTGATCCATGCTTGAATCCATTGTCGCGAAATCGTTCGCCAATCGCGATGTTGTCACCACCGCCACCGGTGATGTTTTTCGTGAGTGCATCGCGAACCGTTTCCGTTTCGACTTGTTTCCCGTCGACGTAAATCGCTAATCCCGAGGCGGTACTGGATCCATCGTTGCTAACGACGACATGGATCCACTCTTTGGTGGGGATCGCCTGGACGCTGCGGATGCTGATCGCATTGCCGGGCCAAAAGTGAATCAGCGACCAGCTGAGCCGGCCTTCGTCGATTAGCAGTTCATAACCGCGGCTGGCCGCGTCGGTCCAAGCGCGCGAGCGATGGAAGATCACTGCTCGCTCTTTCACATTGGGGGTCTTGATCCAACACGAAACCGAAAACGGCGTAAAGCGAGAGAAATTGCCGACCTTGGTATTGATGGGGTCGTCACCAGTGAGCTTCACCGCATGCCCGACGATACCCTCGGCCTGCGAATTGGGCGCCGATGGTTTGTCTTCGAAATCAAGGGCCAGTATCGGTTTGGCAAGCTGAGTTTCAGCGTCAATGGATTCGATATCGGCCGCCCATTTTTCTGCTTCCGTTCTGCGTGCAGCGATCGCACTTTCAAGTGCTTGCGAGGCAGCGTCGGCGGTTTTTGTCGCGGATGCGAGTTGTTGTTCTTGTTCCGCCGTGGGCAGCGGTAACGTCGGGGTAGGGATCGCGTTAGTAAAGTAAGAATACAAGCCAGCTTCAGAAATGTTGTCGAAGAACGCAGACAGCTGGAAGTATTCCTTTTGCTTCAGCGGATCATATTTGTGGTCATGGCAACGACAACATTCCATCGTCAGCCCCATGATCCCGGTCGCGACCGTTTGCGTTCGATCGGCGATCGATTCGATGCGGAATTCTTCGGGCACGCTGCCCCCTTCGCACTCTTGCGGATGCAATCGATTGAAGGTGGTTGCCAAGATTTGATCGCGGGTGGCGCCCGGCAGTAAATCGCCTGCGAGTTGTTCGGTGATAAATTGGTCGTAGGACATGTTTTGGTTGAACGCTCGGATGACCCAATCCCGCCACGGCCAAACGAAACGGTCGCGATCGACTTGGAACCCGTAGGTGTCGCTGTAGCGTGCCACGTCGAGCCAGTCGGCTGCCATGCGTTCGCCATAAGCTTCGCGTTCGAGTAACCGATCGACCAGCCGTTCGTAGGCATCGGCAGATTCGTCGGCCAAGAACGAGTCGATCTCTTCGATCGTGGGCGGCAATCCGGTAAGGTCAAATGACACTCGACGAATCAATGTTTCACGATCCGCCTCGGGTGCGAGCGAAAGATTGTTCTTTGTGAGTTTGGCGTGGATAAATTGGTCGATCGCGTTGTTGGTTCGCTGTCCTTCGCGGGACTCGGGGACCTCGGGGCGCCCGGCGGCAGCAAACGACCAATGGCCTTCGTATTCTGCTCCTTGGTCAATCCATGCCCGGATGGTTGCGATTTGATCTTCGTTGAGCGAACGTCCCGAGCTTGGGGGCGGCATGCGAAGATCCGGATCGTCCGAGATGATTCGCAGATAAACATCGCTTTGTGTCGCATCGCCAGGCTCGATCGCGTACTCCTTGGCGCCTTCTTCGGTATCAAGTCGCAGATCGGCTTCGCGTGCCGCTTCGTCAAATCCGTGACAATGAAAGCAATTTTCAGAGAGGATCGGGCGGACATCGAGATTGAAACGCAGAGGGGACGCGGAGTCGGCTGGACCCTCTGCCCAGCTAAAGCCTGCGACCGTTAGGCTCGCGACCGCACAAAGAAACGCCAAAGTCACAAAACGGCGTGGTTCAACAACGCTCATAAATTTCCTGTTGGAGGCAGTCAAGACTCTTTGGGAGTGGGAAATGATCGATAAAGATTGCAAAACAGGGCAATCCAAGGATCAAATCAAGACGGCACGCCAATCCAGCACCAGCAATGTTGGCACTGACGCAGGTAGCCCTTTTGAGAATGGGCAGGCGGGGTGAGATTTTTTGGTTTCAATCTCCGCCTCTACGATAGTAATAGGAGATCCGATCGTCAAGAAAAGACGACGTCGATGGCCGTGATTCGTCGCTGTTAATCGAGCAGATGATTGGCCCATGGTACCTCGGACGATCCGAAGCCAACCCGGCCCAGAATCGGAATCGAGGTATAGCGGGCGATTTCGGCCGCATTTTCGTTTGCCGAGGCGTCAAGATTTTCCGATGTGTCGCAGAGCACGATGCCGGCCGGAGTCATGCCACCGTGGATCGCAGCGGCGCAGGTCGCCAGCGTCTGGTGGATCACCCCCAAGCGGTTAGTGGTCACGATGATCAGCTGGACTGGAGCCAGTTTTTTAGCCAAATCGAGGTTCAAGATGCCATCGGCAAGCGGGCTGAGCAGTCCTCCGGCGCCTTCAATGATCGTGACGTCGAATCCGGTCAACCAGGGTTCGGCGGCATGATGCAGTAGGTCGGCGTCGACGGTTTTGCCTTCGGCGGCGGCGGCGCGGGTCGGAGCGAGCGGGGCTCCGAAGCGTTGCGGACAGACTTCGGCAAGCGTGCGCGGGTTTCCGGCGGCGTTCCACAAATTTCGAGCATCGGCGGCAATGATTTCAGCACCGCTTTCCTCCGATTCGGCATGGCAATCGCTTGCTACCGGCTTGTAGACGCCGACCTGCATGCCAGAATGTCGGTAGTGCTTCGCCATCGCACACGCCACGAAGGTTTTTCCCACATCGGTATCGGTACCGGAAATAAACAATCGGCGTGCGGGTCGAGTGCCCGCCTCGGATGACGGCTGGGTTGTCGTTGGTTGAGTTGGATTCATGTTTGCCCCTTTTAACTTTTGGATGCAGTGCTCGTGACACGCAACGTCAAACTCGGACTCGTGCAAATGAAAGACGCTGGCTCGAAGTCAGCGATGATCGAAAACGCTTCAAAGTGGATACGCGAAAGCGCCAGCCAAGGAGCTCAGATCATTTGTTTGCAAGAGTTGTTTAATGGACCTTATCCCTGCCAGAGCGAAGATCATCGGATGTTCGATTTGGCGGAAACGATTCCCGGCGAATCGACCGAGGCGATGGCGAAACTCGCCAAGGAGCTCGAGGTGGTCATCGTCGCGCCGATCTTCGAAAAACGTGGCCCTGGACTCTACCACAATACCGTCGTGGTGCTCGATGCCGATGGGTCGATGGCAGGCGTGTATCGAAAAATGCATATTCCCGACGATCCCCTGTTCTACGAAAAGTTCTACTTCACGCCAGGTGACTTGGGGTTCCGGCCGATCGAAACTCGATTTGCCAAACTCGGTGTTGGCATCTGCTGGGACCAGTGGTTCCCCGAAGCGGCTCGCTTGTTCGCGCTCGCCGGTGCGGAGATCCTGCTGTATCCGACCGCGATTGGATGGATTCACGAGGAAAAAGAAGAGTTTGGCGCGGGCCAACGAGATGCGTGGCAAACCACAATGCGAGCTCATTCGATCGCCAATGGGATTTGGTTGGGGGCGCCAAACCGCGTCGGGATCGAGGACAATTTAGAATTTTGGGGCTCCAGCATCATCGTCTCGCCCCGCGGCGAAGTGGTTGCCCAAGGCGATCAAAACGAAGGGCTGCTGATTGCTGATTGCAACCTGGACGAGATCGACGTCGTCCGCACGCATTGGCCGTTCCTTCGCGACCGGCGAATCGATGCCTACGGCGGGCTGCTGAATCGTTGGAACGCCGATCCGCCATTTATGCGACCTAGCTGAGCGGTCGACAGAGCGTTTCAGGTAGGGCCGGTTCCGACCGGCCGTGCCTCGCAAACGAATTGGCCGGAGGGAACTATAGTGATCTGAGCCGACGGCGCTACCGCTCGTTGAATTAGTGAGCCGTGACGCGTGAGCGGCCGGGTTCCACGCATTACCCGGTGCCTTACGACCCACGGCTCACAAAAGAATCGACGTTTCACCGGTAAATACTGAACGACCTGCTTAGCTGTTGCCGTTGTCCGAATCATCCAAGCCGTAGTCTTTGATTTTCTTATGCAGTGTGTTGCGGTTGATGCCAAGCATCGCCGCGGCTTTCGTTTGGACGCCGCCGCAAGCCGACAAGACTTGCACGATCAATTCTTTCTCGACTCGGTCCACTACCAGACTGTGAACGCCTCCGTCGTTAGCATCCGCTTCCCCGAGTCCTTTCATCACGACTTCGCGAGTCAGTTCGTTCATGTCACCGATCGGTTTTTCGGTGCCAACGGCAACGTCGGGGTTGGTGACGCAAAGCGGCAGCAGGTCGAGTGTCAATTCGTCGGTTTCGGACATCACGACGGCGCGCTCGATATAGTTTTGCAGCTCACGCACGTTTCCGGGCCAATGGTAATCCTGCATCGCTTCGAGGGTTCCCGGTGCGATGTGGACCACGTAGCGGTCGTTGATTTCGTTATAGTGTTCCAGGAAAAAGGAAACCAAGGCCGGGATGTCTTCGCGGCGGCGACGCAGTGGTGGAATTTCCACAGGCACCACGTTAAGTCGCCAATAAAGGTCTTCGCGGAACCGCTCTTCGCGAACTTCGTTCATCAGATCGCGATTGCTCGCAGCGATAATGCGAACGTCGGTATTGAAGGTGCTGGTATCGCCCACCCGTTCAAACTCTTTCTCTTGCAGCACTCGCAGCAGTTTGACTTGCAGCGTCAGCGTCGTGCTGTTGATTTCGTCCAGAAAAATCGTGCCGCCCTGGGCCGCTTCGAAACGACCGGCACGATTGGCAACCGCACCGGTAAACGCACCACGGACGTGGCCAAACAATTCGCTTTCAAGCAGACTTTCGCTCAGAGCGCCACAGTTAACGCGGACAAAGGGGGCGCCGCTGCGGTGGCTCAGTCGGTGAACCGCACCAGCGATCAGCTCTTTGCCGACGCCGGTTTCGCCCAGAATCAATACCGAAGCATTGCTCGGGGCGACGCGGCGCGTGATGCGATAAACCTGCTGCATCGCTGGCGAGTTGCCAATGATGCCCGCGATCGGTGGCTCTCCGGGACCGTTTGGGGATATGCCGAGCATCGCCATTGAAGATACGTTGGTGTTTCTTAGTCCAGCGACAATCGCCGTTCAGAGCCTCTACTTATAAGATATCTTCGACGCCGCCTCGTCTTGGATCTCTAGAAAAACGCTTTCGTTTCCTAAAAATAGCCTGCCAACTCCATTTTGGGTAGCCGCTAACTCGAGGAGGCGGATGACCGCAAAACCCAGACGTGTCCGACACACGTGAGTCTACTGATTGGCTCTTCGTTGTTCCAACGCGCTGATACCGGTTTGACGGTAAAGTTCGCGATCCAATTGCGTCAATTCAGGCAATCGAATGCGAAGCGCTAGCGAGTCTAACAGTTCCGCGAATGCTTGCGGTGACGACGGTTGATCTAGCATCCAACGGGTCGCAGCGGACCAGCGATCGGAGTTAATGGGGGTGACAACGTCACCATAAAAAACAATGGGCACTTCCTCACCCACGGATTGCCGGCGAACGCGATCGATCAACTCAATCGGTCTCGCATCGGCCAAGTTTGTTTTGCTGACAATCAGCCGCAGATCACTGCTGGCGGCAACCGCTCGCTCGGCTCCGGCCACCGAGTGTGCAATCATCACCGAGTAGCCAAGCTGTTTCAAAATAGTTTCTTGAGCCAGGATAATTTCAGCACGGGTTTCCACCAAAATTGCCGTGGGTAGCGAATTGAGCGACGCCATCTCCTGCAATGTTTTGAGTACCAGGCTGCTGCCTGGGTAGTCGCGGACGGTGTCGATGCCAGCGATCACGGACGCTGCTTCGTAACGAATGCGTGGCTCGGCTGAGATCGCAGCGATGACTAACGGCGATGGATTCGGCGCGGCGGAAAGCAACAAATCGTATCTCTGGGAAGTATCCGGTAAGGAACCGATCAAACGCAGCACGCCGATTGCGGCAGGAACATCACCGCTATCGACCGCATTGGAAAGGATGCCTACCCACGAAGCCGTCTGCAGCGTCGGCGCGAAATCGTTCATGAACGTTTCAATTTGTTTTTTGTCTCCCCAATCCGGATCCAGGATGAGGCGATAGTTCAGTTCGGCTGCCAAGACTTCATTAGCGACCTTGATCGGAAGCGACCCAATGCGACGCAAGCGTGATGCCGCATCTGCAGCGTCGCGATAGGCAGCAAGCATGGATTGGACTTCGCGAAAATCGACGCTCGTGCGGTCGTCATTCACGCTCCAGAGGATACGCGATTGAAAATCGTTGTCGACCAATTTTGCTATCGACCGTTCGCGTTGCAGTTTGTGAGTTAGATAGTCAATGCCTGCGGCGGAATCGATCGCTGTTGCCGACAAACTTTGTAGGCGTGTGGTGGCAAAGGCGATCTCGTCCTGTGTCGAATCGGACGCCAACAATGCGGTGACTAATTCGTTGGTGACCGCGTTTTTGTCGATCCGCACGAGGGACTCAAGTGCGGCGAGTCGTTGAGCCGGGGCAGCGTAAAGAGCAAGTTGCCGCAACGCTTGAACTCCACCGTCCCCCAATCGCAGCATGGTTCGCAAGATGTCGTCGCGAGGTGCGGTGGGCGAAGGCGATACGGCGCTAGCGACCAATACTTTGATCGCAGGGTTCCCGCCGGCCAGCAGAGTTCGTACCGCATCCAAACGCGTGTCGACGGAAGCTGCATCCAGGTTGTCTACCGCTGCGATTAGCCGCTTTTCTGATTGCGCGACCGACGTCGCGGCTTTGGATAGTTTTTCGATAAAAGTCCGCGCTGGCTCTTCGAGTTCTTCCGAGCGAACCATGCGTAGCCGCAGTGCAGGATCAATCTGGCCAGCCATCGCGGCCATCACGGACTCGTTGATTTCACGCGATGCGGCCTCGCTGAGCAGCGTGTTGGCTTCACTCCAGCGACCGATGCGGACCAGTGCGGCGACCGATTCGGCAAGCTGAATATTGCCGCGACGCGCCTTGATTTGCAGTTGCTCGCTCAGAGGATCAGCGCGCTGTTCGCTTTCGGCCTCGCTAACCGCCCCGGGTGCTGGGGCTTCGCCAAACAGGGGGGCTTCGGCAGGGGCACCAAACAAATCGTCTTGAGCAACGAGGTTTTCGTGCCCACGATCGGCCAAAACCAATGCGGCAACCAGGATGAGCAGGACGGCGGCGCGGGAGTAGCTGAGCATGAGAACCGTAGGTGTTTGCAGGAGGACGCTGGGCGACACCTCCTCATGATAATCAAGAAAATAGGCGACATCACGCCACGCCGCGGATCTCGCGATTGGCCCGACTCTGCGACCTGTCAAAAAGGTTGCAAAGAGTCATTCGGCACAACACGATCCGAGCCGAGGGCGCTGAACGCCGCCTTTTTGCAATCGGGCAAAAGAGGGGATTACTGGGGCGCATCAAGCGACTGGATCAACTGCTGGCGGAATTCCCATTCAGGTGACCTCTCGCTGGCGGTGGCCAATCGGTCAATTTCGCCCAACATCCATTTGCGATAATTCTCTTGATACGCTTGTGCCTCCTCGTCGCCTGGAAGCGATTTTGGCTTATCACGTGCGTCCTTCGCACGTTGTAATTTCATCAGTTTGCGGTCCATTTCCAACGCACTGGCGAGAAATTGTTCGGCGAGACGGGCTTGCTCGCGTGATGGATCGCTGTGTCGTGAAACGATAGCGGTGGGGATGTTTCCTTCGATCGAGGCAATCCCATGGTCATGAGAATGCCGCATGGGGATCGTGAATGCCCAGACAAGGATGCCACTTGATACCGCGATGGAAAGCCAAATCCAGCGCATGGGAAGGCGTTTCTCGGGGGGCGAGGGTAAAGTCGTTTCGATTGTTTCGGGAGTCATGCTTTGATACACAAGAAGCGACAACCATCTGGATGCTGTCGCAGGGTTATTTCGTCAAAATGGTTGGTAGATTATTCGCGATTTCTTCGAAGATCGCTTTGAGCTGTTCACCGTTATCGGCGTGATAGTGTTTACCACCTCCAGCGGCAGCGACTTGTTGCATTCGTTGTTGATTTGCGCCGCTACCAAAAGTCACCGTGTGAATCGTGAGCGGATAGTTGGCTGCAAAGTAATTTGCCACGGTAAGCGGATCGGTACCGCGGTTGTGGTTGCCGTCGGTCATCACGACCATCGTCTTGGCGGCGTAAGGACGTGCTGCGGAATCCAATAACGCTTGGATACCGGATTGCATTCCGTCCCCAATCGCGGTGCTACCGCCTGGGTCGAGGCCATTCACGGTGGTTCGGATTTCGTTAAAGTCTTTGACGAGCCAGGCATCCAGCGACCCGCTCGACGCGTAACTGGCGACCGAAACTTGTTCTTCTTGGACGGTCGTATCCAGCACGTTTAAAAACGCGTCAACCGCGACTACCAATTCCTGCCAAGGCTGCATCGGGCAATTGGGCAGATTGAAAAAGTCTTGCCAGGCCCATTGGTTGTACGTCATCTGGTTATAACCAGAGGCATAGTCATAGGTCGTTTCGGTTTTTCCACTTTTACCTTTCTTCGTTTCAACCGTTTTATTCATGACGCCGGCGGCCACTGCGGCATCTTTGACTGCGGTAGAGTTGGGATCCATACCCTCTGGCCAATTGAAGTTCAGATTAGGGACCATCGATCCGCTGCGATCAAGGATCAGCGAGATGTCGCGGTCGACCTGCATGGCCACCGATTCTTGTCGAGGGCCAAAGTCACTTGCATTGAGCATGCCGGGGATGACAAATGGCACACGACCTGATAGCGATCCCGTATCACGACGCCCGTTGACACGAATTGCGCTGGCGATCAATGTGCCGCTTTGCACAGATGCAGTAGGTAGCTTTTGGAATTCATAGCGCCCCGTCAAACCGCTTGGCTGGGTGGTGACGCCGAATTCGATTTCATTAGCGGAATCTTCGCTGCGGATTTGCAGCGGTTGCCCGTCCACATTGTTTAGCGCCGCAGTGGCAATAGCAGCGGCCTTCGCCGCTTCGACGGTTTGATGTTCGCTGAATGCGCGACCGCCCGCACGTGCCGCAGCATCGGTAGCGACCATCAACTCGGTTCGGTTCAATTGCATCTGGGCGCTATTGATACAGAATGCGGCAAGCAACGCCAATACTGGTAAGACCAACGCCATCAGCGCAAATACATTCCCACGCCGTTGTCGATACGATCGCTCAAACGATAGGGTGAAAATGCCTGGCGAGGTGCGATGGAAAAGTGATGTGTTCATGGTCGTTATCGCAGCGAGATACGAAAGGTGTGATGTAGGTTGACTCGATGAATGGAGACGGGGTTGGCTAAGAGCTATTGTTCGTAGAAGCCTTCGTAGCGTTCCGTTTTCATTACCGCAGTGGTGTCGATTGTGGTGTTAGGCAAAAACATAGGGGTGAACATGGCAATCGCCTGCAAGTCCACACTGACAGTGACTGTAATCGTGGGAGCATCGAAATTAACATTGCTGACCGTCACCTCGTAACCGCTTTCATCTAACATCGAGCCCATAATGCGGTCGGCTTCGGCGATCGCCTCTTCTCGAGTTGCTCCCGGTACCATCGCCATGCGCGCGGCGAAATACGCCGCATCTTGAGCGAGATTGCGGGCCATGTTCATCCTCGCAAATTCCATGCAAGTAAAAATCATGACGAACATTAGATTCGCCACGATTGCAAACTCCACCATTGCAGCACCATCGCGTTTTTGACGCGGTCTGCGAGGAGGGGGGGCGGTTCGAGTTCGGGGGCGTTTCATGAATGTGGCTACAGTGGAAAGAGTGAGTTACCCTTCGGCGTGACGTCTATTTTTTTCCGAGATTCTGGTATTCTTTGCGCATCGTGACGCTCGTCGTCATGGTCAAGTCGGTGAACATTCCTGATGGGACCAACAGGTTGCCAGCACAGGGAACCGTGACCGTGATCGTGACGTTTTCAAGCGTGCCGGCGTTGTCGAACCCAGGGGAACTGTACGTAACCGAACTGCTGCCGTTGTGTTGGATGTTTCGCTGATCTAAAAGCTCGATGACGCGAGTCGTCGCATCACTATTGGTGTAACCACGGCCGACACCTCGGCGGGCGCCTTCATAAGCAGCAATCGTGATCGATTCACGCAGAAACAACATCGAGCAAAGATCAATCGTGCCCATCGTTAGTACGAATAATACCGGGATGCAAACCGCAAACTCCACGGTTGCAACACCGCGTCGAGCTCGTCGTCGATTGCCCCACACGCCGCGACGTTGAGGTCGCGAAACGCGTTCGGGGGTGGTGCGTGGTTTAAACATGGTTGCGAAAATCTTGAGGTTTAGGCCGGTTCGGGAAGCCTTTGATTCCGGCTCTATAGGAAACCTAGCTCGCAAAACCCAAAGAAGCGGAAACTTAATTGGAAAAATCCCTTGTCTTGCCGCGTTTCCTGTGCATCGCGAACATGACATGCATCCTGGTAACGCGTCAAAAGGGCATGAATCACGTGCTTTTCTGTTCAAAACATGGCGGCGCACGCCCACGTTCTATTACGTTTATTCAAGTCATTTTCTTTGAGAATGCGGCAACCCCTACGCACACAAACGCGATGCACATGCAATTCCCCATTTTTCGTTGTAATCGATAAATGGGTGAACCCTAAGCGACGCAAAACGGTCTACCTTAGTGTGTTGAAGACACTAACTAAGAGGCAAGTATGAGCGAACACTTTCGCGAAAACGGATCGCTGGCACTGCTGACCGACCTCTACCAGTTGACGATGGCGTACGGCTATTGGAAGACGCATCGGCACGATCAACAAGCGGTTTTCCATCTCTTCTTTCGCTCGAATCCCTTCAACGGTGGGTACGCGATTGCTGCGGGTTTGGACCCGGTGCTTGAAACGTTAAATGACTTTCGGTTCACAACCGAGGACATCGCGTATTTAGACTCGCTTCGTGGCAATGATAACCAGCCACTGTTCTTAAAACCGTTCCTGAGCTATTTGAGCGTGTTGCGGTTGAGTTGTGATATTGACGCGGTGCCCGAGGGAACCGTGGTCTTTCCGCAAGAACCGTTACTGCGAGTGCAAGGGCCGATTTTGCAATGCCAGATACTCGAAACGTTGCTACTAAATGGCATCAACTTTCCGACGTTGATTGCCACACGAGCGTCGCGAGTCTGCTATGCCGCGATGGACGACACCGTACTGGAATTTGGGCTTCGACGAGCACAGGGAATCAACGGCGCGATGACGGCTAGCCGTGCTGCGTACATCGGCGGATGTCATGCGACAAGCAACGTGTTGGCTGGAAAATGCTATGACATTCCCGTCAAGGGCACCCATGCACATAGTTGGGTGATGTCATTCGAAGATGAACGCGAATCATTTGAAGCTTACGCGAGTGTGATGCCGAATAATTGTATCTTTCTGGTCGACACCTACGACACTCTGCAAGGTGTTCGCAATGCAATCGAGGTTGCTTTGCAATTGCGGAAGCACGGCCATGAAATGATCGGCGTGCGATTAGACTCCGGCGACATGGTTACGCTCAGCAAACAAGTTCGTGCAATGTTTGACGAAGCGGGATTGCCCGATGCCAAGATTGTCGCCAGTAATGATCTTGATGAACACCAAATTCAGCTGTTCAAACAACAAGGGGCAAAGATTGATATTTGGGGAGTCGGCACCCGATTGGTTACGGGGTACGAACAACCGGCACTGGGCGGCGTCTACAAACTTTCGGCCATTTGTGACTCCGACGGGCAATGGCACAACCGTGTCAAATTGTCCGAGCAACCAATCAAAGTATCGAACCCGGGAATCCAGCAAGTTCGGCGGTTTTCAATTGACAACCAAGCGGTGGCAGATGTGATCTATGATGTTCGGGATTTGGCGAGCACTTCGCCACGCCGGGTGCCGATCGGCAAGGACCAAGTTCAAGAGATACACGGTGATGATTTTGACGGCGATTGGCAGTGTGAAGATTTGTTGATTCCCGTCATTAGTAACGGAAGTCGTGTGGGCGAATCTCCGACGATTCATCAGATTCGTGATCGAACGGCGTGCCAATTGCAAATGTTTTCTAGCGACGTTCGCAAATTGGTGGATCCGGCGGTCTATCCCACAGGATTGGATGTGCAACTATTTGAAACCAAACGCAAACTGATTGCGACGGCATCGCCGTTTCATGATTGAAGTTCATTTCACGAAGAGATTTTGTATGCCGTATACCTACAAACATCCACGTCCCTCGTTGACCGTTGACTGCGTGGTTTTTGGACTGACCGGTTCATCGCTAAACGTCTTATTGATCCAGCGTGCGAATCCGCCTTTCAAAGATCAGTGGGCAATTCCTGGTGGTTTCGTTGATATGGACGAAGCACTCGACGATGCGGCTCGCCGTGAACTGCAAGAGGAAACCGGGATTAAGAATCTGTTTATCGAGCAGTTGTATACGTTCGGCGGCGTCAATCGTGATCCGCGGGGACGTGTCGTTTCGGTTGCCTACATGGCACTAGTCCGCCAAGAAGATTGCCAGCCCAAACACGCCGACGATGCGGCAGATGCCGATTGGTTTCCCGTGGGGTCGCTTCCCAAGTTGGGGTTTGATCATCAAGAAATTTTGAAGATGGCGCATGATCGAATCCGTAGCAAAGTTCAATATCAGCCGATCGGATTTGAATTGCTGCCGCGCAAATTTCCGCTGCGTGACTTGCAGCGACTTTACGAAATCATTTTGAATCGCGAGATCGACAAGCGAAACTTTCGTAAAAAGATGTTAAACATGGATGTGTTGGAAGAGCTTGACGAGTTCGAGCAAAACGTATCGCATCGCGCAGCCCGCATGTATCGATTCAATCGCCGCAAGTATCAGCAACGTTTGAAGGAAGGGTTCCACTTTGAAATCTAAACACGAGGCCTTGATCCTTGTCGATATTCAAAATGATTTTCTGCCAGGCGGTGCCTTGGCGGTCGCCGGGGGCGATGAAGTGATCCCGGTAGCTAACCGATGTGTTCCGGAATTCGATAACGTGATCACGACCCAAGACTGGCATCCAACGAACCACTCAAGCTTCGCCAGCAACCATCCGGGGCACCGCGTCGGCGATGTCGTGAAAGTGGGAGATGTCGATCAAGTGTTGTGGCCCGATCATTGTGTCCAACTTTCGGAGGGCGCCGCGTTTGCCGATGCCCTGGAGATCCGCTGTGACGTCGCCATTTTTCGAAAAGGCACCGACCCGGCGATGGATTCCTACAGCGGGTTCTTTGACAACGGTCACAAACACGCCACGGGACTTCACGATTATCTCCGCGAACATCAGATCAATCGTCTGTTCATCATGGGGCTCACGACGGATTACTGCGTCAAGTACACCGCACTGGATGCCGCGATGTTGAATTTCGAAACGTCGCTGCTGATCGACGGATGCCGCAGTGTCAGTCACCGCCCCGCTGATCTCAAAGACGCGATCGACGAGATGAAGGCGGCGGGGGTGCAAATCATCCACAGCGATGAGATATTCTCTTGATCATCAAAGATGGTCTCGCTTGAGACCACTCACGAAGGGGTTGCCGCGATAAAAGAATCTCAGTCGCTCGTCGATCGCCTTGCTGATCCCAATTCGCGGTGTGCTGTGGACATCGCGCGCAGGCAAAGGGGACCTTGGGTGAGCAATCAAGATGTTTTTGTCGGTTGTTAAATCGATTCCGTCATCGTCACGGTCCACGGCGAGGGCTTGGCAGAGCATCGCGGGACCGCGAGTCAAACGTTTCAGGTCTTGCGTTTGACGGTTGCTTTGCAAGTGCTGGATTCCCCATTGTGGCTGAATCGCGCGGATCAATACTGCACTTCCGCGTCCCGGGCTTTCCGTAACGGCATTCATGCAGTATTTCGCGTGAATCGGATAGACATACAATGTGCCAGCGCCCATAAACATCGACGCGTTGCTTCGGGTTTTCCCACGGGCACTGTGGCTGGCGGGATCCCCGTCGGCCAAATAGGCTTCGGTTTCCACAATGATTCCACCGACCCATTGACGATTCGTACGTCGCACCAGGCATTTGCCAAGCAATTCTCGAGCGACGATTTCAGTCGGCCTTGAATAGAACTCGCGAGTCAAACGGTCTTTTTGAAGTGGCAATTTATTCATGACAAATAACACTCGTGCCTTCGCAGCACGTTGGATCTTTCCCGTTTCGCGTCCGCCTATTCATGGTGGATGGGTCCGCATGGATCGTCAACAGATCGTCGAGGTGGGGCAAGGACCGGCACCCACCGATGCCGAGGATCTTGGGGATGTCGCGCTGCTGCCGGGATTGGTCAATGCGCACACGCACCTCGAGTTTTCCGATTGCGACGCTCCGATCGGCGAACCCGGCGTTGCACTGTACCACTGGGTCGGCCAAGTCATCGCAGCACGTCAAACGACCACGATACAGGCAAAAGCTGCTGCGATCGGTAAAGGCTTGAAGGAATCGTTCGATGCCGGTGTGAGTCTGGTCGGTGAAATTGCGACGCTTCCGAGTGAATACCCAACGCAGTCTGATTTCTCACCGCAAAATCAATCCCCTGAACTTATCACGTTTGCCGAGACGATCGGGCTGTCGCAACAACGCGGCGATGAGCGTTTTGGGCTCACTGAGCAACATATTCACACTCAGCTCGGCGGTGGCATTAGTCCCCATGCACCTTATTCGACATCGCGTTCGCTAATCAACCGATGCGTTCAATTGGCGTGCCAAACCGAGCGTCCGCTTGCGATGCATGTCGCCGAATCGCCTGCCGAACGAGAGTTATTGTGTGGTGGATCGGGACCGTTTGCCGAGACATTGAAACAGTTGGGCGTTTGGGATGTATCGCTGTTCCCGTGGGACGGTCAACCGTTTGAGTGGTTAATTGATCTGCTTGCGCTGGCACCCTACGGCTTGCTGGTGCACGGCAACGACTTTCAAGATGACGAAATTGCGAAGATCGCCAATCACCCGTCACTAAGTGTTGTTTATTGCCCTCGAACGCATCACTTTTTTGGATACGAACCCCACCCTGTTCATGAGATGCTTGGCCGAGGGATTCGTGTTGCCCTGGGAACCGATTCCCGTGCCAGTAATCCCGATTTGAATCTCTGGCGAGAAGTTCAGTTTCTGTTGAAGCATCGTCCCGACATCGATCCCGAAATGGTGCTTCGCATGGGGACGCTAAATGGTGCCGATGCGATGGGCAAAGCTGATCACGGAAGGTTGCAACAAGGCAGCTACCCACACGTCAACAGTGTCCCGACGGCGGCCGCAACGCTCGAGGGCGTTTACGCGGATTTTGCCGAACATCCTCTGCGACGCGTATTTTCAAAATAAAAGGGCGGAATTAGCTTTCGGCCCAGTGGCAGAGTTAAGCCGCTCGTTTGACGTCATCTTCGACGCTGACGGTTCGCTGGATTTCGGGAGCCGAAACGCGTGCACGTCGCAGTTCACGAATTTTTTCGGCATGCTCATGAAGCTGGCCTTCAAGGTCGCGAATCCGATGACCGGCTTTGGCATTGGCGTCGAGACTGTCTTCCAATTCTGAATTCACACGACGAAGGTGTTCCTGCAGTTCGGCGAATTGAGTCTGCAGACCCTCGTTCTCGGAACTCAATTGATGTGATCGCTGAAGTTGAGCTTCAAGCTCATGAATCGTCGAATTTTGCTGATCAATCGTCGCTTGGATCTTGCTGCGTTGATCGAGGGTTTCATCGAGTTGCTGTTGCACATCCTCGAATTGATGTCGCAGTTGGCTGAAGTCTTTCAGTTGGCTCTTCAGCGAATCGAGTTGGTCGGTTTGAGCCGCGATCTCTTCACGACGTTCTTCGTTGACACGGCGAAGTTCTTCGAGTTGACCATTGGTGACTTGTAGTTTTTCGCGAATCGATGCCGACGTTTCGACTTCATTTTTCAATTGTTCGGTTTGATTGGCAAACTCGATTTTGGACTTCTCGAACAAGGTGATTTCTTGTTGAAGTTCTACGATCGTTTGCTTTGCAAAAACGAGTTCTTCGGCGGATCGCTGCAAGTCAGCGAACTGCGATTGCATCTGCTCGAACTCGGCTTGCCGAGGACGAATCGAACCACGCAGTTGGCTGTTCTCATCCGCAAGCAGTTTGATGCGCTCGGAGGACTGTTCGTTGTGGACCTTCGCATGCTCGAGCTGCGTTTTGTGCTGTTCCATCAATATCTTGCTTTGATTGGATTTTGCAGTTGCTTGCTCCAGCATCATGGCGGTTTGTTCACGTACCGCTGTCAATTGTTGGATCTCAGCCACATGCCGTTCTCGTTCGGACTGCAATTCGTCCAGTCGCAGAGTGGATTCAATCAATTTGGATTTGTTTTGATCCCATTCATCCTGGCGGCTATGCAGGAGCGATTGCGTCTGGGAAAGTTCGGTCGTCAATTGTTGGATTTGCGTGAGACTCTGTTCTCGCTCGGACTCCAGTTCGTCCAGCAGTCGTGTGGTTTCGGACAGTTGCAATTGCGTTTCGCCAAATTCACTCTGTACCGCACTTAAACGTGTTTGTGTTTCCGCAAGATTCGAAGTGGATTGTTCCAGTTCGGTTTTGGTGTGTGTCAGTTCGAGCTTAATTTGCTCTAAGTCCGCGGTCGCAGTGCCCGAAGCGAGCAATTGTTGCTGTAGCTGGCTGATTTCGCTTTCTTGGCTTTGCAGCGTCTCGGTTTGACGTTCCAAGTCAATCATTGTGCTCGACAGTCGTTGTTGCAGTTGCACCAATTCACTTTGCTTGCCAGCGACAACGCTCTGCAGTGGTGCCAGTTCGCTCAATTCGTCTTCGAGGCGAGCGATTTCGGCAACTTTCGTTTGTAGCGATTGTTGAAGTTGGTCTTGGTGAGCGATCGCTTCAGCAATCGCGGCGTCTTTTTGATCGAGCTGTTGTTGCAGCAGTTGGACGTCACCGCCTGTTCCACTGTGCTGTGCTGTCAGCGTTGCAATGGTATCTGTGTGTTGTTGATTTTCTTCGGCAAGTTCTTGCTGGATCGCGATGAGTCCAGTGACCTCCGCTTCCTTTTCGCTGAGCAGTCGCTGTAGCGATTCGACGCGATCACCCGTTTCACTGTACTGAGCGGTCAGCGTAGCAATGGCGTCCGTGTACTGTTGGTTCTCTTGGGCGAGTTGTTGCTGGGTGTCGATCAGTTCAGCGACCGCTGCTTCCTTTTCTCTGAGCAGTTGCTGTAACGATTCGACGCGATCACCGGTTTCACTGTACTGAGCGGTCAGCGTAGCAATGGTTTCCGTATACTGCTGGTTCTCTTCGGCAAGTTGTTGCTGGGTGCCGATTAGTTCGGCGACCGCTGCTTCCTTTTCGCTCAGTTGTTGCTGCAGCGAGTCGAAACGATCACCCGCATCGCTGTGCTTGGCGGTCAGCGTGGTGATGGTTTCCGTATGTTGTTGGTTTTCTTCGGCGAGTTTTTGATGGTGGTCCATCAATGCCGCGATCTCAGTTTCTTTGTCGCTTATTTCCTGCTGCAATGCGGTGAAACGCTCTTCGGTCTCACGTTTCTCTGTGGTGAGTGTTGCGATCGTGTCTGCTTGCTGTTGGTGTTGTCCAGCAAGATCATCATGTTTCGCTGTCAACATGGTGATCTCCGCATCCTTGTCGCTCAACTGTTGCTGCAGCGATTCGTAGCGATCACCCGAATCGCTGTGCTGAGCGGTTAGCTGGTCGATTGTTTCAGCTTGGGCATCGTTTTGTTTGACCAGCTGGTCGTAGGCCAATTTTTGCTCGGCCAATGCGACTGCGGTTTCGGCGAGTTCCGCACGCAATGGCAAGAGTGAATCGAGTTCTTCGCCAATCTGATCAATTCGCGATTGCTTGTTGTTGATTTCGTCATCAAGTTGGCTGAGACGTTCTTGTTGTGTTCGGTTTTGCTCGTTTACGTCGCTAAGTTGCGTTGTGAGCTCAGCGATGTTGGCGTCACGCTGTTGGATCTCTGAGATCCGAGTCATCAGTTCTTGTTCGAGATTCTGATTCGTCTCCGCAAGTTGCTGATAACTTGCTTGAGCGGACTCGAGTTCGTGGCGCAAATCCATCGTGGTTTGCTGGTTCGTCTCGGCACGCTCGTTTTGTTGGTCGAGCAACTCGGCGCGTAACCTCACTAGCTCGTCATTGAGCTGCTCGTGGGTTTGATTTAGATCCTGGATTTCCTTCGCTCGCGTTTCGTTTTCTTGACGCGTTTGCTGGATCTCGGCATCCATTGCGGAGCTGTTTTGCAGAACTTCTTGAAGCTGAGAAACAAGTAGTTCGTTACGACTGAGTTCTTCGTCCAAGCGAGTGGTAGCCTGGTCGCGTGCTGCAACGAGTTCGCTGGATTCACCGCTGGCACTTTCGATCCGAGCTTGGAGTTCCGCGTTGCGCGCCAGCAAACTTTGGTGTTCCGACGAGCGGCAATCGAGCTCGCTGGCTTTCGCGTTTAGCTGTGATTCGAGATCGGTGACTTGTTGCTTATGCTGACGAACTACCTCTCGCGATTTGAGGTAGCGGTCTTCGGTCTCACGCAGTCGTTTGCGTTCTGAGGAACTGTCGCGATACCACAACAGGTGTCCCACGAAGAGGCCTGCGAGCAGAAACGCAAGCATGGAATAAGCAGTCGGTAGCCCAAAGAACTCGATCATCTTCGATTCCAAATGGAATAGCAAACATAAAGCCAACGAACGCGGTTGACGCTGGAACGCGGTGACGAGTTATCACGTGAACGTCCAGCTCTAATGGCTTTATCAAGAAGCTAGCCCCCCTGTCGACCTTGATTTCCGAGAAATTTTGCCGTGAGGTCGGGCTCGACGTTTAGACGTGACGAATGAAATCAGCGGCAAAGCTGCGTATTTCACTGCCATTGAGCACGTGCACCATCCGCAGTTGTTGGACCTGTTCGTCGCTGAAGGAGTTCAACGGGACATGCACCAGCCGTTTGTGATGCCGCCGCGCCAATCGCTGCCACCCAGAACCAGGCGGTAGCGGTGATAGCAAAGCAATCTCGCGTCCGCGTGAATGCAAGCAAGCTGCGGCAATCAGACGTTCTTCGAGTGTCTCGGCGTAGTCGACTCGAGGGTCGACCCAGACATCGGGAATGACGACCGGCGGATACAAGAACAGGGCACCACCATAGATGCTCAGTCCGATTCCAGGCCCCACCATCTCTTCTTGGTAATTGGTAGCAAATAATGCGAGCGTCGATTCTTCGCTGTGTTCGGCAAACCAGGTGGTTCGCCACGGGTACTTTCGTGGATCAGCGGGCGAATCGAACAGCATGACACAAGCGTCGAGCACGCCGCGGCTCGGCGGCACAACCTTCACATAGATTTGTCGTTCGTACCAATGACGCAGTGTGTCACGGATGTCGATGCCGTCTTTGACGCTGGTGGTGAATTTTTCGGTCTTGGCAAGGTCGTTGCCGATGATCGCCTGAGCACGGTCAAATACGCGGGTGCGGAAATTTTCGATGCGAGCATCTTCGGGTGGATAGCTGCAATGGCTGTACGGATTCCATTTGTATTTCCACCGTTCTTTCTCAAACTTGGTCGCCCGACGCTGCAATTGAATGGTTTGCCACATCAGCGGCGGGCCTGGCAATCGGCTGACCAGCGAATGCGTTTCTCCGTCAGGCAGGCGAGCTTGGTCAATCCCCAAGGTGACCTCGGGTAGCGGTTCACCTTCGTCCTGCTGTGGCGATGGTTCCCGGTTGCCGTGTTGGTAGGTGTTGGCCAGTTCGGCGACGTGCAAGGCAAACTGATCACCAAGGATTTGTTTTGCCGCCGTCACAATCGTGACCAAGTCGGGCGTCATGCGGCGATGGATCAGCGACAGGTTACGGATGTATTGCAGGCACTTCGAAAGCAGCAGCGGTGTGACCCGGCGAGCACGATTGCCGAGTTCTTTGCGATAGCTATCACGAGCCGCGATCAACAATTCTTTGACACCATCAATTTGGATGTTGTCGTCGTTTTCTAGTTCCGATCGCGCGCGTTCATACAGTCCTGTGATGAAGGGCAATTCGCCATACAGGAACATCAGCGTGCGGTCCTTTACGGCAAAGCGTTCGGCCGGTTGCACGACATCATGTTCGGGTAAACTGATATCGGCCGACATCTCGTTGCGCGAGCTTTGCTGAGTCGACGGTGACAGTTGGTTGTACGCTTCGCGAATCCATGGCCAATGCAGCACGCTGCACACAAACAGCGTTCGCTCGTGACGTGTCTCCAATTCACGAAGTCGCATCGCCATGTGCACGATCCGGCTGCGGGTTTGGTGGTCCGGCGGACGAGCGATGCTGGGCAGCAGTGCGGCGGCAAAAATCTCGGGTGCCACATGTCGCACCGCATAGGGATCTGGCATCACGGTGGAATAGGGGCAAAACGGATCGGTTTCCAGGTCGACGTAGGCACGTGGCAGATGTTCGCCCATCGCCGCTCGGATCGCCATAATCACGGGTTGGCAAGGATCGATCGGCACATAGCTGGTCGGCGGCGTTTCAGGATCCTCATCCTCTTCATTCGAAGCTTCGGACTCGTTTTCATTCCAGGGGCCCTGAGACCATTCCGAGCGAAACTCGCTGGCGGCGAAATCGGGTTTCGGAGGCTGCAGGACAATCGACGCACGAGGCAGTTCCAACACGCCCGCTTCGACTGCTTCGCGGAACGATTCCGGCAGCGGAACCGCTAGACAATCAAACGAATACTCCAAAAACCAACGGCGAACCGTTAACGCAAATTGGCCGCTGCCATGGATGATCGGCAGGACTGCGAGTCGTGGACTGATCCTCAGCAGAGCTGGGACGTCGTTCGTTTCAGAAAAATTCAAGGAAAGTGCTCTTTTCTAACGAACCAAAATGATCTAAATTCGTACCCACGTCGAAACAATCGGGTTTATTTAGGTGGGATGCCCAATGGAGCAATTGCTCTGGCAACCGATTATTCCCCTCACTTCGCCCGATTCACTTTTCCATATTTTTCGACAATCGTCATTCTCAAAAATGCAGTTCCAATTGGAACTGCGTTTTTTTTTGCCGTTCATTGAAATTGCGATATTGCCGTTTTTTTCAGTAAATCAAAACCCGAAGCGTCAGCGAGGGACCGATTCGAGCGAGAGATTCCCTCGCAAACGCTGCGGGTTTTTAAATCATTCCAGCGTGATCTAAACCGCCGCTTCGCTGGCCGTCGCCAACACGTCGGTCGTCTCTTGGCAGAGATATTTTTTAGCTGCATCCGCGACCGCTTGCTGGTCCACTTTGCGGAACCGCTCCAGCAGATCGTCGGTGCTGGCGTACTCGTTGCGGATCAGCCATCGGCTGCCGACACTGGACAGCCGGTTGCTAGGCCGTTCGCTTTGCATGATACAGGCTGCGGTGGCCTTGTTCACGGCTTGCTCGAGTTCCTCGCTTGTGACCCCTTCTTCGGCGGTGCGGCGAAGTACATCGGCCATCCATTTGCGGTTGGCCTCCATCTCGCTTGGCTCGCAAACCAAGTAGGCGAACCACGCGCCGCAGTCGGTGAATTCTTGGGGCCACACCGTCGCTGCTTCGGCGCGTCCGGTATCGATCAAGTCCCAGAACAGCCGGCTGCCTCCTTCGTCACCCACGATCGAGGCCAGGATGCGTGCCGCGTAGCGATCTTCGCTGGCCATGCTTGGTCCTGGACTCATCTGCACGAAATAAGCTTGCGCGGCATCTTCGATGTCGAGTTCCGCGTCCAACAAAATCCCGTCTGGCAGCGTTTGCGGGTCGTCTGCTTGCGGTTCGGGCTTGCTAGGGCGGTCGGCCCAATCGCGGGTTTGATCTTCGACCGCAGCAACCAACGCATCGAAGTCGACGTTGCCCGTCGCAGCCAACACAATGTTTTCGCCACGGTATCGGCGATTGAAATAGTCACGCATCGTCTCGACACGCATCGATTCAATCGACTCGCTCGTTCCAAGCACACGGCGACCGAGGCCTCGCGGGCTAAAGTGACGCTCCATGACGCGTTCGAAGGCGCCAAACGGAGGCTGGTCTTCGTACTTGGCGATCTCTTCCAAAATCACTTGTCGCTCGGTTTCAAACTCGCCGGCGTCCAGTGACGGGCTGAGCATATCAGTCAGCAGTTCGATGATCCGGTCTTGAAATTTTGGCAACACGGTGGCGTAGTAAACCGTTTGCTCTTCGGTCGTGTAGGCATTGCTTTGGCCACCGAGTTCGTCGAGTTCGCGATTCACATCGGCGGCAGATCGCTTCTGCGTCCCTTTGAACATCATGTGTTCTAGGAAATGGCTTAACCCCGATTCGATGTCGGTTTCGTTGCGAGAACCTGCGCGAACAAAATAGCCTATTGCCGCAGAATAACAGCGGTTATCAATCTCCGCTGCAATGCGGAGGCCGTTGGCAAGCGTGTGGTGTCGGAACTGCGCCATATTGAAATTGAACTTTAGGAAAGCGGGTTGAAGGAGCTGACAGCGGCGACCGGAAATTATTGCGGTGCGGAAAGCTTTTTGGGGCCGAGCGTCACGATTCGATAGTCGCCCGGAGAATGGTCCAACCAATAGGATTTGACCTCGTCAAGCGTCAACGACTCGATGATCTGTTCCAGTTCAGCCGTGGTTAGCACGCGGCCGAGTTGAAAGTAATCCGAAGCGATCGACGATGCACGTGATGCGCTCGATTCTTGTTCCATGATCAAGTTGCTTTGGATGCGTACCTTCCATCGCTCGAGTTCATCGATGCGGAGGTCCTCGGTGAATTTTTTGAATTCGCCGAGCGTCACATCCAAGGTTTGCTGGGCCCGTTCTGGTGTGGTTCCGGCGTAGCCAAACACCGCCCCCAACTGCTCGAGTGAATGACAGCCTGCGGTGATCGTGTAGCAGAGTCCACGTTGTTCTCGCACTCGATCAAACAGGCGGCTGCTCATTCCGTCGCTGAGAATCCCGATTGCCGCACGCAGTTTGAAGTAGTCGGCGTGCCCAAAGGGAATTCCGTTAAAGGAAAAACCGATGTGCGTTTGACTTGAGGGAGAATCGATATGCTCTTGACCAGCGGTGCCTTCAAACTTCGCCAGCGTAGCGATCTCGCCCGACTTCCAGTCGCCAAAATTCTGTTTAGCCCAGCCCACGACTTCATCGATATCCAACTTGCCTGCGACCGCCAAGATCGCACCGCCTGCGTGATAATGCGATGTGTAGAACTCGCGAACATGATCCGGTGTGATCTTTGCCAAACTGGTCTGCGTGCCGTGGCTGTTGCGACCGAGTCGTTTTCCGTATTGCATCTCACGCAACCGAATCATCACTCGCTGGGTCGGTTCGTCTTCGATCGCTCGCAGTTCCTGCATCGCCATCAACTTGGCATCGTCGAGCTGATCGGCGGGCAAGTGGGGGCGACGCACGATGTGGGCATACAGCTCGAGTGCGGCCTGTAGCGAATCCGCGGGCATCGATCCGCCGTACGAAACGGCCGAGGTCGAAACGCCGGACGAACGATCCATCCCAAGATTGTCTTGGACCGCGACCAGATCGCGGCTGCTGTAATTTCCCGCGCCGCGCTGGACCATCTCGCAAACCATCGACGCGAGTCCGGCTTCGTCATCCGCTTCGGCGTTGACGCCGCCTCGCAACGATAACGAAAACGCTGCGGTTCGCAGCCATGGCATGGATTGAACAAGGACCGCCATCCCGTTATCAAGTTTTTCGATATGGATGGATTCGGTCGAGGTAGACAACGTATTCAGGGCAATCCCTTCGAGGTGAGTTTCAGATAGAGCGTCGGATCAGCTGAGCCGGAAAGGTAGTTTAGGTTCGGGCGAGATCGATCGAAACGACATCGACCGTTTGTACTCGACCAATCAACGTGTGGACAAGTGCGTCGTCGATCGCGATCTTCATGAATTGGCCCGCTTGGCGACGATTGCCGTCGAAAACAACGATTCGGTCACACGGCGTACGGCCGACCATTTGCACGACATTCGCCTCGGGGTCCGCTTTCGCCGCCTTCTTGCTCGGACCTTCCACCAGCACCTCGACGACGCTGCCCACCAATTTCAAGTTATCTTCTTTGGCGATCGCATCTTGGACTGCAAGCAACTCGTTGTTACGGCGGACTTTGACGTCGTGCGGAATGTCGTCTTCGAGTCGTTTGAAAGCCTGCGTTCCTGGGCGCACGCTGTACTGGAAGATAAAGCTGTTCTTGAATCGGCAACGCTCAATCAAGGCGATCGATTTTTGAAAGTCTTCTTCGGTTTCGCCACAGAAACCCACGATGAAATCGCTGCTGACGGCGGCTTCGGGCAATATCCGTTCGATTCGCTCGAACATTTCCATGTAGTCGGCGATTGTGTAGCCACGCTTCATTCGCTTCAGCACCACGTCGGAACCGCTTTGTGCGGGAACGTGAAGGTAAGGCGAGCATTTGGGCAAATCACGCACCGTCGTCAACAACCGCTCGGTCATGTCCTTGGGATAGTTCGTCACAAATTTGATGCGATCGATCCCGTCGACCTCGTGCAGTTCTTCGAGCAGCGAAGACATGTCGGTGGTTTGATCGCCATCGCGATAGCGGTAACTATTGACCGTTTGGCCCAGCAGCGTGATTTCGCGACATCCTTGTTCGGCTAAAATGCGAGCTTCGGACAAGATTTGGGCGGGTGGTCGTCCTTGTTCGGGACCCCGCGTGTTGGGCACGACACAGTAGGTGCAAAACTTGTCGCAGCCGATTTGAATTCGCAGATAAGCCTGGAACGGCGTCGGCCGCATCGTCGGATCGCGGAGCGGGTCAAATGTTTCATGGCTTCGCGCGATCGTCGCTTGCGATCCATCGGTCCGCGATAGGGAAACAGCGAGCTGTCGCCCTTCGCCGCGACCAATTCGCTGCAATAACTCAGGAATCGTGTGCAATTGTCCGGGGCCAACGACCATATCGACATACGGAGCACGTTTGAAGATTATCTCCTGGTCCTTCTGCGCCATGCATCCCATCACCCCGATCATTTTGCTAGGGTCGGCTTCCTTGGCAGCACGGATTTTGCCTAAGGCACTGTAAATCTTGTCCTCGGCAAGCTCGCGAACGCTGCAAGTGTTGTACAGCACGCAATCGGCATCCAAGGGCGAATCCACGACGGTATAACCGTGTCGCTTCAGGTCGGCGATAACCATCTCGCTGTCAAGCACGTTCATCTGACAGCCAACGGTGTGGATAAAAACTTTGCTCATGTCTTCTTTTTTGATTTCTCTTTTTCGGTTTTGCTGCCAGCGTCTTGGCTGCGCTGCACGAAGGATCGGAGGGCGTCGGTCAGCCGAGACCGGCGACGATGGAGCCCCGAAAATAATAGCATTGCCGCGATTAACGAAAACACGAGCCACAGCACGACGGGTGGCGATAAGCGGATCTGGCTAATTTCTGCGAACATGCCATTAAGATACCCGCATGTCCATCCCGTGCGGTAGGCATCTTCGCTAGTCCGATGCCCCTTGCGAAGCCGAATTTACGGGTTTCGCAGTGAAAATCGAGGCGATCGCCAGAGAAATTAGGCTCTGGCGGGCAATCAGGCCAGGATTCCGCCCCAGCAAAGAATGGTGGGGAGGGAGTTTCCGGTAGCAAAATCCGCGAAGGGCTTCGAGCTGGACTCGCTTGGGTCGGAAAGTCTCGGCGACTTTCGCTACGGTCTACGACCGAAATTAGCGGCCCACTAGACCCTTTGCGGCCGGCGTGATGATCTGGCCAGAAAGGGGCATCCAGTCGCACTGCTCGGGATTTGCCTTGTTTGCGACTTCGATGTAGCCCTGTTTGTCAAAATAGAATCGGTGCGGTTTGGCATCCTCGGTCAACTTGATCGTCACACGAAACGTGTTCTTCACTCGCTTGAGCGGTTCGAGAACCGCCGTCAGACCCAACGGAGCAATATCGGTCACCGTCGCTTCGGTCACCGCAGTTTCAGTGCGAAACCTCACGAAAAAGGACCATTCTTTGGCGTCGCCCACTTCGACGGTACCCAGGTCCAGCCCTTGCGAATCAAGCTCAGGACCGTGAAAGACCAACGGTTTACCGATCGTTCCACTGACCGGCAGATCGATCCACTCGGTTTGCGTCGTCTTGGTATCGAGCACACAAACGCGAATGTTCTCTTGGAAGGCCCCCGTGCGATTGGTGGGCGAACGATATTTCACATTCACCTTGTAACCGCATCGTCCTTGCAGCGAATGCAGATCGAGCGGCTGAAGCGGTTCAGTCGCAACCTCGATCGCTCCGCTGGATGTTTCGGTTTCCAGAATGACAAAGTCATCAAACACCTGGCTGTACAGCACGCACGAGGCTTCGATGGGTTTGTCGGCGCTGCCTTTGAGGTGGATGAGCGTGTCGGAGTTAACGGCCCATGCCGATCGCACTTTTCCTCGCACGGTGAATTCGATGCTCGGTTTTCGAGGGTCATTGGTTTCAATGATCGCGACCTGCTCATATTGGTCGCTGACATCTTCGCCGACATTCCAGACCAAGGTGACGGGGCGGGATTCGCCGGGGGGAACAATGCGGTCTTCGATTTTGGCAACGGTGCATTTGCAACTGCTGCCTGCGGAGGTCAGTAAGAGTTCGTCTTGTCCGTCGTTATAAATGACGAAGTCGTGAGTTGCTCCTTGGGTTCCGGGATCGAGCAATCCAAAATCAAATTCCGTTTGCTCGACCTTGGCGACTGGGTTCTTGCTCTTTTTCGCTTCTGCAATCTCCTTGGCCTCGGCAGCAAGCTTCGCCAGGATCGCGTCATATTCAGCGCGGCGATGATCCGGGACGCCGTACGGTTTGTACGTTGTTACCGAACCAAGCACGATGGCAAGACCAAAGACGCTCACAAGTGCCAAGTTGCCAAGCAGAATGCGAAGACCAGTCGAGCGGAAAGAAAGCATGGAGAGGATCCGTTGTCAAAAGCAATCTTGTGCATGAAAGAACGGGGATGAGGTCTGGTGATTCACCATCACTCATCCCCGTCGTGTCTATTCCGACCAAACGCGGTTCGGTCGAATTGTTTTCAGAAGCAACCGAATTAGTTGCTTTCGAAGGTGCCCTTCAGTGTGGCAGCATCGATGAACAAACCGTTGAACATTTCGTTCGGCATCAATTCCACTTCGCTGTCGGCGTAGCCACTGATTTGAGAATCGGAAGCAACTCCATTGGCGAATTGGAAGCCTGGGTTCAAGTAACCGTCGCCGTTGCGACCATCGTAGAACTGTTTAACCGAACCGTCTGCCATCAAGATGTTGGCGATGCCACCGTGTAGAGCCAACCAGTCGCGGGTGTCTTGAAGGTAAAGGTTGTTGCCACCTTTTCCGGTAGGTCCTTTGTTCGTTGCACCGGTTGCGGTGCTGTCAAAGTCAAAGCAAGCTGCGATCGTTGCATTGCCTTTTTCGCATCGCATTTGAGCAGCGATAGGAAGCGAAGCGTCGCCAGCAGCGGATTGCTTTGCCAACGAAATCGAATCCGAAGAGTTAACGTAGGCAGGGCCGTCGTTGAACGCTTCGGTCAACAGCATGCCTTGAGGCAATAATTCTTCGCCGTTGCTGTCGGTAATCGAAACCGTCAAAACCGCTTCGTCGATGTCGCCAGGGCCAGCGTCACCAAGCAGAGCGATGCTCGACGATGGGATTCGGCTGCCGTCAATAATCGACAATTGGATCGGACCGTAAGTGCCTTCGCGTTGTTTGAAGTCGGTTTGGTTGGCCGAGCGAGTGCTCAACACGATGCCTGCTCCGGTACCTGATGTCAGCGGAGCGTTGCGGACAAGGTGATAACCAGCCGAGTAGTTGGTGTTGTAACCTTTTTCGAGGAACTGGGTTCCAATGTGTTGAGCACGTTCAGCCGAGTTGGCTGCCAAGGCAGGAGTTGCACCAAAAATTTGGCGGCAAGAGCCTTTGTTCAGACGAGATGCGGTGGTGCCCTTGCCGTTGGTGGTGTCGGTCCCTACCAAGTCATTGAGTTTTTCCGAGCCTTTGCCGCCGTTACTTGGGCAAAGCATGTCCGATGGAAGTGCGGCACCGGAATTGACGAGGTCAGCGACCCAGCCGTAGGTGTCCATGCATCCGTCGCGGCGATAATCGCTCGCGCCGGTGCACAAGCGGCCGACTTGGTCGCGTTCAGCGTAGGTCAGAAGACCGATGCCAAATTGGCGAAGGTTGTTCGAGCAAGTGCTGCGGCGAGCCGCTTCACGTGCTTTGGCGAGTGCGGGAAGCGCGAGTGCCGCCAGGATCGCGATGATCGAAATGACAACCAGCATTTCGATAAGAGTGAAGCCTTTTTTCGACATTTTCATTCGTAAAGTTCCTTGTTTACTCTGGACCCACTTCGCAGAAGCAGCCCAGAATGGGGATGAGTAGGTGGAGTGTTGTGGCGTTGTCGTCAGCTTCCTGTGAAAAGGAGGCTGCTGTTTTGGTTGTCACGAACCAAGACATTGACGATTAACGCCACTCGCTCCGCTCTTTGGTTACTTGTTAGTTACTTGCTTAAAAAATGCACTGCGTTCGATTGATGGATTTCGTCTCCACCAAGCCACCGGGTGCGTCGGTATTGCGTTTCTGCCAGCCCCCCCTCCTTCGATGTTAAAACTGAGTCACGGTAAGTAAAAACGGATTAGTTCTCGCTGCCTTTGGAATTCAGCGAGTAGTAGCTGGACAGCATGATTTCGGGTGCTTCGACATCGCTGCTGGTCCAGTAATCGGGATGTTGAGGAAAGCCGTTGTTGATGTAGCCGTCGCCGTTTTTGTCTTGGATCGCACGAATCGATCCGTCGGCCATCAAGACATAGGCGACACCTAGGTGCAGCGGAGCCATGCCGCGGTAGTCTTGTCGCGTTTTGTGGTTCCAAACACGCAGCCAACCTGAAACGCCTTCACGTGGTGTGCCCGACGGAAGCGTGGGGACTTCGAGTAAGCTCCAATCCGAGCCGTTGTTGATAGCGACCGGTTGTCCAACCATTGAGGTGGCGTAGAGTGCACTGTCGGGGATTGTTTCACCCACACCGGTTTCCAGGAAACCGATCGCTGCTGCATCGCACAGCAGCGGAATTGTGCTGGCAGGCGCTTTGCCCGAATCGACTCGATTGGTGGAAAGTGGGCCGCGTGTCTTGTAGCGACCACGCGTGTCGTTCATTAGCTGCTTGAACTCGTTGCTTGCCGATGCGATAGCGTCACTGCATGCCGTTTCGATTGCGGTGGCGTTGCCGTGTACGTCAAAGCTGAACTCGGTTCGAAACAGTAACCAAGTGCCTGCGTAATTGGTGTTGTATCCTTTTTGGATTAAGCGTCGATCAACTAGGCTTGCCCGGCCGGCGAGGTCGTTTACTGATTTTTCGTCAATCTCGCGAGCGATATTCATCACTCGATCGCCCATCGCGTCTTCGAAGGGCTCGCTGCCGAGTCGACGACTCTCGAGACAGTCGACGCAGGGGGTGCAACCTGCATATTGCGACAAATTGATTTCGCTAATGTCCATCGTCAACAGTTGCTGGATCGCAGTCGATGCCATTGCGGGATTGCCGGGGCATCGCATCTCACTGACTAACACGCCGCGATCCACGAGATCGGCAACCCATCCAAACTCGGTGGGAACGCCATCGCGTTCATAATTGAAATCGCCTGAGCAAAAGGTTGAATCGGGGGCGGTGACGGTTCGTGAGGTCAATCCGACACCGAATTGCTTTAGGTTGCTTTGGCACTGAGTTCCCCGTGCGGCAGCTCGAGCTCGATTGATCGCGGGCAACATCAGGGTCGCGAGTACCCCGATGATCGAAATCACGACCAGCATTTCGACCAGCGTGAACGCCGTGGACGCTCGCTTTGTCGAGCCTGAGGTGTCCGCTCGGTTAGACAACATGACTTTTCTCAAGTGATTTTTTGTTGGGTAGACGATGAAGTCCAAACATTCCTGCGTATTCAAATTCCAGAAGATGAAAGCAAGGTGATGGCAGTGATAAGATTGATGTAAAATTCGAACGTCGCTTTCGCTCGGCAGTGTTCGGGTGTCAGTGATGACAGCCGTTGCGGCCAGGAATCCACGTCCGAGTTAACGTCGCGGCGTCAACATTGCGGAGCATTTAAAGCGGTCAGATGCTGCTTGGAAATGGCAATCTGAGTTACTCACAAACCCTTCATCGAGTCTTAATGAGATGTCGGGGGGCGGGGGGAGACACGGGCTTCGCATTTTGCCTACAGATGTCTGTGAGAGCACCGCCGTTGGGGCGTAGCGGCAGTGAGGGTTCCGTTAGGAAGTCGCGGATCGAACAAGTTCGTGTTCCCGAATGTGTCGGACGGATCGAGTGCGTTAACGGACACTTCATAATTGCAGACCACGATTTACTCGCAAATGAGACGGTATTTTGGATGCGTGACAGCAACTTTGAGCATTTTCCAGCAAACGGATCCCACGCTCGACTTCGCAAACGACAGCTTGATCGACTGAACGCATTGTTGATGGTGGCTCAGAAGCGTCCGTTTTATGCGGATCGGCTGCGTGGGCTGAGATTGCCCCTGACGTCGCTCGAGCAACTTCGGCAAATCCCGCTGTTGACCAAGGCTGACTTGGTTCCCGCGTCGCAACCCAAACCGGCAGGCATGTTTGATTTGCCGATGTCGCATTACACCCGCATGCATCAAACCAGCGGTACTCGAGGGTGGCCGTTGCCGGTGCTGGATACCCAGGACGATTGGAGATGGTGGATTCGTTGTTGGCACTACGTGTTGGACGTGGCACAGGTGACGGAGAACGATATTGCCATGATGGCGTTTTCGTTTGGTCCCTTCATTGGATTTTGGACCGCCAATGACGCCATGATTGATCGCGGGGCAACCTGCGTCCCGCTCGGCGGGATGTCCAGCGAGTCACGTTTGACGATGATCCAAGAGCACGGTTGTACCGTGCTGTGCTGTACGCCTACCTACGCGTTGCATTTGGTCTCGACCGCAAAATCGCTGGGGCTGGATCTGACAAAAAACAGTGTTTCGCGGATCATTGTGGCGGGGGAACCCGGCGGGTCGTTGCCTGCGGTCCGGAATCGAATTGAACAGGCATGGGGGGCCAGATTGATCGATCATGCCGGGGCGAGTGAGCTTGGGGCTTGGGGATTTGGTAGTCCCGATGGACGCGGGCTGCATGTCATCGAGTCGGAATTTATTGCGGAAGTGCTCGATTTCAGCGGCGACGATCCTGGCGGCAGCGAAGTCGTCGAGGGTGAGATAGGCGAATTGGTGCTGACCAATCTGGGGCGTTACGGAGGTCCGGCGATTCGCTATCGTACCGGTGACATGGTGCGAGCCTTTCGCAAACATGATCAGCCGTCTTCGTTCCTATGGCTCGAAGGAGGCGTGATGGGTCGTGCGGATGACATGATCGTCGTTCGCGGAGTGAATATTTTTCCTAGCAGTATTGAGTCGATTATTCGCGAGACGAGCGAGTCGAGCGAATATCGAATCATTGTCGAGCAAATCGATGAAATGGACCAGATTCGCATCGAGTTGGAAGGGACGGCGGAGCAGGCGGCACATGTCGCACACCTGCTGCGTGATCGACTCGCGCTGCGGGTCGAAGCGGTTGCGGTCGCCGAAGAATCCCTGCCCCGATTCGAAGCCAAATCGCGTCGTCTCGTTGACCAAAGGTCTAGCCAAGGTTAAACCGTGAGCACGATGAATACCTCCGAAAACAAATCTGCGTCAAACGAATCCGATCTCACGCCCGTTTCGATTGCCCGCGAAGGCGAAACGGCGATCGAAATTCAATGGAATAACGGTACGAGCACTCGCTGGACCGTGGCTCAATTACGGGCTGCCTGCCCCTGCGCAACCTGTCGCGAAAAGAAACGCGGCGAACAGGAAAAGCAGGCCGAGAAAAAGCAGGCGTCGCCGAAATCACTTAGCCTGCCAGTGCTCAGTGCCGAAGAGGCTCGGCCGCTGCGGATCGAATCAATGCGGCCAGTGGGCTCGTATGCCTACAGCATCGCATTTTCCGATGGTCATTCCTCCGGCATCTTCCCAATGAAAATGCTGGCCAGCCCGGCCGAATAGTTCGATGGTATTCGCTCCCACTACTCTCGGTCAGGCAGCAGAAAACAGATGACTTCGCGATCGTTTCGCACGATCAGATGCCGGCCTGCGATGGTTGGCACATTCCATGTTTTTGAGTTGAGGGCAGGCAAGCGAAGTTCGAGTTGATACTGCTCTTCGTCCAATTTGACAAACAGTACGTCGCCTGCTTCATCCTGGACCACGATCGTATCCTCTACAACCAGAATTTGGCCCTGCCCCGAACGTTCGCGTCGAGGTTGTTGCCACCGCTGTTCTCCGTCTGCAATCGCCACCGCCTCGAGTGATCCATTGCTTAGTGCGTAAGCGGTGTCGCCGATGGCAACCGTGTCGGTAAATTTGGTTTTTAATACACGGCCTGATTGCCAAACCGACTTTGCCGCGAGTTCTCCATCCGCATCGGCTGTGACTTCGACGAGAGCGCTTCCACCACCATAGCCTTTGCCGACCAGCAATCGGTTTTCACCCGCTAGGACCACCGACGAGCAATTCGCCGCCGCATTACTTTGCCCAGGCCACTCGAACGACCACAAGCTCCTTCCATCCTCGATGCGATGTCCGCTAACCGTGCTTTCGTTGACAATCACAATTTGGCGTTCTCCCGCCAAGGTCATTAGCATGGGCGAAGCGTAACTGATTTGGTCCTCACCGGCGGTCCAGCGAATTTCGCCGCTGGCGGCGTCAAACGCGATCAATCCCCGGCCCGCTTTGGCCAAATCGGACGGTGGAATCGCAGGATCGCTTGGCCCGCCAAAGGGTACGACGCACAAGCCGTCAACCAGCAATGGCGAAGCTGCACGTCCCCATGCGATCGCCGTTTCGGACTGAGCTTGGTTCCATCCGGCAAGTTTCAGCAAGTCGTCGCTCCAGACCTCTTCACCTGATTTGATGTCGATGCACCAAAGTTTACCTGTGGCTCCGAGGGCATACACTCGCTCGCCCATGATCGTCGGAGTTGATCTTGGGCCGATTCCTCCCAGTGGATGTTCGTGTCTCGCTTCATGGCTGACTGCCCACAGCAACGCACCATCGCCAAGCCGGTAACATGTCAATGATTCGATCTTGTCGCGTTGTTCCAGGGTGAAGGCTCGGTCACCGGTAACAGCAACGCCCGACCATCCTTCGCCAATTCCTTGTTTCCACAGTAACTCGACCTCCGATGCATCGCCAGGAACCGAGAATTGACGCTTTGAAATAAAGCCATTTCGCGAGTTTCCTAGAAAACCAGTTGAGGCTTCGGCGGCAATCGTCTTTTCAGACGGATCGAGCGGCGTGATGGAATCGGTGGATCCTGCTGTGATCGGAATACGTTCGGGTTGATTAACGCTCCAGAATCTCGGTTTGAAATCAGGAACCATTTCGCCACTAAAACCCTCAAATCGAAAAAGAGTGGCGAGCATGACTGTCAATCCAATAACCACGATTGGGACAAGCAGCAGGTAGCCATGGTATCGAGCAAGACGGAAAATCTGGATTAGTATCGTCAGCAGCGCTATCGCGATCACGCCAAACGAGAACAGATTGGCGTTCTGGTGATCTCGCTGGGAAACGAATTGCTGCAGCAAGAAAACGACGATGCCCGCAGTGATTGCTACCACCACAATCCGCAACGGAAAATTAGGTTCGCGGTGAGCTGCTAAGGGAGAGTGCTGGGCAGTATTGTCGTCTTGACGACCATCGTCATCGGTCGGAATGGGTGCGCCATCTTGATTCGAATCGGTCAAGGAAGAGTCTCGATCTCGGGAAGGATGACTCGCAACAAGTGGCAAGTCGAGAATTCCCGTCCATTATACTGCTCGCTGCGATTGCAGCGTATGGAGCTAAAGAAGCGTTCGAATCATGATTGCAAGCCTACGTCGTTTTCGACATCGATTACAGCGGTAGGCCGCAGAACAAAAAACGCGTTCCAGCCAATGGCGAGGGACACGAAACATCATGCTTTTGCATCGCGGGCACTGTTTATCAAAATTGGCCATTTTTTTTGCTCCTTTCGTAAATAGGAACTGTTTTGTCACATTCGCCAGTAGAGTGGGGGGAAATGCTGATTTCAAGTCAACAAAGGCCAGTGGGCCGTTTTTGCACCACCCGGACTGGGTTAATGGATGGATATTTTACTTTGTTGCGTATTTTTATCAGATGAAGGTGCCAAGAGCCTCGTTAATAAATTTTTAAAAATCTGGCGAGCCATCGACGATGGCTCCGCTCATACCAGCGTTTACGTTCTTCCGACAAGCGAAGCTAGTTAACGCTGGCGGTGGCTGGCGTTTCCGGCTTCATGCCTGAAAACGTAGACGGAGGTTTGCAGTGTGATGCTGTTGAGTCGGTAGGATATCGTGGTAAGGCAACGTTGCGCTGTGCCGTCAGACGGTTTACAATAAGTGTCCTGCCCAATCTTTCCCCGCCTCACCACTGCCAATTCCCATGCCGATTTTTATGGGTGTACCGAAACCGCTGCTTGTCGGTTGTACGACGGTCTGGCTGATTTGCTTCGTGCTGACTTGTCTGCTCGTTCAACAGCGATCTGCTACCGCGACAGAGCCTGCCGAATCAGTGTCGCAATCCGAGATCGACTTCTTTGAAAGTCGGATTCGCCCGGTGCTCGACGAGCATTGTTATTCGTGTCATTCAAGCGACTCAACGATTGTCCAGGGCGGATTGTTGTTGGACAGTCGCGAGGCGACCCACATGGGGGGCGATAGCGGTCCCGCCGTTGTACCGGGGAACGTTTCGGAAAGTCTGTTGATTTCGGCGATCCAATACGATGACTTTGAAATGCCGCCCAAGCAGAAGTTGCCGCAATCGGTCATTGACGATTTTGTCACTTGGATCGAAAGAGGAGCAGTTGATCCTCGCGCGCAGGCCGCGGTTGCTCCGCGTCCTGGAATCGATCCCGTTGCCGCTCGCGATCATTGGGCGTTTCAAAGCGTGGTTGCACCCGAGGTGCCGCAGGGGGAAATCAATCATGACGATCGAGATTGGGTTCGTAATCCGATCGACGCCTTTGTGCTGGCGAAACTCAATGACAAGGGTTGGCGTCCGGCAGCCAAGGCCGACAAGCACACGCTGCTAAGACGTGCGACATTTGATCTGATCGGATTGCCACCGAGCCAGAGTGAAATCGATGCGTTCCTTGCCGACGACTCGCCGCAAAGTTTCCAGCGGGTGGTGGACCGTTTACTCGCGTCGCCTCACTACGGCCAGCGTTGGGGGCGGCACTGGTTGGACCTTGTTCGCTATGCGGACACCAACGGCGCAGATGAAAATCACAAGATGCCTCATGCTTGGCGTTATCGCGATTGGGTCTTCGACAGGCTCAATGAAGATCAGCCACTCGACGAATTTATCATCCATCAACTTGCTGGTGACTTGTTGCCCACGGACGATGAACAAATCAATCGTGAGCGGATCACTGCAACGGGAATGCTGGTGATCGGTCCCAAAATGCTGGCCGAACAAGACAAAGAAAAAATGAGGATCGACATTGTCGACGAGCAAATCGATACCGTCACTCGCACCATGTTGGGGATGACGGTCGCGTGTGCTCGATGTCATGACCATAAATTTGATCCGATCTCAACGGAAGACTACTACGCGTTGGCAGGCATCTTCTCAAGCACTCGGTCGATGCTGCATGAAGACTTTGTTTCGAAATGGATGGAGCGAGATCTGCCGTCGAAACAGATCGATGAGCGGCGCAGCGAACACCAAAAGAAGATTGACCTCATCCGAGCGGTGGTCGAGAGAATCGTGGCCGACGCCAACGCGGCTGTATTGGCAAAATTGGGTACGGAGACGCTGCCAGCCAAACCCGAAGACCAATACCCCGAAACCACAAAGAAACAACTCGCTGAAGCTAAAAAAACGTTAGCCGACGTTGAAAAAGCGATGCCCGCGTATGACGTCGCGATGGCGGTCGAAGAGGGAAGTCCGACGACGTTGGCGGTGCATATCCGTGGCAACCATCTTAGCAAAGGCGATGCCCCGGTGCCCCGTGGCGTGCCCCAGCGGCTGCAAAGCGTAGCCGGGTTGGACACGATTGCTGACAACGAAAGCGGGCGTCTGAATTTAGCTCGCTGGTTGACCTCGGACGATCATCCGCTGACCGGACGTGTGATGGCCAATCGATTGTGGATGTGGCATTTCGGTCAGCCTTTGATGGGGGCACCTTCGAATTTTGGTTTGCAGAGTGAAGCTCCGCTCCATCAAGACTTGTTGGATTGGTTATCGCGACGATTGATTGATGATGGTTGGTCGCTAAAGCGAATGCATCGCATGATCATGCTCAGCAGTACCTACCAAATGCGAAGCGACCTTGCTGACTATTCTGAAGATGACCCCGAAAACGAGTACCTCTCGCACCAGAATCGCAGACGACTTGAGATCGAGCCTCTGCGTGATGCGATTCACATCGCTGGCGACTCGTTGGACCGCACGTTTGGGGGTAGCCCGCTAGATGCGGATGCCCCGCGACGTTCGGTTTATTTGCTGATCAATCGAGCGGCGCTGCTGGATCTGTTTTCAACCTTTGATTATGTCGAAACCGCCAACCATATCGAACAGCGTCCCGTTACCACGGTGCCTAATCAGGCCCTGTTCTTGCTCAACAGCAACCTTGTCCATCAGCAAGCCGAGCGGCTGAGTGCATCGATGTTGGACCACGAAGACGATGAGGACCGAATCACTCATTTGTGGATGAAGTTGTATGGCCGTCCGCCCACCGAGGCCGATATCGCTCTTTGTCAGGAATTTATTGCGGATGCTGCTCAGCGACTTCCCGATGGGGCGAGTCCTCAGCAAGCTTGGTCGGGACTGTGCCGCACATTAATCGCAGGGAGTTTATTTAGCTATGTCGATTGAATCCAATCACTGTGACTCGTGCTATCGAAATGGATCTTGGTTGCACCGCCGCGACTGGATCAAGGGATCGATCGGCTTGGGCGGCATTGCCATGGCCGATTTGATGGCTGGCAAGTCGGTCACCGCTGCCACCTCACTCGAGGATTCAGCTGCGACGTTGCCGCATTTTGCACCGCGAGCAAAGCGAGTTATTTTCTTGTTCATGCACGGCGGCCCGTCGCATGTCGACACGTTTGATTACAAACCACAGCTGGGCAAACATGATGGCAAGCCGCTGCCGTTTGATAAACCGCGGATCCAGTTCGCAAAAACAGGCAACTTGCTCAAAAGTCCTTGGAAGTTTCGACAGTACGGGCAATCCGGTGCGTGGGTCAGTGATCTGTTTCCCCATGTTGCAAAACATGTTGATGATTTGACGTTTATCAAATCAATGCATGGATCCAACGAAGCCCATGGCGGAGCGATGTTGAAGGTGCATACCGGTTCGGACACCTTTGTTCGACCCAGTATGGGATCGTGGATTAGCTACGGACTGGGCTCGGAAAACGAGAACTTGCCAAGCTTTATCACGATCAATCCGACCTTGGGACATGGTGGGGTGCGGAACTTTGGTTCGGCCTTTTTGCCGCCGATCCATCAAGCCACTCGAATCGGATCGACTCGTGCCCCGATGAAGAACGCAAGGATCGAAAATCTCGCCAGCGCCACTGCGACCACGCCAAAGCTACAACAGTTGCAGCTCGAATTGCTGCACAAGCTCGACGCTGCCAATGCGGGTGCTACGGGATTGGATGCTCAGTTGGCGGCGAGGTTGGAATCGTTCGAGCTTGCTTTTCGGATGCAGATGGAAACGCCCTCGCTGATGGATCTTTCCAAAGAAACCGCAACCACGTTTGCCGAGTACGGGATCAATGGCGGCCCGACTGACAATTTTGGGCGTCAATGTTTATTGGCCCGCCGTTTGTCGGAATCCGGGGTGCGGTTTGTCCAAGTCACGCATAACTACTGGGATCAACACAGTCATCTGAAAGAGAAACATACCGAATTGGCGGGCGAGGTGGACCAACCGATCGCTGCCCTTCTCGCCGATCTGAAACAACGTGGATTGCTTGAAGACACGTTGGTGATTTGGGGCGCCGAGTTTGGGCGAACGCCGACGGCGCAAGGCAACAATGGTCGCGACCACAACCCGCATGCGTTTACCTACTGGATGGCTGGCGGCGGAGTGAAGCGAGGGTTCAGCTACGGCCAATCGGATGAGTTTGGCTTTTATGCTGCGGAGCAGAAGGTTCACATTCACGACTTCCATGCAACGTTGTTGCATCTGCTGGGGATCGATCACCAGCGGTTGACCTACCGTTATGGCGGCCGCGATTTCCGCTTGACCGACGTCGAAGGCACCGTCATCTCGGAGTTGTTTGCGTAATAGACAACACGCTTGCGTGATGTATAGGTGAGCGTGCCTCGACTTTCTGTTTGGGATCAACCGCGTCGGCAGACACTGAATTTGCAATGTTGGAAACCCGGTGACAGCCAGGTTTCTGATCTCAACGAGGGTTACCAGACATGAGATCCGTCGAGCAGTTCCTGGTATTCAGTTCGCAACTTTTGTGTCATCGTTTCAGTGAACTCAGGATTTTCGCTGGCGAGGTTATTGGTTTCGCCAATGTCTTTGGAAATGTCGTAGATTTCGATATCAGTAAGTTTCGCTTTGGCGAGCATCGCAGCTGATTTGCGAGTGACGTTTTGCAATTTTGGGAAGTCGCCGCCATCAAGCTTTGCCAGCACTTTCCACTTGCCATCCCGCATCGCGACGCGGGCTTCGTTGATTGCGTTGTAGTAGGCCCAGACCAGCGGTTTGCTGCGAACAAATGGCTCGCCATCTAGCCAAGCCGAGAACGATGCACCGTCAAGTTCGAGGTCCTCGGGAGGGGTGACGCCGGCGAGTGAGCAAAACGTCGGCAGAAAATCGAGCGAGGAAAGTGGCGTCGTGCTGACTTGCCCGGCTTGGATTTTTGCTGGCCAGTTGATGATTCCGGCAACACGAAATCCAGCGTCGGTGGTGTGCAGTTTCATGCCTCGCAGCGGCCCAGGGCGTCCGTAAGATCGTTTTGCGTTGGGATAACGGTTGAGGGTTTCCGGACCGTTGTCGGACGTGAAGATGATCAAGGTGTTTTTACGTAATTCGAGCTTTTCAAGTGAATCGATAAGTCGCCCGACCGCGATGTCGACATTAGTAACATTGGCAAAATACTGAGCCTCATTTTCATTCACAGCCACGTCGCGATATTGATCTACTAGCGATTGCGGAGATGCGACCGGCTCGTGGGGTTCGTGAAAGGCTGCGTACAAAAAGAAGGGTTGTGTTTTGTCCGCGGACTTTAGCCAATCAATGGCTTCATCCACAACGATTTGGCAGCTGAATTCGTCAGTGTTGCCGATCGGAGTGCCGTTGCGAACGAAGTTTTTAGGCGAGTCATGCGACGGTGCTGCGTTGTTCTGGGTGGCGAGCCAGTGGTCGAAACCAAAGTCGCCAGGCTGAGGTTGCTCCGCTGAATTGAACTGGCTGTTGCAATGCCATTTGCCTGCCATGCAGGTTGCATAGCCCGCTTGTTTTAACAACATCGGAATGGCCACCTCGTCGGCTTGCATGTGGACTTGGTCGCGGCGATCGGGTTGTGGGGCACTGGATTCAGGGATCCAGTCGTAGACGCCCGCGCGGTTGGGGCTGCGACCCGTCAGTAGGCCAACCCGAGAAGGTGAGCAAACAGGGGCGGCAGAATAGAAATCCGTGAAGCGGATGCCGCCATTGGCCAGCTGATCGAGATTGGGGGTTTTGATGTGAGGGTGACCGTAGCACTGGATGTCGCCGTAACCCAGGTCATCGCAGAGAAGAACAACGATATTAGGGCGGTCGTCGGCATTCGCGTTTTGCATCGTCGCAAGTGATTGCGCGATGAGGACGATTGCAATGAGTAGGGAACAATGGAGCGATAGTGAAATGCGATTCATTAGTTGCGACTCACTGAAAAGAAATCGAAAGGGGGCGACGCAGGACTGGACGATGGAGGAAACAACAAGTTTACTCGATCATGATGCCTGATCTTCGGAAGGCAGATTTTTAAGCATCGCTTGTTCGGTTAACTGCTTTTCTCGCTTGTGAGTGTGCCATAGCTTTAGCATGATCCACAAAGCGGCGAACGTTCCTGCGAAGGCGAGTGCGGCATAGAACAGCGGTTGCACAAAATTGTTTGAAATGTGTTCGGCTGCTTTGCCGGTCGATTCGATTGATCGGCCTACGATGCCCGCCTTGGAGACCACGATCGGGTTCCCGTCGGCATCAAAAACGACTTCGTCACCGCCGAGAATGCGTTCCGGTTCGGCCAAGATGATCGTCGTGGTGGCGACCGTGAACAGCGATTTGCCTGGGTTCGCTTCGATGAAACGTCCCGCAAACGCGACGACTTTTTCAGTATCGTTGCGGATCAGCGATAGCACGCCGGTTCGTTGTGCGGCGGGCAACGCCGCAATTTCGTCGGCATGACGCGCGATCACGATCGCTTGATCGCTCGTCATTTTGCTGGCCAGTTCGGCTCCGTCGTCGCCAAAATGTTTTAATAGCACCAGTCCGGCGCCGGGATGTTTCAGTTCGGTCTCTATTGCCTTGGCACCATAGCGAGTGACCGCGGTGCTGAGTGCTTTTCCTGATTCGCCCGCGGCAAGTTTACCCAGTGCCGCACGGACTTGCGATGCCGGGATCTCATCGAGTGCTTTCATAACGGGCAACACCGCCGCGCTGTTGTCCAGAGCCCGTAGCACTTCCGGGCCGTGCTTGGCGGTCAGCTTGGCAACCTGCTCGACCGCTTCTTCACCCCCTTCGCGTGCCGCCATCGTTGCGACACGTTCCATCACTTCTTTGCTGGCACTTTTGGCTAGAAACTCGGTCGCTTGTTCGGCCCCTTCTTTGCCAAAGTATTTGACGACGGCTTTGACCACCGAGGTGGGGATCGAGCTTGCCGTCAATCCCTGCGCTGTGGCGTTCCGACCCGTTCCCATCATGAACATGATGAACAATGCCGCCATCGTGTAGCTGCAAACATTGGAACGCGAGGCGTTAAAGAGCTTCGTCATGAGTTACACCTGGGGAAACGATTTTGGTAAAGAATTGGTCGCGGTAGGCGTTCAGTAACTGGTCACACACGAGCGGCAGGGTTGCTTTTAATCCGCTGGCGTTGTCGATCGAACCGAGGCCGCGCGTTGCAGCGGCCCCGCCGGGTTGCGTCGTGAGCGAATCAATATTGGATTTATGTGGAGCACCGTCTAACAAGGTTGCTTCGAGCATGTCGAGATAATCGTGCAGCTGCTCGCTGACTTTGCTCTCGAATTTTTCAGTCATCCACCAATCAATGATCAAGCCGACGGCCAATCCAACGCCCAGCCCGACGACGGTTCCCACCGGACCGACAAAGCTTCCGCCACCGGCACCTGTTGCCGCAGCACCCGCAGCGGTTCCGGCACCTGCGGCGGCACCGACGGCGGCGGTTGCGGAAAAACGTGCCAGCAGTCCAGCGACGATGGTGGTGGCCGCATAGCTGCCGGCTTCACTGATCAAAATCACGACGATCGCGTTATAGACGCTCGTCGCACCCTGCTCGGCCGAGAAAGATTGCAACTGATGCGAGATCGATTCATAGAACGTTTCATATTGATCGAGTTGGACTTCGGGAAGGTCCGCCACTTCGAGCGACGCGTGCACATTGACCAGCATGCGCTTCTGATTGGCATCGATCTCTTTGCGAAAGTCATCGAGGATCGCGGCAATGTCGTCCGTCAGAACCTGTTCCGAAAACAGATGCTTTTCAAACTTCACCGCGACATAGTCTTGGATGCGATTGTCTTCTTGCCACCAATCGCCTGGCATTCGTTTGACGATTCCCAAGCGAGTCGAGATGCTGGTCAAGTCATTGACAAACGGGGTCACGCCGCGATGGTAGCGGCGGATCAGTAGTCCGATTCGCTGGATACAACGATCGGCCGCTTCACGATTCAGCCGGTCGGTCTTTGTGATCTCCGGCTCGACTTCGCGATCAAAGAACGCGGCACGGACCACATCGCGAGAAGGTTCGAGAACCTTAGGAACGATGACATCAAATTCGTTGCGGGTGACCGGTTCAATCTTTGGCGTCTTCGTCACGTTGAACGTGGCAATGCCCACGAGGCATGCGATCACAACGGCCAGCGACACTGCCACGTTCGTCGACGTTTGGCTGCCCGCATGTCTTGATTGCGGCGAGCCTGTTCTCGACGGGCCTGTTTTCGATGGGTCGGATGTCATCGCCGTTAGCCCCGCCTGGAAATTGGCCCGTCTGGAGATTGGCCCGGTTAAAGATCGAGCGAGATTGAGGGTGCCGCTGCGCTCGGGGGATTTCAGTCGGGTGTCCAGCGACGAGACATTCCAATTTATTATAGCGGATCTGCGTTCACCCGCCTGCAGAGATGCCGGTCACTGTAGAGATGCCCGTTGCTGCAAAGTTGTCTGGGCACGAAAAAACCCAAGGCTGCGTCGTACGCTTTGCCTTGGGCTTGTTCAGTGGTGCCTGCGCGCAGGCGTTTGCGGTCAATTCAGCAGCGAGTGACTGCGAGCGAAGTCGCAGCGATCTTGCCGTTGATTGACTCGTTTTGACTTTACTCGGTGACGATATTGATACGGCGGCCTTCGCGGTCAAACATGACCTTGCCGTCGACCAATGCGAACAATGTGTAATCTTTGCCTTGCCCAACACCTTTTCCAGCGTGGAACTTGGTGCCAACTTGACGAACAAGGATGTTGCCCGCGCGGACGGCTTCGCCACCAAACTTCTTGACTCCACGTCGCTGAGCGTTCGAATCGCGACCGTTTCGGCTGGAGCCCTGCCCTTTCTTATGTGCCATCAGTACCACCTGGGGGTTTTTAGCGTGTTTTGAGCCACGAAATGTAGCAACCCGCCGCCAATCGATCAAGGCAGGCCTACCGCAGGATTCACGCTAGTTTTAGGATTTAGATCTCTTTTTATGCGGACAATCGCGGCTGGCACGCTTATTTGTCGCAAAACCACACTCGCGACCCCTCTTCGGACGGGTTTTTTGGCGGACTCTAATTTGCCCATTTTGACGATCGAATCGACTTGTGACGAGACCGCTGCTGCCGTGATCAGCGACGATGGGGCGGTGATGGGCCAGTGTATCGCGACTCAGGAGGCACTTCACGAGCAGTTTCGCGGGGTGGTTCCCGAGGTCGCCGCCCGTGCTCATTTGGAGCGAATTTTGCCGGTAATCGACACCGCGATTCGGCAAGCCAATGTCTCACCCGACGATTTGACCGCGATCGCGGTCGCCGATCGGCCTGGATTAGCCGGTTCGCTGCTAGTCGGTGTTGTCGCCGCTAAGACCCTGGCGATCGCCTGGCAGAAACCGCTCGTCTCGCTGAATCACCTGCACGCTCACTTGTACGCGTGCCAGTTATCGAGTGAATCGTCGGTCTATCCGTGCGTCGGTTTGATCGTCAGCGGCGGGCATACCAGTTTGTATTACTGCACCAGTCCGCTGGACCTCGAGTACCTTGGTGGTACGATCGACGATGCTGCGGGCGAAGCGTTTGACAAAGTCGGTGCGATGTTGAGTCTAGGGTTCCCCGGTGGACCCGAGGTTTCAAAGTTGGCGGCCAAAGGTAAGCGAGACGCCTATGCTTTTCCACGCTCGATGATCCATGAAAAGCATTTCAATTTTAGCTTTAGTGGTCTGAAGACGGCGGTGCGGTATGCGATCACCGGCCCGGGGCAACAGGACTTTGCAAAACTGCAAATCGATGATCAGGTTAAAGCGGATGTTTGCGCGTCATTTGAAACCGCGGTTGTCGACGTGTTGGTCAGCAAGAGTCGTCGAGCACTGAAACAGTACAAGTGCAAGCAGTTGATCATTGGCGGCGGTGTCGCAGCCAATGGCTATTTGCGTCAACAATTCGAAAACGCCGCTAACAAAGATCACTTCGAATTGACGATTGCCCCACCGGATTTGTGCACCGACAATGCAGTGATGGGTGCGATTGCGTTGGAGAAAATTCGACGCGGCGATTTTGCCTCCTTTGATATCGATATTACTCCCGGGTTACAGCGTGGCTTCTAATTTATTGCTGATCCCAACCGCGATCGAACGCGATAAAATCGTGTCGCAACTGGATGCGTCTGCGATTGGAAATCTTTGGGCGACCGAATTGTGTGGTTTTGGACAGATCGCTGCCGCCGCAAGAACTTCACTGCTAATTGCGAAGTACCGCCCTAAACGGATCATATTGGTTGGAATCGCAGGAGTGTTCTCCGGTCGCGGCGATGTCGGGTCTGCGTATCGGTTCAGGAAAGTCACGTGTGACGGAATCGGAGTCGGCGCCGGTGAGACATTTCGCTCTGCGTCGGATATCGGTTGGGCTCACTTTGCCGACATCGGGGACGCGATCGAGTTCGGCGGATGGGGCGACATGTCCGATGTGGCGGAGGGGCAGTTGCTGAGTGTGTGTGCGGCGTCGCAGTCGGTGAGCGAAGCGGATGCTCGGGCAGAGCGGTATCCCGATGTGGTCGCCGAAGATATGGAAGCCTTTGGTGTGGCGATGGCATGCCAGATGCACAGCGTACCGTTAGAGGTGGTTCGCGGGATATCAAACGACGTCGGCGACCGTGATCATTCGCGATGGCAAATCGACAAGGCACTGCAAGCCGCCGCAGAACTCGTGATTCGGCTATTAGATAGTCGTTGATCGCCCCGCGATCAAAACGAAAACGTAAAACGAAGGCGAAAATGAAAACGCAAGATCGTGGAGCGATCAGCGACACTACTTCGTGAGCTCGTTATGCTATAGGATCCGGCAAGCATCGCTTGTGAAAAACGCTATTCAGAGAGACCCCCACGTGAATCGACCGATTGAACTTGGCATTTCGACATGCCCCAACGACACGTTTGCGTTTCATGCCCTGATGAACCGGTTGGTCGATTGGCGTGGCCTCGATTTTCATGTTCGCCTGTTGGATATCCAACAGCTTAACGATGGGCTGTTTCGCAACGAGTTTGACGTAGCCAAAACCAGCTTTCATGCGGCATTACTACTTAGCGAAGAGACCGTGGTGCTGCCCAGCGGATCGGCGATGGGGTTTGGCGTTGGCCCGCTGCTGCTATCCGCATCGCCCGATGATGCAGGCACCCCCGAGGACGAAAATAAAACGACGCTTTGCCCAGGGGAGCATACGACGGCGACGCTACTGCTGAAAATCTTTCATCCGAAGGCGGCAAACATCAAGCAGGTTGTCTTTTCCGAAATCATGCCGATGTTGCAGCGTGGTGAAGCTGACTTTGGCGTCTGTATTCACGAGGGCCGCTTTACGTGGCAAGACCAAGGGCTCGGCCGCGTCGAAGATTTGGGTGAGCGGTGGGAAACCGAATCGACCACGCCGCTGCCGTTGGGCGGCATCGTGGCTCGCCGAGTCCTGCCACCCGAGGTGACTGCGAAAGTCCAGCAAGTCATCCACGATTCGATCGCCTTTGCCATGGCCGACCGCGACGCCCCGCTGCCGACCATGCGAAAACACGCTCAAGAGTTCAGTGACGAAGTGTTAATGAAGCACGTCGATTTGTACGTCAACGATTGGACGCTCGACTTAGGGGACGTGGGGCGTCACGCGATCACTATTCTATCGCGACGAGCACGCGAGGCCGGCATCGGGATTGAGAAAGCAATCGAAGTGTTTCGGATGCCGACGTAGCTAGTGCACAATCCAACTTTAACGTTGGGGGGTAGTGGACGAGGCTACGAGTCCCTGAAGTTCGGTAGATCGTGGGGACTCGTAGCCTCGTCCACTACAGCAACCCCCAAAATCAGTATTGAATGACGCACTAGGCGAGTTTCCCCATGCTGAGGCATAGAGACTAAGTGCTGTTGCCGCTAAACAACTGCTTGGCAAGCCTACAGATTGCCCAAGTACTCGACTCCTTGCGCCAGTTCGTCGTAGGCCGAGTCGACGGGCATGTCGCGGCGACCAACGACGAAATAGCCACGGTATTGAAAATTCTCGAGCAGCCCGAGTAGCTCCGGAAAATCAGCCGTTCCCTGACCTAGCGGCACCGACAATCCACGGCCTGCCGCTAAGTCGATCACCCCGTCGACCGCACAGACAACCTGAATCCGATTGCCTAATGCCTTGATAGCATCCCGAGGGCTGTGGCGGTTGATGATCAATTGGCCAGGGTTCAGTGCAGCGGCGACGTACGTGTCTTCGCTAGCATCCAAAAGCTCTGCTAGCGTTTCGCCCGATTCGGTGCCCGTTTCGGCAGCGAACATTGCACCGATTCGGGTGCCGTAGCGACCGAGGTCTTCCATGACGCTCTGCAGCGTGACGTAGCGAGAATCGTCTTTTTCCTCGGGAATCATCCCGATTTGGTTGACGGCAACCGGAGCGCCAAGTTTATAGGCGAACTCCATCGCTGCCTTGGTCGCTTCGACTCGGCGGTCGAGATCCTGGGTGACATCATATCCCCGCCGGGTGGGAAAACGGACCGCAGCAACCCGTAAATTCAGATCATCCAGCATTTTCCGCAATTGTCGCAGCCCAGTGTCCGACAATTCAGAAGGGCGAATGCCGTTGCGCGCGTCGATTTCGATTGCCGATGCGCCCATTGCAGCAACCAGCGGCAGTGATTTGCGTAATGGAGCTCGCAAGTTGTCCAATCGTACCGCCACTTTAACTTCAGCCACAGAATTCCTACTTTCGTTTGCACATGAACCTTCGAATCGGCGGCATTTTACTCTGCCGTTATCGAAACGAAAGCCAGTATGGCGATTACCGCCGGATCGTTTCTGCGATCATGGTAGCGGTGCTAGGGCTCTGCGCCGTGGCGGCATCCCCTGCAATCGTCTTGGCTCAATCTCCTTCGCTAGCAAACAGCTTGACTTCAGGCTCGGCCGAGCAATCAAGTTCTCGTGACGCCGTGGCTGCTGTGCCGGCTGATAAGTTGCCGCGTCACATTTGGAACTTTGGCCGCGCCAGCGACATGAACTTCGATGACTGGCCCGACGATTGGCAGCGACGCGTAGGGCGTCGCTATCCCAAATATGTCAAAGTGGCCATTGCCGCCAAGAGCCCCGCTGCACAGCAGCAGTTGCTCGCCATCGACACCATGGTCATTCGCGAGTGGCCTCGGTTACGCAAGCACATCAAAAGTTTGCCGGTGCTGCCGCCATCGCTTGCCGACGCAATGGTGGATCGCTATCTGAACATCGAACTGGATGGCGGTTTGGTGATGGTGCAATCGCCGCCCGTGAAAACAAGTCACGTCTATCAATATCGGTTCAGCGTCAAAGTGATGACCCAAGGGTTACGGCACGACCGCGCCCGGGCAGAGTTTGTTTTTGTCGATTACAAAGGCGAAGAGGTCGAAACGCATTTGACCGAATCGATCACGGGGACCACCGATTGGACCGAGTTGGTGCTCGATCGCATCCGTGCGCCACGCTCAGCCACCGGCGTATTCGTTCGTCTGATTGTCGAGGGCGCCGAAGACGGGCTCGAGGATATTCGCGGTGAAATTGGATTTGATGACATCAGTATCGAGCCTTTTCCACAGTTGCAACTCGTGACCGATCATCCCATGGGGATCCACACGGTTGGCAGTCCTGTGGACGTGGCGGCGACGGTGCTGGGGTTGCCCAGCGGTGCGACTCAGGTTTTGTTTCGGCTTCTTGACGTCGATGGTCACGAGATTGATCGGCAACTTGCAGATATCCCTAACGTCGTTGCAACGGAGGTGGCGTCCACGAGCGCTTCGTCAACATCAACGAAACCCAGCCGACCACGTGGCATGGAAGTGCACTGGGAAAAAACAGATCTGGTGCCTGGGTTCTATCGCGTGATGGCCTCGCTTCAAGGCCGAAATCTGCGCACGTTGGCAACCGAAACAACGTTTGCGGTGGTGGACCCGGCGATTGGTCAATCCAATCAAGGAAGTTTCGGATGGACATTGCTTGAAAGTAGTCGTGACATGCCGCCGCGCGAACTGGCGGGATGGCTTGCTCAGTTGGGTATCAACTGGGTCAAAATTCCGAGTTGGATCGAGCCCGACGATACCGCGACCGCGGACCGAATTTTGGAAGCCAGTTCGCGGTTGCAGGACGTCGGCATTCAAACGATTGGGTTGTTGGACGTACCTCCCGAATCGCAGGTGCCGCTTTACGATATTCGTGGCCGCCGCGATGTCGTGGCATCTCAGTTGTTTCGCGATTCGCGGGTCTGGCAGCCTTTGCTCGAGCCAGTGATGACACGTCTGACGCTGAAGGTAAAGATGTGGCAACTCGGCGGAAATCATGACTACAGTTTTTTAGACCGCAGTCATCTGCAGGAATCGATTGCGGCAATCGCAACGGGCTTGCAAGGTTACGGGCAACCGATCGAAGTCGCGATTTGTTGGCCGTGGACCGAACGTGACTTGTTACCTGCGGAAACTTCGTGGAGTGCAGTGCAACGTTCGGGCGATCCGGAATTGACTGCCGACGAGCTTGATGAATATCTGCGTTTGGAAGAGCAACAAGGCAGCGGACGTGGACCGCAAACTTGGGTTGTGGTCGAGCCTATCGATCAAGGCCGTTACGATCGCAACACACGGATTTTGGATCTCGCCAAGCGAATGGCAACGGTGCGAAAACACCGTGTTCAAGCTGCGTTTGTCAGTCAGCCTCGCGATCCAGAGCGAGGTTTGTTGACCGCAGATGGACGCCCCGAAGAGATGCTGTTGCCGTGGCGTACCACGTCGTTAATGATCGGCAATTTGCGTCAGATGGGGTCGCTGAGGCTACGAAGCAAAGCGGATAATATCGTCTTTGCCGGATCGGATCGCGCCGTGGTGATGATGTGGGCGCCTACCGAACGCGAAGAAGTGATTTACTTTGGCGAACAAGTCCAGGTGGTTGATATCTGGGGTCGACGACAACCGTTGAAACTAGAAACGATCGACGGTCACGCTGCCCACCGAATCAAGATCGGTCCTCGTCCTATCTTCGTGTCCGGTGCCGATCCCACACTACTCGCTTTCCGAATGTCAGTCGAAGTCGAACAAGAGCAAGTGGATAGCCTGCTCGGGCAAACACAGTCGGTTGATATCACGTTCGCGAACCCGACACGCGAGGGTTTGGGAGGTACGCTTAGCATTCAGGCCCCAGAACATTGGTCCTTCAACGAACCTGAGATCCCGTGGGGTTTGCAGGCCAGCAAGAGCACCTCGCTGCAATTCAATCTCGTATTGGGCAACAGTGCAAAGGTCGGCAAATATGAATTGCCACTTCAGTTCGAGCATCAAACGATTCCGCCAAAGAAATTTGTCGTCTATCGCGAGCTGACCGTCGGCCCGATTGGTTTGCAGATCGAAACGGAAACTCGTCTGTTGGCAGATAACCAACTGCGAGTCGAAGTGGAAATGACAAACCACTCCAACATCACTCAAGCTTACGACTGTATGCTTTTCCCAAAGGGCGGAAGGCAATATCAACGGCGGTTTATCACGGTCAAGCCAGGCGAAACGGTGCGTCGCGAGTTCTACTGGAACGATGCCGAGACGCTGATTGGGTCAACAATGTTGCTGCGTGCCGGCGAACAAGACGGCAAGCGAATTTTGAACTACGAGATTCCCGTACGGCGATAAAATTGCCAGGTCTTGATCCGTAGCGGCCTGCATTAAGCAACGTCGGAAGGATAAATATCGGGATGACTCGTAGCGGAAGTCGTCAACGGCTTGTTGATTTAGTGAGCCGTGACGCGTCAGCGGCCGGGTCCCGCGCACTACCCGGTGCCTTACGGCCCACGGCTCACAGTTGCGATTTGCATTTGGATTAAATCAACAAGCCGTCAACGGCTTTCGTGAATCGCAAATCGAAACTCTCGCGTGAGTTCCGCTACGGCACTGATTGTTCCGGTGGGCTTAATATTACCCGACTATCGAATGATTTCGCGAGTTCGCAGCAACTTGATGATGGCGTCGGCACATTCATCAATGCTCTGCTGACTCGAATCGATTCGCAAATCGGGATTCGCGGGTTCGTTGTACTCTGCGGTAACACCAGGGAAATTCAGAAGTTCCCCGGCATCGGCTTTGGCGTATTGCCCTTTGGTGTCTCGCGTTCGGCACACATTGACCGGAGTCGCCACGTGGACCACCAAGAATCGATCTTCGCCGATCAGCTTGCCCACCTTCGTTCGCACCTCCTCGGATGGTGCCACAAACGCTGCCACGCAAATCATGCCCGCTTGATTCAGTGCGTGTGCCAAGTGAGCACTGCGGCGAAGGTTTTCGCTGCGGTCGGCGACCGAGAATCCAAGATCGCGGCTCAGTCCACGACGGACGCTTTCGCCATCGATCATCGCTGCCGCACGTCCTTGCTCGAACAATTTTCGTTCGACGGCCAGTGCGATCGAGGTCTTGCCGCTGCCGGTCAATCCGGTCAACAGCACCGTGGCCGGTTTCTGACCAAATCGAGCTTCCCGTTCTGCTGGCGTCACGGCCGAAACTTCGTTGGGGTTGCCTGAATCGCTCGCTTGTAAATCGTCGTCCCAGATGCTCTTGGCATCACTGTCGCCCGATTTGTCCAAGATCATCCCGGCCGCCACGGTGGCGTTGGTGATTCGGTCGACAACGATGAAGGCGCCCGTGCTGCGGTTACGACGGTAGGCATCGAAGTGCAGTGGGCCACTCAACGAGATGCTGACTCGCCCGATTTCGTTCAGTTCTAACTGCGGTGCTGGCTCGCGATGCAACGTGTTTACGTCCACACGATACTTAAGCGTGTCGATCGTGCCTGGCAACGTTTGCGTGGTGTGTTTAAACAGGTACGTCTTGCCCGGAACCATCGCGTCGGAGTCCATCCACACCAACATCGCATCGATATGATCGCGGCTCTTGGGAAGGTTGCCCTCGCGAACGATCATGTCGCCACGGCTGGCGTCAATTTCGTCTTCGAGCGTCAGCGTGATCGCAAGCGGAGCAAACGCTTCATCGAGATTGCCGTCAAACGTGACGATTTCTTTGACCTTGGACTTTTGCCGGCTCGGCAGCACCATGATCTCTTCGCCCGGACGGATGATACCCGAGGAAATCGTGCCACAGAAACCGCGGAAATTCAGGTCCGGACGGTTCACGTATTGAACCGGCATACGGAAATCTTGCAGGTTTCGGTCGCTGCCGATGTACACGGTTTCCAAGAAGTTCATCAGCGTGCTGCCGCTATACCACGGCATGTTCTCGCTGCGATCGACGAGGTTGTCTCCCTTCAGCGCACTGATCGGAATGAAGTGCAGGTCAGGCAGGTCCAATCGAGTTGCGAAGGATCGATATTCGTCACAGATTTCGTTGAATCGTTGCTCGTCAAAATCGACGATATCCATCTTGTTCACCGCCACGATCACGTGGCGAATGCCCAGTAGGGAGACGATAAAGCTGTGACGTCGCGTTTGCGTTAACACGCCGTGACGTGCATCGATTAAGATCACAGCCAAGTCGGCGGAACTAGCGCCGGTTGCCATGTTGCGAGTGTATTGTTCGTGCCCCGGCGTGTCGGCGATAATGAATTTTCGCTTCGCCGTGCTGAAGTAGCGGTACGCCACATCGATTGTGATGCCCTGTTCACGTTCGGCCTTCAGCCCGTCGGTCAGCAGTGCGGGATCAAAATTGCCGCCCGTCGTGCCGATCTTTTTCGAGTCGGCTTCGAGTTGCGACAGTTGGTCCTCGTAGATCATCTTGCTGTCGTACAGCAAGCGGCCGATCAACGTACTTTTGCCATCGTCGACACTGCCACATGTAATGAACCTCAGCAGCTGCTTGTGCTCGTGCTGCTTCAAGTAGGCTTCGATATCGGTGGCGATCAGATCAGATTTGTGGGACATGCGTCAAATATGAAGTTGAAAGGGTGAAGTTTGGCGTGGGGAGAACACAGAAGAGTGACGGCGAGCGAATGAGGAAGCGTTCGCGGATGGGCGTTAACGCAGCGTCATCACTCGTCGCTCTTCAAACTTCTAGAAGTATCCTCGGCGTTTCTTTTCTTCCATGCCGGCGCCGCCTTCGTCTTGATCGATGATGCGGCCTTGTCGTTCACTGGTCGTCGCCAACAACATTTCCTGAATCACTTCGGGCAGCGTTGTCGCTTCGCTTTCGACGGCCCCCGACAGCGGATAGCAACCGAGCGTGCGGAAGCGAACCATGCGGGTTTCTTCCTTTTCGCCTTCCAGCAGCGGCATGCGATCGTCGTTTCGCATCAGCAGCACGCCGTTTCGATTGACCACCTTGCGCGGGGCGGACAAGTACAGCGGGACAATCGGAATGCTCTCCAGGTGGATGTATTGCCAAACGTCCAGTTCCGTCCAATTGCTCATTGGAAAGACGCGGATCGATTCGCCTTTGTTCACTCGACCGTTGTACAGATTCCAAAGCTCGGGGCGTTGGTTCTTGGGGTCCCAGCGATGAGCTTTGTCACGGAAACTGAAAACGCGTTCTTTCGCTCGGCTCTTTTCTTCGTCACGACGGGCACCGCCAAAGGCAGCGTCAAAGCCGTATTTGTTCAGGGCCGCCTTGAGCGCGTCGGTTTTCATCAATTCCGTGTGCCGCTCGCTGTCTTCCCACGGTTTGATATCGAGCTTCAGACCCTCTTCGTTGGTGTAAACGATCAGGTCCAAGCCGAGTTCTTTTTTCACCAAGTTGTCGCGGAACTCGATCATCTCGCGGAATTTCCACGTCGTGTCGACATGCATCAGCGGGAATGGGATTTTGGCAGGAGCAAACGCTTTTCGTGCCAAATGCAACAGCACCGCCGAGTCTTTGCCGATCGAATACAGCATGACGGGCTTATTAAATTCCGAGACCACTTCACGAATAATGTGAATGCTCTCGGCTTCGAGTTGCTTGAGGTGAGTTAGGTTGTAGTCCGACATCGCGCCGAGGAATCGAGTGCAAAAAGGGGGAGGGCTGGGCCATTTTTGGCCACGTTCAATGCACGAGTATAGAGGTTCGCCAGTGTATGACTAGGTGAACCCGGTGCATGGCTCGGGTGAATCAGCGATAGGCGTGCCGCGATCGATGCTAGTTGTAGCGAGCACCACGGGGGCCGGCGGGCCAAATCTGCAGAATCACCCCTTCACTGGCCTCGTCATCGCCCAGCGGATACGTGGCGACTCGACGCAGTTGCAGATTGGCGAGCGAACCGAGATGGCGTGCTTCACCCCGTTCTTCGACCCATTTTGGGCCTTTAATCAACAGCAATCGATCGACGCTGGCCCAGTGAGGTTCGATCCAGCGACAAAATTTTGCAATGCTGCCGACCGCACGGCTGACGACGCTCGAAAAACGGAAATCCTCGAGCAAATCTTCGCCGCGAGCGGCGTAAACCGGCACCGGCAAACCAAGTTCTTCGATGATTTCGCCCAATGCGTTGGCTCGCTTTGCAACCGATTCGGCCAGCGAAACTTCAATGTCAGGCCGCAAAATCGCCAGGGGAATGCCCGGAACCCCGTTGCCACTGCCCAGATCCAAGACCTCCTCGCCCGCTTCCAAAAGCGGAGCCAATTGCAGGCAATCACGCAAATCGCGGCTGACGAACAAGTCCCAGGTCGTGTGACGAGTCAAATTCAATTGCTCGTTCCATCGCCACATCGCTTCGGCATAGGACTGCAGCTTTAGCGCGATCACCTCGTCGATTTCCATCGAATGAGCGTCAAGAGCAGCAGCAAATTCAGGATCCAATGACATCGGCAAATAGTAGCAAAGAGAACTGGTAATAAAGGGGAACGATCATCATCATGCATCAAGCCGCGATTGAGAACCAGAGCACCGCGGGATCTTCACCGATGCATTCGGATTATATTTTCTGAATCGCCTGCATTCCTCTCGAGTCAACTCGCCTTTTATGCGGGGAAAATGGACCAACATGCTAACTTCTGTCTTCGTCTACGGAACGCTCAAACGGGGTGAATGTCGCGAGTCGCTTTGGCCCTGCATTCCATTATCGATCCAAGTCGGTTGGACGCGGGGGACGCTGTTTCATCGCCACGATTATCCGGCAATGCAGGCGGGCGAGGACCAAGTGCTGGGCGAATTCTGGAGCTTCACGGACGAGCAAATGCCGCAAGTGATGAGGGTTTTGGACCAGATCGAAGGGACCAACCAGCCTGGTTTTGATGATCTTTACCGCCGCGTTCGCGTCGAGGTATCCGCGATCGATGACCAGCCCCTTGGGACGGCGTTTGGCTATCATTACGCCACCGATCCGCTCGCCGACGGGTTCACCCGCATTGCTCCGGCTGAGCCCGGCGGATTGGTCCAATGGCCGTAATCCGAATGTTCCGAATTTAGCATTCTGTGAATGCATTTTTAGCGTAGCGGAAGTCGTCAAGACGTTCGGTCCACGGCGAGTGACCCCCGAAACAGTGATACCCCCTGAAACAGTGAGCCGTGGGCCGTAAGGCACCGGGTAGTGCGTCACACCGGCCGCTCACGCCTCACACCCGGCCGCTCACGCGCGAGCGGCTCACTAAACCATCAGCCCGCATCCCTAGCAAAATAGCTCCGCTAGCAAAAGTCGATAGCTTTGGGTCTGCACTCGCGAGCGTCAACTTATTGCCGACTTAGTATTTTGCAGCCATTCCTTGCACCGCCTCGGCGACCGCGTCACGGAACTCTTTGGGCTCCAAAACCTCGGCGTCCACGCCCAATGACAGTACTTTGGGCAGTACTTCGCGGGGATGGGCCGCAGGTACGGTCAGAAGCGACGTACCATCGTCCTGCAATTCCATTCGTTGTTCCGGGTGCCAGGGGTCTTCGCTGACCCACGCGGCGGCTCTTTCTCCCAGGCGAATGTGGACGATCGTCGGTGATTCGCCCGAAAAGATCCCAATACCTCGCCCCAACCGATCGGCCAGTTCGATGCTGGGGTCGGGCTTGAAATATTCGTCTAGCGCCACAGCGTGTCGAAAACGATCGAGTTTCCAGTTGCGTAGCCGCTGGCTTGGTTCTTTAACTTCCGGCGCCGTTGCTATCACGTAGATGCTGCTCTGGTAAACTGCCAACCCGTAGGGTTCGATTCGCCGCGTCGAGACTGGTTTGCCCACCGACGCGTACTGAATCTCGACCACTCGGTGTTCGAGAATCGCACGATTGATCGTTTTCAGCATTCCTTCGTGTTGTTCATACGTTTTGTTGGGCGAGCCAAACACGTACAACGTTTTTCGGTAGCGGTCGTAGTGCTCAAACACGCCGTCGGGAATCACTTCACGCACTTTGTTCCAGAACGTCTCGATCCCCCGCCAATATTGGGTGCCCAGCAGCGGGTACAGCAATTCACGTCCGATCGACAACGCAATCAACTCGGTCGCAGAGATCCCAATCTCGTGGACTCCCTTGTTGTTGCGGCCCAGCTTGAAAACCTTGCCACGTTCGAGTGTTTCAGTTTGGATGTCGAAACCGGCCGCTTGCAGCGCTTCGACATCTCGCCGAACCGTTCGCTCGTGCAGCGTGGTCAATCCCAAGTCGCTGACCAGATCATCGCGTAATTCGTCGAGCGTCTTGCCGAAGCGTGACATTTCTAATAATTGAAGCAACTTGTGTTGGCGAATCAGTTGTTCGTTGCGTGCCATTCAGAAACCCCCTCCACGGGTCGAGAAGAATCGTCAAAAAGCGTCCGGACAATCTCCGATTGTCACCCCCTGTTTTCGATTGGAATGTGTCGAGCCACGATTGCCAATCCGCCCTAGGGCAATCTGTCCTAGGATCGACGGCCACATCCGTTACGATATCGCAGACACAAAAACGCCGTTTCTACCTTCCACCGATTGCATAGCACACAGGTTTTTTCGATGAGCGATCTGCCCCGCATCTTTCTCACTCGCGAGTTGCCGCCAGCCACGATGAAACGACTGAGGGAAAGTTCGCAGTTGACGATGAACCACGAGGATCGGTCGCTGAGCAAGCAGGAGCTGCTCGAGGGGCTGCAAGGCGTCGACGGATTGTTGTGTCAATTGACCGACATCATCGACGACGAGGTGCTTGGCGTAAATCCAAATTTGAAGGTGGTTTCCAATTACGCCGTCGGGTTTAACAACGTTGACATTGCGGCGGCTACCAAACGAAATATTGCGGTCACCAACACTCCCGGTGTGCTCAGCGATTCGACTGCCGATATGGCGTGGGCGTTGATGTTCGCGGTGGCTCGCCGCGTGGTTGAAGGCGACGGTTTTGTTCGCGCCGGAAATTGGAAAGGCTGGGCTCCGCTGCAGTATTTAGGACTTGACATCAGCGGCAGCACGCTGGGGCTCGTCGGATTGGGACGCATCGGCCGCGCGATGATCCAGAGGGCCAAAGGATTCGATATGAAGGTGCTGTATTGGAACCGTACGCGAATGGGGGCAGATGAAGAACGCGAGCTTGGCGTCGAGTATGTTGAGTTGGAGGAATTGCTCGCTCAAAGCGATTTCGTCTCGTTGCACGTTGCCTTGACCGAAGGCACAAAACACTTAATCGACGAGCGACGACTCGGGCAAATGAAGTCAACGGCGTATCTGATCAATACTGCACGTGGCCCCGTCGTGGATGAGAAAGCGTTGGTGCGAGCCCTGCAGGCAAACACGATTGCCGGTGCGGGATTGGACGTGTTTGAGAACGAACCGCAGATTGAACCGGAACTGTTCGAGCTCGACAACGCGGTGCTTGCACCGCATCTCGGCAGCGCCACGATCGCCACTCGTAGCAAGATGGGCGAATTGGCAGTTGAAAACTGCCTGGCCGGCTGCACCGGAAAACGCCCGCCCAATTTGGTCGATCCCGACTACAACCGCGACTGAGCTTCGTCCTAAACCGGACGACGGTCAGGAGTTTGGGAAAACAAAGCAAAGCAATTCGCAACGCGACGACAGGAAACACTGGTACGCGAGAGCGAACCACCAGAAATCGACGCCTGTCGTCGCTTTGCGACTTACGACGTGCGGGTCGACGTCGCCCCAAGACTCGCGTCCCTGTCATCACCCACATCTTCACTCGCTATCGTGCTTTGCATTGCTGCCGCGGTTTCTCGCCAAACGCACGGATAGTAGTGGGTCTCGGTCGCGAAATTCGTATGTGCGACCCATTGCTTTGCGAAAAAGTTGCGACTATTTCTCGGTGGCGTGGGCCCCCTCTTTAGAAATCGCTCCGTCAGCTATTGGGCGGAATTTCCACTTAATCGTCGCCTTAGCGTGATCTAGGTTGGCACTTGTTTCAACCGCATTTAATGCTGTTAGGGGGCCCTCGGGGCGATGTGGTTGCCTACATCATTCCTTCATATTTCGTTGGCAGAAACCTCATCGCGTTTCTCTACTCTTCCGCCGATCAGATGACAGTGATCGGAATTTGAAAAACAAAACGCAACGAAAACGATCGCTCGTTTTCAACGAAGTCACCCATAACGGAATTGAAAAAATGCAGTGGAATCCAACGCCCGCAAAGTATCCTCGCCGCTCTTTGCGCGGTGCATTCACTCTAGTTGAACTATTGGTCGTGATTGCGATCATCGGTGTATTAGTCGGCCTACTTCTGCCTGCAGTACAAGCTGCTCGCGAAGCGGCGCGACGCATGTCATGTAGCAACAACCTGAAACAAATTGGTTTGGGACTACACACCTATCACGACACCTTTCGTGTCTTTCCCTACGGTTGGGACGATCGTGGGATGACTTGGAGCGGTCACATCTTGCCGCAAATTGAGCAAGCCAGCCTGTACCAAACTCTGATCTTTCAAGAGAGTGGTCCTGGGAATTGGGACTCCGATGGTTCGCCCAACGAAATTGCCACCAGCACTGTGATCCCGACTTACCGATGCCCAAGTATGGCGCTGAAGGAGCACTTGGATTACAACGGAATCCCCGAACGTGTTCCTGGCAGCTACCGCGGCAGCGCAGGTACCGAGTCGAGTTCAGACGATGCGAGTACCGCAGTCGCTGGAACCAAAGGGCTCGAAAACATTGATCAAGACGGCATTTTCTATGCCTGTAGCAAAACCAAGTTTCGCGACATCATCGACGGAACCTCCAACACGATCATGATCGGCGAATCCTACACCGACCCTGAGTTTGTCAAAGACGGCCAGGGAATGGATTACTGGTATATCGGTTCACCACAATCCGATCCGTGTCGCTGCGATGGTGGCACCGGCGGATCGGAATTCTCTGAAGTCGTCGGTACGACGATCGCGCAAATTAATGCGATTCGCAAAGCACCGACAACCAGCGGTTACCTGATGGAGCTGTCCTTCGGCAGCTATCACGTCGGTGGTGCCCATTTCTCGATGAGTGACGGTGCAGTTCGTTTCATCACCGATTCGCTCGATATGGAAACATACAAAGCCATCGGTTCACGCGACGGACACGAAATCGTGACTGAGTACTAAAAACAGCACAAATAATCCTTTCATTCAAAACCAAACTAAAACATCGCAGGGCGACAGCAGGCTGCGAACTTGCTGTTGCTCAGCGAAGGAGTCAAATAAAATGCGTCCTCATCTACAAGCCGCAGCGTTCATTACCACAGCGGGCATCGTGCTGGTGCTTTCCACCCTCGGATGCGGCGGATTGCTGCAGGCTGATTACTCGAGCATCGGTTTGGTTCCGGTGACCGGAACGGTCACGCTGGACGGAGCAGCCGTCGAAGGTGCCGTTGTTTTTTTCGAATCGGATGACCGCACGTTTTCGTACGGCACCACCGATGAATCGGGCCACTACGAACTGAAATTCAACAGCAAAACGGCTGGAGTCACGCAAGGTCTCAAGACGGTGCGAATCAGCACTGTCGCCAGTACGGGCGAACGAGGGGAAGAAGACGAGGAAGAGTCCGAGTCCGAATCGAGTGCCCCCAAAGTAAAGCGGGTCGAGCGTTTTCCCGTCACCTACAACAAAAAGTCAGAATTGACGGTCAACGTGTCGGATTCCCAGACGACTTACAATTTTGATCTACGCGGAGACGGCACAACCAAGAGTGCCTCGTAGCCACTTTTGACTGACGGATCCGCTGTTTTGGCGGGGCGGGTACCCCCGCTTCGATTGATCTCTGTGTTTTGCTCGTTTCAAGCCGCGATCCCGTGGTTCAGCTAAACTAGGACTGCAACGCCGGTGGCAGCAAGATTTTTTAGTTATCATTGAATCACTCGCGTCTCGCCTCGATTCCTTCCCCCTCCCTCCCCATGGTCTGACAAAAAAATATGTCTCGATTCATTCTGCACTGCTCCGTTCTTTCGCTGCTGATTCTGTGTGTGCCAAGTGCCAAAGCTCATGAGGGCCCGCATCCTCATGTGCATAGCAAGACTCACGGTCACGATCATGCGGGCAAATTTTTTACGACTCGCAAATCATCGCGAGTTCTGCCATTGGCCAAGGAAGACGACGTCTTTCACTTTGTCGTTTACGGGGATCGCACCGGAGGTGTTCCTGCGGGCTTGCAAGTGCTTGAGCAAGCGGTCGCAGACACCAATCTGCTCGATCCCGATCTCGTCATGACCGTGGGCGACTTGGTCCAAGGCTACAACGAAACACCGTTGTGGATGGAACAAATGACCGAGTTTAAAGGAATTATGGATCGCTTGAAGATGCAGTGGTTCCCCGTCGCTGGGAACCATGACGTCTATTGGCGAGGCGAAGGCGAGGCTCCGCAAGGTCAGCATGAAAACAGTTACGAAAAACACTTCGGGCCACTTTGGTACACGTTCCAGCACAAAAACGCGGGATTTGTTGTTCTGTACAGTGACGAAGGAGATCCGGCCACGAACGAAAAAGGGTTCAACGAAGCTCGATTGCAAACGATGAGCCCCGAGCAACTTGACTTCTTGCGTCAGTCGCTCGAAAAACACAAAGATCTCGAACACGTGTTCCTGTTCTTGCATCACCCGCGTTGGATCGGTGCAGGTTACACCGACGGCAACTGGGATGAAGTTCACGGAATTTTGAAGGCAGCTGGAAACGTCAGTGCTGTATTCGCCGGCCACATTCATCGAATGCGTTTTGATGGTCCCAAAGACGGGATCGCCTACTACACCTTGGCGACCACCGGAGGCAATTTGTCCGCCGACATTCCCGGAGCGGGATACCTGCACCATTTAAACGTGGTGACGGTTCGTAAAGAAAGTGTCACTGTTGCGGCACTGCCCGTCGGTTCGGTCATCGATCCGACCGAATTCACTCCGGAATTTCTGGCCGACGTCAACGAGGCTCGTAAAATTCGACCCGCAGAGGTCGATAATAATCTGATGTTACAGATCGATGGTTCGGCTTCGGGCGAGCTAACGTTCTCGTTGACAAACACCTCGGCCCAGCCGATCGAAGCTACCGCGTCGTTGGACCCAGTAAACCGAGACTGGACCACCACGCTTGACCATCAACATGTGACGATCGAAGCAGGAAAAACACTTCAATTATCGTTCGGATTGCAACGCAAAGCGGATTTGCAAGCCGAGTTGACCAACCCACGCATCCACATGGATTTGCATTATGTTGGCCAGTCGACGCGGATCAATTTGCCACCGACCTCGACTCCGATTTCAATGAAATTGGCCGCCGTTCCTGCCGACTATTTCAGTGGCAGCGAGAATCGTTGTTTGAATGTCGTTAATGAACGATCCGTAGTGCGAGTGGATTCGTCCGAGCTGAAACTTCCCAATGGCCCCTTCACACTCGAAGCTTGGGTCAACCCGGCGCAAACCCAAGGTCATCGCGGATTGATCGCAAAGACACAGCAGAGTGAGTTTGCCTTCTTTATGGATGAAGGTGTGCCGCAGTTTGATGTGAATCTCAAAGGTAAATACAACAGTGCAAAAGCGACCGATGTGCTGCCCGTGAATCAATGGTCTCACTTGGCCGGCGTTTATGACGGTGCTGAAGTCAAACTGTATGTTAACGGGGCACTTGTAGGCTCCAAAAAGGCCACCGGCAAGCGAACGACCAACAAATTGCCGCTGTTCATCGGAGCCGATCCTGATACGCAAGGCCAAGCCACGCGTCCGTTCATCGGCAAGATCGACGAAGTCCGAGTGTCCAAAAAGGCGATCTACACATCCGACTTCAAACCCGAGCGACGCTTGGCTGCGGCATCCGAGACCGTGCTGATGCTGCATCTAGATCGTCAGTTTGGGCCTTTTGTGTTGGACCAAAGCAAGTCGGCTGCGAAGGGAACGCTCGGCGTCGAAGCCAAGCTTGTACCCGTTCAGTAGCTGACATCAAAGCCGTAGTTCTTGTAGTGCTCACGCGAGCGGGCACTACTGGAAACGTAACGGGCAAAATGCTCCGCTGCTTCTCGATGGTTCGTCGTCGCGATGATGCCGATGGAAACCTGGGAAGTGGCGTTTTGGAGTTCCGCGATACGCACCAGCGCTAGATTCGGATAGGTGTGCAGCACCGCGTCGTAAACGATGCCCGCGTCGGCGGAACCTGCTTCGAGGTCGTTAGCCACCTCATTGACCGACGTGCGATATCCAATCGTTGCTGCATCAACTTCGTCCCATCGTCCCAAGCGTTTCAGTGCTGCCTGAGTCACCTTGCCGATCGCTGCGGTTTCGGGACTCGCCTGGACAAAGCGAATGTCGTCTCTCAGCAAATCATCTAGCTTGGAAATCGAGTGAGGGTTGTCTTTTTTGACGGCAACCACGGCGTGCATCACCGCAATGGGAAAATGCTGAGCGATTAATTGCTTTTCTTGCCCGATCTTTATGTAGCTGTCGTCCGCAGGCAGAAACAAATCGCCCACCTGGCTGACTGCAATCGACGACAGCAACGTTTGCGAGGGGCCGTATTGGACGTGAACTGGCCGATGAAATTCACGTTGGTAATCACGCACAATCTCTTCCATCACCGCGTGGTTACTGGCCGCGCAGTACAGCATCAAAGGTCTCGTATCGACATCGCGGTCCGAATTCCGGTTCGTATCGGTAGCAAACAGCAACGCTAGGCAAATGACGAAGACGATCACCGATCCACCGGCTAGCAAAAAAATTCGATTCATAATTGAGGGCTAACAAGGAGCGATTGCAGCGGGGTTTGTGAGCCGTGGACTTTAAGGCACCGGGTAATGCGTCGAACTCCGCCGCTCACGCGTCACGGCTCGCTACATCAACAAGCCACTAGCCACGGTTCCTGCCGTCAAAATTAGAGCTATCGCCCAGCCGGCTAATGGGACTGCGATCGCACCTGCCTATCTGATTCAACGAGGAAAGAGCTTCGTGGTTGGGATCGATATTTCACAGTCCTCGCAAAGTCGCAAGCTAATTGTGTCGCCCGCGATGTGCGTATCGTAGCTGCCGTCTGCTTGGCGGCAATCCACTTGAACCGTCTTCGCCTCGACGTCAATGATTAGATAGACGCCGACGCCTTCACGTTGGTAGAGTTGTCGCTTATAGGTCAGGTCGTTCTGTCGTGTTGAATCCGACAAAACCTCGGCGACCAGCGCCGGAGTGCTTTCGCAATGCCGCTCCGGTAGCGGGCCGCATACGACGAGCACATCGGGACGAACGACCGTGTCGCGGCTCACAACCCAATCGAGTTCGACCAGCGGATTTGCGTCGCAACCCGCCGCTTCAACCGCGTTGCCAAGCAAGCGGCTTAGCTGTGTCACCGCGTTTTGATGCACGCCAAAGGGACTGGGGCTCATCGCGATCGCGAGCCCTTCCCACAACTCCCAGTCGCCCTGCCAAAGCGAATAGTCATCGACGGTGTAGCGGGGAGCAAATTTTAAGGCGGCGGACATAGCGTGAACTCCAAGGGGGTGCCGCTATTATAGCAACTGCCGCAATGGATCATTAACAAGATCCACTACGGGGGGACGGCGGGTAGAGCCTTCAGCGACATCCAGGTGCAGAAGTCAAAAATAGCAATTTCGCAGCGTAACCAACATGGCCGATGACGATCGCATTTTGATGGTATTTCCTACCGATATCGCCTGCAGTGGTATGGTCCACACCAAGAACCAAAAAACTGGCTTCGGGCGGCCACTGCCCCTTGGGATCGATTCCGGTTCCATGCCAGTACTTATAACCCATGCTGGCAATCTCGCATTCTAATTGTTCGTTTGTCGCACGGTTTTGCTGTGGAGTGCTCGGTGTCGATAACGGGTTATAGGCAGTGATGTAAGCCCAATCGTTCACCGCTTCGTTTCGCAATGCGACATCTAGTAGAGGATGGGGTTGACCGATTCGTATTGCGACGGATTGGTCCTGCAATTCGCACCAGTAAATTGTTTGCCGATAGGCAGACTCGAGCTCTTCCGCCGGAGTTTTCATTTGGGCGTTCTTGGATTACAGAATTCGATTCGGGGGGACGAGGGCGTTGGACATCAGCAACCCACCGACCAAACACATTGCAATCATCACGGTGTGAAAACCAATCTCGATGCCAGCGATGGTTTCATGATCCAACATCGCGATCAGCGATCGATAACCGAACGATCCAGGAACCAGGATGATCATTGCCGGTGTCTGCACAATCAACGCCGGACGACCACGGAAACGTGCGTATAAGTTGCTGCCGCATCCAACCGCCAGTGCTGCGGAGAACGATGCGACTTCGGAACCGTAGTAAGGATCCACAGAGCGGAGGACCAAGATGCCCAGCATCGAAACGCTGAAGATCGCGGGCCACTGTGCCATGCGAGCTTGAAAGATGATGGCGAATGCAAGCGGTGCAATCAACAACGCGATCCATTGCCAATAAGTTCCTGTGACTGCAATCTTTTCAGGGATGTCACGCCATGGGAGTGCAAAACGCCAAGCAATCGCGGCACCCAACAACAGCGTAAACAACATCACAATCGCGCCGGCAAGCCGCGCAACCCCGGCCGACAAATGCCCCACCGCCAGTTCGGTGAGTGCGACGGTTAGTCTGAGTCCCGGCAGCAGCACGACCAACCCCGCGAGTGTGACCAAGCGGTCGTCAATCGGAATGACGAAGTGTGCGATCCCGAGCGACAAGATCGCCGCCACGAAGCCCGAGATCGGATGCAGCAGGCTCGGTTCGCCACTGAATCGTTCGGCCGTTCGCTCGATCACGGCGATCACTAATCCAATCACCATGGCGGCCAATACTTCGGCGAGCGACCCTTGGAACAACGTGGCAAGCACCCCACATCCGGTCGCACAGGCAAGCGCGAAGGGGATGAACCGATAAGTCGGCTCGCTGTGATCGATCTCGCGAAGTCGTGAAGCAGCGATCTTGATGGTGATTTCGCCTCGCTCGAGCTTTCCCAGGACATCGTCGGCTTGGAACAGCTTGTCGACATGCATTTCGCGTGAATCCACGCGGCGGACGACCGTCTCTTCGCTGGTCCCGTTGGTGATCGAGATCACGAGCGCTGTGGGCGTATACAGAAACACCGCTTCCACGCCAAGCGACGATGCAACTTGCGTCATCACACGCTCAAGCCGGTGCGATGGCGTTCCGTAGCGATGCAGTAGCATTGCCGCGTGAATCAGAAACGCGTTGATCGCCGACTTTCCGGTGGGGGTGGAGGGTTCGCTTGGCACTAAGGTCGACCGGCGGATAAGGATTTTGCCAGGGAATGGCAGCGGAAATCGTGAACCGCCCATTCTTGCCGATCCCCCGTTTTCCCGAAAGAGGCGACGCGCCCGCACGTAGGTCGGACCGTAGCGGAGCGAAGTTCCGGCACAGCAGCGGAACTCCCGTGACCTAACACGCCACGACCAAAAGAAGAATGTCTGAGAGGGAGTAAGGCAACGCTGTGAAGAATTTAGAGACGGCAAATTACGGCATTTGCGTTCCGTAGCTACGCTCGCCAGAGCGTGGATGGTTGCCGGCCAATACGAATCACCACCTTCTAGCGAAGGTAGCTACGGGAAAATGCTTCACAGCGTTGGGAGTAAGGGCGAAAGACAGCCATCGAAGCAGCACCCGCTTTCGCGAACTCATCAACGAAACTCAAGTGAAAATGTTGAAGCAGTTGGAGGCGACTCGCAACCTTGGGACGTCAGTCACAAAGTGATGACAGACATCAACCACAGACGCAACTCCGTGGTTGTGCTACTCAAGGTCTGGGAAGGCATCGCGACCGACCAGCAATTTGATCGTTCGAGCACGGCCCGGCTCTCGCGATATGAATCCGCGATCACAGAGAGTTACCACCATATTGTGAACCGTCGGTGGTGACGTTTTGAAGTACCGCTGCATGTCCGATTCAGCAGGCGGTTGCCCGTTCAGTTTAGTGTAGTAGTAAATGAACGCGAGGTACTGCCCCTGTTTCGCAGTTGGTTTCATAGAGGAATCCATCACCTTAGTTTAAGTCGCACAACGGAAGGTTTTTACGTCGCCGCCCTGAACCAAGCGAGAGATGCCTGGATTACGGGAGATTGTACCAAGGCCAACGCCCGTTGCCAAACATGGAAGGTGTGCCGAAGGCCTCAGCGTAAAAGCCATGTTTTCGGGCACGGCGCCAGTCTACGAACACATGCGTTCGGAGTAGTCACGACAACTTCTTGCGCCGGCCCCGCAGTTTTTTGATTGCCACCAAGTAGAGAATGGACAGCCCCAAAAAAAACAAACCCCATGATCGGAGCAATCTTAACATCCAGTGCGGCTTGTCAATGCTTGACAAGTTCACGGGAACTGTCGAGTGTTTCTGTATAAACGATTCAATAATCTGAAACGTCTCAACGCGTTGAGTCAACAAGAAGAAGTGGTCTCTATCTAATTCCACCTGTTCCACACAAAGACCATGCGATTCCATCTCGGCAATCCCTCGCCTGACGAATTGAATCGGGAACCGGACGTCATTGATTCCGTTGAGCATCAGGATGGGCTCTGTAAACGACAGTTCAGCAGCTCGCTGTTGAGGCAACCCTGACGCAATGCAGATATAGCCTTCGTAATCTGATGGTTTCCTGTTCATCACACGGAATCCGGCAGGGCCGCCAGCGGATAATCCCATGACCCATTTGTTCCCCAATGAGATCCGGAAATGCGTTTCGACATTCCGGCATACTTCATCGACATAAACGACGTCACCATCGTGCCAACCAATCCCCCAAGTTGGCGCAACAATAACGGAATCGGGAAACGCCTCTTTCAGCGCCCAGATATAGTATTTCAAATTGCCACCGTAGCCGTGGAGAAACAAGATTGTCGGCGCAGCAACAGAGGGCTCCGTTGGGACATAAACAAAGTAATGTCCCTGACGCTCCGGATCACTCGCGAAGATTTCATCCAATGCGGACGTAAGCCCCGCGCACTGAGGGTCGCTATTCATCGCCTTATACGATTCGCCAAAGCCGTTTCGAAGGTCGACCGCTTGCGTCTGACTCAACCCAAACCGATTTGCCAACAGTCCAATGGCGGCAATGAGTTGCAACCCTTCTGGAGCGTTCCCAACCGTCCACTGAAGGGTATTCACCACAGGCTCATATTCCGGACTCACCGTGAATACGGGCATTTGACAGGAAGTGTCGAAGTATACCGAATAAACCCGACCACCCGTGGCCGTTTGGTCACCAAAACAGCTATGGGTAATCGCCAATGTGAGCAGGAAAGCTATGAACCGCATAGTTGCACCAACGTCGCTTCATCAGAGTGTCCGACTACCGAGCCAAAACAGCCGCTGCCAATAATCCATCTCGCAAAACCCAGGCTCTGACAAGTTATCCATCGGAGTCAAAGCACTAGTGAACGACAACGGGAGGTGTTTACGACATCGCCGCAACCGGCGCGAAGATGTTCTGAATCTGATTTGATTGTATAATCGAGTCGCGACCAAAACCACGCCGAAGATGGCCCCGAAGGGGCCTTGCGTAAAAGCCAAGTTCTACGACCGTTTGCGATGCCATGCTTGGTCAAAATCGAGATAGTCATGACAACAGAAATTCCAAGCGATTTAGTCCCATTTGTTCAAAGAATGGTCTCGGAAAAGAGGTTCCTGAACGAATCCGATGTGCTTGCGGAAGGGTTGCGTTTGTTGCAGGCAAGGGAAACGCTTCACGCTGAAGTACGAAAGGGATTCGATCAATTGGACGCCGGGAAAGGTATTCCAGCCGAAGAGGTCTACCTACGTGCGGAAGAACGTATTCGAGAAATTGAGAATGGCAAAGGCTAATGGTAAACGTTATCTATGCACCGGAGGCGGACGACTATCTATTCGGCATTGTTGAATATATCGCGAGGGACAAACCGGAGGCGGCAAGCGAATAGTTACGCCAGATTCGGGAGGCGTGCGAAACAATTGCGACACAGCCTGAAATGGGCGAATTGCGACCAGGATTTGGAGTGGCAGGTGCCCGTTCATTCAGCGTCGGCAATTACGTGATATTCTTCCGCGCGACCAAACGCGGCATAGAGGTGTCTCGCGTCATTCACGGCAGTCGTGACATGCGAAACATCTAGGTCGTAGAACGTCAGCGGCTTGGCGGCACCGCAAGTATCCAATCAGTAGTCGCCAACTTGGGTAACCAAGATAGCCGAAGCGGACTACTCTTCACTAGTGTGCGGTGACCCGGCCTCCAATGGCCAGGCGACCCACCAACCGCCGTTCTGAGGCCGGGCTTTGCGCCAAGCCGAAGTTGGACGACCTCCTCAGGTCGCTCCATCGTCGCGGTGATGCCGGTGAAATAAATCGGACGGTCCCCGTTCTGGACCGCGATCGTGACCCGGCTCGACAACAATTCGCCTGCCGAATCGTACTCGGGTTTGAAATGCTGAGTCGCGGAGAACGCTGGCGGGGTGCCAGTCACTTTCTCACGAAATGAACGGGTCCAAAGCGACTTTGACAGCCGAATGTGGGACAGACGAATCGTCGCTCTGTATTTATTCGTCTGTGCCCCATTCGTCTGTCAGAAATGAATCGTCACTGCCTACGACCCGCTCATACTCGCGCGCTCAACGGCGAGTTGCCGGTCACACCTATTAATTGCCAAGAGGTTTTGAAGCGATTGTCGGTCAAGCGGTTTGCTGCGGCTGAATGAACGCAATCGGCTTGGAAAGCCGAGCGACAATGGGCTGATGTCGGTGCTCTGGACCTTGGGTAAGTAACTCTTAATCTTAATCCCGCCCGGGATCGTGCTCGGCGTTTGAAACGCAGAGTCGGCTGGTGGGGCGTTAGTCACCTCCTCACGACAGGAACGGATCCAAGGTGATTTTGACAGCCGAATGAAGGACAGCCGAATCGTCGCTCTGTATTTATTCGTTTGTCCCCCCATTCGTCTGTCACGAATTACTCGTCGCTGCCTGCAACTTGCTCACTCGATGGCGGGTTGCTTGTCACACTTGTTAATTTCCAAAAGGTTATGGGACGATTGTCGATGAAGCGGTTTGCTGCCGCCAAATGAACGCAATCGGCTTGGAAAGCCGAGCGACAATGGGCGGATGTCGGTGCTCTGGACCTTGGGCCAGCAACTCTTAATCTTAATCCCGCCCGGGATCGTGCTCGTCGTTTGAAACGCAGAGTGTGATGGTGGGGTATTGATTACTTCCTCACGAAATGAACGGATCCAAGGCGATTTTGACAGCCGAATAAAGGACCGGCGAATTGTCGCTCTGAATTTATTCGTCTGTCCCCCCATTCGTCTGTCAGGAATGAATCGTCACTGCCTACGACCCGCTCATGCTCACACGCTCAACGGCGGGTTGCCGGTACTCTGGCCCTTGGACTAGCAACTCTTAATCTTAGTCCCGTCTGAGCAAGCACGACTGGGCCGAGTGGCAAACGGAGAAGATTACGAGTACGATTAAGATTAAGAATCGGAAGTGGGCAAAGCCTGGGAATTTTGAAATGAATTAGGCCGCGCAGAAGTTTTCAAGACTCGAGCCGCATTCCGCCTGCGCTTTGGACAAAGACGACTCGCGGTAAACCGCCCGCTAACTTCTCGGTGCGGTAGAAAAACGCTGCTTCGTCTCCGATGTTGGGCGGCTGCATGCCTAGGAAGACCATCGCGGCATTGCGGCTTGTCGTCTGGATCGCTAATTCAGGATCCTTCGAGACGACGACTTTGGTGACACCGGGGATTCTGGCTGCTTTCAATAATTCGTTAAGGTGATTTCGCACTTCGTCGATTCCGGCTTCGTTGTCCACGACCCGCAATAATCGTAATTCACGCCCTCGCCAATCTTCGTTCTGCAATAACAAGTGAGCTAGCAGTACCATCAACTCGCCATTGGCACGTCCACGCCACCAGACGTCGACCGTCCCACTCGGCGGTTTCCAGTCGTCAGCGGGTTCGTCGGTGCGGCGGAGCACGACGGCGCTGCGCGACAGACCTTGCAAGTTTCGCAGCAAGCCTCCGAAAATCTTCATGCGCTCGACCGAAAGAGGGCAACCCAACAACACCGCATTGGGACGCAATCGTCCCAAGCCTTGGCACTGCACCAGAGCTTCGACACCCGTCACATAGTCGCTGGCGACCACCACGGCTGGAAACGCGTTTAGCCCGTGCTCGCCGATCATGGCGTGCAGCATCCTTTCTTGCGAGATGCGGCGCCGATGACGATCATCCAGTTCGCCTTGGATGACTTGTCCGAGCGTCAAAATGCCCGTTCGCGATGTCAGCCAATGTCCAAAGACCACCAGATGAGGACGCGAGAATCCGGTGCCGCTGAGGGCCAATACAAACGGTCGCCAATTTTTAGGATGATAAAGTTCGCCTTCAAGTTTCAGCAAGTTCTTGCGGGTACGCTCGAACAGCAAACCGCTGGTGACATTGCCAAAATCGGCGGTCAGATCGATCTTTGATAAATACCAATGCAAAGCGGCGAACAACGAAATCGCTACAAACGCCCATTGCCAATCGATCAACAGCATCACGATGCCGCAACCGATCGCGCCGGCTAACGAAGTGGTCCAATGACAAAATTTGAACCGCGGGCGGTAGCTTGGATTTTTGGTGATCGATTCATAGAAAGTTGCCAGATTCAGCAGTCCATAGGTCACCAAAAATGCCATCGTGATTAGCGGAGCAATCGTATTGAGATCGGCAAGCAGGATACCGGCTTGCGAGATCAAAAACGTCACGAAGATGGCACGTCGTGGTTCCGAGTTGGCACCCGACCCGATACCTAGCGGTTGGAGCCAACGGAACAAACGGTCGCGAGCTAATGATTGCAGGATTCGCGGGGCGCCCATCATGCTGCCCAGTGCCGAAGAGATCGTTGCCGCGAACACCCCTGCGGCGATCAAGGCGGGCATCACTGCGATATCCGAGAGTACTAAGTTGTTGGTAACTAACGTTTCGCGGTCGCGACATCCACCGATCAGAATCGCTTCGGAAATATAGATGAGCCCGGTGACAAAGACCGCAGCGAGAGTTCCCAGGGGGATCGAGCGAGCGGGGTTGCGTAGGTCGCCGGACATATTTGCCCCCGCCATGATCCCCGTCACTGCGGGAAAGAACAACGCGAACACGGTCCAAAACGACTCGCCGCCACTGAACCCGCTGCCCTTGTTTTGCAGGAACAAGGCTGCATCAAACTGCGTCCAAGCTCCGGCGTAAAACGAAAACAGGGCAAACAGGACTGCTGCAAGGATCAGAAACTGCAGCTTCATCGTCCACGCGGCCCCGATGGCGACGCAGCCAAACACCGCGATATTGGTGAGCGATGCGACCAACGTGGGTGAGGTTCCGTCGGGCAAATAGCCAACCAATGCCTCGGTGAACCCGATCACATACATAGCCACTGATAACGCTTGAGCGGCGAAGAAGACGAGTCCGATCGCGCCGCCAAATTCCGCGCCCAAACTGCGGCTGATTAGAAAGTATGCACCGCCGCCTTCGACCTTGGTGTTGGTGGCAATCGCGGACAACGAAAGTGTGGTCAAAAGCGTAATCGCGTTGCTGAACAACACGATTGCCATCGTGCCGATGATCCCGGCTTGCCCCACCACAAAGCCGAATCGCAAAAACATGATGACGCCAAGGATCGTCAACACACAGGGCGTAAAGACCCCCGAGATCGTTCCGAATCCATGCCCGCTTTTTGGTTTCGGCGCGGTGCTATTGAGAGAAGCGGAACTCATCAAGGTTTGCCGTCTTGGCGAAGAGTTGGTCTAAGCCGTTAGGCAGGAATCTTTCAGTAAATTGGCCGTTTTGGCGCTAGCCACGGTTCCGGCGCTGAACCGGGGCTAACGCCAAAACGGCTAACGGGATTTCACCCAATGATTCCTGCCTACCTGCTTAGTGAATGTTTAAAACGCAAAGGGTCAGCTGCAAGTCGTAAGACATGGGGGCGTGTGCAAAACCCCGTGTCGCTTACTAAAGCATTTTTAAAACTGATGGGGATGTAGGGCCGGTCCTACCGGCCAATCACAACGCGACCGGTGGGAACCGGCCCTACGCCTAGGAGGCGTCACGCGGTTTGAATTTGAAGTTAGAACTTTGCGAGAAGAACTCAATCGGGTTGTCATAAACCACTTTTTTGATCAGTGATTCACGATGACCGCGTCGGCGTAATTCAAAGATCAAATCGGGAACCGCGGTAGGTTTGCTCGGTCCCCAATCACCCGCAGAATTAACGAGCAAGCGTTCGCCCCCGGTCATTTCAATCATGTCCGCGGCTCTATCCGGTGTACATTTTGTGATGGGATACAGCGTCATGCCTGCCCAAAAACCTCGGTCAAGCACTTCGGCAATCGTATGCTCTTCGACATGGTCGACAAGGACACGCGTGCGATCGAGTCGTTTATCGTCCGACAACATGTCCAGGATCATCCGCGTGCCTTGGAATTTATCTTCCAAATGGGGCGTGTGAATCAAGATCGATTGGTTGTGTTTGATCGCCAATTCGAGATGTTCTAGAAAGATGATCGATTCGTTGCGAGTGTTTTTGTTCAGCCCGATCTCGCCGATCCCGAGCACGTTGGCGGCGTCGAGGAATTCGGGGATCATTGCGATCACATCGCGTGACAGCGAAACGTTCTCCGCTTCTTTGGCATTGATGCACAGCCAAGTGAAATGCTGGATCCCATAAGCGGCGGCACGTTTCGGTTCTGTTTCGGTGAGTTGACGAAAGTAGTCGCGGAACCCGTCGACACTGCCTCGGTCGTAGCCCGCCCAGAATGCCGGTTCACTCATCGCCACGCATCCCATCCGCGCCAGCGTCGCGTAGTCGTCAGTGGTCCGAGACACCATGTGAATGTGGGGGTCGATGTAGTCCATGGCAAATTAGCTCGAGGTCAAATGTTGTAGAAGGGAATTTTGAGTGGGGGGGGCACAAATGCACTCGAATGAAATAGCGAATGCAGCCGATGAGTTCGATCAATCGACTTTTAGTTCTGACCGCCACGCAGGGGAGTACTTGCGCGAGAATAGCAATTGAACCCGTTCGGCTCGATCAGTTCCTTCGCTCAGTAGCAATCGAATCGCATCATGAATCTTGTCGCGTCGAACGCTGATATCTTCGTCGAGCGTCGTGTCTTCTTGCAGGGATCGATCGACGCGATCAAGTACAGCGGCGATTTCGAGCACCTTCGCACGGACATCCAAAAAGGATTCCTCAAGGACAATGTTTGCGGGGCGTTGAGTCATTTTATTCGCAGAGGGTTTATAGGTTTGTTGTCGATATGCAAGCGGGTGATTGCTCAGCGGCGCCGGGAATACCGAAGCGTTCTAAGCTGGATGCTCCCTTACGACCTGCGTCTAACCGTGATTATAGGGCATACGCCCCAAGACTCGAAACCGACAAAACGGGGCATCATCGCCTTGCGAACCACTTGTCGCACCCCACCAATAGGTGCCGATTGAGTCGGTTTTGTTGGCTGTAGCGTTTGCGGTGCCAATTCATGTTGACTGTACGACACATTTTCTGCTGGGGATGCAATTCTGTTCATTCCACGAAGCTACGGTTACCTGACGACATGATGGCGAAACCCTTCTTGACACGTCGGTAAGATTTGCGACCCCCAACAATGTCTTAGAAGAAGCATGCAAGGTCCCTCACTCACTTTCGCGACACTCGCTGAATCCCGCAATGCAGCTGCGGTGGATTTGCTTCTGATCGCGTTGGAAGATTCAAGCGATGACGTGCGATCGTATTCGGTCGAGTCGTTATTGCAGCGAAGCGAGCCACATTGCGCTGAAGCTGTCCTGACACGCTGGGATGTCTTTCCGCCCGATTTATTTGGCCAACTGCGAAAACGCAAGGCCTGGATTACGCCAGCGGTCCAAAAATCGCTGCAAAACCAAGACGAAAATCTTGCTCACGCGATCAACGCTTCGGTCATGATCGGATTGTACACGTTGTTGGTCGATTTGATTCCGATTGCAGAATCGAATCCATCCGAGATGATTCGTGACGCCGCGACGGACGCCATTTTGCAATTGACGCACGAACTTGGGCACAACGCGCGGGCCAACCGAGACAAACCATCTCTTCGCACCCCTGTGATTGCGGCGCTTGCTGAATCGATCCAGCGGATTCACAAGCATAAGAACGATCGACTGATTGATGCTTTTTTGGTCAATTCGACCTGGGCCGATTCTGAATTACGTCAGTTCACGTCATCCAATTCCGCTTATTGCAACATGATTGGCAACCGATTGTTGACCACTCAGCGTGCCGGAATGGTGGAGCTGTTGGCGGGGTTTATCTGTCGCCGCAATATTCCCTCATTCCTGCTCGACATTTTGGCCAACCGTACCGACGACGTTTTTCGTGATTCGCTGCTGCGTGCGATTGGCGAAGAGCCATCAGCAACAGTGCTAAAGAATCTGCAAGAGCTCGGCATGCCAAAATGTTGTGCTGATGACAACTCATTAATGGACGCCATCAGTGCAAATCATCGTGCTGCGGCGATTCATGTTTACAGCCAATCGGGAAGCGATCCGTTGGTTTACTTGCGAACCATCGTCGCGGCAATTCATCGCGATGGTGCCGGGTGCATTCCCGCAGCCGTCGCCGGGATGATGAAGTGCAGTGCGCCCGATTTCGAAGTTTGGCATCAAGCCGCCCTGTTGATCGCCGCTGGGAACCAAGATGCGATCGCGGCGGATCCGGTCGCGTTGCTACTCGATCAATTGATTCAATTGCTCGATCACCACGATCCTTCGTTGGTTCGTTCGGTCCGTCGCATCCTCAGCCCGCTGCACGCCGATGCGATGCTGCACCGGCTCTCCGGCATGCCTGAAAAACATCGTCGTGCTCTGGGGCGTATCGTGATGACGATCGATACCGAAGCCATCGCACGAATACGCGACGGACTCCGTCATCCAGTGCTGAACAAACGGATTGATGCGATCGCCGCAGCGGATGCGCTGGCCGCCGTCGATTTGCTGAGCGATTCGTTTGAACGTATCTCTCGCGAAGATCACCAGGAAGCACGTGTGCTCGCATGCCAAGTGATGTCGCGAGCCGAAAGCAACAGCACGCTGTCGCTGCTGAAAGAGATGTCCGCATTGCCACCGTGTCCGGTCAGTGACGCCGCGATTAAGGCAATCCGATATCGAGAAGCAATGAAAACTTTCTAACGTGAGGGGAGCGATTCGCAATCGTTTCTTCACGCCAGCTACCACATAAATAATTCACTCTGTAATTTGAATTTCGACATGGCCAACTTAACGTCCTTCCTGCTGTTCGCTGAAACTCGGATGAGCGACGTCAATCTGAGTTACAAAGAAACAGCGGCCGCAACAAGCGATTCGTCGCAGTGGATGTTGATCGGCGCTGCGATCGTCGTTGTTTCAGCCTTGGTTGCCTGGCAAATCCAACGTCGCATGAAGAGTACTACTCACTCCTCGGCTTCGTTATTTAGCGAACTGTGTTGCGCCCATCGGATCAATAGCAAAGGTTGCAAACTGCTTCAGGCAATTGCGGATGAAGCGTCGCTACAGCAGCCAGCGATGTTGTTCTTGGCCGATCATCACTTTGATTCCGCATTGGCAACCGCAAAGCAAACGATGACATTAAAGGCCGATCAACTCGCCACGATCGCCATGGTTCGTCGGCGTATGTTCTCGGCATAAACAATTCGATTCGTCTATTTCGTTTTGCGATGCTGAGTGATCAACGCGTGCATGATGTCGCTGCGGCGGACCACGCCGGCTAGCTCGTTTGGCTCCGCTCGAGCGACGACCGGAATGCAGTCATCGGTTTCGGCTTCGAACAATTCAAAAGCACGCTGCGCGGGTTCGTCGGGGTAGAGAAACGAATCGGTCTCGCTCGCCAAATCCTCGGCCCGAATCAGCGTCGTGACGCTCTCATCAAACATCACGTTACTGAGCAGCGGATAACGAATCACCCCGACCACACGTTTACGCTCATCGACCACAGGATAGGTGTTGTCGTGACTGTTTTCGATGTGAGCGATGACTTCGTCAAAATTCGCCGATTGATGAATGCCATTTGTCTTGCGTAACAAGTCGCTGACTTTCACCTTGTTGGCAACAGTGCGTTCCGGAGCGTCATGGCGAATCGCGGCGCGAAATCGGTCCATGACCGCGCGAACTTGTTCCAGCGGCGTTCGGCTGGAGTGATTGATCGCTTGAGCCAACGGGACTTCGCCCGTTCGCAACAGCGATTGGCGGATAAACAGCGGCCCGATGATCTCGAACACCACCACCGATCCGAGGATGATGTCTTGAATCGGTTTGCCCAATTCGGGATCGCGATTCGCGGCAATCGTGGATAACGCAATCGCCGCGCCCGCTTGCGCGAACAAGCATGTTCCAAGCCAATGACGCACTTCGAGCGGTTGCCGCGTCAGTCGTGCGGCACCATAGACGCCCAGCCATTTTCCGGCCATGCGAAGAACGATATAGAGGGCTCCGATCCCTCCGGCGGCGATAAACGCATTGACGTCCAAATGAGTTCCATGGACGGCAAAGAAAACCACCGCGAGTAGTCCGGACAAGTGGTCGAGTTCACCGACGATCTTGTTTTTCATGTCCGACGTGTTGGCGACCGTCACTCCCATCACCAAGAACGTGACCATGTAGGGCAGGTGCAGCGAATCGCATGCGCCCAGTAGAAAAGTCGTGGTCGCCATCAGCAACACCAACCAGCGGCTGAACTTCAAAAGTCCGCATCCATAACTGATGATCAAACCGCCGGCGACGCCCAAGGCAAATGCCGTCCCCAGATTTGAGACCAGCCATCGCAGTTCGCTGGTGATCGTGACGTCCAACTTTCCTTGGAACAGATGGATCAGGAGAAAGGCGAACTCGAACAAAACGATGCAGGCAAAATTATTGACTGCGACCAGAAAACCGGTGCTTTCGGTGACCGGGCCTTCCGAACGAAATTCTTTCAGCACCAAGATGGTCGTCGCGGGTGCTGTGGCGACGGCCAAGCATCCGAGCAAGATCGAGGTGCTGCTGCCGTAACCAAAAAGTTTCAGTCCGAGGGTCACCAGCCCGCATGTGAGAAGGATTTCCGCTGCCGATAACGCCAGACAATGAGCGGCGATTCGCCGCACCTTGGAAAAAGTAAATTCGCACCCCAGATTGAACAGCACGATGGCCATCGCAAACTCGAGTACCGGCTCGAGCCCGTCGACATGGACTTCGGGGATCCAGTCCAGAACGCTGGGGCCGACCAACAGGCCCACCAGAAGATAGGCCGTGACTTTGGGCAGATGGAACACATCGGCAAACACGCCTGCGGCCAGGCTGACGCCCAGCAATAGCCCTAGCGTGCTCGTGATATGTAAATGAAAATCACCCATAACCTGACCTGTTCCGATGCCGCTGGTAAAAGCCCAGCGGAAATCAGAAGACGGTTCCGGCCGTAGGGCAATCGACCGACCGCCTGGCTAAGGGGGGGCATAGCGAAGCGGTCTGTCCAACGAAGGAATCATGTTGTAGCGAATTCTGTCACCCCCTGCGACTCGGCTTGGGGGCAACCATGCTGTGATTCATTGACGCGTTATTCTGCCGCGTCGTCCTTCGCTTCGCCTTCTTCGTCCTTTGCTTCGGCATCGTCATCAGGTTCGCCCAGTGTCTCGGCCAGCAGTTTGTCGAGCGTTTTGCCGCGAGCACTCAGCGAGATGACTTTCCCTTCGCCGTTGACCAGAATCGCGGTGGGGATTCCTGAGACGCCGTAGTGAACCGCCATCGGATGCTGCCATCCTTTGCTCTCGGCTTCAAAGTTGGTCACATTCACCCATGGAATCTCTTCCTTTTCAACGTACGACTCGTACGCTTCGGAGGTGCTGTCCATGTTGATCCCAACGATGGCGAAACCGGCATCGCCATACTTTTCAAGATTCTTTTTCATGTTGGGAACTTCGCCACGGCAGGGTCCACACCAGCTGGCCCAATAATCGACGAGCACGACTTTGCCACGATACGCACTCCAATCGAACGTTTCCCCATCAGCCGTCGTTCCAGTGAGTTCAAAGAAATTGCCGGGCAAACGCAATCGACGTGCAGCACCGGCAGCTCGCGGTGCCGCTTCACGCAGTTTGGCATCCTCGGCATCATTTAAACGCGAAGCAAGGGCATCGTAGAACGAGGCCGCGAGTTCGGTATTGTCACCGTAGCCAAGTGCATAAGCGAGTTGCGATGCCATTCGGTAGCTCGCTTGGTCGATCCCCCCTTCGTCGACGATCGCCAGCACTTTGTCAACAAGTTCGCGTTTCTTTTCGTCGGAGGCCGTGCGGACGGATTGGATTTCTTGTTTGAGTTGTTCCGCAGCGGCGAGTCGCTGAATTTCCGCACGAGGATCTTTCGCGAGTTCCTCGATGTACGTGGCCAGTTGCCCTCGAGCGTCTGGTGAGAAGCGTGCCAACATTGCTTGCGCAGCCAACGCTTCATTGATCGCTTTGAGTTCATCTTCGAGCGAGACGTCTTCGATGCCGCGAATCTTTTCGGTCGTATCAAAGACGCCTTGCATGGATCGCATGACGGTCTCGAGAGTGCGACCACGCTCACCTTTGACTTTTTCGATAAAGACAAACAATTCTTCTGCCGTTCCGTCGGGGACTTCGACGGGTTTGACTTCTTCTTCTTCTTTCTCAGCTGCTTTTTCGGTTTTGCCGGTCTCGCTTGCCGCGTCGGCTTTGTCATCGGCAAAGCTGTTCAACGCCGTCATCGGAATAGCGATCGAGGTGGCGACGAGTACGATTCCGCATGTCGTCCATTTGCAAGCCATCCGTTGCCAAATTGTTGGGGTCAATCCTTGACGTGCATTGTTACGTGACCACAGTGCCATGATAAAACTCTTCTGCGATAAGTAGTTTCGGGATCGAAGTCGCCATAATCGCTCGGCTGGCGAGCTCTAATTGGCGAATCACTGACGTTATTTATACACCCAACTGGCGGTGGGATGACGCGGTAGGGGAGCGATGAAACAAGTTTTGCAACAATTCCATAGCTAGCGAGAGGGTTGTCCCGTACCGCTCGGCAGGTCGATAAATGGAGCGATTTGCACCCCTTTTTCGTTGATCAATAGCACCCCGATGATTTTTTCGTCCCGGCTGGAAATAACCGCGGCACCATGCCAAACCTCGCGGCTGAACCTCGCCTCGCTGCAATTCCAAAGCGTGCCATTAACCGTTAATTGCTCAGCACCGATCATCTCGATCACCACGTCGGACTCGCCGTCGCCTGAACGCCGGTTGACGGCAAAGCAGTCTTCGGGACCCTGCGGAATCCACATTCGATCGTCGGCAACGATTTGCTTCTTTGGTATTTCTTTCACAGCCACCGGTAATGCCAAAATGCCATCCGGGGATGGCGATGTGTCTGTGACATCGACAATCGACTCGAAATCGTTCGCTCGGTAAGTCAATTGGTACGAGCCTTCGACAGCCTTCGCTTTGATCGTGATCAGATCCGAGGGGACGAGGATGCCTTGACCCTGATCGGCAAGCCGTACGGCGAGGCATGCAGCGTGATCCGATCGCGTCCGCGTGATCCCAAAAAAGGTCTGCTTCCACGTGGCAACCACAGTTCCCATCGGAGGCGGCGAATGGGATAGCAGATTCAGCGGCATCGCGGATTCGAGCCACGCGTCATCACGTCGTCGGTGCAGCGTAAAGACATCGCCGGGCTGAACGTTATCATCGGAGACGATCGGGCCGGGAGTCATGAAGGCGATGCCGCCTCGCGCAATCGTCGTCAACGACTCGGCCGAGAACTCGAACCCGGTTACGTCCAATCCCATCTGCACTCCACTGGTCACCCAAAACTTTGAATTGCGAGAAAGCAATCGGGTGTGTCGCTGGTCCACTCGTACGCGGATATCCACATGCATCGCGTCGGGCGCCAGACTGCTCGAGAGCACCTGCCCCACATCGATCCCTCGCCACGTTAGCGGCGATCCTGGGTAGACGCCCCAGCGATCGTGGCCTCGTAATACGAGTTCCATTCCGCCGCGTCCTAAATCGTCGGGCGGCTTTGAATTGAGTCCGGTGAACTCAAATTGTTTCTGTGCCGGATCGCCGGGGATTACAGCGACGTATTTTGGACCGACCGCGGTCTCCAGGCCGCTGACGCCAGTGATGGCGACTTCGGGACGGACAATCCAAAATCGAGCTCCTTCACATGCGACCGCCGATGACGCTTGATCCAGTATTGCAGTGATATCGATCCCATTGAGATCTTGGCGAAGCGAAATTTTTTCAACCACGCCAATTTGAATCCCGCGATGACGAATCGGATCCCCCGGTTTCAAACCATGGCCATCGTCAAAATGTAGAACGATCGGAGTTCCCGGTGCATCAGACGAATACCAAGTCAATCCGATTGCGATTGCCAAGCAGACCAGCGTCAACAACCACATTGGCGAATGACGGCGGAACCACGCCGGACGTGGTTGGGCAATTTCCGCAACGGGAAAGTCCGAGTCGTTTTCGTCGCGATCACTCATTCTGTTTGTTCCCAAATCGAGTGGGGGTCAAACGACAGCGAAGCGATCATGCTCATTGCAACACACAAGGTGAACGCGATTACCGCCGGGCCAAATTGAAAATGAACGAGATTGCCAAGCTTGACCATCATCACCAAAAACGCCAATAGCATCACGTCCATCATGCTCCACTTGCCGACATGTTCCATCAATCGCAGCGTGAACGCCTTGTGCCGTCGCTGCAACACTTCGAGCCAGCTGAGTTCGACGAGCAGCACGATTTTGGTCAGCGGAAAGAGAATCGAAAACAGCAGCACCACGCCGCCGACGAAGTAGTTGCCATGATGGAACAAATCGAGAATACCGCTCAGGATGCTCTGTTCATTGCGTTGCCCCAAACGCTCGATTTCAAGGATCGGCAGCAGCACAGCAGGCCAAAACAGGATGAACGCGGCAACCGAGGCGGCCGCAGTTCGGCTGGCACTTTGGTGCGACGGCGTCGCATCCGCGAGGATCGATTTACACCGCGTGCACTGGGCGTGATCGCCCGCCTGCAACACGGGCAATTGATGGATCAGTCCACAGCAATGACAAGCTCGATACTCCATACGTCGCTTTGGCGTCCTAAAGGGTGAAAAATGAAAGTCTCGCCCTCAACGCTGTGTAGCATTTCGTAGCGGAACTCGTCAAGAGTTTCGGGGGGCACTCGCCGTGGATCGAAAGTCTCGTACGACTGCTGCTACGCAAAAAATGCACAAACCCTAGAGGGAAAAATACTTCACAGCGTTGCCTCAAAGGCGACTATGGCAGCTTCAGCAACCGCTGAGATTCTTCGAGCAGGAAATCGATGTCCATGAACGGTTCGTAGCCGATGTCTTGCCATCGTACCCGATTTCGCGAATCGATTAGGAAGGTACCGTGTAGCGGTTGGTTTTCAAAGTCGTCCCAGCAGCGGTACGACTTGAAAATCGCATGCTTGGCGTCGGCGACTAACGGAATCTCGACTGGATTGTCAAAGTTGTCGATGCCTGTTTTTAAAGTTTCGTGATCTTCGGTGCTGATTGCCACGACATCGATTCCCGCCTTGCGAAACTCATCAATGCGTGGTGACATTGCGTGTAGTTGTTCCATGCAGTGCAGGCAACCAAATCCGAGATAGAAAACGACAATCCGAGGCCGACCGCCAAACTCTTCGGCACTCGTCAGCGATCCATCGGGCAGTTTGGCCTCCCACGTCGGTGCCTCGTAGGTTTGCCATCGGAACGGGCCAAGTTTGTCCAACGGAGGTCGCTCACCCAGATCCGCCGCCGGTTCACGCGGAATTCGCCAATCACCGTCGGCACCCGCTGCTTTGGCAATATGACTCAGTCGTGCCAATAGCGGTGTGTCGATGTCGGCGTCAGCTGCCAGCGTCCGCAGCGATTCGAATTGCTTGATGGCTTCCTCTTTTTGTTCATTTCGCCATAACAAGTCGACCAGAATCGCCAGCGGTCGCACCTCGCCTTCGTGTTTCTTTCGCTCGCGTTTGGCAATCTCCAACGCTCCTTTCAGATCCCGTGCATCGGCCAACCAGCGAGCTTCGATCAGCGGATCGAGTTTGGCTTTCTTGGCATGTTCTTTGAACTTGGCCTCATCGCGACGATGCGATGCCGCCGCAGCAGACGCGCGAGCAATGATCGTCCGCAGCGTTTTTAGGTGCGATTTAATCTGCTCCGGCGTCTCTTCTTTTTCTGTTTCTGCATCCTCTTCGGATTCGTCGTCCGCTTGGTCGTCTGATTCTTCTTTATCGGTTTCTTTTGCGGCAGCCGATTGATCGGCCAAATCGAGCAGTTTTGTTTCCAAGGCAAGACGGCGACGACTCAGCGAGCGAAGTGTTTTTGCACCCCGAGCGCCGTTGCCGGTACGAAAATGGGCGACGGCTAACCATCCCAGCCATTCTTCTTGCTGTCCCGCATCCGATGTGGGCGGTAAATAGTAGCCGCCTGATTCTTTGATCAATTCATCCCACAATGCGAATTGCGTAAGGATTTGCAGCAACCGTTCGCGTCCGTACTTGTAGCTGCCGCGTTTTTCCAGCGTGTTGTATTTGGGATGTTGAGGCAACGAGACAAGGTTTTGAGCTTGATCGATGGCGTCGCGGACACGGCCAATGTTCATCAGGTTGCGTGTCAACCATTCGTTGTTATGGGCAAAGTTATGGATTTGGTCGGGCATCAGCCGTGCACGCGTCATGTGTGCGTGGTCGACTCGCGCCGATGCTTCCTGTTGCCAAGCTGCGTCAGCGTAGCGATGAAGTTTAGAGTAGATGTGTCCCGGCATGTGCCACATGTGAGCCACTCCGGGCATCGAGGGACCGCAATTTGCCGCCGACTGGAGTGCCAGTTTGGGTTGCGCCGAATCCCACAGATGGATGCGGTAATGATGGACAGGATGCATCGGGTCGACTGCAAAGATCTCGCTTAGCAATGCGTTGACCGCGTAACGACTGGTCAGCTTCACACCTTCGCGGTCGCTAAGCCAGATTTGTAGAACTAAAAACGCTTTGGCTTCGATGTCGTCAGGATATTCGTGCAGGATTTTTTCGAGGTCGGCAATGAAGTTTTCCGCCCGTTTCTTTTTGGCGTCGCTGTCATCCTTAGGAGCGTCATCACCAAATTTTGGCAAGTAGCGATTCAGTGCGTCGATATAAAGCTTCTCGCGTTTGTCAGCCCCCTTGTCCTTCTTTTCTAACGCTTCGTCGATCAGTCCTCGAGCCCGTTTGCGATTGTTGACGTTGGCCATTGCCATGCCCCAATAGGCGATGGCCATTTTCGGATCTTCTTTGGCCGCTTGGCGAAACGAACGCTCGGCTTCGAGGTACCAGAATCCGTGAAGCTGCCCGACGCCTTGCTCAAAGAACTGCTGAGCTCGCTCGGACTTGGTCGACGTCGGGAAATTGATCTTGGCGAGCCCCGGAATCAGGACCGCTTGTTGACGCGGCCCCTCATTGAACGCTTCGCCATGAAGGCTGTGCCCCGCTTCGGTGGACGAATCGTCGTGTTCGTCGCTGGCGGACGGTTCGATCGCCCATAGTTGAGATGGGCCGCACAAAAAACAAAGCAGGGGAATTGCAACAAAAAAGCGCAGATTCATAGTGAGGTAGGATTTTTATGGAGGGAAGGAAACCGCGATTGTCCGCATTGTAGTCAATCATTGCGGAACAGCGGACACCCGAGAGCACCTAATTTTCCAAATGCACACGACCAAACCGTTTCAGTCGTATGCCCTGGGGAAAACGTCGATTCGGGCTACTTCTTTAATCCGACCGGTTTACCGTCGAGTTGCCAGTCCTCCGGCGCATCGATTCCCAAGTGTCTCAGGGCGGTTGCCGGGGCGTCGACGATAAACGTGTCGGTTTCGAATTTGCCGCGCTCGGCCGAATCGCCACTGACGATCAGAAAGCTGGTGTAGATTTCGGGGACCTCGTGGCCATTGGAATGGCTAGTGCCTTTTCCCCCATGATCGGACGTCACGACGACCAACCAATCCTCGTCCTGGTAGGACGAACGGGCTTCGATTGCGGCTAAGACGCGGCCGACTCTTGCGTCCGCCGCTTGGATGGTTTCCACGTACTTTGGGTTTGCTGGATGGAATCCCGATGCGTGTCCCGCTTCGTCGGTGGCTCCCAAATACAAGAACACCACGTCGAGCGATGCGTCGGAGAGTTGTTTAACCGCTTCGTCGGTCGCCGCGTCGTCACGCTCGCCGTAATCCTTTTCCGTGAACGAAAATCGCTTGTCCGCACTCGCGACAATGTATTGATCAATTGGGGCCCAACAAACCAGTGAAGCGGTGTTTAGTTGCGGCGATTGTTCTTTGATACGGACAAAGAAGTGCGGGAACTTGTCGTAGTGAGAAACCTTGAATTGGTTGTCCAGGACCCCATGCTTGTCGGCCCACACCCCCGTTAAGATGCTGCTCCAACCGGGGCCGCTAATCGTGTCAGCCTTGATATAGCGAGGATGAAAGATGTGTGTGTTATCAGCGTAGATTCCTTGATCGATCAAGCGATCGAAGTTGGGGGTGTTCGCTTTTCGCAACGCGTCGAAACGACATCCATCGACTCCAATGAACAACACTTTTGGAGTGCCATTTTTTGTGGCACTGGCTTTGGGCGTGTCGGCGGCGACGACCAACGTCGGAGAGATCAAGACAAATGCCAAGAAGGCAAACCATTTACTTCGCACGATTGTTTTCCATTTCGGGTACACGGTTGATGGTCCAGTAAATTTCTTCTTCAAAAGCATCCCCATTACGATCGCGTACGTGCAGAATCAGATGCAATTGATCCGCGGGCTGTATGTCATCGATATGCAGCTTGACCGCGGAGCCGCCGTCTTCGATCGTCGCGGATTGGATTGCAACTTCGTCGACACCGGCTTTGTCTGTTTTCACAGAAAATTGATCGGACCCATAATTGCGACTCCAGTGATAATTCCACTGAGTCGCGTTATAAGAACGCACATCCGTCGCAACGTCAGGATCGAGTTGGAAATTGAAAGTCAGGGTCAAACCATCGGCTTGCACCGATGCGTCCACGACCATCGGGTAGGCGCGTCCGGTATAGCGAAGACGTTGCAGTCCCTTTTCTTCCAAGCCAATCCGGCCGCCACCGTTCCAGCCTTGCAGCCCCGTCGCATAGACTTGGCCGTCGGCGGGGTTCACACGCCCTCGCATGATCCCGGTTGAAAAATCAAACGGCAGATTCACAATCGCTGCTTGGCTGACGTCGCCCACATCTTGGATCATCAAGTACGACATCCATCCGCGACCGAAACTGGTGTGCAGCAGATGGCCTGCGAGCGGACCAAATCGCGAATCATCCACCCAAATTTGACCCCCCGATGAATTGTCGAACTCTTGCGTCATATAAACCAAAGGTCGGTCAAACGTCGTGGGAGGCACCAGTTTGGTGATGTCAATTTTGCCACCATCGGGCGCCCATTTGCCGGGGATCGAATAGGTCGGTACCCAGCCGTAGAAGCCGCCTGGTTTCAATAGGTTGATTTTCGATGCCGGCGTCCATTGGCCCTGGTTATCGCTCGCGGTGATCCGACCGCCTGGCATGCTGCCGAGGCCGTTGGGCGTGCGAAAGCCGGTCGACAAAACTTCACGATGTTTGCCATCGGGCGAGATTTTGAAAACGGCACCCGGCAGTGAGAAATCCGCGCCATGTCCACTCTTGGCGTAATAGAAGTTGCCTTCGTCGTCGGTTTGTAAATCAAAATTGAATGCATGAAAGTTGGTCGACACATCGATGTCGGCACAGAAACTCTCGTAGAAATCGGCCTCGCCATTGCCGTCTTGATCGTGCAGCCGAGTCAATCGATCTTTGCAAGTGACATAAATTTTTCCGTCGACAATCTTGACACCAAACGGTTCGTAAAGCCCCGCAGCAAATCGTTTCCAGCGAAGATTTAGCAAATCATCGTCGATGCCCGAGACAATCCAGATATCGCCGCCATGGGTTGCCAATGCCATCCGGCCATCGGGAAAGAAATCGAGCGCCGAGGTGCGGAACCAAGTGTTCCAAGGCGTTGATTCGGGGATCGCGAGTGTGTCCAACGCGTAGCCACCCTTTTCGAGCCCCAGGTAGCCAACCGTTTCCATTTCATCCGGCCACAGCAGCGAGCCTCCCTTGGTCAGTGACGCCAAGTCTGTCGTCGGCGTGAATGAATCCGCAAGCTTCTGTAGCGACGAACGATCGTGCCCTTCGGTGCGAAATACTTGCAACGTTCGCGATTTCGTGTCCGCAGGGATTCGCAGTACCAAACGTTTTTTGTCATCGGACTGGATCGTCAAGTCGCGGTGATCTCCGCGGAGGATGGCGATTGCGTTTTTCGCGTTCTCGGCGATGGCGAGGATCAGCTCGCGGCCTGGGCCAATGTTCAACTCGTGAACAATCACCTCGCTTCCGGCTCGATTGCCCAATTCCTGCGGAGACTCGAGTATTTCACGACCGTCGATTGTATAGCTGAGTGTCACTCGATTGTTGTGGAGGTAGTGGCCGTGGTAATCCATCCACTCCGCTGGCATGGGCCCGCGTGGCAGCAGGCCTTTGCGAGAATAATCGAGTGTGCCGCCGTGTCCCCATCGCCAACCGGCGAGGCCGTCAATCGATTCACCGTCGGGGTTTGCTGTGCCTTCACCACGGGGGCGGACATGTTGCGTTTCGCTCAAGTCGAGGAATCCACCGCTCCACAAATCGGCTTGGTCCATCGCGTGCAAGTTGTAGGCGATGGTCGTTTCACCAAGTCGGATGTTTAACACGCTGGGGAAATCGCGGCGAAGTTGAGACGCCAGCGCGGGGCCAAAGTCGCGTTGGACGTTCTCGATCTCGGTGCCGTCCTTGGTTCCTGTGGGCAGCGACTTTAGCAGTTCGGGCGTGACTTTGACGTAGTCAGGATTGTTCCCCTTCATGAACGCTTCGCGGATGTAATGCACGACTTGGTAACGTTCTTTTGGCGTCAGGTGAGACATTGACGCCATCAGTCCATTGCCTTTGGTCAGCGTCATAAACATCTGGTACGGGTCGGCGCCAAATTTTAGCTTTTGAGTTCCAAACGCTCGCGCTGTCGAAAGCGAAGGAGTGTTACCGTCGCTGCCGTGGCAATCGAAACAGTAGCCGTGATAGATCGCCTCGCCGGCTGCGAAGTCACGACTACCGAACCCTTTGATAATCCCTGCGTGGTCCAAGTCGATTGAGTCGTCCACGACCTTCAGTTGTTCGGGCGAGGGGCGCAGCTGTGATGCTCGCGATTTGCCTCCGCGAGCCACTTCGATCACATAGCGAGCAAGGTCGAGGAACTCGCGTTGATCTTTCAGCGATCCGATCAAACCATCGGGCATCAACGACTTGGAATTCACATTGCGGTCTTCGACATCTTCCTGAGGCACCACAAAATCGTGAGTCAGGTCGCTCGATAATCGCATGCGGATTTGTTTGTCATCCTCGCTGGCGATCAAGCCGACATACACTTGCCCGTCCACCGTCAGCAGCGAAACGGTTTCAAAACCTTTGCGGATGTGACGTGACGGAAACAACAGCGACTCGATCAAGTATTCGTCGGTCAAATCGGAGCCGAGTTCGGCAAGATTTGGGCCAAGTGGCGACGTTTGATCACCGCTGCTGTGGCAGTTCACACACCCGGCAGCCGACTTGAAGAACACGAGAGCACCTCGATGGACATCACCTCGCAGTCGGACTTGTTCGGCTAGGTAGTCCGGACCGGCCGCCTTGAGTTGATCGTCCAGGGGCGCCGCTCGCCGTAGCATTTCTGCCTGCAGCGAGAGGGTGGGACAGGCAAAGCAAGCGACGAGAAGGCAACAAGCGAAGCGGAATATCATCATGATGTTTGCGGATGCCCAGAGTTGGCATCGGTGGTCGGAGGGAAGGCGTTCGGGTTAGGCCGAAGGTCGGTGGGAGCGTCCATCATAATCAATTTTCAATGTGGGATAGGCTTCCAGCCTGTCATCAGTCCCACAAGCCAATTTTTAGGTAGTCAACCTGCAAGACGTCTCTCGGTTGTTGAGGGCCAAAGACAGGCTGGAAGCCTATCCCACACGCTTGCGGCTTATTTGTGACCTAAAATTCTTCGGAATATTGCTTGCCTTGCGCCCTGGTTCTGCGAGGTTGAGGCCCTGCAACTAAGCTGTACCGACCTTATCCACCCCTTTTCGGAGGCTCGACCCCGTGTCGGACTCGATTATCGATCTCACCAACCGCATGTTTGTAGGCCCATTGTGGCCGGCATCCATCCTGATTTGTATGTTGGTTGCCTACACGATCCTGGCGATTATTGGGTTGGTTGATTTCGGTTTTGACGTTCCTGACGTCGATTTGGATGTTCCCGACGTTGGCGTCGATTTGCCTGACGGCGAAATGATCTCGGTCGATGCGGACTTGTTACAGGGACTTGGCGGGGCGGCAGTTCGCTGGAGCAATTTTGGACGGATTCCCATTGTGCTGTGGGGCGGGATCTTCTCGGTCGCGTTCTGGGGAATCTCGTATTGGCTTTGGCACAGCTTCGATTCGGCCCGTTATTCCCCGGATTGGCTGCCCAGCATCCTGTTGTCGATCCGCAATTTTGTGATTGCCACCGGAATTACCAAGGCAATCACGCAGCCGATGCTAGGTTACTTTGTCGATCCGCCCTCGTACGACGAAAGTCGCATGGTCGGCGGCACCTGTGAAATCACCACCAGCGAAGCGACACCGGAATTTGGACAAGCCAAATTTCGTACCAACGCAGCCCCACTACTACTGAATGTTCGCACCGACGGAGCTCACATCCCGAAAGGGACCGAGGTTCGTATCGTCGGATTTGAAAAACAGAAACGCATCTACATCGTCACTAATCTGCCATCGGAGACCGCATCGTGACCTCCTTGTTATTGATCTCGGAAATCAATTGGACCTCGGGTCCAATGTTAATGTTGTACTTCGTTTTGATCGCGTTCATCGCATTGCTGGTGACGTTCAAACAGTACTACATCGTCGTCGGTCCTGACCGCGCAATCGTTAAATCCGGACTCGGTGGACTTGACGTGACCACCGCCGGCGGCAAATTCATCGTGCCGATGTTTCATCGCTACGAGTTCATGGATTTGACACTCAAAAGCTTCGAAATCCATCGCCAAGGCAGCGAGGGTTTGATCTGTAAAGACAACATTCGAGCCGACATTAAAGTGGCATTCTTTATTCGGGTTGATAAAACCGACGAAGAAATGCGAGAGGTGGCTCAGTCGATCGGTGCAAAGCGATGTAGCGAACTGGAAACCCTTCGCGAATTGTTTGACGCAAAATTCAGTGAAGCTCTGAAAACGGTCGGTAAGCAGTTCGATTTTGTTGACCTGTATGACCAACGCGACAAGTTCAAAGAAGAAATTTTGAAGGTGATCGGCACCGATTTGAACGGCTACCGTTTGGACGACGCGGCGATCGATTATCTCGAGCAAACGCCATTGCAGATGCTCAGTCCGCACAACATTTTGGACGCCGAGGGGATCAAAAAGATCACCGAACTGACCTCGATGGAAAAGGTCAAAGAGAACCAATTCACTCGTGATAAAGAAAAGACGCTCAAGAAGCAGGACGTCGAAGCGGAAGAAACCATCCTGGAACTCGAACGCCAACGCGTCGAAGCGGTTGAGAAGCAGAAACGCGAGATTGCTGAGATCACGTCGCGTGAACAAGCCTCGGCCGCCAAGGTGCGTGAAGAGCAACGGCTCGAATCCGAGCGAGCTCGGATTGCAACCGAAGAGGAACTGGGCGTTGCCGAAGAAAACAAGTCGCGTCAAATCTTGGTCGCACAGCGGAACAAGGAAAAGACCGACGCGGTCGAGTTGGAGCGTGTCAATCGCGACCGCGATTTGGAAATGACCGAGCGATTGCGAGTGGTCGGGGTCGCCGAGGTTGAGAAAGAGAAGGCGATCGAGATCGAGAAACGCAACATTCAAGAGGTGATTCGCGAACGCGTTGCGGTCGAGCGAGCCGTGGTCGAAGAGAAAGAACGAATCAAAGACACCGAAGAGATCGCGGCAGCCGACCGGCTGAAGCGAGTCCAAGTGACTGCGGCCGAGATGAGAGGCGAAGAAGAATTGATTCGCATCACGAAACAGGCTCAAGCGGAAAAGGATTCAAGCACGCTGCTTGCGGAAAAGATCCGCATCGAAGCCGAAGCACGTCGCGATGCGGCCGAGAAAGACACGGCGGCTAAGAAAATGCTTGCCGAAGCGGACGCTGCGACTGCGGCTGCATCGGGATTGGCCGAAGCGACCGTGCAAGAAGCCAAAGCGACCAGCTTGGAAAAAGAAGGCAGTGCCGAAGCGATCGTGCTCGAAAAGAAAGCCGTCGCCGAAGCCAAGGGAATCGAAGCCAAGGCCCAAGCGATCGAGAAACAAGGTTTGGCCGAAGCGAACGTGTCACGCGAGAAGTATCACAGCGAGGCTACCGGGATTACCGAGAAAGCCGAAGCGATGAAACAACTCGACAGCGTCGGCAAGGAACATGAAGAGTTCAAGCTGAAGCTCGAGAAAGAAAAGGATGTCGAGATCGCAGCGATCAATGCTCAACGCGGCATTGCCGAAAGCCAAGCGGGCGTCATGGGCGAAGCCTTGCGAGCCGCGCGGATCGACATTGTCGGCGGCGACGGCGAGTTCTTCGAGCAGATTACCAATGCGGTCAAGGGAGGCAAAGCGATCGACCGTTTTGTCTACAACAGCCGCGTGGCGACCGACATCAAGGACACGTTCTTTGACGGCAACGCCGATTACTTTCGGGATCAGCTGGGCGAACTGATGAAGCAGTTCAATATCGACGCTGACTCGGTGAAAGATTTGTCGATCGCGGCGTTGATCGCGAAGATGATGGGCTTGGCGAAGACCGATGATGTTCGCTCGCAACTGACCAGTTTGCTAGGCGTCGTCGGGACCGCGAACGTCGCCGACCAGAAAGCAAGTCGCGTCCTAACCCCCGCGATCCCAGCGGACAGCAAAACGAGGAAAGGCAAAGCGTAGTCCCGACGGGACGGGCCCATGTCAGCCCAGGGCAACGCCCTGGTTGGTCCAGCCGCATCGCCGGCGAAACAAGGTAACCTGGCGGCGTAAGCCCCAGGTTTTGAGGGATTCAGGAAAAAATCATAGTTGATGTAGGGTGGGTCAAACAAAACCATGTGTGTGGTGGGTCGGCGTTCGCGATTGAAGGTTTGAATCAAAATCAGTTGTTGGGTGGAGGTCGTCGGTTTTGCGACGACCCACCAGTCACCTCGCGAACTTGACCCACCCTACATTCACTCAGCCCTCATTGAAATCACAAGTAGTAAATCACACGTCTCTCGGGAGTAGCGACGACGGATCATGCCAACCCCACGGCGTTGCCCTGGACTGATATATCGCCGGCCCGTTGGGCCTGAACTAGCCCACCACCCTTTGCCAAACGCAATAAACCCGAACTTATCCATGACTTCTTGATCTTCACCTATGACCGACACACAACTTGCTGCCGGAACTTATGAGGTGCTTCGCAATCGGCTTCGCGATGCGTCGTCGGATCTGCGTGCGCGTCTTGCCAAGCTGAACGAAACACGGGCGGAGGTCTTTGGCAATATCGAAACGCGTTTGATCACCACCGAACGTGTGACGACTGATCACAACTGTGTGCCTCGTGACCTGATCTCGGTCGGTGACAAGTTTCTGTTCGGCTATAACGTTCAGTTCGGATTGAAAACCGAAATCGAACTCGCCGATGTCTTCTCTGTTTACCGTTTTGCCGACAACCAATTCCATCAAGAATCACTCGAGCTGATCGGTGACAAGCGGTTCACCAACGACTTTCACGAACTGTATCGGTTCTACAAAGGGACCGCATTCGCCCGTTTCTTTCGCGTCGGGCCGATGCTGCATATGGTGTTTCGAGTCGGTAAGAGCCACCGTGACATCAAGAGTTTCAAATGGCGAGTGACTCCCAATTCGATCGAATATCTCGACAACCGCAGCGAGCATGAGGTTCGTGATCCGCAGCAACACGAGTTCACTTGGAAACGAACCACACGCGATCAGCATCACTATGGTGCTCACCCTCACATCTCGATCGAAGACCGCGTCTTCATCGAAACCGTTGGCGGCGATTTGACCGTCAAGGTCGAAAATAACACCGATTCGGGCGAAGGTATCTATGCCGAACCGGTTGATCATCACGACCAAAAGCTTGATGACGCCGAGATTCATTACGCCATCGTTGGCAATCTTGTGCTGATGAAAGTGCGTCCGTACCAGGAAGACAAGACTCGCTATATCGTCTTCAACGGCAAAATCCAGCAAGCAATTCGTCTCGATGAAATCGAGCATTCTTGTGTGATGCTGCCCGGCGACCAAGGTTTGATTTTTCCAGGCGGCTATTACTTACAAACCGGCCAATGCAAACGGTTTGACCATGGGCTGGGCGACATGCGTTATCAACGCACCATCGCGGCGGCCAACGGCGAAGACTATCTGTATCTGTTTTACAACAATGAATCGGGCACCTACGTCCAGCTTCGCTATAACCTGATTCGGCAATCCGTCGACACCCCATTGGTTTGCAACGGCCAAACTCTGTTTGATGCCGGCGAGATGGTCTGTTTCAAGACGCAAGACCAACCACAAAAACACCATGCGATCCAGGTCTGGCAGACTCCGTTCACCAGTGTCGACCACGTTCCGGAAAATCAAACCGATTCGCTACTGTTCAAAATTGGCAACAAAGAAATTGTCGGTGGGATGGCCGAGTGCAGTGAACTGCTGCAATTGATCGATAAGGACGACAGCTACGACGGGCTATACGTCGACCTCGTCAAAAAAGCATCGGACGTTTTAGACAGTTATTTCTGGATCGACAAACCCGAGACCGAAAAGCTTTCAGAACCGTTGCAGAAAATCCGCGAAGCCGCCTCAGCTGCGGTCGAAGAGTTTGAGAAGGTTGTTCGTGTTCGTCGCGATACGCTGGCGCAAACCAATCAAGTGCAGCAGAATGTCGAAACACTCGTCAAAGAGATCGAGCGTGGACGGTTCGAGTCGATTGAAAACTTCGTTGATTTTCTTGCCAAATTGCGACAACAACGTGGGCATGCCCTTGCCCTGAAAGAGTTGCGATACGTCGATCTTGATTTGGTCGAGACACTCGAAAAGACCACCGCCGAACGTGCCGAACGGCTCAGTCGCCGCTGTGTCGATTTCCTGCTTACTCCCGGCGCACTCGATCCCTATCAGGACCAAGTGACCGACGCAGGCGAGGCAGTGGGCCAAGTGCAAACGGTGGCCGAGGCAAAGAAGCTAGGCGAGACGATCGACAAATCGGCTAGTCAGTTGGAACTGCTGACCGAGACTGTCAGCAATTTGCGGATTGACGACTCGACAAAGCGAACTGAAATCATCGACGCTATCGGTAACGTGTTTGCTTCATTGAACCGCGTCCGTAGTTCGCTGAAGGCACGCGTTAGCGAATTGGTCAGCGTCGAAGGGCAAGCCGAATTTGCCTCGCAATTGAAACTGCTTCAGCAAACCACCGCAGGCTATTTGGATGTCATCGACTCGGCCGCCAAGTGTGACGAGTACTTGACCAAGGTGATGGTCCAATTGGAGGAGCTGGAGGGACGGTTCGCGGAATTTGACGAGTTTATCGTCCAATTGGCTCAGCGACGCGAAGATGTTTACGCGGCGTTCGAATCGCGAAAAGTCCAGCTGACTGAAAAACGCAACCGACGTGCCGAGTCGTTGTCATCTGCCGCAGACCGGATCTTAAAAGGCATCGATTCTCGCGTCCGGTCGATGGAATCGAGCGACGAAATCGCCGCCTATTTCGCTGGCGACTTGATGGTCGAAAAGGTACGCGACATCATCGAGCAACTCGGTGACCTCGACGATGCTGTCCGTGTGGAAGATCTGCACAGCCGGTTGAAGACGATTCGCGAAGATGCATCGCGGCAGCTCAAAGATCGCCAGGATCTTTACGAAGACGGCGGCGACGTAATTCGGCTGGGCCAACACCGATTTGCCGTCAATACGCAGCCATTGGATCTGACCACCGTGCTTCGCGGCGGCGAGATTTGTCTGCATTTGACGGGGACTCAGTTTTTTGAGCCGCTTCGCGACGAGGCGCTCACGGCGGCCAAAGATCTTTGGAACCAAGAACTGATCAGCGAAAATGCGGACGTTTATCGCAGCGAGTATTTGGCTGTCGATTTGTTTGAATCGCTCACAACGTCGTCGGCAAACGCGATTGATCCAAAATCGATCGACTTGAAATGGATGCAAACTCAGCTGGCGGGTCGGTTTAGCGAAGGCTACTCCAAAGGCGTGCACGATGGGGACGCAGTTCGGATTTTGTCGACGCTGTTGGAAATGAATCAAACGATTGGTTTACTGCGTCACTCGCCATCGGTTCGAGCTGCATCGTTATTGTGGTTCACCAAGACTCTCGACGCCAAACAGAACAAGGCGATGACTGAGTGGATCGGTGGATTTGCAAAACTTGCTAAAGCGTATCCGCACGCGAAGCCTGCGATTCAGTTTCGTCAACGGCTTGCCGAGCTTGCGTCATTGGACCGATCGCAATGGGCACCGATCTTTCCGGCCAGTGTGAATGAGGAACGGATCGCGGATTATTTGTTCGATCAATTGGTCGCAAAGGGACGGCAAAATACCGCCAGCAAACGGGCTGCCGATCTGCATCACGCGTTCGTGGAAACGTTGCCAGAATCGGATCGTCAAAAGTTGCTCGAAGGTTCGCTCAAAAACAATCAATCCGATCCCGTCGCGAGCTTTATCTTGGCTCGAAATTGGGCCGAGGCCTTTTTGCAATCGCATGCAAATCCGGACGAGTTGGATCCGGCTTCGTTTTATTTGGATGAACTTGCCTGGCTAATCCAATGTGGCGGTACCGAGTCGATGTCGGTTGCCGACGCAGCGGTCGCAAAACGACTCGACTCGATGGCGGGGGCTCATCCGCGGATCGAAAAAGGCGTTATGACGCTGCACTATCACGAACTGCTCAACCGCGTCCGCGGCTATCGCGGTGACGTTGTTCCTCGGTTTGAGCGATTGCATGAAACAAAAACGCGATTGGTTGACGCGGCCCGAGACGATATGCGGTTGGAAGAGTTTAAGCCACGTGTGCTGACCAGCTTTGTCCGCAACCGATTGCTGGACGAAGTCTACTTGCCACTGATTGGCGACAATCTAGCGAAACAAATGGGCTCGGCTGGTGCCGACAAACGAACCGATCGGATGGGATTGCTGCTGTTGATCTCGCCACCGGGTTACGGCAAGACGACGTTGATGGAATATATCGCCAATCGGCTCGGTATTGTCTTTATGAAGATCAATGGACCGGCGATCGGCCACGGTGTGACGTCGCTTGATCCTGCGGAAGCTCCGAATGCGGCGGCACGCGAAGAGATCGAGCGGCTCAACTTGGCACTCGAAATGGGTGACAACGTGATGCTGTACCTGGATGATATCCAGCACACGCACCCCGAACTGTTACAGAAATTTATCTCGTTGTGTGACGCGACGCGTAAGATCGAAGGCGTTCGCAATGGCAAGACTCGCACGTACGATCTGCGCGGCCGACGTGTCGCCGTCGTGATGGCGGGCAACCCGTATACCGAGAGCGGTGACCGCTTCCAGATTCCGGACATGCTTTCCAACCGCGCCGATGTTTATAACCTGGGCGAGATTATCGGCGATTCGGCTGACGCGTTCGAGATGAGCTACTTGGAAAACTGCTTGACCAGCAATCGCACACTTGCGCCGCTGTCGACGGTTCCCGTAGAAGATTCGCGAGCAATCATTCGCGCCGCAGAGCGTGATTCAGTCGAAGGCATTGAGCTGGAAAGCAATTTGTCGATGGATCAAGTCCGCGAGATGTACGAGGTCGTGCGTAAATTGTTGCGAGTTCGCGATGTCGTGCTGAAGGTCAATCGCGCCTACATTCGCAGTGCGGCGCAGGCGGATTCCTACCGAACCGAACCACCGTTTAAGTTGCAAGGTAGTTACCGAAACATGAATCGCATCGCCGAGCGAGTGGCAGGTGTGATGAATGAGAAGGAATTGCAAACGCTGATCATCAGCAATTACGAACAGGACGCGCAAACGTTGACGACGGACAACGAAGCGAATGTGCTGAAGTTCAAAGAGTTGATGGGGATTTTGACGACGGATGAGAAAGAGCGTTGGGATTCGATCAAGTATGCGTTCGTCGAAAGCGTTCGCATGCAGGGAATGGATAGCGAAGATCAAGCGGGCCAGTTGATGCGTCAACTCGGTGCGATGCGAGACGGGCTGGAATCAATCCGCCAAGTCATCTCGCGTGCGATCGCGGTGGGCAGTGATGGATCGGAGGAGCGAATGGATGCTCGGATGGATCTGCTGCGTCAGAGTGTGACCGCGTCGGCGTCTCAGCTGTCCGAAACGCTACACGCAACAAGCAAGAATTTGGAACGAATCAGCGAGCAGCAGGCTGCATCGCCGCCGGACCAGAAAGTCTTGGTCCAGCACAAGGTGCCGCGCGTGTTAGCGGATCTTGTCAAAGGCCAATTCCATTTGATGCAAGAATGGCTGCGTCCAATTTTGAGCGAGTCGCTCGAAAATGGCCGCGACTTAGAGAAGCTGAGATCACAGCTCGAAGCGATGCTGAAAAACTACCAGCAAATGGAGTCGGTGATCGAGCCCGGCGACCGGAATATTACTCCACCGCAGTAAGCTCTGGTTGTGACCGGAGGCGTTACCTCAACGCCATCCACTTTATTATCGCTCGCGGCCCACCGCTAAAAAAAATGTTTAACGCCAAAGTAGATGGCATTGGTCTAACGCTTGTTGAATCAGTCGAAATATAAATCGCATTGGTGAGCCGTGGGCCGTAAGGCACCGGGTAATGCGTGGAACCCGGCCGCTCACGCGCGAGCGGCTCACTAAATCAATAACCCGCTAGCGCCGTCGGCTCAAGCACGACCGTCGCTACGAGTCTGATGATCACGAAAACACGCCTTAGCTAAAGCGGATCAGTGCGTACTTGCGTTTGCCGCGTCGTAGCACTGTGACCGTCTCGCTGGCCAAGTCCTCTTCGCTGAGTCGATGGTTCATATCCCCGACGCGGCGGTTGTTCAAATAGATGCTCCCTTCTTTGATCGCACGTCGCGCGTCACTGCTACTGGTCGTCAATCCGGACGCTTGCAGTGCTTCGACGATCCACCAACCTTCGCCACTTAAAGCACTTCGCTCGGCTTCGGTGCTGGGGACGTCGGCAAAGATTTGGCTGAGCTGGGCGTCGGACGCCTTTTCAATTTCACCGCCAAACAAAATCTTCGTCGCACGTTCAGCGGACTCGAGTCCTTGTTCGCCATGAACGAGTTCGGTCATCCAGGTGGCGAGTCGTTTCTGTGCGACACGCTTGCCGGCGTCCGCTTCGGTTTGAGCCGCTAACTCGTCGTACTCTTCTCGCTCGATTTCGGTCAAGTAAGCGATGCAGCGCATCACGTCAGCGTCTTCGACATTGACCCAGTACTGAAAGAACTCGTACGGGCTGGTGCGTTCGGGGTCCAACCAGATCGCTCCCTTTTCGGTCTTGCCCATCTTGCGACCATCGCTGGTCGTCAACAGCGGCGCGGTCAAACCAAACAGTTGCTCTCCGAGCATGCGGCGACCGAGATCGATGCCGGCGGTGATGTTGCCCCACTGGTCGCTGCCGCCCGCCTGGATTTTGCAGCCGTGTTCGCGACTGAGCTGCACAAAGTCATACGCTTGCAACAGCATGTAGCTGAACTCGGTGTAGCTAAGTCCCGCTTCGCTATCGAGTCGCGAGCGGATCGATTCTTTGCCCATCATTGCACCCACTGGGAAATTCTTGCCGACGTCTCGCAAGAATTCGAGGTACGAGTACGACTTCATCCACTCGAAGTTGTTCAGCAGCAAGGCGCCTTGGTCGCCACTGAAGTTAAGGAATTGTTTCATCTGTTCCGCCACGCCATCGACGTTGGCTTGCAGTTGTTCGGCGGTCAGCAAATTGCGTTCTTCGCTCTTGCCGCTGGGGTCGCCAATCATCCCGGTCGCCCCGCCCACCAACGCGATCGGTCGATGCCCGGCACGTTGGAATCGACGCAGCATCATCACCTGCATCAGGTGTCCCACGTGCAAGCTAGAGGCGGTGGGATCGAAACCGATGTAGATCGTTTGCGGGCCGGATTGCAGTAGTTTGCCCAGTTCGACTTCGTCGGTCGTTTGGTGGATCAGGCCACGCCAGCGAAGTTCTTCGATTAAGTTCGTTGCAGTCATAATAAGTTTGAGCGAGTTAGGTTTTTCAGCGGGCCAAGATGGCTTCGGCGATGAGGAGGTCTTCGGGGTGAGTGATTTTTAGGTTGTCGGCCGATCCGTGCACCAGCGCCACCGGATGCCCGATACGCTCGACCAATTGAGCGTCGTCGGTCGCAGGGCGTCCGCGGTGTCGATCGTACGCGCGGCGAAGCACGTCGACGCGAAATACTTGAGGCGTCAGGGCGCTATAAAGTTCGCTGCGATCGACGGTCAGTGACGCGTTGCCGTCGTTGAGTGTGCGTTTCAGAGTTGCCGTAACGGGTGCCGCCAGGATCGCGGCACCGGTCTCGGCGGCCTTGGCAAATACGGCAGCCAAATCAGCATCGCGAACCAGCGGCCGTGCCGCATCATGGATCGCGATTAATTCAATCGACGTGTCATCGGCGACGGCATCCAAGCCTGCGCGAACGCTGTCGCTACGCTCGTCACCGCCACGCACCAATTCGATTCGCAGTTCGTTGACGAGTTCGGCAAACGGGCCGCGAAAATCGGCTTCGTCTTGTTCCGAAATTGCCATCACGATGCGGCCCACTTCGGGGCGAGCCGCTAACCGCGACGCGGCATGAAACCAAATCGGTTTGCCGCTCAGCATGACGAAAAGTTTATTGCGATCGCTACCAAACCGCTGGCCGCTGCCGGCCGCAGGCAATACGGCGGCAATACAGCCGGCCGCCAATTCGGTTTGGTGAGGATCGTTCATGCTGTTAGCGTCGCGCAGCTTCGTGCTTCAGTGGCAACCAAGCCGAGTTTTGCGAGTTGCTGTCGACACATTGTTGGATGAAATACATGCCTTCGACGCCGTCAAAAACGTTCGGATAGACAGTGTCGCGTTTCTCGACGGGACCGCCTTCGGAACGTTTCGCAATCGCATCGAACACGGCAACGTAGATGTTGGCGAACGCTTCGAAGAATGCTTCGGGATGACCCGCAGGCAGGCGGCACGCCGCAGCACCGGCTGCGTTGGTGTGCGATCCGTTTGGATCACGCGTATAGATTTGATGCGGGCTGCCATTGCGGCGAACGATCATCTCGTTGGGGTTTTCTTGGCGCCAACGCAGTGAGCCTTTGGTGCCATCGATTTCAATTTCGAAATCGTTTTCACGCCCGTGGCTGATTTGCGACGCCGTGACTGTTCCGAGTCCGCCGTTTTCGTAGCGGATGACGGCGGTGCCGTAGTCGTCCAATCGTCGGCCTTCGACAAACGATTTCAGCGAACAGCTGACCGAATCAGGCAGCAGCCCGGTCATGTAGCGACCGAGGTTGTAGGCGTGCGTCGCGATGTCACCAAACGCACCCGCCGCACCACTCTTAGTGGGGTCGGTTCGCCAGGCCGCTTGTTTTTGGTCTTCGGCTTCCAACGAGGTGCGGAGCCAGCCTTGGATGTATTGTGAACGGATCGCGTTGATCTCGCCCAATTCACCATTAAGGATCATCTCGCGAGCTTGGCGGATCATCGGATAGCCGGTGTAGTTGTGGGTGACGGCAAACACCACGTTGCTGTTCTTGACCGTTTCCAGCAGCGTTTCGGCTTGACCGAGGTCAAACGTCATCGGTTTGTCGCAAACGACATTAAATCCGGCTTCGACCGCTGCTTTGGCGATATCAAAGTGGGTGTGGTTGGGGGTGGTGACGCTGACGAAGTCGATACGTTCGTCCTCGGGCAGCTTCAATTCTGCCTCGAACATCTCGGAATAGCTGCCATAGGCCCGCGCCGGATCGATATCGTAATCGGGGGCGGATGCCTTGCTGCGTTCGGGGTTGCTTGAAAGGGCTCCGGCGGTCACGACGGCGCGATTGTCCAAGCAAGCGGCGATCGAGTGAACACGTCCGATAAATGACCCCTGGCCGCCCCCGACAAGCCCCATGCGAAGTTTGCGATTTAATGGAGAATTAATGCCCATGGTTGTTTGTCCTTGAATTAGCGGGGTGGGGAAGCATTTTCAGTTGATCGTGCTGACGCCCGATACTGTAAACTAGACGCGGGTCAGAAGAAGTCGGGCCAGAAGAATCTGTTCCGAATCTCGCTAAGAAGGCAATCGTAAAGTCGATCGCCAGCGCGTACAATTCCCTGGAAGTCACCAAATCTCGTCAAACGCCACCTCGCTGGAGCAAAAATACAATGTCCGATCATAACGTGAGCATTGATTTTCCCGAATCAAACTCGATCGACCAACCGTTGCCAGTTCTTGCCACCCATGAGGGGCGTTGCTGTGCTGGCAAAGGCTATTTGGGCATGCTTTTGCTGGCGGTTTCGCTCGTCGGAGTGTCCGCCCTCGCCTATTTTGCGGGGAAATCATCGTCCGAGACCCACGTGACGTTTCCGAAAATCGACGCCACATCGTCGGTTTACAGCGAAAAGTTTTCGATGGCGACCGGGCCGATCAGCGAAGATGCGGAAGGGCTGTTCGTGCTAGACCACAACTCGGGGTTGCTGCAGTGCACCGTGATTTACCCACGAGTTGGTCGATTTATGGCCAGTTTTAGCGTCAATGTCGCCGATGCACTTGCCAGCGGCGGAAAAGGGGGCTCGTACATGATGGTCACCGGGATGGCCGATTTCCCGCGGGCCAGCAATCGACCTGCGGCTCCCTCGGTCGTGTACGTATTGGACACCGCGACGGGCAACTATGCCTGCTACGGAATCCCGTTCAATCGCCAATTGGTCAACTCGAACCAACCGCAAATGGCTGCAATGGTGCTGATTGCGACCGGATCGGCTAACCCACTCGTCGACCGAGATGCCCTTCGTTAAAAAAGGCCTCAAACCTTTCTAATTCAGTCCCGGGCACACGCGCTGGGACCTTATCGGATGAAAACGGATCGCACTCGGCAAGGGCCATGGGATCCGTTTTTGATTTTTAGCAGTGAAACGTTACCTTGATCAAACGGAATGAATGTGAGCCACGGACTTAACCCGGCTCAGGCTGCCGCAGTTGAAACGTTGTCTGGGCCCATGCTGGTGCTGGCAGGTGCTGGAACTGGCAAAACGCGGGTGGTGACATTCCGGATCGCCAATTTGATTCGGAATGGGACGCCGCCGGATCGCATTCTTGCGATGACGTTTACCAATAAAGCTGCGGGCGAGATGCAGGAGCGGATCGGCGAGCTGATCGGCACCAAGAAAAAACGCAAACCTCGCAAAGGCGAACCGCAAGAGCCCAAGCCGACGATCAGCACGTTCCACTCGTTGTGCGTGCGGATCCTGCGGCGTCACGCCAGGGCGCTTGGTTATCCCGACAAGTTTTCGATCTACGACCGCAGCGACCAAGAGTCGATTGCCCGTAATATCCTGCGTGAGTTGCGTTTATCCGGTACCGCACTGAAACCGGGCGACATGTTGTCGATCATCGGCGGCTGGAAAAACCAGTCGATTCATCCCGAAGAGGCGATGTCGATTGCCTCGACTGACAAAGAACATTTTGCGGCTTCGGGTTACCGACGCTACCAAAATGCGTTGCGGGCGCGGGGAGCGATGGATTTTGACGATCTGTTGCTGCAAACCGAATCGCTGTTTCTCGAGCACGATGCGATTCGTGAAGAGGAAGCGTCGAAGTTTGATCACGTGCTGGTCGACGAATACCAAGACACCAACGGCAGCCAGTATCGTATTACGAGGGCACTGACGCAGGTGCATCGTAATTTCTGCGTGGTAGGTGACGATGATCAATCGATCTATGCATGGCGAGGTGCCGACGTCACGCACATTTTGAACTTCACCAAAGATTGGCCTGACGCAAAGGTGGTTTGTCTCGAAGACAATTACCGCAGCACGGGAGCGATTTTGGGGATGGCCAACACGCTGATCCAATACAACACCGTCCGGCACGACAAGATCTTGGTTCCTAGTCGTCCTGATGGCCGCCGACCCCGCATTTTGCAGCACAAGGATGAAACGGTCGAAGCCGAGATGGTGGTTCGTGAGATCAAAAATCTGATCGATAACCAGCACATCCAGCCGCGTGACATTGCGATCCTGTTTCGCACCAACGAGCAGCCACGATTGTTTGAAACCGAGCTTCGCAAGCACGACGTTCCTTATGTGATGATGGGGAGCCAATCGTTTTTTGATCGTCGTGAAATCCGTGACTTGATTGCCTATTTGAAATGGATCGAGCAGCCAGATGACGAGATCTCGCTGCTGCGTGTGATCAATACGCCCGCCCGTGGCTTGAGTAATAAAACGGTGCAATTGTTGGTCAAACGCGCGGTCGAGCGTGGAGTGCCGGTGTGGCAAGTGATGCAGGACAATGCGGCGGTTCAAGATTTGTCGCCGAGCGCGCGACGTGGCATCAGCGAGCTTGCTCAGATGGCCGACGATGTCCGCCTGCGAGCCAAGAATGATTCTCTTACCGATGCTGTGCGTACGCTGCTCGAGCGAACGGCGTATGCCGACGAGATCGCTCGCTTGTACGACAACCCTGAAGAACGCGATGCCCGGATGGCATCGATTGGCGATTTGACCAATGCGGTCGCGGCCTTTGAAGACAAAACCGAAGAGGCTGATTTGACCGGATTCCTCGCCGAGACGGCGCTCGCCGGCCGCGAGATGGGGAACGAAAAGGACAAGATGGCGCTGAAGAATTCCGTCTGGTTGCTGACGTTACACGCAGCCAAGGGACTCGAGTTCCCGGTCGTCTTTATGGTTGGTTTGGAAGAAGGGATTCTGCCGCATAGCCGCAGTGTGAAGAGTGGTCGCGAGGAAGACATCGCCGAGGAACGTCGTTTGTGTTACGTCGGAATCACGCGAGCCCAAGAAACATTGACGATGTCGATGGCACTGACTCGCCGCAAATGGGGGAAACCTCGTCCGACGATTCCAAGTCAATTTCTGTACGAGATCACGGGCAAGGCAGCGAACCCTAATAAGTATCGGAAGCCACGCCCCGTTTCGTCATTGCGTTAGAGCGAGGCAGCAAGGTCTCTTCGTAGCGAAACTCGCCAAGAGTTTCGGCTGAGGTGTGGGATAGGCTTCCAGCCTGTCATCGCGAAATGCGATTGTCGTAGCGAAACTCGCGAAGAGTTTCGGCCGGGAAAATGGAGGACAAAAGTCTTCGCGACTTTCGCTATGTGGAAGCCTATCCCACATTTACAAAAAAAGGCCCGAAGCGTGATGCTTCGAGCCTTCTTGTTTGTTTAGCGATCTGCGAAAGTTTTACTTCGAGATCTTAGCAACGAGGTCGAGGACCTTGTTCGAGTAACCCCATTCGTTGTCGTACCATGCTACGACTTTGACGAAGGTTTTATCGAGTTGGATGCCAGCGTCGGCGTCGAATACCGAAGTGCGGGTTTCGCCGCGGAAGTCGGTGGAAACAACTTTGTCGGTGGTGTAACCGAGGACGCCCTTCATCGGGCCATCGGCTGCGGCTTTCATTGCAGCACAGATGTCTTCGTAGGTAGCTTCCTTTTCGAGTTCGACGGTCAAGTCGACAACCGAAACGTCCGAAGTTGGAACGCGGAAAGCCATCCCGGTCAACTTACCGTTGAGCTCAGGGATAACCTTGCCAACGGCCTTAGCAGCACCGGTGCTCGAAGGAATGATGTTTTCCAGGATACCACGACCACCACGCCAATCTTTGGTCGAAGGACCGTCGACGGTTTTTTGGGTTGCGGTTGCCGCGTGAACGGTGGTCATCAAACCACGCTTGATACCGAAGCTGTCGTTGAGCACCTTGGCGATCGGAGCCAAGCAGTTGGTCGTGCACGAAGCGTTGGAGACAAATTGTTCGCCGTCGTAGCTGTCGTCGTTGACGCCCATGACAAACATCTTGGTGTCGTCTTTGGACGGAGCCGACATGACAACCTTCTTAGCACCTGCATCGATGTGGCCTTTGGCCGACTCGGCGGTCAAGAAGATACCGGTCGATTCTACAACCACGTCGGCTTTGACGTCGCCCCACTTCAGGTTCGCAGGATTGGTTTCAGCGGTGATGCGGATCTTCTTGCCGTTAACGACAAGCATTCCGTTTTCGGTCGACACTTCGCCTTCGAAAGGTCCGTGGACCGAGTCGTACTTCAGCATGTATGCCAAGTAATCAACATCGAGAAGGTCGTTGATGCCTACGACTTCGATATCATCGCGAGTCACTGATGCACGAAAGACCATACGTCCGATTCGGCCGAAGCCGTTAATTCCAACTCGTATTGCCACTGTCCTATTTCTCCTCAAGTTGATGGAGCCGAACCAGGATCACTGGCTGGCCTCGAATAAACCGTCTATTACGGTAAGCTGATTGTCACTCGAGCAATTCGTTGCTCGAAACATTTCGTGGTCCAGTGGCAAAACACAAGCCACTTTCAATCACGATCACGCCGCGAATTATAGGAACCCGGTAGCCCTTTGAACCAGCCCCCGAAAACCACGCGACCGCCAGACTGGCGTCGCCCGATCGGCGTTTCTACGGGAACGTGGAGTTATGTGAACGAGCGGTCGATCGCGGACCATTATGATGCGTTTGTGGCGGATACTCCGCTTTGTGCCCTGGACCAGTCGATTTTGAAAGAAGTCTTTCCTGGCACTTTATCGGATGATTCCTCGCTAAGCCTGACTTCGATTGTCGATTTAGGCTGCGGAAGCGGGCGGGTGGCTATGGAAATAGCCAGTCGAGGCTACCGAGTCGTCGGGGTCGATCTGAGCCAGCGGATGCTCGAAGTGATGATGGCAAAAGCCTCGCAGCAAGAGTTGCAGGGACGGATCCACGCGATCCGTGCCAATTTGGTCCAATTGGACTGTTTTGCCGACCAGTCGATTGATCACGCGGTTTGTCTGTTCAGCACGCTGGGGATGATCCAGGGACGCAAAAACCGCAGGCAAATGCTTCAACATGCCGCTCGCATTGTCCGCACCGGAGGACAATTGGTGCTGCATGTGCACAATCGCTGGTCCGCACTGCGAGAACCCGCCGGGTGGCGATCGTTGGTTCGATCGTGGATCAAATCGCGATTGCAATCGGATCATGAGTTTGGCGACAGCGTTTACCAGTACCGCGGACTCGAAAAGATGTTTATGCATCGATTCTCCAAACGCGAATTGATGGCCGATTTGCAAGCCACGCAGTGGGGCATCGCCCAGTTTCATTCGCTCTCGATCGACGGAGCCTCGATCGTCTCCGGAACCCGCAGTCCCGTGGGCGGCTTTATCGTCGTCGCCGAAAATCGCAGTGCCAACGCGTGAGCCGTTGGCCGTAAGGCCTCGGGTAACGCCGCGCAACCGGGCGGCGTGCGGGCTGTTGATTTAATCAAAATGTAAATAGCGTGGTGAGCCGTGGGCCGTAAGGCACCGGGTAACGTAAGGCACCGGTAATACGTGGAACCCGGCCGCTCACGCGCGAGCGGCTCACTAAATCCACAGTCCGCTTGCGCCGCGAGCGATCTAAAATCGACCTACGTCACGGCATCAAACCGGTCGACCACCGGTGCGCGACTGGCCAGATGTTTGCGTAATGAACCACGCGTCATCATCGAGTCCATATCGAGACAGCCGACGAGACAGCCATCAGAATTGACGACGGGAATTTGCCGGTATTGGCCTCCGCTGCGAAGGATGGCGTTTTCGAGCGATTCGAATTCGCGTGCAAACGATGCGTTGTGATCCGTAATCTCTCCGACTGTCGCAAATGAGTTCGTGTCGGACTCAATGGCCGTCAATAAATCTTTGAGTCTTAGCACGCCAATCACGATGTCGCCCTGGGCTGTGACTGGCAAACTTGTCGTGTCGATCGATTGCCAGCGATGGGCGGCTTCATCAAGCGTCGCATCCATGGGAATCGAATTGTGACAATGGGTCATGACGTTGGAAACGCTCAAACCACGCACCGATTCCATCATCTCGACTTGGCGAGCTTCGGAGATGCCAGCATAAGCAATGAACATCGCCACCAAGACCGGCCCCGGTGCCTGGGCGTAAATTCCCGCCATCGCCATCATCATCGCACATGCGATCCCGATGCGTGAGGCGAGAAAGGTGGCTCGGCGGTAGTTAGTCACCATCGCCAATAAACTTCGCAACACACGACCGCCGTCCATCGGAAAGGCTGGGATCATGTTGAATACGACCAACATAATGTTCACCGCCAACAGGATCACAGAGAACCCCAGAAACGACGGGTCGGCGGACATTTCCACTTCGGCCAATTCTCCACTGGCCAATTCCCCACTCGCCTGCGCGGTCGCCACCGTTTCCACGGGCCCCACAAACGCATGAAAGATTTCGACCAGGATTTCAACGCCGCCAAACAGGTAAAACCCGACTAACAGCAGCGAGGCGATCACAACATTGACGGCTGGACCCGCCACCGCCACCACTAATTCTTGCCAAGCGATGCGGGGCATCCGCTGCAATCGAGCCACCCCGCCAATCGGCAGCAGCGTGATATCGATCGTGGGAATTCCGAATTTGCGAGCCGCCAAAGCGTGCCCGTATTCGTGTAGTGTCACGCAGAAAAAGACGGCAAATAGCTGTGCCATTCCAAACGCAATGCCCACTAAACCCTGCGATTGGGTTTCGTAGGCAACGTAGGCCATCAGCAAGCCAAACGTCCAATGCACGTAGACCCCAATGCCGAGGAATCGGCCTAGCTTTAATCGGCGCTCTAACACATTGGCTCCGTTACAACGAATCTGGTTTCTGGCATAATTGTCATCACTCGCTATCAGGTATCGTAGCGAAATAAGTTGATTTCATCCCTACCCCCGTCTTGAACCTCGTTTAGAGCGTGTAGATCTATGCTTCGACACAAACTCATCCATCCGCAAATCACCGCGATTATTGCTGCTGCGGGACACCACAGCTCGATTTTGATCGCCGATGGCAATTATCCGGCTGCCAGCAAACGAGGCCCGCGAGCTGAACTGGTCAGTCTGAATTTGATGCCGGGTGTGCCCACCTGTGACCAAGTACTCGAAGCCCTGTTGTCGGCGATCCCGGTCGAGGCGATTCAGACGATGCAGACCGAAACGAGCGGACCGTACGCCTTGGATGGCGACCCACCCGTATGGGAAGATTACCGCAAAACGATCAAAAACGAGGGGCTCGATCTGGAAATCCAACCTGTCGATAAATGGGCGTTCTACGAAGCCGTTTCCACGAATGATCACGTGCTAACGATCCAAACCGCCGACCAACAACGCTACGCCAACATTTTGTTGACCGTTGGCGTGCGTATGGATTAGCGATTGTCGTTGATCGCTCCTGCGATCATAACGTTTCGACCGTCTCATTCCATCACAGCGTAATGACCGCGGAGCGGTCAACGACAATCTTTTGATCGCAGAGCGATCAACGACGATCCTACGGCAGTAGCGACGCACAAACGAGTTCCTTGTCGTTGCGGGCATAGATGAACCCGTTGGCGATGGCGGGGGCGGACCAGACAACGCCGTCACGTCGATTGAGTTGCTCGCGTGTCGGCGAGATCAGGTTTGTTCGCGAGTGCTCGTGATAGCCATCGGGAGCAACCGTTGCAAAGATCAACTCTCCTTGCTCGTTCAGCATGATTTCGGATTCGCCGTGACGGATCGTGTGAATCGTTGCCCAGCGAGCACGGTTGACCGCGTTCTGGTCTTCCCAAACACGGTCGCCGCTGGCCATGTCCAAGCATCGCATCTCACCATAGCTGTCGACCCCGTAGATGTAGTCGCCTTTGATAAACGGGTTGCTGATCATGCAGTGAAGGGCGTCGGTATTCTTTTCGTCAATGCCCACTCGGTGCCACAGTTTTTTGGCTGCGGGTTTGTCCTGATCTAAACGAATCAGCATCGAGCCGTCATAAAACGACGAAACAAACAGCTTGTCATCCTGAACCACAGGCGTCGGAACGCCGATCGGCATGTTTCGCGGCAGCATCGCGATACTCCAAAACACTTTGCCATTGGCTGGGTTCAATCCGCTCACGGACTCACCGGTCCAACATACCAAAACGTCTTGGTCGCCTTGTTTGATTAAGATTGGCGAACTGTAGCCGGCGCGTTCATCCAAAGCATGCCACACTTCCTTGCCCGTGGTGCGATCCATTGCAACGACACAAGCGTCTTTTTCGCCGGCGGCAATTTGGATCACGGTGTCGTGATAAATGATCGGCGCGGTGGTGATGCCCCAAATCGGCATACGAGCGTTGTAGTCGGTCGCCAGATCACGCTTCCAAAGAATGTCGCCCGTGGCGGCGTCAAAGCAAAAGAAATTGCCCATCGCGCCGACCGAATAGGCCTTGCCATCATCGACGGTCACACTGGCCCGCGGTCCTGCGCGATAGCTGATCGTGTAATTGACATCGTAGGTGTGCTTCCACAGCTCTTTGCCTGATTTGGCATCGAAGCACAAGACGCGTTCGACTTCCATTTCTTCGTCACCGGCGCCATGGTCAGTTACGTAAACGCGTCCTTCGGCGATCGTCGGGCCGCTGTAACCGGCACCGATCGGGACCGACCATTTGCGTTGCAATTTCCCAGTGGGTAATTCTTTGATGAGCCCCGTTTCCCGGAGCACCGCGTCACGCTGAGTGCCTCGCCACTGAGGCCAATCTTCGCCGACAGCGGCGGTCGTCACACAGACGGCCGAGATCAGCACGATGCTGGAAAGAGAGAACGCACGCATGGTGTTTCCTGGAAGTGTGAAGGAAAATGAATGGGCAGCGGAAAAGGCAAACGCTTAGACGACTGAGTTTTCTTCGCTTAGTTTAGGATGACTTTCGGAGCGACCGATCAGCCACAGGAAAAATGCTGCGGAAAGTCCGGCAGAACCAAAGATCATGCACATCACCATAATTTGATAGCGTGCGGCAATCAGGGGCGAGACCCCTGCCAATACCTGACCCGTCATCATTCCGGGAATTGAAACAATGCCGACCGCATACAGCGAGTTGGTGATCGGAATGAACGCCGCTTTCAAGGCAACTTCGCGAGCTTCCAAATCTGTAGATCCTCGCTGTGATTCGGCATAATAGCGTTCCGCCGCCAAACTGACGGAATTCATACTACTGGAAAGCGTCATTCCCGCCAGCGGAATGAAAACACGCGGGGCAAACCATGGATCCAACCCAAGCACAATTTGCGTCATCACCAGGAACGTCGATCCGGCGCCAAGCAAGATCGCCAAAAACGAGAAGCGAAAGTTCCTAGCGCGGTCGCGTGGAATGGATCGAAGCGAGATCCAGCTGGCCGCAATCAGCATCGCTGTAAACACCACAATCACAACAAGCGATGTGTCGGTGCTGAAAATGTAACCCAGCAGATAACCGACCAACGCCAGTTGCAAGACCATGCGGATCACTCCGATCATGGCCGCTCGAAACCCCAGCGACCAGCGAATCATCAGTGCAAGGACGAGCACGACCGGCAATAACGCAAACGCCAATCGATGCAGTGGTATGACGTCGGTCATGGATCAGGGCAATGGTTACGAGTAAGCGAAAGCAGCGAAAAGAATTTTGCCCATCGTATCCATTTCTAGAGCGTTGACGATGGTAGCGGCGTCTTCTCGTAGCGAAACTCGCCTTCTCGTAGCGAAACTCGCCAAGAGTTTCGGGGAGGGGCACGAGCGGACGAAAGTCTTCGCGACTTTCGCTACGAGGGAAGCCTATCCCGCATTTTGTTCACGCGGGTTACCCGGTGCCTTACGGCCCACGGCTCACATTGCAGCGGAGTTGCGATTTTGCAAAATTACTTTTGCTTGCTCAGTCGCAACAGTCGTACTTCCATCACTTCGTCGCCAGGGACTTCAGTCGCCGAAATTTTCAACAGCCCACGACCTTTCGCCAACGTGATCTTGCCAACGTTCATCGGTTTGAAATCTTTGACGTACGATTCAGATCCGCGATTAGGAGTCCGATCGGATTCGGCTCCGTACGCCGGCGGATCGTGAGCCTGAGTGACTTTACCTGTCAGTTTTGCGTCGCCAAAATCGAGTTGAAACTTGGCTCCAACGTCATCAGCGGCACACGCGTAAAAGATCTCGACGTCGAACGTTGCCGTTTCCGAGACTTCGATATCCCACGTGATCGCGTCCTCAGGATTGCCCACCCAGTGGGTAAAGTACGAACAGTTGGGCGCTCTCGCACTTCGCTGGACACTGCCATGTTCCACCCCGTCACGTGCCGGCAGCAACGTAGTCGGTGCTTCGCCGACAGGGAAAGGACGCTCGTCGGGTTTGACAAGATCGCCAAGCTGCTGGACATACTGGTCCGCAGTCCGTTTCATCTCACGCACCAAGTCGGGATGCTGGTTCGAGACATCGGTGTCCTGACCAGGGTCCGCGGTGATGTCATAAAGTTTGCCTGACGGATCCATGCGGAATTGCTGATTGCGAATACTCACTCGCGGTTCTGGCGTTTTGCCTTTTCCGCCCCGTGGCGGTTGGTACGAGATCAACATCCGGTCGCTCCACTGGGTGTCGTTGCCTCGCAGCAGTGGAACAAGCGATCGACCATCGAGCGGTTTCTGCGTCGAGTGGGGAACCGAGGCGAGTTCGGTCAGCGTCGGCAACAAATCAACCGCTCCGGCAATCGGCTCAATCGTCTTGCCTTTGACGATATGGCCTGGCCATCGCATCAGCATCGGGACTCGTACGCCACCTTCGTCGATACTCCCTTTGCGGCCTTTCATACCACCGTTCCATCGCCATCCGTTGGGGCCATTGTCGCTGAAATAAATGACGATGGTGTCCTCGGCGATCGAGAGTTCGTCAATCTTCTTAAGCACACGGCCGACGTTCCAGTCGATGTTTTCACACATTGCCAATGCGGCTCGCAAATGAGGCATGTCCTCTTGTTTGGGATTGCGGTTGTGCATTTTCAAAGGCCGATTGGCGACCTTGTCAAAATACTCATCCGGAACTTGCATCGGCGAATGCGGAGTGTTGTACGGCAGGTAGCAGAAGAACGGTTTGTCCTGCTTGTGATTCGTCTCCATGAACTCCATCGCATGCGTCGTTAAATCGTCTGTGATGTAGCCTTTACCTCGCGTGATTTCATTGTTGTGTTCCAACATCGGGTCAAAGTAATGGCCCCAATGCCCCGAGGTGAAACCGTAATATTCCTCGAACCCGCGAGCGTTGGGATGGTAAGGAAATTGGGATCCATTGTGCCATTTTCCAAATGCGCCGGTCGCATACCCTGCTTGTTTGAAAATGTCGGCAATCGTGACTTCGTCGGGATTGATCCGTTCTTGGCCTGTGGAAACACCTCGCACGCCCGTTCTGGCGTAATAGCGGCCGGTTAAGAATTCGGCTCGGGTGGGCGCGCAAACGGGACAGACGTAAAACCGATCAAACAACACGCCATCGGTCGCCAACGAGTCAATGTTCGGAGTCGACAGATTCGTATTGCCATGCACACTGAGGTCACCCCAGCCTTGATCATCGGCAAGCATGATGACGATATTGGGATGCTCGGCCGCTCGGGCAATTCGCGATTGGAAGCAAGCGATTTGTGCGAGACAAAGCACTGTCGCAACCACGAGCGTGGCATAGCGGAAGCCAACAAGTTTGCGAAGCGATGCTGAGGTGGGCGGGCAATGACGGAGTGCCATCGTCGAGGCAAATGAGCGAGTCATCAAGGGTCCTCTGGGTCGGGATGCGGGGGCGGGCGTTTCTGAAGCCAAACGGCGACCCCTCAATCGTAACCCGAAACGGACTGCCAAGCATCCTCCGCACATACCAACGGCATAATCAGATTGTGCAATATCTATCAGTACAGCAATTTTTCCGCGTGAGCGGCGAATCGCCGAAAACGAAACTGACTTGGAACACTAGTCCTTCAGCACAGGTGCCAGATAGATATCGCGGTATGACACGGCGGTATGGTCGCCTTGCAAATAGATGGGGCCTGGTTCCGCTGGGTTGGTATGAACGGCCCCGCCGGTTGGCCCGGTCACGGGTTGATTATCGATGACTTTTTCTCCGTTCAAAATCACCGTCACGTGCCGATCGACCAGCGTAATGTCGTAGGTCTGCCACTCGCCACCCGGTTTGCCCGCATTCTTCGACGGTTCAATCAATCCAAAGATGGCACCTACACCCTGCAACCCCTGCATGCGACTGTCGCGATCCACGACCTGAGCTTCGTACATTCCACGCAGATAGACGCCGCTGTTGCGTTGCTCTTCGACAAGGAACTCAATATGCAGCCAAAAATCTTCAAAAACTGCCTCCGTCTTAAGATTGGCGAAGGCTCCGGTGGCACTGAAGTCCGTCTTGGGTGTCGTATTCTTGAGAACGCCATTTTCGACGCTCCATCCATTCTGCTTTTCGGGTTCGTGCTTTGGTATGTGCGGTGTCCATCCCGTCATATCCTTTCCGTTGAATAAGGCGGTCGGCTGACCAAATCGAACTTTTGATAAATCCGGGGCGACTGTGGGCATCGGCGGAATCTTCGTTCCGGTAAACGCCTCTCGCTCGGTCGAACCGTCGGGCGATTGGCGAATAATCATTCCATCAAGTTTTCCCGCCTTCATTCCGACGTCAACGGTTGTCGTGTTCTTCGCCTTTCTGTTCTTGTTGAGCGTGAATTTTAATCGGCCATTGGACTCTTCTACATTTTCGTACGGTCCTTCGGAACCAACATACAACCGTAAATAGACCAACGGTTTGCCTTCACGCTGTGTGACCCTCATCCAAGCCGGCATGCCGGAATCGAGATCCAGAGACCAGTCGCCAGCCAGTTCTTCTGCTTGAGCGGTTGACACAAAGATGGTCGTCACCAAGATAAACAGGGCGAACATTCCGCGAAGAAGACCAGTCACTGAGACGCGTTCTTGATTTTGATTCATGGGCCGGATTCACCTAAATGATGTTTGAAAATCGTAGTTGGATTGCTGTTAGTTGACGAAACGAGCCGCACGTCTTTCACGAGCGAAACAATTCAAGTGCGTAGGTCGCATTCTTTTCACAACCTTCTTCACGGCTGATCCCCTTGGGGGTGGAACCTTCGATGATTAGCCATCCCGTATATTTCATGGACCGAAGTAATTCTTTGATCCTTGCAAAGTCAATGTCACCGTTACCCAGGAAGTCGCCGTTCTCTTTGAGATGGATTTCGCAGATATATTCTGTGCCCAAACTTTCAATCTCGCGATAGATGTCATATCCCATGCGTGCCGAGTTGCCGGTGTCGTAATAGACCTTTACTGCCGACGAGCCGACGCTTTCGATGATGTGGCGGTGGTCGGCTTCGTTGAGCTGTGTTTCTAAGGCCAGGATGACACCATGTTTTTCCGCCAGTGGGGCAACTCGTTTCAGTTTTTCAATGACCTCCGCTATCAACTCGGGCTTGCCGTTGATATCAGCTTTGTTGAAGAACGCCAGCAACACGATGCTCGGTGATACCTTCGCAGCTAATTCACGATCTTCGAGTTCAGCCGCTTCTGCTTTGAGCTTCGCCATCGTCTCAATGCACTCGACGACCAGTTGCTCGGCTTCATTTGTCGTGGAGAGCGGGACCTTGTTCAACAGTCCAATGCCAAGCGAGGATATCTCGACTCCCGTTCGTTTCACCGTCTCACGGACGATGTCCCGATTCTCGCGAAGACGCAGGTCGAGGCCATTTCCTTTGGCATCGAATGAATACTGAATTCCTTGCAACCCATTGCGTTTAGCAAACTCAAACGACTCGACGGACAGGGGCATCTTGATGGACCAATCACAGGTGCCAATTCGAAAGCCTTTTTCGTTATTATCGTCTGCGACGCCGTTTGGCATCCACAACGTAGTAATTGCGAGTGCTGCACAGGCAAAGATTACATTTCGGTGATTGATCAAATCGAGTTTATTTTTTTGCATCTTAATCTACTTTACCCTCGCGTGTCGGCGAGCACATCAGACTTGGTGTGTCGCAGTTGTCCAACCGCATCCCTTCTCTCGACAGCTTGTCGATTCGCGGCGTTTCATAAATCGTGCTGCCGTTGTAGCCGATATCCTGCCAGCCGAAGTCATCGATCAGAATGAACAAGACGTTTGTTCGGCCGCGAATTCTCCAGCGTTGTCACTTCGGCGGTATCTGCTTTGGCAGCGGACGCAAGCAGCGTCATTGTGATCAAGACAAGTGGATATCTCATAACACTTCAGTCCGATGCATTCATTTGGTGCACTGTTAAAACAATCGCTTAGCGCTTCCGTTGTGTTTACTCGCTGCTTTTCGTGGGTGGGGCAATTTTTGCATCCTTTTCCGAAATGACACGGGCTTTGGTTTTCCACTGCACTTGCCGGTCAAGCAACGTGCCGTATTCCTGGTAGCCGTTGTAGTCGATGCTTTGTTCTGCCCATCGTTTCACCTGTGAATCGTACTGGGCTCGCATTTTCTCTAGCATCGGTTGATATTCCGGATTGCCAGCCAGGTTGGTCATTTCCAGCGGATCTTTGGTCAACTGGAACAGCTCTTCGGTCGGCTGCATACCCTGTTCTTCATCGGTGTAATACCAGTAGATGTATTTGTACTGACCATTGATTACAGACAGACAGCGTGTCGCCTCCTGCCCAAATACTTGGATGATCGGCAGTGTGTCACGAACCCTTACGGTTTCGTCTTCCACGATCGGCATCAGACTCTTTCCATCGTAGACGTCCGGGATGTCGAGGCCGGCGACATCGAGAATTGTCGCAGCAATGTCGATGTTTCCGCTTAAGGAATCCGTGCGGCGCATGGTGCCGCTTTTCGGATTGCGCGGATCGTAAATGATCAGCGGTGCGCGTGCGCCTTCTTCATACGGAAGCGTCTTGCCGCCCAAACCATGTGCGCCCATCAGGTAGCCGTTGTCAGAGGAGTAGATGATGACGGTGTTGTCTTCAATTCCCAGCTTTTTCAGTTCCTCGACGAGCTTGCCGACTGCGACGTCGACGCCGTAGATGAGCTGATGATAGACGCGGAGCGTGTGCTGATATTTTTCGTCGGTGCTGTACGACTCCTCCCAGTAAGTTCTGTATTGCCGATCCTGACGCGATTGTTCCGCCAAATGCAGACCTGCTTGGCGACCATAGTTGCCTGGTTTTTTCCAAACCGTGTCCTGGTACACATGATCAAACTGCGGATCCGGTTCAAACGGTTTGTGCGGCGCCTTGAAACCAACCGTCATGCAGAAAGGTTGGCCTTGTTTGACGGAGTCTCGCACGAAATCGATCGTGGCTGCGGCCAGTGCCTGAGTCAGGTGCGGATGATCTTGCTCATATTTGTCCAGACCTTTGTTTTTGGCGGTGGTGTAATTGCATTGACCGCCCTTGGTCAGGTAGAGGTCAAACGCATCCTTCACTCCGGTGCCTTCAATGCCTCGCTTATCGAGGTTCTTCTGGTCATGCACACCGAAGCCAAACTTGCCCGCGTTGGCTACTCGATAACCCGCATTCTTCAGCAGAACGGGGTAAGAAGTTGACCATTGCTTGGTGCCCATCGCACCATGCATGAAGTTGCAGCCATTTTTATACTCGTACATCCCGCTCATGATGTTGGCGCGGCTGCCCATGCAGATCGCCGTGGTGTCGTAGTGGCGGTCGAATATCACACCGCGTCTCGCAAGGGTGTCAATGTTGGGCGTTTTAACTTGTTCGTTTCCGGTGACCCCCAGTGTGTGATAGGCCTGATCGTCAGTTAGTAGAAACAGGATGTTGGGTCGATCCCCCTGAGCGGTGCTCGCGGTGAAGGCGACCAATAGGCATGTAAGTAGAAGTTGCTTTTGCATCGATTTCTTTCGTCTTGATGATTGTCATTTCTTATTCTCGTTCATCACATATCATTTTTTGTGGCTACAAATCATTCGGTGACACCCAGTTCTTGTTCCCACCACTTCAGGTAAGCTTGATCGGAAAGGTCCGGGTCGAGTCCACGAGCTTTCATCGTCTTGACATACCACTTGCGTTTCTCTGCCATCAGCGCGTCGATGTCCACGTCCTCCTCGATGGCGCCCTGGTCGCCGGTTGTTTCAATCCACTGGTCGAGTGCGAGGCGCATCTCTGAGAGTTTTTCAGATTGGGACGGATCGCCCGCCAAGTTCTTCAGTTCGTTTGGGTCGGCGGTAAGATCGTAGAGTTCTTCCTTGGGCCGTGTCTTCGCCATGAACGGTGAGTCCCATTTACCTTCGGCATGCAGGACTTTCATGAGCGTTTCGACTGGATACTCCAGCTTCTTGTAGCTGCTCAGTTGCATGTAAGGAATCTCGGGATGGAAGTTCCGGATGTATTTGAATTGCTGCGTTCGCACGCTACGAATACGATCCGGTGTGTCGCCGCAACGATCACGAGCAGCGAACAGCATCTTGTGTCCCTGCCAGTCGTTGGCAAGCAGGTTCAGGCCGGGAAGCTTGGGAGTGTCGACGCCGGCCGCCGCCAGGGTGGTCGGCATGACATCCAACAATGAGGCCAACGGTTTTTCGACCGTGCCCTTTTTGATCTTTGCGGGCCAACGAACGATCAGCGGCGTGTGCAGTCCCCCATCGTAAAGCCATTGCTTGCCGCGGACATGTGGCCGACCGTGATCGCCGAAGAAAATGATTAGCGTGTTGTCATCGACGCCTTCGTGTTTAAGCCGATCAAGAATCTCGCCAACCTTGTGATCCATGACTTCAATCGTCGCGAGGTAGTTGGCCCAGTCGGCGCGGGTCACCGGATGCTCTGGATAACAGGGTGGAATCGGTGCGTCCCCTCGCGGTCGATCGCTCGTAACAAAGCCTCGGTGCGGCTCGCCGATATGCACCTGAGCAAAAAACGGCTGTCCCGGTTTGCGCTCCGACCAATCGTGTCCGTCGAAGATGTTCTTTTTGTCATAGAGGTAATTGACACCAAATTTTGCAGTCGTCTTATCCTCGGCAACTCCACGGCCATGGGAAATGAAGTAGCCGGCGCCTCGCATCAGGTCGATAGCCGTCGGAACCGTCAGCTCCTTCTCGTCACGCGTTAGATGGTGCTGACAACCGATGGACGTTTGGTAACGCCCGGTCTGGAACGCGGAACGTGACGAAGAACAGACAGGCGAGGTCGAGAACGCATGTGTGTAGCGACGGCCTTCGGAAGCCAAGCGATCTACATTCGGCGTTGCGACGTCGGGATAGCCGTAGCAACCAAGTTCAGGTCCGAGGTCGTCAGAAATGATCCAAAGGACATTGGGGCGATCGGCGGCGTGTGTCGCCCGTCCGTCGGCAATTGGCACGACTGCGCCAAGCAACGAAGCGACTGAGAGTAGCAACCGTTGTAGCATTCGATTTTTCACTATTATTTTCCTCACTGGTACGTTTGTAGTTACTGTGTTTATTGCTTCAGTTCAAACGGACGAACTGAAACTGCGTCGCCACTGGGGAAGTCTTGGGGGACTTCGGATTGAGTTACTTCGCCGGTCGCGGCCCACTGGACCCCGCGTTTGAACGTGGTGATAAAGCCGACGCATTCAAAGGCCTTGGTGTCGTGTCCCAGCGTGGTATGGAAGATCCGCCCCTTGTGATACTCGATCGTCATCAGCATCGGTTCACTGCGTTGGGTGAGTGAACTCACGGCCGTTCCGAGGAGCGTTAGATTCTCGGCCGGGCCACGCATGTATGCGTAACACTCGTCGTAGGCATGCAGCCATTTTTCAGGCAGACCCTGACAGATGGGATGAGCAGGCGCGCGCATCGTTACCACGAAGTCTGCCTTCGGACCGTGCTTGCCACAGATGCCAGGAGCGTCGTCGCGCACGACCTCGCCCAGTTTGTTCACATAAACATAAGGGCCATGTTCCTCGGTGCGACCGTCCCATCCTCCGATGCCGATCATCTCGTTGTAAGCCTTCCAGTCAGGAAAGCAGTTGTCGGCGGCATGAACACTGACGAACCCACCTCCATCCCGCATGTAGGCCTCCAGTTCAGCCTGCGTTTCCTTGGGCCACGGTGCCGCATGGTAGCCAAAGTTCGAAATCACCACGTCATATTTTGAGAAGTCCGGCTTGAAGTTGGGGTCTGTTTGAGGCGTCTTTGTTGGGATGCTTTCAGTAACTCTCGCAAGCGGTAGCCAGTCCGCCTCACGTTCGCTTCGCCACACAAATCGGGTTCGGGCAACATCGACCCTGAAGAGGCCTGTTTCTTCGAGATATTGACGCATCATGATCGTCGACTTCGGCCAGACCAGATGGTTATTCTGGCCGTCGATAATCAGCGCTCGCAATGGCTCGGCCGAAGCAAAGCTCGGCAGCATCGCCGCTGCAAGAATGAGAAATGCAAGTTTCGTTTTCATGGTCAGGTTTCCCGTTGATTTTGTGAGCCGACGGCGCTAGCCGCGGGCCTCCTATTGGAAATGCGGGGTGCGGAACCCGCGGCTAGTTGTTTTAGTGAGCCGTGACGCGTGAGCGGCCGGGTTCCTCGCATTACCCGGTGCCTTACGGCCCACGGCTCACTTAAGCATCCCGCAATTTCAGGTTAAAACACGTGCTTAGCTTTTCCAAAGATCCTCGCCATACTCCCAGCCCTTGCGAGCGGGTTCTTTGACGAAGGCGTTGAGTTCCGGACGGTTGGTGACTCGCATGTTCGCGGAGTCCCACTCGATGCGTCCGCCGAAGCGCTGAGCAAGCACGCCAATCAGTGCGACTTCGGTCATTGGTGCGGCGTAGTCAAAGTTTGAACCTGGCGTAGGCCCCTCTCCCTTGATCGCACGTACCCATTCGGCAAAGGGACCGCCGCCCGGCACACGCGGGTACTTCTTTTCAATCGTCACGGAACTCTTGAATTCCTGGTTCTTCGCCTTCGTCGACAATGAGGGCTTAGTCGAGCGATTGTTCAGATAGCCGTTCTGCTTATCCCCAAACCAGAACGAACCGCCGGCCGGTTTACCCATATCCCATTCGTCAGGTCGTTTGATGTCAGTGCCGCCGTTGTTCGCCCCGTCGTACCAGTACATTGAGCACGCATCCTTATCGCCACGCGCCGGAAAATCGAATCGGATGATCGAGTAGTCTGGAAGCACGCCTTCCATCGACGGACCACGCTCTATGCACTCGACAACCGTCGGGGCGTACAGATCAAGTGCCCAAACAGGACCGTCGCCGGTGTGGCAGAACCAATCACCCAGCTGTCCTGTTCCGTAGTCATAAAAGCCCCGCCATGAGAGCGGATGATAGATTTCGTTGTACGAGGTTGCTTTGGCCGGCCCGAGCCAGAGATCCCAATCGACTTCGGCAGGAATCGGCTGCTTCGGCAATGGCAATGCCGCTGGCTTCTTGAAATACTTTCCACCCCAGTCTGGACCGGGATGTCCGAGATGCACTTCATGTACCTGGCCGAATACCCCAGCGTCATACCATTCGCGCATCGTGCGGATGCCGTCCCCGGTATGCCCCTGGTTTGCCATGTTCGTGATGACGCCATACTTGTCCTTGGCCTTTTTCAAGGTGCGGGCTTGCCAGATGTTATGCGTCAGTGGTTTCTGGGTGCAGACGTGGATGCCACGCTGCATGGCCTCGATCGTGGCTGGAAAGTGAGTGTGGTCGGGCGTACTGATGCAAACCGCGTCGATCTCCTTTTCCATTTTGTCCAGCATCACGCGGAAGTCAGAAAAGGTTGGCGTTCCTTCCCGTCCCTTGGGGAAATTGCGACTGTCGATATCACACATCGCGACAATGTTTTCGCCTTTGCAACCACTGAATGCCTGATGAGCCACACCGCCAGATCCAATCATGGCGATATTGAGTTTGCTATTTGCCGAGGGACCGGGCTGACCGATCGCGAAACGCGGGAGCACAAAAGCACTGCTCGCAGCTACAGAGGCCGCTTTGACAAAAGTACGACGATTGGATTTCATAAGTTTTCGTTGTGGGTTGCTGAAGTCTGTAGGTTTGGTGGCGCGTGACCGGAATGCATCTCAGTGTGACATGAAATAAGGGAGCCGAACGCGGTAGTTCGACTGTCCCAATTAGTGAGCCGAACGCGCTAGCGTCGGGCTGCGGCGCGGTAAACCGTTGGCAAAATAGGGCCCGCGGCTAGCGCCGTCGGCTCACAAATACGGAAAACGAAAAAGTGGGACAGTCGAACTAGCGGCTTGTTGATTTAGTGAGCCGCTCGCGAGTGAGCGGCCGGGTTCCACGCATTACCCGGTGCCTTATGGCCCACGGCTCACAACGTCTCTGGCCCTCAATTACTTCGAATAAGAATTGACATAGGCTTCTAATGCTTTCTTCAGTGATTCGCATTTTTATATACGTAGTCTCTTTCACTTTTCGCGAATCAGTTTTCGATGGGGACGGGACGTTTCGTTTCCTTGGTGCCGTATTTAGATTTCCAGTCATCAAAGGTTTTGGACCACTTCCCAGGCCGCGCATCTTCGTCCGTGACAATATTCTTATGATGTTCAAAACCTTCCGATGTCACGTTCTCGATGATGACTTCGTATCTGCCTTCCGTTTCGTTCTGGACTGGAGCGATAGAGGGTCCGCTAAAGAATTTGCCGTCATACCATAGCCGTAGATCCTTCAGATACTCTTCCGGAATCATCTGCATCGAGTGTTTTTTGACCTGGGCATTCATGCCGAAAACAGCGTGAATATTTTTGATGGAACTGCCTTTAGCAAAGCTACCGGGCTTCGCGTTGGGATCGAGTTTCAATTGAGATTCTTTGACTCCGCCGAGTCCAATTTGAACGGCGTAAGAGCAGCCTTTCGCGGTGACATTCTCGATGTTGACCTTTCCATTGACTGCGCTGTGCGGTCCCATCATCACTGCGCACCGCCCGTTTTCGCAAACGATGTTCTTACCAGTAATGTTGTAGACCGCTGTGTGTAGTCCCACCGCGCCGGTTTCGAGCCGAAGCGTAACGCCTCCGTCCGCGTAAAGATCTTCAAAGTGGACGTTTTGTGCTCCGTGCAACTGAACCATTCCGTAGCCAGGGCTGCCGTTAAAGATCCGGCAGTTGCGAATCGTGCCGTCGGTGGCACGGCTAACCTCCCAATTCGTCACGTCCTTGATTTTTGTGTTGGTCGGGCTGAGCGTGATTCCGCAATAAACCGTACAGTTGTCTTTGACATCCATATCGGAGATCAGGAAGTTTTTGACCATTTTGGCGATCACGCCACGGACGCCTTCCCCCTTATTCGGGAAGCGGTCGGAATAATCGACAGTCCAACGCCCGCCGAGTCCTCGGATACTGACGTTTTCAATGTACGCCTCCTTCTGCCCTTTGGCGATCTTCTTGGGCTGTTCCGCATCCAGACTGAAGACAACCGTCTTATCACCCTTGGGCCAGAATGGTTTGATGACCGTGCCTTTCTCGATTAACAAGTGGATGTTTGACATCAGTCGGACGTTCGCCAGACGGTAGGTCCCTGTTGGAACAATCAAACGCCCACCGCCCTTGGCGGCCAGATCGGCGATCGCCTTGCGGAACGTTTCACTCTGATTGTTCTTCGCGTCGTCGTCGACGAGCCCATAGTCGGTTTTGAGATTTTTCGTCAATCCATTCGGATCCATGGTCTCTGTGTATTCAGCCTGAACCAAATGGCTCGACGCGATCAGAACCAAAGCTGCGGAGGCAGCGGATAACAGATGTTTCATTGTTCTACCTTTTTGATGAGGTTGTTCGTGCAAGGAGATTGATCAGGGATTCCTTTCATCGCCAACACGACGTGTTTCTGTGTTCTCTGTTCAATCCTTTTTGCCCTGCCGCTTCTTCGTTAGTTGTTCTCGCGTGGGAGCTACGGGCAAATACGCACCAGTCGATTTCAAATACGCCATCAGCTGCTTATCCAACGCCTCCGCTCTTTCAGACATGGACGCGGCAAGGTTTTTGGTTTCATGCGGATCCTCGGCGATATTGAATAGCAGCACGTCGCCGTGGTGGTAGTTATGGATCAGTTTGTAATCGCCGACGCGGATCGCGCTGGCCGGGCATCGGACTGGGCGTATAGCAATTGTCAAACCGCATCCACTCCTTCGAAAGTTCGTCCATCTTCGGCGTTTCATAAAACGCACTTCCGTTGTAGCCGACGTCATTCCAGCCAAAATCATCGATCAGATTAAACAGAACGTTTGGTTGATCATTGGCTGACGCGTAAAAGCCCGGCACAGGCAATAGTGCCAAAGTTAGAAGAATCATGCTTTTTAGTTTTGTCACCAGGGCTCCTCGCAAATTCGCGTACCTTTGGTAATACGCAACAATGGCATGGATTAGACAAAAATCCGATCGGTCGGCAGATTTTTGATTAAACTCTTTGCCGAACGTTTGACGTTCTCGCTTATTCCTTTGCGACTTACTCCCGGCCTTCTCGCTGACTTGACCCGAATGAGTCCGGCGATGCCCCGACGCATCGTTGCTGCAACTTCGATTACGGATCGCGATACTCTGTTTCGTTCGCTGGCTTCAACTCCGTTAAGGTGAAAATACATCCTGAAGTTCGATGTCAATGAACCGGAAACTGCCGAGTTGCACGTCGATTTCGGCGGTGTCCGCATCCAGCATCGGAATCGTTTCGCCGGTCATGACATCGGTGATCTGAGCAGGACGCACGGTATTGAATTGCACGGTGGCGGTGCGGGCTTTCGGGTTGATGTAGCCCGTGTCGACCAGGGTCAGACGCAGGTGAGTGGGAGCAGATTGGGCGGTGACCCAGCCTACGTCGCCAGTCACGGTCAGCGGCAACAGCGACCCCTTGTCGGCGATGGCCTTGATAACGGTGTCATGGTAGGTGTCGGCTGCGTGGACAGTTGATCCGTCTGCGGAGAGATAGCTGTGCCCGTTGGTAATGAACTCCTGCATGATGTTCCTGTAGAGCGGATGCAGGTGATCCTGCAGCTTGCCGCGTGGCGCGTTGGGGTCAGCAAGCGTTCCTGACTGCGGAGGCGTGAGCAGTACCATGCCTTTAGGAAACGGAGAGATAAAGCTCAGTCGGCGTTCCTTGACATCGGCTGCAAATCGCGAGTAGTCCCACGGCGTTGTTGCCGCGCCCATCCAGGTCGCGTTCATGCGGCTGAACACCATCGGATTGGCCGTCTCCGCAGCTTCGTCATAGAAGACGTTCCATTTGCCGTTGTTCCCTTCGTTCATATAGCGTTCGTTTGGATTCGCGATGCTCAGATGGACCGGGTTGAAGCTCACGATTTCATCGCGGCGAGGTACGTAGAGCGCTCCGGATTCGATCAGCTCCCAAAGGATGCTCATGTACTCTTGGTCGACAGGGAAATTGTCGAGGTACTGTGCGCCGCCAGCGACATGGAACACTAGGTTCAGCAAAAAATGATTGGGCAGCATCTGGTTGCTGTGCTGGCGTGAGCGATCGTAGCTGGGGTTATCCGGCACGGCACGCGTTCCCCAACTGTCGACCGAACCGGCGGCCCACAGCCCCATCCGTCCCGCCAGGCTCATCTCCATCGTCTTGTCGGTGGTCTCTTCCATGGCGGGAACAAACACATCGGCATATTTGCCCGAGACTAAAATGTCCCACATCAGCTTATCACTGCTGGGCTTAAACGATTTCTGATACACGTTCGCGTTCCAGAAAATGTTTTTGGACCGAACAAAAATGTTGCCGTTACGAGGCTGGCAATACTTCGCAAACGGCTCGAACATATTGTCGATCACCCACTCGAAATCCGCGCCGTGGCCTTCCATTTCGGGAAAGATCTGCACCGTCTTCTTACCGCCGTTGTTCCAGGCACGGTCGACGAGTGCGTAGCGGGTTTCCAAACTGTAGAACAGCGGATCGTTGCCGTGACCGCCCCAGTAAGCGACTCCCTGCTGGTCGCCGTCAATCGCGGGCGCGAATAGATTGACGATTCCTTCCTGATCCATCTTCGGATCTTTGTAGTCGTGTCGGCTGTCGTGTTTCTTGCGATAGACTTCATTGGTGACGACCGTATCGCGATTCCAACTGGGCGGGTATTGGACCTTGTTGGTGTACTTGTTGCCAAGGAATTGGATGTGGGGGCTGGAGCTTTCCAATCGCTTCGCCAGACTTGCAACCGCAGGGGACTTCAACGACTCAGACATGAAATAGACCGGCGGTCGTGGCCGCCCGGCGACTTCGTGTGCGGGGCGTTTAAAACGATCCACCTGAGTCTTGAGTTCCGCCCGGCGCAGGCGGATGGCGGCGACATTCCCGACAGGTTCAAGGGTTTGATATGCGTTTTTCCAGCCGTCCACCGACGTATCGAGTAGATGGATGCAACTGCCTCCGCTTTCAGAGCTGGCCAGAATGAATGTCGTGTCCGTCACCTGCCAGAGATCGTTGTAGCTGTACTTTGAATTCAACACCTCCGCTTTCTTGACTTCGAGATCGGGCGACAGCAATACAATCGCCGGTCCCATCAACAGCAAGTACTCAAAACTGTCTCCCTTCGGAATGACGCGAGGCTGGAGCACGTGGTAACGGATGCGGTCGATCTTCCTTCTCAGCGAGGAGAGATCCACGCTCCTGTAGTCGCCGGATTTCGAATCATAGATGCCCAGGGCTGCGTCTCCGATAATTTGCGACGTGCCGACCAGAATTTCACCGGCTCCATCACCGTCGGTATCACAGACGTGCATGTCACCCAGCGTTTTCAATCCACCGATATCAACTCCCTTATTCGATTTCGGCATCATCGCCAGCGGGTCAAATTCATAGAGGACACCCGCTTCCTGCATGTGGTTGTTGAAACCGGCCATCATCAGATTTTCATTTCCGTCGGATGTCGGAAACGGACGGACGAAGTTGACGTTATGCACGTTGGATGGCGCACCGGCCTCCGCATGCCATGCCTTCTGTTTGCTGTAAGTTGATGACGCAACGGTCGAGATCAGCTTGCCCTTCGCGTCGAGGTAGTACATGTTCATGTCGAACCCGCCGCAGGCAACGTACGACGTGTCGCCGTTTTTGACCGCGCAGACCGAATACATCGGCACCTCGTTTTTCTTGAACTGCCATTGAGTCTCTCCACGCACATTCAGGCAGTAAACACTTCCATCCGCGTTGGCCGCCAGGATTTCGTCGATGCCGTTACCAGTTAGATCCGCGCACCACAGATCGTGGTTCATGTATCCGGACAGAGTGTTTTTCCAGGCGATCGTCCCATCGAAACGCATGCCAATCACGGTCCCCTCATAGCTGCTGGCCGCGATGAAAGACGTCCCTTTGCTCTGCCAGGTGCGAACCTTGGTGATGGTGTATCCGGTGTCGAAACTGGTGATCCCGGCACCACTGCATACCGATGCCGCAACCAAGACGATGACGATACTCTGAAACGCTTTTATCATGATGACCTTTGCTCGTGAACTGGCGGATGAACTGCACTATCGATCATTTGTTCGATAGATTTTCGCGTTCCACGACGGCCTGCATGTCGCGATCAAACGCTTCGCCATCGAACGGAACGACGATAATCTTGCTGCCGTGATCGTCGTTGCCGCGATCCGCACCTTTCGTGACGTCGATGACCGAAAAGTTGAAGTGGGTGATGTGTCCGTCTTCCACATACGCCGTCGGTCGCTGCACGATATACCACTCATCAACCGTACCGTCGGGATAGCGGAACAGGGCTTCATCTTTACGGTAAGCAATGCCCCGATACTTCCAGTCGTGGATGCCGTCCTTCGATGAAAAATGATAAGTGGTTTTTCCAGGCCAGTGGTTCACCAGCATGTGATACATCTCGCCGCTGTACCACGCCGTGGGATCCTCCATGCGAGTCTGCGGAATTTCTGACATATCCTTGTAGACCCGGTCCGACACGATTTTATACGGCCCGAGGATTCCATCCTCACTGATCATGACGGCAGTGGAACGTCCAACGATCATGTAGCGACCGTCATGTCGCGGAATAATCATGACATTGGACATATTCCCCTTCCCGCCTTCATATGCCGCCAATCCAGGGTTGAAACCATTCGCCTCCCACTTGATTTCACCTAGCAGCGTGAAGGGGCCGTTTGGATTATCCGAAACAAACACCTCGCCACGGGTTCTCTCACTGGTAACCATCGCATAGCGACCGTCGAACATGCGCAACCCAATGACATTGTGGCCGAGTCCCTCTTTCCAATCCGGCCAGGTCAGGCCTAGGTCGCGATAGGGGCCCATTACATGATCACTAACCGCATGTATACCTTTGGAATGTTCTTTCCAGCCGTTGCCATGCGGTTGTGCCTGTGTCCAACGACTGGCATACATGTGGTATTTTCCGTCATCGCCTTTCACAATGCTTCCGTCCCAGTAGCACCAATTCTTCATCGTCGGGTCTTCCAGTCCGTTCCTCGGATCGCGAGGCAAAATGGACTGTCCCCAGATGCCTTGATCAACCAACGGCCCCTGCGGTTCCATCGGAAGGATGTACTTCTTAAAGTTCACCCCTTGCCAGGTTTTCGGGGGAGCAGGCGGTGCCGAGTCGTTGTTGATTTCAAAGCGGCTAACCAGACGGTTCGCCACGCCGGCATCCGCATCAGCTTTTCCGGCCTGAATCACACCGAACAACTGATCCACCGATCCTTCGGCGAACGCGAGCTCCTTGGTTTCCCATCGTGTCGAAAAATCCGATTCGGGATTGAGGTTCGAGAGCAGGACAACCATGTCCCACTTGTCCGCGTCGGCGCGCGTCAGAGTCATTGAAAGTCGGAGAGGATCACTGGTACCGACCGCTGCATTGCCCTTGAATCCGATCGCCTTCTTTTCAAACACAATCCCCTCAGGATAACCTTCGCGGCCGATTGAATCGTAGTCGCCCCAGCCCTTGCGATCGTATGTCGCCAGCAAACGACTGTTGTCATTGGTCAATCCCACCAGGATCAACTCGCTATCGTTCTTATTCTTGACCTGGTCGAATGTGAAATCGATGGCAACTGTAATAGAGTCGCCAACCTTCGAGGCGGCGAACGCTTCGGCATGGGTGATGAATCCTCCCGCCCACTTTTTGTCCGGAAGCAGCAGCATTTTCTTGCCATTGCCGACGAACCCATCGCCTGCTTTACCATTATTCCATTGCTCGCTCTGCACGATTGGAGCACCGGAGGGAAAGCGGCTTTCATCGGAAAAGTCGACAACTTCCGCCATCGCCCCGCTCATGCCGAGCAGGAAGGCGATGGCAGTACATAGGTATATTTTCATAGTGTTGGTGACGCGTATTGGTGATCTCATTTCATTCACTGTACTTTTTGCCGAACACCTTAAATGTCCTCGGGGCTCCACTCGGGAATACCTCGCTTCGCTTTCTGCTCGTAGTAAAGCGTTTCCAAAGGAGCGTGCTCATGCTCCCAGGTGTTGCCCTGATTGATCATGTGCGGGAGCATCGTTTCATACCAATCGAAGTGCGACTTACTGAGCTGCTCAACCAGCTCCGGATACTGATTTGCCACGTTGTGATCTTCGTACGGATCGTGCTGGATATCAAACAGCTCTTTGCCGACCAACCGCCAACGATCCGTCCGTACGGACCACAGCTTATCAGCCGCCTGCCGAGGATCTTTGCCGAGGTTTCCCTTATGTGTCTGTAGAGTACGTGGTGCCCAGGTTGCTCCTGGATTCTTCAGTAACGGAAGCAGGCTGCGGCCTTCCAGTTCCTGGGTAGCTTGCGTTGCATCCGCCCCCGCGAGTTCACAGAATGTGGGGAACAAGTCGATGTGAGCGGTCAACGCGGTGATGTCTTTGTCTTCTTGCAGCTTTCCTTTCCAATACCAGAACGCCGGGACATGCACGCCGCCTTCATAGGGTGTTCCCTTACCGGTTTTATGGCCTGCCTTGAAGTTCGGTCCGCCGCCTCCTGGAGCGCCGTTGTCGGTTGTAAAAATGATTAACGTGTTGTCGAGCATATTCCACTCGTCAAGCTTCTGCATCATGACCCCAAAGTTGTCATCGATGTTCTCGATCATCGCCAATCGCGGATTGGGTTTCTTGAGCCCGCGGTCTACCATTCGCTGCAGGTTTTCCTGCGGAGCGATCAAAGGGGAGTGCGGCGTATTGGTCGAGACGTACGCAAAGAACGGTTTCCTGTTGGCGTGCTGATCCCGCATCCAGGCCAGTGCGGCATGAAAGAAGATGTCAGCGCAGTAGCCTTTCGTTTGGACGATGGTGTCATTGTGCAGCAGGACCGGATCAAAGTACTTCGCTTTCTTGCCGCCGCCTTGATTCGGTGGAAAGTCCGCATAGCTTGTGATTTCAACGCCACTTTCTCGCTGCCCAATCCCGCCGGCCCCGTGTACCAGCACTTCGGAGAAACCTCGGTTGCCGGGACGGTAGGCTTCGAGATCACCTAGGTGCCACTTGCCAAAGATCCCCGTTTCGTAACCTGCCCGCTGAAGAAGCTGTGGAAATGTCGTCAGGTCCAACGCCATTCGTTCGCATTCGGCATGGGGCGCCGTGACGGCCGCACGAAACTCATGCACTCCGCTCATGATCGCTGCCCGCGTCGGGGCACAGTTGGGGCTGACGTAATAATTTGTAAACCGCAACGACTTCTCAGCAAACCGATCGATGTGCGGCGTTTGGACTTCGGGATGGCCCATGTGCGACAGGAGCATCCCCTGATCGTCGGTCATCACGAACACAATGTCAGGCCGCGAATTCTCCAGCGTCGTCGCTTCGACGGTATCTGCGTTGGCAGCGGACGAAAGCAGCGTCATTGTGACCATGACAAGTGGATATCTCATAACACTTCAATCCGATTCATTCATTTGTGCACTGTTGAAACAAACTCTTAGCGTTTCAGTTGTGTTTATTCGCTGCTTTTCCTGGGTGAGGCAATTTTCGCATCCTTTTCCGAAATCACACGGGCTTTGGTTGCCCACTGCACTTGCCGGTCAAGCAACGTGCCGACCTGCCGATCCTTTCTATTTTCTCAACGACTTCCAGCGTGAACAAATCAGCACGCTGAAAAAACTTTGAAGCAGAAGCATCCTAGTGCGTTCTGTTTTGTGCATTTCCGGGTAAGCTGGCATAACCGAACAACAGATCATCATCGGTGGTGCGACCAAGCAGCTTAGCTACGAAGTTGTCCGCCGTTAGGCCATGCCCTTTTACGTCGAACGTTACGATCAGATCATTTCCCGACACTTTCGTTCTTAGCACGCTGCTTCCGCGTCCGAAATTAACTTCCTCCGATGCACCAAACCTTAACGAGCTGGCCTCGATCTCGGTCTGCGGATCAAATCCTGGTTCGGCCAAGATCCTTACATCAATGTGGTCGGTATCTGCCGTGATCGGCAGTTCGTTTAGAATTTGAATCCGTCGGGGAACCACCAGCGGAATCACAATGTTTTTCGAGCTATGGTTGTCACTGCCTCGATCGTCGTCTTTCGGGACGTCGATGACCGCAAAGTTCATATGGGTTGCACGTCCGTACTTATCTTGCCGAACTTTGGGTCGCTCAAACTTGTACCAAGCCTCGGAGGTACCGCCCTCGTGCTTCATGATGGTCGTGTCATAGGCAAACCCAGGATCCCATTTCCAGTTGATGCCATCGGGTGATCGCAGATAGAACGCTTTGCGGGTGAACCAATCATTGACGACCAAGTGATACTGCACTTCATCTTTCCAGATCACTGGATCTTCAAAGTGGTTCTCGATCTTTGGGTAGACCGATTGGTTGGTAACCTGACGGAACCGTTCGATGCCATTGTCGCCTATCGACACGTACCCGTTCTTGTTCATCATCAGAACGCTGCCATCGTCACGAACGACATACGTTCGGTTGGACTGGTTAAACTTCTCCTTCGCCGATTCCAGTACAGTTTCGATCTTGGTCCATGGACCAGTGAGAGTGTCTGCACTGTATGCGGACAGACCCATGGTGCCGATAATGTACGTACCGTCTTTGAGCCGGTAGATCTCCGGGTTGTGACCGCGACCAATTTCTTCGATCACCTGATAAGGCCCGACTGGATCGTTGCTGACTGCATGAACTACAGTCGATTTCCACCAGATGTGATGTCCCTTGGGCTCATCTTCTCGCCAGCGGCAGACAAACAGATGGTTCTTGCCGTCGTCTCCGACGATGATGTTTCCGCCCCAGTAGGAATACTCGGCGTCCTCGATGCCGTTGTCCACATCGCGGGGAATGACGTTGTCTGCGCCCCAGACATTTGATTCGAGTTTGCTTCTGACTGGCACCGGCAAAAATCGGTCAATGAACGCGCCACCGCGAACAAGCCCCTCGGGGACTTGATACGTCGATTCTCCGGACTGTCCGTAGAGTGCTGATGACGCTAGCCACATCATCGCGACCAGTAAAAGTGACGTATTCCTCATGCCCTGTCTTTCCTCTCCACTATTATGTTCGTTCGTTCATCTCGGCCCCTGAGTTCTGTACAGAAGCGCGGTGGTCATTCAATGTCAAAGGTCCCGTCAAAATAGGACAGTTTGTTTTCTGCCCAATCCTCATAGTCCGAATCGAAATAATGCCATTGTAGCATCTGATGGTTTCGTCCCCACTTCTCGACCTCCGACACCATCGGCCCCAGAAGTTCTGGGTATTGCTTGCTCAGGTCATTCGTTTCGCCGATGTCTTCGGCCACGTTGTACAGTTGCCAGCGTTTCCGTGTGCGGCTGCCATATATGTAGAACAGTTGTCTCAACTGTTCATGCCTTGCGATAAACGATGCTTTTGGGATAAACGATGAACATTTGAGACAAATGTTCTACACTGCACATCACCGGAGCGACGAAGCGGGAGGCAGCGGAACCTCATTTGCTTTTCGCCACTCTTCCAATTCCTTGAGCAGTGCCTGCGTTTGCTCGGGATTTGTCATTGCAAGGTTATGCTCCTCACGCGGGTCGTTCTTTAAGTCGTACATCTCTAGTTTTCCGTCGCCGAGAAACTGAATCAACTTCATGTTGTTCTTGCGGATCACCGAGCAGGTGCCGTGCTTGTATTGACTCGCTAAATGCCAGAAAAGTGGGCGAGCTCGCAATGACTCTGGCTCGTCACCTTGAAAGAGTCCAGTGATCGATTGTCCGTCGAGCACGCCGTCATACTCGATCTCTGCCACGTCCATAAACGTAGGGAAAAAGTCGAGACCGGTGACGGCGGTGGACGTTCGCCGAGCGTCGATTTTGCCTGGCCAGTTCACACAGGTGGGAACTCGAATGCCGCCTTCGTAAATGTATCCTTTCTTGCCACGGAGCTGATCGTTGCGGCCAACGTTTTGACCGTTATCCGATGTAAAGAGGATGAGCGTGTTGTCACGCAAACCGTTGTCATTGAGAAACTCGACTAATCGACCGACATTATCGTCGAGCGACTCAATCATCGTTGCGTACTCCGCCTCCGTCCTTTTAAGTTTCCCTTTGCCGGTTCCTTGACCGGTAATCGGGTCACCAGGTTTCTGCAGGTATTTCTGGACGAGGTCTTCGCTACGCCCGCGGATTGGACGATGCACGGTGTAGTAGTGCAGATTGATAAAGAACGGCCCTTCGGAGTGTTGGTCCATGAACTCGATCGCTTCGTCGGTTAGCCGGTCGGTCAGCCATTTGTCATCAGGCTTCGGCTCGATGAACGGGTTGCTAAACGGTGCGAAGTACCCGCGAGTCTTGCTTTGGTAGCCGCCAACCTCCAGCGCAGGGTCACCGCGATACGTCCCGCCGACATTCTTCAGATACCCGCGACCCTCGGGATAGAATTGTCGGCAGTGTTCTTTGTGGTACGGCACCCAGCTGAAGTCCCACGGATCAGGCTGCGTCAGCTTTTTCTTTATCGGAAACTCCATCGCCAGCTCTTCTTGCGGATACGGTCCGACCAAGTGCCACTTCCCAATGTGGATCGACTTGTACCCAGCATCAGCGAGCGGTTGGCTGTACATCGTGTGCTCCGCGCCGACCGTCCAACGAGAAAAGATGTTCTCCTGATCATCACCCCGCTCGAGCACTGGAACAGTGTAGACTCCCGTTCGAAATGATTGCTTTCCGGTCGCCATCGCCGTACGCGATGGAGAGCAGGTCGGATACATGTAGGCGTTTTCGATGACCAGCCCGCCACGTGCCAACGCGTCGATATTGGGTGTTTCGTAGTAGGTTGATCCGTTGAAGCCAACATCGGCGTTGCCCAGATCATCCACCAGAATGAAGACGATGTTCGGTTTCGACTGGCCCATCGCCGCTGTGGCGAAGGAAAGAACGAAACAAAACATTCCAGCCAGGACGCAAAGCGTTTTGTGAAATCTCATCGTAGTTCCGGTCATTGCGTTTGGGTTGCTCGTTTCAGGAATCGCTTCAGTCTTCAATTGTATTTGTGCGCCGGCGGCTCCGTTTCGCCCCATTAAAATCGAACGATCCCTCGTAACTCTAGCCTTAAGTGCTCAAGCCTCAAATAGTTCATCAATGACGCCGGTCGAGTCGCCGAAGGACTGGGCCGGAATTCCGCTACCACGCAATGTCGAGAGCCAAAGATTGCAGAGCGGAGTCTTCTCGTCTTTCATCACCAAGTGACGGCCCTGCTTGAAACCGGCTCCACCACCAGCGATCAAAGTTGGACAGTTATCCAGACTGTGCTTGCTTCGCAAGTTACTGCCGAACGTCAGCGACACGTGGTCCAGAAGCGAGGAACCGTCGGCTTCGGTCGTGGCTTTCAGTTTATCAATTAGATGTGCCAGCAGTTTCGCGTGGGCTTGATCGCGACGGATCGAGTCGCCGGTCCGCTCGGTGCCAGCGTAGTGGCTGAGGTTGTGGGCCGAATAGCTCGAGCCAATACTGGCGCAGAAACTGTCCGACGGCAACCGGTACGTAAAGACGCGAGTGGCGTCGACCTGCATCGCAGCGACCATCAAATCATAGACTGCTTCGACCGCCGGCACGCCTTCGAGTCCCTCGCTCGGATCCTTGACCGGAGTGGCCGGGGTTTTCTTTGGTACATCTAGCCAGCTCTCTTCCTTGGAAATTCGTTTTTCGATGTCGCGGATCGATTCGAAGTATTCGTCGAGCTTGTCGACATCGGTCCTGGTCAATCCCTGCTTGATCGAACGGGCATCGGAAAGCACAGTGTCCAGCGCCGAGCGTTCTTTGGAAAGCATCGCTTGGCGTTGCTCAAGCGGAACGGCGTCGCCGGAAAAAAGTTTGTGGTAGAGGGCAACCGGATTCGATAGCCCCTGGATCGGTTTGCCATTCTGGTTCCACGAAATGGACCCTGAACCGTGACCAAGCAGGTCGCTGCCGTCCATGTGCATCGAGGTGTAGCGGGTTTCGCTGCCGAATTGATTAGCAGCGACCTGGTCTACCGAGATCGTGTTGTGAAAGTTTCGTCCCGGAATGGCGAACCGGTCGGCTCCGGTTAACCAGAACGTCGACCCCGAGTGTCCGTCCCGCGAATTGGCGTGTTCGAGGTGTTGCAGGATGCTGATATCCTGCTTGTGCCGGGCCAGCGGACTCAGGCTCTCTGGCAGCTTGTAGTCGTAACCGGTGTCATCCTTGTCTGGATACCAAGCATCTGCGGTCACCCCGAATCCTGTGCCGAGGAAGATCATACGTTTAGGCGGGGCAGCCAACGGTGCGGCCGCCGATGCAAATCGCCGGAATCCGAGCGACTCCAGAAACGGCAATGCGATAACCGCCGTGCTGCTGCGTAAAAAATTTCGACGTGATTTTAATGACATGTTCTTGTCCTTGTGAGCCGACGGCGTTAGCCGCGGGCCCCGTTGGTGTTGACGTTGTTTTGGTCAAAGCCCGACGCAAATGCGATCGGGTCAGGTTCTTCACGGCGTTCGCCGCTGACCTCGTTGTTGTGGTTGGTGCTGATGTAATTTTGTGAGCCGACGGCGCTAGCCGCGGGCCCCGTTGGTGTTGACGTTGCGTTGGTCAAAGCCCGACGCTAATACGATCGGGTCAGGTTCTTCACAGCGTTCGCCGCTGGCCTCGTTGTATTGGTTGGTGCTGATGTAATTTTGTGAACCGACGGCGTTAGCCGCGGGCCTCGTTCGCATCGACGTTTATTCGGTTGATGCCTGACGCTTGTGAGTTCGGTTCACGATCTTTTCGATCCTGCGCGTCATTGACGTAGATCACGGTCGCCTCAATTTCGTTTTCTGTATCAAGGATTTCACAATCACCTCCTTTCGTCCAAGTGCGGTCGGCGTGAAGTGGTGTCTCCTGTTGACGTAATGAACCTGTGCAATTGGCTTTCAGTTGATCTCGAACTTTTTGCGGTTTCTCGTCAGCGGCGACGATAACATGAACATGATTGGTGCGCGCGCTAACTGCAAATAAATACCAACCGCGATAATCACAGTGTTTCTGGCAGGCTTGTTCGACCGTTTCACGATCATGCGGTTCGAGCAGTACTGCCTCGCCTTTCATTTGTATACGACACCATTCCGCCAATAAAGGTCTTGGCAGTTGAGGTTTGGCATGGTGCTTTCGCCAACCGCGAAAATCGCCGGGCATCCAGGTGCCGTAGGTTGTCCAGGTTATAAAAACTGCAATTGTATCGTTCATGATCGACGTCTGACGTTGCTATGTTCGAGGCCCGCGGCTAGCGCCGTCGGCTCACTTGGTCTTAAACGCTTCGGATTGCACCAGAGCGTGGATGAAGGCGGCGATGGTATTGCCATTCTCCTTCGCGGTGGATGTGACTTGCGTGGCAAGGTTGTGGTCGGAAATTCCATACGGGCGACCAAGGGCGTAGGCGATTAGGTTCTCGGCCAAACCACGTGCAAAAGCGTCGTTGTAGTTGCTGAGAATGTTGTCGCGAAGTTCGTGGTACCCAGCAAATCGCTCTCCTCCGGGCAACACCCCCGATGGGTCGATTGGGAACTGCTTCGTTTGTGGTCCAGACTTTCTTTTCCGCTTTGTTTCGGCAGCCTCAGAGATTTTGACTTCCTCGGACTCCCGCCAGAGTCCTGCGGCAGTAAAGTTTTCGAGGCCATAGCCAATCGGATCGATCTTGCGGTGGCAAGAGGCACATTGCGGTTCCGCCTGGTGACGCTTTTGCAGATCACGAATCGACAGCGCGGCGTCCTCGTGTTCCAACATGGGGACATTCGGCGGCGCCGGTGGCGGTGGATCGTTTACCAGATTACGCAAGACCCACACACCACGTTCCACGGGGGAAGAACGCTGACCATCGGATCCCATGATATGAACCGCGGCAGTACCAAGCAGTCCGCCACGCGGAGAACCAGCCGGTAGCGAGACCTTGCGGAACTCGGATCCGAATGCACGCGTGCCACGTGAGCCGACGGCGCTAGCCGCGGGCGTTTGCTGGTTGGATTCGGTGCCGTGTGGGCCCGCGGCTATCGCCGTCGGCTCAGTTAGGCCGTAGAAGTCGGCGAGGACGTCGTTCACGATGACGAAGTCGGCCTTTAATAATGTATCGATCGGCAAATCGGCATCCGTGACATGCCCAATGGTTTCATACACTTCTTGCTGGGCACTGCGGCGCACCGACTCGTCAAACTTTGGGTGTTCAAACGCACTGAAATCGAACATGTCGATTCGTTTCATGTCGAGCCACTGGTGCGTGAATCCGCTGATGAAGCGATCAAAACGCGGGTCTCGCAGCAGACGCTCTGTCTGGGCGTAAAGAACATCGGGATCGGATAGGCTGCCGTCGATTGCGGCCGCCATCAGTGAGTCGTCCGGAGGTGAGCTCCACAGAAAATAGGACAGCCGAATCGCAAGTTCTCGAGCAGCTAAACCTCCTGAGCCGACGGCGCTAGCCGCGGGCCTTTCGTGTGTGGTGTCGTCAGTGTTACGGCTCGCGGCTAGTCCCGTCGGCTCACTTAGATACAGAAAACTCGGTGAGGACAACACCAGGGCGAGGCAGTCGATCATTGCCTTCTTGGGATCATCACCTGAATCACGGAGATTCAAGTAGTAACGAACCAAATTGTCCACGTACTCCGGATCAGGCGATTTGTTTCGAAAGGCATTGGTTGCGAACTTGGTGATGAGATGGCGTGCGTACTCCTGATCCGATTGCCCCGGAGCTTTCTCCAACATGCGAGGCATCTGTAGCAATCGCTCGTCAAAAAACGGGCCTTCCACCTCCACATAGTCGACCCATACTGCGGGTAGACGTCCGACGCCGTTTTTCGCCTTCCACAGCATGTCTAGCTTGTAAGGCCAAGGTTCTTCGTAGTTGCGCTGCTTCACCGAGAAATGCCCTTTGACGCCAGCCGGGTTCTGCAGTTGCAACTCGATCAGCTGAGGGTTCTCAACCGTGCCGGTCACCTCAGCCAACCCTTGCAGGTTAGTGAAGACGTTCTTGCCGGCCGCGAAGTGGACTTGAATGTAACGTTCGTGATCCATCGCGTTGTTGTAGCTAGCAGCCTTGATCCGCAACTTGTATGTCCCGCCAGGATAAAAAGCCTCCACATTGACTCGCGGCATGCGTTTAACCGGTCCGTTGTGGCGGCCTGGCAGGAGGATGGTGCCGGTTTCGCTCTCAGGACGGTCAAGGAAATAGTTGTGATAGACGGCCATGGCATATTCGTGATTTTCATAGGCGCTCTTTGCCTGTTCCGGCGTCGTGAACCCGAAGTCCGCAGGCGGCTTCGAATTCTGGGCAAGAAAAGCTTTGGCCCGGTCGAAGACATCCTTCTTTTCCGCAGCTTTTACCTTGTAGGCCTCGGAAATGGTTTCCCCTTCAAAGCGAACGGTCTTGGGCTCCGGTCTCGGCTTAGAGTCCAGAGCGTATTCCAGGGCGGCGGTCGCGGTAGCACGGTATTGCTCGAACTGATCGCTGGAAAAGAAGAGCGACCCACCCGAGGTGTCAAACCCGCCCGACTCATCGTCGTCGGGCAGCGTCGAAACATCCGCGCGAAAACCGAACAACGTCTCCAGCGTGTTTTGATACTCTCGACGGTTCAGTCGCCGCATCGTGATCTCGCCGCCACTGTCGCCCAGAATGTTGCGAGCGAGCACCATCTGCTGTGCAAGGTCTCGCAGGAATGCCGCTTTCTCATCGTCAGGGATTTGCTCTTCGTCCTCCGGTGGCATCTCTTTGGAATTCAAAGCCGCTAGGATGTTGTCCCAATGCTCTGCCGTTGCAATATCCTTGCTGATTTCAAAGGAAAGCTCTTCCAGATTCAGCTTGCCCTCCTGCGCTCCGGCATCATGGCAGTCGTAGCAGTAGTTCTTGAAGACAGCGAGATGCTTTTGAGGCATGACCGCTTTTGAAGCCGACGGTTGCGTTTGCCCAGTCGCGATGTTGCAGCACAAGACGAGTGCAGTCAGGGCGAGTATGGAAGTGGTTGATGGCTTCATTGTCATATTCTGGGATGATGTGAGCCGACGGCGTTAGCCGCGAGCCCTGCGACACGATTTTTAATGTTGTTTGTTGAAGCGAACGTCCGCAGTTAGTTCGACTGTCCCGTTTTTTCGTTTTCCCTGTATCCGTGAGCCGACGGCGCTAGCCGCGGGCCCTACGCACGATTACTGATGATGTTTGTTTTGGCGAACGCCCACGGCAAATGATGTCGGCTCAAGTGCCCTGCTTTGTAACCTTGATGTTGTCAATCACGAGTGCCGGATTCACTTCCACGCGAAAGTTGTCCTTGGTCGCATGGCCGATTGCTGCCGAGGTTAGTAACGCCGCCTCTTTGCCATCAATGGACACAGTCAGCTTGTTGCCTTGGACATCGACTAGCACGTCATGCCATGGGCCGACGCTCAGCTGCAATGGAGCACTCACCTTCGCCTTGTCCAAAACTCGCTGTTGTTCCGGGGATGGTTGCACGGCCTTCACCGATTTCAATTGCTGTTTGATTTCGTAAGCAACGACAGCGTCTTGCAACTCCAACTTGCCGTCCCCTATTAGAACGTTAAAGAGCATCCCCTGTTTAATTTTCGTGAACGCCGCGTCTCGGAATTGAACCCGGAACGAATCATCCTGGCTCACCAGCTTGAAACGCATTTCCAACGTTCCGTTTTGAAATTCTGCTTGGTGGAGCAAGTTCGCGGAATGTTTGGCGTCCGTGTTGCGAGTGACGTGCAACGCCCCGTCCTTGAGCACGAACTGGTGCATTTCCTTTGTGTTCAACTTCCACTCGTTGCCAAGTTTCTCCACCTCGTCACCGGACACCTCGCGATCGAATCCGTCTTCAAAGACAACCGTGAAATGAGTCTGCTCAGCCGAGGCGGGGACCGTAAAAGATCCGAGGGCGACGGCGAATAGACAAATCGCACAGATTCGTAGCATGGGAAATTCTCGCAAAGGTAGCTTCGGTTTCGATGAATTACGTTCACTGGTCAAATGAAAGATGTAACGTCGGCGGCCGAAGCGACTCGTGATACGAGCTCGCAAATGCGTTGACCAACATTCCCTTTTTGGATTCCGTCTCAGCGACCAAGACAATCGACAGCAGTTGGTTCGAATCGTTTCTTACCCATTCGGTCAACTCGCGTCCTTCCACACGAAAGTTGCCCGTCTGTTGTCCACTGGGAATCGTGAATCGCCCGAGCAAGCGAACGTTAGCCGACTGCGAAGGCTCGTCGACCGTGCCCGGCAATTCCTCCCACGCAACGTCGTTCGGCGACCAATCGTCCAGCGTGTCGTTCACGATGCCGTAGACTGCGATCACGGTATCCGTTGATTTCGAGGCGAACCCCATGTCCGATGGAGCTGCAGTCAGCTGCAGCCTCGCTTTCTCGGTGTCCGCAGTAGGCAATTCGGTCAGGTCAAACCGCAGACAGATCCGTCGGTCGAATCGGCTCAGTTTAGGGCGAGATGTTTTCGCAATCAGTAATGGACTTTTGGCAATCCGATGCTGATGATCACGCCGGAACGAACAGTCCGCACCTCCATTCGATGTCGTTGCAATCTGAACGTCGGCTGAATCTTCCGTATTTACTGGAGGATCATATTCCGTTTCCTCAACGATCTTTTTTGCCAACAATCGCACGGTGGCATCTTCGGCAAGGCGACGTTGTTCACCCGAGGTGCGATGTTTGACATCGACAAAACCGTCAAACACTTCCACCACCGACGCACCGTCGTCTTCCACGGTAACACCGAAACTCGTTCCTTGGTCGATGAACTGCCCGTTCGGAGTATCGACAGTGAATCCCTTGAAGTTATTTTCGACGGTGACGACCAGTTTGCCGCTGTGCAATTGGCAGTGATCGTGCGCGAGCACCTCGAGGTGCGATGAACCTTCCAGGTCGACCCGGGCGCCATTGTCAAAACGAATTGTGGCGATCCCCTCGGCAAGCCGGAAATGCCCAACGCCGATCCGCCCGTCGTGGCGAGCCTGTGTCGTGGTCTCTCTCCATTGACAATTTGATACCGATTCGAGCCTCGCAAAGGAGGGTTCGCTACGACTCGACCACCATCCCCATAGTCCGCTCGCCAACAGCAGACTTGCCGCCAATGCGACCAATCTGCCCAAACGAATCGAGGAATGATCCGCAACGTCTTTGTGTAACCGCGTGTGGTAGCCGCTGCTTGCAGGCCCGACGTTTGGGGTCTGCGATAGATCGGCAACCAGCATGTTGATCTCGACGAATGTCTCCATCGCTGTCGGCGACTCTGACAACATCATGTCGAGTTCAGCAACGTCCGCGTCGCTGATGCGATCTTCACGGTAGGCACTGGCCAGTTCGATTAACCGCTCAAGCTCAGCGGGTGACAAATTAGGATTCGGTTGCGATGTCATACAAGACGCTCCTGCTGAGAAAGCGTATTGGAGATACAACTGTGAAGCTGTTGATAGGTCCGATCGAGCCGTTTGTAGATTGCATGAATGGAGACGTTCATTTCCTCCGCGATCTCTTCGACCGTTTGGCCTTCGTCGTAGCGGCGATGCAACGTATCGAATTGCACCGACTTCAGTTTGGTCAGGCAAACTTTGAGTGCAGCGGATCGGTCGGTCGCTCGTTTTTCCTGGTGCGGCGCCGCAAATTGGACAGCCACGGCTTCAATCACATCATCACTCAGACGGGCACGTTCCGTTTTGCGGCGGCTGTAATAGCTCATCACCTGAAAGCGAGCGATCCTCAGTCCCCAGGCAGCGAAATCCGTCCCCGGCTCGAATTCGGAATACTTCCGCCACATCACCGCGCAGGTTTCCTGCAGGACATCATCCGCATCGGACCCGCACGGGACCAGCGATAGGATCAATCCCCAGATCCGCTTCTGATTTTGCAGCAGCAGGCGAGTAAACTGCTCGCCCGACTCCGTTGAAATGATTTTTTCCGTCATAGTGTGGATATGCGTGTTGGATCGCTTGATTGGACAAAAATCTGGACAGCCCAAAAAAGTTTTGTAGAAACGGCCGACGGGCAGTCATCCGAACCCGTCAATTGCCGATCCCAGCGGCAGCAGCCGAATACTCTGTTTTAGCCGATCCAGAACCCGCGTGACGCAATCTTCGCTGGCGTCAATCGCTCAACGGCAGAATGCCTCGGTAGCGACAGCTGCAATCTCTCAGCATCGCTTTTGCTGGCTGTCACCGACGATGCCTCCAGTCCTGGTGGCGATTGCTTGGCCAAAACTTGGCGACAGGCACTTCATTGCTGTTTATGCCTATAGCCGCGAAAGCAATCTCTGATTTTAGCAAGAGCCTCTGCGGCAGCTGTTTAGTTCGTCTTCTTCAGCCAACGTGCTGACTTGGACTTCTCAAGCATTTCGAGCTGCAAATCACTACATTTGTCCACCCAAACTTTCACGGGCCTTCCGTAAGCAGGGCCGATCTTCTCCTGCCTAAGAATGTCAAAGACTCGACCTGTTACTGCAATGAAGGTCGTCGTTGTCACAAAATCTTCGCCATTCCACCTCGAGCCATCAATAACCGTTGGAAATGCAGGCATTACTGCGGGTATCTCAAACGCTGACATTTTATGTTTCGATTCATGAAAGTCAGTGGCGCTACCAAAAAACTTGACGCTTCCTTTTTTGCAATACCGACAGGTCGCAAACAACTTGAAGCATACATTGCATTGCATCAAATTTTTGCAGACAGGGCAAACAGGATCTTCGTCAATGATGCGCAACGGCCTTCCCATAGGGACATTATCGTATTCAATTCCCCAAAGGCAGTTTTTGAACACACTATGAATTTCGGGATAGATTCGAAAAGATCGATAATTGCAAAATCCAGCGTTTTGAAGCGCAGTATTAGCTTGCTCTGTTATGACGGTGCGTCCTCCGGTCCCTTCACCGAAGACTGTCGTCGAATCAGCAAAAGCTTGGCAATCAAATCGTGTTTCACGATATTTTGAAATCGTGTGTCCGCCAGCACATGCGACCTCTTGCTTCTCGCCTGCGGTGAAGTCGATCCAGTAGTCGAATTCATCGTCTTTGCTTACCTGCCAATCGGATTTAACTTCTCCATCGGGATCTGCAAGTATTAATTCGTAAAAAATACCCGCTAACAGGTTCCCAGAATTGTCATGGTGAATAAATTGCATTCGCGTTCCTTTGAAAGAGATCATTCTACTGGACTGCGTCCGATTTTGGATGTCGCCGAATAACGAAAGTTTTCGACAGCCTCGCCACTGCACAACAGTCGCGGCAGCGATCTCTCGGCGCAATAATTAGAGACAAGCAACGATCTGCAACTAGCTGCGGAATCGGCGACTGCGAACTCGTCAGCGCAACGCGATGGTACTTCACAGGGCCGGGGAACAACCATGTTCCCGCACCCATTTCATTGTCAGTCGTCGGCACGAATGGTGGTTGTTCGGCAGGCTTCAGCATTTGCGGCCACTGATTCGTAAATCTACGCAATTGAAGCAGGGTTTTCCCAGCTTTCTGGTTTTACGAGAGAGAAGCCAGTAAACCCCTGCTCGATTATTGAACGTGAAGAATCGTCTGATACAGCCGTCAGAACTGGAATCGTCTTGGAAATACGATAAACCGATGTTTCAATTTTGTTGCTGATGTCGGTCAGTCGTAGCTTCGTGATACTCGTAGCAAATCCTCCGCGTTCGACAAAGGTTGAGCTCTGCCAATCAAAGCACTCAAACGACTCGAGTAGATTCAGAAAATAAAAACTTTCATCTCCAACTAATTGGCTAGTCTCAAGTTCAAACGATTCAAATTTACACTTGAGTTGCGTGAGGTAGTCTCGGAGACGCCTCGAAATGACAGGCATTGATCCAGCATAGAAAAAGTCTGGAGGGTCTGCGTTGTTGTGTTGTAAAAGAGACAATCGGTCAGGGAATTTTCCTAATAGCGAATTTCCGGAAGTAAGAGGTATGCCCACAAGCGACTTCACGTTGACAATCGAAACGCTTGGATAGTTCTCGTCGTTGTATTCTGGTGTCCAAATCGTAGTCATAAGTTGCTCCTAATTGCATAAAGGATACCGGAGGTATTGATCGCCACGAAGGGACACAGCATGTTTTCAAGGGGCTCGCCTTCGCTCAGGCTAGCAGCATCTGCTCCGTCCCCGATGTCTAAGCGGCTAAACGCAACGCTGTAGAGCATTCACTTTCCGTGAATTGCGGCGTTTCAACATAGCGGAAGTCGTCAAGACTTTCGTTGACTGTCCGGGATGCCCGAAACTCTTGACGAGTTCCGCAACAGAAAATGCTTCACAGCGTTGGTCTAAGCGGCTAAGAAGGGGTTGCGGTAACCTCATGTCAGTTGTTTGCCAATAATGACCGATGGGTTATAGTCATCAGAGCAGCTCTCTAGCCCCTTTCCCGTCGGCGCAATCAATATGAGCACTCGTTTCCGAACCCAAGGCTGCTTTGGCCTGAGTCTTCAGTCGAACACAGCGAACCTGCTTGGGCGAGCAGCCGACCGGGGCTTCAAACGGATCGTAACACCCGCCGCTCTTGCGGTGGGTTTAATGGTCATCTTCGCTGCACCAATGCTGGCCGCCGAGCCTGAGTTCTCCGACGAATGGTACTTCGATCCCGAGGGAGCCGTGCGGACTAATCTGGAGGGCGGCCCGGCGATCGAATTGTCGACCGATACCTGGATCGGTGAATCGACCACGCTGGACGAGTGCCGCGGCAAAGTGGTGGTGCTGGATTTCTGGGCCACCTGGTGTGGACCCTGCGTCGCGTCGATTCCGAAAAATATCGAACTTGTCGATGCTCACCCGGACGAGCTGGTCTTTATCGGCATGCATTCGGAGACCTCCGGCTGGGACAAAGCCCCTCAAATGGTCGAAGACCGTGAGATCAATTATCCGGTCGTGCTGGACACCGGAGAAACGGGCGAAGCCTACGGCATCAACGCCTTTCCCACCTACATCATCATCGATCGCAACGGCATCGTGCGGGCCGCTGGCGTCAAACCAAGCCACGTCAAAACGATCGTCGAGCAGTTGATCGAAGAGTCCGGTTCCGGCGGCCAGGGCAGCCAACTTGTCTCGTTCAAACGCGACTGGTTTTACAGTGGGTCGGAATGGATGCGGTCCTGGCAGGAACAACTCGGACAGCCCGCTCCTCCAATCCACGCCACCGCTTGGTGGCGTCCCGGTGATGACATCGATGTCGACACCGACAACGCGGCCGAACCGGAAGACAGCGAACAACAGGGCGAGGAAACCGCCAGCAAAGATGGCCTCAGTGAAGAGATCGCAGCGGAGGCGCCCGAGGGACTGCAGGAGGCCGACTTGGACGGGGTTGTGCGTGTGCTGCACTTCACACGACCAGGCCTAACGATCACGCAACAGCAACTGCAAACATTTAACAAAACAGCTGCCAAGTACGCTCCGCAAGGCGTTGCCTTTGCCGTCGTCTGCGATCGGCAGAGCGATTGGCAGGCGACGCGAGCCTTTGCGGCGGAAATCGATCTGGCTATCCCGATGGCGCTCGACGCAGCCCCCCAACTCGCCACCGACGAAGACTCGGCGCCCCAGCCCGCCAACGGCTCATCAGGCCCATCCCGCGAAGTTGGCCCGCCCCGCGAAGCCGGCCGGACGGCACAGGGCTACCATGTCCGCATCGCACCGGTCACGGTGGTTGTCGATCGCAACGGTCGCATCCGAGCTACGGGCCTGAAGCTGCAGCAGCTGGACAACGCCCTGAATCTGCTGTTGGCCGAACGCGCCGAATGACCTCTGGCTTGGGAAGGCCTGTCTCGAAACCGGCCGCTGGCGGCGGCCATGGACAATCTTCCGACAAAACGTTCGAACTTCCGACAAAACATTCGAACCGGGAAAACGACCCACCTATCGAGATGGGGCGGCAATTAAAATGAACCCGCTCCATCGTACTCCGTAGTCACCACCGCAGCCTTCCCTCTCACCACTATCATCGACGGCGTCATGACCGAAACTGCTGTTACCCCTCAACCGGCTTTGGACGCATTGTCCGACGAAGGTTTTCCACCGTCCGCCGCGTTTGCCAAATCGGTCATCGAACAGGTTGGCAAGACCGTCGTCGGACAGACGGAAGTGGTCGAGCGAGTTTTGATCGCGTTGCTGACCGGCGGCCACCTGCTACTCGAAGGCGTACCGGGGATCGCCAAAACGCTGCTGGTGCAATCGGTTGGCAAGGCCATCGACTTGCAATTCAAACGCGTGCAGTTCACGATCGACCTGTTGCCCTCGGACATCCTAGGCTCGGAAATCCTGGATCAAAAATCTGGCCAGTTTCACATCCACAAAGGCCCGGTGTTCACCAACCTGTTGCTGGCCGACGAAATTAACCGCGCGTCACCGAAAGTGCAGTCGGCGCTGTTGGAAGCGATGCAGGAACGGAAAGTATCGATCGGCGACGAAACCCACACGCTGCCCGCTCCGTTTCTAGTGATCGCCACCCAAAACCCGGTCGAGCAAGCTGGCACGTTTGAATTGCCCGAAGCCCAACTGGACCGGTTCATGATGTGCCACCGCCTGCGCTACCCCACGCCGGCCGAAGAGACCGAGGTGGTACGTCGGGTGTTAAAGCTGAAACTGCAACGGCAAGGCGATGGCGCGGTGCCGCAATCGATGTTTGACGCCATTGGCGATGAACACAAGCTGAGCGTCAAAGACTTGACCGAAGCGATGACGCAGGTCCAGGCCGTGCACGTCAGCGAAGTCTTCATCCACGACTGCGTGAAACTGGTCAACGCCACTCGAGGACACCAGGACTTGGTACTGGGCTGCAGTCCGCGTGCGGTGCTGAGTCTAGTGCAGGCCGCTCGTGCACGAGCCTTTATCTATGGCCGCGATTACGTCGTGCCGGAAGACCTGTTTACACTGGCCGAAGACGTGATCCTGCACCGTGTGCGGTTAAGTTACGAAGCGCTTGCCGACGGGCTGACCCCTGAAGCAATGCTGGAACGCTTGCTGAACGAAATGTTGTAGGTTGTTTTAGTTTAGCAACGCCGATCTGTACGAACGCATGAATCACGCCACGCATCTCTCCGAAACGTTACCTCGCCCTGACATTCTGTCGCGGGCAAATTTCGAACTGGTGGTCCGCCGCATCGCCGACGATATCGCGTTTGGAACCGACGATTCCCTTTTCGTTGGCTCGGGCTTGGAATACGCTCAATCGCGTCCCTACGAACCCGGCGACCCGGTTCGCCAGATCGACTGGAAGCTGAGCGCTCGGATGCCCGTGGCTTACGTCAAGCAGCACGAAACGCTCAAACGCATGGCGATGTACCTGATCGTCGATACCTCGGCCTCGATGAGCGTCTCCTCAACGACGCTCAGCAAACACGGGCTGGCCGTATGGGCCGCCGCCGCGATTGGTCTGGTCGGCGTGCGGCGGTTGAGTCCGGTCAGCGTCATCAGCGCCGGGGCACGTCATCAACACGCACGTTCGGATGGCAATCCCAGCCTGTCGCCCGATGATCTGTGGCGAGACCTGGAACCGTTGCGGGCCCATGACGTCGACGAAGAGACCGAACTGGGCGATCGTCTGACGGCCCTCTCGGCCCGACTGACACGCCGCAGTCTGCTGTTTGTGTTCAGCGATTTGCACGATCCCGAAGCGTTAGCCGTGCTCCGTCGCTTGGGGCATCAACACGACGTGGTGGTGCTGCACCTGCAGGACCCCTCGGAAACCGGAGCCCTGCGAGCGGGTTATTTCCGCGGCAGCGAAGCCGAGTCAGGACAGGCGTTTCTGGCCAACGGACAACAGCAGTGGCGCACCACCTGCACCCTGGCCCGCGATTTGGCCGGCGCCGATGTTAGTTACCTGAAACTGGTGACGAATCGGCCGCTGTTGTCGCCACTGCGTCAGTTCCTGTTAGCCCGCGCGGTGCGGATGCGAGGCCAGCGATGAAATCATGTGTCGCTTGTAGTCCCGAAGGGACGACTGGATGTAGCCATGGGCGTCAGCCCATGGTGGGACGAACTCCATTCGCACCAAGCCCCAACGGGGCGACAGGACTATGTGGCGTCCTCCGATTCATGTCGTCCCGTTGGGACTATGCAACGTGTTATTTCACCCATTCCATGGGCTTGCGCCCATGGCTACATCATGTCGCCGCTCCGCGGCTGAACTCAGCTCGTAGAAAATCGCCGCTGCAAACGGTCGTTTTCATGGTGCTGCTGCTGATCGGGATCGGCCTGCCGTTCTCGACTGCCGCTGCCGAATCAGAAAACGTCTTGCTGACCGTCAAAAGAGGACTGACGGCTCAGCTGAACTTCACCCACCTCAACGGTGCGCTGCGTGCCCTGCCGGATCAATCCATGGACGCCGCCGTGCTGGTCCGACTGGAACGTACCGGACCTGCTCAGGAAAACGCCGCCTACCGTTACACGTTGTCGTTCTTCGGTACCGTCGCCGGCCATTACGACTTGTCGCAGTGGGTTGTCCAGCGAGACGGTTCACCGCTTGCCAGCGATGAGGCCTTGCCGGCGATGCAGGTCCGAGTCGTGTCGGACCTTCCACCGGGACACGGCACCAGTTTGTACGAGATCGACGATCCGCTGCTGCGAGCTCAGGGCGGTTACCGCGCGGCCTTGATTTTGTTCGCGTGTTTGTGGGCCGCGGTGCCGATCGTATGGGGATTCATCCGCTTGCGGTCTCGTCAGCCACCGCCAGCAGCAGCAACCGTGTCGCCGCCAACCTTGTCCGATCGCTTGCGACCGTTGATCCTGCGGGCCAGCCAAGGGCAATTGACGGTGGACGAACAAAGCCGACTGGAAATGCTGCTGTACGTGTTTTGGCAGCGCCGGCTGGGGTTGCCCGATTCGATGGCCGAAGCGTTGCCGGTGCTGCGACGTCATCACGAAGCGGGCGGCCTGCTACGAGCGTTGGAAGCCTGGATTCACGCCGACGGTCCGTCACAATCGTCGCTCAGCAAGACCACCATGGATGCCCTGTTGGTTCCCTACCATGCGGAACTAGCCAACTCCCAGACCGATGCCGAACCCAAAGTCAAAACCGAAACTTTCAACGCTGCGGTGGGAGGTTCGGCATGACGTTTGTTCATCCACAGTGGTTGTTGCTACTGGTGTTTCCCCTGGCACTGGGCTTGTGGTCGGTGCGACGGCGCGGCGCTGGTTTACGGATGCCCTTTGACCACCAGACGCATGCCTCACGCCCGTGGTTGGCTGGTCTGTTGCGCGGCGTGGAGTTGTTGCCGGCGGTCATGTTGGCGGTGGCCGTGGTGTTGATCGCCCGGCCTCAGGTGCTGAGGGTTCCCGAACAGGACCGCGTGGCTACCCACATCACCGTATGCATGGACGTATCGGGCAGCATGGGCATGGGGATGGGCGAACAGAACCGCTACGAAAGCGCATCAGCGGCCATTGAATCGTTCACCTACGCACGCGAAGGCGACGCCATCGGACTGACGTTGTTCGGGTCCTGGCCGCTGCGTTGGGTGCCACTGACCAAGGACCTGCAAGTGCTCCGCAATGCCCTTGCGTTTGCCAACCCCCGCAACCAACCCATCGGTATGGGCGGTACCATGATCGGATCGGCGCTTAGCTACTGCGCCGACAACATGCAACGCGAAGCCGCGCGGCTCGATGGCACCGACACCGGACCCCAAACGGCCGACCAGTGGCGACAGCAGCGTGCCGCCGAACAGCTGTTTCGTTCCGCATCTCTACCGGGCTCCGGTGCAGGCGGTGGTTTGGCAGCGCCGCCGTCCACCGACCGGTTGTTGATCCTGGTGTCCGACGGAGCCAGTGGAGACCTGAACGGGCAAGACCAGATCGACCGCATCTCGGAACAGCTGAACGATGCGGGGATCACCATGTACCACATCCACATCGGCAGCGATACGATTCCGCCGGCGGTGTCCAGCATCGCTCGAGCCACCGGCGGCGACGCTTTTCTGGCCACCAATTCCGATGGCCTGCGTTTGATTTTTAATCATATCGACCAGATGCAACCGGCCCACTTTGTCGCCAACGCATCGCTACCGGTCGACTACTTCGAACCCTTTGCCGCGATCGGTGCGGTCGCCTTGCTGCTGTACGCGTTAAGCCTGCTGAAGTGGAGGTACACGCCGTGGTAGACAGCCCCTTGATCACAGCCAATCTGGTGGCGATCGTCTGTATTGCCATCGTTGCCCTGGCGGAATGGTGGCAACTGCGGCGGACCCATCGCGTCGCCAAGCTGGCCTTTGGTCCCAGCGGTCGACCGACTGCATGGGCTCGCTGTGTGCCGGCCCTTCGCGTGCTGACGATGGGCATGCTGGCTTGGGGGCTGACGATCCTGCTGACCGAACCGCCGCAAGTGGCAGAAGTCGAGCCGGCTCCGGAAGCCTCGAAGCATGTCTTGGTCTGCTTGGACGCTTCCCCCAGCATGTTCCTGGAAGACGCTGGGCCACGCCGCGACGAATCCGGCAAGTACCAACAACGGATGGTTCGCGGCGGAGAGGTGATGCAAGCGGTGCTGGACCGTTTGGACGCCGAGAACACTCGCATCACCGTATTTGGCGTCTACACCAAAGCCGTGCCGATTGTCGAAGAGACGTTCGACAAGGCGGTCGTGCAAAACCTGTTCGATGGCTTGCCCGTGTTCAGCGCGTTTGAACCCGGCCCCACCCAATTGTCGTCCAGTATCTCCGACGCGATCGAGTACTCACGACGTTGGCCCGACGGTTCGGCGCTGTTGTTGGTCGTCAGCGATGGCGACAGCACCGACACCACACCGATCCGTGCGATCCCCAAAGCCATCGCCGATACGCTGGTGATCGGACTGGGCCAAACCGGGCAAGCGACAACCATCGCCGGCCACGCCTCGCGGCAAGACGCCGATTCCCTGCGAACACTCGCCGGACAGCTGCGCGGCACCTACTTCGACGCCAACATCCGGCACCTGCCCAGCGAACTGCTGAATCGGCTGTCGATCATCCAACCCCGGGTCACCGAGGGCGTAGGGTTGCGCGATGCGGCGGTGCTGGCGGTCGTGTTGGGAGCCGGACTGCTGTCGTTGCTGTTGCCTGCACTGAGTTTGTGGGGCGCCCCGCGGCTTGATTCCGTTCCCGGAGACCTTGCCTGATGCGCAGTTCACTCCTCTGGTTGCTGTGGCTGGTGTTGCCGGTATTTGCTCTGGCCTACCATTATGGTCCGGGGCAAATCTGGCTGGCTCGCGATCGGGCGGCTGCCATGATCCGGCAGGCGGAAGCTCGCGCGGTCGTCGCCACCGAGGCACAAGCCGCCGCCTACGAAGCCCAGCTGCATTTGTTGGAAGCCCGCCGCGCAGCCTTTACCGCGGACGTCGACTGGCAAACGAAGGTCGAACACCCCTTGGCGCATGCCGTGCTGACGGCGACCGAGAAACAAGACTCCGCCTACGCCGACGCCTCCGAACTGTGGCATGCAACGGTCCAGCGGTATGGCCAAGCCATCGAAACGTTGCTGAAGGTAAAAGCGGTCGCCAACCAGCAAAGCCGTGATGCGGCGATGCCCCAGTCCGATCGGCAACTGCTTGAATCGTTGCGCTGGGCCGAGGCCCGCGCGATGGTCCGTTCGGGCGAAGTCTTCAACGGCATCGAACAACTGCAAGCTCTGCTCGACCTGCGTGTCACCGAAGCTCATCAGCAGGCGTCCTCCGCCGTACAACAGGCCTCGTCTGCCAGCGGGGCGTCCCAGGCTTTGCCCATCGCTGCGATCCGCGAAGAACTGGCCGCTGCGCAGTACGTGGGCGCAAGGCTGCTTCGCGAGGAAGGCCGCCCGCCGGAAGTCTGGCGACCGGTCGCCAACGCCGCCCGGCAGCACTACCGCTACCTTTCCGCCCCCGAAAACGCTCCCTCCGCCGACGCTCCTGCCACGGGCGACGCCGAGCCATCAAACGCCCAGCCATCCAACACCGCCCCATCCGGCGCCGAGCTCTCCGACGCCGAGCCGTCCAGCGTTGTCCCATCTGACGCCGCATCGCCACCACCGCTAACCGGCGATCGTTCGGCTTCCGCAGCGGACCCCACGGACCTCGACCGCAACCAACGGATGCAGCGGAACCTGGAACAGGTGCTGAATCTGGAACAAAGTGTATCTGACCAATTGGAAGGCTTGCCGCTTCCCCGCAGCGCTCCGCTGGCCCGTCGCCCGGGCGACGGCGAACCGGGTGACAAGCCCGGTGGAAAACAGCCCGGCCGGGGCCCGCTGAGAGACGGACCGCCGGCTGCCGGCGCGGGTATCCCGGGCCCCCATGGTGCCGGATGGTGATTCACCGCCCGATCAAAATCAAAATTAAAATCGAAAACGTAGCGACGCTCGCTAGAGCTTGGAAAACAAACCAACAGTTGCCAATCATGACACACTGCTCAAACCGTCAAATGACCTCCACGCTATCCGCGCCGCTTGTAGCTACGCTCGCCAGAGCGTGGTCTGCACGGAACCGTACGGTTGCCTTGGCTGCGATCTTGGCCGCAATTGCGTTCACCCAAACCTCTTCGGCCACGGCTCAGACACCCCAAAAGTTGCGTTCCGCAGTGCAAGCCATCGCCGACCCATTCGCGTCCACAGAACAAGCGGCGGCACAAAACGCAGCGGCGCAACAAGGAGCCGCCCAGCCAGCTCCGGCCGCTCCCAAGCCTGACGCAGACACTACCGCGATCCTTAATACGCTGAAAACGCTGCCCGATACCGAGCGCCGCGCCATGGTTGCCTACTACAAAGACTTGGGGCTGGACCTCAGTCCCTGGCTGCAGGCCGACGGAAACGCGGGCGGCACAGCCAATGGTCGCCGCCGGCAACTGGTGCGTCTGATGCGAACGGTGAACTTTGTGCGACGTCCCGAAGCGGTCTTGGGGGCACGCAGCCAGATCGGTATGGAATCGCAATCGCTGCCCGCCGAAGACGCCCCTGACCAGGAAATCATCCAGTGGTTTCATCGTCACGCAATGGCTGCCGAATGGGATGCGGTCAAAGCATTGCTGGTGCTGCGAGCCGGCAGCGAAGCCGAAGGCATGTACGCAGCGTTGATCTCGGGCACCAACCATGCCGATTCCGAATTGATTCCCGAAGACGTGCTGGGGTTGTCGGAAGCGGCTCCTGCGGAACTGACCGACTGGCAGGTCGACGCCTTGGCAGGACTGCTAAAAGCCGCTGCGAAGAAAACCAGCACGCGTCCCTTGATCGAACGCTTTCGCCAAGGCACCACCTGGTTCGGCAACGAAACCGATGCCCAGCGTGACCGCACCGTGCGATTGTTGCTGGCCGCGGGACTGCCGATCGAAGCCTTCGAATTTATGCCGTCGCTGGAGGAGGCCCGCGAGGCTAAAAACGCGGCGGTCATGAAAGGTCACGCCGAGTATCAGATGGCCCGCGCAGCCGAAGCCAAGGGAGCCGCCAGCGATCGGATGGTCGAAAACGCCTGGTCGCTGTTTGGCGAAATCGCTTTGCTCGACAGCGCCGACACGGCCCTCCGCTCCGAATGCCTCAGCAGCGCCGTCGATCTGCTGCCCCGTGTGCCACCAGGGCCTGGACTGGCTTGGCTGCGGAGTCTGTTCGAACATCCCTCGCTGGCTCCGGCGGGACTGCAGGCGGTGGCATTGAAGGCACTCAAATTGGAAGACGAAAAATTGCCCGAAGCCGTCCGGGCACAGGCGATCTTAACCATGAAAGAAGCGGTCGATACGCTGCTGGCCCAGCAACACCTGCAGCTGGACCAGCTGACAATCCCGTTGCGGATGTTGACCATCGGCCTGCTGTCCCGAGCAGAAAACGCCATCAAGGAACAAGCCAAAAAGAACGGGGTGTCCGAAGTCGCCGCCTTGCTGCTGCGGTCGATGCCCGACGAAGCCTGGCGCAAACAGATTGAACCCAGCCTGGTCGGCCGCGCCTACAACGCCTTCATCGGCGTGGCCTTGATCGCCGACGAAACCGACCTGGCGCTGGAACTATTGGCCCAGGGCGTCCAGCGCCAACCGGCAATGAGCACCGAATTGGCCACCGGATTCTTGGACCTGTGGGTCGACCGCATGCAGGCTCGGACTCAGGAGCCTGTCGTGAACAACAACGCATGGTTTTACGCCTTCAGCCGCAGATCTCGGCCATCGACGCCGGTCACTCGCGGTTGGCAGCAACGCAACCTCGACCGCTTGTCCGAACTGCTCGATGTACTCGACGGTATCGGCATCGATGGCCGTAAACTACCGGGCGTGGTGGCGGCGTTGAGCGCCTGCTACGGACCCACTCAGGCTTACGAACGCGCCACCGTGGAACGGATATTAGGCCCCATCGACCAAATCGATGCCCCCGTCTCCGGCCAATTGGCGTCGACCATGCGGCAGGGGTTGAGCGGTGATTGGCGGAGTCGCAAGGCGCAAGAAGACGCGGGGTTTGAACGCAGCGAATCCGAACTGCGGAAAATTGTCGAAACCGGCTATGACCTAGCGACCGCGTTGGCCGAATCCGCCGTCGCCAATAGCCAGGACGAACAGGACGCTTGGCAACACGCCATCCTGAAAGCCGCCCTCAGCTTCGACCGCATGCAGTTCCGTGGCGAACGAGAACAAGACGCGGTGGCCTATCACGCAGCCCGCAAGCTGGTGTTCAGCGCCTTTGAGGACGCCGCCTCCCGGTACCGTGAATCGCTGGCCGACGGCCGCGTCCGCCCCGACATGCAAATCTACAACGTGTGGTTCAGTCTGGCCTTGGGGGCCAGCGATCTGGGGGCATTGACGCTAGAAGATTTGATGACCGAGGGCATGGAAAACGCCGACCAAATCGACCGCATTCGTGATGATATTCTAAAGATGGCACCCGAGCATTCGAACTATCACTTCGGCGAATTCGCGCGCGGCGTGATGTCCGGCCTTTCCGAAACCAAACCCGAAGTCAAGCCACGTTTGCTGCAAGCCGCCGCCCGTGTGGTGGGAGAAGACCCGGCCGGGGCACCGATCCGGCGAACGCTGGATCTGTACAATGAACTGGTGGAAGACGAAATCCACTTGCACCTAGCCATCGACGGCAGCGACCGCGTGGGAACCGAGCCCTTTGGTGCCATCCTGACCCTGCAACACACCGCCTCGATCGATCGATCGTCCGGCGGCTTTGCCCGCTATCTGATGGACAGTTTCTCGCAGTTCAATGCCGGTCAGTGGCAGACGATTAATTACCAGGAACGGTTGCAGAAAAGTATCGAAAAGTCCTTCAGCGGTACCGTGCAACTGCTGGGCATCGGTTTCTTCCAACCGATGAACCCGGCCGTGCCAATCAGCCTGGCGGGGCAAACCGGATGGCAAGAAAAACCGATGGCGTATCTGGTGCTACAAGCCATGGATCCCAGCGTGGACCGCTTGCCTGAAGTACAGATGGACATGCATTTTAATGATGCCTCGGGGCCGATCGTGTTGCCGGTGTTGTCCAACACGGTGTTGATCGACGCCGTCGCCGAACCCGCACCGCGTCCGCTGGGCGATCTAGTGATCGAACAAACGCTCGACGCCCGACCCCTGCTAGAAAAAAAGGACGAGCAAATCGTACGACTGGAAATCATCGCGCATGCAACCGGTGTGCTGCCGGAAATCAACCGGCTGTTCGATGACTTGGCCAACGCCTTGCCGGGCTACGTTCTGGATGATGCTCAACTGGTCGCCGATCCCTACGACGTCAGCCAGACACACCGTGCTCAATCCGAAGACGCCGACAAACCCACCAATCGCAATCCTTACATGCCTTACTCCAAAAGCCTGCCGAACTTGGATCCGGATAGCGATGGTTTGTTCCGCTTGGGCACGATGCGGAAATGGAGTGTGACGTATGTTCCCGAAACCTCGGTGACGGCCGCTCAGCCGGATCGATTTGAATTCCCGGCGGTTAGTGACGACAGCATGCCAACGCTGGTCTCGCTGACGACACCGACAACCCCCCCCGCCGACGGCGCCGCCGCTCCAGCAAGCAGCGCAGGAAGCACGGGCGACAAAGGTAACACGGATGTCGCAGCGACTCCGCCGATATCGATTAAACGGTTCACCTACGAAGACTATGACCTCGTCCCGGTCGAAAGCCAAACGCTGCTGTTTAACCCACAGAGCTTCCCCGCGATGGCTTGGCTGGCCGGCGGCTTGGCAGGGTTGTTGCTGGTGTTCTTGATCGGCTGGCGATTGTGGCACGGGGAAACAGCAGCCCAGGTCGACACGGCGGCGATCGCGATCCCCGAAACGCTCACCCCAACCGGTGCGACGCTGTTGTTACGGCGGATTGAACAGACCCAGGCCACGGCTTGGTCGAGCAGCGAACGAGCCGAATTGCGAGCCAGCATCAACGCGATACAGCGTCAACACTTTGCCGAGGCGGAACCACAAAACGGCGACGCCGCCAAGCTGCGTCCCATGGTCGAGCGCTGGACACGGCGGGCCAGCACCTAAGTCGCAGGGTGTCGCCTGGGGCGTTCCGCTAGAGCTTTACCGGAATGGGCGTAGGTCGGCCAGCTTTGAGGTAGTGGACGAGGCTACGAGTCCCAGCGACTTAGTGGCACGGCGGGACTCGTAGCCTCGTCCACTACAGAGAAAACACTTGACCCGCGTGATTTGTAATAAAATTCGAATGACGAAGTTATTTCCGAACAGCACCTAAATCGCAGGGTGTCGCCTGGATCGTTTGCATCCTAGGCGAAGACGCCGGCGGGTACTTTCTCCCTCTCCCCAGCCCCTCCTCTCCCACATCTTTCGCGGTCAAGCTTGGGGATGATGGAGGACGTCGCATGCGAATGATAGGGGCAAGAAAAGGACCGGAGTTCGGGGTGCCGCATCACTCGTGATAGACAGGGGGAAATTGTCGAGAGTCGACTGTTCCACGGTCTTTTGCGTGATATTGGAACACACCACCATTCCACGTGCTAAAATGCGAGGCTCTATATACCTGCAAGTTCGGGGAACTTGATGCGGATTGAACGCAATTGAGAGGATCGATGTCCAATAGTTCTTCGCGACCACGATGTCATGCAATGCCTCAGGCTGGCCGCGGCCTGTGGACAGGATTTGTTACCAAAGTCTGTTTTCTTGCTTGCACATTTTTTACTGCGGCGATGCCGGTATCGGCTGCGGAACCGATCGAAAGTTTTCTGCAAAAGCACTGCATTCGCTGCCACGGTCCTGAACAAGAAGAAGGAGACATTCGCTTCGATCGTTTGTCACGCGACTTCAAGTCGGGCCTTGATACGCACCACTGGGCCGAGGCGATCGACAAAGTCAACAGCGGCGAAATGCCTCCGCAGGACGAACCGCAGCCGACTGAGGACGAGCTCTCGGCGTTTGTCTTGCATCTCGACTCGCGACTGAAACAAGGCCGGGCGACTCGCATGGCAGCTCGTCCCGCGATGGCCCATTACCGACTTAGCCGTCGCGAGTACCAGAACACCGTCTACGACCTATTGGGCGTGCGATACGATCCGGCGAAACCGGGAGAGTTGAACGAGGATACGCTGTGGCAAGGGTATGAACGTATCGGCTCGCAGCTGTCGCTTTCGCCGTCCCATGTGGACCGTTACTACGGGGCCGCAGCGATCGTGCTCGACCGCGCCTTCCTGCAGGCCGCCAGCGAGCCTCGCAAGGTCCGTAAGACGGCGGCCGAATTGCGGTACGGTGGCGGCAAGCAACAGCAAGAGTCGCTGGACCTGTTTGGCATCAAGCGGCCGCTGCGTTACCTGCTGTTCCCCGGTCGTGTTCAGCCCGCACTGTCCGCAAACTGGCTCGGACACACCGGACCGGAACACAGCGGGTTGTACAAACTGCGTCTGCAGGCCAGCGGAATTCGTCCCCCCGGCGGTCAACCGGCTCATCTGAGTGTCGGCAATCAAACCAGTGAAGAGACCGTGGACGGCTTGATCGAATTCGACATCACCGCGCCGGAAGACAGCCCGCAGGTTTATGAGTTCGAAGTGTTTTTGGAGATGCCCACCCAGTTGCATTTTTGTGTGGTCGCCACGGACGTGATCGATCGCAGGGGCGGTGCCGCGTTTCGCAACGCCTTGGTCAGTCGAGACGGGTACCTGTTCACGCACAGCAGCGAGACCCGGTTGCTGAACCCCAACGCCCCGCAGATGTTTGACGACCAAGGCAACGGGATCTTTTCCACCGTGCTGCTCGATTGGGTCGAATGGGAAGGGCCGCTGGTCACCGAAGCGGAAAAATCGCGGCGTGAGCGCGTGATACCTCCGGACGATGCGGCGCCCGCGTCAGTCGCGGAATACCTGCAGCGGTTTGCTGAGCGGGCCTGGCGGCGAGCGGTGCAGCCGGAGGAACTGGACAACTACATGCAGTCTTACAGGAGTGAACGTCAGGCCGGCGAATCGATGATCGACGCCTATCGGATCGCCCTGCAAGGTGTGCTGACCTCGCGAAACTTCATCTATCTTGTCGAAGGCGATCCGCTGCCACGGCCCCGGCTGAACGACTGGGAACTCGCCTCGCGGCTGTCGTATTTTCTCTGGAGCTCGATGCCCGACCAAGACCTGTTCACCGCCGCCGAAAGCGGAAAGCTGAGCGGTGAGGTGCTGATCGCAGAGGTGGACCGGATGCTGTCGGACGGACGTATCAACCGCTTTATCGATGACTTCTCGCGGCAGTGGCTGCAGCTGCATCGCGTGGGGATGTTCCCGCCGGACAAAAAACTGTATCCCAAATACGACGACTGGCTCGAAGCCAGCATGCGGGCCGAGCCGATGGAGTATTTCCGTGAGATGCTGGTGAACAATCTGCCCATCGACAGTTTTGTCGATTCGGACTGGACAATGGCCAACGCTCGGCTGTGCGACTTCTACGGCGTGCCCGAGCCAGAACGGGACGGCTTCCAGCGCGTCTCGCTGAAACCCGGCGATCACCGCGGCGGTTTGCTAACGATGGGCGCGGTGCTCGGTTTGACCTCCGACGGCACACGGCATCGTCCGGTGCATCGTGGTGTCTGGCTCAGTGAAGCCATCTTCAACAATACTCCGCCGCCGCCTCCGGCCAACGTGGACCCGATCGAGCCCATTCCACCCAAGGGCAACAAAATCACGATCCGGCAACGAATCGAGGCTCACGCCAGCAATGCCAGTTGCGCCGCCTGCCACCGCAACATCGATCCCTTTGGCTTGGCCTTTGACCAGTTCGACGCGATCGGTCAGTGGCGGACCCGCGAGTACGTGCCCACGGGCGTCGGCGAAAATCCGCTGGTGGACGCTTCCGGCGTGCTGCCCGATGGCCGACCGTTCCGCGATGCCGCCCAGTTCAAGCTGTTGCTGTTGGAGGACCGCGAGCGAATCACGCGGGCCTTTATCGAGCACTTGTGTACCTACACTCTGCGCCGCGTGCTGACCGTGGATGATCAGGACGCCGTTGAAGCGATTGTCGACGAAGCGAAAGCCAGCCGGTACGGTGTCCGAGACATCGTGCGAGCGGTGGCTTTGTCGGAATTGATTAGAACCCGTTAACCCAGCGGCGACCCGGGAAACGCCGCCGCTGCCCGCCCAACCGCACACGCCCCTCCTTCGTTATAAAAGGCTGAATCATGGGTAAATTCCTCTCCCAATCCTGGCTGCTCGATCGCCGACACGCACTGCGGGCCCTGGGGACCTGCATCTCGTTGCCCATGCTGGAGTGCATGACTCCGCTGAACGCGGCCGAGCCCGCAGCGATGCCCCGCCGCAGCGCCTTTATCTACCTGGCCAACGGCGTCCATTCACTGAACTATCAGCTCACCACCCCGGGCCGCGATTACGAGTTCTCTCGATCGCTCAAGCCTTTGGAAAAACACCGCGAAGTGATCACGCCGATCAGCGGGCTGCATCATCCGGGCGCCATCAGCCACCACCACAACTGCATTTCGGTTTGGTTGACCGGCGGAAAGCTTGGCCCTACCGACCGCAATACGATTTCGGTGGACCAACAGATGGCGGCCGTCACGGCGGAACATACCCGCTATCCGTCGATGGAAATCGCCATCACCCAAGGCTCGCTGGCCTGGACGGCCGACGGCGTGCAACTGCCCGCCATGCGTCGTTGCAGCGAGATCTTTGCGTCGCTGTTCGAGGAACCCAAAGGCGGCACGGCGGCGCAGCGTAGAGCCCTGCGCCGCAAAGCCAGTGTGCTGGATGACAACTTGGCCGAAGTCCGCCGGCTGGAACAGAAAATGGGCACTGCCGACCGAGGCCGCCTGAACCAATACCTGACTTCGGTACGCGAGGCGGAAATCCGCACGCGGCGGGCCGACGCCTGGCTCGACACGCCGCTGCCTGAGATTTCCGAAAGCGATCGCAAACGCACCAACCGCGACATCCCTCAAACCCAAGCGGGCGACTATTTTCGTACCGTCTATGACCTGATGGTGCTGGCCTTTCAGACCGACGTCACCCGTGTCGCCACGTTTAGCCTAGGGGGCGAAGGCCAAGCGATCGCCATTCCGGAAATCGGCATCACCGAATCCCGGCACCAGCTCAGTCATCACGGCGGCGATGAAGGCTATATGGAGAAGCTGACCAATTACGACACCTTCGCCATCGAGCAGTACGGCTACTTCCTCTCGCGGCTTGAGGAAACGAAGGACTTGAACGGCCAGCCGCTGCTGGGAACGACGATGTCGCTGTTTGGCAGCGGCATGTCGTACGGCCACAGCCACGGCAATGCCAATTTGCCTTTGGTGCTGGCCGGTGGCTCGGATCTGGGCCTCCGACACGGCAGCCACCTGGACTTCAATCAAGGGCACTTTGATGGCTACGAACTGGACCAGCCCGGCAAACACTACAGTCTTTGCAGCCGTCCCGCGAACCCGGACGCCCACATGAGCAATCTGCTGCTGCTGATGGCCCAACGCATGGGAGTCGAGACCGACCAGTTTGGCGACAGCAACAAGGTGATCGAAATATGAATCAGCTCCGATTCTTCCGATCGATCGCCATGATGTGCCTTGGCGCGTTCCTGCTTGCGCCGTTTGCGGCGGCCGAGGAAGGACCGTTCCGCCCCCAGCCCGGGAAGTTTCCTCCGATCGAAAAGGCGCACTCCTACCGGGGTGAGTTGGTGTTCGTCGATCATGCCAACCGTCGCGGCAGCATTCGCGTCGAAGGATCGGGGATGTTTTACCGCAACGATCCGCACCCCTTCGCCATGTTGCCCTACGGCATGGTCCGCTACCACGGGGCACCCGCGGATCTGCGCGACATCCCGCTCGGCACCGTGTTGCACGTCCGAGCCTTTCTGCCGCCTGACCCCAAACTTTCCTCCGTGCCGGTATTGCCGGTTGACAACAAGGTGAAAGACGCGAACCACAATCGCGGCGCAGGCATCTTTCCCGCTGAAAACCATGTCCTTTTGCTGGAAGACGAACCCAGCCACTGCCAGCGGGAAGGCAAAGTCTGGAAGCTGCAGGAAATCGAGATTCAGAACAATCAAGGAATGATCGTGGTCCGCTGCGAACCGCACGAAGGCGGTGAAGCGGAGGCCGCTGCGGAAACGATGACCTTCGACGCCGCCACCCGCATCTGGCGCGGACGCGAACGTCTGGAAGTCGCGGAACTGGTCGCGGAGGGCAGTTGGCCTGCCAGCGGAAAGAGAAGTCTTGACGACCAGCCGGTGTTACTGGGGATCAGCTGGAAACCGACGCCCGGCGGCGTGTTCACTCGGTTTCATATCTCCGACATCTGGCTGGACGAAACCGCGATCCAGCGTGCCGCTCGAAACCAGACCGAGACGCACAACGCCTTCATCCGCAGCCGCTGGATGCCCGCTTGGGTCGATGCGGTGGAATACGGCAAGTTCGGCAGCGCCAAGGTGACCGCGACGCTGTTCGGCGGCATGGACGAATCCCTGTACGCCGATTTTAAGGCAGACGAACACGCTCTGATGAATGCGGTCGAAAACACTTTAAAACATACCCACGGCGCCTACGGGCCCGCACATATGGCCTGCAAGGGGCCGATCCTGGACGTGGTCCGCATGGATGGAGAGCCACCGGTGGGCAGCAGCGGCATCCAAATCCAATTTGAAACCGACCTGATCATCGAGGGCATCCGACCAGGCCGAGTTGTGCGCGTGAGTCCGGCGAGCTGGCCGCAGGTCAACGTGCCTCGCGAGGAATACCTCAACATCGGATCCTCCAGCACCGAAGAACGTTTTCCGACCCCCGCCATCTTTCCTAAATATTGACCGTCAGGTGGTTGTGGCATTGCAACTTAACGGTTTCACCGAGCGATTGATCCAACAATCGGTTCGCTGAAGTCATTCAGGTGCAAACCCATGCTTAGAAAGAAAGTAGGTCGTGCTGCAGAACGGCTGAGCTGATGGAACGATTATCCAACCCACTTCCGCCGGGACAAGCCCCGGTCGGAGCGACAAGCCCGGCGGAAATTCTCGCGACGGACACCTCCCGACAGGGCAAGGCCTTGTCATGGACGGAGCCGACGTCCGACGCGAACACGAAAGAAGGCCGCAAAACAATAGTGTTTTGCGGCCTTTGAATGAGTGGGCAATACAGAACTCGAATCTGTGACCTCCACGATGTCAACGTGGCGCTCTAACCAACTGAGCTAATTGCCCGATTTTTTGAATTCGACAGCGATCGGTCCGCTGCCATGAGATTCTGTTTCGGTTTCCCGTGGCTCGTTTCTTTAACAAACTCGCCTCTGAAAACGCCCTGCTAAAATCGTTGCGGTAGTCTGTTCCGATCATGCCGATTCGTCAAGTAGATCTTCACACTTCTTTTTTTCTCACTCTCACAACGCTGATCCGGCCTCTCCGCAATTTGTCGTTTTGCACCCAAAATCACTTCCAATTGGCCTCTCAGGCTCGCTTCGTGGGCTATGAAACCCGCTCTGGGGGGACTGTTCCTTGGCAAAATAGGGATTTCACACGTTTCACTGTTGACGCTCACCACCGATGATATGGATACTTTTGAGGTGAGATTTGGGCTTGACGTCTGTCTATATTGCCACAGGGCATGTTGGACCGGCAGCGGAGACTCACTACCCAAAGAGTCCCCCGCTACAGTCGGCTTAGTTAAACAATGACCTACAGTTAGTTGCGTGGGTGTCCATCGGAAGCAAAATGGTTTTGTTTCCTGGAACACCTTCCCTACTGCGAACGCGGCCGGTTATTTCTGGCCTGATCGCGGTATTCCTTCCAAGTTGAGCCGGAATGCCCTCCGGCCGGAGCAGAATTTATTAGTGGCGTTGGCACGAAAAAGCACTCAGCAGGATCCTCGCGATACCATTCGTATTAATAATCAGATTCGAATCAGCCCGATTCGAGTTGTCAGCGAAGAGGGGGAACAGTTAGGGATTATCCCAACTGAACAGGCCCTTGAGCGCGCTCGCGATGCGGGCCTGGATCTTGTCGAAGTCGCTCCGAACGAGCGACCCCCGGTTTGCCGAATCATGGATTACGGCAAATACAAATACGACAAGAACAAAAAACTTCACAACAGTCACGCACGGACGAAGACTAAAGAGATTCGTCTCCGTCCGAAAACGGGCGATGAAGACATCCGCACGAAAATTCGCCAAGCGGAAAAGTTTCTGGAACACAAGGACAAAGTCCAAATCAGTGTTCTGTTCCGCGGTCGTGAAATGGCTCATATCGAAGAAGGCCGTAAGGTCATGGCGATGGTCGTGGAAATGTTGAGCGAAATTGGCAAAGTCGAAACGACTCCGCAGCAACACGGTCGGCGCATGATCTGTATGATCGCGCCTAAGTAAGCTCGGTCGTAAGGCCAGTGCCGTTTGTCTTGGCATCAAGCAAATGTTTTTGTAACGGTGCGGCGTAAGTCGCCCGGTCTAATTCGCACGCGTTGCTTGCTGCCGCCGACGGCTCGCGCCGCCAACGCTACCAAAGAAGTGAGCCGTGGGGTGTCAGGCACCGGGTACCAAACGGGTGATGGGTAACGTGTCCATTACGACGCCTGATGCGTTGCAGCTTAGGAAAATCATAACCCGACGCGTAAGCGAGGGACCGCATCAAGATCGATGTTCCCTCGCTTACGCGTCGGGTTATGAAAAACTCGCAACTTCAAAACTCACGCATCAGATGACGAGGGTGATTGCTCGGCGGCCCCAGGATAACGACGTATTCTAAGCCGGATGCTCTCTAGCGTGATGCGGCTTCAAGGTCAGGAAGAGTGAGAGTCAGCGTGCCAAAAATCTCTGTGGATCAAATCTGCCAGCGACTTGCGGAAATCGCGCCGCTGCGACTTGCCGAGTCTTGGGACAACGTTGGATTGCTGATCGGCGATCGCAAACTTGGCGTTTCTCGCGTGATGACTTGTTTGACGATTACCCCCGCGGTAGTCCAGGAAGCCATTGATGAAGACGTTGATCTGTTGATCGCACATCATCCGCTTCCCTTCAAACCGCTGTCCCGCTTGACCAGCGACTCGGTAGCCGGTTTGATGTTGCTGCGTCTGATCGAAGCACGGGTTGCCGTTTACAGCGCCCACACCGCGTTTGATTCCGCCGCCAGCGGCATCAACCAGTTGTGGGCAGATCGATTGGGAGTTGTGGAGGCTCAACCGTTAATTCCTTTCGATGCGGCCGCTGAAAATATCGCCGAACTGGGCAGCGGTCGGTTTGGGAATCTCGAGCAAGCGATCGGACTTGACGAATTGGCTCTTTCAGCCGCCTCTGCGGTAGGAGCCGAGCATGTCCGCCGCGTTGGGCACGCTGGGCAACCCGTTCAGCGAATTGCGTTTGCCTGCGGCAGTGGTGGCAGTTTCTTGGCGGCCGCAAAACGCAAAGGTTGTGACGCCCTGGTCACAGGCGAGGCCACCTTTCACACCTGCTTGGAAGCCGAGTCGCTGCAAGTCGGCTTGGTGCTGTTGGGGCACTACTGGAGTGAACGGTTTGCGATGGAATGGTTGGCCGAACAACTGGCAGCGAATCTTGAGGAGCTGACAATTTGGCCGAGTCGCCTCGAATCGGACCCGGTCCAAATCGTGGCCGGCTGAGTCCGTCCCGAAGTCGCCATTTGTTTTTCCAGCGTTTTTGCTAGCTGCCCGGTCTAATTCGAACGTTTTACTCGTTGTAGCCGGACGGCTCGCGTCGTGCCGCTACTAAGGTAGCTGGCGTTGGGCTCACGTCGCACCGTTACCAGAGTACATGGCCCTGGACTCGCGCCGCTAAACCGGATCTTCCGCCCTGCATTGACTCCTTTGCAATAATTTCTATCCAGTTAGCAATACTGGAAACATTGACCGCCATCTAAATACGCCTAGAATGCCCAGGATCGGGAACAGGAATTGCTCGACTTGGCGATGAGCGAGTTAGCACGCCGAAAGCAGACGTTTCCCCACCTTCGGCGGGATTGCCCGCAAAATGGAGTATGGCGGAGCAGCGTCGTGATCGCTCATTTCAAAGAGAATTCAAAGAAAGAAACGTACAATTATGACAAAACGCGAACGATGGTTAGTCGCCATTCCCGTCTACAATGAAGTCGCCACGGTCAACGAAATCCTGGATCAGGTCGGCCACTACGCCTCGGATGTGTTGGTGGTCGATGACGGTTCGAGTGACGGAACGGCCGAGGTGCTGAGTGCGCGAGTGGACGTAAAAGTGGTCCGTCACGCCGAGAACCAAGGTTACGGAGCGGCGCTTCGCAGTGCGTTTGCCTACACGATCGATCACGGCTTTGATGGTGTGGTCACGCTCGATTGCGACGGCCAGCATCAGCCGCAGCGGATCCCACGCTTCATCGAAGCGGCGGCGGCTGCGGACATCGTTTCGGGCAGTCGGTATTTGAAGCAGTACGAAGGGGACGACGCACCTCCGCCCGAGCGAATGTTTATCAATCGCCGGATCACGGGCGAACTGAATCAGCGTCTTGGCTTCAACTTGACCGACGCGTTTTGTGGATTCAAGGCGTATCGGACTTCGGCGATTCGCCAGCTGCGGATCACGGACAACGGTTACGCAATGCCGTTGCAGTTGTGGGTCGAGGCGGCTGCTGCGGGGTTGCAAGTGATCGAGATTCCGGTTCCCTTGATCTACTTGGATTTGAGTCGCTCGTTTGGCGGATCGCTGGATCATGCCGAAACGCGTCTGAACTATTACAACCAAGTGCTCGACGACGCGATTCGTGTGGTCCAGGCCGAAGGGAAAACGATTGGTAAATCGAAATCGGTTTGCGGACATAGTGCTGGCTAGGTGACGGATTGAAAACGTTTCAGGAATTTCGGCACTATCGTGCTCCCAAATCGCATGGCGAATCGTTTACGGATCCGAATATCGGAGACGTCGGTGTTCAGCTGCGCGGCAATCTCGAGTTGCTCTCTCAGCACGACCCGTGGTGGCAGAAGCTCCGCCGCGACGCGCGTCAGCAGATGATCAGCGACGCGATCCGTTACACGTCGACGTACCGCGATGTGGACGTGATGGCGAGTCGTCGTGAGCGTCCGATCTTGATGGCGGGACACCAACCGTCGCTGTTTCACCCAGGCGTATGGTTCAAGAACTTTACGCTCAGTCATCTGGCCGAGCAGCAACAAGCACTCGCGATCAATCTGGTTATTGATAATGACGCCGCCTCGGGTAGTTCGATTCGGGTGCCGACGATCGATCGTGACACGGGGTACTACGTCTACAGCACGGTTCGCTATGATCGCTTTGGTGGCGGAGTTCCGTACGAGCAGACGGTGATTAGTGACCGCGAGCGGTTCGATCATTTTGACGATGATGTGCGAAAAACGGTGATGCCGATTGTTGCTGATCCGTTGATCAATCGCTTGTGGGTGCATGCTCGCAACGCGGTCGAACGATGTGGGATCGCCGGCTGTGCGCTCGCCCAAGCACGTCATGCACTCGAAGGTGAGATTGGGTTAAACACTCTCGAGTTGCCACTTGGGGTGCTCTGTCGAAGCCGGATGTTCGCCGAGTTCCTGCTGTTGATCCTGAGTGATCTTTCGCGTTTCCAAGACGCGTATAACACTGAGGCAGATTTCTATCGCAAGGCACACGGCATCCGTAGCAACTCGCATCCCGTTCCGAATTTGGATAGCGATGACGGCTGGTTGGAGGCTCCGATTTGGATCTACAGTGACGCGTTGCCTCAGCGACGAGCCGGTTGGGTCAAGGTCACCAAAAAGTCAATGATCATTAGCGACCGCAACGGACAGGAGTGCCGGATTGCGTTGGGGGCACATGACATGGCGGAAACGCTGGCCAGTTCGATTGGTCCGCAATTCAAGATCCGTCCCCGGGCGCTGTTGACGACCATGTATGCACGGCTAGTGCTCAGCGATCTGTTTCTGCACGGGATTGGCGGCGGAAAGTACGACCAGCTGGGTGACCGGATTGCCGAGCGTTTCTTTGGGATCACGCCACCGGAGTTCATGGTGGTGTCGGCGACGGTTCAGCTGCCTGGGCCATCGCCAAGCGAAACCGATTCCGAGATCACCAGGATAAAGCGAGCGATTCGCGACACACGTTTCCAGCCAGAGAAAGTGGCCGATTCGAGTGAGTTGGATGCGTCGTTAGTTGCAAGAAAGCAGGAGTTGTTGCGTCAGGTGCCTCCACCGAACGAGAAACCGGCCTGGCACAACCAGCTCGACTCGATCAACGAACAGTTGTCGGCGTCACTTAACGAGCAGCGTTCGCAGTTAGAGGCCGAGTTGGCCACGGTGATGCGTGAGCGGGCCTCGCTAGCAGTGCTGAAAAGTCGCGAGCATCCTTTTTGCATCTTTCCGATGCAGGATTTGGTCGGGACGTTTGAACAGCTGATTCGTCGCAGTGAGGCGGGCGAGGGAGCGGTCGTGAAGGGGACTCATTCGTCTTAGGGTGAGTCGTTTTGGCGTTTTTAGCCTTTTGTCTTAGTGAGCCGTGACGCGTGAGCGGCCGGGTACTTAAATCTACAGGCCGCTAGCCACGGTTCCTTCGTTCAATCAGGGTGATCGCGCTGGCAGCTAAAGGGATTTCTCCGCTGATTCCTGCCTCGCTGCTCTCAGCGACTACCGACCAGGATTTGTCCAACGACAAGCCAAACGGCGGTAAAGGTGATGCCTAAAGCGGCATGTAGGGTATCGACATTCATCGGTTGCGAGCCTTTTCATAGAAGGTGAACGGACATGACATGGCCCGTTCCCTGGCCCGCACTTGGTCGGCAACTGATCTTCAGTCGCCAATCGAATGCTTGTGTAGCAGCGCTTTTCCCGGCGCTATGGTTGTTATCGGCTTTGCGTTACACCAAAATTGCAAAAAAAGGTTTCGGGCGGACAGAGCACCCAGGCCTCACAAGTTCACAGCCATCACAAAATTTCAGCGTCGACACGATTCGGCGATTGCAAAGGATTTGTTTCACGCGATGACGATTAATTACTGGTTGATGAAGTCCGAACCGACCACTTTTTCGATCGAAGACTTGGCGGGTCAGCCCGACCAAACGACGTGTTGGGAAGGGGTTCGCAACTATCAAGCACGAAATATGTTGCGAGACGATATCCAGGTCGGCGACCGCGTATTGTTCTATCACTCCGCCTGCAAGGTGCCTGCAGTGGTGGGGACGGCGGTGGTCAGTAAGAGTGGTTATCCCGACCCGTTCCAGTTCGATCGCAAGAGTAATTATTTCGACGAAAAATCAGATCCCGAAAATCCCCGCTGGTACTTGGTCGACATCAAGTTGGAGAAAAAATTTGAGCGGCCCGTGACGCTGGCGGAATTGCGAGAGCGAGCGGGGCTGAAGGGGATGGTGCTGCTGCAAAAGGGCAGCCGGTTGAGTGTCCAACCCGTGAAGAAGAAAGAGTTCGAGACGATCGAGAAACTGGCGAGCAAGCCGGCGTAACAAACAAGCCGGCGCATCAAATCTGGTCGGTTTCGGGCGAACTCGTCTCCGCAGCATTTGTCTAGCAGTTAGGTAGGAGTCTTTCGGTATGTTTGCCGTTCTAGGCAACTCCGAGAATTATTTTCTCGTAGCTACCTTCGCCAGAAGGTGGTGAATCGGATTGGGCGCCAGCGATCCACGCTCTGGCGAGCGTAGCTACAACCACGATTGCCCCAATCGTTCCTACCTGCCTGCTTAGCAGGTGGCGGTGCGGTGATTCGCTGAAGAGCGAGGTTCTCCGCATTGGACGAGGTGAAACGGGGCCGACCCGGTGGGATGATTTTGGTGGTTTTAGGGGACTTGCACGTCAGCGGCTTGGATCCGATACTTTTGCGAATCCCGAGTTCAGTGGAGAGCGATGTTTTGCGTTTAAAACATGGTTTTTGTTAAGGGGACTTGGCGAAAGGTGCGATATTTAGCACATTAGTAGTGATAAGCCGAAGTGGCGGAATTGGCAGACGCGCTGGATTCAAAATCCAGTTCTCGCAAGGGAGTGAGGGTTCGAGTCCCTCCTTCGGTACTAAAAAAGCAGACAAAGGACATCGAGTTTTAAACTCGATGTCCTTTTTTTGTTGAGTAAGGCTCGCACCCCTTTCTGATCACGCCACCTCCTCTTTTGGTGCTCGCTTTGGCCTCGTCGCGACGATTCGCTCGCAACCCTATTCGCTTGCGAAACGGTGGCTTTGAAGCGGTCAGCTTGTTTCTACACCGCTAGAAAGCACACCCGCTAGCGGCAAAGCTCGATGGTGTCGGGTTCGCATTTGGCGTCGGGTATTGGAGGCGTGATATATTCGGTGACAAGTCTCGGTCCTAGAATTAACTAATGCCGGGTACGTTCTTCCGCCCACAAAAAAGAACAAGCAGCTTTGATTCATCCAATTTGATTCATCCACCACGAAACGATCGATCATGTCCCGTCGAAAAAATAAAGCGAAGAAAAGTAAATCGAAGATGCGACACCAGCAGCAACCTGCTCGTCGTGCTGAAGGAATTTCCCATGGTGTTCCGCTGCTTGACGGTGATGAATTGCTCCAATCGGGCGCCCCGCCTGAATTGGTGGAGATGGTGATGCTCGCACAGAAGGCAGCGTTGGAAGGCGACATGTCGCCCATGGAAGAAGCCATGAAAATGATCGAAGCGATTACCGCTAATGAGCATGGCGGGAAAAGTTCGCCGGAAGAGACGTACCCGCTTTCAACGCCCGAGGCCGCTCGTGCGTTGTTTGCGTTTGAATCCGAAGATGGCAATGATCCGGGCTATGCGATTGCTGCAAAGCAAGCCATTGAAATCGATCCCAATTCGGTCGAGGCGTTGGTCACACTGGGAGACTTGGCCGAGTCGATTGAAGATCGGGTCCATTGGTATCGCCGGGCAAGCAAGGCGGCAAATTCGAAACCGCGAAAGTTGGTGCGAACCGAGATGCCCTTTATGCGATCCCAAATGGGAGGCCGATTGGTTGGTGATTCTCGCTTGGTGGACGCTGCCGACGTCATGTTTCCAGGTTTGGATGAAGATCCTTCCGATAATGTTGGCTTACGATTTTCGCTGCTCGATTTGTGTTTTCGGCTACGTTGGTACGACGAACTGGAGACTCTTCTGGATCGCTTTCCGCACGACCAATTAGGTCCGTTCCTGTTTGCCGAGCCGATCTATCTATTTCAATCCGAAGGGCAATCGCCGAAAGCCGACGCGTTGCTAAGGGCGGTGCACAAAGCAAAACCAAAAGTAGCACGTTTTTTGGTGGGGCTTGAGCCGCTGCCGCCTTTAGGTCCTCGGCAACATTTTCAAGCGGGTAGTGATGAGGAAGCGGTCATGATCGCTGGGTACTTATTGCCAGGCATCCGCACCGTCGAAGGTACAGCACGCTGGATTCGCGAGACACTCGGTGTAAATCTATCGCAACCAAGCTCCTCTCCGAGTGATGGTTTCGGCGTTCAGCGAGGAGCGGGTGATTTAGACAAAGCGTTGTCTCTGCCACGAGGCAAAATGACATGGCAGTATCACTTACATCGATTGCAGGATGGTTCTTACCTCGGTGTGTTGCTCGAGGATTTGACGCCAATCGCTTCTGCAAGGTTTGCTTCGCGACCCAAGACAAAAGAGCTTCGCAATTTTTTGCTCGATTCGATTTGTGAGCCGATGGTCGGTCGCCCAAGGAAGCCGGCTGTGCTCAATGTCCCGACGAAGGCCGACGTGAAGGCACTCGTCAAGGCGGTGGGAACTTACGGAGTAAACTGCGAACATCGAGCAGTAGAGGCAGATGTGAAAATAATGCTCGCTGAGAGCCTAGACACTCTGGCGAGACGTCTTATGCATCTCACTGGCGACACGAGTGATGAAACGGATGAGATCGATGTTTCGGACTTGCCGCAAACCGATGAACATTGGTTGGTAGGCGTTTTTCAGCCGCCGATGTGGATCGTCGATCGGTCCACTCCGTATCGTCTCTATTTGCAATTGGTGATCAATTCAAGTAACGGATGCGTTCTCGGGACCGATAGTACGGACGATTTTCCGTCCTCCAAGCATCAATGGAGCGTGATTGCCCAGGCGATGGCGAATCCCATGGTCGGCCCGCCACGCCGCCCCGAAAGGATTATTCTTGATCCCCGAATGCCGATCGATTCACTCGATGGCGGTGGTGATACACTCGAGATTGTGGCCGGCGACCAACAGATCGCAGCGAGCTTTGACGAATTCATTTCGGATTTTGTTCAGAACATGGGTGATGGTGAAGCACCGCTTGCGAATACCAAAGGCGTGACGAAAAAGCTGATGGAGCGATATTATGATGCCGCTGCTCGGTTCTACAAAGCAGCGCCCTGGCAGATGGTCGGCGGCAATAATTTGATTCGATTGCAATACGAAGGCGAACTCGAGCCAAACTGGGGGATCTCCGTGATGGGGCAATTAGGGCAAGTGCTCGGGTTTTCGCTGATGCAAAACGTGGATCATGCCAAAGGGTTTATAGAAGATCGCTATCCAATAGAAAAAATTGTCGCGATCTCGGTTCAATTCGGTGAAGCGTTCGAGATGGTTCCTATTGACCTTTGGCACTTGGAGCAAAACCATTGGGCGGTTGCTGGCGAGGAAGCTTATCCGTGTGTTATGAAAATGGAACATGGTGAGCGTGCAAGTGGTTTGAGCAACGAAGAGTTGCGAATGGTCGAATCGGTGATGAGTATTGTTCCTCGTTTCTTGGATCAACCGCGTGATCAAACGATGACAGGAAAGGACTCACTTGGACGTGAGTTTCGCTTGAGTTGGGAACTCTAAACCGTACACAACCTACTCTTGGGAGATTGATGATGCGACTACGACATTTTGCTGTGTTGACGCTGTTGTTCGTGCTTGGGGCGCAGAGCGGAGAAGCTCAGTCACCGCGTTCATTATCCCCACGGTCTTCGGATCAAGTTCAATCCATGTTCCGGCGGATGGATCGTGATCGAAATGGAGTGATCGACAAGGGCGAAGCACCGGCGAAGTTGAAGACGATGTTCAGCGAATGGGATCAGGATTCCGACGGCAAGATTAGCGTGGCAGAGTTTGAGTCGAATTTTTCTAAATCACGCGTCCGCGGGAGGGCGGCGTCGCGAACGGGTGAGTATGTCGCACCAGCGGCCAGAGCAGAGCGGCAACCGGAAGCTTTGAAGACAGGCGATCGTGCTCCCGATTTCAGCTTGCCGCGTGTCGGCGGCAAAGGCAAAGTAACGTTATCGGATTTGTATCGCGATAAACCGGTGGTGTTGGTGTTTGGCAGTATCAGTTGCTCGCCGTTTCGCCAGCGGGTTCAGCAGGTAGAGCAGTTGTACGAGGAGCACAAAGACCGTGCGCACTTTCTGATGGTTTACATTCGCGAAGCGCACCCCGATTCCAAGATCCAGGTCAAGACGGCCACGGGCGACGAAGTGTTACAAACGTTTGTTCAGACCGACAATTTAGCGTTGCGGCGAGAGCATGCCGCGACATGCGAGCGAACGTTGTCGTTATCGTTCCCGATGGTAATGGACGGAGTGGACAATCACGTAAACGCAGCCTATGCCGGCTGGCCAATCCGCCTCGTCGTGATCGACCGCGACGGCCGAGTCATCGATCCCGGCGCCCCCGGCCCCCAAGGCTTCAACCCCACCCAAGTCGCCACCTGGCTAAAAACGTTGCCTTAGTCACCTGGAATGGGGAAAGGTGTTTGCTCGGCATCGACCGCTTGCCTCGTCTCTTCTTTCTTGGATTTTCGGATCCAAACCGCGTAACCATTTCCTGACGTTTCAAGGCCCCATACGTTTGCATCAACATTGAAACCAAATCCAGGACCAATTTTGACGATCAGCGTACTACTTTCTTGGGACTGGTCGCCCACGATTGCGACATAATCGCCTCCGTGAACTTCGGATTTGATGTAGCTGCCGCTGTGAATTCCCGCGTATTTCCTGGCCTTGATCAAGGCTTTGATCTCATCGCCTCGGTTCCACTCAAAGTAGTGTTTCCAATAAACGCAAGGCACGCCAGGATGGGTTAGGAGATAAGCGTAAGCTTGTAGTAGTTTTTCATCGTTCGCAAACGAGTCGAATTGTTTTTGTGGAAAGCCGGTGTCGTGGTTTTCCAGAAACGTCACCGCCTTGTCTTTGTTGACGGCGATTAAACCGTCGTACGCACCGTCCTTGAAATGGATTGCGGGTAAATGGTCATACTTTCCCGCATTGATGAATTCCTTGAGTCTCTCCTGAGTCGAAAAATCGAATGCGGAACAGGCTTTCTTCGCAGGATCATCCAGGCCGTACATCTTTGTACCGTCTATCCACTGAGAGACTGCGTAGGCATTGGCATCCCAGTATTCGCCCACGGCAAAGGTCGGTTGGGAATCGTAGTTATACTCTGCGATGTAGCCTGGTGCGAAGCCTTTGACCATGTCGTATCGCCAGCCGCGGTATTCCAATTCACGGAGTCGTTTGAGATACGCTTTGATCTCGCTGCGAAGTTGGCTATTGGTGTGATCCAGATCGCGGGCCCCGTGCCAGTTAGGGTAGTTTGAAAAAGTAAAGTCTGGGGCTCCTTTCGCACCCGAATTTAAAGTCGCACGATCTTCTTCGTTCAGCGTACTTGGATCTTGGAACCAAAATTCATCGGTCGAGCAGATGAATTCAGAAGGCCATTGTGGATTCTTAAACGTTGACCATCCCCCAGTTCCGTTTCGATGGTTGATAACGAGATCGGCAACCGGTTCGATTCCATGGTCAAGCAACTGATTTAGCATCTGTTGGTGTTGCTGCTGGCTGCCGTAGTTATTGCTGAAATCATTGAGTTGCTGGGGATGATATCCCGCACCTTCGCCCTGTGATGGAGGCGGGAGCCAAATCATATCGAACTTTGCCTCGGCAAGGTCATTGACATTTTCTTTGACATGATCGTACCACTTGCCAGTCCAATGAACTTCATAAGGATGACCACCTGCACCCGTCTGCATCCCATCTTGATGCGATTCCCACATGAATCCCTGCATCATGACGCGGTCGTCGTTGTACTCTCCCTGAGCAAACCCATCGCTGCAATTCAACCATGAGATCGCAATTGCAATCGCGGTGAGCAAACGCCCTGTCAAATCAAAAGTATTCATATTGAACTTTACTGATTTAAAAGTTGAAAAGTGAGTGTTCACGACTGGATTAACACGTCGGTCAGCACGCTAGCGTAGGTCAACTTGTCTCGAATCGGCAGGAGGCGAACGCTAGACGCGTGGGGATTGCACTGCGTTGCTTTCTCGACATGTGGTTTAGTGTTGGGGGGCTTGGACCATGCCGTTGCCGATGTCTTCGAACGAGGCGCCTGGCACGAATGTCGCTGATGCTAAGGTTCGCGCGGCGAGGTTCTCGCTGGTTAAGAAACCGAGGTTCTGCTTTTGCTGTTGCGCCCACAACGCGGCACATCCGGCGACGTGGGGAGTGGCCATGCTGGTTCCGCTGATCGTCCGCAGTGCGTCGTTGCTGCCGATCCAAGATGAGGTCACGCTGACGCCTGGGCCACACAAGTTGCACTGGGTGTTGGAGAACGATGCGATGTTCAAGTTGCCTGCAGCAGAGCGTTGCAAAGCTCCCACAGAGACCATGCCGTCGCCTGCAGCAGGCGGTGCTACGGCGATCTCGTAGCTCGGACGGTGGCTTTCATTTCCCGAGGCCGCGACAATAATCGCAGCCTGAGCGAACGAGCCTGAACGAGCGAGTAGGAATGTCAAGCTGGAGAAAAGATTGACGTTCGCACGATACTGCTCTAACGCAATCGATGTCGCGGCCTCCGCCGGAAGCCCTTGACTGATCATGCTTGCAACATAGCCCGGGAAGTCGATTCCCAATGACATTGAGATGACATTCGCTCCCTTTTCATAGGCCCAGTTGATTGCCGTTGCTAGCGATGCCGACGATCCTCCGCCGGGGCCCAGAACTTTTCCGATGACCGCATTGGTGACACCACGTGCTACTCCAATCCGTAAACCATTGACGTCCCTGCCAAAAATGGTTCCTGCACAATGGGTGCCGTGGCCGTGATCGTCGTCATCGATACCCTGCGTGAAATTGCGACGTTCTAATTCGACGCCTTGGAAAGCAACGTGATTCGGGTTGATCCCAGTATCCAACACCGCGACGACCACTCCTTCTCCAGTGAACGGGCTGGTGTGTGCACCGACGGCCTCGATGCCCCAGGTGTTACCCACTGCGGTGGGCGTAGGTTCGGGAGCCCCAAACGGTTCGATCAGTTTCAGAGGCATCGGGTCCGCAACCGCGATCACTTCGGGATCACGTTGCAGATCCGCTACTTCCGATGGCGTCATCGAAGCTTGTTCAAGGACGGGCTCTGCAAGTGAAGGCAGGCTTTCCATTTCGAACGGGCTTGCGCCAAGAGGACCTGCGTTCCGAACACGGCGGAAGGATGCTTTGCGACGAAGCACAATGCGTTCGGTTGAGTGAGAATTCATGATTCGATGCCTAATGAAACAAGAGGGTAAGCGACTTGATGGTGAATGGTCGTGTCAGAGCGATTTGATGAACTCGATGAGGGCGGTTTTGTCTTGCTCGGATAGCGTGGTTCCGTAGGCGTGGCCGGTGTTGCTATTGCCCGGTAGGCTCGCGTCGAATTCGAAAGGACCTTCGTCTTTGTAACCCAGCGTGCTGGGGTCGTAGGTGGTCGTGCCAACGCGGAATTTTGATTTGCGCTGTGTCGGTTCCTTTAATAGTTCGACCATGTCGGGGACAGAGCCGTTGTGCAGGTATGGGGCCGTGCTCCAGACTCCGTTGAGTGGCCGCGACTTGTATCGCATCAACGTCTCTTGCGTTGCGGCTACTTCAAACATGATCGACCGCTGGCGCGCGTCATCAATCGTTAACTCGTCCCGCCACGGCACAAACGATCGAGCGATCGACTTGAACACTAAATGTGTGAGAACTTCTCGGGCGGGGACCCTCGCGGTGTCGCTACGGGGAAAGCGTCCTTGAAAAGGCAGTGTCTGATTGCGTCCGGCAAGCAGTCCGACTTCGGCGGTGCGGTCGTTCCAATTTTTGGCCGTTAACGCATCGGTCCCCAAGGCAGGCCAAGGTCCAAACGCAGTTTCGATGGGGACCAACACGTCATTGACGCGGCGATTTGGATCGCGACGATCCATCAGTGCGTGACAGGTGATACAGTTCCTCCGATAAATCGGTTTTCCCGCAGCGACTAACGCTTGATCGATGCCAAATTCGTTTGGCCATAGCGGTGACCAAAGCTTGGTCAGTAGTTCCTCGGCGCGATTGAGTGCGTCAAAATTAATTGATGAATCGTATCCCGCCAGCGCACCGTCAGGGTGTACTATCCCAAACACACCGATTACTTGTCCGGCATTTCGTCCCAATGGACCAAACCGAGACGTATTGTCGACTGCACCGTTCCATTGAACATGCGTGTGCTGCGGTGCATCCCAAACGGCAGGATAGTTTACTGGCGCGTTGGCTGCAGCGGCATTGCCATCTCGCTCGAGTGTTTCCGCGCAAGCTTGATTTAGAATTGCACCTAATGCATCGAGCCGACCGAAACCGTATTGCGGATGTTTCGTTGCCGCGTTGCGTTCGTCGTCGTTGGTAAACCGCTTTCCGAAATTGTTGTAGTCGTTGTATTGCTCGCGTCGGTCGAGGTCACGCTGGAGTAATTCCGTGATGATCCGCAATTGAGCGGCTGTCGAATTGGGACGGTCAAGTAACCGGCTGGCAAAGCGACCAAATTTGGTGTTCTGATCAAGCGTGATGGTGGTCGCGGGTTGAAATAATTGTAAGTCCGGAGCGTCGGCAACTGTTAACTTGATCGCACGAACTAATTCACCTAGCCAGCTTCCCACATCAGTCATCGCTTGGCTGCCATCGATCCAATATTCTTTTCCCGCAACCGTCAGCCGCGACGTATGACAAGCTGCACAAGTAAATTCGAGAGATTCGTCGCCCGTAAACCCAATCGGATATCCTTCGGGATTGCGTTGATGAGGTCGTTGCGGCAGAAAACCGAACCGGGAAAGGTATTCTGATTCACGGAAAAGCTCGGATGTTTCAGGTTGCTCCAGTGCGTCAAAGAAGTCCTTTCTGACCAGTGGAGAGCCCTGACGCAGTCGATAGAACTCCAAGGATTCATTGGGAGTCCAGTTTTGATTCAGATAGACCACCGGTAAATCGGAAAGAGCGAAGCGATCCTGGGGGGCCGACGAACCACTGCGAGACATGGGCGTCTGTAATCCTTGGTCAAAGGATTCCGCCCGGGAGCTGACCGAGTTTATTGATTTTGCAGTGAGTTCCGAGCGGGACTGCATTTCGGGAGATTGCATCCCCCGGGCCAGAGGTGCTGCGGATCTGCGGGACGCGACATTCTCGGTTGGGGTGGATTCGTCGGACTGCTCAGGAACGTCGTACTTGTAGTGAGCAAATCGAAGCTGTCCATCGCCTAAACCGACGAAAAGTAAGTTGTCGTAGGTATTCTCGTCGATCGAAATGGTTTGGTTGACGCCCAGTGCCGTTGCGATCGGTACTAGCGTGTTGCTGTGTCCTACGACCAATACCCGTTCGCCACTGAGCAAACCTTTGATCTCCGTGGCTAAGGGTTTGGCTGCGTCATAGATATTGACGTCAATGCCGGCAGCCGTTGCCGTCGGGGCAGCGGTTTGTTGAGTGCGGCGAAAATTCGTCGAGTAGACGCGAGTGATCCCGATACGCGACATCAGATCGGCCAGCCTTCGGGCTCGGGTTTCGCCTTGCGATGTCACGTCAGGATCGTCGCCGGAGCGTTTTTCGGCATGGCGTGTCAGGTAGATCTGTTGTTTTGAGGTTTGGATGCTGAAGTTAGTCGGCGAGACGGCGAAGAACACATTGTCGGAACTCTCGACCATCAAGCGAAGATTGTTAACTGCGATTGACGGGATTGCGACCAATTCGTGACCATCGTTGGGTGTGGCGTTCGATAGTAATTCGGGAAACGTTTGCCCGCCATCAGTGGAAAGGCGAATGTGGACGGTGTCGCAGTGAATCGGTGCTTGATCGGTGTTGGCAACATCCCAGCGAACGTCGACTAAATTGGAATCGAGAGAGCTTTGGGTCGGTGAGGTCACACGAAACGGTCCCGCTTGATCATGAACACGAATCGCAATGTCGTCGCTGTTGATGCCACCACCGCCACTGCGGTTGTCACGTACGGTGACACGAAAGTTCATCGTTCGCGAATGTGAGGGGAGTTGTTCGCCGAGCGAGCTGCTCTGGTTAAGGACATCCGACCAGCGAGGGAACACTCGCCATGGCCGGGTCGTTGGGTTAAACGAGCGAAACAATGGGATCGATCCATCATCAGGAGTGCCGAGTGCCGCAGCGGGGCCAATATCCATTTGCTCCCAACAATACAGAAGTCGATCGCCGTCAAGATCACCGCCATTGGCCGTCAATTTAAACGGCGTTTGCTTTGGGATTGTGTGAGACGACCCCGCATCGACAAACGGGATCGTGTTGCCGGTTGGCTGTGGAGTCACGACATTACCAGCACCGAGCGTGGTGTGGGCAATGATTTGGCTGAGGCTGATCGCGTGAAAAAAAGGATCGCTATTGCGTTGTAAATCATCGGACTGACATATGCCAGCGTAAGCCTGGATTGTCGATCCGCTGCCCGGTTCGACCGCGGTGGCGGCGTTTCGATTGCCACCACTGCAAAACCCAGCCTTGCCGTTGAAGGTATGGTCGCCTCCGAATTGATGTCCCAATTCATGAGCCACATAGTCAACGTCAAAAGGATCGCCGACGGGGTTGTCGCGACCGGTAACGCCGCGAGCTTTTTGTCCGCGGACGCCGACCACTCCCAGCCCAGCTAGCCCACCGGCACCGGTGCTGAAGGTGTGGCCGACGTCATAGTTGGCATCTCCGATGATGCGATCGATCACTCTTTGGGATTGGGTGATCAACGCATTCGCGTCGTCATTATTGAAGGGATCGTTTTGTGAATCGGTGTGAATGAGCTGATCGTTATTGTCGACCAACACTAGGCGAATTGCAGCTTCACGCTCATAGATACCGGTCACCCGATTGACCGTGGTGTTGATTGCTGCCATCGCATTCTCAACGCTTCCGCCAAATTTCTGAGCGTATTCTCCGGTGCAGGCGACGGCTAATCGGTAGCTGCGAAGTAGATCCCCGGAAGGTAACGCCATCGACGTGGCTCCGCGTGCCATGCCTTCGGGCGTACGCCCATCGACGGAGCACTGGAACGGTTGCGATCGTGCACCGTTAAACCGTTTGCTGAAGGTCACATAGCGATTCTCAACGTTGGTGGGGTTGATGATGGTGGTGCCACCTGGACCAAGGATTTGAGCATGCAAACCGGCGGGCGAAACATCCATTCGCATACTCAGCATCGCGTCATCAATACTGTGTCCGCGATAGCTTTGAATATTGGGAAATTTACGAGCCAGTTCTTCTGACATCACGGGTGATTCGATCAGCGTGAATCGTCGAAATGTCCCATTGGGCATCGGCAGGGTTATCTGGTTATCCGCCGCACGTTCCGCATTGGCACGGATTTCGATCTCGGGCGGTGCTTTGTCGGTCAAGCGGGTGAGAATATTCGGGGTAAGCTCGAACAACCGATAGGTGTTTGGGAAGTAACCCTCCTCGCCGTCGACGGCCCGGGCCATTTGCAATCCCGCAACATCGACTGCAGGCACGGTTCGCCACAACCCTTCCGGCGAAGATTGCTGGTTTTGCGCAATCGAAGGGGATGCGACTAGTAGCAACCACAAGATGCTAGTGAGAGTCGGACACGAGAGTTGTCGACGATTACGGCAAAGAAGGAACACTGGTAACTCCTTTAAATGACATGGAGTCAGCTTGAATCTTGTTTTTGAAGTGCAGCAAAATGCACTCGCGTCCGGCAATAGTGGTTTGTCAGGCATGAAAATTCGGGCTGACGGTAGTGGATCTTGTTAAAGATCCACTACCCCCAAATTCATCTGTGACAGTGCAGTAGAGGTTTGGTGAAGCCGGAAATGTCGTCGCTGGGAAACGCTTGCATGATGAGGGCGATCAACGAATATGCAGCTTAGATGGCGGGTGGCGGGTTTTGATACGGAAGGGGGTGGGGGAGGCGTTGGGAACCAAATCATTCCGGTGGGCTTCCCTCGACAACGGCAGCGGGTCTGCTACGGCGCGTCGGTTGTTACCGAGGGGGATGATTGGATAGACTTCGGGCAGTCACGGACACGATTGCTGCGGTTGAAAAGGCTCGCCTATTACCATTTCTCCTTGCGGCGACTTCGCTTCGTTATTATGAGATGGGCGGGGCGGGCAGCGGTGTGTGTCCAAAATGTCCCCTCTCTTGTTTGCTGCTTTTTGCTGATTACCACGATGGACCAAGAACAAACTCCGCCCGTCACGATGACTACGCAGGTCCGGTTTTTGCCGGGGGTGGGGGCGTTTCGTGCTGAAAAATACGCGAAGCTCGGATTGCGGACGGCGCAAGATGTGTTGTTTTTCTTCCCTCGTGATTATGAGCGGCCTGCGCCTCCCAAGGCGGTCGACAAACTTCGTGAGGGCGAACAGGCTTCGCTAATCGGTACGATCACGGACGCGGAATTGGCGTCACGGTCGCCTGGCAAGTCGGTGTTCGGCGCGATCGTCGAAAATGAAACGGGTGCCGTCCGCATCCTGTTCTTTAACCAGCCCTATCGTGCCGATCAAATTAAGTTTGGCCAACGTGTCGTGATCTCGGGCGTCCCGAAACTGAGTGGGCTGAGGATGGAGTTTGTGCATCCGCAGCTAACGATGCTGGACGAACAAGACAATTACCCCGAGCCGAAAATCTTGGCGATCTACGCACTAACCGAAGGAGTCAAACAGAATGATCTTCGCCATCTTGTCGGCAATGTTTTGGAGTTGCTCGGCAACGAAATTCACGAGGTGATGCCAGAACGTTTGCGCGGCGATTCCGCCGATGCGCTACGGGCGGCAGGGATCGAAATTGAGGGGCCTCTTTACGATATCCAAACCGCTGTCCAACAACTGCACCAACCGGACAATGAAGCGTCTCTGCAGGCGGCTCGGATTCGTTTGGTGTTTCAGGAATTGTTCGTGATGCAATTAGCACTGGCGATGCGGCGTCGTAAATTGACCAGCGATCTGCAATCGCCACCGCTATCGCCAACGTCCGTGATCGATTCGCGAATTTTGAACCGGTTTCCCTTTGAATTGACCAACGACCAACGCCAAGCGATTAAAGAAGTAAGCCAGGATATGGCGTGTCAATTTCCAATGAACCGTATGCTGCAAGGAGACGTGGGCAGCGGCAAGACCGTTGTCGCGGTGTACGCGATGATGCTGGCGGTTGCCAATGGGCATCAGGCGGTAATGATGGCTCCGACGGAAGTGCTTGCTCGACAACACTACGAAACGCTACGCAAAATTCTTGCTGACAGTCGCGTTCGTATCGGATTGTTGTGTGGATCGATCAGTCGAGCGGAGCGTGCTGCGACGATTCAAGCGGCCGCTGCGGGCGAAATTGACCTTTTGGTAGGCACCCAGGCACTGCTGTACGGTGATATCCAATTTCACAAACTTGGGCTATGCGTGATCGATGAACAGCACAAGTTTGGCGTCGGGCAGCGTGTCACTCTGCGGAGCGGCGGTGTGGATCCGCATTACCTGGTGATGTCGGCGACTCCGATTCCTCGTTCGATGGCAATGACGCTGTTTGGCGATGTCGAACTGAGTACGTTGCGGGAAAAACCGCCTGGTCGAGCCAGCGTCAATACGTATCTCGCTCACGATGGATGGAAAGATCGATGGTGGTCGTTTGTTCGGGAACGTCTGAACGAAGGACGGCAAGCATTTGTTGTCGCTCCGCGTGTGGTGCCGACAACGAAGTCCGATGGAGAGGATTCGGATGACGAGGAAGGTGAAGATATTTCGTCGGTGCAAACGGTCTTTGCGGATTTGAGTAAGGGTGTGTTGTCCGAGTTTCGGATCGGGCTTTTGCACGGTCGCATGGCAGCAGATGAAAAGATGGCGACGATGCAGGAGTTTGCATCGGGCGAGATCGATGTGTTGGTCAGTACGACGGTGATCGAAGTGGGTATCGATGTGCCCAACGCGACTGTGATGACGATCCTTGGTGCGGAGCGATTTGGGCTCGCTCAATTACACCAGTTACGTGGCCGTGTTTCGCGTGGTTCGCATGTGGGACACGTATGTGTTTTCTCGGATGGGGATCAGCCGCCGAGTGAGAACGAGCGGCTGAGTTTGTTTGAGAAGACCAATGATGGTTTCGAGCTTGCCGAAGCTGACTTCGAATTGCGTGGCCCCGGCGATCTGCTGGGACGGAAACAGAGTGGAATGGCACCGCTGCGAATCGCTGAACCGCGTCGCGACATCGAAATCCTGAGAATCGCAAGGGCGATGGCACAGGCGATGATCGAAGAGGATCCAGAATTGGATGCTCCGGAATTCCATGATCTGAAGACGCAAGTGATGCGGCGGTATGGGAAACGGCTCAATCTGGGCGATGTCGCGTAGCGAAGGTTTGGTTTTGTGGGCGAGAAGTCCCCAGCCGAGTGACGCGAGGTACCCGGTGCCTTACGGCCCACGGCTCACGGGACGGGGAGATTTTGAAGGCGGCTTGGAGAGTCGGACGCTGGCAATTATCTTGTCCCGATGCACATGACTTGGAAAAAAGCCGCGACTCTCGCTCTGAAGTTTGCCATCCCCGTGGCAATCATCGCTTGGCTGGCGAATCACATTGATTGGGCTCAGCTATCGAGCCAGCCCAAGGATTACCGATTATTGGCCTGTGCCTTGATTGTGGCGATGATCGGATTGAGCATTTCGTTCGCTCGTTGGTGCTTGCTCGTTCGTTGCCAAGGGATTTCGCTGTCGATGGTCGAGGCGTTTCGGCTCGGATCAATCGGATTTTTGCTGAACTTTGTTTCAGCGGGCAGCGTGGGCGGGGACCTGTTTAAGGCAATTTTCCTGGCAAAACAGCGTCCGGGGAAGCGGATCGAGGCGGTCGCATCGGTGTTTGTCGATCGCGGTGTGGGACTGTTTGGCCTGCTGTTGCTCGTTGCGTTGGGGTTGATGTTGGTCCAGCCGAGTCACTCGACGGAGATTGATCGCGAGCAGATGCAGCAGATCAAAGCGGCCACCGCGATCTTGACGACCATCGGCACGGTCGTGCTGTGTGGGTTGGTCTTTGGCGGTAAGGGAGTCGACCGGTTGGTCCGCTGGGGCAGTCAGCTCGCGATTGTCGGCCCGGTGGTCGCCAAGATTGGACCGCCGCTGCGGATGTTTCATGCTCACCCGATCGCGTTTCTGGTCTCGATCGTGATGAGTCTGGGCGTGCATTCGTCGATGATCCTCAGTATGTATCTAATCGCACGCGGACTCTATTCCGAACCGCCGACATTGATCGAGCACTTTGTGATTGTTCCGATCGGAATGTTGGCGGCTGCGATGCCGATCACGCCGGCGGGATTAGGCGTATACGAAGCGACTATCGAATGGCTTTACCGAATCGTGCCTGCGACCACCACGACGGCTTCGGGGACGCTGGTGGCATTGGTGTTCGAAATTGTCAAAGTGGCAATGGCCGCGATCGGCACCGTCTTCTATTGGACCTCCAGCCAGGAACTTCGTGAGAGTGTCGAAGAGGCAGAGGAAGTAGAAGAAGAAGATGAAGACGAAGTGAGTGAAGAGAATGAAGCGTGAGCTGACTCGATTTAACTAGATCATCTTTAATGATGGTTTCAGGCAGTCGCCTTTTGCGGAGCAAAAGTAGCATTTATCCAACGCAACTTTTGCGGAGCAAAAGACGACTATTTTTTCGCAACTTTCGCAGAGCGAAAGGCGACTATTTGCCGATCGAATCAGCAAGCGACTGTGCGTCATAGATCGAACGCAGGGCTTCGATGATCCCGACTCCAGAAACGCTCACCGCCCGTGCTTGTTCGTCGCTGTAGAGATAATCGCTGGTCAAGCTTTGGATGTTGCCGTCAAAGATCAGGCCAACCAATTCGCCTTTGCGATTGACCACCGGCGAACCACTATTGCCGCCAATAATGTCGGCGGTGCAAACGAAGTTCAGTTGCGTGTCCAAGTCGACCTTGCTCTTTGCTTGGATCCATGATTCGGGAAGATCAAAATCGGCTTGCCCTTTATGGGCTTCCGCATGCTGGTAAGCTCCGGCGAAATTGGTGGTTGGTTCGACGTGCTCGCCATCTTCGGAGTAGCCTTTGACCGTTCCGAATGCCAATCGCAGGGAGAAGGTTGCATCGGGATAGCCACCGGTCCCTTCGATCTGGGTGACGGCTTGAGTCACATTGGCGTAGGCTTGGCGTTCCCGCTCTTCGATCTCTTCGTTGCGTTCTCGAATGTGACGATATTCGGCTTCGAGTTTGCGAGCCAATTGGATCATCGGATCGTTTGACTCCTGGACGGCGTCATTCCCCGCTTCGACCAATTGTTTGCGAAACGCGACATCTGCCAGTTTGGTGCCTTCGATTAACGCAGCGGCACGTTCTCGGGGGCCTTTGCCGTCAAGGATTTCTTGAATCAATGCGTCCTCTGCCCCACGTAAAATGGTCAGTCGTGAGAGTTCGTCGCTCAGTTTAACTTGTTCGAGATCTTCGTAGATGGGCGCTTCACTGAACAGCGATTGCAATTTGGATTCTCGTGACGCATCGGTGAACTCGTGTAGTCGCTGGTCATTGGGTTTGAGATCTTCGGCGGTGAGCAGCACGATTTGCATTGCGGTGTCGAACAGCGTGCTTCGTAGGCTGACGGTTTTTGTCAACATTTCGCGTTTATCGTCTTGGATTTCTGCAATTTCCGTCCAAGCCGCAGCCAGTTCTTTGTTGGCGTCGTTGTCTTGCAGGTTGCTAAGCAGTCTTTCTTCGCGGGACTTTTTGGCAACAAAGGTCTGCGGATCTTGTAGCCCCGCCAACATCCCGGTGTAGGCTTTGCGAGCGTTTTGAATACCGAACAATTCATCGCGTGCGCGGCGTGCCTGCTCGGTGCCTTCGAGGCCAAATTGCTGCATCAGAATCTCTTTGCGGCGGAGGAAATCGAGCACATACGGCAATCGATCGTCTCGCAGAAATTCAAGAGCTGCAACCGTGAAAATACGTTGCGTGCGTCCTGGGTTGCCACTGACGAAAACCAATTCGCCCTCTTGCATTGGATCGGGATTCCATCGCAAAAAGTTGTCGAGTTTCGCGGGTTTGCCGTCCTCATAAACCCGCATGATCGTGGCGTCCAAGTTGTAACGCGGGTATTCAAAGTTGTCCGCATCGCCGCCAAAGAAGGCTGCTTTCGTTTCCGGCGCCCATACGAGACGGACATCGGTGTATTTTTTGTAGCGATACAGGTGGTACTTCGCTCCACCGAACAAGGTCACCACGTCGCTTCGCAAGCCAGTCTTTTCGAACGATTCTTCCTCGATCGTCGAGGTCACGCCGCGTCGTTGTTTCAATGCATCCTCGCTGGACGCGCCGGATTTGACCGCTTGGTTGACGCGGTCGGTCACGTCCTCGATCGAAACGAGTTGATTCAGTTCCAGATCGGGAGCCTTAAGTTCTTGATCGAGTGTCTTGGCCAAATAGCCATCTTGAATCAGATTCAATTCGGGAGTGCTGAGTTTATGCAGCGTATCGCTGGCGACGTGATGGTTGGTCAGGACCAAGCCATCACTGGAAATAAACGATCCGGACCCACCGCTGTTGAATCGCACCGAAGACAAACGAAGGTGGTCTGCCCATTGCGAGTCGGGTTCAAAATCATGCTTCTGTTTCAATGTGTCGACGGGCAGGTCATTGAAAAGATACATGCCTTCGTCGCCATACGATGGGACGGGCAGAGAGAGTGAAGTTGTCAGCAAAAACATGAGGAAGGCTATTCGGCTTTGGATTTTCATGTCTAGGATTTTAAAATGGGTTTGAGATGCGTTCGTAATGTGGCTCACGCGTCTGTCTATCTTAGCAACATCCACCACTTTGATTGAGAACCCGGAGTACGGCACGGAGGGGATTTCTTCGCCAAATCGTGCAGATTCATCTTCCCCCGAATTGTAAATTTTCGTAGCTAACAGAGGTTGAAATAGAATCACACAGGTCCAGAGGAAATCGGATATGCAAGCGAATATTGTCTGCATCAAGTGGGGGACGAAATATGGCAGCGAGTATGTCAATCGTTTGCTTCGCGGAATCGAGAAGCACCTGCAAATGCCTTTCCGTTTCCTTTGTTTGACCGAGAAACCTGAGGGGATCGACGAGCAAGTCGAGATTCACCCATTGCCGGTGACGCCATTTGATGAGGGAGCGTTTGACGCTCGCAAAGGAGGCGAAACATGGCGGAAAGTCGGGCTATTTCAGCCTGGCTTGGCGGGACTTGAGGGCGACACACTGTTCCTTGATCTGGACGTTGTTTTGACCGGACCGCTGGACGATTTCTTTACGTTCGAGCCAGGCCGGTTCTGCGTAATCCATGACTGGCTCGAAAAACGGCGTGCTTGGATGCCGGGACGCGATGGCAAAGTGGGGAATACTTCGGTATTTCGCTTTAACCCCGAGCGTCACTCGCGAGTTTATCAGCACTTTTGTGATCACCAGGCCGAAGTGCTTGAAACGTTCCGTATCGAACAACAATACGTCAGCCGCACGCTGCTGGATGATTTGGCGTTCTGGCCCGAGAAATGGGTGTGCAGCTTCAAGCGTAGCTGTCGTCCGTTGTTTCCGCTGAACCTGATTCGCGAGCCGTATCAGCCATCGGAGATGCGAGTACTGGCTTTCCACGGATATCCATTGCCGGATCAAGCAATTGCGGGCTACCAGGGAAGCGTATTCAAGTCGACCTTGCCAGCAACTTGGTTGAGTGCCCACTGGAAAGACGCGGCGTAGGTCTGGATTTACCCGTAGCGAAACTCGGGAAGAGTTTCGGCGCTACAGGTTGGTGGACGAAAGTCTTCGCGACTTTCGCTACGTTCAAGGCGAACGCGTCGGCTCACAAAATGACCGGCGTTTTACCGGCACGTCACAAAACGAATTTAGCTCCGTCCATTTTATTGGCGGAGCTAAATCGCGTTAGATCTTTTGTTGTCTCGCATGGCCGAAACTGTTGGCGAGTTTCGCTACGCTAAACAGGACGAGGCTTTTTAGCCTTCGACGTTGATGCCCATGCTGCGAGCGGTGCCTTGGATCATCAGAGCGGCTTGCTCGATGCTGCGGGCGTTCAGGTCTTCCATCTTCTTTTGAGCGATCTCTTCGCACTGAGCGGCGGTCACTGTGCCAACCTTGTCGCGGTTAGGAACACCGCTGCCTTTGGCGATACCAGCCGCTGCTTTTAGCAGCGATGCCGCCGGAGGGCTCTTGGTGATGAACTCAAAGCTACGGTCGTTGTAAACGGTGACGACGACAGGAATCGGAGTGCCTGCATACTCTTTGGTTCGGTCGTTGAATGCTTGGACGAATTGACCAAGGTTCACACCGAATTTACCGAGCGAGGTACCGACAGGAGGAGCGGGGGTTGCTTGTCCGCCAGGAACTTGGAATTTTGCGACCCCGGTTACTTGTTTAGCCATTTTTCAGTGATCAGTTAAGATTGTTCAGTGGAGGAATATTTTCAAAATGTTTGGGAAGGCGATCGTTGTCGGTGCATCGGCACGTGACAGCGATACATCATGCCGTCTACAAAGCTTCGACTTGCCAGTGATCGAGTTCCATTGGGACACTGCGACCAAAGATGTTGATGATGACGGTGATGCGTCCGTTTGCTTCATCGACGCTATCGACGTCACCTTCCTGGTTCTCGAAGTTACCTTCCTTGACCCTCACACGATCGCCAACCTTAAACGGAATCGCCGTTTTGATTGGGGTCTCGTCTTCGTCATCGACTTCGGGTTTGTTGATGAATCGTTCGATGTCCGAGGGTTCCATCGGCATCGGTTTTCCAGCGGCTCCGGTGAAGTCGCTGATACCACCAGTTTCGCGAACCAAGAACCAGGTGTCATCATTGATGATCATATTGACCATGATGTAGCCGGGCAGCAGTTTTCGCTTGGTGACTCGGCGTTTGCCGTCACGCGTGAACGTTGCGACGTCTTCGGTGGGAACGACAATCTCGCCGAACTCTTCGATCATGCCTTCCATTCTGACACGTTTGCGAAGCGCTTCGGCAATCGAATCTTCGCGATTGAACGCCACCTTCAAGATGTACCAATCCATCCTGGCTTCGCCAGTATCAACTTTGTCGACTTTCGGTGCGACTTGTTTTTTTGGCGGGGGAGGCGCGGGAGCAGACGTTTCTTCACTGCTTTCTACTGCAGAGGCGGAAGCGTCTGAGGATGTTTCGTTGGTATCCGAATCAAGCTGATCTGCAGCGGGCTGATCGGAATTGGTTGGAGCTCCGCTTTGCACATCGTCTGGCATGTCGCCTTGGTCTTCTGTCGTATCAGCTGAATTCACGGGTATCACCGAAAGCGGTATCGAAAGTAATTCGTCGGAAGGCGTCTCATTTTCAAGTAGCTCGAATGAAACAAGTGACGCCGTTGTTTAGCTAGTCACGCCAAGGAAGTTGAATATGAATTGCCAAACCACATCGAACAAGAACAGGGCAACCGCGAGGAAGAAGATCGTGAAGATTACCACGATCGAGGCTCGGATTAATTCGTCCTTCGATGGCCAAGTTACCTTGTTCATCTCGGCTTCGACCGCGATCAGAAAGTCAGCGAACTGAGGCCAGTTGACTAAGCGGTAGCCAATCCACAATCCGATTGCCAAGGTTACGCCGGAAATGGTGGGAACCAGATAAGCGTACTGACCGCCGAACAGGAATCCCCGCAGGGTGGCGTACAAGCTCCAGCAGCCGAGGGCTACCACGACCCAGATTGCCAATGCTGTCAATTGACGAACGATCCGCCCCTGGTTTGGCTTGTAAACCTTGGTGTGAAAAAGTTCGCTAGTTAGTGGGGCGTTGTTCGTCCCTGCAATGTCTCGAGACACTGTCGGCTCCTAAAAATGATCATTCGACCGATGGAAACTGCGAATCCTTTGCAGTCGACCCACGGGCCAAGTTTTTTTGTGTGAATAAAAGCAGGGGCGGAGGGACTCGAACTCTCAACCGCTGGTTTTGGAAACCAGTGCTCTGCCATTGAGCTACACCCCTGTAAAACCGATTGCGTTTCACACGCCTGTTATCGCCGAAAAGCCCTGTTCAGAGCAATCCCAACGCGGCATAACCGCGACGACACAGCAGATTAACGCATTCGGCTTAAAAAGCCAATGACCAACGAAGGTTAAAAACCTCGTTGGCCATTGGATGATTTTTCAAATTGGCGTCCGGTTCGGATCCATTACCGAAGGGTCGGCATGTTGTCGAACCGCACTACCAATTGGAACGCAAGGTCGCGATTACTCGACGATCTTGGTTACAACACCCGAGCCAACCGTACGGCCGCCTTCGCGAATCGCGAAACGAACACCATCGTCCATTGCGATTGGCTTGTGCAACTCGACTTCAACTTTAACGTTGTCGCCAGGCATACACATTTCGGCGTCGACAAGGTTTGCCGTTCCCGTTACGTCCGTGGTACGGAAGTAGAACTGAGGGCGGTAACCGCTGAAGAACGGGGTGTGGCGTCCGCCTTCTTCCTTGCTCAAGCAGTAAACTTCTGCTTCGAACTTGGTGTGAGGGGTGATGCTGCCTGGCTTGGCCAAACATTGACCACGTTGGATGTCTTCGCGTTTAACACCACGAAGCAAGCAACCGACGTTGTCTCCCGCGCGGCCTTCGCCCATTTCCTTGCGGAACATTTCGACGCCGGTGCAGGTGGTCTTCACAGGGGTGTCCGAAAGACCAACGATCGATACTTCTTCGCCGACCTTAACAACACCACGCTCGATACGACCGGTAGCAACCGTACCACGACCTTCGATCGAGAAGACGTCTTCGATTGCCATCAAGAATGGCTTGTCGTCTTCACGAGTCGGTTCTGGAATGAAGTCGTCCAAGGCAACCATCAACTCGGTGATGCACTTGCTGGCTTCAGGGTCCGCTGGGTTGTTGTACGCTGGAAGCGACGAACCGCGAACGACAGGAACATCGTCGCCTGGGTAGCCGTACTTGCTGAGCAAGTCACGAGCTTCAAGCTCAACGAGTTCAAGCAATTCTTCGTCGTCGACCAAATCGCACTTGTTCAAGTAAACAACGATGTAAGGAACGCCAACTTGGCGAGCCAAAAGCACGTGTTCCTTGGTTTGTGGCATCGGTCCGTCCGCTGCCGAAACGACCAAGATCGCACCGTCCATTTGGGCGGCACCGGTGATCATGTTCTTAACAAAGTCAGCGTGGCCCGGGCAATCGATGTGGGCGTAGTGACGTTTGTCCGACTCGTACTCAACGTGAGCGACCGCGATCGTCACTGTTTTGGTAGCGTCACGAACGGTACCGCCCTTGGCGATATCTGCGTAACCCTTTGCCTTTGCCAGACCCTTAGCGGCTTGGACGGCCAAGATTGCGCCAGTCGTGGTCGTTTTGCCGTGGTCAATGTGGCCAATCGTGCCGACGTTGACGTGGGGCTTTGTACGTTGAAAAGTTTCCTTAGCCATTTTTCTAAATCACCTACACTCGACCATTGCGAAAACTGGAAAGGGGATACGCCCCTAATCAGCCCGAAGATCTAACGTCCGTGTTCACACCCACGGGAGCTCGCTAAAAATCCGGCCGCTTGGTCACTCGATCAACAATAGAATTGAAACGAAATCAAAAAATCGTTTGCGTCCCACCGCGGGACATGTTTTGTGCTGCTATTGACGTTAGTCGCAATTGGGCCTACTCAGGGAAACTCGTGGGACGCGAACTTCGCGGGGTTTTTTAATTGCTTAAAAAACTGCGTTATTAACACCAACGAGACGCTGAACTCGACCTCATGTACGCTTCCAGCGAGACCGCTGGTAGCCAACTTGCCTAAGTTGTTGCGAAAAGTGAGATAATTTGCAATTGCCTCGTTGCGAAAATAGAGCATTCAATCGCTCTTTTTTCGCGAGGAAACCGCCAGTGACATAAATGTCACCCTAAAGCACTCTCGCAATCTCTTCTTGTTCGATCCCAAGCCCCTGCGGGCTCGGTTTGCTAACAAAGTACTCCGGCGGTTGCGTTGATCCCACCCTGACTAACATTGTCATGGCTGTTGCCATGCCGCAGAGGAGTCGCACTCACCAAAGCTGCTGATGGGATTTGAACCCATGACCTCATCCTTACCAAGGAGGCGCTCTACCACTGAGCTACAGCAGCGACTCAAAAGGAAATTCAGACCAAAAGCCCAAAGTCCATCCGAACACGTTCTTTAGTCGACTCTTCCGTAAACGCCGAGAACGCAAGAGCGGGTGAAGGGAATCGAACCCTCGTATTCAGCTTGGAAGGCTGCTGCTCTACCATTGAGCTACACCCGCGATGAAACGTCGAAATGGGGGCTACAGGATTCGAACCTGTGTAGACATAGTCAGCGGATTTACAATCCGCCCCCTTTAACCACTCGGGCAAACCCCCCTGTTTCTTTGTCAGCACATGTGGTGTGCCGTCATCGTTTCTCGTGTCGTTTAAATCGTGTTCTGTGCTTGAGTCGTTTCCTTAACTTAACCAACCGTTTTACTTTGTTGCTTGATGTCGCTGTGATAGCGACTTAAGCCAGCGGAGGGATTCGAACCCACGACCGGCTGATTACAAATCAGCTGCTCTGCCAACTGAGCTACGCTGGCGAATCCGTCGGACCGTATTATTCAAACTTTCTGGCGTTTGTTAACGCCTGTGAACCATTTGAATGTGACGAAACGTGGAATTCACCAAGTTTGTCGTCCGGTCTTCAAGTTAACCTTTTCACTTCGAAGGGCAGAGTGTAGCGATCCAGCGATATGGGGCAAGATGGAAACGGCCCCACCAGCGATGAAACACGAGGATTCTGACGATTTTTTTGAAATTGAGCAACCCGAGGCATACTTTACCGCCATTCTACTATCCTTGGACACGCCCACTCAGGCTCGGTTCACACCTATTTGTACTGCGAAATAGGGCGACGCAGCAGCGTGAAAAACGGGCTTGAATGTCCTTGTTCGGCATTCTGTATCTTGGTCGGCACCCCTTTTCGCCAATTTTGCGAGATTTGAATTTGTGCGTCTAATCTGTTCATCAAATTCGTGAAACGCTCAGCGCCGAGGGAACAAGGCGGGTTGGCCATACCAAGGCGGATGAGCTCCTTCGCGGGTCGCCAACAAGATGGCTTTGCCGTGCAGATGTTCGGGGCCATGCGTGTAATCCCACTCCAAACACTCTTCGTAACGAAGGATCCGCAGTCGGCTTTTGGCGGCCACGGCCCAGAGAGCTAATTGGTTGGGAGGAAAATAGTTGATCACCGCCCCCGCTGTTTCACTGACCGGAGCATCGCTTTCGCGGCCCGGCGATTGGTCACTGCCAGGGTCCTCGGTGGTGTGCACCTGAACATACAAAATGCCGGTATCGGTCAGCGACTTGGCCATGCGGTCCCACAATATCACAGCATCGCTGAGCGGAATGTGGTCCAACACGGTGGTAGCGACGATCGCGTCATACGTTTTTTCGGGCATTAATACTTCCCGGACATCGACCGCCAACGTCTGCACTTTGCCCGATGTTTGTTCCTTTTGGGCCCGTTGTCGGATTCGTTGCAGTCCGCGGTCGCTCAGATCGACCGCCAACACGTCATAGCCCGCCTTGGCCAGTGCGATCGTGTCTCGACCGGCTCCGGCGCCTAGATCTAGGGCTTTACCGCTGCGAGGAACCTGTTGGAGGTAAGCCGCCAACGCCGCTGAAGGCTGGTCGCCGTATGCAATTTGTTCGCGATCGTAGGGCTCGAAAAAAGGATCGCTCGCTTCGTTAAGAGTCGAAGGACGCGACGTTGACGGAGTAATGTCCATGGAAGCAAGCTTTTTTTCGTATGACGGCGCCAGTGCGGATCGCAGCGGGGCCGAGGATGCCCTGAATTCGAATGCATCAATGTGCAGAACTTAAAATCGGCCCTTTTGCCGTTCAAAACAACCCCATGTCGAGATTGCCGTTTTATTATGGATGATTGGCAAGATTAACATTCGCTTGACGAATTACGTCCAGGCACTGCCTTTCTTTTTCTGTAAACATCGGATGCGAAAACCAATGAAATGGGCTTTGATGACGATCGTCCGCTACGGTTGGTTTGGATTATTGGTCCTGATCGCGTTCGGTTACCTCGCTGCGGGGCTTTCGGATCGATCGAAAAATTCACTGCTTGATCCCGTCGCAAAAACTAATTTTAACGCGGCAGAGGCCGAAGACAAAAAGAACGCCGCGAGCGAATCGGATCTGCCGCCTGCCGAGTTAGCCAAAGCAAAATCCCCAAGTTTGGATCCTGCATCCCGTTTCGATGCAGTGGCCAAAGGGGATGATGCTTTGCGTGAGTCGATGGCGGCGATCGAAGCCAGTCTTGCCCTCGGCTGGGACGAGGCGGGTGTTGAGCGGGCCGAGACTGCCGACTGGCTGACCCTCTGTCGCCGGATGTCTTTGGCGCTGGTCGGAAGCGGACTGTCGCTCGAAGAAATTCGGCGGTTGGAATCGATGCCGGAATCGCAGCGTGAGCAAGCTCACCTGGAATCGCTGCTTGTGGATCCGCGTTTCCATCAATATTGGGCCGAACGTTGGTCGCGGTTTTATGTCGGCGCCGATGATGGCCCATTTCTGGTCTATCGCCGCCGCCGATTCCGTACTTGGTTGACCGACCAATTTTCGCAAAACATTCACTACGACGAGATCGTTCGGCGACTCGTCACCGCCGAGGGGCTTTGGACCGATCGACCCGAAGTCAATTTTCTAACCGTCACCTTTGACAGCAACGATGGGCAACCCGATCCCGTTCGTTTGGCAGCCAGAACGTCACGTGCGTTCCTCGGTTTGCGAATCGATTGTTTGCAGTGCCATAACGACTTTCTAGGCAACGTCAGTCTGGGAAGTGCCGATTCGCCACGCGAAGGAATGCAGACCGACTTTCATCAACTGGCCGCGTTCTTTACCAGTGCTAAAACCAACGGATTGCAAGGGGTTCAAGAAAACGAGGCCAACTATCACTACCAATACTTGGACGCCGATGCGGAAGTCGAAGTGACGCCCAGCGTTCCATATCAACCCGAGCTGCTTCCCGATCAGGGCTCGCCACGTCATCGGTTGGCACAGTGGATTACCGATCCCAAAAACCGGCAAGCCGGGCGATCGACGGTCAGCCACGTTTGGGCGTTGTTGTTTGGCCGCAGTGCCACGGACGCCGTGGATAATCTGCCGTTGGATGAAAAGGCACCTGCGGTGATCGAGACACTCACGGACGAGTTTATTGCCCATCAATTCAATCTTCGTGATTTAATTCGAATGATCGTTCACAGTTCGGCGTTTCGAGTTTCCAGTCGGGCGGAGTTTGAAGTCACCGATGCGCACGAGGACGCTGGAGCGGTATTCCCTTTAACACGGTTGCGTCCCGAGCAAATGGCAGCATCCATTATCCAGAGCGCCAGGATCAAGAAGATTGACCGTGATTCGTCACTGCTCGTTCAGTTCGACAAATTCGGCAGCACCAACGATTTTGTCCGCCGTTATGGCGATCAAGGCGAGGATGAATTTACCAACGACAGTGTCACGATCTCACAGCGGTTAGTGATGCTCAACGGCGAGATGTTACGTAAAGCGATTGAAGATAATCCTGTGCTCAATGCCACTAACCATATCGCTCGGTTTGCGAAGACCGATGCCCAGGCGATCGAGACCACGTATCTGGCCGTGTTAAATCGCCACCCTACCCCGACTGAACAAGAACATTTTGTTGCAAGACTCAAAGAGAGTGACGATCGCCAGGCTGGGATCGAAGACCTGTATTGGGTGTTGCTCAATAGTACCGAATTGGCGTGGAACCACTGATGTTTCGTCCTGTTTTAAGGCGGGAACACTGAGCCGACGGCGCAAGCGGGCTGTCGGCTTAGTCGAAATGTAAATGGCAGTGGTGAGCCGTGGGCCGTAAGGCACCGGGTAATGCGTGGAACCCGGTCGCTCACGCGCGAGCGGCTCACTAAATCAACTGCCCGCTAGCCGCGGGCAACTTAAAATTCGCGTTTAATGGCCCCCGGCTATCGCCGTCGGCTCACAAGAACGGGAAGAACTTAAGGGTTTTCGCACTAGCACCAAGATGGCTAGTACGAAACACTTGAGATTACTATTGCAAATTGAAAGACCAATCATGAATTTCACTGCATCCGATCGGCTCTGTAGTCGCCAGGCTCACTTCTCTCGCCGTACGTTACTGGGTGCGGGTGTAAGCGGAGTGTTCCTCTCTCAACTCGCTCACACGCTGGCGCTGGCGGATGAACTAGGAGTGACCGACCCGTCGCGTCCCTTGAGTGTGATTTTGTTGTGGCTGGAGGGTGGGCCAAGCCAGCTAGAAACATTCGACCCACATCCAGGGAAGTTGATTGGTGGCGATACAAAGGCGATCGAGACGTCGGTCGCAGGAATTCAAATTGCCGATACCTTGCCACAACTCGCCGAGCAAATGCATTTGGCGTCGCTGGTGCGTAGTGTGACCGGAAAAGAAGGGGATCACCAACGTGCGGTCTACAACGTGAAGACGGGATTTCGTCCCGATCCCACCTTGATTCATCCATCGATCGGCGCGGTGTTGTGCGAGTCCGATCCAGGCGATTCCGACATTCCACGTCATATCTCGATCTTGCCAGGCGGTGCTCCTGCGCGGGGTGGTTATCTGGGGGGCGCCTATGACGCGTTCAAGATCGGCGATCCCGCCGGTCCGGTGCCTGATGTTCGCCGTTCGGTGGAGCAGGACCGCTATGACAAACGGATCGATGATCTCTACAACGTGGTCGAAAAAGAGTTTCGGCGTGGCCGGATCGCGGAGCTCGAAAAGAAACGCACGTTGCATGTGACTGCAACCGATGCGGCGCTGCGGATGATGTCCAGCGAGCAGTTGTCGGCATTCGATGTGTCCGAGGAATCGCAGACGACGCTTGCCGCATTCGGCGACACTCCGTTTGGACGCGGGTGTTTGGCGGCAAGTCGCTTGATCGAAGCGGGGGCACGCTGTGTCGAAGTCACGCTTAGCGGGTGGGATTCCCATATCAATAACCATTCATTGCAATCGTCGGCGTGCGAGACGCTCGATCCGGCAATTGCCTCGCTGTTGGTTCGGCTTCGCGATCGCGATTTGCTTGAAAACACGTTGGTGGTTTGCGGAGGCGAATTCGGACGCACTCCGACAATCAATCCTGCCGGTGGCCGTGATCACTGGCCACATGGTTTTTCGACGCTGTTAGCCGGCTGTGGGATCCGCAGAGGGCAAGTGTATGGCGAGACTTCGCCCACGCCAAAACTGGATTCCAAAAATCCAATGCAGGATGTCGCCGACGTGACCACGGTTGCCGACTTGCATGCAACCATCCTTGCGGCGTTGGGAGTCCCGTTTGCCGAAGAGGTTTACACGCCGATTGGCCGCCCGCTGAAACGAAGCGAGGGAACGCCGATTCGTTCCCTGCTGTCCTAGTCAAGGAATGCCACTGTACAGGCGATCGCACCCGACACGTTAATGTTGAAGTTGCCCTGTTGTATTTAGGGGCTAAACCCCGGAAGTTTATCTAGCCCAACCCAACGGGCTGGGGCCGAGAAAATCAATGGATTGCAGGGCCAACGGCCCGGAGTCATCGAGTAACGTAACTTCAGAACTCACGCATCAGTTTGCCGGGGTTCGAAGTTCTTTCGAATGACGTGTTGTCTTTTTTAAAATTTGCGTGAACTCAATGAACGCGAACGGCTCGGAGAGCTGAGCGACATTAGTCAGGGCTTATTCAATGGGCCGATGTATTGTTTGGCAATGACGACATTGTCGAAGTAAACCATGTTCACGCGTTGTTTCGTCCAGCGATCGGTCACGTAACTTTCCAGCGTCAATGCGTTGGCCATCAACGTGGGACTGGTTCGCCATTGAATGCCGCGCCAATGGCCGCGAAGTTCGCCGTCGATCCAGTAGGCTTGTTCGCCATCATCCTGTCCCGGTGTATTGTGCTGGAGCATGAATTCGACACAGATCCATTTGCCACGCTCGATGTTGGGTTGCGTTTCGGGGCGGAAGCCATTGCCCCAGTACTTGCCGTCCGGGCTGGGCCGCATCGTGTGCCAATAGCTGTAGAAATTCCATTGTCCCGGCGGAGCCCACTTGCCCCAGTTCCCCCATGGTTCAATGGCCGTCGAAAACCGCTCATCTCCATCGGGCAATTCGCCCGCTCCGCCAAAACCACTCCAGCGATCGCCACCCTGAAGTGACTTGTTTGCCCGCAACGTACAGAAGTGATGCACGTAATCGCAGTCATTATCGAACTTTGTGTAGAAACGGATAAACAAACGATCGGAGGATTCAAACCATTTCGTGAATCCACCACCACTATTCTGACCGAGCGTCGCGGTTACTTTCAGCGATCGTCGGCCTAGCATCGGACTCTGGGATGCCGGATCGACGAAGCTTAGCACGTTACCGGTGCGATCGTTCGTCCCGTCCCACTTTGCCCCCAGTTCTCCTACTTCGAAATCATCGGTAAAGATCACCGAGGGATGTTGCTTTAATTGCGAGTCGCTGGCGAACTTGGCTGCCAGTCCATCGCCGGATGGAAGTTCGCTGTTGTCAACCAGTTTGACCACCGAGGCGGTCTGAGCCATTCCCTGTAGCGGTAGAAAGAACCCAGAGAGTGTGACGACCCACAGGATGGTTGGTACCGAATGCCATGTACGAGAAGGGATCAAGATGAACTCCGCTGAAGAGGAATACTGAGACGGGTTGTTTCGCTATTCGTTAAATTTGAACGAGTACAAATCGGCGTCTTTGATCACGAATCGCAGGCGTACCGGGGTGCCGGTGAGTGACGAAACATCGCTCCCTTGTTTCCAGGAGACCACGCGCTGGATCTCGTTGCCGATTTGTTCGTTCGCATCGTCGAGTGTGAAGCCGGGAATGGGCTTGCCTGAGCGATCTTGGATCTCAACTTGGATGCTGCCTGCCGCAGAGGTACCAAAATTGATCGCCAGTTCACGGCCTTTGAAATTCAGCGGTTTGGTGAGCAACTCTCCGCCGGCATAGGGAGCTTGTGCCGACGAAAATCCGTCCAAACGCATCGAATATCTTCGCAAATGCGATGTGGGTTGGGCATAGTCCTGATTCAGATAAATCGACATTTCCGAAGGACTCGTTGGCACCACGTTCAAAGCCGGATAATTCGTGCGAGAAACCCAATTTCGGGCACCAATCCCTGGCCGCACGTAACCGCTCAGGAACGTTCGGTCATAGATGTCTCCGCCACGCGAGGTCATCAGTACCGCATCGGACGTATCCCTAAAATACGAGGGCGATACATCGATCGCCTCGGCTTGATCGGGGGAAAGAACCTGACGACCGGGCATGAATCGAGCGGCAATCGCAACATACAAATGAGGAGCTCGAAAGTAAGGATGGGTTTGATTGGTATACAGGTGCTCGATGGGAGCCTCGCCGTCACCATGACGATACTTCATCAACACCGGCGGTGACCACTGCAGGAAATCGTCGCTGGTGGTGCGGCAGATACGGCGAACTCCGTCTGCAAAGACTCGAAAAAAACACACATATTTGTTTTCGAAATCGGACCAAAAAGCAACATTCTGAGAATCAAACATGTGCCCAAAGGGAACCATCTCTTTGGGAATGACCGCTTGCTCGCGAAGTTTTTTCCAGTGAATCCCATCCGCCGAAACCATTGCCACTAGCCCGCTGGCCACTGTCCCGCCGATTGCTTTGTAACGCTGCTCGGCGGGAACCCCTGGGCGAGTGTCTAGCAGTGGAGAGAAGTTGTGCGTCACCGGAGCCGCATCGGCAAGCACGATGTTATTCTTCGCATGCCCATCAACGTTGAAGTGCGTGAACTCGGGCTTCGTCCACCCGATGCCATCATTTGACTCCGCGTAACAACACACTTCACCTTGATTGCCGTCGGCGCCCGCTTTCGGATTGCCTCGATAGTAGAGACGGTATAGGTCGCCATCCTTGATCACCGTGCAGTACCCGCTGAAAGGCCCTTCCCACGGCTTGTCGAACTTCAGCACCACTCCTTCATCTCGCGGCCGATTGAGCACCAAGCGAACGTTATCGAGTTTGTCGATCAGCAAGTGGTCGACCAATAGCTCGCGTCGGCTGCCGATATCGATCCCATCCGTATCGCCGCCCAGGCACGAGTGCACAACGGAAGTGAATTGCACCACGAGCAGAAAACAAACAACGGTCAAAAAACGCATGAACGGATTACCTTGTGGGAGTAACGGAAGCCGTCAATATTTCGCGGCGATGACTCTGGAATGCGTGACGGATGTGTAACGTTTTGGTCCGCGACACGGTGACGGCAAGCAAAGCCGAAGATTTGAAGTTTCCCTGCAAATCATAACCCGAAGTGTCAGCGGGGGCCGAGTCAAGCGTGATATTTTCTCACAGATGCGTCGGCAAAAGAAAATCACGCCACTTCAAAACCCGTGCCCCCGTTTAAGCAGGTCAATATGAGTCATTCCACATAATGATGTGAGCCGACGGCGCTAGCCGCGGGCTTGTTTCCTGCAATATTGACGCTCACTGCGGCTAGTGCCGTTAGCTCACAAAAGACTCGACGTTTCACCGGTATATACCGAACGAACTGCTTAGGGATCAGAGTTGCCCCAATGGAAGCGGCAGGAAGCTTACATGCCGCGTTTGGCACTTGGTGGACGGGTTGCTGATGCCAGCGCCATGGTGACCACCATCGTTCCCGCCAGTGTGCCGAGTGCGAAACGCAAATTAACGCACTCGGACAGAAAGCCGATCATCGGCGGCCCAAGCAGAAAGCCGAAATAACCGATCGTTGAAACCGTGGCCAGTGCGACGCCAGGGGACTCGCCCGGTAATCTGCCACAGGCGCTGAAGACGGCAGGGACGACCGTCGCCAACCCCGCCCCGATCAAAGTAAAGCCAGCGAGTGCAATGGTGAAGTGATTGGACGTCACAACGATCAAGAATCCGATCATCGCCACCAACGCGCTGAGTCGCACCTGTTTGACGGGGCCTAATCTTGCGGACAAACGATCTCCGGCGAAGCGACCGATCGCCATTGCAATCGCGAATGTCGCGAACCCCATCGCAGCGATCCCTTCACTGATCTCAAACGATTGATGAAGTAGTACGGCACTCCAATCCGCCATTGCTCCTTCGCTCGCCATCACACAGAACGCAATGACGCCGAGCAAAATCGTCACGCCGTGCGGGGCACGTTCGTGGCGTGGTCGGTCGATTGCCGCTCCGCCGGAATCACGGCGGATTTCACAATCCCTCTTCGACTTGGTACGTCGGGTCTTCTTCTCTGGTGAGTCTTGATCGCGATTGACTCGGTCAATTAAAAGCCGAGAGACGATGGGGACGGCCGCGAACGCCAACATTGCGGCCACCATGGCAAAGTGCCAACGAATCCCCACGCCGCTAATCGCAAACAAACTGCCCGCCAAGGCACCCGTCAGCGCACCCGTGCTCCACAACGCGTGGATCGACGAATTGACCTGCTGGTTCAATCGTCGCTCGACATCCAACGCTTGCAAATTCATGGAAACATCCAACATCCCATGACCGACACCGAAAACGAATAACGCCATTACCAGCGTCCCCAGACCCGACATCAGCGAGATCGCAGGAAGTCCCAGCAGAGAAATCACCAGACTAATCACAACGATCCGACGACTACCGAGGCGCGAATAGAGCCAACCGGTGCTGGGCATCGCCACCACCGCTCCGGCCGCCAGGACCATCAGGGCTAGCCCGAGGGTCCCATTGGAAAGTTGGAATTGTGACTGTATCGCGGGGATGCGGGTTGCCCAGTTTGCATAAAGAAAACCGTTTAAACAGAACAGTCCACGAACGGCCCACAGCGAAGCGTTTAGCGTTAACGCTACAGGCTGAGGAGCCAATTCGCGAGAGAGTACTGCATCTGCCATGGTTGTCGCATTCCGAAGATAATTGTGGTCAACGGAACTGCGTTTGCAATCCGCCGCCAAGAGCATCACCTCTGTTCAGCCAAGCTCAACCGCTTCATTTGACTGACGTTCGATTCTAGAGCGGGCCGAGGTCGTGCCATCCCCGTCACACGCGGAGTTCCACCACGTTGTTGAGTCAGCGGAGCGATAAATCTAGCTTTGGCCATGCTCTTCGGAGCCAATCCTAAGAACAATGCTTCCAGCGGTATAGACACAATGGCCAACGCCGGCAAAGCACCGGCACGCATTCGCGTGCAAGTTGTCAGCAGCAAGCCAGTGTTGGCGATTTAAGTGAGTTGGATTGCCGTTAAGGGAATGCGGCTCAGGTCACTATGTGGAATGACTTCTATTGACCTGCTTAATTTATCTCTGCTGGAGTCACCAATCGAGGCCCGTACTGGGGAAATTGAGCGACCATTTAACGTCGGGCGTCTGTTTGCGGCAGGTTGATTTTCTCGGGCACGTCGTCCATTGCCCAGTATTGGTGTTGGATCTTCGTTTCATCCACGATCACAATGCGAAAACCAGATGGGTCTCTGCCTAGCGGGCGACCCACCGGACCGGTTGTAATCATTTCCATTGCACCGGCGCGACCATAGGCGTTGCGGTGGTAATGGCCTGCGAAAGCGGCTCGCACATCTGCCTGTTTGAGTTGTTGTAACAGTGGCGTTCGGCGCTCCAGCGGAATGTTGAAGTATTGATCCGGCTCCTCTTCTTGCTCAAGGAAAAACGGATGATGCTGAAACAACAGGATGTGTTTCGGCTTCGCGATCTTGGCATCTTGGAGTTGCTGATCGAGCCAAGCTTGCTGAGCCGTCAGCACTTCTGCGGCGCCGCTGGGATCTTTCAGGACGCTAGAATTCAGGACGATGTTGTAGACGCCTCCAACCCAGAATGAAAAATAATCGTCCCCAAAGTTTTCTTGATAGCTGGCGATCGATTCTTGCGTTGGTCGATTGCCGACGTCGTGGTTACCGCACACACAAACGAGCGGGATTTCGGCGTCTACTTTGGAAAAGTCGTGATGAAACTGAGTAACCTGAGTTTCATAGCGAGGCTGGTTCGGAGTGGCATTCGTCAGATCACCACAGACGATCACGAATCGAGGGCGAAGCCGGTTAATATGTTCGACCGCTTGTTGAACCAGAGCTACTTCCTGCTCGAACCCCTTGTTTCCAGTGAACATGCCGTACTGAGTGTCGGCAAGTTGCATGAAGAAGAAGGGGCGTTGCCACGTCTGTTCTTGCTGTGGATCGAAAGCCTTGAAAGTTCGATTGGCTGCCTGCTTGAAACGCGTATTTACCTCACTTGCGGGCTCGTCCGCAACGGTGACGTTGGCCATTAACGCCATCGTTGCGAAAAAAATCAGCATCGATGTTAGGTAGGTTTTCAATCGCATTGTGTTCGTCAATCTCAAAGAGCTGGAGGTTCGATCGTGGTTGGACACAGCGTACGCAATGGCGATGGCACTTGATGGCCGCGGATCGTCTCGTCGCTGGCAACCCACTATAACCGCTACGTCCCATCGCAAGTGAGATGATGATTTGTCCCCATTTCTTTTCGTTGCAGCGAGCGGGCAGTCGCATCCGATAGATGAGGTTGCGAATAATCGTATTTGATCACGAAATTTGGCTGGATCTGTGCAGGATGAATCGCGAGCCACTGCGATTTAGCTACTGTGATTTAGTCTCTGGCATTTGACGTCCGCAAGCACCAAGCGTTCGCCGATTTGCTACATACAGCTCTATTGCGGTAAACTTAAACACGTCCGAAAAGTGCTAAGTCCCTTCGCCACTTGTCCCTTCGCCTCTTTAGCCTCTCTTGTATCAATCCATGCGTGAACAAAAAGAATGTTGCACATCGATCTTTTTCACACTCGCCGTTGGTGCGGTGATGTGTTTGGCACCATCACCGGCGATTGCCGACGACAGGACGCCTCCGCTGGCGACGATGGTCGATCAAACGTTCATAGCAGATTTCGACGGCAGCGAGCAAAAGTATGTTGAGCTGACGCCGCACGAATTTGCCGCGGACGTGCCGGTTTCGGTGTTGATTGCGTTGCATGGCCACGGTTCGGATCGCTGGCAATTTGCTACTCAAACGCGAGACGAGTGCCGGGCGACCCGCGACGTTGCGGCCGCGCACGGGATGCTAATGGTTTCACCGGACTACCGTGCCAAGACCTCGTGGATGGGACCGGCCGCCGAAGCCGATCTGTTGCAGATCATTCGCATACTGAAGAACCGCTTCCAAGTAAAACGCGTGATTGTCAGTGGCGGATCGATGGGGGGTACCTCCGCGTTGACCTTTGCTGCGTTGCACCCCGAACAGGTTGATGGGGTCGTCGCACTCAACGGTACCGCTAACCATGTCGAGTACGAGCGGTTTCAGGACGCGATCAGCAAATCGTTTGGCGGATCGAAGCAAGAAGTCCCCGAGGAATATCGTCGGCGCAGTGCGGAGTTCTTCCCCGATAGGTTCACGATGCCGGTCGCCGCTACCACCGGTGGTCGAGACGAGTCGGTGCCGCCGGAAAGTGTCCAGAGGCTGGTCGAACTTCTCGGTAAAAGAGATACGAAAGTGCTCGGTATTCATCGCCCAGAGATGGGGCACAGCACCAATTACGACGACACAAAGCAGGCGTTTGAATTTGTGATTGCTGCCTGCCAAGCGGCAGGAAAGTGATCGCAACCTTGGCCCTAGCGAGGTTGGTTCCACATCCAATCACAACCCGATGCGTAACTTTTGAAATTGCGTTTTTATCGTTTTTCCCCGCAAATCATAACCCGAAGCGTCAGCGAGGGACCGAATCAATATCGATTCTCCCTCGCTGACGCGTCGGGTTGTGAAAAACTCGCAACTTCAAAAAGCGTCAATGAGGGACCGAGTCAGGATCGAGATTGTCTCGCGGACGCTTCGCGTTATCAACAAAACGCTCCTTCGAAGCGTGTCAGCGAGTAGTCTTGATGGTCTACTTTGATATCGCGGTGCCGACGCCACTGTTTCCGTAACCGTTTCCGCAATAGAACATTCGCAAACGGGCTCCCTCGCGAATGACGGTTGGGTATTCCACCATTTGTTTCTCCCAACCGTCACCGGTGGGGCTCAGTTGCAGATTGTTGTCGGATTTTGTACCGCGACGCCAGTGAATTCCATCATCGGATTCGGCGTAACAAATTGAATAGAATCCCCATCGCGTGCCGATTGCGGAATACCACATGCGAAACATTCCATCGGGTTGCTGATGCACCACGGCACCGGCAACCGCGATGTCTTCGTAGTCACGCTCGGGATCACGCAGCATCACCACTCCACGTTTTTCCCAGTGGATGGCATCATCAGAGACCGCCAAGCAGATCGTCTTTTGCTGGTTGAGTGCATGCGGTTTTCCCGTCGTCGGACAACCGGTGTAGTAGAACCGCCATTGAGTCGATCCATCCTTTTGCCGCACCTGCAATACCGATCCTCCGGCGATCCCGATCGCATCAGGATCACCGTGTTCACCGCTGGGGGTAAGGACAGGTTGATTGCCGGAACGAGACCACGTCATGCCATCAGAACTGGTCGCCATTCCGATCCCAGGAAACGCGCTCAATCCCGTGCCTTTTCCCGCGTTACCGGTGTAGTAGAGGTGCCAACGGTCGTCACGGGTTTGCACGGCATGCGGCAGTACACACCAATTTGCATCAAACGATCCTTCGGCGCCATTATCAAATAGCGGCCCCGTTCGATCCCACTTCGTGAGATCATTGATGGCGGCGGTGGCGACCCCGATGTGGTGTTTTTTGTGGTTGTCACCTCCGGCATAAAACAACCGATACGTTTCGCCCGCTCGCACCACCCACGGATTCATCACTCGAGTAGAATCGAATTCGCCTTTTCGCGGAGCAAGCACGGGATTGTTTTCATCTCGAATCCACTGGACTGGTTGTTTCAGTGTCGCGTATTCTTCGCGGTGCGATAACCGCATCGTGACCACTTCATGGCGGCTGCGCACGATTCCAAACAAGGTGCCGATATCGCTGCGGTCCCAGGCGATTCCTTGGCCTGCGATCGGGGCGGGGACCGTGGCGATGTGATTGAGTTCGCCGTCGGTTTCGGGCACGGTCAAAACATACAACTCCGCGTGGTCATGACCGGTCACAAACAGGCGTCCGTTTGGGCCGAATGCGCCCCCTGAATTACTGTTGGGCAAAAAACGTTCGATGACGGATTCCGGAAATGTCCACGTTCCCGTCTTTTGCCACTCGTCGTCGTAGCGAACCAGGTAGGTGCGGCGGACGTTTGCCTCGCCATAAAATGCGAACGCAATCCACCATGATCCGCGATGCCGTTCGACCCAGTTGATGGCTCCTTCGGTTTCGTCAAACTCTTTTCGCTCGAGATGTTCAAGTGTTTCGGCAGAAAAAATTTCGATCGAGTTTTTGAGCGGCGATTTAGGCCAATTCGAATTGGCACAATACAGCCGGCCATCGACCACGATACCGCTATTGAGATGGATAACGGGCGAGCCGTCGGGAGCGGTCCATTTCGCCAGAGGACGCGAGGTTCCCTTCTCGTAGCGGCCAATCGTGCGATTGGAGATTGCGTAAAACGACGACGCATCAACGGCAACCGCCTGATGCGCCTCGGGTACCGAGACTCGATGAAGTTGGCGAAACGTCATCTCCGACGCGGTGCCAACCGGCGACACAATGAATGAGGCGGTGGCTAAGATCAACGCCGCGGAGGACGACAAACGAATGGGATTCATAGGAGTGCGTTTCGTGAGATCCAGGGGGAGGGAGATGAAGTGGCAGGAGAACCAGTGTTGATTTCCTGCACCCGCTGGGATGTCTTACTCGCCGCCAGCGGATGCGGTGCCTACAGACTCGGCAGCAGCGGAGGCGGGCTGGGCGTTTGCGAGTTTCCATTTCAGCCAGGCATAGACACTCGCGCCGATCTGTTTGTACCCCGTCGCATTGGGATGCACCGCATTATTGTTGGGGTAGCCATCGATGGGGTCGAGGTTCAATTGGGTAGGCAGGATCGTGATCATCGGATCCTGCTTTTCCGACACGTACTGCATTTGTCGTTGAACCAGATGATGTTGAATTTGCTTCCATCCCCACCGAGTGTACCGATCCTTGTAGTTAGCCTTGAACGCTTCGGGACGATCATTTCCAGGCGTGGTCAAACAGATGCCAATATGTGCCTGGGGCGCAGCCTCTCGGATCGCGGCCAACAACCTATCGGCAAACCCGAACACCGTGTCGATGCGGGCATCCATGCCGCCGCGATCATCCACCGGAGCGGAAAAGCAATCGTTGATGCCGAGTTTGATTACGACGTAGTCGGGTCGTTGGTCTTCGCATTGCTCTTGAAAATAGCGCGGCAGATTCAATTGCGGCTTGGAGTTCTCGTCGAGGAACAAAAACGGACTGCTGCGTTTGGCATGACTGTCATCGGGATTGGGGTCATACTTAGTCACGAAATTAGCCCAAGTCCAACCGCCGTACCCTTCGTGAACAACACCCTCGGTGGCTGAGGATGGTTTGTGTGTCCCCAGCATCGTCCATTTAGGATTGTTTTGCCTTGAAAGCAAGCGTGCAATTTCATTGGGATACGCCGATGCGTGCGTCAGACTGTCTCCGATAATCAAAAGCCGAATTGGATCATGCTGCTGCGGGTCGTCATCCGCAATCACCTTCAATACGCCCGACTTTGATTCCAGCAGCTTGTTCTCGGCGGAGTAAACGGCCACACGCAGCGGATGATCCCCAACGTCTTGGGCGGTGGGCGTCAATTCCCAACGCCGATCAGCAATTTTACCAACGTCGCAAGTCACCTCGAACCGATAGTCCGTTGGCGATTGTGTCAACACGATGTTATCGAAGTAGATATGGGTGGGCACCCCAGTCACAGCGTAGATTTCCGGCGGCAGAGTTAACTGTAATTCGGACTGTTTCTGCTCGCCCCAAACCGGAGTCACGCAGTAGAGCAGCAAAGCAGCGAAAGCAAGACGCATCATTTTTGGGACTCAAAATCAAAGGGAGGGATCAAGGCGGGGCATACAGTGTCTTTGCTCGCGACGCGATCTTGACGATAGATCACGGAGCGTTCAGCAGCCGTCGGGACCGGTGCTGTTTGTGGATCATTGTAGTGTAGTTTCGCCGTGCGATCGGTCAAAGCTAGCTCTTCGGTACCAGGGGCGAGTCGAACACATGTAAGTACAAACTAAAATCTGGCTTGAGAAAGCGTGGCTGCCCTCGCTAGAATTGCCAGGCCGACAATGGGGCTCCTGCCCATTTCCTTCATGTATTGATGAATAACACGTGATCACGACTCGCGGAAATTCGGTCGGAATATTCGTTCTGCCTGGAATCTTCCTACCCCTAATTTTCCTACTTAAATCCCTTCTCAGTGAAAGCTGTCATTCATTACGTCGGTGATTGGATTTGTCCCACTGCCAATTGCTGCGCCAGTGTCAGGCTTTGGTCCGGTGTTCGACAGGAGTCGCTTGAAGAAGACAAATGGCCCGGAGCGGTTTGGGGTGACCAGGCAAGCTGCTGGCGGCAATGAACACTTGGGCAAATAACGCATCTTGTGCAGGGGCGATTTCCTGTCTTCCTGCTAACCCATTTTTTAACCTCCCATTTTCTAACCTTCTCGCCCGCCAGTCGGTATGTGGTCTGTACGTGAGCTCAAGGAACGCAAACAGCTCGGAGAGATGAGCGACAATCTGCAGACAGAATGATGATCGCACTGGTGGGGCGCCGGGAGATTTGTGATACAACGATTGCTGGGCGGTGTCGCGGCGAGAACGCTAATGAAAACTACGTTGGGCTAGAGACTAGCAATGGAAACGATCGAATTAGCCGACGGCGGGACGCTGATGTACGAACACGCCTTTATTCCGCCAAGTGTGGCAGATCGCTATTTTGTCGCCTTGCGTGATGGATGTGTTTGGGAGCAAAAGCCCGCGTTGTTTGGACACATGCAGCCTCGTTTGACCGCCTCTTACGGCGAAGCCGGAATCGTGTATCGTTACTCGGGGCTGGATAATGTTGCGCTGCCGTGGACCGACACGATGCTCGAGATTAAGCAGCAACTCGAATCGGTTCAGGGCAAGTACAATTATTGTCTACTGAATCGTTATCGCGACGGCGCCGACAGTATGGGGTGGCATGCCGATGACGAGCCGGAGATGGGCGACGTGATCGGTTCAATATCGTTCGGGGCGACGCGAACGTTTCGGATCCGACATAATCAGAGCAAAGAAACCATGTCCTTTCCCGCCGGTCATGGCACGTTGATCATCATGGCTGGAACGATGCAGCAGTTTTGGAAACATCACATTCCCAAAACGGCGGTGAAAGTGGGCGAGCGAATTAACATGACTTTCCGGCACATCAAAACGAATCACTGACCGAAACGACAAAGGAACATCGAGTGGCAAACCCTCCCTCGGACGAACGATATCTGGCGCTAAAAGCGGTCATGATGCCACGCGACACCAATCCGCATGGAACCATCTTTGGTGGTGTGATCCTCAGCTATATCGATCAAGCGGGTGCAGTCGGTGCCTACCACGAAATTCGTCAGTGGGGGACCGATCGAAAACCGATGGTCACCGTGGGCATGAAAAGCGTCGAGTTTCATCGACCCGTGTTTGTCGGCGATGTGCTCAGCTTTTGGACTCACTTGGTACGCGAAGGCAAGACTTCGATCACGATCCATGTCGAAGTGCAAGCCGAACGCGAAGGGCAACTCGAGAAATTAACCGAGGCTGAGGTCACTTACGTGGCGATCGAATCGGCGGGCGAGCAGCGACGACCGGTGCGGATCCGCGATAAGTAGTCCGTTAATTCCCAATGGAAACGAAAAAAGCGAAGGCGGATTCAATCTCGAACCCGCCTTCGCCAAACGTTTTTATCAAACGAGATGCTTAACCGCCAAGCACGCCTTTGAGTGCATCCTGCACGGCGTTACCGCCGCCGGTGGCTCCTTGCGTTGCGTTGTTGATGCCTTGCTGGATCGCTGGTGCAGCCGATTCGGTGGCATTGCGAAGGGCTCGTCCTGGGTTCGCGTTGCCACCACGGTTGGGATTCACGTTGCCGGGCTGGCCGGGCTGGCTAGGTTGCCCTGGCTGATTGCCACGCGAGTTGTTCAGGCGTGGTCGTTCCGGAATCGCACGGTCGGTATTGCGACGAATTTGCGAAGGCCAATTCTCAGGCCGCTGGGGACGTAGAGCCTCGAGTCGCTCAGACTGACGAGTTGCCTGGTCCGCTTGACGACGGAGTTCATTGCCGAAGCGATTGCTGGCCCCTTCCGAACTACGTGTTGGATCGGAGTTCCGCAGCGAATCGGCAGGCCGTGCCGATTCGAGGGCATCACGAACACGATCACCGGCTCCGGTCCGATCATTGGCACGATTCATCCGCTCGCGAATCGATTCGGAGGCGTCGCGAGCTTCGCGGTTGGCGGCATCGCGACCCTGTTCCATGCGGTCACGAACGCGTTCACTCGTGTCACCAGCTCCTTCGATGCTATCGCGGGCTCCTTCGACTCTGTCACGGGCCTGCTCAGCAGTGTCACGGGCTTGTTGTCCTGCCTGGTTTGCTGCATCACGGCCGCGATCCATTGCGGTGTCGCCTCGTTGATTACGGTTGGAGTCATTCGGCTGCGATTGCGTGTCGGATTTTCCGCCGTTGAGCAAGTCGTTGGCAGCGTTACTGAGGTCCGAGACGGTTGAGGACGCCGGGCGATCTCCTCCTGGCAGACGTAACCGCCCACGGCCTTCTGCGTTCGCTTCGCCGCCATTGTTGCCATCGACATTGGCGTTGGCATTAGCATTAGCCGAGACATCTGCACTGGCTGACGAGCCTTCCGTGTTGAGCCGCTCGCGACTGAGTTCTCGCAGCGGATTGAGAGACTGGCGAATGCGGTCAACCTCGTCGTTGTCGATTGGTTTCAGGTTCAGATCGGAATCCTGATTATTGGCCAATGCATCTAACGACTCACCGACCGAGGTTAATCGCAAGATAGTGGGATCCATTTCGGCATTTTGACTCGTTCTCAAAAAGTTGCGTTGATCCGCGATCGTTCTGGCGGGGCGGTAGCGATCATTGTCGGCAAATACTTGGTACTGGTTGGTAATCCAGCCCAACAGATTGTTGCTGCCGCCACGTCCATTGCGGTTGTGGAAGCTGGCGTAAAACGGATCATAGTGTTGATAGCCTTGGTAGCGTGTTGCCCAAGGATAATAGTTGTTCGAATAACGCGATCCGTAGTAGTCACCAAAATAGTAATGGCGGTGACTGGGGCGGACGAACAAATGGACAAACAGACCGACGCTGGTGTCAATCGTGTAGCGTGGTCGATATGAATAGCCGGCATTTCGATAGACCGGTTGCGAGTAATAGACGGGCGTGAACAGGACGCCGCGATGGGCTACGTCATGGTCCCAATAGCCAGCTTGGTAGACGCATCCGCGTGGCGTCCAGACGTATTGGGCTGGGACCCAAACCCAATCGGCGTGCGACGAGGACCAGAAACCCGGCTGCCATTGATAGTCGCTGTTTTCGTAGACCCAGTTGCCAGGGACGTAGAAGTGGTCTTCGCCCGGTGCGGGTGACGACGGACCTTGTTCGAGCGATTTAGGTGGCTCGGGCAAGTACTGGACTTCCGACGTATTGCTGCTGGCCCAGAAACCACCGATGTAACGGTAGCCACCGTCCGCGCTGTCCCAGTATCCAGGAACCCATTGTTGACCGGGTGGCAAATCTCGCCACACACCACTAACCCAGATGAAATCTTCGCGTTCGTCGTCCCATGACCAATAGCCGGGAATCCAGGTTACGTTTTTGCCATCAGGCCGATACTCTGGAGGCAGTTCGTCGATTGGTTCGGGTGGTTGCTTTTGCACCACCGGACTCGGTTCGGGGTTCGCGTCGTACGGCTCGGCAAACGCTTCATGTAAGGGGCCACGCGTCAAATATTCGACACCTTCGGATTGCTCGGATTCCGAACGATCTGGTGTTTGTTGATTCGTTGCTGAACGATTGTCAGTCACTTCGGACCGAGGATTGGGGGGCTGCGAAAAAGCCGTGGTGGCCATCGCAAGTGGAACAACCAAACCTGTTGCCGAAGCTGTGATTCGCCAATAGCGGCTCAATTTTTGGTATCTCAAGATGCATCCGTCACTATTTTGGGGAACGAAAATTTGGGCTGCCATTACACATTGCAGAGCCCGGTCATCATGGACGGATCAACGATGCAAAGCTCATGCCCACGCGGAAGGAGGCACTTTGTTTGGCAGGCATCGGATGCCGTTAGAAAACGCACGTCCTCACACCCAAAGTCGCCAGCGATGCGAAACAAATCACTGACCGTAGTGGATCTTGCTAAAGATCCTTCCTACGAGAAAAAGCGTCCGATATCAATTTCACGTCTCAAGCGACGACAGGTGCCGATTCCGGTGGTCCGCTCTCGCGTACTTCCACGATTCCTGTCGTCGCGTTGCGACTTGCTTCGCTTCGTGGTGCCGAACCCTGGACTGGCGTCCGGGGCTACTATCCGGGGCTACTACTTGTCGTCACTTCGTGACTAATAACACCTCGCCACACCGCTACAAAACCGTAATTTACTCGGCGTCAATTTTGTCCAGCATCCATGGCGTCTGCGAACATGAGTCGTAGACCATGTTTTTTGCGAGTGGGAATTGATGTGAACGACTTTCTAGAAAGTGCATCAAATAGCCCGCGGTGTTGGGGAACGCGACCAAGTCGCCTCGACGAATCCCCGCAGGGAATCGCAATTTTCGCAAGCAAATCAGCTCCGACTCGGTGCAGTAGGCCCCGACCAGAAAACCTTCCATCGGTTCGGCGTCGTATTCGTTTTGTCGTTCGTTTTTTGAGCCGTCAGTCCGGGGAATCACGATCGGGTCGACTAAAAAATCATCGCTGCTGGTTCGGCACTGAGTCCGGTTCATTGACAATCCGATCAGCCAATCGCCATCGCTGTTCTGTTTGCGAAACTCGACTCGGGCCACGGTCATGCCACAACCGTCCAAGATACTACGTCCCGGTTCACAGCGAAGTTGCAGGCCGTGGTCGCGGATCTGGTCTGCAATCGTGTTACCCGCCACTTGGGCGTCCAGTACCTGAGCGAGCCATGCGGATCGGGTCGGAGTTTGATAGTAGGGATAGCTATTGGGTTTCCCCAAGATCTTGCCATCGATTGCGATCAGCCCCAGTCCATGATTGCGATAGGTCAGCGGAGGCCGCTGGTTCAGTAGCCCGCGACGATGTTCACTCCAGAACGTTTCCCACTGCTCGGCACTAGGCAGGTAGCTAATGGGGAACCCACCACCGATGTCCAAAAACTCGATTGAGTGCCCCAGATGACGCATGCGAGGCACAGTCGCCAGCGTTTGCGTGATCGCCGAAACCCGTTGGTGAGCACAGTATCCATCGAGATGAAAATGCAAACCTTTGACGTGAACGTCATTCACATCAATCGATTTTGCAAATTGCTCGCATTGATCGATGTCAACTCCGAATCGTGAGGGCAGTTTCTCGCCATCATGAACGAACCCGCTCAACCGAATCGCCACCAATGCTGCTCTGGCGTGCTTTTTTGCCGAGTGAGTGATCAGCGAAAGTTCGTCTTCGTTGTCGATCGTCAACGTGATCGCGTTGCGAACGCAGACGTCAACCAATTCCTCGTTTTTGATCGCTGCGGTACAAATGATGTCGCCCGCGGCGATCCCGGCGTCGAGTGTTTGCTGCAGCTCATTCAGACTGGCGACATCGATTCCCGATCCCGCCAACGGTGCCGCGTTGACAAACGTCAGACACTTGTTTGCTTTGCGGGCAAAGAAAACGCGGAAGTCCAGCGATCGTGCCTCGGCGACGGCATCCAATTCTCGAATATTGGCCAGCATCGGCTCGGCAGTGACGAAGTTCAGCGGCGAGCCATGCTGGTGCAAGAGTGAGGCCAATGCAGGATCATGAAGCAGCGAATTCATCCACGGTTCGCGACGGGCTGTCAGCGGGGGCATGCCCGTGCAGTGGCCGTCGAGAGACGTTTTCGCTTGCTCGGGGATTTCTTGCTCGCATTTTTCTTGATCGTATTCTTTCAATGGAGCGGACGGCGAGACACATCTTTCGCTGGGGATCGACGTCATGACGACAGTGTCCTTTTCCGCGTGTGAATGAGGCTTGCGGTCCAACGATCCAGATGAGCGTGAAGCGTACGGCTGAGGGTGTCGTTACCCAGCACGCTGCCTTCGGTGACACGGCCAAAAATGGCAATGCCTGGTAATTCGTCTCCATTTCGCTGCACCAAGCGACCCGATTCGTTGACATGCAGCCCTGCCCTGTCGTGATGCACGAAGGTGTCACTTGCGAGTCGGTCGAGAATGCCGCCTTGCTCGTTTTGGTGAGGCCCAGGAATGGTCGCATCGATGATCAGGTCGACTTCCATGACGCGTTTGCCACAGGCCAGAGTTTTGTTACCAGACGAGTCACGCGTCGGCGTCGCATCGGCAAGCACGCTGAGGTCGATTAAGCCGGCTTCGTAGAGTGCTAAGATGCGACCCACGTTTTCGGCGGGAGGGCCAAAGGCAATGCGTTCCATCTCAGTCGCGATCCTTTGGAAACCATCGACGCTGGACGACGCTAGCCCTTCTTGGCTGACCAGTTCGACCAGGGCGGGATAGAGTTGCCGCCACGCCAGTCCCAGTGCCCAGGCCTCGTCGACCGGTTTGCGGCCAGTCGCGACATCGTACGAGTGTCGCAGTTGTGCGATCACCTCTCTGTCAACGATTCGCCAGCGTGACCAGTCGCGAAACCATTGTTGAACGTTGAACCGTTCGACTTCGGGCCGCAGGGTGTGCAGCGCCGTCGTGGCCGCATTGATGATAATCGGCCAGGCATCGGCACGGAAATGGGGTTTGTCGTTTTCATCGTCGCTGGTGCGAGTCAGTTTTGCGGTCGAAGCCAGAATGCGAAGCTGTTTCGAGAATTTGGCCCAGACCGGCTTTAGTTTCTGCTCGTGAGTAACAAGCGACTTCGCCAGCATGGGGCGACCCGAACGCGAAAACGGCAGCATTCGCTTTGGTTCGTTGCCCGAGCACTGGTAGCTCCATCGTCCGTCGACCTCCGTGAACTTGCCTCCGCGTCCTTCGGTCAACGAAAGTGCGGCGTCAATCCATGTCAAGCCGAATCCCCGAATCGCGACGACCGAATCGGATGGAACCGCGGTGGTCGAAAGTTGTGATTGCGTCGGGAAAATACAAGGAATGTCCGCGATCACGTCGCCGATACGGTACGATTCCGCCGATCGCCAACCTTCGTGGCCGACGGTCAGAACGACCTCGTCATAGCTGGCGTCGCTATCCGCCGTGCTCAGAATCCAACGATCTCGAGCGTTCTCGATATCAATCACCTTGGTTGGATACAGATTCACCGTGGCGACCTTTTGCAACCTTTTCATGATCCGCTGGAAGCAGTCGTGCAAGTATTCACCGACCACGCCGCGCGGTGCATAGCCTGTGGGGTCCGAACACTCGGGACGGTTTGCTTTGGCCCACTCGAGAAACGACATCGAGATTAGGTTGCGATTGAGTGGGGCCTCACGACGCTGGTTGGGATGCCGCGTATCGATTTGCTGATTGGCAAAATTCATACGTAAATGGGCGGGTTGGCGAGGATCGTAGACGACCCCTGCGCCGGGAAAGGCCGATGGTTCATAAATATCAATCTGAACAGGGCCATTAAGTTTTTGCTGTTCGATCGCATGCGTGATGCGTTCGAGACAATACATTCCGCGCGGCCCGCAGCCCACGATCGCGACTCGAAAAACCGTTTCGGGTTTGGCTTGTGTCGATGTGGTCCGGGGTTTTTCCGTTCTTAGTCCAATGCTCATAACATCACCGCCTTTTTCTCCATTGCGTTTGTGATTCCCGCCCGTTGGCGAATCGTTTCGGGGTCGCATCCCAATCGATCAGTGACCCACTCATCATTGAAAATGGTTTGTAGATAGCGTGTGCCAGAGTCGTGCAGGATTGCCGCACAGGCTTTACCGCTCAATTGATCCTGCATCCGCCGGACGGTTTCCAGTACGCCGCCCGCTGATCCGCCCACCAGCATCGCTTCGCGGTGTGCCATCCGGCGGCAACCGACTACACAGTCGAGATCGCTGACGCGAGCGATATGATCAAAGGTTTGGTTGCGTGCCAGCGGCGGCACACGGCCGGCACCGAGTCCGGGAATCATGCGAGTGCCTGCGGTACCGCCAAATAAAACGCTGCCTGCCGAGTCGACTGCAACGACCTGGGTGGATCGATTCATCGATCGCAGAAAGTCGCGGCAACCTTGTGCAGCGCCAGTGCTACTGGTGGCAACAAATAGATAGTCGAGATGCCCGCCGAGCGCCTCGTCGATCTCACGCACCGTGCCGATGCGATGCGATAGCGGGTTCGCTGGATTGGAATATTGATTGGGCCAATAAGAATCGGGAGTGGTTTCCAGCAGATAGCAAACTCGCGCAAGTCGGGCGGCTAAAAAGTCGCCTTCGAGCGGTTGGTCGACCAAGTCGATCTCGGCGCCGAGTGCTTGCATGATCTCGATATTTTGATGTTGAGCTCGCGGATCGACCACACAGATAAATCGCATTCCATAATAGCGACAGACCTGGGCCAGTCCAATTCCCATGTTGCCCGAAGAGGATTCGATTACGGTGGTATTGTGGTCGATTTCGCCACGCTCGATCGCTTGACGGATCATTTCGTGAGCGGGACGATCCTTTGCGCTGCCGCCCGGATTGCTTGCTTCCAGCTTGGCAAACAGCGTGACGTCGGCAACATCAAGGTAACGACTCAGTTGAATCAATGGCGTATTGCCGATCGCATCGAGCACATTTTTAGCAGGGGGAACGACCGTACACACGAATGGACTCTCCAGGGGCTCGGTTGACATTTTACCAACCTGTTTTTTCGCAGACGACCGTTTGGGGATAACACGTGCTGCTGCTGGTATTGGAAGGAATTCTGTAAGCATTCGTCGTGCCAAAACAGCACAGTACGGCCTCTTTGGCGTTGCCGTGCTAGCCAGCACGGCAAGTGTGGGCGAGGTTAATTCTGAGAGCAATTCGCAGTCATCGCATGCTCAGACACGAGAACAAGAGCGTGATGTTTTGAGGCATCGGGGCCTATTTGCATCGGGAAGAGGAGCAACTTGCTAGTGGAAACAATGCCTTAAACGGCCGGTTCGCTTGCAAGCATGCTGATCAATTCAAAGCCACTTAGGGTAGAGAGCGAACTCCGCTCCCGTCTACATTGTCGCTCGGCTTTCCAAGCCGTTGGCGTGCCTCGAGTTTCGACGTCGCCTCGAGTTTCAACGTCGAGACGAGAACGACAGCGTTCAATCGGATCAGCACATTCACCGTACCGGTTCCAGCTTGGAAAGCTGGCCGACAATGCTTTCCAAGCCGTTGACGGGATTCACGATTTATTAGCCGTTGATGACTTCGCCGCCGTTGGGGTGGAGCACTTGCCCGGTGATATAGGAGGCGTCCTCGGAGGCAAGGAAGACGTAACAGCTGCCGCACTCGTCGGGCTGTCCCGCCCGGCCCATCGGTGTGTCGCTACCGAATTTGCTGACCTTTTCCTTGTCAAAGGTCGCGGGGATGAGCGGCGTCCAGATTGGCCCCGGTGCGACCGCGTTGACGCGAATGCCATCATCCACCAATTTCTGTGATAGCGAACGAGTATAGGCCACAATGGCGCCCTTGGTGGCAGCGTAGTCGAGTAGTCCCGGGCTGCCGCGATACGCGGTCACCGAGGTCGTGTTGATAATCGAGCTTCCCGCATGTTCTTTCAAGTGCGGAAGTGCAGCTTGGGTTAGATAAAACATCGGAAACACGTTCGTGCTGAACGTTGCAATCAGTTGTTTCTCGGTGATCGCGTCGATGTCGTCTTGCGGATGTTGTTCCGCGGCATTGTTGACGAGCACATCGAGACGGCCAAATTTCTTGACCGTCTTTGCGACCGCAGATTTACATGAAGCGGCCTTGCCGATGTCAGCCTTGATGGTCAAGCAAACTCGCCCTTCAGCCTCGACTAGCGACCGCGTTTGTTCGGCATCCTCTTTTTCGTTGAGGTAAACGAATGCGATATCCGCCCCCTCGCGGGCGAACATGACAGCCACCGAGCGTCCGATCCCGCTATCGCCCCCCGTGATCAAAGCGACTTTGCTCTCCAATTTGCCACTGCCAACGTAATCCTCGCGGATCGTCCGCGGTTGCGGCTTCATCTTGGATTGGATCCCCGGTTGTTTGTGCTGAGACTGTTTGGGTCGTTGTTTTTTTGAACTCGCATTTCCGCGTGTCTTGGACTTGTTCATGCGATCGTTCCTCGGGCGATTTCGCGGTGCGTCTAAAAAAGTGTGCTGAAAGGTGTTATTGCTTGTTTGCTTTTTGCAAGTCTTGTTCCGGCGGACCATAAATTCGTTTACCGCATTTTGCGAAGCGGCCGCCATGGACGGGACAGTCCCATGTTTGTTCGGCTTCGTTCCACGACACGGTGCCGCCCATGTGGGTGCAAATCGGATCACAGCGGTGCAGCGTGCCGCTTTTGTCTCTGCAGATCGCCGTGTGAACTCCGTCGACATTCCCCACCGCTCCTTGGCCTGGATTGAGCGTCGTCGGATCGATGGTTTTCGCAGGCAAGATTCTCTGAGCCATTCCTTTGACTGGGGCAGCCATCTCGGTGACCGCACCGGCAAGTCCAGCTGCATTTAGCCGCGACGGAGACAATTGTTCTTGCAGCGTCGATGTGCCGCGGAAAATCTGGTCGGCGATCAACCAACCGGCTGCCGTGCCCCAGGTCAAGCCGACGCCGCTTAATCCTGTTGCGATCCACACGTTCTTTTTGCCTGGTGCCTTACCGATCATCGGCAATCCATCTGTCGGATCGAAGAACTCAGCACTCCATCGCGACTCGATCGATCGGACTTCAAAACGTTGGCGAACAAATTCCTCGAGTTTTGCTTCGGCTTGTTTGGTATCGCCGTCGCCGGTGCGGTGGTCACAGCCGCCCACGATGATCTTATTCGGCGATGTGCTTTTCCAGCGGCGAATATAGAAATAGGGATCCGAGTTGTCCCAAAATAATGCGTCCTCAGGCGGATCCGCGACTTCGGCAAGCAGTGCGTATGACTGATACGCTGGCGTCTGCATGTCCAACGCGATCGAGTCGGTTTTGTTGCAGTGGGCCGCTAACACGAGGTGCTCGAACTTGGCCGTGCCGTCACCAACCGACAGCTCCGATGTGTGTGGATCGAGCGAGACTTGGGCCATCGAGTTTTCGAAAATCTGGCCCCCTGACTCGATCACCAAATCGGTCAATCGCCGCAGGTACGCCATGCAGTCCATCCGAGCCATGGCGTCGATTTGGTAGCCGACCGCCGCGAAGGGTAACGGTGCCGATTCACACCACGACACGGGCAGTCCCAGCTTGCTCGCTGCGTCATAATCCTTCCGAATCGAGGAAGCATCACCACCACGTTCGGAGTAATAGAAAGCGGGGACGCGAGTGAAATCACAGCAGTCTGCGGCACGGTGTTCGATGGCGGCAATAGCTGCTTGTCGCAACTGGACATACTCGCGGCCGGCATCGTCCCCAAGCTTTGACAGTAATTCTTGGCAACCAATTTCCGGATGCGCGTCCAGGTGGCCAGTGCTGCCTCCGGTGGTTCCCGCACCGATAACGGACGCTTCATAAACGGCCACACTGAATCCCCGGTGCAGCAATTCCAAGGCTACGGACAGTCCTGTGATTCCGCCCCCCACGATGGCAACATCGCTGGTATGCGTGGACGTCAATCGATCAAAGCGTTGCGACAATGGATTGGATTCAATCCAGCATGAATGGTGAATCGAGTTCGAATTCATGGTGAACCTCTGGGGCATGAAAGTTTTTCCGCTCTCAAACCCTAGCAAGCACACCGTGTACCATATCTTTTGCTTTGTTGCTGTGAGGTTGCTGTTTCTCGTAACCCGCGATTGGTTTAGTAGCACAGGCCGCCAGTCTGTGAATGTGGGATAGGCTTTCAGCCTGGCATCGAGCTGGGTAGGGTTGGCCGCCAGCCTGTCGAGGTGGTGCAGCATGGAGTCCATGCCGCTAACGGCTGTACCCCAACATCGCGACCGAAACTCTTGGCGAGTGTCGCTACAGGAGGATTTTCCTTCGCAATTCAGGTTTTCTCGTGGGTAGAACCGAAATCAAGTAGTAATTACCACGCGATAGTCTGTAGACTGGAGTGGCATACGCGATGCCTTGGCTCGTGCCCACCTTTGCTGCGATTTTTGCAGCCCCCCTGCCCTGCCCCCGTTATCGAACGCACTCATGAAAACGCTGCGTTTTATTATTGCTTGGTTTTTCGTCGTTCCCGCAATCGGTGCGATTGCCGAAGAGCCGCTGGCCGTCACCTTTCGCGACACCGTGCAGCCTGTGTTGCAGACGTACTGCGTCGAATGTCACAACGACGACACTCGCGAAGGTGACTTGGATTTGAGTGTCGACCAGGACCTGGCATCGGTTGTCAAGAATTTTCGCCACTGGATGGTCGTACTCGAACGACTCGAAGCAGGCGATATGCCTCCGGAAGATGCTGACGAGCAACCAACGCCCGAACAGCGAGAGTCGGTCGTCCGCTGGATCGAAGCGGTCAAAGATACCGAAGCCAAACGCACCGCCGGGGATCCCGGTGTCGTATTGGCGCGTCGACTCAGTAACGCCGAGTACAACTACACGATTCGTGATTTGACGGGGGTGGATATCCAACCGGCTAACGCGTTTCCGATTGACCCGGCCAACGAAGCCGGCTTCGACAACTCGGGTGAATCGCTAACGATGTCCCCTGCCCTGTTGAAAAAGTATCTCGCGGCCGGGCAATCCGTGGCGGAGCATTTGGCGTTAACACCGACGGGATTCGAGTTCGCACCCCATCCGGTCATCACTCCTACCGATCGCGATAAGTTTTGTGTCAATCGAATTGTGGATTTCTACAACCGGCAACGGACTGACTATGACGACTACTTCATGCTGCTTTGGCAGTACCAAAATCGAGACTCGCTTGGTCGCTCTGGCGTAACGCTGACAGAACTAGCACGCCAGCACGATTTGAGTTCGCGATATGCCGAGACGTTGTGGGCGATTTTGTCGGGCAAAGCGGAGTCGGTAGGAGCCATCGCGGCAATTCAAGCAATGTGGAGTGAATTGCCAACGGGGGCGACGGAACAACATCAGACGGATGCGCAAACGCAATGCAAACAAATCGCGGAGTTTGTCACGACGCTGCGCGAAAGCTTGGTTCCGGAAATTCCGAACTTGACCTCGCCCCAAATGAATAACGGTTCTCAACCGTTGGTGCTTTGGAAAAACCAGCAATTTGTCGCTAACCGTCGACGTTACTCTGGCGAACCCTTGCCCGAAGGTGATCTCGGTTTACCCGCGGACTCCATCGCAGCCAAGGCGATGTCGGTTGTCGACGACGCGGCGAAAGATCAGATGGACCAATCGCTTGAGCGGTTCTGCAGCATTTTTCCTGATGCCTTTTACATCTCTGAACGCGCCCGGGTATACCTAGATGCGAAGTCGGAAAAGAAACTAAAAGGGCGATTTTTGAGCGCGGGATTCCATAGCCAAATGGGATACTTTCGCGATGATGCCCCGCTCTATGATTTGATGCTCGATGAATCGCAGCAGCGTGAGATCGATCGGTTGTGGATCGAACTTGATTTCGTGACCTCGGCACCGATGCGGCAATACAGCGGATTCATCTGGTTTGACCGCACGGACTCGACCTTCATGCGGGATCGAGAGTTCGACCGTTATCGCGCTGAGGACAAAGATTGTACGTCCACTGAAAAAGTCCAAGGACTGGCGGAAGTTTACCTCGCCAAGGCCCGCCGATTGGGTTCGAGCGATCAGGCTTTGACTGCGATCCGTCGCTACTTTGACGATATGTCCGCGACGTTCCGGAAACTAGAGCAGTTGCGCATTCAGTCGGAACCGGTCCATGTTCAGGCGTTAGTCGAATTCACCGAGCGTGCCTTTCGCCGCCCGCTATCGAGCCAAGAAGGTGAGGACATCAAAGCGTTTTATCGAATGCTGCGTGACGTGGATGGGCTGAGTCACGAAGACGCGATTCGCGACAGTGTGATTCGCGTGTTGATGTCACCCCACTTTTGTTATCGCGTCGATCTACCGGGCGAATCTCACGGTGAAGCGGAACCGTTACTTGCGTCTCAAAGCGTGCAGCCGCTCGATGATGTGGCGTTGGCAAGTCGGCTGAGTTACTTTTTGTGGTCCAGTATGCCTGACCGGACGCTGATGCAGATTGCCGAGTCGGGGCGTCTGCACGAGCCCGACGTGTTGGTTGAACAAGTTCGCCGCATGCTGCGTGACGAACGGGTGCATGGGTTGGCGACGGAGTTCGCGGGCAACTGGCTCGATTTTCGGCGATTCGAACAGCACAACGGTGTCGATCGAGGCCGTTTTCCTCAGTTTACCGATGAATTGCGGCAGGCAATGTATGAGGAACCAGTTCGCTTCTTTTTGGATGTGATCGCTCGCGATGCTTCGCTGCTTGAGTGTTTGTATGCGGATCACACCTTCGTGAATCCCGAGTTGGCGAAACATTATGGTGTGCCCGCGGAACAGATTGCGGATAGCATTCATGGTTGGAGCAAGCTCGATGAGGCAAGTCGTTGGGGACGCGGCGGAATGTTACCGATGGCAGTCTTTTTGACCTACAACTCGCCAGGGCTGCGTACCAGTCCGGTTAAACGCGGGAATTGGGTGGTCAAGCGGATGCTCGGTGAGAATGTGCCCGCGCCGCCGGCAACAGTTCCCGACCTTCCCGAAGACGAATCCAAACTTGGCGATTTGACGCTTCGCGAGGCCCTTGCCCGTCATCGTGCGGATGCGAGTTGTGCGAGCTGTCACGAGCGAATCGATTCCTTTGGACTCGCTTTCGAAGGCTATGGACCCGTGGGCGAATCGCGTGACACCGATCTTGGCGGCCGCGGCGTGGATGACACCGCGGTGTTCCCGGACAAGAGCGAAGGCAGGGGACTCGCCGGACTGCTGCAATACATTCGCGACCAACGACAGGACGACTTTGTTGAAAATTTATGTCGTAAAATGTTGGCATATGGCCTTGGTCGCACGCTGCAACTTTCCGACGAGGCAACGATTGCTCAGATGCGGTCAACGCTGGCGAAACACGATTACCGTTTCAGCAGCATGATCGAAGTGATTGTGACGAGCCCGGCGTTTCTGAATAAACGAACCCACCTGGAACTCGAGTGATGAAGACGAATATGAACCCATCCCAACAAAAAACAGTCGACAAGACAACGTCATCGGTTCCGCATCGGTTGTCTCGCCGCACACTGCTGCGGGGAACCGGCGTTGCGATGGCGCTGCCGTGGTTGGAATCGATTCCTGTTTGGGGAGCCGAGACCGTTGCGGGGAACGATCCCGTCGTTTCGCCAAAACGCTTTGCTGCCCTCTTCATGGGGTGCGGTATCAACAGCAACCATTGGTGGGCTAAGGGAAGTGGCGACCAGATGGAATTGGGCAAAAGTTTGCAGCCGATGGAACCGCTCAAGCACAAGATGAATTTCATCACCGGGCTGTTCAACGAGAACGCGACAGGTGTTGGCATCCACCCGGGCCAGACTGGGAACATCTTGTCGGGAGCGTCGCTACAAAAGGGATCCGAGCTGCGCGGCGATATCAGCATGGATCAAATGCTGGCGAACCATTTCCAAGAGCAGACGGCAGTCCCCAGTATGGTCTTGGGCTGCGAGCAACCGGTGACCGGTTATCATGAAACCAACTTTTCGATGGCCTACAGTTCGCACATCTCATGGCAAAACTCAACGTCACCAGTGCCGATGGAAGTCTATCCATCGCTCGCCTTTGACGCGTTGTTTGACAATCACGGCAGCCGTCGAAACGAGAGTATCCTGGACCGCGTTCGTGAAGACGCCGTGTCGCTGAGTCACCGAGTCAGCTCGGCGGACAAGGCCAAGCTGGAAGAGTATTTGAGCAGCGTCCGCGAAGTCGAAAAGCGAGCTGCGTCGATGCGAGCAGCTCGTGACAAGGCTGCGTCGTGGGCCAAGGATCATGGCAAAACGATCGCGATGATGAAACGTCCCGACGATGGGTTGCCCGAAGACATTCGCGAACACATGCGATTGATGTGTGACATCGTGGCACTCGGTTTCCAGACCGATAAATCTCGCGTCGCCACGCTGCTGCTGAACCGCGACTTGTCGGGATTGTTTTATCCGTTCCTCGATGTGCAAAGCACACATCACTCGGCGTCTCATAGTGACAAGTCGGACGAGTATGAACGGATCTCGCGGTACTACTGTAGCCAGTACGCTTACTTGGCCAGCAAGTTGGATGCGATGGCCGAAGGGGACGGCACGGTGCTAGACCATTCCTGTTTGCTGTTCATTTCGAGCATGTGGTCGGGGAACGCACACGATTCGAACAAGGTTCCCGTGTTGTTGACCGGCGGTTTGTCGGGCGGACTCGAAACAGGCCGCGTGCTCGATTACATCGACAAGGGGAACGAGAATCGCAAATTATGCAGCTTGTACCTGTCCGTCATGGACCGGATGGACGTCAAGCTAGATCACTTCGGCGACGCTGAAAAACGGCTTGCCGGCCTGTAATCGGAATCGTAGTGGACGAGGCTACGAGTCCCTCACCCAAGGCTCAATCCCAGTCAATCTCAAGGACTCGTAGCCTCGTCCACTACGAAGGTTCCCGGCGTATGAACGTGGGATTGAGAACCCATTTGCCAAAATCTATTGACTCTTAGGCGAATTCCAGCGTGACTCGCCGGGTGGGATGCCTATAATCTTTGGAATTGAAACAGTCAGGCGATCATTGATCGGCAAGTCGACGAGGGAGACGTATCCATTGCGAACCCTTCCGCCTACGCTGTTCCCCCCAATCACTCTCGGTGAACCTAACAGCGAGTGCCGAGAGCCCACCCCGATCGCTGCCCAGGAGTTTTGCGAGTGCACTTCTCTGTTCGTGTCGCCATGACCCTCGTGTTTTCGGTGGCGCTCAAGTCCGCATCGGATGCCAGCGAGAGTGCAGTGTTTTTTCGTGGGCTGAACCTGAATGGCCCCGAGGTCGTTATCGACGGGAATGTCTGGGAAGGCCGCGACTTGAAAGACTATGTTTGCGCCGACAAAGCATTCGAGCAACAAAACGTTCCGCTTGTGCCATCGACGGATGCCGATCGAGCGAAGATGATTCGCAGCAGTCGCTGGAACGGAAATCGCATCGAGCTAAAAAATCTACCTGACGGCACCTTGACCGTGTTCCTGTACGTGTGGGAGGACAACCGCGCCGAGACGTACGAGATTCGCGTCGATGGCAAGCAGGTGGTTTCACGGTTCAACAGCGGCGGCGCGGGAATGTGGCAAAAGCTAGGACCCTGGTACGTCGATGTCAGCAAAGGATCGATCGAGCTGACCAGCAAGGGAGGTGCGGCGAACTTTTCCGGTATCGAACTGTGGCGGGGCAAGCATGACGGTTCAAACGATCCGCCGATTACGGACGAGCAATTGGCGTTCTTCGAAAGTCGCATTCGGCCTTTGTTGGCCACGCATTGTTACGAGTGTCACAGCAGCGAATGCGATGAACTGCAAGGCGGATTGCTGGTCGATTCGCGTCCGACGATGCGTCGCGGCGGTGACACTGGACCTGCCGTGGTTCCGGGCGATGTCGAACACAGTTTGTTGATCCAAGCGGTGCGGTACGACGATGCGATGGAGATGCCGCCAGATGAAAAATTGTCGGACGCTGAGATAGCGGATTTGGAAAGCTGGGTCAAAATGGGGGCCCCCGATCCTCGCAGCGACGCTACTCGTTTTGTTCGCAAGAAGATTGACGTGAACAAGGCTCGCCAATTTTGGTCGTTGCGACCGATTGCGGATCCCATCCCGCCAGAACCCAAGGATACGAGCTGGGGATACAACGAGATCGATCGTTTTGTCGCAGTCGAACTTGACCGGCACAGGCTGCGTCCGGTCGGCGACGCAGACAAGCGGACGCTGATTCGGCGGGCGACCTACGATTTGATCGGTTTGCCTCCGTCGCCCGCAGAGGTCGCTTCCTTCCTGGCGGACGAATCTCCGGACGCTTTTGCAAAGGTCGTCGATCGGTTGTTGGAATCGCCTCATTACGGCGAGCGTTGGGGGCGACACTGGATGGACTTGGTTCGTTATGCCGACACCGCTGGCGATAACTCGGACTATCCGATTCCAGAAGCTTATCGGTATCGCAATTACATCATTGATTCGCTTAATGCCGACAAACCGTACGACCAATTTTTACGAGAACAGATCGCAGGCGACTTGTTACCCGCAGCGACGGACCTACAGCGGAACGAGCAAACGATCGCGACGGGTTACCTGGCGATTTCGCGGCGATTCGGCTCGGTCGTCAAGGACTATCCGCAACACTTGACGATCGAAGACTCGCTCGACAATATCGGTCGCGCGGTGTTGGGCATGACAGTCACCTGTGCTCGATGTCACGACCATAAATTTGATCCGATTTCGCAGGATGACTATTACGGACTTTATGGCATCCTAGCAAGCAGCCGGTATCCCTTTCCGGGAATCGAACTTGATTCCAAACCGCGAGACTTTGTGCCGCTGGTGGAAAAAGGCAAACCCAGCAAGACGCTTGTCTATGCGATGGCCGAAGGGGATGTGGATGACGCCGCCGTACATCTGCGTGGCGAACCTACAAAGCCCGGCGATGTGATTCCTCGCCGTTTCCTCGAAGTGTTGGGCGGTCAGATGTTGTCCGCCGAAGAGACTCGGCACAGCGGCCGATTGTCATTGGCAACGTGGTTGACCGCCGTGGATAATCCGCTCACCGCTCGAGTGATGGTCAACCGGATTTGGCAATATCACTTCGGCACGGGGCTTGTGAAAACGCCCAGCGACTTCGGTGTGCGTGGATTGCCACCGACGCATCCTGAGCTGCTCGATTGGTTGGCGTCACGCTTTATCGCGGACGGCTGGTCGATCAAGCAGGTGCATCGACGCATCATGCTCTCTCGGACTTATCAACTAAGCTCGCAAGTTGACGACAATGCGGCCGCAATCCAAACCGATCCCAACAATGATTGGCATTGGCGGTTCAATCGCCAACGACTCGATGCGGAAACGCTGCGTGACACGCTGCTTGTGCTGAGCGGCGAATTGGAGACCTCGATGCCACGTGAACCGCATCCGTTTCCGTCAACGGACAAGTGGAAATACACTCAGCATCATCCGTTTCGTGACGTGTATGATTCCAACAAACGAAGTGTGTACTTGATGATGGCTCGGCTCAACGCACGACCCTATTTTACGACGTTTGACGGTGCCGACCAAAACGCCAGCACGTCGGTGCGTGACAGCAGTGTGACGACAGTCCAGTCGTTGTATTTAATGAATGATCCTTTTGTGCATGAGCGAGCAGAGAAGTTGGCAACTCGATTGCTGCAAGCGGACCAGGATCACGACGCTCGTTTAGTTTTGGCGTACGAATGGATCTATGGACGGCTACCCACTGCGGCCGAACGCACCGACATTACCCAATGGATGCGGTCGATGAATGATGCGTTGAAACAGTCCGAAAATGCCAAGGACGTTCGCGAGCGAGAGACATGGACGGCGTTCACGCGATCGATGCTGCGAACGAATGAGTTTCTCTACGTTGATTGATCCACCCCCACTATTGTTAACACGATGAATCTACCCCGCGTTACGCGTCGCAACTCGATCCGCTCGCTGATTGGCGGTTCAATCTTGTTCCCGGCCATCGTTTCCGAGTTGATGGCGGCCGAGGAACCCATGTCATCCTCCAGCGGACCGTTGACGCCGAAGCGATCGCATTTCCCTGCCAAGGCCAAGCGAATCATCATGGTGTTTGCCACCGGCGGTGTCTCGCATATCGACACATTTGATACAAAATCGTCTGGCAAAGGCCGTGACGGTAGCGGCAAAGATAAATTGATGGGCAGCGTGTTTCCGTCCAGCGCTAATAAGCAATGTGGAACCGTCGTCAGTGATCTGTTTCCGCATCTTCGCGATTCGATGCAAGACATTTGTTTGATCCGATCGATGAAGTCGGCCCACTTTGATCACACCGAAGCGGCGGTGGGGATGCACACGGGGTCGGCAACCTTCACGCGGCCGAGCATGGGATCGTGGCTCAGTTATGGCTTGGGCACCGTCAATCAAAATCTGCCCTCGTTCATTGTGATCGCGCCGCACCTGCCGTACGGTGGGACTCAGGTTTACGCCAGCGATTTTTTGCCGGCGTATCACCAGGGTACGCGAGTGATTCCAGGCAACGAACCGATCGCGAACTTGGCCGCCAAAACAACCCAGCAGAAAATCCAGCAAATGGAGTTGGGACTCGTTGACTCGTTGAACCTTCAGCATCTTGCCGGCCGCAGTGATGATTCCCGGCTCGCTGCACGGATCAAGAGTTACGAAACGGCTTTTCACATGCAGACCTCAGGTCCGGAAGCGTTTGATGTTCAACAGGAAGACGACAAAACGCATGCTATGTATGGGCTGAAGCGAGGGGACACCCAGAGTTTTGCCTGGCAATGCATCGTCGCTCGACGTTTGGCCGAACGCGGCGTGCGGTTCATCGAGCTTGTCGATAGCGGTTCTCGCCCCAATTGGGATTCGCATGGCGACATGAAAGAGCATGAGCCGCTCGCCAAGGCGTCGGACCAACCACTCGCGGCACTCATCCGCGACTTGAAGCAACGTGGTATGTTGGACGAAACCTTAATCGTGTGGGCCACTGAATTTGGACGCACGCCAACGAAAGAGGGCAAGTTCGGACGTGGCCACCACGGCAATTGTTTTTCGATTTGGTTGGCTGGCGGAGGCGTCAAAGCCGGCATCGTACACGGCGAGACCGATGACATCGGTAAATCGATCGTTCGCGGACAAGTCGATGTGCACGACTTACACGCGACGATTTTGAATCAAATGGGAATCGACCACACGCGGCTGACCTATCGTCACGCCGGACGTGATTTCCGGCTGACGGATGTCCATGGACGCGTTGTCAAAGAGATTCTGGCGTAGCGAAAGTCGCCAAGACTTTTGGGGCATTTACCTCGCCAACCGGAACGCCTCGCGTCGAGGTCGTAATCATAGATTGATCCAATGATGAAACACTTTTTCGCGTCCTTTCTGTTTTGCTTTGTCGCGATCGTTCCCGCATTACACGCCGAAGATGCGGAACCAAGTGACAACCATCAGTCGTTCTTGGGGACTTACTGTGTCCAGTGTCACGGGCCGGAGAAGCAAGAAGGCGACCTGCGACTCGATACGCTCTCGGCCGATGTTTCGGATCCTCTGATTACGTCGAAATGGGCGGAAGTGCTCAATTCCATCAACGGCCACGAAATGCCACCCGAAGACGAAAAGCAACCTTCGATGGAAGCGGCGGCTGCGTTTGCGACATGGCTTGAATCCTCTCTCGCCCAAGCCGAGATCGCGAAACGAGCTACACGTGTGGTGCTGCGTCGGATGAATCGCGCGGAGTATAACAACACGATTCGTGATCTGGTCGGCGTCGATTTCGATCCCGCTGAGGCCTTTCCCGAGGATCCTCCGGCCGGTGGTTTTGACAACATTGGCGAGGCACTGACGATGTCGCCGCTGCAAATGGAGCTCTACTATTCCGCCGCGCGAGCGATCCTTGATCATGCACTCGTCGAAGGCGAACAACCCGCGGCGATCAAGTGGCGTTTTGACCCTGAACAGAACACGGACGGGACCGATCGCTTACGTGTTAAGCATGACGGCAACAACATCCTGCTGAACGATGGTGAAAATACAACGGAAGGCGAATTTACGGTCGTGCATCATGACGCGTGGAACAAATCGATTGGATTTCGTGATTTCAAAGTCCCGTCCGATGGCGAATACATCATCCGCATTCGCGCCGCCGGCCGAGTTCCCTCGCGTGCCGAGTTGATTGCGTCGGCCAAGTCGATCCTGGAAACACGTCGCGATGAAGCGATTGCGAAGAAACCCGAATCCGAAAAACGCGAGACGGAACGAGTGGAAAGCGATTTAGAGCACTTTCAAACGGACCGCATGTATGACTACGGACCACCCCGAGTCAAAGTCGCAATCGATCTCGGTGGCACGCCGCAAGTGATCAGCGAGTTCGATGTAGAGGCCTCGCCGTCCGGTCCGGCGGTCTATGAAGTACGTGCTCGTTTTACGACCGAGAAAGCCGGCGTGAAATTGAGCAACTCTTACAGCGTCCCGCGCGTGTTAGAAAATTTTTGGATGCAGGATCGCGATGCGTTCACGCGTCCCGAATTGCTGGTCGACTGGATCGAATTAGAAGGCCCGATGTATTCGCAGTGGCCGCCGGAGAGCCACATTCGCGTGTTGTTCGATTCGCTAAATAAAGACAAAGATGAAAACGCGTACGCACGCGAGGTGATACGGCGTTTTATGGCGCGAGCGTATCGTCGTCCACTGGACGAGGGTGAAGTGGATGCAAAGTTTGCACTCTTTCAAAAATATCGCGAGCAGAAGCCGACGTTTGTCGAGGCGATCAAAGTGCCGCTTGCCGCCGTGCTAGCGTCTCCACACTTTTTGTATCTCGCCGAACCAGAAGCAGCGAGCGAGTCGCCACGGCCATTGACCCAATACGAACTCGCGTCGCGGCTTTCGTATTTCCTGTGGTCATCGATGCCCGACAACGAACTGTTTCGGCTCGCCACTCGAGGTGAACTCGCGAAGCCCGACGAGCTTGCGGCTCAAGTCGCCCGGATGCTCGCGGACTCGAAGAGCCATGCGCTCGTTAAAAATTTTGCGGGACAATGGCTGGGCCTTCGCAACGTCGGGGCGAACCCGCCCACGTCAACCTTGTATCCCAAATACGATCGTCATCTCGAAGTTTCGATGGTGCAAGAAACGGAAGCCTTCTTTGCTGAAATCCTTCGTCACGACATCGATGCACTACACTTAATTAAAAGCGACTTTGTCACGGTCAACGAGCGACTGGCGAGGTTCTATGGCATTGCGGGAGTGAAAGGCGACGCGTTTCGTCGTGTGACTGTGCCGCCCGATTCGCATCGTGGCGGGTTGGTCACTCAAGCGTCGATCCACTGCATCACCTCCAACGGCACACGTACATCACCGGTAACGCGAGGCGTGTGGGTGATGAAAACGATGCTTGGTACGGATCCAGGGCTGCCGGTGGCCAATGTTGGCGAGATTCCAACGCAGGTGCCTGGGATCGATAAGGCAACGGTCCGTGATCGATTGACCATCCACCGTGAAAATTCAGCGTGTGCACGATGCCACAACAAGATCGATCCACTCGGCTTTGCCCTGGAAAACTTTAACGCGTGTGGTGAATGGCGAGACCAGGAAGGTCACGGCTATAATGGCCGGATTGGCAAAAACGATCCGCCGATTGACGCAAGTGCGAAGATGCCCGATGGCAGCGAGTTCGTTGGCGTTGAGGGACTGCAATCGGAACTGTTGAAAAATGAGGACCTGTTTTTAAGTGCACTTGCGTCCAAGTTGATGACGTACGCATTGGGCCGCGAGCTTGGGTTTTCCGACCGCGACGATGTCCGTGACTTCGTGGCCACGATGAAACAGAATCAATACACATTGCAGTCACTGATTGTGGCGATCGTTCAATCGGAAGCGTTTAATACGAAGTGAGTTGGCTGCTGGTTGATTCGTGCTTTGTTAAAGGTAAATTTTAGGGTAGCGGAACTCGTCAAGAGTTTCGGATCGTTCGGCAAATAAAACGAAAGTCTTGACGACTTTCGCTACGAGCAACCCTAGTTTTAGGTCCTGAGAAAGGACTAGAAGCTCTTTTTGCTGTTAGGAACTTGATGATGAATTCGATCGCTCGCAAGCTACTTTCACGCCGTGCCGTTCTTCGCGGTTGTGGTGCCGCTATCGGCTTGCCGCTGCTTGAGGCAATGTTGCCGCGAACATTGCACGCGGCAGCGTCGACCTTCAAGCCGCTGGCGAAATCGAATGTTAAACCGACTCCGCGTGCGATCTTTTGCTACGTGCCCAATGGTGTAAACATCCTGGAGTGGATGCCTTCGGAAAGCGGAGCCGACTACACACTCTCGCCTACGCTTGCGGCACTCGCCGATCATCGTGCCGATTTTTCGGTGATCAGCGGCTTGGGCCATCCGCACTCTACCGGCGGGCATAGTGGTGCCGACACATGGTTGACTGGGGCCGATCTTCGCGCGGTCCCAGGCAAAGATTACTCGAACACGATCTCGGTCGATCAGTTGATTGCCGAAAAAGTTGGGGCGGCGACGCGATTTCCTTCATTGCAACTTTCCGATGGCTCGGGGACTGGAAGTGCGCTGCATAGCCATACGCTTTCCTTTGATCGCAACGGCACGCCGCTGCCTGCCGAGAACAGTCCCAAGCGTTTGTTCGAGCGGCTGTTTGTTCCTGATGACGCATCGTCGCGGGCTGCGACGCTGCGTCGGTTCGCGGAAAAGCGAAGTATCCTCGACGATGTGGCAAGCGAGGCGACGTTGCTCGCGAAGAAACTAGGACGTTCGGATCAAACGAAACTGAACGAGTATTTGGCGTCAGTCCGCGAGACTGAACTTCGCGTCCAACGGCAGGTCGATTGGATCGATGTGCCAAAGCCGGAGGTTGATAACAGCGGACTGCAACTGAATAGCCAGCCAGGCAACGCACACGACCGCACGATGTGGATTGATGTGATGCTCGAGATTAGCTACCTCGCGTTCATTACCGATACGACGCGAGTGATCTCGTTTGAGTGGTCGCGTGAGGCCGGCGGTCATGGTCCCGGTGGCGAAAACCATCACGAGCTTTCGCATCACGGTGGCGATGCTGGGATGCTGAAAAAACTTGGCGTCGTCGACCGTGGTTTTCTGGAGCGACTCGGCCGCTTCCTGACCTTCCTAAAGCAGACCGAAGAGGGCGGTCGCTCGATGCTTGATCACACGATGGTGGTCTACGGTTCGGGGATGAACAGCGGCGAGCGAGGCGAACATTCACCGAAGAATTTGCCGCTGATCGTTGCTGGCGGCGGAGCGTGGGGTTTGAAACACGGTCAGCATCTTTCGCATGATCCTGATCATCATCCGCCGCTTTCCAACGTGCTTGTCACCCTGGCGCAAAAGATGGGGGTCCAGACGGATCAATTCCAAGACGCCACGGGCACCCTGACGGGGCTGGCGTAGCGGTCGCGTGCGGAAAGATCATTGCGACCTGCTTAGAATTGCTCGTGGACGTGTTTAAGAATCGATTTGGCACGTGCAATCACTTTGGGTTCACCGTCGGTTCGGTACTCTCCCTCGCCGCCTTGTTTTCGGTCGTGGGTGTACTTCAGCCACACGTTGGCGTGACCAAACAAACCGCTGTAATCCATCCCCCAAGTGCCTTCGCCGTGGCCATGGTATGCATTGGTTTCGCGGTCGCGTCCGCGATGCAAAAGTCCGGGATGCAAATCGGGGATTTTTGAGAACGCGGCTCCACCCCCGACGTACCACGCACTGTACTTTTTGTTGGGACTGCATTTTGCCCACGGTGCAACACAGTGAGGATTCCCAGCGCGAACGCAATCATCCATGCGATATCGCTTCGGCGGACAGTCGCCGCGATTAACGTCGCCCGGTTGTTCGTGCTTGGGTTTGCGAGGATGCCCGGGATCAAGACAGATGCCGTGGTGCGAAGTGTGGAACTCTCCGTGCCCCGTTTCTGAAGCATGCTCAGAGGTATGCTCTGACGCATACTCATGCTCGTAAGTATAGTGCTCGGGAAACTCGTTATCGACGATCTCACTTCCCTGGTAATACAACGACTCGTCGTGGTAACGAGGGGATTGAGCAACGATGCTGGACGCAGAGGCAAGACTCAGCGCGACGCCAAGTGACATTGTGGCAATCGATCGAAGTCGATTCGAGATATTCATCATCAATCCGTTTGGCAAGAAAACAAAACGCCTTGCCAAAAGGATCGGCATATTCGCACCACCTTGCTGCGGGGAATCCGATCAACCGTCACAGCTGGAAAAACCGGTAAGGTTTACCACCACCTCAGCTAGCAAATGGATTCCGATTGAATTTCTGGAACGGCAGTCGCACGCCGCCGACAACAAATTGGTCGACTCGAATCGAGGGATTGGGATCGAAACCTTGTTGGCCAGCGAAGGTGACCACATCGTCTTGATCGACCCCGTCACCGCTGACGCCAAATCCACCGACCAGTGCCGTCCTGGAATTGCCGATGTACAGCGGCGAGCTGCCAGGGAAGAAGACGATGCCATTTTGGTTTGCTAGCGGTTGCACGTTGGGGCTGCCGTCCATACTAGGCAGGCCGGCCACGACGGTGGCGTCGCCTGGGTCGCGGAAGTTGCGACTTGGGTTGAAGGCATCAAACGCCAGGAAGCTGCCGCTGGTCGAGCTTCCGTAGGCACTAAAGTCCAGTGGTTGGTTGTTGACGATATTCTCTGCTGTGACCGGATTGATTCCTGGGTTGCGCAGAATACTGTGCGGGGCGACTTGTTGGCATTGCCCCGGTTTCTGGTCACACAAATCCACGGTTTCGACGTTTTGCAATCCGTTTGCGAGCGACGGATCGACATTGGATCCCGTCGGGAAGCGAGGTTCGACAATAAAGCGGAAGGTTCGATTGGTCAGTGCCGTGCCCAGTGGCACGGTGTCACCCGAAGGGTTTTCGAGTGCTTGGCTGATCGGTCCAAACACGTCGTCGCCGTTGAAGTCAATTCGATCGACCGCTTGCAGTGCGTCGGCGTCTGCGTAGTAGGCGGTGTTGCGAGCTTTGGCGATCGACACGTCAATCGAAAAGATCGTCGCGTCGGGCATCCGGTACAGCCCCAGCAGTTCGCCGTGAGTGTCGGCAACCGCCAGCACCATGCGTGTCCTCGCACCTGGACGGAAGTTATTGTCGATATCCAGCCGAATCGCCGCCCGCGTGCGGTCGGCTTCGTTCACGCCCGTGAGGATAATTTGTTCGACTCGTTCGGCGGTCAACTCGGTATCGACGGTCGAATCATGCGGTGCGACCAGCCAGCCTTCGGGAACCGATTGCCCGGCAAGTAACGTGTCACCCTTTCCATTGACGACTTTGTTTTCACCTGAATCGGCGCCTCGTCCGAGCGCACGTCCGAGTTCGATCAACCGATCCACGCCTGGTTTGCGGAACGATTGATCGGGATGCGGTCCATAGATTTCCAGCGTGATGCCGACGAGGTCGATTCGACCGGTGGGCAAGAAAAAGTCGGGAAGCGATGGGAGTGAGTTATTGAATTCGCTCAAGTCGCGAAGAAATGCGGACTGCCCTACCAGCCCCGTGCCAGCAGCGGCAACAAACGCAGTGAACTCGGATTCGAGCACTTTGAATGCATTGGTTCGTTCTTTCTCGGTCTGTGCGACCCCACCACGTTCGCTGGCGTGCTGGAACCCTTGCTCGTGAGTCGCAAAGCCATCTTCACCGGGAAAGAAAACTCCGATTCCGCCGACCAAGTTGAATGATTCGCTCAGTGGGACGTTGGGCGTTGAGCCATCGGCGTTGGTGACCGCTTTATAAAGTGGAACGCCACCAGGCAACGTTGCGACGCCTCGTGATTGGCTGTTCAGAAACGTCTCGGTTGCGACTCCGTAGGATTCAGGCCACGACTGAAAGAATTGATCCGCGTTTCGAGGCACAAAGGCCGGATCCGCGTTGAAGCGGGAACCGAGCACAAAGTCATCGCCCGCGATGGTGATTTCCTTACTCTTGTCGACATTCGTTTTGACAGTCGACTGGGTGATTCCGTCGGCACCGGCATGCAGTTGGCTGTCGCGGCTTTGATGTTCAATTGCGAACAAGTCGACTTGCGGGGCAAAGTTGACCTCAGGTGGAAAGTGTCCGCCGACACCGATCGGGGCAACAAACCCTGGCCCGCGATAGGTGGGATCGTCACTAACGGGCGACGACTCGACTTCACGCTGGGTGACTGTGGATTGGCTAATGAAGCGAACGGTGCGGCTGGTCAGCGGGGCGGCATTGCTGCTGAAGAACGCAGCGGTACGGGCTTTGGCCACGGCGCCATCGATTGCAAAGGCCAGTTCTTCTGGTTTATTGGCAAATTGTGCTTTGACGTCACCTTCGACACGGACACCAAGAATTCGGCCATTGCGATCGACCACGGCGATGATCGCATCATTACTGCTGGTAGCCATCGAGGCACGCGACAACAGCGTTTCCACGTCGCTTGTTTCGAGCAAGTTTTGAATGCCCCGATTTTCAGCGGCGTTAAGCGACGCGAAAAATTCGTCATTGGCGGCTTGGAACGTGCCGTCCGAATCAACCTGGGCAGCTTTGGGGATATTGGCAAAATCGGCCTTCGGCAACTCAGCGAGCGCAGTCGATTCACCGCTGCCCATGCGATTGAGATGATTGATCACGACCAGCGCATCGAGCGCGCTGACATGGCCGTTGTTATCGACGTCGACCATCGATTGGGACGTCGCGACCGCTTCGGTTTCTGCGAAGGCGGTTTGCTCGCTCGCTTCATTGACGCCCGCGAATCGCTGCAGATAGTTGACGACCACCAATGCATCGATGGACGAAACGTGACCATCCAGGTTCACATCGGCTGGCAGTTGATCGTTGTGCAGCCCGAGCACGTCGCCCCCGGCCATGAGATGGCGTTGCTCGAGTCGTTCGGCTATGAGCCGTCGTTTTGCTTTGGAGCGACAACGGGAAGTTGCAGTCATAGATTTCACGATTTCGCCGCAAAAAACGGGGTGGAGCGAATGGGATGAGGAGGCATTCTTAGCGGGCTAGCAATTTTTACCTCCCCCCATCTTAGTTCGGTTGTCGGCGAAGTCGAAGCAGATTGCGATTAAGAAACGCCGGCCCATCGGAATAATCAGAACAAATTCTCCAAACGATACAAAGCGGTCCCCCACTTTCGGCCGATAACGTTAGCGAGAGAGTTGGGTGAAGGGGGGCGGAAACAGCCCTCCCCCAAAATGATGAGGCGAGGAAGATTACTGAAAAAACATGATTGATTATCGGGGAATCACGATCGCAATCGCCTTGAACCTGGCTTGGGTTGGGGTGAATTTACGCGCTGACGAAGCTGCGGATTCCCCAAGCGAGGGCCGGGTGACGCTGAGAGAACTGCTTGGCTCGGGCGGAAAAGACGCTGCTAAGCAAGCTTCCGACGCTAGCAAAAATGTCGTTTTGGCCAATCAGCAAGCATTGGCTCAGCAGCAAGCCGAACAGAGCGAGTCGCAATCGCAGCGTTCGTTCCGAGATTTGCTGAGTAACACCGTACGCCAAGCATCCGATTCGATCATCAAAGACATTCGGCCTGACGAGGACTCAAACGATGTGGATCCGTTCCAGGACGATTTGGAATTGGATGCTGGGATTCGTCCCAAGGTGCTGCGTGATCCGCTCGAACCCGAACTCGAATTGCCGCGGATCAATCTGGATCGGCTCGACGACACCAATCCGTTGTATGTTGCGTCCCGCGATGCGCCTTACGGATTCACAGGCCCCAGTGGTGTGCTGCCGACCGAGCATCAAACCAGCAGCCATTTTATTCCGGTCGAAGATCGTTGGCGGCTTGGGCAACCCGATGCGGACCGCTATGGCAAAGGCCACCCGGTCAACGATGACTATTTAGGGGTCAAAGGCGCTTTTTGGGATCCGTACAACCAAAACGTGCTCAAAGGCGACTATCCGATCATCGGTCAGCACACATTTATGAAGTTGCAGGGCAAGAGCTTGACGCTGCTCGAAGGCCGTCAATTACCGACGCCGACGACTCCGTTCGAATCGACTCGCAATCCAGGTGCGATCGGATTTTTTGGGGATCCCGACTCGTTTCTCGCCGCTCAATACACTTCCCTTGCGATCGATCTGTTTCACGGCAACACCTCGTTCAAGCCCAATGATTGGCGAGTTCGTCTGAATTTGGTTCACAACGCCAATCACTTGGTCGCGGATGAGCTTGGCGTGGTCGGCCCCGATGTTCGCGATGGAACCAGCCGCCATCGAGACGATTTTGCACTCGAAGAATGGTTCTTTGAATCGAAAATCTCCGACCTCAGTCCGTATTATGACTTTGCCTCGGTACGGGTCGGAAGCCAGCCGTTTGTCAGCGATTTCCGCGGGTTTATCTTTTCGGATATCAATCGCGGCGTCCGTCTATTCGGAACGCGAAACAGTAATCGCGATCAATTTAACTTGATGTGGTTCGATCAGACTGAGAAAGAAACCAATAGCTTGTTGAACGTCATTGATGACGATCGCAACCAAAACACTTGGATCGCGAACTACTATCGCCAAGATTTTCTTTTTCCCGGCAACACTGCGAGCGTTTCATTTCATGCCAACCATGACCGGGCCTCGTTTGAGTTCGACAAGAATAATTTTCTAGTACGTCCCGATCCGGTCGGTGTTTTCCAGCCGCATGATGTTCGCTCGTACTATTTTGGTGTGGCTAATAATGGTCATATGGAGCGGATCAACGTCAGCAGTGCGTTTTATTACGCGTTCGGCCAAGATGATCTGAACCCTATCGCAGGTCGCGAAGTGGACATCAGCGCCTACATGGCCGCAATCGAATTGTCGTATGACCGCGACTGGGTTCGTTTCCGCACGTCGTACCTGTTCAATTCAGGGGACAGCGACACGAACGACGAACAGGCGACCGGATTTGACGCAATTTTTGCGAATCCAAACTTTGCTGGAAATGAATTTAGCTACTGGGGACGCCAAGGCATCCGGCTTTTCGGCGTCGAGTTGACCAACCGGCTGAGTCTGAATCCGAGCATGCGGCAGAGCAAATTCCAAGGGCAAACCAACTTCGTAAATCCCGGTTTACACCTGTTTAACCTGGGTTTAGACGCCGACATCACCCCGCGGCTGAAAACCATCAACAACTGTAACTTTCTGTGGTTCGAGGACACCTCGTCACTGGAAACCTATCTGTTCACAGGAGAAGTTCACAATTTCATCGGCACCGATATTAGCACTGGTCTTGAATACCGCCCGCTGCTAAATAATAACATTCTGTTATTGGGTGGTCTCGCTACACTCATTGGCGGAGATGGATTGGAAGACCTATACCAGAACCTCGACGGTAAACTACGCAACCATGTTGCCGGCTTCGTCGAACTGGTCCTAGAGTTCTAGCTAGCAAATACGCTGGCAGTGATTGGGTGAATGGATTGATGAACTGCCGACGTATATTTCAGCTGACTTTATTTGTTTTTCTGGTCCAACCCTCGATAGGTTTGGCCCAATCGCCGCAAGAGCGAATCGCGACGCTGCGTGATTTTCTGCAATCCAGCCGTCAGGCGGAAACAGCACCGCGGACGCAAAATCCAGGCGTCACTCAGGCCAGCGGCACGGACACCATTCCCGGGACGATCGTCACCGCAGGGCCACCCAACATTCCGCCAGAGAATATTCCGGCGGAGAAAATTCCATTTCCTTCGGGAAGCTACCACGGCAAAGCACGCGTTGCCGGAGCCAGTGAACCTGACATTGGACGCCGCGGCGAAGATCCATGGGATTTAGCACGCCGGTTGGGGATCGCCGACAATTCGTCCTATCCGATTCCCGAAGACCTCCGTTTTGACGATCTCGCTCGTCAAACCGCCGCCGATGCTCACTCAAAAAGTGTCGGATGCATTCATTGCCACACCGATGTTGGCCACATGCATCCCATTAACTCGATTCAAATTGGGTGTACAGATTGTCACGGCGGCGATGCTACGGCGACCGATATTCGTACTGCCCATATTTGGCCTCAGTACGGAGCTGCCTGGAAAGATTCGGCCAATCCAGTTCGCAGTTACACGATTTTGAATCACGAGAACCCCGAGTTCATTCGGTTTATGAACCCTGGTGATTTACGCGTTGCCCATATCGCGTGCGGACAATGTCACGCTAACGAGGTGCTGCAGCTTCGCAAGAGCATGATGACCAACGGTTGTATGTTGTGGGGCGCCGCTCTTTACAACAACGGTGCCACGGGCGACAAGCGAGCCCAGCACGGCGAATCGTACAGCATGAACGGCAAGCCTCAGATCATGCAGACCGTTCCGCCGCCCACCGAATACGAAATTCGTCACAAGGGAGTCTTGGCATCACTGAACCCGTTGATTCCTTATCAGGTCAGCCAGCCCGGTAACGTGCTGCGGATCTTTGAACGTGGTGGTCGCTTCCGTCCCGAGATCGGTATCCCCGAACGACTCGAAGAACCAGGCCGTCCCCGCGAGCGATTGAGTCTGCGAGGGTTGGGAACTGAAAACCGGACCGACCCTGTCTACATCGGTTTGGCGAAAACTCGTCTGCTCGATCCGACACTGAATTTCCTTGGAACCAATGACCATCCCGGCGACTATCGCAGCAGCGGTTGTAGCGCCTGTCACGTGTTGTACGCAAACGACCGCAGTCCCACGGCAAGTGGGTTCTTGGCCAAATACGGAAATGGCGGTACCGCGGCGGCCGAGCGAGATGAATGGGTCAAGTACATTGACCCGACCATTCCCAAGGACCAACCGGGACACCCGATCCAGCACAAGTTTGAATTGCGAATGCCGACTAGCCAATGCATGGTGTGTCACATTCACCCGGGCACCAACGTGTTGAACAGTTATCTCGGCTACATGTGGTGGGATAACGAAACCGATGGCGAGTTGATGTATCCCGAAGAACAAAAGGAATTGACCGCCGAAGAATACATTCGTGCGACCGAGTCAAATCCGAACGAAGCGGCTGCGCGAGGGCACTGGAGCGACCCTGAATTTTTGGCCAACGTCAGCGACCTGAACCCTCATTTGCGTCACACGCAGTTTGCGGATTTCCATGGCCACGGCTGGGTGTACCGAGCAGTGTTCAAGAAAGATCGTCACGGCACGTTGTTGGATTGGAAGAACGATCCGCTACCCGAAGTGTCAACCGAAAAGCTGCAAGAGGCGGTTAAACCGTCCACGCCAACCGAACAAGAAGTTGGCCGATGCCGCCCCGATGCGCCGGTTCATATGCAGGACATCCATATGGAAAAAGGGATGCACTGTGTTGATTGCCATTTTTATCAAGACAGTCACGGCAATACGAAACTGTATGGCGAAGTCCGCGCGGCGATCGAGATTCAATGTATCGATTGCCACGGTACCGCCGAAGAATCGTTGGTTGAAAAAGTCGACAAACAACTCGAAGCCGGCCAAGTCGCTCGCCTACCTACCAGCGGTCCTGCGGCGCCCAAGGGTGGCACGAATCTGTTGACGTTGAGTACGACCTTCGACAAACCACGCTTCGAGATTCTGCGTGAACCCGGTAAATCACCGCGATTGATCCAGCGCAGCACCGTCGAACCCGATGTGTATTGGGAGGTCAAACAAACGGCCGATACCGTTCGCCCCGACCATCCCGATTACAACGCTCGTTCGCATGCCGCCAAAACGGTGCGGATGGGGGCCGACGGACGTCCGACTTGGGGCGGCACGAGTAAGGATGATCTGCTGGGCTGTGCTCACCGTAACGAGAATATGTCGTGCATCGCCTGCCACAGTTCGTGGAATCCGAGTTGTTTCGGTTGCCATTTGCCGCAACGAGCGAATATTAAATCGCCGGAACTGCATTACGATGGCGACGTGACACGAAACAGGACCAGTTACAACTTTCAAACGTTGCGTGACGATGTCTTTATGCTCGCTCGCGACGGAACGGTGACTGGAAATCGAATTGGCCCCGCTCGCAGTAGCTGTGCGATTCACGTGACCAGTTACAACGCCAATCGTGAAGCGATCTACACTCAACAGCAAACGATTAGCGGCGATGGGATGAGCGGAATTGCGTTCAGTACCAATGTTCCGCATACCGTTCGCGGCGGTGCCGGTTTGATCAACGAAACCGATCCAGGTCACGGCGGCGTTTATGAAACGAAGAGCTGTACCGATTGCCATCTTTCGGCCGCCAATGACAACAACGCGATCATGACCCAGTTGTTGATGCAAGGGACGGGGTATACCAATTTTATTGGCAAGTACTGTTACGTTGCCGCTGGCGAACATGGTTTCGAAGCCGTCGTGGTGACCGAGGATACCGAACCGCAAGCGGTGATCGGTAGTTCGCTGCATCAGCTTGCCTATCCAGAGAACTACGAAGAACATCTTGAGCACGACCGCGAGCTCGAGCACAGTCACGAGCATCCGGGACGCGATATTTTGGAAACCTTGTCGCTGCGTTATCGAAAGCCGGAGATCTTGGATCTTCAGCACCGCGGCGAGTACATCTATGCCGCTTGTGGTGAAGGCGGCTTCCGCGTCTTTGATATCGCGTTTATCGATCACAAGGCATTTAGTGAGCGAATCACGACCGCACCGGTCTCGCCGTTGGGGCAACGGTTCTATGTGCGAACGAAACATGCCACCGGTGTCGCCGCACCGAGCACGATCGCACCCGATCCGACTCGCAAACAAGATCCTGCGAACGAAGAGTCCGCAGTGCATCCTTTGTACGCCTACATTTATGTAACCGACAAAGAAGAAGGTCTGATTTTGGTTGGTGCCGGCACGTTGCTTGACGGCAATCCGCTGAACAACTTTTTGGAGCGAGCATTGACGTTCAATCCCGATGGAATTCTGGACGGAGCCGAATCGATCTCAATCGTGGGAACGTATGCCTACATTTGCTGTGAAGAAGGCTTGGTCGTGGTCGATTTGGATGACCCCACAAAACCTAAGATCAGCAGTGTGATTGGGCACGAAGAACTCGAGCATCCACACCGCGTCGCAGTTCAGTTCCGTTACGGATTTGTGACCGACAAAGAAGGGGTGAAGGTGCTTGATTGCACTGACCTTGGACATCCGCACGTGGTTCATCATGTTCCATTGGAAGATGCTCACGGCATCTACGTCGCACGGACCTATGCGTATGTTGCGGCTGGAAAACATGGGCTGGCGATTTTGAATGTCGAGAATCCGCTTCATGCTCACGTGGATCAGATCTACGACGCGAATGGCTGTATCAACGATGCACACGATGTCCAGCTTGGGATTACCAACGTCAGCCAATTTGCTTACGTGGCCGATGGTGAAAACGGCCTGCGAGTGATCCAGTTGACAAGTCCTGAGATACATGGAAACGATGGCTTCAGTCCTCGTCCGCAACCGTATCTCGTCGCCACTTACAAGCTGCCTAAAGACGGGCATGCGTTGGCGATCAGCCGAGGAATGGACCGTGACCGAGCGGTCGATGAGAGCGGCAATCAGATCGCGGTCTTCGGCCGCATCGGAGCTCGTCCGTTAAACAAGACCGAGACCGAGAAAATGTATCGGCGTCCGGATGGCAAACCATGGTTCACCAGCGACGACATTTTTGATTCCAAGGTTTACGATTTTCCCGAAGAGCTAGGCGGCGTCCGCTTCAAGATTTCCGACTAGCTTTACTCGTAGCGAAAGTCGCCAAGACTTTCGACTTTTGTGAGCCGTGGGCCGTAAGGCACCGGGTAACGCGGTTGTCAGTCGCGGGACGTAAGACATCGGGTAACACCAAAAAACCGGCCGCTCACGCGTCGCGGATCACCGGCTACTTGTGATCGAAAACGAATACTGGATCGACCACGGTTTTCTTGTGTGTTAACGCGTCCACGACTCGGCCTAGCAGTAACACACTCGGGGTGTCGTTGGCGTTTTGATAGACCAGCGATGCGAGTTCCTTGGCGGCGCCGGCAAGGTCACTTTTGTGATAACAGTCCAGTGCCTTTTCGTAACTCAGACGCATCTGTTGCCAATTCGGGTCGGCATCGGGATTTAATTCGTACAGCGTCACGACTTCGTTGATCCCGAGCGGTTTGGCGTCCGCCAAGTGACGCGTCTGCAGCACGATCTCGTTTGCAGCACCTTGGCACTTCTCAACTTCATCGAGTGTTGATGATGTTAGCAACACACGTACCCCAAATGCCTTCGTCATCCCCTGCACGCGACTGGCGACGTTGACGGTGTTACCGAGCGGGCCGTATTTGAATTTGACCTTCGATCCGGTGTTGCCCACTTGTGCGACGCCCGTGTTGATTCCGATTCCAAAGCCGAACTGGTCGCTGGTGATGTCGCTCCATTTCTTGCGAAGCGGTTCGATCTGTTTCAGCATCAAATTAGCCGCCCGGCAAGCACGCAGTGCGTGATCAGGTTGTTGTGCGGGGGCTCCCCACATCGCCATCAATTCGTCGCCAATGTAATCGACCAAAACACCATCGGTTTCGATCACACACTGGCTCAGTTCCGTCATTACATCATTGATCCACTCGATCGTACGTGCGGGGCCGACGCGTTTGGATACGGCACTGAACCCACGGATGTCACAAAACAACACCGTTACTTCGGCATCACGTCCAAGCAGCAGATCTTCGTTTTTCTCGAGTCGCTCGGTCACTGCAGGCGAGAAAAATTGAGTTAACGAAGCACGCAACGATTCTTCGTGTTGACGTGCTAATCCCGAGGCGACCGCACTTGCCATGACTTCTAGTAGCGTCGCTTCAAGCTCACCAATCGGTTCGTTACTGCGGTCGTCCACGACGCGTCGGTCGCCATAAACAACGCCGATCACTTCACCCGCCTTATTGAACATGGGTGCGGCAACGGCGCGATCAAGGCTGATCATCGACGAGCCGGCAGTTTGCAGATAGCTATCGGGTTCGTAGATCACTGTCTTTTTTGATTGCAGCACGTTGTCCAACAGTCGGGTGCTGCCCGACGGTAGGGGTTCGACGGTTGTGCTGTCGGTGAAGTTGATCGACGAGTCGGACTCTAGCGAAAACATTGACCGTACGGTCCAGTGATTGGCTGAGAACAGAATGACATAGGCACGATCGAGTTCGATCATGTTGGCAACCGCTCTCACCGCCGCTTCGAAAAATTCGTTCGACCCAGCGGCCTTTTGCACCACGGTGAGTGCTTGACGCACCAGACTGACGGCGACTGCGGCAGGATTCTTGTCACTTGCTTCGCTTTTCAGTTGGCCAAGACGTGCGTCATGCGCACCCAGCGTCATGCTCGATTCGACGGCTTCGAGCGTCCGCATTGATCGGTCGTATTCGACCGGTGCGTTCATGGACTTTAATGTGAAGGTCAGCATCAACTGCTGAGGCAATTTGACGGTAGCGTTGCCCGAGACCGAAAGCGATTGACCGGGGCCGACGACCAGATTTTCGTCGCTGACCTGAAAACTGTTGGTTGAGTGGATATTAACTAGGCGCAGGCCGCCATCGCCGTTGTCCTCCACCCTCATTGAACGCCGCGAAACGCCGATCATATCGATCGGAGCGACGGCGAGGCGGAAATTGCCATTACCGACGTTCTGGGTTCGCAGCAATTCTTCGCCGTGATCCATCCGGCCAATCTCAAGAGGCAGACTCGCCTTGTAGACGTGGTTGGTCTCATTTCCCAATTTGACAATCACGTCAACGAATTTCACTACAACGACCTCAAGGGAACTTCGGTTAAAAGCAAGGGAGCTTCGGCTAAACGAATGCTTCGAAAAAGGGGGCATCTCAGTACGGTGATACGCAATTTACTTGCAGCATCCTACCTCAGCAATTAGCTTCACAATAGCGTTATACCCTATCCTAGCGGGAACTCTTTAGCCCCGAGACGAATCCATGCCCCGTTTTTCGATGCGTCGCGACTCGCGAGCTGCTCGCAGCTCACGTCGCCGTCTGTTGGTCGAGTCCTTAGAGTCCCGCCGTGTGTTGGCGACGTTCGTCGTCGATACACTCGTGGATACCGATCCACAGACCAGTTTCTGTGCCGCATCCCCGGCGCCAGGCAATGGGACTTGTTCGATTCGCGGCGCTATTGCCGCAGCGGACAACAATCCAGGGGCGGACCGTATTGAGATCCCGGCAGGCACGTACAATATCGATCCGAATTTTGGCAGTTTTGATCTTTTCGAAGCTCAAGATCTCGATTTCGTTGGTGTTGGCAACGGGCCGGGTACAGTCGTCATTGATGGCGGAGGCCTCTCACGAGGCTTCGATATTTTTGGCAGCGGGACTCCGTTCACGTTGACGATGGAAAATCTGACGATCCAAAATGGGGTTGCCAATGATGGTTCCGGGGGTGGCGGAATTAATATCTTCGGTTCCGGTTCGTTAGTGTTGCGTAGTGTGATTCTGCAGGACAACCGTGCTGACGAAAATGCCCAATTTCCCGGCTTCACCTCGTCCGGCGGTGGTATCCAAGCTGGCGTGGATGTGACAATCGAAAATTCAATCATTCGCCGGAACACTGCGACGGCTCATGGAGGTGGGATTGATTTTTCCACCACGGACCAACCCCAAACCCTAACCGTCCGCAACTCTACGATCCAAAACAATTCAACCGGCGATACCAATATAGGGTCCGGGATCGGGGGCGGCGTCACCGTCCTTGGCCTCAATTCCAACGCCATTTTTGACACGGTCGTTATTGACAATAATGCCGCAGCTGATTCGGGCGGGGGCGTCTATTTCCAAGGTTCCTCGATTACGCTTACCGATACAGATTTTATTGGCAACCAAGCGTTAGGAGCGGATTCGGGCGGCGGCGGTTTGTATTTCTTTGGCGACACGCAACAGAATCTGACGTTCAGTGTCACCGGTGGCCGGTTCGAGTCGAACACCGCTTTCGCGGGTGCCGGCGGTTTCGAAGCCGTGGACGTTAACGGCACCATTGACGGTACAACGTTTCTGCAGAATAGAGTGCTCGGTCAAGGTGACCAGTTCGATCAAGGTGGTGGGGCTATCGCGTTTCTTGCGGAACCCGACGCCAACCGAGCCGTCACGATTCGCAATGCGGACATTCTGCAAAACCAAGCTCCCAGTGCCGGTGGGATCGCATTGGTGAATGTCGATCTAAGCATTGAGAATTCCACGATTGATGGCAACCTAACCACCTCGGACCAAGGCCCAGGTGCTGCTGGTATCGGTGCGGTGAGCAATTCGCTAACTCAAAAATTGACGATTGTTTCTTCGACCGTTGCTAACAACTTTTCGGAGACGGAAGCGGGCGGCATTGGCGCGATTGATTTTGATATTGAGATTACTGATTCAACGATATCCTCCAATACTGCTCAGGCCGGTCGAGCAGGCGGTATCGGCTTACTCGGGAACCTACGCAATCCAATCTTGACCGCATCGAGCGTGACAATTGCGGGTAATCAATCGGCAGCGGACGGCGGGGGATTGGGGTTTGCCAATAGCGGTTTTGATCTAACCAACGTCACTGTCACTGGAAACCAATCGGGACAACAAGGCGGCGGCATCGCGGTGGGTGCGAGTGCACCGGGCGTCCAGCATTCGATTACCTTTTCAACGATCGCCGACAACCAATCCCCGGGTGCGGGATCCAACATTGCCGCTCAAGGCGAACCAATTTCGATCGAAGCGAGTATCTTTTCCGGCGGCGATGGGATTGCTTTGCCGGGCACCTTCGTCTCCTTGGGCGGTAATCTCGATAGCGGGCTAAGCATGGGATTCAATGATCCCAGCGATTTAAATAATACCGATCCACAATTAGGCCCCCTTCAAGACAATGGTGGGCCGGTCTTCACCCGGGCACTCGGGGCGCAAAGTCCAGCGATTGATGCTGCTCGAAACACGCAAGTGCTAGTGGACGCACGCGGAACCGTGCGACCCCAGGACGGTGATGGCGATAGCCAAGCCTTTCCCGACATCGGGGCTTTCGAGCTGATTGCAGCGCCGCCCGTTATCGTCACAGCAGTCGATGACAATCCGTTGGGGATCCAGGAAGACGACCCGTTAACCTTTATCGATGTGCTTGCCAATGACTTGCCTACAGGAACGTTGACCGTCACCGCCGTTTCTGCGGCAACTCGAGGTACTGTAACGATCGCAGCCAACGGCAGCGGTCTCAATTACTTGCCTCGCGCCGACGAGTTTGGGATCGACGTTTTCACCTACACCGTCAGCAATTCCTTAGGTCAAACCGCTACGGCGACGGTCCGTGTCGACATCGCCGCTGTCAACGATCCGCCGATCGCAGGCAACGATGTCGTTGATGTCGCGACGCGGCAAGCGTTCACGATTCTAGAATCTGACTTGCTGGCGAACGATTTCGTCGGTGCTGCCAACGAAACCAACCAGAGCCTCAGCATCGTCGATCTGCCGCTGAACACCGTTGCCGGCGCAACGATCTCGTCCAACGGAGTCACGATTACGATCACACCCGACCCCGGTTTTGCCGGGCTGAGTGATTCGTTTACTTACACACTGAGTGATGGCATCGACACTGCGACGGGAACCGTGGTTTTGAATTTCGCGGCTCGCGTGGGCGGCCATGTCTATTGTGATGCCAACGGCAACGGCAGCGAAGATAGCGGCGAAGCGGTGGTGAACGGACGCGTGTTCATTGATGCCGATGGTGACCGAACGTTTGATCCAGGAAACCCAAATGACCCGAATGACCCAGGTGAGCGAGAGACGCTGACTGATTTGAATGGCGACTATTTCTTTACGGGACTAGTCAGTGGTCAAGCAGTGATCGTGGCGGAAATTCCTGCGACCTGCCAAACGATCCCTGATAACCCCGGAGTCATTCGCAGCCAATTGGACGCCGGACTGTTGGCTCGGTCGATTACCGCCGCGAACATGGATGATGACGAAGATCTCGAGATGGTCGTCGCCAGCGATCTGTCAGGAACGCTCACGGTGATCGATGTTGTCGGTGGGAACTTGTCGCTGATACGAGAAGTCACACTTGGCGATCGGCCGCAATCCGTGTTCGCGTACCCACCCACCAGTTTATCAAGTTTTGATAAGTCGTTGGTCGCAGTTGCAGCCATCGGGCTTCCGAGCGAAGGGGGGCACGTCTACTTTGGCAATGATTCGTTTGAATCACTACCGATCGTAAGTGGTGCAATTGATGTGGTGGTCGAAGATTTTGGAGATGGATTGCCCACCGTGGTTGCCGCGTCGTTTCGCCAGTCTGGATTGACATTGTTTGCACCTGATGGGCGATTTGCACCGCAAGAATTACCTGTCAACGTATCCCAGATTTCATCCGTTGCGACAGGTGACGTCGATGGTGATGGCGACAAGGATATTGTCGTCGTCGGAATCGGTTACGATACTGCGATTGGAAGCGATGCCGCAAATAGCGATGCTGGAAGTGAAATTAGCATTCTTCTGAACAATGGTGACGGAAGTTTTTCAGCAGTATCAAGTAGCGAATCGAATGCCAATCTGACGAGCAAGTATGTCGACGTGACTTTGGCCGATATTGATCGCGATGGTCAGGACGAAATCTTGGCCTTGGATCAACAGCAAACACTGAGAATCCTACGTCTGGAACAAGGGCAAATTCGCTTGGTTTCTAGCACTGTAGTGACGGCTAAAGCATCGCAACTCGCAGTCGGTGATTTCAACCGCGATTTGCATCTCGATATCGTTGTCGCTAGTAGTAGCAACGACGTGATCGAGGTTTTTGCGGGAGATGGTGTTGGGAATTTCAGCTTGGTCAAGTCGATCCAGGATGTCTTTAATCCTATCGACTTGGCAGTCGCCGACTTCGACCGAGATGGTGTCGACGAGATTGCTGTGGCGAACCTGTATCGCCGCGCGGTGAGCGGAAACAATGTGGATCCATTATTGCCCAGCACGGTCACGGTGCTGAAATTGCAGGTGGCCGAGGCCGCGATTGTCGTTGGTCAAAGCTCGGTGAGCGTTGATTACACATTCCCTCGCGTTGTTCCTGGATTCAGTCCTCTAACGCGAATGGATGTTAACGCCAGCGGAGAAATTACCGCAAATGATGCGTTGATGATCATCAATCAGCTGAATCGTCAGGGAAAGGCCGAAGGCGAATCATTGGCCCGGGTGCGGGCGGCCACCGATGTCAATTTGGATGGTGCCACGTCGCCGCTTGATGCTCTGCTTATCATCAATCATCTGAATGAGAACCGCGGGCAAACCACGGAAACTCGCCAAGGCGAGCAGAGTCTTTGGTTCGAAACCGACGATGACGAGAAGGAACTTACCGCTGCGGTTGACGATGTGTTCGCAGCGGGGTTGTTTTAATTTCCCGCGTCTACGGCATGTAGTTGATCTGGACCATCGCTTCGTAGTCGAACTGTTCGTCTAAACCGTTGCGCAGTGGAATCGCAATCGCCGGGGTCACCACCAATTTGTCGTTGACGAGCAAGTGGAAGCCGGCAGTGGCGTTAACGATGTTAAAGTGGTTAGCCATGTTGGTGTAACGAAGTCCACTCGCGGAAACAACGTCCGAATCTTGCAGCGTCGCAGTGTAATGCAACTCGGTGTTCAGCAGGGCTTGTTGAATCCAGCCTGAGTGAGGGTCTTGGTTGCGATAGATCGATCTTGTCGCGGCAACATCGAGATGCATCAACGTCGAATCATTAAACTTGCCGATCACTGGAAGTGTGTCATTAATCCGGTTCCCGCGGATCGGGTCGCCGTTGGCGGCGATGTCCAGCTGCATGTAGCTTTGGAAGCTAAGGTCCTCGTCGATTCGGTAAAGCAATCCCGTAAAGGGCAACAAGTGGACGCTTTCATTCTCGACGACCAACAAGTCTTGCCCGTTACCATTACGCAATCGAGTGTCGTCGGCGGTAGGTAGGCTGATGCCGACTCCCGCACTCCACATGTAGTTGCGATCAAAACTTAGCACGGCTTTGGGGATGATCGTTAGATTCCCAATTTCAAAGTTGCGATCTTCTCGTGTTCCCACGGTTTGGGTGCTGCCGTAAGTAGCGGCCGTCGGTAATCGAAACTCAACCGAAATTAGATCTTCAAACATGACCTTCTCGACCCCAAGCGTGTAGCGACTGATGTCGCCGAGGCCACCAAAAGCGTCATTGAAAAAGCTGTAGTTCAAGTAGACTCGGTGACGAATCGCCGGAGAAAAGTTCTCGGCGACTTTGACGCGTCGTGTGGATACGCCAGGCCCGGGAACGGGAATCGGCGCTGTGCCGGGGCCGCCGACTTCACCTTTGTAACTATAGGTGACGAACCATTTGTCGCCATCGAAGTAGAAGACCGGTGACTCTTCTTGCGACAGCGGGTTTGCGGCCCCCGCGCTGTGGACTGCGGTTGCGGTACTCGGGTCAAATACGAAACCGGGGCCGGGCGACGTGGGAGCGTCCGACGTTGGCAACGGTTCGGCCAGAAAGAATGTGTCGATGGCGCCGTTTCCTGAGCTGTCGAAGCCGGTGCCGGTGGTAAAAATATCGTCGTGCGGAAAGTCGCTGCCAATTTCAAATGCGATGATCGAGTTCGGCGATCCTGGACTGCCGCCCGCCTGAATGTTGCCGGGTAACAAATGAGCAAACGTGACCGTCTGCGTTCCCTGGAAGCTGGAGAAACCGCCACCGAAGAAATCACCGATCACGGTGGGCGTCGAAGAAAACGACCCCTGAGTGGCTCCGAAATCCGAGTACCCTGGATTGGTATCAAATTGCGAGGAATCGAAGTCGCCTGCAGTCGGACCCCCAAAGTCGGATAGCGGATCCAGTGGTTGCTCTAATCCAGGCAGCGCGTCGCCCGAGATGTTGCTTGGGTCCGCCGTGGGGAGGTCCAGAGTTTCGGGCTCTTGCGCGATGACCGTCGAGCTGCAGCAAACGATTCCAATGATGAACGCAACTGCCATCCGCATGGCGATCGAGAGTGACACATTGCGTTGACTTGAGGCAGGGTAATAGAACAGGGGCATCGATTCGTGTGGTTACAGTCAATAGTTGGTGGTACGGTTCGTCTTCGTCACCCGTGCGTTCCCAACCGTAGCGAAAGTTGCCAAGACTTTCTATTGAAGTGTTGCGAACGCAATTGCCACGTTCCGGCGATGCACTCCTTTTTGCGTTTCTAAATTGCTACGGCAAGTAGTTGATCTGTACCATTGCCTCGTAATCAAACTGTTCGTCCAACCCGTCACGCAGCGGAATCGACATTGCTGGGGTTACCACGAGTTTGTCGCTGAGGACCAAGTGCACACCAGCGGTAGCGTTGACGATGTTAAAGTTGCTGGCCAAGTTGGCGTAACGAAGTCCACCGGCGGAAACCACATCCGAATCTTGCAGAGTTCCCGTGTAGTGCAACTCGGTGTTCAATAGAGCTTGTTGAATGAAGCCTGAGTTGCGATTGCGATTTCGATAGATCGACTTCGTTGCTGCCACGTCAAGATGCATCAAAGTCGAATCATTAAACTTTCCGATCAGTGGAAGCGTGTTGTTCACACGATTACCGCGAATCGGATCGCCATTGGCGGCGATATCCAGTTGCATGTAGGTTTGGAAGCTTAGATCGTCGCTGTAGCGGTACATCAAACCGGTAAAGGGCAGCAGGTGAACGCTTTCGTTTTCAACAACCAACAGGTCTTGTCCGTTGCTACGCAATCGTGTGTCATCGGCGGTTGGCACGCTGAAGCCTAGGCCTGCACTCCAGGTATAGTTGCGATCGTACAGTAGCACACCTTTGGGGATGATCGTCAGATTCCCGATTTCAAAGTTGCGATCTTGCCGTGCCCCAATCGTCTGAGTGCTGCCGTAGGTGGCCGCGGTCGGCAATCGCACTTCGACTGAAATCAAATCTTTCAGCAATACGTGTTCGATCCCGAGTGTGTAGCGGCTGATGTCGCCGAGTCCACCAAAGGCGTCATTGAAAAAGTTATAGTTTAGATAAGCACGATGACGTACAGCAGGCGAAAAGTTCTCAGCGACCTTGACGCGTCGTGTGGACACACCAGGGCCAGGAACGGGGATCGACTCAGAGTGATTTCCGCCTACCGCACCGTTGTATTGATAGGTTACGAACCAATTGTCGCCATCGTTGTAAAGGATGGGGGATCCAGACGGAGGATCTGCGGCACCCTGCGTATGAACTGCCGTCGCCGTGCTCGGGTCAAAAACGAAGCCGGGACCGGGCGAGGTCGGGGCGTCCGATGTTGGCAATGGCTCGGCAAGAAAGAAGGTATCGATGGAGCCGTTTCCGGAGCTGTCAAAGCCTGTGCCCGACGTGAAAATATCGTTGTGTGGCGAGTCCATGCCGACTTCATAGGCAATGATGGAACTCGCTGACCCAGGTCCACCCGACAAAATGTCGCCAGATAAGGTTTGAGCAAACGTCACGGTTTGCGTTCCTTGGAAGTTCGAAAAACCGCCGCCAAAGAAGTCGCCAATGATCGTGGGGTCGAATGAATACGAACCTTGCGTGGCCCCAAAATCCGAGAACCCAGGATTGTTGTCAAACTGGGATGTATCAAAATCGCCCCCAGCCTGTCCGCCAAAATTCTGCAGCGGATCAAGTGCTTGGCCTGCCCCAGAGGGTGTATCGCCAGCGAAGTTTCCGGCGTTAGGAGATTGGAATCCAGGAGGTTGAGGTGCCTGGGCAGCAATGGGCCCAGCACTACATGCGATTCCGAACAAAAGGATGACAGCCACCCGTAAGGCGGTTGAGGACGCCAATTGATACAGGCGTTTTTGGAATTTTGGGATCGCGTTCATAGGATTGCGTCGCTACATCAAAGGACAGCGGTGCATTTCAGGTGCCCGCAATTTCTCGTTTGTTCGTCGATAAGGACCGGCAAGCTGGAATTGCTGGCCTAGAGTGTGTTACAACCCCCCTCTTACCGTTACGTTTAGAACAATTCGTCCATTCAGAGCAATCGGAATCATTTAACTATGCAGCGGCGGAACAGGCTTCCTAATTTGCCTATTCTGACGTTCTTGGTTAGCGGCGCGAGCCGCCCGGCCTAAATCGAACGTTTTTCTCGCTGCAACCGGACGGCTCACGCCATGCCACTAGCAAAGTAGATGGCATTGGGCTAGCGCCGTGCCATTTGATCGCACTTAACGTTTCACTGAACTTAGCGGCAGACGTAGATGGTCCAGCAAGTAGGGCGGGCTGGCCGTTGGGTGTTGTGACATGCCTTCCGCCTGGCTTTCTTCGGCGACCGTCCGTGAAACATAGGCGATCGTTTCGTCGAGTGTGACCACGCTGTCGCCGTCGGCATCGGCTTGCCCGTTAAGGGCTTCGATCAACCGTGTGGTGAAACGACCCAATCGCGACTCGACCACTTCGGCGGCTTCTTCGTCCCCTTCACTTGCCGTGATCGTGATCACCACATCGTTTTGTAACCAACGTAGCGCACTCTTCAGATCATCCACCCGCATTGCCGATTGCACCGCACCACTGTGACAGGAATCGAGAATCGCGAGCTTGCGGCATGGCAGCGCCGCCAATAGTGACAGATCCTCAAACGACAAACAGTTGGCGTATTGGTCGTTCATCAATTGACGATAATCGGCGTCGTGAGTCACGAAGTACCACTGGTCATTTCGCCGATCATGCAGTCCGTGACCACACAAATACATGACCACCAAGTCGTCGGGCGAAATCGTGGCAGACAACTGTTTGACGGCCTCGGATGCATAGATCTTCCATAGCGGCCGAGTCGCCTGGTCGTCGACCAATTGTTCCGTGGTGACGTTGTACAATGAGCCAGCCGCAGTTCGCAGCGTATCGGCAACCGCGGTCGTGGCTCCGGCGGCAAAGTCGAGCGATTGAATCTGGGGGTCGATGTAACTGCCCACGCCAATCGCCATCAGGTGCATCTGCGGCTTTCGCAGCGGCGGTTCAATGCGTTCGTGGGGCAGTCGAATCAGCACACGGTCGATCGCGTCGGTATCAGTTGCCGCGATCACCTCGAGCTGTAACTGGGGATCACTTGGCACGCGAAATGTCCACTCGTATCCCAAGGTGCGAATCCCAGTCGCTTCATCGACTTGATCCGACACCTGTTGCTTCGCGATCGAGGGAACACCACTGATGAACGCCTTGGGATCGACAAGGCGAGTTCCCAACGGAATGCGGATATCGGCGCGAACAACGAGATCGTCACCTCGAACAAGTTCACTGGCTTGCGGAGAAATTAATTCGATGTGAGGCTTCGTCAGGTATTGGTTTACGATCGAAGCGTCACCCACCGGTGGGGCGATGCGACTGAGCGATCGACGCATCGCTGTAGGCAGACTGCCGGTTTCCAGCAACCGCCGAATCACATCGGGCCGCTCGAGGGTTTTGCGGAACTGGGCGGCGCGGAAAAAGTCGGGCAGTTGCTGCACGCCGCGATTGACCTGCCAACCAAATCGTTGGTGTCCATTAAACGAGGCATCGTAATAACCCGCCGGTGTCCACATCGCCCATTCGCGATCTCGATCGACCAACAGCGTGGCGAGCGGACGCCAAGCAGGGAAGCTTTGAAATGTTTCTTGGGGGCGTCCCAGGCGAGTAAAACGAAACGCCACCAATGTGTCAAACGGTAGCGACGATAATGCCGCTTGGACTTCGGCGGCAGTCGATTTTTCTTGCACATCACCCACTGAATCGGCCCATCCAATCGACAACAAGTTGTCCCCTTCGCGGACGCCACGAAAGTACAGCGGTCCTGCTTCACGCACCGAGGTGGCGATCAGTTTTCCATCTTCGATTTCGAATTCGGCACCCCAGCGGTTGATGCTTTCCGAATCGGTGAACAAATTCTCGAGATTCCAAATTCCGATCGTTGCATCCTCTGAGCCAGTTGCCAGATACCGAGTGTCACCCGAAGCCGATATCGATCGCACGCGACCGGAGTGTCCACGAAACTGACGAATCAATTGTGGCGGATCGGATTCGTCACAAGCGTAAACGTACACATTGTTTCGGCCGGAGGTGCCGACCACTACTGCGGTTCCCGTCTCTTTCGCATCTATCGTCCCGATCGCGGAAACCGCTCCATGAATCTCGGGTTTTAGCGGCAGCGTGCCTAGCGGTTGTTCGTCGCGGTAAAGTCGAAATCGAATTTCGCGGTCTTGTTTTTCGCTACGAACGGTCCACCGCTGGGGCAACCGTTGAGTGGGCAGATAGTCGTCAGGGTCAATCTTAGCTTCGCCCTGCAGCGAAATGCCCGACAAGTCGAACACGTCGGTGAAATCTTTCGAGTCACCGCGCGCTAATGCAATCGTGTACGGCAATGTTTCTTTGGCGAACGCAACACGTGGAATTGGCATCGCAGGCGAATCCAAAACTTCGTGAGGCTCCGCTGCGATGCGTCCTTCGTCGTCGATGTCGTAAAGGTGGATTTCGCTATTCACTGCGACGATGGCCTTACCCTTCTGAACGTCGATTCGTCCTGCGGGGATTGCGGCGGCAGGAAAGGTTTCCGAACGAAGGTTCAGTGTGTCGCCGCTAAGATCCCAAAGCTGAAGCCGTGACACCGCTTGACCATTTCGCATTCCCGCTAGTTCGGTACCGACCAAGAGCCATTTTTTGGCAGCGTCAAGATGAATAAAAAGAGGTCGGCCGCCGATTTTGATTTCACGATGCCGCGTTACCATTTGTTTGTCATCAAAATCCCAAACCGCCAGCGTGCCATCCGCACCCGCAGCGACCAAGGAGCGACCATCGGGTGCCACTGTAATACAGCGGACGTGGAATGCGAAACTCGTTTTATCCAGCAAACTGGTTTTTCCCGAGAAGCGGTCAACGCGTTGCAGTTGCCACCTAGGAACGATGGGGGCTTTTTCGGTGAAGCCCACGAAGTGGGGCACCACCAATTCGTTGTCACCACGAAATGTCACCGGCACAAAGCCTCGCGAGCTACGAATTTGGCTTGCGATTTCCGCACCATAGGCAATCGAATCTGGCTGGATCACCGTTTTCCCCGACCATAATCCGGTGTCTTGGTCGGATTGCCATGTCATCACCCGGCCTTCGACGTCTTGCGACACCAACACGGCGGGCTTCGTCCCGGATACGTCGTCAGACACGTCTTCGCCCTCGTTGCCCGGCGATCCATTGCCAGGGGACCAAGCGAGCGAGGCAACGACTTGTCGATGACCCGCATTAAAATCGACCAGCGGTCGCACCAATTTCCCACTGATTGCGTCGACGATCCAAATTTCGCCAAGCGACCCCATCGCGCCGTGACCGGCCATCGCAATTTGGTTGCCGTTAGCGGCCAAGGCGTAGATGCGGCCACGCGGACCTCGTTGAACCTGCCAACGAATCGTGCGATGATGTTTCCAGGGATGATCTCCTAATGGCGAGCGGCGCCAAACGTGCAAGTCCTTGTCTTCGCCCGCAGTAAGCAGCGTTTTGACAATTGTTGAGTCGTGTTTACCAGCTTCGTTTTTTGCTGAGTCACTGTTTGCGGTGTCACTGGCCGTGTTCGGCGAACTTGCCAACTCGATCGCTCGAATGCCTCCGCTGTGAGCGTTGTAATCGAGTCGCAAAATGGGCTGAATTCCAGCGGGAAGTGCATTGCCGCCATCGATCGCATTCGTATTCGAGGCTTGCGGGGCGGTCGTGGTTCCTGGTAACTGGTTCTCGCCAGGCAGTTTGTCCAGCGCCGCGGGACCGTTGGGCAGCGCACCGGGCAGCGTGGATTCATCCGGTAATTCGGTCGATTGTGCCCCTTTTCCCGGCAGTGTGTGCTCGCTGGGCAATTGCGCAGACGCATTCAGGCTGCTGGCGATCCAGAGCAATAGCAACGCACCCCAACGGATGCAAATTTCACGTGGTACACTTGTCATCAGTTTTTACTTTCTCCTTCGACCCGCCAAACATGGCTGTGGACTATCATGATAACGGGTAGCGAACTTAATTGCTTCGCATTGACTCGGAAAACCACAGCAGCGAAATGGGTGGTTCCGAAATCTATGTCCAGGGAAATTACGTCCAGGGAACACGAGTAATGTTTGAATCGAAACGGATATTGATGAAGCTTCCTCGTTGGTTGTTCGCAGGCGTTTGCGCCCTGGTGCCGCTAGTCGTCGATGATTTCGTTATCCAGTCGTCGGCTCAGCCGCCATCACCCTCCCCTTCCCCGCCTGCTTCAACTGCGCAGACGCCGTCCACGTCAGCGTCGTCGTCTACGCCAGCGTCGTTGGCGATTTCGACGATGTTTTCGCCGCTGGATGTGCCTCAACGGAGGACGATGGGGTTGCTGCAACGCAACTTTTTAGAGATGGCTGGCGGAGACGAAGGCGAGCTGGAGGTGGCGCTAGTCATCGACGGCACGAATTCGATGTCGGCGGAACTTGCCGGAGTGCGAGGCTCGATCGACCGCATGCTCGGTGACTTACGACGTTTTCGCAAAGGCGAGGTGCGGGCTTCGATCGTCGTCTATCGAGATTACGGTTCGCCATCGGGCGAAGTCAGTATCGTTCTGCCAACGTTCACGGCAGATAAGGCGACGATTGATAAGGCGGTCGAGTCGCTGAAGCCCGAATCGGGCGAGCCCTTTTTTCATGAGCTCCCCGACGTGGGACTGCACACCGCGATCACTCAATTGCCATGGTCGGACAATCCCAACGTGGTCAAATGGGTGATGTTGTTCGCTGATGCGCCCCCTTATTCCGCGACATTCCGCGATGCAAAGTTCCCAGGTGCATACCGCCATTACACTAACGAGTTGTTGGTATCACGAGCTCGCAAACGAGGAATCCAGATCAATTGTATTCTTTGTACGAGTGATGATGACAACGTCGATCCCTATCGGGAAGTGATCGACGCAACGCGTGAATTTATGAGCGAGCTGGCTTCGCAATCCAGTGGCGTGATGTTGGATTTGTCGTACCCCGCGATTCAAACGGCGTTAATCGAAGCCGGCAAGCGTCCTGAAACCCAATACGCTAAATTAGAGCCAATCAATGCGTTTGATCTCGCGGCGGCGCGTCGCCAGGAAGTGTTGGTGGCAGCAGATGGCGGAGCGGGCGCCGCGGCGGCCACAAACGTCAGCATCGCGGTGGTGCCTCATGAACCGCTTGACGGAATGCGTTTCGATCCCGATCGATCGTCGGTGCAAGTGGCCACTGCGATTCGGCACCGTTTTGCCGCCCTGTCTGGGGTCAGTGTGGTCAGCACAATCGATATCCAGCGTCAATTGCGTCGGTTGCGGGCCGAGGGGATGACGCAAACGCAAGCGATCCGAGGACTCGCGGGGCGACTTCAAGCGGATTACGTCGTGTGGGGATCGGTTGCACCGCAAACTCAGCATGTTCAAACCGCGGCCTATCGACGTCGTGATGGCGAAGCGGTGATTCAAGTCGCTTTTGATGGCGATTATGGACAAGTCGCCAATGTGATCCTGACGGCTGCCAGCAACGATCCATCACGCGACCCTATCCTGACTCGATTGGCGAACGAAGCGATAGGTAATGCGTCCAAAGCAATGTTGCAATCTCCGATCGCCGAAACAACCGCCACGTCGTCCGAGTTGTTGGCGGCACTCGAGGCGCTCGAGCAATCGTTGGCTTTTGCAGGCGACAGTGACGAGTCGATTCAGCTATTGAAAACGGCGGAAGCATCGGCCAGTGCCGCAGCGAAAGCCGAACCGCGAAATCCACTCGGGCATTGGCTGCTATCGAACGTTGCGTTCAATCAAGCGATGCGAGAATATCAACGAGGTGACCTTGGTGAAGCAAAGGACCGGATGACTCTGATGAGATCGTCGTTGGGGCGGGCGTACGCCAATCGATCGAAGATCCAGGCGACGAGTTTGTCCGAAGAAATTGCTGGCGACTATGAGTTGCTGGTCAATCGCAACGTCGAGGATGCGATCACGCAATACAAGCTTCTAGTTGATCCTACGATGCCTCCCGCCTCGCAGTTGCGAGGCCACTGGATGTTGGCGGGGATTTACGCAGGTGACTGGGGTGTGCCTGCTGCGCTGGCGGATTTGAAGGAGTCACGGCGACACGTGATTGAGATCCTCGCGAACTGGCCCGACTCTCCTGAAGGCAAGCAGCTAAAACAGTGGTTGCGATGGGACGAAACGAGTGGCCAGACCGAGCACGATTACTTGCCCACGATCCACGTCGAAATGAGCAAGTGGGACGAGGTCTAGGGCTCCGAAGGTAAAGCCTTTGATGTGGAATAGCTTCCAGCCTGTCATCAACATCCACTCCAATTGTGTTTTATCGAACACGATCTGTAGGCAGTCCCGCGGCAGCACCTAACTCAATTTCGAGACCCTTATTTGTAACGATATGAACATGAAACGCCGGCTGAAATTCTCGCTTTCAACGCTTCTTGTTATCGTCACTCTGATTTCAACATGGTTTGCATCGGTGCATTACGAGGCGACTCAGCAGCGAAGCACAGTCGCATGGCTTGCCGGGCTGCACACCGGATTATGGCGTTACGACTCACAGGACCCGAGTCTCGGGTTCCTTGACCCGTCAAGCGCCACCCCAAGTGGCACCATTGAGCAGTTTTTTGGCCCGCACTACGCTCACAATGTCGAGGATGTAGTCGTTTACGACCCGGATCTCAATAACCTTGACCGGATTGCTCGCCTCCGTTCCCTGACGACGCTCAACGTCGGTTCTGAATTGCCGCTTGACCTGGATCCTGTATCCCGACTTTCGCGACTCAGGCAGCTCACTGTCCATGCCGAAAGCATCGATTCGCTTCGGCCGTTGCATAAGATGTCGAATCTGAAGACGGTGCTACTGGTCGATACTCGGGTTGATCGAGCCGAAATCAATGCTTTGCAAAAGGCGAGGCCTGACATGCAGGTTCAGTTGGTCCCCTAGCAACTAGCGCCCTTTCTCGATGCATCGCATGCAATGAAATTTGCAGTTTTTAGCGTGGAGAGAGCGAAAAGGCCGCGTGGTTAGGAATTCTTGGCAGACTATTTAGATAGAAGGCAGTCTTGGCCGCGATCTGAATGGAGTTCACTTCATTCAGTTCGAGCTTCGAGATGCTGGTCATTCCGTCTTCCCTATCTGAATCATTCACACCACGACGGGACGTAATTTGATGTCACAAAAGTCAAAGCGTTGGACGGTGGCCGGTACTGCTTGTTTTGGGCTACTTGCCTGCGGAATTTTTGTTTTCAATCGCGAGCGTCCGAGCGGGGTTTCACTGATCCCTATCGGATACCTTACTGGTGAATTGCCGCTGGAATCTGAGCTGGAAACGGTTCGGCAACCGTTACAGCCGACGGGGGATGCGGAAGCCGATGCTCAGACGGTTTTGGATTCAGTACAACAATTGGCACATGCCACTCGATCGTTTCGCGTCCGCCAAACACGTCACTACACCGGCGAAATGTCTGGTTTCGCCCCGATCCCATCGTTGATCGCCGGCATCCGACCAAATCAAGTTGTGCTTCGTTATGAAAACTGGGTGGGGGGGCTAGCGTTTGTCTCTGACGGAGACCGGTTCCGCGTCAATAGCGAGCACGAGCTTAACCCGTCTGATTCGAGAAGTCAGAGATGCTTTCTCGAGGGGGCTGCTCCCGACAGTCTCGATACGGTTCTACGTCACATCGACCAACTTTCGCTTTCGCCTCCCACGCATGCTTTTCCTGAATTGGAACTGATGGCGTTGTTGCCCTTCACCGATAATATCGCTGAATTTTTAGGCAGTCGCGGTTGGGGAACCGTGAAGTGGATCGGAAGCGAAAATCTCGAGGGTCAGAGAGCCGAGCATTTGGTGTGCAGTGGCAAGGTGTGTCGTTTGAAAGCTGCTGGTGGTTCAGACTCGTCGCGTGAGGCGAAGCCGGCAGATCCCGATTCAGAGCCAGACGAAAGTAAGCTGCATCTGTGGATCGACGCGGAAGGTCCTGCGCTGCTTCGCAAGGCTTCTCTCAACGATTTTGCGATGACCTACACGGACTGGGCTCTCAATCCCATCCTTCCGGAAAAGGCGTTTGAGTTGCCCTCGAGCCGCGGCTATCAACGAATCGCTTTTGAATTCCCCGAAGGTGGCAGTTGGACTGGCCGACAAGCACCCGAGTTGGAGATGCAGACACTCAGCGGCAAGTCGCATCAACTGGTTGATTACCGCGGCCAGGTTGTCGTGCTCGACTTTTGGGCCACGTGGTGCGGTCCCTGTTTGAGAGAACTGCCGGCTGTAGCCGAGGTTGTCAATGAGTATTCCGATCAAGATGTGAGGTTGCTTGCGGTCACGAACGAGTCCGATGTCAAAAAAATTCGGGCGACCCTGGACCGACTCGATGTGAATGTCGAGGCGGTGCTCGATACGAATCGGCAGTCGTCTGCGTTCGGCGTGGCAAGCATCCCGCACTTGGTCGTGATCGATCGGCAAGGAGACATCCAAGCCGTTCATGTCGGTTTTACTTCAGGATTGCAGGAATCGCTTCGCGAAGAATTAGACCGACTCACTGAATAGCACCGCGATGTTATGGCTTCTCGTTGATTCAGCAGTGTCAGCGATCTTGGGCTGACTGCAGTGGTTGTCAAGCAAACGTGCGATTCACCGTGAACCTTTGCGGCGTAACGTATTTGTAGGTGCGCTATCGCGACCTACGACTAATGGCGTGAATCCCTTCGGGATGAAGAATGAGTTGCGTATCACTAACCGGACGTCGCAACCGAACAAGTGATTGCCCATTAGATCACAGGGGGTTGCTTGGTTTTCATTTCGATGATTTTGCTGGGACGCAATTGGGTCATGGCGATCAGTTTGCAACGCACTAGATCCCACACTCGCAAGCTGCCATCGCCGCATCCGACGATCAGCCAGCCATTTGCCGAATCAATGCAAATGCTGTCAATCGTCTCGGTTCCAGACGCTAGAAACGCCGCCGTTTTGTCTTGGCTGCTGCGATCCAAAAGCCACACCGTGCCATCATAGGTGCCAGCGGCAACCCAACGACCATCGACGGTAACGTCGACACACGACACGGGTTGCGTGCTGAGCGGAAGCGTTTGGTCGTGACCAATTGTGCTTTGGCTGGCACCTTCACTCAAGGTCCATGAATTCAATGTGCCATCATCGCCGCCGGTGACTAAAACACTCGCGGTGTCATTCGTTCCCTCCGATATCGTCATCGCCATGACGCCGCCAGCGTGCGGTTGTTTTCGCGACTGCAATTTCGGCTCGTTGGCAATGCTCCATATCGTCACCGTTCCAGTTTCGTCCCCGGTGACAATGCTCGGTGGGGTGTTACCGCGTGAATCCTGCGGTGGAAAGGCAATCGTGCGAACACGAGTTCCCTTGGGGTTGATGGGAATCGCGGTGGGAGCGCGGTTCTGTTCCGCCCCGGTAAGCACATCCTCCCAGGCGTAGGCAACCACTTGGCCTTTAACGGTGATCGTGACCAGCCAATCGCCCGACGGGTGAAACGCCAAGCGGCTAATCGATTCGACTGTTTCTAGCTGAGTCAGCTTGGTGGGCTCTGCGAGCGTCTCGGATGTCTTCGTAAGAACTCGATAGACAACGATTTTTCCCGTACCGAGCGACATCGCAACAACGGTGGCATCTTTGGGATGGGATGCGACCGCCTTGACCTCGTCCTCAAGTGACTTGATCTCGGCGATAAGCGATTTAGCCGGGTTACTTGCGTCACGCTGCAATGCTTCGAGCGACCAGACATTAGCGTCCATTCCCGATCCCGCGACGAGACGTTGCTTGTCGGGCGATAATTGGATTGCATCGCGATAGGATAGCGATACATCCAAACCAGGGAGCATGATCGGTTCAGCGGACGGTTCGGACCACGATTTCGGCGACACCGGCCAAACCTTCACATTCGCGTCGTAGCCCCAGCTAATCAGTTGATTCGTGGGTGAAGCCAGCAGTAACGTTTCGACTCCATCTGCATGCGCTTTGTGGACGATCGGTTCGGGCGTCGCTAGGTTCGGACGTTTCTGCACTGCTTGGCGGAACAACTCTGCTGCCTTAGCCGAATCGGTCGTAAAAGTGCTCGTCGCCAAGTCCAGCAGTTCTTGAGGACTGCGTTCGACGAGAGGAATGGGGGGGACCACAGGATTGGGTTTGACGGGATGACTGTCACCGTTGCTAGTAATGGATTCGCCGCGAGGAATCGCAAAAATGGCTACGCCAAGGAGGACGACTGCTAAGACGCCGCCAAGCAGCGGATGCCGCGTCAGTGGATTGCCGAGCGATTGGCTCGGTGTCGCTGCGGCGGTCGAGGACTCGCCGGCATCAGTCGTCTGCAGCAGTAACGCCCGAGTGCTCTGCATGCCGTCAGATTTCGCTGTCTCAGTATCAGCAAAACCAGTTTCCGTGACCGACGTCCCGTCCATGGTGTCGGCAAGTGGCGATTCTACCCCTTGCGTCTCCGCAAAGCGGTCATTTTGGGTTTCGCCGCTTGGCGAAGCCGGTTCGAACTTGGATGTGGGGCGTCCTGCGGCGGTGGTCATTGCCCCTTCGGCACGCAACGCGTCACGTAACTCGTCAACAAAATCGATGTTGGATTCGTATCGTTCGTTCCAATCGATTTTCGTTGCCCGCCGTAGCACTTGTTGCTCCGGAGCCGCGACGAGATCATAGTTCAAGTCGCCTTCACGATGCGCGTTCAATACTTGGAACAGCGAACCTTCCTTCATTGGCAACGTGCCCGTTCGCAGGTGGTAGTAGCTGATCGCCAACGAATATTGGTCACTCGATTGACTTGGCTTTCCTTCAATCGCTTCGGGCGCCATGTACGCGGGCGTGCCCGACGCGCTGGTTGCGGTGATTTGAGTTCGCGTCAGAATCCGTGCTAAACCAAAGTCACAGATCACGGCACTGTTGCCGAGGATGACGATGTTCGCAGGCTTGACATCACAATGTTGGATGGCCACTTCGCCCGATCCGAGATCATGCCGCGTGTCGTTAAGGAAGTCGAGTCCCTTGGCCGAGTCCTCCATGTACGACAGCAGTTCGCGCGCGGGAATTCCCGTATTGGTCTCTCGCAAGCATTCGACCATCCGGTCCAGCAGGCTTTTGCCGGCCAGCAGCATCGCGACCACCAGTGTGGCTGGTTCTCGCGTTCGCGGCATCGCAAAACTGCCTCGATCCGGCGTGATCAGTTCGCTGACGTCCATGGTCGCAACGGCTTGATCGGGAGTGTCTTCGATCAATTTGCCTGCGGCATCGAGCAACCAAATTGCCGTGATCGGCATCAAGTTGGCGTGGCGAATCAGCTTGATTCGCTTGATCGCATCGTATTCCTTATTTCCTTGCCCGCCGCTGAGGTCGATAAATTTGACGGCCGTTTGGGTGCCACCGGGCGCAGACGCCCGCCACACCTCACCAAATTGGCCTCGACCTAGAAATTCTTCTAATCGATAACCCGACGCAAATTCGTAGCCTCGCTGTAGCATGTTTCCATTCAGGAATAAAGTAAATCTCGGAAGGGACTCAGTCGCAGTCTAGCAAGTCGATTGCAATCGTACATGCATCGGATGACGCCACGCGAATCGTTCGCGAGGCAAAACGTGCAAAAATCAAAAAAGGCGAGAATCAAACGGCTCCGTACGCCAGCATCGCTTCGGCGATTTTGACAAAACCTGCTAAGTTGGCACCGTCAACGTAATCGACATGATCTCCCTTCGTTCCGTATTGAACGCACTTTTCGTGAATTTCTTTCATGATGCTTTTAAGCTTTTCGTTGACTTCCGCGTGGGTCCATTGCAACCGTAGCGAGTTCTGGCTTTGTTCGAGTCCGGACACGGCGACGCCGCCTGCGTTGGCGGCCTTGGCAGGACCAAACAAGATGTTGGCTTCACGAAACGCCTTCATCGCTTCGAGTGTACTCGGCATGTTCGCCCCTTCGGCAACCGCGATGCAACCATTTTTCAGTAGTACGGCAGCGTCTTCGTGCTCGATTTCGTTCTGAGTCGCACAAGGCAGTGCGACTTCACAAGGAATATGCCAAGGCCGCCGGTCCGCATGGAATGTGGCTTTACGATACTTTTCGGCGTATTCCGAGATGCGTCCACGCTGCTTTTCTTTTAATTCTTTGACAAAGGACAATTTTTCTTCGTCGATCCCGTCCGGATCGTGAATGACACCTCCGGAATCCGACAGAGTCAGTACTTTGCCCCCCAATTTACCCACCATTTCGGCAGCGTAAATTGCCACATTACCGCTGCCGGAAATGCAGACCGATTTTCCTTTGACCGAGTCACCGAGACGATTGAGCATGTTCTCGCAAAAGTAGACACAGCCGTATCCTGTTGCTTCGGTTCGCACCAGACTTCCGCCAAATGACAAGCCTTTGCCGGTCAGTGTCCCAACAAACGTATTGGACAATCGCTTGTATTGACCAAACAGATAGCTGATCTCGCGACCTCCGACTCCGATGTCACCTGCGGGAATGTCAGTGTCCTCGCCAATGTGTCTATGCAGTTCAATCATCATTGAGTGACAGAACCGCATCACTTCGTGCTCACTTTTTCCCTTGGGATTGAAGTTGGATCCACCCTTGGCACCGCCCATCGGCAGTCCCGTCAAACTGTTTTTGAAAATCTGTTCAAAGCCAAGAAATTTCAAAACGCTTTGCGTCACCGAGGGATGGAAACGCAGACCGCCTTTGTAAGGACCGATCGAGTTGTTGAACTGAACTCGCCAGGCGCGGTTCGCACGAAAGTTGCCTTCGTCGTCTTCCCAAGTCACACGAAAGATGATGATGCGATCGGGTTCGGTCAAACGCTCCAGCAACTGAGCTTGTTTGTACCGCGGGTGCTGCAAGATGAACGGCATCAGCGACTCCGTGACCTCGCGAACCGCTTGGTGAAATTCGTCCTCACCCGGGTTCCGTTTGACGAGACCCTGCATGAACGATTCTACTTCTTCGCGTACGAACTTTAACATGATGAACCTCGTCGTTTGGGGTGAGTGACCACTCCTATTCTAGACGACGGGAACGCTGCAAAGTTGTATTTTGTCGCTGATCGCTCCGCGATCTTAGCGATCAATGTGGGATAGGCATCTAGCCTGTCATTACCCTCTCAACAAGCCTGGAAGCCTATCCCACACGGGGCAAGCCTAGTAGCCTATCTCCGATTTTACTTCGCAGTTTTGGCCAAATCCGCTCGTAAACTTTTCAGTTGGGCGACCAAACGCGATGACTCGTACTCGGCCCTTCGTTTTAGATCCTTCTCGAGACGATCAGGGTAAATGAACTGTTTGCGACCCGAGGGCAAGCATGAACAAATTCCCGTCACGTCGGGGTTCCCGAGTTGCTGGATCCGCTTGTGCAGTTCCGAGTCGATGTGCGGTTCCGAGTCGAGAGGTTTGTTTTCGAGTTTTAGCTCGGTCGCGATCGTCTGCATCGCCCAGATGACTTGTCGAGCGGCGTCATAGGTCAATAACTTGCTTTTCGGCGTCGTCGCGAGGCCTCGCAGTACCGCCAGTGCAATTCGAGCATCCACAGGCTTCTGTTCAATCGCATCAATCGCCGTCGCGATATGATCCCGTAGCACTTCGGCTTTCGCAGCGATCAGGTCGGGATTGCCGAACGGTTGATCACTAAAGAGTTGCTCAATTTCACTCTCGAGACTTCGTGATTGCCCCAACGTTTCTTTGCCAGAAAACAGATAAGCAATTGTCAGTAACGCATCGGGCCATTCGTTTTGTCGCGGACGCCCAGGGGCGCCGACATAGCCGCGTCGTTGTCGTTCACTGTTGGATCGCAACTCGTGATGGCAGGCTGAGCAATCGTAAAGTGAGTAATCCGCCCAGTCATGTGCCGACGCGGATTCGATATACAGATCGAGCATCCGTTGCCGAGCCACCAAGGCTCCGATCAACATTTTGCGTGTGTTCCAGAACAGATCGCCTGCGTTGGTCGCCCCGAGCAGTCCAGGGTAGTTGATATTGAAATAGTCGTTTCGCTGAGGGTAATCGGCCAGCGACTCGTACAACTGTGAAGGCGTTTGCCAATGTTGTGGCATCTCGGCGCAGAACTGCTGAAGTTCGATCGAGGGTATCGGAGGATGCCCTGCCGCGTACATTTCATGCGACACAAACATGTGTTTCGAGCGGTTGCCAACGTGGCAATCGAAACACAATTGGGCTTGGTTGGACGTGTCGACCAAGTTTCGCAATCCGGCAGTCGATTTTTCTTGAGGTGATTTCAATCGCCATTTTTCGGGCACTTGATGCGGCGTGATCCATTGATCGTTTTTGCCCTCTTGATGACAGTACAGACAATCGATGCCCAGTTGAGCGTTATCGAGGTCTGCCAAATCAAACCCGCTGGCTCCGGCGTGATAGCCGCCGTGACAAGTCAAACAATGATCGCGAAACTTGGCGTAGCCATCCTCGGTCGTGACCGAGCCCGAACCCCATAGTTTGTCACAGATGCGGCGGCTGAGCAGATTGCTTTGCCCGATCCACTCTTCGGGAATGCTTTCGAGTCCGACTTTGCTGCGATCAATCGTTTCGCCGCGTTTCTTGTACCCTTCGATTGCTTTTTCGATTTGAGCATCGAGCCGGTCGTACAGTTTTAAAAGTTCGTCTTCGCTCTGTTCGGCTGCGAAGGGTTCAATCCGCCGGCGAGCGATCGTGTGCTTGTCCTTTTGCAACCAGTGCATCATCTCGCTACGTCGGCTGAACGAGGTGAGATCGCCGGAGCGTCCGCTATCGATATCGGCGTCGCTCGGCCCCATCACGTGGCAACTAACGCATCTTCCAACCGGTTTCGATGCAACCCACGACATATAGACCGGGTCGCTCAGTTTTTCTTCGCGCGTCAGTTTGTCCGGGGTTGCTTGTCGGCAGTCAAGCATGATGCCGGAATCGTCAGTGTGTTTTTCTTCGCGTGTCAGTTTGTCCGGAGTTGCTTGTGCCACACAAACCGAACTGGTCACTACGGATAGGACAAGCGAGATCCCGGCGGAAATCCGTCGTGCGAGAAAGGGAGTAGGTACCATTTTGTCAATTCTTTTATGCAAAAAATCAATTGTCCGATTCGTCGGGCGACCGGGCGTCTTGCATCTGTCGTAGTTCTTCGAGTAGCTCTTCACGTGTTTTCGGTTTTCGCTCCGGCTTTGGAGGCGTCTCCGGTTTGCCATCGGCATTCTTATTTTCTGCTGCCTCAGCTTGTTTGGCCTCGGCGGCTCGTTGCTCGTTTAATTTTTTCCAGCGTTCATTGATCCGCTGGATCATCTCTTGCAGTTCGTTTCGCAGTGCTTCGGTCGTTGCTTCGTCGTCTTGTGGTTCTTCGCTGATTTGCGATTGGTAAATCGGACCAAGCCATCCGGCAAGTTCGATTCCAAGTTTTGTCGCTTCGGCACGACTGAGCGTCGGACCGCTTTCGTTACGTTTGGAGTAGCGGCTGACGTCAATCATCTCAGGATAGCGTAAACCGACACGCAGCGGTTGTGCGAGATCGTGGGCGGGGCCTTTCCATCCGCCGGGCCAGCTTTCGCGAGCGGCGACGGCGGCTAAGTAAAACTGCACCGCCGATTCCCAAGTATGCCAGGTTTGCTGTTTTCCGGCGGCTGCGGCGACCAGCTGCCCCAATCGATCGCTGCGGAATTGGGCTCGCTCGAATTGGCCTGCGGGGCCGTCAAACCATTGGGAAAGTGACCTGCGGGCCTGTAGAGCCAACTCGGCGACGAATCCGGGGTCTGCTTTCGGTTGCGATTCCATCTGCAACTGCACTCGGTTGAGCGATTCGAGTAATTCAAAATCGTCAGGCGTCGCGGCACCCGTGTCGATGCGGTAATGGATAAGCCAGCGAATACCCGCGTCATTCCAAGACGAATACAACGCCACCGCTTTGCGATCCGGCGTTACCGGGGCTCGATCGTTGTCAAAGCCAAGGTTGTGATGGCACGAGGCACAGTCATACGAAGCCAATTCGGGCCATTGGCTAACCGAATGCGATTTGGCGGCTCGCGTTTCGAGCAGAGCCAGTGACGCGTCGGTCGCTGCAATTTGCCCGGCCAACCACAGCTGGGCCTCGTAATAGGTGCGGTCTTTGGCTTCGGCATCTCGCCAATGTTTGGGTTGCCAAGCGTGAAAGGTCGCCAATTCGTAGCGAAGTGCCGGATGACCGGCTGCGATGATGTCGTGATTCATGTCACGATCTTTGTCACCGACATGACACGACGCACACATCCGCGCACGCACGTACAGGTCTCCCGCGTCGACAAATCCTTCGTCGCTGGCGAATTGAGGCGACCAATGGTGTTGAAAGTGTGTCCCGATCCATCGCTCGCTCGGGCCGTGACACGACGAACATCCCACCCCTTCCCGCTGGAATGTGTTGACGTCGTCGGGGCTATTTTGATTGCGATGAGGAGCTAACTGGGCCATGTGGACAGCATCGCTCAGGCCCATGTGCGTGTCGCGATTCGTGCGGGGTTCGTTGTAGCGGCGAGTCGAATTGTGACACGCCATGCAGTTGTCAAAGCCGACTTGATCGATGATTTGGTCGCCATCCATGATCTTCAGACGCTGCATCATCGCCACGCTTTCGTCACTACAAATCGTTTTCCAGCTTTGAGCGTGCGGGTCATTGTCGAGCCACAGTTGGTATTCCGCTCCACGTCGCACCGTAGGCTGGGTGACCCCAGGCCGCGGGCCAGCGTGGCAATTGGATGTCGCACACGAGGCGGCACTGTTGACCATCAAGTCTTGGCGAAGAATTGGATAATGCAGTCGATCCAGTGTGCCGAAACTAAACGTCCCCGTGGTGCGAAAATGCGACGAAACAACACCGGGATTCAGAATGTGAGCAGAGATTCCTTCTGAAACGCGCGCCGTGGATGGCAACGGCTGGGGCGTCATTATCGACTGGGGCGTTCCCTGCAGCGTAGGAATCGGTTCTTGAGCCCGCGAGTGAGTCGTTGCGAGGGCCATCCCGATCCACAACAAAGTGCAAACGCTCGTTCTTTTCTGATGCCACATCACGCGACTTGGGGTTAGACGAAGAAGGTTTTAATGGATACCCCCCAAATTACCTTAGACTAGTACGATAATCGTTGATCGGCAAAACAACAGCGTTCTCTCGACATTTTATGGGGATGCGGTGCGAAGATTGACGACTACCCATCACGGGGGTTTAATAGGGTTGCTCTCCGCGGGATGTATCGATCCTGACGACGGGCGATCTTGTCACTTACTCTTAGGTGCTATCTGACGTGCTATTGAACCGCAGCCAAACAAGATTGCATCTGATGTTCCTGATTCCGACGTTGGTCGTGACTCTCGGCTGCATCATCTATTACTGGCTTGAGTCTTCTCAGGCGAACCGTTGGGTTGGCGGTGGCAGTCGAGCCGGATTGTTGTGTGGTATCGCCGCCGGTTCGATCATCGTTTTCGAAATGTTGCTTTGGCCACGAAAGGCCCTTCGTCGTTTGCGGTTGATTCCAGCGAAATATTGGATGGCTGCCCATCTTTGGTTTGGCTTGGCTTCGCTGCCGTTAGCGATCGTGCATTGTGGGTTTCATTTAGGCGGATGGTTGCCTGCCACCTTCATGGTGCTGTTCGTGTTGTGCATCCTCAGCGGAATCTATGGATTAATCGTACAAAACATCCTGCCTCGCTGGATGTTGCGTAATCTGCCAGGCGAAACGATCTATAATCAAATCGACTATGTTTCGCAGCAAACCGTCGAAGATGCTCGCCGATTATTGCTCAGTGCATGTGGTCGTCGCATCGGAGGTCCCGATGACGCCGACGAAGAACGTGAATTTGAAGCGGTCAAAGCCGGAGCGATCGTCGTTGGTGCTGTACGTCAGTCAGGCAAAACACGTGGCCGGGTGTTGGAGACGCGACAATTTGCGTCGACCAACACGGATGGCCCCGCGTTGTGGAATGCGTTGGACGAAATTCAACCTTTTTTGCTTCACGGTAATGAGGCGAAAACGCCGGTGAACGATCGACAACGTGCGAGTGTGTGGTTTGACCGGCTTCGCAGTGCATGCGGCGAAGAAAGCGGTTCGATCGTGAATATCTTCGAAAGTTTTTGTGATCAACGTCGCCAATTTGATACCCAGTCAACCGTTCATCGTTGGCTCCATGCGTGGATTCCAATTCATATTGGATTGTCCGTTGCTGTGACCGTTTTGTTAGCAGCCCATGTTTGGACTGCGCTAAAGTATTGGTAAATGATCGACAATGCGTGAAACGGGAAAGCAAAGATCTCAGCGAATTCAAATCGATTACTACCGTCGCCGCGGTGGACTGCATCGGTTTCGCACTCTCTGTATAGCAGTGGGCGGTATCACTGCATTGCTGTACGCATGTTTCGTCGTGGCGGGTTCGGCTGGCAAATCTCATCTCAGCACGGGGCCGGTGGCGATTGCCCATGCGTCGTTTGAAAACGATTGCAAGCTCTGTCACCAAAACTTTACTCCCATCAGCGCCGAAGCCTCTTCGTTGGACGTGAAGCCAATTGGCGTAAATGCGGTTAAGTCGATCAAACATATCGAGACCGCTTGCCAGTCATGTCATCAAGTCGGCAACCACTATCGCGAAACGATGCGGGACGAGGCAAAGTTAGTCGACCAGAATTGTGCAGGTTGCCATGTCGATCACCAGGGCCGCGATCACAATCTGAGCCTCGTCGCCAACGAACGTTGTGCTTCGTGTCACGCCAATCTCAGTTCAGTGTGTTCCGCCGCACCGACGGTCAATGCCAATGTGGTTGCGTTTACGAAAGCGGACCACGGGGACTTTGCTTCGCTGCAGAAGCCCGACCCAGGCGTCGTGAAATTCGATCACGCTCAACATATGCGACCCGGACAAGTTGATGCCGGACAACGCGGCGAGATGACGTTGGCGATGCTTGACGAATCGCTGCGTGATCGGTACCGGGTCGACGGACAAGATGATTCCGCGGCGGTGCAGTTGGACTGTGGCAGTTGTCACCAGATGGCGGGCAACCCCGGCGGTGCCAATACGCTGGCGTCCGACGGCGAGTTGGGTCGATATATGGCGCCAGTGTCCTTCGAACAACATTGTTCGGCATGTCACTCGATGAACTCGGGGGCCGCGACGGCCGATACGACGCCGATCCCTCACGCGGTACCCTGGTCCAAAGTCGACTTATTGTTGGCAGCAACCATTGATGGGGTGCGAGCGACCGGTCAAGCGAGATCTCCTCGCGGCGATGCACGAACGGTCGCTGTGCCAGGTGAAGGACTTGGGAAACCCGCGACCGGTGAGTCGGTCTCTTCGATCGTCGACGTTCGCTTGGCAAGAGAACGAGTGCAGTCACAGTGTTTGAAGTGTCATGATGAGGCTTCGGTTACAGACGAAGCTATCCGTGCATCGCTTGGGAATCAAAGTGCCGAGATGATCCCAGCGAGATGGTTCGAGCATGGGATCTACGATCACGCGGCACATCGCCGAATCGATTGCAAATATTGTCATGCAGCGGCCTACAACAGCGACACAGCGGCGAAACCGGCCACCGATCAAGACGTTGTGATGATCGCCGGGATTGAATCGTGCACTGGTTGTCATCGTGATTCCGAGTTGCCGGCGCCCGCTTCGCTTGCGTCGTCCGACACGGTTTCGCTTTTGGGCGGTCATCCGACTTGGGCGTCGGATCGCTGCACGCTTTGCCATCGTTATCATCCGCCGGGCGCGGTGACGAAGGTGGAGCGATGAAACGCGTGTGGAGCGTTCTGATTTGGTTGGGGCTGATTGGGTTGGCGATCAGCGCCACTGCGACGGCTGCCGAGCCATCACCCTTTGTTGGGAATTCGTCGTGTGCGACTTCAACTTGCCACGGCGGCGCGATCGGTCGCGGTCCAGCTTGGAATCACTCACTGTCAACGTGGCTTGCAAACGACCCGCATGCCAATGCCGGACGGTTGCTGTATGACCGTGATTCGCAAGCGATCGTCAGCCGGCTAGATCGTTCTGCGTCGGGCTCACGCGAAGCCTACGACGCGGTGCTGCGAAAACGGTGTATCAGTTGCCATACCACTGCAACTGCATCACAAACTGCGGCCAATGGAAGGTTGTCTGTTGAGTTTCTCGCCTCCGGTGTTACCTGTGAATCGTGCCACGGAGCGGCCGGGGCCTGGCTTGTTTCGCATATTCATGCCGATTGGGATTCCGCGACGAACGAATCGATGCGTGAGATGGATTCGATCATCGGCAGAGCGGAAACCTGTGTTCGATGCCATATCGGATCGCGAACCGAGGACGGCTTGGTTCGTGACATGAATCACGATTTGATCGCGGCAGGACATCCGGCGCTGCGGTTTGATTTGCCGATCTATCTGGCGAATTTGCCGGCCCATTGGGATTCCCGTCGTGATCGAGAACTTGACGCTTCCCATGTTCGGCTTCGCGCCGTAGGACGTGCGGTCAATCTCGCCGCGGCAGCAAAACTGTCCTCCGAACGCGCCAGCGACCATTTGCAAGACCCGACTGTGCCGTGGCCTGAATTGTCTGATTATGACTGCTTCGCGTGTCACCAAAGTTTGTCGATCCGCGAGTTCCGAGTGCCACCATCGAATAAAAAGAAATCGCCGCTGCACGTCAGCGATGGACTGCCAGTCTGGAATTCATGGCACAGCGTGAACCAGTTGGAGCTTCGCGATAATGTGGCGTTACTCGAAAAACTTTCGCCCCATCGCAGTGATCCGAAACAGATTGCCGCCAGTGGCCAGTCATTGGCGGTCAAGTATCGCAAACTTGCCCAGCAACTTGCCACCGAGACAATCGATCCGCATCAAGAGTTGAAGTCGATGCAGGAGCGACTTCAGAATCAGCCGCCTCCGGTGGATTGGCATCAGGCGGCGATTGAGTACTTGGAACTTGACGCGTTGCTGCGTGATTTAAATGCGTCGCAAGCTCCCGGTTCGTTGAACGAGCTCGAGCATTCGCTGCGATTTCAACCTGAACCCAGTCCAGACAAAAACGTATCGCTGCATTCCCCGGCCGATTTTGACTCTGCAAAATTTCGTCAAACGATTCTGCGTATCTTGCAATCGCAATTGGCGTCGACCCTAAGCCAAGCGAACCCCGAGTAAATAACCACGATGATCATCCCAGCTTTACACGAACGGCAATCCAAACGTGGCGGATACCTGACGCATGCGGATATGGAATCGGTGGCAGAGGAATTGGGCATTCCGATGCACCGCGTCAATGCGTTGGTCACGTTTTTTCCGCACTTCCGCACCGATCCGCCACCGAAGGTCGAAGTTCACGTTTGTCGCGATATGAGTTGCCATTTAAATGGTTCGGTCCCGATGATCGAACGCGTGGCCGATTGGGCCGAGAAAAAGTATGGCCACGATGTCGAAGTCTGTGGCGTATCGTGTCTAGGACGCTGCGATCGTCCTCCGGCCGCGATGGTTAACGAACAACTGATTGCCTGTGGTAGCGAAGCGGGGATCCAGCAATCGATCGATGCGCTCATGCAGGGACAACAACCCGAATTTAATTCGGACTGGGAACTTGCCAAAGCGAAGGTCGGCAAGTGGGACATGGATATTTACGGAGGCAGCGGGCGTTACGAGCGAATTCGCGAGTACATCACGGGCGGTGGCGATCCCGATAAAGTGCTCAAGGCTCTCGAGAACGCGGGCCTGCTGGGGATGGGGGGCGCCGGTGGCCGAGCCTACTTGAAATGGGGCGACGTGATGCGTGCCGAGAGCAGCACGGGCGAAAAATTTATTGTCTGTAATGCCGACGAAAGTGAACCGGGAACTTTCAAAGATCGCGAGATCCTGTTGGCCGCTCCCTACCTGACGATCGAAGGCATGATTCTGGCCGCCTTGGTGGTTGGGGCGACTCGCGGTTGGATCTATATTCGGCACGAGTATCCGGAACAGATCGAAAAGTGCCGCGAGGAAATCGCTCGCGCCGTCAAGCTTGGTGCCTGCGGTCGTAATATTTTCGGCAGCAGTCGCTCATTTGAACTCGATGTCTTCCCCAGTCCTGGCGGTTACATTTGTGGCGAACAAACCGCATTGATCGAAGCGATGGAAGACAAACGGGCCGAACCGCGGAACCGGCCTCCTGAATTGATGACCAACGGTTTGTATGATCAACCGACTCTGCTCTCCAACGTCGAAACGTTTGCCTGGGCACCCGCAATTTTGAAGGACGGCGGCGATTGGTTTGCCAGCCAAGGCGTCAAAGAAGGACCGTTGACCGTCGGATCGAGCCCAGCGATGAAAGGCAAACGGCTGTTTTCGATCAGCGGTGATTTGAATCAACCGGGCGTCTATGAAGTTCCAACCGGTACGACGCTCGGCGAACTGATCGACGTTCATTGCGGAGGGATGAAAGATGGCAAGACGATCGCAGCGGTCGCGCTCAGCGGCCCCTCAGGCGGATTGCTGCCGCCCAAAATTCCAGTCAAATTCCTCAGTCGCCGATTCGTCGATGCGAACGTTCCTGAGGGAGTGACAGAGATCGATATTCGTGATTTGCCGCTGGATATCAACGTGTCACGAGCGGTGGGCTACATGCTCGGTGCTGGCATCGTGATCTATGGCGAAGGCTGCAATGTGTTAGCCGAAGCGGTCGCCAACAGCCGTTTTTATCGAAACGAAACCTGTGGCAAATGTGTCCCCTGTCGGATCGGGTCCGAGAAAGTCACCGAGATGGGCGAGCGGTTACTTGCGGGTGATGTGACTCGCGAAGAGTTCGATACGTTCGAACCGATTGCGTTGGGACTGAGCGGTGTGATGCAAGCGACCAGCATTTGTGGACTCGGGCAAGTTGCCAGTAATCCGCTGCAAACGTTTTTGAAATTCTTTCCTGATTTGGCTCGCCAAGCGTGTCGTAACAAACCGTCGGAAGTGGCGAAATCATGAGCAACGAAATCGATCCCAAAGACGTCGCAAGCGTCAACTTTGATATCAGTGATCTGCCGGGACAAGTGGTTGCGGAACAGGAAGGTCTGTTTGCACGTGACGTCGACGGTCAATTGGTCCGTGTTCATAAAGCGTCCGCTTCGGAGTTGGACGAAGATGTCACGTTGACGATTGATGGTCGCGAAGTCACGGTCAAAAAGGCGGTGCCGACGCGAGATAGCCAGGGCAACGTCATTCGTGATGCGACCGGGGCACCGAAACCGCGTTACACCACAATCTTTGACGCGACAAGCGAAGTGTTTGTCCGTGAACCCGGTGACGAGCATCCGATCCCAACGCTTTGTCACAAAGAACATCTGCCTCCCGTCGGTGTGTGCCGCGTGTGCCTTGTCGAGGCGACCGAGATGACTCGCCGTGGACCGCGGAAACAATTGGTTCCGTCCTGTGTCCAGCGAGTTTCCAACGGCATGATCGTCAACACGATCAAGAGCGAAACCGACAAAGACGCCGCGGTGCGTGTGAAAGCCGCCAGCCAAACGGTGGTCGAGCTGTTGATTGCGGACCATCTGCCAAGTTCGCAGTGGTCGGCGCCTGGCAACGAGTTGGCCGCGGTCGCTCGGCGGATGGAGATCGATGCGTCTCGTTTCGCCCCCCGCTCGCTCGAGCGAGGGCAGGACGACAGCAGCAAAATGATCGCCGTGGATCACGATCAATGCATCATGTGCGGTCGCTGTCAGCGAGGATGCAATTGGATCAAGGGCAACAACGTGATCGGCCGTGGCGGCAAAGGGTACGAGTCGCATATCGCCTTTGATCTCGAAGATCCAATGGGGCAAAGTACCTGCGTTTCGTGTGGTGAATGCGCGGTCAGTTGTCCAACTGGTGCCCTGCAGTTCCAGCCATCGTTCATCGAAACCCAGATCAAACGGGTTCGCGATGACATGGTCGCCGAGAATAAAGATGGCGACATCGTGACGGCCGACGAGCTGATTCATTATCCGCTGTTCTCCGGCATCCCTTACAAATTTTTGCAGTTCAACGGTGCCGCAGTCGTTCGCCGCATTCTGAAAGAAGGCGACGTGTTGTGCCGCGAAGGCGAATACGGCTCGACCGCGTTTATCATCCTCAGCGGTGAGTTTGAAATTTTTCTAGCGACCACACGGGGTGCGGTCCGCAACCGATCCGCAGGCGGATTGTTCGGATGGCTGGGCGGTTTGAAAACCGTGGTCGAAAAAGTGGGCGGACGAGCGAAGTTGGCCGATGTCAGCGCCGCCCAACTCTCCGAGGATCAACGGATTTTGCGTAATAGTGATGACGTGATCTTGGGCGAGATGACGTGTATGAACCGTTATCCGCGAAGTGCAACCGTGGTCGCGACTCAGGCCGCCGAAGTACTCGAGATCAAACGCAATGTGTTGTACATGTTGCAGCGGAACGAAGTGAGCCGCGAAATTTTGGATCGTGCGTATCGCAAGTATTCGCTGACAGGCCAAATTGAATCGCTGCCGATTTTTGATTCGCTCGGTGAGAGTGAACGAAAACAGGCCGCCGAATTTCTGCGGGACAAAGCCGATCTGATCTCGGTCGATCCGGGCCAAGTCATCTTTGCCCAAGGCGATCAGGCTGACAATTATTACGTCAATAAACTTGGCTTCGTAAAGGTCACGCAAAAATACGGCCGCGACGAGCGAGTGTTAAGCTATCTCGGTCCTGGCAATGGATTTGGCGAAATTGGTTTGCTTTCGAGTATCGGCGATACACTTTCCGAATCTCTTGGTGGAACGGTTCGTCCCGGCGTGCGTACGGCGACCTGTTCGGCGTTGGATCACGTGGAATTGATCCGGATTCGTGGCGAAGATTTCCGTAATCTGCTCGCCCAATTTCCAGAACTCAAGGACTCGCTCGCCGCCAAAGCGAAGTTCATTCTCGAGAAAGACCAGGAGGCTCGCAGTCGACTGCAAGCGGTCGAATCGGAGGACTTCCTGGATCAAGGATTGTATTTGGCGCAAAGTTTGTTGGTTTTGGACCTCGAGCGATGCACCCGATGTGACGAATGCACCAAGGCATGTGCCGACACGCATGAAGGGGTGACCCGTTTGGTTCGCGACGGATTGCGGTTTGACAAGTTCCTGGTCGCCAGCAGTTGCCGGTCGTGCATGGATCCGTACTGTTTGGTCGGATGTCCGGTCGATGCGATTCACCGCGATGGTGATTCACTCGAGATCGCGATCGAAGACTACTGTATCGGTTGTGGATTGTGTGCCGACAATTGCCCGTACGGCAACATCAACATGCATGGTTTTCCAAAGCAGGAGGTCGATGCATCGGGCAAGCTGAAGACGGTCTATCAAGAAGTCGAAGGCAAGAAGATGCCGGTGGTCCAGCAGCGAGCGACGACGTGCGATTTGTGCCGCAGCGTCGATGGAAAACCAAGCTGCGTGTACGCGTGTCCGCACGAGGCCGCATTCCGGATGACCGGTCCGGAATTGCTAGAGATCACCAAGCGGGGCGACGCGGCGTGTTAAGCAAACTTGTCGACGTAGTAGCGGTACGGCGAAAGCCTGGACCGCTAAATCTTTAGTGTTGGCAAAGGATTTCGGGGGCAAGTTTTTGTTCCGGCAAATTCTTTAGTTACCTCGCCCCCGACGAAGTTGGGGGAAAGGTGGCTGAAATGCCAGCGCAACTACAAAGCCACTGCAACCCCAAAGATTTAGCGGTGTGGCGCAAGCCGCCCGGCCTAAATCGAACGTTTTACTCGCTGCAACCGGACGGCTCGCGTCGTTCCGCTATGAAGGAAAGCAACCGGTTTAGAACAATCGGCTTTCCTTTCGGTCGCGTTTCACGTCAGTGTTATCGCTTCCGTTCGTCTTGTCCGGGCAGAGCGAGCAACTGGAAACTACCAATGGAACTTTCCTTCACAATGGATCTCCGTTGCGGGTTTGTCTCTGTGCGGGGGGCGGCACCAACGTTCGCCTGAGACTTCGCTGGTCAACCCCAAGCCACATACTGTCGCGGCTCATTCGCTTCCCACAACGTCGTCTGAAAAACGCGTAAAGTTGCAAAATGTGCCACCTCTAACCTAATACTGCGGCATTCAGTCCTGGAGGGGGGGCGCATTCCCCGCGTCCTTTTTGCCTAATCTCGATCCTACTCTCCCCACTCTGCTCGTATTGCTTCGGGGGGTAGGGTAAGGTGGAGTCCTTGGGAGGAATAGGGGCGTGTCAGGGGCGAGAGATAACGCGACAAATGTATCCCCTTTGCCCCCTCGCCAGCGCAATCATTTTTTGTTGCACCGATCATCGTCGCAGCGGACAGGACTCAGCGGACAGGACTCAGCGGACAGGACTCAGCGGACAAGGTTCAGCAGACAAGGTGCGGTGACGTGATCATGCGTGGTGTTTGTGCCGCGCGTAAACGGTTAAACGACGATACCGTTGTCGCCGACGCCCCCTTCGCTATTTCAGTACGTTCAAACGCAGCTTGTTTAACTTCTTAGGTCAACGTTCATGTTCAACCGTCTGTTTCGCAAGGCTTCGCGGACCAATCAATCTTCCCAGCAAAAACGACATGCACAGAAGCGTCGTCGCAACAGGATGGGCATCAGTCGGTTGTTGGAAATGGAACCGCTAGAGGATCGCCGAATGCTGGCCTCGTTTAGCGAAGCGGGGAATGTGCTGAGCATTGATCTGTCGGCCAATGAACAGGTAACCATCCGTAACAGCGGTGCCGATTATTCTCTGGCGTTGAACAGCACGACGTGGAGCGGTTCCGACAGCGCAAACGCCTCGGGGAATACACTCTCAAGTCTGACGGTGACCGCGGCCGGTCTAGCAGCATTCGACACGATCAATATCGTTGACTCCGGCGATGGCGTATCGGTTGTGTTTGATGACAACAGTGCAGCGACGTTTGCTGATTCATTCAACATCACATTGGATAACGCCCCGGCTTCAAACTCGATCTTGTTTGTCGGCACCAATGCGTTTATCGGCTCGGCAGCGATCAATGCGAGTACAACTCGCGATATTCGTCTTGTCGACGACGGAAGCTTCGCCGGTGAAATCAGTACAGTGGACGGCGGAATCACACTCAGCGCGAATGCGGCTGGAACGACGGCGGGAAACTTCATCGGCTTAGATGCAAACAACGTTTCAATAGCATCGAGCGGCAGCGGCAACCTATCGCTTACAGGCAGCGGCGGCGACGATCCGTTAACGAATTTTCATTATGGCGTGCTCTTGCAAGCTGGCGCCAGCGTGACTTCCACGGGCAGCGGGCCGAACGCCGGCACGATTACTATTACCGGCACCGGCGGCACTGGCACCGATTCGAATATTGGCGTGCTCGTTACCGGGATCGATTCGGATGTGACAAGCATTGACGGCGCGATCGAAATTATTGGAACCGGTGGTAACGGATCGGCGAACGACAATGACGGTGTGCTAATTGACATGGACGCCACGGTGCAAGTCACCAACGCGATACTGACGGTTCGCGGGACCGCTAGCGCCGGCGACTCGGCTGGAGTTCGATTGTCAGAGACTGACGGCGGGCAATTGCGGTCGGTGGGTTCGGGAGCAATCAATGTGACAGGCACCGGGAGCGGATTGCGGTCAGACCTTGTGGCCGGAGCTGACAGTGTGATTGGGGGTGGCACGGCGACGGGCCCGCTCACGATCAACGCGGACTCCGTCGATTTCAGCGGCACGCTTAACGTCCAGTCCAGTGGCGACTTGGCGCTCCAACCTCGCACGCCCAGCACGGCGATCAACCTGGGTGGCGGAGTTGCGGACAATGGATTGCAATTGGATGCGGCGGAACTGGCGTTCCTGACCGATGGTTTCGCAAGCATCAACCTCGGTGACGCGATCAGTGGCACCGGTGCGGTCCTTATCGACAACGCGGTGTTCACCGATCCGGTGGCGATTTACGGTGGCTCGATTTCGGTCGACAACGGTTTGGCCGGCGACGGCGGAACAGCGCTGATCACATTGGATGCAGCGACACCCGGTCAAAACATCAACATCAACACCGGCACGGTCTCTGATGCGAGTGCATTCGTGACGGTCTTTGCAGGCGACGATTTCACAATTGCGTCGGGAGCGACGATCAATGCGCCCGTTGGGCCAGTCTCGATCAACGTTGACCAGACGCCGGATGCCGACGTGGGTGTTGGCTCGACCGTCATACTCGACGGTTTTATTAACACTCCGTCAGTGATCACGGTGACCGGCGGAAATGATGCCGACACTTTCACTCCCCGTGCATCCTCCTCATTTGACATCGTTGGCGGCGATCCAGTCTCGAGCCCTGGGGATACGCTGAATATCGTTGGACTGTTTGAACCGATTTCGTTGCGTGATGGCTCCGTCAACTACGGCAATTCGTCCAGCACGTTCTCGGGCATCGAGAACATGATCGTTTCGAATACCAGCGGCATCACTGTGATAGGCGATGTCACCAACGATAATCTCAGCATGCGTGCTCATCCAACGCTCCCCAACAACGCTATCTTGTCACTCAACGGCGGGCCTGACGTTATTTTTGATACAACGGCCGTGACAGGCGTGGATTTCATCGGCAGTGACGGTGACGATACACTGTCCGTCGATTTCAGTGATGGTGTCTTCACAACCAATATTAATTTTGATGGTGGTCTGAATCTCAGCACTAACCCTGGCGACCAATTGGTATTAGTAGGCCCGGCACCGTCGCCAGTCAATCAAATGACGTTCAATTACGCGAACGCAAATGATGGTTCGGTCGACATCGATGGGCTAGCGGTGATTAACTACACCGGCTTGGAGCCAATCACTTCGACCGTCACCGCGACGAACGTGACATTGAATTACAGCGGCATAGGTGAAACGATCGACGTGACCCAGTCGGGCACGGACATCACTGTCGATTCGACGGTGGGTGAGATCACGACGTTCCCCGCGCCGACCGATAGCTTTATGATCGACACCGGCGGTGGGGCCGACGTCGTGAATATCAACGGCCTGAGTGCTGACTTCGCAAACGGATTCTTTATCACCGATCCGGATGTCGATGATACCGTTAACTTTGTCACGACGCCAACGGTGATCACGACCGGTCGGCTGACGTCGACGGCCCCAACGTCCAACATTGACACTGATTTGTCGGTCGATGGAGTCATTGTCTTGGGTAACGGTGGACCCGGCGTGGTCAACACCAACGCGACGATCACTACGACGACAGGAATCAACTTTTTAGATCCCGTCGTGTTGACGGGCGACACGGTCGTCAACGCCAGTGGAACAGGTGGCGTTGTCATCTTCGGCTTGGATGGTGCACGTAACCTGACCATCAATGACACAACCACTGGAGGGAATGGAACCATCATCACAAATGGGGTTGGAACGCTGATTCCACCGACCAGCCTGACCGTTAACAGCACAACGTCGTTTGCGACCGTCGACGTGATTACGACCGGAGACCAAGTCTACAACGCACCGGTGTTGTTGCCGATCGCCAGCAACTTTACGAGTACAGCAGGCGGCAATCTCACGTTTAACTCCACGGTGGATGCGCTCGCCGCCCCCGGCATGTTTACCACTTTAACCACCGGAACAACGACATTCGCCGATGTCATCGGCGGGATCAATCCGCTGAATACTTTGAATGTAACGACGGGTGGCCCTTTTGTGATCGCCGCGGACGTTAATATCTTCGGCGACATCACCATCCTGGTCCCCGATTTGGCTGCAGCTGGCGACGACTTGACGATTGCCAGTCCCGCAGTGATCAATGCGGGCAATTTCATTGCGACCGTTGGTGACAACGTCGACGTTCAGTCCGGAGCAACGATTTCGGTACCTCTGGGTGTGATCGATATCCAAGCGGACTCGGGTATCGACCCAGACGCCGAAGGTGCGACCGTGTCGTTTAACGGCACCGCGACGACGTCCAGCGGCGTGTTCCTGAGAGGTGGCGACAACGCTGACCTTTTCTCGATAACGCCTCAGCCAGGAACTACATTTGATGTGTTTGGGAATCTTCCGGGCGTATCCCCCGGTGACGTGTTAAACATCGACGCCGGAGGCGTGGACGTCAGCATCGATGCGACAACCGGTGCGATCACGGTGGCCGTCGCGCAAGCCTTTTCGGTCACCGATATCGAAGATCTTTCGTTTAGCAACATTGGGACATTGAACTTAACTGGCGGCGCTCTCGCTGAGTCGGTCACGATCGCGGGTGACCCGAATGTTGTCGGCGGCGATCTGTTGACGGTTGCCGGTTCAACGTATGCGATCAGTACGGTGACCAGTTTGGTGTTCGATGGCGGTGGCGAGGACGACACGTTTATCTTTGACGCGTCGACGGCAATGCCGACCACTCCGGTGACGTTCAACGGTCAATCGCAGGGTGGCGGAGGCGTGGGCGACGTGTTGAGAGTGCTAGGCACGTTCACGACACAAACATTGAACTACGCCGCGCCGGTGCTGCCTGACGGGAACAACGGCAGCGTCGATCTTGACGGCACGGTGATCACCTACACGGGCCTGGAGCCGATCAACGCCGGGAACGCCGCCGACACGATCTTGAACTTCAACACCGGACTGGCGAACAACGCGACGCTTCAGGACAGTCTTGCCAATGTCGGTGCGATCGAAATTGTTGACAACGGTGCCACGTTCGAGGATACCGTGATCCCGAATCCGACGAACTCGTTGACGGTGAACTTGGGAGATCAAGGTGACACACTGGATGTCAATACACTCGATGCCGGATACGCAGCGTCACTGACCATCAACGGAGGATCGTCTGCGAGTGACAATGTTCAACTCAATAGCGTCGATCTAATCAACACGCCTGGCCGCGGGTTGCGAGTCACCGAAGTCGAGTCTTTCGACATGTCTGGCGGCACGATTTCCGGGAACTCGGCGCCCATTGGTGGCGGGATCCTGATCGAGAACTCGACCAGCGTTACGCAAACCGTTGCGAACATTACGGGCACCACGATTTCGGGGAATACCGCGACCGCAAGCGTACTGCCGACCGACGGCGGTGGCGGTGTCTACAACCGCGGAGCCAACGTCACAATTACTGCTGCAGATATTTCTGGCAACACCGCTACCGCCGGTAATGGCAGTGGTGGTGGCTTTAGTGAAGGCGGCATATTCACGGTCACCGGCTCGACCGTATCGAACAACGATCGTTTCGGATTCCGCTATTCCGATGCGACCGTTTCACTCACTGGCAACACATTCACAGGGAATGTGGCGGGTGTGATTGGCCCGCTGCCAGGCACGACGGCCGGCAACGACAACATCGTTGTTTCGGCGACGACCGTGACGATTGGAACCAACGTGCTCACGTACGATGCGAGCGTTGGTCCGTTGACGATCGATGGTGGTGACGGCGACGACACATTGACGATCGATGTCTCAGCCGGTCCGATTCCAGTCGCAATCAACTTCAATGGCGCTGGAAACGTGGTCGGCGACGCGATCGTGATTCAAGGCGGCAGTGTCACTGGCATCGCATTCGATTTCGCCAACGCGAATGACGGTACGATTGACATCGATGGTGCGCCGCTGATCACCTACACCGGATTGGAGCCGATCACGTCAACGATTGACGCGGCGAATGTCACGCTTAACTACAGCGCGGTGAATGAAACAATCACGATGGTCGATGCAGGTGGTGGATCCACCACGGTCAACTCTTCCGCCGGAGAAACCACGACATTCCTCAACCCGACCGATAACTTCGTTATCGACACGGGAGGAGGAGCCGACACGATCTCGATCGACGGAGTCAATATGACTTTGAATGGTTCGTTCGTGGTCTTTGATCCGAGCGGCCCGACCGACGATATCGTGACTTTCGACAACACACCCACAACGATTACGACAGGTAGTCTCGATCTGTCGGTACCGCAAATCGAAATCAATGTGGATCTGACCGTCGATGGCCAGATTTTGCTTGGAGACACGACCGGGACAGGCGAAATCCGCACGGCCGCCAATATCAATTCTCAGAGTGATATTTTCCTGGAGGAGCCTGTCAACCTGATCGGGGCGACCGTGATCACCACCAATGACGCGTCGCAGGTGTCGGTGCCCTTTAACATTGACGGTGCTCAAGACTTGACGGTGACGGCAGGAACCTTGGTTGAATTTCTCAATCCGACTGGGCTTTCCACGCCACTTGCCAGTTTGAATGTCACAGCGACGGTCGGAACGATCACCGTAAGCAACCAGGTCAGTACCGTGGGGGCGCAGACCTACAACTCGCCGCTTCTCATCGACGGCGGGAACGTGATTTTGAGCAGCACTGGTGGCGGTACGCTCGCGTTCAACTCGACGGTCGATGCTACTCTCGCCAGCGATTCGCTGACCACCAGTACCAGCGGCATGACAACCTTTAACTCAGTGGTGGGCGGCAACGCGCCGACGTTAACGTCGCTGGATGTTACGACGGGAGGACCGTTTATCGTTAGCGCGGACATCACGACGTCCGGTGAAATGAATGTCGTTGTTACCGACACCGCACTGCCGGGTGACGATGCACTGATCATGAGTCCCGCCGTCATCACATCCATTGGGGGTGATGTCACGATCCAGGCGGGCGACGACCTCAACTTCGCTTCCGGTGCGACGATCAATGCAGGTGCAGGCCGAACACTGTCATTGACAGTCGATGTATTCGCGATCATCGATCCCGACGTGGGAACTGGCGGCACCATCACCATGGACGGCACCGTCAACAGCCTCATGTTTGGGACCATTATAACGGGTGGTGCGGACACCAATGCGATCGCCCTCAGTCCCGGTATCGCAACCGATTTGACGATTGCCCTGGCCGGAAACAGCACCGGAAGCGTGACGCGTGATGGAATTAGGTTCGATTTCCAGACTATGGACGCCATCGATTCGCAGATCACTGCGAACAATCTCAATTTCAACTTTGGACTATTTGCGGAAGCGATCACGGTTAGTGGCGTGGATGCAAGCAATTTCCAGGTGTCATCAACTTTCGCGGCAATGTTTCCCGGGGTAACGACAACCACGCTGTATCCGACCGATAGTCTGTCGATCGGTACTTTTGGTGGAGCGGCCACGGTAACCGTCGATGGACTAACCCTCGATGTGGTAAACGGCGTTTCCATCACAGATACCGACGCGACAACAGACGACACCGTCAACTTTGCTAACAATCCCACGACCATCACCACTGGCAGCATTGATGTTTCAGCGCCGCAGATTGAGATCACATCGGACCTAACCGTCGACGGTCAAATTCGACTGGGAGACGCAACTGGAACCGGCGAGATCCGGACGGCAGCCAACATCGTTTCGCAGAATGACATTTTTTTGGAAGAACCGATCAACCTGATCGGGCCCACCTTGGTCACCACTAGTGACACGTCGGAGGTGTCGTCTGCGTTTTCGATCGACGGCGCTCAAAACCTCACGGTGATCGGGGGCACACTGGCGGAGTTCCTGCAAAGCGTCGGTGTGACGACGCCGCTTGCAAGTTTTGATGTGACGGCGACGAACGGCTCCGTTCGCGTCAATGACGTCATCACGACGGGATCACAGACGTTCAATTCGCCGGTCTTTACCAACGGCGGCGGTCAGCGGATCACGTTTAGCGGTGGCGATCTCAGCTTCCTGTCGACGATTGACGACGGTTCGATTCAAGACTTCTGGGATCTTATTGGAAACACGATTACTCTCGGCGGCGCGATCGGTAGCATCGACATGCCGATGCAGGTCACATTCACCGTTCCTGGTCCGATCACCTTCGACCAGGACATTAGTGTGACTGATCAACTAGCCGTGGTCGTGCCTGACACGGCCGCGCGCGATGAACGGATCACGATCGCGAGTCCGTCGACGTTTACCTTCGGCTCCATGTCGTTGCAAGCCGGAGATGTCATCGAGATTCAAAGCGGCGCGTCGTTAATTGGCGACCTGTTACTGATTTCTGTCGATGGTGGTCCCGCGAGTGCCGATCCCGAAGGCGGCTCGCTCTCAGCGCAGGGGACCTTCATGAGTACGTTCGCGGTCAGGCTTTCTGGAAGCCCTACTCAGGCCGATACATTTTCCATACGCCCTCAGTTAGGGGCCGCTTTCACCATACAAGCTGATGACCCCGCGACGTCGCCGGGCGATGTGTTGCTGATCGATGCTGGCGGCAGTGCAGTCACCATCGACGTGGCAACGGGCGAGATCAACATTGATGGAGCTCAGAGCATTACGACGGATACCGTCGAGGATGTTCAATTGAGCAATCTTGGCACGCTCACCATCGATGGCGACGTGACGGACGATCTCGTCACCGTCGCCGTCGATCCACTCGTGGCCGGCAACGATCTTATTACGATCAACGGCACAACCCGATACAGCATTGATGGCTTGGGCAACGTTGTCTTCAATGGCGGTGACGGTGACGACACGTTGGTGGTCGACGTCACAAACGGACTGCCAACTGGCTCGTATGATTTCGCCGGCGGATTGAACGTCAGCACGAATCCGGGCGACCAGATTGTTCTGCAAGGTATTTCGCCCGCCCCGATTGACTCGCTGTCGTTTGATTACTTGAGCCTGGATAGCGGTTCGATCGACATCGATGGCACGACATTCATCTCCTACACCGGGCTGGAACCGATCACGTCGTCAATCGATGCGGCGAATGTGACACTGAATTACAGCGCGGCAGCCGAGACGATCACTGCGATTGATGCGGGTGGCGGATCGACGACCGTCGACTCGACGCTTGGTGAGCTGACGACGTTTGTGAACCCGACCGACAACTTGACGATCAACACCGGCGGCGGTGCCGATACCGTTGTGATCGACGGATTGAACATGACATTGGCCGGCGCGTTGTCGATCAACGATCCGAGCGGACCGGAGGACGATACCGTTAGCTTTTCTGGTAATCCGACTACGATCATCACCGGCACGGTGTTCGCAACCGTGCCAACGGTCAGCGTGACGACGGACGTCTCGGCGGGCGGATTCTTTGTCGGCACCAACTCGGGAATCGGGGCGATCACATTGGCCGCTGCGATTTCTGGCGGTGGCCAGGCATTCAACGAACCGGTGATCCTTGCTGCCGACACAGTGCTGACGTCGAGTGACGGAATCGATTTCTCGTTTGCGGTCGACGGTGCAAACAATTTGAGTCTCAGCGCGGCAGCGGATGGCATTCGGTTCTTGGATGCGGTCGGCGGTCTTTCTCCACTTACAAGCTTGACGATCACTGGTACCGTTCGCACTCTGGTCAGTGGCGATGTGACTAGCACGGGCGACCAGTCATTTGAGACTCCGATCATCACCAATGCTGGCGGCAGCGTGATCAACATTGTCAGTTCCGCTGGCACGCTGGCGTTTGGATCAACAATTGACAACGGGTCAGCACCCGCCGATTCGCTGCTGACCGATTCCGATGGTGAAACGACTTTCGGTGGTGTGATCGGCGGAAACAGTCCGTTGGCAAGTTTGGACGTCAATCCGGCAGAAGACTTGTTGATCGCCAACGACATCACCGTGCTTGGCGATATTAACTTGACAATTTCCGACTTCGGAAACTTGACGATCCAAAGTCCGGCAGTGTTAACCAGTGGCAACCTGAATTCGGTCAATCTGAACATCGCTGACAACATTGATATTCAAGTCGGCTCGACGATCAACACGTCGACGCTGAATGTGATCGCTGACCCACCGGTGACGGATGCCGATCCCGGCACCGGATCGACGATTTTCGTCAACGGCACGATCAACGCCACGAACGTGACCAATGTAACCGGCGGAGACGATTCCGATACGATCAGCATCACGCCTCAATCAGGGACATCGTTCCAGGTGGACGGTGGTGATCCCGTGACACAGCCTGGAGATTCGCTAACCATTGACGCGGGAGGTGTGGACGTCACGATCGATGCGGCAACTGGTGCGATCACGATCGGTGGGACTCAGCCGTTTACCGCCAACAACATCGAAAATCTTCGCCTTAGCAATGTTGCCACGTTGACGATTGCCGGTAGCATCGCTGGCGATATCGTGCAGATTGCTGCGGATCCAAATCAGGTCGGCGACGACTTGCTGAACATCAATGGGATGCCGCAGCTTACGATTAGCAGCGTAGGGAGCTTGATTTACAACGGGGCCGGCAGCGACGACTTGCTGACTTTTGACGCGACTGCGGGACTGCCGACGACGCCAGTGACGTTCAATGGCCAAACACAGGACGGATCGATCGGTGGTGACCAGATCGTGATCCAGAACGGAACGGTTACCGATTTGGTACTGAATTATGCCAACGTAAATGATGGCACCATTCAACTTGATGCCGGTCCGCTAATAACCTACACGGGACTCGAGCCGATCACGTCGACGATCACCGCAGCCAACGTGACGATGAATTACAGCAGCAGCGCTGAATCGATCGATGTGACACAGTCGGGCACAGACATCACGGTCAATTCAACGGCTGGTGAATCGACGACGTTTGCTGCCCCAACCAGCAGCTTTACGATCAATACCGGCGGAGGTGCAGACACCATCATAATCGATGGATTAAATGTTACTTTGGCCAATGAGTTTGCGATCAACGATGCCGGGCCCGATGATGATTTGGTGATCTTCGCAAATTTACCGTCGACGATTACTACGGGCGGATTGAACTTGCAAATCGCCCGAGGTCAGGTCAATGCGGACTTGAATGTTGGCGGTTTCACAACGCTTGGTCTTGGTGCGCCCGGAAGTCTTGTGGAGCTCGGCGCAAACATCACGTCGTCTGACACGGTAATCTTCAATTCGGCGGTCAGTTTGACCGCCGCTTCATCAATCACGGCGAACCGCGAAGTTACTTTTGGAGGAATTGTTAACGATGTTAACGGATTGCAGGATTTGACCGTCGGTGCCGTTGTTGACGGTGTTCGCTTTATCGATGCCGTTTCGCTGGGGTCGTTGACGGTCGCGCCGAGTATCGCGAGAACACAAATCTTCGCGGACATCGATACGAACGGAAACCAAACTTACGGTTCGCCGGTTCAAACTAGTCCCAATGGCGGATTGATCAATCTGAATAGCAGGGCGAGGATTGCATTCGTATCAACGCTCGACAACTTCGGTTCACCGGGTGCGGTGTTAATCACTAGCGAATTTGAAACAAGCTTTGGTGGCGACGTTGGCAGCATTCAGCCGATCGATGATTTGACGGTTGCCATGACTGGGGACTTGGTCATCACCAACAATATCACGGTCGTGAACTCGCTTGACATCACGGCCGGTGATGGTTCGGGTGACCTTGTCGTTCAATCGCCTGTTGTCATCGCCACAGATGCGACCGGTTCAGTAAGATTCAATATCGAGAACGACGTAGACATTCAAGCCGGATCAACGATCACGACCGCGAACCTAGACATCATCGTTGACAACGCCGATTTGGTATCGGTTGACCCCGGTGTTGGGTCATTGGTTTCGGTCTTGGGCACGTTGAACGTAAGCACTTTGACGACGATCACCGGTGCCGCAGATGCTGACACGTTCAACATCCTTCCTCAAATTGGTTCCGCATTTAGCGTCGTCGGCGGCGATCCGATAACGTCGCCGGGCGACAGCATGAACCTGGACGCAGGCGGCGCTGACGTGACAATTGATGCAAGCGGACAGATCACGATCGCGGGCACGGCTCCGATTTCGACGATCGGGATCGAAGACCTGACGATCAGCAATGTCGACGTGCTGACCGTTACTGGCGATTTCACCAACGAAACCATGACGCTTGCACCCAATTTGTCGATTCCTGGGCAGGACTTTCTAAGTTTTGCCGGAGTCACCTACAGGATCAGTAACATCAATCAGTTGGTGTTCGATGGCGGCGACGGTGATGACACATTCGTCTTTGATGCGTCGACGTCGATGCCGACGACGCCTGTGACGTTCAATGGTCAAGGACAGGACGGATCGAGTGGTGGTGACCAGATTACGGTGCTCGGTTCGTTCACCACTCAAACGTTGACTTACACGGCGCCCAGCATCGACGGCAACGATGGCACGATCGACTTGGACGGGACGGTTATCACCTATACCGGTTTGGAACCGATCAATGCGGGCAATTCAGTCGATACGATCTTGAATTTCAATACCGGTGCGTCGAACAACGCGACACTTCGCAATAGTGCTAATCCGGGTGAGATCGAGATCGTCGACAATGGTGCCACCTTCGAGGATACGATCCTTCCCAATCCAACAAACTCGTTGACGATCAACTTGGGGGACCAAGGCGACATTCTGGCCGTCAGTGCATTAGACGCCGCTTTTGCTGCGTCACTGATCATCAACGGCGGCATCGGAACTGATGATGTGTTGCGGCTGGACTTCGCCGATGGCAATCCGATTCCTGCGCTAGGTGTCACATTCGTTGGGGGTGTCGGTGGTAACGATTCCATGGAAATCGTCAACGGTAGCGTGTCAACGGTGACACACACGTTCCTCAACGCCAACGATGGCAGCGTCGACATTGATGGTGCCGTCATCAATTACGTCGGGCTGGAACCGATTCTGGACAACTTGAACGCGGCGGATCGAGTATTCGATTTCCAAGGCGGGGACGAAACGATCACGCTATCAGCCGACGCCAACATCGCTGGCAACAACCTGATTGACTCCACTTTGGGAGAAGCCGTCTCTTTCACCAACCCCACTCGTTCGCTCACGATTAACAGTGGTGATGGGGACGATGTGATCAACATCACCACGTTGGATGTCGGAAATCTGTCTTCGCTGATCGTCAACGGTGGCGGTGGAGCATTAGACACCTTGAACATGGATGGTGTCAATTTAGACACCGATGGCCAGGGTCGCGGGTTGGAGCTGCGAGAACTCGAAATGGTTGACATCAACACGGGAACGATCAGCAACAACAATGCCGATCTAATGGGGGGCTTCGGTATCGGTGGCGGTATCCTGATAAGAAATTCAACCAGTGGAACAATTACCACGGCGACGATCGATAGCGTCATCATTTCGGGTAATACCGCGGAACTGGGCGGCGGCATCTTCGCGTCGGGAGTCAACCTGACGATCGAAGACGCGACCACAATTTCCAATAACAGTGCAAGTGTGGACGGCGGCGGCGTTTATATCGACGGAGGATCCGTGATGATTTTTTCGACGACCATCGATGGCAACCGAGCCGACGAAAGCGGTGGCGGAGTTTACGTTGATTCCGGAGCCCTGACGCTGACGAGCTCGAGAATTTCGAACAATCAGGCATTGGGGTCGGATAGCGGAGGCGGGGGTGTTTATCTGTTGGGTTCTGGAATCACGAGTCCCGCGTTCTCGATTTTTGATACCAGTTTTGCTTCCAACACAGCCCGTTCCGGTGGCGGCGGGCTGGAAATCGTTGACAACCCAGGCACGATTTCGCTTGGCATCTACGAACTCAATTCGGTCACCGGTGGCATCCTCCAAAACCAAGGGGGTGGGGCAATCGTGCTGTTGGCGGGGAGCTCGTTGACGTCGCCTGCGATCTCCATCTCGGGCGTCACCCTTCGTCAAAACAGTGCTCCGACTGGCGGTGGTTTGGCGGCGGTCAATCCGAACCTGACCTTGGATTCGGTGCTCATCGAAAACAATTCGACCATTGACGTGGGTGGTGGCTTCCCGACCGAGGGCGTGGGGGGAGGGATCGCTGCGATTGGTGATGACCAAGGCGGATCAATCACCATTCTCAATTCAAAAATCCAAAACAACACGGCCGTCAACGACGCGGGCGGGATTGGCGTCGCGGACGTGGATTTGTCACTGACCGATACGACGATTACCAGCAACGGATTTTCGGTTGCCATCGGTGGTCGAGCGGGCGGTATCGGCATACAGGGCGTCCAACGAACACCGGTGCTGACGGCAAACCGCGTCACGATTGACAATAACGTTTCAACGGGCGATGGCGGCGGCGTGGCGCTGCTTGGTGCTGGGTTGGACTTCACCAACGTCACGATCAGCGACAACGACTCCGGGGCAGCGGGTGGTGGGATCGCCTATGACAACAATGATGGTTCGGTAATTCGATCGATTCGGTTCAGTACAATCACCTCGAATACCGCCGCCTCAGCGGGCTTGAATGTCGTGGCAATCGGCAGTCCGATCGACGTCACCGGTACGATCTTCAACGACGGTGACACGGCGGCTGCGGGTGTGCTGAATTCGCTCGGCGGCAATCTCGACAGTGGCAACACGAGCGGATTGAACCAGCCAACTGATCAAATTAACACGGATCCTCTACTTGGCCTGCTGCAAAACAATGGTGGTCCGGTCTTCACGCACGCGTTGTTGTCGGGAAGCCCGGCGATCGATTCGGGACCCGCCTCCGGGCCGGCGACGGACGCACGAGGCGTGGCGCGGCCGATCGATGGAGACAACAACGGGTCGGCGTTGTTTGACATCGGGGCGTACGAAGGCGAGTCGCCCTTGATGTTGATCGTGGATGATGTGACGGTTGATGAGGGCGCAGGAACGGCCACCGTTAGCGTCCGTTTGAACGTAGCCGTGGCGGCTCCCTTTACCGTTGACTTTGCCACGTCCGATGGAACGGCGATGCAACCGGGTGATTATGCAACCGCGACCGGCACGTTGAACTTCGCTGGAACCGCTGGCGAGACTCAAACGTTTACCGTCTCGATCCTCGATGACGCGATTGTTGAGGCAACCGAGACGGTCAACATCGCGCTTTCGAATCCATCGAACGTGGGAATTGATGTGACCGACACCGGAATCTTGTTCATCACCGACAACGATACCGCGACGTTGACGGTGAATGATGTAACGGTCAACGAAGACGCTGGAACGGCAACGGTTTCCGTCACGGTCGACAATGCTGTTCAATCAGGCTTCACCGTTGACTATGCGACTGTTGATGGAACAGCGATTCAGCCCGACGATTACACTTCGGCGTCAGGGATTCTGGCGTTCATTGGAACTGCTGGTGAAACTCAAACCTTCACGGTTTCGATCATCAACGACACGCTCGTCGAACCCAGCGAATTCTTCACAATTGCGTTGTCCAATGCCTCCAACAACTCTGTCAACGTCACTGACACTGCGACGATCACGATCCTCGACAACGTCGTTCAGACGCCATTTTTAATAACAGGCCATGTCTATTGTGACGCAAACGGTAGTGGTGCCGAAGAGCCGGGTGAAGCCTTGTCTTCGGTGCGTGTGTTTGCCGACGGCAATGGAAATCGTCGATTTGACCTTGGCGAACTTGAAGCGACGACCGATTCGCAAGGCAATTATCAGTTTGCAAATATTCCACAAGGCGACTACATCTTGGTCGCTGAAATCCCTGCAACGTGTGCAGTGATTCCGGCTAACCCAGGGGTTGTTCAAACGCTCTTGGACGTTGGCAATTTAGCTCGTTCCATCCAAGCCGTTGATCGCGATGGCGATGGCGACAAGGATCTCGTTATTGCAAGTGATTTAGATGGATCGCTTCAAACGCTGATAAATGAATCAGGTGATTTGATCGTCGGCCAAAAAACGTCACTCGGCCCTCGTTTACAGAAAATCGCCGTCCCAAGAAACTCTCTGGACACTTCATCCATGATCGCGGTCGTTGGCATCGGCAGCGGTGGCGCCGATAGTCCAGGAAGCGTTTATTTCGGTTCCAACACGTTTACTTCGGCTCAGACCGGCAACGGTCCGATCGATGTATTGTTGGATGATTTCAATGGTGATGGAATCAATGAAATTCTGACTGCATCGTTCCGATCTTCATCGCTTCAATTGATTTCGCCCAGTGGATTGTTTGCGCCACGCGACATTGAAACTTCGACCACTCAATTACTTTCGATTTCAAGCGGCGACGTTGATGGAGACGGTGATATTGATATTATCGCCGGAGGCTACGGCTATGGCTCAGCGGAATCATCGGGCGTGCTCTCCTCGGGTGATAGTGAAATTAATGTGCTGCTTAACGATGGCTTTGGAAACTTTACTCCCGCGAAATCCAACGGTGCCCCGTTACGAGGTAAGTTTGTCACTATCAAGACAGTCGATCTTGACAACGATGACGTTTCTGAAATCGCGGCGATTTCTCGAGGTGCAGGGACCGCCAGCAGTTCGCTGATTGTTTACACCTTAAGTAATGGAACGCTTGTCCAAACCAGCTCGCTGGCAATCCCTGCCAAGGCGTCTGCATTCGATTTCGGTGATTTGGATGGAGACTCACTCAAGGACGTTGTGGTCGCCAGCGAAGCCGAAAACAGAGTTGTATTCTATCGTGCGATAGGAAACGGTAACTTCCAGCAGATTCAATCAGTCGAGAACATTCCCAGCCCAACCGATCTGACCCTCGTTGATTTTGATGGCGATGGCCGCGACGAGGTTGCTGTCGCAAATCTATACCGCAGGCAAGCAAGTCCAGGTGATACGTCGCCGTATCTGCCGAGCACGGTCACATTGCTTCGACTTAACACGACGCAGCAGGGTGTGCTAGTCGAACAAGATCCAGTCATTGCCGACTTCTCTTTTGGAAGTGCAACGATGACACGTCGTTTGGACGTAAATGTCGACACGAAGATTACCGCAGGCGATGCGCTTCAAGTCATTAACGAATTGAATCGACAGCCTGCTTCGTCGATCAAAAAGAGTGAAGGCGAAGCTGCATCACCGCGAGTCTGGAAAGCGACTGACGTCAATCTTGATGGATTCACAACTCCGCGTGATGCACTACTCATTATCAATTATTTGAACCGGCAACCGGGAATCATTGCGTCAGGAGAGTCCAACGCGATGGGAGAGATGACGCAATCGTCGATCCCAATGATTGAAGACGACAAAGAGAACGATCGACTCAGAAGCATCGACGAGGTCTTTGCGGGCGGGCTGTTCTAAGCACCTTCCACCGAACGAAGTGGTGCCGTCCGTTAATCAAGACGTCAAATCCATCAAATTGGCATGTTGGATTTGTTTCATCCGTTCGATTTCGAACGTTTGCTCGTTGCAACCGAGTTAGAACAATTGGCCTTCTTCGAGGTCGTTCATCACACCGTCAACTTCGCTCTGCCAGCTTCGTGAATTTTCGTCGCTTAGATCCAGTCCAATGTTTGGGGCGGTCGATTCCGATTGGCCTTGTGAGCTACCCTTGTTCAGGTAGTTGATCACGCGAAGTGCGTCCAATGCGGTCACTTGCGTGTCGCCATTGACGTCCAAGTTGTAAGGACTGTTCGCGGTTTGCTCGCCCAATGCACTGGCGGCGCCCACGGTTCGCGGCAGATGGTTGATGATCAACAGGACGTCATGTGCGGTCACGAAACCGTCTTCATTCACATCCTCGGCCACCGCAATCCGAGTCGTTGGGGTTGGGGCGGAAGTTGGATTCGGCGTCGTTTCGGTCACTTCAGTAATCGTCGGTGTCGGCGTGCTGACCGCGGGAGTGGTTGCCGGAGCCACACTGGTCGGAGCCACAGTCTTAACGATCGTCGCAGGAAGTTCCGCGCCGAGTGCGGTGGTCGATTTGCCGCTGAAGAAGTTCACGTTTTGGCTATTGATTCGGTCCGCATCTGTGGTGTTTGGGAACAACTTGTCGCCGTAGGTAAAGTACTCGACCACTTCGCCTTCGCCATTGATCTGCAAGATGTGGCGGCCTCCATTGGAATCTATGTAAGCGGCTGGCCCACCAAAGACGGCGTTCGCGGGCACTCGATATCCCGGACCATCGGCCCCGTAGGTGCCATTGGTATCATTGGTCAAATTGGCAACACGCCACTGTCCGCTTGGCGGCAGTGTGAACTCGATCAAGTCACCCCCGTTGGTTCCATAGACACGAATCGTGCCATCGTCTTCGACGAGTGGCGCGACGTAGGTGTAGACGCGACCAGTAAACGGTTGTTGGAACGGGAAATAGCCAAAGTTCTGACCGTTGTCCGCCGTTTGTTGGCTGATGTTTTCCTGCAGCACTGAGGATGAATCGATCGTCCAGTGGACCAATCGCGATGTGCCATCGGTGGCAAACACATGGCGAACGCCGTTTGGCATGGTTAACGCTCGTACATTTCGCATCACGCGAGTCTCACGACTCGTTGCATCGATTTGGCGAGTGCTGACAGCGCTGCCGTCGATTCGGTATTCAATCAGATTGCCAGTCTGATTGGTGCCGTAACCGTACAACACCCCGTTGTCGCCTAGCGTGACCGAGACTGTGGAGTAAACCCGCGATGCATCAACGCTTCCGCTGGCCAGCGTGAGGTCTGTCGTTGCCGCACTGGGATTGATCGGAATAGCGATCCAGTGTCCATCGGTGGTGGTCGCCGAGAAACCCAGGGGACCCGCAGGCACTGTGTCTTCAGCCAGGATGACGCCTGGGATCTCGCGATGTGCGACTGTCCAGTTTGCGGTGTTAAACAAGTCGTCATGTGCCCAGTCGTTACCATCGGGCGTGAAAGAGTACTGGACGACTCCGCCCTGAGTGGATCGTCCCATCACATGCACGCTGCCGTCGGGCATCGTCACTGCACTGGATTCGCCCGTGATCAAAAATTTGGCGGCCTCGGATGCGGGAATCTGTTTGTCGTTAACGAACTTCGCAAGCAAGTTTATTTGCGAGTCAGCGATGGTCGCATCGCCACGAGCGGTCAGGACCAAACTGCCATTTCGCAATACTTGGAACGCCATGCGTGCTTGAGTGATCGCCCCTGCCGGCGATGGCAGCGGACTGGGTACGGCAGCCGTTTGTCGTCGCGTCGATTCGGCGAAGATTGTCGTGCTGAGACTATCACTTTGCGAGAGCGATCCATACAGCGTGTTGGCCGCATTCAGGGCTCCGCGAAACGGACCTTCGCCGTTCCCGCGGCGGAGTGCCTCGGCGGCAACTTCGTACTGGTCCACTCCATCCATCTGGCTGCGGTCTTGCGAACGGGCGGGATCGGTGCCTGAGATCAAGTCGAGTTTCGAGTTCACGATCGTGGTTGACGTGGCTGCTTCTTGGAGTGTGATTCGCTTCTGTTGCGGAGTGATGGTTTTCGCCGACGCGGTTGCCTTGGTGGTGAAAACTTCAGTCCCGTTAAAATCATCCAAGTTCAATCTCGCCACACCGCCCTGAGGGTCAATCACAAACGTGGTTCCGCCTCGATCGACAAAGACTTGGTTGGGGGCGGAGAAGGTAGATCCCGACGCGGCGCCAGGGATTTTGGGGATTTGAATCGAGCGAACCTCTGGCGTCAGCGCAGAAACATCACGCCCCTCCTGGATGGCTCGGATGATTTCGCCGACATCCATTGTCGCCAGAATCCCATCGCCACTGGAGGTGAAGCTGAAGCCGCTGTCGGTGAAAACCAGTCGATCGTCTTCGGGGATTCCCGGCGTTTCGTTGTCATCAAACGCAGTGAATAGCAGGTGAGAGCCTCCGGTAGTCCTTCTTGGAATCGCAAACTCGAACCATTGATCGGTGGTTTCACCGGGAACCAAAAGAGCCAAACGCTGAGTCGTCTCGCCTCCTTTCGTATTACCGTTGAGCATCCAAACATAGGTGGCTCCATCTCGATCGTCGACAATGGCTTGAACCCCATGGACGTGAAAATCAGTGCTGGTCGACGTATCGGCGCCAAATGATTTCGGGATCACATGGGCCGTCGTCTTCGCTGACATCGTGTTGAGAGTCGCAGGACGTTTGCCGCTTGTCGGATTGTCGAAATTCAGTTCGACAATCGTTCCCGAATCCTCCGCCGATATCCAGACGCTGCCTTTGGTGTCGACAAAAACCGCGTGCCCTACCTTTAGTGGGACTGCTTCGCTGCTGGATTCTGGTTCCGCTTGCGTCGTTCCACCGCCACCACCGGTGCCAGTTCCGCCACCACCTCCACTGCCAGTACTTGTGGTTGCTGTCGATATGTCATCGTTGTGTTCTTCGATTTCAAACTGACCCGCAATTTCATTGAAATCGAAGGTGAACAATTTCTTCTGAGCAACGTCATAATACGAGACTCGCAGGATTTCGTTATTGACGGAGTCTTCTGGGGCGTCATCGATTGCCACGCCACCTTCGACTTGGTTCCGGTAAACAAACCAAACACGAGGGGTCAGATGCGTGTTGAAGTCAAAAAACGTGCCGTGCGGATCAAAGGCGGTGGGTTTGGCGTCTGCGGCCGGTACCAAAACGCCGTCTGAATTACGAACCACCTTCGACGGAATACTGATGTCATGAATTTCGACGGATCCCGTCGCCGGATCAAACTGACCGAGATGGTGTCCGTCCTCCATCGTGAACCAGACGGTTTGAGTCGTCTTGTCAAACGACATTTGCCACGGGCGCAACCAGGCGACTTTGTCGTTGATTTTGACTTTGTCGAGCGTTTCGGTTGTATCGAGTTTCAGTGTCAGCGTCGATCGACCGGTCGCTTCGTCGGTCACCGAATTGGCAACGCGAATTGGCGAATTGGAAGCTGCAATGTTGATTGCATAGCCTGCCGGAATTTTCTGGTCGACCACAATTTGTTTCTGACTTGGTCGCACCTCCAGCACGTTTGCGCCGATGAAGAACGATTCGGTGTACACCGGCGTGCTAGGTGCATTTTGTGTCGTGTTGCTTTCTGCCAATACAAACACTTGCTTGACAAGTTGCGTTGTTTTGCCAGCCGAATCGGTTGCGATAAATGTCAAGTTGTACTGGACACCCGGATCTAATTCGACACCGGGCAATAGAGTGACTTGCACCTTTGTTGTTGCATTTGTATTAGCTCCTGCGATCGTTGATACTTGCGGTGCAAACGTAGCGACACCCGAACCGATGGGGTTCACCAAGTCGTCATTCGCAAATAACGATACGGTTACTTTATTCTCTAATTGAGCGTATTGTTGATCACCAAGTTGGATTTCAAATACGGGACGCGTTGACCGTGTGATCGGTACTGGCAGTGCACTGTTGGGAAGGACGTTATCCGCAGTGGCGAGTGCAAATTTTGAAAGCGTCGGCTGAATGGGATCGACCACAGCGACATAGGGTGCCGAATTGACGCTCGTGTTACCAGCAACATCCGTCTGGACCGCGGTATATTGAAACGTCTCGCCATTGGCATCGACCGACGGCGAATCGGATATCGAAGCGACTCTTTGCCCCGATGCGGGAGATTCAGTTGTCACGTCAGCGCCATTACGGCGCAGGGTTACGATCGCATCGGGATCGGCAGCAACTGATAATTCGATCGGAGTCGTTTGCAAAACCGCTTGTGTCATTGACAAGTTTGGCGCTTCCGGAGCCACCGTATCGATCACTAGCTTCCCTACCTTCGAAGTTGCTTCGTTGTTTGCGTTGTCACGAGCCGTGGCAGTAATGTCATAGCTGCCATCGGCAAGCACACCACCAGGTTGATTTGTAAATTCAAATTTCGCACTGTAGTTTCCCGATGCAACTAAAGTGGCCATCGAAACAATCGTCAGATTTCCGTTGCTAATCGTCACCTGGACGCTATCGGCGGCACCGGCGGAACCTACGAAGGTAAGATTGTCGTTTTTTGCCGTGATACCATCTGTGTTTCGCGTTTGCGGCGTGTCGTCGTCAGAAATTAGCTGCGGTGGATCGTCGAAGGTCGGTGCCGAACGGTCGATGTCATACGTTTCTTCTGTATCCGGACTTAGGTCTCGCAGTGCATTGTCGAACAAGTCCGAGATGTTTTGGTTGGGGGCGAAATCCAAATCAAGCTTGCCGTCGTTTGCGATCCCATCGACACGTACATCGAATACTGTTTGCGAAATTGGTGTCACCGATGCAATCGACGCTCCGACTGCTCCTGATCCAATGAGCACAAAGTCATTGCCGTCCACCTCTTTGACTGGTTCGCTGAACGTCGTGCGGAAAGTGACTGAATTAGCGTTTGTCCGAGTTGTCGTTGGAATGCGTCGGGTGAAACTGACTGGCTCAGGTCGAACCAAATCCACTTGTACGGTGAAGTTCAGAATGTCGGAGGCAGTGTGAGGAATATCCGTTCGCTGAAGATCCACCGTCAACGTATTCGAACCAGCGATCAGATTCGCTACCGGCACTATGAAGGAAAAGGAACCGGTTTGAATGCCGTTCGTGACGACCGTGTTTGCCACCGCCGTCGATTCGCGTCTCAAAAAACCAGTAATTTGATGGTCAATGGGGGCGGTGCTCGGCGCGTTGCCTTCGTCGTCTAATAGCGTTCCGTTGATGACAACCGAGTCACTAGAGCCCAACGAGCTTATATTTACGACACAGTTACTTCCGATTCTGACCGCGTTGTTCATGGTCGTGATCGACAATATAAGCTCTCCGCCGCCGTGTATACCGCCAGGTAAAAAGGGGGCGGAGGACGCGTCGATCGAACAAGGGCCTGATGGATCCGGCGTTTGCCGAACCGTCCAGGTATCGCTCGCAGAGCTGACGCCCGCGTTGCCGTTGACGTCTTGCAATCCCACACCAGCAATGGTGAGTGAGTAGACGCCGTCTGGCGAAGTTAGACTCGCCAACCCCGAAATTCGATAGCGTGTCGGCGAGACCTCGGTAACGGTAACCGAGTTGTCCAACGTCAAGGGGTTGCCGTCGTGAGAAAGCGACACATCTGCGAACGTAAATTCGTTCACGTTCAATCGCTCGCTGACAACAACGTCGATACTGGCGACTCCGTCGCGACGCGGATCGGGCGCGACATCAATCACATCGACGACGCGCGGCTGCGTCGCCACATTGGCTTGATTACCAACGATCGCATTTCCTGCCGGATCCGTGGCAACGTTATCGACAACTTCGATGGAAATATCGCCTCCGGTTGGCACGATCGAAAGCGTGTAGGAGGCGGCGGAATTGACAGTAAACACGCCCGCAGTCGCATTCGTTAACTGAATGTCGTTGGCGTTGAATCCTGTGACGTCCTCATCAAACTCGAAGGTCACCGCAATCGGTGCAACGCTGGATACCTGTTGTGGAGCCGTGATCTGCAGGCTCGGCCGACGGTTGTCAATCTCGAATGATTCGCTTGACGCGGCGGTTGCATTGCCTAATCCGATTCCATTTGTGTCCTGGATGTCATTGCCGGGCGAAACAGTCAGTTGGAGCACGCCATTGTCGTTATCAATGTTAGAAATCGTGACGTCATACACTGCACCGGAAACAGCTTGAACCAAATCGATCGTCGCCGACGCTGGCGTGACCACGAAATCACTAGCATCTACGTTAACAACAGCGTCACTAAAGGTAACTCTAAACGTGACTTGATCTGCATTGGTTGACGCTTGCGCAGGAGACTGCCGAGCGACGGTGTTGATCGTTGCTGCACTGGTAGTGCGGAAGTTCCAAGCGTTGCTATCGTTGATCGCGACAAACGAGTTGCCTGCGGCGTCAGTGATTGCGCTGGAGGCAACCAGGATGAAGTATTCGATGCCAGGCTGGAGAGCAGTATTGGGATTAGCCGTCAAAACAGAGCCATCGACAGTCACTCGGTGTCCGCCGACATCGATTGATTCCACTAACGAATTATCGCTGGATAGCCGAATCTCAATCGCGCCACTACCAACCGCAATCGGCTCGCCAAACGTTAACACCAAATTGCTTCCTACGGCGACATCCACAGCGTCGTCAGCTGGTGACAAACTGACCAACATCGGTGCGTCATCGTCAAAAACAGTGGTTGTCGAATTGGCCGTGTTGGGATTGCCAGCGCTGTCGTTCGCAGCACCAGCGGCAACACTGATCGTGACATCGGCGGTCCCGTTGGGCGTAACATTTGCCGTGTAAGTGTCATCGTCCACCGTGACAAAGTTGATGAGCGAGCCACCGGTAACATTGACATCCGCCGCTGCAAAACCGAAAACATTTTCGGTGAACTGAAACGTAACTTCGAACGGATTAGTGTTATTTACCGCAGCAGGTGCGTTTTGAATGTTCAATGCCGGTTGGACTGCGTCAAACTGAATCGTCACACGTGTTGCCGCCCGGTTGCCGTTGCCAGCGGCGTCCGTTGCAACGGCGGCAGGCACGTCAATCGTAATCGGCCCGCTACCGTCTGGCGTGACATTGATGCCATATCGCGATGCACTGATCGTCGAGAAGTTCGGAGCCGTTCCGCCACCAATTTGGATGTCAGCTAAAACGAAGTCGCGAACGCCTTCGCCAAACTGAATCACAACCGGGATCGGGTTGGTGTTATTAACAATCGTGGGGGCGCCCTCGATTAACACCGATGGTGAAACGGTGTCGACCGTGACGTTCAAGGGGGCGCTCTGTGAATTCTCCGTACCCTGACGTGCGATTGCCGCGACTTGAATCGTTCCATCGGGCAATGCGTCGGATAGGTTGCTTTGCCACGTGCCGTCTGGGTTGACCGTCGCGGTTGCAATTACATTGTTGTTGTCGATGCGGATCACTTCGACCGACACAGCGGGCGGGCCAGGCTGGGCCGTACCGAAGAACGTCAAGCGATTTTGATTGGTTTGCCGGTCGTTGGGAACGCCGGTATCTTCGCGAATCCCAGTAAGGATGGTTTGATCAAAGATTGCGTTGACAACTAAAGTCACCGTGCCCCGCGATTCCGCGGAACCATCGGTAACGATGTATTCAAAGGTTGGCTGACCATTGAAGCCAGTTGCGGGGGCGAATTCAAACGATCCGTCAGTGTTGAGTGTTAAAACGCCCGCCTCGGGTGGAATGTCCTGGCCAAGACGCACTGATAAATCGTTGCGAGGGTTGTCGACATCATTGTCATTTGCCAACACTCCATTGGCAACCGAGACGATCAAATTTACGTTTTCGTCCGTCGAGTATTGATCGTTAGTTGCTGTCGGAGCATCGTTTACGCCTGTCACTGAGATCGTTAGCGTGGAAGATGACTGGCCAATGCCGTCTGAAACTTCATACGAAACTGTCAGCGTGCGCGATGTAGTGGGCGTTAGAAAATCATAGGCTCCGTTTGGGTCAAAGTTGTAGCTTCCATCTGCATTGATTTGGATGGTCGGGCTCTTTCCAGACTCCGGAACAACCGGCAGTGTGACCAGCTGACCGACATTGGCACCTGAACCATTGAACTTCGAAACGAACAATGCGTTGTTGTCGTCGACTGAATTGTCACTTGAAGTGTCTGAGTCATTGGTTAGGACATTACCGGAGACTTCGTTTTTCTCGTTCGTTGCGCCAGAATCGGCTTGTGCATTGGGCCGTTGGTTCAAGCAAAATCTTGTGAATGCATTGACGACGGGAACACCTGTTCTCGCGTTGTCACGGTCCGCACGGACCGTATACGTCGCAGTCGACGTGCCTGGCGATGCCACCACGTTGAGCCGGAAGTCGATTTGGCGATTCGCGTCTGAAAGTGTAAGCGAGTTACTAACGAGGCTGGATGAAACAATGCCTGGACCCGATGCAGTGACACCAATCGAACTCAGCAGGCCGTGTGCTGAAGCATCACTAAAGGTAAGATTATCGTTTCGAAGTGCCCCTTCTACGATGTACGTTTGATTTCCGCTGTCAATGGAAACAGTAGTGTTGGGACTAACGCTGGTGATCGCAAATTGATGCTCATCCAGGGTGTTATTGACCGGATCGGGAGCCGTGAAAATTCCGTTGGCCGATGTCGGAGTACACGCCAGCAATTGCCGCGATTCCAAGCACTCTAGTTTCAATCGACGCTTCTTGTCGTGTCGAGCTTTTTGTCGACGGATTCGCTTCTTAATTGGAGTCATCGTAGGTTTCGCTTCGTTCGAGACTTCTGAAGGGACCTGCGGTCGGTCATCAGGGTGCTCTTCGATCAACGTCAGAAAATATTTATTCGGAAAATCCGTCCTAATCTAATTCGATGATTCCCAGTTTGGGGGCCAATCCTCCTTCCAAATTAACCAAAAAAACAACCTTTCCGTGATTGCCCAGACCCCCCTGTTCGTGTCGGGTTCAAACTTGGCCAGTCTTTTGACGGGGGCAGGCACTTATCCATGACATTCGGTGCAATCCCTGCAATCGAATTGACCATAAAGGGTCACAGAATCCGCAAAATAGAACGCTCCCTCTCAATTCACTCGAATCGAAAGCGGATCGAAAGCGGATCGAATTACGGAAATTGTGATGATGAGAAATGCGACAACTCCGTCGAGATCCCTGAAATAGCGAGAGGCGGTGGCGTTCACTACGTTGTTGTTGGGGACGACCACAGGGTTTGCAAACGATCCCGGGAGCATCCCGACGGACGAACTTCAAGCCTCAGCTATTTGTTAGAAATCACCAAGCGGGGTGACGTGGCGAGCTAAAACAATTGGCTTTCTTCGATGTCGCCCATCACGCCATCGACTTCGCTCTGCCAGCTTCGTGAATCGTCGTCGACAAGATCCAATGCAGTCGATTCTGATTGGCCTTGTGAACTGGCTTTATTCAGATAGTTGATCACGCGAAGTGCATCGAGTGCGGTCACCTGCGTGTCGCCATTGACATCAAGGTTATAAGGGCTGTTCGCCGTTTGCTCACCCGAAGCACCGCCGCCCACGGTTCGCGGCAGATAGTTGATGATCAACAGCGCGTCTTGCGCCGTGACCACGCCGTCCTGATTCACATCCTCCGCCGCAGCAATCTGTGTCGTCGGTGTCGGCGCAGGAGTTGGCGTTTCAGTCGGCGTTGGCGTGGTTTCGCTCACGGTCGGTGTCGGTGTGGTTTCCAGCGGAGTCGTTGCCGGAGCGACGCTGGTCAGTGCCACACTTTTGACGATCGTCGCAGGAAGTTCCGTGCTGAGTGCGGTGGTTGATTTGCCGCTAAAGAAGTTCACGTTTTGGCTGTTGATTCGGTCCGCATCAGTGGTGTTTGGGAACAACTTGTCGCCGTATGTAAAGTACTCGACGACTTCGCCTTCGGCGTTGATCTGCAGAATGTGGCGGCCTCCATTGGAATCCATGTAAGCGGTTGGCCCGCCAAAGACGGCGTTCGCAGGCACGCGGTACCCAGGACCGTCAGCGCCGTAAGTTCCATTGGTATCGTTGGTCAAATTGGCAACACGCCACTGTCCGCCAGGCGGCAGTGTGAACTCGATCAAGTCACCCCCGTTGGTTCCATAGACACGAATCGTGCCATCGTCTTCGACTAGCGGTGCGACGTAGGTGTAAACACGCCCGGTAAACGGTTTTTGGAAAGGAAAGTAGCCATAGTTCGCACCATCATTTTTTGTCGGTGAACTGTCGGCCGTGATTTGGCTGATGTTTTCGGCCGTGGCAATGTTGCCGTTGGCGTCGAGTGTCCAGTGAACGAGGCGTGAAGTTCCATCGGTAGCAAAGATATGACGTGTGCCAGCGATTACTAACGCGCGGACGTTCCGCATCATCCGTATGTCGCGATCGATATTCGAAGTTTCGGGATTGATATTCTCAATTTTGTGAACTGTCGTCCCTGATTCGGTAACCGAGTACTCGATCAGACTGCCCGTCTGGTTGGTTCCATAGACATAGGTTTTACCGTCCAGTTCGATCGTGCTGGTGGCCGAATAGACTCGTCCTGCGATGGGTTGTCCACTCTGCATCGTCAAATCACGAAATTCCTTGGGGTTGTCGATGGGAAGAGCAAGCAAGTGACCCGCTGCGGTCGTTACCGCGAAGCCCAGTTTTCCTGCAGGCACCGGATCTTCGGCCAAGATGTGATCGTCGATGTGATACGGAGTCACCTGCCAATTAGCCATCTCGAAAATATCCTTGTGATCCCAATCCGTTCCAGCCGGAGTAAACGTGTACTGAACAACGCCGCCTTGAGTTGATCGTCCCATCACACGCACGCTACCGTCGAGCGTCGTCATTGCGCTGGCTTCGCCAGTAATCAGTAATTCGGCAGCCTCCGTTTCTGTAATTCGATTCTTGTTCACCATTTCAGCGAGCAAGTTGATTTGCTCGTCCGCGATCATGCCGTCACCGCGCGCGGTCAGCACCAAACTTCCGTTTCGCAAGACTTGAAATGCCATCCGCGCTTCGCTGATCACCCCTGCGGGCGTGGCGAACTCTGGCGTCTCGGGTTTGGTGGCCACACTCATCTGCCGCCGCGCCGATTCGGCAAAGATGGTGGTGCTGAGATGATCGCTTTGGGCGAGTGAACCATACAGCGTGTTGGCCGCATTGAGAGCCCCGCGAAACGGGCCTTCGCCGTTTCCGCGGCGCAGTGCCTCGGCGGCAACTTCATACTGGTCCACTCCATCCATTTGGCTGCGGTCCAGCGAACGGGCTGGATCCGTACCGGGCAACCCATCGACTTTCGCTTTCAGAAAAGTCGACGTCGTGGTTGCTTCGTCCAACATGATCCGAGTGTGTTGCGGCGTCTGTGATTCGTGTGACACCATTGCATCGGCGGTAAACAATTGCGATTCGTTGAATTCATCCAAGTTCAATCTTGCTACTCCGCCCTGCGGGTCAATCACAAACGTGGTTCCGCTGCGGTCAACGAAGGTTTGGTTCGGACCCGAAAACGTCGAATTTGCTACAGCGCCAGGAATTTTTTGGATTTGAATCGAACGCACTTTGGGGCTGATTTGTGTAACGTCGCGGCCTTCTTGGACTGCCCGAATAATCTCGCCCACATTCATCGTCGCAACAATGCCATCCCCGCTGGTTCTGAAATTAAAACCACTATCGGTGAACACCAGTCGGTCGTCTTCGGGGATTCCCGGCGTTTCGTTGTCATCAAACGCCGTGAACAACAAATGTGCGGCAGAATCGGGGACACTTCTCTTAATGGCAAATTGATACCATTGATCGGTTTCGCCGGGAATCAAAAGTGCCAAACGTTGAGTCGACTCGCCCCCTTTCACGTCTCCGTTCAGCATCCAAACGTAGGTGGAACCATTGCGCTCGTCGACGATCGATTGGACACCATGGACGTGGAAATCGGTACTAATCTTTGTATCACTGCCAAATTCTTTTGGTATGACATGCGCAGTCGCTATTGCAGATTGGGTGTTGAGCGTCGCAGGTCCGTTGCCGCTGGTCGGGTTGTCGAAATTCAGTTCAACGACCGTGCCAGAGTCTTCGGCTGTGATCCAGACACTACCTTTCGTATCGACAAACACGGCGTGCCCTACTTTTAATGGCACGGCTTCGTCGGTCGCTTCCGATTCCGCTTGAGTCGTACCGCCACTTGCCGCCCCGTTTCCGGTGCCACCACCATTACCAATGCCACCAATCGAAGTGGTTGTGTCATCATGATGTGCCTCAAGTTCAAACTGACCTGCGGTGTCCTTGAAATCGAATGTAAACAACTTTCGTTGAGCGACGTCATAGTACGAGACACGCAGGATTTCGCTGTTGACGGCGTCTTCGGGGGCGTCATCGATAGATGGTCCTCCATTGTTGCCTTCGACTTGGTTTCGATAGACAAACCAAACACGGGGTGTTAGATGCGTGTTGAAATCAAAGAAAACACCGTGAGGGTCAAAGGCGGTTCGAACCAAAACTCCATCCGATTCACGGATCACGGGGATACTAACATCGTGAATTTCGACCGAGCCCGTTGCGGGATCAAATTGCCCGAGATGGTGTCCATCCTCCATCGTAAACCAGACGGTTTGAGTCGTTTTGTCAAACGACATTTGCCATGGTCGCAGCCAGGCAACTTTGTCGTTGATATTGACCTTGTCGAGTGTGGCGGTCGTGTCGAGATCAAGCGTAAGGGTCGTTCGCTGGGTAGCATCCTCTGTCACGGAACTGGCGACTCGGATCGGCGTCGTCGCAGCAGCGATGTTGATCGCATAGCCGGTGGGGATTTGCTGATCAACCACAATTTGTTTCTGACTTGGTCGCACCTCCAGCACACTTGCACCGATGAAGAACGATTCTGTGAACACAGGCGTGCTCGGTGCATTCTGAGTCGCGTTGCTTTCCGGCAATACAAATATTTGCTTAACAAGTCTCCCCGTTTTGCCTGCGGAGTCCGTTGCGACAAAGGTCAGGTCATACTGCTTGCCAGGATCGAACTCGACGCCGGGTAAGAGCGTGACTTGGACCTTTTTTGTTGCATTGATATTGGCTCCCACGAGGGTCGATGCTTGCGAATCAAACGTAGCCACACCCGCACCGATGGGGTTCACCAAGTCGTCGTTCACAAACAGCGAGACGACGACTGTATTTATTAATTGCGCATATCGTTGATCGACAAGTTGGACTTCGAGTAAGGGACGCGTTGACCTTGTCATCGGTACCGGCAGTGCACTGTTGGGAAGTGCGTTATCCGCCGTGGCGAATGCAAATTTTGAGAGCGTTGGTGAAATGGGATCGACCACGGCGATATAGGGTGCCGAGCTGCCACTCGTGTTTCCCGCAATGTCGGATTGGACCGCAGTGTATTGAAACGTCTCGCCATTGTTGGCGACGACCGGATCATCGCTTAGTGCCGAAACGGTTTGCCCGGCTGCAGGCGTTTTTATTTGAATGACACCTGCATTTTCACGACTTAATGTTACTTCGGCATTGATTTCGGTGTTCGAAACGACGATCTCGCTCGGGGACGCGGCAACGACAGGTCCTTGGGAACCTGCGGAAAGAGTCGGAGCGACAGGAGAGGATGTGTCAATCTGAAGCGTCAACTCTGGCGATGTGATTGCCGGATGCAAATTATCTGTCGAGACAACGACGACTTTGTAGGAGCCATCGATAAGCGTGTCGGGAAAAGTAGCTTCGTAGGTGTTGATTCCCGACAATGTACCAGGGGCTTCGGTCACCACCGTCCCTGAATTATTTCGGATTTGGAATTTTACCTCCAACGCGCCCCTCACAACTGATGTGAATGTCAAATCACGGTTCTCATTGGTGATCGCATCATTGTTGTATCGACCGGAATCGTCGTTGGAACTCAATCGAGGCGGATCGGTTGCCGTGGGAGGCGATGTGTCAAGTTCCCACTGCTTGTTGGCGGATCCACTTCCCGAATTACCCGCAAGATCTGTCACCCCAGTGGAATTGACGGTGAGTGAGTAGTCACCATCAACGTTAGTAAGTCCCCCGAGCCCGCTGACGACAAACGTTTTTGTTGTGCCGCTTTTGAGTGAAACGTTGACAGCATTAGTGATCAGGTTGGATCCGCCGCCACGGGTTAGAGTAATGTCGTCTCGTGTGAAGGTCGTATTTTGAATTTTCTCTGAAAGCGTTACCTCGACTTGATCGACAGGCGTGTTGCGACGCTCACCGATTTCCGTGTCAATGGTGGCCGTTGGACGAGTCGTGTCGAGAGTCAGGGTAAAGCCTAGGGTGTTGCTTACCTCGAAGACGCCCGGACGGCTTAAGAATACGTGAAATGAGTTTCCGGACTCCTTGAGTTTGTCGGCAGGCAAAGAAAACTCAAAGGTGAACGTTTGGTTATCCCCTGAGTTGACAAGGTTTGCTGCCGTCAAACTGCTCACGGGAGTTAGATCCGAACTTTGCCGGAGTTGGATCAAAAGGTCATGTGGAGTCGCGTCTGCAGATTGCCCCTTAATGGTCCCTTCGATCTTATATGATTGAGGCGCTAAAACTCGTTCATTGATGTTGATAATACAGTCGTTGTTGACATCCTGTTGAACATTGTCCAGGCGAATAAAATGGTCATCACCAACGGTGAAATTCAGTTGGGGTGGTAACGTAAGCAACCGTCGATCTTCCAACTGCTCCAATTTCAACACATGACGTCGATTTCGCTTTTTTCGAGACTTCGTTCGGGATGGGCGTTTGGTCATCATGGTGCTCTTCACTTGGCGTCAGAATCTGCAATCTGGTAAACCCATCTCGATCTAATTAACCGGATGCCTGGTCGGGGGGGTGCCAGCACCCTAGCTTAACAAAAGCCAACCTTTCCGTGTTTATCTAAACCCCCTGAGTGGTCTGGTTTGTTGGGGTTGGCAATCTTTCGGGGGTGCCCTGGCTACTTGCCCCCTCAATTTGGTAATGAAACCTCTCTAACTCTTCCGAAACAATCTTTAGGTGCAATCCCTGCAATCGGATTCACCACGAAGGGTCGCAAAATCAGCAAAACAGAACGTTCTGTCGCGATTCCTTGAATCAAGATTGGAACCGACAACGGAAATCGTGATGAAGAGATACACGTCAACCCACTCAAAGTTCCGCAGCTGGCGCGGCTCAGTGGCACTGACAACGTTGTTGTTAGGAACGTCTATTGGGTTTGCTGATGACCCACGCTGGATCCCCACCGACGAGCTCCAGGCATCCCATGTGTCAGTGCCCTCGCTGATCGACGGAACGACAGTCTCGGAATCGGTCGATCCGTCATCCGATCGGGCCGGGGACGTTGATCTTGTCGAACGCGAGTTGCGATTGCAGCGTGCGATCGCCGATTCGCTGGCAGGTGACAGCCAGAAAGCGATCGATTCGCTCGGTGACCCCGCCAGCAATGACACCGCGGCGCTGTACGCTTCGGCGATGTGGATGATGCAAAATGGTAAAGTCGATGAGGGGATGCGGACACTTCGCTTGATCGCGACCCGCGACGACGCCCCGCCTGAAATTCACAAGTTTCTAGCGGTGGGCCACCTGCATCTCGATCACCCCGAATCGGCTGAGGCTGCCGCTGAGGTTTATCTCGATTCGAATCCGAATGATGCTTACACGCACTACGTTCGCGGGCTCGCGATCTTGCGTCAAGATGATCCCGTGCGAGCTCACGATTCGCTCCGCCAAGCAGGCTACGATGAAGACGACGTGGCTCAGATCCAAACCGTGGCGATGCAGGTGCCCGTCGATGTCATGCAGCGCCGGTTGACGATTGGTGAACCGATCACGGGAATTCAAAATCGATCTCGTTACGACGACGGATGTGACTCGCTCGGCGGTGGCCAAGACGAAAACAAACCCTACAACGTCACGATCCTGTTTGCCGGCGAATACGACAGCAACGTGCCGCTACAACCTCGTTTCTCAGGCCTCGGCTCGAACATTGATCACGAAGACTATCGCTTCTTGATGGCTTCGTTCTTGGATCTGCAGCTGATGACGACCGAACAGTTCAACGTCGGGCTCGTCGGCAGCACCTATAACACGTTCCAGGTTGATGCGAACGAGTTTAATATCCAAGACTACATGGGCGGTGCGTACACCAACGCCTTGTTGACCGAAGATTTGGTCGGTTCGTTGCGGTACGAGTACCACCACACGTTGGTCGACAGCGACCGATTCGCGGACGAGCATCGTTTGACTCCGTCATTGACTTGGCTTGGATCTCGTGGACACACGACGCTGTTTTACGAATTCAATCCGATCAACAGTCGTGCTCCCATGCTGATTCCGGCGCAGAACCAATCGACCGACATTCATCGCACCGGGATCACCCAAGCTCTGTATACGTTTGGCGGTGAAGGGCGTGTCTATGGCGGTTATCAATACGCCGAAGGGCATGCCGTCGGGGCGGACTTTGATCGTACGACCCACATGGTCACCGGACGAATCGAACGCCCCCTGCCGCGAGGTTGGATTGCTGATTTGGATGTGCGGTATGTTTGGGATGACTATGCCAACCCCAACAGCTTGGATTTCTATGATCGAGCACGTGATGACGAACGCGTGGAAGTTCGCAGCGGGTTGCAAAAGAACTTTGCAGCCCCCGTTAGTTTGCGATTCGATTACACCTACATCAACAACGATTCGAACACTGCAAACTTGTTTGGCGTGCGGTTCTATGACTACGACCGACACATCGTCAGCACGCAGCTAATTTTCTCGCTTTAACCATCGTTGTTGATCGCTCCACGATCAACAACGGCAACACGATCCATACGTAAAAGTCAGCGAAATTGGCTGTGATAGAGATGAAAGTATTCATGATGAGTTTTATCCGATTCCGTGCCGTAATGATCTGTGTGCTTGCGTTGGCAACGTCGAACGTTGTGGCGCAGACGAACGACACCTCGCATCCCGAGGCTGCCGCTCGCTGGATCGGCACCGTGACCCTCTGTGATGGCGACGCGACGCTGTATCGAGGCGATGATGCTTACCAAGTTGTCCGCGGCGCGGGATTGCGTTTGGGCGACACGCTTGAAACGACGGCGTCGGCAAAGCTGACGCTGGCGACCCAGCAAGGCCCTGCGATCACGATGGGCGGGGGAGCGATCGTCACGCTCAATCGAACGGGCAATCGATGGTTGGTGGACCTCGATCAAGGTCAGGTTCGCTTGGTTCACGATGGTGAATCCGAACTGCGTTTGACCAGCCCCGATGGGGAAATGTGGCTCGAACGCGGCATCGTTCAAGTCGACAAAACGGAGCGAACAATGCGGTATGAATTGGTCGCCGGTTCGGTCCTGCACCGACTCGATGAAACCACATTCGGACGCAATTCGCAGCGTGGTTCGTTTCAACTTCCCACCGACGGTAAAATCCAAGCCGCCTCGCAAATCGCTTGGAACTTTCAAGCCGAACAAATCCGCTTGGCAGCCGCACTGCAAACCAGTCCGATGTTGCAGCCCCCGGCAACCTCGTCACCCGACGGTGCTCCCGGATCGCCATCGGATGCATTTCCGCCTCCTGACGGATTGTCGCAAAACAATCAAAACTTTCCCAATGACGACGACGACGATGATCCTCGTTTCGCCCAAGATCCTTTAACGCCCGATCAAGCACCCGCGGGGACGCGTGGCGGATTTGACGAGGGCGGCAATGCCGAGATGGGAATCGGTGCGAGCACCAACACGTTTGCTGGCAGTAGTTCGCTGAGTCTGGGATCGTTATCCAGTGCTACCGGGACGTTCGCCTCGGGCGGTATCTTTGGCGACGCCAATCAACAAACGGTCCAAGGGCGAGTCGACTACGATATTAAGCCACTTTCGGAAACCGGACCTTTCACGGAGGGAGATCCCTTCCCTGGTGCGATCCACTTGGTGACTGCTGAAAATCGATTGCCATTCAGCGGCGTGCAACTCTCCGCAACGGAGTTTTCGACTCTGTTCACGGGCGCGGCAGATAAGTTCTATTCGATTGGAACCGGTGCGGCGCCAAGCGGCCAAGTTTTGACGAACTTTTTCACGGGTACCGGAGCGACCCCCACCGTGATCGATATCCCAGGATTCAACGCACATTTGATCGAGCTTGATCAATACGCGATTCCCGATCCTGCTCAGGGAGCACTCGACAGTAACATTGGGTTGACCGGTTTGGTTGGGGCCAATCCAACTGGCCCCACCGTGGTCGGTGATACGCCGCTGGTGGATGAACGAGCACAATTGAACTCGGGAGCGACCTTTGCTCTGGGGGAATTCTTGGTGACCAGCGACGGGGGCAACGGAATCACCTTTACCATCCGCCGCAGCGATCAGGATCGACTGATTGTCAAAGACTCCGGTGGAAACGATGCCAACGACCTCGTCCAGCCCAATACCGACGTGACATTCGATGATGCGGTCGACTCGCGTTTCTTGCCTCAGTCGCCCACCGTCAAAGTGCCTGAGTCGGTTGCGAACACGGGCGTTGGCGTTCAGGAGTTGAACTTCATGCGTCGTGCAGCGTTCACCACCTTGGTGGCTGATCAATTGCAAGATTTCTCGCGTCGAACCGGGCAAACACGGTTTGTCGTCGACGGCAAGATCATCGATATCTCAGGCTTCCAACCGACGCGATAATCGAGCGTCGGTAGTGGACGAGGCGACGAGTCCTCGAATACTAGTCGTGGACGAGGCTACGAGTCCCTGGATATCAGTCGTCGAAGAGGCGATTTTCTAGGTCGAAGACTCCCGCCGAGCCCTAAAAGTAACCGTACTGCGGTCCGTAGAAACGGTTGTTGAAATTGCCGTAATAGCGGCCTTGGTAATAGCTACGTCCCGACGGCAATCGCGTCGCCCGGCTATTCAGATTCCGAGTCGGATAGCCGCCCATCATCGAGCGTGAATTTGATGGCGAGGACCAACTTTGAGTCGACATCGACGAGCGTTGGTTTGCCGATCGCAAACGGCTGAAAAGACCCTCCGCTTGAACTTCGCCTGCACCGGCGAAAAAGAGGGCGGTGCAAATCAATGCAGCGATTCGTAGCGGTTTCATAGAGATATGGCTCGGTTTTATGTTGAGGGACGCGGGACGTTGTACTAGGGGGCCAAAGGGTGCCTCGGAAGGATTGCTCTCTAGTCTATTTGCCTGATGCGGCAATTCCACTGTTTCGTCAGCGAGAACTGCAAACAAACGCGGCCCAGGCATAGGGATGGCTGCGAAGTCCGGCATCTGCCGATGACAGCATGTCGATCTGAGCCCCACGAATCGACTCGCTGACGGATTTTCCCTGCCGCCACAGATGGTCGTAGAAACGTTCCACAAACGCGACGGTTGCGGCGTCATCGATCCGCCACAGCGTCCCGATCACGTTTTGGGCCCCGGCGGCGTGGAAACTGCTAAACATGCCCGCCATCCCCTGCCCCGCCTGGGCCTGCCCGAGTCCTGATTCACAGGCACTGAGCATCACTAACGAGGTTCCCGAGAGATTCAGTTTTCGGATCTCCGCCGCGGTCATGTACTGATCATCTTCGCTGGCGGTTTTCTCGTCCTCCGTCGTCGCTGGAGCCACTATCAATCCGGTGCTCAGCAGCGTGGTGGCACCGCTGATCGCAAACGCGTCCGCCGCATTTTCGCGTTGAAAAAAGCCGTGCGTAGCTAAGTGAATAACTTCTTGGCCAACCATCGCACTGGACAATGCCACCTCGGTGGCCTTGGTGTCCGACAATCGCATGACGCGAGCCTTCGGGAATTGTTGGTGAAACAACGCTTCGACATGTTTCGCTTCGGTCAGTGATCCCGGAAGCAACGGCCATTGGCCTGTGAGTGGGCCGTAGTCAATCCCGCCTGCAACGAGCAGAGACTTGTTCGCTTGGTTCTGTGCCTTTGCTGTGATCTTTGCCCTATCCACGTCGCTGGCCAATTCGATCGCGACCTGTTCGATCCAGTAACCGTCGCGATCGACAGCTGGAAGGGCAGCCCATGGAATCCGGTAGAACATCGAATCGCCGCGAACGCGAAGTTTCGAAAACGGCATCTCGCAATCCAGCAACGGTTGTTGAACCAGTCGGGCGACGGTGTTTGCAGCGACGTCCATATCGGGTAACTGTTCGGTGATTGTTTTTCGCCAACGTACAATCGCGGCATCGACGTTTTGGGCATCACCAAAGGAGACACGTTTGACTCGGCCGCGATTGTTCATCACAAACGCGACATAGCGAGACCCGGCACCGATCCAGCCGCCTTTGGTCGGAGTGGCAAATACACGAGTCTGCAGAATGTCCAGCATCAATTCGTCATCGAAAAGTTGCGGTGCAATCGTGTCGGCGGTTGGTTCCTCTTCGCGTGGGCGAATTTTCTGGTACGAAACGCTCCGCCGAATTTCTTGCAGTTGATCTTCGAGATCCGCGATCTCTTTCAACAAGGCGCGACGGCGAAACAGCGACACGCGGCGAAAGTAGGCTTGATGCAATTGTTGCATCAATTCTTGTTCGCGTTGCTTGATTTCAGAATCGGTTGTTTCCTTGAATGCCTGATCGTATCGGTCAGCAAGTCCCTTCCACCGCAGCACGACGTTGTATTGATCGGCGTCAGGAATCTGCAATTGCGGAGCGAGTTCCAAGAACGTGTCCAACGTCCCAGGCCAAGCCACGCTTTCAGGATGCACGCGAGCTTCTTGGATCAGTGCGAGTCGATCGCGAGCCGACGGCGATTTCGCCAGCGCCGCACAGACTCCTTGATAGGCCAGGTCCTCAGCTTGGATGACCCATTGCTTTGCGTCGACCAATTGGCCTTGCAAACATGCCACGCGGGCTCGGCAGGCAATCGCTTCGCTGTAGCGAGGATGGTGAACCGAATAATGCGTTTTAAAATGGTTTGCAGCATCCGAGAAATGCTCCGCTGCTTGCGAAAGCTCGTTACGGGCCATCGCGATCCAGCCAAGATTGATTGACGATTCACCAATCGTCAAGTCAGCGGGGTCCACGTGAGCTTCGTAGGTTTGCTTGGCAGACTGCGTCAACTCGGCGGCTTTGTCAAAGTCGGCGGTCAGGTAATAGTTGATCCCCAAGTTGTTGGCGACGTTGGCGGCCCGCAGTGGGTCGACACCGATTTTTCCCTGCAGCGCCGTTTGGGCGTCGATCAATTCATTGCGAGCAATGATGAAGTCGCGGTCTCCTTCGATCGCTTTGGCCAAATTGATTCGCCAATCGGTGGCGGATCGCAGGTCGGGGTTCTGTTGCTGAAACGCACGCGAGGATTCCAGCAGTTTGCGGGCCTCGCGGTAATCGCCCATCTGCAGCGCCACGAGCGCTAACATGTCATTGGCGATCATCGGCAAGTCAGGTCGCCCCGTTCGTTTCGCTTGCCGTGAAAACTCGCGTGCAGCGTCATAGGCTTCGGCGAGTTGTCGGCGTTTTAAACGCAGCGTGACCACCAAACTCCAATATTTGGCTCGCCACTGCGCTGCCACCTGATCGTCATCAATGACACTGCGAAGCTCGCGGAGCACGGTTTCGAGCGAATCGTCCATGCCGACTCGCATGCAATACTCGGCAAGCGCCAGCCGAACAAGACGGGTAACTCCGACCGGGATTTCAGCGGACGTCATTGTTTCTTCGACTTCGGCGAGTTGTTCTTGCAGCAGCGTGAAGTTCTGCTCGACCGAGTTTTTAAGTTCCAGCTTCGCGAATTGCGAGAACGCCAGTGCATCGATCACCAACGATTGAACTTCGTCGTAAAGCGAACGGTGCTCCTCGATCAAACCGATCGATTCGGCTAGCGTCTCGATCGCTCGCTGCGAATTCATTTGCTGCTTGATCGCATCGATCCGCACCAAATAGGCCATCGAGGTGACTCGGCCCGCAGAACTGGGTGCCGCATCCCGAGCCGCATCCGTCAGCGATTGAATCGCCCGGTCGGGGTGTCCTGCGTCAAAGTCAATTTGGGCAGCAATGATCAGGTAACGAATCCGCTCGGGATCGTCGACGGCAACGTCCTCACTGACTTTGCAGAGTTCCAAGATCTGCTCGGTCGCTTTTGCCGCGGCCTCGCGATCGTTGTCGCTAAGTGACTGCATCGCTTGGTCACGCAGTTCGTTCAAGCGTGTTGCCGGCACCTCGGCGTAGATCTCGCTTCCAATCGCCAAGCTCAGCAGCATGGCGACAATGAATGTCGTTGTTCGCTCCGCGAACTTACGTATTGATCGCGGAGCGATCAACGACAATGGGGTACAAGACAAAGTCATTGCGTCTGGATCGCTCGAGCAACGTTGCTGTCCGGATGGCTGGCGACCAACAGGGCGGCCAGTTCGGATGCCATCGCAACGGTTTCTTTATCTGTGCCACTGGATAATGCGACGTCGATCAGGGACCACAACGCAGTTAAATCGGTCGGATTCTGAGTCAATATCTTGTCGTATGTTTCCATGGCGGCGAGGAGATCTTGATCCACAAAGCGAGCGTAATCGCCCTCGAGTTCGAGAATCGTGAACGGCGAATCACGCTTGGGGTTGCGTTTTGAATACGCGTCTAGAAGCGTTTGATTGAGACGTTCCTCATCACCCAGTTCGTCAAAACAACTCGCTTTCAATAGATAAGCCTCGATGAAATTGGGTGAATCTGCAAGGGCTTGATCCGCCGTGGAAAGGATCGCTTGGCAAATTTCTTTTCGCTTCGCTGGATCCTGAATTGTGACAACGCTTCGCAGTAGTCGCGTTCCGTGAAACCATAACTTGACCGCGGCAAGCGATCCGTTGGGTGCCAGATCGATTGCATCTTGATGCTTGGTGGGCAACGCGTCGAACGTCGTCATCACATGGGTGCGTGCCTTCATTGCTGCGGCGATGACCGATTGGTTAGCATCGTCGAGTGAAATGACAGTCGGTTCAAGCTGAGAATCGTCTTTCACTAACACCATTTCAATTTCGGACGGTGTACGTAATTGGCAACACACGATCAAGTCGATGTGGTGTTCCTCGGCCACCGATCGTGCTGCATCCACCGTACCGGCGTCGGCAAACAGCCGATCCGTAGTTGAGGTATCAACAAGCACAAGCTGGTCGGAAAACCGCATCCCCTCACGCACCAACGTCCCAAACACGCTGACGTCACTCGGCGAGTCGTGCGCATCCTGCTGATTGGAAAGCACCACCACGGCAATCCGCTTTTTGCCTTCCAGCATTTCTTTTGCACTGCGTTGAGCCTCATGGCTCATCGCCAACGAGCGGAAATCGGTCCACGCCGGTCCACGACTTAAGCGGGCTGTGCGGGGCCGACTGGGACTGACCGACGGAGTAATCATCGAGCTGGCAATGGTGGCAGCAACTATCAATTGATGAAAAAACATTGCAATAGGTCCGCGCATAAAAGGACGAGCGATTGTGTTGGGTAGCGCAACGGCGCCAGCAGGTCATGACGCTTCTATCGTATCCAAACCCTTCAGTGCCTGCTCCGCATTCTGGCGAATTTCGTCTGCCCAATCGAGTGTTTCGTTCGTCTTGGGCAGCGTTTCAATTGCTTTGCGTAAACTCGCTGCCGCTGCGGCCGGTTTGCTCTTCACGAGTGATGTCCCCAAGGCAAGGTGCGCTTGGGCGGCACAACGCCGAAACGATAGCTGCACTGAGTTTTGCAGTAACATTTGGTCGGCCAACTTGACCGCAAGTTCGTACTGTGAAATCGCGACGTCCAGGTCGCCTTGATCGATCAACAAATTTCCGAGCCCAGTCAGAGCCAACACTTGTCGTTCTTTTAGTTGCGGGATCGCAGGATATTTTTCCACCATGCCCGAAAAGAACTTGATCGATTCGGAGAATAGCGATTTCGCCCCGTCGATGTCTTGCACGTCCAGCTGAAGGTGCTCTGCATAGTTTCGCAACAGCAATGCGTATTCTTTTGCTGCCGCAACATCGTTCGGATCGCTAGTCACCAGCCAACGAGCTTGCTCGATTGCATCTTGATAGCGATCGGCGATCCGTTTGTCGGTGGTTTTGTTGACCCACATCAATTCCAAACGTCCCAACGCTTCGTTGTTCAGTGCACGCGTCAATTCAAATCGTATTTCTCGCGTCAATCCAGGCTCAATCGATTTGTCCTTCGCGTCCCGCAACGACCGCGTTGCCGACTCGAACGACTCGACGGCGGGCAACCAGCGCTGCTCGTCAAACGCGATCACCCCTTTTTGGATCATCGCTTGTCCACGTAATAGCAGAGCGTCTGCCGAGGTGCGAGAATCGATCACGACCTGATCCACAATCGGCATCGCTTGCGTCAAACTCGCGGTTGCCGCCGTCGTGTCGCTCTGGTCGCCATGCAAACGACTGCTTTCGATCATCACCCGCGCCAGCATCCTGTGGTCCTCTTTGGTATCCAGTTCTCGTAGGATTTTGCTGGCATTAGAAAGCGATGCCAAGGCGTTGGGGATAAGTCCTAGTTCACGTTGTACCTTGGCAAGCTCGAAGGAGACGGCGGCGGATTCGCGACGTAGCTCGGGTTCATGCGACGGGAACTCCGCCATGCGTTGATACGACTCGGCGGCATCGGTGAGCAATTGTTCACGAACATCGGTCGCATCGGGGACTTCTTTGAGCCGTTCGCTTGCTCCGGTTAACAAGCGGTCGGTGGCTTGGCGAGCTAATTTGTACAGCTGGGTCGCTTCGCCTCTTGCTTGCTGTTGTTGTTTTCTCGCTTGATTGATGCGGTGTACGGCAAATAAACTGGTCAACGTTAGAAGGATTAGCGACACGGTAGCCCATCGCACAAACGTTTCGTGTTGTCGCTTCCATCGATATAGACGCTCCAAGGATGATTCTTGGTAAGCCGATACCGGTTCGTCATCGAGCCAACGCTGTAAATCGTCTCGCAATTCCCCCGCACTTTGATAGCGGTTTTCTCGCAGTCGCGAAATCGATTTGGTGGCAATTGCGTTTAGCGAGCGAGGCGTCGATTTTTGAACCTCGATGGCGGCCGGGATCGATCCTGACTCCATCGCCTTCAGTGCCTGAGTTAGGCTCATGCCTTTGCATGGCGGGTCACCGGTCAAAACCTCGTACAGCATCGCACCGATACTGTACAAATCCGAACGACTGTCGATGTCTTGCGTTTGTCCATTGAGCTGTTCGGGGGGCGCGTAGGCGATCGTCCCCATTGCGGTACCCGCCCGCGTGTCGTCAAGCTTTGAACTGCTGACGGAAACCGGGGACTCGGGCAACGGTTCCGTTGCAGCGAGCGTTGATTCGTACTCGACTTCACTGCTTCCCGTGGTTTTCGCCAGTCCCCAATCGATAACCAAGGTTTCGCCGTAACGTCCTAGCATGACGTTGTTGGATTTCAGGTCGCGGTGCAATACGCCGCGGCTGTGGGCATAGTGCAGCACGTTACAGACGTCGATCAACCGTTGCAAAAGTTGACGTAGCCGCGGCCCAACAAACGATTCTTTACCCGCCGCGACCGCTTCGTGAAATTGTTTGATGTGATTGCGAAGTTCGCTGCCCGTGATCAACCGCATGGCGTAATACGGCCGCCCGTTTACTCCAGTGCCCATGCTGTAGATCGGGACCACGCCGGGGTGCTCTAGCAGCCCGGTGACTTCGGCCTCCGCACAAAAGCTGTCGCGATGCCGGGGATCATCTGCACATTGATCACGAATTTCTTTGAGCGCGACTTCGCGATTCAGCTCGGTATCAAAGTAGATCGAAACAACCCCGAGTCCGCCAACCGCAAGCGCTCGGCGAAACTGGTAGCGACCTCGCTGCTCGGGCTTGGTCTGACTCGGCTGGGTTTGGAACGGGTCTTCTCCGTCCATCGTTTCAGCGTTCACAACGGATACAGGCATAGTGGGGTGATAATGGAGGGCGACTGAACCGCCCGTCCTGTTCCTGCGATTGTACATGATTTTTATGTGTAGGGCTGCGAGGTCTCAATACAGAGCTGGGCGGACGGAGCAGCACGGGAATCGCCGCGTCTTCGATTGCCGATCGTCCAATTTGATTCGTGAGGATGGTCTCAAATCGATCACAGCATTTGTGTGCAGCTGACTCGCTAACTCGAATTCAAAATCGTGTAAGCATGGATTACGGGAATTCGTATTCGGTTGCAATTTTCGAAGAGAACGAGACGTCGTTCGGCGCGCGAGTTGCATTTTCGCTTTGCCTCGTACAAGTATTCGATCAAAGCAGATGACTCGTGTGGAGACTCTGCTTTACTCCCCTCCCCTTCTTTCAACTCAGGTAAAACTAACATGAGACAACTACTTACTGCCGCAGCTTGTTTAGGTGCTCTTGCCGCAGGTGCCGTCGTCGGAGCTCAAGATATTGCTGGTAACGCGGCTTCCCAAGTCGGAGGTGCGTTGGATCGTGCTGCGGGACAAGCACAAAATACAACTCAAAATGCGGTCAATGGTGTTCGCAATCAAGCCAATGCTGCGGCTTCGCAGGCTGGCAATCAAGTCAATCAAATTCAAGGCGCCACAACCGATGGTTGGAACAACGGGGGCACCCAACGCGGTGTCAACGGCCAGGTCGGTGTCGATGGTCAAGCGAATGTGAACGGCCAAAATGGTGTGAATGCGAACGTTCAGTCGTCGCAATCAATTAATGCACAAAACCAATCTGGGCTCAGCGGCAACCAACAAAATTCGGTTGGCGTCAACAGCCAAGGTGCTTACTACCACGGCCAAAACCAACAAGGTTACTACGGCCAAAACTATGGCTACGGCAATGGTTACAGCCAAGGCGGCCAATTCTACGGTCACCAGAGTGCCCAAGCCTATGGAAACCAATACGGCCATAACCAGTATGGCCAATCGCATAGCGGTGCTGCCTACTCAAGTGGTTACGCTGGTTCGGGCAGCTACATCGGCGGTCACTCGGCAGCCGGTGCTGTCCACACGTTGCGTCACGATGCTAGCGGACGGGAATTCATTTGTGTCGGCGGACAACGCGTCTATTTTGATAACGCTGCGACGCAGAACGATAGCTACCAAGCAGGTTACGGAAGCTACGACCAAGGCAGCGATCAGGTGAACAATCCTCAGGGCGTGCAAAACCCTCAGGACATGCAAAACAATGCAGCCCAGGATCTTGACGAAGATTTCGCCGCACCCGCTCGACCCACTGCCGATTTGAATACTGACACCAATGTGCAAACCGAAGCGGGAGCTTCCGCCAACGTTAACACTGGAAATGTCGATGCCAATGCCGAAGCTGGAAATGTTGACCAAAACGGTTCGGCTAACCTCGAAACCGGTGTCGAGGCTGCTGCCAAAACGAATGCGACTCAAGAATAGTCGCAAATTCTAAGGGTTTATCCAACGACGTCCGGTCTGTCTTCGCTGAAGGCGGGCCGGACGTTTTTAGTGAGAAAATTAAAACAACAAAATTAACAAGGTGTCAAATATGAGAACGCTAAAACATGCTCTGCTACTGAGTTTCGCCGTTACCACGGCGCTGTCGTCACTACCGGTGGAGGCTCAAACACAACGTGCGCTGGAACGACGGGCCGAACGCAACGCACGGCAACTGCAACGACAGGCCAACCGATCCGACTACTACTCGCCGGGAACGTGGCAAACTCTCGATCCTTGGATTCGGGAAAACGGTGTAGCTCCGTTGGCACGCGCGGCCAACGCGATTGGCCAAACCGTGGACGCTGCCACTCGGATCGGTGATGGACAATTTGGGTATCGAGACAAGTCGGCACAGAACACTTGGTTCTATGACTACTACACCTATACGCCCACGTATTACACTCAGCGAAGTGATGATCGCTATGCTGGCGCGATCCGGTATTTCGATGCGGACAGCGACGGTGTCTACGATTCGCGTTCCTATTACCGCGACAGTGATGAAGATGGACGCTACGACGAATATGATCGATACGATTTCTATAACGATGGAACTGCCGACGCGAAGGTCCAAGTCGAAGTAAGTTCAACAGATGGTGACGAGCCACGCAGCGATGTAGCTCGTGCCGACAGTGCTCGTGCCGACAGTACTCGCGACACCTATCGCGGCCCCGAGGATGCTCGTCGCCACAATGTCCAAGGTGAAATTGCGTTTACGAAAAAAGCGAAGGTCAATGGCAGCGATAACCTACTGGTGGGGATCAATCACGAGAACGAAACCACGCTCGCCATTGACCTTGGCCCCGTCGATTCGCTCCGCGGTCAACATGTCGAGGTCGGCAATACAATCACCGCTGTCGGAGTCTACGAAACGGTTGGTGAAAAACAGTTGCTTCTCGCTGATACTTTTCGTATCGAAGGCGGGCAAAGTATCGAGGTTGATCGTGCTGCCGGCTTGAATTTGACCGGTGAAATCGTTGACATCAAGAGCACGCCGATTGGTTCGACCGATCATTATATTGCTGTGGTGTCGATCGATGGAGAACGTCAACTTGTCGACCTCGGTCCCACGACGACGTACAAGGTCAAGCTCCAGCCCTCGACGAAAGTCACGCTACGCGGCGTGCCCGTTCGTGCTCAAGAGCACCGTGTGATCCTAGCCGAGCAAGTGCGAGTGGGAGGCGAGACGTTTAACATCCAGCCCACCCAATTTGGCTCGCAGCAATAACTCTGAACCGCTGAGGTCTCGATTAAGTTTTTCACGAACGCGGTGGCTGTTTTTAGCGGCGACTGCGTTCGTTGCATTCCGAAGATAATGGATGATCCTCAGAAGGAACTCGCTTAAGTAGTAGCAGATGCAAGGCCGGAATCCGGTGGCGTGAGCCACCGGATTGCGTAGCCTAGGCTACGTTACGAGATCTTTGGCAACCTCCCACACCCCAAAATCACTTTTACCTCACCGCATGTTAGGTTTGCTGTAATGCATCGACGATGGGCACGGTGGCGGCTTGGACGGCCGGAGCAAACCCGGCAGCGACGCCAACGACTAGCGCAGTGAGGGTTCCTGAAATGGCGAGGCTAAGCGAGGGCCTGAATGCGATCGTGGCTCCCTCGGCTCCGATGGCGAATCCGCCCAATGCCAATACCGCCAGCGCCAATAGCGTACCGGCGATCCCACCAACAAGACACAATAGCGTGCTCTCAGCCAGCACCAAACGCATTGCTCGCAACGGACGCACACCTATCGTTTGCAACACCGCGTACTCTTTGATGCGGTCCTGAACACTCATCACCGTCGTGGTCGCGACCAACGACAGCACCAATCCGACACAGGCGTAACCCAACCAGTGGGCGAAGCCGATCAAATCAACGAGGTCCGATAGCGTGCTCGCTTGGAACGCACCCTTGCGACGTGTCTTCGTCGCGACCGATCCGGCGCGAAGTGTTTCGTCGATTTCCGCAGCAACCCTGTCGGGGTCGGCATCCTCGCTCAACAAAACTTCGTGCTGAGTAACCAATCCCGCAGCGTCCAGTCCGCGGGTGTACTGCAGGAATGCCAGACTGGTGTAGATCAAGTTCTCTTCCGAAGGGACCGTCGACGCGAAGATACCCGCTACCTTGACCGAGATGTCACCGATCGAGAATTGGTCGCCGGTTTTCAATCCGCGACGCTGTGCGACATTACGACCGACAATCGCAGCATCGCGTTGTGACGCGAATTGCTGCCAGTTGCCTTCGATCAATGACAGTGGACGCGTCGCTTGGATCTGTTCAGGATCGGCTCCGTTGAAAACCACAATGTCCAAACTCGCTCGACAATTGTTTGTCCAGACTTGAATCGGCATCACATCGCGGACGCCTGAAATTTCTTTGATCTTGCTTGAGTAGTCCTCGGGCAATCGGCTCGTCGTCGGACAAAACCGGTTTTCTTGGAACACGATCAAGCTGCGGTCGGCATCGGCACCGCTGGTCAATCGCCGCAAACCTTCTTGCACCGAACCAACGAAACAGAACACGAACATCGCCACGGCGGCGCCGGTGACGGTTAACAGCGTCCGCGTGCGATGACGCCATAGCGTTTTTAAAATGTAAGAAGTCATTGGGCGAAAGTCGGTTAGGAGCCTGTGGATGCACTTTCCAGGAATTTGCCACGATCTAAAACGAGTTGCCGTGATGCGATTTTCGCAGCATCGGTATCGTGAGTGACCATCAACATCGTGATGTCGAGTTCTTTGTTCAGTCGTTGCAGCAATACTTGGACCTGCTCGCTGGTTTCCGTATCCAGACTTCCGGTCGGTTCGTCAGCGACGACGACTTTCGGGTGCGCAACGATCGCTCGGGCGATGCCGACGCGTTGCTCTTGGCCGCCGGAGAGTTGTCGTGGATAATGGTCGGCACGATCGCTGAGCCCTACAGCTTCCAAAGCTAAATTGACTCGCTGGCGACGCTGAGCCGACGTTAGTTTTAATAGTAGGGTTGGCAGTTCGACGTTCTCGTACGCCGTTAATACGGGAATCAAATTGTGAGTTTGAAAGATGTAACCCAGATTGGCAGCACGCCAATCGGCAAGTTTACTGCGAGACAGTTTTGTGATTTCCGTCCCATCGACCACGATGGTTCCCGAATCCGGGCTGTCGATGCCACTGACCAAATTTAAAAGCGTGCTTTTGCCTGTCCCGCTTGGTCCCATCAACGACACGAACTCCCCCGACTGGATATCCAAATCAATGTTGTCCAGTGGCGTGATCGTCTCGTCCCCTTTGCGAAAGCTCTTGCAAACGCCTCGTAGTTCCAACAATGCCATATCGTTCTCCGTGATATTTGTTTCGCGTTCGCGTTACTTTCCGATCGTTTGCTCTTCACCTGTGACGGTTACATGGTTGCCCGGTTGCAATTCATCCAGTCCCGTCGCAATCAGCTTGTCGGTCACGTTCAATCCCGACTGAATCTCGATCAAGCCTTCGGCACTGGGGTTGCCGACATCGACACTGCGCTGCTGGGCACGCTGATCAAAATCGACGATCCATACAAACGAGCCCGCGTCGCCCGATTGGATCAATTGTTTGGGAACAAACAGACGTTCGCTCTGCATCATCTCGTCCGCTGATTCAGCAACCACCGGAGATTGAAAGGTTGCCGTGACTAACATCTCGGGGCTGACGTTGGGCGGAGGATCAATCAGTTCGACCTTCACCTCCAATGTGTTCTTTTGAATATTCGCAGAACTTGTCGTCTGTAGCACCCGCCCGTGGATCACGGCGTCGGACGAAGCTGTTTTGATTTCGACGCTTTGGCCACGAATCACCATCGGGACATCTTCGAGTCGCACGTCGGCCCGAACCTGTAACCGCTCGGGATCGTACATCTCGACGACTGTGCTAGACCCTTGCCCGGACGGACCATCGAGTCCGGTGACCCGAGTGCCGGGCGAGGCGATCAGGCTGAGGATACGCCCATCCATCGGCGCGAGCACCGTGTTTCGTTGGAGTGTCAACTCGGCTTGCCGCAGTTGCAGTTTCGCTTCGTTTCGTAGTCCAATTGCCGACGCCACCTTGGCTTCGGCCTCCTGCATTTGTCGCGTTTCTTCGACCAATAGTTCAAGTTGTTGCTGTAATGCATCGACCTTTCCATGCAACGCTTTGACTTCGCGCTGGATGTGGGGGCCACGCTGCTGAAGCTCTTGCAGGTTGGCGTTAGCCGATGTGTATTCGCTCTCGGATTGCCGGACAATACGTCCCGCAATCGCCGCTTCGGCTGCTTGTTTTCCCTGCATGCTGCTATGCGAGTATTTGACTTGGGCCTGAGCTGCTTCGATTAGGAAGGGCAATTTTGCGAGCTCGGTTTTTGCATTGGCCAACCGGCTTTGGGCTTCCGACAAAGGAACTTGCAAATGAACCGGGTTCTTTAAACGAATCTTTGCGGCATCCCGTTCTGCAATCGCACGATTTAGTTCCCCTTCGCGGATGGCGAGAGAGTTCTTCGCTTGCTCGACGTCGAGCTCCGCATCGATCGCAATTAAACTCGCAATCGGTTCTCCCTTGGTCACGCTTTGCCCTTCGACCACCAACAATTCCTCGATTACCCCTGATGCCAATGCGGCAACACGGATCGCGGTCGGTCGCGGTTCGATCCAGCCCGCAGCCTGGAACAGTGGTGTTCCGGACGGTTGCAGCTCGGCCCGCTTCACGACCACGGGCACGACGGTGACCGATTGTCGGGGCAACAGACGTCGTCCGGCAGCTGCCCCGAGCAACATCACGAAGCCAACCAGAATCCCAATCGGCACCACGTACCGCGACACCCAGCGTTTTCGCTGCGGCCGGGCTGGTTTCGTTTCACGGCTAGGCGAACGATCCATCGCGAGTTGGCTGAGATCAAGTTGGCTTTGGGTCATTTGGCATCGATTTTTAGGGGAGATGGGAGTAAGGGAGTCTGCTGCTCCCCCTCTTTCTACTCAGAGCGGACGAAGACCTTGCTCGCTGCGACGGTCAAGTTTCCTTGATCGTCTCGCTTCGCAGTGCCTTGCACGACGACGGTGGAAAGCTCTTTCACGTTTAACAGCTTTCTTGCATCGCTGGCGACCGGATTGCCGTTCTCGTCCACCACTTTCACAGTGGCGATGTTGTCTTTGACTGCGACGGTTTCACAGCAGTAATCCCAAGGGGTTGGACAACCTTCGTCCGGGGCACAATAAGGCACTTTGGCATCGACAATCGTGAACGCGGCCAGACCCTCGACAAAAGGCTTACTTGAGCCGCCGATCAGTCCCACCAACGTGACCGATTCATCGTCTTTCACACTTTGGCGAGCATCGCCGACCGCCATCGCACCTTCAGGCTCCGTGGCGCTGATGTATTGTGAGTTCCCTGCTGCATTCGCATCGGGCTGTGCTGCGGTTTCGACTGCGGGATTGCAACCAGCGACGAGCAAACACAGACCTACTAAACTAAACATCAGTTTCATTTCTGACCTTTCAATTTCGTTGAAAAAACAAACACTTGTTAAATGGACTTTAAACTTGTCGCGACCTCGGACTTCAGTGCCTTGATCGCGGGCGGCAGTGCTCCTAGCACGCCTAACATCAAACCCACCCCGCATCCGATTAGGATGGCCACGCTATCGATTCGCAGCGTGAACGCTCCCATCGTGAATCGCACTGCCATGCCGTTGAGCATCGTCAACGCCATCGCACCTGCCAGTAGCGAGCCCGACGCGGCCAGCAGTACGCCTTCTTGAATCAAGCTGATCAAAATCGCACGTCGCCGAAATCCAATCGCTTGCAGAGTCGCCAACTCTCGGACTCGGCCCGCCACGGCGCCATACATCATGTTCAACCCTGCAAAAATTCCTGCGGCCGAAACCAGCACAACTACGAACCACGCCAGCAAGCGAACCGGTTTGTAGTGTTGTTGTAGCGTTGCGTAGTAATCGGTTTCGCGGATCGCGCGCAGTTCCAAATCGGTGCGTTCTTTACAGAACAATTCGACTTCGGCTGGGGAAGACCCAGGGGAAAGTAGCATCGCAACCAGGCTCAAGTCTTGGCGTTTTGTTGCGATTTGGAAATCTTCCAGCTTGCACCAAATCTCGGATTCGTACGCCGCACCTCCGGCTGCGAATTGACCGCTAATTCTCCAAGATCTCCCTTCAAATTCGATGTGCTTGCCAATGCTCAACGCAGTTTCAGAACTGCCAAGTTTTGCGGTGGCCAGCCGTCCCACAATGACTTCACCAGCCTCCGGCCAATCACCTTGGATCAACTTGACGGATCGGCGGACGAGCGGTGCGGTTAATTTGACGCCGCGAACCAACCCCAACCCGCCCGCTCCTTCTTCTGTTTTGACTCGAGTACCTAAATACAACTCCGGTGAAACGCACGTGACACCAAATCGTTTCGCGGCTCCGTCCAAACTGGCGACTAGCAGTGATGGGGTGCCCGCGGTAATCGAAGAGTTCTCAATGTTTTCTTCCGAGTTCACGGAGTACACCAGCACTACGTCGGGATCGCCGCTGACCTCGAGTGATTGTTCCAGTCCACGAATGAATCCCACGACGACAAACACCAACATCACAACCGTTGCCAGAGCAACGAGCGTCAATGCGGTACGCAGTGGCCGTCGAGCCAGATTGCGAACGCCGTATTCCCAAGGAAGAAGCATGATTGGACGTAATGGGGTGATGGAGGGTTGTGTCGTTCTAACGCTCGCGGCGCGAGCCTGAACTGCTAAAAATTTAAGGTTGTCATCGGATATTGGGGGTGAGTTTTTCTTCCGGCATATACTGCAGTTACCTCTCCACCGACGAAGTCGGGGGAGAGGTCGAGCACGCCCTTTAGGCGTTGCTCGGGTGAGGGGGCGACCGCGCTATCGGCGAGCAATTTTGGTGAAAACGGCGTTATCGTCGCCATTGGCTTGCTCGGTTAGCCCCTCACCCGAACGTCGCTGAAGGCTCAGTTCGACCTCTCCCCCAACGAAGTTGGGGGAGAAGTGGCAGAAAACCAATGCATTTCGTGCCAACGACAATGTCTTCGAGCAAGCGAAGATTCCTGCAGCAGACATCAATGGCAGCTACGCGAGCTCCATTTCTTGCTGCAGACGCTATTAAGAAGAAGGTTGAATCAAATCAACCAAGATTGGTGCGCGATCCGCGCATCACGCCCGTAGGGAGAGTGTTTGAACGGCGTTTGACGCATCACGGCGTCAAAGCGACTCGGTGCCGCGACGGAGACTTGCAGTACCGGAATCCAATCCACGATCATGCTTGCCGTGTCGGGCAGTTCCACACCTGATTCGAGTACCGCTCCTTCACAAATGCAATTTTGGCAATTGCACTCACTCTCGGACGGTTGCTCGGAGGGCTGCGAAGAGGGTGCGTCCTCACAATCAGAACAGCAACAGCACACTGGCGTTGCGGACTGGTTGCCCCCCGCTGCATTCGCTTCACACGAAAGGCAACGCACTGGACACGCCATCAAAAGGGCGATCAACAGTAAGGCAAAAAGGGGGCTCTTCATACAATTCAGTCTAGTCACTGGCAATTTCCAGAGCAAGAGCAAACACTCACGCCCCCCTGTGGACGACGGTACGGATTCATATCAACGCGACGTCGATGCGGCTGATCGACAGCGGCGGTAGGACGATACCGGATGGATCCGGCTTAACGTTGGTAAGAACACTCTCGTCCATCTCAAACGTTTTAAGTTCGTTGAGGTTCTCGAACGAAAGCGTTTTTAGCTCGACGGGTTTCGTTTGAGTCACCCCGTCGATGATTAGCTGGAACGGGGTGGCGCGAGTGCTCTTGTTGATCGTAAACACGATCAACTTGCCCTCTTTGATGACCGCTTCGGCGCTGACGGCGTCGATTCCGTCTCCGATTTCGCTCGAGTCGGTTTCGCTTGCGAATCTTTCTGCGTTTTCAAAGACATCGCGAATGATCTCGTAGGCGGCTCCATAGCTGGTGCGATGGTGAGTCCGAGTCTTTTTGTCGTAGGTAATCAGCGCGTGACTGGCGTTGATTTGAAAGTAGTCCGCGATGCCAAACAGCTCGGGATGTTCGAAAAATCCGAGATAGGTGTCTGCCATCCCAAGGATGCTGATGGCATTGTCACCGCAGCTAACGGACCATTCCGATATCCATAGTGGCTTGTCGGGGAACGCGGATCGTAATGTCTGTGCCATTTCAACCATCGTCTCTCTCGCGGTCAGCGTCTGAACTGCTCCCTCACGATCGGCTTGGTGACTCATATGTTTGTGCACCGTAATCGCATCGTAATGGTCGCACTTCATCAAAGCGGTGTTCCAAGGATCCGTGAGTGGATTTCTCCAATGGACGGGCACCGAAATCTGCACCTCGGGTGCGACTGCACAAATCGCCGCCGCATGGGCTTTGGAAACCGCGATGTATTTATCGATGTCGCTGACCGCTTCGCTTCGCTGCGTCTTCCAAAAAATCTCGTTACCCAGTTCGATCCATTTCACATCAAAACCTTTGGATCGTCGATCAAGCAGACGCCGCATGCCCTTTTCAGGACTGTCGTAATTTACATTCCAGGTAAACAGAACATCGAAGCCGAGTTCCTGATGCAGCGTATGAAGTCCATCGAATCCATACTTCAGATCGGGATGATCTTTGACCGCACTGTCGTAAAGAGTCTTGTAGCTGTCCGTCATTCTGCGACCATCGGATTCCCAGTCATAGAAGTTGGACCAAACCCCGTGAGGAAAGCGAAGCGATGATGGTTTGAGTGTCCGGATCAGCCGTTGTGCGTCCGGATGGTTATAGCCCGTCTTGCCATAGAGTCCTTCGGGCCAATTGCAGTTCAAGCCGAGTAGCATCGAATTGATCGGCGTTTTTGTCTTCGTATCAACTTTTAGCGTCGCGTTGATGCCCGCTGGCACTTCAAATGGATATGAAATCTGTGCCTGAGATGAACTGACCCAGCAAATGAGTAAAGCCAGAGTGCAGGTCGTTGATAACACGCGTAGACGGAAAGAGTGGAGTGTCATCATTGGTTGGGGATTAAGCGGGAAAGAGGGATACGCGACGGAAAACATTAATGCAAAAGATCGATGACGTCGTTCGAAAAGACCAAGTCGAACAAACGTTTGGTTTAATTCGCTGGTAGCTTCAGACGTTCGATTGACGTTAATTCGGGGCTTCCGCCTCGCCCGCCCGATCCCGATGCGGTGTAGACATGGTTTCCGACGATCGCGAATCCTGAACCATGTCGGCCTCGCTCAAGCGACGGCCAATCTCGCCACTGCTCGGTTTTGACGTTGTACGCTTCGACTTGATCGTGCGCTGTTTTTTGAGTCGATTCGCCACCGCCGATCACGATTTCGTTGTCCCACGCCATTACCATGTTGCCGGCACGCGGCGTTGGCAGCATGGGCGATTCCGATTCCGGTAACCACTGATCGGTTGCAAAATCGTAGACGTCGATCGGTTTAACGGTTAAGTCAAAAACTTGTCCTGTTGCCTTCGATGTTGTTCGGCCGGCTGCGGCGTAAAGTCGGTCGCCGCGCACGACGGCGGGAAAATGGTCTCGCGAATGAGGAGCGTTTTCGAGCATCCGCCAATTTCCCGTTGCGGGATCGTATTCGTCAAACCAGGGCTGGAATCCGTCGTTGTGACCATTTGTGATTCCGCCGATCAAATAGATTTTTCCGTTGTACTGCACCGCCCCGGCGCCCCCACGACGTCGCTGTTCGGGGATCGTGTGACCGAACTTGAACGTGTCCGTCTTTGGATAGTAGACGACGATTTTTTCAAGTGGACGTTCGTTTGGATAAGGCCCCGTCATCGCGCCCATCAAGTAGATCGCGTCCCCCATCACCACCGCTTGAAAATGATGCAGTTCAATCGGCGTTTCGGATTTTGCAGTCCAAGTCAGGGTGGCGGGATCGAACACGTCGACCGGATTGATGCGTCGACCGCCAATCAAATAGACCTTGTCTTCAAACGCAACCAATGTTGCCTCGTGACGCGCCGTCGGGGCACCAACCGCCTCGATCGTTTCCCATTGCCAGGTTTGTCCATTGGCAATCGAGAAACTCAGAAGACAAAACAGGATAGGGAGCAGTAAGACGCGTTTCATTTCAGACTCTTCGTTGTTTTGAAGTTGCGTTTTTGTCGTTTTCCCCGGCAAATCATAACCCGAAGCGTCAGCGAGGGACCGTGTCAAGATCGATGTTCCCTCTCTTCGGGTTATGAAGGTGATCTCCCCGTGAAGGCCGTTTGGCTCACGGGGAGATCGAAGGAGTTGTCATTGAGTTTGAGCTGCTGCAATGACAGGCTGGAAGCCTACGCCACTTATTGCTTTTGCACGACGACGGTCCAGTCTTGGTCTTGATCGCTCGGAGCTTGTCCAAGATTGACTTTGCTGCCGCCGCTCACTTTTTTGACCGATCCGTTTTGCAGCGAACCACCACTGCGTGGATTAAACCACTGGACCGAAAAGTCGCCTTTGACATTGCTGAGGTCTAGCTCGGCCGTGCCACCATCGCAGAGATAGACCACATAGGTCTGTCCTGTTTTGGCCAAACAGAACTTCGTGTTCTTTTGTTTCTCGTTGCCAACCAAGGCGTCTTGAGGCGTCATTTCCCAGAATGGAATTTCGTTGTCGTGAAAGAAATTAAGGGCGATACGACAATAGTCCCAACTCTGATCGCGGCTTCGCCAATCTTCGCACACCAAGTCGTTCTCGGCGTAGGCGTAACCAAAGTAATACTCAACGCCTGCACCGCCGCCCATCAGGGTTCCCCACAACGTTTGCTTGCGAACTTCGTGTTGGGTGTACGTCATTTTGCCTTTGCTGTCGTGACCATCAAAGCCGCGGTAACCAAGGTCGGGGCTTTGTCCATGTGCCGCCGTTCCCGATTCGTCAAACGCGACGACCCAAGGTTTTCCGGCAGCTTTCGATTTTTCAACCCATTTGGCGGTTTGCCAGTGCGTGTCTTGAATCCCGCTGTTTTGCAGCGAAACACCGGTCAGTGCCGATTTGTCCCCCAGCAACGGTTCGTACTGAGAATCCTGTTGGCCTGGGAACGTATGCAACACGCGGTTGTGGTCGTAGGCGTCAAACGCGTCGATGTAGGCCAACATCGCTTTGAGTTGCTCGGTCGACTGCGTGTTCTCTTCACCGAGGTTCCAGTTGAGAGCCAAGTTGTGCGCAAAACGGGCAATCAACTCGCGGCAATAAAGCTTTCGTTGTACACCAAGGTCGCCTCCATCGAGCGAGGTGGGAACCTTGTCGTCGTTTTCCGTTTCTTGCATCTTGAAATGCAAGTACATGCCTTTGGCTGTGCTGTGATCAAAAACAACACCCCATTGATCGAGCTTGCTGCAGTCGTAGTGCAACTTGTCGTTGCGTTGGATGAAGGGCCAAACGTTGTCGCCGTCACCGCCCGCGTTGTACGTCAGGAACGAAAACGCGTTACAGCCTTTTCCAGAAAGGTAGTTGATCGCACCGATCAGTCCTTTGCCTTTGCCGTTTTGCCACGTGGGGTCGCCCGACTTCCAGTCTTTGATGTGGGGAGCCCATGTTTTCAGCGGTACATTGGCTTTCCCTGCAACAGTGGCATCGAAGTCGGCGTAACCGAGCAACGTCTCAGGAGCGTCGGCACCCGCCTTCAAAAAATACTGTTTGCTTGAAGCAAATTGCAGATAGTGCTTCCCGACGTATTCCAATCGACCAACGGCACGCAGATCGCGGCCCTGTTTGTCGCTTTTGGCAACGCTGAATTTGCCCGACTTGCCGTCAAACGGTGCCAGAGCAACGCCAGCTGGATTCGTGTCCAACGCCGCCAGCGGTCCTTGCCGGAACGAAACGGTATAAGTCCACTCACCGGTACGGTCGGCTGCAAAATGAGCTCGCCATGTCGTGCCCGCTTCGGCAGAAGTGTCTCCAGCGTTACCATCAGCGGCAAAATAACCTGGGACGGTGTATGTCGTGCCGTCGCTGTGTTTAAACGCAACCGTCATCGCATAATCGGTGAACGGATTCGGCGAATTGTCTTGCTCGTGAGCGTATGGGCCGCTGAGATTTAAAGTGACCTTGTGCCACTGTTTTGTTTCGCCCGAAAGGTTCACGCTGGCGTCGCCATTGGCCCCGCGAGGCAACATTACGGGCAAATTGCTGACCGGTTTGGTGGGGCTCCCCTTTGCAGCGACGGTTTGCTCTTTCGGTTTTGACGCCTGCTTGGCGAGGTACGGTTTCGCTTCTTTGCGAGTCGATGCGTCGGCGGGTGTGAAGGTGATACCGGCCCAACGAGCTCGCGAAAACTCTTCGCCATCCTCGGAACCTGTCGCGGCCTTGATTGTCACGATGGCACCGTCGGTGATCGCAATGTTTTTCCAGGTTTTGCGATATTTGGCCGCATCTTCAGCAGTTTGATTGCTTAGCGGCGACTTGAATTCACCTAACGGATTGTGGTCGATATCGACGGTGTAGGTCGACATGCCATCGTTTTCGCCGATGGCATGCAGCGTCACGTCGTACGTACCGGTGGGGAACTGAAATGTGGTATCCGCCGTCGCTTGTTTGTGCTGATCGGGATTGATGGCCAGCCATTGTCCGCGATCGATATAGAATGCGTCGTTCTTGATGTCGAACGCTGTGGCTGTCAGAAACAATCCAGCGTCGGATGCTGTCTGGGCGACTTCTTCGGATTTTTGTGATGCCTTCGGAGCCGGGGGTGTCGCAGGAATGCTGCCCGAATGAAGTTTCGAGGTCGGACCAGCGTCCTCGGGGCGAGCGAACTCGCGGTCGGTAGTCATGATCCACTTGTCAAACTCGAACCCATCCTCGCGCATCGAGAACGAGATTGTGTGTTCGCCCGCAGTCGGGACATCAAGGAAGATCTTGTAGGGTTCTCCACAGTGTTGCTTTTCGGTGCGTTGCTTGCTTTCCCAACGCCACTCGTTTTTACCCTGGCACCACTGCAATCGTTGACCGGTTTCAGGCCACTGGCCGTCGATTCCCACGTGCAGCCCATTGTCTTCGCTGCCGGTGGAATAGGCACGTACCCAAACGTAATATTTGCCTGGTGTTGTGAAATTGACTTTGTAACTCAGCACTGCCATCTTACCTGCTTCGGGAGCAAAGTTCGTTCCCGGAATCAACTTGTCACCATGAGTCCGCCGAGTGTCGGGCAGAATCTCAAGGTAGGCATTGCCACTTGCTTCGGCGACATGCGATGGATCACCATCGGGCGTAATGTCGGGAGTTTTTTCGGACGAGGTTAAGTGCCAAGCACGCTTGTCAGTCGAAGATTGCTCGACATAGTGTTCCGCTTCGACCGCGACCAGACCGTCGGCTTCTTTGAACACAGGGTCAGCGGCTAATCCTAACGATGGCGAACAGGCTATCAGCAAGACGGACATGCAACGTGTAAGCTGCACAAGGAAACTGCGACTCATGGACAAATCCTAGTGGGTGGGAACGGAATCAGGAAAGTGGGATAGGCTTCTAGCCTGTCATCAGCATTATTTTTTGTCGTCGTTGATCGCTCCGCGATCAGAACGCGGGTTCGCAAAACGAGCCCACGCATTCGGCAACAATTTCTTACGCGTCGGTGGCAACCGCAGCAACGATCGCATCGGCGACTGCGTGAGCGACGTCGGTCGTGGACGACGATCCGCCGATATCGGGTGTTCGCACTTGGCCGTGCGCTAGCACTTCAGCTACTGCATTTTCCACAGCGACCGCTGCGGCAATGCAGTTTGCATCGTGGTGGGTTTGACCGAGCCAATCCAACATCATGCCGGCGGACAGAATTGTGGCCAACGGGTTGGCGACATTCTTGCCAGCGAGTTGGGGGGCGGTACCGTGGGACGGTTGAAACAACGCGTGTTTGTCGCCAATTTCAGCCGATGGACCTAAGCCGAGACCGCCGACGATTCCGGCACCCAAATCTGACAAAATGTCACCAAATTGGTTTTCCATCACGACCACATCGAAATCAGATGGGTTCTGCACCATGTACAAGCTCATCGCATCGACATAGACCGCGTCGTGCTCAATGTCGGGGTACTTCGCAGCGACGTCATGAAAAATCTTGCGAAAGAACGCCATGCTGCGAAACACGTTTGCCTTGTCGACGCACGTGACTTTGCGTTGTCCATCACTCGGGCGACCGCTGCGGCGTGACGCCAACTGAAACGCATAATCGACAACTTTGGATGTCCCCGCACGCGTGACTACTAAAGTGTCGGTGGCCACTTCGTCGCCGACCATGCTGCCACCGCCAAACGAAGCGAACAGGCCTTCGAGGTTTTCGCGAATGATCACAAAATCGATTCCCGCACCGGTGTCTTTCAGAGGGCACGGAGCCCCCGGATACAATTTCACCGGACGTACTGCCGAGTGCAGATTGAGTGCACGCCGCAGTCCCACCATCATCGTCGGCTGCACCTCTGTGCCATCAGGTTGTCGCACATCAGGCAGTCCGATTGCCGACAACAGTACCGCGTCCGCAGCCAAACAAGCATCCAAAACGTTCTTCGGCAACGTCTCGCCGGTCTCGCGATAGAGTTCCGCGCCCGCACGATGCGATTGGCAATCGAGTTGAATGTCTGGGAATTCCGCGACAACACGATCGAGCACGATCTGAGTCGCTGCCATGGTTTCCGGGCCAATACCATCGCCCGGCAAAAGTGCGATCCGATAGGAAGTCATCTGTGTTTCTTATGTTTAGATAGAAAAGTGGAAAGGTTAAGCGTTTGCTACGAGATCCGGTGCCATGTTTTCAGCGATTTGCTTTCCACCCATGGTCCGACGCTTGCCGAGAAATCGTGGAAATAGTCGGCTGCGCGGTGTTGGTCAAACGCCGCAGCATCGTCGTAGATTTCATACAAGAAAAATTGGTTTGCATCTTCGGGATCGACGCTGACCTCGAATTGCTGACATGCATCTTCGTTGGCCAGCGAATCGTTCGCTTGTTGCAAAACTCGCTCGCGGAACACGTCAGCGAATTCGGGTTTGATCGTAAATTGGACGGCGACAACAAACATGGTGGTTATACTTTGGTTAGGAATCGGTGAGAAATAAGGTGTCCGGTACCATTTGCCAGGAATGGCCCAGCGGGTGCTTCGCACAAATGGTACCGGACACCTTATTTCTCGCATTATTAAGATGGAAATCGTTCGTGCAGGTCGCGACACTGCTCGTCGGTCAAACAACGAGGGTGGCGGTCACGCAGCAGTAAATAAAGCTTGGCGGTTTCTTCGAGTTCTTCGGTCGCGTAGACCGCTTTATCAAGGTCGGACGCGGCCACGATCGGTCCGTGGTTGGCCAACAAAATCGCTCGTGCCCCCACCGCCGCTCGTTCGACCTCGGCGGCAAGTTCTTCAGCTCCCGGTGGAAAATAGGGCAGCATCGGAAGCGTGCCGACGCGCATTACATAGTATGCCGTCAGCGCAGGAAGTACATTCGCCGAATCAATGTCTGGCAGACACGATACTGCAACCGAATAAGTCGAATGCAAATGCACGATCGCATCGTCCTTCTCACGCGAACGGTACATCGATAAATGCAGCACCGCTTCCTTGGACGGCTTGTCTCCGGCCACCAGAGAACCGTCCCATTTCACTTTGGAAATGCGGTCAGGATCGAGTCGGCCCAAACAGACATTTGTGGGCGTGACCAAAATACCATCCGGCAAGCGGACGCTAATATTTCCGCTGCTGCCACACGTAAATCCGCGATCAAACAGCGATTGGCCGTGCATGGCGATTCGCTCACGTAATTCTCGTTCGCTCATGCCAACATCTCCAGTGCGGTGTGAAAGAAGTTATCATCACCAAAGTTGCCCGATTTGAGTGCGATCGCCAGCGGTTGCCCGCCAATCGATTGAGTCCAAGGAACACCGGCACATATTTCAGGGCCAATTTTCAAGGCACGAATGCCCAGCCTACGAACCACTGCGCCCGACGTTTCGCCGCCCGCAACCACTAACCGCCGTACACCGACATCGGTCGTCAATTCCATTGCGACTTTCCCTAAAAACGATTCGATCACTTGCGCCGCTTCAGTTTGCCCCAGAGTCTGCTGGACACTGCGGACGCCTTCGGGATCGTCGGTCGAGTAAATCAAAAGAGGACGACGGGGATCACAGGCCTCGGCCCATGCCGCGAGTCGTCGTTGGTAACCGCTGGGATCGCGAGCAATCTCAAGCACATCAAGCTGCCAGGTACTGCAAAATGATTTTGCCTTGGCCACTTGCCGGTTGGTTGCCTGCGAACAACTGCCCGACAAAATCAAGCTGCGACCTGGGATCGATGGCAACTCGCTCGATGCACGATGTTCGTCAACCAGACCCGATTTTCGATATGCGTCGCCTAGATAACGTGCCAGACCTGATCCGCCAGTCAGCAGCGGCATGTCGCTGACCGCCGCAGCGATGGTTTGCAATTGCGAATCGTCGACACCGTCGACCACAACATGAGCGATGCCATCGAGGTGTTGAGTTTGCAGCGACTCAGTGGCGCAGCCGACGTCGGCGAGGTCGCGATAACAAAGTCGCCCAACAGGACGCGTGACTTGGTGCGTTAGGAATCGCACTAGGTTGGCGTCCTGCATCGGATTGAGCGGGTGATTTTGCATTCCCGATTCGTTGAGCAGCGTGTCGCCGACGAACAAATGGCCTTGGTACACCGTTCGTCCCGCTCGCGGAAACGCAGGGCAAAAGATCGTTTGTTTGACATCCAACGCGTCCATCATCGCTTCAGCGACGGGACCGATATTGCCCTGCTCGGTCGAGTCAAATGTCGAGCAGTATTTGAAATAGAACCGCTGGCATCCATGGTCACGCAACACTTCGATGGCCGCGATCGATTGCGAGATTGCTTCGGATGGGGCGATCGAACGCGTCTTCAATGCCACGACGACTGCATCGACCGCGTGGACTTGCAAATCATCGAGCGTCGGAATTTCCAGCCACTGAATGACTCGCATTCCCCCTTGCGCTAGGTTGATCGCAAGATCCGTCGCTCCGGTCACATCGTCGGCGACACATCCCAAGATCGCGGACGTGGCAGTAGTTTTGATTTTGTTCGTCATCACTCAAGTCTCCTCCATCGCGATCGCACGCACGGGAGTGCCGTCGCCACCGACGACTTTTAATGGCAACGCGACCAATTGAACGATCCCTTGAGTCAATTGGTCCAGATTTGCCAGCCCTTCGAGAATGACAACTCCTCCACGGAATAGTGTTTGATGGACCTCGGTGACCTCGTCGATATTGTTGACGTCGGCAACCGACGGCGGCTCGACTCCGATCAAGCCCACTTGGCGTTCGACAAACCAACGAGCCAGCTCGATCGATATTCGTGGCAATCCATTGCGATATTCCGTTGTTCCGTATCGCTTGTGCCAATCGGTTCGCAACAACAACCGGCACCCTGGGGTGACTTGGTTTGCAACGCTGGCAAAATCGTCAACGGTCAACAATTGCTTGGGAGTTGCCGGGGACAAGTCGACCACGACTGCCAGGCCCACCACAACGCTAAGGTCTTGTTGGTCGATCGTCCTTCCGCCGTCCAGAAAGTGACACGGCGCATCCATGTGGGTGCCGCAGTGTGAATACAGCGTCAGCGTGGTTGCATTCCAACCATGCGTTGCGATCCGTTTCGCGGGGGACACATCGACGCCGGGCATGTCGTTGTTGATCGGCAATGTCAGATCAATGATTCGCATGACCGTCTCCTGTCGTGAGTCCACGGACCGGCAATCCGGTCTCCGCGGACTGGTAGATTGCCGCTTGGACTCGCAAGGTCTTTAAATATTCTTCGCCGCTGGTTTCAAACGGCGCTTCATTGCATAGCGAGTCGATGAAATGTTTTTGCGTAAAGTAAACGCAGTCGCCTGCGAAGCCACGGCGATGATGCTCGTAAGGGTGGGGCTGTACGGGATGGCCAAGTTTCTGTGTCGTGATTTGCCCGTCACTGGACAGACGAATCGATCCACCGTCGGTCTCCACTAGACATTCGCCAAAGGTGTAGCGTGGATCTTCGACATCGGATTCATGGTAGCGGCTGGCGTCCCATACGCCACGTGCACCGCCCTCGAATTCGAATACGATAATCCCGGTGTCTTCGCCAGCAATGTTCGAGTTCAATCGACGCAGCGATGCGAAGACGCCTTCGATCTCGCCTCCCAGAAATCGAAACGTGTCGATGAAGTGCACGCCCGTTTCGAAAACCAGCAATTGTGGCATCGTGGCAAAATAGGGCTGACGAGCTTGATAGGCATCCGTTTGCCATCCGTCGCCCATCCGGGTACGCACGCTGAGCGAGTGGAGCGTTTCGCCCATTGCACCGCGTTGCATCAGACCCCGCATTTCGCGATACCAAGGTTGAAAGCGAAAGTTTTCGTGGACCATTAAACGAATGCTCGCGGCGCTAGCGACGTTGACCAATTCGGCCGCTTCGTCGATGGTCGGTGACAGCGGTTTTTGGCAAATCACGTCGATGCCGGCCTCGGCAGCGATGCGAACGAGGTCCAAATGAGAGTCAGGCCGCGTGATGATGTCGATAAAGTCGGGCTTTTCGGCTTGTAGCATCGTTTCGACGTCATCGTAGACGTTAGCGATCTCGTACTTGCGAGCGACCGCGTTTGCTTTCTCGCGATCGACATCACAAATTGCGACGAGTTCCGCTCCTGGGATGCGATTCCAGGCGTCAAAATGGAAGTGGCTAAAGTAGCCCGCTCCCACTGCGACTCCGCGTTTCGGTTTGTTCGAATCTGCCATGTTTCCTTACCGCATCAGAAAATTGGTGTAGACCAAGGCAGCGATCACCACCACTATCATGACCGCGAAACTTGCCAGCCGCACTCGTAACTGACCGGCGGAGAGTTCGCGTAGTTGTCGCAGCGGATTCATAAACAACCAAGCCACCATCGCCAACGCGTTGATCGTCGCGGCGAAAACAAAGAACGAATTTGCGGTCCCTGTTTGTAAAGCAAAATAAGGCATCGTCACATTGGCGACGAAGTACGGGAACACCACGGCGCTCAAGGCCGCGCCCATGTTGCCGACCATGTTCATCGCACCCGAGACGGCACCGCTACGGTCTCCTCCGATATCCATACAAAGGGCCCAACTTGGGCTGAGCGTCATCTCGACTCCAAACAACGCGATCGAAAAGCAGATGATTAGCGGCCAAACCGTTTCCGCTTCGGCAGTTTGCGTGCACATCAAAAGTCCGATGGCGCCCAAAGCGAAACCGACCATCGCGGGGATTCGCCGCGACAGCACGGGCATGCCTTGCTTGTGTAGCACCGTCACCAAGGTGCCCGAGAGCCAGAGAGCGACGGCACCGACCAATAGCGGAAGTGCCGACAAATTAGCGGCCTGGCTGCCCCAGCGTTCTTCGATATAAGGACGCAACCACGTGATACTGATGAAAAACGTGATATTACTCGCAGCGTATTGGAACATCGCCAACAACACGTTCGCGGATGTCACGATTTGGATGTAGGGAATGCTCAGCGGCGTGGATTGTTGCTCAGCGATTCCCGCTTCGATCAACTCGACCTCGGCGTCGTTGGTGCCCGAGTGTTCGCTAGGCGAATCTCGATACCAAAACCACCAAACGCCGCCCCAAACCAGGCCCACAAAACCGTTGGCAACAAAAGTCCATCGCCATCCGATCCACGAAATCAAAGCTGGCATCACGACCAGAGAGAGTGCGGCTCCGACACGTGCGCCGGAATGGAAGATCCCTTGACCGATGCCTCGTTCTTTCGCGGGCAACCATTTGTACAGCGCACGGGTAGCGCCGGGGTAAGCACCCGCCTCGCCCATGCCAAACAAAAAACGCACGACAAGCAAGCTGATCGCAGTAAACACCGCTCCGGTCAGCGCCGTAAACACGCTCCAGATGACTACCACGATTGTCAGTGCCAACCGCGGTCCCGCACGATCGCTAAACATGCCTGCGGGAATTTGGAACAGAGCGTAACCGATCGCAAAAATGCCAAACACATAGCCCATCATCTGGTCCGACAAACCGCTGATGTCCGATTGCATCGGGCCCTTCGCTGCGGAGATACAGACGCGATCCATATAGGTGTTGACTGTATGCAAAAACAGTAACAGCACTAACAGGAATCGTTGTCGCGTGGCGACGGACTCGGTCATGGGATATCCAGGGTGCGGACTTGGCGTCGCGAGGGGCGTTTTTTTGACGTTATGGGATTCTAATGGAATGCGGCGTTCGTTAAAATAAAATACTTCAAAACGATCGTTTATATTTACCTAATGGTTGACGCGATGAAGCATTCCACCGGTTCCCCGTCGCGTGCCAGTGAGTTGAGCGTCCAGCAATTGCAGACGTTCCAGTGTGTTTATGAGCGGGGCGGGTACGCCGCGGCGGCTCGCGAGATGGATCTTTCGGTACCCACAGTGTGGCAGCATATTCAAACGCTGCAGCGTTTGTATCGAACGGATTTGTTCGAGAAGTCGGGACGCGGCGTGGTGGCGACTGCGATGGCAGCAAAGTTGTACGCGCAGGTCACTGAGTTGTTGGCCGGTTTGGATTCGACCTTTGATCTCGCCGAGGACAAAGAGAGTGATTCGCGTCCAATCACGATCGTCGCTGGCGTGCGAATGATGATGGAGGAGATCGCTAATCCGCTGCAGCAATTTCGCCAGACTTGGAACAACCCGTTGGTGCTCAGAGAAGGCAACAACCAGGTGGCCGAAGAATTGATTTTGTCAGGAGAAGCCGATCTCGCATTGACCTTAGAGCCAGAAAACGAAAACGCATCGCCGCTGATTCATTTTGAGCCGGCTTATTTAGTCGAGTTTCTGGCGATCTGTAAAAAGGGGCACCCCTTTGCGACTTCGCCCAACAACACCCTGCGTGAACTGGTCAAACATGATCTTGTCGTGACTCGTCCAGGAACTCACGGTCGCGACGCACTGGACCACACGCTGCACCGTGAACGTTTGACGGCAAACGTTGTTGCGGAAACCGATAACAGTGGATTTACAATCGCATGTGTGCGTGCAGGCTTGGGAGTCGGCGTGTTGGCTGGTCGTACGAAAGGCGAATTGTGCCGCAGGCTGGTTGTCACGTCATTGCGTCGGCATTTGGGCGAACGACAAATTGTATTCATGTGGAAGAAGGGGCGTCTGTTAAGCCCTCCGATCCTAAGCCTCGTCGACACCATCAAACGCTGCAATGTGGGATAGGCGAATGTGGGATAGGCTTCCAGCCTGTCTTCGGCATTATCTCTTCTACTTTTCTTTTTCTAACCCGTATTGCAATGCTTAATGACAGGCTGGAAGCCTATCCCACATGACTAAACTGATTTAGGGATCGGATCGCCTTGCTGTAGGCCAAGTTTGACGCGGATGCGTGCAGACGACCATTTGTAGTCTGCAGGCCGCTGTGCAAGACCTGCAGCCACCGGATTCTGTTCGATGTATTCAATAATGCGAAGCATTTCAGCTTCGTCTCGAACGTAATGATCAAAGGTCTCGCCCTGCCAAAATGTTCCTGATCTTCTTAGCACTCGATTGCACTGGGTTGCTGTGAAACTTTGGACACTGTGCGAAATGATTTCTCGTGGCGTGTGATTGCTACTTGAAGCGGACAGGTGCTCCGCAGCCCAATGTTCGTCTGGCAAGAACAACCAGTGGTGATGGCTTGGCATCACAACGAAGGCCAGCAAACGATAGCGTTCGTCTGCGAAATGTAGAAAAGCGTTTTGGACTATTTCAGCTGCGTTATCGTCGTCAAAGTGTCGAACGGGAGTATCGCCATCAAGCAAGCTGTCGACCAGCTTGAACACCAATTTGTGCTTCTTTATCTCCCATTCTTGATCCGATAAGTCGTTTGGATTTGGGCGTGCATCTAGCTCTTCGCGACGCGTTCGAATCCGTTTCATTCCGGCGGCCGAGAGACTTCCCGCCAGGCATCCTGTAATGAAATACGGTTTGCCTTCGACATCAATATGCGGCAGCTTGCGCCGCCGGAATATTCCTGGCTCGCTCATCGTCTTGCCTCCTGAAAGATGACAAGATGAATCGTTGGGTTGGATAAAACCGATGACAGGCTGGAAGCCCAGGGCTGTAAGGGTATGTTGCTAGGTTAATCCTAGCAGCTTCGCCGTCGAAACGTGACGCGATGCAACGTTCCGTGATCGATAGGGCTTTTTCTTCTTGGTACCTCGACGGGATTTGCGATACTCACTCAGGTCGATCTTGCGAGCGATCTTGGTGAGCAGCGAAATAAGCCCTTTCATTGACGCTGGTATCAGTTCACTCCATTCCTCAGCGGTGATCGCAATCAGCATGCCCTCGGTTTTGTCCGAGACGTTCTTCGAGACGTGGAAGTGGCTGATCTCGTCAACTTCTTCTTCCTCGTGAGTTGCATACAGGACTGCAAAAATCGTCTGCCGGAGGTTGAACGCTAGGACGGACATGCAAAAAAGTAATGCTGCTGCCTGAGGATGTCCAATCCCTGAATGTTCGCAAGTGAGCGTCATCTGCAACACGTTGAATGCAGTTTCCACTTCCCAGCGATGGCGATAGAGTTCAGCCACGTCAGTGGCTGAAACTTCGCTGGGAAGATTAGTCAATACATGAATCACGGTGTCGCCATCGCGAGTGGGCTTGTCCAGCTCGACAGTGATCCGACGAACGATCATCGCGTCGTCCGCAGCGGAAAGCTTTAGCTCTTGCTCGTACACTACGCCCGTGCTGATGCGACCAATCCGTTTGCGTTTCCCAAGCAAAACACCTTTTAAACGCCCATGTTGGCGGATCGCGAAGAAGCCACACGCCAGAGCAATCTTAGTTAAGAATGACACAATGCAATAATGCCGGTCAGCAATCACGACGTCTTTGGCTACCAGATCTTCAACGATCCGACCGCAACAAGTCGACTCTTGCGAGTGTCCGTCAAGCAGGACATAGACTTGATCGAAAATTTGTCGTTGCAAATCAAATCTTGCGACGAGCTTCCCTGGCAATGGAGCCCCTTTGACTTCCCGAAGCACTTTTAGTCTTTTGTCAGACTTCGCCAAAACATTGCCATCAATGCTAAAGCAGCGATAACCAGGAAGTAATTCCCACGGAACGAATCCCAAAGCATCTTGTGCTTGCACCGCTCGCTCTGCGGAGTGCTTGACGATTGCTTCACTAACGGCTGGCTCCACGCCTCGGGTTTTGGCGTAGAACGATTGACGCGTTACGCCAAGTTCTTCTTTATGTTCTCTGTAGGCTTGATTGAAGTTGTCGCTGAAATTGAGCGCCACATCAGCTACGGTCGCTGCGATGGCCTCAAACAAGGCGATGTAGTCGTACTGCGCCTCGCGATTGTTATCAAAGATGCGATTAAGATCGCTTCGAATGAAATCTTGCGTCAGAACTCTTGTCATGACGGCAAATGGAGCCTTGTTAACAAACCGATCAAAGACTTTAGATGACACCGCGAACCTCCGTGTAGTGTAAAACACGGTAATACACGACAATCAAGCCACAGCGATACCCTTACAGCCCTGGGCTGGAAGCCTATCCCACACCAACCTACACCGAGGCGGTTTCCATTCGCTGGGCGAGGTAGCTTCGCAATTTGTCCAGGTCGGCTGCGAATCCGCGGATGCCTTCGGCCAACTTTTCAGTCGCCATGGCGTCTTCGTTTAGCATCCAACGGAATGTCGCTTCGTTCATCTCGATTTTTTCGATGTCCATCTTCGCCGCCGCGTCCGCGTCCAATGCCTTAGGAACGTCGGCATCAATATCGGCAAGCTGGCCGAGCAAATCGGGCGAGATCGTCAACAAGTCGCTGCCGCAAAGCGCCATCACTTGTTCCTTGGTGCGGAAACTCGCTCCCATTACCTCGGTCTTGTAACCGTGCTTTTTGTAGTAGTTGAAAATCGTCGTGACCGATTCCACACCAGGATCTTCGGACACAGCAATCGAATCGACACCTCGTTTGTTCTTGTACCAGTCGTAGATGCGACCTACAAACGGGCTGATCAAAGTCACCCCGGCTTCGGCACATGCGATCGCTTGACCGAATCCGAACAGCAAAGTCAGGTTGCAGTGAATGCCCTCTTTCTCGAGTTGCTCCGCGGCGCGGACGCCTTCCCATGTGCTCGCCATCTTGATCAGGATGCGGTCCTTCGAAATTCCTGCTTCTTTGTACAATTCGATCAGTTCACGCGCTTTGTTGATCGTCCCTTCGGTATCGAAGCTCAGACGTGCGTCGACTTCGGTCGAAACGCGGCCTGGGATCAGTTCCAAAATGCGGCAACCGAACGTGACCGACAATTTGTCGATGATGGCATCCAGCAGACCTTCTTCGCTGTTTGACTTGGATTGGCCGTAGGCAATCGCTTCATCGACCAAGGATTGGTATTGTGGCATCTGAGCCGCTTTGTACAGCAACGACGGATTCGTCGTCGCGTCTTGCGGTTTGTGCTTGGCGATCGCATCAATATCGCCAGTGTCAGCAACCACGACGGTGTGTTTTTTTAGTTGATCTAACGAACTCATGGGTCGGCCCTGATTGGGATTGTGAGGTGAAATGTTTTTTGCATTCTAGCAGATTGGGGGGCCCCCTGAGAATCATGCTTGGAAACATGCAAACGATGTTGCCAAGTTTCATCAGGGCTATGCGATCCGCAGGCGCAAGAAATGCAGTAGGGGAACGGAGGTATAGGGCAGAGTCTGTGGAATAACCCACAGGTTTCCTTGGAAAAATCATTAGGGTGTCTAAACGCGAACCATGACTAATCTCGTTTTCTGGAACCGCGGCTCTGGCAAGGCTGAGCAAGTCGAACGGCTTCGCAAGGCATTGCCGTCCGCAACGACCACGTGGGTGCAGATGACCCGTGACGTCAATCTGCGGGAAACGATCCAAAAGGAACTCGAATGTGAGTGCGACATCGTGTTCGCCGCAGGCGGCGATGGCACCGTCAATGCCGTCGTCAACGCGTTGATGGAAATTGACAGTGCTCGCCGCCCCAGTATGGCGGTCATTCCGCTGGGAACCGCCAATGACTTTGCCGGTACGCTCGCCATTCCGGATGAAATCGAAGAGGCGGTCGCGTTGTTCCGCGATAGCCAGCCGATTCCGATGGATGTGGTCCGAATCACCGGCAGCGGATTCGAGCGTTACTACGCTAATGTCGCGGCGGGCGGCAATTGCGTCCGCGTTTCCGAAGAATTGACCGACGACATCAAATCACGCTGGGGTGCGTTCAGTTATTTGCGTGGTGCCGTCGGCGTGTTGGCGGATATGAAAAGCTTTCGCGTCAATGCGGAAATGGATGGCCAGCGGATTGGTGATTTTAATAGTTGGGCCGTGCTCGTTGCTAATGGAAAAACGAACGCAGGACGCATCGAAGTGGCTCCCGCAGCCTCGCCGGTCGATGGATTGCTCGACGTGGTGCTGATCAAAGACGGCGATGTGATGGACATGGTAGAAATTGTCGCTGGCAATCTGCTAGGCAATTTTCTCGAATGCGAACAAGTTATCTACCGACAAGCCCGTCGGCTGAAACTTTACTCCGATCCGCCGATGCGATTCACGCTCGATGGCGAAGTAGTGGATGAGGAACCGGTCGAGTTCGAATGTGTCCCGGGCGCCATTCGGATGTTTGTTGGCCCAGAGTTTGGGTTGGCGTAAAACGAAATCAGGCCTGGTTTTTCATCAGGCCTGATTCTGATTGGGCAGTTGTGGCTATGAGAGCCTTGGCGGATGACAGGCTAGAAGCCTTCCCACATCAATCGTTGCCGATCGCACTGCCAATCGCGGCACCAATGTTACCCGCACGCTGTCCACCGATGGCATCCCCGATCGCACCGCCAATGGTTGCGCCTCGCTGCTGTGACGGAGTTCCGTAGTAGCCGTTTCCGTACACATTGTTTCCGTAATACGAGCCGTTTCCGTAGTACGAGCCATTGTTGTAGTAACCTCCGTTATTGGTCGGGCTATACGATTGATACGGCAGTGAATTGCTGCCGCGATAGCCACTGCTATATCGCTGGTTCGGCGCATAATACTGAGGCGTCGATTGCCGGTAGTTATACGATGGGACCGAGTACGAATAGGGCTGGTTATACGATTGACTCGGATAACGCTGTGCCGAATACGACGGTTGAGAGTACGTCGGATATCCACGTTGGTAGTAAGATCCCGAGTTGCCGTATTGAACAACGATTTGAGCATCCGCCGTGGTGGGGTCGGCGGTCCACGTGATCGTAGCAACCACGGCAGCGAGACTAAGGTATCGAAGGGCAATCATTATAGAGTTCCTTTAAGGGGCGATTGAATGGTTGATTTACTGAAACAAGCGGTTGGATCGGATCTGTTGCCAAGCCGTTTGTTGGCGACGCGAGTTGAAGTACAGCGTGGTGGCCAGTACGCCTAGCCCGAAGCCGATCGCAAGGTTGGTGAGCGAAGTTTTAACGGGCAATTCGTCCATTTCGTACTGCACCCGCTCGACCGCAGAATGCACCGAATTGCTGACTTGTTCTCCAGCACGATGAGCTTGGTCGACGAACGATCGAAGCGGCGACTCGCTGGTCGGAGCAAATTCGGTGATAACCGATTCAATTTCGTCCCGCTGAGTTTCCACTCGCGAGGCGACAAATTCGGTCAAACCATCCACCGATCGATCGCACTGTTTTAGTTCGTCTTGATTGATTTGCGGCCAACGGATGTTGATCGCGGTGAAAACTTGTTCCCACGGGTCGGTGGTGGATTGTGCGTTCGATTCCGAATTGGTTAGTCGGTTATTTGAAGTTGCTGTATGGGTTGACATTATTTGCGTCCCTGTTGCTGGTATTGGGCTGGGAGGCGTGCGGGTCGGAAGTCGACCAAACGCCACGTATTCCCGCTGTACCCAACCTGTACGACGCAATTGCTGTGCCTAACCCAACAAACGCAATTCACTTATTCCTTTCGCGTATATACCTGCGGATACTTGAACGTCGGTTCCCCGTCGGGGCAGAGATAGACGAACCGTTCCGACAGTTTTCGCTTTACACCTGGCTTGGCATCCATCAGCGTGACGCTTAGTTCCACTGGGGCATCCTCGGTAGGTCGCACGAGAAGATGAGCGATCCAGTCGCCTGTGTCGGTGCGGTTTGCGGATGCCGAAACAACTTCGCCGCGAATGGTTGCAACATCGACGTTGACGGTTTTCTTCTTTCGCGTCGCAATCGCTTCTCCGGCAAAACGGATATCCATGGCGATGAATCCGTCTTGCCGCTGCACATCAAAATAGGTCGCCCGCGCAACCTCGGTTTGGTCACTGCGATCGCCGGGGAAGAAGGAAACTTGGTAACTCAGTTCCAATGGCGTATCGAGCGTCGGCTTTGCATCTGGAATCCAGTAGGCGGCGATGTTGTCGATCCCTTCGTGGGCTCCCGGCAATTCGAGTAATTCGACGACGCCATTTTCCCATCCTCGTTTTGGACGTACCCAAACGCTGGGTCGTTTGTGGTATTGAGCGTTATGGTCGTCAAAGTGATAGAAAGCTCGGTTGCGCTGCAATACACCGAACCCTTTCAATTTGTCAACGCGGAACTGACTGACCGAAGGATAGCTTTGACGAGCAAACGCACGCCATATCCATCCTTCGTCCTCGGTTTGAATCAGCAGTCCGTCTGAATCGTGGACGGCAGGACGATTGTCCAGTGGCGGCCCCATCAACCCATCGCCCCACATCCACATGCTGGTCAGCGGTGCCAAACCGATCTTTTCCGGCAGCGAACGAAAGTGCAACGAGCATTGGACATCAACAATGGTTTCCGTCGTGCCGGGTGTCAGCGTGAATTGGTAGGCGCCACTCGCCGAAGGGCTGTCCATTAACGCCAAGATCGAGAGTTCTTCATCACTCGTCTTGGGACTCTGGACCCAAAACGATTTGAAAAACGGAAACTCTTCGTCGCGATTGAGCGCAACATCAATTGCCAGTCCGCGAGCTGAGGTGCCGTAGAGCGTGTCGGCGCTTCGCCCACGAAAGTAGCTCGAACCGAGGAACGTCAACATCTCTTGTCCATCGCTTTGGCCTGGAAAGCGGCCTGCGATCTTGATGCCCGCGTGTCCCGAATCGCGAACCACTTTTTCCGCAATCGGCGTTCGGTAGTGAAAGTTATTTGAGGAAAAAGGGATTTCTCGTGTGACCCCTTTTTCGGTGGTGTACAGCGAAACGCGATCGCGTTGCACAAAGCCGCGATGAAACGTCTCGAGCCAAAACGGAAGTCCGTCTTTCCACCACACCGCCTTCTCGGGCCGGAAGCTGATATCGCGATATTGTTCGTAGCTCATTTGAGAGAGCGCCGCAGGCGGTTCAGCACGCGGCTGGAATTCTGCCTTGGCGGTCGCCGCGGCCAACGTCTTTAGTTCCGCAAAGCTGCTGATCTGCTTACCTGGATTCGCTGCCTGACTTTGTACTGGATTTACACGAAGTCGTGATGATTCAGCCGAGGTGGTGCCATCGAAAAAAGCAAACAGCAGCGTTAATGCTGTAAAGAGTCGCAACATAAGGAGAATCCCGTGGTGAAAAGAGTAAACCAAGCGGGATTGATCACGAAGCAACAAGTGTGCCGTTCAGCTTTTAGCGTGTCGCTAAGCGAAACCGGCTAGCTTGAGTGCTCGATTCGCTGCAGGATGTCGCATGAACGCGTCCCACACGCCACCGGTCAACAAGTTTTCAGCCATCACCAGCGTGATACCGGTGTCGATCCCAATCACGTCACGGCCAACCCACTGAGTCGCCGGGTTGTAGGCGTTCACGAAACCATAGCGAGAGTAGACTTTGTCGCCGAAGTGCTGTTTTTGATAACGAAGTGTGCGGAGGGCTTCGTTGGGAACGATCGCCAATCCACCCGCCGCAGCACTGGGAACAATCGTGCCATCGATATCACGGTCGGGTTCGCAGCGGCCGTTTTCATAGGGGCCACCCCAATCGCGATACCCACTGGCGCTATCGCTGCTGGTCAACCCCCACATGTCGCTGCCGTAATGTCGCATCTGCGCTGGATAGCGGTTGCCCAGTTCAGTCATGAACGCGATTTGAGCATGGTGAGCTCGGACGGAATTGTCCCAATAACTTCGTCCGCTGGCAGATCGGACGTTGCGAAAATCGAAAAACGCCATCGGATATTGGTGCACAAACAGCGGTGGATAGCTGATGAAGTCTTCACCGTTATGTTGCAATACGGGCGAGCGTCGCCACGCTTGCCAGCATCGCGGTGGGATGGGCGAGTTCGGTGCCCCAATAGCCAACAGCACCAGCACGATCAGCTCACTGAAACTGTCCCATTGATGCGAGATCATGCCCGATTCCGGCGTCCATCCCATATGTAGCATATCGTTCGCGCCGAGCATCCACTGCCAATCCACTCGGCGGTAAAGTTCGTCGGCCATGTGGACAATTTCCAAATCATCCGAAAACGTAGTCGCTGCGGTCATTGCACCGGTTATCAGCAAGGCTGTATCGATCGACGAGGCTTCGGCCCCTGGGGATCGCTTGCCGCTGGCGGCATCAAAGAAGTGATAGACAAATCCTTCTTTGTGACTGGCCAACGTCAGCAACGAATGCAGCAATTGCCGAGTCCGATCGGCCGCATGTTCGCGAGGGACCCACTCGTTTCGGGCGGCCACACTGTGGGCCGTTAGTCCAAATCCACACGCCGCCGAGCTGGCGTGATCACTGAACCACGATCCATCGGTAGCCCCGCGGTCCGAAATGAACCCCGTCTTAGGATGGGCTGCGTCGACGAAAAATTGATAGCAACGTTGTTGCAAATCAAGCAGAAAGCTGTGGTCGTTTTGTTCCATCGCCGCAGGTTCTTGCCGAAGGGAGGAAACGAGTAGAGATTCGACGGCATTTGCCTTTGAAAGCAAATTTGAGGGAGCCATTGAAAGCGACAGTCCCGTCGCCAAAAAGGTGCGTCGCTTCATTGCGAGCCTGTTTGTGGGGGGGAGGGAGCGGGGTTGGAGTTTCGTTGCCTCGGGATGACGCAACGTCGGAAAACGCCAAAAGCCTATGACACAGGCGGTCTGCTTTACTGCCAAGCAACCGATTGGTCGCAAATTGAGCAGCAAACCGTGGGGCGTCAGGTGACTCTGACGATTCGGATGACATTACCGGAGCCAACGGAAACTTCACAATCGAAATGCTAAATAATCTTTCCTACGGCGTTAATGGCAAAATGTTCCCGCACAGGGTTTCTATGTGAACCTCGCCCCCCTTGGTAAAGGCGTGGCCTCTTTAATCCCACACCGGCGGCAGGCGGTCAAAGATTTCGTGACTGCGTGGAAGATGTTGTGGCACAACGTTTGTACTTACATCGAAATCGTAGGGACGACGGAGTGGTTTCCGCTCAACTCATCTGCTTTTCCAAGGATCAATTTCATGTCCGTTTCGCAAACTGCGTTTTCGCATAATTACACGGGTGCTTCGTTTAGCACGCCTAGCGTTCTAACCTATCCATCCGATCTGGATCGTTCGCGTCAACAAGTGAAATCCTACTTACAAAAGTGTGGTGTTTCAGGCGAGCGAGCAACGGCTGAAAGTGATCGAATTGTGAGGCAGGCAGCGACCCAAGTCGCGTCGCAATCCGCTTCAGGACAATCGGCCGATCTCACTCGGGCTTCGATGATATTGGCGATCGAAGAATTGACTAGGATGCCTTCACCATCACAGTCGACTCGCGAGGTAATCCCCGCGTCGATCGATCGTCCGATGTGGAACGCGAGTCCCGTTCGCCGTGCAGCGCCACTGCGAATGGAGTGGTGGGTGGGGCAGCTTTTAGGCGGCAACCGAACGGCGATCCTGAAGGGACGTCGGCGGTACGCTGGACAGCAGAACTAACGAATGCTCTTGAGCATTGTGCAGTTCAAAACGAGTCATTCGACAAAATGTTCTGAGCTGACGGCGCTAGCCACGGGCCTTACTGTTTGATAACGATTGCGTCGGGGCCCGCGGCTAGTGCCGTCGGCTCACAGCATGGCCGATATTTCACTGGCGTAGACCGAGCAACCTGCTTCGCGGTTGGCGGCGCGAGCACCCATTCCTTTTCTTGTTTTTAAAAAGTCCGAACATGATGAACGAGGCTACCGTTATGCAAAGTCCGACTCAAAATTCGATTCCGCACGATCCCGCACGCACAACGAAATGGATTCGTCGAGTTGTGTTTGTCTGGACGTTGATTGGAACGGCGATCGCCACCGCGACCTATTATTGGGTGATCGCAGGTGGAAACCAGCTGAACCTGTTTGAGCTGCTTAGCTTGCCGCTCTTCGCGTTGCTGTTTGGCTGGATTGTGTTTTCGTTTTCGCTAGCGTCGCTGGGGTTTGTCAGTTTGTGGCGTCGCTCGCCCTGCGATGTATCACCGTCCGCGGACGAGTCGATTCCGTCGGGCGATGATCGCTTCTCGGCTCGTACGGCGATCCTGATGCCGGTTTACAACGAGTCGCCTCATCGTGTGTTCGCAGGGATCGAAGCGATGCTTGCGTCGCTCAAATCGATCGATGCCGTTGGCCAGTTCGACTTTTATGTTCTGAGCGATTCGACCGACCACGAGATTTGGCTTCAAGAGGAGCGAGCTTGGTCGGAATTGTTGCAAAAGCACGGCGAGGATGTGAATGTTTATTATCGTCATCGGGCCAAAAACATCGCACGGAAAGCGGGCAATATCGCCGACTTTTGTGGTCGTTGGGGCAGCCGATATCGGTACATGATCGTGCTGGACGCGGATAGTTTGGTCGACGCGTCAACGATGGTCGAATTGGTGCGGCGGATGGAAGCTGATGACGCGTTGGGGATCCTGCAAGTGCCACCGACTCCGGTGGGACGCAATTCGCTGTTCGCTCGGCTACAACAATTTTCCGCCCACGTGTATGGCCCCATCTTTGTCGCCGGTTTTGCCAAGTGGGCTGGCGACGAAGGCAACTATTGGGGGCACAATGCGATCATTCGCATCAAGCCGTTTCTGAGGTACTGCGGCCTTCCCGTGCTGCCGGGCAAGGCACCTCTCGGAGGCGAGATCCTCAGTCATGACTTCGTCGAAGCCGCGCTGATGCTGCGTGCCGGATGGAAAGTGCAGCTGGCGACCGATCTGGGCGGCAGTTTTGAAGAATGTCCAACCACGATCGCCGACTATGCTCAACGTGATCAACGATGGTGTCAAGGAAATCTTCAGCATCTGCAATTGTTGATCAGCGAAGGGTTTCGACCACTCAGCCGATTGCATTTTGCTTCGGGAGTGATGTCATACGTTGCCTCTCCGATCTGGATTCTGTTCACCGTACTGTGCGTGATCGGAACGATCCTCGATCGCATTGCAGATCCCGAGCCTCGGGGGCCGCAATTCGATTCCGGAGCCCTGATCCTGTTTGTTGTTTCAATGTCGCTGTTGTTATTGCCCAAGTTTTGGAGTTTGCTGATCGCGATCCGAAGCACGCAAAACGCAGAACTACTGGGCGGCCGTTTGCGGCTGGTCGCCAGCTTGATGATCGAGGTTGTGGCGTCGGTGTTATTGTCGCCGATCATGGCGATTTACCACAGTCGGTTTGTGCTGGCCACATTGCGAGGCACCAACGTCAAATGGTCTGCGCAGACGCGTGATGAACAGGGAGTCGCATGGCGTGACGCGGCCAAACGTTTTGGTTTTGTTACGGTGCTCAGCATCGGGGTGACGGTCGCGTTAGCGTTTTACGCTCCCGCGTTTCTGGTTTGGTTCTCGCCGTTGTTGGCCGGTTTGATCTTGTCGATTCCGATCGATGTAGCGATGGGAAGCCAATGGCTTGGTACCCAAATGCGTCAACAACGATTGTTGTTGATTCCTGAAGAGACATCACCCAGTCAGCTGAAGCGGGATCACGAGGATGCACTGACCCATTCTACAGCGACGCCCTTGTTCAGCGAGTCACTGTTTGAACAAGTCATTTTTGATCCCCAGTTCTTTTTGCTACATCGCCGCATTCAATTAGCCAGCGAAGCGAATATCGCGATGCCGACCAACCAGCGAAAAGCAATCGAAGCAGCGTGGAGTGCAAGCGGTATGGCGGGGATACCCGAAGAGTCACGTCCGGCGTTATTAGCGGATGCCGACACGCTGATGGCACTGCATCTAGAGTCACAATCAAAGTGACCGTGGCGTTTATTTGCACTCCCGCCACGATATCGACATTGTGCAGTTTTTGGTGGTTTGGTTGCCACAGTAAGCAGGTCGTTCGGTATATACCGGTGAAACGTCGGTCCTTTTGTGAGCCGACTGCGCTAGCCGCGGGGGGCGTCAATATTGCAGGAAACATGCCCGCGGCTAGCGCCGTCGGCTCAGATCATTATGTCGAATGACTTATATTGAATTGCTTTGCTACCGTCGCCAGACGGTGGAGGTAGGTCAACACTCCACGCTCTGGCGAGCGTAGCCACGGCAACAGGCTAGTCGCTTAGCAGAAGCAGCCGCGACCAACTCTAAACCACTTCTTGGGCTTGCAGCATCCAGAGGTGTTTTTCCAGCGGTGCACAGATGCCAATACACATATCTTCGCTGATCGGATCGAGATCGCCGAGCTTTTCGATCGCACTGCGCAGCGAATCGATCGTCGTTTTCATCGCGTCGGCTGACAACGTCACGGTCTCGCTGACCTTGACGAACTCGCGGGGGTAGGCGGCCAATTCGCTCGATTGAGCCACGGTGTCGGCCCGCCCGTCGGGTACAACGCCCAGTGTGCTGATGCGTTCAGCGATTTCGTCACTCGCGTCGCGAACCGTTGCGATGATCTCGTCCAATTGGAGATGGATGCTGCGGAAATTGGGGCCCACTACGTTCCAGTGAGCTTGCTTCAGCAGTAGAGCAAGATCGATCAGATTGACCAGGTTTTGCTGCAACAAGCCAGAAACTTTGTCGTTTTTCTTGTTGCTAAGAATGTCACGTTTGAAGACAGATTGAGTGTCAGTGGTCATGGTTACTTAGAGTCATTGTGGTTTGAATGGAACGCCTGATGGGGGCAATCCCCGTCGCTGGCGATTCACGACTGCGTGAATACCGTGACTTCAAAGCAAACTTTGGACCAAAGCGAGCATGACGACGATCACGCAAAGAGGCCGTGTGGTTGCGGCCAAATAATCCCCAGTTTTCCGAACCAATTTCTATAATTCGAATGAGCGGTGGATGCGGAATCACCAGACTGGACGGAAACCGCGCAGTGGACCAATAGCCTAGCGCGATCGATTCTTAGCCCTGTCGCTGCTGCTTCGCGAGATCCGCTTTACTCTTTTTCGCTTTCGATCGTTTTGCCAAGTCCGGGGACGGGGTCGCCTTGGTCTTTTTGCAGCGTGAAGAGCATTATCTTGCTCCCCTTAGGCGATTTGAATTCCGTCGGTCGCTCGCCACCTGGCAGTGCGTAACACAGGACCCAGCGGTTTTTGCCATCAAATTTGATGATGCCCGGTGCGGCCATCTTTTGAGTTTGTTCAGAGGCTCCATCCTGCTTATCCCGCGCGACTTCACTTGGTCGTGCCGTCTCCGGAACCGAAGTCATGGAGATGTGCATCGGGTCCTGCGAATCGTCGACGGTAAAGACCGCTTGAAACCGTTGTTGTTGGTCACGGTCGTAGGTCACGATTAAGTTGGCTGTCACCGACACGGTGCTGCCGTCAAGTTCATGTTTGGACAGCTCACGTCCTTGGTTGACGCCATCGACGATCTGCCATCGTCCCTGCATCCTCTCATTCGCCGTGTCACTGGATTTGTCATCGGCACTGGCGATTCCCGAAAAGGAGACGCCTAAGGCAATCGCGGCAGCCATCATCAGTGTGTAACGCATGGTTCTCTCGTTTTAGAAGAAACGGTGCTTTCAAGGTTTATTTAAACGCAGCGGTTTGACGCAACAAGAAGGCACGTCGCGGAAAAGCAAACTGCCACCGTGTTTAGGCCGACCGCCGCAAGTAGTCTTTTAATCGGTTTACTGAAACGCTTGGCTTTGCTGAGTTAGTTGCGGGTTTTGAATCGAGTTCCGCTCGTCGAATAGGAACGTCGCGTGGAGCCTCGATGGCGAGTTGGACGCGATTGCCCTTGGCCCTGGTAACGGTCAGAACAATGTCGTCGCCAAGTCGAATCGATTCACCTGATTTACGGCTAAGTACCAACATGATTTCATCCTTGAAGGTTTTGAGTCACAGTCATCCATTGAGAGTTGAGTGATAGAGCGAATTAGCACTTGGCGTGCCATGCACTGGTTTTCCCAACATTGGAATCGGTGTCACTTTCACGAATTGCCAGGTTTTATCACGTATTTGCGGTTTTTACTTTCAGTTCACCCGTCCCGATTGATGCGGTCATCCCTGGTTGTTCTGCCAAACTGGTTGATGCGGGATCAGTTTGGATCCCTCGCTGGTCACGCAGCAACGTTCAGTTGGTCGTTGTCGACGATGCTACCAAAGCACTCAACTTGATCTGCTTTCGCGCAACGACGGATTGTGCCCGAGCAGATGAGGCGTGTTTAGCTGCGAATTTTGAATCGTCGTTCTATGGATTTAGATGATCCGTAACGGTATGGCACACTAAATGCGTCTGCAGTTTTGACAGTGGCATGAAGCATTCATCGCCACTTTCACCACTTCAAAACTAAGGAGCTTACGATGTTAGGTTGGGCATTAACTTTTTTGGTCATTGCGTTGATTGCGGCCGCACTTGGTTTCGGCGTTGTCGCTGGAACGGCTGCGAGTATCGCGAAAATTTTGTTCGTTGTGTTCTTGGTGTTGTTCGTCATCAGCTTGGTGATGGGACGACGCGGCCCCGTCGCGTGATCGATGGCACAACCATTCCATTGCGTTATTGCGCCGTTGATTCGACGCAATGTTCAATTAATGCAAGGTTGAGCGAGGTGCGGCACCGTCGTGCTGCTTGACCTTGCGTCGGATGGAAAGCGGCGTTTGCGGGAGAGGCGATCATGGCTGAATGGTCTGACAAAGATAAGCGACAGTACGATCACATCAAAGAGAGCCAATTGGAACGCGGCAAGTCAGAAGACAATGCCGAAGAGGTTGCGGCGCGAACGGTGAATAAACAACGCCGTCAAGACGGTCGAACTCCGAACAAGACGACTCAAGGCACGGGGAACCCCAATACGCGTCTCGAGGAACGGACAGTCGACGAACTGCAAAATTTGGCTGCGGATTTGGGGATCTCGGGTCGCAGCAAGATGAACAAGGCAGACTTGATTGCCGCGATCCGAAAGCAGCGTTAGCTCCCTACCGTCTATTTCTATAACGCTGCACCGCTATAAATACAAATTCGGAGTAGCGAAACTTGCCAAGAGTTTCGGTCAGTATTGTCAACGCCGAAAGTCTTGGCGACTTTCGCTACGACCTCGATCGCGCTCTCGACCTCAGACGCAAACGCGAGCAAAGATCTGAACCGCGATTACGCGAAGTGAGCTTCGATGCCGAGCTATTTGAATGAATTGATTCAGCAGGTTCGTTTAGCTGATGCGTTGGACATCGGTATTGTGACGCTATTGATTTATGTTGGTCTGGTTTGGCTGCGACATCGGTCGACTCAGTCTCTGGGCGTTGTGATTGTGCTGTTCACCGCCCTCTATGTATTGGCGGGATGGTTGGAAATGTACTTGACCACGATGGTTTTCCAATACGGAATCATTGCGGTAATCTTTTCAATTATTGTGATTTTTCAGCAGGATATTCGCCATGGTATCGAGCGGCTTGTTTCGTCGCGGTGGTTGCGACAGGACAAACGTGATTCTGTTGACTCGGGCATCATTGATACGGTCGTCGAAACCGTCGCAGCGCTTGCTCGTGATCAGATCGGAGCGTTGATTGTGTTTCCCGGGCGCGAACCGCTGACCCGGCACATGCGTGGCGGGGTCATGGTGGATGCCGAGATCAGTGAACCGCTGTTGTTGAGCATTTTTCATCCTAAATCGCCGGGGCATGACGGAGCGGTACTGATCGAAGACTCACGGATTCGGCAACTCAGTCTACACCTGCCGTTGTCGTCGAATCTGATGAAAGTGCAAGGCAGTGGAACTCGCCACACCGCCGCGCTGGGGTTGTCGGAATGTTGTGACGCCTTGGTGGTGGTCGTTTCCGAAGAACGCGGAACGATCACGATCGCCCACAACGGTGAATTGACCGAAGTTGATCCGGCTGGGCTCGCGCAGCGGCTCGAGCAATTCTTAGCTAGTCAGACGGTGACGAGTGACTCGGGGGGCGGATGGGGGTGGGACCGCTGGCTGATGAGGCTTGCGGCGCTGTCACTGGCGATTTTACTTTGGTTTATGTTTGCTTTTCAAACCGCCACGCTGCAGCGAACGATCATTGTGCCGATCGAATATCGCAATTTGGCCGCAGATTGGGTGGTCGCGGAACCAAGGTCGAGTTATGCCGAAGTGACGTTGGTGGGATCGGACAAGGCTTTTCGGATTCTCGATGTTTCGACAATTACTGTTTCGCTCGAACTGGAGGATGTTCAACTGGGCATCCCCAAACGCCTGTCCACCGAGCGTGCCTTGACCAACATTCCGAGCGAATTGAGTGTTAACGAGATCGTACCTCGTTGGGTCAATGTGGTCGTTCGCCAAAAGTAATTAGCCGCTAACGGCTAATTCCGAAATGGATGCGATCAAGGTTTCGATGGAAGATTTGCATCCAAGCCATAGCTCACTTGCTCGCTCGCGATTCTCAGCACGCGTTGCATCGATGACAGGCTGAAGTTCTTTGACAGGGGATCCGGTTTCAAACGTACTAAGCAATCCTTTTAAGCTATGCCCCGTGGCAGAAGCTTCCTGTAATTGGCCGTCTTGAAGTTGAAGTTCCAGATTGCTGAGCATTTGCGGAGCATCCTCGCTGACCAGCATCGCCATGGTGATAAGCAAATCACTGTCACCCCCCAACCGCTTGATCGCTTCTTGGAATCGTTGTTGTTGTTCGGGAGTCAGCATTGCCTCATTCACTTACGGCATTTTTCGCCAATGAAGGGTGGAAGGGACCATTATAGTTCGCGGAGTTTGCTTTTCACGACCGCATCGCTGTTTTTAGAATCGGCGGATCAGCAAGCTGCATTCCGCATACCGCAAATTAAATTTTTATTGAGCTGCGGTGGTAAATCGATGCACCATTTGGGTCAGCAACTCGACGTTGATCGGCTTGCTCAGGTAATCGTTGCAGCCGCTTTCGATACAGCGGGTCATATCTCCCTGCATTGCATCTGCAGTCAGGGCGATGATCGGACCATTAAATCCGAGTTTGCGAAGTTGTTCGGCGGTTTGATATCCATCGAGTCGGGGCATCTGCATGTCCAGCAGGATTAGGTCATAGGATCGTCCTTGGCTGATCATCTCTTCGACCATTCGGATCGCGACTTCTCCGTCTTCGGCTTCGTTGACCTTCGCACCCGCTTTTTTCAGCAACGATTTGCTGAGAAAACGAATGTCGCGTCGGTCGTCGACCACCAAGACATGGCAGTTTAATTTGACGGGTTCTGATGGCGTCTCGTTAGGTTGTGGTTCGATCGTCAGTTTGGGCTGGATCATTTGTACATCAGCAATATCACCCGTGGCAATCTTCACAGTAAACTTGCTGCCTTTGCTCAATTCGCTCTCGACCGAGATTTCGCCGCCCAACATCTCGGTCAACCGTTTACTGATCGCCAACCCGAGTCCCGTGCCGCCAAACTCGCGATTGACGTTGCCATCTCCCTGCGAAAACGGTTGGAACAAACGTTGCTGTTGTTGCGTGCTCATCCCGATGCCTGTGTCAACAATCTCAAAGCAAAGCATTCCGTCCTCACGATGGTCGTCGACATAGCGGACGATAATTTTAACCATTCCCTCGGGGGTAAATTTGATCGCATTTCCGACCAAGTTGATCAGGACTTGTTTCAGACGTTTGGGATCGGAAGTGATTTCCGCAGGAATTTTTCCGTGATATTCAACATCAAGTTCAAGATTGCTCTCGGTCGCACGGACTTCCATGATCGAACGAACATCTTCGACCAAATGGTTCGGAGCGAACCGTTGTTGGCTGATTTCAAATTTGCCCGCTTCGATTTTTGACAGGTCGAGGATGTCGTTAATGATATCCAGCAAAAATCCACCGTTGTGCCGGATCGTGCGAACGTGCGATAGCGTCTCGTCATCATTGACCTTTTCGGCAATCAAGTCGGCATAGCCCAGGATCGCAGTCATTGGGGTGCGGATTTCGTGACTCATGTTCGCCAAAAAAGCACTCTTCGACTCGTTCGCTGCGACAGCCTGTTCACGTGCTTCTTTAAGGGACTGTTCGAACTCGTGCTGATTGGTGATGTCCAGCAGCGTGCCGATGATTTGAGATGGTCGCTTCTGGCCTTCGCTACCTTTGGTCCACAGCGTTTTGGTTTGCAAACGCACCCAACGAAGTTGACCGTCAAGACGAGTGATGCGAAGGTCCAGCGGTGTCATCAGTTTGCGACGCGCATGCGAAGCTTGCTGGAAATATTCCTGGTACGCAGCAACGTCGTCAGGATAGACAAACGAGGGCGTTTGGCTCATCTCGATCTGGAACGTGTGATCCTCGGGATAGCCGACGATTCGTTTGAACTCAGGCGAAAACATGACCTTTTGAGTGCGCAAATCGACGTGCAACATACCAAAACCGGCCGCTTTCGCTGCGACACCGAGACGTTGGGCGCTGAGCCGGATTTCTCGCTCATTTCGCTTTCGTTCGGTGATGTCCACGCCGCTAGGTACCACGAATGCGACCTCGCCTTTTTCGTTCCTTGCCGGGGCAATCCGAAATTGAACGGTGCGTTTGGAGCCGTCGGCGATCCAGTAATCCAGTTCCATTTCGAGGGTTTCGCCTTCGGCAGCTCGCTGGGCCGACTCGCGAATTGTGGCCTGGACCTTCGCCGATCGACGCCACCACGGACACTCCCAGAATTTCTTGCCAATGACTTGATCGCGCGTGTAGCCACATCCCACAGTGGCTGTTTCGTTGACTTCGCTGACGTTGCCTTCAAGATCGATGACGCCGACAAAGATCGAGGTGACATCGAAAATGCCCTGCAGTTTTGTATTGCTACTTTCGTAGTTTTCGAGTGCCAATTTGATCGCTTCTTCTGATTCACGCCGGGTTGTAATATCCAACTCGACTCCGATCATCTGAAGCGGTGAATCGCTGTCCTTGATCGAAAGATGGGCCAACGACATCACCCAGCGATAAGCCTTGGGCGAACGCCGGATGCGGTATTCACAACGATACGGTGTGCCCGTTTCCAAGCTATGACGCAGCGTCTGTTCGACGTGATTGCGTTCATCGGGATGGACTAGGTCTAGAAATTCAGTTAATCCCCCAATCGGTTTGGCGGACTCTAATCCCGATTGTTTTCCCAATTCGCCAGAGCGATAGAATTTGTCGGCATTGACGTGCCATTGCCAAAGTTTCAACTCCGCAGCACTGAGTGCCAAACGCAGACGCTCTTCGCTGGCGAGAATACGTCGCTCAGATTCCTTTTTGTCAGTTATGTCCCAGTTCAGACCATGGATCCGCGTGATATTTTCATGTTCATCACGAATGATCGTGCCGACCGCAGCCAACCAGATCACCTTGCCGTCGGGGCGAATGATTCGGAATTCGGTTTCGTAGTTGTCACCTTTCTCGGTCGCCTGTTTCCACACCGATTTGAGTGCAGGAAGGTCATCGGGATGAACACTTTGGAAGAATAGTTCCGACGATGGATCTTCTTGCCGCGGGATACCCAGAAGTTGAAAAAGCGAGTCTTCCCACACGCTCTTCTCTTCGCTCCATTCCCAGGCGGCCATCGCGCCCGCTTTGAGGGCCATCGAGATGCGGCGTTCGCTTTCGATTAATCGCATCTGCGCCGCATAGCGATCACTGATGTCAACGCCCGAAGGGATCAGGTATTCGATATTGCCATTGGCGGCCCGAACCGGAGCCATCATGAAATCGATCATCAACGGATCGCCTTCCTTGGAATACAATCCGACATCGAATCGCACGGTTTCACCCGCGAACGCGCGATTCATGGCGTCACGCATTTGATTGGCAACCACGTCATCGTAAGTCCACCACGGGCACTCGGCAAAGTGTTTGCCAATCACGTCCTCGCGAGTCAGTCCTGCGATGCTCATTGAACGATCGTCTACTTCCAATAACTTGCCATCAAGTCCGATGACACCGACAAGCCCCAGTTGGTTATTGATCACCCGACGCAGGTGAGCTTCGCGGTCGGCGAGCTCTAGTTCCCAACGTTTTCGCTCGGTAATGTCTCGGGAAACCGCGACCAAAAATTTAATTTGCTCCGATAGACCACGCACCGAGGTCACGATCACGTCCCACCACTTTGGCGTGCCGTTGGCGGTTGGGCAGAACGCTTGGAAACTGCCCGTCTCCCCCGCAATCGCGTCGCTTAGAGCTTGGCGTACGCTTGGCTGACTTTCTGCGGGCCACAACGATTCCCAGTGCTCGCCTCGGAACTTCTCGAAATCTGCAATTTCGAATGAGGCAATCCCAGCGGAGTTCATCGTCAACATGCGACCGTCCAAGTCGAGGACTTTGATACAGTCGGGACTGCTCTCGATGATCGTTCGATTGAATTCTTCGCTTTCACGTAGTGCGTCTTCGGCACGAGCACGTTCAAGACGTGCGTAAACACGTGTTGTAAACTCTTGTAAAAACTCCTTTTCATCCTCTTGCCATTGATGAGGTTCGCTCCGTATTGCTGACAAAACGAATTTCAAACGTCGGTCGCTGATGTAGGTTGCATTGAACATCGAACCGATTTGGAAGGAGCTAAAACGAGCAGCCAAGGCGACCGGACGTGACGGACTTTGGCAGTCATCAATAGCGATCGGATGGCCAGCTAAAAGAGTCGCTCGCTCTTGATCGTCATGAAAATCAGCGAGGCCATGAACTCCGGTTAGGCTAGGAAGATCTTCCTCCGTTACATATTCGTAAAACACGTCCGCCGTTTCGTCTTGCTCATCGATTTCAGCCAGCGTACATCGCGACAAATCCAAGTATTCGGTAATTCGCAAACAGGCTTGTTCGATGATCTCGTCGGCTGACAACGGGTTGACGAACGCGTATTGCAGATCCGCAAGAAATGCTAGGTTCAGCTCGCGTGTCTTGCGTTCGGTGACATCAACGGCAAAACCGGTGATTCGCAGCGCATTCCCATGCTCGTCTCGGTCCACGACGCCGTGGACCTGAGACCAAATGATTCGCCCATCGGTTCCGCGTATGCAGCGGCACTCGAATTCTTCTCGCTCCGAGTTCGAGTGCAGCACAGAGTCAATCACTTGTTGTACAACTGCGTGATCTTCGGGAATCACAATTTCGAGGAACCCCTCGGGCGTGCCCTTAAATTCGCTTTTGTCGTAGCCGTACATGGCATGCAGGCGATCGGACCATGTGATTTGTTTTTTGGGGATGTCCCAAACCCAACTGCCCATTCGGCCCGCATCCAGTGCCAACGAAAGCGTCCGCTCTCGTTGAATCATTTCGAGTTCCGTTTTCTTTCGTTCGCTGATGTCGCTTGCCACCGCAATGATCGACAACGGATTGCCTTGAGCATCACGCTCAATCACCCCCCGGCCATAGGTCCAAATGATGCGTTGGTCATCACCGCGGATGACACGGAATTCCATCTCAAATTCTTTGCAACGGCCGGTGAACGCGTCATCGTTTCGCTGCTGAACTAATTCGCGGTCCTCGGGATGGATGACTTGCATGAAGCCTTCCCGCGTGCCGACAAATTGTTCCTTGGTGTAGCCAAGTAACTCGTAGAGGTGATCAGACCAAGTGACCCGATCTTCGGAGATGTGCCACTGCCAAGAACCAAGACGGCCGGCGCGGAATGACAGTTCGAGACCTTCTTTTTGTCTGGCAACAACCCGCTCGGCCTCTTTGCGATCCGTCACATCGAGAAAAGTGACCACACAACCGATGGTCTCGCCTTCACGGATCATCGGGTAGGACCAATATTCGACATCAAGCGAAGTTCCGTCAGCACGCCAGAAGATATCGTCGTCGACATGGACCTGTGCACCGACACGGAATGCTTCGTAGATCGGGCACTCAATATTGTCACATCGGCTTCCATCGCGTCGCATATGGTGAATGAGTTCGTGCATTTGTTTGCCGACGAGATCTTCGGGATCGTCATACCCCAGCAATTTTGCACTCGACGCATTGGCGAACGTACAGACCCCCTCGGGGTTGATGCCGTAAATGCCTTCGGCAGTGGAGTTCAACAATGCAACGATTCGTTCATCCCGATCAAAGATTGTCTGTACAAATTGTTTATGCTCGGTGATGTCGCGAAGGTAGGCGGTAAAGAAAGGCGATCCGTCACGTGTTTTTGTGGCGTTGATTGCCAATTCAACAGGGAACTGCTCTCCATTGGCACGTTGGCCCGTCAGTTCGATTCGGTGTCCGATCACATTGGATTCACCCGATTTCAGATAGCGTTCCAATCCACGGTTGTGCGCTTCGCGGTATTGTTCGGGAATAATGGTTTCCGCGAGCAGTCGTCCCTTTACATCTTGTTGTTTGTAGCCAAATGTTTTTTCGGCAGCTGGATTGAAGTCGACGATCCGTCCATTGACGTCCATCGTAATAATCGAATCCAACGCCGAGGCTAGGATTGCGGACTTGCGAGCTTCCTCGTCACGCAGGTTGGCATCGGCTTGGGTGTGACGAATGAACTGTCCCAATTCGATGCCAACCGATTGCAACATCGACAAATACGGCTGTTCATATTGTCCCCGTCGTCTAGAGAAAATTTCGATCACGCCATAGAAATCAGTCCCCACAATAATCGGCATCGCCATTGCGTGAGTCAATCCGGCGGATGTGGCATGCTTGCGAGAAAAATTGCTGTCTTGTTCCAAGTTGTCAATCGATTGCGCAGTGAGTGATTCCCAAACCCGGCCGGGTAATCCCGAGCCTTTGGCGAATTGGAATTCCTGATTCCTTGCCGCAAACTGCTCCATCACGGTATCGTTGTTCCCCACCGAAATATCGGCACACTGAAGCACTTGATGATGAGCATCAGGCAGCCAAATCGCACACAAATCGGCACTTAACGTTTCGCGAATGGTCTTCATTACCAGCGGAACCACTGATGCAAATGAATCGGCATCGGCGAGCAGTCGGATCACTTGATGTTCGGTGGCCATCCGAATCGATGACTGTTTTTGCAGCGTGATGTCGATGAACGTTAAGATTGTTCCATCGGCTTTTTCGCCACGCATGTAGGGTAGAACGCGTCTCAAGAACCAGCGGCCATCGTTCGTTCGGACCTCATGTTCGATTCGGGCGTTTTCGTGTAGAAGTTCTTCGCTTTCCGGGATCGCAGGCATCTCGATGACGGTATGTGAGATGTCGCTTAGCGGGCGACCGATATCCGTGTTAATCAGACGATAGATCTGGGTCGCTGCGGGAGAGTACCAAATCGTGTGCTTATTCGCATCTAAACAGATGGTGGCTAACTGGGTGCTGCGGAACAGATTCTCGAGATCGCTATTGACATTTGCAACGGTGTCTCGGCTTAAGCGAATTTCCTCTCGTGATGTTTCGAGTTCTTCGTTCGCCGAGTGCAACTCTTCGTTCATCGACAATAGTTCTTCGTTAGACGATTTCAGCTCTTCGTTGGCGGCTTCCATGTCCTGCATCGTCAGTTCAAGATCACTGCGAGTGGACTCCAATTCGCTTTCAATCTGCAAGATGATTGCATCGGAATCGTGGTGAGTGTGGTTCGTAGGTTCTTGGATCGCGTCACGGTTAATCGGCAAGCCGATGTCGTGAAAGACGACGAGGAATAACGGAGCTTCTTCGCCTAAGCGAGGCATGGGTTGGACTGTCAACATGACTCGCTGCACTTGATCGCCTTCGCGTAGCGACAAGTTTTCATGCTGAACGCGGCGACTCGTCCTCTTAGCCTCTGCAATCGTCGCCCGTAAACCAATTTGCAAGCCACTTGCTGCCATCTTGACGATGTTATTTTCAAACGGCCCCGAGGTCAGGTTCAAATACTTTTTGATGTTGGGCGACGAGGTAAGCACTTTTCCTGAATTGTCAATCACCGCCGTTTTCGGGGTGAATTCATCCAACGCAATTCTTTGCATCATATCCGTCAAGTCGACGGAGGCGTCCGGTGTCGTTGCTTCTTGACGCTGCGATGTGGTTCGCGGCTGGAAGGAGGTGCTGGTTGCTGAACCAATCGCGGTTCCTTTGCGTTGTGAAATGCGTGATTTTGCATCGACCGCACGAAACAATTCTCCATGCGATGTGATACTCTCGCTCGGCCCTAGAAACAGATAGCCCGAAGGCCGCAGTGCATAATGAAACAGCGGAATCAGTTTTTTCTGTAGATGCGGTCCAAGATAGATCAATAGATTGCGACATGAGATCAGGTCTAGACGCGAAAACGGGGGATCGCTAATCAAATTGTGGTTTGAAAACAGGACGAGCTCACGAATCTCTTTTAATACATGATACTTTTTTCCTTGTTTGACAAAGAAACGTGTCAGCCGTTCAGGGCTGATCTGGTCTTCGACTCCAAGCGGGTACACGCCAGCACGTGCAATGGCGATCGAACGTTCGTCGATATCGGTGGCGAATATTTGTACCTTGGGAGACGATTGGATATTGTCCATTACTTCGCGGCATAGCATCGCCATCGTGTAGGCTTCCGCCCCGTTCGCGCATCCGGCAACCCAGATTCGCACATCGTCATTGGGGGCCCGATTTTCGAAGATCTTTGCTAGGACTTGACTACGCAAAACTTCAAAGGTCTCGGGGTCACGAAAGAACGCAGTGACGCCAATCAGCAGGTCACGGAATAATGCTTGAACCTCGTTCTCGTGTTGCTTCACATAGTCGATGTAGTCGGTCGCTGCCGCAATTTTTAGTAGTTGCATTCGCCGTTGAATACGGCGGCGGAGCGTGGTGGTTTTGTAATGCTGGAAATTGTGAGATGTCGATTTCATCAGCAATTCCGCTATCTGCGGAATCGCGGCTTCAATCTGCTCCTGAAAACGAACCGCCGAAGTCGAATCGACTTGATTCGCTAGGTGTAGAGCATATCGCTGTATCTCTGCGGCCATTTCACACGGAGGCATGATATGGTCCGCCACCCCCGTCGTCGCAGCACTGTTCGGCATCGAATCGTACTTGGCGGAATCGAGGTCTTGAGCGAAGGTCAGCCCTCCACGATCGCTGATCGCTTTTAAGCCCAACGTTCCATCGCTGCCGGTGCCCGACAAGATCACGCCAAGTCCGCGGTCCTGTTGGTCTTCGGCAATTGAATGGAAAAAGTGGTCAATCGTCGATGTGCGTCGAATTTCTTTCTGAGAATGCAGGACGCGAAGCTCGCCGCTGTGAAGTTCTATCAACTTCTGAGGCGGACTGATGTAAACCGTGTTGGCAACCAGTGGTGTTCGATCCGCGACGTCGATCACCTTCATCGACGTCGATTTCGAAACCAACTCGCCTAACAACGACTTGCTTTGAGGATCAAGGTGCTGAACAAAAACAACGGCGACACCGGGGCTGTCGCCCATGGCTGACAACAGTTCCTGAAAGGCTTCGAGACCGCCTGCGGACGCCCCCACGCCCACGATCAATGGTGCGTGGACGCCAACATGATTTTGGCCAAAACTTGTGTCTCGATTCATACGCCTGTTCCTTGCCAGCGACTAACAATTGCCGCCGCCCCGTCTGTGCTTTGCTGATCAAGATCATCGGTATGATCCCATTTGTGTTCGGCGACTCCGCCGTGCCTGATGAATTTCACTCGTGCCCACGTTTGGCGATGATGGCTGCGAGAAACGCGTCGAGGTCCTCTCGCCGGTAATACCGATACCCAGTTACCGGATGCCGTGTCGGTACGAGTCGGCCGGATTTATCCCAGTTTCGTAGCGTTTCCGACGTCACGCTCAGGTACTCGGCCGCTTCGCCTACGCGAAGCAGCCCGTCGAGCTTGCCCACCATTGATTTGACACCCATTTCACCACCTTCCAAACCTTACAAACATTGAAGCGTTATCAAATTGAAGGCAGCGAAGTGGTTTTCGTCAATTCCCCCCGGCTTTTTCCGTTGATTTCGTCATCGAATACCTCGATTTCCAACGGATTGGAGTGCAAATGATTGGGCGTGATTACGCGGTAAGGGGAAAGACCCTCCGATTACAGCGTCGCAAGATCGAGATTTCGGATGCGGGATCCGTAATATTGCTTGTATCGGACTTTGCGTTGTAAATCGCGGATGATGGCGACGGTGAAGTCGACTCCCGTCAAGTGTTGGCTGCTGCCGAGTCCGCCAGGGCTAAACACGTTGATTTCCATCAACTTGTCGTCGACGATATCCAGACCGACTAAGAACATGCCATCGCGGACGAGTTTGGGACGCACCATTTCGACCAATTCAAGCATTTGGTCGGTCACTTCGGCTGCCTCGCTCTTGCCTCCCGAGTGCATATTGCTCCTCGCGTCGCCCGTTTTGTTGACTCGGCGAAATGCGGCATACGAGCCTTCGTGCCATAGCGGGCGTCCATTCATCACAAACAGTCGGACATCGCCATCGACCGCAGCTGGCAAATACTCTTGGACGATGCAGTAACCATCACGTAGCACCGCTTCGATCATTTGGTTGCGGTTTGCTTTTTCGTCTTCATTGATCAGAAACACGCTTTGACCACCGGAACCCTGCAGTGGTTTGATTACCACTTTGCCGTTTTGCGATTCAATAAACGAATTGATCTGTTTGACGTCACGACTGATGCAGGTTTTAGGGCGGACTTCTTCGGGAAAATGCTGGAAGTAAGTTTTGTTGATCGCATTGGCTAGATTTTCGGGATCGTTCAAGACGATCACCCCTCGCGCCGCAGCGAGTTGTCCAAACAAGATGCCACTAGTTTGAGCCCATGAACGCTCTGCCGCGTCGTCCGATGGGTCGTTCCGAAGTAGCAGGACGTCGAGGTCGTCAAGCGATATCGTCACACTGTCGGATTCTTTATCCTGCAGTTCACCGATAAAATCTTCGAGGGATTCATAACGTTCCCCATTGACCGTGCGGGCGGACGCGTGAATGGCTCCATCGGGTGCGTATACAAAATCACCCACGCCGAGCGTGTAGGCTTGATGTCCCATGTTCACGGCGGTCATCGCTAGCCGCGTCGTCGTGTACGCGGCTTGTTCGGTCATTACGTCATTTACTACAAATCCAATCTTCATCGGTCGGTCTCCATAAGATCAAGGACCGACTTGCCCCGACAGGCTTCGAGCCGATCACGGATGCGAGTGTCGTTCCAGAAACGAGGTAAAATGCGTGGAGGAGTAATGATTCCGCGTCGCCGCAGTTCTTGTACGTACGGCACGTGTTGCAAACCAATCTTGCCCACGTACAACGGTTCAATTTCGTGCCCCGTCGCCAAGTAATCGAGCAAATCACGCAGCCCACGCAGATAGATCAGATCCTTGGTGTAGCCTCCGCCCCGATACACTCGAAGGGTGGTGGTGAAGGAGGTGTGCGGAGCAAAACGGTGTTTTTTGTGGAGCAAGCGGAACGTTTCCACAAACGAGTTTCCGGCGGTCATTGAATCGACTGCAATCACTCGTGCGGCCAGAGTTCGCAATCGTCGTTTGGTCAACCCACCGCACAAGTATTCAGCCAACACGGCCAAGCCTTCCTGCAATTCTTCGTAGCCCGCCAACCCCGCGTACAATTGTTGAAACGGTTGACAGCGACCATTGAAATACGTCAGCAGATGGGTGCCGATCTCGTGATGCAATAACGATTCCACTCGTTTCGCCGCGAGTTTAATCTTGCTTGAGATTAGCAACCGGCCTTGCGATACCATGATTCCCGAGGCGATTGAATCTGATATCTGTACGGTCGCAGTGAACTCGTTCATTTTGGTGTGGTAGTAGTCGATTTCATCATGCGCTCGTTGAATGATTTCGCTGCTGGTGATGCAGCGAGCCGATTTCGATTTAGGTTTTGGGTTGGGCGGGATCGTTCGTAGGATGTCTGTGGCCAGCGTGATCAGGGCGTCTTCGGGGCGACCATACAATTGCAGACTGGTGCTCAAAAACGACGAGGGATGCGACAAAGGCTTTGACGTTTCGGGTTGGTCGAGATCTCGCAAAGCAGTCAACTGCCGATCCACCTCATTTTGCTTTTCCCAGAACAGAAGAGCCAATGTTGGATCTTCGACACGTTCAATTTCAATGTCGAACAGGCGACGTTTGAGCACGTTCGGGTGGTATGGCAACGGGCGGTAATACAGCGTCGGTAGCTCGCGATAGTGATTGTCGCGAAATTGCTGCCAAGCTTCGTCCGCATTGGTCGGCGTGACTTGCAACAAAAAGTCGAACGATTCGGAGACGCTGCAGAGCTGTTGGTCGATTAATCGGGTGGCTTTGACCAGCGAGGATGGCCCTAGTGATTCGAAGTGAACCTTGGTCGATTGGTTTTGGCTGCCCGTGAATTCCGCAATCATCTTGCGCAGGGCTGTCGCCAATTGACGTCGAAACGATTGCAAGACGACGGGATAGAGCGAGCCGTTGCGAGAATCGCGATACACCGGTTTCACCGCGATACCGATCGTGCAGCAACCCGCATCGGCGTCGCTGGAGCACTGCGGGGCGAGCGATTGGGTGTTGGGCGGTCCGACAATATTGTCGCTTCGCTCCACGACGGTGCCTCGGCGTCCGTGCACTGAAATTTCTTTGAGCGAATTCCGCAGCACTTCGATGGTCGACGGCAATGCGTCCAAATCAGGTGAGACAATTTCGAAGCCCGGACGCGAGGGTTGCCCGGCGTTCAGGGCGTCGGAACTCCATATTTCAACGAACAGGAACGTGCCAAAGTGTTCCTGCATGACGCCGCGAATGGCTGTCGTCAACGTCGTTAGCCCTGTGTGATATTGCGGATCGGCAGACGCAAACAGATATGCCGCCTCCGTGGTTACCAATTCACGCGTCCCCGCGTCTTCGCGATCGACCGGCGAGCGATAAACACACAAAAATGGAAGCTGGCGATCGAATTTTAGACGCCCATCCCCTGGCAGCGACCGTCGTACCCGTTCATTTTTTGACAGCCGAGCGCATGCGGCATCCGTGATCGCATCGAACTCAGATTCGACTGGATCGCGATTGTCTTGATGTGGCGTGCTGGATTGTTTCACAGTTGTCTCAATGCGGTTTGGACGCCCGGCAATGTTGACTCTAACGCCTTGTAGATACAGTCGACCTCGTCGGGGTTGACTTCGCCTTCCCATTCATCCATGAAGAATTTCTTAAACTCGATCGCAATCGAGCAAGCTTGTTTGGGAAAGGTTTTATGAATCCACTCGCCGAAATGGCCACCTTGGAACTTGACGTTTTCGCGGACATCCAAGTGGCGGCCGTGAAAGTCGTACTTACGCAGTTCGCTGATAAACTGGTCGACGACCGGTGCCCAAAATTTACGATCCATTGTCCCGGTGCCGATGTTGACTTCGGGGTTTTTACGTGGGTCTGCGGGCGGTGCGTCCGCTCCTTCGCGACGATGGTTGTAAGTGTGCAAGTCATAGACGACGACGCGGCCATGCTCTTCGATCAGATCACGCAGTAAGTCTTCGACGTCTTGGTAAAACTCGTCGTATTCACGCAGCGATGCTTCGATCATTTTGGGATCCGGTGGCGTGTCCCAGACCTCCATCCCCCACGCATCGGCGGGCGTTTCGTAGACCGCCTTGTCACGCGGCCGATTAAGGTCCACTTCGAAACGTGACCGCAGACCAACAATTTGAGTCTTGGCGATTTGCGTCCATTCGCCCGTGATTGGGTCTTCTTCTCGTTGCTGTTCGTCTTCGTCGATCGCCAACCGCTGCTCAACACTCCGACGAGTGTCATGCCCGTTGTGAACCGCCGCTGCAACGATGGGACTGGATCCTCGTTGGAAGATGCAGTGAGGTTGAAGTGCCACGTGTAGAGCTCCCTTCCTTTGACGAGAAACGAGGAACCGAAACAAATGTTCGTAATTGCGAAAATGGCAAATTGTGTACCACTCGCAAAAATCTCGGCGCACGCACTCCGACTAGGTGGCGACGAAGAATGGTTTAGCGGGCTTTTTGCCTTGTTTTGCTCGACTCCGCTGCCTGCTGTTAAATCAAGCTGGCAGCTTTGCGTTCAAAACGAGTGAATTGCCCCTCGATTTAGAGGCAAAATCGGCGTCGGCACACCGTTTGCCTTATTGAGTGTTGTTGGATTGACGACCCGCGATCCGCGGTTGTCGCAACCATGGCGTCTTATCAATTGATGCGTCTATCAGAAATAAATAACCTCTAACCGGAGTCTGCTATGAGTCTCGAAACAAAGCAAAGCCTCAACGAAGCCACTGTCAAGAAACTTCAAAAGCTGATCCGTGCAAATATTGATTCCTATGATGGATTTCGAGAGTCGGCGGAAGAGCTCAGTGATAAGAAGCTTGCGACACTGTTCCGCGAGATTGCCAATGAGCGATCGGCACTTGCAACGGAGTTGCAAAATTATGTTGAGTGGAATGGCGAGGAGGCGGAAGACGATGGTTCAGCCAGTGCCGGTGTGCACCGCGCGTGGATCAATGTCCGCAGCAAGCTAAATGGGGGCGATCCCTATGTCATTCTGATCGAAGCCGAACGCGGCGAAGATCATATCAAGAACGCTTACGAGGACGTGCTTAAGGACACTGCGGGCAGTGCGATGAACGATGTGTTGTTAGCACAATACTCGGTCGTCAAAGCAGGTCATGATAAGGTTCGCGATCTGCGTGACGCGTACAAGAATAAATAGGCGATGGAGTCCGTCATCGACAATGACACCGTAAGTTAACGGTTCCGTTGTCTGGCATGTAGTTCAAATTTTATTGTCCCTGGAGCAGCGGAGCATGCTGTTCAGAATTTTGGCTACAGTGCCAAACGGAGAATCTTGATGTACACCATTCTGATTATTCTTTTGATCTTGTTGCTTTTGGGGGCGCTGCCAACGTGGCCGCACTCCCGAAGTTGGGGTTACGCCCCTAGCGGAGCGCTAACGGTGATTGTCGTCATCGTTTTGGTGTTGCTGTTGATGGGGTATGTGTAAGGGCCTGTCTGTTGAGGCCATCCTGTTTGTTGAGACCACATCGAGTCTTGCTTCCTTTGAAAATCAATTTACCAGGTCAATGATGAAATCTCTTGCTCTTTCGATGCGGTTCCTGTTCGTTGCCGGGACACTGCTTGCTGCATTCGCGATCGTCGGATGTGAAAACAAAGAAACGCTGTTGGACGTCGATACACCCGACGGTGGCGTCGAAGTCGAGCGGTCTCTCGACACGGGGAAAATCACCGTCGACGTGGACGAGTAGAGTTCAGCGGAAGTTGAAACGAAATTAGTACAAGAAAACTCATCGGCAGCATGCCCAGCCAGGGATGCTGCCCTTTTTGCGTTGTGGCGATATCGCTGTCGTTCGAGCCGATGCAGGTGCAATCGGATGGATGTGGTGTTTGGCCCAGCAAATGCACTTGTATCGTCTAATGGATACGCCCGAGTCGGGCAGGTTTTAGTGAAACTCAAAAACGGGAGATATTGAAATGAATTGGGATCAAATTCAAGGCAAATGGAAGCAGGCCAAGGGACAGGTCAAACAGCAGTGGGGCGATCTCACCGACGATGATCTGGATCGCGTCGATGGCAAACGCGAAGAATTAGTCGGACGTGTGCAGGAGCGTTATGGCATTGCTAAAGAAGAGGCCGAACGACAAGTGCAGCAATTTGAATCGTCTTGCAATTGCTAGAATGGCGACTCTTGCTGAAGCGTGACGGGGCTAAGCGAGTGGGACGCTCCCTCGATTTCTGTGACCGTGTAAACGGAGCGAGAGGTCGACGGGGCGTCTGTGGGATAGATAGGGAAGTGTGACGACGAAAAGGATGACGGAAGGAGTGTGACAATGTTCGCACTGTGAATCGGGACCGATGTCCCACTTGAAAGAAAACACCACCAAGCTCGCCACGAGATAAGAAAATGAATGAGACAAAAACAAGCGAAGAAACGAACCCTGAAATCGAAGCCGATCTGAACGAGCTCGCCAAAATCTGTTGCCGATCGTTGGCAGGCGAGAGTGATGCGGGGATGGACCGCGCCGAGAATTTGCTGAAGTCGCTGTTGATGAGCGGTTATGCCGGGAAAAAGAACCGCTCGTTTCAAGTCGACTTTGAAAAACCGAGTCAAAGAACAGTGCCGAGATTGTGCGATGCATCGCGGCGGTGCCCTGTCGTCGATGTCGGAGAAACTGGCCAAGAAATTTGCGGATCTTGCTCGCTGGGAATCGAGAACTCCGAGCGACGCTTCGCCACCGAAAGCGGCCAACATCAGCTCGGCAACCGACGCCTAAGAATTGCTCCAGGGCGACATGTTCGCATCTTACCCGGGCCACCATACTCTCTACGGAGGTGAGCAAATTTAGGTTAATTTCGCGATTCGAAATACGCTATACTCGGTTCCATCGCACCGCGGTGTGACGGTCCAGCAATGTCACTCGGAGAAATCGCCATGTCGAACCATATCTACAAAAAGATCGAATTAACCGGGACTTCTACCACCTCAATCGAAGACGCCGTCAATAGCGCCATTGAACGTGCCGCAAAAACCGTAAAGGGGCTTCGTTGGTTTGAAGTCGTCGAGACCCGTGGCGATATCGCCGACGGTAAAGTGTCGCATTGGCAAGTGACCATCAAGGTCGGTTTCACGCTGAACGAGTAACGCCAGCGGTTCTCAGCCTATGCCAGCTAGTCCAATCACGAAGTCGCGCGTTACGATGCGGATTGAAAACGGCGATGTCCAAACCGATCCCTATTCATTTTTGAAGTGAAGTCCCATGTCAAATCACCAAGTTACTGACGCCCTGAACGAACAACTCTCTTGCGAATTGGGGTCGTGGTATTCCTATCTGGCCATGAGTGCATGGTGCGATCGTCAACAATTGACCGGCTGCGCCGGCTGGCTTCGTGCTCAAGCTCAAGAAGAGTACACCCATGCAATGAAGATCTATGACTTCTTGCTCGCTCGCGATGTCGAAGTGAACTTGACTCAAGTTGATCCGCCTCGCCAAGAATTTGTCTCCATCGTCGAGATTTTTGAGTGGGCGCTCAAGCAAGAAAAAGAGAACACCGAACGTATCGATGCGTTATTCCAGCTAGCTATGGAGCAGAAAGCGTTTGCATCCTTGGTGGAATTGCAATGGTTCATCACCGAGCAAGTGGAAGAGGAGCAGTCGGCTCGGTCCAACCTGGCTCGTATCAAGATGGTCGCCACGGATCCAGCTGCAATTCTGGATTTCGACAATATGCTTGGCGATCGAAACTTGCCCATGGACACTACGGCTCATTAAAGACGTTCGGAACAATAAATGGCGGGCGGTAGTGGACGAGGCAACGAGTCCTGCAGCTTCATTCAGCCAAACAGGACTCGTTGCCTCGTCCACTACGGAAAATGCCGCCAGCTATTCTTCCGGCGGGCGTAATACGACGAAGTCGATCGAGGGGCCAATGCAGCGGCGAGCGATCACCGTATCGGGTATCGTCCAAGGCGTGGGCTTTCGTCCCTTTGTCTGCTCGCTCGCGTCGCAGTTGCAACTCGTTGGCTTTGTCCAGAATCGATCGGGCGAAGTTCACATCGAAGCTGAAGGAAGTGCCACAGCACTGGATCTTCTTACCGAGCAGCTGCGGTCACACGCTCCTGCTCTATCGCGAATTGACCAGCTGCAATCGCAATCGATTCCGGTAGGTCACGACACTCGCTTTCAGATTGTTGACAGTCGATCGGCGCTGAGCACTGAAGTCTTTGTTTCGCCCGATGTGGCGATGTGTGTGGATTGCCGGCGTGAGCTCTTTGATCCCGCGGACCGGCGTTACCGCTATCCGTTTTTGAACTGCACCCAGTGTGGTCCCCGCCTGACGATCATCCATCGTGCGCCATACGACCGCGTGAATACGACGATGGCCAACTTTGAAATGTGCGCGGCCTGTCGTGACGAGTATCAAAATCCTTTGGACCGGCGTTTTCACGCCCAACCGATTGCTTGCCCCGATTGTGGGCCGCAGCTGCAATTGCTCGACGAGTTCGCGGTTCCAATCGAATCGGCGGACCCATTGTCGAGTTTTGTTGCGGCAATCAAGCAAGGCAAGATCGGTGCCTTGAAAGGGATCGGGGGTTACCATCTGGTCTGTCTAGCCAGTGAGGATGCGGCCGTGAATCGACTTCGCCAACGTAAGCATCGCGAGCAGAAACCGTTCGCCATCATGGTTCGCGACTGTCGGCTAGCGGAAAAGTGGTGTGTGATCGACGAAGCGGAACAGCAGCTGTTGCAATCGCCGCGGCGGCCGATCGTCTGCTTGCGAAAACGAAACGATGCAGTCGGCATCAGTAAAGCTTCGGGAATTAGTGACGGGGTTGCTCCTGGTAATGCGTTCCTTGGCGTGATGCTGCCTTACAGTCCGCTGCATGAATTGTTGTTGGATAGCATCGGGGACAAACCCATAGTGATGACCAGCGGTAATCGCAGCGACGAGCCGATTGCCTACGAGGATGCCGATGCGGCCGAACGGCTCTGCGGCATCGCGGATCAGTTCTTGGTTCACAATCGACCGATCCGTGTCCGTTGTGACGACTCCGTCATCCGCGTGATCGCGGGCCGCGAATCGCCCATTCGTCGCTCGCGAGGGTGTGCGCCGATGCCGATCAAGCTGCCGTTCCGTTGCCCGCAACCGATGCTGGCGGTCGGTGGGCAACTCAAAAACGTGTTTGCACTCGCTAGCGGGTCGAATGCATTTTTGAGTCACCACATGGGCGACTTGGATGATTTGGCCGCATTGGATTCTTTTCAGCGTGACATTGGACTCTACGAGCAGTTATTCGGAATTGCACCACGTGCGCTAGTCCATGATTCGCATCCTGATTACGCCTCGACCACGTACGCGATCGAGCGTGCTGAGCGAGAGTCCACGCTAGCATTGGCAGTCCAACATCATCACGCGCATCTGGCTAGCTGTATGGCCGAGCACGGGATCGAAGGTGAAGTGATTGGGGTGGTCTTTGACGGCAGCGGGTTTGGTAACGATAAGACAATCTGGGGAGGCGAGTTTTTGGTCGGGGGGTACCGATCGTTTAAGCGTGCTGCTCACTTACTTCCTATCCGGCTTCCCGGTGCCGACAAAGCAACCAAGGAACCATGGCGAGTGGCATTGAGTTATTTGATGATGGCGAACTGCGACGCCGAAGCGTGGCGGAGCGAATGCAGCGAAGCCATTAGCCTCAACGAATTTAGAGTCGTTCAGCAAATGATCGATCATGGCTTCAACTCGCCTTGGACATCTAGCGCTGGCCGATTATTTGATGCCGTCGCAGCGATCACAGGTGTCCGTCAAACCGTCCACTTCGAGGGGCAAGCTGCGATCGAGCTCGAAGCGTTGGCGTTACAAGTTGACTGTGACGAAACGTACCCATTGAACTCCACTGAACGGATCGATGGTCGGACTGTTTTGCAAGAAGTGGTCGATACGCGACCGCTTATTTGCGGCGTTGTTTCCGATTGCAAAAACAAAGTCGACAAGACGTTGATAGCGCGTCGTTTTCATAACACGTTGGCAGCGATCACCGTTCAAACATGCGTCCAACTTGCGAACTCGGGTTCGGTAGATCGAATCGTTTTGAGCGGTGGCGTTTTTATGAACACGCTCTTAAGCGTTCTCGTTTCCGAGCAGTTGCGAGCCAAGGGGCTTCGCGTCTTCACACACCAGCGTGTACCAGCAAATGATGGTGGCATCTGCCTTGGTCAAATTGCTGTCGCTGCACACACATTGCCACCCTTCTCGTCACCGAAAACATTGCGTTGAAAATGTAGCAAAACAGCATTTAACATCACGCAATTTTGGCTTCGAGGTGATACGTTAGACGCTGCTAGATTTCTCAACATTATTTTAGCAAGAGCGAGTTGATGTGTCTTGGTATCCCTGGAAAGGTCGTCGAAACTTTCATCGAGCATGATGTCTTGATGGGAAAGGTTGACTTTGGCGGCGTTTTCAAACAGGTCTGTCTGAATCTGACTCCGGACGCCGAGGTTGGCAAGTATGTCATCGTACACGTCGGTTTCGCCTTGCAAGTGATTGATGAAGCGGAAGCAGAAAAGGTTTTTGAGTTTCTGCTACACATGGATGAGCTTGAGGAGCTCAGCGCCGATGAACCTGACCCTAGTGTCGAGGTTGTGCCGTGAAATTCCAAGAGGAATATCGAGACGCCGCAGCGGCAAAAAAACTGCTGCGGGCGATTAACGAAGCCGTCACCAAGCCTTGGACAATCATGGAGGTTTGTGGCGGCCAGACGCACACGATCGTTCGCTATGGCATTGATGAACTGCTGCCGAAGGAAGTCGAATTGGTACACGGTCCGGGTTGTCCCGTCTGCGTCACGCCGTTGGAATTGATCGACAAGGCGCTTGAAATCGCTTCACGCGACGACGTTATTTTTTGTTCGTTTGGTGACATGTTGCGAGTCCCCGGCAGTCGTCGTGATCTGTTTGACATCAAAGCCTGCGGCGGCGACGTGCGGATTGTCTATTCGCCGCTGGATTGCTTGAAGATCGCCGAACAAAATCCCGATCAAACAGTCGTCTTTTTTGCAGTCGGATTTGAAACGACGTCGCCCGCTAACGCGATGGCGGTTTGGCAAGCCAAGAGACGAGGGATCGATAATTTTGCCGTACTGGTGTCGCACGTTTTGGTGCCACCGGCGATGGAAACGATTCTGTCGTCACCGACCAATCGGGTTCAAGGTTTCCTCGGTGCCGGACATGTCTGTTCGGTGATGGGCTACGAAGAATACGAGCCGTTAGCCGATCGCTATCAAATTCCCATTGTGGTGACGGGGTTTGAGCCTGTCGATTTGTTGGAAGGCATCTATCGCTGTGTGCGGATGCTCGAGCAAGGCAAAGTCGGTGTCGACAATCAATACGCTCGCGCGGTCCAACGCGAGGGAAGCCGCGCGGCGCAAGGACTGATCAAAGAAGTGTTTGAGGTAACCGATCGCAAATGGCGTGGCATCGGCACGATTCCCCGCAGTGGCTATCGGTTGCGAGCCGAGTACGAACACTTTGACGCCGAACAGCGTTTTTCCGTCAGCGAGATGCTGGTGTTGGAATCGAGCAAATGCATCAGCGGACTGATTTTGCAAGGCATCCACAAACCACATGAATGTCCAGCGTTCGGTAAGGAATGTACGCCCGAGCATCCTTTGGGAGCGACGATGGTTTCGTCCGAAGGAGCCTGCGCGGCCTACTACAACTACGGGCGTTTTTTGCGAAGCCACCAGTTACCCGTGTCTCCCAATGTACCCACGGAACCGGAAATCGTTCCGATATCCACTGATTGACAAACCATGACGCACGTTGCCGACTTTGACCGAATGACATGCCCGACACCTCGTAGCCAATACGAGCGTGTGCTTCTAGGGCATGGCAGTGGCGGCAAGTTGAGTTCGGATCTGATCCAGCGTGTGTTTCTGGCGGAACTCGGAAACGATGTGCTCTTGTCGTTGGAAGATTCCGCTACGCTCTCGCTTGGCACGCAAGACGACTGCCGGGATAATAAACGATTAGGGACACGAATTGCCTTTACGACCGATTCGTTTGTGGTCAAACCGCTATTTTTTCCCGGTGGTGATATTGGCAAATTGGCGGTTCACGGAACTGTCAACGATCTAGCGGTCGCTGGTGCCACGCCGCTGTACCTATCGGCGGCCTTCATTTTAGAAGAGGGATTTGCGATCGAATCGTTGCAACGGATCGTTGTCTCGATGCGTCAAGCGTGCGATGAAGCCGGGGTGACGTTGGTCACCGGCGATACCAAAGTGGTCGACCGGGGCAAAGGCGACGAGGTGTTTATCACGACAACGGGGATCGGGCTGCACTCGACAGATCGTGAATTATCGATTCACAACGCTCAGCCTGGAGACAAAATCATTGTCTCGGGAACCATCGGGGACCATGGGATAGCGATCATGTCGACTCGCGAGGGCATTGAGTTTGAAACGTCGCTGCAAAGCGATACCGCGCCGCTGAATGATTTAACGCGAACGATGTTGGACGCATGTCCGTCCATTCGCGTGATGCGTGACCCAACTCGCGGTGGTGTCTCGAGCACGCTGAATGAATTGGCGGCGGCATCGAAAGTAGGGATTTCACTGGACGAAGCTTCGATACCGGTTCGCGCGGAGGTGCATTCTGCATGCGAGATGCTCGGGCTGGATCCGATGTATGTAGCCAATGAAGGCAAATTGGTTGTGGTGGTCCCTGAACATGATTGCCTGTCACTTTTGGCGGTGATGAAGCAGCATCCGCTGGGCCGAGATGCCGCGGTGATTGGTAACGTGGTGGCGGACCATGCGGGAATGGTGGTGATGCGAAGTCTGATCGGTGGCCAACGCGTGGTGACGATGTTGGCCGGTGAGCAATTGCCGAGGATTTGCTAATGACGTGCAACTGAACCACCACGTTTTCAAGATATTGCACGATATAAACGAGGGAACTGCGTTATGAGCGAATTAAGGAAATTGCTGACGCGGTGTTATGCGAGTGACTTGAGTCCATGGGCAGCAAAGATGTCTATGGAGTGAAAATTCAAAAAGCTGTATCTTTATTACACCTATTATCAAAAGGACGATGTGATGAAAGAAGAAGATTGGAATCGACTCGAAGGTCGGCCGCACCCTAAATGCGTCAGCTTTTGTGGTCGCGATTTGCGTGTAGGCGATCGAGTCCGCGTTTGGCCCAAGAAAGAGGGTGACGGAGCGGATATCATCCTGTCTGGGAAAATTGCGATCATCGAAGAGATCGAGCAGGACTTTGAAGACAAGGTGCATCTCGCCTTGGTGATGGATGACGATCCCGGACGTGATTCTGGCATGTCGCGTCAACCGGGACATCGTTTCTTTTACCATCTCGAAGAAGTTGAACCGTTGGATCCAAATTAGGGAATTGCGGAGATTCGCCGTCGCAATCAAACGGAGGGGATCTTGAATGCATTGTCCACGCTACCTTCTGGAAACCGCACTCTCGTTGCCGGAATAGGGAATGTTTTCCTGGACGATAATGGTTTTGGAAGTACGAACACGCCATGCACGAACTCTCCATCGCATTGAGCATCATCGACATCGCCTGCGAAGAATCACATTCGCGAGGCGACGCCGGTGTGATCGCCGTGCATCTAAAGATCGGCCGCATGTCGGGGGTCGTGATCGAAGCGTTGCTGTCCGCGTTCGAGATCGCTCGCGAAGAGACGCTGCTGGCGAATGCAGAATTGAAGATCGAGGATGTGCTGGTGAAGGTTCGTTGTCCCAAGTGCGAGTGCGAACAGTTAGCGGATTCCATTCAGTGCCTGTGTTGCAGTGTGTGTGGAACACTCTCGCCTGAAATCACAGAAGGCTGCGAATTAGAGGTGGTCGCGATGGAATTGGAACCTTTGGAGCTAACGCAATGACCGATCGCCCCACAAACCATCCGCCCGACGCTCACTCGACAAGACTCGTCCAGGTCCGTACCAAAATACTGAAACAAAACGATGTTGTGGCTCGGCGGCTGCGACAACGCTTTCACGATAACCACGTATTTGTGGTCAGTTTGGTTTCCAGCCCGGGTTCGGGCAAAACCATGTTCTTAGAGCGAACGTTGGCCATGATGCGCCAGCGGGATTATCGCGTGGCAGCCCTTGTTGGCGATCTGGCAACTGAAAACGACGCCGCACGCCTCGCGAGGGCCGAAGTTCCCGTGCGGCAAATTACCACCGGCACGGTTTGTCATTTAGAAGCAGAAATGGTGGAGAAGGCAATCGAAGGTTGGCAGCTCGATGAGCTCGACTATTTGTTTATTGAGAACGTTGGCAACTTGGTTTGTCCAGCCACCTATGACTTAGGAGAGGATCTTCGTTTAGTGCTGTTTTCCACCACCGAAGGCGAAGACAAACCGCTGAAGTATCCCACCATCTTTAACACCGCCGACATTGCTGTGATCACCAAAACCGATTTGGCCGAAGTGGTTGAATTTGATGCTGCGGCGGCTCACCAAAATATCCAAGCGGTGCGTCCGGGGATGGAGATTTTGGAATTGTCTGCCAAGTCGGGAGCACAGATGGACAAGTGGCTCAGCTGCTTGGAAGCATGCCGAACCGCGTCTTCCCAATGCCATCAACTTTGAGACTAACCGTGCCGCTACCAAAGTCGATAGCGATTGTTATCGCGTCGGTCGTTTGTGGTTCAAGATGGTGCCGCATCGACCAATCTTTCGGTGTGTAGTCGACCGAATGGGGACGAAAATCGACGTCAAACCTTGGCACATCAATTGCCCTATGTAGCAAACCAGACGGGACGTGTTCCCGCTGTTCATTCATTCGAATTGCTACCTTCTGGGGACCCCTCATGCCTTACGTTAAACCTCTTGATCAATCCAATGCGCCAGCGGATTCGCAGCCTATCTTGAAGGCGATCGAGAAGAAGTTTGGTCAGTCGCTAAACATTTTTAACACGTTGGCCTATCAACCGGATGTGCTCGGTGGAGTCACCCAGATCAATGATGGGATCCAGAACGATCTACCTGACAAACTTCGCGAGCTCGCCTACTTCAAGTCGTCGCAAGTTAACGGGTGCGAGTACTGTGCGCACTACCACAAACAAGCGGCAAAGAAGGCAGGAGCCTCAGATGCTCAGATCAATGAGATCGAGAGCTATGCCACCAGTGAGGCGTTCGACGATCAAGAGAAGACGGTGTTGTTTTATGCCGAGCAACTCACCAAGACGGCGCAAGTTGATCCTGGAACCGTCGCAAAATTGAAAGAGTTTTTGGACGAGAGACAATTGGTCACCTTGGCTGCGACCGTGGCGCTTGCGAACTTTACCAATCGCTTCAACCATGGATTGGACATCCAGCTACCATGAGTGAAACTCATTTCGACCTAATCGTGATTGGGACAGGACCGTCCGCTTCGACCGTCGCCAAGAAATCGCGTGCCGAGGGAAAGCGAGTGGCTGTGATCGAGGAACGCGAATTTGGCGGTACGTGTGCCATCCGTGGATGTAATCCCAAAAAGGTCTACGTCAACGCGGCGGATTTGATCGATCGTGTCGTCGGCGGACAGGGCAAGTTGGTCGACTATCAGCAAGTCAAAATCGATTGGCAGCAGCTGCTTCGATTCAAGAAGACCTTTACCGATCCGGTGATTGAGAAAAGCGAAGCCTCATACCGCGAAAAAGGAATCGAGACCTTTTCCGGAACCGCTTCGTTTGTCGCGCCCGATACGGTTCGTGTCCGGCAACACTCGCTCACGTCGGAACGGATCTTTATTGGTGCCGGAGCACGTCCGCGTCCTCTGGGCATCCCGGGTGAGTCGCATGTGGTTCAGAGCGACGATTTTCTTAAACTGTCCGAAATTCCCAAACGCGTGGTGTTTATTGGGGGCGGTTATATCTCGATGGAATTTGCCTGTGTCGTGGCTCGCTACGGATCACGAGTCACGGTTCTGCAACAGGGCGATCAGATATTAAGCACGTTTGACGCGGATCTCGTTTCGCAACTAAGCGGTTATTGTGCGGAGCATGGTATCGAGATTCATACCCAATCCGAGGTGACCGCGATTGAGCAACGCAAGGATCAATCGTTTGTGGTGAAATACAAAAAGGCGGATCAAACCGTTTCCGTCGAGACGGACTTAGTGATCCATGGTGCGGGCCGCGTTCCGAACATCGATGGTCTCGATTTGCCAGCCGGTGAAGTCGAGTTCGGGGACAAGGGAATCAAAGTCGATGCGTCTTTGCGAAGTGTCAGCAATCCACGTGTTTTCGCAGCGGGCGATTGTGCTGACACTGGAAAACCCCAGCTGACACCCACTGCAAATGAAGAAGCGAGAATTGTGGTGAAGAATCTATTCGCGTCACAGCCTTCCCAACAACCCGAGTATGGGCACATTCCGCGGGTTGCGTTCACGGTTCCCTCGATCGCGGCCGTGGGGATGTCCGAGGCCGAGGCGCGTCAATCTCACGACGTGGATGTTCACCATGAAGACACCTCGTCGTGGGGATCGGTTCGCAAAACCGGCCAGCGATGTGCAGGTTACAAGATCCTTATTGACAAACAGACCGACTTGATACTCGGTGCTCATCTGCTCGGGCCCGCCGCCGAAGAAACGATCAATCTGTTTGCGATGGCAATGAAATTTGGTCTAACCGCAACCGATATTAAATCGACGCTTTTCGTATTCCCCACATTTGCATCGGATGTTCGTCGTATGGTCTAAACGTCGTCTCGCTAACGCAATCAATCTTGGTACGCGAGAGGACGACTGCCTCGGCCTATTGCTCAACAGGCTCACGATCGATACTCGCGTCTACTTTTTCGGCTGTTCGGTCCACAGCCTGTTTTGACTTTTCAACCAGGGCCGATGTGTCCTCTTTTACTTTTTCGGTATCGACTTGGATCGTGGGATTGCCCGAGGGTGAACTCACGCGTAGCCAACCCACCAGTACCATGATCAGTGCAAGAATTACTACTACGATTAAGACACGCATTGCGTTTTCTCCTGTCAACGAAATTTGGCGATCAGCAAACATCCTCAGTTTGCTCTCCGCTAATTCAATGCAATTGCCGTGCCGAGGGCCGATGGTCTGGCACAGACTTTGCTTGTTTTGGCCAAGCCCAACGGATGTAGTCCGCTTTACTATTGATATCGTTCATTCATCTCGGCAGCTCTCAAACAACACGCTTTTGTCTCATCTAACGGATTAACTCAATGCACGGTCAAATGGAAATCTTTGGCACGACCGATATCGGACGCAAACGCGATAAGAACGAAGATCACTTTATGATTTCGGATCTTTGCAAGTCGATGCGAGTCCACTCGACAAGCTTGGCGTTAGACCACCGTACTCGTTTGTTCGGCGAGACGCAGGGCCGATTGCTATTGGTTGCTGATGGCATGGGAGGACACGAATCCGGCGAACGAGCAAGCCAATTGGCATTGGACGGGATCGTCGACTACGTGCTGAACACACTTAGTTGGTATCTGCTTCATGAGGATATCCACAAAATAGAGGACTTTCAAAAGCATTTGAAAGCGGGGTTGCGGAATTGCCAACAGTTAATTGAGCGTGATGTGGCCTTGGCTCCTCACCGGCAAGGAATGGGGTCCACATTGACAATGGCCTACATCGCGTGGCCGCGAATGTTTCTGGTTCATGTCGGCGATAGCCGCTGTTATCTGCTTCGGGGTGGTGGGATCAAGCAATTGACCCGAGATCACACCCGTTCCTCATCCATTTTGGGACATCGTAATTCCGATGAACTTCATTCCGATAGCGAACAACCGATGACGCATTTGTTGTGGAATATGTTGGGGGGAAAAGACGAACCGCATCCCGATGCGGCTTCTCATCAGTTGCAAATCGGTGATGCGATAGTGTTGTGTACCGATGGGTTGACCCAATATGTCAACCGCAAACGAATCGCTGAACTGATTGCAAGCGACCGCCCACTTGAGAACGCATGCAACCAGGCGATTCAAGAGGCCAACGATGCGGGGGGCAGCGACAATGCTACCATCGTCGCCTGTCGCTTTCGCGAAACACGGCCGATTCAAGAAAAAGAAGCAGCCCTTGAAGTGTTGATCCCGGACGTGGATGAGTCCGTCGAGGCAACGAAAAACGAGGCAGGGAAGAACGAGGCAGTGGCGATCAAATAGGACCGTGTCACACACGCTAACTTCCGGGGGACCATTCCTCGTTTTCGCTTGCCGATGCAACTCGATTGAGTTGACGTTCGGCACGCACGCAATTGCGTCCGTTATCTTTTGCGCAATAGAGCAGTTTGTCGGCTCGGTCGAACCAGCTTTTTCGCGTGTCGTTACTTCGCAAGATCGCAACACCGAACGAAGCCGTGATTTGGTGCAACGATTGGCCGCTCGCCTGATGTTTAAAGCGATGAGTGGACAGTGAACTTCGGATGGCTTCAGCGTATTGCAACGCTTCGCCTGCTGAAGTCACTCGCAAAAAAACGCCAAACTCATCACCTCCATAGCGAGCCACGGTGGCATTACCTTCGACGGACTGAATTTTCGCGGCGATGAATTTTAACAAGCTGTCGCCGACCGAGTGGCCAAGGCTGTCGTTGACCTTCTTGAACCCATCAAGATCCACCAAAATCAGTGCTGCTTCACCTTTCGTGTCTGTTCCCAGGCTACGGATTGCAGTTTCCATCAGTGCGTCAAAACATCGACGATTGCCGACTCCGGTCAACGGGTCCGTCATGGTCGACCGCTGAGACGCAACGAGTTCTTTTTGCAGGTGATTGATTTGCCCTTGCGACTGTTTCAATTGGGCCTTCATCGAATCCAACTGAGATTGCATCGTCGCATTGCTTGCGATGATTTCGGTGACACAGGCTTTTATCTTTTCGGGCGTGATATTCGCCGCCGTCAAATCTCGATTCGCGTGGTCGATCGAATGTCCGAGTTCTTCCCCGGCATGCATCTGGCGATCGATCGCCACCACTAATTCCTGAAGCTCTGCTTCTAATTGGGTGCTGATCTGGGTGCTTAGTTCTGCGTGGGACGGTTGGCAAAATTGTCGATGCAACGCTTCAAGCTGCTGCGTCGATACCGTCTTGGCTTCATCGACCGCACAGCTTAGCTGCTCACGGATCTCAGGACTTCGCCCTTCTGCATATCGATACCAAACTTCATAGACATTAGGAGTTGGCGGTGTTTGGAATCGGCCTACGAATTGGAGAGCCTTTTTAGCAATCGTTAAGGCGTGGTCGAAGTTCGGGGCTGACTCAGTGGCGGATGATTCGGATGTCACGCAATAAAACTCTTGAAAATAAACATGTTGCTAAGGTATTCACTCAAAATTTCACTGTGTCTGTCACCGCAAAGACGACGTGCTCGGTGATTCCCCGAGCCGGTACCCAGTGTGTTTGCGGCTCAGACTCCTCCGCAGATGAAGGTGATGGCTGTATTTAATCATGATGCGATTAAGGGGACAACAACAGTAAGCCCTCAGTCTGAGGGGTGAGGGCGACGACCGCCGCAGCCGAACCGCCTTCGGATTAAATCTCACCTCACTCCTCGTCGCTCTCGACGTTTTGTCGTCTGCAACGGTACGGCAGCTTTAGAAAACGGCCTTGCCACTTCACGATCGGAAGAATCGTACATTCAGCAAAAGTTTGGATCATCATCGAAGATGAATTTTTGATTAAGAAATGGATTGAGATATGTGAGGGTGTCCCCCTGCGGAAGGGGCTTGGCGTGTTTCGAGTGAAGTCGTCTGACGCGTGACGTTCGTTGCCCACGGTGATCTGTGAGAGGACTAAGTTATTTCCTCAACCGAAATTGCTTGCGTGAACCCGAAGGGGTTAGCCTGGAATCCATTGTCTTATCTGTCGATTCAGTGCGGAAACCCGCCTGTTTTGTTGGTCTCTACAAATTGCAACCTAAGTTCTTTTAGCGTTTCTCAGCTCGTTAGGCGGGGGCGTTTTGAAACTATTCGGAATTCTCGCGGGGGGCAAGCTGTGAGTTCGTGTCTGCGATTTGGCGTCGTCAAATCAAATGAAGATCGCTGCATATCGAATACGAACGTCTTGGTCGGGGCGGTCTGCGTCCTGTTGTTGCTGGCTTCTCGAGCGAATGCTGCGGACATGTCCCCCACCTCTGGTGATTCAGGTTCCCTCGCGAGTTGCTGCAGCGATGGTGATTGCTGGACGATCGCCATCGCTGCAGGCGGTGAGCGTGAATTTCGCGCCGAGGGCGTCGCCACGTTTTTCTCGAAACTGGTTGACACCCGCGATTTTCCAGCGCGTTGGTACTGTGGCACATGGTCGTCCGATGTGGGGTGGCTACACATCGTTTCGGATATCGCGATCTTCGGCGCCTACTTTGCCATTCCCCTTGTATTGATGGGGTTTTTGCTTCATCGTCGCGACTTGCCTTTTCCCCGAGTGATTTGGTTGTTTGCCGCATTCATTCTTTCCTGTGGCATCACGCATCTGATCGAAGCTGGAATCTTTTGGTGGCCGGTATATCGGTTGTCAGGATTGATGAAGGCTTGCTCGGCGGTGATCTCTTGGGCCACTGTACTGATGCTCGTTCGCGTGACGCCGGCCGCTCTAAAAATTCCCTCGGCCGCGCTGCTCACCAAGCAGTTACAGCGGGGTAAAGAGCGGCTCAGTTTAGCGTTAGAAGCGGGATGTGTCGGCATCTGGGAATGGGATCTCAATACCGATACGTTTACCTGGGACAGCACAACGCGTCAGATCTTAGGGGTCGATCCCGATGTGAAAATCGACTTCGAGCTATTCGTCGCAGCACTTCATCCCGACGATCGCGACCGGGTCTCCAAGCTTGTCAATGAAAGTCTTCGCACCGGATGTCGTTACGACACCCAATATCGTGTGTTGCATCGTGATGGGACTACTCATTACGTCCGTGCCAAGGGGACGGTTGTTTATGGCACTAACGCCAAGCCAGAACGATTTGTTGGCGTTTGTCTCGACTTCACACAACAGCAACTTCAAGATGACGCGGTCTGGGAGAGTCAGAACAACTTTCAAAGCACATTCGAACAGGTCGCGATGGGGATTGCTCATGTATCACCCATCGGTCAATGGTTATGTGTCAATAAAGGACTTTGCGACATTTTGGGATATAGCAGCGAAGAGTTGTTGCAGTTTACGTTTCAAGATCTCACGCACCCGGATGATCTGAATGCCGACTTGGATAAAGTGCAGTTTCTGCTCGACGGGCGCATTGATTCCTATTCAGTGGAAAAACGCTATCTCCGCAAGGACGGAAGTCAGGTTTGGGGAAAGCTGACGGTCTCGTTGGTGCGTGATGTGACGGGCAACCCCAAACACTTTATCGCGGTGGTTGAGGATATTCAGCAGCGAAAAGACGCCGATGAAAAACTGCGTGACTATACCTCGCAAATCCGCAAGCTGTCGTTGGTCGCAAGTAAGACCAAACATTCGGTGGTGATCTGTGATTCCGAAGGGCGAATCGAGTGGGTGAACGATGCGTTTACACACTTGACCGGCTACACCTTGGAGGAAGTGTTAGGGCAATATCCTAGCAATTTATTGAAAGGCCCCGAGACCGATCCCAGCACAATTAATTTGATCAACGAAACGGTGAAACGTGCTGAAAGCGTCGCGGTAGAAATTATCAATTACAACAAGTCGGGCGAGAAATATTGGATTGATTTGACGATCGATCCCGTCTTTGACGAACAAGGTAAATTGACTCAGTTTATTGGGACGCAGGTCAATATCTCCGAGCGAAAGAATGCCGAAATCGCTATGCGGCAACAGCAACAACGCTTCGAGCGATTCTTGCGATCGGACATTGTTGGGATTGCGATGGTTCACCTCGATGGCGAAGTCGTACAGGCCAATGATGAAATGCTTCGCATCGTCGGTTGTTCGCGTGCTGAATTAGAAAAGGGGGTACTGGATTGGCGAGAAATGACCCCCAACGAATACCTGCCTCGTGACGAACAGGCAACGACGGAACTGCTGGCTACCGGCGCCGTCAAACCTTATGAGAAAGAGTTGATTCGTAAAGACGGAACGCGTGTGCCTGTCGTGATTGGCGCTACCCAGATTGATGAGGAAGACGATCTGACGCTCTGTTTCGTACTGAATGCAACGGCGCAAAAAGAATCCCATGCAAAATTGCAATCGGCAAAACGTGTTGCTGAAAAGGCCAACTTGGCCAAAAGCGAGTTTCTTGCTGCGATGAGTCATGAGCTGCGCACACCGTTAAACGGGGTGATCGGAATGACCGAGTTGCTTGCCGAAACGGGACTCGATGCTCGGCAACAACGATTTGTCAACGCATGCCAATCGAGTGGCAAAGCATTGATGACGTTGATCAACGACATCCTGGATTTCTCGAAAATCGAGGCAGGACATCTGGAATTGGATCAGCATCGTTTCGATTTGCTGGAACTGCTCGATGATATCATGGCATTGATGCCAATGCGTTTGGCCGGCAAGCAGATCGATTTACTTTACCATTTAGATCACCCTTCGACATTGATATTGTCCGGCGACAGCAACCGTTTGCGCCAAGTGCTGGTGAATCTGATTGGCAACGCAATCAAATTCACCGATCGAGGCGAAGTCACGCTGCTTGCCGAGCCACAGCAGTTGACTGATAGCGAGACGACCATCCGGTTTTCGATCACCGATACCGGGATTGGGATTCCTCAAGATCGCATCCATCGCTTGTTCCAAGCGTTCTCACAGATGGACAGCTCAACCAGTCGCCGCTATGGCGGCCCTGGGCTGGGGCTTTCGATCAGCAAAGGGCTCGTCGAGCTGATGGGCGGCACCATGGGGGGACGCAGCAAAGAGGGTGTGGGTTCAGAGTTTTGGTTTACGTTGACGTTCAAACGACTTCATGATGCGCAACGCGTGCCGATGTATCCCTTACCACGGAACTGACTCCTGATGTTTGGTGTGTCCGCTATGTCTCACTGATGTGTGGCAATCTGCACACTCAGTGGCTGTGGCGACAACACAAATGTAGCTAAGCAGGCTGTTCGTTATATACCGGTGAAACGTCGATCCTTTCGTGAGCCGACGGCGCTAGCCGCGGTGAGCGTCAATATTGTAGGAAATATGCCCGCGGCTAGCGCCGTCGGCTCAGATCAATATGTGGTATGACTCATATTGACCTGCTTAGGACGCATCCCAATCGAGCTCGTCGTCGATCGTCATTCGTTGGCACTCTAGTTGCTTGCTAAATGTAGCCAAGCCAAGGAGACCGCTGATGCAAAAGGTCCTGCTCGCCGTAGATGGTTCGGAAGTTTCGAACGAAGCTGCAAGATGGGTTTCGTATTTACCACATCGAAATCGTTGGGACGTGACCGTTCTGAGCGTGGTTCAGCTTCCGCTGGTTCACGATGATGATCCGATGCTCGGAGTGTTTGAAAAAGCGTGTGGTCAAGACCGTGAATTTGCGGTGGAAACATTTCGCAAAATTCAGCCGATGTTTGATGGTACAAGCTTTTCGATTCGACATCGGATTGAAAGTGGATGTGCGAATGAAACGATCATCGAAGTCGCCAAGCAGATCGACGCGGATCTGATTGTCGTCGGCGCCAAAGGTCGCTCGCAAATCAGTCGGGTGTTGTTGGGCAGCGTCAGTGATCACGTGGCGACCCATGCTCATTGCAGTGTCTTAGTGGTGCGAGGATCAGAACGACACGGATATGACCAAGGGTTTCGAGTCTGTTTGGCGTATGGAGTCGACGCGTCTGCGCGATCAGGATTGCAAGAGATGGCCGAGATTGCTTGGCGGAGCGATACTGAATTCCATGTGCTGTCGATCGCCTCGTACTTGCATGATTTTTTTGGTCTGCTGCCAGAGGATTCTCAAATCGTCCGGCAATACCACGAGAATTTGAATCACGCCAACGATCAACTATTGGTAGTGGCACCCCAAACGCAAACCCACTTGGTCGAGAATGAACATGTGGGAGAAGGAATCGTGACGTTTGCTGAACAACATGCCATTGACATGGTGATTGTCGGCGAAAAACCACGCAATGGAATGAGTCGCTTTTTGTTGGGCAGTACTTCGCGGTATGTCTTGCGTCACGCCGAGTGTAGTGTTTGGATAGCGCGTAACCATCAAGTGCGGGAAGACGAACCCGTGCTAGCGAATTCACCGACGGCATTTGTGTAAAACAGGGTCACGAATCAACATCGAACTGAGCGGTCTTCATGAAACGTTTCAAACGAATCTTGTGCTACATCGGAACGGATTCCAACGAAGCGGCTCTGTCGCGGGCGGTTAGTTTGGCGATCCGTAATGATGCGTCGTTAACGATCATGGATGTAATCAAGCCAATCCCCAAAGGGATCGCCATGGTCGACAACACGACGGCGTCCGACGAACTGCAGGTCATGATGGTCAATGACCACGAACATGCACTGCTGGCACGGTTGGCTGAATACGCGGACACGGCGGTTCCGATTGAATTGGTGGTCGCTACCGGTGACCCCGCAACCGAAATTATCCGTCAAGTGATTTTGGCCAACATCGACTTGGTGATCAAAAACGCTGATGGTCTTTCCGCTCCTGGTTGCGCGTTTGGAAGTGTGGCACGATCGCTGCTGCGGATGTGTCCATGTCCGGTTTGGTTGTTGAAGCCGGAAATTCATGGAGCATTCGATCGAGTGTTGGCCGCGATCGACTTGGACGCGGACGACGATGTTCATCGGAATCTCAATCACGATATTCTCAAACTCGCATCGTCGATCTCACAAGCGGAACAGGCTCAATTGCATCTTGTCGCTGCTTGGGGATTGTGGATGGAAGGTCCGTTGCGTAAGCGGATGGGAGACGAAACCGTCGATCAAATGGTGACACTTCAGCAAGCCAAAGTACGACACACATTGGATGAACTGATTTCTACCGTTGGTTCTGACGGCCAAGATGTCCAGATTCACTTGCATCGAGGCGATCCATCCGAAGTCGTTCGCAGTGTTGCCGACACGATTGAAGCCGATTTGATGGTGATGGGGACTGTGTGTCGAACCGGGGTGTCCGGGATGCTGGTGGGCAGTACTGCCGATACCATCTTTTCCGAACTTGGCTGCTCCATGCTCGCAATTAAACCCGCAGGTTTTGTTTCACCGATTCAAGTCGCAACCAGCGTTTGACACATCAAAAACTCCGTACGCTGCGCGACGGCCAATTGTTGGTGTTCCTATTTCGTTTTGTATTCCTCTGCTAATCAATCGAGTGCTTCCATGAGTATTGATCTATCGACCAACTACGGCGGGCTGATGCTACGAACACCGATTGTTGTGGGGGCCTGCCCATTGGCGACGGATGATCACATGCGAGCGAGACTGCAGGCGGCGGGAGCCGGCGCGGTCGTACTACCCTCTGTTTTTGAAGAACAGGTGATCGAGTGGACTCAGAAAATGGGGCGTCCGATCACCCACCGTGAAAAAGCGTTGCTCGCTCGAAGTGAGCGTTTGAAAATTCGATCGGCCTGTAAGGATGCCGACAGCTACTTGGCGTTACTCAAACGAGCGACTTCGCAATTAGACATTCCCGTCATCGCGAGTATGAACGGATACGCGGCAAACGGTTGGCTTGACTACGCTGGCGAATTACAAGAAGCGGATGCGGCAGCCATCGAATTGAATGTCCATCACCCGCCGGTGAATGAGCATGCGGGGTCAGGAGAAATCGAAGATTCCATCGTGGCAGCGATCGAGGAAATTGATCAGGCAATCTCGATTCCGTTGTTCATCAAGATCGAGCGTGTTGGCGTAAGCTTACCTCACCTTGCTCGACGCGTTTGTTCTGGCGCCAGTGGTTTTGTGTTGTATGGTCGCGGGCCGGACACCGATATTTGCCTTGAGAATTTGAAGCTGCAATCGACTTGGAGCCTGACCACCCCAGGATCCGCAATCCATCTAATTGATCCGATCATGCGTGTGCATTCGCATTGCCCTGCGATGTCGATCGCAGCGAGTGGGGGAATCGCCAGCAGCGAGGATGTGATCAAGGTTCTGTTGGCGGGGGCCGATGTTGCGATGGTGACAAGTGAGCTGTACCGGTCCGGCCCCGATGTGATCGTGAAGCTATTGGACGGGCTGGTTGAGTTTCTAAAACGAAACAAATTCAGTTCGCTAATTGATCTTCAGATACGTCGTCCGATCGAATTCGCCCACGAGGAAGAACGTGTACACTACGTCGCTGCGCTTTCGGCAAGGCTCAACATCGTTCCTCCTAATCCCGTCGATGATTGAAGCCCGTTTTTTGTCAAATTGCCAGCGTTCGTTAAGTTCCTAGTGCCCGATGTATTGCAGATCGCGACGGTGGGATTCATCGATTGGCGTCTGTGGCCTCACACGAGAGCCCGCCCTTTACTTCCCGTTTGTTAAGCAGTTAGGCAAGAGTCTTTCAGTAAATTGGCCGTTTTGGCGCTAGCCACGGTTCCGGCGCTGAGCCAGGGCTAGCACCCAAACGGTTAACGGGATTTCACCCAATGATTCCTGCCTATCTGCTTACGCGAATCGCGGCAACCTCTTGGGTCAAATCAATTCCCACCGGACACCACGTGATACATCGCCCGCAGCCCGTGCAGCCCATCGTGTCGAATTGATCTTGCCAAGTCGCAAGCTTATGCGTCAACCATTGTCGATAACGGCTGCGGACATCATTGCGAACCGTGCCGCCTGCGGTGTAACTGAAGTCAAGGTTGAAACACGAATCCCATTGACGGACGCGTGTCACATCGCTCTGGTCCAAGTCACTGACTTCATCGACGGTTGAGCAAAAGCACGTTGGGCAAACCATGGTGCAATTGGCACACGACAAACAACGCTTGGCAACCTCGTCCCAGTGTGGGTGTTCCAGGTTGTCCAGTAAATCGTCATGAATGTTGGTCGTGTCGAGTCGCTTTGTGATCGCTTGTTTGGCATTTTTGAGCTCGTTCGCGGCAAGTTCTTTTTGATCCGCGTCGGCCGTTGCAAGGCCCAGTTCGGCAACGATACTTGTGCCTCGTTCGCTTCCTGTTTCAACACAATAGCCAGCGTCGGTTTCGGTCAGGGCGATGTCGAATCCGGTGGTGCAGTGGGGGCCGGTGTTCATCGAAGTGCAAAAGCATGTTGCAGCGGCAGTGGAACATTGCACCGCAATGATCAAGGCCGATTCCCGTCGCCGCAAGTAAATAGGGTCAACAAAGTCGCCTTGTAGAAAAACTCGGTCCTGGATTTCGATCGCACTCAGATCGCAGCCGCGTACACCGAATAACGCTATTTTTTCGGGATCTTCGATCTTGTGAGAGAATTGCCAGCCGTCGTCGGTGAGCTTCGCCCCGCTTAGCTCTTGACGAGCAGGATAAAGAAATTTTTTCCACGAATCGGGACTCGAGTTGAAATAGAATTGCCGCTCGCTATGCGTGTTTTGAATCTGGTAGGTGGCCGGGGACTGGGTGTCGGTCCATCCCGTGGGCAGTTGATCGACATGGTTGAGGGTGTCGTAAATGATCGCGGAGTTTCGCACTGTGGGGCCGATTACCCGGTATCCTCGGCGATGCAGTGTGTCGATCAGTTGTTGTAAGTCGTTCCGTGGTAACCACCACATCACGCGTTTGCCAGACTCGTTCATTCGGAGGCACCCTGCGGTTGGTGGAACAGATCGAGCAGTTGCAACCGAGTCGCCACCAATCGTTTCGAAAGCGATTTGGCGATCGTGAACATCACCTTGTAACCGATGTCGTGGTTTTGTTCGCAAAGCTGCGACAGCGCATCTGCATCAAATGAAATCAACGTTGTATCGAGCGTGGCCACCGCCGTTGCGGTCATTCGTTGATCGCCCAGTAGGGCGGACCATGGACTTCGCCTTCACGAAATAGCGAATGCTGAGCGGAACAAGTCTCCAGCGATGCTAAAGCTGCCAGCGGTTCAACCAAAAATGGCGAACCGTCGCTGTCGATTCCGATGGTGTCGAGATTTTCCTGGCTCATCGATAAAAATCTCCGTGAGTAAGCAATCAGAGAAATGGAACTCAACGGAATGGTTAAACGCAAAGCGAATGCCAAGTCAGATCGGTTACGACAATCGAACGCTCAAATGCAAACGTTCAAGATCACACCAGGGTAGAATAAAGGTATTACTTGCCGACAAAGCGGTTCAGTAGATCGACTGATCAGATTGGCTCGGGGTTTCTTGGCACCACACAGTCGCGATAAGTGTGCACTACGTCACATCGTCGTGCCAGTTCGTCATGCCCATGGGATCATCTCCCCAATAGAGTCAATGAACCGGAATCACCCTATCTGGAATTAGCACCCATTGGGAGCCACGCACATATTTTAGGGGACCCATTCAGGCGAGGCTTTTTCAGTGATGGTACGGACTTTGCCTTTGAAACGAAGTGCCACCCTCGGCAGATCGGCAGATTGAGTTTGGCATGACGGATTTCGACAAGTTAGCGGCAATTTCTTGTAAACGCACTCCGTTGAATTCCCATTAAACCAAGGAGCATGCGATGACAAAATTCGCAAGTTGTGACGAAGCGGTTGGTAATTGGATGTCAAAATCGATCTCGGCGGTCAAACGTGATTCGACGGTCCGCGACGTTTTGGAGTTGATGAAGACGGGCAACTTTTCTTCGATCCCCGTGGTCGATGCAGAGGGAAACGTTGTCGGGATCGTCACGCGAAGTGACCTCGCGGGCGTGGTACTTTCCACGGATCAATTGCTCGACAGCGACTACCCTCATTTCGAAGATTGTTTGTGGGCCGTGGAATTGATCCAGCGGCGGTTTGGCACCGACAAAGTCACCGAGGTGATGAGTGAAAATGTGGCGTCGGTACAACCCGAAACCACCATGTACGATGCGGCGAAACAGATGGTCGACGACGGGTTCCACCACTTGGCAGTGACGAAGAACAAGAAACTGCTGGGAATGTTATCCGCGAGTGACTTTGTCCGCTTGGTCGCCCGCGGCGGTGGAGGCGTCGACGCTAGTCCGTGAAATCAAGACACTGCAATGAGCATGTCTCAGCACGTGTCGTGAGTTGCTGCCTAGAAATAGCCGCTGTATTAACGTTTCACGTTGGTCGCCCGTAATGATCAGATCGCATTTTTGCTGTTCCGCATATTCCAGTATGCCGTGTCCGATATGATTCGACTCGATCGTTTTTGAATGAGTGGTGAAACCTTTGGATTGCAGTTCCGCCTTGATCTTGTCGATCGTTTCGATGGCGATCGGTCGCAGATCCTCGCGATACTTCGATGCCTGATGGAACAACTCCTGATCATAGAAATGCAGGATTTGTTCGACGTAGATCAAGTGAATCTCCGTCGTCGTCGACAAACCAAAACGAGTAATCCATGACGTTAAATCGACGTCGTTTTCCGCGTTGCTAATTGCAATCAACACGCGTGAAGGTGCCGGAGAAGCGATGTTGGGATCCGGTACTTGATTCCCTTGCGGTCGAACGACTAACGTCGAGCAGTCGGCATGCGTCGCAACGTAGTCAGACACACTGCCCAACAACACTCGCGCAAGTGCGGAATGCCCGGTGGCTCCCATCAATACCAAATCGACACGTTTCTCTCTCGCCAAACGAACGATTTCATGTCCCGGGGGACCGATCGGCGATAGCGTTTCGATCGAGCGGAACTCGTTGCGAGCGAACGCGGCCATCTCGTTCAGCGATTCCCGGATTGCCTCGATTTCACGTTGCATCACGCTAGCGGCGTCCATGGCGAACATCGTGCCACTGAGATCGTATTCGGGGACCCGAGGTGATACGGTCACGAGCGACACATCCACCTCGTCATGACAAGGCATCCGCTTCAAACAATCCAGTGCGTAGCTTGAATAAGCGGATCGGTCCACTGCCGCTAAGACTCGCATCAAACTTTCCCCTCGGTTTAATAAGAAATCATTCTTGACCGTTGGCCCCATTGCTAGATGGGTTGGCACGTAACGTGCATTTTAATTTTCGAAAACGAACCTGTTGCTCTATCCACCGGAGTCAGAACGATGCGCCGAACCAAATGGAAAGACACTCCGCACGAAAAAATCTTCTGGGCAGTCGTGATCGCCGTCGCCCTACTCTCGATTCTCGTGTTCGCGACGCGAGTCGCTGGAATCTAGTTCAGTACCGATCCGCTTACCGAATGTTCTGGTTCCTCGGCACACGTCGGTTGCGTGTAACGTTCGAGCAATCGATAGAGTTTACGGCGGTGGATACCCAGTTTTCTCGCCGTACGTGCTTTGTTTCCCTTCTCTTTAGAAAGCACCTCCAGCACGTGCGTCTTCACCAGATCGTCCACTTTCACATCCGGTGATCCGACGACATAGTGCGAGTGAAGCGAATGGCTAGATTCGCTGTAATCTCCGTCGCTCGTGCTGTTCACTGAATTGCTTGGGTGTGAGATTTCCCCCGGCAGATCATCCAGCGTGATTTCGTGATGATCCGCAAGGATGGTGGCTCGTTCGATCACATTGATCAGTTGACGCACGTTGCCCGGCCATGGATAGCGTAACAAGACATCGCGTGCGTCGGAGTCGATCGACCATCCCTGGGGTAACAAGTGGTCGACCAAAAGTCCCACATCTCCTTCGCGTTGGCGGAGCGGTGGAAGTGTGAGGGACAAGACGTTGATGCGGTAAAACAAGTCCTCGCGGAACGAACCCTCTTTCACAGCTTGCGTCAGATCACGATTGGTCGCAGCAATGATCCGGACTTTGACTTTTCGCTCGAGATGGGAACCAATCCTTCGCAGCGAACCGTCTTCGAGAACACGCAATAGTTTGGGTTGCAGCGACAGTGGCAGTTCGCCAACCTCGTCAATGAATAACGTTCCTCCATCGGCGATTTCAAAGAGTCCGAGCTTTTCGGAGGAAGCGCCCGTGAAAGAGCCTTTTTGGTGGCCAAACAGTTCGCTCTCGACAAGATTTTCAGGTAACGCAGCACAATTGATCGTGACAAAAGGCTTGTCGGCCAGCAGACTGCGCTCTTGAATCGAACGCGCCACCACCTCTTTGCCAGTGCCGCTCTCGCCTTCGATCAACACCGGCTTCCCCGTCGGTGCGACTTTCTCAATCATTCGCACCACGTCGCGCATCGCGGACGATTCACCGATCAAATTTTGCTTCGGTGTCGAGCGTGACACGATCTCCTTCAGCTGGATGTTCTCTTTGCGAAGTCGGTTGCGATCGCGTGCGAGTAGACAACGATGCTCGAGATCGCCGAGCGAGCAGGGTTTGGTCAAATAATCGCATGCACCAAGCTTCATCGCCGAAACGGCCGTCTCGATGCTGCCGTGCCCTGTGAGAAAGACCACTTCGAGATTGATCTTTGCTTCACAAATCCGCTGCATCAATTCCAGACCGTTCATGCCTGGCATGTCGATATCCAAAACCGCAACGTCAAACGTGTCTCGCTCCAGCAACATCATCGCCTGGGCGCCGCTCGCGGCCTCTTGTACGACGTGCCCCTTACGCTCCATGTACTTCATACAACTGCGGCGATAATCATCTTCGTCGTCGACCAGTAGCAGCTTGATAGGAGTGTGAGACATCGTCAGAGACCCAAAAGTAATTGCGGTGGAACGAGCTAAGAGCGAGAGTCGCGTTAGCGGCAATCATGCGAACATCGTTCCAATCGCTATTTCACGCAGAAAACCGCGTTTCAACACAATTTATGTGCGGATTGTCACATCAAGAAGTGTGCGTTATGGCGCACTTGCGTTCTTTTGGGAAGGATCAATTCAGCGGGAAAAGAAATTTTGAATCAGCGGGTGATGACGCGTGATCCCGATCGACAGCCATTGTCATTTCAATCACCGCACCTCCGTCGTCATGGTTGACTGCTTCGAGTGTGCCTCGATGGGCTTCGACGATACGCCGACAAATCGCCAATCCCAGCCCCGTTCCATGTTGTTTCGTGGTGTAAAAGGGTTCAAAAACGAGGGGTAGCGTCTCGGCGTCGAAACCATGGCCGTGATCGTGGAAAGTCAATTTGACCGCGTCATCATCGCTTCGCCGAACGCGTTCACAGTGGACATCGATTTCCGCGACTTCGCGGCTCGCATCAAGGGCGTTTACGATCAGATGGTGACACACCAGTTTCATTTTCTCTCGATCGACGTGCACCACATCGGATTGCTCGCTCGCACGTGAAAATCGGAGCTGATGGGGAAAGTAGTCATGTCGGACAGCAATTTCATCAAATGCGACCTGGCAAATATGTAACAAGCAAACGCGTTGCGGTTTAATGGTGATCGGTTCGGCGTAGCGGCGTACCTCTTCGTAATTCCCCATCAGATCGGCGAGCGAATCGCGGATGCCTTGAGAAAGATTCATTTGTTCGGGATCGTTTTGCAGGTCAAGTTCCAGCAGATCCAAGCATGCCATCGCACGTTGCAGCGCATTTCGGCTTTCGTGAGCTAATCCACTCGCCATTTGAGCGATTGCTGCGAGACGTTCGGACTGCAGTAATTTAGGGTCCATCTGCGGCTTGTTGGAGCCGACGAAATGGGCAAGAAAGGGAGACTCGTTAGATCCGGTGATAGGTTGTAATGTGATGTTCACTGTAAGTTCCTTTTGATTCTTACATCGGATGACGAAGGTGCGTTCGCCATCCAATTTTTCTCGCTCAGATTGTGACCCACAGCGCGCCCCCTGTGCTTGAAAGAGACAGTTTTTGGGGCCTGCGAAAAATAGGTTCGCCGAGTGGCCCGAGAGTTCGTCCTGGGAATAACCTAATAATTGAGTTAGTTTTTCATTTGCAAAAAGCACGATACCATCGCTATCGATAACAGCGGCGGCGGCAGGAGAGCTCTGCAAGAGCCGGCGAACCAGCGGTGTGTCAGCCAACAGCTGAGATTGGGTTTTCGTCATCAGTCGCTCTCGCCTAGTGAGTGAAGAACCAACTCACTAGCAACCTGAATGCCGAATGCAGACTCGGTCGCAAACTTCTTTCCGCAAAAAGCTCGTTTTCCAGGCTTTGAATCGGTTTTTATGAATTTAGGGCGAAGAAAATCAAACTAAATTGTCGCGTCACCGGTTGAAGGCGGTCAACAACTAGACCCGCTCTACAACGATTCGGTATGATTGTCGCAAGAGCAACCATTTGTGGGCTGCCAGAGAAATCGCCACGCCTTGATCGTCATTCGATGGACCAACCGTTTCGAATCCTTATCATCGAGGACAACCCCGATACGCGGGCCAACCTGCGCGACATCCTTGAGCTCGACGGTCACGAGGTGGTGGTGGCTGCTTCGTTTAACGAATCAAAGGCCATCGCAAAGAATGGCAACATTGGGTTGGTAATCACCGACCGACGTCTGCCCGAGGGGATGATTGAAGAGTTTCTCCCCGAAGTAAAAGAAAACTCAGTCGAGGCGGACATCATCGTGGTGACCGGTTTCGGCGATATGCAGAGCACGATTGCGGCGCTGCGGTTGGGGGTGACCGACTATGTGATCAAACCGATTATCCCCGATGATATCCGCTCGATTGTCAAGCGAATCGCGGAAAAGAAACGTTTGCAAGCGGAGTTGGCCGAAGAGCATTATTTTACCAACGAGGTACTCAAGACCGTCGAAGCGATCGTCTTGGTCCTTGGTCTCGATGGCACCGTCATTCGCTTTAACCCGTTTTTTCACCAGTTGACCGGTTGGACGCAGGATGAGTTGCGGGGGCAGGATTGGTTCGAACACTGTATCCCTGAACACGAGCGTGTGCGGATTAAAGAGGTCTTTATTGCGACGTCGCATCTCGAGCATACCCGTGGCGTCGTGAACGATGTGTTGGCCACCGACGGGCGTCGTCACCGTATTCGCTGGTCCAATACCACGCTGAAAGATGCCACCGGAGCGGCGGAGGCTGTGTTGGCAGTCGGGGTCGACGTTAGTGATCTCGTGGCTGCCCAAGTACGGGCGTTGCGGTCGGAGAGACTTGCCGCGATCGGGCAAACGATGACGGCTCTGAGCCACGAAAGTCGCAATGCGTTGCAGCGAATCAAAGCAGCGGCGGATGTACTTTCGTTGGAAGTGGCAGGAAACAAAAACGCCGAAGATGACCTGCATGCGATTCAACGAGCAAGCAGCGATTTGCAATGTCTGCTTGAAGAGGTGCGTTCTTTCGCGGCACCCATTCACGTGCATTATCATGCAACTTCGCTTGACCATGTTTGGCATCGTGCCTGGGGCGACATCGCCGCCACGCGACAAGGACGTGATGCAACATTGATCGCATCGTGCGATTCCGAAAATTTGAAAATCGAAATCGATGCGGTCCGTATGGAGCAGGTTTTTCGCAATTTGTTCGAAAATTCGCTCGCAGCTTGCCACGATCCTGTGCGAATTCAGATCGATTTTTGCAGCGAGGATGACGAGGTGGAAATCAGAGTCACCGATAATGGCCCCGGTTTCAATCCCCAGCAGCAGCAAAAGTTGTTTGAGCCGTTTTACACAACCAAGCGAACAGGCACGGGGCTGGGAATGTCCATTTGCCAACGTATTGTTGAAGCTCATGGCGGCACGATCCTGGTCCAGCCCTGCTCCTCCGGTGCATGTGTTGTGATTCGTATGCCGCGTCAGGCTAGCAGTGACATATCCCATCCTTCTCAACTCGCATCGTCCGAATAAGTCCGCTCCGGCGTGTGTCGCTGCGTACGAACGTGTCGCTGCAAATTAATTCACTGCGTCGTGGCTCGTTCTCGACGATCAACGATGGCAGGACCTAACCCATGCACAACCAAGATCAGGTCCTCCTCGCCGCATTGTTGAGAACTGCCGTTGATGCGATCATTGTGATCAATGATCGCGGGATCATCCAATCGGTCAATCCCGCCACCACCAAACTGTTCGGCTATAGCGAAGCAGAAATGGTGGGGGAAAATGTCAAATTGTTGATGCCAACACCGTATCGCGAAGAACATGACGGCTACCTTCGTAGCTACCACGAAACGGGACGAGCCAAGATCATTGGCATTGGTCGTGAAGTCACGGGCAAGCGAAAAGATGAAACCACTTTTCCAATGCACTTGGCAGTCAGTGAGGTGCCGTTGGGCGACAAAAAATTGTTTGCCGGGATTGTTCGCGATATCAGTGACTTGAAAAATGCTCAACAACAGCTGAGTGAGATCAATGAGCAACTCGAACAACGCGTCCGCGATCGGACCAGCGAATTGCATGCGGCGCAAGCGGAATTGCTAAAGGCGGGAAAACTGGCCACGCTTGGTCAGGTTTCCGGAGGGATTGCCCACGAGATTCGCAATCCGCTGAATGCTGTGCGTACCTCGGCTTATTATCTTCGCAACGCCAAAAATTTAACCCCGGCAAAGACAAGCGAGCATCTTGAACGTATCGATCGTCAAGTGCTGTTGATCGAAAAAGTCATTACGGCTCTTTCCGATTTTGTCCGACTTCCCGAGCCAAGGCTGAGCAAGTGCAACGTCGGCGAATTGATTCAAGAGGTCATCTCGGAAGTCTCCCTTCCTGACAATGTCCACATGCAAAACCATGTCGCTTCGGACTTGCCCACCGCCATGGTGGATCCTAATCAAATTTCGATCGTGTTCCATAATCTGCTGCGAAATGCCGGTGACGCGATGCCCGATGGAGGCACTATCACGCTTGCATCCAATGTGATCGAAAACCAGATCATTATCGAAGTGATTGATACCGGGGTTGGAATCGGAGACGAGCATATTCGACGGATTACCGAACCCTTGTATTCAACCAAGGCGCAAGGCATGGGGTTGGGCTTGGCCGTCTCGGCCGCCATTCTCGATAAAAACCATGGGCATTTGGAAGTCGAGAGCCAACTCGGGGTAGGGACAACTTTCGCCGTTCACCTGCCAGAGCATTTCCGGTCCTGATTGCTCCTAGCTGCACACGCGTGATGAGCACGGGGGCGCGCTCAAGCCAAATGGTCTTGCTCGTGTGGTGGGATCGACACCGCAATGTCGCTTTGGCATCGCAGATGCAGTGACGTGGTTGCCTAGCAGAGCAACGACTCGATTGAAATCCGCCTGATCCGACGAGTCAACCAATCGAAGCTTATCGATAAAAAGGGGACGACGGATGAGCGTACCGGGGGCTGACGACGTGAGTAAAATCAAGCGGCACCCCATGGCTGTCCCTCCGACGCGTTTCCCTCAGGTACCGGCGATCCAAAGAAATCCTTGGCAAGTCGATGCGGCAGTGGTGACCGAGATTCGAGACGAGACGCCCGGCGTGGCTACGTTTCGCTTCGCTTGGGGCGACGCCGATGTGCGCCAGCGATCCAATCCAACGGCGGCGCAACCGGGCCAATTCAATATGCTGTATATGCCGGGCGTCGGAGAGGTGGCAATTTCGGTCAGTGATGACCAAATCCGATCAGACCAGATCGTGCACACGATTCGTGAAGTTGGCAATGTGACTGGCGCTATGTTTCGGCTGGCGGTAGGCGATACGATTGGAGTGCGAGGCCCGTTCGGCTCCGCTTGGCCGTTGGAGCATTGTGTCGGTCGCGACGTCGTGCTCGTTTGCGGAGGGATTGGCCTAGCCCCGATGCGAACGTTGGTGAACGAGCTGATTCGTCACCGAGATCAATACGGAGAGGTGCATTTGTTGATCGGGGCACGCACGCCCTCGGACTTGCTATACCAAAACGAATACACGCAGTGGCATTCGCGAGGCATCGAGGTGCACACTACCGTGGACCGCGCCGCTGAGACGTGGACTGGCAACATCGGCGTCGTGATCCTGTTGCTGGAGCGATTGAAATTGCGTAATCCCGCTCAAACCTTGCTCATGACGTGTGGGCCTGAGGTGATGATGATGTACTCGATTCAAACTGCGATCTCGCGAGGATTGACGCGTGACAATATCTGGCTATCGCTCGAACGCAATATGAACTGCGCCGTGGGAACTTGTGGTCATTGTCAGTTCGGACCTCATTTCCTCTGCAAAGGCGGACCAGTTTTGCGGTTTGATCGTGTGCAGTCATTGATGGAGGTGACGGATCTATGAGCGACTTGCCTACCACTGAAAAGAAACGTTTGGGGATTTTTAAATTCGCATCCTGTGACGGTTGCCAGCTTTCGCTATTGAGCTGCGAAGATGAATTGCTCGCGTTTGCAGAGAAGGTTGAGATTGCCCATTTTTTGGAAGCGAGTAGTTGCACGCTGCCAGGGCCGTTTGACTTAGCAATCGTCGAAGGTTCGATTTCGACCAGCGAAGATATCGAGCGGATTCGCGAGATTCGCCGTCAATCGCGATCGTTGGTCACGATCGGTGCTTGTGCGACGTCTGGTGGCATTCAGTCGCTGCGAAATTGGGCCGATCACGACGAATACCTCCGCTATGTTTACCCGCATCCCGAGTACATCGATTCGCTCGCCACCAGCACGGCGATTAGTGATCATGTGCGGGTCGATTTTGAATTGCGAGGTTGTCCGGTCGATAAATATCAGCTGCTCGAGGTGGTGATGGCCTTCGTCCGCGGCCGCCGACCCAAAATTCCTTCGCACAGTGTTTGTTTGGAGTGCAAACGCCGCGGCACGATCTGTATCGCAGTAACCGAAGGCAAACCATGCCTCGGTCCCATCACTCAAGCGGGATGTGGAGCAATCTGCCCTGCGTACCACCGGGCTTGTTATGGTTGTTTCGGCCCCTGTGCTCAAGCCAACCCGGCATCTTTGTCCGAACATTATCTTGCCGAGGGAACTCCGTCACTTCAAATGATTCATCAACTGCGAAACGTGAATGCGGCGTCAAGATTGTTTCAAATCGAGAGCAATCGTATTGAAACCAAACCCCCATCGGCTAGAACGCACCTATGAGCCGAGAACGCAAGATCATCGTTAATGCATTGACCCGCGTCGAAGGCGAAGGGGCATTGCATATTCAGCTCGACGGCGACGAAGTCGAAGAGGTGCGATTGTCGATTTATGAGCCACCTCGCTTTTTCGAGGCCCTGCTGCGGGGGCGAGCGATCGAGGAGGTGCCGGACATCACGGCGCGGATATGTGGGATTTGTCCCGTCGCGTATCAAATGAGCTCGGTGCATGCTTTGGAATCAGCTTTGGGAATCACGGTGACCCCTGAAATCAGAGCCTTGCGGCGATTGCTTTACTGCGGCGAATGGATTGAAAGTCATGCTCTGCACGTCTTTTTGCTCAGTGCACCCGACTTTTTCGGGTGTGCCAGTGGGATCGAGTTGGCAAAGCAGTTTCCCCAGCAAATCAATGATGGTTTACGTATCCGGAAGGTCGGGAATTCAATTTTAGAGATCCTCGGTGGCCGTGCGATTCACCCGGTGAATGTTCGCGTCGGTGGATTTCATCGGATGCCGTTACGCGAAGAGTTGACACCATTGTTGTCGGAGCTGGAATGGGCATTAGCCGCGGCGATCGAGTTGGCCGATTGGGTTGAGGGTTTTTCGTTTCCAACCTTCGACGCTACGTGTGAATTGATTGCGATGCATCATCCCGATGAATACCCGCTGAACGAAGGACGGATCGCTTCAACCCAATTTCCGAGTTTGGATGTCGATGAATACGAGCAACATTTTTCGGAAAATCAGGCCGCGCACAGTACGGCGATGCAATCGACGCGTCGCGGTCAATCATCGCCGTATTTACTTGGACCGCTAGCTCGTATTTCACTCAATCGTGGCCAATTGTCGCCACAAGCGTTTGCGTTGGCCGAGAAAATCTGTCCGGAATCCGTGATTCAAAACCGCTTCGCTTCCATTCTGGCACGCATGGTCGAAGTCGTGAGTTGTTTGGAAGAGTCCATTGCGATTATCCAGCGTTACGAAACGGCCGATCAAGCGTTTGTTCCCTACGTGGCTCGAGCGGGATTCGGATGTGCTGCGACCGAAGCCCCACGTGGCATGCTCTATCACCATTATGAAATCGACGACGAGGGGCAGGTGTCGGGTGCCAAGATAGTACCTCCGACGTCACAGAACCAACGGCAAATCGAATTTGATTTGCGGATGTACCTGCCTCAATTGATCCGCGAACCGGATCAAACGATTGCCAGCGAATGCGAGAAACTTATACGCACCTATGACCCATGCATCAGTTGTTCTACTCACTTTCTGACGATTAATGTCTTACGTCGCTAAATACAATCGTGTGCAGAGTCCTCAACCGCGTCGCCAAGTGGTGTTGGGGTTAGGCAGTTCCCATGGTGACGACCAATTTGGATGGACCGTCATCGATGAACTAGTGCAGTCGGGCGCAAATGCCTCGATTCGCAGAATTCGCAACCCTGTTGATATTCTCGCATGGCTCGATTCGGACGCCGACATTCATATCGTCGATGCGGTGGTGGGGTTGCCCGCCGACGTTTCGCTGTGGCGACTCGATTTTGCCAACCCTGATCATCGTGCTCAAATCCAAACGATCCCTACCCGCGGGACTCACAATCTCGATCTGTACGTGGTGTTGATGATGGCGGAATCACTCGGTAAGTCGACCGATCAAGTGGTGCTGTGGTTGGGACGCGCCGAGACAGTTGAGCCAATCACATCGATCAGCCCGGTCACTCAAGTCGCCGTCGGCGTGTGCAGTTCGGCGCTGAGACAACGGTTGGACTAGAGCAAGAAACCTTCCGTTATTGTGAGCCGACGATGCTAGCCGCGGGCCTGTTAACTTTTATTGAAACATGCCCGCGGCTAGCGCCGTCGGCTCAATTTTTGCCGCCATAGTCGCTGATCGCTCCGCGATCAGAACGATGGATCGCGAGTGATCCATGGCATTAGCTATTCCGACATTCCTTAAGTCCGCAGCACTAGTACGGGACAGTGTGCGAGTCGCACAACGCGTTCGGCAACCGAGCCGAGCAGGATATGTTTTAGAAAACCATATCCGTGTGATGGAATCACAATCATGTCCGCCTTTTCGCTTTCGGCGAACTGCGTGATTTGTCGGCCTGCGTCCCCGATGAACACATGGATCGTCGTGGCGGCATACTTTGCATCGGACAACTTCTCGCGGAGATGTTTTGTGACCTGCTCGATTCGCGACTTGTCCGTGACGGTACCATACAAATTGCCGTACTCCATCGCAGGCAAGTTTGGCAACACGTGAATCAAGTGAACTGCACCCGATGGGTCAACTATTTGAAGTGCCTTGTCAACGGCATCGAACGACATGTCACTGAAATCGACTGGCACGACGATCCGTTTAGCTTGTAGTCCTGACATGATGTGGGCTCCACGATTTGCAATGGATGGGAAAGGGAACGCCGAGCGATGATCACAATCTCGATGAATCGGCATGATTGAGTATTTGCAAACGCTGGGCCGAGTCTAAATGCTCTGGTTCTCGCTGGCCAAGCAAGACGAAGCGTGCCAAATGAAACCAATCCCGGTCGCAACGCGTGACGATCTGCACAGTTGTAGGAGCGGCATCGACCTAAACGGGATCTGCAAAGCTACAAAGACGCGAAGGTACATTCTTTGCTTTGAAATCTCTACGCTCCATCCTGCTCCGAGATTTTTGCCTGAGGTAACGTTCGATGATTGGATTGACCCGCGTAATGTTGTTGGCGATGTGCTTCTTGCCCGCGGTCTGCAGTTTGGCGGAGGACCCACGCGGCGACATTGTTCAGCAGGTACGGTTTGAAGTCTTTGTCCGCAGTGATCATCAATCGACGAAACGTGTTTTAGACTATGTCGAAACGTTAAAACGGCGAGTGCCCGGGTTGGATATTCGCGTTTACGATCTGATCAAAGATCGCAGCCAACTTCCCAATCTCGTTGAAATCAGCAAGGCGGCCGGACGTGCCCAGCCTGTTTTGCCCGCCTTTCACTGCTGTCAACGTACTTACTTTGGTTTTGTCACCGAGGACCGGAGCGGTCCTGAAATTGAAGCGTTGTTTACAGCGGAGGTTTACACTCGAGCGACCTGCTCCCGCTGTAAAAATCTCAAGGCATTTCTGCCGAGTCTACAAAAACGATGGCCGGCAATCCAATTTCGTATCTATGAAGTGGATGATGATTCGAATGCGCGTGCCCGCTGGGAAGCATTGTGTCGTGGCAGTGGGGTGCCGCCTGGATTGCCCACGATTGATTTTGCCCGCCGTGTGATCATTGGTTATCAAGGGGATGATGTCACGGGGGCTCAACTTGAATCACTGATCCAACAGGTTTCTGGCGATTCATCGTCACGTCCCAAACCTGACGATCAATCGCGTTGGCAGCAGCGGAAACGTCCCGCCGTGACTTTGGTCTCCACCTCGCCGAGGACCGCGTTGATGATCGGCCCTCTACTGGCACAGCAATCATCCGGCGATACCGAGTCGCTTGATTCGTTTGACCTACCTGGCGAGGCCGATATTTCCGAGGTCGGCGAAGTCGAGATCGAGCCGGAGATCCTCGGCAGCGAAACGAGTGGTGACGCGATCGAAGTTCCATTTTGGGGGCGGCTGCAGGTCGATAAGTTAGGTCTTCCGCTGTTCACGTTACTGATAGGTCTGATCGACGGATTCAATCCATGCGCGATGTGGATCTTGGTGTTTTTGTTATCGGTGCTGGTGAACATCAAAGACCGCAGGAAAATTGTGATCATTGCGGGGACCTTTGTGGTGGTGAGCGGGTTGGCCTACTTCGCGTTTATGGCAGCATGGTTGAACTTGTTCATTTTGGTCGGCATCATTCGTCCGGTGCAGATTGCCTTAGGAGCGTTGGCGTTGTTCATTGGAGGCGTCAACGTGAAAGATTTCTTTGCCTTCAAAAAAGGAATCTCCTTATCGATTCCTGAGCGTCACAAGCCGGGGCTGTATCGACGGGTCCGTGAAATTGTGGCCGCGAAATACTTAACGGTGGCGTTAAGCGGTGCCGTCGCCTTGGCGGTAATCGTCAATATGATCGAACTGCTCTGTACCGCGGGCTTGCCAGCGTTATACACGCAAATTTTAACGCTCCAGAATCTTCCGGCTTGGGGGAATTACCTGTACCTTGGACTGTACATCCTCGCCTACATGTTTGACGATGCCCTGCTTGTCGTGATCGTGGTCACCACGCTTTCGCATCGCAAATTGCAAGAACGCGAAGGTCGATGGCTGAAACTGATCAGCGGTTTGGTGATTCTATTGCTCGGTTTAGTCATGCTCTTTCGCCCGCAGTGGTTGCAACTCAGTGCTATCTAGAGCCACGGTGCGTGATCGCGAATCCGGTAAAAACACCCGCCAAGCAAACTCTCGCGCAGTGACCCTGCGTGGGATGTCCATCTCGGTGTAGAATCAACGATCATGCAGATCTTCGATTCCCTTACTCAGCAAACGTGGTTTATCACGCTCATTCCGCCACTTATGGTGTTGATTGAGTTGTTGGCCATTGCCTCGGCGTTCCACGCGCTGCGCCATGTACGCACGTCGCAGGCGGCGGTGGCCTGGGTGATTGGGCTGGTGACGATTCCGTTTCTGGTGTTGCCGATGTATTGGGTTTTCGCTCGGCATCGATTCGAAGGTTACCGAGAAGCGATTCGCACGGTGGGCGAGCGGCATGTGCAATCCGTCGCTTCGGTGCGGCGTGAACTTGTCACCGATGCAAATATTCGGTCGACCTCGCTAAACACTCCGCTGGAATATTTGGCAGACGTCTTGGACACGCCTCTATGTGACAATAACAGCTTTGAATTGTTGATTGACGGAGCCGTGTTCTTTGACTCGCTTTTGACACGGATTCAGGCGGCTCAGCGCTACGTCTATTTAGAATTCTACATTCTTCGCGATGACGTGATCGGCAACAAACTCGCCGATGCCCTGATCGCGTGTGCGAACAAGGGAGTGGTGGTTCGACTGTTGTATGACGAAGTGGGATGTTTGCGATTGTCTGGGAAGTATATCGATCGTTTGGTCTCGGCCGGCGTCGATGTGCGAGCGTTTAATACACGGCAAGGATTTGTGAATCGATTTCAGATTAACTTTCGTAATCATCGCAAGCTGGTGGTGATCGATGGCGAAATGGCATGGGTAGGCGGTTTGAACGTGGGTGATGAATACCTCGGGATCAGTGCTGGAAAGACACGGTGGCGTGACACCGCGGTGCAGATTCAAGGTGATTTGGCACGTAAAGTCCAAGCGGTGTTTGCGGGCGATTACTATTGGGCCGCGCGAACCGATTTACCCGAGGCCAACTGGTACACGGAATCAGCACAGAACACCACCGCTGGCTCGGCTGCAGTCTGTGCGACCGGTCCCGCCGATCAACGACCTCGTGCAACGATGATGTTTGCATCTACTGCCGCCACGGCAAAGCATCGTTTGTGGATCAGCACCCCGTACCTTGTTCCCGATGACGCATTGATGGTCGCGTTGTCGATGGCACGTGCACGAGGCGTGGATGTTCGGTTGTTGATTCCCTCGGTGGCTGATCAATGGTCCGTTTTTCTAGCCGGGTACTATTACGAACAAGAATTAGCCGAAGTCGGAATCCCCGTTTACCGTTATCGCGGCGGTTGTTTGCATCAAAAATGCGTCTTGGTCGACGATGACTTGGTGTTGATCGGATCTACAAATTTCGACAACCGTTCGCTGTATTTGAATTTCGAGCTAATGGTCGCGATCGCCGAACCCAAGTTGATCGCTGAAGTCGCAGAAATGTTGGAGCAAGACTTCGCCGAATCGCCATGCAGCAACTCAGCTGGCGAAACGCTACGTCCCTGGTTCGCACGCGTCGGTACCGCGATTGCCCGGCTATTCAGCCCCGTGCTGTAGCGAGCACCGTAGCGTAGCATGCGCCGTAGCGAAACTCGCCAAGAGTTTCGGCGAGGTGTTTTTGCGTATAAACCTTGAGCGGATTAGACGCAGGCCGGATCACAGCGGAGCTAATTATTCGCATAGCCGCTGCAACGACGCATGCCCAAGAAACATTCTTCCGTCGAGCTTGCCACGACAAAAAGCAACGGGAAGCTACTGAGGGCTTCCGAGCCGCGGTAGTGGCGGCAGCATGTAGCCCCATGCGTAAGCATGGGGTTTCGGTCACCTCGGCACCACGATGCCGCTGTAGTGGCGACAGCGATATCCGGCGATGTTGGGTGTGCGAAATGTTAGCTTAGCTCCCCGGCTTAATCACCACGTACGATCCCAATCGAACGCAACGTTCCCCACTGATCGACCACGGGCGAAAAAAGAATTGGTAGGAATATAGAGGTAGGAAGATAAGACGCTCGACACTGTGTCTTTTTCGTTCTTTTTGTCGTATCAATATTTCTATCCTAAAAACGCTCTTCCCAAAAACTCCTTGCTCCCGTCCAATTCCCCGGCTAGCACTTGCCGAGGCGGGCATCGCACCCGTTCACCAATCAGACCTTGCCAGACCGCACGTTCACCATTGGTTATCCGCCGAATTTGAATCCACGATTCACTGACGCCTCGGGATCCCATTGCTGGAAAAAGTCGTCACGTGTGATACGAAAACGCTCGTATTCGTTTGGGTCGAGTCTCTCGGTTGAACGTCCACCATAGCCGTCTTGGTCACAGATTTCATCATAAAGGATGAATCGTCGGACATTGAACAATTGGATCTGACGCGACACCCACCCGTCAGTGTGCACCTCAAACAGAAATGTTGAGCCACCCCATCCAACGCAGAGTCCACCTGAATCCTCACTCCAGTATCTGCGGTAGTAGTTGCAGATTGCCCAACCAGTGATCCAATAGAACGGGGACACTTCCTCCCCCGTTGGCTCCACGCAAACAGGGTCTCCGGGGGCAATGTTTTTCAATTTGCGATGGTCAAATTGCGCAATCAGTGTTTTGCCATCGTTGGTCTTCACGATCGCCGAGTCGTTTGTGTTTTGTTCTGCGATGTTGCCAAGCATACGATGTTGAAGCGTTGGGTTTACCAATATGTAGTGGCGGACAACGAATTGCGATCTATTCGGTATTTTACAGTCGGATAGATTGTGTGCCCATACGTGACTGCTTTAGGGCTTGGCGCTTTGAATCAAACATCAATTGATTCCTTGTCCGATTTTACTCAACTTAGAGTTGCAGATGCAAGCTGTTGGAGACGTTGAAACCTGCTGCCTTGCTTTTGGTTTGCAACGAGACATGCCACAACAGGTCAAGAAAGTGGCTGATTACAAGATCGGCCGACATATCATTAGCATCTCCAGTATTCATCCCCCATTTTTTAACCTTCGATGTTTTAGCCTATCCGTTTACACCATCGCTGATCGAATGAAGTCGTTCACCTCAGACGGATGTGTGAGCGAAATCACGTGTCCGCCGCCCGTAACGATGGTGTCGGGTTGAGTGTATCGAATCGGCATCACGCAGTCGTGATCGCCGTGGATGTGAAAAACGGGACAAGCGACGTTGGGAGGCTTTTTCCAGTCGAGAAGTCGCGCGAGCGACCATTTGAGTACGGTTGGATTAGCCCCGCGAAATTGCCGCGTGAGTCCACTGAGATGCGGAGCGATCCGTCGGGCTAGTTTCGATGTCATCGGTGCGCAGCAAAGTTGCAGAAATCGCACAGGTATAAAACCAATTAGCGGTTTCAATGGGCGTGCCATTCGTGCAACGCGTGAAAGTTCTGCGGGTGACCGAACGCTGCCGATCAACAATACAGCAATGGGATCAATGCGCTGGGCAACATGAAGTGCGATGATTCCACCGAACGACGCCCCACCAATGATTACGCGGCCATGGGCTTGCAAGTCCTCAGCAAGACGATCGCAATACGAGTCAAGCGTATCGTCGGCACTCGGAACCGGCCACTCCGGAACGATCAATTGCGGAAACGCCACCTTTTGGAGGGCGAAGACATTGGCGTCGGCAGCAAGACCCGAGAATAGAATCAGCGGCGTCGATTCGTGCACTGCCATTGATGCTTTCCAGTTTGGCAAACGGTTCGGTTCGCCTGGCAGTGGCGAACATCTCAATCGCTATGAGAACGACGATGATCGCCGCGATGGTGCGACCAGCGACGGACCTGCGATTCATCGACGCACGACTACGGTGCCGGCAACTTTGTCACCAAATCGCTGTTTGTTTCGCGACCAAAGGATACTGGCAGCCGCGGGCATCCCGCCAAGCAGTATTGGATTTACCTCAATCAGTCGCATCAATGTACGAATGGTAGTTTGCCCGACCGAACAACGGCCCCCGTCAAAATTACGTACGACAAGGCCGTTCATGAGTTTCGCAGGCGTCGACGAAAATGCAAGTTCGCAGATGAAATAGTACGCGAGATAGGCAATGACCATCGTTACAATCTGCAATGCTGGTTGGTCGTCAGGTAGTTGTTTGGCAGCGACGACGGCGACAATCATCGATAACACATTGTCCAGCACAGCGGCGATGTGCCTCGGGATCGTGGTGCCCTCCGGTGAATCGGCTGGAGTGTTTGAGTTGAGGGGCGTCGTTTCCATTCAAATCCGTCTTAAGGTAATCGCGTGTCAAGTCGGTCGGAGGACTTATGGTTCTGCGGGTGAGGCCAATTCGTTATGAGGAATTTTCACTTGTTCTCACGAAGTGCCCCCTCGTTGGAACGGTTGGTATTCTCTGCCTCTGTAGGACGGGTGTCAAGGTTATTCTTACTTTGGAACTCAGCCCGAATGACGTGGACTTTGTGAAACGACAGCGTTAGCCTCAGGTATTTCCTCCTATCAGTAAACGACGGGCTGCAAGCCAATCAAACAGAGTTGTTCCGACAGTACGCTGGCTCAACGGGCAAACAATTGGGGACAATTGTTCTACAATGGACCGTTCGTAGGGAAGAGTGACTGCGGGGTTAAACACAAATGATTGAAATGGAATAGCGATGTCGGATCTAGATGAAGCATTGGTTTTGGTGACGACCCATTTTCATGGCGTTCGCGACAAGAGTGGTGCTCCGTATGTGCTGCACTGTCTCCGGGCAATGATGGGTGTCCAGTCGCTTGACGCCAAAATGGTCGCGGTGATGCATGACTTGGTCGAAGACACTTCGGTGACGATCGACGATTTGCGGCAAAAAGGGTTTTCGGAAACTGTACTCGCGGCAGTGGAGTTGGTCACACACCGCGAGACGGACTCGTACGAAGACTACGTCGTGCGGATCAAAGCCAACCCGATCGCTCGCGAAGTCAAACTCGCTGATCTTCGCGACAACACCGATCCTCGACGGGTGCTCTTCCGTGAAGGCCGTGAAGATCGGGATACAGCACGGATCCAAAAGTACTTACTTAGCCATCAATTCTTGACCGACGAGATTGACGAACCGAGCTATCGACGACGGATGAAATCCTTGGCGACCTCGTAGTTCGAGTTTCGCAATGTAGAACAATAGTCTCAATTGTTCATCGCCATGAGTCAACTTTGCTCGCGGAGCAATTGGGGACAATGCTTCTACAAAATGCCTCAAACAAGCAGTTCATAATCTTAATCCTACTCATAATCCTAATCTGCCTCAGTCCCAAACGCTTGCCCTGCGAAGCCTTCCATTTCGAATTCGTTCCGAATAAATAAGGTCGAAACGGATTTGGGAGCGGGTTCGAGTTGGACAATCGATTAAGCGACGCACTAAATTGATGTCTGGTAAGCGTTCGGTTTTACGTGAGCTAATGAAAGCGTCAGAGTTAAGCCCCGAGAATGAGAATTGAAACGGGATTAAGATTACGAGTAAGATTAAGATTAAGAATAAGAATCTAAATCGGGGTTGGGGGTATTTTTTTATTGGTTTAGGGCACCTCCGTCCTTTGGGAGATAGAGCTCCTATTGTTTCCCTGCGTCAAACACCGCCAGTTGCGGTAAGTGGTCGCTCAAGGCAAACGATTCCTTGTCGTCGATGTTCAAGCGAAAAGCTCCCTCAAACAACGGTCTTGATTCGACCACGCTATCTGTGATCGGTCCGGCGGCCATGACGTAATCGATCCGCCACTTGGGGATGTCTGACTTGATCGTGGGGCCGTCGCCCTTGCCGACTTTAGCGAATGAATCCGCCCATCCAGCGTCGATCCATAGTTTGTATTCCTGCGTGTCAGGTCCGTGATTCAGATCGCCGATCAGAAGCATCGACCGACCGGCATCAAGATCCGGCTTCATTGATTCGATCATGGTCCGAATCTCTCTCAGCCGAACCGTGGGATCGGCGGTTGGATAAAGATGGGCCGAATGGACAATCAGTTGCTCGTTACTCGGCAGCTTGATCGTAGCGTTTCCCCAATGCCGAGTGAACAACTCCTTCGGTCTCTCGCCCGTCATCGGTGCGTTGTGTGACTCGAGGATCTCGTATCTGCTCAGCAGCGTACCCGGCCAATTTCCGCCACTTGCAAATCGAATGTGATTCATTCCCAGAAGGTCCGCAACTTCTTGGGTCAGTTCCTCCGCAGGAGACTCCGAAAAGTTGATGATGTCGGGATCGTGCAGCGCCAACTCCATCGCCAGTCGTTTTGTCATTTGCCCTTTCGCAACGGCCTGCTTCGCCAAATTGCGTTGGTTTGGCCACCCAGTAAGACCATAGATGTTGTAGGCGATGACTCGCAGTGGCTTGGTCGTTGAATCCCCAGCAATCGAACTTGTATTTGTGATGGCGAGTCCGGCAGCGACTGTGCCACAGAATTTTCGACGAGAGATAGGCATCGTGTTCTCCATGAGTGTTGAGAAAGATTGTACTTCAACAATCCATCCATATCCGATCTTGGCAGCGCGAAACTTGGTCGCGTTACCATCGCTCTATACACATTTGCTAGAATTCAAGGCACGATCAACCAGCACAATCTTTGATGGAGATGAAGAATTGGGAAAAAATATCGTTGTTTGCTGCGACGGAACGGGGAACCAATTTGCAGTGGATCAAACGAATGTGCTTCGCTTGCATTACTCGCTCGTTATCGATGCGCAGCGGCAAGTCGCGTTCTATGAACCGGGCGTCGGTACTTTCAGTCCCAATATGGCTTTGACCCGCCCCGGTAAAGCATTCAGCAAAGTACTTGGGCTTGCATTCGGAGCCGGCTATCGCAAGACAATCGAAGACGCCTACTGGTTTATCGTCGAGAACTATCAACCTGGGGACCGGATCTGCTTATTTGGGTTTAGCCGCGGCGCGTATGCAGCTCGCGTCGTTGCCGCCTTGTTGCACGCCGTGGGAATCCTGCAACAGGGAAACCGTCATCTCGTTCAATACGCGTTGTCCGAGATTGAATTGCGGAAAGGAGTCAGCCTGGACTTTGCGCATCTCGGGCGTTTCCGAAAACAATTTTCGCAGTCGTTCGATCAAAAACCATTCATTTTCCTGGGCCTTTGGGACACGGTGTCATCCGTGTCGTGGGCATACGACTATTTGTCGTACGCGTTTACCGCAAGTAATCCGAGCGTTGATATCGTGAGGCATGCCGTCTCGATCGACGAACATCGAGCATTCTTCTCGCAAAACTTGTTCAAGCGTCGGCAGCATCAAGATTTTAAAGAGGTTTGGTTTGCGGGCGTGCATAGCGATATCGGCGGCGGGTACCCCGAAGATGAAAGTGGTTTGGCCAAGATTGCCTTGGAATGGATGCTGGTTCAAGCCCGCGATGTCGGCGGCGTACTTCTCGACGATTCAAGAGTCAAGCGAGTACTGGTAGAAGGGAGCGGGCCCAGTAATGCGGGGCCGATACATCGTTCGCTGACTTGGAAATGGTGGTGGGCAGAGTTTTTCCCGAAGCAGAGCTATCCGTCACCTGTGCCGCTGCCACACCTGTTTCGGCGAAGGAAGCCGACAACGCGCTGCCTCGATAAATCCGATGTAAGAAATTGTCGAGTCCATGAATCGACGGTGCGACGAAACAGTGACACTCAAGTCAATTACAAGCCGTCAAACTGGCCAGCAGAGTTCGAGGTCGAGCCGCAGTCGCGATACGAATTCGAGTCGTGAACGCCCACGCAAATTGCCGGCCTGATGCCTGCTTTAACGAGTGCAGTCATCGTTTCTTCGGACAATCCATGCTGGACTGGCGATCCGCATGCGAGCAATCCGCACACACCATTGCGAAGGAGGGGAGTCCGGTTCAACCAGACATCCTTACCCCCCTACGCTACTCATTGGTGTTCCGATCCCAAGTAGCATTCGAACCTTTGACGGTTGCGATTTGCTACTTGTTCTTCTTTTCCTTAGCTGCTTTTCGTTTTTCCTTCGGATTGAGCTTCGCTTTCTTCTGCTGCTCCTTTTTGCCCTTATCCTTACTTCCGCCTTTGTCACCCATCACTGGTTCTCCGAAATCGAAAGAATTGGAAATTTAACCGAAAAGCTTAGTTGTCTCGCTGCACCTGGACGTTCTCGGCACAAGGGCCTTTTTCTCCACGTGCCTCATTGAACGAGACTTTTTGCCCTTCTCGGAGATCGTCGAAACTGCCGCCTTCGACGCTCGACGAGTGAAAAAAGAGGTCTTTTGAGCTGCCAGCGTCAATAAATCCGAAGCCTTTGTCGGTGAGCCGTTTGATAGTACCTTCAGCCATTGTTCATCCAATTCGATAGATTTCTTCGCAGCATTTGCATGAGACGGAATTGTCCAGGCTAGTCCGCTGCGATCGTTATCGTATCAGAAGTTGTCTGGCTGCCGACCCCAAACTGGTCAGACCTCCTGGATTCGCCAATTAATGACGTTGCCGTCGCCCGTCAGCTCGATTTTGCTTGTAAATCGTGAGGGCGCGAATAATCCAGTGGTAGCCTGGGCGGATCCCCTGATTGTCGCTGGAGTGAAGTAGGGCCGGTTCCTTGTATAGACCGGAGACATGGGTGGCGCTTTTTCGGGGACATGGGTGGCGCTTTTTTGCAGTAATCATACTTACTCCTTTTAGGAGCAAGTATGGGCTGGAAAGAGTTCGATCGAGTGTCCCAACGAGAAGAGTTTGTCCGCTTGGCAGAGGCCGACGGAGTCAATTTTAGCCGGTTGTGCGAGCGATTTGGCATCTCACGCAAGACCGGCTACAAGTGGCGAGAGCGTCACCGAGCTTGCGCCGAAGAACCTTTGGTGGATCGCTCGCGAAAACCTCACCGATCCCCCACACAGACGCCCGCGGAGATCGAGCAGAAAGTGCTGCAGATCCGCGATGCTCACCCGGCCTGGGGCGGCTTGAAGATTCGCAAGCGGCTCAAAGTCATGGGTGAAAAAACGCTTCCTTCGCCCAGCACGATCGCCGCTGTCTTGAAGCGACATGATCGCATCAGTGACGCTGAATCGGCCAAGCGAAAGCCATGGACGCGGTTCGAGCGAGAGCGTCCCAACGAGCTGTGGCAAGTTGACTTCAAGGGCGAGTTCGCGCTGAACAACAAGAGCTATTGTTACCCGCTAACCCTGCTGGACGATCACTCCCGGTTTTCACTGGGGATCCTCGCTTGTGGGAATCAAACGCGGCAAACGGTGCAAAGTCATTTTCGCAACGTGTTCGCAATTTACGGGCTTCCACACGCGATTTACGTCGACAACGGCAACCCGTGGGGCGGTAGTCACTTGATGCGTCACACACGTTTTACGGCGTGGTTGATGCGTCACGATGTGGAAGTGATTCACGGTCGTCCACACCATCCTCAGGGCCGCGGCAAGCTGGAGCGATTTCATCGCACGCTAAAACTCGAAGCCCTGCAGGATCGCTCACTGAGCACGCTGGCGGAAGCTCAAGAGTGCTTTGATCTTTGGCGAGACGTCTACAACTTGGAGCGTCCTCACGGGGCATTGGATTTGGAAACACCTTCGCAGCGATACCAAATCAGTGAGCGACGTTTTCAGGAGAAAACGGATCCGTTCGAGTATAGCGAACGCTACCAAACACGCCGCGTCAACAGGGTTGGCCAGTTCCGTTGGAAGGGGAAGACGTACCGCATCAGCGAAGCATTCCAGGACCATCCTATCGGCTTGAGTGGGACTCAAACGGACGGCGTTTGGGATGTCAGTTGCTGTCGTTTTGTGGTGGCCCAGATCGACGAGCGGACTGGCGAAATTCGACGTCACCAGCCTCGCGGCTGAAGTTCGCTTGCGCTCACTTCAGCCGCGAGGCTGGTGAGCGAGGACGGGGAAAGCTATGCTTTCTCCGCCCCCCGCTGTCTTGTTCAAAGCGCCACCCATGTCCCCGAACGAAATATTCCCACCGGCCGTCCCTCCTGCGTGGCCGACGTAACCGAACATCCACCGGTCGCCCTCCGGAAGGTTTCGCCGACGCCGGGTTTGCATCGGCAAGCGGCGTCCAATAACGAACAGCGTGATGATACGCCAGCATCCGTGAGTTACCAACGTAGACGTGCCCGCACTGCCTTTGCGGCAAAACGACCTTAGGCGACCAGACCCGCGTCAAAGTCAGCAAGCACAAGGTTCGGATGAGTGGTCGGCACAGCCAAGTTTTCAGGAACACCAGCCCGCTCGAAACGCACCCTCGTCGAAACTCAGTTGTCTCTGTCAGCTCCTACTCAATCGACCGCGCAAACCCGAGCACCTCGTGCACAGTTCTCAAGACAAAGACTCGGGAGGATTTAAAAAGGAGGAAAGGGAGGATGTATGACGATTGAAGTTGGCCACGTATCGACACGAATTTTCACGAATGCGATCATCCCGGCACGGAACCGCGTTTGTTCCGTGAGAATCCGTGGCTGACAGCTTGGATTTAGTAGTTCTGCGTCGGTCAATGCCGCGATTGCCTATCCGGCAGAGTTGGCGCGAGAACGAGTGGTTCCGTTAATTGGCGGCTCATTGTCGACAGGTGCCGTGTAGGATGCGATTTAAGATCGACGAGAATCTTCCCATCGAAAGTGGAACAGGGCCGGTTCCTACCGGTCGTCCTCCGGAAGATTTTGCCGACGCCGAGTTTGCATCGGCGAGTGACGTCGAATAACGAACAGCGTAATGATACGCCAGCGTCCGTGAATTACCAACGTAAGCGTTCTCGCAGGGCCTTTGCGGCAAAACCATATTAGGCGACCGACCCCAGCGTCTAAGTCAGCGAGCACAAGCTTCGAATTAGTGTTTGATTAGCGAAAATTAGTGTTCGGCGCAGCCACGTTTTCAGGAACACTAATCCACACTAATCCACACTAAGCGCACCCTAATCGCCCCCCCCAAAAATCACCACGGCGAACTCTCGATATCGCTAGGTCGCCCAGCATCGGTATCTACTCGCACCGAACATCCAACGCCCGTGGTATCAACGCAACGAATTTGCTGTGTCCCCATCCGCACCATCGTGGAAAGACCAGAGAACCACTTTTTCACAAGCAAGCAGACAAACCCGAGCCCCCACGAACACGCACAGACAGACCTGGGTGGAATTTGAACAGGAGGTAAGGGAGGAAACGGAGAACCCGTGTAGGGTTTGATGCATTCAGGACTCAGACTTGGTTGAATCCAAAACTCAAAAAACAAAGCTGGAATCGAAGCTCTGTTATCTCTGTTGCCTCCTGTTCAATCGACCGCGCAAACCTGAACGCCCCGTGCACGAACTCGAGCGGACAGGCCCCGGGAGCATTTTAACAAGAGGAAACTGAGATTTTGTGCAGGGATTGATGCGTCCAAGTCTCAGGCTTGGTTGGCTCCCGGCAGCATTAGCCGCGAGACGCCATCGGTAAGTTTGAGAACGTTGAAGTTGATGATCAGCCCAATCGGAATGTCCAGCAATTTCATGTAGCTCAAAAGCTGTGCTTTATGGATGGGGTGGACCGATTCAGCTGCTTTCACCTCGACGAATAGGCATCCCTCAACGAGTATGTCAAATCGGAGCGGATACTCACGCTGAAATCCCTTCCATTCGACGATGACTTGCTGTTGGTTGTCAACTTCGTGTTCACGGATTTCAAGTTCCTTGGTGAGACACCATTCGTAGATCGACTCAAGTAATCCGGGCCCTTTTTCCCTTTGCACTTCAATTGCAGCGCCGATCACATCGTGAGTGAGTCCCGAGGCTTTTTCAAACAGTGAGTGCATTTTTACGCTCCAAACAGAGAAAACGATGTAAGAATCGAAACTCTGTTATCTCTGTTTGCTCCTGCTCAATCAAGCGTCCGAACCCGAGCACCCCGTGCACGAACCCGAGTCCCCACGAACACGCACAGACAGCCCCGGGTGGAATTTGAACAGGAGGTAAGGGAGGAAACGGAGAACCCGTGTAAGGCTTGATGCATTCAGGACTCAGGCTTGGTTGAATCCAAAACTCAAAAAACAAAGCTGGAATCGAAGCTCTGTTATCTCTGTTGCCTCCTGTTCAATCGACCGCGCAAACCCGAGCAACTCGTGCACGAATCCTCGCCGAGAAGACCGGGGGGAATTTTAACCGGAGGTAAGGAAGGAAACGGAGAACCCGTGTAGGATTTGATGCATTCAGGACTCAGGCTTGGTTGAATCCAAAACTCAAAAAACAAAGCTGGAATCGAAGCTCTGTTATCTCTGTTGCCTTCTGTTCAATCGACCGCGCACACCGGAGCGCCTCGTGCACGTACCCGCGCCGCGAAGCCCCAGGTGGAATTTGAACAGGAGGTAAGGGAGGAAACGGAGAACCCATGTAGGGCTTGATGCATTCAGGACTCAGGCTTTGTTGAATCCAAAACTCAAAAAACAAAGCTAAAATTGAAGCTCTGTTATCTCTATTGCCTCCTGTTCAATTGACCGCGCAAACCTGAGCAACTCGTGCACGAATCCTCGCCGAGAAGACCGGGGGGAATTTTAACCGGAGGTAAGGGAAACCCGCGTACCTTTTCCTCTTCGAAGTGGCCCGTTTTAAAGGCTTTTAAAACTATTTTTGAGGGTTCGCTGCTGCAATCAGGGCCTCAATTTCTAAGACGTGCTCGTACGGCGCGCGTTGTCGCCGATATTTATTCGACATAAGTTCGTGCAGTGTTTCGAGGTCTTCAAGAGGAATGGTTGGAAATAGGGTCCATTCCGTTTCGGTTTTCAGTCGGGACCGGAGCTTCCATTGACCCCCGTGCCGCGTCGCGGTGACCAAGCGAGTCTCGCCCTCTTCGGTTTTCTCTCGCCATTCGTGTTTCTTCATGATTTGTCTAGCCTGAAATATGCGTAGGGCCGGTTGCTACCGGCCGTCCCCCCGTCCTCGCCGATCGCATTGGTCATCCAACACCCGTTGCCTGTGGGAACCGGCCCTTGGTGGCTCAGAAGTCTTAACGCACTATTGAAATGGATTTTGAAGAGGCAATGACCCGAAGAATCCAAGAGCTCGGTTAACCCCTGCAGCGATTCAGCGTCACGAGCCCGTGTAACCAATCGATTGGAAGCGGGCAACGAACCGTGAGCTCGAAGCCGCAACACTCTTGATTGCCTGCGAAAATCGTATCAATCCGCGGTTTCAAAAGCTAGTCGCTTGCTGAACCCGGCGTGTGGTAATGGAGTGGGTGTAGTGGGACCTTTGGTGTCGGCGACGAGAAACCGCCAGGACTCTGTTTGGGGTATGCGCCTCGCAAATCCGCATGTGGAGGCCTTTCGCTCAGGCAGGCCAAGTGCATGAGTGACGTACGGCCGGTTCCTAGTGGCCGCCGCCATACATGGCTGGCGTAACCGAACATCCACAGGTCGCACTTCATCTGAAACTAATGGCAACTGAACAATCAATGCCCGCGGTAGGTGGGAACCGGCCCTACTTGGCTCGCGTTGATGTTTAACCGTTTTTCCAGCCGTTACGGAACGATCTAACTTTGGGAAAAGATTTCCCTACAGATCAACGACGATGATATTACTTAGGCGGGTGACGTCCGGCATCAACCCAAAGTGCTCGAACATCAACAGCCTGTTGCCAGTTCATGCGAAGCGTCTTGATTGTGGCTTGGGTAACTTCAGTCAGGCCGACGATAACCGTTCCATCGACGGACCAATCAAAGTGGTCAGGCCAATTCTCTTGCTGCGGATGAAACAGGCTCACTTCGTGTCCGGCGCCCGTGATCAATCGCGTGCGATTTGATTTGAAGCGATTGCAAGCAGGGCAGGCGAGACACAAGTTCTCAAATTCGGTGGCACCGCCAGTCGAGATTGGAGTGATGTGTTCAATTTCAAACGTGGCGACCGTTAATGCTTCATCGGTTTGGCAGTACGCACAGCAAGAAAAGAATGCGTCCCGAACTCTTCGCCGCAGATCGACAGGGACATATTCACTCACGAAGCTTCGTCTTGGTGACGGAGCGTGAAGGCGGCTCGTGCCTTAAGCAAGTTCAGTTCGTCGATTTGCTCAATCAATGAATCGAGTTCTTCAGTGAAGTAGGGCCGGTTCCTACCGGCCGCTGCCATACATGGCCGATGGAACCGAACATCCACCGGTCGCACTTCATCTGTAACTAATGGCAACTGAACAGCTAATGTCCGCGGCCGGTGGGAATATTTCGTTCGGGGACATGGGTGGCGCTTTGAACAAGACAGCGGGGGGCGGAGAAAGCATAGCTTTCCCCGTCCTCGCTCACCAGCCTCGCGGCTGAAGTGAGCGCAAGCGAACTTCAGCCGCGAGGCTGGTGACGTCGAATTTCGCCAGTCCGCTCGTCGATCTGGGCCACCACAAAACGACAGCAACTGACATCCCAAACGCCGTCCGTTTGAGTCCCACTCAAGCCGATAGGATGGTCCTGGAATGCTTCGCTGATGCGGTACGTCTTCCCCTTCCAACGGAACTGGCCAACCCTGTTGACGCGGCGTGTTTGGTAGCGTTCGCTATACTCGAACGGATCCGTTTTCTCCTGAAAACGTCGCTCACTGATTTGGTATCGCTGCGAAGGTGTTTCCAAATCCAATGCCCCGTGAGGACGCTCCAAGTTGTAGACGTCTCGCCAAAGATCAAAGCACTCTTGAGCTTCCGCCAGCGTGCTCAGTGAGCGATCCTGCAGGGCTTCGAGTTTTAGCGTGCGATGAAATCGCTCCAGCTTGCCGCGGCCCTGAGGATGGTGTGGACGACCGTGAATCACTTCCACATCGTGACGCATCAACCACGCCGTAAAACGTGTGTGACGCATCAAGTGACTACCGCCCCACGGGTTGCCGTTGTCGACGTAAATCGCGTGTGGAAGCCCGTAAATTGCGAACACGTTGCGAAAATGACTTTGCACCGTTTGCCGCGTTTGATTCCCACAAGCGAGGATCCCCAGTGAAAACCGGGAGTGATCGTCCAGCAGGGTTAGCGGGTAACAATAGCTCTTGTTGTTCAGCGCGAACTCGCCCTTGAAGTCAACTTGCCACAGCTCGTTGGGACGCTCTCGCTCGAACCGCGTCCATGGCTTTCGCTTGGCCGATTCAGCGTCACTGATGCGATCATGTCGCTTCAAGACAGCGGCGATCGTGCTGGGCGAAGGAAGCGTTTTTTCACCCATGACTTTGAGCCGCTTGCGAATCTTCAAGCCGCCCCAGGCCGGGTGAGCATCGCGGATCTGCAGCACTTTCTGCTCGATCTCCGCGGGCGTCTGTGTGGGGGATCGGTGAGGTTTTCGCGAGCGATCCACCAAAGGTTCTTCGGCGCAAGCTCGGTGACGCTCTCGCCACTTGTAGCCAGTCTTGCGTGAGATACCAAACCGCTCGCACAACCGGCTAAAATTGACTCCGTCGGCCTCTGCCAAGCGGACAAACTCTTCTCGTTGGGACACTCGATCGAACTCTTTCCAGCCCATACTTGCTCCTAAAAGGAGTAAGTATGATTACTGCAAAAAAGCGCCACCCATGTCCCCGAAAAAGCGCCACCCATGTCTCCGGTCTATACAGGGAACCGGCCCTACTTGGCTGCCGTGGGGGAATTGGATGCTGATCCCGCTTCTGGGACGTGTAGCCACGTCAACTACGAGCAATGCAGCTGGGCGTACTCGCGACGTTTACGAAAAAAAATCGCAAGTGCTAATTCGCGTCCGCCAACGCTGCATCGCTTCGGTTGCGGTAGAGGAATGCGTCGGAGGTTAGTAGGGAGACTAGCAACGCTTTCATGCTGCCGCCGCTCTCTTTGTAGGCGCGGTGCGCTTGCTGCAGTACGGGCGCGTCGTTGAGCGTTTCGTTGCGGCCCATCCAAAAGCGGAAGGCGTGTCGGACGAAGACTTGCTCGGCTCGCTCGCTCTCGGCAAGCCTTTGAATCAACTCGATCGCATTGGCGACTTCGCCATCCAGCGTAGGGTCGCCCGAATCGATAATCTCACCCGTGCTGTCAACGGGTTTGTCGAGCTCCACCTCGCGATACAGACCCGCGTGGTTGTACATCTCAAACGGCAGCCCTAGCGGGTCCATCTTCTTGTGACACGTCCAGCAGTACTCTTCCCGAGTCACCCGCATCCGCTCACGCAACGTGTTCTTGGGCTCATCCGGAAGCATCGCGTCCACCGTGATCGGCACATCGGGAATGCCCCCACCGAGCAGTCGTTCTTGGATCCAGTGGCCGCGGCGGATCGCGTGATTGTCCATGGCGTCGGAGTGAGAAACGAGCCAACTGGGGTGCGTCAGGATGCCCAATCGCTGGCCTTCGGGGGCTGTCGCCAGGATGCGTTCGGGTTTCATCGATCCGTTGCCAAAACTACGCCGACTGACGCGAGCGTAAATCTTCGGCCCCGAAAGGTCTGCTTCGGCAACGTTGTGATTGACGTTTGCTCGCTTCTTCGGTTTCTTTGCCTCGGGCGGTTCCTTGTCTGGGTTGGCCTGCTTCCAAGCCTCGAGCTCGGCCGCCTCTTTCTTTGCCGCTTCGGCCGCCGCCTTCTTCTCCGCAGCAACTGCCGCTGCTATTTCTTCCTTAGAGCGTTTCCGGCCGAAGTAGACATTGTCGGCCTTGGTGGCCACGACCTTGTCGGTCGTTAGCAACTGTTTCAGTACATCCTTGTCCTCTTGCAGGATCAGTTCGATCAGACGGTCCGTGCTAGCCGTTGCGTCGAACATGGCGTTGTAGTGAGCCTGTCCTCGGCTGTTCGCTCCCGTTTCCGTCAGCGCTTTTGTATCTTTGCATATGTAGCCACCAAGGTCGTAGTCGAAGTAGTCGCGGAAGAATCGCAGGATGCGAGGCTTGCGGATACTGTCGTCGGCCAACATCCGCTCAGCTTCACGCTTCACATCCGCCCGGGTGCGCATGCGGCCTTCGACAACGGCACTTCGCAACGTTTCGTCGGGCCGGATGTAGCGCAGTGCATGATTGACCGCCATGCCTAATTCCCAGTCCTGCAGCATGACGCGGCCATACTCGTCCGGTTTGCCGTACTCGGCCAACTCGGGTCGGAACAGTGCGTCGCGATCAAGGAAGATGGATGACAGACCGAGCACGGCGCCGTCTTTCTTGCCGAGCTTTTCGATCGATTGATTGACGATATCCAGGTAGGCGTCGGACTCGGTTTTGCTCGGCGGCCGGAACGTCAGGGCTTCGAACAGGTAGTCGACCGCGGCTCGCAATCGCTCGTCGGTCACGCCGTCTTCCTTCATTAGCTCATAGACCGGCGTCAGTGGACGGACCACCTTGGTGCTGTAGACCAGGCTTGTGGGCAGACCACGAAGATCGCCCTTCATTTTATCGGCGATCGATTTAGGGTCGTCCGTGATCTGATACGGCTGGGCGATACTCAGCGGCCCTTCGGCCATGTAACGAATGATGTCGCCGGCGATGCCCATGATCTGAGTCGCTTCGGCACTGTTGACGGTGTAAAAGTCAGGATAGTTTTCCAGTCCATGATTGCGGGCGGACGACAGAATGGCGGGGACGCTCTTGACGGAGGTGGCGTAGGCGACCGTTCCCCCTTGCCAAAAGATGATGCGATCGGTACCGAAGTACAGTTTCAGTTCGCCGCCGTGGTTGGTGGGAACGACATCGCCATGGGTGCGTAGACCCGGCTTTTCCGGATCGAACTCTGGCTCGGTGTTGATCAGTTCATTGAGCCGGGTGATGTGTTCCTCTGGGGTCACACGCCAGATGCGTGCTGGCGATGATGTCGGTTGCAGCTTGATGCCATCGGGCAGCGAACCGAACAGCAGCTCGTGATCGACGAAGTTGCCTTTGTTGGGATCGAGGTGAAGTTGGAACCCGCCCTTGTTTTGCATGACGCGTGAAAGTTCGCCGACGATCCAGTCGGAGAATTGCAGCCGCTCAATCACCTCGGGCTGTTCCGCATCCTCAGGCGGCATCTCTTTCAAGGTGACCTGCGCCCACACGCTAGTCCAAGTACTGGCGTTGATTTCATCGACAGGTCCCAGGCCTTCGAGCGAGAGATTGCCTTCGGGATCGAACTCGCCATGACAGTCGACACAGTGGTTCGTGAGAAACGATTCCGCGAAGCTGGCATAGTCTTTGTTGACCGGCTGCCCAGGCGTGTAGGTCTGGGCGTTGGCCGCGGGGGCCAGGCTGAACAGAAGGATGGTCAAAGCGAGCAAGAGTGGGATAGGCTTCCAGCCTGTCTTTTCTGCCATGACAGGCTGGAAGCCTATCCCACATTTTTCGCAATACGAAAATCTGACCTTCATCATGCCAACACTTCCTTGAGTGGGCCGTTGCTGTCGTCAAACTTCTTGGCCATCTTGTCGTCCATGTTGAAGCGATCCACGTTCTGACCGGCGGCTCGCAACAGCGACGTGTAGAGCGCGTTAATCGGTCGCTTGCCGTCGAGCTGCGTGAAGCAACCGGATTTGAAGGCGCCGTCGAGGTTGCCCAACAGCATGACGGGCCAGTTGGCACCGTTGGTGTGCTGTTTGTCCGCGTTGTTACTGGTGTAGACGATCAGCGTATTGTCCATCATCGTGCCACTGCCTTCGGGCACGCTATCCAGTTTCTCCATGATCCGCACCAGCATCCGACTGTTGTACTGGCGAATCTTGATCCAGATCGGATTGTCGGGCTGATCCATATGCCCGAGGTTGTGTCCCTGTTGATCGATGCCGAGTCCCTTCCAGGCACCGAAGATCTCGCCACGGCCGGAGCCGATGGTCAACGTATTGGTGATACCCGAGGTGAGCGCCGAGATACCGAGATCCAGCAAACGATCGTGCCAGTCGGTTTCGAACTCTGGCGTCGTGTATCGCTCGTCCACCGTGGGCGCGAATTGTCGCAAGTGATCGGCAACGGTATCGAGGCGATCTCGCAAACCGTTGACGTCTTTGAATCCTTGCACGTATTGGCCGTAACGCTGTTGGTCGGATGCCGGAAGCGATTGGCCCTTAGTGACCGCCAGCATTTCGACCTGACTCATCACACTGGACCGGGCTTCGTGTTGCAGTCGAATGTTTCCCGAGGAGATGCCGCCGTACAGCATCTGGTAAAGATGATTCGGATTGGAATGCATGAAGATCGGCGAACCGGCGCCGCTGGCCGACAGCGTCGCAATCGTCGGCTTGGTCTTCATGTTCTCAATCGAGTCCATGCCGATGCACAGATGAGGCAGCAGCGTCTGCGGCAGTGCCTTGCTCAGTTCATAATCGATCGTCGATGCACTGGGCGGCACCCCGTCACTGCCGCGATAGCCACCGAGCGCGCCGAAGAAGGCGCTGTGCGAGGGACTGGTGTGCATGCCGTGCAGACCGTTGATGATGTGCAGTCGTTCTTTGTAGGGTTCCAGTGCACTGATGGGCTCAGGCAGTTTGGCTTTCGCCAGCGAGCCACTGTGTTTCATCCCAGTGGGAATACAGGTCTTCGGATCGAAGCCCTGGTTCTGCATGAAGAAGACGATCCGCTTTGGAGTCGTGTTGCTGGCGGGCGATGCCAAGAGTCGCTCGGAAACAAGCGAGCCACCCAATGCGGCACCGGTGCTGGCTGCGATTCCTTGCAGCAATTTTCTACGACTGAGCATGATCAATCTTTCAACGTGTTAAACGGCCGATTGTCTTTTCTGGGAATGTCTGAGGGGGAGGTGTTGATCCGTACAGACTTTTGCTTCGCGAAGTCACTCGCCCCGCCGCCGGGGAAGGTGGCAACGGCACGCAATCGTGATCCGAATTTCAGTGGGGAAGGATGGGGGCAGGATTGGTTGATAGATGCGTGAGGCAACGTATTTATTCCAACTATCCACGTATTTATTCTAACTATCCACTGAAACGCCGCAACAGACGTATTTTACAGGCTTTACGACGGGACCTTTCTATCGCATATATCGCGATTTCGGGCACTTCTCGGTAATCGACACCACTGGTTCCGTGGCTCCTGCCCAACGCCGTGCACGATTTCCTGGTAGCTACCTTCGCCAGAAGGTGGTGATTCGCATTTGCACGCCAACAATCCACGCTCTGGCGAGCGTAGCTACAAAACGCAAATGCTGCACTACGTCGCTGAAAGACGAACAAGTTTTTTTCGGATTCCGCCACGATCGTGACCTATGTTTCAAAGGGGATACCCCCGAATCCAGCGGTTACCGCTGCGCGATGACGGTTCAGAACTCGAGAAAAACAGACCATGAACGACTCCAATTTGCAGGCGGCTCAGGAAGCGTTTGCTTCCGCCCTCCTTCCAATCGCCCTTCTTGCAGTCGTGCTATTTATCGGCTTGTTCTTGGTGGTGGGCTATTCGATGAAATTTGCCCTCGCAGTCGCTGGGGCGGGGAAATTTGGGTTTTGGAAATCGATCGGAATCGTGTTCGCGACGACGATGGCAAGCTCGTTTGTGTCGATGGCGATCATGCTAGCGATGACTGGTGAGCCGATCGCGGGGTTGATCGCCTGCGTGTTCTCGATTGGCACGTACGTGATGATCATTTCGGCAATCAGCCACTGCAGTGTCGGGCGTAGCGTCGCGACCTATTTTCTGAATGGAATTTTCAGCGCCATCGGTATGATCCCGTTGGCCATGATTTTGGTTGTGGGCGTGATGATCATCAGCTCGACGAGCAACTTGAGTGGTCTGGACTTCGAAAAATTCAAATCCGATTTAGCGAACTCTCGCGGCAATGTCGCTGGCGAGTCGTTTGGGAGTGTCTCAGGCGAACCCGTATTCGAGAACAGCATGGATGGTTTCGAGGTCCAGCAAGTCAGTGGGCAGGGATTCGGATATGGCTACGAATCCGGCGAAGTCGATAGCGATGCAGCGTCCAGTTCACCGCAACAATTACCAAGTGTTATGCCCGCGAGCGATTCGTCGGGTGGTTTGTTTGACCAGTTTTTCACGGACGAGAAAACGAGTCCCTACCCAACACCGACATACAAAGAATGCCAAGGCAGTTGTCCCAATCAACCACCAAAGCCTCCCAAGCGTTCCAGCCCCGTATCGAGCGGCGTCCAATCCAACCCCTTCGCCAAATAGTCGCCGTATCGTCGCCTTTTGCTCCGCAAAAGTAGCGTTTACTGCAGCGAACTTTCGCAGAGTGTCTAGGGATCCAAAAAACCTCATTTTTGGAATTGAGTATCTCAAGACGAGCTGATCGCAATGCTCTACGATACGGGTGTCGACAACGATCCGAAGTATTTGGAGCGAACGATCTTCGGCCCCATCCGGGGTCCGCGTTTTTTTCCGAGTTTGGATAGTGGAGGTGCGTTGCTTCGCAGCGACCTCCGGCTATTGTCTGAAACCACGTCGCGGTGACCGCGACATAAGATCCCTGATTCCCACGTCCAAGAGACTTCGAGGCGATTCCCGTATTCGAACTTCGTCTGAAATAGCAATAAGAGGGTATCCGAAAAGGGGTCTGACCCTTTGGAAGCGAGTCGTTTTTGTTGAGTTTTTTGCCTCGCCGAAGAGGGTCAGACCCCTTTTCGGATACCCTCTTATTGCAACGCAACAAAGGCAAAGACATGATGTCCGACAATCGTCAAGGTCCGATTCCATCGGTGGACGCTGCGAATATGGCCAGTCAGTTGCAAACCATCCGGCAGCGACTCGACCATTTTGGCACGTTCCAGATGCCAGTCTTGGATACGGGGCTTTACCCGGCGGCAAACGTTGCGGGCAGCGAGCGTGAATACACTAATTACCAGTTGGTGTGGGTGCGCGACAATATTCATATCGCCCATCAGATGTTGGTGATTGGCAACGACGCCGCCGCCGTTCAAACGGTCGAGGCGTTGTGCCGCTTCTTTGCAAAGTATCGCCACCGTTTGCAGCCCTCGTCTGACAAGCAACTTGAAATCGACCGTCCGCATATTCGTTTTGATGGGCGAACCCTCTCGGAACTTGATTCGGACACTCCGTCGGGCGCAGGCTGGAACCACAAGCAGAACGATGCCCTCGGGTACTACGTGTGGTTATTCGCCAAACTTGTCACTCGTGAAAAGCTGCGACCGACGTCGGAACAACTGCAAATACTCGTACTGTTGATCCACTTTTTTTCGCGGATCGAGTACTGGCAAGACGAAGACAGTGGGCATTGGGAAGAATGGCCAAAAATCGAGGCTTCGAGCATCGGGGTGGTGGTCGCTGCGTTACAAGCAGTGCAGGAAATGCTTGAGATTCCTAGTGTGCAAGAAACGCTGCATAACCATGGCATCGATCGCGGTTTTCTCGAAAAACTTATCCAGCCAGGCGCCGCAGCACTTCATGAAATCCTACCCAACGAGTGCATTCAAGGTAATGGAAAACAGCGTGATGTCGACTCAGCACTCTTGTTCTTGATCTATCCGCTGGGGCTTGTTCAGGGAGCCATAGCCGATGAGATCCTGGCGCGGGTGACATCTCAGTTACAGGGCGAGATTGGCATTGCTCGCTACAAGCACGACAGTTTTTGGTCGCCGGAATACAAGCAACAATTTGCCGAAAAGGATCGCACCGATGCCGTGTCCGCCGATGATAAACGCCGCTATCTAGAAGTCCAGCGAGGAACCGAAGCACAGTGGTGCATCTTTGACTCAATCATTTCATGCATTTACGCTCAGCGATTCGAAGCGTCCGGCGATCCGGAGGACTTAGCGTTGCAACTGCGTTATTTGAATCGCTCGCTACAACAGCTCACTTCCCTCGATAGTCCCTTCGGTGCATACAAATGTCCCGAAGCGTACTACATCGAGGACTTGGACACGGGCGTCTGGGTACCTAACGACTCCACGCCACTGCTGTGGAGTCAAGCCAATCTGCGTCTCGCACTCCACTTCGCCGAGATCACCGCAAAACGATTGACATGACGGTAGTGGACGAGGCTACGAGTCCCGGATCATCGTAGTGGACGAGGCTACCAGTCCCCGCGACTTAAGGCACGAACGGACCTGTAGCCTTGTCCACTACAGTAAAGCGAAAATACAGTTAGCGGCTACTCTTCAATTGGACGGCGAGTTCGGGGATCTTTGCTTGGATATCCGCGACAACAAGATCACACATTCGGGTCGCTCCGAGTGCATTGAAATGAGTGTTGTCAGAGTTGCCCTTGGGAAAGCGACTGTATTCGCCTGGAACCGTCCAGATGAACAGTTGCTCCGAACGCTCTTTGCCAAGCCGCTCGAGCAGTTCGCGCGATCGGAGCGTCATGTCTAACAGAGGCACATCGATCTCGTTGGCGAGCTTGCGAACCGCGTCGGGATAATCGCCATGGGTAGGTTGCAGTATACCTTCGTCATCGAAATTTCGTCGGACCACGGGAGTCGCCAGAATAGGAATCGCACCGAGTTCGCTCGCTTCCCGTGCAAAACGCCGAAGATTTTCGGTGTAGGTGCCGAATGGATCAGTGTGGCGGGCCTGATCGGATTTTTCGTCATTGTGTCCGAACTGAATGATCACATAGTCGCCCGGCTGAATCCGCTGCAGAACCACATCCCAGCGTCCTTCGCTACGAAAACTTTTTGAGCTGCGTCCATTCGCAGCGTGATTATCGATCGTGACGTTTGGACTGAAATAGAGCGTCAGCAATTGGCCCCAGCCTCGCTCGGGATTTTCAGGGATCAGCGGTTTGTCGGCCATCGTCGAGTCGCCAATCATGAAAATCGTGATCGCTTCGGCCGCCGTCGCGTCCGACGGCAAATGGGCAACGCTGCTCAGCAAGGCAACCATTGCAATCCAGCGAGGTAGCCTGTTCATGTTTCGGTGTGTCATGGTGTTTCTCTTGTTTCGTTCTATTAGAGTCGACCCGACGATTGTATCGAATGAATGTCGAGATCCAATCCGTAGCGAAAATCGCCAAGGATTTTGATGTTTCGACCTTACCGATTTTGATAGTGATCCGTTAGGCCCATTCGAATGGATCGCGTGAGTCGTGATCGATTACACTATTTGTATCTTGTCTGAAATAGTGTCACCGGAAACGTGTAGAGGAAATACAACATGAATGCTCGCACGCTTTGTACACGATGCCGATTCTCTGGGGCGACTGTGTGTCTTTTCTTGCTTGTCACTTGCATGGTGGGGCGAGCTTCCACCTCCCTACTGTTCGCGCAGGACGACCACAATCCACCCCAGTCAGAAGATCCATTGGCGATCCAGTTGCTGGAAATGGATTTGATTGCAGCGGCAAAAGTTCTGATGAGGCATGACTTGGATGACGACGGGCAGTTGAGCGAATCAGAGTGCGAGAGGCTGAAATGGAGCAGCGAAGACATTCGTCCCTATGATCTCAATCGCAGCGGCGATCTACAGCGAGTCGAAATTACACTCAAGTTCGCTGCCGAACGTGAGAAAGCAGGGATCGTTCAGATGGACTCCATCCTGGCCGACCGTTACACCAATCGATACGACAGTAACCGCGACGGGAAGTTGCAGCTTGAGGAGCTGGAGGACAACACGTTTTCTGATCAGATCGATTCCTACGATCGAAATTCCGACGACGAGCTTTCTCCCGATGAATTGATTCGCGGATTGGCGTTTGAACGCAAGTTTCGCGACGAGCTTGGAATCAAGGGCTGTGATCAAGGCGGTGCGATGTCGCTGATCAACCGTGGCGACGCCAATGGGGATCGTCAGTTAGCCAGTGACGAATTGGATACAGTGGACTTGGGTTCGGCAACGATGAAGTTTGATCGAAACAATAATCAATTGTTGTCCGTATCAGAGCTGGCGGAATATTTGGCGGATCGTCGCAAGCAAATGGGACTGACGCCATCTGACCAACTACTCGCACGCAACGTGATCAGGAAAGCCGATTCGGACAATGATGGATTCATTCCGGCGAACCTGTTTCGGCAAGCCGACAGCGACTTGGACCTCGGCAGCCCCGACGAGAACAGTGATGGAAGTTTATCGCTGTTAGAGATGGAAAAGTATTTGGCGAAACGACGCAAGCATTTGGGATTTGACGACGAAGCTGCCCAGAGAGCGTCAATTTTGATTGCAAGAAATGATTCCAACTCAGACCGTAAGCTTTCCGAGTCGGAATTGGTCGCCAGCGGTGCGAACCGCGACAGCCCTCTGTCACCGCACAAACTTAAATTAATTGATCAAGATGGCGACACGGCCATCGACATGAAAGAACTCGCTCGTTTCATACAGAAAACGGGTCGATGATGATCGTGTCGCCGCCGCCCGCCTGCTGAGCGAGAATAGACGAGGCGGGAGTCTCGAATGCAGTGCGTTCCCGGGCAGGAGTTTCTAGTAGCTACCTTCGCCAGAAGGTGGTGATTCGCATTGGACGCCACCAATCCACGCTCTGGCGAGCGTAGCCACGAAACGCACATGCTGTAGTTTGCTGCCTAATATTTGTTCACAGCGTTGGGCAGGAGCCTGAAAAGGATCGCTTTTTGGTAGTGCCAAGTCGTTCTGCGTCCGGCACTTCACTTTGCAGTGATCACAGCGAAGCGGCGGACTGCTAACCACAACGTCGTCTCGGAAACTTCGTTAATCGTCGGCGAGGGGGCCGATCGACAGTTGTCCGTGAAGGTCAACAATCGTACCGTGGATGCGGAGCTCCCCTTTAGCATCGATGGTGCCCTTGCCGGCCCGAATTGTGATGCCTGATCCGATGGTCAACGAATCGTCCGCAGAGATCGCGTGTCCCGCCACACTGATGCCGTCGTCGGGGTCGGGATCAAAACGGGGCATCACTACGGTGCCGTTGCCTTGCAAACGCGACAATCGCTCGGGTTCATTATCGTAGAAATGAAGGCGACTGTTGGGACCTACCAGCGTGATGGTTGAGTTGAGGGTTAGGTCTCCTTGCACGATGATAGAGGCGTTAGGCTCATCGCCATCGACTCCTTGGACAAACAGGGGAATGGAAACCGTCGATTCAACAAGCAGCAGACCCTTCGCATAAGCGACGGCACCCTCGGATCCAGTAATCGAGGTGCCCTCTGGAACGCTGTAAATCAGCACTCGGCCGGCTTGCGGTTCAAGATCAAGAACACCGGGACTGCTGATGACGTGTTGCAGTTCGACGACGGCACCAGCTTCGGTTTCAATGGAACCTTGATGAGTCATCCACTGTAGCGAGCCGCTCTTGCCACCAAGCGTGATGTCTGGCCCCACCGTTGCAACGGTCCCTCCGATGATGCCAGAAATGCGGTGAGGCGAAAAACTGCTGTCGAGTTTAACAATTGAATCTCCAAACAAGACGCTTCCTGATCCGCCCAGATGGACTTGTTGCGATTGCGGGGTATCACGAAGTTGAATCTGGCTATTGCGATAAACAATGTCGTTTGGATTTGTATCGTCCGTTGTCGACAACAGGGTGACCGTTGTGTTCACGATCAGCTCCTTTTCGACTACCAATACGGTGCCGAGCACACTGGTTGGCAGATTGAGCGTCACGTTCGTCAGACGAGTCACACCGACATCGGAAATCTCCGTAGCCGCGTGACCCAATTTGGCGAACTGCTCGAAAATCAGTTCGCTGTCGCCAACGCCGTCAATGACAATGTCTTCGGCCTCGAAAATCAGTACCTTGCCATCGGTCGAGTTGATGACGATCGGCTGTCCGCCACCCTTTAGCCCGCTTGCTGCGATGGTACCGCCATCAGTCGCGGTTATCGTTCCGTTGTAACGAACGGACCCCGCGAAGATGCCATTTTGCCCGCGCACTTCAATTCGGGGATCGAGCGTTGCACCTCGCAGATCGGCTTGAAATAGATTGCCGTAGGGGCGAGTTGCCGTTCCGGCAAAGACAATTTGGCCGTCACCCGTGACCGATGCGTCGTCGTCTAGTTCCAGAATCGCGCGGTCATCGTCGCTTCCTTCCAAACGGATTTGACCACCCACCGTGATTCCGTTTGTCAGCTTGAGACTTGCTCCCGCATCAATGCGGACGTCCACCCGCAATTCCATTGAGCTCCATTCTTGAGAATCACTGATTCGCACAAATGAATCGTCAACGCCCGTGACCTTCATTGGCTTTACATCCACCAGTTTTACCGAACCGGTAGGCGAATCAATTGTAAGGCCTGCGACGGAGCCCACGTCTTGCAGGACAATGTTGCTGTCTGGGCCACCCACGATGGTTCCTGCAAAGTCGAATCCAACTCCGCCGCTTGTACGTAACCAACCTTGATTGCCGCGAATAGTGATTCCGGAGCCAATCGAGGCGGTCTCTCGTAACGTTGGCACACTTCCAATACCGGTCTCGATTCGTTGTCGATCCGTAGGTTCTCCATCGAAAGTGATGTTGGCATTTCCATCGACAACGACTCCACTGAGCAAATCGATTCTGGCGAAAGCACCATCCACGCTACGAATGGAAACATCGGCGTTGAAAGTAACGTGGTCTTCGACTGCTAAACGTGCTGTCACGAGCACGGGCGAATTAAGGATCACGCGTTCGAGTGGATCATTGGCATCTTTGAATTGAAGTGGCGATGTACCTTGGTTGCGAACGGTGATGTCTTTCAAAGTGTCGATTTCGACCCGGCCGATTGAGGTGTTGAGATTCAAATCAAGTACGCCGTCGTCCGAGCCTAAACCCGACAGTAAGATCTTTCCCGCACTATCGCCTCCGTCATCGGTCACACGGGCTTCCAAGTCAAGATTTGAGTTTCCTCGGATCGTCCCTTGTGAGCCGCGGATCGTAAGCGTGTTAGCAATTTTTACGAATCCGGTACCTTGGGCTTCGATCACGCTGGTGCGATCCCCGTCGCCCGCCAAGGCAAACTCGCCACGTCCAGTGACATCTTGCCCGTCGATGAACGTGACACTGGCTGGAAAAGTATTGCCCGTGCCACGGATCGTGATCGTGTCGTTCAGCTCTAAGCCGCCTGTAACACGTAGGTTGCCCTGCGTTTCAATCGCGATGGGTAGATTGATGATCGCGTTCTCGACATTCATCCTTACTGCATCGATGCGACCCAGTCCCGTTCGAGATGTATATAACACATCGCTGGATACGCCTGCACCATTGATACGCAATACGCCGCGATCAACCGAGATCGTGTTTGCTTGAATATTGCTGGGGGAGTCTAGTTCGCCGCGCAGTGTCAGGTGTTCCACCGTCACGAGATTGCCAAACGGACCCTGAACAACGATACCCTCGGGAACATCAATGAGCACGGTGTCGGTCTCGGTTGGCACTTCACCGGATTGCCAATTCTCGGGGTCGCTCCAGTTGCCGCCTGCGGGATTGTTCCAAATGGCTGTTGGAGTCAGATAACGCAAGGGGATGCTGCGTATCTGATCGCCGACCGCGTTGCCCGTCGGTGTGGAGATGCGGTTTTCGTCAACGTTTAGCTGGTAGTCGCCTTCGGGGATATCGTTATCAAACTCGAACCGCAGAGTACCGCTGGTTGCATCGGTTGTGATGCTGGTCGGATTAAATCGACGCGAAGCATCCGAGTTGTCTACGAGTGAGATGCTTTCAGGATCCAAAAACAGATCGTCGACAGGTGTGGACATTTTGACTTGAATCAATCGATCACCTACCAGCACGGAACGCTGGGGGGAAACCGCTAGCAGTTCCGGTTTGGTTCGATCGACGGTCAATGTGAATTCGACCGGTGCCGCGGTTGAGTTCGCAAATTCGACATGTATCTTGTGCTCACCATCCGGAAGCGTGCTGCCGAAAAACGAATCAATCTGCTCCTTGGTCAAACTGGCTTTGTTGTCGACGAACAAGTCAGTGATGTCGTGCAAGGCGGGGGCGTCGCCAATACGAAACTGCACCTTTTGGCTTCCGAGGTCACCGAGAGCAACAAATAAGTCAATCGCGTAATCGTTACTTTGTAAGTCGAACTGTAAAGCTTCGCTGGCGATCGGAGCCGAGTCAGACGCCAATTTCGCGGCTAACAAAGGTGTGGGGATTGACAAACGATTAATGATGTCCAACGCATCGATCGCGGTACCCACCCCGTCTCGATTGACATCGATAAAGGTGCCGATGGACTGAGACGGATCGGCCGTTCCACGTTCCGAACGTCCCAATGCATTGATGATTTGTAGCGCATCAAGTGGCGACACCACACCATCACGCGACACATCGAGCGGCTGTAGCGAGTTTGTCCCAAATGGATCGGCGGCCAAAAGCTGCCTGCATTCCAGTGATTCGATGACAAGAGAATGGCGGTGTTTTTTCATCGCAACTGGCTAATCTATTCGAGGGTGACAACGGAACTCGAAACCGATAATAGTTGCCGCAGAGGGGGTGTCAATGCAAACCGAAATGGGGCTGGTTTCCCTGACGCAATTAGTTCCAGCCAGTGATTTTTGCAGCCGAGGCAGCCTTCTGGGGATTAAGGGCCAGAACGTATGTCTGCGTGTAAAGAGACAATAAGATTTTCGCTGAAGGGGTTTTTGGGGCTTTCATTTGGGGGCGTGCGGAAGTTGGAATGCTGCGGTATTTTGGCGGCTGAATTTGCTGTCGGTTATCGACGTTTATTGCTCGGAAGGCTCTTTGATGGAACAAGCCAGCGCCCTTGTGCCTGCGATTCTGCTGCTGGTCATCGGAATTCTTTCGATCGTGTTGACGCGGCGACTTGGGCTCAGTCCGATCGTGGGATACATGGTTGGCGGATTGTTGATCGGCGAACATGCGCTGGGATGGATCGTCGAGAGCCCGACAACGCATTTGTTGGCCGAACTGGGCGTGGTCTTTTTGCTGTTTGACATCGGATTGCATTTTTCGCTCCAGCATATTTGGGACGCACGTCGTGACATCTTTGGGCTCGGCCCGATCCAAATCGTGCTTTGTGTGATCGCGTTTGCAGGGATCGCTTTGCTGTTCGGATTCTCGTTTGAAATCGCACTGCTTGTCGGTGGTGCACTCGCCCTGTCGTCGACTGCGGTGGTGCAGCCGACACTTCAGGAACGACGACAAAACAATTGTCCGGTGGGACGCACGGCGACCGCGGTGTTGATCCTGCAAGACGTGTTTGCGATCTTTCTGTTGATCCTGGCCGCATCGCTGCAACACGATTCTACGGGTGATGCCGCCCCAGGGCTGGCAGCAACCATTGGCTTGGCGGTCGCCAAGGGAACGATCGCATTTGGAATCGCGGTGCTCCTGGGCCGGTTTGCCATCCGCCGACTTTTTCACGTGATCTCACGTACGAAGAACGAAGAAATCTTTACCGCCATTTCGCTGCTGATCGTGTTGGCGATGGCAGCGGCAAGCGGTTGGGCGGGGCTTTCGCTCACGCTCGGTGCCTTTCTCGGAGGCATGATGCTTTCGGAAACGCCCTTTCGACATTTAATTCGAACCGAGGCGAAACCGTTTCGTGATTTGCTGCTAGCCTTCTTTTTTATCGCGATTGGCATGTCGCTCGATTGGCATGTCTTGTTAACCGCTTGGTGGCAAATTTTGGTGTTTGTGGCCGTGATTGTCATGGTCAAAGCGGTTGCGATCTCGTTGTCCGCACGTGTCGTGGGATGGTCGGTACCGGGGGCGATGCAACTCGGTTTTTTGTTGGCGCAAGGTAGTGAGTTTGTGTTCGTCATTTTGTCGATGCCGGCGGTCCGTTCGGCGTTTGGCGAATCATCTGTGAGCATCGTCTTTATTGGCGTCGCGATTTCGTTGGCGTTGACCCCGACGATCACCGAGTTTGGCAATCGATTAGCAAGATTCATTCGCAATCGACTGACCGCCCAGGTTCCGTCGTCAGAGACCACGCCGCTGGAAACGGTGGCTCCGGTGATTCTGTTTGGCATGAACGAATTTGGCCGTGCGGTGGCTGATGCACTCGAAGCGTTTCAAATCAGATACGAAGCGATTGAGAACGACTATGATCGGTTCACCGCGGCCAGTGTCGATGGTTACCAAGTGACGTACGGCGACCTGCACGATCTGCGTCTAGCCCAAACGATGTCGATGAATGAGCGATCGTCGATTGTGATTGCCGACGCCCGGCTTGACGTTTCGCAACAATTGATGCCGATTGTCCGCGAGCGGTTTCCGAATCTGACACGGTTTGTCTCCATCGAAGACCCGGCGCAGTCGGCTGCGTTTGAATCGATCGGGATGAATCCCGTCGTCAATCAGGGCGGCATCGTGGGTCTTTCGCTAGCCCAAGCGGTGCTAGAATCACAAGGCGTTGACGAAGGGAAAATCGATGATTGGCTGACGCGACGGCGTCAGGAGTCGGAGCTTGAAGCGACAACGATTTCGTAGGTTTAGGACATTGAGCCAACGCCCCATCCGCTGATTCTGAAACCAAGACGCAATCCTTTTCTAGGCTGACGCAGGCCTCTTTTAGGAAGACGCGGGCCTCTTTTGCGCTGACGCGGACATCCTCTTCTCGACTTTCGGGTTAAATCGCATATCATGGGGTGGCTAGACCCCCATTCCGGGGATTCTGAGTGGATAGGCGGTGCTCGAATCGGTGGAATAGATGAGTCAACGTGACCCGGTGCATGTGGATGAACTGAATATCCAACAACTTAGGACGCTGTGCGTCGTGGTGGATCTTGGCAGCTATTCCGCCGCATCCCAAGCGATGGGGCTCTCCACTCCTTCACTGTGGGCCAGGATTCGTGCACTGGAGACTTGTTACGGCGCAACGTTGTTTCACAAACGAGGCCGCCGGATCCTGGCTACGCCGGAGGCGATTCGACTTTGCGAGGCCGTCCGACCCCTCATCGCCGGATTGGAATCAACGTTCGAACTCGTCGGCCCGGCTGCGCAGGCGCGGCCGCAACGGATCACGTTGTTGACCGGGATTCGCATGGCGTTGGAGGAACTTTGCCCCGTGCTGACCGATTTCTGTGATCGGCATCCGCAGATCACGCTGTGTTGGCAACACGCAGGTAACCAAACTGCTCAAGAAATGTTGGTGGCGAATGAGGCGGATATGGCGGTCATGCTGGAACCTTCTGCTGCTCAGCGGCATCGCCAAGTCACAATCGAGCACGCCTACGAGATCGAATACCTCGCGGTCATGCCGCTGGGCCATCCGTTGGCGGAATCGGCGATGCGTTGGACTGACTTGGTCGCCTATCCGTTGATCACGGGAAACACAGGTGCGTTCGTGCGAATCGCACTCGATAGTGCACTCGCACAACGGGACCTCTCCGAAAAGTATCGAGTGCGGGTCGAGACCGACAATAGTGCGGTGACGATCGCATGCGTCCGAGCCGGACTCGGTATTGGTGTTATCGCCGGTCGCATTGACGGTGCCCTGCTGAGTGGATTGTGCTTCCGCTCGCTGCGTCACACACTCGGCACCGCCCGCGTCGCCGTCGCATGGAAACGCGGTGTGATCTTGCCCGAACTGCTAAGCGAACTCAAGCAAGCGATCTGCACCGCGTAGGCGAATTTGAAGCCGATCAGATCTGACCGCCAGGTTTTCGTTCTTTGGATGCTTTCTCGTCTTCGAGACGTGTCTTCTCGACTTCGGCTTCATAGGCTTCGATATCTGACTGCGAAACTTTGATTGCGGTGTCGCGAGGACCTCCACATCCAACGATGGGAGAGACAGCCAGGACAGCGACAAGCAGGAAAAGTGAAAAATTACGGTTCATAGCGTTGTATTGATTCCATGCAGGATAGGTGGGGTTGGAACAGATTCTCAAAAAGCAACGCCGGAGCCATAGCCCAGGCGTTGCTTGATCTCGTCAGTAAGCGTTTAGCTTTGAATTCGCGGTTAGAATTCAGTGTTGATCACTTCCTTGTTGGCGCGTGTTCCCAACGCTCCCCACAAACCATACGGACTTTGTGATCCGGCGGGTGGGCCCAATATCGCTAGAGCAACCGAAGAGCTATTGAGATTTAATCCGGGATTGCCCGTGGTACTTTCCCCCGCTTCGATCGAGTCGGTGATGAATTTAACCGCGCCGTCGGACATCAATACGTGAGCACCGCCCTGGTGTCGACTGCTCGCTGAACCGGCGGCGGTATTGTAGACCGCATTGGTGGCACAAAGCTCGGTGTTGGGCGGCAGGATCGTAAACATGATTCCCATGGTTGGCGCCGTTTGAGCCCACGAGTAGCCTCGGCCATAAATGGAACTCAATTGAGTCCCCGTGATACCCGTGCTTTTCCAGAACTGGGGACGCAGTGGATCGATGTCACCGCGACAATAGAGCGGGTTATCCGCAAGATTGCCGGTCGCCCCACCCTTGTTGTAACCGCGAGTTCGAATGTCGTTGTCGCCGAGGTCGCTCGCGATTTCGCCCATCATGATCGTGTTCGCGGTTCCGTCGAGGATATCGCGAAAACCAGTTTTCATGTGCGTCATGAAAACACCGCGAAGATCCGCTTGAGCGTTGATGGATCGCCATTGGGAAATGTTGGCCAAGTTCGCATTGTCTCGGTTTCCGACCAACACCGAGCCGCTGACGACCGAGTCGCCCAGACACGCTACATAGTTCGTACGTCCCAACGCAGGCAAACCGACGCCAGGATCACTCGGGCAACGAAACCCTGCTACTTCGGTCATCCAAGGAACGTAGTTGATGTTCTCGGGACTGGGGCCCATCGCAGGCCAAGTTCCGCCGACGATGCTTGGGTTACTGATTTGCTCCCACAGTGCTTGCTGCTCGACGAACGGAGTGAGCCCCACCAGGACGCTCAATCGCAGCACGTTCGTATTCAACGACGACGCGGCTGTAAAACTCGCTCCCGTCGGTGCCACGGTGCCCGATCCATGAATTGGCAACTGATTGAATGCGGCGGCATAGTTATGCATTCCTAAGCCGATCTGCTTAAAGTTGTTGCTGCAACTCATTCGGCGAGCCGCTTCGCGTGCCGCTTGCACGGCTGGCAACAGCAATCCCACCAACACGCCGATGATGGCGATCACAACCAGCAATTCCACCAGCGTGAAAGCTGGACGTCGATGATAGTTCTTAATCATTCTATTACTGACTCCGAGTAAAGCGACGAGGATGAAAAAAAGGTGGATAGGCGTCCCGTCGCGGCCAACCCGACCTATGAAAACCAACCTCTCAGCTTTGAGGGTTACCCGCCGATTGCGATTTCTGCGTTATCGTTTCCGACCGTGACGCTTCGCTGATTGGCGGGGCTGTTTCCCTTTTTTGCTGCAGTAGGGTTACATTACCCGTCTTAAGGATTCTTGAAAATCAAATATTTTGGAAAGTTCGTTAGCCCCACGCTAAGTGTTAGCCTCGCAGTTCTCGCGGCGGCGTAAGAGAGCGTCCGGCCTGGAATATTCACAAACCGACGCGTCAGCGGGGGAATCTCGATCTTGTTTCGGTCCCTCGCTGACGCTTTTTGAAGTTGCGTTTTTAGTAGGCCGGATCAAGCAAACGGCGTAAATGCCGGATCGTCGGACGCAATTGAGAATTTCATATTGGTCCGAGCCTCATTTGAAAAGGCTACCGTTTGCGCCGATCCGGCATGATCCTGCGTCTTTGATCCGGCCTACAACTCGCCCGCAAATACAACGTCGCATGTCAAAAATCACGCGTCGGGTTTCGGCGATCCTCGCGAATGCTATTGGATCCAGCGGTGGGCTTTGCTACACCTCCAGCTCGGATCGTTTTTACCCGCGTAGCTCTTTCCCCCGCTCCATCGAGAAATATTGCCACGTGAACGTCATCGCTCGCGCTAGGGATTAGACGCCATGAATCTCTTTTTTCTTATGTTGCGGTCGTCATGGAAGGCGAGTCTGGCGTCGGTCGTCCTGGGTGGCGCTAGCGGTATGGCCACGCTGGGGCTAATCACGCTGATCCACAAGTCATTTAGTGCTCAGGAAACGCAGTCCGCAGTTCTGCCAGCTCTGTTCGTCGCAGCATGCGTTGCAGTCTTGGTCCTACAAGTCGTATCGAAGTGCATTCTGACGCGATTGTCGCAATCCACTGCCGCACGGTTGCAATTCGAATTATGCAATCGAATTATGGCGGCACCCTTGCCGGAACTCGAACGCGTGGGCCCTCATCGCTTGCTCGGAATGTTGCAAGGTGATGTGGGAGCGATCACGGGGGCGCTATCAAACTTTCCTTCGGTCTGTGCCAGCGCAATGGTATTGGTCAGCGGAATCGGTTACCTCGCGAGTCTTTCGATTCCCTTGGCGGCTTGTACTGTGTTCATGGCATCGATGGCGGTCGCAAGTTATTTAACAGGACTACATTGGGCAAACTATCATTTGCGTCAAGCCCGCGAAGATCGCGACGAAGTTAGCAAGCAGCTGCAAGCGATGGTTTTTGGCATCAAGGAATTGAAAGCCAACAACCGTCGCTGCGTCGATTTTATTTATGACGTTCTGTTGCCTGCCGATACGTCGATGCGAGAACGCTTGATCAAGGGAACTGACATCCTCGGCGGCGCACACACTTGGGGACGGCTTTCACTGTTCATTGGTATTGGATTGTTGCTGTTCGTTTGGCCCCGGATCGCAACCGTCACTCCTGAAACTTTGATGGGCTATACATTAACAATTTTGTATCTGACCAGTCCGCTGGACAGCATTCTTGGTTGGTTGCCGGCGCTCAATCACGCTGCGATTTCACTAAGCAAGATCAATGCTCTCGGGCTGATGATTGACCCCGCGCTTGCACCGCCAGTCGCTGCTACCGAGACTGGGTTTCGCTCCATCGCACTGGAGGGTGTCTCGTACACCTATCATTCGCCCAACGAGGATGAAGAGGGGTTCCATTTGGGGCCAGTCGATTTGCAGGTTTCACCTGGCGAAGTGCTGTTCATTGTCGGCGGCAATGGAAGCGGCAAGACCACGCTGGCCAAGATCTTCACGGGCCTGTACACGCCGCATTCGGGTGCCATTCGCGTGGACAACCAGATTATCGACGAATCCGCCATGGGCGATTACCGGCAACTGTTCTCATCCGTCTTTGTTGAAGGACATTTGTTCGATCGCTTGATGGGAATCGATCCAAATCCGATGCTCTTGCGACACTGGACAAAACTTTTGGGAATCGAAGACAAGGTTGATTTTGAGACGGGGCGGCTGAAGACACATAAACTTTCTCGAGGCCAACACAAACGCTTGGCGATGCTCGTCGCTTGCATGGACCAGAGACCGGTGTTTGTGTTTGACGAATGGGCTGCGGAACAGGATCCAACGTTTAAAGATGTCTTTTACCGCGAGATCGTTCCCGAATTGACTAGAAATGGACGAGCAGTGGTGGCGATTACGCACGATGATCGCTACTTCTTTGCGGCCGATCGCGTCGTCAAACTGGTCGATGGCCAAGTCGATCGAGAACGTAAGCAAAGGATCGCGGCATGAGTCAACCCAGAAGAAAAAAGTCGTTGTTATTTCGCCTCGTTGTCGCCTTCATGGTGACCGGATGCGTGCTGGTTGCGGTGGTGACTTGGCGGTTGATAAGTGTTCGCGACCAGCTTCCCGAACTGCGAACGGTGAATCTGGAGCGACGCGATCTCGTCATCACCGTTGGCACAACGGGGACGATCGAGCCCAAAGAAGTGGTTCAAGTGGGCCCCGATGTTGCCGGGAAAATCGTGCAGTTTGGCACCGAAGTCAGCAGCCCAGAAAAGTCGATTGGCGTGGGCTCGAGGGTCAAAAAAGGCACCGTACTATTCGAACTGGATCCTCAGCAATACGAGATTGCGTTACAAAAAGCCAAGGCGGCCTACCGTTTAGCCGAAGCGGACATCGTTCGTTTGCAGGCTCAACTCGAACAAGCACGTCGTACGCTGCAGCGAGCCGATCGACTTCGCGAAACGAACGCGCAAAGCGACTATGACGATATCCTGACGGCCAATGAAATGGCAGCGGCTCAGTTGGCGGTGGGGCAAGCAAAACTTGACCAAGTCGCGGCGGAGGTGAATCACGCCCAGATCAATTTGTCCAACACAACGGTTCGCTCTCCGATTGACGGAGTGGTCATTGATCGACGAGCCAATCTTGGCCAATACGTTAACGTGGGACATCCCGGTCTGTTTTTACTGGCCAAGGATCTCGACCAAATGAGGATTCGTGCTTCGGTTAGTGAAAGTGACATTGGCAAAGTCCGCCTGGGGCAACCGGCGACCTTTACCGTCGATGCCTATCGCGATCATGAGATGACCGGACGCGTCGAAGAGATTTTGCTCAACGCTCGCATGCACGGCAACTTTGTCACTTATGACGTGATTGTCGCGATTGATCCACCCGATGTCGATCTGTTACCGCACATGACAACGGATGTCGAATTTGAAATTATACGACGAAATCAAGCATGGTTGGTGCCTACTGGCGCGCTGCAGTGGTGGCCAGGAGCGGAACAAATGGAGCATGCCACCGATACCGATTCATTGGCGTCAAGCGAGGATCCCAATGGCCCCAGCGAAGGCGAGTCCGCCTATGTATGGGTGCCAGGGGAAAACGGAAAAGTGCGTCCTTTGTCAGTTCGCGTTGGCATCGATGATGGTGTGCAAACGGAGGTCGTTGGTGACGGATTCGAAGAAGCTTTGCCAGTCGTGGTGGGAGTCGTGAAACGCACCACGTTGGCGAGAATTATTCCTACAGCAAAAACACTGCGGTAACGTTCCCTGTAGTGGATCTTGCTAAAGATCCCTTGTGAAGGATCTTTGGCAAGATCCACTACTCGTATCAAACCCACTCGGAGTCCCACGCTTGATCGAGCTTGGTGAAATTTGCAAGACGTACCAAGTCGGCGACGTTCCGTTGCCGGTGCTCAAAGGCATCACGCTCGATATTGATGCAGGCGAATACGTTGCGCTGATGGGCACGTCGGGATCAGGGAAGACGACCCTGATGAATCTGTTGGGCAGCTTGGACCGCACCACAGCGGGCATCTACAAGTTCGCCGATATCGACGTTTCGAGTCTGTCGGGCAGCGAATTGGCGGTGTTTCGCAACCGTCACGTTGGCTTCGTTTTTCAAAACTTCAATCTGCTGCCGCGCACGTCGGCGCTTGACAACGTGCTGCTGCCCACGCTTTACGCCACCGATGATCGCCCCCAGGCCGAGCGAGTCGAGTACGCCAAAAAGTTACTCAGTATCGTCGGCTTGGCGGATCGGATGGACCATGCGCCCAACCAACTCTCTGGCGGTGAACGCCAACGCGTGGCCATCGCTCGGGCATTGGTCAATCGTCCTCAATTATTGTTGGCGGATGAACCGACCGGCAATCTGGACTCGAAAACCGAGCAGGAAATCCTCGAGTTGTTTCGTAAACTGAATCTCGAGCACCGGATCACGTTGGTGGTTGTCACTCATGATGCCGAGGTTGCGCAAAGTGCCGATCGTGTTGTCCACATGAAGGACGGCATCATTGCGAGTGATCGAACCAACCCGACTTCGCATCCCGCGATTGATGAAAAAGCATCGGCGACGAATCGTGTTTCACTCGACACGCACGCCAGCGGTCAGGTGCTTGCATCGATCGTCAATGCGATCATAGTGTCGCTTTCGTCACTGCGAACCAATGCACTGCGTACCGTGTTAACGATGTTGGGCGTGATCATTGGGGTCGCGTCAGTCGTGAATGTGATGGAACTGAGCAGCGGTTCATCGCGAGCGATCAAAGACACCGTGGCCAGCATGGGGGCGAATATGTTGAATGTCTCGTCCACCTACACCCCCAGTTCGGGCCGACGGCGACGTTATGTGCCACTGACCCCGGATGACGTGTCGTTATTAAAAGAACAATGTCCCGCCGTTCGTTTGACGGCGCCGATCGTTCATGGGCAGGCTCAATTGGTGTACGGTAACCGTCGTTGCCGGCCCACGTTTGTGCTGGGCAGTTCGCCTGATTATCTTCGAGGACGTAATTGGTCCGAGATGGATATGGGGCAACTCTTTAGCGAAGATGCGGTCTTTGATGCCGAGAAAGTGTGTGTGATTGGTCAAACAGTCGCAAGCGATCTGTTTGACGATGAATACCCGATTGGAAAAGAGATTCGCGCAAATGGCGTTTCGCTTCGTGTGGTTGGCGTTCTGCAGGCCAAAGGAGGCGATGTGATCGGCAATGATCAAGACGACATCATGCTGGCGCCCTGGACCACATTTAAATATCGCATCAACAGCCAATCCAATTCCATCAGTCGAGTGGCCACGTTCGAGGATCAAATGCCAAAGATGCAATTCGCATCCGTCAAGCGATCGACTCGTAACGAGCATCTGAGCCAAATCTATGTTCAGGCCTTGACGCCCGAGCATGTGCCGGAAGCACGCGAACAGATCCGCCAAGTGCTCTCACGCCGACATGACGTGGATCCCGACGTCTTCCAAATCCAAGACATCACCGAGGTTTCGAAGGTGACCAAACAAGTGGTCTCGGGATTGTCGGCACTTGGATTGATCATCGCAGGCGTTTCGTTATTGGTCGGAGGCGTCGGCATCATGAATATCATGCTTGTCTCGGTCACTGAACGAACGCGAGAGATTGGACTTCGCATGGCGGTCGGAGCGAATCGCAATGCGATCCTAAGACAGTTTTTAATCGAAGCGACGGTGCTGTGTCTGATTGGCGGTCTGTTTGGGATCGCGATTGGGCACGCCAGTTCCATGATCATTGGTTGGATGATGGGGTGGCCGAGCGAGATGTCGTTTTGGGCTCCGGTTGTCGCCGTCGGAGTTGCCGCTACGGTTGGAATTGTTTTCGGTTACTATCCTGCACGTAAAGCTTCGATGCTCGATCCGATCGACGCGCTTCGCTACGAATAGGTCGCTACGAGTAAAACGGTGCCGTCATAGACAAAACTCACTGCACCCAATCGTTTTATCGGCTCCATGACACAATCACGCAATGATAACGACGCGTCGCAAGCTCCACGGACGTGCGTGTCCGATCGGCGTTTGACTTCGCCAATCACGGTGCGGTGGGCTCATCACCGCAGCGGATGGGGCAATGTGCAGGCCGTCGTGTCCGAGCAGCTGCTTCATCCTGAGGGCGAGTGTTTATTTTTTGGCGAGCTCGAAGATGCGCTGTTTCAAATCGGCCCCTTCCGCAAATCATGGATCGGAGTGGCTCATCAAACTTTTCAGGCGCCGCCGCACATGGCTGCGGTGCACGGTGGACGCTCGGATCTTGAATTTCTGTTGAACTACCATCCCAATTTGAGTTTGAGTCTGCCGAATTGCCGAGGGATTTTCACGCTCTCCGAACACGTGGCGTTTCAACTTCGCGATCGCTTGACCGTCCCCATCGAAGTGCTTCGCCTTCCGACGGAGCTGGCGGTGCCGCAGTTTTCGTATCAGGCGTACGAAGCCAACCGGCGAAAAACGCTCGTCCAGTTAGGATGTTGGCTGAGACGGTTTTATCCGATCTACGATATGCCTGTCCGAGGATTTCGCCGAATGTGGTTGACCGGCGGCGACTTTGATCATCGACATGCGGTTGGGTGTGAGGGGGGACGAAAGCGGCGGTGGGTTCACGTGAAGTGTCCTCCGCGACTATCCAACGAAGCGTTCGACGATTTGCTTTCCAAGAACATCATGCTTGTCGGATTGTGGGAGGCCAATGCAAATAATTCGATTGTCGAATGCATTGCCCGTGGCACGCCGGTGCTTACAAATCCGCTGCCCGCGGTGCGAGAATATCTCGGGGACGACTATCCCTTTTACTTCGAAGATTTGAGGGAAGCTGCGGTCAAGTTGCGAAACAATGAACTGATCCAAGAAACCGCCGCGTATCTGCAGCGACGCAAAGCACATTTGTGGTCCACCGAGACTTTCATCCAAAGGTTGATTCAGTCGGATATCTATACGTCGTTGCCCGGACCCCGCAAAGAGTAGCCCCAACTCGTCCTAAATCAAGCAAGTCTTAATCATAATCTTACTCTTAATCCCGTCTGCGCAAGCCTCGCTGGACCAGAGACCCCCAGAGAAGATTAGGATTAAGAGTAAGATTATGATTAAGAATCGCAAGGAGACGAACTCGCGTTTTATCCAGATTAAAACTTCCGCTACCCTAACATCCATTCTGGACAAAGCATCAGCGGCCAGGCACTGGATTTAAGCCAGTCCGCCCTCTTCACTGCGACGGGGATTCTAGACCGACCTTGACTGCGAAATCCTGGAAATCCTCGACGCCTCGATGTTCCAAGCCGAGGGCCTTCAGCGTTGCATTTAACTCGTCGCTGCTTGTGATCAAACGATCGAAGTCGACGGAGATGATGTCGGCTCGATCAATGCCAACCGGGTTTTGGTAAAGGCGGTGGATGTCGGCACACGATTGCTTACGGAACCACTCGCCAGCGAGGCTATTCGCTTGCTCGGCTGCGACGCTCTCACGCCATTTTCTCTCGAGCATCAGTATTCGTAAGCCTGGGAAAAGCGATTTCCAAACTAAGGCAGTAGCTGAATTACGAGGATCCTTCCATCCCCAAGGCTGGTCTCGGTTTTCGCCCGCCCAGAACCGCTGTTGGATTGCTTCGACATCGATCGATCGCAGAATCGTGTCGAGATTCGCGGACATTCGATCGTTGTGATTGCGAAATTGCACGACTCCTTTTGGTGCATGTGGAAAGTCGATCGTCGAGGACAATATTTGATTGTTTGCGTCTCGGAAACTAGCGGATTCATGAAACTTGCGATCTTTCATCGGACCTGCATCCGCCCCCAAAAACACACCGCAGTGTCTCAGCATCTTTGCCAACAAACTGGTGCCTGATCCCGGACAACCGCAAATTAAGATTGGCTCATGCATCAATTTAAATCGACCGCTGGGTTGCCGTGGAGATGCGCTGCTCTGGGATGTAAGGTTGGTAGGCAACCATTTCCACCCGCTGCTGTGGAAGCAAACGGTAGGTGATGTTTCGCCAGTGTGCTTGGCGTGTAAAGATCGCCTTGATCGTCCAGTACACGTGAGCCACCTGGCAGACCGGAATCAACACGAACACTCGTATCGACTTCGCTAATCCCATCGGCGCTAAATGGTTGTCACTACTGCGACAGCGAATCGCGTGGCTGACCGCACGCTCGGTGGATCGGAATCCGGCGAACATGACAAGATTGGATAACAGCATCGACAATCCCATCGACGAGGCCGCGATAGCGTTCTTGGTCATCAAGGCGATCAGGAAAACCGCCAGCGAGGTTGCCAGCAGCGCCACCATCGCAACCGCGTGAACCACGGTGTTGATAAACGTTTTCTCATAAATCCGGGACCACGTTAACATCCGAGTCACATACCGTCCGGCGAAGGCCGTCGTGCACGGGTCTCGATTCACCATAATCAATCTGGGGTCAAAGTAGACTTTTAGTCCAAGTCGATCGAATGCCGATTTGATCGGCCCATCATCGACGACTGAGGTCATCCATATTTCAATCAGCCCCGATCGTTTCAGATCGGATAGTCGCATCGCACACGTACCCGCCCATGGGTTGGCATTGATCGCTGTAGCGGCAATCGCACCCGAATTCCAAATGCTTCGTAGCAGCGAACCGGCGTCGATGCCATCGGGAGCGTACCATTGGTTTCCTGTGGCGACACCTATTTTGGGATTCACCAGCGGTCGCACTGCATCACGTAGCCAATGTCGATGGGGGACGACGTCGGCGTCAACCAGGACCACCACTTCACTATCGCGGCGGATTTGCTGTGCCGCTTGAATTAAGGAACTGCATTTTAGACTGCATGTCGACGAGGGCTCCTGTAACTCAAGGATCTTCAAGCGGTCGGCAGCGTCGTCGGTCAATTTGACCTCTTGAGTCACTTGCCAAGCAGGATCTTGGCGACTGTCGATCACCACGATGATCTCAAAGTCGTCGTATGCTTGGTTGAGCAAACTTTGCAAATTTAACTGTAGCCGTGGGTCGCGCCCACGCAACGACATCAGCACGGAAGCTTTGGGGGCAAAGGTGCAAGCGGAGGCGTTATCGGATACCGCAATCCGCATGCGAACGATTTGGGCGTCAAAGAACCAAGCCACGGCAAAGTGCACCAGCGACCAGACGAAAAGCGTCGAGCCGATCAATATCGCGAATTGGGTGAAGGAAATCATGCGTTCAATAAAAAGGACAACGACGTTAACGGCCCGGTGAGTGAGTGTCGTGGATCGCTCTGCGATCCAACACGTTTGATCGCGGAGCGATCAACGACAATCCGACCATGCTGCCTAGTAGCAACGCGAAACGGAATAAGTCTTTGCCAAACTGCAGCGTCGCAAACTGGATCTTGTGGACTCCTCTATCGTCCATTCGCCAATCGGGCGTACTTCCTGACAGCAAGTTTCGGCCGCCGGCAAGTCGTTGGTTTTCGCGGGCTTCCGGGCCACTGACATACACCGACAAGCGGCCGCCCGACACGTGTGAGTAGCCATGTTTTTGGTGGATTACCGGGGCGACCTTGCTGAGGTCCACGACGGGAATTCGAGCGCTCTTGCTGTGCCAGACCATCCAATTGTCCCAGTTGCCTCGGCCGATTGCAAAAGGGGGAATGTCTTGGTACAGGTCGACGGGGAATACGAAATAGTCTTTGCAGACGATCGAAGCGCCAGTCCCATCGGACTCGATTCTTTGAAAACAGTCGGCGATCCAATCGTCGTTGTCGTGATCGACATCGGCGGGCATTTCTAACTCGGTGCGTTGTCCAATCGCAAGCCAGGACTTCCATTCAGATTGCATCAATTGATCCGCGGCAAGAACGAATCGCTGGTCCAAAATGATATCAGCGTTAACGAACGCTCTTACTGCCCCTCGCCCCTGTGACGCGGCGATGCGGAAAACATCATCCAGCAGCGGAGTGCCGTGCTCGTTTGTTTTGCTGATGTGATGGCATTGGGATTTGACGTGAATGTCGGCGGGAATGTCCGAATCCGAAAACAGAATAATCTCGACTTGCGGCTCGAGTGCCCTCCAGCTGGCGATCGCGTTGCGTTGGTGTGCGTCGGCTTCGCCTTCGAACGGTTTCAGCACAGTGAACAACGTCAACAGCGGCGCATCGACTCGCCTCTTTTTCGTCTTCGCTGTGACAAGCATTGAATTCATCACTAAGCCCACACCGATGCGATTTTACGAGACGTGACGGTTGTTTTTTTGATCACATTGACCATTCGCCGATTGAACCAATGTTGAAAACTTGGATTGGGTTTGGGGGGACGCCAATCGTGCCACGCGGTATCGGCGAGTCCCTCGTAAAACACTTCGCTTCGAGGATGATTCGATCCCGCTTGCCATGGTTTAAACTCTGTCGTGAAGTGCACAATCGCGGGGTTGGTTTTCATTTCGATCCACTGTTGACGATCGATCGGCGCATGGGCGGCTGTTGGATATTCAAAGACGTGGGCGCCCTGATTCCAGCGTGGTTCAAAACGGCCCCATTGGCCGTGGCAGAGCACGTTCAACGCGTATTGATCCCAGCACCATACATGATTTTGATTGTCACGCAGGATTTTCAGTAGCCGTTCGGCCACGTTCTCATCACGCCAACGCTGAATGTTCAACACCATCACGCCGCTGTTGAAATACTCCGCTGCACCATCCAGACCCAATGGGCGATAGTTGGGAATCGGCCGCAACGTCGCCATGTAGGGGTTGGCGAGGCGGTAGTTCTCGCATCCTTTCTTGGCGTCAATAAAGGGACACGCTGCGTCGGCGGTGGCAAGGCAGTAGTGTTGCTCGATCGGCAGATCCCAAAGACTCGTAATGTCCTCCTTTATGAACAGGTCGCAGTCCAAATAGATCGCTTTGGTGACGTCGCTTGGAACCAGTTCGGCGGTGAGTAGCCGAAAGTAGGCGGTGTGCGAAATGTGATGCGAAATCGAGAGATCGGAAACGATATTCAAGTCAGGCTTGATGGGATGGATTTCGATTGGTTCGCCATAAAGTGTTTGCTCAAGCAGCGACCAGTTTTCGTCAGCGATTTCACCTGTCAGCAAGAACAAACGAATTTGGACTCCAGCGGCGAGATGACGACAGGCACTTTTTAAGGTTACCGCCAGCGGCATCACGTAGGCATCGTCCGCAGCGCATACCACATCGATCCGTTTCACGTATTGTGATTCGGGCGATCGATTCTCGGTAAGAGATTGGGGGAACTGTTTCATCGTTCGCTAAGTTGCATCCGTGCCACTGGCTTTTGATTTGGAAACCCATTGCAGGATTTTTTCTCGCGTGCGAACCACGGGGCCCGCAATTGGATGACTTCGGATCGTGTCAAAAATTTGGTGGGCTTCCCCGAGCTCGGATTGCAGTTGTTGGATTGTCCCACGGAGCAATTGGATTTCGCGTTGTGCATCCGCCAATTCGATCGGCAACATGCCGGTGTCGTTCAGCGTAGCAGCGGCACGCTCGGGGAAAATCGATTCTGCACACAGCAGCGGCGTTGTGTTGCTCAGCGGTGGCAACAACGCCGGTGGGAACTGCAGCGGTTGCGGTTGCTCTGCCATTGCGGCTGCATGGTCGCACATTGCGTTGATCAGCATCAGCATGCGGTCGGTGGCGCTGACATCGTGTTGCAAGGAATCGGCAAGCACGCTGTTCTGCAAATGCATTCGCTCGGCGGGCGGATTTCGCAGTTGCGAAAGCGTGCTGTCGAGTTGATCTTTGCACGTGACTCGCCAAGCGGCGTCCACATACAGCGGGCTGTTGGTGTAATCCAAGATCGCGGTAGGTTTGCCGATCAACATCGATTCAAGCTGGGCCGTCGAAGGCGTCGTCAACGTCGCATCGGCTCGGCGAAGCGCAGTGATCAAGTCCTCGCCCTGGGTATCCCGAAGCTCGTTCTCGACGCCAACGACGCGGTCCATTCCCCCAGTCAATCGCCAGATCAATTCGATCGGCCGGTTACCAACCGTGCCGGTGCGTTGTGCCCAATCTTTGACATCGATGAGCGATTGGGCGATCTGCTGACGCTGTGATTCGGTGAATCCCGGCCATTTGGCGGTCATCACCAGCAGACGCAGCGGTTGGTCGGATCGATATTCCGGCGAGTCTTGATCCTCGGGCGAGGATTTGGGACGAAGGTGATCCAGGCGAGGAATGCCGACGACTTCCAGCTTGTCGGCGTTGCCCCACGCGGACAGCGTTCTCGCTTGCGAGGCTCCGATACATGCCGCCTTGTGACAGAGAATGGGCCGCATTGTCCACGGGCAAGCTGGTTCCGTTTCGCGGTTCTGCCAAGCGTTCCGCCACTCCAAGATGCCGTCAATCGCATAAAGCGTCGCCACGTTTCGGCGTTTCAGATCGTGGATGGCGGTGCGGAATCGCTCGAAGTGTTCCGAAAAGAAAATGGCCAAGTCGCCAGGCCGGGCCTCTTGGGTCACCACATCAGGCGGTGCGATGCGAATCGGCACTCGTTGCACCAGCGGCCGCGCGTGATGCGCTACTTCTGGTTCGGTTCCCACATAAAAGATTGTTCCCGTTGCCACCGCGGGCCCGTCCGTGAGGGGTAATGCGTCGCGTCTTGATCAAAATTCGCAGTCGATCAAGTCGTTTTTTGTTACAGCAACTATCGCCTATCGAGCAAAACCGATCAAGTGGGACGCGATTGACTCGATCATCGTCGCAGCCAGGCCAGCAAGTCCGCATAGACCGAATCCTCGCTGAGTTCGCTATCACGGACCTTGCGAACTCGCGTCGTCATCTCGCTTCGCAAGTCGCGGTCGTGAATTAAGCGAACACACCCCTGCTCAAAACCGTCCGCATCGTCCGCGACGATCATGCTATCGATGGCGGCAACGGACAAACCGTGCGTGTTGTGCGAGTGGGTCACCAGCGGCTTGCCGAAACAGAGCGACTCGATCGATTTGATTTTGATCCCGCTGCCAAAGCGAACCGGATTGATCGCAAACTCAATCTGGGCATAGAAGTCCTCGATGCGAGGGATCAAACCCAACATTTGCACCCCCGCTTGGTCGCAAATCCGTTGTGAGCTCAATCCTTTTTCGACCGTTCCTGCAATCAACAACTCGGCACCGGTGGTGCGATGGATTTCGTCCCAACAGTGCTGTAAGAACCAACGAATCCCGTCGACGTTGGCAGCGTTGTTGGATCCAATGAAGCCCATTCGAGTCGTGGCAGAATCGGAAACGGTGGAAGAATCGAAGCCCAGTGGGGCCGCAGGCAGTTCCGCATGATGCCCCACCACGACGACATCGCTTTGCGACGCCATCGAGCGAATCGTTTCGGCTTCCACCGCTTGAGTGGCAATAATCAAGTCAAACTTCTGCAGCGCCGCTGATTCCTCTTCCTTCGAGATTGCAATCCAATGGGCTTCGTCATGTTCGCAAAACTGTTGCTGACGCACATGAAGCAAATCGTGCGTGTCGACGAAAGCTCGAAAACTTCGTTGCCTGACTGGAAAGTCATCGAGCAGATTGGACCAGACCACATAGACGCTCAAGACAAAGTCGGGCTGTAGCGATGCAACCAGCGACTTGAACTGCAACGGGGCGTGCGGCCAACGATAGGTTTTCAGCGTCGCGGGGGTGAAGGTCGATGATGTCGCGACATCGCTTGTTGGCGGTTCTGATTTCCCAAGCCTTCGAAGTACCTTCCGGACAATGGTCGACAACCGGTCGCGTAAACGCGTTCCATCCGGGTTGAACTTCACAATCTGCAACTCGGATTCGCGGCAGATTGCATCGTCCGAAGCGGTCATAGTGACCAAAAAGAAAACCTTCAACTGGAAGCCGTTTCGCCGCAGACATTGCAGCAGCGACCATGTTCGCTGTTGCGCCCCATTCTCGCGCCGCCAAAACGGTTGGTCGGTAACGATCAGAATGGTTTTCATCAGTGAACGAATTTTTATCGGAGAGTAGCGGGGCACATGAGCTGTCAAGGAATCTTTCGGGCAGTCTGCCGCACGGGGGCTGCATGGTTGCCGCAAAAAATGGAAGACGATAGGCTTCTACGCAGGTCGTTCGGTATAAACCGGTGAAACGTCGATCCTTTGGTGAGCCGACGGCGCTAGCCGCGGGCCCGTCGATATTGCAGGAAACATGCCCGCGGCTAGCGCCGTCGGCTCAGATCATTGTGTGGGATGACTCATGTTGACCTTCTTACGCATCGGCCAAGGTACCCATCGGTTGCTAACAAGGGTAGGCGAATCGAATTAAATGAGAAACCTTTTTCGCTCGCCCCCTGCGGACGTTTTCTTCATTCGAGGCTACGCCAAATCGGGAACCAATTGGCTTTGCAATCTGATGAATCTGCATCCTCAGATCGCCTGCACGGGTGAATTTCACTTGCGTCCTCTGTTCGACAGTGTGCGCGCCATTCAGACTGCTCCCTGGGGAATTTTGAGTCGCGAGAAGCAATCAGCATTCCTCGAGGACGCTTTCTACCAGATGGTGAAACATTTGATCCGCGATGTTTGTGGCAACAAGCGATGGTGCGGCGACCGGACACCATGTTCGCTTCGCTCGACGTTTGTCCCGGGCGTCCGACAACTCTACATCACCCGGGATGGACGCGATGCCGTGGTCAGTTGGGCGTACCACACGCTGAACTACAACTTCAATGCAGGGCCACGGATGCAAGAAAACCTGCAGCGGTTCAAGGCCGATCCCAACTATTTTGAGCAGAACAAACAAGAGCTGTTGGCGTGCGAGACCGTCGTGCGTGAGTTCGCTTCGCAGTGGAACGCGGCGATCGTCGATGATTTTCAAATGATGCAGTCGGCCGATCGGGGCGAGATCGATCTCCCCTACTACTGGATCCGCTATGAGGATCTGCAGACGGATACGCTGAAATATCGAAATGAGATTTACCAATTTCTCGGTCTGTCTGCGGCAAAGGCGAGTCCATTGACTTCATTGACCCAGCCGGGATTTGGCAACGACGATACCAACCGGCCGGACGATTTTTACCGCCGAGGACGTGCCGGTACGTGGCGAGAGTATTTTACCGCCGAGCAACTCGCTTGGTTCACGGAAGAGGCTAGCGAGGCGTTGAGTTTGGTTTCAGGGAAAGCATCTTGAATTCGCCCCATGAAATACTTGCCCCGATCATATGTGAAACCCATTCATCGGGGGCTTTGCGGTGGCGTTTGATTCGGTACAGCAACGACTCAAAGGCTGCGTCTCGCAGGGCTCCCATCCAGTTTCGACTCTGCTTGCCAAACATCACATTGGCTTGCCCCTGGCCCACAAAATAGGACCGCACGTAACGTTCCGTGGCTCGGTCGGCGGGAATGATATGTTGGACCTTGGCACGAGGGACCCAGCGACCGGTTTCGCCAGCGCGAGCGATGCGTTTTAAGACATGCGTCTCGTCTTCCCCGAGCATGCCGGAATGAACTCGGCCGAGCGTCGGGTCGTAAAGATTTTCGCGTTGCACATCCGTGCGTATCGCAAAGTTCGCTCCGTAAGGGAGGCGGTGTTCACTGAGTTCGACCGGTTGCTCACCCAAGTCGCGTGCGGCGTAGACCGATTTGCATTTCTCCCAAGTCGCTTCCATCCAATCGGGGCAACCGGGCGGTTCGAACCATGGCTCAATCTGGCCGCCAAAGTATGCCACGTCAGGCTCAGTCGTAAACGCGTCGCAGTACGACACCAGCCAATCGCTACCGACCAATACGTCATTGTCGGTCCAGACGATGTAGTCGCCGCTTGCAGCAGCAATCGCACAATTTCGGCTTGCCGAGTGGCCTTGGACCGACTCAAAGAGCGACACGATCGGCAGCGAATCCGAGAATCCGTCGATGACTTGCTGGGTATCGTCGGTCGAGTTGTTGTTGACGAGGATCAGCTCCCATGTGAAGCGATCGTCTACGTTGATTTCGCACAGTCGTTCCAAGGTGCGGCGCAGTAACCGGGACCGGTTCCATGTGCAAATGGCAACGCTGATCTTGATTCGCTGCGGTGACTCGGGTGACTCGGGATGAAGCAACAAATCACCTGGGGTTGGAAGCTAACTGAGTGATCGTATTGTAAAAGTCGGCGACGGGGTCCTGGCTGTATCGCTGGCGAATCCGCGTGCCTGCGAGTTCCCCCATCGCTTGCCAGTCGTTTCGTTTTTGCCAAGCGGCTTCCAGTGCAGCGTCGAGTAGCTCGACAGTCGCCGCTGCCGCGATGAACCCCGTCTCACCGTCATCAATCAGTTCGCGGTTGCGTCCGACATCGGTGGTAATACAGATCCGATTACAGAGCATCGTTTCCACCACAGCCAATGCGGCCCCTTCGAAACGCGAGGGAAGAATCAAGCCATGATGGTTCGCCCAAACATCTTCGATGTTATCCGAGTAACCTGCTAATTGAATGTGAGATTGCAGACCGTAACGCTCAATCAAACACTCCATCTGTGTGCGATTGCCTTGTGAATCTCCGAACAGCCGAATCGATAGATTTCGATCACGCCACTTGTCTTGCTTCAATACGTGGATCAGCAAGTCTTGACCTTTCGAAGTGAAATGAATTCGGCCAACACAGGCCAGTCGCAACCCCTCGTTGTCTGTGGGCCAAGCAGGGTTTGCATGCCAAGCGACATTAAACGGGTTGTCGATGATCTCTGTATTATCCAGCTCGATGGCGAGGTTGGTTTCAACACGGTCGAGGTTCTCTTGCGAAACGAAAAACACCTTTTCCGCATTGGTATAGGCCGTTTGGAATTCGTCGAGATAGATGGCGTCCAACGACTCGGTGCTGGCGGATTGGACGTTGATCGCGTAAGGAATTTGGCGGCGAATTAATTCCGCCGCGGGAGTGACCGCATTGAGATGATAGCCGAGGATAACCAGCACGAAATCGGGGTTTTCGCGGGCCAGCCAACGTCGCAGATGGCTTGTTTCTTGCTCGAGGTTCAGCGGTGATTTCAAGCGATACGGCCACGATCGCCAAGTCGGATCTCGGCGTGGCCAGACGGTGGCGCCCGCGGTTCGCAAATGCTCTAGTTCCTGAGGTGTCTGTTCCCACCAGCGGTAGTTCACCGTGACTTGGATATCGTTTTCAAGCAGTTGGTGAGCCACGCCCGACCACAGCACTTCGCTGCCGCCCCATGGCATTCCCGTCATCGTCGAATAGAAACCGATTTTCACCTTACACAGTCCAATGAACCAAAGTCGTTGATCGCTCCGGACGTGCGATTCAATTAAATGACGGGTTTGGTCGTAGCGGAAGTCGTCAAGACTTTCGTTTTCCAGGATGGTCGAAACTCTTGACGAGTTCCGCTACCTCGGTAATAGAATCGCACGTCCCCCGCGATCACACGCCAAGATCGCGGAGCGATCAACGACACTTGCACTATCGTGGCGTGATCGATGACTCTGGCAAAGGGGTGGTTGCGGTTCGCATCTCAGAGTCATCCATTTTCAAGTCTTCGGGACTTGCGAACACCGACGGTGAATTCAACGCAAACCGACACTCGTTGATCGTGGGGGCACCGAACCCAACTCCCATTACGCTCAGTAGCGTGCCGCGTGCGTGGTGCACTTTAATAAACGCCAAGTTGTAGTCGACCAAACTGCGTTGGAACTGCGTTTCGGCTTGTGTCGCACGGACCTGGGCTTCCAGCACTTCTTCCACATGCACGTCGCCTGCGGCATGACGCTCTGATTGGGCATTCAATCGAATCCGTGACGCGTCGCGACTTTGTGCCATCGAATTCATTGCACCATAGGCCCGGTCGAGCTCGATAAAGGCAGCACGCAGTTCCGATGTGATGTGCCGGCGTTGTTCCTCGGCAATCGCTCGTGCCCGAGAGAGTTGCAGGTGTGCGTTGTGTACTGCTGCGTTCTCGCGTCGGTTCATGACCGGCCGACTGTATTCGATTCCAACTTGCCATCCTTGTAATGCTTGACTGAACAAGGCGGTGTCGGTAGAGGGATCGTCCGCCAGCCGACGATACTTGCCGATCAAATCGACTTGAGGGCGTTGCAGGTTCCGGGCGGCCTTCAGTTCCAAGACGCGTTTATTGATCTCGGACTGCTGCTTGCGAAGTTCGATTCGGTTGGTTTGGGCGAGTGCATCACTTTCTTGCCAATCAAAACGAAGCGACGCTTCCAGCGGTGGTCCGACGGGATGGATTAGGCGATCGTCGGTCGTGGGAAGCGCCAACAACGTTCGCAACTTTAGTTCAACGTTGTACACGCCGGTTTGGCCTGGAGTTGTGCCGCAGATCGCGTTGCGGACACCGGCTTCGGCAGAATAGTACTGCTGGCGTGCCAGCGCCTCGACGTCCGCCGGGCTGACGTTTTGGGCTACTCGCTGCTGTTCCCGTTCCCACGCTTTGCGAGCGTTGTCCAATGCCGTTTGTTTCGCCTCGAGGTTTTGATAGGCGAAGAACAACTCCCAGTAAACGATCGCGACATCGCGGACCAATTCGGACACCGATTGTTCGACTTCAAGCCGTGCTTGATTGTGTTCGAGCTGCGAGATCAGCACCCCGCGGTACATACCAGGCTTCGCCAGCGGGCCGGCGATTTGGTTGAATTGCGTTCCCGCGCCGCGCATCAACGGGTGTCGTGCTTCGGCTCCATAGGCAGCGTAAAAGCCGCCAGCGAGTTCCTCGTCATAGCCGCCGACGCCACCGACGGACACCTTTGTGCCCGACCGCAGGACGCGTCCGACTCCCATTTTTGCCAGCGTTTCGGGTTGTGCGAAGACCCCAAATTGGCCACTGGAGAATGCAGAATTGACCGAACTGCCGCCGCCATTGTAGAGCAACCCTGTCTCGAATTGAGTATCGAATGCGGATAAGCTCGCGTCGATGCCGAGATTCGGATCGCTCTTTAATACGGCGGGATCAAGCGTGGTCCGTACTGCATCGGGAAACGTCAAAACGCGACCGCCACGGTCACGGATCACCGGGCTGTTGTCCAGCGCGATCATGACGGCCTCGTCAAGCGACAGAGGCCATGGCGTTAAACTGTCGAACTGATCGGCGGTTGGCGGGACTCGCGCTGCGTTAGCTGCCAAAAAGCTTTCGGCTTGGAATGACAGAGTCGGCTCGGAATACGAAACTGTTTGTAAGAGCGATTCACTCGCCGTTTTTGCTGGCGAATCCGCATTGGCTACAGCGTTTTTATCAAGTCCCGCTTTCGCGAACGGGCGAACGGGGGGCGACCGACATCCAGAAACCCATGCCACCGCCAGCGAGATCAGCGTTAAAGCCGCCGCGCAACGAGTTAATTGGGTTGGCGAATGGACATGCATCGGCGGTGAATCGGACAGTCAGTAGGTCACGCGTGGTAGTCAAGCTTTAACTTTCATCGGAATGGTAGGGGCAGCGTATCACGATCATCGTCGCCACCGGACCGAGTCGCCTAACCCGCAAACTTTAACGGTTGAAGCAGGTCGTTTGGTGTAGGCCGATCATTCTGTGAGCCGTGACGCGTGAGCGGCCGGGTTCCACGCATTTACCCGGTGCCTCACGGCCCACGGCTCACCACAACCATTTGCATTTCGATTAAACCGACAGCCCGCTAGCCGCGGGCATGGTTCATTCAATGTTGACCGGCCCGCGGCTCGCGCCGTCGGCTCACATTGATTAAAGCGATTGAGTGTCCTTCGCTGACTCGCGGTACGGCGAATAGGTTCCACGCTGAATCTGACGGCCTCGAATTCCATACTCGATTCCTCGCCATGAGATCGTCTTGGTCAAGAAGCACTTAATAAAGGTGAGAGGGGTGACGAGTTGAGCGAACACGATCCAAACAGGCAGCATCAGCCATGATGTTAGCCCGAACGATTTTGGCGTCACTCGGCCGCCCGGGATTTGGCGACTTGCAGCCCACTGGCATAGTCCAACGAGCAGTAGATTGGAGAGCTCAAAACTAACGAAGACGATCAGGGCCGTGCGGATGGCATCCGCGTCCGATCGGACCATGCCTGTGATGGCCAACACCGCTGCAAGGAAAGGAACAATCACTGAGATGATGCCATAACCCACCGTTGCCGGCCAGGAAGGATGGTAAAGCTTTGCGGTCAGCAATTGACGCGGGATCCACTGCATCAGATCGTCAAACGTACATGATTCGCGGTTGACCATCAGCACGCTTGGCACAAACACTTGACGGTAACCCTGCCGACGCAAAACGCTAAACAGCATCGTGTCTTCGCAAAGTGCCCAGGACCATTTTTCAAGCAAGCCTGTTTCGTCGATCACTCGACGCCGAATCGCCAGACTGCCTCCCCAAGCGATCCGCAGCAGGATCATGTTGATCGATGTCGGCACGTTCCAAAGGTAACGCACGATCGATCCGCCGGACGCGTGCGGCGGATCGTACCATCGATTGCCTGTCGTCACCCCTACTTTGTCGCATGCGAGCGGAGCGACAAGCTCGGCCAACCAAGTGCGATGCGGAGTGGAATCGGCATCGCACATCGCAATCACCTCGAACGACGGATCGAGCTCTCGCACTGCCTGGACGATACTGCTGCACTTCAAGCTGCAGCTCTCGGCGGGATCTTTCAAGACGCTGACGCGTAATCGCGAGTTAGATTCGAACGGACGCAAGATCGATTGCGATGGATCCTCAGGGCTGTCGACGACGACGTGCAATTTGTAGTCGGGATAATCCTGATCCAAAAGTCGGGTGATACATTGCCCTAAAAACGGATCGGCTCCGCGAAGACACAGTAGGATCGCGGCTTTGGGAGTATATGCGGGATCCGCCGGGGGCCGTTTGCGGAACATGATCGCGGCAAACGCCAACGTAAACCCCGTCTGGATCGCGACGATCAGAATAACGGTCAAGCAGATGGCCTCCGTAATCGTCACAGAAAAAGCACTCTTGGTTGTCGAGGAGGTTGGCGGCGAGAAAACGAGATCGAGGACCGTCGTCGGTAACATGGCTGATGAGTATACTGCCGGTTTTCGTAGACGTGCAGGTCACCGATCCTCGATGTCAAAGACGTTACCTTTAACGCCATTCGAACGATGTATGTTGCTGCAGGATTCTCCGGCTTATCCCTGCCACTGCTTCGTTCGGCTGCATTTCCACGGACGACTCGACCGCGAGACCTTTGTGACTGCATTGCAGCGCACATTGCAGTACCATCCGCTGTTGAGGGCCACCGTCACGTCGGGCTGGCGTAAAAGCTGGTCGTTCGCGGACGCGGTCGAACCCGAGTTGCTGTGGAGCGAAGGTGAAGCAGGAGGTCCGATCTCTCGAGCGAAACCAATTGATCTGCGGCGTGAGAGTGGAGTGAAGATCTATATCGTGCAGGGGCCTTCGAATGTCGAGGTCACGTTCCAGTTCCATCATGCTTGCTGCGATGGCGCGGGAATGGAACGATTTATTGACGATCTCCTCGTTCGTTACGCCCACATCCGAACGGGCAATGAAATAGACAGCGATGCTAGGGCGGTGAATCCCAGCCGACTGGCATCGCGTGGTTCCTACGGACTTCGTCTTGGCGGGCTGCTCAAACTGTTGCCGAGTCAAATGGTGGGGCTGATCGGTGCGATCCAGTTTTTTGGACGCCAGCCCAAACCGTTGCTCGCTCATGATGCCCGTCACCGCAAAACCGAATCGACGGCGACATCCCCATCGCTCACAAGCTTTCGGCTTGATAAAACGCAAACACTTGCCTTGCGAAACGTCGCGAACGAACAAAACGTGACCCTCCATGAGTTGCTAGTGCGTGATTTCTTTCTTGCGTTATGGGACTGGCAGAAAGAACTTGGCCAATACAACGATCCGCATTGGGTGCGGATGATGGTCCCCATGAATATGCGAGATTCGTCCTATCGTTCGCTGCCCGCGATGAACAATGTCAGCTCTGTTTTTCTCGATCGTCGCGGCAAGGACACCGTGGATCGCGATCAGCTGCTTCAGGGAATTCATGACGAAATGGAAGTCATCAAAAAGTTTCAATTGCGGTTCACGTTCCTGTTGTTCTTGGAAGTGCTGGACAGGATTCCGGGAGCGTTAAGACGCTCGGTGCAGCAGGACAAGTGCAAGTTGTCGGTGATTTTTTCCAACACGGGAAAAATGACGCGGCGCTGCCCATTGCCTCGCATCGACGGTTGTCTGCAAGTCGCGGATTTAGTGCTCCACGATATCGACGGCCTTGCGCCGCTACGCCCCTACAATTGCGTGACGATGCTCACTTTCGAATATGCCCATCGTCTGAAGCTCAATCTGCACTACGACGCTCAATTCGTGACCGCACCGCAGTCGAAATCGTTAATGAACCTTTTCGTTGCCCGCTTGAATCAGAGTATTTAATCGCGGGTTATGTGATTTCGAATCCGAGCTGCCGTCAATTCGCGGGGCGTTGATCTGCGGGGCGTTGATCCGCTGAAGTTTGCTCGTTTTTTGCAGGTAACCGTGGCATATCGAGATCAAGCGGGCATCTGCCGCCGCACATTGGATTCCGCTTTCCAACAAGGCATCGAGTGTCTGTTGGCAGTCGAAGCGACCGTGAATCCCACGATTATCTGGTGTGGCTAACCGGGGCATCATGATATCGGCGAGTACGTTCAATCCCTCTGCCGATTCATCAGTTTGCTTGGCTAAGTCAGCCAATCGCTCTCGCCACGGTTCGATGTCAATCCATTGGACATTGGCCCCGCCGTCACGCATCCAATCCGCCAGTGCGTCTGCGGTCAGCGGATGAGGGTTCGTCAGATGAAAGATATTTCCCCGATTCTGTTTTTGCTGAGCCAGGTATACGATCGCCTTGGAGACAAAGTCGACGGGCGTCACATCAAGTTCGAAATCGCGAAACGGGGCTGCGCCGACCAATAAGCAAGCTCGGACTATTTGATGCAGCAGATCGTCGACATTGGCAATTCCGGTCTCGCTGTGCCCTGTCACATGTCCCGGGCGATAGATCGTTACGGGCAACCCACGTCTTCTCGCCTCTTCGAGCATCCGTTCGGTGACCCATTTGGTTTGGGAATATCCGTACAACAAATCCTCGCATCGCGGCAGTGCGTCGGATTCGGTAATCGTGCGTCCACGGTTCGCTTCGGTCGCATGCACTGTGAATGTCGAAACATAATGCATTGGCTTTTGCTTGCCTCGACAAGCCAGACGCAACAATTCACGCGTGCCGTCAACGTTATCTGACTTGAGCGACTGGTAAGGCAGAAGCAAATTCACGTTGGCGCCGTTGTGATAGATCACATCGACGGAGTCAGCCAAACGATCGAAATGCTCCTCGGAAAGTCCGAGTCGCGGCTGTGAAAAATCGCTGATGAGGACACGGACCCTGTCATCGAGATATTCATGCTGCAGGCCATATTTGAAAAGATTCTCAGCGATCCGCCGCTTCCCTGCGATTTCGTTTTCGGCACGGACCATGCAGACAACCTGCGATGTGGTAGTGCCTAACAACTCATGCAGTAGATGAGCTCCGAGGAATCCTGTTGCTCCGGTCAGCAGCACGCGAGGCGATGAGTCGACGTCCACCTCGATTCCACTGGGAATGATCGAGGGATCGAGTTGGGCTTCACGATGGAAATCGATCCGGTCGCCGACCAACGCACTTTCTTCGATTGCTGGTTTGCTGGGAGTGTCCTTTTCGGATTCATCGAATTCCGACATCAATTCCAGGATCACGTGACTGAGTTCTCGTACACTCGGTCCACGGAGAATGCGATTCATTGGGATTCGCGTTCCCGCCGCAGTTTCGATGCGATTGATCAGTTCGACCGCCATTAACGAATCAATTCCGACTTGCGCCAGTGATGTTTCTCGGTCAACGTTTGCTGATTCGATGCCAAACACGCCCGCAACTTGGCTTGCCACGAAGTCACATAAAATCTCGAGTCGCTCATGTTGCGATGCACTGCGAAGCTGCGATTGCAAGCCTGAGTTCGATGGATTGGGTGTCATGTCCTGTCGGACGGACTCATACATCGGCAGTGTCGCGACGGCATCGCTTACCTTACTCAATTGTTTCCAGTCGACCCGTCCCGCACCGACTAAGGCGGTGTCGCGAAGAATCATTTCTGCGAACACATCAAGTGCTTCACTTATGCGGAACGCTTTCAGCCCAACACCATCCAAATACTCGGCGGTTTTGTTGTTTCGAGCGACGAATCCCGCATCCAGCAGCGCGCCCCAGTTCAGCGTCAGAGCCGGCAAACCGCTCGCTCGTCGATGATGCGCCAGTGCGTCAAGAAAGCTATTCCCGGCGTTGTAATTCGCTTGCTTTGTTGCTCCCACCACGTTTGAAAACGACGAGAAACAGATGAAGTGATCAAGTGCTATGTCGCGTGTGAAATGATGAAGATTCCAGGCCCCAAGCATTTTGGGATACAAAACTTTCGCAAAACGTTCTTCGTTCAAATCGGCAATGAAGGCATCGTCGAGCACCATGGCTGCATGAACCACACCTTTAAGTGCCGGACTCTCGGCGTGAATTTGCTTTATCACACGCTCGACATCTTCTCGCTTGGTTGCGTCGCCACGGACATCTTGGATCGTGACGCCCTCGGCACGCAACGACTCGATTTCGATGGCGGCATCTTCGCTGGGGCCGCTGCGGCTGATCAACACCACGTGGCGTGCGCCCTGGCGAATCATCCATTTGGCGATCTCCCATCCAAAACCACCCGCGCCACCGGTGATCAGGTAGCTGGCATCCGCGCGGAGCAGCTGCCCATCCTCGGTACAAGGCCCGATCGACAATGCAGACGCAGCCGTTTGATCCGCAGGAAATGACAATACATTCTTGCCGGTGTGTTGTCCTTGCGCCATGTACCGAAACGCGTCGACAGCTTCTTCGATCGGGAAGACTTTGTGAGGCAACGGGCGGTAGGTGCCCGAGTCAAATAGCGACGACAACTCGGCAAGGATGGACGCAATCCGGCCAGGCTTTTGGGCGATGATTTGAGCCAGATCGATCATATGGTACGAGATGTTGTTCTTGAACGCTGCCAAGCCCAGTTTGGAGTTCTCGTAGACATCGATCTTGCCGATCTCTAAGAATCGGCCCAGCGGAGCGAGCACCGACAGACTTTTTGGGACAAATTCCCCCGCCAGTGAATTCAGTACCGCATCGACGCCTTCGCCTGCGGTCAAATCTATGATTTGATCCGCAAACTGGACCGTTCGCGAATTCATTACATGACGCACTCCCATCGCTTTGAGCATGTCCCGTTTTTCATCGCTGCCCGCGGTGGCAAAAATCTCCAGTCCCAAGTGCTGAGCCACTTGAATCGCCGCTTGGCCAATCCCGCCCGCAGCTGCATGGATCAAGATCTTTTCACCCTGCTGCATGCGAGCAACATGTTTAATCGCAAAGTGCGTTGTCATAAACACGGTGGGCAGCGTGGTCGCTTGTTCAAACGACAGGTTCGTGGGATGTTTGAACGCCAGCCGGTGATCTACGGTGATGTGACTTCGAAACGCATACGGAGCAATGCCCGAGACGCAGTCTCCGCACTGGATGTCGTTCACATTCGCTCCGGTCGCGACGACGATACCCGAGAAATCGTCGCCAAACCAAAGCAAGTCCTCGGTCGTGCCAGGGTACATTCCCAACGCTTTCATGACGTCTCGGAAATTGATTCCCCCGGCCCTCACACGAATTTCGATCTCATCAGGACCAGGCGAACGTCGGTGGGTTTCGTTCAGCGTCAACTGCTCCAAAACACCCGCCTTGGTCATCTGCAGCTTGAACGCAGCAGTCTGACCGTTTTTAAGCACTGCTTTGCTTCGCCGCTGCGGGATCTGGTCCAGCGTCACTCGCTGCAGTCGATTGACGAAACGCTGGTCCTCACGCAGGGCGACTTCACGTTCGTCGTTGTCGCTTGCAATCTCGTCAACCAAGTCGTCAATCTCAGAATCACTAGGCTTTGATTCGAGATCAACGAGAGTCCACTGAAATTGGTTTGATTCGTTATTTGCGACGCGGCAAAACCCGGTCAAAGGCGACGCGGCCAGACCCGTCAGCGGGTCGGATTCGTGAATGCTAGTCGCCGAGCGGGTGACGAAATAAACGCGAGGATTTGTGGCGAGATTCGTCCCGTTCAATGCGTGAGAAAGCTGTAGTGCACTGAACACTCCCGATCGCTGTTCGGCAAGCAGTTGCTCGTCGTGGACGATTTTTGCTTTGTGATCGAGCGTCCAGCAGTGAACGATCTTTGCTAGTTTCGAGTCGCCGAGTCCCGCCTCTGCGAATACGCGTTCTATTTCGCTAGCGGTTCCATCAGTCAATCTGAACTCGTTTTCGTTGGTTCGTTCAAATGCGGAGCCCCGTCGCAACGAGATAACACGATCACCTCGCTGCTGGAATTTTGCGGCAACGGATTCACCCACCCCATTCTCGTCGACGAACACAAAAACTAACGAAGGGGCCGGTGACGATCTGTCATCCACCGCTACGTCGCTAGCCAGAGTTCGCGAAAGTTCCTGAGGCTGCCATCCGAATTGGTAAAGATGATCTTTGAAATGGACACCATTGTGCAGCGAGTCGACCCGGGCGACACGAAATCGAGAGATCGACGCGACAGGTTTCCCGCTATCATCGACCACACGAATCGAGTATTCGACGGACGTTCCATCGACACGCGAGCAAGTTGCGTGGGCCCATAGCTCTGCGGGAATTTCTTGTGCGTGTCGTTGCACCCGCCCTATCGACTCGGGCAGATACATGCAGTTGTTATGTTCGATTTGCCCAGAAACGTTTTGGCCAACCACATAGCGAGTCCCGTGCGTTGCCTGGAAACACGCATCCAACACAGCGGGATGAATGCAGTATCGCGACGTGTCATCGGCAACTCGACCGGCGACGATGATTCGTGAGAGAGATTCCTGGCCGGACGTTCCCGCGTCCGCTCCCTCCGCGTCGCTCCATACTTCGTCGATTAACGAAAAGTCGCCTCCAAATCCATAGCCCAAGCCATGCAGATCACGATACAAATCATCATGCGTGATTTTGCTTGGCAAACGTTTGCGAAGTCCCTGCAGGTCAATCGTTTGCGACTCACTTGCCGACGGAATCGCCACCAAACGGCCTTGCGCATGGATCTCCCACGCTGCGGTACTCGTCGTGCTGTGGACACGGAACGACTTGGTTTTTTCGTCGAACACCACTTGGACTTTAGGAATGGCCGTGTCGGATACGAATAACGCACTGATGCACTCGAGATCTTCGATAGCGTAGGAATCGTTGGGGAATAATTCGGCGGCGATCGCCATGCCGATCTCTGCATACCCGGCAGCCGGAAAGACAATGCCGTTCCAAATTTGATGGTCGTGCAAATAGGGAAACAGGTGCGGATCGAGGTGGAATTGCCACGTCGGTTGGGCAACGTCTAGTCGCTGACCGAGAAACGGATGCAGTGGCGGATCGATCCGATGGGCGGTGTCCCCCTGATCCAACCAATACTCTTGGTAGTTCCAAGGGTAGTGGGGCTGGGGAACGAACTTGCCGGAACTTTGATTGACTGCGCACCAATCGACGTCGACTCCATCGAAGGCCAGCTTGGCAAGATTGGTGGCTAGTTCCAGTGCCGCGTCGGATTTGCGAGTCAGTGAATGAACGATCGTGGCGTCGACTTTTTGATCCACCAAACAGGCATCGATAGAACCACGTAACGATGGATGCGGTCCTATTTCGAGGAACCGTGCTGCCCCATCGGCTGCCAGTGTTGCCATCGCCGATTCAAATCGCACGGGCTCACGCACGTTGCGCCACCAATAACCAGCGTCCATCTGTTTGCCAGAATATTGCTGGCCGGTGACAGTCGAAACGAAAGGGATCGTTTCGGGTTGAGGATCTAAGTTCGCCAACGCTTCGAGCAGATCGTTTTGGATCGGATCCATCTGATGCGTATGGAACGCGTAGTCCAGTCCTAGCCAACGGACGAAATTTCCGTTTTTCTCAAGCCGAGCCCCAATCGCTTCGAGCGGTTCGGTATCGCCGCCAATCGTCACGAGTGACGGGCTGTTTTCGGCAGTGACTTGGACGCGGTCGGCATCCGATCCGATGAATTCGTTTGCTTCTATGGCCGACACGCCCGCAACCAACATGCGACCCGCGCCACCCGTTTCGTTTTGCAGTCGGCTGCGATGGTAGATCAGACTTACGGCATCGGGCAGTGAATAGATGCCTGCGTACCACGCCGCCGCCACTTCACCGACGCTGTGTCCGACCACCGAGGCCGGTCGAATTCCCCACGACGCCCAGAGCCGAACCAGGGCGACCTGGATCGCAAAGATCGCTGGCTGCGCCACTCGGGTTTGCTGGATGTTCGACTCGCGGTCGGGAAGCTCCATTTCACGCAGCAGCGACCAACCGGCCAGCGATTGAAAAAGTCCATCGATTTCTTCGAGCGTTTCTCGCACGATCGGTTCACGCTTGATCAAACTCTGCCCCATCCCGCACCACTGAGATCCCTGGCCGGTGAAGACAAAAACGTTGGCGTCGCTGCGAGCCGTCGAGAGGGTTGCCGAATGGGCCGGCACGATGCCCTCACTTGTCTCGCCGTGCTCAAGCCACTGAGCGAGGCGTTGTCGGAGTTCCTGGGGATTTTTGCCGATCACAGTGAGACGATGATTGTAATGCTCCTTACGAGCCGCAGCCGAATAGCAAAAGTCAGCCAAGTCACCGTCGATCGTCTTGAGCCGCTGGCGATAACGCTCGGCATACTCTCGCAGTGCCGACTCATCGCGTGCAGAGATTGGCAACACAAAAGGTCGCTCTGCACTTACACGATCACCGTGCGAGTGCTCGCGATCCGGGGCCGCCTGCAGCACGACGTGAGCGTTAGTGCCTCCGAAGCCAAACGAGTTGACTGCCGCGATTGGCGGTTGATCATTGAGTGACCGAAGTGATCGCAATTCGGTGGGGACCTGCAATCGGTAGCGATCCAGTGGAATGGACGCGTTGGGCGTCTCGTAATTCCGGTTGGCTGGGATTTGTTTGCGGTCCAAGACCAATGCTGCCTTGACCAGTCCCGCGACCCCCGATGCGCATTCGAGGTGTCCGATATTGGTCTTGATCGAACCCATGTAGCAAACGTCGTCATCGGCGCGGCCCTGTGACAACACTCGTCCAAGTGCTTCGGCTTCGATGGGGTCACCCACCGGAGTGCCGGTGCCGTGGGCTTCCATGTACGCGACATCTTGGGGAGCCACGCCTGCTTCGCGATAGGCCGCGGAAAGCATCTCGCTTTGGCCAGCGACGCTGGGTACGGTCATCGAAGAGGTCTGACCATCCTGGTTAACGACGGCGGATCGCAAGACCGCGTAGATTCGGTCGTTCTGTTGAATCGCTTGGCTCAATGGTTTCAGCAGAACCAAACCTGCCCCTTCGCCTCGCACATAACCGTTGGCTCTTGCGTCGAATGCATAGCACTCACCCGACGGGGACAGCATCGAAGCTTTGCTGAAACCAATACTGGTGTTGGGGGTGATCAATGCATTGACGCCGCCGGCGAGTGCGGCGTCGCATTCGCCCGACCAAATCGCACGGCACGCCAACGCTACGGCGACCAATGCGGAGGAACAGGCGGTATCGACGGCAAGGCTGGGGCCTTTGAAGTCGAACATGTACGAGATGCGATTCGCGGCGATGCTGAGCGTGCCACCGGTATTGGTGTGCACATCGAGGTTCGCCAGATCGTTGAGTTGCAGAGTACCGTAATCGTGGCTGGCGGCCCCGACGAACACGCCGACAGATGTGCCTCGCAATGTGCTTGGCGCGATCCCTGCATCCTCGCACGCTTCCCAAGCGGTTTCTAGCAGCCAACGTTGTTGCGGATCCATCCGCATCGCCTCGCGTGGCGAGATGCCCCAAAACGCAGGATCAAACTGCTTGAGCTGATCGACAAAGCCGCCTCGCCGCGTGACCATATGGGCAATCGCATCGGGATCGCGGTGGTGGTATCGATCCACGTGCCAACGATCGTCCGGGACCTCGCGGATCGCACTGCGACCGTCGACCAATAATTGCCAAAGCGAGTCGGTGTCACGCACACCCCCTGGGAATCGGCAGCCAACACCGACCAACGCTAAGGGTTCTCGTTGGGTTGGTTGGTTCCGTTCTGTCATCGACGAGTATCCATGCGTTTCAATGAATCAATCAGCAATGCACCAAGCGTGACTCTCGATAGTGCCTGGTACCTCCGCTATTACCATTTTGGTATTTTTGCACTGCGTGTGGTGGGGAGGTTGAACTATAACACGCGGGGGCTAATCAGATAACGTGACTAACAATGCCTCGTTGAATCGTTTTCGTCGATGTTTTTCATGGGGGCACCACCTCGTGTGGGGTGAGGGATTGGTCCTTGATTGGGCCTTGGAAAAGCCTCCTGCAGACCCATGTGACGAGCGAGAAGAGATGTCCGCGACCTGCGAGGTGAGACAATCTCCGATGGAGCAATCTTCACGAGGGACGGTGGTGCAGGGATGGGTCTTGCTCCATCCCGACTTGCAGCCTCTCGCAGATGATCCCCAAGTGGTCGCGTCACTAACGCCCCAAGTTGAGCTAGTGCATCCGCAGAACGTGTCACGGCCCGATGTGATCGCGAATGTATTTCACCAAGATCCCGAGGATCATCCTCAGCGGTGTTGCGGGTTTCAATTCGTTGTGCCGAATCATGTGACATCCTTTCAGCTTTCGCTGCGATTGGGGAAGCAACAGGTCAAACTTGCCAAAGTCCGTTTCGAAGCAATTTGCAACGTACCCAATCCGTCGTCCGGCGTGCTGGAGGGAAAATCGGGATGGTTGTTTTTAGGCAACGATACCAACCACAGCATGGATCAGCACAGTGGTGCGATGCAATTGACCCGCCGTGGCCTGCGATCTTGGGTTAAGTATACAAAAGGGCTACAGCGATTTGGCCGAACGATCCAAGCTCCCGTGGCCTTGTTGATTGCTCCAGCGAAAGAAAGTGTGCTTGGGCAATACCATCCCCTGGCGGCCGGTGACCAGAATCCGGTGCAGCAAGTTGCGGATGTCCTGCCCCGTGAACTGGTTGTGCATCCGGTTGCGGCGATGAAAGAACTGGGGGACGATGCGTTTCTAGTCACCGACACCCACTGGAGTGATCAAGGGGCGAGGGTCGCCGCAGTGGAACTTGCCAAAACACTTGGTCTGGACTCGCAAGACGTTGTCAATTTGTTCGCCAATGATCGTTATCGCAGCGAGCAAATCGTGGGTGATTTAGGCTGCAAGCTGACTCCTCCGCGGACATCGCTGACCCAGCGACTCGATTCCTACGACCTTGGTGATGACATCGTGTACGACAACGGTTTGCGCAGCTTTGGCCGCATCTTTGTCACACGAAATACAGACGCTTTGGTGGATCAAACCTGCTTGATCTTTGGATCGTCGTCGAGTTATGCGATGCTGAAATATTCAAGCCGACTTTTTGGCTGTGTGATACTCGTTCACACCGCTGGCAGCTTGGATCCGCACTTGATTGCCGCAGTAAAACCACAGTATTTGGTTGTGCAAACGAACGCCCGATTTGTTGTCCGAGTCCCGCTGCTGACTTATAGCGTACGCGATCATCTGAAGAAAAAGATCAGCGAGTTTTCGGCAGCACAGCGTGCGGATGCTATTGCAAATCGCGTATGTACCGACGAGGCATGGTTGGCGGACTCAGCCCTTGCACCCTACGACCAAATCCTCTCGTAGCGAGAACGCTTGCTCGGTCGGCCCTCACCCGAGCATCGCTGAAGGCTCTGCTCGACCTCTCCCTAAACTGCGTTTGGGAGACGTGGTAGCTGACGAGTTACCTCTCCCGAGCGCCAGCTGGGGAGAGGTCGGATGGGCCCTTCAGGCCTCATCCGGGTGAGGGCCTTGCAGCGGAGATGATGGTTGCCACGAGCTTCGGCCTGCTCGGACGAAAGTCTTGACGAACGTCGCTACCACTGAATTATCCAAACCTACTGAAACAGCTTTCGGCAATCCAATTCGATTTCGCATCGGTTGTCCAAACGGAGCGATAACGGTTGCGTTGCATCGACTGCCGCTTCGTCATTTCCGGTGATATGCAGAATGGACTGATCACTCAGATCGAGGATCAAATAGTGAGGAACGTCGTTCTCCAGGCAAAGCGTTCGCTTGACCGTCAAGTCTCGCTCGCGAGTGGACTCGGACAGCACTTCCACCATCACCACGGGTGACCGCTCCAGGTGTCTTTCGGGTTGCTCGCCACAAACCACCATCAAGTCGGGACGGATCACCGTGTGGTTGTCCACGATCCAATCCAAGTTTGTGTAAACCTCACAAGAACACTTATGAAGTTTTAACTGAGACAGGATCTCGAAGGACAGTCGCGACACCACTCGCTCGTATGGTCCAAACGGAGACGGGCTCATCGAAACCGCCACACCATCAATCAGCTCCCACTCCCCTTCCCAGCGGTTGTAGTCGTCGAGCGTGTAGCGTGGTGCAGTGCTCAAGCGATGGGCTCCCGAGGAACAACAGAGTGACTGGGCATATTCTAACAGCCTGCGTGTGCAGCGCACATGCATTTTTGTCGGCTTAAGATGGTTATTGACTGCTCTGCAATCGCTCTAATCCATCCAGGATCAAGTCCAGGCCGAATTGCAATTCGTGCAAGCCATCATGGTGCCCCGCGATCACTTGTTGCGACATCCCGTTCAGGTACGGGTATTCTTCGGCAGGAATCTGTGGAAGGTAAGCTTTGGCGACTTCGGCATACTCCTCGGGCTGGAACGGAAAATTCAGCTTCTGCAGTGTGAACCCGTAAACGTAACTGTCGATGGCGTTCCAGGCGTGGTCGGCGAGCGGATACGAAAAACCTGCCTGCACAAGGCATCCGATCGTGACGTCCACGTAACGCAGCATCGCAGGACCGACATTTGGACGTGACACGATCAGCATTGTCGCCCAAGGGTGACGCATTAGGACGTCGTGGGCTGAGATGGCACGGCGACGCATTGAATTTTTCCAGTCGCCATCGAGCACCGGAAGTTCGATTTCGCCAGCCACAATGTCGACGATTCCGTCGAGAATCGCATCCTTGCTGGACACGTGGTTGTACAGCGACATCGCCTCGACGCCGAGCAATTCACCGAGTTTTCGCATCGAAAGAGACTCGATCCCATGCTGGTTCGCAAACTGAATTGCGGTTTGCAACACGCTTTCTTTGCTCAGCGAAACCTTGCGTTTCTTGCCCAGTTTTTCGCTATTTGTCTTGGATTTCTTTGCCATTAATACCTTCTCGCTTCCACCAATCGTCAGTCGGACTTAGCAGCCGACTCCATTGTCAAAACACTTAAATTCCAGCCAATTATCAAGGAGGAAAAAACTGAGCCGACGGCGCTAGCCGCGGGCCTATTTAAGTGAATTTCACCTCGCCCGCGGCTAATGCCGTCGGCTCACAAAAATTAGAGGGAAGCTAAGCTTTTTAGCGTTAACGCCTCCCAAAAAAATTTTGCCTGTTGCCTCAGCTTGCGGTGTAAGTATAACATGGAATTGCCGAGACTTACAGTGTAAGTCTTTCAGGGTTAGTGATCCCTTTGTTACGTTCAACGTGGAAATGAGATGAATGCAGCCCCAATTGAGCTGACGCCCACCGCTGGCGACGAAAACAACGGTGAAAACGCAACGGACAATGGCGTTGCGAATCGTGTGTTCCTGTCGCAGAAGACCATGAAAGCAATTATCCAAGACCGCTACGGAACCCCCGACGATCTTGAGTTACGAGAAATCGCCACGCCCGTGCCTGCAAAAGGTGAGGTACTGGTGCGAGTGCACGCGGCAGCAGTTCACGTCGGAGACTGTTTTGGTGTTCGGGGTACCCCGCTGCTTGTGCGGATAGAGACAGGACTACTCAAGCCAAAGTACGGCGTCCCGGGATATGATTGTGCGGGCCGCGTCGTGGCGGTCGGCGAAGATGTCACTCGATTTCAGATCGGTAATGATGTGTTTGGCGCGTGCAGCGGTGCCTGTGCCGAGTTTGTTTGCACCGGCGAAGACAAGCTCGTGCTGAAGCCAAGCGAGATCACGTTTGAGCAAGCAGCGGCCGTTCCCACATCAGGCCTAGCCGCGCTGCATGCGATTCGTGACGTAGCCAAGATCCAGTCTGGGCAAAAGGTATTGATCATCGGAGCATCGGGAGGCATCGGAACGTTTGCAGTGCAGATCGCAAAATCGTATGGTGCCGAAGTAACGGGCGTCTGCAGCACCACCAACGTCGATCAGGTCCGCTCGATCGGGGCCGACCATGTCATTGATTACACCCGAGAAGATTTTGCCGATGGAGGTCCGCGTTACGATTTGATCTTTGACAACGTCGAGAACCGCTCTCTATCGGATTGTCGTCGCGCACTGAAGCCGGCCGGAACTTTGATTTTGAACAGTGGTACCGGGGCGCGTGGGTTCGCCTTTGTATCGCGTTTGCTGAAGCCCTTGTTGTTGTCGCCGTTTGTGAGTCAGCGGCTGTGCCGCTATCTCTCGACACCCAACGCCGCGGATCTAAACGTGTTGGCGGCAATGTTGAAATCGGCAGCGGTCATCCCGGTCATTGGCCGAACCTACCCGCTTGTCGAGACACCAGATGCGATCCGTTATGTCGAAACGGGCCATGCAATAGGAAAAACGGTCATCCGTGTTGGAGACGGAGCATGAGGAAAGGAACAACCGCCAGCGACCTTCGAGATTTGCAGTTTGCAAATCTCGAAGCCGCGAGCGAAGACGCACAGTCGCTGCTGCAATCGGGATATGATCGCTGTGGCAATTGGTCACTGGCACAGATTTGTCGCCATCTGCGAATGGTTCAAGATCCCAGCATTGATGGCTATCCGCGATGGATGTCACTGTTCGCTTTCTTGCGGCCGGTGATGCGACGCGCGCTATTGCCCCGATTGATGCAAGGCAATTCCCCGATTGGAATTCCCACATCGCCTATCTTCGTTCCGCCCGCAGAACTTGACGATGCCGACGAGGTATTGTTGTTTAATCGCAGCGTGGATCGATTCAAGTCTCACCAAGGCAAGTACGCGCCCCATCCTGGGTTTGGCCGCCTAGACCGCGACGCACTTGAAACGCTCCATGCGACGCACGCAGCCCACCATCTTCGCTTTTTAAAGCCGCATCCGGGTAAGTGAGATGCCTGTCGTTGTCGCAGCAGTCTAGCAGTTCGCGTTGCTTTCCACCTACTGTTTTTTCATCAAGTGCCGCTTGGCAAACTTGATGTACTGAGTCCAGTCAAAATCAGTCACGTCGTGTCCGCCCGAGCGGATGTGGTATCCGATGCTGCCTTGGCTCGGTTCATCCACCGCCGGCATTTCAGCGGCTGGCAGCCCTTCGCGACCGAGATGCTGGTAAACCGGCGTAGCGTGCTTGGCCGCTAGAAATTCGCCTCGCGGATCAGCCCATGTATCCTCGACTGCACTCGCTACGTATACAGGTCGCGGCGCCATCAGGGCAATCAGCATGTGTTGGTCAAAGGGCAGTTGCGACTCGTTGTCGTTGTATTTGACAAAGTTGTCACAGAACCAATGCGGGAACGAGGTATTGATACGGGCCACGGATTCACCGATCCGGCGGCGTGAGATCGCCGCGCCACCGCAGCCTGAATTGTTCGAGATCACCAGCGCAAAACGCTCGTCGTTTGCCCCGGCCCACAGTGACGTTTTTCCCAATCGCGAGTGTCCCATTACCGCAACTCGCTCTTCGTCAATCTCGGGAACAGTGCCGAGGAAATCGAGCACCCGGCTAAGCCCCCACGCCCAGGTCGCGATCGAGCCCCATTGGTCCGCAGCCGGTTTTTCGGGGAACGCGGCATGGACGCCATTGCTGAAGCCGTCGTCAAAATCGGGATCGACATCGCCATAATAAAGCGTCACGAGGGCAAAGCCATTGTCGATGATTTTCTCCACCGCCCAGCGGGATGAAGCACTGCCACGATCCTGCTCGCTAGCCCGATTTCCCGGTTTACTGCGAACCCAATTCTCCGTCACTGGAATATCGGCATCGTCCAAGACGGTGTGATTGCCATGGAAGTTGTAGGCCAAGAAAGCAGGAGCGTTCGACGAATTGGTGGGCAGGAAAACCAGCAAGTGCAGATCACGACCTGCAAGTGTCACGACGGGCTGCCACATCGTCGCCTTGCCGCCGAACACTTGCTTCCGCGCTCCCGCGTCTTTCAGTGTGATCGCATTCAGCTTGTCCGTCGGCACCTTGCCGAACATCTCCGCCGCGAACTGGTCACGAATCTGCTCGCGGCGAGCTGGCCACTGGGCCGCTGACTCAATCCCGACGAGCGGATCGGGCAACGTATAAGCGGGGATTTTGGACTCGTCATAGTTTGGTTTGGATTCTTGTGCGATCGCGATGTGGGCAATGCCAATCGTTAATGCGACAATCAGACTACTGCGAATTCGCATGATATTTATTCTTGTCTTTCAAAAAATTGTATTGGTTCTTGATTGTGAAGCAGGTAGGCAGGTCGTTCGGTATTTACCGGTGAAACGTCGATCTTCTGTGAGCCGACGGCGCTAGCCGCGGGCCCGTCAATATTGAAGGAAACTTGCCCGCGGCTAGCGCCGTCGGCTCAGATCATTATGTGAACGACTCATATTGACCTGCTTAGGTGTTCGTGGCCCCGAAGAGTCTAATCGAAAATCGCGTTGCTCTCTTGGCTGCTCAAAGCGGTTTTCAGAAAACGATAGGCAAGTTCTCGCATCTCGTCTGGGAAGTCGTGAGCGCAATTGGGATGACGCACCTGCAGCCGATCAGCTTTCCCATACAGTTGATAAACGGGACGGGCGGCCGCGACAATTCGATCGACGCTGTCAGCACGGAAATTACTGTCATCGGTGGGAGCAACAATCAACACAGGCCGTGGGGCGAGTGCGGCAATCATCTCATGAAAGTCAAACGGGATCTCTTCCAGCCGTCCGCGATAATCACGTAAACGTGGCATGTATCGGGTCTGAGTCCACCCCTGCTCTGGCAGCCATTTCGCCGGGTCACCCTCAGAATAGTCCACGTAAGAATCGAGCCCACAGCTGGAAATTATTGCCTTGATTCGCGGGTCAAACACGGCCGTGTACACCGAGTTGTGTCCGCCGAGCGAATGACCGATGGCACCGATCTGTTGCTCGTCGACGAAGAGCAACGATTGCAGCAGATCGATCCCGCGGAGATTGTCCCAGACTGCCTTCAGCGTCCCGCTTTGCCAACCGCCAGCCTGAAAGTCGGGCTGGTAATTGGCTAACAACGGATAACTGGGTGAGAGCGTCACAAAACCGCGTTCGGCAAGTTCCATCGCATACTGTCGATTCGCTTTTCCGCCGAGTCCCACGACGACGCCGTAGCCAATCTGGCTGTCGGTCGGATGCAAACACAGTACAGCGGCCCCCTTCGTGTCACCGTTCAACAACGTTTTAGGAATGCACAGATAGGCCGGCGTTTGGCAGTGCGGCTCGCTTTGGTAAGTAATTTGGCGTCGCACATACGACCCACAATCGACTTCCTCAATGACGTGAACCAACGGAGCCGATCTCAAGGCATCTCCGGCGGGCAGCGTCCCCATCACGCTTTCCATTGCCGCGACGATTTCGTCTCGCCGCCGCTGCCACTGAGCGATCGACTTCGCTGGTCGAACGATTCCGTTGTCATCGTGGTACTCTAGCAGTACATCACGCGGCAGCGATCGGCGTGCGGCCTCGACTTGGATGCCGTCATTGTCAGTCGCAGTCGCGACATGGGTAAACATCAAAATCGCACAGCCAACGCAGCAAGTCACTCGTTTCATCAATCGAATTCTCCTGTATTCTAATTTGCCCCGTATTTATGAGCCGACGGCGTTAGCCGCGGGCCGCATTTTGCTAACATTTTGCCGAGCGGCGGCCCGACGCTAGCGATTTCGGCTCACAAAATGGGACAGTCGAACGAACAGCCTGCGTAGCGACGATGCCCGCTGCCATCGGACGTGCGGAACCCTATCGTAATCAATTCAAGCAGTGTTTGTTTTAGGTGCGTCGTCGCATCTCGGTAGAAAGATCACGTATTCTATAGACCGCTGCGTGGCAGAATGCTGTGTGGCGACCGACACACGTCAAACCGCGGTATCCCTCCGATTCTGGCTCTTACCCCTACCAGCAATATGAAAAAGAGAATCCTAACTGCCCAGAAGAACGTGGGAGCAATTAATGTCGTGGATCGCTCCTCGATCCATCGTTCTGATCGCGGAGCGATCAGCGACTATCCGCCAGCAAACCGCTCGTTGATCGCTCGATGGATGATCGCGGCCTTGGCAATCTTCGGGATGGCGATGCAGGCGAGCCATTGCATTGCAGCAGAACAGTTGACGGTTGTGTCCGATTTCGAAGGCGCGTCGGTTGGCGATATTGAGGTCGATGAAGCGGCACGGAGCGTCAGCTTCATGCCCGGCGGCGATCCCGAGCGGGGGTGGCCTTGTTGGTGGTACTTTCGCATTGATGGAATCAAGCCAGACGAGACGATCACGTTGCGGCTGCATGGATCAACGGCTACGGTTGGGAAGCAGAAGCCATTGTCGGCTTCTTGGGCGATGCCCGCTCGCGCGACTTACTCAATCGATGGCGAGACTTGGCTGCACACGGACGAGGGGCAACGCGATGGCCAGCGGATGATCTACACGCTAACGCCACATGCCTCGTCGGTTTATGTTGCTTGGGGACCGCCCTACACTCCGATCACGGCCAGTGCATTCGTACGCACGATCGCCGAAAAGTCAGATCATGCCGAAGCCGCCGAGTTATGTCGTTCGCGAGAAGGTCGCGGCGTACCGATGCTGTATGTGCGAGAAGGAGAACTCGAAACGAAAAAGCGATTTGGTGTCTGGGTCCAGGCTCGACAGCATGCTTGGGAAAGCGGTTCGAGTTGGGTGGCACAGGGCTTTGGCGAATGGTTGACCAGCGACGACGCAAATGCGACTTGGTTGCGGCAGCATGCTGAGATATTTTTGATCCCGATCATGGATGTGGACAATACCGCGACCGGCAATGGCGGCAAGGATGCGGTGCCACATGACCACAATCGCGACTGGTCTCCCCAACCTCATTGGAACGAAATTATGGCGGCCCAGCGAAAAATCGGCGACTTGGTTGGTGAAGGTCGCATGGATGTGTTTTTGGATCTCCACAATCCTGCTCCCGGCGACGCGAGTTTCTTTTATGTGCTTCCGCGAGACATGCTGTCCGAGCCGATGCTTAGCCTGCGTGATCGTTTCATCGATTTGGCATATGCGAGGATCAGCAAGATTAAGCCGTTGATTCCGATGAGCAACAAGCCTAAGGTGACGGGGGCGAATTATCATCCGCTATGGCGGCAAATTAGTTCCAACTGGGTCAGCATGAATGCAAATCCGCATACGGTTAGTTTGTGCTTAGAGACGGTTTGGAATTCTCCTAACAGCACGACTGATGGCTACCGAGCGGTCGGTGCAAACCTTGCCGCCGCCGTCCAAGAATATCTCGCCGAGCGTCCCGAGAAACAGTAAACCGGAGGATTCGCCCATGTCTCGTGATCTCGATCCTAGCGACACCGCACTGCGGCCCCCGTTCGACGCAACCACGATCACGCGGCCTGACGATTCGTTGCTGGTTTACTATTTCATCATTTCGGTCCTGACCACCGTCGGATTTCCGATTGTATTTATACCGTTGTTTATCCGCTTTAAAACGCTTGAGTATCGCTTTGACGAGCAGGGTGTTTCGATGTGCTGGGGTTACTTTTTTCGACGTGAGGTCTATTTGACCTACGCTCGACTGCAAGATATCCACGTCACTCGCAACATCATTGAACGTTGGATGGGGTTGGCCAAGTTGCCGATTCAAACGGCGTCGGGGGCATCGGGCGCTACGATGAAAATCGAAGGCATTCGTGACCCTGAACCGCTGCGAGATTTTCTGTATCTAAGAATGCGTGACGTGAACGATGAGATCGAATCAGAAACCGATTTGGAAAGTGCGAGCACCGAGTTGCTGCGAGAAATTCGTGACGAATTGAGAAAGCAACGCAGCCAGCGTGAGGCGAACCGATGAGTCACGCTGTCGACAAGTCGGCCGAATGGATTTATCACGGCATTTGGCGAATTTTGGTCGAGTGGTTTCGTGTACCCGACAAGCCGCCGATGCTACCGAGTGCAATGCGGGGCGAGCTGCGGGTGTTTCATCCGTCGCGTCGCTTTTTGACGTATCTGAAGGTCGTTTTTTGGTTAGCACTGGTGTTGGTCGACGCCGCGATTCTGGCTGGATGGATGGTGCTCTATTGGGAATCGCCATTTTGGGCTTGGGTGTTGGCGCTACCCGCACTCGCGCTTGCGATCGTGCCAGACATCATCGCTTACATTGCACTTCATTTGATGTATGACACGATTTGGTATGCCGTATCGGAACGTGGTGTTCATCTTCGCCGTGGGATTTGGGTGATTACCGAGCATACGATTTCGATCGCAAATATTCAGAATGTTTCGATCACTCGCGACCCGATTGAGCAGATCTTGGGGATCGCGACCTTAGTGGTCGAGACCGCCGGTGCCTCGGCAGCCGAGGATGCGAACTCGTTGAGCGTGGGGAACCGCGTCATCATGATCGGACTGGATAATGCCAACGAGATTCGCGAGCTGCTGATGTCCAAAGTAAGTACGAGCCGATCGAGCGGTTTAGGGGATCCATCTGAAGGTAGACGGCCAGTGCAGTGGAATGCAACCGATCTCGCCCTGCTGCGAGAGATCCGGGATGAAGTTGCCGCGGGTCACCTCTCCTGAGCTTCAGCTCGGGAGCGACCGTGTTAAGATTTGGCAATAGTCGCTTATCAAAAAACTAAATTTTTGATTCGATGTTTCGCCTCGATGCGCAGCATCGAAGGACATAGGGGGCTCCTATGGGAGTCTGGCTACGTGTATGTTTGGACCCTTGTACCGAGCGGCAACGCTCGAGTACGTAGGCAGTCGACGAGCGATTTCGGTCGTTGGTCGGCTGCCGTTTTTTCCAAATACTTCGCTCGATCCCTGGCTCGACGCTTGTTCGGGCTCGGCAAAATGGGGCCGCCCCTTCCGCATCGCCGTCACATCGGCCTCAGATGCTGGCGCAGGCCAATGTGACGGCGACGCGAAAGGGGCTCTTCAACCGTTATTTCGTTGGTGGACTGATCAGACCATCGCGGCGAACTTTGAAGTGTCAAACGTTTCTTAATTACGAACCATCTGATTGAGTGTCGAAAGAAGCTTTCGTACGCAAGCGATCATCGCCAGCTTGTACGGTTTCCCTTGCTTTCTTAGACGTGTGTAAAAGGCTTTCAGACGCTCGTCGTACTGCCGAGCTGATAACGCTGCCATGTACAATGCACAGCGGACCGATTGACGCCCACCACGCACCATTCGTTTACCATCCTTGGTGCCACTTTGCTTAGCCATCGGCGATACGCCAACTAACTTCGCAATCTCTTTGCGATTGAGTTGCCCCAACTCAGGCAGCGAAGTCAGAAGCACATTGATCGTGACCTCGCCCACGCCGGGGTGGCTCTTCAAAATCTGCACTTTGGGCTCTTGCTTTGCCAGCTCTTTGAGGATCTCGCTGAGTCGTTTATCAACGCGATTTAGCTGGTTTTCGATGTTGCGCAGCATCTGTTTTAGCAACTTGCGAGTCTCTTTGTCGGTGGTATGTAGCAACCGCGATCGTTCTTGAGCCTGCATCTTCAGAAGCGATACCCGACGATGAACCATCGCGGTGTGATGCTTCTGTTGCTCGCTGCGTCTGACTGCCAAGTGGACCGGAACGTCCTGACCAAATCGACAAATCATCGCTGCATCAATCGTGTCGGTCTTCTCAAGCCATCCATGGCCCTTGGCGAAGTCTCTGACTTGCCGTGGGTTGACAATGGCGACGTCAATCGAGCTGTCGTGAGCCATGTCAGTCATCAACAGGTGATAGCTGGCGGTGGATTCACAGAGAATCAATGTCGCGCTGTCAGGATCAATGCGGTCAAGCAATTTCGCTTGAATGCTCTTCACGTCGTTATCAATTCGCCCGGTAAGCTTGTTTTGAGAATCACAAAGATCGAGATTATTTTTGGCAACATCGACTCCGATGACTCGTTGGTAACCGGTTCGCGACAGTGGTGTTTCGTGTCGAGTGTTTGTAGTAGATTCGTTGCTCATCTTAAAAGTCCCTGCCTAGTAAATGCGGTCTGGCATGACGCCGACCTAGCGACCGTTCGGGTAAAAGAACTGACTCACGATCAAGCTCCCAATCGCTCTAGCCTGGGGCCGAGAAGGGTCGGATAGGATCTGTGAGTCAGCGACTTTTCCGCAGAGCGACTGCGAAAAGGTCATCACAGCGAATCGACGCGAAAACCGGTCGAAACACCACAATGATCATATACTAGAGGTCGGGCGGGCCCTTTAGGCCTCGTCCGGGTGAGGGCCGACCGCGCAACTGAGCTTGCAGCAGGCCTCTGGCTTGCTCGGTCTGCCCTCACCCGAGCATCGCTGATGGCTCTGCTCGACCTCTCCCAAACTGCGTTTGGGAGAGGTAACTTATATTTGCCTCCGGCCTTGAGATTCGCACTGTTAACTACCATTAAGTACGATTCGCTACTTCTTGGCGTTGGCCGAGGTCAGCTTGACGGGCATCTCCGGCAGCGCCTGCAGGAACGCTCGCCCGTACGGCTTGCTTTCTAACCGAGGATCGAGCACGACGACCATCCCCTTGTCTTGTTGAGTTCGGATCAAACGTCCAAACCCTTGCCGAAATTTGATGATTGCTTCGGGTAATTGGTAGTCGTTAAACGGATTGCGTCCGCTGGCCCGAATCGCTTCCAATTTTGCTTCCAGCAGCGGGTGATCAGGCACCGAAAACGGCAACTTGGTGATGATGACGTTCGTCAGTGCTTCGCCGGGGACATCGACGCCCTGCCAAAAACTGTCGGTGCCAAACAGCACTCCTTTGGGATTGCGGCGAAATGCGTCCAGCAACTGCGTGCGATTCTGAGTCCCCGCTTGGCTGTAAAGCAGCAGTTCGTTTTCGGCCAGCCAAGGCGTCAAGGCGGTGGCACATCGTTTCAGCAAGTCATAGCTGGTGAACAGCACAAACGCGTGCCCGTCGCTGTGGCGTACAAAGCGTTTGATCTGATCGGGAAGTGCCTTTTCAAACTCGGCACGCTCTTTCGAGGGATCGGGCAGTCCGCGGACGACCACGAGTTTCGCTTGCTCTTTGTAATCAAACGGGCTGCCAACGCGGAGCGATAAACCGCCCGTCAAACCGATTCGCGATCGATAGAAGTTGAACTTGTCATCGTTGCCGGTCGCCAGCGTCGCGCTTGTCATCACGACGCTGCGGATCATCTTGCTTTGGAACAGGTGTTCGCGAAGCGTCGCGCCGACATCGATCGGCGACGCCGCCAATGTAACGCGGTCCAGTCCACGTCGCGATCCGCTGCGTTCGAGCCAATAGACCGCACCGTCAAGATCGTGATTGATCCATTGCCGCAGCCCGCCGGCGAGCGCCATCATACGATCGTGAGCCGATTCAAAATCCTTTTTCTCGGATTCATCCTTCTGTCCTTCGGCTTGCTCCAGCAACGCTCTCGCGAGGGCTTCCATCGGTTGGCTCGCACGATTATCGACCACGCCGGGGTGCAACACACGTCCATTGCTCGTGCCCGAGTTTTCCCACCAATCGAGGATATCGGCAAACAAATTGGTGGTTGCAAAACGGCATCGTTCGAGCTGCTTTTGAAGCCCCAGTAATTGTTTATCGACCAGCAACCCTTTTTGCGTGCGGTCGTTGTACAGTTTGTCGAACAGGTAGTCGAATTGGCCGCTGGTCAGACGGATACCCAGATGGTCGCCCGCGACCGCTTCGATCGTGTGACATTCATCCAGGATCACGGCATCATAATCCGGTAACAGCGAGACACCTTGCTGCCGTAGAGCCAGATCACTAAAAAACATTGCGTGGTTGACGACCATCAATTCCGCATTGTTGGCCCTTCGACGCGCTTTGAAATAGAAGCAGTCTTTGAAGTGCGGGCATTTCCGGCCCAGGCAATTGCCGGTATCGCTTTTCATTTCGTCCCAGACCGACGAGTCGGGACGATTCGGTATTGTCGAGAGCGAGCCATCGTTGGTGACTTCCGACCATTTTTTTACCCCGCGAACTTGCTCGTACTGAATTTCGTTCGCCAATAGCGAAGTCATCTTCGCCACTGTTCGATCCATCCGCCGTAGCGACAGATAGTTAGAGCGGCCTTTGACCAGCACCGAGGAAAATTCGCGAGGAATGACGCTGTTCAGTAGCGGGATGTCTTTGTTGATCAGTTGCTCTTGCAGACTGATCGTGTGCGTTGAGATCAGAATGCGGCGTTTGCGACCGGGGGCGTTTTCATCTTCGACATCGAGCAGCGGTTTTTCTGGTTGCCCTTGCTGTTCGGTCGCAAACAGAATCGCGGGCACCAAATAGGCAAAGCTTTTCCCGGTGCCCGTACCCGCTTCGGCGATCAGATGCTGTTCATTGCGAAGTGCTTTTTCCACATCGCGTGCCATCGCCAGTTGTTCGGGTCGCGGCGTAAAGTTCTTCAGACGCCGGGAAATGCTGCCGTCCGCACCTAGGATCGATTCAGATTGAAGATTCTCAGACAACGAGGCAAATCGCTAGGGGGAGGAAGGAGTGTAAGTTGTCGCCGGGCGGACAGATTGTAAGGAGAGGACGCACCAAAATAGCAGTCACTTGAAGTTTGGGCGAGCGTCAACGGTCTAGTTTACCCGACCCCATCCGCCACGTCTTTGGCATGCGTGAGCGTATTTCCGATCGATTCAGATGCTTGCGAAACCGTGGAAATCATGCTCGCGTGGTTGCATCCGGACACGGTAGCCCTTGTAATGAGCCCGTTCCCTTTGCTTTGTTTCTGCTTGCATTGTCTCCGCTTGTGCCGAGTGATCTATGAGTCTTCATCGTCAGCCCTGCCCATCGTGTGGCCGCGAACTCGAATTGCCCGCCGATGCGATCGGACGAATGGCGAAATGTCCTGCCTGCGAAACGACCTTTAGGATTGGGGAGACTGGGGGGGATCAGGCGGGTGCCTCACTTGATCCTGTGCCGCCCACGCCGCCTGTGCCGAGCGAGCCGCCCATACCGAGCGAGCCGCCCGAATCAGCACGCAGTGAAAATCCGTTCCAGGCTCCGATCGCGAGTTCAAGCGAAACGACGGGATCCGCGAGCGGTCGACCCGTCAATCCATATCAAGCGACGTCGTATTCGGCGGATCCTGTGTTGCGGTTGGGTGATACCGAAATTGTCCAGCGTCCGATCGAGGACATCGTCTCGCCCACGTTGGCGATTTTTGGGGCGCGTTGGTCACCGCTGATTTTGGCGGCTTTGATCCTGTTGGTTGCAACAGGGATGATTTTCGGAGTTCCGTTTTTGCTACTATCCGTCATCGGCAGCATGATTGACAACGGTGCTTTACCCAATGGTGGTCCCGTCCTGGCGATTGCGGCTTTGTTGTTTTTTCCGTTTATCGCCTTTCTCAGTTGTTACACGACGGTTGGGTTTGCTCGTGTCTCGCTCGCGGTGGCCCGCAATCAACCCAGTCCCTTGTCTCAATTGATGCCGCCGCTGGTTATCGTCTTTCGCTTTGCCGTGGGCCTTGTCGCTTTGCTGTTTGGTCTCGCGCTGATCAGCTTGGTGGTCGTTGTCATCATTGCGTTGGTGGGAAGTATTCAAGGCGGCGAGGCGATCGCTGCCGGGCTTGCGATCCTGGCGATGATCATGGCAACGGTCTTTGTGTTCGCGGCTCAGTGGTTGCTTTGGCCCTGGATTTTTGTTGTTAGCGATGGCAAGACATCGGCACTGGCATCATTGCGAGTGGGCTACAACATCACGATGAGCAATAAGGTAACGTCGCTGTTGGTTGTGATCATTTCGACCGTGTTGTCGATGGCCGGTTCAGCGGCATGTTACGTGGGGCAATTCGTGACGACGCCTTTAACGATGCTGATGTTTGCCGTCGGATATTTGTTGTTAACCAATCAAGCAATCGACAATCCCAAAGATTCGATGGCTCCCTACGTGCCTCCCTCTTATCCACCTCAACAAAATTGAGTTTGAATTCCATCACCCAAGTCTGGGCCGACGTCGGCGGCACGTTTACCGATTGCTTTGTTGTCGTTGGCGGCGTGCGTCGATCGGTCAAAGTGCTAAGCAGCGGGAAAGTTCGCGTCAAAGCGAGACGATGCGAACGATCGCAACACGAATTCGAACTCGAGTCCGATACTACCGAGCATCCGCTGCCCGATCAATTCTGGAACGGTTGTCGAGCATCGTGGTTGCGTAGTGATGGAGTCGCCGTTGAAGTCGGAAGCGTCATCGGTTTTGACGCAAATGCGAACCGTATTACGGTCGATGGTGACGAAAATGCAGCGGCCGAGTTCGAAAGTGTCTCGGGATCGTTCGTGTTGGAGTTGGATGCGAGATTGGAAGCACCGGTACTCGCGACCCGGTTGCTGCTAGGCTGCCGACTCAGCGATCCGCTTCCCACTCTTGCGGTTCGGCTGGGAACCACACGAGGCACCAATGCACTGCTGACTCGAACCGGTGCCAACACGACGTTGTTGGTGACGGAGGGGTTTGCCGATGTGTTGCGAATCGGCGAGCAAGATCGGCCCGAATTGTTTGATTTGTCCGTGAAAAAGCACGCTCCGTTGACCGAACACGTGGTCGAGGTGCGAGAGCGAATCGATGCCAAGGGCAATGTGTTGCGTCCACTCGATGAATCGTCGCTGCGTGAAACTCTATTGCAGATCAAGGCTTCGGGGACTGAGTCGCTTTCGATTTGTTTGATGCATGCGCATGTCAACGATACGCACGAGCGTGTTGTCGAGCGGATGGCTCGCGAGTTGGGGCTGGATCAAGTGAGTCGATCGAGCGAGGTGGCTCCGTTGATCAAGTTGGTGTCACGCGCTGAAACGACGACGCTTGACGCTTATTTAAATCCGATTTTGGCAAGTTATGTTGCCCGAGTTTGGGATCAATTCGGCGGCCGTGATACGTGTCGATTGCAGATGATGACCAGCGGTGGAAACTTGGTCGCTGGCGATACGTTTCGTGGCCGCGACAGTGTTTTGTCGGGGCCTGCCGGCGGCGTGGTGGCACTGGGGTATGTTGCCAAGTCAATCGGTTCAGCATCCGCGATCGGATTGGACATGGGGGGAACAAGCACCGATGTCAGTCGGTACACGGGACAAGTGGGGCGTTGTTACGAGTCACGTGTCGCAGGGCTGCGGGTGTTGACGCCGATGATGGACATTCGCACGGTGGCCGCAGGCGGCGGATCGATTTGCGACGTCGTGGGTGGGCGTTTGGCGGTTGGGCCCGCCAGCGCCGGGGCGGACCCAGGACCGGCGTGTTATGGACGCGGCGGGCCGCTGACGATCACCGACATTAACCTGTTGCTAAAACGATTGCCAGTCGATCGGTTCCCGTTTCCATTGGATGAAATGGCCGCAAAACGCCGAATCGAAGAAGTGGCAAAGCGGTTGCCCGACTCGGTCGAGATTCCCAGTCTGGAAACGCTCGCCGAGGGTTTTTTGCAGATTGCCGTCACACATATGGCCGAAGCGGTCCGCACCGTCAGCACGGCCGAAGGCAACGATGTGCGTCAGATGACCTTGGTCGGATTCGGCGGCGCAGCGGGCCAGCATCTCTGTCGCGTGGCCGACTCGCTGAACATGAGCCAAATCATTGATCATCCCGACGCCAGCATGTTGAGCGCACTGGGGATGGGGCTAGCGGATATTGGACGAGTCGTGACGCGGGGCGTCTATGCGACACTGGATGACGCATCCTCCGACTGGATCTCGCGGATAGTCGATGAGTTACGCAGCGAAGCGGACTCGCTGATTGCCGAAGAAAATGTCGATCAAGTGCCGGTGCAGTATTCCTTTGAATGTGATGTTCGTTATCGAGGCACCGAGTCGTCGCTGCCGATTGCGTATCACGCCAAGTTGGGTGATAGCGCACTTGCAAATTCCGACTCGCTCGTCAAACAGTTTAACGACAAGCACTTGCAGACCTTTGGCTACAAACAGCCCGGTCGACCGCTGGAATTGGTCGCGATCCGCTGCGAAGTCAAGTTGTTGCAGTCAACGTCGCTGGAAAAGAAGTCGGTTGCGGATCCAACTGAAACGCCAGCGAAAACGCAGCCAAAACGCTGGAGCGATTGTGAGCGGATCGAGCGATCCGAGCTGCGTGAAGGTGACATCATCGCCACCCCGACGATGATCATCAGCAGTGAATCGACCTTGGTGGTCGAGCCCCACTGGGGCGGCAAGGTTTTAGCCGGCGGAGTGATCGAATTGCGTCGCGAATCCAAGTCGAACTTGGATCTCGATGCCACTCCCGAAAACGATGCGGTGCTGTTGGAAGTCGTGGCCCGACGGTTACAGGGGATTGCCGATTCGATGGGCGAGGTGCTGCGTCGCACCGCCGTCAGCGTGAATGTGAAAGAGCGTCGCGACTACAGTTGTGCGGTGTTCCGAGGCGACGGCGCGTTGATTGCCAATGCGCCCCATGTCCCCGTCCACTTGGGAGCGATGGGGCACACGGTTCGCCGTTTAATGAGTGTCTATCCGTCGATGTCCGCGGGCGATTGTTATCTCAGCAATGATCCCTTTTCCGGAGGCTCGCATCTGCCCGATATCACTGCGGTGACACCGGTTTTTTGTGATCGCGATGTCAAAAGCGGTCGGCCTGATTTCTTTGTGGCCTCGCGAGCTCATCATGCCGAGATTGGCGGCCGGACGCCGGGATCGATGCCACCCGATGCGACTTCGTTGGCCGAAGAGGGAGTGCTGATTCGTGACTTTGCGATGGTTCGCGGCGGCGTTCATTTTGACGATGGATTAAGGACGTTACTCAACAGCGGCCGCTATCCCTCCCGGAACGCCGAAGAGAATCTAGCTGATTTAGCGGCCCAACGTGCGGCGGGCGAAGATGGCGTTCGTGCGTTGATCGAGATGTCGCAAACTTATTCGGTGTCACAGATTGATTACTACATGCAGCGATTGTTGCAGGTGGCTGGCGATACCGCACAAAGCTGGATTCGCACGCTTCCTAAGGAGCCGATGTCGTTTACCGATTCGTTGGATGATGGCACCGTGATCGCGGTCACGCTGCATCGTTTGGACGACCGCTTAAAGATTGATTTCACTGGCACCGCGGCTGTGCATCCGTTTGGCTTTAACGCCACCAAGGCGATTGTCACGGCAGTGGTGTTGTATGTGGTGCGGATGGTTTCGGGATCCAATTTGCCGCTCTGTGACGGAGTGCTTCGCGATATCGATCTAGTGATTCCCACTGGATTATTAAATCCACCGGCCGATGATGATCCCGCTAAATGTGCGGCGGTCGTTGCGGGGAATGTGGAAACGAGCCAGCGGGTGGTCGATGTGTTGTTGGGGGCGCTGGGCGTCGCGGCCGCTTCGCAAGGCACGATGAACAACGTTTTGATCGGGGATGCTACGTTCGGTTTTTACGAAACCATTGGGGGCGGATCGGGCGCGACTGCCGATCACGACGGTGCCGATGCGGTCCACACCCACATGACCAACACTCGGATTACGGACCCCGAGGTGATGGAGAGTCGGTTGCCGCTACGATTGCACCGGTTTGCGATTCGCCGTGGCAGCGGGGGGGCGGGAGTTCATCGCGGTGGCGACGGCATGATTCGCGAGTTCGAATTTCTCAAACCGCTGACTCTGTCGTTGATCACCGGTCGACGAACGCGTCCTCCGTACGGTGCGGCCGGAGGCGATGACGCTGCAGTAGGCAAAAACACATTGATTCGAGCCGGGAAATCGGAACCGCTGCCTTGGGCCATTTCGATCCCGGTTGATGCGGGCGATCGTTTGATCATCGAGACCCCCGGCGGCGGCGGTTGGGGGCATCGCAAAGACGGTGGATCCGAGAATCGCTAGCGTTTGATCCCGCGGTGGAGTGATTCGATAGTAAGGTTTGAGCAGCATTATCCGGCGATAACACGTTGGGTGAGGGGCTTACGAACGGCTTTTGCTTTTTGTCTGCTGCCGTGGACGTTATAATGGAGCCCACGCCCACCTATGCTCCGCGTCGATCCCCCCCTCTTGAATTGACGTTCTTTGCACTTGTTCGGATCCCTCCCTTGCCAGGAAAGCCATCCATGATTCTTGCTCGAATCGCTGTCTGTTTTGGGCTCGTCCTTTCGCTCGCGCCAGTGGCTTTTTCCAAGACCATCGAATTTGGCCGGGATGTGCGTCCGATTTTGTCCGACCACTGTTTCGCGTGTCATGGGCCAGACGAACAGCATCGCGAAGCCGATTTGCGTCTGGATACGTCCGACGGCGTGTTGGGAGCGGTCCAGCCCGGTGAGCTCGACGATAGCGAATTGATCGCGCGGATTCTGTCCGATGACGCCGACATGCTGATGCCGCCGCCGAAGTTCGGGAAACCGCTCAGCCCCGAACAAATCGAAACGCTCAAGCAATGGGTTGCTCAAGGAGCTGTGTATAGCGATCACTGGGCGTTCCAGGCTCCTCAGAAAACCACGGTTGACGGTGTCGAGATCCGTTCGGCAACCACAGCGATCGATGCGTTTATCAACGCCGAGTTGGAACAGGTCGGGTTGAAGGCTAATGGGCCCGCGGATCGGCGAACTCTGCTGCGACGGATTTGTTTTGATCTGACCGGATTGCCTCCGTCCGAGCGAGATGCGGAATCCTTCCTCAATGACACGTCCCCCGATGCCGTCGAGCATTTGGTCGACCGCCTGCTCGCATCGCATCATTACGGCGAACACATGAGCCGATATTGGTTGGACTTGGTGCGGTACGGCGATACGCACGGATTGCACTTGGACAATTTTCGCGAAATGTGGCTGTACCGAGATTGGGTGATCAACGCATTCAACAGCAACATGTCGATGGATCAATTTATCACCGAACAATTGGCTGGTGACTTGCTTCCCGATGCCACGGACTCGCAAAAGATTGCCAGCGGTTTTAATCGCTTGAACGTGACCACAAACGAAGGTGGCTCGATTGTCGAAGAAGTATTTGCTCGCAACGTGATCGATCGCACCGATGCGTTTGGCACGGTCTTCTTGGGGCTGACGACTGGTTGCAGTGTGTGCCATGACCACAAGTTTGATCCGATCACCACGACCGACTATTACTCGCTGTCCGCTTTCTTCAACAGCTTGGATGGCAAGGCGATGGACGGTAACGTCAAAGATTCGGCGCCGTCGATTAAAGTCCCCACGGACGAGCAGTTAAAGGAAATTACTGAGTTCGATGAAGCACTCCGCGAAATCCGCGAGCAGATGGACGGACCGATTGAGACCGTCGATCAAGCTCAACTCGTTTGGGAACGCGGCCTCGGCAGCAACGATCTGCCCGAGTGGACAGTGTTGACACCCGAGTCTGTTATGTCGGACGCCAAAGTGGAAATGAAAGTTCGCGACGACCATGCCGTGGAAGTTGTCGGCAAAGTGGCTGCTAAAGACACCACGACGATCCTCACCCCGTTGCCCGCCAACACGCCTTGGAAATCGCTGCGATTGGAAGCTCTGGTCAATTCGCCCGACGAACGAGTCGGATTGTCATCCAATGGCAATGTGGTGCTGTCCGAAATTGTGTTGGAGATGCAACACGGCGACGATCCCGAAAACTGGATGCCCGTTCCGATCCGCAGTGCGATTGCCGACATCGAACAATCCAACGGGGCCTTTGCGGTGACCTATGCGATTGATGGCAAAATTAAGCCTAACGAAGGCTGGGCAGCTGCGGGACACGAGCAAACCGGCGGCCGAACCGCTTGGTTGGACCTCGGCACGCTGTTCACCGAAACGGCCGATGCGAAGCTGCGGGTGAAGTTGCAGTACCAATCACAATTTTCGCAGCACCAATTCCGCACGGTTCGTTTGTCGTTGTCCGAGACGATGCCGGCGGCCCCCGAGTCAAAGCAGATCCAACGAGGCCCGCTGCATAGCGTCGGCCCCTTTGCCGTCGCCACAACCGAACTGAGTTACGAACAATCGTTTGCTTCGCAAGCGGCTGCGTTTGATGCGAAACAGACATTTACGTACGAAGGGAATCAATACGAATGGCAACTTCGCGACGACGTTCCCGAAGTCCGCGTGAACTCGCTTGATACCGTACCGGACCACGGCAGCGTGAATTTGCTGCACCAAACCGTGACGTCGGCCGTCGCTCAGAAAACGACGTTGTTGCTGGGGACCAGTGACGGACATGTCGTCTATCTCAATGGCAAGCAGATCGCCATCTCGCAAGGGACGCAAGACATCGATCCGCTGGGTAAAGAGATCGAGTTGGATCTGAAGCAAGGGGACAACGATCTGTATATCAAGGTCGTCAACCATGATGGACCGTCGCTGATCTCCTATGCCTATCGCTCGCCGATCGTGGAGGTGTCCTCGTCGCTCGCCAAATTATTGGAAACGCCTGCAGCCGAGCGGTCGGATGCGGATCGCGAAGCACTTCGTACGTATTATCGCAGCGTCTACTGCACTCACCCCGATTGGCAAGTGCTTGTCGATCAAGACAAGGGGATTGCGGCGGCCAAGGAAAAAGTTGAAAGCGAATTTCCCACCACCTTGGTTTGGAAGGAACTCGAGAAACCCCGCCAAGCTCATATCTTGTTGCGAGGCGACTACGAACAACCTGGCCCCGCGGTTTCTCGTACGACACCTGCGTTTTTACCTGCAATGAATGAATCGGATCCCAACGATCGATTAGGGTTAGCAAAGTGGTTGTTGTCCGCAGAGCATCCGTTGACCTCACGCGTCGCGGTAAATCGGTTCTGGCAACAAGTGTTTGGCACAGGGCTGGTGAAGACCAGCGAAGATTTTGGTAGTCAAGGCGAACAGCCGAGTCACCCCGAGCTGCTCGATTGGTTGGCCGTCGATTTTCGAGAGCAGGGATGGGACATCAAACGATTGATGAAATCGATCGTGATGAGTGATACCTATCAGCGATCGGCGAAAGCCGAGCCGATCCAATTACAGGCGGATCCTCGCAACCGTTTGCTGGCTCGCGGCCCTCGATTCCGACTCGATGGCGAGATGTTGCGTGACCAAGCATTGGCGGTATCGGGATTGTTGGTGGACAAGTTGGGAGGCCCCAGTGTGAAACCGCCGCAACCCGATGGGCTTTGGTTGGCGGTGGGGTATTCCGGAAGCAACACGGTTCGCTTCAAAGCTGATGAAGGTGATAAAATCTATCGACGGAGCGTCTATACGTTTTGGAAACGGACCAGTGCACCGCCGCAATTGTCGACCTTTGATGCACCGAGTCGCGAGTCGTGTATTGCTCGTCGCGAGCGGACCAATACACCACTGCAAGCACTGTTGTTGATGAACGAGACTCAGTTTCTCGAAGCCGCGAAACAATTGGGGCGTCAAGTCACAGAGCGATCCGATCTGCAAACCGCCGAAGAGAAGATCCAGTGGGTATTCGAGCGAGTGACAATGCGTCCCGCTTCGGCGGCGGAAACAAGCGAGTTGACCGCATTGGTCAACGATTTGGTGTTGCACTACGCTTCGCAGCCTCAATCAGCAGAGAAATTGGTGGGCACGTCATCGGCGGAAACCGCCGCCTGGACCATAGTTTGTAGCACGCTAATGAACCTCGACGAAGTTTTGAACAAATAGGGATTATTGGTTTCGCTCCGATTTTTAACGTGACCTCAACCCATAGTCGAATAAGCAAAAACGAAACTTGAGAAAGATGATGCAAACGAATTTTGATTTTGAGCAGATGACGCGGCGCTCGTTTTTCTCTCGCTCGTCGGCTGGGATCGGCGCGGCGGCACTTGCGTCGCTGGACGCAGCGGCGGCACCCGCCTCGGTTGCCCAAAAGGGCGCGATCGGTGGGTTGCCAAGCTTGCCTCATCATGAACCCAAGGCCCGGCGGGCGATCTATTTGTTCATGTCCGGAGCACCGAGCCAGATGGATATGTGGGATCACAAACCGGCGATGGCCGATTGGTACGACAAGGACTTGCCGGAAACAATTCGAAAAGGCCAGCGGCTGACCACGATGACGAGCGGTCAATCGCGTTTTCCCATCGCACCGAGTATCTACAAGTTTTCGCCGCATGGAGCCGGGGGAACGATGGCGAGTGAGCTGATTCCTCACATGGCCAGCAAAGTCGACGATATTGCCTTAATCAAATCGATGTACACCGAGGCGATCAATCATGACCCCGCGATTACGTACATCTGTACTGGCAACCAATTGCCCGGTAAAGCGAGTCTCGGATCTTGGCTGAGCTACGGTTTAGGAACCGAGAACGAGAATTTGCCCGCGTTTGTTGTGATGACAGCGTCGTGGACCGGCCGCAAGGAAGCCCAAGCTCTTTACAACCGGTTGTGGGGAAGCGGGTATTTGCCAAGTAAATATCAAGGCGTGGCATTACGCAGCAGCGGCGATCCGGTGCTGTATTTGTCCAATCCCGCAGGCGTTGACCCTGCGGTGCGTCGCCGGATGCTTGATTCGCTGTCGCGATTGAACACAGCGACCGCAGACCGACTGGGCGATCCGGAAACGCATGCCCGTATCGCTCAGTACGAGATGGCGTTCCGGATGCAGACCAGTGTGCCCGATTTGGCAGACATCAGCGACGAACCAAAATACATTCTCGATATGTATGGTCCCGATGTGACGACGCCGGGAACGTTTGCCAATTGTTGTTTGATGTCACGGCGGATGGCGGAGCGTGGGGTTCGATTTACACAAATTTTTCATCGCGGCTGGGACCAGCACGGGTCGCTCCCCAAGGATCTACCCAATCAATGTCGCGACGTTGATCAACCTTCGGCGGCATTGCTAACCGATTTGCGGCAACGGGGGATGCTTGACGATACGTTGGTGGTTTGGGGCGGCGAATTTGGCCGTACTGTTTATTGCCAAGGCGGATTATCGAAAACCAACTATGGCCGCGACCATCATCCCAAATGCTTTACCGTTTGGTTGGCCGGCGGCGGGGTCCAAGGAGGGGTGGTGCATGGCGAAACCGACGAATTTAGCTACAACGTGGTCAAAGACCCCGTGCACATTCATGACCTGAACGCCACAATCTTACATCTGATGGGGATTGATGATCAGCGTTTTACGTATCCATTTCTCGGTCTTGATCAACGTTTAACAGGGGTAGAAGAAACCCGAGTGGTGAGTGAGATCTTGAGTTGATCGGCTCGCCCACTGTCGAGAACTCTCAAAAATACGATCTACTTTGCAAAACGAAACACTGATTGCCCTGCTGGGCCCTTCCGCGGATCCCGTTGCGGCGGGTTGGCGATTAAGAGAACTTGCCGAAAATGAATCGCTGGACGGTGCCGATCTGATCTCGCAACTGAGCGAGCAAGACGATCTGGTGCGTCGTTCGGACCCCGCTATTCTGGGCGGTTTGTTGCATGTGGTGCACGGCCGTGTGATGCGTTCGGCCGCAGAGAGCCAAGGAGAATCCTTTGCCAAGGTGGATCCAGAGCACGTGCGACGTCTCGATAAAAATTTGCCTGAGGCGACGCCCAACCGACATTTGTTGTTGCATTTGTTAGCGATGATCCAGTCCGATGAATCGCTTGCGGTGCTGATGGACCGGCTTGAGCAATCGCCGCCACAAAAATGGATGGACGCGGCTCAGGCGATCAGTCCATTGATGCAAAATCGTCAATGGAAAATCGGAATCGTATTCCCACGCTTGCTGCAATGTTTGCAGTACCCATCGCTTGCCGCACCGACGCTTGATCTTGCTAACTTTTTGGTGCGACAACGCAATGTCCAGCCCCATCCGGCAGCCGACAATCTGCCGATGCTGAATCTATTGCTGGGCGAAGTTAGTGGCCGGTTGGGACGATTCGAAGAAGATCCGCGTGCGTTTGGTGACGATGTGGAAACCGTGCAAGCGACATTGGGCGAAGCCGTATCGCTTGCGGTTTCGCTGTGTGATGCGATCAGCTTGATTGGCGATGAGTCGTCGATTGGAAAGTTGAACCAAACCGTCGAATTGAAGCATCGTCGTGTACAGTGTGAAGCTGCCGGAGCGCTGGCTCGATTGAAGGATGACCTTGGAATCAAGCGACTGTTGGAACTGACGAAGGATCCTGCAGCACGCTTGCGGGCGATTGCATACGCGGATGAACTTGGCTTTGGTGATCAAGTCGATCCGGAACTACGCTCCGAAATCGCGACCGCAGAGGCCGAAATGTCGTTGTGGTTGACTCAGCCTCAGCAGATGGGCGTGCCACCGACATCATTGGAAGTCATCGATTCGCGGCGGATGTTGTGGCCGAGTTTTACCGATCGCGTCGATGTGCATTTAGTGCGTTTTGAATACAGCTTTGGCGAACAAAAATACAGTAACGTTGGCATCACAGGGCCGGTCACGTTTGCCTTTTCCACCGATGTTGCCGATCTGCCGATTGACGATATTTATGCAATCTATGCGGGCTGGCATGCCGAGCATCCTGAGATATTTGCGATCGCGGCCGAGCATTTCAACGCGGTTCAGCAGCGTGCCATGAAGGACTACGTCAAGCATCTCGAGTCGTTAGAATACGAAGAGATCAAACCTGCCTTGCTCGGCTTTTTCCTGGACGAGCAAGCGGGCGTATTCACCGCCGTTCGCGACTCGACCGACTGTGTCGTCGTGACGGATGGCTTGGAAACGATCGACCAGGCCGTCGCAGGCCGAACGCGGCCATTGTCGCCCGGGGACGTCTTTAATCTGTATAAAGGGCGTAAGATGCTGCGAACTTTTAATCCTTCGTCGGAGATGTGATGGCAATCAAATTGGGGCCGGTCCAGGACGCGGAAAACCGAATTAAACGGGATTTTACTGAGTTTTCGCGACTTTGGAGCGATGTTCGCGAGGATTGGCTCGATGACCGGTGTCGCAAGTTTGAACAGCAGCATCTGACTACACTGGGACCAAGTCTCAGTCGGCTCTCGTCGGCAATGCAGGAGTTTTGTGACGTGATTCGGCGCGCCGATGAGGCACTTAAGGATGATTCCGTCGGCTCGGACAGGTTAGAATAAAGCGTTGGCTGTTCCCTAATTCGTCCCCGTCATCGATTGACATCGTTTTCTCTAGATCGCTGCTAACAATGAAAGATTCATCCGTTGGTCCAGCTGGACTGTTACATCCGACGCGACAACGCCGTCTGTTGGAAGGGCTGGAGCATCGGTTTCGATCCAGCGTGGCTGAGCATCAATCGCTGACCGAGCGTCATGCTCAGGAGAGCGAAAGCGAAGAATCAAACCTTGGCTCGCAACGTGCTGTTAAAACCGATGCCTGTCGCCACATGCGTCGAGGGATGCTGCTGGAGTGGGACGAGCAAGAAGAGAAGCTGACGAGCCAGTACGAAACGTTTGCGATCAAGAACCGTCAAGAACTTAATCGTCTCGGCGCCGTCTATCGCAAAAAAGCTAGCGTGTGGAAGGATGCGGTTGAACGCAAAGTCAAAGCAAGATGTACCGCGATCCATCATCAATACAACGAACGCAAAGACAAGCCCGGGATCCATCGCGACAAAGAGATCGAGCATATCGATCAAGCCCTCAATCCAATTTATCAACATTTAGAGTGGGCACGTGCGTTGACGTTGCGGCGACTCGATCAGTTGCCCGACGTGCCGCCAGCACAAACGCCTGAAGAGAATCAGCGGTTGCCAGCACCGCACGATGTCCGAGAATCGATCGAAGCCATCGATACACTGACGCGCCGCTGCAAACAGACGGTGGCGGAGATGCAGACCGGCGCGGCGTCGAAAATTGTCGATTCATTCTATCTGCCCGCTGGCGTTGGCGTCTTTATCGTCGTCTGGGCGATCGCCGTCATGATGTTGAAATTTGATCCGCCCTGGATTCCAATGGCAGCGGGAGTTCCGATTGCTGGAATCATTGGCTTCACTATCTTTTTGCTGCTGATGATGCCGCTGAAACGGATGACGCGAGAATTGCATCCGATCGTGGAACGCATCGCTGAAGCCGCAGAAGAATCGGCAGAGGCGGGGCGTAAAATCGCTGCCAAAACTGCCAAGGAAGCCGAGGTCGAGCTGCTCAACCAACGTGACGCTCATCTCGAAACCGCAGCACGTTGGCGAGCCGAGCAATTGAAACTGCTCGAACAAACGATCAACACCGAGCGTGACCAAGCGAAGCAAAAATTGGCGGGAGCACTGAGCCAAGCCAACAAAGAATACAAAGCGGCTTGGCAACGAGTTAGCGAAACGATGCTGGCCAAGGCCGACACGCTGGCAAGTCGAATCTCAACCGATTTGGCCGACACCGACCAAACGTTGACGCAGCAGCGAATCGCTGCGGCCCAGCGACGTGATGCCGAACGTGCACGCTTGGTCCAGCGGCTCGAAGAGGGGGTCCAGCGAGGACTCCGTCGTATTTCGGAGAGTACCAAGCAGGTTCATTCGCGATTTCCAAATTGGCAAACTGTGATCGAAAAGCCTGGGCCAACCGATTGGTCGCTCGATTATTTGCCGGTCGGGCGATTGCAGGTGAACCACCGATTGCGTCACGTGCTGGAGAGTACGCCCGCAGAAAACAACACGCCGCCCTCCCCGACACATAATTCTCAAACACATAATTCCCAGACGCATAATTCCCAGACGCATAATTCATCGCCATCTCCTACCGCAACATTGGCAAAGATCGATGTCCCCGAAAGTTTGCCAATCGTGCTGCACCGCCGATTGCATTGTGGCTTGCTGATCTCCGCGTCGCCGGAGGGACTCGATCAAGCGATTGACATGGCTCATCAGGTGTTGTGGCGAATGTTGACCGGCGCTGCGCCGGGGCGATCCAAATTGACATTGATTGATCCGGTCGGACGCGGCCAAAATTTCACAAGCTTCATGGCACTCGCTGACCATGACCCATCGCTTGTGGGACACCGCGTTTGGACGAGTGAAACGCAAATCACCGAGCGACTCGGCGAAATCGCGCAACATGTTGAAGATGTATTGCAATCGAGTTTGCGTGATCGCTTTCAGCGGATCGAAGATTACAACGAACTCGCAGGTTCGATGGCCGAGCCCTATCGCATGATCGCGGCGATCGGTTTCCCCGAGGGTCTGACCCGTGAAGGCTACAAACATCTGCAAGCGTTGCTCGAAAGCGGGCTACGCTGTGGCGTTTTCACTGTCATCGTTAGCGATAAATCCAAACCGTGGCCATCGGAAACGCCGTTGCCGAACACCGACAAATTGCTGCGTCTTGACCTGAACGACGATGGCGAGTGGCGTGTGATCCAGGATGGTCTCGATGATTTGCCGTTCCAACCTGATCCTTCGCCGCCCATAAAATTACGGTCCGCTTTGGTCGAAGAAGTCGGACAGGCTGCTATTGCCGCGTCGCGAGTAGAGATCCCGCTTGCGGACATTTTGAAAGATATTCAAGCCGCGGGCGGATCCACTGCTGACCGCATCAACATTCCCATCGGTAGCCAGGGTGCAAACCGGCACTTGTCTCTCGATTTGGGTGAGGGCGTTCGCCAACACGTCTTGATCGCGGGGAAAACGGGATCAGGAAAAAGTACGCTGCTGCACGCAATCATCACATCGGGGGCCTATCGGTACACGCCCGATGAGCTGCAATTCTATCTGCTCGACTTTAAGAAGGGCGTTGAATTTAAACCGTACGCCGAAGCAAGTTTTCCACATGCCCGTGTGATTGGGATCGAAAGTGAGCGAGAATTTGGCCGCAGCGTGCTGCAACGACTCGACGAAGAACTGCAGCAACGCGGCGAGAAATTTCGCGCCGCCGGTGCACAAGAACTGGACGAATATCGAAAGTCCAGCGGTCAATCGATGCCACGAATTATGTTGGTGATTGACGAGTTTCAAGAGTTGTTCATTCGCGATGACCGCTTGGCGGGCGATTGTGCGATGTTGTTGGATCGCTTGGTCCGGCAAGGTCGTTCGTTTGGAATGCATGTCGTTTTGAGCAGCCAGTCGTTGGCCGGAGCCTACTCGTTGCCACGTGCGACGCTCGGTCAAATGGCCGTGCGGATCGCAATGCAGTGCAGTGAAGCTGACGCCGCGTTGATTCTCGCCGACGATAACACCGCCGCTCGATTGATCAGCCGTCCTGGCGAAGCGATCTACAATGATGCCGGTGGTTTGATCGAAGGCAACCAACCATTTCAAGTCGCATGGCTGTCCAATTCCGCTCATCGCGAGATGTTGCAGTCGATCGCACATCGAGACCAAGGCCACGTTCAATCTCTACCTCCGGCGGTGGTGTTCGAGGGAAATCGACCTTGTCGCTGGACGCCGGTCCTAGCAAACCAGGTCGTGCCTTCGTCCGAGGACAAATCGCTGTACGGATTGCTGGGTGAAGCGGTCGAAATTGGGCCTCCGGTCGCCGTGAAATTGACTCGGGACACGGGCCGCAATCTATTGGTAATGGCACCAGCGGATTCACGCGGAGCCGTCGTGGCGACCTGTGCGGCCAGTTTCTTCAAATCCGATCCGCGTACCGAAGTGATTTATTTCGACGGCGCACGCGTTGATGACGGCGAGTCTGTGGGGCCATGGCTAAGTGAATCAGGCGTCTCGTCAAAAATAATCAAACTGCGTGACGTTGAAAACGAGATCGTTCGTGTGCATGGGATTGTTCAAGAACGGATGAAGGAAGATGGCGATTTTCCTCCGATCATTTTGGTCATCGATCCGCTTGAACGTTTTCGCGACTTGCGACAAGAGGAATCGTTTAACTTTTCACTCGATGCCGCCGCAAGTTCCGTCAGCGGTGCAACGGCCCTGCAAGAGTGTTTGCGTGATGGTCCGGCGGTAAATGTGTTTTCAATCGTGGTCAGCGGTTCGGCGGAAACATTGTCGCGATGGTTGCCGCGTGCCTCGCAACACGATTTAGAACTGCGAGTGCTGGGACGCATGAACGCGTCGGATTCCGCTCTGTTAATCGATACGCCAATGGCGTCCGAATTGTCGGCTGCCACGATGTTGCTGTATGACGATACGGACGGGCGGATTAGCAAGTTCCGTCAGTGCGATCTTCCCGATCCGGCTGACGTAAAAGCTTGGCTGACGTCCTCCTGAATTTCAGTGATTCGCCAATAGGTAGTCCAAATGGCGAGGCGTCAACCGGCCGAACGGCCGATGTCATTTTGAGACGCCGCGGCGTTGTCGAAGTGACGGCACTTTGGAATTCGGGTTGCGTGAAACACGTAAAAAATGCGGTTATTACCGTTTGGCACGTCCAGTGCATTGTGAAACTCCTATCTCTCAAACCACGATTATGGAGCCAACGATGTCACGCCTATTCACTCTCGCCACCTTGTTATCAGTAGCCTTTGCATCCGGCCAAGCCGATGCCCAAGTATCCACGCCAACGCAGATTCAGCATTCGCAACCGTATTACGGCCCAACGCATGGAGGTAATTGGGGCCACGATTATTGGCACCCCGCCCCCGCACCCCACGTTCCCAATGTGGTTCAGTTGGACGACTATGCGGACCAGTTAGCCAAGGTTGCTCGCCATCTGCACGAAGATGCCCACAAGTTGTCGCAGGACTACGAGCATTCGCATTCGATCGAAGGCTACGTGGATCAGATCGATCGACTGCAACAGCACATGCATACGATTTTGCACGAAGCGGCTGAGCAGAACCGACAATCCACAGGTTTGACTGAGCACATCAAGAGCGACGTACGTCAAGCGAAAGCGTTGTTGGCTCGGCTGTATGGTGAACTACAGCATCAAGGCTACGATGGGGCACGCACCAATGATTTTTATGCGATGGCCCATATGCGAGAAGTGATTGTGTCCGAAGCGAATCCGTTGATTCGTCAACTTGAGATCGCACTGTATGGATATTCGCAGTCCAGTGACATTCATAGCAGCTACCGTCATCCGGTACCATCACCATGGTACGGCCATCCTGGAATCCACCACCATCACTAGTCATCGTCGCCGGCCGTCTCTGACGTCCGAGTTACCGTTGCAAAGCGACTAGTTCGATTTGGCGGCGATGACCAGTCGGCCTCGCATGCCGCTTCGTAGCCGCGTTTGGGGGTTATCAACGGTAGCCCACAAACGCACTTGGCCCGTAACCGGATGGACTTCGGGTGAAACAAAGGTCACGCTGCCGCTGAACTCAGCGGGGCGGTCGGAAGCATCGTCCAGTCGAGGAAGTTCTTCGCAAATAAATTGCACGTGCCGGCCGACCAGTTCCGAGCCGTATTTGCGGCCGTCGATGAAGCACTCCACACGAATCGGGTCGAGCGAGATGACTCGAATCAGCGGCTTGCCTGATTCCACAGACTCACCCGGCTGGACTGTAATCTCCGCCACTTGGCCACCGACACTGGCGCGGATTGCGTGATCTTTGACTCGTTGTTCCGCGATCTTGACCGCAGCCTGTTTTTCGCTGGTGTGGGCGATGGCGACTTGTTGTTTATGTTCGGCTTGTTCAATCGCAAGCACCGCTTGATCAACGACAAGCCGCAGTTTCTCGACTTCTGAATCGCTAATCGCCCCTGCGAACTTCGTATTGGCCTGCTTGGATTGCTCGAACTGACGCACGTGGAATTCCTTAGCCCGGCGAGCATATCTTGCGTCCAGATCACTATCGCTTTCCAACTTCGCCGCGCGATGTGCGGCTACGGCGGCCTCAAGTTCGGTGCGAAAGCGTTGGTCGTCTAATTGGATCAGCAACGCGTCCGGTAGAACGGAATTGCCTTCGCTGACTAGTACTTTTTCTACCACGCCAGAGATCGGCGATGCGATAAAGGTGTTGTGAATCAGCGATACCTGAGCTTCGGAGACTTCGAGTTGCTGTTCGCTAGGTTTCTGAGCAAAACTTTGCGTCGTGCTGATCAATGCGAGTGCCAAGAAACCGAGCAGGGTTTTGGCGCGGGGGTAGCGAAAGATCATGGGCTGGCTAGCTATGTCGAGTTTGGAATGTTTCATGGGCGGGGCATGCGATTGTATCTCCATTGTGAATGGAGTGCTTACTACAATCAATGCTTAGTACTTTATGCGATTTCTGCCAAGGAAGAACGAAAATATGGAAGATTCATCTAATCTCGCTCTTGTCATTTCGACCGTCGAGTTGGAGGCGGACGCCCAGCGGTTGGCAAACGAATTGGTGGCTCAATCACTTGCAGCATGCGTGCAAATTGACGGTCCTATCCAGAGCGTCTATCGCTGGAACGGCCAAGTGGAACACGCCAGTGAATTTCGCTTGATGATCAAAACCACACTCGCCGTGTGGCCGATCCTGAAAGAACGTTTACTGAAATCGCACCCATACGATGAACCCGAAATTATCATGCTGCGAATTGCCGGTGCAAGTGAAGGCTACCAAGCCTGGGTCGTCGACCAAACAACCTAACGTAGGTTAGGCTATCCGTAGCGAAACTCGCTAAGAGTTTTGAGCGGGGGCAGGGATGGACGAAAGTCTTCGCGACTTTCGCTACGGGAATGTGAGATAGGCTTCCAGCATTCCTTCGCTGCTCAATACTTGGGTAGTGGACGAGGCAACGAGTCCTTGCGGAATGGTGGCGTGGCGGGACTCGTAGCTTCGTCCACTACGGTCTCACTACAGCAGCACAATCACGCCGATGACAGCCGCACCAATCGCGGTCACCAGCACCGCTGAGGCGGCTGTGTCCAATGCATCCCCGATCTCAGGATGACGCTGAGCATGCAGGACGCGAACGAGTCGTTCAATGGCCGTATTCATCAGTTCTGCGGCGATGACCACCGTGATTGCCAAAACCAAGACCGCCCAACGCCACAATTCAAGTTTCAAATAGGCCGCGATCGACAGCACCGTAACGGCGGCAAGCACATGCAACTGCAGACTGGATTGATCACGAAATGAGATCCCCAAGCCGCGGAACGCGACCGCAAACTTCATAATCCAAGTTTGGATGAATCGCATTACTCCAGCCCCTCGACGCCCGGCGGCGGAATCAATTGTCCACCCACATTGCCGAGTCGTGCGGATGGCCAGAAGCGAGGTTCGATCATAAAGCCGAAGCCGACGTTGTCACGTCCGCTGTCAACATTGACTCCCAGGCGAACCAAAAACGATTCGCCGATACGAGTTAGCCCGAACGATTGGCCGATGTTCCCCGTAGCGCCAAAGTCGTAGGTCATCCCGGACGAGGCCAGCCATTTTTCGTTTAGACGATAATCCATTGCGCTGCGGAATACCGTACTGCTGATCGGCCCTTCGAGCGACAACAAACCGAGGTAGATGTCCCCCACGCCAGGACGACTGGTTCGTACGCCAGCACTGATCGAACGAAGTCCCGAATCGAAAAAGTCAAAATAACCATCGCTCAACAAACTGACACGATCCCCAATGTGGTAGGCGGTGTCATAAGTGGCAGGGCCAATGGTCTCGCCAAAATTGTCCCGATCCGCTTCCGGAAATAACAACACGTCGGTGTTGAAATGGAACAAGTCCACAATCCGTTCAAGTCCGGGTAAACCGCGTTTGGTTTGAAATCGTTGATCAAGTCCAAGTCGGACCTGTTGCAAATCGTCCGCGATCACATCACTGCCGCTGACGACATATTTCTGTGTGCCTTGACGTAGTGCATAGGTGCGTGGGTCAAATGTAGCGGGCAGCATTCCAGCGTAATCGCTGATGATAAAACGACGCCGGAATTGTTCTTGCGAATTGTCGTCCAGTGGATCGTACAGCGGCAATTCGTCGAGCGACGTATCACTGTCTGCGTAAAAGTAGTCGACTTTCCACTCCAGTTTATGTGCCAATCCGCGGATGTTTAGCAAACTGCTTTGGATCGTAGGATCGACCCGCGACATTGGGAAACTTGCCCGCACCCCGCCTTGTCCCAACAACCGAGTCAACGAATCTCCGTCGCTTGCTTCGCCATAGTGGGCTGCCTCGCCGGAAACGTAGGGCACCACTTTGATCGGGCCTGCTTGGACGGGCAACGATAATTCTTGACGTGTGCGAGCGACGATACCCGAACTTTGTCGTTCGCCAGGAAGCGTCGACATCGCGGCCGCTTCGGTTGAATCGTTGGCGATGTCCGCCGCGTTCAGACGCGAATAGTTGATCTGGTTGTGAGCCGACCAAGTAAACAAATCGGCAAACAACGAACCACCAATCAAGTAGTGATCCAGTCCCGGCAGTTGTTCGGTTTCTTGATAGAAATCGTTGACTTGGGCGTTAGCGGATAGCTCCAGTAGGTTGCTGCCCCAGTACTTGCGAAGTCGCAGCGAGGTATCCTGGTCTTTTTTCTGGTCCCAATCTTGTTCGAAATACTGCTCCAGAAAATTACGATCGCTCAGGAAACCGAGTTCGGCCACCAGTTCGTAGTCGTTGGGCATGATCTGCCGATGCTGCAAAAAGACTCGGCCGCGATAGGTTTCTTCGGGAGTCAGGTTTTTGCGACCTCCGCCGAGCGTATCGGTGCCTTTGTCGTCAATTCCCCAGGCATCGAAATAGCCCTTCGTCGGGCCGGGGACGCCAAACAATCCTGGCAATTGGTAATTCAGTGTGGTCCCCAACGCAGGACCTCGATCGCTGAAGTAATCGGTGGAAAGTTCCCATTTCAAACCTTCCGGCGCATTTTCGATGCCGAGCACTTGCAGCAAGTTAAAGTCCAGCAGAAGTTGGCTGCCGAAAATACTGTCGTTCCGCGCACTCGCTCCGCTGAGATAAAAGGTCGGTTCGCGCAGCGAGGTTGCAAACCGAGGCCAATACAAAATGGGGAATCCCCCCAAGTACGTAAAGTTGTCTCGACTGCTAACGAACGGATCACGTTGTACCGTCGGAACGCCGGTGATTGGATCAACAACCGTGGTGGTGCGGTCGGTCAGCTCCAATTGTTCGCTCTGCAGCCAATAGCGTGGAACGCCCATCCGGCTACTTGTTACCGCAGCGTCAAAGGCGACAAAGTTGCCTCGCGCGACTTGCTGCATCACGTCGGCTTTCAGGCGAACAATTCCTTGATAGCTGGGGATCGTCGTGATCGTTTCCGCATCGAGCACAATCCCTTGTTCGGTATTGATGTTGTAGTACATCGACTCGGCGTAAATGATTCGCTCACCTTGACGCACGACAATGTCGCCTTCGAGGTACAGTTCGCCTTGTGCTTCCGATAGGTTCGTGGATCCGTTGAACAGGTTGGTCACGAGTGGAAGCCAGCCAACGATGCGATCGGCCGAAAGCGAAATCGTGCCCAATTGCATCAGTTCGCCGCTCGGTAATTGAGCTGAGACGTCACGAACGAGCACGGTCACACCGCCGCGTGCGACGATCAGCGTTTCACCCGCTTCGGGACGGTTGATCGTTTCGATTTGCGGCGGCATCGACGAGCCGCGGGCAAGCACTTCAACGCTTCGTGTTCCGCCGCCGACAAAGAATTGGAATCCGCCGCTGGTCGCCCCATCGGACATCGTGATCGGTGGCGGTGAATTGGCGAAGCCGTCCGTCGGCAGCAAGCTTCCCGGGGCAACATCGAAACTGACTTGTGGGGGAACCACGTTAGGCGAGACGGACCAATTGCTCGGTCCCGACAACACTTGCTGTCCTGGTTCCTGCGCCGGTTGGAACGCACCGCTGTCGATACCGGGGTCGGCAAAGACTGGATTGGCAAAGTTGGGTTGTTGTAGCGGGGCGGACTGGTATTGAGTTTGCTGGACTGAGCCTATCGATTCGGCGCCAGTCGATTCGGCGCCATTTGGGTCGATGCCAATCGATACAGCGCTAGCCGATTTGTTCGCATTTCCTGAGCTGGATTCACCCGAAGCAAGTGCGACCGTCTTGGCCCCGAATCCTAGCCGTGGTGGCTTGGAGGGCTTTCGGTATTGCATCAAACGTGGTGTTAGATCGGGGACTCCGCGATACAGCGGCGCTTGAACTTCGGGATCCATTAGCGTCAGAAAATCCATGACGCGAGGACCCGAGCGGGTTCCGTTGGGCAGTTGAATACCGTCGGCGACCACTTCGCTGCGAACATGGCCGACATCACCGCTGACGACGACCAAGATCGATTCGGCCGCGATGCGTTTGTCGCCGTGCTGCAACACACAATCGCCCTCTAGCAGTGAGGCTTGCGACGTGCCGATGGCCCAGCGATAGATCACATTGCCACTGACACGGACGGGATCCGCACTAACATCGGGCTCGATTGCATTGCCTATCGACGGCAACCATGCTGCCATCAAGAACAATGCGATCATAGAAATCCCATATCGCTGCGACGAATATGGGAAACGTGAATGCGCAGCCGTCCTCTCAGGTTCGCGTGTTGTCCACTTGAACCTGGTGAAACGTATATCGGTGGTGGCTTCCTTGCCGACCAAATGCGTCGTATCCCGTGAGTAAGAGTCTCGCGGAGTATACGAATGCTTTTCCTTCGATCACAACCGAGAAAATCACGCAAAAACGGGGTGAATCACTAGTTTGTCACAAAATTTTCCGCGTGGAACACAGTGAAACTCGGCCTCTGGAGTTCAGCTCGGCTCGGCCCACCCACGGCGAAAGCCCTCTACGTTGGTAGCGGCGCGAGCGGGCTGTTGGTTTAGTTAGCCGTTTTGGCGCTAGCCACGGTTTCGTCACCATCCAACCGAGGCAGCGGCTTGTTGATTTAGTGAGCCGCTCGCGCGTGAGCGGCCGGGTTCCACGCATTACCCGGTGCCTTACGGCCCACGGCTCACCACTGGGATTTGCATTTCGATTAAATCAACAGCCCGCTAACGCCGAAACGGCTAACATAACAGCGATGATGTCGTACTAAATCAGCAGTCCACGCTTAGTCCACACTTCTTTATTTGGCGGCCGCCGTTTCCGACGAATCGGCCGCTGCGTCGGCGGTGGCTCGTTGACGCAGCACGTCGCTGAGTCGCTGGCGAATCAGCGAGCCCCATAATTCGTACCCAGGTGGGCTCAAATGCAGTTTGTCGCCGACGAACAGCTCCGGCCGTGGGTGATCGTCGGCGGTCAAATAGTGCTCGGCGGTGGGGATGAAATAGGTATCAGGCGTCGTCAGGGCGATTTCTTTTAATAGCGAGTTGACTGCCCGGATCTTGTCCCACGACGCAAACCGACTCTCACAGGGCGTGATCTCGACAATCAACACAGCAGCATCGGGTTGGTGGGCTCGCGACACCCCGACGATGTAGCGTACCCATGCTTCGATCTGCTCCAGCGAGTGATCGTCGGGGCGGCCGGAGACATCGTTGGCAACAAACATCACCATTGCTCGGTATTGAAGAGGCTCGATCAATCGTTTTGCAAAAACCGAAACGTCGCTGAACTTGGATCCGCCATAACCTCGCTCGATACAGCGAAACGGAGCCATGTCGGTTGCGATCGAGTCCCAGCGGCGGACACTGCTGCTGCCGATAAACAAGATCGCATCTTCATTGCTTTCTAGCGACTCGTTTTTCTTTTCGAGCGAAACGATCTCACGCTGCCAACGCTTCAAAATGGCTTCACGGTCGGCTGCGGTAATCGCCACCTCGTCGGAAACCGGCACGTCACTCGATACCACGGGGGCATCCGAAGCCGCTGTGGCATTGGCAGCAACGGGGGCCGGTTTTGGTTCGGCAGCCAGATTTGGTTCGGTGGGGGGGGCGGCAACGTCTTGAGCCATCGAGGTGTGAAAAGCCAAAAACGCAACGCAAAAAACAAAGGGCGTCAACAATTGTCGCATCAGAAGTGTTCCTAGGCAGGCGGGATCGGTGGGCGTCGTCGAGTAGTCGAGGGACTTGTTATAGTTCATGGCGAGCCGGAAAACATCGTAGTCGACACGTGTCCTCTGCGTGAACAAAAAACTTCAAGTCGAGTGAGGTCCCATGAAATTTCAGTGCCCTGCCAATCCTTTTCTAGCCCTCTTGATCGCGGTGATGACGCTGCAAAATGGTTTTGCCATCCCCGCCGAGTCTTCTCCTCAACCTAAAACGCCATCCGGCGATGCTGCGATCAATCAGCTGTTGGACCGAGTTTGGGATTTCCAACTGACAGAGTTTCCGTTGTTGGCAACGGATGTCGGAGACCCGCGAGGACAAGATCGATTGGCGGACCAGAGCCTCGAAGCGATTGAGCGACGCAGCAAGAAGGCGACAAAATTCTTGGCCGAACTTCAGTCGATTGAGCCGCAATCTCTGAGCCCACTGCGGCAAATCGACTACGCGATTTTGCAGCAGAGTTTGGAATCGGACATTGCGGATCATGAATTCCAGACGCACTTGATGCCGATCAACAATCGCGAAGGATTTCACATTTCGTTCCCCGAGATGCCTCGGGTGATGAATCCACGAACTCGCAAAGACTTTGAAAACTACGTCAGCCGACTCAAAGCGTTTTCCGAGTACACGGACCAACACATCGCGCGGATGCGAAAAGGAATCGACGTGGGGCTGACTCAGCCTGCGATCATTCTGCGTGACTCGGTCGACCAAGTGATGGCTCAAGTCGTGGACGATCCGTCGATGTCTCTGTTAATGACCAACATCAACGAAGAAGCCAAAGATCGCTTTGACGCCGAAACTTGGAAACAGATAACTGCTGAAATCGCCGCCGCAATACAATCAAGCGTGATCCCGTCGTACCAACGGTTGGCGGATTTTCTAAAGGACGAGTATCTGCCGGCGTGTCGCGGAACCATAGGCGCTTCATCCCTGCCTAATGGGCGGGCGTTCTACCGCGACCGCACCCATCGTTTTACTACATTGGATATTTCGCCCGAAGAGGTTCACGAGATCGGGAAACGCGAGAACACACGAATTCGTGAAGAGATGGAGGCGATTCGCGAACAGGTGAAATTTGATGGCGATCTGCCAGCGTTTTTGCACCACCTTCGCACTGATCCCAAGTTCTATCCAAAAACGGCCGACGAGTTATTGCAGCGCGTAGCTTTGGTGCTCAAGCGTGCGGACGGTCGGTTGCCCGAGTTGTTTGGCCGCTTGCCACGGATTCCCTATGGAATTCGTGAGGTCCCGGATTATGTCGCTCCACAAACAACATCAGCATACTATTGGCCGCCGGCGACCGATGGTTCTCGTGGCGGTTTCTACTACATCAACACCTACAATTTGTCGTCGCGGCCGCTATACCAAATCGAGTCACTGTCGATGCACGAAGCGGTTCCCGGGCATCATTTGCAATTGGCGTTGCAAGCCGAACTTGAAGGGATGCATCCGCTTAGTCGGCAAAGCAACTTCACCGCGTTCATCGAGGGCTGGGCGTTGTACAGTGAACGACTTGGAAAGGAAATTGGCTTTTACAAAGATCCGTACCAGGACTTTGGCCGGCTGAGTATGGAGGCATGGCGAGCGAGTCGATTGGTTGTCGATACCGGCATCCACTACATGGGTTGGAGTCGCCAGCAAGCGATTGGGTACATGCGGGAAAATACGGCGCTGAGCGAACACAACATCGTCGCCGAAGTCGATCGTTACATTGGATGGCCCGGCCAAGCACTTGGCTACAAAATGGGCGAGCTGACAATCTCGCGTTTGCGTGCTGAAAGCGAAGCCGAACTCGGCGACGCGTTTGACCTTCGTTCGTTTCACGACCGCGTTTTATCGGTCGGGTCGATTCCGCTGCCGCTACTCGAACAGCGGATCATCGAGTGGCGGGCCGAACAGGCCGAATTGCAACGGTAAAGAGAGCACCCGGCCAAAATTCATAGCCCGATGCATTAGTATTGAAGTTGCCGTTTGGGTGCCGGAGGCACCTTTGACGATAGCCTTGGACTTTAGTCCAAGGTTGTCGGCTGATCTGGTTAGACATTTGGCCGCTAGACTCTTTGGGCTTGTTGTGATTTTTAGTTGCGCCGTTTTTCTGCCACCTCTCCACCAACTTTGGAGGTCGTGCAGGTTTTAAGTTGTTTTAACGACTGGGTTTAGCGCAAAAAAAATTGACCTTCGTTTGGATTGGGATTTCGCACAGAATGTGCGTCGCTGTTCTTTCCAAGCCATACGGAGGTCGCCATGAGCATAAACGATTCAGAGACGATTAAAAAGTCAGTTATCGCCCCGTCCCTCTGCCAGCAAGCGATCAGCGATGGAAACAAATTGATGCCAAACTTCCGCCGGACGATCTTGCACGAATTGTTCGCCGGCAGGTCGAACAACTCGATCGTAGCGAAGTCGATCGGTTGTACAGCGTTAGGGGCCAGGAGCCCTACGATCCAATTCTGCTGTTGCAGATGGTTCTCTATCAGTACCTCAAGGGACGACTCAGCCCTGCAAGTTGGGAGGAAGACGACTCAGCCCTGCAAGTTGGGAGGAAGAAGCCAAGCTCAACGAAGCGATGCAATGGCTCGGTCATGGATACACGCCGGCTCGTCGAACTTGGTATGATTTTCGTGATCGCATCGGCGACGTCATTGAGAGGCTTCATGACGACGTGACCCAACGGGCCATCGAGCAAGGGCATCTTGACCCGACCACGGTGGCTCTAGATGGCACGTCGATTGCCGCCTGTGCATCGCGGCTCGGATGGTCAATCGCAACACTCTCCAGAGGCGACAGGAACTCTTAAAAGAACTGATCGACGGCACTTACTGCCGAACCGATCCTCTTCCAAAATGGGTGCCGCCAACGGAGTCAGGCCGACAAGATTTGGCCTCTCGAATCGAGGCGGCCGCCATCGTACTGGAGCAACGGATTAATGAAAACGCTAAAAAGCCGAGTGATAAACGCAAAGATCCTGACAAGATCACCGTCAGCTTGACTGACCCCATTGCGCCGCTGGGCCGCGATAAACGCAAGACGTATCGGCCGTTGTATACCGTTCAATTTATGGTCGATCCGGTCAGTCGACTGATTGTTAGTTATCTGTGTCAAGCCTCTGCAACCGATGCGGGCACGCTGGCCCCCATGATCGACAAGACGCAAAAGATGTTCGGCGGGCAACTGAAGAGGGTGCTGGCCGATGGCAGCTACTGCAGCATTCTTGACCTTACTGACGCGTGTGATCGGAACATTGATCTGCTGGCACCGCCATCGGCCAGCGGTAGCGCTGCAAAGCGGAAGTCACGCAGCGGCGAAATTCAAATTCCCCGCGAAGAATTTCGTTTTGAAGCCTCATTGAATTGCTATGTGTGCCCGCAAGGTCACCGCTTAGCCTATTTGTGGCGAGAAAAAAAGATGCGTATGGGCGACCGATACGTGTACCAATCGACCTATCAGTGTGACGCGAAGTTCTGTGAGGGATGTCCGTTGGCCGAACGCTGTCTCAGCGGTAAAGGCCCACGACGAATCAAGCGAATCGAAGGCGAAGAGATGCTGGAGGCTCAACGCGAGAAGATGGCAAGTGAATCTTGCGAGACGCTTTATCGTTTACGCGGGCAAACCGTGGAACTCTCCTTTGGCGACGCCAAAGGGAACCGGCGAGTGGACCGCTTTCACGGTCGCGGAATAAAGCGAGCCCGCTGCGAGACCGGTCTGTTGGTCCTAGCTCAAAATCTCCTGCGTCTGGATAAACTACAGCAAAGAGCCATAAGTCTAGGAAAACAAACAGCTTAAAAGCTGCACGACCTCTTTGTTGGGGGAGAGGTCGAACGGAGCCTTCAGCGACGTTCGGGTGAGGGGGCTGACCGAGCAAGCCACTCGCCGACGATAACACCGTTTGCACCGGAATTGCTCGGATGATAGCGCGGTCGCCCCCTCACCCGAGCAACGCCTAAAGGGCGTGCTCGACCTCTCCCCCGACTTCGTCGGTGGAGAGGTAACTGCAGCATAAGCCGGAAGAAAAACTTACCCTCAATATCCGACGACAAGCCCAACGTTTAGCAGTCCAGGATTGCGATTCATCAACGAAAAAAGCCCCGCCTGGAAATGGGTTCCAGTGGGGCTTTTCTGTTTGTCTTTCTTATCGCAATAAGATGACGTTTGTCAGTGGATCTACGGGGTGTAGCTCTGCTGGACATCTTCGCCGAACAACAGCATCAGTCCGCCGCCACGCTGCGGTTTACCGTCGCCGTAGGTGTAACCCGCTTCAAGTGCTCGTGCGATCCGTTCGGATGCTTCCGACAAATGAGCACGTGAATAGGCATCCATCGTCTTGCCACATTTCTCCAGTGACGCATCGATCCGTTTCTGCAGACCCTTCAGCTCCATACGAGCCAAGTTGCTGATCGGCTTGTATGCAGCGGTCGAGCTGTCTTGTTCAAGAACAAGGTCAACGAGCCGCTGCATGTGTTCGCGTTGCAAGTTGCGACGCAGCGAGCTGATCATGGTTTGACGATCGTCTCGGCTCTCAGGACAATCTTGATCGAGTTCGGTCCAGACGGCGGTGCCAATCGTGTCCAGCAGTTCAGGCAGCGTCAACGCGTCCTGGTCTGATGGCAGTCGCATCTCGTTGTCATAAACGCGGCGAAGCGTCGTGGGGTTCATCAACAAGGTCAACGAACTTGCTTGAGCGGCGAGGATGCGATCATGGATCGGCCAAGTCGCTTCGCTGCTCATCGAAGTATGTCCTCCGCCATCAAGCCATTTGTCGACACTCATGCGTTCGAGCAACTCGGGGGTCAAACCGTACGCGTCATCGGTGAACGAGGTTTCGATCACGTACTTCAGGGCTTCGCGTTGCTGTTCCGCAGGAACAACTTCGACAGGGGGACGATTGCCAGGATCGCCCTTCTTGTCGCGGTAGATAAACGCACCTCCGACCCAGTTGGCCATCATGCTAACGCTGCGGGTCTGCAGGCCTAGTGTCAATTCGTAGCCACGTCGAGCCTTGGCCCAACTGTCGCCCTCTTTGACAAATTTGTCCAGCAAACGTTCGCGGTACAATTTGACCAGCTTGGTTTGCTCTTTACAGTACTCAAGCGGATCAGCAGCGAAGTCGTAACGTCGTGCCAATGGATCCGGGCCGCTGGTGTCTTCGTCGGTTGCGTATTGCAACTCAGGTTCACTGCATCGCTTCAGAATCTCCGGCAATTTCTTTTCATCGGCGATGTAGCCGTATTCGATGGCCCAATAATCGTACGGTCCGATGTCGATCATTGCGTAATCGCCTTGCGTCTCACCCGCTTCGTAGCGGTAATTGATCGGCGAGTAATCCATCACCGATGCGGCAAACGTCTTCTTGCCTTTGACGTCGTTGCTATTGATGTCCGCCAACTTCATCATCGCGGATGCTTTGAAGTTGTGACGCAGACCGAGCGTGTGCCCGACTTCGTGGGCGACCAAGTCAGCTAGCAGCGGACCGACAAACCATTCCGGCATGCCGTCGACAAGGTCGCTGAGCTCCTTCTTGGCTTCGTCTTTTTCATCATCGGATTTCGCTTCTTCTTTGTCCTCGGCTGCCTTTTCTTTGTCGGCATCCTTGTCATCAGCAGCGGATTTGTCATCCGAGGACGCTTCGGTTTTAGCGTCCGTTTGTTCAGCCTTGGCTTTTTTTTCTTCCTTGTCCTTCTTCTTTTTCTTAGCGATTTCTTCGTCCGCAAGCAGAGCGAGGCTCCAGTTCATGCGTGCGATCGCCAGATCAAGATTCTTTCCGCTGGCCGCCATGCACAAGCCGTTCTTTTGGCTGACATGGCCAAACAGTCCGTCGTATTCATCGTCGCCCAACAAGGATGCGTCGGCCTGAGCCATTGCGTAACCTGACATCGCGCCACGTGCTTGACGAGCGTGCTCGATTTGCAATCGGGCGGTGTCTTCGGGGCGAGCAAAGCGAATGCGTGGATCCCAGTTGGGATTTTTGGCAAGCCATGCGAGTGTTTCAGGGCTAGTTCCTTCCATTGCCAATTTCGGCATCAGATCGTGGTAGTTGAAATTGAAGTGACGAATCCAGCCATCGGTCAAAATAATGTCGGCATCAAGGATCTCGCCTGTTTCGGGGTGCACTCGGCTTGGGCCGATCGCGGTACCGACGTCGTTGTTCAACCAGCGAATGAAGTTGTAACGCACGTCCTCTGGAGCTTTCTCCATGTGCGCGCCACTTTCGGCGTCTTGGTATTCGATCACAATCGCGTCGACGAGGCCTACTTTTTCAAATGCCTTGTTCCAATAGTCGACACCATTTTTGATCCAACGACGGTAGCGTACCGGTGCGGTGTGTTCGACATAAAACCGAATCGGTTTTTTAGGAGGACTGAGTTTGAGTTTGGGATCGCGTTTTTCTAAGTTCCAGCGATTGATGTAACGGACACGTGTGTCTTCGTCTTCATATTTGCTGAGGTCCGAAAACGCGGTAGTGAAATAACCGATACGCTCGTCGGCTTTACGTGATTTGAAGCCGTTCTTTGCATCGGGGACTTCGCTAAACGAATAATGAATGGTCTGCAGTTTTCCACCATTGCCGACGATTTCGAAAGCGACTTCGACGTTTTCAGGAAAAACCTTTGCTGTGTCAATCTTTTGCAAACGCGAGTTGGTGATGCGTACCGACGATCCGAAGAAACGCGTTGCGTTGTTGACCAACAATGAATCCATGTCGATCACGGGTCCGCCATTGGGACCGGTCGCTAGGATTGCAACATCCAGCAAGACTTCATCGGTGAATAATCGTTTGACGGACGCTTTGGATTCGGCGTCGCCGGTCGCACGAATGTCGAGGTTCGGCGAGATCAACGCCAATCGGTCGCCGTAGCGACGCCACTGAACCACCCAGTCGCCCGATTGCAATCCGGCGTAACGGTCACCACTGCCCACCGTCAATGCAATAAAGTAACTCTTGCCCGCAAACGCTTTGGGCAGTTCGCCCAACAGCTGAGCGTCCTTTTCGCGTTGCCACAGGTTGAACAACCCTTTGGGGTTTTGCTGGTCCGACACTGGCACCGCGGTGTAGCCTTCGCTGACTTTGTCAAACGGGGCTAAGTCGGCATAGCTACTGGGGACAACCGTCACTGCAAAAACGGCGGCTGCAAGATACTGAATTGGTTTCATTCCGATCACTTCGGCTCTCTTTGATTATTGCCAGAAAACAGGAACACTGGAAAAAGGAGGGCAAGTGACTTGTGGGGAAGTCACTCGATTTTTACCGCAGGCAGGCTGCGTCCATGCGTGAGGATACTACGTCTATCTAGGATAGTTCGCGTATTAGCCTCGTTCGTTCTTTACGGGCTCGACGTGCCAGATGGTTCATCCAGCCGCCCTGCCTTATCCACTTTACCCGATAAATCGATACAGGCTATATGCGAAAAAGCTAGAAATCGCAGCGGGAAATCGCTTTGATGTCAGTATCCGGGGGGAAAGTGCATCGTCATTGTCCCAGGGCAATGCATCGATGTCGTCGAGGAGACCGACGCCTGTGAGACCGCTTCACAGCTCGATCCGAGCATGTCGTTCGGAATCTTCCGGTAAAAACTCGGTCATTCCGTGAGCCGCTCGCGCGTAAGCGGCCGGGTTCTAGCGGACCGCCGGTTTAGTGAGTTGCCGGTTTAGTGAGTTGCCGGTTTAGTGAGTTGCCGGTTTAGTGAGCCGCTCACGCGTAAGCGGCCGGGTTCCGCATTCCCCGGTGCTTTACGGCCAATGCCACCTACTTTGTTAGCGGTACGGCGCGAGCCGTCCGGCTGCAGTGAATAAAACGTTCGAAATTGGCCGGGCGGCTTGCGCCGCACCGCTACTAAACCACCCGCTTCGTGCCAAAGTAGACGGCATTGGCCGTACGGCCCACCGCTCACGGCATTAGCACGTCGTTTTGTTGCTTTGGGGAATCAACACGCCGTAGATTTCGATCGTCTTGCCCTCATCGTCAAAGATCGGTTGTCCGCGAACGAGCAAGTGGCGATAGTTCCCGCTAGCATTGCGAAGCCGGATTTGGATCTCGTAGGCAGCTCCATTAACAACCGCCGCCTCAATCGCGTCTTTCATCTTACGCCGGTCCTTCGGATGCAACATTTCGATGTATTCGGTGCGTGTGGGTACACCCTCCGAAGGGCTGCGTCCGGCCAACTGGAATACTTCGTCGCTCCAAGTGACTTGATTGCTAAGGACGTCGTAGGACCATGTCGCCAGTCCGGCGAGTGCCTGCAAGTCCTTCAGACGACGTCGGCTGCGACGCAGGTCATTTTCGGCTTGTTTTCGAAGCGAAATGTCGCGGATCGTCGAAATCAGCATCGTTTCACCCACTAATTTCGTCACTCTGCCGCTAATCAAGACATCGATGGGATGTCCATCACGATGTCGCAATTGGCCTTCGAAGTTGTCGATGCGTCGATTGAGTTCGAGTTCCGCGATCAGTTCGTCGCGTCGTTGGGGGCAGACCCAAAGATTCAGTTCCGTCATCAATTTTCCGACGATTTCCTCTTCAGCGTACCCCATCAAATCGCGGAACGTTTGGTTCGCTTCGACCACGCGTGAGGACGACATCCGAATTAGCAGTCCGGCGTCAGGCGAGTGCGTGAACAGAGTGGAATAGTGGGACTCTCGTTCGACATTCGCATTGCGTTGATCACGCAGTCGGCGAGTTCGCGCCGCGGCTTCGCTGTCGCCATGACCGGCTGAATCATAAAGAGAAATCGCGAGATCCAAATCACCTTGGTCCGTTGCGGCTCGCGCAAATTCGAGATTCAATTCTTTCCCAATATCACGCGCTCGTCGGTTTTCGGGCCAAACCTCTAATGCTTCCATGATTAACGCATCGGCTAAGCGGAAGCTTTCGTAGTGGTTCGACGCGTTCGCAGATTTCAAATGTCCTTGGGCTCGTTTGACCAACCGGGCACTTTCCTCGTGCTCGCGTTGTTGATTCAGAGCCAGCACGAACAGATCGACCGTGGGGTAGCGATCGCTTGGATCAGTCGCCAACGCGATTCTCGCAATGTCCATCAATTCGCCTTGCACACTGGTCGGACGAATCTTGTTTTTCGCAGCCGCTTGGATGCACTCCAACAACGTCTCGCCATGATGCGGCGGGTAGCCTGTCAAAATCTGGAACAGGGTCGCGCCTAGCAAATAAACGTCGGTTGCAAACGACACATGTCGGTGGTCGCCGGTGGCCAATTCGGGAGCCATGTAAGCAGGCGTGCCACCGATCGTATGATCGATTTCATCCGCTGATTGCTTGGGGTTATGACTGATCGCGAGGCCCCAATCGGCCAGCAACACTTCGCCGAACCGACCCAACATCACGTTTTCGGGTTTGATGTCTCGATGAATCAAACCACGCGAATGCGCGTAACGAATCGCGTCGGCGACTCGCATCAACGTTTGCACGTTTTCCGAAAGCGACTTTTCCTTGATTTGCTGATCCCAACTTGTCCCATCGATCCGTTTCATCGAATAGAACAATCCGCCATCCTGATCGACGCAGACCTCGTGTAACGCGATCACATTGGGGTGGTCCAATCCACCGATCACCCTGGCCTCGGTCAAGAAGCGATCACGCGACGCGGCGTCTTGCGAAAGATTTTTACGCAAGACTTTGATCGCAACTTCGCGGTCGACCGCACGTTGATGTGCTTGGTAGACGATCCCGGTGCCACCGGCGCCGAGTTCACCGACCAAACGATAGTCGGCGTCACAAACCTTGCCGCCGCCGATCATCGCGACGCCGCGTTTAGGGACAAAGCCCGAATCCATACAATCCAGCGGCGGAGGTGTTGCCGGGGGCAGCGCAATCGTATCCATTTCGGCGCTGGGAGGCGTCTCGCGATCGGAATGGAAACCTTCGGGATCCCATTCCTTCCAAGCGGGATGGGCCAGTTCCGAGGAGGTTTCTTTGCCGGAGAGGACGACTGTTTTTTCATCGGCAGGCATCGCAGCAAGCCGAGCCTTCAGACGCGCATCAGTCAACACGGCCGTGATCAAGTTATAGTCACTCGAAATGGCGTCGGCAGTGGCGGTGGCGGATTTCAGTGCCATAGATCTTGATTGCACGATGAATAACGGACTCAATACAAGGCGTTCGCTTCATCGGGCCGGAGACGAATTTCGTCCCCGTTGGATCAAGCTGACCACTCATCATCTTAGCCAAATCGGCCATCGGGGCGAGCGGTTTGCCAGGCCAGTCTTTCTTTGTGAGGCATATTCTGCCGACAGCTTGGGGCCTTTGTGATGGATGTACCAATAACCACCCGCGATCTACTTTTGTAGCGCTCGCGGCGAGTAACACGTTCGAATTAGACCGGGCGGCTTGCGGGCTGTTGATTTAAGCGAAATGCAAGTCGCATAAGTGAGCCGTGGGCCGTAAGGCACCGGGTAATGCGTGGAACCCGGCCGCTCACGCACGAGCGGCATACTAAATCAACAAGCCGCTTGCGCCGCTCCGCTATAAATGCCACCCGTTTGGTGTGAGAGCAGTTCGCAGTGGGCATTCTGCACGGCAGCAACCGGGCAAACCGACAGGAAGCCTTCCTCAGAGGGGGGCGGCGGCCTAACGGACGCTCTGGGCTGCCAGCCACCTTTGGGCGTCCATCAATACCAGAGCGTTGCTTTCCGCCACAACCGCCGAGTCCTGAATCTGCGAAGCCAATGGACTGTGTCGCGAAACCAGGATGTATCGAACCGCATAGCTGTCGACCAGTTCTTGCCGCTCTTGGGCGGATTGCGTTTCAAAGAACCGTTCGGTGTCCGCGAGCCGTTCTCGCTGGCCTTCGCTGAAGAGTTCCAAATGATTGGCCGCCACGATCCGGCCTCCAAACGAAGGAACCGGCCACCCCGTTTCCATGTCACTCAAAACAACCTCGCCTGGTTCTATCTGTGCGAGCACCGTTTGGTAGGTGGTCCAATTCCGCGGCTGTTTGTCTTCACGTTTCAGCAGCGGGGCGATCAGCGGGCGAGCCAGATAGGGCTCCGACAAGATTGCATGGAACTGAGGCAATGCACCGTACAGCAGGGCGACAATAAACAACACCTGAGTCAACGATTGGGCGTTACGTTCCGAAGATCGAGACAGCAAACCGCTCAGCATTTCAGTCGACCAAACTCGCGGCCCCAGACCGACTTTCCCGATCCAACAGCCCACGGCGATACAAGCGACCGGAGTTGCCGCCAATGGCAACCGGGCCAACGAGGCTGATTCGGCGAGCCAGGAAATAATCCCTAAAATGATCACCGCTCCGCTGACGGCAAGCGACCAGCGAACCAGCGGCTCACTGCGGTACGGCAGCGCCAACAGCGCCGCCAAATAAACCGGAGCACACCACAGAAAAAACATCCGCTGCAATATCGTCGGATTAAACCAGTACCACGGATCGTGGCCACCGGCGGCTGCGTCAATAAATCGGTACCATGGCCACGCTATACACAATCCAAGCGAAAGAACTCCTACGCTAATGACGATCATCGATGCCCTCACTCGCTGTGGCCGGTCGACCGCAATGATTAACAAAATCACACCGATGGCTCCGAGCACGCCGGTCATGCCGTGGCTGAGAACCGAAACGGCTAATGCCACCGCGGCAACAATGACCGCAATCACCATGGGCGTGACGCTCGACGAACGGACTCGCCACAACAGTCCCCAGCAAACAAAGTTCAACAGCATCGAAAACGCCGAGGGGTTGACCATATGCCAAGGCAAATCACTCAGTGCAAATGAATTGGCATATCCAGGCGCCTCGCCGTACAGAAACACCACGCAGATCCCTGCGACCAGCGCAATCGATTCCATTCCAAACCCGCGCAGGAACCACCAAAACACTGCAAAGAAACCGAGCGTATTGAGCACCGCCGCGATGCTGAGGGCCATGTAGGGCGTGATGCTGGTGTTGCGACACAAAATCGCAAGCCCAACCGAATAGGGCGAGTAGCGGATCGACGGATCCTCGCTGGCGTACGTGGGATTTCCCGGCGTCCACAAATTGTCGGTCAACGTCAACACAGCAGCGTGATGTTCCCAAGCATCCGCAAGCAACATCTCAGATCGGAACGGAGTGATGCAAGCGACATAGGCCGTCAATGCAATGCAAAACGCCCCATAGGCAATCCAGGCCAGACGCGATTCGCTGGGACGTGAGTCGCTTGAAAGTGAGTCGCGGGATGCTGTTTTCATTCCGCTCAATCTACCGAAATCTGAAACAGCGGTGGTTGGTTCTCGTAGAGTGAGTGGCCGACAAGGCCGTAATGCGCGGACACTCCAAATTTCATCGACCAGTATCGAGTCGGCAGCCGCGAGTTCGATGGTTGTAAACGCTGCAATTGCAATTCGTCGGGATCCATTCGCCGCCAAACTTTGCCGGGCACGTACAGCCAGCCGTCATGCAGCAAGAGCTGGTCGACATAGGGATCGATGGTTGACAATTTTTGTCGACGAACCGCCCTGTTGTCGTCGGCCACGGTGTACTGCATCAAGCTATTGCCGCCGAGCGAGGCAATCAGATTGCCATTGTGACTGAAGAAAGCTTGGCGTCCGAAGGCGGATGTATTCAGGAAACTTGAAACCGAAACTTGACGCGTTTGCAAATCAATTTCCAGTGCTCCCTTCAATCCGCTACGCCCGACGAACACGGTGTTGTTTCCGCCGACAGAGTTGAAGCGATGAATCCAATTCGGTCGAAACGCGGTTTGGGGATCAGCGGCCGATTCGGCTGCCGGTCGACCTTCCGCCGCCAATTTGGCTTCAAAAAAGATGTCGACCGATGGCTTCCCCTGCTTGTCGATCTCGAGAACACCGCACCACGCTCGCTGGTTTTCTCCGAAACTGCCCACCGCCAACGCGCGGCGTGGCGATAACCCGAGCAAACAAATGCCGCGGTCATAGCCCGGCACATGATCGCGAGCATTAAAGGTTGCCACTCGCGTGCCATCGGGCTTGAATGCCACGATTCCCTGGCCGTGAGCAAACAACCAGATGCATTCCCCGTCCCAGCTAACCTCCCAAAACAATGCATGTTTCCATGTTGCGTCCGTCAGCTTGATTTCTTGCAGCACGCCCGGTTCGTGCATGACAAAAAATTGATCCTGTGTCCAGAACGCATCGCAGTGCTCGCCGCAACGCAGCATGCCTTTTATTTGCGGCGGCGGATTCGAACTTGGTTCGCCTTGCACCGAGAGCGAAACAGGCTCGAAACGCATCGGCCCCAGCGATTCCTCGATGCCTTTCCACGCGGGGGGTGGAAAAGGAACCGCTTGATACCGCCGTCGCGTCATCGCGAGGTTGGTTTCTAGCGGTTTCAGCTCGCGATCGTGAATGCGACCAAGTTGCTTGATCTCGGTGAGCTGTGATTCCAGTTCGTCAACGATGGGCAATGGGTTTTGCTTACCGGAAATCTTCAAACGTCCGTAGTGACCATACAGCCGGACCACGGCACGGTCCGACTCGATCAGTCGTTCTAAAAACGTCGTCCATTCGCGTTTCGCTTGATCCGCGTGATGATGGAAATCGTTGGGCAACACTTTGTGATACTCCGTGTTCGCCAATTTTTTCGCCTGCGGATCATTGGTTTCGCCGATCGATGTTTGCAGCGTTTGCCGCCGGTTCAGGAACTCGGCATGGTCCGCTCGCGTTTCCGACGCAAAATCGCGACTCATCACGCCCATGACAAGCGAGGAAACGTTGGCGTCATCAGGCAAGACACGGCTGATCGTGTCCCACAGCGATTCGAGTGAAGCCTGGTTGTAATGATTGAAAATGACGTCGTTGCAGGTGTGTAGTACCAGCGGGTATTGCCAGCCATAAAACGGGTCGCTTAGGTGTGTCGGAAGCACTCGGCCTGGCTCCAGTTCGCTAACCGCCGCGTAGACTTCACGAATGAATCGGCGCTGTGCAATACAAGCGGGTTGCAGTGCAGTGTGTCGCGAGATGTCGTCGGGGATAGGCCCCACGGCGCCTTGTTTGTACCACATCTGTGATTGAAACAGCCCGATCGCATCGGCACGTTTGACCCGTCGATTCTGAATCAAGAAATCGAGGTGATCGAGTGCTCGGACGTAGTCGTCGGCAGCACGCTGCAGAATCGCTTGACGATGTTCCGTGGACGACGTTTTCTTGAACCAAAGTTGATCAATATCTCGCTTGAAATGATATTGCAGTTCACTGATCACGAGTCCGCGCTGCAGAGCGTCTTTGGGATCAAGTACGAGGGCCGCCTCGCGAAGCGAGCTCGAACGGTCCCAGTCACCAAGTTCTGCGAATCGCTCTGCATGCCGCACCAAAATGGCTTTCTGTAAATCAGCTGATAACGAAGAGTCGTTTGTACTTCCCATCGTCGCCAGCTGTTTTGCAAACGTCTTGACCAACCAGTCGTCGACGTGCTGGAGTTCAATCGACTTATCGATCGTCTCAGAATCGGCTGCGTCTTTCGTCAACTCAATGTGCAAAGCGACTTTGCGTGGGTTGTCCGGTTTGGCCTCCTGGATTGTGTAGGTGCCCTTGACGATCATCGCGATCGGTCGCCGCAGTCCGTCGGAAAGTGTCACCTGTTGTTCACGCAAAATCGCGTTGGCTTCTTCGATCTCGACCACTGCGACACCGGGGTAAGTCGCCAGCGAGTCGCTTAGCAGGTTGCTGAAACGAGATTGCAGATGGGCAAACCGTTGGCTGAAGTCTTCGGAAAGAAACGAAGGCACTGCGATTATTGTTTGGATTCCGCCAGCAAACCGTAGGTTGACTTCGTCAACACTCGCCGCCAAACGCTCCGTCAATTGCGGGAGGTTCTCTGGGAAGGCAAATCTTTCATGAGCCAATCGCACTCCCAAATTGGCGTCACAAACGACGGCACGCAGCATTGGCTTGCCTTGTTCCTGCTCAATCGAGAGCACCAACAATCGGTCTGCATTTAGGGTTTTTCCCAACTGCAAGCGGAGTTGTGGATTATCGGCTTGCAGAATCTTGGCGAATTGCAATTCCCGGGTCGCATCGCTGAGTCGCTCGCGATCGACCAACGCGATCGATTCATTCTTGGAGAGACCAAGGTTCAGCAAATCGGCCAAACCGCTCTTGAGCACTTCGCCCGACGCGATCACCGCCCACCGCGGACGCTGGCTGGCGGCAGGATCACTGGGCGATGTTTCCGCAAACACGCTGGTTAGCAGGACCAGGTTCGCAAAGACCACCATCAGGCTACTGGGAAATTTCATGCTTTTACCCTCGCTAGGAACATTCTCGACCATTTTAGCCGAGCCAGCATGCAAGATGCGTTTTCAATGTCCTGTTTTTCGCGAGGCAACGAACGTTGCGAAACTCGCGAAGCGTTTCGGGCTTCCCGCCGCTTCAGCCCGAGCACCGTCAGTATCGATGACTACCGGAAAACGAGCTGCCGTGTCCCAGCCCTGGTCGGCCAAACCGGACAGAAGCGGAAACGGATGAAAATCTTTCGACGTCGACGCGAAAGCGTTTCTCTACTGTGCCCGTTTCTCTACTGTGCCACTGCCTCGAAGATTGCGATGCGTCCATCGTTGCGTTTGCCCTTGGCGTTTTCACCACCGTTGGGCCATGACAATACAACGCCGTACAGTTTGCCGTCCTTTTCAACTGGGCAGAATCCATGCATGTGGTGCATATACTCAAGCTCGTCGTAGGTTGCTGGAATCAGCGATCCAGAGGGCTTGCCGCCATTCATCACCAACACGGGAGCCAACCCATTGGTCATCGACAATGGGTTCAGCAGCGGCAAAAACATGCTCGAACCGCTGAACGAGATATTGCAAGGGTTCGACCCCTTCGGCAACTCGACGTAATACTCTTTGTCCGCTCCATGTGCTTTGATTTGTGCTCCACTGGCGGTGAAAGCGTAGATGCGACCATGAGCACGCGAGGCGACTTCGACAATCTCTTGTCCACCCTTGGTAGCGACTTGAACACCGTGTGCAGTGTTGAAAGGTCCGCCCACGTTCTCTTTGCCGCCCCAAGCTGGACCGCCCCATTGCCACTGGCCGTCACGCAGTTCGGCCGACAAAGCGTAATCGCCAGGAGCATAGCCGATCACGGCGACCAGTCGTTTTGCTTCGGGAAGGTAGACCACATCGCATGGCGTGAATCTTCCACCCGCGGCGAAATAGGAATTGACCGTAGGATTGTCAAACTCAGTGCCTTTGGGTTGTTTCAGACTGGCAACCACTTTGCCACGCTGCGAAACAACGACTTCGCCCGTGTTGGTCGATGCAAATGCCCAATACGACTGGCCATCCATCACGAAGCAGTCGGCTCCGTGAGCGTTCATACCGCCAGCAAACACAGCATCTTGTCCCTCGACAAGTTTCCATTCTTTCAATTCGGCATCGAGTGTCACCAGGCCATGCTTGGCAACAACCGTCACGATTTCGTGGGTCGTCTGATCCACATCTGCATTGTTGTGCAAACCGCCTTTTGCGGCCGCAATCATGGCGTCGGCTTGCTTGCCCAACTCGGGGCGATGCTCCCAGCGATAGGTCTTACCGTTCGCGTTGAAGGTGTTTTTGGCAGTGGTCAAGTCAACCGCAGTGGCAGGGTGCTGTCCGGATGAATCGTGATCGTGGTCGTGCCCCTCGTGGGCCATCCCCTGTGAGGAAATTCCAAATGCGAATGCGATGGTGAAGCAGAAAACAGCTCGGGTGTATGGCACAGTAGCAGACTCTATTGAGAAAGAAATGGGACAGGCAGAGGGGGCATTGTGATCAAGAATCCGCCATAAATCAATCACCGCCGCCGCCCGACCACGAAGCAGCGAAATGGCGATAGTGGCCGATTATCAATAATTTGGGTGCTGGTTTCAACAATTTCAATACGCTCACCTTGCAAGCGACGAAGACCCGCTTTCCCGTCGAACGGGCGTAGGCAGAAAATTAGGGGGGTAGAAAGTTTCAAACCGGGGTGCATTTTCCTACCCCTAATCTTCCAACCTGATCTCCGCGAGACATCATCAGCCTGGGGACATAGCTTACTTTGGAGGTAGTGGACGAGGCTACGAGTCCCAGCGACTTCATGGCACGACGGGACTCGTAACCTCGTCCACCACAGAGAACTCTTCCCTCGCATGAATTGAAACAAAACTCGAAAGACAAAGTTATTCCGAAACAGTGCCGAAGCACATCGTTTGGGTACTGAAGAGATGGGCTTGGACGCAGCCTCTTGGTATGAATTGGACACCGACTTTGGCAAGTTGTTTTGCACGGTAGCGGGCCGACCCGATTGTATGGACTCGATGCGAAGTCATCGCACGCACCGCCGCTATCATTTGCGGCGGCGGGCAGGTGAACTGCTGACCACGCCAGGATAGCTGGCACTCGGCCCTTTTTTTTGGTCGCAGCGAACGAATGATGGTATCCGATGAATCGCGTTGCGCACGAGCGCCCCATGATAAAGACAAACGTTGCCATGTTGACTTAGCAACCACTCAACGTTCACCTCGTTTTCAGGGGCAGCCCTTCCAAGTTAGACTTAAACGCTCCGACAAAGTGCTTTGTCCTTTTGCCTCTCGCCGTTAGGCTCCGCGATTGGCCTGGTTGCTCTTGGCTGCTTCAATTAAAACATCTAGCGTGCAAATCTATCGCTGCCTGAGCGTAATCGACTGATCGAAGATTTGGAAACTAAGAAAAGTGAATTGGTAAACGCATCCAATAAAAAGAGTGCGTTAGACAAGCAGTACGTCCAACTCGAGTATGTCCAGCGCAATCTTCCCAAATTTCAGAGGGAGAGACAAAAACGTCTTGGTCAGTGGAACCGCCATAAACGCCGACCTCTTCTTCCAATACAAAAAGACGTTCCGTTGATTTAGTTAGTTATTTTGGAGGGGATAACAGAGAAATGGGCCAAGTGGAAACGAATTGCTCCTCCGTCTTGATGATTTTTAGGTGGTGATTGAGTTGGTTGTGCGGATTGTCAGCGGGGCACCGCCAGAGTTTCAACTGATTGCAACATCTGCGTCACCGATGGCCCGTCGCTGATAATTATCGCGTCCTAAACTCATTACGAATTGGCGATGCAAGTCAGACAACCAAGTTCCACTCGATGGATTCGAAAATGAAAAGATATCTCGCATTGACCGGCACCGCGATCGTCATTGCGGCGTTTGCTATTCCGCTGCCCGAAACTCGCTCGCTTCAAGCGGCGGCGCCGAAGAGCATTGCACTACCAGACTTTGCGATGCAAGGCACTTGGGTCTTCGCTGAATCGGAAAGCGATGCCGGCATCCCAATCGAGAATCCGAAGATCGTTTACATTGAGGGCGTGCCCTTTGTCGTCGGTAAACGAAAAGGACGTTTCGAGACGTTTCAAGAAACCATGTTTGCAGGCGGCGTCACTTACATTCGCTTAAAATCCGTCAACCTGATCCAGCAAGTTCCAGAGTCGAACTAGTGATTCGTCACGCATGAAATTTCGGGTTGGAGGTAGTGGATCTTGCTAAAAATCCTCATGCAACAGGATCTTTAGCAAGATTCACTACCCTAAAGTTCAGCTGCAGAGCACGAGAGTCGTTGAAAGCTGCGGAAAGGCCTTGCCTTCCAATACCGGCCGTTTTTGGCCAGAGAATTAAATCCAGAGAAACGAAAAAAGGGTTTTCGCCGATTAAGCGAAAACCCTTTGATTTTACGTAGTGCGGATGAGAGGACTTGAACCTCCACGCCCTTGCGGGCACTAGAACCTGAAGCCACTCTCCAGGCATTGGCCTTACATCGCTTCTGCATTGGAAACATCGTAAATCATTGGGTTTTCATCGACTTGCATCGCTAAAGTATTGTAAGCACATTTGCTTTGCATTGGCAATAATGTCACTTGTTTTGTCACTTGCTCCGGCAGGAACGGAGCATCCGCTGAATACGGTTGGTTTCTGGGAGATTTATTGGCGGTCTGATCATTGACGACCAATTCAACCTTACGATTCCCAGCTTTTCTTTCTCGTATTTCTTTGGTACGACCCGTTTTGAGGTGAAGCAGTTTGTTTGCCTCGACGGAGACAACAATCTCTTTTCATGTCGCCCCTTCGTCGAGTAATCGATCAGGGAAGGCACCGCACCAAATTGCGTTCAGTGTCTAAACGTTGGCAAGTTTTCATTGCACAGCCGATTCGCCGCGGATGATGTCGAGTTGATAGAATAAAACATCCACGTGTTAAGCGGCAGCGAGACACCCAAAAACCGCTCATGGCGAAAAACTCAATGGTTGAATTTCGTTCCCGGCGGGAGTTAGTCCTGCCATTAGTACGCTCCAGTCCACCTGCGACGTAATGAACAATGTCGAGCCGTCCAATCGTAAAAAAACGGCGCCTCCGGGATGACTTGACCCCCAGTTGTCTTCGTAGCTGACGCCGGCTCCGTCAACTTCAATCAAGACCCCTCCACGAACAGTTCCCCGACTTCCTCCCGAAAAAATTGGCTCGTCGTAATACCAACTTGAAGCAGTCTGCGCATAGGGGTCGAAAGCCTTTTCACCTAACGCAATTGTCTGACTCAACCCATCCAACACTCCCGAACCTAAAAGTGCTCTAGGGCGAGACTGGATCACAAGTGCATTACCGGCGTAGTCCGTTTTTGCCCATGCACGTCCGCCAGCACTGTAGCGACCGTGATCGTCTTGACTTGGCACGAGCGGTTCGTCTCGTGACCGACTTGGACAGCGAAACATCGGACCTGCGGTTTCGACCGCAATTTGTTGGTAGGCGTCGCCTTGCTCCAGAGCCGGCAAAATCGAGTATGCCCACGATCCTGGCTGGTCGGTTGCAGTGGCACCAGGACGTCCGACACCCCACCAATACTGCTTAGAATTATTGAAGTCGAACGTCCCAATTCGGGTCATGGCACCCGATCGCGATTTGACTTGGCTCTTACCGTCGTCTCCGCCGTTGCTTGGGAAATATCGAGTTTGCGTCAAGTGAGTTTGCAACCCTAATCCCAGCTGTCGCTGATGATCAAAACACTCTGTCCGCCTAGCTGCCTCTCGTGCACTTTGCACCGCCGACGCAGACAATGAAACGAGTAATGCAATAATTGAAATTACGATCAACAATTCGATCGTAGTGAAGCCGCAACTTTGATCCGGCGTTGAGAATCGCTTATTCCAATTACGCTTGATCATGTTTTTACTCAATACCTGCGTCATCAATCTTGTACACAAAGTGGGTGCGACCAATCCGGTCTACAGGAATTCGATCTTTAAAATCGTCCAAGCGCCCAATTCCCACTAAATCGTTTTTGCTAATGATAAACCAGACGGGATGACCGCCAGTTTCTACGATCGCATTTTGAGGTACCCCAAGGGCGTGAGCATCGACTCCGTTGAATCCGTTTATCGACTCCAACTGCAATGGATAACATTCGGGATGCTGGACAATCCAATCCACCACTTCAAAGGTGTCCTGTCCCCAATCCGTCGCGTCATTGAACATTCGCAGATGACCACGATCTGTTCCACCAGATAGAAGATTAAAGGCGCCGAGCCAATCCGGAGCAGCGTTTGCGCAGCCGATGGCCGTAAAACCAAGGGCAACGAGAGTTCCATAACCGTAGGCCGTTTTTCGCTTCAGTGATGACTTGGAATAAAACTGCGAATCGGTTTGGGTTTTCGATCGGGTAATACGCCAACGTTCCAACGGCGTCGCTACCCACAAAAAAAGAAACGGATAGAGCGGCAAAATATACCGATGCTGCTGCGCGAACCCGCTTTTCATCGCAGTAATATCGATGATTGCGATTGCGATCAGCATCACCATCAATCGGTCCCGCGTGATTTTCGCTTCCCCACTGACCCAGTAGAACATTGCGACTGCTATTGCTAACCACGTTCCTGTAGGCAGTTTGACAGCCATGGAATAGAGATAAAACCACCACCAGCCATGCTTCGATCTCTGCCCCGCTGCGTAAGAAGGCAGTCCGTTTACAAAATCGCTCTGCTGCCTATCAATCCCGACGACATACTCCTCTGGCAACGGAGAAGGCAAGTATCCAACCCAGCGGTCGCCAAAGCGATTCTGCCAAGTTGGATCGAGGATTTGGTCGGGCCCCCGATAGTCGGTGACCAGATCAAACGATTTAATCGGCCTTCCAATTCCTGCGAATCCATAAGGTATCCCCACAACCACGAAGGCGACGATAATTGCGATGATTGCATGGTACAGGCGGACCAGGGATCGATGACGCCAAATCTCGTAGACGGCAAAGACCAAGAAGATCGGCCAAAGTAACAGGGCGGTGAACTTGCAAACGGATGCAAGCCCCAGTCCAGCGCCACCAAGTAACGCCCGAGAAATCGATGGCGATTCACACCAGCGGCAGAACAGCCACGCCGCTAGCGTCATACAGGCTGCCACGGGAACGTCATTAGTAATCAATGACCCATGAGCGATGATTTGAGGCTGAATCGCCCAGAACGACGCTGCAACAACCGCGCCCCAATCTCCAACAAGCTGTCTGCCCCAGCCAAAAATAGCCATCGTACCCATCAAGCCAAACATGCCGACAAGCAATCGGCCAAGTACCAAATAGAAATGAAATTCATTGGGCATCTCGGAGAACATCCGCCGCCCGGCCTGTATTTCAGGCCGAGCCGTTCGAATTTCAAATCCTTTCAACGGCGTGACAACCGGGTGATCCCACCCGATTACCGCAGGAATGGCAGCGATCGATCGCACCAGCGGCGGATTGACATTGAAGATGCGTGTATCTCCTTGCTCCCAATAGCGTATCCCTGCAAAAAAATGACCGAACTCGTCATTCGTTGGAGAGCTACGTATTGCATGGGTTGCCACGCACACGAGTTGAATGACCAACACAGTGGTGATCGCATATCGCGTCCATCGCATATGACGCTGACCAATCGAATCATCGAGCAATTGCGAGGTGCCTTCCGTTGTTACGGAATGTGTTGAATTACGTTTATCATCAATCAACGATATCAACCCCAATCTCAGTGCTGACAACAATCGTTTGGTCTGCGAGCACGACTTCAAAATCCACTGTCTCGTAGTAAAACCCTCGCGCATGCACATCGTCACACAGCGAGATTGCGAGCGTCAATTCGTTAACGCCGTCAAGCACAGTATTGACCATGCCTAGTACGAGTGGCGTATCACTTGGGCCAGGAACCAATCTGACTGATTGAATAGGACCGGGAAGTACACCATCAAATGAGAGTTGATGGATCAAGGAGCTTTTGGTGTCCGAGTCAGACAATGAACCAACAATCCCGGAGAGCGGGAGAAGTCGTAAGGAACGGACCCCTGAAAAACGCATTTCACACTTTGCAACCTCGGATTCACCCACATGAATTCCAGCAAAGAAACGATTGAACCCTAGTGAGAACGCACTAAATTTAATGTTAACAACTTGCTGTGAATGCGGTGGAATGTCGAAAGACATGGGCGTAATTTCCATACACGAACAACTGCCGCTGACTTCAGTAACTGATTTGAGTCGATCACTGTGGTTGAACACCACCACCTGAAACTCACCATTTAATCCCGCCGTTAGTTCACTAAAGTCGTAGCTTGCTCTTTCAAATGCGACCTCTTGTGGAGCAATTGAATTTGCAAACGAGGCTTTAGGACTCTCGTCACGCAATCGAAATCCTGTTACCCACACAGCCACACCCGATATCGTTAAGACGAGAGTTGCCACAACAATCAGCCGTTGGTTGCGACGCAACCGTCCGTTTAGATAAATAAGGACTAGCGACATGGCAATGAAAAACGCAATGAACGCTACGGTCGAAATAGAGCGAAACGCGTTCATAAGCGGGCTATTCGATCCGAATGTGATCGGCTGTCCATTTCGCGAGTAACCAAAAGCAGTGGCACACGCATGGCATCATTGAACCGCAGCAGAGTTACCGTCGTCGATTGCGGATCCATCAAGCGGACGTGTCGATCAACGGCAATTGCGTCGACGATCACGAAATGCCCGATCGCGTCTTGTTCGATCTCAAGGCTATCAGGTTGGATCCAAGCGATTCCGCAAACAGCCGCATCTGGATTTCCAAACTCACTGCGAATTATTGGTAATGAATTTTGATCGAGAATGCACTGCCTTGTCGTCAAATCGAGAGATTCTAGCGTCTGAGAAACCGCCCCGAAACTGACTAATGGCTCGTTCTCAAGAATGGTAGTTTGAGGGGTTCTCCTCCAAGAGGTTCCAAGCTGGCGGGCGCAAACTCGAGCCGCGTCTAAACCGCAAAAGCCATCTCGCGGAGGCACCGTATTTGAAGAATTTCCAAATGCAACGCAGGTAATACAAAGTGCAAACGCAATAAAAATGCATGTCAATTTCATTGGATTTTACTCCTGACGTCGAAAGGCGAAGCTGTATCTTACGCCGGCAAGAATTGCGATGATCGAAACAATCGCAATATTGATCCAAACGCCTGTGCTGGTGCGATCGGGCGACGCTTCTTGACGAAGTTTAAATATGTTGTTGATAATCAAATCCATTTCTTCTGTGTTGTACGGAATTTCCGTTGTTTTGCCACGCACCTTGTCGGATACCCACGTGCCGCGGTCCCAATCGGGAAACCACTCGTTGGTCGCAATGTCAATATCCGCAACATCCAGCAGTTCGAATGTTCCGTCAGCGTCATACGCAGCGAATCTAGCCTTGCCTGGATATCGGATTCCGTCGACAGTCTTGATTTCATCAATCTCAAAGAAGTCTGTGTCGCTTCTTTTCTGGACAAGAGGCAAGTACTCGGGTGCTGACCCAATGTGCGATTCCAGTCGAACAGACGGGTCGATGTGTATTATGCGGAACGCGTTCGGATCTAAGCGATGCGGTTCCGGAACAATGGTCCAAACTTCCTTGCCAGTTGCATCAAAATTCGACTTCGGAAGACGCGGTTGTCCCCGGAAAGGCTGCACGGCGCTCGCAATCAATGCCTGGAATAATGGATCAATTGAGATTACAGCAATCGAAGCTCCCCTCAAAATCGAACCGTCTGACCAACGTCGAGTTCCATCATTGTCATGCAATAAATTGCGATAATAGTGTCGCGACTCTCTCGTATTAAACGCCTCCCAGAAAGTAACCAGGTCTGGAGTGCCAATGTGAGGTTCACCAGGATTTTTACTAGTGTGTAGCATGCGAATTGGAATTGCAGTCGTTTGTTGCGAAGGCTTGCCAATTGTCAGCTCGCGAATGCCATGGCAAAGCTGGTCCTCATGCCCCATATAGGGATCGGGGTTGTCTTTGTCACCATGCCCCTCGATGTCGATTCTGTAAGTATACTTTTTTCCGTACCACAATGTTTGCGTGTAACGTTCGAGCCGAAATTGGGCGCCGTTCAGAGGCGGCGACATATTTCCCGCGAACGAACTTGGAAGTGTCGCTAATTGCACCGCAGCACAAAGGCAATTCAGGGTGAACGTCGAGAAAAAATAAAACGACAAAGTTCCCCATAAACCTCCTCGCCCGTTTCGGTTGGTTTCGCCGAACACTTGATTACAGTACATCATGGCTATCAAACTGCGAGATTAGAAAGTTCGTGTATACCTATGAGAATCGTGACGAATTGCAGACACACAGCATGAGCAGGGGCATTCAAGCTGACCGACCCTACCGTCACAATCTTGACTGGACCAAGTGCGAGGAACTTATATCCGCAAGAACACTAGACCACCTGCAACTACTCAGCCTGCTTTAGAGCCAATTGCCCAACTCCACAATGCTAGTTCGCCTTGATACAAGTGAAGACAAGGCACTGGATAACTCCTTGCATGCGAACAGCAGCCCTTTGCACGGGGCTGAATAGTTACAGCTACTTTACGCAAACGTCGTCTCAGCAATAACTGCCCGTCAATCCGTTGCGGGAACAGCCATTCCACCAGAGCAATGCGATTTACCCAGAGGGCCACAAGAGCTAGCTGCTACAGTTTTGATGCGCGCCACATCCGCCCGAAACATTGTAGGCGAATTCAAATCCTGTTGCCGTATAAACACTTGGAACAACTTTAAACGACCAACCGTTGCAAATGCCAGCACCTGGGTCACCGCAATAATTCCAATACCAATCAGAAACGCATGCGAAATCGTGCAAAGAGTTGTAGCACCATTGAGGTGCAGTGGAATTCGCATGGCAGGCATTCCCGCTGACGTCCATTCCCGAGGGAGGGCAGCCAACTGTTCCTGAGTCACCGCACGTCTCCCCCTGTCCAAATCCACCCACCAACGTTGAAACATCGACCTCAGCCGCGGGTTCAATGGCAGCAGTTGAGATTGAAGCCAGTGTAAATGGAATGGCAACCAAAGCGGGCACAAGCAATAACCAAAAGTGTTTCGTTCGCATCATTTTTCTCGCAAAAAGTGTAAAACAAAGCGAGGGAATTAGGGTCCTGAGATGCCAGCGATTTCCGAAAATCCATCGCAAAGAAACAAGCTTTTGAACCCGTGCTGCCGCATTGCAGAGGACCCGACAGTTAGCAACTGTATCGAGGCAAGCTTCCAATTGCAACAGAGGTGCCCCTCAGGGTCAAGTTTTTTGGGGAATTCTGAATTGCGCAAGTTTTCGTGGACGACAGAATCTATATAGAGGCAGCGGATCCGCAAAGCATCGAATTTTGGTTTTTCAGGTGAAGTAATCGTTGCTGAGTTGGGATTGAATGCACGAAAGTCGAACGCGATGGGGCACAGCCGTTGAATTCATGGCTCATTCGGCAAAAGTGCATCGCAATTACCATGCGACTTTGACACGTTGTTTGCACGGTATCGGGCCGCCCAGAGCTAAACTGTCAGGGCTTGGGCAGAGCAAGAATGCCACGGGCGATGAAGCAAGGCATTCACCAAAACGAAGAATCGTGACATTTTTCCCATGACCACTTCCGTGCAACTCCGCTCGCCTACGAGGGGTAGCTGCTTGCCTTGGCATGCATGCGTGGACCTCAACCCGATTCGAGGCGTGATGGTCGATACGCTCAAGCAAAGTGATCATACATCAGTGCAGCTGCGAAGCCAGTTCTGCACAGTTGCACCGGAATAGACGGATATACTGGACGCACCGAGGGTGCGAAGACAACGGATTGCGTGCGAGTCACAAGCTGACGGCTGACTGGCGAATGCGTGTTGCCCCTCCAATAACAGACGGCTCTCACGCAGAAGCTTCACTGCAACCGCTAGACGAGCCACTCGTTCGCCAAGAGCTTCGCGTCTCGATCGTTGGCGGTTCATCATGGTCCTCCACACCCGGTTTTTGACATGTCGGGCATAAATGGACTATCAGACTCAATAATTCAGACGGCTCTGCGAGAAAGCAAACCTTCCGACTTAATTCGTTGCACTTCATCGTGCGAAATCATCCATTCCTTGGCGCTGCCACGGCCGCACGCTCGTTTCGTAGCTCGGACGCGACCCAGTCGGCACCATTCGCGTACACTGTACGACGACCGATCTAGCATCTCCGCCACGGTTTTAGTGTCGTACCACTCTTGGACTTGCTTCTCGTCCACCAATGCGACGAGTTGCAATTTAATTTGCTCAAGCTTTTGTGAAATCAGTTCGTACATGGTGCCCTCATTGCGTTCTGTGGGAAATAACCTTCGTGTTGAAAGTCTTCGTGTGATGATGGGCACGGTCCAAAAGCAATCCGACAGACGAACTAGGCTCTTTCGAAAGCCGCTCAAGTCCCCTCCTCTGACAAGTTGCAATACACTGCAAATGCCATGTAATTTTAGTGCTACCAAGGATGGGCCATAGGAAACGAGAGCTTTTGTTTGGGCGAGGCAAACAAACGGTTCCTCTTGCAGTCCCGGCGTCCCGAAGAAACACGAGAATGAATACGTTTTAATTGTTAGCCGTTGGCCAAACCGTCAGCAAAGCCAGTTCTCTTTTCTCCTATTGCCCCCGATTTCAAAGCAATTGGGCGATTCTTCCATGTTTTCAAAGCGTGGAGCAGCTCGCGGGAAAGCACCTTTTCGTATCCAGCTTGGGTCAACGGAGAAAGAGAACCGCGTCTCAAGTACGTTTTGTCGGCAAAGCTCACTTGGCACTGTCGAGATAGCCGAAGCGTACGTATGCCGCAAAAAAGGCAAAAACCGGCAGCTAGGCATCCACCGAACCCAGGATTACCGGTGCATCCAATAGAAGTGTTCATGAACATGAACGGTTGTATTGCACGCCATAAGACCGGAGCAACAAGCCGAAGCTTAGAAATCCGGTCACGACATACAGTCTTCATGCGAGCTGGACACTTCCAATACGCCGATCAGTTGGCTCATTCCCTTGCTCGGATGTCACTCACTGACCTTGCCCGGGGGCGTCCGATAGGTCGTGTTTTTAAACCATCAGTTTCATTGTGAATCGCTGACTTGGGGGGAAAGCTAAGGCACAGTCCCCGAGTCACATAGTCCAGCATCTTCGGCGAGTTGCACGGATCGGATCGGGTATATCAATTGCTTCACAAAGTCGCATGACGGGTATGCAGCCCGCCAATGAAGAAGCCCGCCTCCTGGCAGGCTGCTCAAGAGTCGCTTCACTCTGACGCAGATAGGAGACCATCTTTTGCCCCCCTTACCCACTGATTTGTCCGCGTCTCTGTCATCTCAATGTTTCACTGGGTGATAGAGCATATGGGGCTCAAGCGTAGAAACGTCTTCCAGGCTGAATTCCGGTCTCCATCGCATCGTTTCCAATGAATAGATACGTTCGCGTTGTGCGATGGGAGTGAATTCGCCCGCCCCGCCCATGTCCGCGATGACTAGCCCCTCCTGTTCAAGCAAGGTTGGGATCGTCAACTCGTTGTGACCTGACCAGCCCAACAAGAATCGCTTCCGCAACGCACAAACAGCGGCAGCTGACAGACGGTAAATCGGATTGAACGACGCGAGCGAGGCGTTCGGGTGGTTCCACTCGATTGTTGCACCAGGAGGTGGTTTCAGCGAATCCCACCAACACCAATTAGCATCCGTTTCGTATCGGCGTATTCGAGTTGCCAAAAGGTCAGCATGATTGTCAAGCTCATTGAAAAAACTAAGCCAACTCGCTGTCCACTGCACATCAAACTCGATCGCCCATACGAAATCAACTTTGCGTGTGTACGCAAACTCAATCACAGGAAAATGGGCGCTCCCTGGAATGAGTGTTCCTGAGATGGGACGATAACCGACCTTCACTAAACTCTCGTGACAGAACCCCGCAACACTGCGATCGCCAAACTCAATCACCGCACACGAATTTTCGTCGACAAGAAGATACTTGCTCCATCCAGGATGGCAATTCGATCGAATCAAAATGCTCAATGATCGTCGGTTTTGATTGATGAGTTAAAAACAGCACACAAACTTCCATCACGTTTCCCTGCATCGAAACTACCCTGCTGGACGAAGCTCCCCCGCCCTAAGTACTCGTACTCCGTCAAAACAGCCGACTCTATGTTGACAAGGCTGGACATTTGAGTCATTTGATCAGGACACTGGTTTTAAAGTGGAGTGTAACCTCGCTGCCGTTTGGATAACGTGTGCCGGTGTAGCGAAACGGATTGCCACATACCATCGATATGTGACTGATCGCTGCTGCATTAGCCGAAGCTAATCGCCGCTTCACGCCGGTGCATCAGCTTGCTTACTCAACAAAGAGGTTTGACCCATTTGATTCGTTCAATTAAAACATCTAGCGTGCAAATCTATCGCTGTCTGAGCGTAATCGACTGATCGACGATTTGGAAACTAAGAAAAGTGAATTGGCAAACGCATCCAATAAAAAGAGTGCGTTAGACAAGCAGTACGTCCAACTAGAGTATGTCCAGCGCAATCTTCCTAAGTTTGAGAGGGAGAGACAAAAACGTCTTGATCAGTGGAACCGCCATAAACGCCGGCATCGTCTTCCTATACAGAAAGACGTTCCGTTGATTTAGTTAGTTATTTTGGAGGGGATAACACATCAGCAGCTCCCAGTGAGGCAGGGTTGTTCACGACGCGTTTTGACAAGAAATTGATTGACACTGTAAAACACGATTTCAAGTGGACTCCATTGCTCGCTCCGCTTAGGTGAATACCCCAGATTTCGTCTGCCTGGCCCCCAACACATTTGATGAATGCAAGCGGCGAGGGTTGTAAAAGAGCTCGATGTATTGCGATACACAGTGTATGGCGTGCTCGTGCGTTTCGAAAATTTCGTCTTCTACCTATTCGGCTTTGAAGCTTTCAAAGAACGATTCCATCGATGCCCAGGGCAGCGGCCCGGAAGTTTCTGTGCATTGGTAAACTGCCGGCCCGTTGGCTACAGTTCTCCTATTACTCACTCGACAGCGGCCGGAACGGTTCCATCTTTTCGTTGATTCGTTTTTAACCATTCGGCATGTCGCACCTGCCAGTCCTCGCTGAAACGTTCGCGAATCTTCTCACGCCAGTCATTACCACTTCCCCGTTGCAACTCGGGCATAACCGATTCTTCGGAGGTATCAGCCCATCTCAAATGCCCCTCTGTTTCGTAGTCCAATTTGTAGGCTGGAGTCGAATGGCGAAATCGAAAGTGGCTTGGAATCCACATTGAAGTATTGTCCTCCAAATTCCATTCTTCCCAATCGATCACGTGAACACAAACGATCGGTCCGGGGTTTTCAATATCCAAATCGCTGAAATGAATGATCTTGGTGGGACGATTGCCTTGCTTTGGGTCAAAAGTAATTTGAACTCTCCAAAGCTTTCTTGCCCAATCGGATTGAATTTTTCCGTCATCCAGCTTTTCTGCCCCCATGAAATCCAGCTCGTCTAAAAGCAATCTTCCATAGCCAGCTGACTGCGTTTTTCGGCTGCTTCTGTCGCTTCGAGGTGCAACAGGGCGAAAGAATACAAAATCGTGCCTCTGAGGGTATTGTAGAATCTGGCTATCTTCTGGATCCATTGTCACATCCTCAACGACTTCGCCAGCAAGCCTTCCAAACGCTTGTCCTCCCTGTCGCTGCGCACGATGCGTTGGCGTTCTCAGATACTGAACCCATCGCCTTGGCTCGATGCTGTTAGCATATCCTTTTGCCGAAAATCGAGTGCTAGTTATTCTTCGACGGTCTTCGGCAAACAAATAAACGGTATCGCTTTCAGTCCCATCAATGTAGGAAACTTGCGTCTCCCGTAAGACAACGGCGTACTCATCGGGCAAACTCGTTGGACTCGCGGCGAAATCTATGAGCATTTGCACCGCGGAACGCTCTACTGCATTTGTTGCCAGACCTTGAGCCCCTGCCAGACTGACAAGACCAAACCATGTATAAATAAACAGAAACGCACGAACCATAGCATTACACCCGATGAGGAAGATTTAATGGCTTAACAATCACTATGGTGCGGGGCACTGAGTATTGATGTCAACGTTTGGCAAATCGCAATTTATTCTGCAGGCTGTAGCGACTCTGCATTGCCCTGTTCAATTAACTGTCGATTGCGCTCCCGGCGTTTTTCGCGAATTTGAGCGATTGCCACTTCGCTTTGGGAGTCAAGAAATACATTGCAAGTGCCTACTATCTGGTTATCGCGAAACCAGTTGATCGTTACGTCGTCAATGTTTTCGAGATCACCCTCTAATGCGAAACTTACTTGTTCAAAAATCGAACTCTCACCAAGCGGCTTTCGCTCTATTTCTTGCAAGTCGATGCCCTTCTTCGGCTTGGCAACTCTGCAAATTAATTTATCGCGTCCTGTCCAGCAGCCGACCAGCACATGAAATTTTGCGACTTCACTATTCTGCTTGTCGCGACTTGCAAAAACAATGGATGGTTGGACTTTCACTGCGAACGCGTTTTTAACTTGGAGTGTATACTCATAAGATTTTTTAAGGTACTCGATGTTGATAGGTGCAACAAATTCATCTAGCGGCTTATCCTTGTCGGTGTCTTTTCCCAGCCAACATCTGTAAACGTGTGTGCCATCCTTTTTTTGCCGGTCAAACTTTACCGTAAGCCTTGGATCCATAGACCGTACTTGAAATCCTGTATGCGCAAACTCCGACCTGATCGAAAGCTCACTTCCTTTCTCGCGTCCCGGCACCAGCACCATAGTGTTGGGTGTTATCTCGAACGCTGAATGAACGACCGATTCAATCACGCATGTCACACTTGATGCATTCTCGAAAGAGATGGTGATCCGCTTGGCAAATCGCCCGACTTCCTTTGGCGTGACCCTTAAATAAACCATCGTCGTTTCACCGCTGTCGATCTCTAGCTTTTTTGAGATCGCAGTCATACATCCGCAGCCAAGGTTGATATTTGACACGGTTAGAGATTGGCCAGAGACGTTCTTGATCGGAATGCCGAGGACCTTTTCCTGCGATGCCTGCAACCGAGGAACCTTCAGCCGATGAAACTCTTCCGTGCCGGCAGTCTCAACCGTTTTGAACTCGACCATATCGCTAGGAGGAACAAAACGTACAGGTTTCGCCTTCCTCGAATCACTAGCGTCGGATTGATCCGCATCCTGAGAATGTGTGATCCCCGAAACCACGACCAACAGCAAAAAAAATATGCCAACTCGATACATACCTGCCTCCGAGAGATTGGACTGCGTAGTTTAACTGCGTCTACCCCTATCCGATGTGCCCTTCGTGAAGAAGTTGGCAAATTCAAATAGTGAATTTAAGAACGTGGCTCAAACTCGAATTAAGTTTCAGCCCCTACTATTTCCCCAACTTGGTAAACCGAGTCGATCATGGCGGCCAAATTCATTTTTGAATCTACGCCGTGGATTTCTCCAGTGAATGTACCGGCTACACCCCCACCGTCAAGCTTTTCTCGGAAAACTTTGTTTCTTTTTTGCGAATCTTAGCAAACACTGATTTCCTGACTTTGAGAGTGAAAGTCGAACTCCGAGGTATGTGACAGCTTTGGCCACTCTCTCTTTCGATATCCAAGTTGCGAACATCTAAGCATCTAAGCATCTAAGCATCTAAGCATCTAAGCACCTAAGCACCTAAGCACCTAAGCACCTAAGCACCTACGGGCAGTGGATTGTTTCGATCAAACAACGCCTTTGTGCTTCGCAAATCAAGGCAGCCGAATCAGTTAGTGGCGAGTTGCTGAATTTGTATTGGGTTTCGGGTGAGCAAATCGCTGAAAAGCAAAAGTCCGCCAGTTGGGCGACGGGTTCTTAAAGCAAATGAGCCTCGACTTGTCTGCCGAATTCCCAGAAGTGAGTGGGCGTAACGCAATATGAAATTCATTCGGCAATGGCACGCTTACTGGAGTTCGAATCCGATAGTGGAGAAACAGCCTGTTTCCCTATTGCCCGAAATGCCCTCCTGAAGAATTTCGATCGTCACTACCAAGCATCGAAGTAGTCGAAGCTGAACTAAGCGATGTTGATGACGAGTAACGCGTTTGCCAGGGGAGGCGTGACCAAGGATTAATATCCGTGGCTATCACTTGTCATTTCTTCGCAACTTGGGGAATCCACAGAAAGGCTGCCGCGGGTGGCGAACTTCATTGGCAGGGGGCGAATTGTTCCGTCGAAAGAAAATTGACAGAAAAATGGAGACAGAAAAATAGGAGCGACGACAGGAGGTGATAATGACAATGGCGTCTCGATGCACGCCGTCTTCTTTTCTCCATGTTGCCGCCCAATCGATGCCTTCCCTGGCGGACCGACTCATCCGAATGTTTCTTGGCCCCAAAAGTGAGGAGCCTCGGAAAGGCCTTTCTTTCCAGTACCGGCCATTTTTGGCAAGAGAATCAAAACCGAAGAAACGAAAAAAGGGTTTTCGCCGATTGAGCGAAAACCCTTTGATTTTACGTAGTGCGGATGAGAGGACTTGAACCTCCACGCCCTTGCGGGCACTAGAACCTGAATCTAGCGCGTCTGCCAATTCCGCCACATCCGCGAATTAGCCCTAGAACAATATCGCCTTTTTCTGAGAATCGCAAGTGGAGTCGAGCATATATAATGATTGATTCCAAACGCTCCATCGCGGTGGGCTTGGGGGCAGAATCGCCCTCGGACGCTTGCCGATCCGCCGGATCCTCGGCTTACCACCGCCATGGGGTTGGCACCCCAACTGGGATCGCTACTCTCTGATATACTTGAGCACGACAACGGGTCTACACTTTTGATGATAAATTCTGAATCCGAGCGAGGATTGGCGAGCATGCAACTTCATTGCCTCGGTACGGTGGGCTATCACCCAAACGCCCAACGCCATACCTCGTGCTATTTTCTGCCCGAATCGGGCATGCTTCTGGATGCCGGTACGGGTGTCTTTCGGCTGGCACCGCTGATCAAGACCGAAACCCTGGATGTACTGCTCAGCCACGCTCATTTAGATCACACGTGCGGCTTGACATTCCTATTGGACGTCCTGTTCGAAAACCCGGTCAAGACATGCCGCATCTGGGGTGAGAAAGACAAGCTGGACGCGGTTCGCAAGCACTTGTTTGACGACCTGATATTTCCTGCTTCACTGAACGCTGAGTGGGTAGAAATTGATGCGTTGGATGAATTCCAAATCGGAGACGCCACGATCACTCATCGACAACAGGATCATCCGGGCGGCAGCGTGGCGTACCGTATCGAATGGAAGAAACAGCAAAAACGGCTCGTCTACGCCACCGACAATACTGGCGACACCAGTCCCGAGATGGCGGCCTGGGGGCACGATTGCGACATATTAATGCAAGAGTGCTACTTTCGTGACGCGTCCGAGGAGTGGGCGAGAAAGACCGGCCATTGCTGGACCAGTCGCGTGGCCGAAGTTGCCAAAAAGATTCAGCCCAAGAAATTGCTGGTCACGCATATCAATCCGCTGGAAACGTCCGATGACCCGGTTGATCTCGACGTGATTCGAAAAGCCGTCGATTGCCCTGTCGTCCTTGCCGAAGACGAAATGAAGATCGAGTTCTAAGCAGGTCAATATGTGTCTTGCATTATTGATAGGCCCGCGGCTAGTGCCGTCGGCTCACAGAATGACTGACGTTGCAACGGGAAACAGATTTTCCGTGAGCAGCGAAAGGTCATAATGCTTTAGCTCTTCGCCTGCTTGGCTTCGAGTTCTTTGTAAAGCCGGTCGAGCACACCGTTGACGAACCGCGGGCTATTTTTGTCGCCGTAACGCTTGGCCAAAACGATGGCTTCGTTGACCGCGACACGGCCGGGCGTATCGCCGAACAGGATCTCATAGCCGCCTAGCCGCAACACATTGCGATCGGTCACTGCCATGCGAGGCAAAGTCCAGTGGCTGGCTAATTTGCTGAGGTGCGCATCAACTTCATTGCGATGCTCGAGTGTGCCCATCAACAATTTGTAGGCAAATTCGGTTAACGCTTTACGTCCTTGTAAACGCGAGCGAATGAATTGCTTGGCGGATTCATCAGAGCGGGGATCGTTAACGTCCGCCTCGTAAAGCAGCTGCAATACAATCTCGCGGGCACGGCGGCGAGTGGACATTCGAACCTGACAACAATGAGGGGAATTTTTAGAAAACGGATGCGTGAGTAGGAATTCTATGCGGAAAAGTCGGGAGCGCCGATTGGGGCAGCGAAGAATCCTTCGGGAAGCATCACCCCGCTCTGTCGAGTCCCCCCCTTATCGAGACTGCAGATTTCGTTAGCCGTTTTGGCCAACACTGTGAAGCATTTACGTAGCGGAACTCGTCAAGAGTTTCGGGGGGCATACACCGTGGAACGAAAGTCTTGACGACTTCCGCTACGCTAAATTAGCACAAAACCTATAAGAAAAAATGGTTCACAGCGTATGCCCACGCCTATCACGACGTTATTCCGTGGGCGATATCGGCGTCAGTTTTTCCAGCTGTCGCTTTGCTTCCTCGACCGCCGGCTCGGCCCAGCCATGGTCGGCGTGCAATTGGATGATCCCGGTGAGCGTTTCACGGGCGGTTTGTGGTGGCGCATTTTCGACGGTCTTGCGGATACGATCGAGCAATTCGGCGGCCCGGGGATCCAGGATCACCGCAGGGGCACGTTCTCGGAGCTGCTCCACTTCGTGTTTGGCCAAAACGATCATTTCCTCAAGCGATTCATCGGTCTGCAAGGTCTGCGTGTCATAGATCGCCAACCACTGAGTCAAACGCGACGCGGCGGTGGCAGGATCCTGTTCGCGGCCGGTCATGGCGTCGTGAAAACCTTGTTCCGCAGCGGACAAGGGTGAGATGTCCAATTTCGCCTGCACACTCATTCGTCGTAGTAGCCGCTGGAGATCGATTCTGCGACGCAATCGATCCACCTTGTCGTAGCGAGGGTCCTCAGGGAACCGCTTGATAAATTGATCCATTTCAAGCCGAGCTTCGCCCGCATTTTCCGCATCGGCATTTTCCGCTATGACCTGATAGAGTTCGTCTGCGGTGGGCTGTTTGGCTGCTTTGAAGAACAGAATCACACCCGCAATCAAAACCGCCATCATCAGCGAAATCGAGATGGCTTGTTTCCAATGTTCTGCAGCTGACGCGTTGGCAGAACGTTCGGCACCATGGCGATGCTCAGCATCCACCGATTGAAAATGGGTGGAGCGGCTGGTGGCTTCGTCCGCCGTTTGCGTCGCATCTTCAACGTCAGTTATGGGGTCCGATGCGACGGTGTTTTGCGACGCAATGGTGGCGGCAAAATTAGATTGGGCCTTTTCGGATTGTGTCGGGCCACCAATCTCGACGGTGCGAATATCCCCGGTCTGTGGTTGATCACCTCGATCCGTATGGCCGACGTTCAATCCCGTGGTGTCGTGCCCTCCCGGGTCCGTTTTTTCCGTAGAGTCACCGGTGGGTTTGGCCACAGGTTGGTCACGACCGGGAATTGAGTGTGCGGTGGGCATCGAGTGATCCGGCAACGTTTGCTGGCGAAGCAGTCCGGCTCGCATCGCCTTTAACCGATTCATTACCGATAGCGCCGTGGGGGGCCGATCCGCGGGATCTTTTTCGAGCAATTGATGAACGAGTTCGCAGAGGGCTTCGGGCAATTCCGAATCGATCAGCTCCAACGGCACAGGACGATCACGCTGCAGTGCCTGAATCACTTCGGTTGTCCGTTTGCCCGGGAAGGGAGGACGCCCGGTCAACATGGCGTACAACACACTGCCCATTGCATAGAGATCGGTGCGAACCGAAACACCACTGCTGGTGGCTTGCTCGGGCGCCATATAGTCGGCGGTCCCCAAGATCGACCCTGCCATCGTTTGCTCGCCAAATCCGAACAACTTGGCGATCCCAAAGTCCACCAACTTGACTTTACCGCTGGTGGACAGGATCAAATTCGCAGGCTTCAAATCGCGGTGGATGACCCCAAAGTCATGTGCATGTTTCAGCGCCGCACAGATTTCGATCGCGATATCAATTGCGGCTTGCCAATGAATTCGCTTCTGCCGCCGTATCCGTTGTTGCAACGATTCCCCATCGACCAGTTCCATCGAATAGAACAGCTGGCCGTCCTCTTCGCCGTAACCAATCAGCCGTACGATTCCTGGATGGCGAAGACGTTTCAACGTTTCCACTTCCGCATCGAATCGTCGACGAAAGCGCGGCTCATCAGCCACATGCGCCGCAATCAGTTTGACTGCCACTTTTTCGCCAGTGTGCTCATGAACCCCCACGTAAACGGCCCCCATTCCGCCTCGCCCTAACGTCTCTCCGACTCGATATGGACCAAGGAATTCAGGGGATTTCATTGCAAATGACATAGCGAAAGAGGAGAAAACACAGGTAAGCAGTTAGCCAGGAGTCTTTCAGTATATTAGCCGCTTTGGCGCTAGCCACGGTTCCGACATTCAACCGGGGCTAGCGCCCAAACGGCTAACGGGATTTCACCCAATGATTCCTGCCTACCTGCTTAAATGCGAGTGGGTGGCTGAATGATTGTAGCCGAATCGACTTGGCATCCGTTACGGACCCCCGCAGGATACCGATTGCGAAAGTGCAATTTTATTGCTCACGCTGAAACACTAAGATCCCGCCCATGAACGTAAAACCACCCGAGCCGGCTGACCGTAGACTTGCTAGCAAATTGACACGTTATCGCTTCCTATTCGCGGGTGCCAGCGTTTTGATGCTTTGGCTAGCCCAGCCTCCGCTGAGTTTCTGGCCGTTTACCTGGATTTGCCTGGTTCCCGTCCTTGGGCTGATTTCCGAGAAACCGGCGTTCACGCGGCGAGACTATGCGGCGATTTGGCTGGCGTCGTCGCTGTATTGGTTAGTGTCACTGCAAGGCATCCGGCACGCGCATCCGGCGATGTATGTTTGCTTAGCGGCTTTGGCTGGATATCTCGGCATCTATCTGCCGCTCTTTGTGCTGCTCTGCCGACGATGCATGCGATGGAATATTCCATTGTTCGTGCCGGCGGCAGCCCTTTGGGTCGGTCTGGAGTGTGCGCGGAACTACATGTTGACGGGGATTTCTGCCGTCATGTTAGGCCATTCGCTGGCCGATGTGTCGGCAATGATTCAGATCGCAGACCTGTTCGGTACCTACGGCGTCAGCTTCGTTATCGTCACGGTGAACGTCGCTGTTTTCGCCGTGCTAACACAGATCGTCGCGCGAAAACGTCGCCCCGACCCGGCGTATCGCCCGACACATCACATCGAAGCCCTGCGGTGGAGCATCACGGCATGTGTTGTTGCAGCAGTCTGTGTTGGTGCAAGTTTTTTCTACGGCCAAGCTCGACTCAACGAACCCATCACCGAAACCATGGCGGCTTTCGCGTTAGTACAACGCAATGAACAAGTCGAGTACCAGCAAGACGTTGAACGCGAACTGCACATTTTCCAAAACTATGCAACGCAAAGCATCGAAGAAATAGAACGATCCGAAGTTCCCATCGACGTTGTTGTCTGGCCCGAGTCGATGTTTACCGGTGGATTGCCGTGGATGATTGCGGATCCGGACGCGGTCGCCCCCGAACAATACGAGGGGCCGCCGGAGTCATTTGTCTCGATGGTGCAACAAAATCAGCGTTATTATTTGGGACGCGCCGACGAGCTTATTCGCACGCTTGCTTACCCTAACCCTGGCCAACGGAAACCTCACTTGGTGGTCGGTTGTGGCGTTGTGCGTTACGGAATGCTGCCTCATGCGTATAGCGGCATGGTTCACGTCTCGCCTGAGGCAAAGGTTGCTGGATGGTACGGCAAAAATCACTTGGTGATGTTCGGTGAATATGTGCCTTTGCTGCCGCGTATCCCCGGTCTCCGCGAGTTAATCCCCGCGGGTTTAGGCGTTACTCCGGGTGAAGGGGCGACTGTGTTCGAGGTCAACGATACCGCCATCGTGCCCTCGGTCTGTATCGAGACCGCAGTCGAAAGGGTGATGGTCAACCATCTGAGCGAGCTGCACTCGAACCAGACTCGTGCCGATGTGATTGTCACAGTTACGAATGACGGTTGGTTCGATGATTCGAGCATTTTGGACCATCATCGACGCTGTGCCCAATTGGTGGCGGTCGGCACGCGTCGGCCGGTTCTTTCGTCGGCAAACAATGGACCCACTGTATGGATCGATAGTTGCGGTCGCTTGGTGGAATCTTTGCCTGTTGGAACCGACGGCGCGATCATCGCCACTCCGCTTCGTGATTCGCGAACGAGTTTCTATGTTCGGATCGGTGATCTTCCGGCCAAACTGCTAGCAGTGGCGTGCCTAGTCGTCCTGACATCCATCGCCGCGGAAGCCAACTCGAAACGAAGATCGCGACGCGGTGAAGCCGACGACGTAGTTGCCGCCGAGTAAGCGAACCGCCGCCTTCGGAACGAGCAGGAATCCACCCTCTAACGGGCGTCGCTACCGACAGTAGCAAACCGCTCGTTCGTTCGGCGGATTCCCAACGCCGTGAACGATTTTTGTGCTGCAAATTACGGCATTTGCGTTTCGTAGCTACGCTCGCCAGCGCGTGGATTGTTGGCGCGCAATGCGAATCACCACCTTCTGGCGAAGGTAGCTACCAGAAATTCGTTCACGGCGTTGGGCGGATTCCTGGGGCGGACTGAGAAAATCAAACGTTGAAACCGTCCGTTCAGGGGGGTGTTTTTTGGGGAATGAGGTGAATCAGCAGCCTTTGCCGAGTTGATTTTGCTCAATAATTCCCGCAAATTTACGATTGGTTGCACCCTATGACCGGGTTGTGGTTGTCGATCTTGGGCAGTTTTGCTCACATACTCCCCTGCGACCGTGCGGCTAGCACTGTCGATCCTCGTATGCACCTCGCATCTGGAACGGTTTCGCCAATGAATCGGCCGAAAACGTTTGCACCTATGCTTTAGGAAATAGACACATTGAGTGCCAATTGCATTGAATCCGATACGGAAATCGAATCGTGGCAAAAGCCTGCTACCAACGGAAGCGAGCCACGATCCTCGGATGAGCAACGCTCGTTGGATCGAGAGTTGTTGATTGCCAGTCGCGAGTTTGCGATCGACCGTCCTTTGACGAGTTGGTGGCATCTAGCCAGCACGATGAGCGCGGTGCTGTTCTTTGCTGCCGTTGCTGGACTAGGACAAGCCGTTTGGCTGCGATCGCTCGCGAGCATCTTGACCGGACTGACTCTTGTCCGCATGTTCATTTTGTACCACGACTATCAGCACAACACGATTTTGACCCGTTCAAAATTAGCCAAGGTGATTTTGAGTGTGTATGGCAACCTGATGTTGACGCCTCCGAGTGCGTGGAAACATTCTCACGATCACCACCATCACCACAATTCAAAATTGTTCGGAACCGACATCGGCTCGTTTCCGATCATGACAAGCGAAAATTACCGCAAAGCATCGCTGCTGGATCGCCTGAGCTACCGCATCGCTCGCAATCCATTGGTTATCCTGATGGGTTACTTTCCTGTTTTTCTTTACGGCATGTGCATCCACACGGCCCACCGCGACCCTCGTCGCCACTGGGATGCGTTCACATCAATGCTTTTGCACTTCGGATTTATCGCTGCATGTTGGTGGTTCACTGGATGGGTAACGACTGCGTTCGTGTTTCTGTTGCCGGCGTGGATCGCAACCTGCATCGGTACGTACCTGTTTTATATCCAACACAACTTTCCCGATGCAAAGATTCGTGATGGCGACGAGTGGAGCTACACTCATGCCGCGCTCCAATCATCAAGCTTTCTCGAGATGGGCCCCGTCATGCACTGGATGACCGGCAATATCGGCTACCATCACGTGCATCACCTGAATTCAAAGATCCCGTTCTATCGATTGCCCGAAGCCATGAAGGCGCTACAGCCGCTGCAGCAGCCCAAGAAGACATCGCTGAAAATCCGCGACATCATTGACTGTCTACAACTAAAGTTTTGGGACGAAGAGCAAGATCGCCTGATTACGTATGCCGAGTTCAAGGCGTTGTAAAAAAACGGCGTTGTAAAAAAACGGCGGCGTAGAAAAACGGGGCGTAGAGAAACGCATCGTCCAAGAGCTTGCAAATGCTAGCGGCGGTGTGGCGGCGTCAATCGGTCGAGCGCCTGCTTGGCTGGCAACAGGTCAACAATCTCACGTTCTCGCGAATCGAGTTCTTCATAACGCTGTAGCAAAGTGGTTGCATCTTCGTCTCGCGACCACGCTTTACGTCGCACCGTTTCTTCGGCCCAATAACGCAGCGTTACGCCTTCCATCATTGGATTGCGGGGATCTCCCGCGATCGAATCCAAGACGTCGCGATCGGCATCCGAGAGGATAATTTCGATCATCGACAACTCTGCAAGCGTCAAAGGACCAGGGCGGTCATTGAGTGAATTTCCCGATGTCCCCCTCTCACTGCCCCCTCGGTCACTGCCCCCTCGGTCACTGGGACCGCGAGAAAAACCGAACCGTCCACCTCGGCCATCCGGACGCCCCTGGTCACCAAAAACCATCGCACCGATCGCCATCAACTCGGCTCGCTCGCTGTCCATAAATTGCTTTAATCGCGAGACAAACGCTATCGCACCTGGATCGTTGTCTTGCAGACGTTGCTTCAAAATTTGATGTAACGCAAACGCAATTCGCTCGATCGTATCATCCGACAAATTTAAGCTCGAACGTTTCGACATAGCAAACTGAGTCTTGTCGATCGCTTGCTTGATCGCGTCGCGTCGCTCATCCAAATCATCGGCTTCGATCTTATCTCGCAAATCGCTCGAGAGTGTTTCTCGCCATGCAGAATAAATCTGCATGGTTTCCAGCAAGACCTCGGCATTGGGCTGCGCTTGAACTTTTTCTGCAGTCTGACGAATTCGCTGTTGGTCCTTTTCATCCAGGCGTGTGAAGCGTTTCCATCGCGAATCTAATTGCGAACGATCGACCAAAGTCAATGTATGGATCAACTCTTCACGCTGCGAGACCTCGGCTGTGGCCACGATGGGTTGGGGAGGTGACAAGTCGCCAATTTCTTTCATCGCGGCAACCATATTGGTCCACGAATCATTGAGCGCCAAATCACGCATCAATTGCAAATCGTGACCGTAGTAGAAGGCGTCGATATTCTCTGCGATCGCAAGATCTTGCAATTGCGATTGGTAATCGGAACTTCGCACGGCATAGATTGTCACCGCAGAAATCAATACGCCTAGAACGCACAACCCCGCAGTGGTCAATGGCCAGCGGTATCGATCGACGAACATCCGCGAAGTCGAGCTTTCCGTTTTCGGTTTGACGATATCCGAAACCACCAACTCGAGCGTCGATTCCACCAACTTTTCACAAGGTATCATTGCGGGAAAATCATCTAGATAATCCCACCCTTGCTGCAAGTCTTGCAACCGTCGTCGCAGCTCTTCGTCGTCCAACAATCGATTCTCGAGTTGCGTTCGCGAATCATTATCGAGCTCGCCATCGACATAGGCAACGAGCAACTCGTCGTCAGGTTCTAGTGGCGAGTCATCGGTCAGCAGGTTCATACTCATGGTCCCACCTCCTTGGGGATGAGTCCCGAGTCGATATAAGGTTGCAGCATCTCTTTTAAATTGACTCTCGCTCGGCTCAGCAGCGACTTCACCGCTTTCGGCGTCAACTCCATCGTTTCGGCAATTTCGGCGTAGCTCATGTTTTCGAATCGCGATAGCATCAAAGCCATTCGCTGACGCTCACTCAATGACTCTACCGCCTGACGCACAATTTCGGCACGTTCACTTCCCTCGCTGACACGAGTGGGCATCAATCCGCTCGCTTCTAATGCGGTCGAAGCCAACAGCTGTGCATTGCTAGGTGAATCGTTACTGCGAGGCGCATCGACTTCGCTGACTTCGCGGCGGCGCGACATTGTTCGGGCAGAGTTGCGGGCGACGTTACCTGCGATCGTGAACAGCCATGTCGAAAATTTCGCCCCTGGCTCGTAACGTTTTCGCGCTCGATAGACACGCAAGAAAACTTCTTGTGTTAAGTCTTCCGCCAATTCGTGGCTCGGTCCAAGTGTGTGCATCAATCGCACCAATCTTGCCTCGTACCGCCGCACTAATTCCTCAAAGGCCCCAGCATCATCATCACGGACGCGCAGCATCAATCGAACGTCCGGATCGGACTGCTGATAACGCAGCGCAGTGGAATCGCTTACGGCCAAACCAACATTTTGGGAATAAAGGAACGAAAACGGTCTATCTGGTGTTAGTTTAGTATCTTCGCGATCTTTGGGGATACCTTCGTGGATCGCTTGTTGAATTAACCCAAGATTTGCCCTGTAGGTTCCGCAAAAAATGGAAAGAACGGCCCACACAACGCCCCAAGCGATGCTTTTTCCCGGCCTCGACTGCAGTTACCTCTCCACCAACGAAGGAGACTGCTGATTTAATTAGCCGTTTTAGCCAATTTACTGAAAGACTCCTGCCTAACTGCTTAGCGTGCTTTGTTTGCCCACCAAGTCTCCCACGTGCCCGCCAATTGCTCGGTCAGCTCGGGTCTGTCAGCGGCCAAATTAACCAGTTCGGTGGGATCGGCCTTCAGATTGTAAAGTTCCCAGTTTCCCTTTCCGTGGCGGACACATTTCCAATCGCGATCTCGGATTGCCCGAGATTTCCCAAATTGCCAAAACAATGGCCATGGCCGCTCGCTCGCTTCGCCACCCAAAGTCGGAACAAGCGAATGTCCAGCTAACTCACTCGGTTGATCCGCGTTTGCCAAGTCCAACATCGTGGGAGTGAAATCGACGAGATGCCCAACATGGTCGGTGACGGTCCCCGGTTGAATTTTCCCAGGCCAGTATGCGATCATTGGCGTCCGTGTGCCCCCCTCGTAATCCGTTGTTTTGTATTGACGGTAGGGTGTATTGGAGGCATTTGCCCAGACACGCCCCTGCGTCAAGTAACTGGTGACTTCCCAAGGCATCGAACCTTTGACGGTCGATCGATCCGCCGAGTCTTCACTGGCGCCGTTGTCCGACAAGAAAAAGATGACCGTGTTATCCGATTCTCCGAGTGCGTCGATCTTGTTGAGCACTCGTCCGATATTGCGATCCAATCGATCGACCATCGCAGCGTAAGTTGCCATTCGCAAATCCCAGTGATCGCGATCTTGTGTGGGGATCGAATCCCAAGCAGGCAAGGCCTCATCTCGAGGAGACAACTTTGCATTCGCGGTCAACACGCCAAGTGACTGCTGTTTGGCAAAACGTTGCACTCGTAATTGGTCCCAACCGATCGCTTTGTATTTGCCACGATACTTCGCCACATCTTGCTCACTGGCATGCATCGGGTAGTGCGGCGCGGTGTAGCCAATGTACAGCAGGAACGGCTTATCTTCGTCCTTGTATTGATCGAGATAAGAGATGGCGTGATCGGTGAAAGCATCGGTGGTATAGAAGTCCTTGGACTCGGGTGTGAAGGGCAAGAACTTCTGGTCATCGATTGCCCAGCGACGCACGTTCTTTTTCGCCGGTTCCGCTTCGCCAGGCCGAGCATGTCCGGGATTCCAGAAATTGCAACATCCATCGGTCAGTCCGTAATAGCGATCAAATCCTCGCTCGAACGGAGTTTGTCCGGCATGCCATTTTCCGGTCATCAGCGTTCGATACCCCGCGTCTCGCATCCGCTCCCCAAATGTGGGTGCCGAATAATGAACCGAAGGCGACGCACCAACGTGATGCCACCACCGTCCGGTCAAAATCGAGGCCCGCGTGTGCTCACATTTTGCATTGTTGTAAAAGGTTCGAAAACGCAAACCGCCCGTGGCTAGACGATCAATATTCGGTGTGTCAATCTCGCCTCCATAACATCCGATGTCGGAAAACCCCATATCATCGGCCATGATCAAGACAATGTTCGGACGATCAGCATCCGCAGCGTCTAACCTTGTTGGTCCATGCCCCACCCACAAGCAAGCGAGAGCGATCACACCAGCAGATCGCAGCAAAAGTGCACAGTCTCCACGACCATTCATCAACCTGTTGAAACCAGCGAGAAACATTATGAATTCCTATTTTTGACGAGTGGAAGGGAGAGGTAGGAAAGAAAGTCGATTGAGCACGGTCGAAAGCTTGCCCCACGATTTCAATCGGCAGTGCTCACGAATGCCGTTTTTGTGAGGCGATAGACGACCTTGAATTGTCTTGACTATCGTGATGAAGGTCAATTCCCTGAGGATTCGGCGATCCAAACGCGACGCTGCAACGCTCGGGACTCTGATACGATAATCGGTGACACTCTGTGCGTGTTGCAAATGAAGATTCCGGCTGCCGTTTTGTGAAATGTGGATGGACGCAACAAAAGAAAAAGTCGATGAGGTCTACCGCACTCAATCGCGTCAGATCTTCGCAACGCTTGTCCGACTGGTCGGCGATGTTGATCTTGCCGAAGAAGCGATGCACGAGGCCTTCGCAGCAGCCATGACACAGTGGGCTGGCGGCGAGATCCCCTCTAACGCAACCGCTTGGCTGATTTCGACGGGACGATTCAAAGCAGTCGATATCATTCGTCGCAGTAGCCGCCTCGCAGAGATGCAGCCAGAGATCGCTGCGAGACTAACCTCCATCAGCGAAACAAACGATGCTCGGGCAAGCCAAGAAATCAGCGATGACTTGCTTCGGCTCATTTTTACTTGCTGCCATCCTGCGATCGATCCGAAAATCCAAATTCCGCTGACACTGCGAGAGGTTTGCGGAATGACGACGGAAGAGATTGCGAGTGCGTTTCTGGTCAAACCCTCGACGATGGCGGCCCGTATTGTTCGCGGCAAGGCGAAAATTCGAGACGCCGAAATCCCCTACGTGATTCCTTCGCTCACGGACATGCCCGAGCGACTCGATGCAGTTTTGGCTTGCATCTATCTGGTCTTTAATGAAGGCTACTCGGCATCGACAGGCGTCTCGCTAACGAGGAGCGACCTTTCAGACGAGGCAATTCGTTTGGCTCGGCTGCTGTTGGACTTGCTGCCGGAGCCCGAAGTCATGGGACTTTTGTCGCTGATGCTATTGCATGAATCGCGACGCAAGGCCCGGCAAACACGCGATGGTGATATCGTCTTACTGGACGATCAAGACCGCACACTATGGAATCGCGATCTGATCGCCGAAGGCAAGCGTCTGATCGAGCAAGCGTTCCGATCGCGTCGCGTGGGTGTGTACACGATCCAAGCCGCGATCTCGGCGGTTCATGCCGATGCCGCTACACCTGCGGACACTGATTGGGCCCAAATCGTCGCGTTATACGATGTGCTGGTCAAAGCCGATCCGTCACCGGTGATCGAACTGAATCGCGGCGTTGCGATCGCAATGCGAGATGGGGCCGAAGCGGGCTTGGCGATCATTGATGCCATTTTAGGACGCGGCGAGCTAACGCAATATAATCTCGCCCACTCTGCTCGCGGCGAATTACTAAGACGCATCGGCAGAGAAACCGAGGCGATCGCAGCGTTTGAGCAAGCACTCGCGTTGACACAGCAGGATGCCCAACGACGATTCCTTCAACAGAAATTGCAACTGCCCTCACCTCAATAAACGCAGAGCAACCGGTCTCTCTTCGCAGCTAAAGACCTTCGCAACGATTACTGACATAGCGGAACTCTTCAACGGCTTGTTGATTTAGTGAGCCGTGACGCGTCAGCGGTCGGGTCTCGCGAACTACCCGGTGCCTTACGGCCCACGGCTCACAAAAGGATCGACGTTTCACCGGTACATACCGACCGACCTGCTTAGAGGCAATTCGTTTAACCATTTGACTCGACGTAGTCGCGAATGTTTTTTACCTGTTCTTCCCAACCACCTTCATTCATACGATACGCTTCCTCTCGGCGGTCCGGCGAAATCGCATCGAAACCCGATTCGATGACCGTCAGCGTCGTGCTTGAATCTGCTTCTTCGAGAAAAAATTCAACCAGCGTCAATGGTTCTTCGGTGTAATCGATGTTGGGATCGACGGCCCCAGGATGCCATGAAAATGCAAATCGCTTCATCGGCTCGATTGCGTCGACGCGAGCTTTCATGCGGACATGTTCATAGCCGGGATAGGTGATTTGTCCCTGTGTCGTTTCGCCCTGGACGAAGGGCTTTTCTAGCTTGACGCGAAACCACTCGCCGAATTCGCGATAGTCGACCAAGGCCCGCCATACGAAGCCGACTGGGGCTTGGATGACAACCTGCTTTTCAATCGAATTGGAAACCGCGTTTGACATCGTCTACCTCAGGAAATTATCGGTTATGTAATTTGTGGCTATGTAACTTGCGAATCCATTGAATCAATTACAAATAGTAAGCGGTATCCAGGTACGCGCTGCGTATGCTTCGACACCAGGATCAATTTTTTCTCTTTTTTTCAGATCGTCGAATGCCGCCCGCGAAAAAGGGTGCGGCCGTGATTTGGTCGCAGTTATGCCCGCTTCCTCAAGCCGTTGTATTTTCAGCCGTCGGGATTGATATTCAGACGCGACTGAATCGCCCGTCTCGCTCGCCTCGCATGTCATGCGGCGTAGCGAACCCACAAAACCGCAGCGCGATCGTGTCAAGTCTGCCGAGAAACCAGCGGTTCTCGCGTCAAAGGAGTGCTACGATGCAAGCCGAAACATGGTTTGGCACACTCTTTGCCACACCCTCGTGTTCTGTTCGCATCGCTGATGCGGTCCTGCTTGGCAAATCAGCGGTCTGGCAACAAAACCCCAGAAGAAAACTGGATAAATATGCGATTTTCTTGCACAAAGATGCTCCTGACTTTGCTACCACCAAAACGATCGGAATTTTCGTCAGAGTGCGAAAGTGCAATTCGACGGAGTGTGTTCACGTGAACAAGTCGACGAAAATTAACGGCACATCCCTCAATGAAAAAACGGATTTTTGTTGGCACGCGCCCAACTCAGCTGCCCCCCATTCCGTAGGAAATCAAGCGAGAGAATCACCCGCCCTTCTACGCGACACCCACACACCAGTAATCGATCGGAGTAAAATATCGATATCAATGGATCGCAGCGACCGAGTCAATCAGCGTCTGCGAACCTTTCGAGTCACGCTGTCCATTTTGGTCAGCGGCTGCATCACATTAGGAGCCGTCGTGTGGTGGCGATTGCTTAACTAATTCCTCTTCTGTCATCCCAACCGAGGATGCGTAACCACCGCGTTGTTCGAAGATCGTTTCACTGTTTCCACTATTAAGGAACTCGCCAGATGAAGTTAGTAATCAGCAGTAACCGAGTCGCAGTAGGCAACAAGCTTCGCAATTACATCGAAACACGTTTGCAGCAATCATTCCAGCGACTCGACCGGTGGGTGCAAAAAGTTACGGTGTGCCTTGACGATATCAACGGTCCCCGCGGCGGCATCTGCAAACAGTGCCGACTCGTGGTTACTTTGAACGGCGCGGAAACAGTGGTGGTCACAGAAACGGGCGCAAGCGTCGGAGCATCGGTGTCCAAGGCAATTCGCCGTGCTGGTTTCGCAATGACGAAGCGAGTGAAATCACGACAAGACCGTCGAGTCAAAAAAATCTCTCATCGACATATTCCGGATATCGGTCTCACTGAATCGCCGGAACTTTTCGAGATGGATGACCAACAATGGGGAAAGACGCCATGAAATCCCTCGCCATAAAGTACACGGTGACTACTCGCGATCATGCACAGATCACGGGACTGCTGGATGATCCCACGCTTTGCAGGTATGCCTCGATCGAGGTGCTGCGTTCGCTACGTGAACGTTTGCAGCATGCCGAGTGTGTCGAAGCGTCTCAGATATCGGGCGAACTTGTTTCGATGAATTCGCCGTTCTATCTACAAGACCAAACGACCGGCGAAGTGATCAAGCATTGGTTGTGTTATCCCAATGTCGCCGGCTATTCGGCAAACGACTTGTCCATTTTGTCGCCACTCGGCGCCCAAATACTGGGCTGTCGCTTGGGAGACGAAGTCGTTGTGGACGACGCGAACGGCCGACGACGTCGCTTCACCGTGTTACGAATATTGGCGTGATCCTCGCAAAACGACTTGGAATGTCGGGAACATCAATCTTGATGTTCCGTTTCCGACCTCAGTCGTTTCTCAAACGTCAGCCCCAGGTCAGTGATTTTGGTTCGTAACGTACTACGTGCTATCCCCAAAATCTCGCTCGCTTGAGCTTGGTTTCCGCCCGCATGGCTCAGCACTTCGGGCAGTGCGATCCGATCAATCTCGTTGTGCAGTTTCTGATACAGATTAGGTTGGTTTTCAGAAAGCAGTTCATTGACGAACTGCTGAAGATTCGCCACGTCCAATTTCGAGCACACTGCGGTGGGGGCCGTCGGCATCTCACCGCGACACGATGCAGGTAACGAATCGACGGTCAGAACCTCACCCACGTTTCGTACCAATGCATGCTTCACCGCACTTTGCAGTTCACGCACGTTGCCCGGCCAAGAGTATTGCTTCAGTCGTGACATTGCATCCGGAGCAATCGAGCGGACCTGCTTGTGCAAATCTTCGTTGAAAAGTTTGACGAAGTGCTCGACGAAGATCTGGATGTCCTCGGCACGCTCTCGCAGCGGAGGCAACTGGATCGTGAACACACTGAGCCGATAATACAGATCCTCGCGAAAGTCGCCTTCTTTGACCATTTCCAGCAGGTTTCGATTGGTCGCGGCGATGACTCGCACGTTGACTCGGATCGTTTCGTTGTTGCCGACTCGCTCGAAACTTCCGTCTTGCAACAAACGCAACACTTTGGCCTGAGTCGCAGGAGTCATGTCCCCGATTTCATCGAGAAAAATCGTACCGCCATCGACTTGTTCAAACTTGCCGACACGGCGTTTTTCCGCACCTGTGAAAGCCCCACGTTCATGACCGAACAACTCACTTTCAAGCAAGTTCTCGGGTAACGCGGCGCAATTAATTGCTAAAAATGGGCCATCAGCGCGACGGCTGTGTTGCAGAATCGCGCGTGCGACCATCTCTTTTCCCGTCCCGCTCTCTCCTAAGATCAACGCATTGACATCTTGAGGGGCAACTTGGCCAATTGCCTTATAAACTTCTTGCATCGCAGGCGAACGACCGACAATTTGTTCAGGAGTCGCGTCCCCTTCGGCGGTAACGGAAAAGTCCTTTGCGGCTCTCCCCAGCTGGCGAATTTCGACCGCTCGCTGGACGGTCGATAACAATTTTTCAAACTCAACCGGTTTCAACAAATATTCAAACGCACCTCGTTTCATCGCTTCGATCGCGGTCTCGGTTGTCGAAAACGCGGTGATGATGATCACAGGAATTCGTGAGTCGAGTTTGTGCAGGCGAGCAAAGGCATCCAGCCCCGACATATCGGGTAACCGCACATCCAAGATCACAGCGTCGGGGCGATGCTCTTCAAAGGCAGCAATCCCCTGCTCGCCAGTAGCTGCCGTGATCACTTCCAATTCGTCTGTTTGCAAACTTTTCTTGAGCGAGTAGAGCAAGTTCGGTTCGTCATCGATGATGATTAATTTTGGCACTTCAGATTCCAGAAAGCAAAGAGAGATCGACTATCGCACTTCCGACAGCACGCCGGACAACGGCAACATCACCTTGAACACGGTACCCCCTCGATCCAGATCCTCCGCCGTTAATTGGCCTTCGTGAGCATCAATGATCCGCTTCGAGACGGCCAACCCGAGCCCCACACCGGGATTCTTGGTACTAAAAAAGGGTTCGAAAATGCGATCACGCTGAGCGGCGGGCAAACCGCAACCGTTGTCCGTCACACTCAAACATACCCAATCAAGCGAATCGTTGCTGAATGGTCCCTCGCCTGGACGACGGCGTTGACATTGAACCTCGACGACGATGTGACCGTTACTGGGAACCGCGTCAAAAGCGTTGAGCAGCAAATTCAAAAGCACCTGCCTTAAACGTGCCGCATCCCCTTGAACCGTGATTGGCTCGTTCGGCATTTTGCACTCGATTTGGATTTGCCGTGCCTTGGCACGACTGGCAACAAGATCAAGTGTTTGCTGCACGATCGGCGCTAGTTCAACCGGCTTGGATTGCAGCGGCGTCGGGCGAGCAAAATCGAGAAACATTTGCAACAGACTGTCCACACGAGTAATCTCTTCGTCCAAAACCGCCAAGTCAGTTGCATTCAAACTTGCCGATTCGTTTTTTCGTCGTGCGGATTGAACCAATGTCTTCATGCACATCAGCGGGTTGCGGATCTCGTGCGCCAACCCGGCCGCCAATTGGCCTACCGCCACAAGTTGATCGGCGCGAATCACTTCGTGATGTCGCTGCTGAAGTTGTTCAACGACAGCCCCCACTCGATTCGAAACATTCTCCAAGACCAATTGCAGGTCTTCCAGAGTGGGGTCCGCAGAAACTTTGATGGGGCCTACGACCGTATCGAGCTTTCCCGCGACATCACGAATCGGCACGGTCAGTAGAAACATCGACCGACTGATCGCCCGGGCCACGCCATACCCAGCCTCCAGCCCGACGACGCCAGCACATGCACCGAGCAGGGCCATCACCAACGCGATCTTCTGAGCCATCGCTTTGTTTTCTTGGTTGCTTTGCTCGAGTTCTTTTTCGTTCAGATCGAGGTACTGGTGAGCCGCCGCGAGAACCTGGCCCGACAGCGTCTCTCCCAAAAGCTTCCCGACCGACTCGCTAGAAATATCGGCCGCCGGATCGTCAACAAGCTGATGAAGTTCAACGAAATACTCTTTTAAACCTTGCGAAACTTCCGAGAGACACACTTTCTCTTCATCTGATGTCGATAACGCGATCGCTGCAGTCAACCATTCCTGTGCTTCGGGTTGCTTGTCGACCGCCGTCATCAGGTGTTCGCGATCCTCCGTCAGCAAATACAACCCAAGCTCGTGCCGCATCTCGCGTACGACCAATTCGATCTCTTCGGCCGCTCGGATACTGGCCACATTGACGTCAAGCAATCGCGAGTTCTGGTGCTGCAACTGCAAAACATACCAGGCCCCGGAAAACCCAAGGCAAAGCAGCAGAAAGCCGGTCACGGGTAAAATCATACCCAGCTTATTTCTCAGCCTCATCGGATCGGTCTCGGGGGGTGAATTGATTGAAATTCAGTCGAAGAAACGTAATTTCGACTTTTCGTGAGTGTCATACCTGCCTAATTCGTTGCAATTTAAACATGGAAACGAGCCATTTCTTGCGGGGCATCACAAGCCTTCACGAACGGCAATCGAAATATCGGCAAACCTTGTGCCTCGCCTATGGAATCGTGAATTTTTGTGAACTAACGACGGTATCGGCGAGTCGATCCCCCCTGTTTTGACGGTCCCCATTGTTAGCTTCATCGGCCTACGGACACTCCAAAAATGTCACTGCGGCCCATAGTTCAATTGTCTTGAAAATGCATAATTCACCCCATACTGCGTCCTCGCATGGGCGTCCATAAAACCGTCTGCGTCAGGATGAAATCGCATGTTCCGAGGAGTTGTTGAGTATGGTCTGATTTTTTGTGCAGGGATGCTCTATGCGATCGCGCTAAAGTATTTCGTTTTGCCGTCGCAAGTTATTCTGACAGGGACTGAAGGGATCGCCGCCACGCTGTCCTATTATTTCGACAGCTATTGGCTATTCATCATCCTGTATCTGGTGTTTCAGCTGATCTTGATTTCGTTCGCATTCGCGCGGGTGAGTCGCGTCTTTGCACTTCGGTCGCTCATTGTCGTAGTCACGGTGGTGGTCTCACTGGCGGTTCTACCAGAACTGCGATTTGCGCAGCCCGAACCTCAGAACGAGCGAATCATTCTAGTGATATTTGGTGGATTGCTCGCAGGAGTCGCCAAAGCGATTGCGTTTCAGAATCGGGGCTCTACAGGCGACGAAGATATTCTTGGCGCCTACTTTGCGATGAAATACCTAAAGCCGGTCGGATCGATCGCGATCATTGCCGCCGTGGGGTCAACCGCTTTCGGACTTGCCATGGTGATGTTTAAGAACGGCGACTTTGAATCGGTTATCAACACATTGATGTATACCTGCATTTACATTTTTGCGTCTGCCGAAACGTTGAACAACCTTTACCACAAGTTCAAAATCTCGATGCTGGTCGTGATCACTCGCAACACCGACTCGGTGGGAAACGCAATCAAAGCCGCCTCAAAGCATCGCACCTACACGGTGCAACAGGGCGTTGGCGGGCACAGCGGTGATTCGTTTTCGATGGTCCGCACGATTGTAACCCAAGAAGAGTTGCCGCCATTGATCGACGCGATCGAGATGTCCGACCCCCACTGTTTTTACTACCATCACGATATCGAGGGAATTTCTCGCCGCTATTACATCACTCCGATTGGTTAGCCGTAAGCTGAAAGCAAACACGACGAGGTTTGATTTGTTTTCAGGCCTGATCCTTTGGTATACTAGCGGATGACGAGACGCGACAAAATTTACTTCCGTTAAGTCAGCGGTTTTGCTTTGTTTGTCGGCTCCCGGGCAGACACCCAACGAACCTCCAACGCCAGGAACAGCATCCCATGGATACGAGTGAAATCAACGCGGCCATCCAGCAGCTTGCATCTGATGATGGCGTCACCCGCGAGAAAGCCCGCAACGCGTTGGTCGCAGCGGAAAGCCGTGACGTGACCGAGGCTCTGATTGCAGAGTTAGTCGACTATCGTCACCAAGTCCGCTGGGAAGCCGCAAAGGCGTTGTCGCAAATCGGAGACTCCATCGCCGCATTGCCACTGGTTCACGCGATGGACGACGATGACCACGATGTTGCCTGGGTCGCCGCCGAAGGAGTGGCCGAGATGGGCGAAGTCGGATTGCAGGCGGTGCTAAGCGGACTGACCCGTTCGAGTCGCTCGGGATCGTTTTACAAAGTCGCTCATCATGCGTTGAAAGAAATCCGCAAACATGGCAAACATCGCGACGTCGTCGCAAAAGTCATGGAGGCACTCGAAGGCGTCGAACCTCGCTTGTCCGCCCCCATCGCCGCCTATCGTGCTCTGCAAGTACTTCGGGGGGACGGATCGGCCCGCGATTAAATCGCTAGTGCCAAAAAACAGGCTTCATCCGCTTTGGAAACCCTCGTACCCGGGTTCTGCCCAACGCCGTGAACGATTTTCTAGTAGCTACCTTCGCCAGATGGTGGTTATTCGCATTTGATGCCAACAATCCACGCTCTGGCGAGCGTAGCTACGAAACGCAAATGCTGTAATTTGCAGTCTAAAATCGTTTACGGCGTTAGGCAGAGCCTGGGACCAGAAAACCGGACGGAACTTCCGTTTTGCGAGCTAGCCTAACCACGGCTCTGCACTCACCTGCCACAGCGATGGCATACGCAGGCTTGAAGCATCTTGTCCCTCAGAGTCTGCACGTTTTTCGTCAGGGGGGGAATGGAGGCAAATTGCCCCATTGGGGGTTCACGCCCCTTTCTTTTCGACGTTTTAGTACCGCAAAAACAACGTTTTTTGCCATTCCCGCAAATCTGGCAGTCGGATTTCGTTGGCACAGCGTGTGCAATGATAGAGAGCCCTTGAGTCCAACTTTTTCAAGGAGATTGATTCATGGGCGGTTCATGGCATTTGGGACGATTCGTAGGTATTGACGTTCGCATTCACTGGACGTTTTTGCTCGTTCCTTTGTGGATCTATTTTTCAAGTCTGGCTGCAGGCAGCGGCATCGCAGGGGCGACCGTCTCGGTGCTGTTTGTGCTTTCGATATTCGCATGTGTGTTGTTCCATGAATATGGTCATGCCCTGATGGCACGTCGGTTCGGCATTCCGACTCGCGACATCACGCTGCTACCGATTGGGGGCGTGGCCAGCCTCTCGCGGATGCCTCGCCGCCCGGCCCACGAGTTAGCGATCGCCGTTGCCGGTCCGGCAGTAAACGTCGTCATCGCAGCGGCAATCTTTCTTGGCTTTCTAGTTTTCGATCCCAGCGCAGGCGCGGTCTCTTCCTTTCTGAGTCGCCTCGCAATCGTCAACGTTGCCTTGGTGGTATTCAATATGCTGCCGGCCTTCCCAATGGATGGTGGTCGTGTGCTGCGATCACTTCTGGCGATGGTGATGCCCTACGCTGCGGCGACACGGATCGCTGCAAACGTGGGTCAAATCACGGCAGTCGGCTTTGGTTTGGTGGGATTGATCAGCGGCAACTTGATGCTCGTTTTCATTGCCGGGTTCATTTTCCTTGCCGCTCGGGGCGAAGCACTGATGGCGGCCAACGAGACTCGCAACGACCAAGTTTCTACGCCTTGGAATGATGGCTCAAGTGAAGCCGTCAAGGCAAAATTGCTGAACCGTTCAGGCCCAAAATTTCCGGACGTCCGTTCGCTGCCCATCATCAGCAGTCAATGGAACGCAGGCAACGCATTGGGTTGGTTGGGCAATAACTCGCTAGAAGAGTTTTTGGTTTCCAGCGGAGGTTCGGTCGTGGGAATGATTTACAAACGCGACCTTCAACAAGCGGTTAGCGAAGGCCGCGGTGCGATGGCCATCGAACGTTTGTTGGCCTTGCGGATCATCCCGATGCACACCCTGCGTTCAATCTAACGCAGGACGGCTGAGCCGAGAGCCGATGATGTCGAAGATTGTGATCTAACGTAGTGGAGCTTGCTAAAGCTCCCTGTTCCTTGGGTGCATGAGGATCTTTAGCAAGATCCACTACGGGCAACCCGAAGACTGACAAAGCACTAGGCTGGATGCAGAGTCATCATCTTTTGTATGATTTGACCATGAGCATCTCGACATCGTCAAACTGTTATGACCCAGAGTTCTTTCACCGCTATCCAGTGGCCCACTCGTTGCTGAGTTTGTTCGACGTCTTGCCGGGCACCGTCTTTTACGCGAAAGACCGGCAGAGTCGCTACGTTGCGGGCAACGAAGCGATGCTGATGGCTAAGAACGTAACGGAGCCGGCAGCGTACCTCGGCCGGACTGATCGCGATTTCCACCCGCGGATGCTGGCCGATGCTTACATTCGCGAAGACGAGCAAGTGATGACGGCAGGCACGCCGATCTTGAATGAGCTCTGGTTTGTGATGGACAAACGTGGAAAGCCGGGCTGGTACCGCTCGTCCAAGGTTCCCCTCTGCGCTGCCGCAGAAGTGATTGGCATCGCCGGAGTTCGTTATCCCGTCAAAACGCCGGACGCGGTTCACAAGTCATTCGAGAGACTTGCGCCCGCGATTCGCTATCTTGAGAAACACTATACCGAGGCAGTCTCGATTCATGAAATTGGCGAAATGACGGGACTTTCGATGACGCACCTGAACCGCCAATTTAAACAACTGCTGCGGATGTCGCCGACCCGTTTTCTTCACACTCTGCGAATCGAACAAGCCCGTTTACTGCTAGAAGGTGGCGATGATTCGATCTGCGACATTGCCCTGAAAATTGGCTATTGGGATCAAAGCCATTTCACTCGCTATTTTAAACGCCTGACCGGGGTATCGCCGCGTGCCTACCGACAACAGTACCGAAACAAATGATCCATGGTCCACAACGCGACAGTCAGAACCACCGCAACGTACTGCGATTACAAACGCTGAGCAAAACTGAGCGGGTGGCCGTCGGGATCGCGAATATGGAAGTAACGTTCGCCCCAATCCGCATCACGGGGGGCGAATTCAGGCTTCAGCCCACGCTCGACGAACATCCGATAGGCTTCGTCCACATCGTCCACCGCAAAGATCACCAATGTGCTGCTGGCGGGCGACTCATCCGTATTGCCTAATCGCAAATTCAAATGGTGCTCACCCACTTGAAAAGTGGTGAATCGGGCGTCCTCTCCTCCGCGATGTAATTCAAAACCGACTTGCTGATAAAAGCGAACCGCTGTCGGCATACAAGTCGTCAGCAGCGTGACCGCTGAAATTTCCATTTGTCCCATCCTTAACGCTAACGAGCGAGCGGCTTATTACTATCGTAGCTGCGCTCGCCAGAGCGTCGATTTCCGCCGTCTGGCGACGGCAGCTACGGCGAAATCCGACAGTTAACTTTCGCACGTTTTACAGCGTCAAGATTCCTTGTCGTGCATCTAGGTTATCAGGCAGAGCAAAAATCGAAAATCACCTCATTTGCAGTCTCCCTCGATTCATGGGGGGCTTCGGTGTTCAGGGGTTTCCTTGGTAATGTAGTTGAACGACCTTTCCTGTATTCGCAACCGAGACTTTCTGATGCTCGATCGAGATGAACTTTTACTGACCGCCACTAGTGCAGCGCGTGCCGGGGGCGACATTCTGCTTCGCTATTTCCGCGATGGCGTAACGATCCGCAACAAGTCCGAATCTGGCGGCAAAACTTACGATTTGGTCAGTGATGCGGACCTCGAAAGCGAGCAAACGATCGCAAACTTTTTGCGAACACGTTATCCCGAGCACGAACTTTTGGGCGAAGAAGCGTTGGCTGGCGGAGCCACCGACGCCGAACATTTATGGATCATCGACCCGCTGGACGGCACCAACAACTTCGCACACCGTTTGCCTCATTTCGCCGTTTCGATCGCCTACTATCACCGCGGTGAAGCAATCGTCGGTGCGGTATTCAATCCGGTTCGCGATGAGATGTTTACGGCAACGAAAGGGGGCGGCGCCGCGATCAACGGGGTGCCTGCGTCGGTTTGCAATTCCGAGAAGCTCTCCGAAGTTTTGATCGGTTGCGGTTTCTATTATGACCGCGGTGACATGATGCGAAGTACGCTGGCGGCGATCGAAGAGTTTTTTGGCAACGACATTCACGGCATCCGGCGGTTCGGTACCGCGTCGCTCGACCTTTGCCAAGTTGGCTGCGGTCAATTCGGCGGCTTCTTTGAATACCAGCTTTCTCCTTGGGATTTTGCCGCGGGACGATTGTTTGTGACGGAGGCGGGTGGCCAGGTAAGCGATGCCAAAGGAGACGGTTTGCCACTAACAACGACGAGCGTTGTCGCAAGCAACAGCAAACTGCACGAGGCAATGATTAATATCACCAAGCGACACCATCCCTAACAATCGCATTCTGGTTGACGAGTCACCCGGCCGCTCACGCGTCACGGCTCACGGGGCGTTGCATGGGTTGTGAGCCGTGGGCCGTAAGGCACCGGGTCCTACACGAACGCTGCATTGTGAACCGCTGATACCCGGCCGCTTACGCGTCACGGCTCACGGGTGTTGCATGCTTGTGAGCCGTGGGCCGTAAGGCACCGGGTCTTCGCACGAACGCTGCATCGTGAACCGCTGGTACCCGGCCGCTCACGCGTCACGGCTCACGGGGCGTTGCATGCTTGTGAGCCGTGGGCCGTAAGGCACCGGGTCCTACGCGAACGCTGCATTGTGAACCGCAGATACCCGGCCGCTTACGCGTCACGGCTCACGGGGCGTTGCATGGATTGTGAGCCGTGGGCCGTAAGGCACCGGGTCTTGCACGATCGCTGCATTGTGAACCGCTGATACCCGGCCGCTTACGCGTCACGGCTCACGGGGTGTTGCATGCTTGTGAGCCGTGGGCCGTAAGGCACCGGGTCTTCGCACGAACGCTGCATCGTGAACCGCTGGTACCCGGCCGCTCACGCGTCACGGCTCACGGGGCGCTGCATGGGTTGTGAGCCGTGGGCCGTAAGGCACCGGATCTTGCACGAACGCTGCATTGTTGACCGCAGATACCCGGTCGCTTACGCGTCACGGCTCACGGGGCGTTGCATGCTTGTGAGCCGTGGGCCGTAAGGCACCGGGTCCTACGCGAACGCTGCATCCGTGGACCGCTGATACCCGGCCGCTTACGCGTCACGGCTCACGGGGTTTTGCGTTGTTTGTGAGCCGTGGGCCGTAAGGCACCGGATCTTGCACGAACGCTGCATTGTGAACCGCAGGCACCCGGCCGCTTACGCGTCACGGCTCACGGGGCGCTGCATGGGTTGTGAGCCGTGGGCCGTAAGGCACCGGGTCTTCGCACGAACGCTGCATTGTGAACCGCTGGTACCCGGCCGCTTACGCGTCACGGCTCACGGGGTGTTGCATGCTTGTGAGCCGTGGGCCGTAAGGCACCGGATCTTGCACGAACGCCGCATTGTTGACCGCAGATACCCGGTCGCTTACGCGTCACGGCTCACATCATATTGATATCGCGATCCTTGCGATCTTGGGCTTCAGTAACATAAAGCACGCATTGCTCAATTTCAAACTCACTATCGAGGAACTCAATATCTCCTTTTTCTGTCCAAACAGGACGGCCCTTCCAAATTGCGAATGCTCGACGAAGCTCCAGCGTGGCCTTTGCCTTTAGTTGATCTCGCACCAGTTTAGGATCATATTCCGGCGAGGTGACGACGACGTGCACATGATTGGTTCTCACCGACGTTGCCCAGAGTAACCAAGATCGTATGCTGCAAATCTCTTGGATCGCAGTTCCAACAATACCTTGCATCGTCTTGTCGAGCAGAATCACATCGTGGCATAAACGCTCTCGATGCCAAGTTTCCAAGCGTGGTTGGGCGAGTTCAAGGCCAGCGTTGCGGCGTTTCCAACCGCGTGCATCCCCAGGCAGAAAAGTCCCGTAGGCTGTCCACGTAATGAACAACCCGAGTGGCATCGCATTCATCAGAAGTACCTCCAGCAACATAAGTATATCATTGCAGGTTGTGAACCGCTGGTACCCGGCCGCTCACGCGTCACGGCTCACGGGGCGTTGCCTGGGTTGTGAGCCGTGGGCCGTAAGGCACCGGGTCTTGCACGAACACTGCATTGTGGACCGCAGATACCCGGCCGCTCACGCGTCACGGCTCACGGGGCGTTGCATGGATTGTGAGCCGTGGGCCGTAAGGCACCGGGGCCTGCACGAACGCTGCATCGTGGACCGCTGGTACCCGGCCGCTTACGCGTCACGGCTCACGGGGCGTTGCATGGGTTGTGAGCCGTGGGCCGTAAGGCACCGGGTCCTGCACGAACGCTGCATCGTTGACCGCTGGTACCCGGCCGCTTACGCGTCACGGCTCACAAAATCCAATACGGGGAAGCGGATTCCCTACGACTTTGTTGCCACGACAATCGCTCTCACCGGGGACGGGTAGCCTTCGACGGTTCGTGACGGGGTCGCAGGATCCAGGAAATCGACAAGCGAGTGAAAGGTCATCCACGGCGTCGAGCGTTGTTCGTGCGACGTCGTAGCGGTCACATCAATAACCTCGATATTTTTAAACCCGGTCCGGTCCAACCATCGATTTAACATCGGTACCGAAGGAATAAACCAAACGTTGCGCATCTTGGCATAGCGATCCTCGGGAACGAGCACCTCCGCAGCATCCGACTCGACCACAAGCGTTTCGATCACCACCTGACCGCCCGGCTTGAGTGTTTCGGCGAGCGTTTGCAGGTGATCAATCGGGCTGGTTCGGTGATACAACACTCCCATCGACAATGTCATATCAAACGCTTGCAGATCCTGAGGAAGATCGGTGTCCGCCAACGGTACAATGAAATGTTTCTCTGGGCCGCGGACATATCGCCGCAACACTTCAAACTGCATCACATACAAAAGGTACGGATCACATCCGAGCACGAAATCTGCACCCGCATCAAGCATCCGCCATCCGTAGTAACCGTTACCACAGCCCACATCGAGCACCGACTTGCCACGAAAATCGAGCGCTGCGGCTAAACGATCCCACTTCAGATTGGATCGCCATTCGGTATCAATCGGAATTCCGAATAACTCGAACGGCCCTTTCCGCCACGGATGAAATTGCATCAGCGTTTGCGTCAGCGATTCAACATTCTCGGGACTCGCTGCACAGCTGCCTCGAACCGTCACCGCATTGCCGCTGGCGTCAACACTCGCATCCTCGCAATCCGGCAGCGACTGCCAAGCTCGTGTCCATTTGTCGAGATTGCCGTGTTTGGATGGATGAAATCGCTCGCCGCAGATGCGTCGCAACTCACTTGCCCAATCCGCAAGCTCGCGGCGGCGTAGCTGTTCAAAAAGTGCCTCTCGATCAAATAACGTCACGCTGCCGACTCCGCTTTGACCGCCAAGATCGAGGCAAAATTAAAGCACTGGAACCAGGGTGCGACGCAATCAAATCCTGCGGCATAAAGCCGATCGATGTGAGTTTGCATCGATTCGGGAAGCAAGCGATTCTCTAGCGACGTTCGTTTTTGCGCGATCTCGAGATCGCTGTAGCCATTGGCGCGTTTGAAGTCATGGTGCAGATCATTCAGCAGCGATTGTTGACCCGCATCATCGAAACAAATTTTCTCCGATACCAGCAACGCACCCCCAGGCACAATGGCGTCGGCAACTGCGGTTAACAGTGCGGCACGTTGGTCTTTGGCGATGAACTGAAGCGTCAGATTGAGTACGACAAAGGACGCGTTGGTCATTGGGAATCCACACACGTCGGCCTGGTGAATCTCGACCGCACAGAGACTTAAATCGGAGCCAGGCTCAGGCAGTTTTGTTCGTAACTTATCGATCATTGCCGGTGCATTGTCGACCGCGTGAATGACGCAGTCCTGGGGCACCTGACGCTGCATCAGCAGGGTCGCCGCGCCAAGCGAACATCCTAAATCGTAGACATTTGTTTTCGGCTGCACGAATCGAGCGGCCAACTGCTCGATCATCGACAAAATCGAAGCGTACCCGGGAACCGACCGAGCGATCATATCGGGAAACACATCGACGACGCGGTCGTCGAACGTAAAGTCGCCAACACGTTCGTGAGGCAACGAATAAATACGGTCTCGTTTCATCGGAGCTCGAAAGTTGTCAATTTGCTACTGTGTTCAAAAAAATCGAATCCGAAACTCATCGACACGCTCTTCCGCAGGCAACGACTCGACTTGCGTGTCATCAATGTTGCCTTTCATCGACGATTCGATTCTCTTCACCAACTCACGCAGATCGCATTCTGGCCCGACCACATCCAATTCAACTGACCCGTCGCCTTTGTTTCGAACAAACCCGCGTACTCGGAGCCCCGTACTGTGCGACAATGCGGTGGCACGGAAACCAACGCCTTGGACTTGACCGTAAAACCGTACCACATAACGAACTTGCGAATCGCTCATGGGTTTAGATTCCTGTATCCTCATTGGTCATTTGGCCAAGCATATCTTGGTCCGCAGTGTCGGTGATGTCAGCGACCGATTGGCCTGCCGCCGCGAGTCGCTCGATGACCACCAAGCACATGTCGTCAAAAGGAGGAGCGTCGCCGACATGCTCGAGTACTGCTTCGACCAAACGATCTTTGACTTCGTCGGCGGTTCCTCCGATCGCGGTTAGCTCACGGACCTTATCAATACCAAATTCTTCGTCATCATTGTCCATCGCTTCGTTGATGCCGTCGGTATACAACACCGCAACGTCACCCACTGACATCGGAAACTCGACCGCTTCGTACGACATGCCATCATCAATGGCAATCGGCAATCCCGATTCTTCTTGACCGGGTTCCACGATCTCACCCGTGGTGCCGAGTCGAACGACCGGTGCCATGTGTCCCGCGTTAACGATCGTGACCGAATCGCTGGTCGGATCAATCACAACCAATAGGAATGTGACAAATCGCTCGACATGCAGACGACTCATTCGGTCGTTCAGTCGCTCGACCGCTTGTGCAACATCGGGATCACTCGCCAGGCAGAACCGCGTTTCTGCGGACAACTTTGCCATAAACATTGCCGCCGCCACACCATGGCCGACGACGTCGGCGACCACGACGGCAATACGTCCATCCGCGAGATGAATGTAATCGAAGTAATCACCTCCGATATGGTTGGCCGCCTGATAAAAACTGCAAACGCGATAACCAGGGGCGTCCGGCGGGGACTGGGGCAAGAAGGCCTGTTGGACTTCGGTTGCCAATTTCAAATCTTGTTCGACCTCACGCTGATGCAACGCTTGTTCATGCAGCCTCGCGTTGTTGATCACGACCCCGGCTTGAGCCGCCACACCGCTGAGCAAGTCCGTGTCTTCCTCGCGAAATTGCCCACGTCCTTTTAATGAATCGATTTGCAACGCGCCGAAGGCTTGGCCACTACCGTCGATTAGCGGGGCACAGATCATCGACCGAATCGAAAAATCGGCGATCGATTGGCTACTGTCGAATCGCGTGTCTTCAGACGCGTCCAGCGACAGAATTGCCTCGCCCGTTTTCATCACTTCACGAATAATCGTACGACTAATCCGAACCGTTTCGCTCTCATCGCGTGCTTGGCGAGTTTTGACCCAACGGGGAATTAGCGCGCCACTGGCATTCTCCATCACGACGAAGCCGCGGTCGGCAGCCGGAAAAATGTCAAACAAACTGTTCAGGACGTTGGGAAGGACTTCGTCGAGCCCCAAAGCGTTGCTGAGGTTGCTGTTGATTCGCATCAACGCCTCGAGTTTCGCCTCCGGCGTTGCCGACAGTTTTAGTCCCTCACTACTGCTGCGGAACTCGACTTTAGACGAACTGATTTTCTCGGCATCCGCGTCCTCGACCATCATGATGCCGAAGTTCGAACCATCGAACGTCATTTGATTATGGTCTTGGGCAAATTCTGGAACGGCGTCTTGATGATAGACGAGTTCCACATCACTGATACGAACCCGGTCTCCTTCCCGCAGCACCTCGGGTTCCGTCAGCAGTTGTCCATTCAAGAAAGTGCCATTACGACTGCCGGAGTCTTCGACCAGGAAATCGCCTTCACGATGGACGACTTTGGCGTGGTAGCGACTCACCGCTCCTGCATCGACAACGATATGGCAATCGGGGTGCCGACCGATCACGGTCTCGCCATCTTGCAGACGAAAACGTTCTGCGCTGCCGTCATCTCCGATCGAACTTGTCGACAAGAAAGCCATAGGGAATGCCTCGGATCTAGTGAATCAAAAGGAGGGGCGGCGACAGGCAATGGGCCCATCGATCAAGATCGCTGGCGTTTCATCACGGTTTTCCCACACCGGGGGTCGCGGAATTCTCGCTGCGCGTCGCGCCGGAAGCACATTCTATGCCAATTGTGCTCTCACAACAACGAAGGAGCTGGAACACCATCTTGACTGCAAGCCGAAAAATGATCCAAATAGGCAAAACGAGCCAGAGTAGCGAAGAACACAAATTTGCTTATGATACTCGTGACTTCCACATCGCCTGCGACGTGAAAGCACAAAAAGCAAGCCAAGCTGCTTGAACACTGCCCCATAGTGTAATTGGCAACACGACAGATTCTGACTCTGTTATTCTAGGTTCAAGTCCTAGTGGGGCAGCTTAATGGCAAGACACTCAGGGCCGATGCAAGACAACTCCTGTTTTTTACGGGGTTTCCTGCATCGGCCTTTTTTCGTGGTTCGGAACTTCCGCCGTTGGTCGGCAGCGTCGGTGGTGCATTTTGTGGTGTTTTTTAATTCCACCACCTCCGTCCTTTTCTGACTTAATCTTTTTTCCAGCAGGCCGTGTCGTCGTGACACCCGCGTTTCAGCCTAGCGGCGGCGGCAAGCGGCGGCGATTTTGCTGGAAGACAAGAATTGGCTAAGTCCGACTCAGGTCCCTGTCCAACAACCAGGGGCGAGAAAAGATTGGGTAGGAACATCGAGGTAGGAAGATAGGACACTCGACAATCCGTCCTTCAAATTTTTCTGTCGCATCAATTTTCTGTCTGCCATTCGCTATTGCTTTACAATCGCGAGCAGGACGTACCAGCCTGAACCGTGCTCCCCTGCAAGCACCTCCTGACTCCCTTCTACCGCAGCCAGCAGTTGCCCAGGGATCCTTCGCACCCGCTCGTCAATCAGATCTTGCCAGGCCGCACGTGCAAGTCATTGTTCGTTGTTCTTTGTGATTCGGTTCGCTGTGTGTTGGATCAGTTGAATGACAGTCTGATCATCGTGCTTTCCGCGTGTGACTGAGACCGAAAGGAAACCAAGCTCCGGATGATCCGTCACCAACAATTGCACTGTGGCGACATTCTCGCGAATGTAATGCAGCACAGTCACACTGGGCTCCTCGCGATAGAAATTGATGCTCGAAGTATGAGCGGGAATGTAGACGTCCGTGCCAGGATACTCGCGTGCCAGAATGCTCTTGTTCGTTGGGTTCAGTCCGCTTTGCCGGGCGTAGAACAACACCACCTCATGGAACGGCTTGTCCGTGATGTATTGGCCTGATCGACTGGTCACCGACTGAACGTTCTTCTTGTGAGCCGATGTAACAGTAACGGGCAGCGACGACTGTTCCTTCAGGTCCGCGTCTGGAAACACCCATGAATCAAACGACCTCGATTCGTCGGCCCGCAGTAAGCCCGAACTTGAAAGCACGGCAATCAAGATAAATAGTATGCGCATCAGTGTCTCCTCACCAGAAATCACGGCGAACAAGTGCAGTAGGGTGCGTTGTCGTACCTCAGCCATGGAATTTCCTCAGGGACGTGAATATGTCAGATAACGGCAGCGGGGCCTGGATAGGCGACTTACCACGTCTGATTGCTCGCAGGTTCGATGCCGGTGCGATCGATGGTGCTGTCCTCCACGCTATTCGCCAACAATCACAGCGAGGGCAGATCGATTCCCAAAGCGGACAAGATGATTCCGACCAACAAGAAAAGTAGTATCGCGGCAGCGAGCATGAGGAAGTATTGAAAAACGATGGCCGCCAAACCAACCGCTACGGAAGAGCCGGAAATACGTACGTCTTCGTGTTTACAGAAACCTCCGACGCCAAGACAGATTCCGCACAATCCGAGTGTAATCGTGCCCGCGGGGTACCATTTCGCGATATCGAAACCTTTGTCCGTTTGTACAGGCGGCACATACTCTTGCTTCTTGGCCTTCGCGATGAGTCGATCCTTGACTTTTGTTGCGAATTCGACAGCCACCTCATCGATCGGTTTTCGTTCCGGCTCGATCGCGTCAAGGATCCACGGCGACAGAACAGCCGCGATCAGACCGAGTAACGCAATGACAAGCCCCACGCCTGCAACGACCGAGCGTCGCGGCGAATCGATTGAAGTCGAGAGTGCCGTTTGTTCTTTGGTTTCAGTCATTGTTTAGTGGAGGAACGTCGAGCATCAGCGGGTACGGCAAGTTGATGCTGCGAGTGCAAAAAGTCCAATGCCGTACTTCGGGCGATGAGTAGGGGTGTCTCGCGGATGCTAGGATACGCTTTGTGTTCACAGTTTGCCACAGATTACTCCATGGGGTGTCACAATATTTGATCCTTGTTCAATAGAACACCGTCCCATCGATCACCGAATGGTCTCAGAACCGCCGACTGCATTCTGATGAGACAGCGTGAACATATACTGAGATCCGAGGGGATTCCGATGATTCGTGGCGCAATGCCACACCTGAGCATTTGCCCGCGAATCAAGCGAATCATCGCGAATTTGTGACGCATGATGAATCGCCAAGTGCAGAACACAAGGCGATCAACGACACAAAACTAGCCGCGAGAGCGGCGGCAGCGATCGATGCTATTGTTGAGAGAGAGACGAGATTTGGCGTAGTCCGACGCATTGCAAGCCGCACGTTCCAGGCCCGCTCACTGCCCGACTCACTGGCCACACCTAAAAGAACATTTGACAGAAACATGGAGACAAAAAAATGACGACATTCAACACTCCGTCTCTATGAATTTTTCTGTCTTGTTTGCCGAACCAGTCACGCTGTGAAAAGGAAGGGAGAAGGACAGACGAATGAGGGACAGCCGAATTCAGATGGGCCGGGATCACGCGTACAATTTAGCGAGCGGCGACGAACAGCGACGCCAGCGAGTCGAGGCAGCGGCGAAAGTGATCGTTGCTAATATTCGGACGCACCAGGCATCGTCTTTCTGATTTTTCTGTCGCAGCAATCTTTCTGTCTGCCATTCTCTATTGCCTTGCAAACGCGAGCAGGACGTACCAGCCTGAATCGGGCTCCCCGGCAAGCACCTCCTCACACCTCAACTCTCACTGTCAGCAGTTACCCAGGCAATCCTTCGCACCCGCTCGTCAGACAGGCCTTACCAGTCCAAGGTTTCATCGATTTGTTGCCCGCCGTTTTGGGTGATCGGGGGAAAACTTCGCCGATAACATTGATGCGGGTATACGCAAGCCGCGGAGACAGAACAACGACAGCGTGGAGCATCAGCGTCCGAGTAGATGATCCACGTAGACGTTGGCAAAGCCAAGCAACACAATGACGACCAGAGTCTGGATTGGGTGTGTCGCACCAAACGGTCCGGAGCATATCGTTGCCACGAAGACAGCAACCACGAACGATCGGACAGGTTTAGCGGTCCTCTGATTGAGTTGCGGTGTGACGGCCGGTGATAAATTATCGGCTTCGTCAGGAGGTTCATAGGGATTCAAGTGGCGGCTTTGCAGTGCTTGTTTTCAGTCGGACAGTTACCATCATCCGGCGGCGACGGTTGATCATCCATGTGATTGCCCACCGGCCGCAACTCGGATGCTTGGTTTCGTTCGTTGATTTAACGGTGGGAGCCGTATGGATCAGGAAGCCACTTGGAACCAGACAGGAGTGATGCGAAATACGAGTCAATAATTTTGGTCAGGTTCCCTGCTTCGACGAGACTGCAGGTTTCGTGAAGAAACCAAAACGCCTTTTCGCCATCGGCAATCAACTGGTCACCGGCGCTTGACCTGTAAAACCACAAAGCACGGTCGAGGTCGGAAACAGCGTGGGGATCGTTGATCGGTAGTGATGAAGCGTCGAACCGAAGGCTGGATAGGTTGTCAAACCCACCAGCTTCAAATGCATTTCCCTCAATTGTGCCGTCAATGAGTTCGTAGACGTCCTGCAACGCGGTTGGCAAATGGAAGAGTGGTTCGTTGGAGCTAAGGCGAAAGTCACTGAAACCGCTCGGGCCACGGAAAAAGCCTCGGACGATTACATCCGTCTGCAGAGACGGCCCTATTTCCGCACGATGGAGGTACAGGCCACATTGATTTGCGGCAGCCATCCTCGTAAACCATTCCTTCATGCCGGGAAGCCGTGCCCGTCGAGTGAGCCAAGTGAAGTACTCGCGCGGGGATCTGTAAACCGCTGCATGGTGATCAGTTAGATGGTCGGCGAACAGCTCAAGAAAAGAAGACGGAACCGTCTTTAGATTCACGCCCGGTGGAAGGTAGAGCGACTCGCCACCGAACACATTGGTCCGCATTTCGTAATGTTGATTTTCCACAGTCTTACTCATTCGCCGAACGCTGGAATTCATGGAGTGGCGGAAGTTCGTCATCCACTTGGAATCGCGCGGCCACCGCCACTTTCGTGCAATTATCTGGCTATTTGCAATCCGGCGTTCTGAAACGGCAATAAACATGAAGTCACGACGAGGCCGGTAGTTCTCTCGTGCATTTTGCGCAAACAATAGCCTCCCGATCAATACTTGATTGACAGAATGGGCAGAGCTTTTGCGATCGTCCGGCCAAATTCATAAGTAAGAAGAGGGGGCCAAATATTACTGCATGCGGTAGCGAAAACAGGACGATGAACAGCGCACGTTCCGGGCGTGCAGATTTTGTTAGAAGCAAGAGTGACCCGATCAAACCAAGTCCACTCCAAACGAAAATGTAGGGCAAGAATGTCATCGCTGGCTTTTGGCTGAATCTTGTTGGTATCGTGAATAGTGATCCGATCGATGAACCCGATCGTGTGCAGTCAAATGCACTGTCGCGGGAACGCCGATCCCCGCGGTCGCTTTTTCAACCTGTGCAGCAATGTCGAGTTCCCGTAAGGGAGAGAGCGAGTTGATCTCATTCTCCAGGCTGGAAACATGCATCCGCGATTGCACCAAGGCAACGCTTAATGCTGCAACAGCGACGAGCTGCAGCATGGTTGAGATCGTGAAGCGAAAAGACTTCATATATATGAGCCTAAGTGTGTGTAGGCGAACGGTAGCGATGTGAGGGCGGCGAACGGTGACTTACCACTTTGAAAAACGATGCCGCCGCTCCGTCACCATCGCATGGTTATCGGTCGTCTTGGGTCGGGCCATCGGCGTCAGGTTTTAGCAATCGAGCACCGCATCCATCGCAGCAAACATCCGAATATAGCATTGCACCACAGTTCCCGCACGTCGAAACCGTATCGTAGTACGGACCAGAGATTCGGCCAGCGTAGTCCATCCCGGCGATTCGTTTTTGCAGGCGGATCAGTTCGGCGAGCGTACGAAGCAGTAGCCAGGTCAGAAACGAACCAATCACGACGGAGCAAAAATACAGGAAGCCAGCAACACCGTGGAACATAGGGATTCCAAGCAATGCCAGCCCGCCAAGCACCAATGCAAGTACGGCGATGAAGTCAAGGTCGGATTCAAGTGCAGCGCCATTGATCCGTCGGCGTTTCGGAATTGGTTTGGCAGTAAGTTCCATGAAGAATCTGATCGAGCAAGCGGAGCAATGGGCAGCGGCGGGGGTGGCGGGATTTTAATCTTATAACGGTTGGCGTCACCGCGATTGGGCGATTGGCGTTGTGATGGCCAAGTTTAGGTAGACCCGATCTGCGGTGGACGTCTTCGTTATCGGGCTGTGTTTGCAGCGGAGACCACCTAGGTATCGGATCACGCGACCCGCCCCAACTAGCGTACTGCGGGACAGTCCGCGCATCAATCACGAACACAATGCGATCAGCTCATTGTTTCGAATCATCGTTGCGTCCTGTAAACAGCCAGCGAATGACGCGTGGGTATCGAGAGATCGGTACACGATCAGGCCATGTAAAGAATCGAACGAACCGTGACGATCGGCTCCAACGAGCATATCGCGCGGCAGGTGTTTCACGCAACGAGTTCAGTTTGCGGCGGAGTTCACGCAGGGTCACAAAGCACTCTTGTTTGTCCGATAACGGTCGAGATATGGGGGGAGCGGGAGCTGACTCAGCGGGGCCGCGCGAGCGACTCACCACTCCAAAAAAGCTAGCTCGCGGAAGCCGGTGCAAGCCATGGTTTGACGCTCATTGAATCTCAAGCCGGTTGGCATGGAATCGTCCATCAATCCTACCCATTTTGACTGCTCATGTCGCAGCAAGCAACTCGCTGGATGTCTTTAGGCAGTCCAAACACGCAAAGTGTCGATCATCGAGGGTACGAAGGAGTCGGTTTGAATGCCATTCGCCGCAAAGAGCACAGGTGTGCGAATCTGGGACTGTCGTAGGTGGGCCGTATGGATTTGCGGTATCGTGAGTCCGTGGAGACACTGGTTCGTCACGAACAGGATCGGATTTCGATAGTTGGGTCAAGCAGGATGAGCACACAAGAAAATGATCTGGCCCTTCAACGAATGGCCCCGCATCGAGATGTGACGCAGCGCAGATAGTGCATCGTTGTACTGGTCCGTTGCCGAACGCTCGTCGAAAAATGTTACGAACGCGATTCAACATGATTCTGTCGGTAGAACGTTGTCCGCAACCGGGCGGCGACAGAGGATTGTCCATTTCGAATTTGCCTGACTTCGCCGCTCCGTTTTACGGCATTGTTGCGTCTTCCTTGGGCCGCCGATTGATCTTGGCCAAACGTAAGCGAATCACGGCCTCCAGACGCTCGGATTGCCCTGCCTCAAGCGGGACATCCCAGGCCGTTGCCATTTGAACAGTCGTAAGTGCACTCGCCAATTGTCGATCGCCAAGCTCAATGTCCGTGTACTTCTCAAGTCGTTGGCCAACAACGCCTGTGGGCCGCTTTCCCTCGCCGCTGTAAAACGCACGAGCGGTCTGCAGGTAGTCGTCCATTCGCTGACGAATTGTCAGTTCGGCGTTCCGTTTCGTCCATACACCGGTCTTCCAGTCTGTCAGTCGAATACGATTGATCGCCTGCATGAGGGTATCAACCTGCAGCAGTTGCTCCGTCGCTTTCGCATCTAGCACGTAGGTTCCCATAACGAGTGCCGACTCTGAGTCTTCGGCTGCAGCTTCTTCGACGCTGACCTGTCGGAGCAGTCGGTCAGGCAGGGACTGCGATTCCGGCGAATCTTGAGCTTCGGCGTGGGCATGTGCCGAGAGTGCGATGACAAGAATTACCAGCATCGGGAATCGAATTGTCACTGCCGTCTCCGAAAGCAATAAGATTTGTAGACGTACCGTTTGAGTTAACCAAGTTGCCGCCCAAGATGGAACACTTCTGCGACGTCAGAGCGGCAACTTTGGTTCAACCCTTGGTTCTTAGATCGGGCTTGTTCGGCGCACGATTCGCCATTCGAACCGATTCCGCGTCCCTAGAATACAGCCCGAAGCCGGACCGAGCAACAAATGATTGAGCAGATTCACGAGTCGGCGATCTTCGACTGGCCCATCGACTGCGTTACGTGTCGGCGTCAGCACTTTCGTCGAAGTATGGTTCACCTTGAGACACGCCAAATTCAATCCAAAACCCGGCCCCTGAGTGAAAAAGACGGTTGTCATAGTCTATTAATGAATCCGGTTCGTCGAGCATTAGACCAAAAAAGGCATTCGCAATTTCAGAACGCAGTTCCAGTGGTGGCTCGTCATCGCTGCTGAACATCAATGAAGTACGTCCGTAGTGATCGGAACAGTCAAAGGGGACCGCGATATTTGAAGCGTTGTGCAATACGGCGACGAACGAAACGTCGAAGCATGTTTTCTCCATTCGTTCGTCTTCAGCGACGTTCGCGGTGTTGAACAGATGCATTAGTCGTCCGAGGAACCACGCAGCGTTTTCATCGCCATGGACAATCGCGGGGAGTCTTTGGTTTTGGTCGCGCGCCCAATCAAGCAAGTTGAATTGAACCGAAAAGCTGGTGCCAGCAAGTTTTGTAGACGCGGGCACGAATGTCACATCCTGGAATCGCACAGGCGATCCTATCACGTCAATCAGCTCGCCGTATCGAATATCAAATGGATATGCTGGCATGAACTTTCAGTCGGTGAGCGTTACGGCTGAGCGGGCGGCGGCGAAAGACTCAACCAATGCCAAAACGGCGACCACCGCCGCGACGGTGCAATCGAAAGTGCGCCGCTTTATATTAAAGTCCAAATCCGTGAGTACGTCCAAACGAGAATTGATGCGACCGACAATTGCGGCACGGGAATACACTGATGAGTATCCACTCGATCGTGATGGCAATCAAGTGTATGGCGATGGCACCCGGTATCATTGAAACCGCGAAGATGACGGGCCCAGCAAGCAACCACCACCAACCCAACCCGTCCGGAAATACGAATCGCACAACAGTTCCTAAGATGCTGGCGCAGATACCGCCCCAAATCGCGAGCAAAATACCGCAAGTGGTACCGGGCAGTACGCCACGAAACTCCTCGATTTTGCATTTGCGGCACTCGTAGTACATTGCGGCTCAGGGTATTTATTGGGGCAACTAACAACTTGATCCCGAAGATTGATTGACACCGCGCGAGGTTTCTTGCATTCAGGTCGATGACGTCCGACGAACGGTGGTGGTCACTCGGTCCGAGCGAACGAGCCACCATCAGGCAAAGTATTTTCGAGGACTCGGGTGCACTACTTGGTTCTGGCTGTTTTGGTGCGGGTGTTGACCCGACCCTCAGAGCAAGTGCTCACCAAAAGGATACCAAAGTTCGATCGGCAGCGCAATATTTGTCCCCAAACGCTGGAGCATGGGCTATTCGCCGCAAGAAAAAAATCAACGAACAGGAGGAAACGGAGAGAGCAGAGGAGGATAGACCATCGACTCCGTTTGCTCTGCGACGTCCTGTTCAATCCGACCGCGCTGCCCAGTCCATCTTCGCAGCACAAATGCCGTTAAAGCGATGCCTGGAAGGTAGGTCAGTAGCAGTGTTCAGAAGACATTTTGGCGATGACGGTAGTCGCACCACGTGCTCATGTTACTTCCGATAACGGTCGCTTAGGCAACCACAGATGAACGCGGATGGACACAGATTACCGTACGAAGCATCCGTGTTCATCTGCGTGAATCTGCGGTTCCATTTGACTTGCCGACCGCTTGACGTCGCAATGTTTGATCCTCTGATTCGAAACTCAAGCAGTTCGTTCGAGTAACGTTGAGGATCACATCGTTCCGGCGACGTATTAGCAAAATAGACTAGCCACCGGAACTGGCGTGCATCCGCGTTGGTATTTCCCGATTGGCCTAAAAGAATCGTGTCGTTAAAGAAAACGCACATTCAATACCGTCAATTGTTTTGTTGGGCAAATGATTCGGCCAGTCCAACCGCAGGTTTGAATCGTACACGTCACTCGTTACGCGAGCAAGTTCAGACATATGCACAGGTTGATCGAATACATATTTACCTTCTCATGCAAGTTCGATTCCGTCTGGATGTTGATTCCAGTCACCGACCTCAATTTTCACCGTTCGTCGTTTCGTTCAGTTGCACCACAGTGAAATCGAGAAGTTTTAAACCGGCCATCGGCATTCTAGACATCGATAGTCATCATCAATTGATACGTCTCTCCCGCAAGACGAACAATACGCAGTTGGATGGTCAGAGTCATTTTCACTTTGCAAGCTTGGCTTTGCACTTTCGAGGGTGCGTTTTTGATTGCCGGGATCGTTTTTAGTCAGCCCAGTAATCCGCCACATTGTGATTCGAATGATCATAAGCACACAACAGAGAATTAAGAAAAGCGATACGGTTGATGCGCCTAGATGCCGAACGAAGTAGTCAATAATATTTGCGACCGGTGCGGTCAGCACTAGCCCAAGAAAGCTCGCAACTGACCAGTACGTGGCCTGTTTGGGTTGCAAATTCATCCATCTCTTCGTGGCAATTGCGAATCCGATAGAGATACACGCATACAAAATGGTTGCTATACCTGTCGGAAAAATGACTGAAAGCGTAAGGGCGTAAGCACGTCGATATACAACGTACGGTGTGGCGACTACCAGGATCGCGGTAATGAGACAGCTGCCAGCAGTCAACAACGCTAGACCGAAACAGGCTATGTGAAACCAATGAGAGACGCTCGACGCATCTTCAATTGTGTGAATAGTCGCTTGGTAAGGATTGTCGTCCACTCAGAAGTCCATGGCTTATAGAAATTTTTACTTCATCGACGAACGCGACGCGTTACTGGACCGGGAGAGTGAAGTATCGATTGCCAAAACGCTGGCAAGCTCGGCCCCGTGTGGATGCGATGGTTATCCGGCTGCCTCGCAGCCTGACTGCCAAGCCCGCGCACCAGCTGTAAGTGTGCATGGAGTGACGCTACTGGACCGGTAACTTTCCTTCCGCCGCCAAATTGCGAATCAGGATGATCGTGTAGGCAACAAATGCGAAAAAGCCAGCATTGAACAGGATGCCGGCAATCCCCATTGGTAGTACCCCTGCGTGGCGATTGCGAATGGCCGAAGCTACCGCAGTAATTCCACAGACAGAACCAACTGTGGCAATCGCGACAGGAATCAACCCGATCAGTAGCTTCGTTGTCGCGTCCACTTCCTGGGTGCCCGGTGCTGGATTTGGAGGATTAACTATCCCAATGTTAAGACAACAGCCACAGAGAAATGCAGCGAATACGCTGACGAAGCTGATCCGAGCAAGGTTTGCAGCTGTATCTTGTTTCACGTTTCAGTTCACGTAGGTTTAAATCGGGTCACGTTAGCCGTCACCGAGGACGGACGATTGATTGTCCACTTCAAAAACCGTGCAAGCCGTCCATCGGTGCACGGCATTGTCACCCGCCTTCACTGGGTCAGGCGACGAGCAATCGTTCGGGGGCATTATAGCCGAGAAACTTCGCGTTCGTGTGGCGAGCAATCGTCGCGGCAAAATTGAGCAGTTGTTGATCTGGTGTAGCGCTGTCCGTATCGAAGCAGAGGAACCGCCAACGACGGCGACCGTGGAAACAATAGATCGTATGCTGAAAACTGGATCGCATGCCGAGCGATCTGATTCCAAGTTCGTCTCCGTCATGCATGTGAAAACACCGTGTTCGGAGGTGTCTTCCACAAAGGCAAGTGATTATGCGAAGCGAGCGTGATTCCGAATCAATTTCTGCGTGAGACTTTAAGCAGAAGAAGCAAGCAAAAGCGGCGTTCCAGCACGCAACAACGGTGACAAAGAGAAGGAGGCCCCAATAGTCTTGCGCATTGGGGTTGCGAGCAGCGAGTATGGACACTCCTACCGCTAGCGGCATGCACCAAGCAAGGAGTGATGTCGGCAGCAAAACCGTCAACCAAATCTTGCGTGTAGCGCCGGAGTAAATAGGTACACGGAACAGTCCATCCGAGATCGGTTCAATTGGCGGAACGTCGATCACAACAGTCTCTTCGCGAACGTGTGTTTCTACGGTGGGCCAGGGTGAGAATAAGTCGTTTTGGGGTGTTCTCGCCCGTTACTCGGACTCGTTCTCACGGTGTGCCCCTCTTTGGAGCAGGTGGCCGCGAATTCTATTCTCACCCGCTGTAGGACCACTGTCAAGCTTGTTCTCGCCCTGCTGCTCATCACGTAGAGGGACGAGGGGAATGGTTCGATTGCTTGGTCAAAAGGTCGGTGCAATCGCTTGCCGGCGCTGCCGAATTGAGCTGCAATGTTTTGGTCTGGAGTGCGTTTGGAGTGGAGGCAATCGCGTGAGAGTCGGATTGCCGTCCTGTGAAATGATCGCAAGGCAAGGCGCGCAGCTAACGCTGTCGACTCATGGATCCGGGACTCATGAATCTGAGGAAATGCGAACCGCGACAGTCAATTGAGCCTCGAGCGTGGCGTGAGCGGGAAATGGAAAAGTTAAATTGACAATTGTAAATTGAAAACTGGATAGGGTGCGCGTGATGACAGACTGGAAGCCTATCCCACATTGAGTCCTCGGTCCTTCGGGTTGCTGCGTTGAGCTCACAACAGCAGCAACAACAACTCAAAACTGTAGCTGCGTCGCTAGGCGGCGGAGATTGGCCGCAACGCCCCAGGTTCTGGCGAGCGTGGCTACGGCGGCATTGGCTTTTGCCCTGGCCGCAGCGGTCAGGGCAAAAAAATCGAGAGCAGCCTGGCGGCTACTCTCGATCGTCATTTACTTGGTGTTCAATACTCAGGACGCTGGGCTGTCGATGCGTCGAGTCCCCCGATTGATCAGTCGGGTTGTCCTTGCCCCGCTTGTTCCTTTGCATCCACAGCCGCCTGAATTTCTTCGGCTGATCTTTCTGGCACGATCATTTTCGGCGGGCCGCCCGTATCGCAACCGGTGATGGCCATCGAGATGCAGCAGATCGCTAATAACAAGACTGGTTTCATTTCTTTCATTTGTATTCTCATGATTTTTAGATGTTAGTCACTGTCTCGCATCGAGGCCTTTCCTACGTTTTAGCAAGGCAAAATGGGGCTCTCGCGAGACAGAGAATTGGTCCATTGACGAGGGAGGGGGACTAAAGCGGGTCTGAAATGATTTCACGTGACGCTCGGGTGCCCAAGGCGCCCCAGAGTCCGTAAGGGCTCGCGCCGCCGACAAGGTTATTGTCTGAATTGCTGTACCAATACGGCGTTGCGGCTTCCGCATTACCTGCTTCGATCGAATCGGTGACAAATTTGATGGCGCCGTCTCCCATCAACACATGGGTACCACCTTGGTGGCGGCTACTTGTGGACATGGGGCCACCGTAGGTCGCGGAGTTACTCGAAGTCGTACAGGCAGCACTATTGGGTGCGTGCAAAGTGTAGAAGCCCGAGAACACGGGCCCCCAATCGGCCCAGCGATACCCACGTTTGTCAGACGACGGCATAAGGGACACGCCAGAAGCCGGCCAGAATTTTGGACGGGCGGGATCGACCAGGTCGTCGCATAGACCAGGCTCGAGAAAGGCCTGGCCGGCCGAAGGTGCCTGGGTTGACGAGGCAGAAACGATGCCAAGATCGGTGCGCACATCACGATCGCCAAGGTCGGTTGCAATTTCACCACCCATGATCGTATTAGACAATCCATCGAGCGTATCACGAAACTTCATCGATACTCGCGGACGAAACATTCCGCGATGACTACCCCGTGCTCGCTGGCCGGCGGTGGCTTCAGAAACGCCACCGGGATAGCCTCGGTGATCACCCCAAGGATGAGGGTCTGTGTAATGATAGACATAGATTCCATCACCGAGACAACATGCGTAATTGGTGCGGCCTTGAGCTGGCAGTCCCGTGCCTGGGTCACTTGGGCAACGGAACGATGGAATCTCGCTGGCCCATGGCACGTAACCGTCTTGGGTCCAAGGGTTGGGGCCCATGGGGCTCCACGATCCTGTCATGGCGGAACCCACGGTATTCTCGCTGCTAGGGTTCGCGATTTGTTCCCACAACGCTTGTTGTTCGATAAACGGGGTCAGGCCAACGAGAAAGCTAAGCCGTCGTGAACTACGGCCTCCACCTGAGGTGATGTTACCTCCCCCGTCTCCAAATCCGTTTCCGTTTGCACCCCCACCCTGGACAGGCAGTTGATTGAAAGTCGAATGATAATTGTGAATGCCCAAGCCAATCTGCTTGAAGTTATTGCTACAACTCATTCGTCGTGCAGCTTCACGTGCTGCTTGTACCGCCGGCAACAGAAGTCCGACAAGCACTCCGATAATCGCGATCACGACTAGTAACTCTACTAGTGTGAATCCTTGTGCTACTTTAAATCGTCTCATTGTCCACCCTTAGTTGAACAGAAAAAAATGACCAACCCAACTCGCAAGGTTCAGCTGAAGAACCTTGGAGTTGCGCTAAGGGGACGGTTTAAAACGCTCCGCCGACGCCGCGTTGTCACAACGCTTGTCCCGTTACAGATAGTAGGTTTTATGTGCGTCGTTTGATTGGATAATTGGGTTGCAGAATCAAGTATTTGCGCACAACAAAAGCACGCTGATGCTTACTCAACATTCGATGACGTCGGCGTGGGAAATCCACAAAAGGGGACGCCCATTATATTGGTTCATCAGTGCGGTTCCGGGCATTGTCGGGAATGCAGTCCCCTAACGGCAGCTGTGGCGGAATACATCACCATTACAACGCAACGCACCGGTAGCGACCGCTGGCACAGGCTCCGTTTTCAGCAGGGCTGTGGCTAGCGATCCACAATGCAAAGCAATTTTTAAAATTGTTTGCCTCTCTGTGCGGGCGGGGCAGTTGTGACAACTATGCGGCAAGCTTCCGGATACTCGACGGCAGCGATTGGCAAAAGACGCTTGCACACTGATCACGTCGGGTTGGGTTATTGAGAGCTAAGCAGTTAGACAGGAGTCTTTCAGTAAATTGGCCGTTTTGGCACTAGCGGGCTGTTGACTTTGTGAGCCGTGACGCGTGAGCGGCCGGGTTCCACGCATTACCCGGTGCCTTACGGCCCACGGCTCACTTCTGCGAGTGCATTTTAAATAAATCAGCAGCCCGCTAGCCGCGGTTCCGGCATTCAACCGGGGCTATTGCCCAAACGCAACGTTGTGAAGCATCTCGTAGCGGAACTCGTCAAGAGTTTCGGGGGTATACAACATGGGACGAAGGTCTTGACGACTTCCACTACGCTAAATCATCCGAAACAGCTAACGGGATTTCACCCAAAGATTCCTGCCTAGCTGCTTACTGCAGGGGCAATGGCACTACTGCAATCCTGTTTACCTGCGAATGAAATTTTGAGTGCCTGCCACCTATTCTTCCCGAATGGGCCGAAAAAAAGCCCACCTCTTTCGGTCTTGCCGACAGAGATGGGCTTTCGTAATGCAAGAGAGCGATACAGGCAGGAAGACTCAAATCCTCCCCGTTTCTCGGTCTCGATTCACATCAATCGCAGCTCATTCATCAAATTCCGGCGGTGGTGGTTCACTCAGTTCCGGATGATCCTTGAGCAGCTGCTCAACATCGGAAGCGTCATAGCTTTTTTCTACGTTCTTCTCCGCGCAACCCACGGAGCATACAGCCAACAGCAAAACAACAAACGAATACACGCGAACGTTCATAACAAACTCAGATTCCTGAGGAAACAATAAGACAACTCATTTCAAGAGCAACGAAATTGATTTCGCTGCTTTCAAGCACGAGAAAACAAAAGAAGCAGTAACCAGCAAACAAGCGTGCCCGGAGTCCGGGCACGCTGTCTACAGCATGACACCTAGCAATCAAATCTCATCGCTAAGCACTTCCCTGGAGGCACGAGTGCCAAGGGATCCCCATAGTCCGAAAGGGCTCGCTGAACCGGCAGTCGACAACGGGTCATCGTTCTGGCTGTCGATTGAAACCATGGCTCGGCTACTTAGATTTCCCGCGTCAATGGAGTCCGTGATAAGTTTGACGGCACCATCGCCCATTAAGACATGAGCCCCGCCTTGGTGTCGGCTACTGGGAGGGCACACCGCCTCGGATTGGTGGTAGTTGCCGCTAAAACACAACTCTCTGTTAGGAGGCAGAACCGTGTAGACCCCCGAGTGAAGATGCAAGCCCCAAGCCCATCGATAACCGCGGCGATTATCCACGGCACTCGAAGTGAAGGGAGCACCCGAATTCCAGAACAAAGGTCGATCCGAATCGACAAAGGACTGGCACGCCACCGCACCGCCCCTCGACTTCAACGGTCCTGTCGATCCCGAGTTACCATTCACAGGTCTCGTCCGTTTGTCATCATCACCAATGTCGGTGACCATTTCACCCATCGCAATCGTGTTGGACAATCCATCCAAAACATCACGAAATGCGCTCTTCAACTGACTCTTGAAAAAGCCTCGGTTGCTGGCGTTGGCTACCTGGAAGATTGTCGTCGATTTCGCCGTCCCATTTGTGTTATACACCTGACCAAGGTTGGTGGCGTCGCTAGAGTCTCCCATGCTTACGCCATAATTGGTTCGCCCCATCGCGGGAAGTCCGACACCAGGGTCGCTAGGGCATCGGAAAGTTGGAATATCCGATTCGTAGGGATCGTAGGGCCCAGCATCCGACGCGACGAGACGACTGAACACGCGGCCTGGATAAGGGCCCATGGGGGCGTAGAGGTTCCCCGCCCCGGGTTGCCCCGCTGGGACCCGGTATGGATTGGAGATTTGCTCCCAAAGTGCCTGCTGTTCGATGAACGGCGTAAGCCCGACCAATGCGGACAATTCAAGACTGTTACTTCCAGGGACTTTTTCTCGTCCCGAAATCAGGGTGGAGGTCCCGCCGCCTTGGATAGGCAATTGCTGAAAGGTCGATTCGTAATTGTGAATCGCCAAGCCAATCTGCTTGAAATTATTGCTACAACTCATCCGCCGTGCAGCTTCACGAGCTGCTTGTACCGCCGGCAACAGAAGTCCGACAAGCACTCCGATAATCGCGATCACGACTAGTAACTCTACCAGTGTGAATCCTTGTGCAACTTTAAATCGTCTCATTGTCCACCCTTAGTTGAACAGAAGAAAATGACCAAACCCAACTCGCAAGGTTCAGCTGAGGAGCCTTGGAGTTGCGCTAAGGGGACGGTTCAAAACGCTCCGCCGACGCCGCGTTGTCACAACGCTTGTCCCGTTACAGATAGTAGGTTTTAAGTGCGTCGTTTGATTGGATAATTGGATTGCTGAACTAAGTATTTGCGCACAATAAAAACTCGCTGCCGCTGATTCAACATTCGATGACGTCGGCGTGGAAAACCCACAAAGGGGACGCCCATTTTATTAGGCCATTAGTGCGGTCCGGGTCATTGCCGGGAATGCAATCCCCTAACGGCAGCTGTGGCGGATCACATCACCATTACAACGCAACGCACCATCCGTATCCCCCCAGCCGATTTTTTGTTTGCACAAAAACTGTGGCTCGAATTGAGAGAATGCGACATCGAGATAACAAATTGCGACATCGACTCGGTCGCATGATCTTGAAATGAAACTTTGGATTGCATTGGCCTACACGACTATTAACATCGGTTAGACTGCAGTGCCTGCACCGAGAGGGATGTGCAAGATTCTCACCCACCTAATGTCGTTTGTGTCGGAAGCAAAAAGATGAAGTTCTCTATGAATGTGATTCACGCCAGTATCGTCTGGCTTGTGCTGTGTCCTTTGATGGTCGAGTTATCCGCTGCGGATTCGGCTCGCCCCAACGTCGTGTTCATTTTTTCAGACGATCATGCTGTAAACGCAATTTCATCGTATGGCGGTCCTTTGGCCGAAGTGGCTCCCACGCCCAACATCGATCGAATCGCAAAAGAAGGAGCTTTGTTTCAAAATTCATTTTGTGCGAACTCGATCTGTGGCCCATCACGTGCCTGTATCTTGACGGGAAAGCACAGCCATAAAAATGGCTTTATGCGAAACGACGGCAAAGGTTTTGATTCGAGCCAGTGGACGTTTGTGAAATCGATCCAGGCGGCCGGTTATCAAACAGCGGTGATCGGCAAGTGGCACTTGCACACCGACCCCGTCGGGTTCGATTACTGGGAGATACTGCCGGGCCAGGGGCACTACTACAATCCCATTTTTCTGCAAATGGATGGTTCGCAGAAAAAATTCGAAGGCTACGTAACGGATCTGACCACCGACAAATCTATTGGCTGGTTAGAGCAACGAGACAAGGACAAGCCTTTCCTGCTGATGTGCCAGCACAAGGCTCCGCATCGGACGTTTGCACCGGCGCTGCGTCATCTGGGATCGCTAGACGAAGTTGAGATTCCTGAACCCGCGACGCTGTTTGACAACTACGCCAATCGTTCCGACACGTTGGCGAAGAATGAAATGGAAATCGATCGCCACATGACATGGGCTTACGATTTGAAACTTCGCGAAGATGAGCGAGGCGATCTCAAATTGCCATCGTTTCGAAATTATGGAACCCCCGAATACAATCGAATGACAGACTCGCAGCGATCAAAATGGGACGCTCATTTTGCTCCGAAAAATGCCGCATTTGTTCGTGACTACCGTGCTGGCAAAATCAATGATCGCCAGTTAGTGCAGTGGAAGTATCAACGCTATGCACAAAACTATCTCGAAACGGTCAAGGCGGTTGACGACAGCGTGGGGCGATTACTGAAGTACCTTGATGACAATGATCTCGCAGAAAACACCATTGTGATCTACTCGTCCGATCAAGGTTTTTACCTAGGCGAACATGGTTGGTTCGACAAGCGTTGGATGTTTGAAGAATCATTCAAAATGCCGTTCGTCATCCGCTGGCCCGGCAAGGTCCAGCCCGGATCGCGACCCGAAGCGATGATTCAAAATATCGACTACGCACCGACATTCATGGAGTGTGCGGGGCTGCCGATTCCAGCCGAAGTCCAGGGGAAATCGCTGATGCCTGTGTTGCTTGACAGCTCCAAGAAGGTGCGTGATTCGCTGTACTATGCCTACTATGAACTTGGGGAACACGCGGTCCCGCAACACTTTGGAGTTCGCACGAAGAGTCACAAGCTGTTTTATCTTCCTGCCACTGACGAATGGCAAATGTTCGATCTGGTGAAAGACCCGAGCGAGATGGTGAACGTTTATAACAATCCAGAATACTCCGCGACGAGAACCAAATTGACAGAAGAGTACGAACGTCTTCGCCGCGAGTTCGAGGCTCCGAACTACTAATGACGACGGTCGTCAGCGAAGCCGCATTGCTGAAAATATGATTACGGGATCGATTCCATTAATGCTTGGAGATTGAGTATGCAACCGACTGTCACACTGCGGCGTCGTCTGCGATGGAATTCGTTGTCGCTGATGATCATTCTGTTTTTGACATCGCTTTCATCCCCTGCGATCGCGGAGCAGCCGAATGTGTTGTTCATTTCGGTCGACGATTTAAACGATTGGGTTGGGTGTTTGCAGGGACACCCTCAAGCCCGCACGCCAAACATCGATCGGATCGCGCAATCGGGAATGCTGTTCACCAACGCACATTGCGGCTCGCCCGCGTGCAACGGATCTCGATCGGCGATCATGTCGGGACAGCCGGCCTACGTGTCGGGCATGTACGACAACCTTCAAAAGATGCGTAGCGTCATGCCCGACGCGGAACTGATTCCCAAGTATTTTTCAAGACATGGTTATTGGTCGGCTGGCAGCGGCAAAATTCTCCATTACATCATCGACGCTCAATCCTGGGACGAATACAACCCGCCCAAAGAGACGGAGGATCCGTTTCCAAGAACGCTGTACCCCGACAAACGCCCGGTCAACTTGCCACGCGGTGGCCCTTGGCAATACATCGAAACCGATTGGGGAGGACTCGATGTTACCGACGAAGAGTTCGGGGGTGATCGGCTGGTTTCGAAATGGATTGGGGAACAACTAAGTCGAAAGCATGACAAACCTTTTTTTCTAGCGTGCGGTATTTATCGTCCACACGAGCCCTGGTTTGTCCCTCAAAAATACTTCGATCAATTCCCTCTCGATCAGATCCAGCTTCCGCCAGGATATACCCCCGACGACCTCGACGATCTGCCGCCTGCGGCAACAAAGCTCGCACGCAATCGCTATTTCGCCCACATCCAAAACGAGGGTCAATGGAAGAAGGCGATCCAAGGCTATCTTGCTTCCATCGCCTTTGCCGACGCGATGGTGGGGCGCGTGATGACGGCTCTTGAAGATGGGCCTAACAACGACAATACAATCGTTGTGTTATGGAGCGACCACGGTTGGCACCTTGGTGAGAAGGAACACTGGCAAAAATACACTGGTTGGCGAGTCTGCACTCGCGTGCCGTTGATCGTTCGTGTGCCCCCAGGATCCAGCGGCCTGGAAGAGGGAACGCAACCAGGCGGTGTGTGCGAGTCACCTGTTAGTTTGGTGAGTCTCTATCCGACCTTGATTGAGCTGGCGGGTCTGCCACCGAAAGCATCGCTGCACGAGCCCAGCTTGGTTCCGTTGTTGAAAGATGCGCAATCCGATTGGCCTCACATGGCAGTGACACAACTGATGTCTCCCGAGAACTACAGCGTCAGCGGTTCGCGTTGGCGATACATTCACTACGCCAACGGTGACGAGGAACTGTACGACATCGACACCGATCCGTACGAGTGGAACAATTTGGCCGGAGATCCACAATTCGCCGCAACAATTTCACGAATGAAAGATCATGGCCCCAAAGAGCCCGCCGAATTTGTCCCTCCGGCTCCATCTTCATTAGTAAAATTAAAATGGCACCCATCGGGATCGGATTCGGTCCCAGCATCGAATCCTGAGGGGAATCAATTCAATGTGACTTTCAGCAACCAAAGCGGCCAGCCAGTTAAAGTTTTCCGGAGTGATCGCGACGCCCCTCTTCAGTCCTTTGGCGTTCTAGAAGCGGGTTGGGCCAAGCCCCAACTTACTCGCCCCGGAACCGTTTGGTTGATCACTGACAAAAACGATCATCCGCTTGGTTATTTTGTTGTGGGCGATCGCACTGCCCAAGCGATCATTCCGGAACCGTAGGCGAGATCGTGAGCTTTGAACTCGCTGTATGCGCGGATTGATTGTTTCCTGAGGATTTTAAACAAGAAAATGCGAGGCAGACAGCTTAGGCTGTGGATGGCCTTTCAAGTATTCCTGAGATTGCGGCTAGACGAAAATTATATGTTTATTTGCCAATTGCATTTGCTCGCGGCAAGTCCGTGTCCAATAAGACGCACCACCGTCGGAGGTCTCGCCGTCGTGAAGACTGTTTGCCTTATCACGTTAACTATCTTTGCCTTGGTTCACGACGCCTCCCCCGTTTTGGGGCAGACATTAACTGAGCGTCTCGTCCAGGAAGACCCGGCCAAGCTCGTTCAGCAGGCTCGCCAAGACGGTGACATCGTTCGCGGCGCGATTCTGTTTCACCAGGGCAATATTAATTGTGCGAAGTGCCATCGTCCGATCAGCGAGAACGATCGTATTGCGCCCGACCTTAGTCGCTTGGGTCAAGAGGTTACCGATGCGTCGATTGTGGAATCGATTTTGCAGCCATCAAAGACGATCCGCAAAGGCTTCGAGACCGTTTCGGTCTTAACCGCCGACGGCCATGTGATCAATGGAAGTGTCGTCAGCCAGGACGATCAGAAAGTTGTTTTGCGAAGCAGTCAAAACATCGATCAGTTAATTACGATTGAGCAAGACGACATTGATGCGATCAAGCCTAGCACCAAGTCGAACATGCCCGATGGATTGGCGAACGAACTGAAGGATCGACAACAGTTCCTTGACCTCCTTCGCTATAGCCTTGACCTGAAACAACGTGGACCCACGGACGCTGGTTCAAACGAGGAATCGATGGTTCGTCGTGAGCTCAGCGACGAGGTCAAAGGGATCGTGCTGATCAAAAAATTGAATTGTGGCTCCTGTCACGATTGGAAGACTGCCGAGTCACTGCCGCCGCTACAACACGCCCCTGATTTGAAATGGTCGGCCAAATGGTTGAACCCGAATCAGCTCGCAGAATTCATCGCCAACCCTCAGCAGACTAAGCCTGGAACAAGCATGCCTCACATGCTGGGGCATCTGGACGACCAGTTGCGAAAGGATTCGGCAACCGCCATTGTTCACTTTCTGACATCCATTGCGAGCAACCAGTTCCAAAGCCATGCGGATCTCGAGCATGATGACGAGGGGATTCCGCGGGGCGAAGAGTTGTTCCATTCAGTGGGCTGCGTTGCTTGTCACTCGCCACGCAACGATATGGCGATCGAGCAACGGTTGGACGACTCGATTCCTCTTGGCGACCTCACCAACAAGTACGACACGACGGCGCTCGCAGCGTTTCTAGAAAACCCACATGCGGCTCGACCTTCGGGCCGCATGCCTAACATGCAGCTGACTCATCCCGAAGCTCTCGATCTGTCTCGCTACCTGCTGCAATCGAGCAACAGTGGCGAGAACAGCTCAACATCGTCATGGGAAATCGACGCCACACTTGCTCGAAAAGGCAAGCAACTTTTCACGGAGCTTCGCTGTGTTAATTGCCACATAGGCATCGCTGACACCGCACCTCGCTTGACCAGTCCAGGTGGCCTCGCAGACCTCGACCCGAAACGAGGGTGTTTGTCTGGCGAACCAGGCGAGTGGCCAGAATACCGCCTTGATGAGCTTGATCAGCAGCATATTCAAGCGGCGCTACGAAGTTTGCCAGCGGAGCTAACGGCAGAGCAAGAAATTGACATCACGCTTGCGACGTTCAACTGTGTCGCGTGTCATCGCCGAGACAATGTCGGCGGAGTCACTGCGGCTCGGAGTCATCATTTTCAAACCACGAATCTGAATCTTGGTGAACAAGGCAGGATTCCGCCAACGCTTACCGGCGTCGGTGCCAAGTTGAATGAAAAGTGGATGCGTGACGTTCTGGTCAATCATCGCTCCATTCGACCGTACATGAAGACTCGGATGCCTCAGTATGGCGAGCAGAATGTAAATCGTCTGATCGAGTTGTTCCAATCCAATGACCGTCTCTCTGATACGGAATTTGCAGCTGTTGATGACCTCAAAGAGATGCAAGAGTTGGGGCTGAAGATCGCCGGAAACCAAGGGCTCAATTGCGTCGCTTGCCACACATTCAGGTACGAACAATCTGACACGATGCCCGCCGTCGATTTGACAGAAATGTCGCAGCGGCTAAAGAAAGATTGGTTTTACCAGTACATGCTGGATCCTCCACGATTTAGCCCTAACACCGTCATGCCATCGTTTTGGCCAAACGGCAAAGCGATCCGGCCGGACATCGCGGGCGACGCAGAATTCCAGATAGAAGCTTTGTGGCAATACCTGCTCGATGGGCGTCAAGCACGCACACCCCGAGGGCTAATCGTTGAACCGCTCGAGTTGCTTGCCAGCGACGAAGCCGTCATGCTCCGCCGTAGCTATCCGGACGTCGGCAAACGGGGCATTGGCGTCGGTTATCCGAATCAGGTCAATTTAGTGTTCGATTCTGAGCAGATGCGTTTGGCAATGATCTGGAAAGGGAAATTTGCGGACCCTGGTGGAGTCTGGCGAGGCCAGGGGCATGGCACGGTGCGGCCGCTGGGTGACAGTCTGGTCCGCTTCGCTCACGGTCCCGAGCTCGACGACACGGAATCGCCTTGGATCGTGGACGACGGTCGGCCTCCGCATCACCGATTCAAAGGCTACTCGCTCGATGAAAAAATGCGTCCGCGATTCAAATACGAATTTGGCAATGTGATCATCAATGATTACTACGTCGACGCGATTGACTCGTCGACAAACGCCCCCTACATCCGCCGCACATTGACGATGAAGTCGAGCTCCGGTGAAAGCAATGTCATGTTTCGCGCCGCGACGGGAAAGTCGATTAAGCAATCCGATGACGGCAGCTTTCTCGTCGACGGTGAACTACGGATACGCGTTGACGAAAAACACGCAGGCACGATTGTGGATCAACCGAATGCCCAGCAACTTCGTATTCCATTGACGGTGGACGAGGGCGTGACGCAATTGATCCTGGAATACAGATGGTAAGGAATTGAAATGAGAATCCCGATTGTTTTCATGCTAATGCTATTCTCGGTGGGGACGCTACGTGCCGAGCCTCTGGGGGAGTATTGGGGAACCGCGGAACAGGAAGCGAAATATTACCGCATCGTTGATGTTCCATTTCCCGACGAGATGGCAATGGAAGCGAGCAGTTTCGAGGTTCTGCCAGACAATCGTTTGGCAATCGGCACTCGTCGTGGCGACATCTATCTCGTCACTGGCGCGATGGGCCAATATCCGAGTACCAAGTTCCATCGTTACGCAGCGGGGCTGGACGAAATCATGGGATTGTCTTACCAAGACGGTTCCTTTTTTGTCACGCAACAAACCGAGGTGACTCGGGTCACGGACAGCAACCAAGATGGCCGTGCCGATCAATTCGAAACACTCAGCGATGCATGGGGCTTTCGTAATTACCACGAATTTGCCTTCGGTTCAAAGCTCGACCCCGACGGAAATATCTGGGTGGCGTTGTGTTTGTCGGAGTCCTACAAGTCGAAGGTGCCGTTTCGTGGATGGTGTGTGAAGATAACGCCCAACGGACAGACCATTCCCGTTTGCAGCGGCATTCGCAGTCCTTGTGGTATCGGTCCAAATGAACACGGCGTTATGTTTTATGCCGAGAGCCAGGGCCCGTGGAACGGATCATGTTCGTTGAAGGTGCTGGAGCCTGGCGGATTCATGGGACATCCCGCCAGTTTCAACTGGTATCCGTTGGCGAAAGAACTTGGACCGGCTCCCGTCGTCCCTAATTCGCCATCACGTTTGCTGACCGAAAGCAAACGGGTGAAAGAGCTTGTTCCTTACGCGGTGGTATTTCCGTACCGAAAAATGGGGCGATCGATTTCGGGCTTCATGGTCGATCACACCGGAGGCAAGTTTGGACCGTTTGAAAATCAGATCTTCATTGGCGATTTTAGTCTGAGCGTGATGATGCGCGCGACGACCGAAAAGGTGAACGGGGTGTGGCAAGGAGCGTGCTACCCCTTCCGAGAAGGCCTTGCCACCGGACTGCTCGCCTGCCAGTTCACGCCGCGTGGCGACCTGATCGTAGGAGGCACCAATCGCGGCTGGCCCGTCCGTGGGCCGCGACCTTTTGCCCTGCAGCGACTTGATTGGACCGGCCTCGTGCCCTTTGAGGTAAAGGAGATCAACGCCCGCCCGGACGGTTTCTTGGTCACGTTTACCAAACCGGTGGATCGCGAAATCGCTGCCAAACCAGAGTCGTATGCACTCTCGACTTACACGCATCTCTATCGGCAAGCCTACGGAAGTCCGGAAGTCGACCAAACCACTCCACGAGTATCCAATGCAACCGTTTCAGCGGATGGATTGCAGGTGCATTTACAGATAGATGGCCTTGTTCAAGGGCATGTGCACGATTTTGATTTTCATCCATTGCGGTCGGCCGAGAACGCTCCTCTAGTCCATTCAAATGCCTACTACACGCTGAACGAAATCCCGCGGTCACCGACCGCGGAATGAATTGAATCGGCAGAATGAATTGAATCGAACGAGCCGATGCTTGCGTGTCACCGAAGCTTACTTTTGAAAGTGCTCTGCCCCATGTTGCTGACGTCAAGCTGTCCACGTTGGGTTGTCGCCACCGCGGCTCTCTTTTGGTTAACCGCAAGCAACGACGGTGAAGTCATCGGGGCCGACACCATAACCGATGCAGTCAATTGGTCGGAGATGCTGGCCGATCATGACCTTACTTGGAACCGATTGCCACAAACATGGAAAGAGGCACCGTTTCTTGGCAACGGCGAACAGGGCACGATGATGTACCAGATCGACGCGAAAACGCTTCGCTGGGACGTGGGCGACTCGGCTGCTCATGATCATCGGCCCCTGGACCAGGACGACTTAGCCGAAAAGAACGCCCCGGTGCTCAATCGCGGCAGGCACTTTATTGGTCATCTACGAGTGATCTTTCCCAAAGCTTTGGGCCAAAGCAAATCCAAACTTTCGCTATGGGATGCGGAAGCGAGCGGCACAATCCGCTCTGAGGCCGGCGCCGCTCGCTGGACGACCATGGTTCACGCCACCGAGCCGGTCATGCGATTTGAGCTTAGCAGCGAGGGCGAACTGGATGGGGCGAGATTTTCCTATGTACCGGAGCAAGCCACTAATCCTCGCGCGATTCGTGCCAAAACGCCACGCAATCCCGCGAACCCACCACCGGTCGTCACCAAGTTTGCCGACGGAGTGCAGGTGGCGGTGCACAACCTGCACGCGGGTGGCCAGACCGCAGTGGCTTGGTTGACCGTCGAATCGGGGCATCAACAAACTCTTTGGTTAAGCGTCAAGCACAGCTACCCCGAGCGTGATGCTTCGTCGCAAGCGGTGTCGGCGGTGCGGACGGCTGCCGCTGCGGACCCGACCGATTGGATCACGCGACATCGTGATTGGTGGCACCGCTATTACCGCCAAAGCTTTGTGTCGACCGGCGATCGTTTTTGGGACGCGTTCTACTGGATCCAGCAGTACAAGCTGGCTAGCGCCACGCGGGATAAAGGCTGGATCCTGGACAACCAAGGTCCCTGGCTGCAACCAACAGCCTGGAACGCGACGTGGTGGAATTTGAACGCCCAACTTGCGCACAGTGGATTCGCAGGAGCCAACCGACGTGGGATGGGTTCGGCATTGAGCCACCGTTTGGATCTGTGCCGAGACAACTTGGCTCGAAACGTCGCCGAGGCCTATCAGGCTGACTCCTACGCACTGGGGCGCAGTAGTTCAGGTTGGGATTTGCTCGGTCATGCGGGCCAACCCGGCACCGGACGTCCTCCCATGGACGCAAATATCGGGAGAGAGTGTGCCAATTTGCTGTGGGCGTTACACAATGTCGATTTGGAATATCGATATTGGCAAGACACCTCGCTACGCGACCGGGTGCTTTATCCGCTGCTCGTGCGTGCAGTGAACTATTATCGCCACTTTTTGACCGAAGAGGCGGATGGCTATTTGCATTTACCGGAAACCTACAGTCCCGAATACCGGAAGGCCGCCGACTGCACGTATGACTTGGACCTGCTTCGCTGGGGTAATGCTCGATTGCTTTCGCTGGCCGCAGAGATGGGGGTTACCGAAACGGAAGAACCCTTGATCACTAAGTGGCAAGAAATCCAGACCAAGCTAGTGCCGACCCATGTCAATGACACGGGACGAATGATTGGACGGAACGTCGCGTTAACTGGCCGACATCGTCACTTTTCCCATTTGCTCGCCATCTACCCCCTGCGCACGCTGACGCCCGAAACGCCGGCGGACCGCGAGCTAATTGAAACCAGCCTAGATCATTGGCATAGCTTTGGTGGGTCGATGGCAGGTTATTCGTTAACCGGCGGCGCGTGCTTGGCCGCGGTTCTCGGTGACGGAGATCGAGCACTGGAGTTTCTTGGTGGTCTGAAATCCTTTCTGCACACAAACACGTTTTACTCCGAAGCGGGTGGTTTGCCCGTGATTGAAACTCCACTGCACGGTGCGACCACGATCCAGGAGATGCTGCTGCAAAGCTGGGGAGGGCGTCTGCGTGTCTTTCCCGCGGTCCCGCAGCAATGGAGCGACGTTCAATTCCACAGGCTCCGAGGCGAGGGAGCGTATCTGGTCAGTGCTCGGCGCGAACAGGGCGCAACCCAGTGGTTGCATGTCTCCGCAGAAGCCGGAGGCAGCGTCGAGGTGCAACCGCAATTGGCGGGTGCCCAGTGGGTTGGTTCCGCAGGCGTGAAGGTCGAAGTACTGGAATCGGGCGTCTATCAGGTCGATTTGCCCAAGGAGGGTCACGTGCTGTTTTGGCCCCAAGGTCAACAGCAACCCGAAGCCAACGTTACCTCCGTCCCTCGTCATGGAAGTGAACATCGCTTCGGATTATTCGACACCAATGTCGATCACGTCTCTGAAGAAGATTAGGGTGCATTTGCGACAGGTGGGACAAGCTTCCCACATAATTGGCAGCGATCGAGCGTTGTGATCGCAGAGCGATCAACGACATTGGGAAGTTCTTTTCGTAGCGAAACTCGCCAAGAGTTTTGGGCGGGGGCGAGAGTGGACGAAAGTCTTCGCGACTTTCGCTACGAGAGATGTGTCTCAGGCACTGACCAGCATTAGCGGGCTAGTCGCTCTTCAAATTCCAGTCGCGAGGACGAGTGCAGCATGACGTGCTCGAATTTTATAACCGCTTGGTATTTCGAAATGTCCATGTAGCGGGCGTACAATTCAAAATCGCCACAAGTGGAAAGATAATCCAGGTCGACCTCTCCGCCGCTGTCATGCCGAGCGGCACACGCTTTCATCACTTCAGGATCAAGCGTCGCGATAAACTCCGTGAGCAATTCTTGGTCAGCGGCCGCCGACGACTGCGTTACGAATAGGGGTGACATCTTCGCTGGCGATTCTTCGGTGCTGCTCGCGATAGCGAAAAATGTCAGCGCTGAAACAAAAAAGGTAAAAGCAAAAAGAATGGCAACTCGCATTTGACCCTCAAGTTCTGTGGGGATATCGAAGAATGATTCACTTCTGCAACCCTAGGTCAAATCCGGTTTCTGGAAACGGAAACCGAGGAAAATGTGGGTTCTTCCCTATTTAATAGGAATAAAATACATCAAAAGAGGCCATTTAATCACTCTCTCGAAAAAACGCCTCGACAGAAAATGCCGACAATCCCAACGCATCTGAGGTCTTTCGCTTCGTAAATGAGAACCCCTGCTCTAGGCTCTTGTCGCCACCTGCACTGAGTAGGGGAAGGTTGCAGACTCGACGCAACGCCTATCCTGTAGCGGATGCAACTCGTTGTGACAAAATGACTTATGCAAACGACCTCGGGGCATGGTGACTATTGGAGCTGAATCATTCGATGCAGACGAGGCGAGGCTTCGTGGTACTCCCGCTCAAACTCGTTCGCTGAGAATGACTGCAATCGGCGAGTTTTCTGGTTGTAGCGATTGCCATCGACCTCCCCTCGCTTTGGAGTTGAAGTTGTTCAATCCTTAGGACGATCCTATGCTAGGATCCCGTAGCCGATAATTTAAAACGATGCTGCAAACGGCGAGCACCAGCGAAGCCCCGCCCACTCCACCGCCCTCCTTTGTCTCTCCGTAGAAATGCTGCGGTAAAATGTGACCAGCTGAACGCAATGACACCGATGCAGCAACTGAATTACCGCGCCGTTGACGCTATCCCACGGCACGGTCGTAATGCCCATTCGCGTCCACCGTTTCCGAGTTGCAAACAAATTTATGACGTTACTACGCTCCATGCGGTCACTGCGACCTGTGGGGATGTTGCGGCTATAGAGGACGCTAGAAAAATGTGGCAAAAGCAATCAGCTAGTTTGCTTGACATCAAATCAATGCAAAGCGACCCACCCGAGTCGAATTCGACAGTACACCCACGCACGTGGAGATTTATACGGGCGGCCGAAATGGAATGGATCGGGACAGGAACAGGAGTATTTTATGCATAGAAATTCGAACCGTCCTCGACATTACAGTCGCTTTGATTCGGTGCTGTCCTACTTGCTAATCGGCAGTGTCGTTTTGATCGGCAGTGCGATGTTTTATTTGCGTGAGGCGGGACACCTTGAAAAGACACTGCTAAGTGAAGAACGTAGCCGCGTCGACACGTTTGCTCAAATCATTCAATCCAGCTTGCATCCGGTTGCCGATAATTTGCGTCAGCTTGCCAATGATGGCAGTTTGATTGATTACGCGACCACTGGTCGTCCCGCCGATCTGGATCGAGTTATCCAGCAAGCCGTCGTCTTCAGCCGGCTGAAGCCCGAGTATGACCAGATACGTTATCTGGACGAAGAGGGCCATGAGGTGATGCGAGTCAACCAGCCAGGCAGCGTCGTCAACAAAACCCAACTGCAAGACAAATCAGATCGATTGTATTTTCAAAGAGCAAAGACGCTCTCGAAAGGGCAGCTCTATCTATCGGCATTCGACCTTAATGTTGAATACGGCCAGATCGAAAATCCGCATCGGGAAGTATTGCGATTTGCGATGCCAGTCTTCGACGCCGCAGGAGAGCGGCATGGCGTCTACGTGATCAACTATCTTGGCGCTAACGCTCTCTCGGACCTCGAGAAAATCCGACCCGAAATGCGACACAGGCTTCGCATTATCAATGCCGATGGTTACTGGCTAAAGGCGTCGCGACCAGAATTGGAGTGGGGGTTTCTGTTTCCTGAGCGGAAGTTGCAACCGCTTGATACAACCGAACCCGATCTTTGGGCACAGATCCAGACGAATCAAGAGGGACAGACCCGCATTTCAACCGGTACGTTGACTTGGCGAAAGCTTGGCCTCAGGAAAAGTGTCGCTACCGACTCGGACAACGACACAGTCATTGCTGAAGAAAAATTTCTTGTTATCGCGTCGGAGATCTCCAACGAAGAATACGCTGACATCTTCTTCCATTTGCGAATGGTTTTCCTGATGGCAACGGCCATCTTGTTGACGGTTACCCTTTTTTCCAGCCGCGTATTCCGCTCGAAACAACGTGCCAGCGAATCACTACGACGCAGTCAGAAAAATCTAAAAGAGTCGTTGCACACCATCGACCACGCCGTTCAGGCACGTGATGCCGCCGAATCGGCGAACCAAGCCAAGAGCGATTTCCTGGCGTCGATGAGCCACGAACTGCGCACGCCGCTCAATGGCATCCTGGGTATGAACGAGCTTTTGACGCAGACCGAACTGACAAAGCAACAGCGAAAATTTGTCGACGCCGCGCGGACTTGCGGTGAGTCACTGCTGAAGCAAATCAATGACATTCTTGATCTGTCAAAAATCGAAGCTGGCAAACTCGAGCTGGACATCCAAGAGCATGACATTGAATCGCTAGCGTATTCGGTCACGGAAATGTTTTCCCTGCGAGCTCAGCAAAAAGGGTTCCCGCTGCTTTGCCATATTGATCCGCAAGCCTGCGTGAAAGTTCACTGCGATGGAAATCGCCTGCAGCAAATCCTTGTGAACCTTGTCGGCAACGCAGTGAAATTCACCAAGTCGGGACAGGTCATTTTGCGTATCGAGTCTGTCGAGCGAAAGCTAGGTCGGGCACGACTTCGTTTCTCGGTCGTCGACACTGGCATTGGCATCCTTGCCGAACGCCGAGACCGATTGTTCAAGCCGTTTTCGCAGGTAGACCCCTCTGCGTCTCGTGAATTCGGTGGCACCGGACTAGGGCTGTCTATCTGCAAACAATTAGCGGAATCGATGCACGGAGAGGTCGGCGTCGAAAGCCAAGCCGGAGTGGGCTCGACCTTTTGGGTCGAAGTTGAACTCGAGCTTGCAAAGCAGGAGTCGCTGGTCGAATCACGGCGACGAGTTCTTGCCGGGATTTGTGTCGTATCGATCGATAATAGCGAAAACGAGCGAAAGCAGATTTACGACAGCTTGCGAGCGTGGGGATGTCCATTTGAACTCGTCGACACGTTTGCCGCAGCAATGCGTGCAATCAACAACGCAAAGAGCAATGGCAATCCCTTTTCGCAGGTGCTAGTGGATTGCCAAGGCTATGAGGGCGTCCAATTCGATACGTTCAATGAGTTTGTTCAGCAGTGCCAATTGCCGATCATCGCAATGGGAGCCAATTTTGACGACGCAACGCTTGAAAAGCTAAAACACGCAGGCGTACAGGACGTGTTGCTTGACCCTGTCCGCCCCAGCGTTCTGTTTGATGCGTTAGCGTCAGGGATGAAGAGAGCAGCTTCGGACCAACCTGAAAATGCAACGCCGAACGACCCATCCAACACGCAAACGCCATCGTTCAACGGGCATGTCCTGGTCGCCGAAGATAACAGCATCAATCAACTCTATGTCTGCGAACTACTCAAGCACATTGGTTGCACCTACGACGTCGCGAAAAATGGAGATGAAGCACTCTCATTGATTAACGAGCACCAATACGATCTCGTTCTGATGGACTGTCAAATGCCCGAGATGGACGGTTTTACCGCGAGTCGAGAAGTACGCCGCCGCGAAGCCAATTCAGGCAAATCACAGCGATTACCGATCATTGCCTTGACTGCCAATGCTCTTAAAGGCGACCGTGAACGATGCTTGCAGGCTGGGATGGACGAGTACCTAAGCAAGCCGATCGAGTTTCAGACGCTTCAGCAAATGCTCTCGAAATTTTTGGCGAAACCGGCCGCTTCGAAGAGTTAAGGGTAACCGTACGCTGGATTTTTAGGGTCGAAGTCCAACTCCGTTAGCTCAACGTTGGTTTGCACATCGTGGTACGTGTACGACTCTTGCAGCGGAGCGACGTCATCCGCAGACTCAGGCCAACCAAAACTTCGATAGCGAAGAATCAAATGACGGGTTGGGTCCATCACGATTTCCGCCAGCGAAAAATCGTCTTCTTTGCCCGACGGCTTTGCTCGTTTGACCTGGATCAACTCAGCCGAAACATCGTCAAGCTTGAAATCACGGGTGATGGTGACTTGGATGTCGGGGTTATTCAGATCTTGGTGTCCACGCTCGATCAACTTTTCCACCAGTCGCACGATGCCGATTTCGGAGATCGGGTATCGCTGTCCTCGCATCGCCAGAAATCCATTAGGGTCAAGCGGTGGGATCGAAGCGAGGCCAAGCAGTCCCGCCTCGTGCACAAGCAGCTTTCCGTCATGCAAATCCTCGGCCCAGATCACTTCGCGACCTTTGACCGATTCCGGTGCAACAAATTTCAGATAGACACGTTTGCCGGCCGTTTCGGTGCCATCACGAAAGCGTGTTTGCACCTTCAATTGAATCTCGGATTCTTGGCCAAGGACGCCGCTGCTATCGATTTCCTGTTTAACAAACCGAGCCGTATAGCTGTGTAGCGAATGAACAATCGCGGCTCGTGCATCGGTTGCGATTTGAAGCACCTCGGCTAGCGACGACTCGCGTGTTTTTGGTTCTGCAACTTCATCGTCGACACCACGGGATTCGGTGCTCGAGAGATCCGTCGGCAACACTCGCTCCGAGCTAACTCGCCCGGAACTGCTAAACGTATTGAACAACAACACGGTGGCGACCACAGCAAAGACGGAGACGCCAAGCAGTAGGTGTCTATTGAAAAATCGCATGGAATAAAACTCCGATGGATGCAAGAAGCGTCAATGAGGTATGGCGTTCAGTATTTACTGATTATTGATTTCGCAGCGTTTGACACGCCGCAATGAGACGACTCGCACCTTGCTTGACGCATTGTATGGGGCACATGCCGCCAATGATCGCGACAATAAAAACGTCGGCCTCCGAGAGAGGCCGACGTGTAGATTTTTCAAGGTAGCGTGCAAGTTTTAGAAATTGCCTTGGTTCTGCATTTTCTGTTGTTGAACTTGACGTACTGCCGAACCGACCGCTTGCAGTAATCCTTCGCTGATCATCATTCTCGACTCTTGGCCGTTGGCGATCGACTTTTGCACAACGATCACATCACCACCATCGGTGGCACGCGACAGCGTGTCAATCATCGCAGCGATCACCTCGTTGGTCTCAATTGATTGAGCGTACTGAAGGATAGGAAGCAATTTGACTCGGAATTGACCTACCGGGCGAACCGCACCTTGGTCGCTAGCTCCCGAATCGATCAATTGCTTCATCAATGTTTCGCTGTCTTTACCAACGGCGACGAACACTGACTTGGCTCCTGTTCCGACATGAACTCGCAACTTAGGGCCGAACATCTTCTGAAGCTCGTCTTCGCCTTGGGGCACATCGGCTTCGACCAAGTGCATCGAAACCCCCTTGTAGCTACTTACGTCAAACGAAAACTTTGGAGCGTTAGGTTCGTTTTGAATCTTCGCCGCCAAGTCTTTGACGATTTGAGCCGCTTCGTTGCCATCCGCTACGAAACCACCAAACACGAATTGAAAATCGTTTTGGTTGGCCAACAACAGGGCTCCGACGTCTGCTTTGCCTTCTTTGACCGAACGGCTGGCGAGATCGATGATTCGTTGAACCAGTGCTTCGACGTCGTCACGTTGGGCGTCGGACAAGTCGTCCGACTGATTCAGTGCAGCACGAATCGCTCCGGTCGCGTTTTCCAGGCTGGCGCTGACCTGCTCAATCGCTTCAGGTCCAATCGACATTGAGGTGTGATAATACGCGGCTGCGTCGTCACGAATGACGGTTGCAAACTGGGATGGAATCGCCTGTTGACCACCATACATCGATGCCAGTTCGCTACCGGCAACTGCTGTGAAGGATCCCTCGAACATCAATTGCTTGCCGGCTTGGTCAATGTTCCAGCCAATCTTCAGCTCGTCGGTATCTTGGATCAATTGCTCGATCTGCTTGATCGAACTTTCGGCCATTGCCTTGGTTCCTTCGGCATCTGCCTGATCTTGCTTCGAGATCGCTTGCTCAAATCCTTGGCGAAGTTGAGCGACAAGCATGTTGCGAGTCTCGGTTGGCACCAACTGCATTCTTAGACGAATGGCGATGTCATAGTCATTTCCCATTCCCTCAAACAACGATGCTGGGTCGGTGGGAGCGAGATTGAGCAAGTCACGGTTGCGAGCGATGACAGCCCAATTGCCGACTTGGCGAACATAAACTGTGTTCGCTCCTACAGCGATCACAAGCGTGCCGTCGTCGAGTTCGTCCGCAGGTCCCGTTTGGGCCTCCAAACGCTTCAGCACCATCCGTACGTCCGCCGTAGGCAGCAGTGCGATTGGCTCAGGCGTTCCATTGACCAGGGGAACAATAATGCCAATGGGCTGATTCATGTCGACACCTTGTGTAAAGGTGCCTGCCATCATTTGAAAGATACCGCCGTACTGAGGCTGGCCTACGACGCCGGTCAAGTAGTTGATGTCTTGCATCAACTTGTTGATCGAACCCAGCGTGACAACAACCACTGGCTCTGTCGCATCGGTAACCACAGTTCCACCGTCAGCGGCGGGTGCTGTGCCTTGGGCATGAACCAACGAATTAGAACTGGCAAAAAGCGTCGCAGATGCAAACGCAACGACTGCAAAAAGTCGACTGACCGTAATTGAACAACGGAAAGACATTTTCAAACCATCCTTAGGGAAATCGAAGCAAGAGTTTTAGAAATTATGTATCCAGACTTCACGCAGTGGACAAGCCAACGGCAAAACAGGGTGTTTGTACAGGGTTGCGGCTTTGCGTGAGATCCGGTGCGTGACCGACACGTAGGTGGGCCCCGGTCATCGCATTAACAATGTAGGCTGACGCAAAGGGCCAAACCGGATTGTCTATCTAAGTTACCCACACCGAACCGCAATAGTTTCATCATTGCCGAAGAATGCAACAACCCACCATCAAAAAGGGGTTCGTGCTGCGATCCGTGCGTTTTGAAGTTGCGGTTTTCCTAGGCTGGACGCGTTCGGAAGGCATCGATAATGCGTGGGACCCGGTCGCTACTGGCGATAAGATCAGAAGACGTTTGCCCTTCTGCAGAGAGTGGGGCAAGCTGTACCACGATGTAAAGACGTTGCCTCGACCAAGAGGCAGCGATAGCAGGAGTTCGCCGATGAGGTGCTAGCGTTCTCGGAAGATGATCCGACCTTTGGTCAGATCGTACGGTGAAAGCTCAACTCGCACCTTGTCACCCGGAACGATCCGGATGAAGTGTTTACGCATTCGACCTGCAACGTGAGCCATCACTTCACTTCCGGTCTCTAATTGGACGCGGAAACGAGTATTGGCGAGTGCTTGTGTTACGGTGCCTTCGACTTCGAAGGCCTCTTCTTTCTTTGCCAAGAGACAAAACCTGTTCGTGTGAATGTATTCGCTGGATTTACAACAGCATAAAGTGGCATGATTTCAACAGAAACACTAATCGTTCGCCGAACAACACGTCTGGCGAACGTTCACCATCCCTACCCTAAATAAACCGAAACCTGAAAAAGAACGAACCCGCCAAACTGGCGGGCAGGTCGATTCCTATGCGAAGGGAACGCATATTCTGTGCCACAGTTCTCTTTCGAAAAAGAGCAGCGATTAACGCTTGCTGAACTGGACACCCCGGCGAGCACCACGAAGACCTGGTTTCTTACGCTCTTTCATTCGTGAATCGCGGGTCAGGTAGCTGCCTTCACGAAGAGGCTCATGGAGTGCTTCGTCGTAGCTAACCAAGGCACGTGCCAGTCCCATTCGAACTGCACCGCTTTGACCGGTCATTCCGCCGCCGTTGACACGGACGAGAACATCAACTTGCTCGTTCAGGCCGACTGCATCAAGCGTTTGAGTGATGCTGGCCTGGTCTTGAGCGTTTACAAAATACTCGCCGATCGGCTTCGAGTTTACTACGATCTTGCCGCTTCCAGCACGAACTCGCACGCGAGCTACACTGCTTTTACGACGTCCCGTACCGAGGGCGTCACCGTTGATTTTGTCCTTTTTTACAGCGACCATAAGTATCAGTCTGGTTTTTTAGTTTTTTTCAGATGGATTAACAGCACGTGCGGAAAATCCGTCACGCATCAAATAGGGGTAACTAACAGAACAAATTCTGCCAGATTTAGTTTTCGCTTTTAGCCTTCTTGCCCACTCGTTGCAGAACGACTGGCTGTTGTGCTGTGTGAGGGTGCTCGGAGCCTGCGTAAATCTTCAATTTCTTGAGCATTTGTGTTGCCAATTTGTTCTTTGGCAACATGCGGCGGACCGCGTGAAAGATCAAGTCTTCGGGCTTACGTTGTTGACGATCGCCGTAGCTTTCCAAACGAAGGCCAGGGTGTCCGGTGTACCAAGTGTAATGGCGAGCGTCCATTTTGCGGCCCGTCATCGCTACTTTTTCAGCGTTCGTGACGATCACAAAGTCGCCGCAATCGACGTGCGGAGTGTATTCAGGACGATGTTTTCCCATCAACACGACGGCGATATCGCTGGCCAGCCGACCAAGAACTTCGTCGGATGCATCGACGATGTGCCACTGCTTATCAACTTCGCCAGACTTGGCCATGTATGTTCGTTGAGCAACCACGAGATTGACTTTATTATCGAGAGCTAAAGGGTGTTTTGAGGTTGGACCGCCTACGCACGGGTTGCCCCGGTGGATAGCGAGAATCGAGGAATTTATCGGGCTGGGCGGTTGCAGACAAGGCCTTTCGTTCTAGATTCCCGCTGAATTGCGATGATTTCCAGCTAAAAATACTGACTAGGAAACAATCGACAGCCTCAAGTAGTTGGATTTAAGTAATCTTCTAGAGCTGGAATTCGCGAAAACCCTTCGCTCTCGCACCATTGCCCCCCCATAAGATTGGCAAGTAGCGAAACTCCTCGAGAATTTTGACTTCGCTGGTTTCGACCGCTGCGGATCGATCCCCGAAAGTCTTGGCGACTTTCGCTACGACAACAAGACCGCCAAAGTTTAGAGAGCGTTTAGCCTAAGAAAATCCTGACCCGAAGCGTAAGCGGGGGACTACAAGCATCCCCAGGAATTGCAAACACTTTAGGAATCCTGCTTCGGCCCAAACCGCTCCAAATAGTCATCCATTCTCAATTTGCGACGGGCGCTGTCGCTGGTCATGTAGCGAACTTTGCCAAAAATCGGGCGTTCGGGGCCCCAGGCTCGGTCAAACCGGCCGAGCGTCCAAAAGATCCCGCTGTACGAATTGGGGTCACGTCCGTCGAGTCCATATTTATTGTTCAACTCGATCATGATTCGCAGCGCATCCTGCGGCGTTTCGGTCCAGTGCAGGATTTTTTTGCCCCACAGCATTCGCATGTAATTGTGCATCACGCCGGTGCGGACCAATTCACGCTGCGCCGCGTTCCAGAGTGGATCGGCGGTTTCAGCCGCTTCGAACTGGTCCAGCGTATACACCTCGTCCCGAGGATCACTCTCGTGCTTTCGCAGCGTTTTGACCGCCCAATCGGGCAGCGTGTCAAAGTGGTCGTAAGTCTCGCTATCGCGAAAAGTTCGATTGAAACTCATCTCACGCCACGTGATCAGTTGGTCCAACAACGCCTCGGCCGACTCGCTAGTGTTCCAAAAGCCGTTGTTTTTTCCATTGGGCTCGGACGCTTGGTCGGGCGTCCAATCTTCATGATCCAGGATCCGGTCGACCATTTCGTGAGCCGCGATGTGCCCAAAGTGCAGATGCGGACTGAGCCCCGTCGTCGCATTTTCATCAGGGTGATTGCGATCGTCGTTGTAGCGAGAGAGATCGTTTTTGATGAACGCCTTCAGCCGGGACTGGGCTTCTTTGGCACCCCCGCGAACCGTTTGACTTGGTTTGACGTCATGGTCAATCGGAATTTTGTCGAGTCCATCGGGCGACAGCAATGCGTCGATGTCCGCCGGGGGCCAGCGTTTTGTGATCGCCGTAGGCAGCGTGTCGAGTCGTGGCAAAGTGACCCTCGATAATGGATCGGGCTTGGGCATTTCCAGCAGCATGTCCAGAATGTTCTTTTGCATCCAGCGGCGATAACTATGAGCGACGGTGAAGGTGCGATCGGGCATCCGCAGCGGCATCACCCCGTTGCTGTCCACTAATTCGAGTCTCGCGGGAATTCGGTCTTTTACCGCCTTGATCATGTCTGGCAAAAAGAAACACGGATACTCGTCCGTGACAACGGTGCACGCCTTCTTGGCCAGCGTGTGCAAAAGCGGACTTCCGATGCCCGGTTTCGGCTCGACGTACGGGTAATAGGTCACCGGTTTTTTTGCCAATGCGGCAGCATTGTCCCGCATGCCTTGGATGACGAACTGATGCAACCGATCGCTGGCCCATTGATAGCGAGTGCGGAGCGGCTCAAAGACAACGAGCGGCTTGCCAAATTCCTTTGCCCGATCGACTGCGTGCTGCAGTGCAAAGTTGTATCGGGTTCGGCGAAACGCGATCATCCAATACAGCACATAGTCGCCGTCTTCGCGTAGCGAATGAGTATTGGCGTCGCTGTGACGAATCTCGGGAATCAACATGCAGTGGTCACATCAAGAAGACAAAAAACGGGACGTCGGACCGATTCCGATCGGCACGCCTTTCTATTGTTGATGCGAGGCAAGTTTAGCTTGGCAGTTCCGCAGCGGGTTTGCCGCCTAACATCGCCGCGCTCAGACCGTCGACCGAACGCACATGCAGATCTCGCTGTGGGAAGGCGATCTCGATTTTGTGCTCGCGAAACGCGTCATCAATCGCGATATGCAGTTCGTGTTTTAGGCGGCGATAACTCGACACGCCTCCTACAAACACTCTGAGTTCAAAATTAAGTGTGCTGTCCCCAAACTCATTGAAAATCACCATCGGCGGCGGATCTTCCAGCACGGAGGTGTTCTTTTCGGCAACCTCATAAAGCAGCTTGGTCGTCAGGCGTGTGTCGCTTCCGTAAGCAACGCCAACGGAAGTTATCAGCCGTAAACTTGCATTGCTGAGCGTCCAGTTCACGAGATTGCCTGTTACAAATTCTTTGTTGGGAACCACCAATTCTTTGTTATTCCAATCCAGGATGGTCGTTGCCCGAATTCGGATTCGCGTGACCGTGCCAGTTACATCACCGATCGTCACCGTGTCGCCGACTCGCGCCGGACGCTCGAACAACAAGATGATGCCAGAAACAAAGTTCGCAAAGATTTCTTGTAATCCAAAGCCAAGTCCGACGGTCATCGCGGCGACCAGCCACTGCACGCTCGACCAGCTGACGCCCATGAAATGGAACGCCGCCAAGGCTCCTACCAAAATCATCAAATAGCGTGACATCGCGCTAGCGGCATAGCGGGCACCGGCGTCAAGCGGCAACCGCTGCAGCAGCGTGATATCCATCAATCCCGGGACGTTACGGCAAGCGATCACGGTCAACACGACCGAGAGAATCGCCATGATCAAGTCTCCCAGCGTGACCCACACTGGCCCCGAATCGGACTCGGCCGACAAGTGCACGTTTAACCACAGTGGATAGCGATGCACCACGCCGAGTGCCGGAATAAACTCGCTCCAGGTTAAATACAACCCAATGGCGCCGAGCAGAATCGGCACCAATTTGACAAAACGTTGGGCTTGGCGATTGAGGTCCGACAATTGAACATGCCCGGCGCTCTCGATCATACCCACCGCATCGGCTGGCATTTCCGGTGTCGACTCTTTGACTTGAGCCAAGGCTTCACGGCGTTCTCGAGCACGTGCGATGGCAACGCGGCGATACGTGATCAGCAACCAACGCATCAACAGTGCACGAACGAAGATCAAAAAGGAGACAATTCCAACCGAGACGACCACACGCCACGACAATTGCACAGCGGCATAGTGATATCCAGCCAGCGAACCGGCTAACAAAACTAGCGGAATTAACACCAATAGCGGGGTAAGAGCACATCCGACTCTGGCGGTTGCCGTGTCGGACGTGGCGCGAATCTGCGCCATGATCGTACTACGTGGCCCCAGCCATACCCACAGAATGATTGCCCCTGTGATCATCGCGATCGCAAAGGCGAGTCGCCCGATCGACGCCGTCATCAGCTCATCGCCACGAAGTTCGGTATACATCACGATCACCGAGCAAGGGACGATGATCCGCGCACTCCAAACCAACCCGCGACGAATCACGTGAGTCGCGGTGAGGTCCCAAATAAAGTGGTCTTGGGCAATCCCGTCGGTACGGAAAACGTGACGGACGAAATCGATGACGTACATCAAGATACTGCCGCTATAAAGCGCCTTGCCAAACAGATGCAGTGGTTCGCCGATCAGCGTCGCACTTTCCAATCGCCATGCGATCCACAACGTGAATAACGCCGCGGGGCTGGCAATCAAGATGGTCATCAACACCGCATGCGTGGTCGGAGCAAACAGAGTGGCGTTGGGACGCGACGCCTCATGTCCCAGCCGGCTAATCTCGCCCTTGATTCGTCCTCGCGAAAACAGCAGCCAACCAATCAAAATCCAAATGGGAACGGTGGCGAGCGGTTTTTCGCGGATATCGTTAGCTAAAACCGTCAAGCCGTCCTTCCATGGCTGCAGACTAAACGCGTCAGCCAAGGGCTCGCGCCACGAGAACCCCGAGCGGTACCAAACCGGTGTGGTGCTAGGCACCCACAACACATGCTCCGAAACAAACGCAGCATGCTCGTCGATTAAGTCCGCCAATCGCCGCTGCTCGACTTCGAGATTACTCAATCGGTTCAGGCGTTTACGAGCGATTTCGGTCAGCTCGCGATACAACGTTAAGCGATCATTAAAGACGCGGCGAAGTTGGTCTTCGACGTGCTCGCGATCGTCCGCAGGGATCAATTCAGCGTGACTTTCGATATAGCGGTCCACGGCGTCATCGAGATCCAACAGTTTTCGACGCTCGTTTTCCCACTTCAGAATTTCGACGGTCAAGTCGCTGATAGCGGCGCGTCGCTTACGAGATTCCTGGCGATACGCCGAGGTGCTCGGTAACTCATTTTTCTCATTCCGCAGCAGTAACCCGATTTCTTCGGAAAACTGAGCCGCTTCGGCTTGATCGCGTGTTTCGGTGAACTGAGCGTCGCGCGCAATATATTCGTCACGCGTGACAACGATGGACTTTCGGTTTTTTTCGAGCTCTTCCAGCAGCGATGTTTTGCGATTTGCCAAACCAAGGTTGATCTCGGCAGCGTCCTTGATTTCTTGGTCGGCGGCTTGCACTGCCTCGACGGCTTGGTTGGCCTCCTTCATCGCCTCGGCTTGCTCGGCTTTTGCCAATGCTGCCTGCAAACTTTCGACCTGTTTTTGCTTCAACATCTGTTCGCGTGCTGTCGCGTCACGCTGCAGTGCAAGCAGTCGCTGAGCATCTTCGGCCACGCGAGTTTCGGTGTCGAACAGATCCAAGTCGTTTTTCAGTTGCAGTATTTTCGTCTGCAGCGAACTGCGACGTGCCGCTTGAAGCGGATCCGTGTCGTCGTCAGCAATCTCAGCAAGTTGTTTCTCGGACTCGGCCAACGCCGACCCTGACGACACAATCAGGGTGGGCAGTTCCGCGACCCGTTTGCCCCAAAAATCGACTTGCTCGTTCAGCCCTTTTAACTGTTGGTCCATCTCAGCAAGATCGGCAAATGCTTGCCGATGCCGAATCTGCAATTGGCTCAGCGACACCTCGTCCAAGTTAGCTGAGTCACTCACTTGACGCGTCGCCAATTTCTCGAGTCGAGCTTGCGCGTTCTTGATATCGTCGGCGACGGTGGTCGTTTGTTTGGTTAACAGCTCGATTCGCTGGCTCGAAACCTTCGCCTCGTCGATCCGCGTGATAGCTTTTTTCAGCAGTTCGGTGATCTGAGCTTTGAGCGCGTCATCCAAGTCGACCGACGCGGCGATCAATTGAATCCGCGTTTCCAAATCGCTTTTGCTCGGCCCGGCCGGTTCGGGAATCCCGTTGGCCTTGGCCGTCCCGTTTGGCTTTGCAGGGCTATTGGAATCGGGGGACGATACTCCATCGACCTGATCCGCTGCGGGTGTGACCTCCGCCGGGGATGCGGGATCACTCTCCGGTTTCGAGCTGGCGGATTGCGGATCCACAAACGGTGACGTGCTGGAATCCCCGGGCGCGTTCAGCTGTAGCGGTGGCACAGTCTGTGCCCTGACCAAGTGACCTGAAAACAGGTGGCCCGAACAAAAAAACAGAAGAACAATAAAGCCGGTTCGAAAAGATCGGATGCTGCCATCCGACACGGCCAAGGGAAAACACAAACGACGCAAACGAGACTCCATTTTGGTCGAAAACCGCATGCCGGATGGTAAGATTGCCTCCCAAAGCAGCGATAGCCACTCAAGCTTACGCAGCGTAGTATGCTGCGGTCAATTACGTTCCACAGCGAACTTGCCGAGCTTTTTGCATTTTGACGTCTTTGACAATGCTTCGCGAAGTTAGCCTGGGATCGATGAGTTCGCGGTTCAAGCTGGGACAACTTCGGCTACATTCATGCACAACCGATGAGTATACGGTTTTCATTTTCCCTCGTTTCTTCTTCCCGTGACAATTTGAGGTTCCCGACGTGGGACGTAGGCGACGATCGATTCCTTGGGCTCTCGTATTGGCCACGCTACTCGCAATCATGGCTGCGGCGTATGTTTTCGGAGTGTCATGGTGGCAAACGCGAGGGACGTCGCATTACACCCCAGCAGATCTCTACATCACTCGGTTGATGGACGTCACGATCGCCGCTTGGTTGTTTTGGATTGGATCCTCGATCGGCAGTTTCCTGAACGTCGTCGCATGGCGAATGCCGCGACAACAAAGCGTTAACGGACGATCGTATTGCCCACGATGTAATACTCGTCTAAAGGCTCGCGACAATTTCCCCGTGTTTGGCTGGCTGGCGCTGCGTGGGCGATGCCGCACATGTCGGCTTCCGATCTCGCCTCGCTACCCGATCGTCGAGGCGTCGGTTGGCCTCAGCATCACGTTGGTGGGGATCGCCGAAGTCTATCGGTTGAGCTTGCCTTACCAAAACCAGCACTGGCATGGCGGCCCGTTGTGGATCCCGATGGTGGATCGAGCGGTATTGGGAATCCTGCTGTATCACGTCGTCGCAATTGCACTCAGCTGGGCGATGGGGCTGATTCGTATGGACGGAAATTCGCTTCCAAGACGGTTGGTTGCGACGGCCGCCGTGCTGCTGATCGGCGGGATGTTGGCGTTTCCGACCGTGATGGTGGTGCCGTGGCAGATGGCAGTGCCCCAGGGTTGGCAAGGCGACGGGCTCTATGTCGACGCCGTGATGCGAGTGATCACGGCGCTGGTGGCCGCCACATTTTTAGGCCGTTGCTTGGCTCGCGGTCTGTGTGTCGGTGCCGACCCGAAACTCGATCCACTAGGGAAATCGACGATTCGTTTGGTCGATTTAATTACGATCATTGCTGTGCCAGCAATCGTGTTGGGGTGGCAATCGTTGGCCGGCGTCTTGGTGGTCGCATCATGGATCGCACTCGGTCTGGGCCGCGTGCTGCCGAAATCGACCGACATGCTCGGGCGATTTGCCATCGCCGTGCCGATCACGCTGTGCTTGGCGATCATGTTCTGGAGACCGCTGCACGCGGCAGCGGTGTGGCCCAGCGATGGCAGCTCGCCTTGGGTGTTGCTGGCGGCAGCGGCGGCATTGGTCTTGTTCGTTCCGACGTGGCTTCGGGAAAGGCAAGCATCGCCCCGCGAAGTATTGCCGTTAGACGAAGCCGAGGACCACGACGACGACCAGGCGGGTCCATATGTTTTGGAAAATTGATGTGTAAGCCATAGACGTTGCCTGTAGCGGGTAACTAAAATTTGCGAATCCGAAATCGGCGATTGTTCTGGTTTCATATCCCCACTTTTAGGCGAGTTCGCAGTCATGAGAAGACGCATGTTGAGTGTTTTAGTTTTGACTTTGGCTTTGGTCGTAACGGTATCCGCAGATGATGCCAAACCGAAAAAGAAAGGCGAGCGGGCAGGCGGAAAAAATGCGGGTGTCGCACAGTTGCTGAAACCGTTCGAAGCGGTTGATTTGACGGAAGAGCAAACCGCCAAGATCAAAGTCTTGGGCAAGGCGATGAATGAAAAGAGCGAAGCAATTCGCGAGGAAGCGGGCATCACCCAAGAATTGGTGAAGAAGCGAGCCGAAGCGATGAAGGCAGCTCGTGAATCAGGCAAAAAAGGTAAAGAGCTGGCAGCGGAAGTCGACGCCAAGGCGGGGCTTTCGGAAGCTCAAGTCAACGCGATGAAAAAGGTTACCGAGCTTCGCCATAAATTCATGCAGGATGCTGTCGCTCTGTTGACTCCGGAACAGAAAGAAAACCTTCCTGCCCGAGTGAAAGGTGCTGGAAAAGAAGAGGGAAAAGAAAAAGGCAAGGGTAAGGGCAAGAAAAAGAAAGACGCAGAATAGGCCTAACCTCGGCCTCTCCCCCCCTCAGAGATTCAGCTTAAACGGTTGATATTACAAAGCTTCGATTCATGATTGGATCGAGGCTTTTTTGTTATGATAGTCGTTCCAGTGCTGACGCAGGGCGGCACCTGTGTACCGACTGGCTGCTCTACCCACACCCCACAAAGGTAATCCACACGTGAGAATGTTTAGATATAGCACAGCGATCCTCGCTCTCGCTCTTTTGACTGGCATCGCTTCAGCCGAAACCACCAAGCTCGTCCTGGTCGCGGGCAAGCCGTCGCACCCGCCACGGATGCACGAGTTTAACGCGGGTGTGCAATTGCTGGCTAAGACTTTGGCATCGGTAGAAGATCTGGAAACCAAAGTGGTGCTCAACGGTTGGCCGGACGACGAATCGATCTTTGACAATGCCGACGCTGTGGTCTTCTACATGGACGGCGGCGGCAAACATGAGGTGGTCCAAGAAGAGGGCCGTCGTTTGAAGACGATCGACAAATGGGTCCAAAACGGAGTGGGCGTTGGCTTCATGCACTACGGCGTCGAAGTGATCGCAGATCAAGCGGGCGAGGAATTCAAAGATTGGATCGGCGGGCACTACGAAAACATGTTCTCGTGCAACCCGTTTTGGGAACCGATGTTTGTCACGTTGCCGGATCATCCCATCACTCGCGGGGTGAAGCCGTTCCAAATCAAGGACGAATGGTATTTCAACATGCGATTTGTTGGCGACATGGCCGGCAATGAAGCGAAGCAGGTCGAAGGTCTAAAGTTCCAGCCGATCTTGGTCGCCGTGCCCTCGGACGAAGTTCGCAATGGCCCCTACGTTCATCCCAAAGGTCCGTATGCCCATATCCAAGCAAACCAGGGCCGCGCCGAAGCGATGATGTGGGTGGTGGATCGCGAAGATGGCGGACGTGGACTCGGATTCACCGGAGGCCATTTTCACGACAATTGGGGCAATGACGATTTCCGTAAAGTCGTACTCAATGGCTTGCTATGGGTCGCCAAGCACGACGTGCCTGATGGCGGCGTCGAGTCAACGGTCACGAAAGCGGACCTGGACGCTAACTTGGACAAAAAGAACCGACGTTAAAAAGATGCGTTAAAAAAGGCGTTGGGCTCCCGCCTCGCCTGTTCGCGCTCGGCAGGCGGGAGCCTGCAATTCATTGGGTTCCCAGGCAGGAGCCTTGGGAACCAGTTATGACGTTCGCCGAGAAACGTCGGAAAATCTCCGTCTGTTTGTCTTCCGCCCCAACGCGTGGCTCAGCTACAATCTCGCGCCACCTGGTAGTTTGAACAACACCGCATGAATCAATTGGTGAACATCTTCAACGTTGGGGGCTTCATTTAGTTGCTTAGCGACTTGTGACCAATCCCCGCGTTTTGCATACAGTTCGATAAGTGCTTCACGTCGCTTCTTTGCGTTTCGGATCGTAGACGCCTTAGCGATGGCGGCGGCAGTGCCTGGGGTTTCAATCAGTTGATTTGCGGCCCTGAGCGATCCCTGGCGGAACCCGCGATGACGCTCCACCGTCGCCGCGTCGACTGCATGCTCGAGCAATTGCCGGGCGGCGTCAGGACCGTCAAGTTCAGCAAGTACTTCGGCAAATAAAGTCAAAGCACCGGAAGCGGAGAAGCCACCGCACAGCCCTGGCCAGTTTGGAAGCTCACGCAGCGCGCGATGCAACCATTTCACTGCCGTCTCCGATTCACCAGCCTGCATCAAGAACCACAATTGATCGCAAATCTCGTCGACTGGAAAATGTATGTTAGGATCGTCGTTCGTTTTGAGTTCTTTCAACCGCTGAGCAATAACCTTTTCGGCTCGCTTGTTTGCCAATTCTGACAAACCCATTGCCGATAGGCTGCCCGTGTCCAGCAGGTGAGTGTGCCCATTGCGTTCAATCCAGTTTACATATTTGGTGACTTCGGCATCCTCGTTAAGTCGACGATACGCCTTGATTGCACTCAGAATCAAAGTGGGTTCGATGAGGAAGTTGTCGACGTCGGGGATCCGTTTTGTCATACGACGGATGGCGGCTAGCGCACGGCGATGGTCCTCGTCGAGCAACGCCTGTCGGTATTGGTGACGGTACTTCCCGATTTGACTTTCCGCGTCGGAGCTGTCTTCTGCCTTTGCGAGTCCATTGAGGATGCGAAAGGACTCGACAAAATGGGTCAGAAATTGCTGTTTACTGCGGGGAGCTTGTGGTAATTGAGCATCGATCGCTGCCAAATACTTTTCCGCCCGTTTCAGATTGGGGATCTCCAAGCAAATTTCGGCCCCGACCAACGCGAGCCTGACGTAAGAATCGACATCGGTAGGAGCGAGCAACGCAATAAGTCGCTCCACCCGTTTGAGCGCATTGGCTTCGAGCCCGCATTCCGCTAACTGTCGAAGGCGGACTGACGCGTTGGCCGCTGATCGTGATGGCTTCGATAGCTGCTCGCAGGAATCGAGATAGCACTCGAGCCAAAGTTTGAGCGAACCGCTGGCAGGCCACTTTTTACGCGGTGGCTTAGAGCGTTTAGGGGATGCCGTCTTCGTTTTAGCCATGACCCAAAATTCCCTTTTGAAACAAACGCTTTAACCTGATGCATTCTGACAGGACTGCTTTTCGCGATCACACGTAGTGAGCCGAGCGATAGAACTGCTGCCCCAACTCATGCATTTTAGTCGCTTGGAAGGACGAGATGGGGCCAGGCATTATGGGCTAGGCATCGCGAGGGTCAGAGCGTGGACGACACCGCTGGCAGAGACCGGATTTTTTCAGGACCCGCATACGCATAACAACGCCCAGCCCTCGCGAAACGTCTCTTGTTCCGTCAGTATAGGGGCACGCTTGGTCTGGTTTTTGTTCCCCGAGGCAACTCAAATGAACGCTTCACCTTCGCCGTCCGATGTACTCATTGATCGAGTCGTTGCGGCTGCTAACGCTCAGTTCGGTTCTGAACTGAGCCAGGATCTCAGGGAAGCCATGAATGCGTTCGCTGGACATCCGGATCTCACTGCTGCTCGGCACGCGATTGCTCAGCGGTTGATCGACATTCGCAGTTGTACGGGCGCAGGTTTCCTGGCGGTTTGGTTTGGTGCGGCTGCGGAGAACGGAGCGGAACCTGAATCGGCGGGCCGCGACATTCTTGAAACGATGTTGAAGTGGTCCAGAACGGTGGAGACACCGCCGGACCAAGATTCTGATGAAGCAATCGAGGACGAGGAGATTGATCCTGAAATTAATTGCGGACTCGAGATGCTCGGCCAAGGATTGGTAGCGCACGTTTCCCGATCGCCGGCACTCCATCAACAACTATCGGATTCACCCTCGGTCATCGAAGAACTAGAACGCATCGAACACCTTTCCGCAGGGCCGATGTGGGTGCTGGAACTTTTACGCAAACGCAGTGGAGAGCTTGTGGTGATTCATGTCGAGCGGCGTCGCGGCTATCGAGTGTCCTATCAAAATCTGTCGAACTGTTTTCATCTGTTCACGTTGCTTCAATCTGCAATGGCCGATGTGAAGGCGCCCGATACAAAACGAGTCTCTCCACTTCTGAAGGCTGTTGCCATGGGCGAACGGCAAGACGACGTGCATGACGATGCATGGTGGCATTACGGGATCGGAACGTGTCCCACTGCGGATTTCGGTGGATCGATTTGGGGCGAAGCCACCCTTGATTCGATACCGGAAATCGAAGGAGAGCAAATTGTGCTTCTGTGGCCGATGCTGCTCTCCTCTCGCGGATGGGGAGCCGGATTCTTTGGTCCGTTCTTACAAGCGTTGCCTCCTAGCGTGGCCGTAATCAGCGAATTGACTGACGCGGAAGTCGCTCGTTGGACGGATCGACTAAAACTGCCCGCGATCAATTCGAAGCCATGGTGGAAGTTTTGGTGAGAAGAGTTCCCCCCAAGTCGCGATGCTTGATCAACCCAAGCGTTTTGGCGTGGGGAATTCGAGGACAAATTTGGTGCCGCGGCCGATTTCGCTTTGCACGCTGATGCGGCCGCCGTGGGCTTCGATGATCTTGCGTGCAGTCGGCAGTCCCAATCCTGAGCCGCCTTCTTTGGTGCTGTAGAACGGTTCAAACATGTGCAGCACGGTGTTGTCGTCCACGCCGCTGCCGGTGTCGATTAAATCGAGCGCGACGCCGGTGCGAGTCGGATAGGTTCGTGCCCAAATCTGGCCGCCCTCCTCCATCGCTTCCAATGCATTTTTGACAAGGTTCATCAGTGCTGCTTGCAACGAGTCGCTGTGCAACATGATCGCGGGCAGATCAGGATCCAAGTACTTTTCGATGTCGATCTCTCCCGCATCCGCTTGCGCCTGGTAGGCACGTAGCACGGTTTCGATCTGCTCGTTCAAACTGCCCGGGACGAGGTCGATGTCACGGAGCCGGGCATAGCGAAGAAAGTCGCGGAGCAAGCCTTCCATTCGCTCGCATTGCTGGCGAACAATGTCGACGCGGTCCACCGAGCGGCGACTGATCGGGGAGTCGATTTCGGACAAATCCTCGCTCAACAAGTCGATGTTCATGTGGATCACCGACAGTGGATTTTTGATCTCGTGCGCTAGCGAGCCCGCCAATTCAGCCAGCTCTTCGTACTGAGTCCGAATCGAATCGATTTGGGCGGCGTGTTCTTGGGCTGTCGTGTATTCTTGGGACGACATGAAGTGCATCGCTTCGAGTTTTGGATTTCGCGAGTGTGGTCGGTCGAGTTCAATCTCGGTTAAGATAAATAGTCTAACGCGAACCCATGCCAAAAACGATGACGCTGGATAAAGATGACGACCCCGCCCAGCCTAAATCCCTATGCCGCAACAATCGTTGATGAAGTGTTCACGGACTTTGAGGACGAAATTGCGCAGCGGAAACCATTTTCGTCGCTGAAGGTTTGCTTCGATGTTGCACTGATGATTGGGGTTTCGGGCGGCTTGTTCGGATGGTGCCTGATCGGGTTCGTGATGCTGACGAGTTTGTTTTCATCACCGGGGATGTCATCGTTTGCGATGCTGGGGTCGATGTTTTTCGGTGCCCTGCTGTACTTTTTGATCGGCGCCCTCTTGGCGTTGCTTGCGGCAATTCCGGTGGTGACGCTGTCGGGATGGCTGCTGTCAATGCGAGAACCCCGCGTTGCCTGGACCCCCACCAGCATTCGCGTGTTTGGCAGCGTGACCGGGGCGATGAGCGGTTTCTCCTGTTTGGCGATTCCGGGCTTGCTATCGGGGGCGTTCCAAGTGCTCGGATTCTCGCTGGTTCCCGCGGCGTTTGCCGCTGTGACGGTGCCGTTATTGTTGTTTCGTACGGTCCGGCAATGTCGTGAGGATTTGGATTGGCGAGTGATGCATGAAAATGGCGATGTGGCGGCGTCACCGTTTTCATTGCCCCCTGTCGATTCTGGCTCGGGAAAATTACCCTAAAGGGCGTCGTTCGGGGTTGCTGCGAAGGGCGGACGCTGAATGCTGCGACCGCTCGCAAAGCCGCTCCCCTTCGTTTCTCACTCGTTTTCTCTGAAACAGATAAGTATGTCGACCGTTTCCACTGAAAAAAACTCTGCGGACCCTTACTTCCAAGCTCTCTTTGCAGACCGCATCGGCGGCGCGAATTACGGCAAAGACACCGAGATCTATAAGTTCGAGAAGATCAAACGAGCAAAACGCAAAGCACTGGCGGATCATCCCGAGCGAAAATTGTTGGACTTCGGCATCGGTGAAAACGACTCGATGGCCGATGAGTCGATTCGCAAGGTGATGAACGACGAAGTCAACAAGCCCGAAAACCGTGGCTATTCCGACAACGGCATCGCCGAATACAAGGAAGCGGCGGCTCGGTTCATGAAACGGCAATTTGATGTCACGCTCGACCCGGTGACGCAGATCAACCATTGTATCGGCAGCAAGCCTGCGTACGCGATGTTGCCTGCGTGCTTCATCAATCCCGGCGACGTCACGTTGATGACGGTGCCCGGCTACCCGGTCGCGGGGACTCATACTCGCTACTACGGCGGCGAAGTTTTCAAGTTGCCGCTGCTGGCCGAGAACGGCTTCTTGCCCGATTTTGATGCTGTGCCTGATGACGTTTATCGGCGAACCAAGTTGTTGGTGCTGAACTACCCCAACTCGCCCACCGGACGCACCACGACTGCAGAGTTTTATGAGAAGGTCGTCGCGCTGGCGAAGGAAAAAGAGTTCGTGGTCGTTCAAGACGCCGCGCACGTCATGTTGACGTTTGATGGAAAACCCCTGAGTTTTCTGCAAACCCCCGGCGCGATGGATGTCGGTGTCGAAGTTCACTCGATGAGCAAGGGCTACGACATGATTGGTTGGCGAATGGGATTCGTGTGTGGCCACCCACGCATCGTTTCCGCCTTTGCCGATGTCAAAGACAACAGCGACAGTGGTCAATTCATGGCGACTCAGAAAGCCGCTGCTGCCGCACTGGACGACGATTCGATTCCTCAGCGAATCAACGCCAAGTACCGTCGTCGGCTCGAAAAGCTCGTCGCGACGCTGAATGAGTGTGGTTTCGAGTGCGAGATGCCGGGCGGCACCTATTTCCTCTACACCAAATCGCCTAGCGGAACAAAGTCGGGTGAAACGTTTTCCAAGGCCGAGGATGCGACTCGCCATTTGATCGAGCAATTCGGAATCGTCACGGTGCCTTGGGACGATGCCGGATCCTTCTTGCGGTTCAGCGTGACGTATGTCGCCGGGAGCGAAGCCGAAGAAGATGCATTGATGCAAGAGACCAAAAAACGCCTCGGCGACGCCGGTTTGGTCTGGAAGTAGTTTTCCAAAATAATGGATACCGAAGCCGCAGAATCGTCATGATCTGCGGCATCGGAGCGATGAAATAACGAAAAAAGCCACCAACATTCAATGTGGGTGGCTTTTTTTCATTGTGACGTTTGAAGTCAAGCTGGCTGTTTGGGGTGACACTTGCGGCGCAGGCGGATACCAACGGCCTTGAGTGGTAGGCGTTAGCCTCGATCCACGCAGTAGCCGTAGGGTGCTGCAAGGCCCGCGGCTAGCGCCGTCGGCTCACGATGGGCAATCAGATCAAACCAAGCAGACTGCTTTAGGCTTTGGCGCCGGCAGCTTTGACAAGCTTGCTCAGACGGCTCTTGGTACGTGCCGCTGCGTTGCGGTGAATCACGTTCTTGCTGGCAGCTCGATCTAGCTTTTTGACTGCCAATCGGAAAGCCGCTTGTGCCTTTTCGCCATCGCCAGCAGCAGCCGCTTCGCGGACGATGCGAATCGTTGAACGCATGTTGCTCTTAAAAGAACGGTTGAGCAAACGTTGTTTTACGTTCTGGCGAAGTCGTTTTTTTGAACTTTGGGTATTTGGCATCTTCGGTTTATCGCGCTCTCGTGGGCGTCCATCATCGGAAACTAGGGAATTGAAGGCTCGGTAGTATGCCAAGCTGTCTGCCATCTGTCCATAGTCAACTTTTCAGGTGAAAATCAAGCTATGAACAGCATGGTGTATTTGATCGGTGCCGGCCCAGGCGATCCAGGGCTTTTGACGCTGCGGGGGGCCGAACTCCTCTCTCGCAGTGATGTCGTATTGTATGACGGGCTCAGCAATGTGGAATTACTATCGCATGCCCCTTCGGCAGAACACATTTGCGTCGGAAAGCATGGCCAGCAAAGGATTTGGCGTCAGGACGAGATTATTGACGAGATGCTCAAGCATGCTCGAAACGGTCGCATTGTCGCTCGGCTCAAAGGGGGGGATCCGGCCGTTTTTGCCCGTACGGCCGAAGAGGTCGAGGCGTTGTCCGAGGCCGGGATTTCCTATGAAATTGTTCCCGGAATCACGGCCGCTTTGGCTGCCGGATCGTATGCCGGAATCCCAATTACCCACCGAAAACTTGCCTCGGCGGTCGCATTGGTTACTGGACACGAGGAGCCGGGGAAGACCGAATCGGCTCTCGATTGGCAGGCACTGGCCCATTTCCCTGGCACCCTGGTCATCTATATGGGGGTCACGACGGCGGAGGTTTGGACGCGATCGCTGATCGAAAACGGCAAATCCCCCGACACGCCGGTGGCGATCGTCCGCCGCTGTAGCCACCATGACCAGCAGACGTTTCGCTGTCGTTTGGACGAGGTTGCGGACCGATTGAGTCCGGCCAACAAGATTCGCCCCCCCGTGATCGTGATCATTGGTCCGGTAGCGGAATTGACCGAAACGCGAAATTGGCTCGAGCAACGCCCGCTGTTCGGGCAAACCGTCCTGGTCACGCGGCCCATCGATCAAGCCGAAGAACTCGCCACCCCGCTGCGTGACCTCGGCGCGACCGTGCTGGTCCAACCGGCGATCCAAATTGGGCCGCCCCAAGATTGGGCGGAGGTGGATGCTGCGATCGGGTCGCTTGCCGATCAAGACTTTGTGATTTTTTGCAGTCGCAATGGCGTCCAGTACTTTTTGGATCGTGTGCTCGAATTGGGACACGACATGCGGATTTTTGCGGGCCTCCAATTAGCGTGTGTGGGAAAACAAACTGCCGCCGCGCTTGCCGATTTTCATCTGCACGCCGATCTGATTCCCACCGACTTTCGTGCCGAGTCATTGGTTGATGAATTGAGCGGTCGTGTGGCGGGCAAACGCATCACCTTGGTTCGGGCCAGTCGTGGTCGCGACATTCTCGAAGAATCGCTCACACAGGCCGGTGCCGATGTCACGCAGGTGGTAGCCTATTCGCACACCGATGTGACAACTCCCGATGCCAAAATTTTGCAAGCGGCACAACAAGGACGGATCGATTGGATCACGTTGACCAGTAGCGCCACGGCGGAAAGCGTGCATCGCATGTTGGGCGAATCGATGAAACAAGCGAAGATCGCAAGTCTCAGTCCGATCACATCGCAAACGGTACGCGATCTCGGATGCACAGTCACGTGCGAGGCGGATCCGTATACGATGGAGTCGCTTGTCCAGTCGCTGTTGAAATTCAATTTATCTTAAACGAGGGAAGGCGAGACGATGATTCCAAAGCCGTACAAACAGATGCATAAAAGTTATCCCGAGTACATGCAGGCGTATGAATCATTTGGCGAGGAGGCGAGGAACGCAGGTCCGTTGTCACCGCGTGATGTGGCGCTCGTCAAGCTGGCTATTTCGCTTGGCGCGGGACTCGAAGGTGCCGCCCATTCTCATACCCGCAAGGCGCTCGAAGCGGGGTGTACGCCCGATGAACTGCGTCACGTCGCACTGGTCTCGGCGCCCACGATCGGTTTCCCGACGATGATGCGGGCTCGGACTTGGGTCGAAGATGTGCTGGAAAAGCACAGCGGTTCAGTGGGCTAGTTCCTTGAATTCCTCCGATCCCGAACGATTGCCACAGCGATCACCTCAGCGGCTACTTGGTGTGGTGCTATGTGGCGGGCAATCGCTGCGTATGGGCTACGACAAGGCGTCGCTTGTCCACGCCGATGGCACTTCCTTTTTGCAGCATGCGATCGATCGACTGTGCAATTTATGTGACGCCGTCATTGTTAGCGGACACACTTCGATCGATCATTCGGTAGAAACGATTGACGATCCGGTGGCCCATCGTGGTCCGGCAACCGGAATCGCGGCGGCGTTAAAACACGCCGATCTGCATGGTTTCGCTGCATGCTTGGTCACGCCGGTTGATATGCCGCTGTTGACGGCGACACATTTGAGTGGCCTAGTGGATCAATGGCAAAAGCAGGACGAGATCACGGTGGCCGAGTCTGATCGGGTGCAGCCGCTTGTCGGGGTTTATCCCGTTCGTTTCGCTGATCCGTTGAAGCGGTTGGCAGAATCCGAGAGTCGTAGTTTGTTTCGTTGGCTTGGTTCACAAGATCATCATCGCGTAACGTTGCCCGCGAGTTGTTGTCACAATGTTAATACTCCTGAAGATTTGACGGATGTCCGCTAAGAAATTTGCATTTAACTCGCCTGATGAGGCGATTGCCGCGATTGCCGATCGATTAAGTGTCGTTGGGGTGGATGCCGAGCCTCAGGCATGTTTGGGCCGCGTGTTGGCGCATTCGGTGACGGCCGATCGCGACAGCCCCGCCGCGGATGTTTCCGCAATGGATGGTTACGCGATCCGGTTGGCCGATCTGCGTCCCGGTGAAACAATCCCCGTCCACGGCGAAAGTGTCCCCGGTTCGCCTCCGCCGGCGATGTCCGATGGCTCAATCGTCCGTATCTTCACCGGAGCCATCGTTCCAGCCGAAGCCGACGCGGTGGTCAAACGCGAAGACACCGAAGAACTCGAAAACGCGATTCGTTTCCGCGACGTGGCGTTGTCGACCCAGGCAGGCGAGAATATTCGCCGCGCCGGTGAGAATGCAAAATCGGGTAACACGGTGCTGCCCGCGGGCGTTTTGGTTAACGCCGCTCATCGCGCGACGATGGTCAATTTCGGTTGTTATCAAGCAAGCGTGTATTCGCCGGTTCGCGTTACCGTGATTACCACCGGTGATGAAGTCGGTGTGTTTGCCGACGAAACTCCTCAGCCATGGCAGCTTCGCAACAGCAACCAAGTGGCACTCACATCGCTAATCGAACCGAACCCATGGATTTCGATTCAAGCGGTTCTGCACGCTCGTGATGATCGCGAAACGCTGCAGCAAACTTTGGCCGCTGCACTGTCTCAGTCCGATGCGATCCTGATGACCGGCGGCGTGTCGATGGGCGATTATGACTACGTGCCAGACGTGGTTCGGGATGTGGGCGGGGACGTTGTTTTTCACGGGCTGCCGATTCGCCCTGGCAAACCGATTCTCGGTGCCGCTACCACAGACGGAAAATTGATTCTCGGATTGCCTGGCAATCCGGTGAGTGCGGTGGTGGGATGTCGCCGGTTTGCGCTGCCGTTATTGGCCAAACAGAGTGGGCAATCGGAGTGGTGTCCACCATCGACGCACGTGCGGCTTCAATCGGCGGGTTCGAAAACGCTGCCACTGTATTGGATGCGGATCGTAAAAATGGTTGCCGCTGGCGTTGCTGAACCCGTCCTCAGCCAAGGCTCAGGAGATCTGGTGTCACTGGGACAGAGTTCCGGTTTTGTCGAAGTTCCCGCAGGCGAAGCGGGTGAAGGGCCTTGGGCGTATTACCCATGGTAAGAAAATCACCGCCCACGAAATTTGATCTCGCTTGGAATGAGATTCAGCGATGAGCGACAGTGTGAATCCGTATCAACCGGTCGCGGCGCCATCAGACGTGGTCGCTGCCGCCGCTCACGCCGCCGCCGACGGCGATGTGCATTTTTCCTCGAATCAATCGCAATTGCGGTTTGCCGAGTCGCAGTTTCTGCTGCGTCAACAGTCGTTTCGATTGTTCTTTGGTTCGCTCGCGATGATCGCATGCAGCATGTTTGCGATCGCGTTGATCCTGTGGCGATTTCCGAATCCGTTTAGCTTTGTTGCCGCACTGATTGGGGCGATGGTCATCTCGACTTGCCTGTATCTTGCCATGGTGCACAGTGCCAAGATGAAGATTCGCGAGCAGTTGCTAACTCATGGATTGGTGCAAGACTACCAGTGCACGATTCGCTTGGACCCCGACCAAGTAGTCCTGACATCTCCGCTAGGAATTTACGCATGGCGTAACGCGAACGTGAAAGTGTATCGGACTCGAAAAGGGGTGCTGTTGTGTCCGGAACCCTTTCTGTTTGTCTTTATCGCCAAGACGAGTGATTTCAAAGACGCCAGTTACAGCGAATTTCGCAAGCGATTATTTGCCCGCAGAACGACCGCGTCCTCTGCGTCACACGAAAATTCATAGTGCATTTTTGCACCGGAAATTAAATGTAGCGGAAGTCGTCAAGACTTTCGTGAATCGCCGAACAGGTCGAAACTCTTGGCGAGTTTCGCTACCCCAGTGCCCACGAAACTCTTGACGAGTTCCGCTACGGGAAACGTCATCCTGCACTAGGCGATGATGTCGCTTGCGACGTTGCCGTGCACATCGGTCAGGCGGAAATCGCGGCCGGCATAACGATAGGTCAATTGCTCGTGATTCAGCCCTAGCAAATGCAGGATTGTGGCGTGCCAATCATGGATATGGCACTTGTCTTGGACTGCTGCGTAGCCGTGTTCGTCCGTCTCGCCGTAGCTGAAGCCTGCTTTGACGCCGCCACCCGCCATCCAAGTCGTATAGCCCTTGTTGTTGTGATCGCGTCCATCGCCATTTTGAGCCGCAGGCGTGCGTCCAAACTCGCCACCCCAAATCACCAACGTGTCTTTGAGCATGTCGCGTTGTTTCAGATCCTTGAGCAAACCTGCGATCGGTTTGTCGATTTCGTTACAACGGTTCGGCAGGTCGGTGGAAAGATTGGTGTGATGGTCCCAACCGCCGTGGTTGATCTCAACAAACCGCACCCCTGATTCGACGAACCGACGCGCGAGTAGACATTGGCGGCCAAAACGCTCGGTATCGCCCCCATCGGCGCCGTACATTTTGAGCGTCGCATCGGATTCACCCGAGACGTCCATCAGTTCGGGCATCGTGTCCTGCATTCGAAACGCCAATTCGTACGATTCGATAATGCCTTCGACGCCCGGTTGGTGTTCGTCGCGGCGAAGTTTTTGGTGATTGAGCGACTGGATTAAATCGAGTTGTTTACGCTGTTGCGTGCTGGTGTAACGCGAGTTTTCGATATCGGGAACCGCCGATCCACCGCCGCCGAAACGGCCTCGCGCCATTCCGCCACCACCACCGCCGCGTGTGCCGGCGTTGATCGGAGTGCCGCCATAGATCGCGGGCAAAAACGCACTGCCGTAACTGCTCGATTGCCCCGCAGCGGCACTGAGTGAAATAAACCCAGGCATGCTGTCGTTCTCGGTTCCCAGCCCGTACAGCGTCCAAGCTCCGATCGAGGGACGAACAAACTGGGCCGTTCCCGTATGCATCTGAGTCTGCGCCGCCGGGTGCACGGGTTGGTCGCAGTGCATCGAGCGAATCAAGCAAAGGTCATCCGCATGCTGGGCAACGCTGGGGAACAGATCCGAAATCCAGAGCCCGCTGTCGCCTCGCTGTTTAAAATCCCACTGTGAACCCAGTAGCTTGCCACCATAGCGACCGTTTTTGCCATGGTCGGCATTCAATTGCGGTTTGTAGTCAAACGTATCGACGTGCGAGGGGGCTCCGGTCATGCACAGAAAGATGACTCGTTTTGCCTTTGCAGGAAAATGAGGCGGTTTTGGTGACAGTGGGTTTTCGCTGGACGTTGGCGTTTTCGCATTCGCCATGCTCGACAGACCCGCGAAGGCCAAGTAACCAAATCCAGCCGAAACACTTTGCAGTGCGGAACGCCGCGAAAAGAGATGGGTCATCGGATTGCCCTGTGAACGGTTGAATTGTGAAGAAAAAACGGATTTCAGGTCGATAGTGAGCCGTGACGCGTGAGCGGCCGGGTTCCACGCATTACCCGGTGCCTTCGGCCCACGGCTCGTCAAGGCTTTTGTCGTATCTGCCGAGCGATCCGAAAATCACTCGCACTACGTCAGTAAGTGATTTGCCACTAATCCAGATAGCGGAACTCGGCTGATGCGATCAGCGATTGGCAAATTGCCGACACGGTTTTGGTGGCACGCGATTGTCCGCGTCCCGCCACCGGGAAGTCGTCAGCAAACGCACGGATCGTGGAGATTTCGGAAGCATCGGGATCGCGACTGTACAACGATCGGAACAAATACCGAATTTGTTCGTCAGGATTCCGACTCGTCGACAACACTCGTTCAGCCAACGCGTCGGATTGTTGCATCACAAACGGATTGTTCATCATAAATAGCGATTGATTTGGAGTGCTGGACGTTTCGCGTTGCCCGACAATCATGGTCGGTTCGGCAAAATCAAAAACCTCTAGCACGCGAGGTTCTTCGCCTCGGACGATCGGCAGGTAGGCACTGCGGAACGTCGCATCGTTCATGTCGAGTCGATCACCTCCGCTGCTGCGGTTTGCGAGTGCTTGACGAAAAATCATTTGCTGTAATTGAGGTCGTGATCGCAGCATGCGTTCTCGATTCATTGGCCCTCCATTCATCATGTCCATTCCCATTTCGCTGCTGCTCATGAACTGAGCCGGGTTGAACAGATTGCCATCACGGACTCGCATGTAGCCGACCTTGGCCACCTCGGATGCCCGTGGGCGATCGAGCTGGAGATTGCCGGATGCGAATAGAATCGCGTCCCGAATCGCTTCGGCATCAAGTCGCCGCGGTGTCGCACGCCACAGCAACTCGTTGTCGGGGTCTTTCTCAAAGCTGGCTTGGTCGAATTCCGTGCTCATGCGATAGGCACGTGAGGTGGCGATTTCACGGACCATCGATTTGATCGACCATCCCGAATCGACGAACTTGACTGCCATCGCGTCGAGCAGTTCAGGGTGCGTTGGGGCTTGCCCGGTAGTGCCAAAGTTTTCGGTCGAGCGAACAATCCCTTGGCCGATCAGGTGCTGCCAAATTCGATTCACCATCACGCGAGCGGTGAGCGGGTTGTTGCGGCTTGAAATCCACTGAGCCAGTTCAAGCCGTCCGCTCGATCGCGGCGAGATCTTCGGCGATTCGTCGTCACGAAGCACGCTGGGGAAACCACGAGGGACCATCTGCGCGGGCTGAGCGACCTCGCCGCGAACCAACACGCGAACGTCGCGTGGGTCGTCGGTTTCTTGGACGCCCATGCAATAGGTGATCGGATTGCCCTGTTCATCCACGCCACCGATGATGGACGACAACGTCTCGGCTCGCGTTTGCATTCGGATAAAGTTCTGGATGGCGTTCGCAGCGTTTCCGTCGTTTTGGCGACGATTGCGGCGATATTCAACCAGTTGTTGCAGCGTTTCCTCGAGTTCGCGATTCAGGTCGGCAAGTTCATCCACCGGGATACGTCGGTCGAAATCGTTCGGGTCGTCGATCGGCAATCGCAGCAAGTTGCTCGAGTTGCGATTTTGCACACCGTTAATGTTTCCGTATTTTGACGCGGGAGTCCCGAAATACGCCGTCGTGTTGTTGAAGATCCCGGCCATGGCGTAGTAGTCGGTTTGCGGAATCGGATCAAATTTGTGGTCGTGACAGCGAGCACAGGCCACCGACATTCCCAGGATCGCACGCGTCGTGGTATCGATTTGTTCGTCGACGAGGTCGGCGGTGAATTGAGTTCGGTTCTGCTCGGCAAGACTTTTGGGACCAATTGCCAGGAAGCCCGTTGCCACGAGGTTCTCGGCCCACTGCGAATCGGAATCGACCGGCAGCAAATCGCCGGCAATTTGTTCTTGCAAAAATCGATCGTAAGGTTTGTCTTCGTTGAACGAATCGATTACGTAGTCGCGATACCGCCACGCATGCGGGAAGGTTGTGTTGATTTCGCGACCATTGGATTCCGCGTAGCGAACGAGGTCTAACCAATGGCGTCCCCAACGCTCGCCAAATTGCGGTTTTTCGAGCAGTTGGTCGACGACGTGGGCGATCGCCTTGTCAGGATCGGTGTCGTAGTACTTTTCGAAATACTCGATCTGAGCAAGACTTGGCGGCAACCCGATCAGGTCAAAGCAGAGCCGGCGCAAGATTTGGTGCGGCTCGGCATCCACGGCGGGTGTCATCGACGATGCTTCGAGTTTAGCAAGCACAAAGGGATCGAGGTCGCTGCGAGACCAATCGCGATTTTGAACCGCAGGGGGCGCCGCTTTGGTCGGTTTCTTGTAGGCCCAAAACTTGGTCTTGGCCTGTTGGATATCGTCCTTGGTAATTTGGGTTTTCAGTACCGAGGGGGCTGTGATGCGAGGGTCGGGCGCTCCCATTTCGATCCAGGTACGAAAGTCATTGATCACGTTTTGTGACAACTTGCGTTTCGGTGGCATCTGGAAATCTTGATGCATGATGGCGTTGTACAGCAGGCTCTCGTCCAGGTCACCCGGAACGACGGCTGGACCGCTATTGCCGCCGATGGCTGTCAACTCTTGAGTGTCCAGCCGCAAACCGCCTTTGGCGTTGCCGGTCTGGTTCGAATGGCATCCGTAACATTCTTTGACGAGTACCGGCCGGATCTTTGCTTCAAAGAAGTCGATCTTTTCTTGCGACAATGCTTCTTGAGCCGATCCGTTGGCTTGAGGAAACCAGATCGCGACGCAAACAAATAGCGAGTAAGTGGCGGTTCTACGCATCGTTAGATTGCCATGATTTTGGAGAAGTGGAGCGAGACGCTCGGTGTCACTGTGACACTTTGCCCTAGTGCCTGATCAATCAAACCCCGGTGAAAATCGAACAGACCGTCGGCTATCCGAAATTTTCTGAGAATAGGGGCCAGAATGCAAACAAAAAAACAGCCGCACTTGGAAACCAAGTGCGGCTGTTTCGACGGATTCAGGAAAAAGGGGACGGCTTCGTTATTAAAACTTGCGAAGTTGGATGTTCTTGAATTCGGCCCACATCGGTTTGCCGGCGTGCAATTGCAGTCCGATCACGCCTGAGCTGAGAGCCAATTCAGGGTGCTCGTCAGTGAAATCCAAAACAAGCTTGCCGTTGAGGTAGTGTTTGATGTTGTTGCCTTTTGCGATGATAACAACGTCGTTCCAGTCGTCGACTTTCATCAATTCTTTGAAACCGGCTTGATCGATCAGCGTATTGTCGATCACTTTTTTGCCGTCTTTGGTCCAGACTGCTTTTTCGCCGACCAAGCAGATACGCCCACGCTTGCCACGTTCGTCGTAGATGAACGAAGGAACGTTGGGGAAGTTTTCTTCGTTGCGGAGTTCGTGTTGGTAACCTTTCAGGACCCAATCGTTGCCAACGCCTTTGCCCGACTGAAGTTGTGAGCGGTACTGGATTCCTGAGTTGTTGATTGCGTTGCAGCGGAAGGTGACGTGAAGTTCAAAATCGGACAGTTCGCCGCCTTGCCAGATCAGGAAGGTATTGCCCTTGGCAACATTTTCCGGCGTGGTTTCCCCGTGGATCACGCCATCTTTGACCGACCACAGTCGCGGGTCGCCGTCCCATCCTTCGAGGTTCGAACCATTGAACAGGGTAACAAGCTCAGCAGAGTTTGCGGCGGCCTTTTTCGCAGGTTCATCAGCAACAGCGACGATGGCAACCAGACCGAGACAAAGTGAAAGGGACAATCGGATCATCCAGGGATCTCCAAGAGGGATTTTGAGGAGGGAGGTAAGTGTTAGGGATCGAATTATGACTCGGCCACCGCTAAAGCTCAAACCATCCCCACGCTGATTTGCCAAGTTTTGTGCGATTCGCAGCCCCAGGACGGGTTCGCCACTTCGATTAGAGCGGGTAGTGACGACACGATATTTTGAATCGTTTGTCCCACTGGTTAAGACGCTTGAGGTATGATTTTATTCAATCAAACTCATTAAATCCCCCATCTGAGAACGTGTCGCCCATGATTCGCAAACCGATTTCGATCTCTGGCTTGCTCTATGGCCTTTGGATTTTTGTCATTGCGACAACCTGCGTTTCTGGAGCGTTAGGGAAACTCGCGTCCGCGGACGAGACACGTCCAAATGTGTTGTTCATCATTTCGGACGACTTGAACAATTCCATCGGGTGTTATGATCACACGCTCGTGCAAACGCCCAATATTGATCGGCTGGCTCGTCGTGGCGTTCGTTTTGAGCGAGCGTATTGCCAGTATCCGCTTTGCGGCCCGAGTCGCAATTCGATGTTGACGGGGCTTTATCCCAACAGCACGGGGATCCATCAAAACAGCCAGATCTTTCGGCAAACCATTCCGTCGCATCACAGTTTGTCGCAAGCGTTTCGATTGGACGGCTATTTCGCGGCTCGCGTTGGAAAGCTTTACCATTACAACGTTCCCAAAAGTGTAGGGACCAACGGGCATGATGACCCTGGGTCGTGGGAACTCGAGCTCAATCCGGCCGGTTGTGACCGTTTGCTGGAAGAGCCTGATATTTTTTCACTTCGCAAAAACTCGTTCGGCGGCACGTTGTCTTGGTACGCGTCGCCGCGTGGCGACGCGCTGCATACCGACGGGATGTTAGCCGACGATGCCTGCTGGGTGCTTGAACGTTGTGCCAAACGCCAGGATCGACCCTTCTTTTTAGCTCTCGGCTTCTATCGTCCGCATACTCCGTACGTGGCACCGAAGCCTTACTTCGAAAAATACGATCGCAGCGAGATGCCGTTGGTCGCCAATGTCAGCGAGGACGTCAAGGATTTGCCAAAGGCGGCACTGGGCAGCCACAAAAAAGAGCACGAACTGCTGACCGATCCGCTGCGACAACAGGCCATCCAGGCTTATTACGCCAGCATCACGTTTATGGACGCGCAGGTCGGCCGCGTCTTGGATCAACTCGAATCACTCGGGCTCGCTGACAATACGATCGTCGTCTTTACAAGCGATCATGGTTACCATCTCGGCGAGCATGGACTATGGCAGAAGATGAGCTTGTTCGAAGAGAGTTCTCGGGTGCCGATGATTGTTGCAGCCCCAGGGATGGCGCAAGGCAAAGTCGCTAAGACGCCAGTCGGGTTGATCGACTTGTATCCCACGCTGACGGAATTGTGTGGCGTCAATTCACCCGACAATTTGCAAGGCCAGTCGCTGGTGCCGATCATGAAAGATCCCTCGCAAACCGGTCGTGGTTGGGCGATGACGCAAGTTATGCGTGGCGGCAAAAAGGGGTTCTTTGGCTACACACTGCGAACGCCACGTTGGCGATACACCGAGTGGGACGAAGGTAAGGCAGGCAGTGAATTGTACGATCATGACGTCGACCCCAGCGAGCAAAACAACCTCGCCGGATCGTCCGCCCATGCAGCGACGGTCAAGGAATTGTCGGCGATGATTCGCAAGGCGTTGCCACAAACGTTCCCCGTCGATGGTGAAACGCCAGCAGTATCCGATAAAGTCTGGGCACCTAATCTGACGAATCCCTAGCAGCCAGGGTGCAAGCGGTCGGGGGTTATGCGATACCCGGTGCCTTACGGCCCACGGCTCACTATTGCCATTTGAACTGAACCTTTTAACTCTCTGGAAACCTGCTGATGCAATCTCGTTTTATCCTTGTGCTACTAACTCTTGTCATCGGATGGCCGCTTGCGGTTGAGGGACAAGAAACCGCGACGGTGGACAGCGCAACTCGGTTTCAGTTGCCTGCGACTGATGAGGGGCTTGCGGGGGCGGGGCCGCTGCGACGACAAGACTGGTTTCAAAATGTGTGGCAAAAGCGTCGAGAAACGTTCGCGGCGAATGCCGAAAGCAAACAGGGACACGTTGTATTCTTGGGCGATTCGATTACCCAAGGGTGGCAAGACGATTTTCGTGGCGATTTCAAATCGATCGAGCCGGCGAACCGTGGCATCAGCGGCGATACCACGCGTGGTATGTTGTTGCGGCTCGACGAAGATGTGATCCGTTTGGGCCCGGCGGCTGTGGTCATCTTAGCGGGCACAAACGATCTCGAAGAGGACGCCGAACCGGAGACGATCGCTGGCAATATGCAATTGATTGTGAATGCGTTGAGAACGCACGATCCCGAGATGCCGATTGTCATTTGTAACGTCTTTCCCAGCCATGCATCGAAAAAACGACCTGCGGACAAGATCAAGAAGTTGAATCAACTTTACTCGGATCTTGCCAAGAAAGAGAGCGACGTGATCGTACTCGATACATGGACGTTGTTTGCCAACGATGAGGGCAATGCAAAGAAAGAAGAGTTCCCTGATTTGTTACATCCTAATGCAGTCGGGTATGCAAAATGGGAAGCCGCACTGCGACCGGTCTTGGCAACGCTTGGCTTCGTGGAAACCGAGGGCGATGATTTTGTTGTCGAAGAAGGATTCGAGAGTCTATTTAATGGGCATGATTTGACGGGCTGGGGATTTCGCAAAACGACCGATGCGATGTTGAAATCACGCGAGCGTTGGCAGAGTCGCGATCCCAATGCTCCGGCGTGGCCAATTGTGGAAAGCGACGTTGCCTTTGACGGCAAGTCGAAAACACCCGAGGGACGTTATGTCGCGATTCATGATCGATTGGTCGTGACGACGCCGCCGGAGGGACGCAAGATTCAACAGCTTTGGACGACTCGTGAATTCCCAAATGACTTTGAATTGAGATTGGAATTTCGTGCGACTCCCAATGCTGACAGCGGTGTGTTTATCCGTGAACCGCAATTGCAGTGTCGCGACTTTGCGTTAGCGGGACCTTACAAAAATCTGAAAAACTACGCTCCGCAGCAGTGGAACACACTTGTCGTCGCGGTCCACGGCGGCGTCGCACACTGTACTTGCAATGACGAAGTGATCGAAGAAGCGATGAAGGTTCCTAAAACCGGTCCGATCGGTTTGGAAGGGGACCGAGGGCAAGTCGAGTACCGCCGCATCCGCATCAAGACGCAGCCGTAATCGCTCCCTTCGGTAGTGAAACTCGTCAAGAGTTTCGGAGGTTGCTCCGTTTGGGTAGCGAAACTCGCGAAGAGTTTCGGACGCCGCAAGTGACCGCTGCAAGCGAAGCAATCGTGCGCGGCCTTTAGGCCTCGTTTGGGTGTGGGCGACAACGTGACTTTGGACGCAATCGCTCTTCACATCAGTAAAGCAATCAAACGAGCCGGAGACAGCCCCACCCGGATGTCGCTGAAAAGGCTCCATCCGACCTCCCCTAAAGCAAAGCTTTTGGGGAGGTGAAGTTGATGGCGTGTTTACGCCGCTGAGACCTAGCGAGTCAGGATCGGCAGTTCGCTTTTGGGCTTTGCGTCCCCTGATGATTGATCGGGGTCTTGGTACTTGCTGGTGTCGAAATGACGGCTGTAGGTACCGAAGTCGTTGAAGGCGTACTTTTTAGCCCAGCGATAGACGAAGCTGCGCTCGGGGATTTCATCGCCCGGTTGATACTGGCTTCGTCGCGGCGAGACGGCATTCAGCTCGTCGATTACCTTGTTGCGTGCCGTTGTATCGCGAGCACCATGTTTCTCGGCGAGCTGGACCAACAAGTCCGGACGTTCCATGATCACACATCCACGAGTGTGTTGTGCGGTCAGCTCGCGGAAGTCTCGCAAAAATTCGGACTCATTAAACGTGTCTTTGAGCGATCGGTCATCGTGGATCGATTCCTTGGCCAACTGGATCACCGGACACGGCTCGATATCGCCCCAAGGGCCAACATGGTGCGTGAACCCGGTCGCTGCGGGACAAAGTGCGTTGCCCGCGTCATCGTGATAGGCGTCGATCACGACGATGGGCTTAGTTGCACGAGTGTCGACAACAAATTGACGCACCCGACGCTGTTGTTCGCTGGTTAACGCGAGATCGGGGTTCGATTCGGGACCAACCGGACGATAGATGTGATACCAGCAATACATCACTCCCATTTCGATCAGCCGATCGACCCAGGCGTTGCTGACCAAATCGTCGATATTCGTTTTGCAGACACTGGTGCAAACCCCGACGAGCAAACGATGACGCAGTGCCGTTTCGAGCCCCTGCATTGTTTGGTTCAGCACCCCTTCGCGGCCTCGCCGCGTGTCGCTGACGATTTCAGAGCCCTCGACGCTGATCAGCGGAGTTACATTCCCCAGTCGCCGCAGTTCGGCGGCGACTTCGTCGGTAATGAAATGACCGTTGGTGAATACTTGGAAGTAGACGTCGCGATTAGCGGCAAAGATCTTTAACAAATCTTTGTGCATGAAAGGTTCGCCGCCCAGAATGCCGAAGAAACTGTTACCCATCGCTTTGGCTTCGGCAATCACTTTGTTTGCCGCGTCGAGTTCAATACGATGTTGTTTCGCCCCCACGTCGACCCAGCAGCCCTGGCAACGCAGGTTGCAGCTGTTGATTACCGATAAATACAAAAACGGCGGAAAAAAATCTCCTCGTTTGAGTCGCTGCTTGTGCTTGTGAACACTCCACAATCCGCGAACCCCCAGCGTCCAGGCTGCTTTTGCAAGCAGTCGTTTGTCGGGCTCGAGAAGCAGTCGACTGGCGAGGCGAAAGTACATAAAACGGGATTCTCAAACTGAGTAGCGATCGGGCGGAGAAATCTTCTGATTTCCTAACCGAGCGATTCTGTAAAAATTCGATCTGTAACCATTCGAGTCGGTGCCTGCGGACGTGGGCATCGTACATTCACCAGCTTAGCCAAAGCCAGCATGACCAGCCAGACGTTCGGCCCCGGACCGACTGAAAACACCGTTCGTGATTCCGAGGGTAAAGTCCATACCCCACCTGCAAATTGGTCGCTTTTGCCCCCGGGGGACGCGGCCATGACCCGGCGAGTCAAATCGGCGGGCGAGCATTGGATCGTCCAAGAAAAAAAAGGACGGCGAACGTTTTCCAAAGGAATCTGGGCTCCCTCAGCCACGATTGAGAAAATTGTTGCGGATTTGAAAGTCGAGCGGTCGACCGAAAGTTACGCAAAACGCAAAGTGGCGGACAAACAGCGACGCGATCGCAATCAGTCGGCTTACGTTGATGAGTTCTATGATACCGTCGTGACCTATTTGAACTTTCATCCCAAACACGCCACGCTCTCGGCACGGATGGCCCGCGCTATCACGGACCATGCAACTCCCGTAGGCAGCGGTACCGTGGCACGGACCAAACGCATCTCCGTTGAGCAGCGAGCCGAGGCTGCGGTGATCGCATGGATGCGGCATCAAACCACCGCTTACGATTCGATGGTCATCCCACGGGTTAAAGGGAAACGACGCGAAGTCCGCAGGATGCTAGCAGGCCGCTCTAAAGAGTTGCTGCGGCAATACCGGATCGACCAAGTGGCGTCGGAGAATTGCCCTTTGTTGAAAGCATTAACGGATACCGCCGAAACTTAAATGAAAGTGGAGTACTCCAGACGTTTGCATGAAATCGAGACGGTTGTGGTCAGCCAACCCCTCGAAAGATCTTGCCACTGGATGCTTGATGCGGGTTTCTAAGTAAACTCAGCGCGGCGATCTTCCGATATCAGACTCTAGGTTCACCCGTGTCTTGGAGTCCTTTGTGCAAAACCTGAAAAGTTACCTTCGATCGCGAACCTCTCTCAGTTGTTTGCTAGCTATTTCGTGCTCGCAGTTCGCGGTAGGTGACGAGGGTGTTGTGCTTGCTCCGCCGTTGGACAGTGCTGCTGAAGTACAGATTGCGCGGCGACCATGGCTGCTTGATGTCTTGACGAAGAAGCCCGAGTCATCAAAGAAGTCGAATCCGCCAACGCCGCCGCCCAATGTTCCTCGGGTCAGCGATCCGCCGTCGATGCAAGTTCGGGCCAAGCGTGCTCCGGATGTTCCTAAAACACTTCCACAACAGTCGCCAAAAGTTATAGAGCGTGAATCGCTCGCAGACGATAATTGGGTGCCTCGTGCTCGTGGTAAGGTTGGCGATCTTGAACGATTGCCGCTGCGTGACCCCATTCCGTTGCGTGATCCCGAATCCGCGAGTCCGTTAGCGAAGGATGCTGACAAGGCAGACAAGGCAGACGCGAGTGCTGCGAAGCAACCCGTCGCCCGCAAATCGGATCCGCCAGCTCTGGTTCCAATCATTCGCTCACCCGAGCCGATGAATTCGCCCGAACCGACAAATCCCCCCGTGACGACATCCGAGCCAGGGGAAACCGAGCAGTCGGCCGTCGAGCCAATGGAATTGACGCCTGCGGAAAAGTTCAGTGAGATGGAGCTTCAACTCGCACCGGCCGCAAGTCCAACGCTTGCTGGTCCGGCGACGGTTGAGTCCATTGTGGACGATTCATTCGCGGATGAGCCAACGACTTGGGAAGATTCCGAACGGAGCACTCCTGATCCTCAGGCCGCTGGCGATGTGGTGTCGGATCTGGAACGTTTCGAAGTGGACGATACTTTGCCTACGGATTCGGAACCCGAGTACATCGCGCAAACGCCAGACGCTGTCGAACCGGAGGCTGTTGAACTAAAAGCTGCCGAACCTAACGCTGCTGAACCAGCCGTTGAAGGAGAGGTCAGCGAGGATCTAAGTTTGGCCGATCGGCTGCGAAACGCGAGGCCCTACAACGAGCCGACACCATCGACGACCGTGGAATCGCAACCTGCCGACGAAGTAAGTCTTCAGCCTGCACCGCAACAACGAATTGCAAGTTCGAGAAAGGCAACGAGCTCGGCAACGAGCTCGGCAACGCCGCCGCAGCATTCGATGTCCGTTGGCGACCAATGGGACGATCAAGCTGTCGCCGACGAACCCGAGCCCGAGCGTGTTGCGCTTGACTATGTCGGTAAACCGACTGGCCCGTTACGAATTTCTGCGTCGGTTGCCAAAATAAAAACCGTGATGCAGCGGTGTCTGGTCAATTATTACCGCAACCCTGAAATTGCAAACGAGCGAAGCAATTGGGGGATGTTGCATTCGATCATGGTTTACGGTGTCGACACTAAGATTGTCACCGAGCGCCAGAATTACAGCGCGATCGCTTGGATCGCAGGCAACAACGCGTGTCGCGGTCAACGATTGCTCGAGGACGATCGCGATGGCATCCGTGTCAAAAGCGGTGTCGGTTTGCAAGGGCACCAGGCTCAGATGCTGTGTGTGTTTTCATTGTGCAACGTCCCCGTGGACTATCCGTTGTACGTCGGCACGACAAAGTATTCGGTTCGCGATGTCGTGAAACGAGAGATGGCGGACTGTAAGAGCGGCGAAGAATTAACCTTCACGCTGATCGCGTTGTCGCACTATTTGGACACCGACGAGAGCTGGATCGCCTCGGATGGAACCCGCTGGGATTGTGAGCGACTAATTCGTGAAGAATTGTCGCAGCCGATCATTGGTGCTGCCTGTGGTGGAACTCATCGCTTGATGGGATTTGCCCATGCGTTGCGGAAACGACGTGCCGAGGGTCGGCCGATCACGGGCCAATGGGCACGGGCGGAAGAATTCACCAAGGATTTTGTCGATTACGCTTTCACGCTGCAGAATCGTGATGGATCGATGAGCACCAATTGGTTCGAGGGACGTGAGGACAATGGCAAAATGGATCGCAAGGTCCAAACGACGGGGCATATCGTCGAATGGCTGCTAACCGTGATGCCCGATGATCAGTTACAAGATCCTCGCCTGGTACGTGCGGTTCGTTACCTATTGGCGTCGATGTACAACGAGCCAAATCATGATTGGCAGATCGGGCCCAAGGGGCATGCACTGCGGGCTTTGGCGATGTATTACGAGCGGACCTATCGCAGCGGACCAGCCTGGCAGACGCCCGCGGTCGCAAACGGAACTCATTCGACTCGCCGATAACGGTGGGCGATTGCGAGATTCGATGATTATCCACACCACAAAACTCAGATTTAGGGGCTGATCTGGTTGCCGGTTTAGTTCGCTTCGCTAATACTTTGATTCTCTTGTTAAATTACGTAATTTGAATCACTCTTAATTTGTCGAGTTCGCCCTGCAATGGCGACACAACGTCTGACGAAACATAATGCGGCGATGATTCGCGCAGCGATCGACCTTTTTCGTGATCGCGGTGCGGACGCATTACTGCTGCTATTGGATGGTTCAACCGACTGGAAACGAATCTCCGAGATGGCTCAGCCGCTCGATAAGCCGTTTATTGTTGCGGTAGACTCGCCTCAAGACCTCGAGGGTGCCTCCGAAGCGGGCCTCAAACCGCTGGCCTTGAACAAAGAAAAAGCACCGCTGCTCGAGCGGCTGCAGCACGCGTTGCTCGAAGCGGCGGCCGATGAATTGATTCGGACCAATGGCGAGGTCATCGCGCTGTACAGCGGTTTTCAACAAGGTCGGCTCGATTCGATCAGTCATCTGCAGCTCGACGAACGAATGCGGCAATTGACCAGCCGTGATCTGCAGATGCTCGAGAGCCGCGTGCCGTTGAAGACGATCAAGGCGGTCATCGACTTGGCTGCTCAGATCGGACGCGAAGGTCGTGAAGGCAAACCGGTCGGAACGCTGTTCGTTGTCGGGGACACTCGCAAGGTGATCGAGCATGCTAACGACAGCGGGGTCGATCCGTTTCGTGGCTACAATCGCAAACAACGCAATCTGCTGGACAAAAAGGTCCAAGAGGATGCCAAAGAGGTCGCTCAACTTGATGGCGCCTTCATCATCGCCAGTGATGGAGTGATCGAGAAGAGTCGACAAATGCTCGAGGTCTCGCACGAAGACCTAACGATGAGCAAGGGGCTGGGGGCGAGACACTGGGCTGCGGCTGCGATCTCGCGAAAGACCAAAGCGATTGCGGTCGTCGTCAGCCAATCCACCGGCACCGTTCGCTTGTACCAAGACGGCCATTTGGTGATGCGAATCGAGCCAATGGACAAGGCCGTGAAATGGCAAGAGTTCAATTTTGAGCCGCCATCCTCGCCTCCTGACAACTAGCCTTCTGAAGACGAGCGGATCGGCTGCTACAGCAGCGGCAGCTCGTCGTCGCGGCGAGTCGCCATGCCATCCTTGAAGTGTTGGCGGCACACCGAAATGTAACGCTCATTGCCGCCGATCTGAATCTGGCTGCCGTCCTTCACCGGTTGCCCCTTGGCATCGATACGCAACACCATCGTGGCTTTGCGTCCACAGTGACAAATGGTTTTGATTTCCGAGAGCGTATCGGACCACGCTAACAGATGCTCGCTGCCCTCGAACAAGTGGCCCTGAAAGTCGGTGCGTAAACCATAGGCCATCACGGGAACATCAAGCGAATCGCAGACGTCGCTCAGTTGACGCACTTGCAATCGAGTCAAGAATTGAGCTTCGTCAACAAACACCGCATGCAGTGGCGTCGCGTCATGCTGTCCTTTGACGACAGAAAATAAGTTGTCCGCTTGATTGAACGTCATTGCCTCGGAGGACAATCCGATTCGCGAGGTCACTTTTCCTGCACCAAAACGCGTATCCAGCTCGGGCGACAGGATCATCGTGTTCATCCCCCGCTCGCGATAGTTGTAGCTCGCTTGCAGCAGCACCGTCGACTTGCCCGCATTCATCGCGGAATAGTAAAAGTACAATTTGGCCATGGCAGCGGCGACTCTTTTCTGAGGGCGGGGCCAACTTCGGAGGCGGGCCTCCTTTAAGGGTGGGCCTCCTTTTGAAGGCGAACCTAGGCGAGTGCTTCGAGTTGTTTCTTGGTCAGCTCGCGGATTCCTTTTTTCGCCAACCTCAGCAGTTCAGCGAGTTGCTCGTCGTCAAACGTTGCCTCTTCGCCTGTGCCTTGGATCTCGACAAACTTGCCTGCTCCGGTCATGACGACGTTCATGTCGACATCGGCCGCGACATCCAATTTGTAGTCAAGGTCTAAGTGAGCTACATCGTTGACGATCCCTGTACTGATCGCCGCGATGCTGTCGCGAAGTGGACCATCACCAATCCGGCTGCCAGGAACCGCGATTTCGATCGCTTTGGCCAACGCGATGAATCCGCCTGTGATCGATGCGGTGCGAGTTCCTCCATCGGCTTGAATCACGTCACAATCGACAGTGATCGAACATTCGCCAAGCGCGACTAGGTCCACGACCGCTCGCAGACTACGGCCAATTAGACGCTGGATTTCGGTGGTGCGACCATCGATTTTTCCACCTCGGTCACGCTTTTTTCGCGGCTGAGTGCTGCCCGGCAGCATGTTGTATTCGGCGGTAACCCAACCTTTGCCGCGACCGACAAGCCACGGTGGGACGCTTGCTTCAAGCGACGCAGTGCACAACACGATCGTACCTTCGCAGCGATACAAAACGCTGGCGGGATTCGAGGGAATGTAGCCGAGTTCGATCTGAATATCGCGAAGTTGATCGGCGGGCCGAGCAGTGGATGTCATTCGGGGTTCCGGTTTCGATGGAAAGGAGATCGGTGAAGTGAATTCGCAGGAATCGTCAGTGTTGCAGCGGTTCGTCGGACGGCATCGACGTCGTTTGAGGTTGCCACGGGCCCAATGATTTTTCGGGAAAGACGATCAGCCGTCGCGCGGCAAAGTTTAGAGTCAATCCCACCAGCGTCGCAAGTAGTTTCGCCGCTGCGGGGCCCGTTTGATTCAGCAGTAGAAGCGTGGTTTGACGGTCAACGATTCCGATCACCAATACCGAGATCGTGTACAGGAAAATTTCACCCCAGCGTCCCCAGCGTGATTGGTGACGAAAGATCGAGTGGATGCACATCCAGTAATTGATCGCTGCAGCAAGCACAAATGCGATCGGCGCGGCGAAGCCCGCGGAGACATCCAGACCTAACAGCCCAAGAAAGATCACCAAGTTTGCAATCGCACACAGGCTGCCGACAATCAAGTAAAGCAGGAACTGTAAGGGTGCAGGCAGACTGTGTGCGTTGTAGCGCACGATGCAGTACAACGCACGAAGCCCATCACGCACGCCGATCTTTTTGCCTTCGGCATAGGTGCGTCCCATGTACGAGACGCCCATTTCGACGATTCGAACGCGTCGCTGGGCCACTGCGGCAACCACTTCGGGTTCAAATCCAAATCGTTTCTCTTTTAAATCCAGCTGCTGGATCAAGTCGCGTCGAAAGACTTTGTAACACGTTTCCATGTCGGTTAAGTTCAGGTCGGTAAACATGTTCGACAAGAACGTTAAGAACCGATTCCCCATCGTGTGCCAAAAATAAAGCACCCGATGCGTGCCATGCGAGAGAAACCGCGAACCGATCGCCACTTCGGCTTCGTCTTCGATCAGCGGCACGACCAAACGCAGAAGATCTTCGGGGTTGTATTCAAGATCGGCATCTTGGATGGCAACAAAGTCACCCGTTGCGGCTTTGATGCCGGTATGGATCGCTGCGCCCTTGCCTTGGTTAACCGAATGGAACAAGACATGGACGTTGTCAAATTTGGCGGCCAGCTGCCCCGCTATCTCGCGACCACGATTCTCGGAGCAGTCGTCGATAATGATAATCTCGAGCCCGAGCGTGTCGCTTTCAATCGCGCGAACTCGGTCGATACATTTTTCGAGCGTGGCTTCTTCGTTGTAGCTCGGGACCAGGATACTCAATACATGCCGTTTGTCCCGTCGTGCTAACTCGCTTGACGAGCCTTCATTCCGCATGTTCATCCTCGTTGGATCCCGTCGCTATTTTGCTTGGTCTTCGTTGATATTATCGTCGATCCACTTGCGATTGAGCAGCCAAACGAGCAAGCCTTTTTGAGCATGCATTCGATTGCCTGCTTGGCGGATGACATCACTTTGGTAGCTGTCGATGACTGCGTCGGTGATCTCCTGGCCTCGCACCGCTGGCAAGCAGTGTAGCACTCGAGCGTGGCGTGGGGCGGCGGCCATCAGTTTTTCATTGACCTGGAAATTAGCGAACGCGGCGCGGCGTGCCGCCATCTCGGCTTCCTGTCCCATGCTAGTCCAAACGTCCGTGTAAATCGCGTCGGCATCGACCACCGCTTTGTGCGGATCCGATACGGTTTCGATCCGAGCCTTGGGATAACGCGCCTCGATCCGAGCAACCCAGTCGGCATCCATTTCGTAACCCGCCGGGCACGCCAGCGTGAAACGCATATCCAGCATTGCGGTACACAGGGCAACCGATTGAGCCACATTGTTGCCGTCACCGACAAACACAATGTGTTTGTTTTTGTATCCGCCCAGCGATTCTCGTACGGTTAACACGTCGGCCATGGCTTGGCAGGGATGGCATAGGTCGGTCAAGCCGTTAATCACCGGCATCGCATTAAAGCTTGCCAGCAGCTGGACATGCTCGTGCTTCTTGGCACGACACACGACGGCGTCGACAAATTGCCCGAGCACTTTGGTGAAGTCGGACGGTGATTCGCGTTTTCCCCATCCTACATCCTCGCCTAGGAACAGGCTGCTGCCTCCGAGTTGGGCCATGCCTGTTTCAAAGCTGACGCGTGTTCGCAAACTCGGTTTTTGAAACAATAGCGCGATCACACGACGGTCTAAGATCGATGGACGATCCCCCGCAGCCAAACGCTGTTTTAGCGAGAGCGATGTTGCGAGGATGCTTCGTAAATCGTCAACTTCGATATCGAATAGACTTAGTAGGTGTTGCATGGCAACGGCCTCATCGTTGTGTTTAATTTCGTAGTAGAATAGTCAGTCGTTCAGGCGGTGTCAGAAAAAGCAAGGTCAGGTGGATAATTCCGCCGACTGTTGCTCCATCGCTCGCATGGTTTCTAGCAGCAAACCCAGCAGCGAATCACCGTCTTCGGAACTTAGGCTGAGTGGCGGTTGTAACCGAACCGATGTTTCGCCAGCCGGTTCGATGCGAAGCCCGTTTCGGGCGGCCACGCTCACGATCTCTGCAGCCGCCAAGTCGGTTTCGATGCCGATCGTCAAGCCGGTCGCGTGGATGTCTCGAATAAATTCAAAACCGGCTATCGCTTCCGCAATGGCAACGGCAAAAGTTTGCGCCAAATCGCTAACGGAAAGAGGCAATCCAAGACGAGAAAGTTCACCAAGCATCGCCAATACGACATTCCGCTGCATTGGATAGTTTGCCGACTGCATGATCGGGCGTCCGGTCAGTCGCTGCGAGGCAATCAGCATGCCGCCAGGCAAACCGGCAAATAATCCGCCAGCGACCACAATCCCATCGACGGGGATGTCACTGAGCGACGAGTAGGAAAAGCAGGCACCGGTCGCTCCGAAACACAATCGCGATTCGTCAATCAACAGCATCAAATCGCGTTGATCGCAAACTCGACGCACGCCGCCCAAATAGTCGCCGTCAATCGGGCGAGCAGAGTCGCTAAAGTCCACCGGCGAGATCAGCACAGCGGCGGTGGATTCATCGATTGCCGATTCGAGTACCTTTAAGTCGTTGGGTTTGACATGATCAAACCCCGCAACCATCGGACCAAAGCCTTGGTGCAATTGCGGCTGACCACTTATCGAACGACACAACGCCGTGCGACCATGATCCGATCCCGCGATTGCAATTGTTCGGTAACTTGTTTCCGAATTGCGTTTTCTGGCAAACGTGATCATCGCTTCAATGGCGAGATCGGCGTCGGGGAAAAGCAGGAACGAATCGGCGCTAATTGAATTTGCGTTGCCTGTGGATTCCAGCATCTGCTGAAACGCTGACGCGATTTCGAGCTGTTCGTCATCGACGATCTCCGACATTGCCGAGGCATCGCCTAAGTACGCATCGGCAGTTTGCCGGACGGCATCGCCAATCGCTTCGCAGCCCAGCCCAACGGCACTGGCGCGGCCGGCGAGTGCATCGAGCCATGGATGTCCTGCTTCGTCTTGGCAGCGAATTCCTTCGACATGCGACCGCCGCGCCGACCATGCGGGGGCCGCGCCGCTGACAGCGATTTCTTCGCGAATCCCGGCCTCTTCCATCGGCTCGGAAGGTTCGCTCGATTCTGCTGCCGATTCGCCAGATTCTGCTACCTGCTCGCTCGATGCGGCTGCCTGCTCGCTCGAACCTTCGCTGGACTCGTCGGGCGTCACTTCGTCTGGATCTACCGATTCGCTCATGAGAGGATGCTTTGAAGAGACGTGAAAAACAAAAAACGACGGCCAACCCGTCCAATCCCGGGGCGGGCTTCCGTCTGATGAGCTTAGAAAAATGGGATGAACGATCGATTGGCTGTCGTTTGACGAGGCGATCTTGACGTGGCGTTCAATGCCAAGACTCGCCAAACCAAACCCTCTTATGGATGTATTTCGGTTCCCACACCCTTCGTCGTGAAGATTTCGAGCAGCAACGAGTGACGCAGTCTACCATCAATGATGTGCACCTTCTTCACACCACGTCCAAGCGTTTCCAAACACGCTTCGACTTTTGGAATCATTCCCGAGTTGATAACGCCGGTTTCGATCAATTCGCGTGCTTCGGCGGATGAGAGCGAGTGAATGATCGTGTCGGGATCATCTTTATCGCGTCGGACGCCGTTGACGTCGGATAAGAAGACAAGTTTGTCCGCCCCGAGAGCTTGAGCGACCGCCATCGCCGCGGTGTCGGCATTGACGTTGTAGTGCTGGCCATCCTCTCCCTCGCACATCGACGGGATCACGGGAACTTGGTCGGTGTACGACAAGCCTTCGATGACATTTCGATCGACACGGGTGACTTCGCCGACAAACCCGAGGTCCTCGTCCGGCCGATCGACCAGCTTTTGCCCAAACAGGACGTTTGTGGTTTTAAACGACAAATTCATTGCTCTGCCGCCCAAACGCTCAATTTCTTGAGTCAAGAAAACGTTCAGATCTCCTGCCAGCACTTTTTCGACGGCAGCTAGCGTGAGCAGGTCGGTGACACGGCGGCCACGAACAAAATTGGGCGCGATCCCGGATTCAGCCAATTCGCGGTTGATTGCCTTGCCTCCGCCATGCACTAAAACCGGCTTCATCCCGACCGATTCCATGAAAATGACGTCCAGCAGAATGTGCATCAACTCGTGAGGATCATCCAGAATGCTGCCGCCGAGCTTAATGACCGTCGTTTTCCCTCGGAATTGACGAATCCAGCCCATCGCTTCGATCAGGGTGTTTGCTTTGGAGATCGCTTCATCCAAGGTAAAGTCTCCAATGTGGTCGACGTTTTCGATCGAATCAGGCACTTCCGCTCGCTTCTTGTCTGTTGGATTTGAATTTGAACTGATTTTGGTGGCCTTTCCGCAGACGGAAAAACCGATCAATTTAGATGCGGCCACCCAGAGGGTCAATTGAGATGGCCAGCAAACGGCAAAACAGTGGGTCTAGTTAAGGAAAATAATGAAAAAACAACGTTTAGCCGTCGTCGGTGGCGGCCAAATGGGCCGAGCTCTCGTTTGTGGGATGCTCGACAACCAAGTGATCCACGATTCGGATGTGGTGATTGTCGACCATAATGTGGCCAGTCGACAATGGTGGAACGACAATCGCCCCAATGTATCCGTCGGTGATAATCTTACAGCAGCCGTAAAGCAGGCCGATGCGGTCATGTTGGCCATCAAACCCAAGGTTATTGCCAACGTTGCCCAGCAATCGGACGTGTCTTGGGATGGAAAACTCGTTATTTCTGTTGCCGCCGGAGTGATGCTCAAGTCGCTGTGCAGCTGGATCGGGCATCAACGCGTCGTTCGCGTGATGCCGAATACCCCCTGTTTGGTTGGCCAAGGCGTTTGCGCGTTTTGCGGGGCTGCCGATGTGTCCGAAGACGACAAAGCCTGGATGACTCAGTTGCTCTCCAGCGTGGGAATGGCCGTTCCGGTACTTGAATCACAGATGGACGGGGTTACCGGGCTGAGCGGTTCGGGGCCAGCCTACGTCTGTTTAATCATCGAAGCGCTGGCTGATGGCGGAGTTTTAGCCGGTTTGCCTCGCCCGCTGGCCATGAAATTGGCGACCCAGACCGTGTTAGGCACTGCCCATATGATTGCAGAAACCGGCCGCCATCCGGGGGAATTGAAGGATTCGGTCACCAGTCCGGCGGGGACAACGATTGCCGCGGTCCAAGTCCTGGAGCAAAATGGACTTAGAGGGACACTGATCGATGCTGTGGCAGCTTCGGCACGTCGCAGTCGCGAACTTGCGGCTGACTAAACGCCGAACTCGCACGTACATATTCCTCCTATCGCGAAATGACCGCCCCACGTTTTGTTTTCGCAGGGCGAAAGCAAACAACACTCGTCGCTGCGTTTGACAACGAAACCTCGCCAGAAGTAACAAAGATGGACTCACCAATTATCAAAGTTGACGACAAACACGTCCCGCTTTACCGAATCGTTTGGGTCAGCGAGATTCCGCATTTTTGTGGCGAACCGGATTGCATGCACGAAGGAGACTACGAAGTCCGGTTGGATGTTGATGACTCGCTGTGGACCAGTGCAAGCGAACGTGATGCTACCGTCGCCGCTTTGGCGAAATGGTGTGGCGACCCACGCGCCGATGACAGTCCCGACTGGTGAGCCGTGTGCCAAAAGACGCATCACATCCTGTTCGCATATCCCTGTTCGTAAATCCGAAACGTGAGGGATTTTGATCGCAGTTGCTAGCTTTCTAGGTTCGCTGGCAACACAATCGCCTCATCGGCGACCATGCAGACGATCCCATTGCGAACGGGGTACATCAAACCGCCCGTTTCGCTGATCAGGCCCTCATCAATCCCCTCGCTGATTCGTTGATCTTGGCGGTCACGAAGCTCGCCTCGCTTGATTAATTCGTTGATTTTTTTGACAAACGATGGTTCCGCAGGCCGTAGAGGCGTGCCGCTGAGTACGCAGCGAAGCATGGAGAGTAAATTTTGATCAATCATTTGATTAGGCTCAGCATTGATGCTTTGAGTTTCCGAAACTAAGGCAAGCAGACCTGGTGCATGGATGCACGAAAGCAGCAAATTGCTGCCTCAGGTTGGTTAACGAAATTTCGTTCTTTTCTTGTTTCCGAACACGGCGGAGGATTGCCATGAAGTCGCGAGCTTGCTCGCGGTTCGTCCAACCAGTTGCTCATCTTTGTGCAACGTTTTCGACGATCGCAGTTTTCAGTTGCGCAACGCACTCGACCGTTCACGGTCAGTCTACGACGCCGGCACAATCGTCTCCAGGCTACTACACCGATCCCCAGACGGGCATCGTTTATCGTCAAGTCACGAAAACGATCGATCGTCCTGTCGTGGAAACAAAAACAGAACAACGTGAGCAGACGGTTTATCGTCCGCAAACGGTGACGGAAACAAAACCCGAGGCGCGAACCGTTTACACGCCGGTGGTCCAGTACGAATGGCAACCCCGTTTGGAAGGACGTTGGAATCCATTCCGCCAACCCACCGTGGCCTACCATCATGTTCCGCAAACGCGTTGGGAAAGTCGCAACGAAGTGGTGCACCGCACCAACACGCGTACTGAATGGGTTGCCGAGACACGCACGGTCAACGTGCCTCAGCGATTAGTGCGAATGGAACGCGAGCAGAAGATCGATTATGAAGCCGTTGGTCGTGTTGCTCCGCAACAATCGCCACCGTCGACTCGCGAACAGGCAATTGCCTCGCGACTACGTCCACTCGATTCCGACACACGTGTAGAAGCATTCTCGGCGCCCATGACTCAAATCGCACAGGCTACGACCGTTTACGCTCCGCCGCGTATCGCAGCTTCGTCGCTTGGCCGAATGACCAGCGATCCACCGCGACGATCGTCGAGCCAGGCGGGATTGCGATCCACCGAGCTGTATCCGGCGCCGAACCAAGGCTACAGCGGAGCATTGCCACCAGCGAGCACGGGAATCGCGACGCTACCCGCACTGCCGCTATGGCGATAAGGGTTGACGTAGACTAAATCGCGTCAATGATTCACGCCATCGAAACCTCGATGGCGTCTTCGATCCCACGCTGGATCAAAGTCTTGCGATCACTGTGCGGTTGCCAGCCCAAGACTTGTTTGCTGTGACTGCAATCAAAGATTGCTTTTTGCGTTCTTGATTCCCAGTCACGATAGCTGGGTTGGCGGCGTTCGGGATGACGCACTGCGGTCTTGACCATCCACTTGGCCATGTCGGTCAAATAGAAGTGCCAGATCATGGTTGGCTTAGTGTCAATTCCGATGCCAGATATGCGTTGCAATTCGCGAAGGTATTCATTCGCAGTCAAGACCGGGTCGGCGATCAAGTTAAAGGATTGACCGTCGATACTGGGGCGATGCATGGCAGCGATTAATCCTTCGGCAACGTCTTCGACAAGCACAAGCGGAAGTTTGTTGTTGCCATCACCCCAGACTTGGCAAAAACTTTCGCCAGTCCACATGCCGATGCCCCAGTGAAACGGCGACCCACCTTTGCCAATTACGATCCCTGGTCGCGTGATCACAACATCCAGTCCGTGGTTCCGGTGCAATTGGTCGAGTTCGTCCTCGATCACTGCTTTTGATTTCGCATACAAATTGCGACCTTCAATCCGGGGATCCAGCGGAGTCGTTTCTGTAATCGTGCCGGCTCGTGCCCCCGCATAATAAGCGTCAATCGAACTGGTGTAGACCAATCGACCCGCGTGATGGTCCATGCACAGCTTGGCAATCTGTATTGTGGGCTCAACGTCAAACGTGACGTATTCGGCCCACGTTTTTCCCATTCCACGTGCCAAGTGGAAAACACCCTCAACGCCCTGCAATGCCTTTGCGACATCATCGGCGTTCGCCATGTCGCCTTGGACCAATTCGACATTAGGATGACGCAGTGAATCGGGAACATCTCGGGTGCGGCGAACAACGCAGCGAACCGTTCGTCCTTGTTCGCAAAGTCGACGAACCAACGCTTGCCCGATAAAACCGGTTCCGCCTAGTACTAAGCAAGGGGGGGCATGAGTGCTGTTTTGCTTTGATGCGTCTTTTTGAGGATGCCGTATTACAATCGTTTCGGGCGTCTGAAATTTGGATGGCCGGCCGTTTTGTGAAGATGCAATCGGCGGCGACACACACTGGCCAAGTTGTTCGCACAATTCAATCGTCGACTGGCCCATTGGCCCCGACAATCGTTTTGAGACAGGGGTGCCTGAGAGCAGCGATTGATAGAAATCGGCAACGGCATTTGAGATACTCTCGCCGTAGGCATTGCCATGCTTGCAGAGCCCAAGCTTGCTTGCGATGTATCGCCATAGTCCTGCTTTGGCTTGTCGATTCACATCGCGGCTCGTTTTTTTCAGTCGGTGGTAGCGATCAAAATCGATTGAATAGCGAGTCGATCGGGTCAGCGTAAACGTGCTGTTCTCGATATCGGCCGTTGCGCAACCATGGCTGCCACGGACATGAATGTAAAACTCATCCATCCCACTTCCCAGCGAGAAACGCGTCTGCACCGCGACGCGACCCGCAGTCATGCTGAAAACCCAGTTTCGCATGATGGACCGATCACCAGGCAACGTAATCGGGTGGGTCGCAATTCCCGTTATTTGCTCAGGAAAGGACGCTAGATCCAGCACGGGACTGACCACATGGGGGCCAAGTTCAAGTAGCAGGTTACTAGGTTCGCGTAGCATCCAATTCGAGTGGGGACCGTGATTCAGTTGAGGAAGATGTTTGTTCCACGCGATGTCGATCGCATCGATACGCCCCACTTTGCCATTTTCAATACAGCGTCGCAATTCTGCATAGACACGTGAAAACAAGAAGTTGTGATTGATACCGAGTTTGACATTGTGAACGGCTGCCTCGTCGATCAATTCGGCGCACTGTTGCGAGGACGTCCCCATCGGCTTTTCTAAAAACACATGCACTCCCGCCGTTATACATTGGCGAGCCACTGCAGCGTGGAAATCGGGCGGGACAAGTACATGGACAACGTCAAGATCCGCAGACGCGAGCATCGCATCGACCGAACCAAAGTGTTGGGCAATCCCAAGCGATTCGGCCGCCTGTTTCGCTGTAGATGGATTGATGTCGGCTATGGCGACGAGTTCAGCACTGCTGTGATGCTGGACCGCCGCGGCGTGCCAGGGAGCAATGTATCCAGCACCCACCAAGCCAACCTTCAGTGGCGAGGCGAGAGAGAAAGTGCTGTTGGAAGGATTGGATCGGCTCATCGAGTTCAGATCGAGTTATCGAGTTATCAAGTAACGCAAAGCGGAGGCAAAGGAGGTAGTGGGAATAGAGCAATCATAATCAATTGCGGATGTCTCTACTTGTATTCGATAATTTGGGTGGGTGATCGCGTCAATCGTCGCCAACCGTACTTGCATGCTCCGATAAACTCGGGGATTTTGCCGCCTACGCAACTTGCTGCATAAATCATCGAAAGCGAAACCGGTAGCCCACGACGACGGAGAGTTCGGGTTACTTTTGCCCAAAGCAAAAAGTAAGCCAACACGAGTGCTGCAATGCTGATGAAATCAGTGGGCCAGCTAAAAAGAATGGCGACAAACGGCAACAACCCGCCCCAAAACACAACGCTGCGAAATGGTTTGGCGAAGTGACGTTCAGGGGGACGCCCATGCATTGAGAACCCTTGGGCGAAACCATGTCCACAACGGACGGAGCGTTTCCACCATTGCGAGATTCGGTGCATGTTTGCATCGTGAAGTGTCATCTCGTGATCAAGTCGACGCAGTTTCCAGCCCTGCTGGCGAATTCGCACACAGACTTCGTCGTCTTCTGCTGCGATCACATGTTCATTGTATCCACCAACATCCTTTAGGACGTTACATCGAATGATCGCGTCGCCGCCACACGACTGAGTCTCTCCGATCGGTGTATTCCATTCAATGTCACAAAGCCGGTTGAAAACGCTGGCCTCGGGATGGCGTTCGCGGCGGCGCCCGCAAACGGCGGCGAGCTCGGGATTCTCCATCAGCGTTCTGCGACCGGTTTCAATCCAGCCTGCTGCGATTTCGCAATCTCCGTCAACGAACTGGACAAACTCCAAATTAGGAACCAATTCAATCAATCGATCGAAGCCCACGTTGCGTCCCCGCGCGGCCGAGAATGGACGCTCTAAATCAAGGTGAACCACATTCACGCCCAAATCTTTGGCGGTCTGGACACTGTCGTCACTCGAGCCAGAGTCGACATAAACGACATGCGGCGAATCACGCAGGGCCGAGCGCAGACACGCCTGCAGTCGAACCCCTTCATTTCGTCCAATCGCGACGACACCGATGTCAGAAAGCAACCGCTGGCCCCTTTTTTTCTTTTGTTGACGAGTGTTCGTATCGTTCCAGTCACCGCTGTCTAATAAGCGCCCTTGCCGCTCACAACCACCGGAATCGTTTTCACGATCAACTTGAGGTCTGTCAAAAAGCTGCGGCTACGAATGTATTCGAGGTCCATCACAATTTGTTGATCAAAGGGGACGTCACCGCGTCCTGAGACTTGCCAGATACAAGTCAGGCCAGGCAACACGTCAATGCGATTGTAATCTAGTTCTTTGTAACGCTGGACCTCCTCAAGTAGCGCCGGACGAGGGCCAACGATGCTCATGTCGCCACATAAAATATTCCAAAACTGAGGTAGCTCATCAATGCTGTAGCGGCGAATCCAGCGACCAACGACGGTGATTCGCGGATCTCGTGGCAATTTGAACGTACGGTCATCGGTGTGTTGGTTCAACGATCGTATGTTTTCGAAATGCTTGTCCGCGTCGACCACCATGGAACGGAATTTTAAACATTGAAAACGACGACCTGCTCGTCCCACTCTTGGCGACCAATAGAAGACCCTTCCTCCGTCTTCGCATTTGATCGCAATCGCAACCATTAGGAATAATGGCATGCAGGCCAGGATCGCGAGTGTGGAAATAGCTATGTCCAAGACACGCTTGGAATGTCCATAGAAATCCATCCCTTGCACCGATGGAAGTCCGGTCGTGAAAGTTATCGCGTCGTTGGCAAGTCTCGGGTTCATCATCGCATGCATCATCAAGTCAGTGGATCAAAGGATGTCTCAGATCAGCGAGTGGTCATATCTTGTTGCTAGATCATTGGGCTGCCGTAAGGACTTTTTAATTTAGCTTGCTCGAAACAAATGGGAGTGCCGTCGCATCGTCCGGAAAAATCTTCAGTGCAGGATCACAGCGGGATTGATCAACGGAGCGGCTACGCTTTTTGGGGGCGGTCAATCCAAGCATCCGATTGGACAATTTCCTTGCTTCACGGCGGACATCGTGACGTTTCCGGACTCTCGCCGCGCCGTTGCTCCCCAGACGCACTATTTCTTCATCAGATGCGTTCATCGCCTTTTTCATGGCTCGGCAAAGTGCCTCGACCGACCCTGCAGGGATCAGCCAGCCCGTGACACCGCTGCGGATAAGTTCTGGCATCCCGGCAATTGCGGTTGCGATCACCGGACGCCCCAACGCAAGTGATTCCATACACGCGACCGGTAACCCTTCGGCGAAACTCGGCATGACGAGCGTTCGACTCTGCTGGATCATCGTCTGAATCTCAGGGCCTGTCTTCCAACCCGCGAGCACCACGTGGGATTCGAGTTGATGTTCCACAATCAGCTTCTGCAACGTGCCTCGTAAGGGGCCGTCACCGACGATTGTCAAGTGAAATGAATTGCCTTCGCGGGCGAGCCTTGCTGCGGCTTGGATCAATAGCGGCATCCCCTTCTGCTCGTGCAGTCGTCCGATCGCTAAGAAACGCGGCGATTGCGGCGGCGGTGTCCACTGGAAATCAAAATATGTTGCATCCAGACCGCAACGCACGAGATGGATTTTGGTCCAATCTGCATAGTCTGCCCATCGACGTAGTTGACTGCACCCGAAGTGGCTGACCCCAACCACAAATTCGCAATGCGAAATCTTTTTGCCGAGCCCCAGTTGGATTGGTTGATCAAATTCTTCAGGTCCGTGCACGGTAAAACTGAACTTGGGACCGCCAAGCAGACGGCAAAGCGTCGCCACGGTGGTTGAGTTTGTGCCAAAGTGAGCGTGAAGATGTGATATCTGATCTCGGGCAGCCCACCGTTTGATTACCGCTGATTCCGCCAAGTAAATCATTTGCCGAAAGAGAGAACCGCCACACCAATAAAACGCGAGTGCCAACCGAAACGCGGCTAGCATGCGGAACGGATGTGAAATCGCGACCTTTAGCACCGATCCGACAAGCGTGTACAGCGGAAGATCGAGAACATAGTGGGTTCGCGTTTCTTCTTGTTTGTCCTCCGGATCGACCACTTGTACTCGTGGTCGGCGAATTCCGTAGCGGATCACCTCATGCCCAAGACGTTCGATAGCTCGAATCTCGCGGCGAATAAACGTGGTGCTAATCGAGGGATATTGGTTGACCAAATAAGCAATACGTGTTTCTCGACGTTGGTGCGAAGCAGGGTCATTCATCAGCTCACCCCTCGCACAAAAACGCTGTTGCAAAGGAAGTCCCGCCAAAGTTTCGGAGGATCTTCTGTGGGTTTGCGTTGCACGATCGCGCGAACATTCCAGGTGGCACGTCCGATTAGCCAGGCAGCATCTGCAATAGCGGTTCGCAAGACACCGTGTTTTGAAATGAAATAAAGATGTCGCGAATCAAACCAGTACTGTGGCCGCTGCTTTAACACTGCTTGCTCACCGGTGACGCCCGAGGATTGCCCCACCAAATGGATCACGCGGCTAGCGGGTTGATACCAAGTCTCATATCCGGCCTGTTTCGCACGGTGGCAAAAATCGACTTCTTCGTAGTACATAAAGTAACGATCGTCGAACATTCCAATCTTGTCGATCAGTTCGCTGCGGATCATAAAGCTTGCTCCGGCAACCCAGTCCACCTGGCACGGATGGTGCGGCGGATCGGGGGCAACATTGTGACGTTCGAGCAAGCGGGTTAGGAGCCCGAACCGCATCGCGTCAACGAACTCGCTACGGATTGAGGGAAAGCGGCACGCCGAGGTTTGAGTCTCGCCATCGGGGTACTGAAGTCGGCTGCCGACAATCCCCACTGACGGATTCGTTCGCAATGCCTCGAGGAGCGGTTCCATTGCTCCCGGTAAGACAACGGTGTCGGGGTTAAGCAACCAAATCGCATCTGGACGATTTGAACGAGCCAGAGCAGCGGCAATCCCAACGTTATTTGCCCCTGCAAATCCTTTGTTATCTGCCAACGACGTAAAGTGAACCCAGGATTGCCAACCACGTTGTTGTACGGTTGCTTCAAGCACCAGTGCGGAATCGTCCTGCGAGCCGCCATCGATCAACTCCACAACAAATTGATCATTCACGCGTGCCACAGGTTCAAGCGACTGCAAACAGTCGACGGTTAACGCCGCTGTTCGGTAGTTGACGATAATGGCAGCGATATTCATGGTAGGATCGCTATGCGATGACAGGGGCCCAACTCCACTGGCGAAACGACAAATTTGCGTCTCACGTTGGCAGTCCGCTCAATGCAGGATCACTATTCCGAGCGGGGGCGTCGGGTGGCGAGGCATCGGATGTCGACACACGTGGGAATCGCGGGATGGCATCCAATGTCCATTCGGCTCGCTTGGCATACCAGCTTTCGCGTGTGTGTCGGCAGGCAGCTTGACGCGCATTCAGCGACATTTCAAACAACTGGCCACGGTGAAGTTCCAGCTCCGCGATTCGATGCCCAGCTTGTTCAAGATCCTGTTTGGGTAATGTCATTCCCGCGTTATCCGCGGCCAATTGGTTGACAAAATATGTGTGGTCAAACCCAAGCATCGGCAGCCCTGAGGAGTAACACGACAAGAAGGGATGCATGTCGCAATCGATCATAGGGGTGAATAACATCGCGTCGTATTGACGCTGTTGCTGCAACGATTCAATGGCGTCGGGAGAATGTTGTTGAAAGCGGACTTCGCGAGTCAATCCGAGTTTTGCGATTTGATATTGTAACTCCGACCGCTGGAGGCCATGTCCAAAGATGTCCAAGCAAACATCCGCTCCGAGGTCGCGTGCGTAGCGGATGATCGCAATGCTAAGGTTGACTCCGTACGGGCGTTCCAGTGGCGCGTAGGAAACAAGTCTTAACGGTTGCAAATCCATATCCCCCCGAAACCGCTCTCGTAATTCCTCTTCGGGAATTACGTCAGTGAGGGAGATCGCGGGCTCGCAAAAGACATGTGAATTTCGAGCGTACCTGGAAAAGTGACGCATCGAGGTTTCACTGCTGAAGAGACTCAACTCGGATTGCTGGACCAAGCGTTCGCAATTTCGCCGAAACCGACGATTTGACCACCCATTTCGTAACGCAATGGTTCGAGGGTGAGCGGGGAGGACGCGTTGAGAATCGTGGTTATGTACGAGTACGATGGGGTGCGAAGGGCTCTTTGTTTTAGAGATGCCGTTGGCAATCGCGGAGTCCGAAGCTGCCAGAATCTCAGGTTGCAAAACGCAGGCCGAACGGGTGAACGTTTGCAGCACCTTTTTCCAATGGGTTGGATGATTTGCTTTGGCGATGTCCTTGGCGTTACAAGCGTGGTTGGCCGATGCGAACTGAAAAGAGGATTCAACGCGGATGTCTTCGGTGTCGGTATCAAACGCTTGCAACCGTCCTTCGTCGCAATCCAAGTTCAGGCTGCACTGGGACGACGGCGGTACGGAGGGAGCGAGCAGGGTTAACTGCCCGAATTTTCCATCGAACGAATTTCGCAGCAACCGGAGTTGACGTGCCCTGTCCGGCGCCAGGAAAACCTGGTTGCCATAGGCATGGTAGGGTCGGCTGTTGAGGATTAAATACATCAGTTTATCGTGGTGTAAGACAGGTCGCTTGTTTTGATTTTAAGATCCAACGCCAGACCATCTTTCAACTGGCTGATCTCATCTGCTTTCAACAATTCATTTTCAGTACGACTTCGATTTTCAAACGCTAGTTCCGGTCGGTGCGTATCCAAGTTCGTTCCGGGCGGAACACAAAACTCGCATAGAGTGGCAATTTTCGAGCGGCGTAAAACGGGATCGCAAACAACATTCGCAATGTCGCTCGTTGTGGGCAAAAACGAGACCACGCCACACTGAGTCCCATGACGGCGATCCCCATTGCGACCGCCCATGTCACCAACGGCCCGATCGCATATCCCATCAAGGCCGCGATCAACAGAATCGTGCCGATCAGCGTCGACGTGATCATCAACAACGACAGCGGCAAAACCAGCAAATCAAATGCCGCTAAAAAGCAAACCAGCGTTGGCCTGTGAAGCCATCCTCGGAGCAAGCGTGGAATCTGGCTAAACACCAATTGCAAATGGCCATGTTCCCAGCGTCGTCGCTGCGTGTCCGCAGCACTTGGATTCGTCGGAAAGGTAGCCAGACATATTGCGTCGGGGCAAAACTGGACGGGCGACCTCGCCAAAATCATGTCAAAAGTCCAACGCATATCTTCGACGAGGTGACCGCCCGGACCACTGAGTCGCTGTAGTGATTGCCAGGGAAAAGCCATCCCCGAACCAAACAAGGTACATCCGCCCCCGATCCGAGACAGACCCAAAGGTCGCACGAAATTCTTCACCGTGAAGGCGAATTCCGACAACATGCGTGGAGCAGTGGTCGGAATGGATTCAGGTTGCTGCATCAGATAGCACGCTTGTGCTGGTCGCTGTGTTCTAGCGACCTGAATCGCCAATCGATCTATCGTATCCGGGCGTACCTTGCAGTCCGCGTCCACGATCACCACGACCCGATCGCTTTCTGAGGATTTGCCGAGGACATCAAATGCGTGGCGAAGTGCGTAATCTTTTCCTCGATGTTCGTCATCGAATCGTTCCAGTACCGTCATCGTGACCGCCGCGTTTCGCGATTGCAAATCTGCAGCATAACGGTTCGCGATTGCAGTGGTGTCATCGGTGCAATTGTCTGCGACAAGATAGATCCGATCGCCGCAGCGAAGCGACGAGATCACGGAATCAAGCGTAATCACCAGTCCCAATTGTTCGTTGTGAGCAGGAATGATCACGTCGACGGCGGGACGTGAATTGCCGTCGCCTGTGTTGGCTGGATTCGGAACTCGCTCGCCATCACACCGTGTCGGGCTACACAGCGACCCCAGCAAACACTCTCCCCCAAACACGATCGAGGGAATGGCAATTGAAATTGCCATCGCCCAAAGAATCGTATTGATCAGTTCGTAAGGAAGCGTCATTGTGTCAACAGGTTGCGGAACAAATTTAAAAAGGTCTGCTAAAGGGCGACCGGAAAATAAGTGTCGGTTTTACCGTAGTGGACGTGGCTACACGTCCTGAGGGCAGGATCTTTAGCAAGATCCACTACGACATTCATTTACTGCTCGGTCCTAAGCGAAATTCATCAAGAGGCAATCACTGCCCCCAGCAATCTGGCATCAAAATCGATCAGATCGTTGATCAAGTTGGTCGCTGCGGGCGATGCACCGTCACGTTCAAGCGAACATACGATCACGGCATCGGCGCCGCTGGCGACGAGCGTCGCCGTCGTCGAGTCACTCGCACTGAGTCCGCCGATCATGATGTATTGGTAGGCACGTATACTGGCCGCCAATTCATCCCAGGTGTTGTGACTCATGGCATCACATAACAACGCGGGATCTTTGATCAAAAGCCGGTCAACTTTTTCCGTTTTGCCGATCTGCATTTCTTGATCTTGAATCGACTCGACAGCATGCTCGCTGGGAAACGGCGTGATTTTTCCTGACGTGATCACTTCGACAATCAGCACCCGCCCTCCTTCACGCGACAAATGCGAAGCGGCACCAAATAAAATCCCTGTGGGGCATGCTTTTCGTCCAGTCGCTACCAACGCCACCGAAGATCCGACTGCCAGGTTCAAACGTTGGATGCGTGATGCCAAAATACGCGACGTCGTACCACCAGCAGGTCGTTTCGCGGAGTCGCGAGTGTGGCGACTCAAAATCGGCAGGCCATGCTTGCTGGCTAGCCGTTCATGCTGGTTCGGGCTCGCACGAAAGAACTCGATCAACAGGGCCGGCAGCAGTAGCAGCATCGAACCAGCGCCAAATCCAGCAACCATGACTTTGGCTTTGTTGCTGGAAACCGGGTTCAGTGCGGGAGCAGCGGGTGATGTGGTTTTTAGTACATAGCCGTCGGTTTGCAGTAATCGCTCCATTGCTTGACGTTCTTCTTTGACGCGATCTTGCTGATGCGTGATGCTCTCCAACGCGACTTTGAAATCTCGCAACTTGGGCGACAACGCAACCAACGATTTGTACTCGTCGTTGAGTTTTGCGATTAACTCTTCGTAACTGTTGAGTTCCGCCTCAAGCAGTTGTAGTTTCTCTTGTTCGTCACGAAGTTTTTCATCCAGTTGGACCAGGATTTTGCTTCTAACCGCATCGTCGACATAGCCGCCTGAGTCAATGTCATCAAAAATCTTTGTGATGGAACCGTTGATCTCGGCGGTTCTTTTATCGCCGCCCGACTCCAAACGTAAAACATCGACCTCGCTCTGCAGTGCTTGAAATTCGGACTGAGTCACCAGGCTCCGGTCGTAAAGCGATTTCAGATTCGCCAGTTCCTTTAGCTTCGAATCGAGTTGGATCTTCGCGGTTTCGCGTCGACGATGTTCATGCAGTTGATCCGTCAACATCACCCTGCGTTCCTGTTCGGCGAGACGAACGACATCATTTTGCATAATAGTGCGTTTATCTTCGTCGAACTTACCTACCCTTGCATCGGCGACGTGCTGTTCTAGCTGCGAGACGCTTTGCTGGCGAAGTTCGATGAGAATCCGTTGCCGTGCCAAGATCGCTTTTGCTTCGCGTCTGGCGACTAAGTTCGCGTCGATCTCAGAGTGCAGATCGTGACTGTTGTGCTCTAAGCAAAGTTGGTCGTATGCGGCTTGGGACTCGCTTCGTTCCGCAGCCAATTGAGCTGTGCGGTTGTCGAGTGTTGCGAGGTGTTTCGTTATCGTTCCATTACGGATCTCGCGTGACTTGTCTCCGACGATTTGCATTAGCGTGTTAACGACCTGCTCGGCGGTTTCGGCGTCCGCAGCGCCGTATTCCAACACGATATCAAACGCTCCCTTGGTGGCTTGGACCTCAATCGCCTTGGCAGTGGCCGATTCCGGATCCTGTAACGGCAGCGTTTCGTATAGTTCTCGGATCGTGTCCGGTGCATCAATCAGCACGACCATATCGGTCGCCAGCGGTACTGCAAAAAACGGATAACCCACCGTACTTTGCTCGAGTGTCAAACGTCCGGTGTAGGTGTATGTGTCTTTGGCAAATCGATCACCTGCCCACCAAGCCACTGCAGCGCCCAGCACACTTGCGATCACAAACCACTTGACCGATCGCTTGAGAAATTGACTGAAGAGTTCATTGTCATGCGATTCGTCGAATCGCACGGAGTGAATTCCTGAGGCTCGCTTGACGGTCCCCTGAATCAATTCGTGAGGTTGCTCGGCGTTGTCATTCTGCAGACTTAGCATTCAAGACACCCCTATTGGATTTGCTTGAATTCGTTCGCGTCGCGCCGCGATGCAACAATTCATTTTTGTAGGTTGGCAATTTTCAGAGTGAGATGGAGCAAACGGACGTCGGCAGTTCCGGCTTTGCTCACCTATCAAATCAGGTTTCGGTTTGTACACAGGATCATTCTAATCCGTTGGCATCGATGATGGGGGTCAGTCCCCCAATCATATCGAATATCGAGGTGAGGTATATTTTTTTTTCAAAGCTGGGTTCGCGACGCAACCAATGGGGCAGGCAATGCCATAAATCTGACCGCAATAATGATCGTTCTGATATTACAAGAGCGAGACATTTGGTGGAGAGGAGTTTTTGGGGAGACTGGCCACTTTCAAAGGGCGTGCTTTGCGAGCCGTGGTGGCGTTTGAATGACGCGAATTTACGAGTAGCCCCACAATGCATCCGGCGTTGAATAAGAATGCAAAACTGAATGCTTCCGCCATCCATACGGTGATGATCACGACGGACGTTGCCAAAACCGATGAGAGTAGCGCAACGACTAGGAATTCGGTCGGCTGGCGTAACAACGTCCGCTGTCGCAGAAACGTCATCAAAACCCCAATGGGAAGCAGTAAAAACGCGATCGATCCGACGATACCTGTATTCAAGTAATGCAGTAGGTAGTGATTGTCCACAGACAAAAAGAGCTCGCGAAGGTGAGGTTCTAACATCGCCTCGTGCTTGGGCAGCGTCCCCCAAGTACCAAATCCGAACCAACCGACTTGAGATAACGGTTTCTTATAGACAGGAAAAAGTAAGTAGCGATGACGTGTACCGGAATACGTATACTCTTCACCTTCAATTTTAATGGTGTGAATGTCATCACTTCGCTCGATCGAGTCGGCCATCTTTAGCATGGTTGGGACCATCACAATACTAATAGCAATTGCCAAGATACCGGCAAAAATAGCAAATAGCCGAACGGGTGGAAAATAATACCACACAAGACCAAAGATCACGCCGCCGAAAACCATACATGGACCGCGTGACAGGGGCGCCACAATTCCCATGCCTAGGATCACGGGGGCAATGATCCAAAGTTTCGTTGCACGTCCCCAATAACCTTGATACGCCTGAGTCAGCACCCATGGGGATGACAATGCAAGCACCAAGCCAGCATAGATGGGATGCCCGAACCAAGCTTCGGCTCGCTTCAGCCCTAAACGGTGTCCCAAATCTCCCTGGCTTGAACCTTCGTGTCCTAGCACCATGTTAAAGATGTTGATATCTGCGACGGATTCAAAGATCATCGCGGCCGCCAAAATCAATGCAAGCGTCGCTGCTAACGGAACAAACTCAATCGCGTCTTGGTCACGGATTAGAATCAGTCTTGCCAACATGTAGGGAAACAACCACTGAGCGAGCATGCCAAAGATGATCGTCGGGCTGAAGCGATCGTTCAGCGTCGTGCTGATCGCTCCTGTCACCACAATGACAATGGGTAGCAAATCGATCCACGAAAGCCCGACAAATGTGAAAAGCCGCGGCTTCACGACGACGACGGCGACTGCCATCAAAGCAACGACACAACGCACATTGATATCAGCCGCGCCGACAACGAGGGCCAGCCACGTTGGTACTAAAAATGCAACGGCCCAGCCTGCACGAGCTGCATGCCGAGGCGAGTAAAATCTCGCCACGACCAACATTAACGCAGCGACGCTAAACGCGAGAAAATGGAACATGCAAGGTGAACGTGACTCACGAGCAACCAGAAATGGATTTCCCATCCCTGCATTTCGTTTGATTGCCGATACGCGGGGCCGCCGCAGAGTTTGGGGGGATCTACTTAATGTACTTGCGGCATTCGGCAGGTCCAGTGGGATAGCAAGCGAGGATCAAGTCACATTGATTGCGAATTGCAACGCATTTCTAAATGCCCATCCTTTGTGTCCGGATGCGAAAACGCACTTGCCTGTTGCTACCGCGTTGTAATGGGAGCCACGGTTGCTGGATTGCGTTGATTGACAGCGGCGCGGTAGACATCAATCACTGTGGGTTGCAGATCAGCCCCCGCAGGCAACGGGAAACGTCCAAGTCCCTTGCCTTGATAATGGACGTCTTCGATCACATTGGGGCTCTTTCCGGTTCGATCGATCGCAATGGATTGGATTTGCCACTGATGCACCACAATCTCGTACAGCACCTCGGCGGGTAGAGAAATCGAATTCTGTCGGGTCAGCACTTCGCCGGTTTCAGTAATGACACGAAATGTGTCGACACGCTCGGCCCCCGCTCGACGTGAAAACTGATGACGCACGACGTCTCCCGATCTGATTTTGATCTGCTCGGTGTCGGATGCCTCCTGAAGATTCACAATCGTAACGACCAAATCGCTTGGGCTGCCGTTGCGAAGTCCCAAGGTGACCGGTGCGAGCGGAGCTCCGGGGATGATTTTGGAGTCAACCAAGACTGACTGCGGTTGTCGAAGGATCGGGGCGGGCGGAATGCCTGGGAAGACCGGCAGTGGTGGCAATCCGATGCGGGTCGAAATCCCTGAACCCCAAACGGGAGCGACGGGCACCAAGGGAGCAGGAAACAGGGGGGCTGTTGGACCAAAACCACCCGGGAAGTAGCCGTGGTTCAGACTTGGTGGTTGATTCGCGTTGGGGGCAATCGGTCTCAGAGTCCCCGTCATTGGTTGAAAATGAGGCGATATGTCATCCAGGTCGGCCATCCACATGTCACCAAAACCCGACCGTGGAAACCGCAAAACACGATTCAGATCGGGGTGGTAATAACCAGCATAGCGGCCGTCCAGCGAATCAAAGCGTAGGTCGCGAACGTAGAGCAGGCGTCCAGCCGTGCGATCACGAATTCGCATCGCATCGGCTCGAACTTCGATTATCGCCGTTCGCTCTCCCGATGGCTGGATGACCTCGTAGGTTTGCGACCAACAGAGTGATGGAAGCAACCCGCCTACGATCACAAGCAACATCCATCGCATCGCATTCACCCTCTGCGTATTGTCCGATTCGCATTACACCAGACTCCATTCTAGGGCAAACCGACCAGCGAGGTGCTTTTTGAATCGGTCTGGGGTCACGCCGTGCGGCCGACAGTATGGACGAAATTGCGGAATCGTGGGTGAATTACTACGAAAACCGCCGGCCGATTAACCCGGTGACAAACGAGCTAAAGACGAGACAGCACAGTCCGCCAGCAACCAGAACTCCGGTCGCCGCCAGCCGATCTCGCACTTGAACACGTTTCCAGGCTCTCGATATTTCACTCTGAATGGCCCTATCGAACGTTAGCTTCACTGCGTTTTCGTAGAGCACCGTGTCGCCCTGATTGACTTCGCCTGCATAGCGATCCGTGATCAAGTTTTCTTCGATCCATTCGTCGGACATAGTTAAGAAGTCATGCGGCGAACCACCATCGGTATGGCCTTGCACATAGCGAACGACCGCCGCACGCTGCAGCCCCTTTAATTCATCGACGGCCTCGGCACGACTTTCCGCCGGAGTCGACACGACGATCCAATATTGGTCCGCTCCTTCGAGCTTGGGCGAGTCGTTTAGCCAAGCAGGACGGTTCTTCGGGTACTGGAACTGGTCCAGCGGAGCGACGGATAATTCCGATGCCGTTTCGACACTGGGGTCGGGCACAATCGGTTTTGTATCTGCAAACGACTTTTCAACCTTGTCGGCAACATCGTCAACCGCCATGGCAACCATGGGACCGACGGTGATCACCATCAGCACAGCAACCAAAGGCGTCAAGACGCGGCATCGACAGACAACCGCAGGATGTCGGGAAGCGTTCATAGTGAGCCCCTTGCGCTAGCGAGTTCTTGCCCCATCGTGTCCTTCACCGAATGAGATACAGTGGTTTGGGCCGGAGAGCGTGGAATAAGCTCGGGTTTGACGCGGGGATTGATCCAAGGAGCCGACATTTGAATGGCAATCGCAATTCCACCGGCGATCACCATCCCAAACGGTTGTGGTATCGGCAGCACTTGGTGAACGGCCCATTCGCCGACCACCGCCACCGCAACGCTCCACAAACTTAATCGGTGCCTTCGCAACGGATCGACCGGGCGCCACCATCTCAGCAGTGCAAACAGCATCGCAAAATGAGCCATCATGGCCGAGGCACGCGGAACGCCGTCGCTATAAAGGGCTTGCGGTAACGTGGTGGAATCAATCCCGCGATCCAAGCCGACGTCAATTGGAAGCATCAGGAATTGGTTCATTGAGTAGGCGACAAGACCAACGCCGCCACCGACCCCGGCGAGCACAATACGGCGTGGCAAGCTTTCACCTTCATCGCGTTCCCACAATTTCCCCAGACCGAGGATCGAAATCGCGGCTCCCATCACCACAACTGCCATCCATCCGTAGGGTGCGATAGCGATGGAATCCACTGTGCCGGTGCGAAGTCCAATCACGCCAGCCGCGATCGTCAGTGCCATTGTCGTCAATACCGCGGTGATCCACGATGTGCTTAGTTCGGCGGCTCGGTGAATCGATCGTTTGGCCCGCAGATCGTTTCGCATGTGGTCTCGCCACTGTGAACGCGTCATCGGTCGCGTTGGACCACTGATGTTTGTCGCAATCCGTTGGGCTTGCGCGTAGCTCGGTTGCTGGCTGACGTGCAGCACCATTTGACGCACGATGTAGTAGGGCACGTACACCACGCCGACGAGCGACATTAGCGGTAACAACCAATGTGTGTTGATCACCAAAACAAAGACGGCAGCTATCAACAAAAAAATCTTGGCACCAGGCGATCGATCCAGCGTTCGCCACCAACACTGAAGATCCGAAACGCTTGCTCGAACCGCGCGAGCGAGCGGCTCGGAGTCGACCGCGACGCTTTCTTGTTTTGGATTAATGGCGGAGGAGCATGCGTCGCGACTCGCTCCACTCGAGCCGACGTCATGAGCCGAGGCTAGCGATGCCATGATGGGTGCTTCTGGCACGACAGGGTCTGCAGATGCCGTTGACTTGATCTTTAGCGAGTCCGCTTGGGTAATGCCCAAAGCGTTTGTCATCTCTCGGACTGTCTGAAAACGTCTCGCTGGATCTTTTTCCAAACACTTTGCCACGACCGATCGGTAGGGTTCCGCTAGAACGCTGACGTCAGGTTTGGCCGTCATGTGTTTGACAATGATCTCGTGACAACTTTCGCCATCGAACGGCACCATGCCAGTCAGCAATTCGTAGGTCATGATCCCGATTGCGTAGATATCGATTTCGCGGCCGTACTCGCCACGTCCAATCTCGGGCGCCATGTAGTGAAATGTACCGACGCTCTCGGTGTGCCCGCCGCGATGCGACGCTGAGATGAATTTGCTTAATCCGTAATCGCCAATTTTGACGATCCCCATGTCATCAAAAACGTTGCCCGGTTTGAGATCACGATGGACCAAACCAGCACCGTGAAGATGGTCCACGCCCGCAGCGACGCCACCCAACCAACGCCGGACTTCTTCGTCCGCAAGACCGCTGGGGAATTGATCGAGCACTTCGCGAAGATTCTGCCCCGCCACATATTCCATCACCACCCAAGCTTGGTCATGCTCGTCACGACAAATGTCATAAAGTGCAATCAAGTTAGAGTGTTTTAGATTCAGACAGTGCGAAACACCGCGAAGCTCTACCTCTAAATTGCGCTGGATCCGTTTCAGCGCCACCTCTTTTCCCGCTTCACTGACCGCAAAATACACTTCACCAAATCCGCCCATGCCGATCCCACGACGAATCGTGTATCGGTCCAAGGGTTGCGATCCGGATGGGTAAGTGAATGACATCGATGGTGTTGTAATGTGACTGGCGTGCGTTTCTTCGAACTGTCGTCGATCCCTCGCGTGAGCATCGGGCTGGTGGTTCGATTCGACCTCTAGTTTACCGAGAAGTGTCGTCATGAATCGATTTCCCAATTGAAATTTTCGACTGAATTGATGTCACGTTTCGAGGGAATCCGAACGATGAATTGGCAGTTTTTCATCGAATCTGGCCCTCTTTCTCTGTTTTGTCGGCTTCCACATGGTGGTTGCTCTCGTCGTCGCTTTTGGACTCCGCCACACTTCTAGGCTCGAATGGACGCTGCTGGGGGCGCCTTCTGTCGGTATTCTCTTTCTTCAGGCATTCTCTAGCGTCATTTCCACGCCCCCTAATTCAATTCTTGACCCCACTATCAGTTTCGACAAATCGGTATCGCCCACGACTTTGCCAAACCACTGATCAGCTCGCCGGGTCATTACAATTCTTTCGCTTCCCATTCCGTTTGCTTGCACGTGACAATCCGTCGTCGATCCGATCAGGAGCGTTTCGTCAGCCAAAATGACTCCATCCACATGCCCGTCGAAGCGGTGTGGTGGCTTTAAAGTCAAAACACCCGAACGGCTCAGCGGGCTTGGTTGCCGAAAGATCAACGATGCCGATCCCGGAATTGGAAGCGGACGACCGCTGAGCATTAGATCGGCGGGCATTTTCGGTTCGGCTGAATCCCAAAAATAGCTGTCCTCATGGCGTGAGATCGTCCCAGCGACGCGTGGCAGATCAGAATGAATCCGCACATCGGTCGTTGCCGCCGAACTGGCGCCGCCCACGGACCAATCTTGGCCTGACAGAATCAAAAATCCACCGCAACCATCGACCCAAAGCCTCCAGCGTAATGCTGCAGGCTTTGTGTTCGCTAAGGTTTTCGTTTCGGACACGTCTATCAGCCTTTCTCGGTGCCGCGTACCTGCGTTGCTGCCATCAACTCGCCCTCTAATCTAGCTGAATCGAGACCAGGGACTTTGTTGTCGAGGGGGCCTCGTCGCCAAAGTAGCTGGTGATTTCGTCCAGCAGGTTTTCATCGCTTGGCTCATCCAAATCGATCTCGCCGAAGTATTCCACGTCGACCTTCATCGTTTCTTCGGCCACATCAATCCGAGCATTGATTTCGTCAAGCAATTGACGTGTCTTGGACAAATGGCTGTCGTCCAATGCCAGTTCGCTGCTGGTTTCAGCGACTCGCAGTGAGGCAAGACGAGCTTGCAGATTTTCAACTTCAACTTCGAGTTGACGTTTAGCACTCAACATGGCGTCCATTCGCTCATGTGCCGATTGCAGCGACGATTTGCGTGCGGCAAGCATCTTTTCTAGCTTCTCGGCCGTCTCTTTGCGGGTTTTGAAGCGGCTAAAGCGGTTGCCTAAGTCGTTTTTGACCTGAGCCGACGTGTAAGTGCGTCCGCCATAGGTGTAGAGGTGAGAATCTTTGCGAAGGTCTTCGCTGAGCCGTTCGATATCGGCTTGCGTCTTGGCCAATCGTTCATCGGTCTCGACCATCTGGGTTTCCAGTCGAGCGACGTCCACTTTTTCAAGAGCGATTCGCTTAGCGTTTTGCTCGATTTCCGGCTTCAAGTCGGCGATCATTTGCCGTGCTCGCTTTAATTCCCACTCCAGTGGCATGGCGTCAGATGTCGAAGATCGCAGCCAATCGACGCCGCATCTCGCATAACTGAACAATGGAACGCCCATCGTCATCGTGGACAGCAACGCAACCGCACTGCCCGCCAGGATCATCTTTTTGAACATGGATGTATCTCCTAAAACTGTGGCTGATTTTTCTTTCTTGCGACGCTTTGGCCGCTGTACAGAAAGAGATTCGCTGCCGATGTAGAGATATTGGGCATCGTTCAAAAACTTTTTGGCAAAACAGAAACGTTAGTCCGTTACCACGGCGAATTAATCGGATTTAAGACGTATTGCAAGTCGACTGGATGATTGGAAATCTCTCACCCAGGACTGCCGAAAAGTAGGGCGACCAAGTGCGGCATTTGCCCTCGTTCGGGCATTTTTGCCACACTGGGGTGTTGCGCTGCGTCAACATCGCGGTCTTTAAACTATAGAAAACTAATCGTAAACGTGACGGATCCACCTTCGCTAATGACGGGGATTGGATTATTATTGGCTCGTGACGTTAGTTTTGCCGACATTAACTGATGGGAAACATGCCCAGATGACATATCGCGACACTGCGTCATCACATTAATGACATTTCCATTTTTCGACTCAAAATTTGAGTTTTTCCCTAACCCGTTTGTTTTGAGTGAGTTACGCCGCGAAGACTGGGTGAGCTACGCCAATTGGCATACCAGTTGCGGTGAACCTAGAACTGAAAAGGCTGTCTAAGTCATTATTCGTTGACCTAAACAGCGAAACACAACGTAATGTTTGTATATCGTCTCCGCCTGTTTATCTAATCAATTTGTGCGTTGGATCGCAACGCACAGGAGATCATCCCGATGACTACATCAAGCGACTTAAAAACTTCACCGAATCCGAGTGACGAGCGTTGGGACGCACTCTCGGCGATAATCTCGCCTGAGTCGACCGATGTTTTCGGTCAATGGGTAAGCGACCAGCTGAAGGAGCTTGAAGTACGCCTCGGCGATTTTGAATCACCTCGCTCGGTGTGTCATAACCTACGCGGCTAGGAGCGTTATGCGGATGGCGTTCGCGCGGTAACTCTGTGCCGCGCTGGCTGGCTCATGCAATGATCGACATAAGCAGTTAGACAGCAGTCTTTCAGTAAGTTGGCCGTTTTGGCGCTAGCCTCGGTTCCGGCGCTGAACCTAACGGGATTTCACCCAATGATTCCTTCCTACCTGCTTAATTCCTCGACGTTTCGTCACTATTTGACGTTCATTCCTTCGATCTTGAAGATCGCGAAATGGCTGGCTCCTTTAGGCCCTTTGCCGCCGGGATATTTATACTTCTCCGTATCAATCTTGAACTTGCCCTCGACCGTGACCGGACGGGTCACAAAGTCGGTCGTGCGGCCAGGTAGCATCTCGACGATGACGCAATCGAACAGTGCTGCACCGGGGCCGAAACAGCATTCTTGGTTGTCACGTACCAGCACGAATTGATCGATGTCAGTGTCTTTGAACAGCGTGCTGGGCAATATATAGCCGCGAAGTTTGACTTTGATGCCATCGAGTCGTTTGACGTCATCGCTCAGCGCACTTTTCTCAAACGTCGCATCCTTTTCGATGTTGAATTTCAAGTCGTCAAAAGTGATGTCTCCCTTAGCGATCGAAGCATCGCTGCTCTTACGCACGACGACGCCCTTGGTCCTGTCGTCTACCTTTGCAGCCGTAGTTTCCGACGATACAGGCTCCGTTTTGGGCGAATCTGCGCGGGCTATTAAAGAGATACAGGCAGTTGCCGGGATCGTCAGCAGCAGAAAAGCGAGGGAGATCTTGGACCAAGGCATATTAGATCGTCGTTGGAAGGGATTGCCCCACGAATGGGGGAAGGGAGGCGGTTGAGGTGCTGCTGGATTTGTGATTGGCTCGCCCACCTCTGTGAAGTGGGGTGCGGTGAGCAACCCAATCATGGCCATCATCAGCGGACTTGGTCCGCTTTTATTCGATAGAAGATGTTGTTGTCAAAGTCGGTTAGCTTCTGGGGAGCACGATTGAGCTGGAATTTGCCTGCTAGCTTTCGTTTTGTCAGCCCTGCTTTAACGTTTTTCCCGTTGGTCACCGTGACTTCGATCATGTCACTGCTCTTGGGCTGGCCACCGAAACAACAGGTTCCGAGGTCGGGAACCAAGATAAATTGGCGAAGGGCACCACCACCGGATGCAGGATGGATATAGCCTTTCAGAAAGACTTTGTCACCATCGATATCGTAGGCAAATCGAGTGGGAATGTCGGGCATTCCGGAAGGCTGCTGCAGTTCATAAAACGGAATCCGCGTATAACCGTCGGGAACTTCGGTCAGGTAGATGTAAGTGTGCAGCCCGATACCGCCGATCAAGAGCAATGCATTTGCGATCACTCCGAATTTGGCCAATGCTAGCCCGCTGTATTCATCCGGGAACTGTTTGATCGCTCGTAAACCCACGAGCCCGGCGGCAAGCCCCACCGCAGTCAAAATTAACAACGGCGAGAAGGTGGGGATCAACCCGGGGAAAGCGAGAACAAAGAAAACCACCGAAGCGATTGCCGCCCGACTGACCGCTCGGTACGGGAATTCAACCGCATCGCTTGACGATGACATTTGAAGTTCAGCTGACATAGGGGTAATAGTGCCTTGATCGAAGTCGCGGGAGCTTATTCACGCTCTTGCACGGGAACCGGCACGGGGGCAGGACCGCCTGAGAGCAACAGGAACTGGCCGATCATGATGGTCGACAGCGCCAGTGAAACTACGTAAGCCAACCGCCAAGGGTTCGCTGGCGTGGTGCTCGCCTTCGATGCTAGCGGAGCTGCGGCAAACGGCGTGTTAGCGGCAGTTAGAGTCCCCAAAGCGGGTCTGTTGTCGTTGATCGATCTGCGGTCAACACGAGCGACTTCTGGAGAATCCGCAGCAGCCGAGGAATTCGGAGTGCTCAGGGCCGCACTCGCAATCCGCGACTCATCCGCACTGGGAATGACCGAAGTACTCGGTTTGGTAGTCTCTTTGGCAGGCACAGGAATCGAGAAAAAAGTATTCGCCCGTTTGACACTTTCGGGATCGACCTTCTCAAGTTCCTTCAAAGCCTCGGTCGCTTCGGGCAGCGGACAGGCTCGCAAGTAGTTCACTACGGGAACGCGAACCCAGTTATTATCGGGGTCTGCGTCGAGAAACAGCTCCTTCATCTTGTCGATCTGGCTCCAATCGCTCCAACGAGCCAAGTCGGGGATGACGAGATCCGCAAGATCTTTGCGATCGAGCACATGATGTAGCGATTCAACGAGCGCACTTCGCGCGATCACATCTCCCTCGGTGCCATGGAAGCGGATCGCCATGATCGCAGCATAGGTATCCGCGTAGGGGGCTTTGTTGTTCTTCAGGAACAGTTCGTCGACCAGTGCGAGTCCCTTTTCCCCGGAAAGCGTTAGATAGCAAGCCACCAAAGCATCGAGTCCGCTGCGTGTGCTCTTCTGAGTGCTGCGAAGCTGTTCTTCCAGCATTGGCAAGTCTTTTTCGTCGCCACAAACCCCTAGCATGGTCAGATACAAGCGGCGGCGATCGACGGTGGCTTCCGGATCGTTAATCCAGCTGACCAACGCCTTGTGGTCAATTTCCGGTGCGAGTTGTTTGACTGCGGAATACGGTGCAATCGCGAATTCGTCGTAAGCGTCACGCGAAAGCATCGTTTCTTCGTCTTGCAAGAAATCGTAATAGAAGCGAAGTCGAGCGACGTCGTCTTCGGGTAATTTCGTGACTTTCAACAGATAGTTTTCCGCTCGCGGGCTCAGCGGCAGGCAAGACCACTGCATTTTGGGTGGGTCAACGCCAGAGAGCATAAACGTGCGGCCCGATTTGACGTCGCCGTAATAGATTGCATTGACCTCTTGTCCTACTTTGACGAGGGCGTCTCCTTTGAGCACTTTTTCGACTCGCATTAGCACTTCGCCCGTTTCTTCATTTCGAGCATTTTCGCGGTCGACGGCCGTCGCGATCACAACAGCATCCATCACTGCCATCTCTTGACGTAGCGTTTGCGAAACCGCGTTACAGAACGGGCAGGCCAGAGTTGTATTGCCAACAAAACTCGTCACGGTCAGTGCGACAACGAGCAAGGGCGTGGTAAATCGAGAAAACGACATACGTTGAACCAGGTTGTAAAGGATAAACGAAGGGATGACGTCCCACTCTATTAATCATCCAGTATAGCAATCATTCGAATTTTGTCTCGAAATCGCGGTGAATTCCGAATCAGATCATGTTAGGAATGACGCAGGATGCGTAATCTTAGGTGGATGGTAGGAGGGTGGTGAAGTCGTGGGGGAGGGGAAGGAAGCGTTGTGGCAAAATTTGTTGTCTAAATCGTAAACCAAAACGACTCAACCGATGATACCAGATGTGCCGATAGTGACGGTACGCATGTTTGCGAGTCACCCAATGGGCCACTTCCGGCCCTCAAATTGTCGCCCCCCAGAGGGAGAGCCCCGGATGCTCCGCCATTTATTGTTTGCTGCTGTCTTGGTTTGCAGTTGTTGTGCTTTGGCCGATACGGCTTCGGCAGAACAGCGCGCTTATGGTCAAAATTGGGGTGGAGCGGCCGGTTCCCACGATTGGAATCGGTTCTATCACTACCCATACGTCTATTACCCACAAAACTTTTACAGCCAGGAATATTTCCAGAGCAGTGACAGTTTGTACCACCGTTATCCCCAAGAAATGCGGATTCCAGTGTACAACAAGAAGTGGCACAACTATTACCCTAGCAGTCGCCGCTTCCATCAAGGTCATCACTTTATCCTAGACGTGTTCTAGGCTAAGCAGGTCGTTCGGTATAAGCCGGTGAAGCGTCGATCCTTTTGTGAGCCGACGGCGCTAGCCGCGGGCCCGTCAATACTGCAGGAAACATGCCCGCGGCTAGCGCCGTCGGCTCACTTACTAATCGCATCGCAGCGGTGATTTTTTTCGAGAGTCGCCAATCCCGGTTACTCAAGTGCGAATCCCAAGCAGACGCAATCCATGACCGCAGGCACAAAGATCCGGAATCTGATGCGTCTGCTGGATGCTTCGGACGCACCGGTTTGGGCAATCGATAACGCTGGCAAACTGGTTTATCTTTCGGCGGCAACCGCGCGATGGCTCGGCGTGGACGTCGAGCGACTCTTGCAGCGTCGTGCGGTCGCAGGCAGTCCGGTTTCCAACGACCCACTCAATCTTCTGGCGGCAACGCTCTCGCCGCCCCCTGGGCTGAAACACCGTGGGACCGCTTCGCTACGTGTTCAGCCCGTTGGTGATGCAAAGCATCGCATTGAGCCGATTGATGTTCGCTTTGTCCGTATCGGTTCCGACGAATCAGGGTTAACGATCGCGATCGGTGGCCGGTTCAGCGACCGTGTTCCTGATGAGGAGATTGCCGACGCGGCGATCGTCCGTCAGCAACTCGACGCTTGGCGAAAAAGACACGCTTCGATCGCAACGGTCGCAACCGCAGGTGTGTCTTCGTCGGCAAAACGAATGCGGGCGAGGATTCAAGTCGCGGCGACCGTGCGAACCCATATCGGATTTTTTGGTCCACCGGGCTGCAGTTACGAATCGATTGCCCAGCGAATTCATCAGCAATCTGCACCTCGCGAAGCCATCGCAATCGTCGATGGCCCGTTAATGGATCCCGAGTTGCTCGATGCATCGATCGTTCCGGCGGTCAATCAACTTGCGAATTCCGCCGATGCAAAAGCCACTGTTTTAGTGCGTGGTTTGGACGAGATGCCGCTGGACGCACAACGACATCTTGTTCAGCTGATTGGCACGTTCAATGACCGGTTGCGGTTGCTCGGGCTGTGTCGTGATCACGCTATGCTTCATGCTTCGGCGGATGTCGATACGCATGACGACGTGATGGGGATCAAACGACCCGAGCGACAACTCGATGCAGCGATTGCGGATCTGTTGGCATCCCTGACCGTGACAATCGAGCCCTTGGCGACTCGCGTGGAAGACATACCTTTGTTAGCTGCCGCGCTAGTGGACGCACATCACGCTGCCGGAGATGGAGTTGGTGAACGACTCAGTCGTGCAGCGATCGACGCATTGGTGATTTATCCTTGGCCTAACAATTTCGAAGAGCTTGATGCGGCGATGCGACATGCGGTGCGCAGTGCAACTCGCGATTCGATCGGCCCCGAGAACTTTCCGCTTGCGATTCGTTCCTTTCGTCCTGGTGACACGTTGTCGCGGCGGAAGGTGCAGAGTGTTTCGCTGGACGAGATGCTTGAAGCGTTTGAGCTGAAGATGATTAAAAGTGCGGTGGAGGCCAGCGATGGGAATCGTGCTGCCGCAGCCAGGCTGCTGGGCATCACAAGGTCGCGATTGCTGCGACGCATCGATGCGGTCGATTCAGACTCGACGAAATCGTCACCGCGTTCCCCCAAGTCTTCTTCACCGTCGCAAGGTGAAGATGCATGAAAACGATCGCAAGCCAATTGCTTGAGCCGTCCAACGATGTCACTTGGCTCGTTTGTGAACAGGGCAGCCGATGGGCCGATGCGGCTCGTCGTTTCAGTCCCGAAGATTTGAGCGATCCATGGATACCGGCTGTGATTTCTTGTGAGGCAGCTGACATTCCCAACCGCATTGCTGGAAATCGTATGGCCAAGCTTGGCCCGCCCCGTCGAATCCCCATGATTGTACTGTGGGAGCTGACACCTCAGTCGATTGCGGGACAGTGCCGTGTCATCACGCAATTGCGGTTGGCGTTTCCCACGGTGATTCAACTCGCTGGCCTCACTCGGATTCCGGGATCGATACGGACGGTCATTTCCGAGTTGGGCGTCTCGATCATGCTGCCAGATCCAGAAGCTCTTCAGAATGTGGCTCGGACCATCAACCAGCGTGCGTTTCTCGCAACGGCCTCTTTGGGGTGAAACCGCCGGACTGAAACTGCTACCGACCTTGTCAGAGCGGCGAATTGCGGTCAGGCTTTCTAATTCAGATCCGTCTCTTTACCACTCTCAATTTCGCTGAATCGATATCCATGTCCGCTTTGAATACTGACTCTGTTCGCGCCGCGATTGAATCGTTTCCTGATCCTGAAACCGGGCGTCCAATCGGCTCGATGGGGCAAATCAAGGAGATTCAAGTCGAAGGCAACACCGCCACGATCACGCTCGGATTGACATCGCACTCAAGACCGGTCGCGGATGAAATTGCGGATGCAATCCAGTCAAAGGTCGTCGCTGCGGTACCAGGAACCCAAGTCAATGTCGAAATCGTTGATCACGAGCGGCCTCCGGCACGTCTGGGCCAAATTGGTATACGCGTCAAAAGCGTGATCGTAGTGGGTAGCGGCAAAGGTGGTGTTGGCAAAAGCACCGTCGCCGCTTCGATCGCACTCACGCTGCGGCAACTTGGCAGTCGCGTTGGATTGATGGACGCCGATGTGTATGGCCCCAGCATCCCGCATCTGCTCGGATTGTCGGGACGCCCCGCCGTCAATGCGGAAAAGAAGATCGAGCCCATAATGTTTCAAGACGACAGCGGGCTTCCCCCGATGCCAGTGATCTCGATGGGCTTTCTTGTCGAGCCTGATCAAGCTGTGATCTGGCGTGGTCCGATGTTGCATGGATCGATCAACCAGTTCTTAGGCGACACGAATTGGGGTGAACTTGACTATCTCGTCATCGACATGCCACCGGGAACCGGTGACGTGGCCCTGACGCTGTCGCAAGCGTTGCCAGTGGCGGGCAGTGTCGTCGTATGTACGCCGCAAGAAGTCGCTCTGCTTGATGCAATTAAGGCGATTAGCATGTTTCGCAAGGTGAATATTCCCATTTTGGGAATGGTGGAAAACATGAGCGGGTTTATGTGTCCCGATTGTGGCAAAACATACGACATCTTTGGTCGTGGTGGCGCGAGAGCGAAAGCGGAAGAGTTGAACGTTCCGTTTTTGGGAGCGTTGCCGATCGATATTGATCTGCGAACTGGCGGTGACGAAGGTCGGCTTGCCAACGTGCTCGCTGAAAATCCACGAGCTCGAACTCCGATCGAAGCAACCGCAAAAGCAATGGTGCGAACACTCGTTTCCAAAGCGGCCGCGAATCCACCGAAGCCAAGTTTGCCGACACTCTAAGGCATTTTCACTTTTGCTGTAGCTACCGACGCCAGTTCGTGGGCCACGTTCTGGCGAACGTGGCTACAGCACGAATCCCGCGTCATTTGTCAAAATGCTCTTGCGAAATCGCAGGCTTTGAAGAATCGCTGTTGTAGAGAGAAACTGCCAAATTGGCACGTTTTTCGATTTTAAAACGAAAAAAGCCGCATCAGAGATCAAACTCCGACGCGGCTTTTTTAACTTGAGTTCTTCTCTGAAGAGAAGAATTGTCTTGAAGGTTAGCGACGCTTTTTAGCGGCTTTCTTCTTAGTCGCTTTTTTCTTGGTCGCCTTCTTCTTGGTTACTTTCTTAGCAGCCTTCTTTGGAGCTGCTTTCTTAGTAGCCTTCTTCTTGGTTGCTTTCTTAGCAGCCTTCTTTGGAGCTGCCTTCTTAGTAACCTTCTTCTTCGTTACTTTCTTTGCAGCCTTCTTAGGTGCTGCCTTCTTAGTAACTTTTTTCTTGGTTGCTTTTTTCTTGGCCACGTTCTTCCTCCGCGAGAAAGGGCACGTCAGTGAGTCCTTGTGACTTTATTAAAACAGCGTTCTAAAAGTCACCGGCCACGGCTCACCAATCGTGATTGGAAGTTGAATCTCAGAGCGTTGATGATCCACATCAATATTGCTCTTGCTTTCAACCGTTTAGAAACTGCGCGTAACTGTACGCGCTTCTGAGAATTCCGCAACATCTTTTTCATGAAAAAAGTGCTTGCGGTTAAAATTTTTTTTGTTACGTGAACTTGATTTCGTCGTATCCGCTTGAGTCATCAACGACTTGAAATGCATCAAATTATCTTGGATACACTACGTTTATGCGTTTACACGTGATTGAAATTCAACTTCGGTATCGCAGTGAAGCGGACTGTAAAAAAAGTTGTGCGTTACGACCAGAATTTGCAAATGATTTAGCGCCAACGCCCCGTCTGTTGCAACATTTGGTAATTGCTAAACGCTAATGACAAAAACAAGATGCCCATAAACGTTTGGTGATTCTTAAAGGCATACAACGTTAACAATCCTGCACTGATCACACTGACCCACAGTGCTTGCTCTCGATGTCCACCATTGATCAACACGAGTGAGTTCATGATCCGGCCACCATCAAGTGGCCATACCGGCACCAAATTTAACAGCGCCCACAAGACACTTGGGAAAATGTAAAACAAAACAATCGCATACAAACCGTGACTTGTGATCGGATCTCCGTCCATCACACCAGGGATTTTTGCCAATCCAAGGGGCACAACACTGTCGATAATCGCGAGAGCTTCGACTCGAAAACCAGCGACCTTCAAACCGCCGACTAACAAGAATGCAGACACGATTTGAGCAAGCGGACCGGCAAGAGCGACCCATAAATTTTGCTTCTCGGATAACGCTCCTGCTGATCGCCCCATGCCAAACGAGCTCGTTGGAATCGCAAGGCCACCGAAGTGATACAGCACGATCGAAGACTGGATTCCAAATTGACGAAAGGCAAAAGCATGCCCCAATTCGTGGATCAAAATCGATACCAACATGCACAGCGACCAGAGCACCAGCAGAGGCAGTTGTCCCGGGCCTCCATCGCCCGAATTAATGAACATAACGTTGACGCCGCGGACCAAGTAAAATCCAAAAATCAACGCACCAACCCAAAACGACCAGGCAATTCGGACCTTAAATCCAAACAGCTCGAAATGGATGTCGTAATCGGATACCGGGGGATCTTGAAGCATCAAATCTGCAGTGTGGAGTGAATGGACAACGAGAATTCAAACAAGTGAGACAAGCGATGCGGCAAGTCTAACAGCTTGCCTCAGTGTGCGGCATCTTGAGGCGTTTCGCTGGGACCGGCTTCGACGATTGTTTCAGAAGACGCCGCCGTCAGTTGTAGTCCCATTGCCTCGAGGCTTGCCAGATGGCTCTGCCACGCGATTCGGTGTGGTTCGCCTACGGGGATCTCATCTTCGTTCAAGCCGAGTGACAGCACGCGTACGCGGTCGTGACGGACTTGTTTATCGACCAAAGGCATGTCCTTTTCGTTTGACCGCTTGGAATCCTCCATCGCGATCTGTTGCTCGGCTTTCCAAGCACACGCGATGCGGTGCAGTGCCACCACACGAAACCAATGCCATGGTTTTTCGACTAACACGTTTTGTTGACACCACTTCCAATCGAAAAACTTCTCCAGATCCACTGGCTGGATCAAGAAGCAACGGATGCACTTCTTGCGTACCGCTTGGCGATCCTCGCATGTCATCACAAACAGCCATGGTTTGCGTGGAAACGGCGTGGTGGCCAACAGGCCTGCGATATGCCCCACGGCATCGTTGAGCAGTTCAAATCCAAGAGTCCCCTCTGTTTTGAGAATGGGATCCTCGAGCGTCGTTTGTTCTGCAATTTTTTTGAGTACGTCTCGTACGGCAATGTTGTCGTACAGATCATTCAATGTGGTCTTGGGAGCAACATTGCGAAATAGCAGCACCACCTTGTCGGGATTGTCCGCAACGGGACTTAGGTGATGCATTTGAAAGATGAAGTCATCGGAATCGCCCGACTGCATACGCTGCAGTGCATTGAGCCGACGTCGAAACAGCAGAAACCAACTTGCCGCAAAACCACTCAGAAAGCCAAGGGCTTTGCCAATTAATTCGGGGAGCAATCGCTCCCACTGGAGACTCGAAAGCCAGTCGGTCAACATTTGCACGTTTAGGTCCTTGGGGCATGAGGAAACAGGACACGTTTCGTCGCAATCTTCACTCGGATTGAGTCCAGATTTGATTTTAGAGCGAGCCGCTTTGGTAATAACCGCGGCTAACAATACCGAAACCTTCTCTCAATCGGAACAAAACATTAGGGCTGAGCGTTTTCGATGAACGGCGGATTCTCGACATTCGATGTGGGCACGGCGGGGGTGTGGCTGTGTCCCGGTAAACTTTCGATTCCAATGGCAAGGGCAACACCGAACAGCAGGGCTGTGGTCAATTTCAATCGGTCATGGTCATGAAACGCGACTTCAGGCAATAAGTCTGCCAAGGAAATGCAGATAAAAAAGCCAGCTGAGATTGCCAATCCCCAGCCCAATACCGTTCCATCGGTGGAAAGTTGATTTGCACCGACATAAAACGCGATCGCACCAATCGGACACGCCAGCGAGAAGGTCAAGTTGACCAGACTCTGCTGCGTTGGCGTCCAGCCGCCTTTTTTCATGACCGAAGTGATCGCAAACGCGTCCAACGGTTTGTGCAGTACCACGGCGAGAAACGTCCCTAGTCCAGCCAGTCCCAGCCAGGGACTGTGGTGCGATTCCGCTGTCACGCTGGCGGCAAGCGCCACGCCGTCCATCAACGTGTGCAACCCGAGTCCCAGCAGCATGCCGAGCCAGCCAATGTCCTTGGTGTGCGTGTGTTTGCCGTGGGAGCCATGATCGTGCGAGTGGTCATGTGAATGTGCGTGATCATGATCGTGCGAGTGATCGTGGCTGTGATCATGCCCATGTCCGTCGGTTTCTTCCTCGGGGCCCAATCCACCAGGCGTTTCGATCGCCCCGTGAGCATGGGTGTGAAAGGCGCGAAGCAAAATAAACATTGCAATGATGCCGGCTAAAGCCGCGCCGCCTGTCATGGCGGCCGATTGCATCAGGTGAAACGCGTGAGGCAGCATATGCAGCATCGCAATGCCCAACATCAAACCTGCCACAAAACTCATCAGCAATTGAGTGCGCAGGTGCGTCATCCGCATAATCGCAGGCAGCCATCCTCCCGTTACCGATCCGGCAATGATCAAAATGCAGTAAACCGCCAGTAAAGAGCCTGTCATAAGTCGTAAATTTGCCGTCGAAAGTTGCACGCGGTGAGGAAGGAATGCCACAAAGCGTACGCTTTTGCCCTGGTCCCGCAAGTCGCGGTGCCGACCAGCTCGCCGCAATTTTCTGCGTGAAATGTTCCGAATAGGAACCTAATGTCGCTATGCTTAACCCTGTGCAGGATCACAAGTGTTGCCTTTCGCCCGCCCGGAAAAGAGGCCGATGACTTGCCCTCACGCAGGGCAAAAGGTGATAATAAATTGGGGCACGACGTTAGGTTCGTGGATTTTTGACCCGCAATCGATTGAGGCAGGTAATTGAATTCGCCCCCCATACGGTCTAGCCAATCGTTAGATTTTCTTGCTGCTGATGAACGGCCGCAGCTTTCGGATCACTCATTGCCGCTGGTCGCTAGACTTGTGCCGCAGCTTAGGACGCTGAAGCCTTGGTTCACATCCATTGGTCTGCACACGCTGTTGATCGTGGGTTTGGGACTTTGGGTGCTAGACAGCTTGGGGAAAGATTCTGGCCATCTGATTACGGCCGCATTTCCCGGCAGCGAATCAGCAATGGCCGATTTCTCGGTCGCCGCAGTCACTTCGTACGGTCCAACACGCGACCCCACGGCGACCAGCGAGGCGGCTCTTGAGCAGCCCGTGGCAACCAGTCTTGATTCACAGGCGAATCCATCGCCACTTGATGCCCTCGATGCGAATGATTTTTCCTCGGCGTCGTTAGCGTCCATGGAAATGTTTAACCGAAAGAATGTGTGGGGCGAAGAACTCCGCAGCACTGACGCGAAAAAGAAGCTATCGAATCTAACGCGTGACCCCTCAGGCACTGACAAATTGCTATCCGCCGCTGGCATTGGCGCAGCAGGCGATGTTGTAACCGGAGCCATTCGTAGCGAACTCGACCAGGGCGACACCTTGATCGTGTGGCTTTTTGACGCTTCGGCGAGTTTGACGCAAAAGCGAAGCCAGATGGCGGTGCATGCGGAATCGTTTTACAAGTCGATCGAGGCGTTCAATACCAAACGACGCGACAAAGATGAGAATGAAAGCACGTTGTTCAGCAGCGTGATCGCGTTCGGACAAAATTGGCGAGAGATCTTGCGGCCCACTCACGTTGGGGCTCGCGCGATTTCGGCGATGGCAAAAGTTCCGATCGACACCACCGGAGACGAAAATGTGATGTCGGCGGTCACGCAAGCGGTTCAGTTGTACCGCGAACAACGCAAACGCCAAGAACGCATCATGATCGTCATCCTGACGGATGAATCAGGCGATGACACGCTGCGGCTCGAAGACACAATCGAGTATTGCCGCAGCGCCGGAGTCGCGGTGCACGTGATCGGTCCCAATGCGGTGATGGGGTGCGAGCGTGGATCGCAACTGTGTCAAATCCCTAGCGGCGGTCGCGAGTACGCGTTTTGGTTGCCGGTCAAGAAAGGTCCCGAAACATCGCTACCCGAACGCTTTCTCGTTCCGTATTGGCACGAGTCCGCGTTGCCGCTATGGCAACAATCCGGCGCCAGTGTGGCAGCAAACACGCCGTGGTACGGCGGTCCGTATCGCGAGCGATTGCACTCGGGGTTTGGACCGTTTGCCTTGACGCGGTTGGCACTACAAACCGGTGGCTCGTTCACGATGCTGGACGAAGACGCCAGCCGCAGTGTTGTTGATCAATGGGCCAATCGCAATGACTATTTGCCGGATTATGCTTCGGTCAATCAATACGTGAATTCACTGCGAGAATATCCAGTGCGACAATTCGTGGTCGATGCTGCGACGATTAGCTACCAGCAAGCCGATCTTTTTGTGCCACCACGGATGACGTTTCTTGGCGGACGTGCTCCTGTGTATCCTTACCCGATTCTGCATCCTTACGTCGTGCCAGCTAATTTTCGCAATCAGCTTTCACGTGTGTTGCGAATCGAGCGTACTCGGATTGAAAAAGCGAGTGAGGTGTTGCAGTCACTGATCGTGCGTTTGGAGGATTCATCGGTCCCGTGGCAAGATGAAGACTCTCCGCGGTGGCAAGCTTCGTTCGATTTAACCAAAGGACGCGTGTATGCCATGCAAGCACGTTATCTCGAGTACTTGGCAGCGACACAGAATGTGAATCAGTCATTGTCACTGGAGGCGAACGAGGTCACGTTGCTGCCCGATGCTCAATTGCGATCGTCCGAGTCAAGGTATTTGGTCGATTCGGCAATCCATTCCCTAGACAAATGCATCAAAGAACATCCCGGCACTCCGTGGGCCTATCTGGCTCAGTGGGAACTCGATATTCCGGTCGGATTGCGGATCCAGCCTGCGGTCATTCCCCTTCCTCCACCACCGCCCCCGCGGCGACCCGGTGGCCCCGGTTACTCAACGAAATCGTCGTCCGGGTCGTCGTTTTCGTTTCCCCGTTTATAGCGGCCCCGTAGTGGATCTTGCTAGAGCTCCCACTTGAAGGATCTTTAGCAAGATCCACTACCAAATACGGCTATGGTTGCGACAACACTTTGTCGAAAAATTCGATCATCGCCTTGCTCGTTTGAGGGTTCAAGAACGTGATCAAATGGCCTTGTCCTGGGATGGTGGTCAAGTCACAGAGGATCCCCACCGCTTTGGCTCGCTCGCGAAACAACAGACTGTTTTGAATCGGCACGATCGAGTCGACTTCCCCATGGATTAGATGAACCGGTGGATCCTCGGCGGAGACGTGCGCCGTCGGCGAGGCCGCTTCGTAGACACTGGGTTTTTCACTGCGGGATCCTCCGAGAAAGTACGCCAATCCGGTATTCTCGAGTGGCAGGTCGCGAAAGTCGCAGGGAGGGCCTCCGACACAAACCGCTTGGATCGCCGGCAGCTTCTGCCAACGCTCATCATCGGCGGGCCACTCGCTCGACGCCAGTTTGGTTTCCATCGGTTCGTCGTTGAGCACCGAAACCAACAACGACAAATGGCCACCAGCGGAATAGCCAAACAGTCCGATGCGACGGAGGTCCAGTGAAAAGCGAGTGGCATTCTCTTTGGCCCAGACCAACGCCTCGCGAACATCATCGACTTGCGAGGGGAATTTGTAGCGAGGAGCCAGACGGTAATTCATGTTAATCGTGGCGTAACCATGTTCGGCCAAAAAGCGTGCGTAGCCTTCAATGGTCCATTTATCGCCGCTCATCCATGCGCCGCCGTGTACGATCAACACGGTGGGGAAGCCGCCGGGGGGCGTGTCTTCGCCGGCGGGAAGCATGACGTCACAAAGCCCCGTTCGATCCGCCCGCTGACTGTATTGTTGGTTCACAAACGTCCGCGGTGCCGTGGACTTGGCCGCCGAAGTCGATCCGTCGCTCAACGGATCGGATGGAATTGTGGCCGGTTGGGATGTCGATTTGTCTTGTTCGGTAACTTCTTCGCCAGCTTGTTCGGCAACTTTAGTGGGGGGGGCGGCCGTCAGCGGGCTGGTGGCGGCCAGAGCAACGATCGCGGTACATGCCCAGCCGAGCCGTGCGGAGGCGTTTGTTGTGAAGCGGCGACAGAGTGTCGCGAAACTGTCAAAATGATGCATCAAAAATCCTTTAAACGCCGAGTGCAATCGAATCCTCGCGGTCGCGAAAATTCCGTCCAACCAAGAAAATGGGGCGGTGGGAGCGTTGCGTTGACAATCGTATAATACGTTCCTTGTCGACCCTGTTTAGTCGTCTTACTCGTACAAAGTTCAATATGGCCATCGAGCTAAACACCGTTCCCGAAGCGGTAGAAGCCATTCGCCGAGGCGAAGTTGTGATCGTCGTGGATGCGGAAGATCGCGAAAATGAAGGCGATTTTATCTGTGCTGCTGAAAAAGCGACGCCGGAAACCGTCAATTTCATGCTCTCCGGCCGCGGCCAATTGTGCGTTTCGGTGCTGCCCGAAGTCTGTAAGCGACTCGAGCTCGCGCCGATCGTTGCACTGAACGATGCTCCACTGAAAACAGCCTTTATGACCCCCGTCGATATCCGTACCGCGAGAACGGGGATCACAGCACGCGAAAAAAGCGAAACAATCCTTCGCATGACTGCCGAAGATTGTGTGGCCAACGAATTTGTCCGTCCTGGACACGTCTACCCGTTGTTGGCCAAAGAGGGGGGCGTGCTTCGCCGTGCCGGACACACCGAAGCGTCGGTCGATCTGGCCCGCATGGCTGGTTTGCAGCCCGCCGGGGTGCTTTGCGAAGTGCTCGACGAAACCGGGGACCGCGCCTCGCGTGATTCGCTCTCGGCGATCGCCCAGAAACATAATTTGAAAATCATCAGCATCGAGCAGTTGATCGCCCATCGACGTGTCAGCGAAAAACTGATCAGCCGAGCCGCCGAGGCGGAATTGCCGACCAAATACGGCAACTTTAAAATCATCGTCTACTCGGTTCAATACGAAGACCAGCAACCAATCGCATTGGTCTACGGCGAGTTGGGTGATGACAAAGATAGCACCGCCGAGGCGCCGTTGGTGCGGATGCACAGCAGCTGTTTTACCGGTGACTTGATCTCATCGCTGCGTTGCGATTGTGGTGACCAATTGCAGATGGCTCTCGAAACGATCAGCAAAGAAGGCCGAGGCACCTTGGTTTATTTGCCTCAGGAGGGACGTGGGATCGGATTGGCTCAGAAAATTCGGGCTTACGCGTTGCAAGACAACGGCATGGACACCGTCGAAGCCAATCACGCGCTCGGTTTCAAGGCCGACATGCGTGACTATGGAATCGGTTTGCAAATCTTGAAGGACCTGGGGCTGAGCGAAGTTCGCTTGTTGACCAATAACCCGAAAAAGACCGAAGCATTCAACCTGCGTGGTTTCGATCTGCGTGTGGTTGATCAAGTTCCGATCGTATCGGCGGTGAACGAGCACAACCAAAAGTATCTCAGCACCAAACGCGAAAAGCTCGGTCACAAGTTGCCGAACCTATAAGGCGTCGCGACGCCAGGTTACTTCTTTCTATTAGATCCGACACGACGAAGTCGAAAAGCTCCCCGATGAAAGACTCCCTCTCGGAATTTAGGCCCGCTCGTGTCGCGATTCTTGGCGTGGGGCTGCTTGGCGGCAGCGTGGCTCGGGCGATCCGGCAATCGGTCCCCTCCGTGCATGTCGTTGGCATCGTTCGCTGTGCTGAAAAAGGCCAGCGGTGGGTCGAGCAAGGAGTCGTCGATTCGGTCACCGAATCGATCGAACAGGCGTGTAGCGACGTCGACGTCGTCGTGGTAGCAACGCCGGTGGACAAGGTCGCCCAAATGGTGATAGCGGCTGCCCAGGCGACCAAGCCGGATTGTTTGATCACCGATGTCGGCAGCACCAAACGAACGATCGTCAATGCGGTCAGCCAGTGCCCCGCCGCAGTCGCCAAATTCGTCGCGGCTCATCCGATTGCGGGAAGCGAGAAAACAGGCGCCGAGCATGCCACAGCGGACTTGTTCGTCGGCAAGGTGGTCGTGTTGACCCCCAGCGAACAGACACCTGCGGGCTTGCTTGAGCGGGCGGAACAATTTTGGCGGCTCACCGGCGGACGGATCGTCACGCTCAGCCCCGAGGATCACGATACGCACCTCGCATCGGTCAGCCACGTGCCGCACTTGGCGTCCTCGGCGGTGGCCAAATTAGTCTGTGATCAATCTGCGGATCTGGTAGGCAGCGGATGGACCGATATCACCCGCGTTGCGGCGGGCGATCCCGCGATGTGGTTGGCGATTTGTCAAGAAAATCGGCCCGCGATTGAGCAGCAATTGCGACGGCTCGCCGAGTCGATCGACGAGGTCCGCCAATGGATGCACTCGCACGACGACGAGAGTTTGCTGCGGTGGCTAAAAGAGGCAAAAACGATTCGAGATTCGATTTGAGTCGGCTGTGGCGTGATAAAACGCGGCACCGCACTGCAAAACTTCGCTATCTGCGGAGTGGACGAGCGATTGCTTCTTGGATTTCCGGCGATACCGAGGCCCCCGGGGCCTATGGAATTTAGCGCCGTTGGCGTAAAAAACGGGGGCGTCGACTTCGACAACGATCCCAACGCTGCCCCTTCAGCGAATACACTTCACTTCGAAATTTTGAAATACTGGAAACGCAACCATGCCGCTTTGGCAAATTGATATTTATCCGGCCGAAGGTCAAGTCGATCGTGAAGCCCTGCGAACCCAAGAAGAAATTCACGAACTTGGGCTGCATGACAACTTGGACGTCGACTGTGCCCGCAGCTTTTTGATCCAAGGCGATTTCGCTCATGACGAGGCAGTCCAGCTTGCCAACACCCTGCTGGTGGACGCGGTTACCGAACGCTCGGTCGTTGCGATTGCCGGCCAAGACGTGCTCAACGAGCCGCCCGGCGACAGTCTGACTCTCGTCAACGTCCTGCCCAAACCCGGCGTGATGGACCCGGTGGCCGCCAGTACGATTGCGGCGGCCAAGGACATCGGGTTTAACGTCGATGCTGTGCGGACGCTTCGTAAATTCTGGATCAGCGATGTCGAAGAATCGGTGCTCGATGCGATTTGCCGCCGAGCACTCTCCAATGACTCGGTCGAGCAGGTCGTGGTGGGCCCGCTCGAAATGGACCAACTCGACGTCGGTTCGGCAGGCCAATTCGAGCTCAAGACGATTCCAATTCGCAAGCTCAGTGATGCGGAACTTGAAACTCTTTCCAAAGAAGGCCAGCTCTATCTGACGCTGGTCGAGATGCAGACGATTCGCGATCACTTTGAATCGATCGGTCGCGATCCGACCGACATCGAACTCGAAACCGTGGCCCAAACGTGGTCCGAGCATTGCAGCCACAAAACGCTCGCTGGTCGCATCCATTATCGCGGCCCCGGTGCCGACGGGACTCCCGAAGCGGACGAGCGTCAGTACGAGAACATGCTCAAAGAAACGATCTTTGCCGCTACGCAAACGATTCGCAAAACACTTGGCGACAACGATTGGTGCGTCAGCGTGTTCAAGGACAATGCGGGCATCGTCACCTTTGATGACGAGTACCACGTCTGTTTCAAAGTCGAAACGCACAACCATCCATCTGCACTGGAGCCCTACGGTGGAGCGAACACCGGACTCGGTGGCGTCATTCGTGACCCGATGGGAACTGGAATGGGAGCCAAGCCGGTTTGCAATACCGACGTGTTCTGTTTTGCACCGCCGGACACTGATCCGACTGGTTTGCCACCTGGCGTGCTGCATCCTCGGCGGGTGATGAAAGGCGTCGTCTCGGGAGTGCGTGATTACGGCAACCGGATGGGCATTCCTACCGTCAACGGTGCGGTTTACTTCGATCGTCGTTATCTTGGCAATCCATTGGTGTATTGCGGCAATGTCGGCATCATTCCCGTCGGGATGGAAGAAAAAGAAGTCATGCCCGACGATTTGATCGTGGCGATCGGTGGACGTACCGGACGCGATGGAATTCACGGCGCCACGTTCAGTTCGGCGGAATTGACGAGCGAATCGGAATCGCTTTCCGGCGGTTCGGTGCAAATTGGTAACGCGATCACCGAAAAGATGGTGCTCGATGTCTTGATGCAGGCACGCGATCGCGGCCTGTTTAACGCCGTGACCGATTGTGGTGCGGGTGGTTTTTCGAGTGCTGTGGGCGAGATGGGCGAAAAGCTCGGTGCCGAAGTTTGGCTCGAAAAGGCGCCGCTGAAATACGAAGGACTCAGCTATACCGAAATTTGGATTTCGGAAGCTCAAGAACGAATGGTCTTGTCGGTACCTCAAGACTCTTGGGACGAACTTCGCGAGCTTTGCGAAAGTGAAGGAGTCGAAGCGGCGATCCTAGGCCGTTTTGCTCCGACCGGTCGTTTGCAACTGACTTACCACGGAAACGTCGTCGGCGATGTGTCGATGGAATTTTTGCACGATGGACGACCGCCAATCATTCGCGACGCCGTCTATCACCCGGCACCGACGACGGTTGCCAAGTTGCCATCGCTGGATGATGCCGGTCATCGCGACGTGCTGTTGAAAATCATGGGCAGCCTGAACGTGGCCAGCAAGCACTGGATCATCCGCCAATACGATCACGAAGTCCAAGCGGGCAGCGTCGTCAAACCGTTGGTCGGTCCGATGTGCGACGGTCCAAGCGACGCGGCGGTTGTCAAGCCACGACTCGAGAGTCGTCGCGGTTTGGTGATTTCGTGTGGCATGAATCCTCACTACGGTGACTTTGACACTTTTCACATGGCAACCTCGGCGATCGACGAAGCGATGCGTAACGCGGTCGCGGTTGGCGCCGATCCGGCCAAGGTCGCAATCCTCGATAACTTCTGTTGGGGATACACCGATCGCTCCGAAACTCTCGGTTCGCTGGTCCGCGCCGCGATCGCGTGCCAAGACATGGCGATCACGCTGGGGACTCCGTTTGTCAGTGGCAAAGACAGCTTGAACAACGAGTTCAGCTACAACGACGTTGACGGCAATCGTCAAACGATCGCGATCCCGCCGAGCTTGCTGATCAGTGCGATGGGGCAAATTGACGATGTTTCCAATGCGGTCACGATGGACGCCAAAACGGCGGGTAATGCCGTCTTCTTGGTCGGTGACACGAAGTTGGAACTCGGTGGATCGCACTTGTTGCTCTCGCTCGGGTTAGATGGCGGTCAAGTGCCAACGGTCGACGCGGTGCAAGCCAAGAACACCTTTGCCGCAGTCCATCAAGCAATCAACGGACGCATGATTCGCGCCTGTCACGATTTGAGCGAAGGTGGTTTGGCGGTTGCCGCGACCGAAATGGCGATGGCTGGCGGGTTAGGGATGAGCTTGAATATCGACTCGATCTGCAAAGAATCCGGGCTCTCGGCGACCGAGGTGATGTTTAGCGAGTCGAATACCCGCTTCCTATGCGAAGTGCCAAGCGACAAAGCGGACGCATTTGCCGAGCTGTTCGCAAAATCAGCTGTTTCCGCGAAACGGCTTGGTACAATGGACGACTCTGGCAAATTGGCGATTATGACCGATGCCGGACCTGCGCTAAGCGTTTTGCTGGCCGATGCCAAGGCAGCTTGGCTCAAGCCGCTGAATTGGTAGTCCTTTCCTTCCCCATCACCCGCCGCATTGCAAACCGACGAAACCTCAATGATTTCAGCGATCGAAAGAGCCGCATACACCGTTGTTGTCTCCCGAGGTCAATCGCGGAACCCGCAAAAGCGGGCGATCGAACAACAACTCGCTGACGCTGCCACGAAAATGGACGGCGTCGACGTGTTGGTCGTTCCGCATTTGTACGACTTACCCAAAACGAGCGAGTCGTATCAGCAGTTGTCGCAGGTCGAGGGCGATTTGATCGTCTTCTCGTGGATTTATTCCCGCGCCGCCCATTGGGTTTTGGATCGCAATGGCGTGCGAGGCCAATTGGTCGAAACGGAAATGGTCGATTCCAAAGAGACCGATTCCGATGGCGAACCGGAGGAGTCGACGAACGGCCAAGCGAAAGGTTCCGAGGACGCAGAAGACACCGTCGACCGAGTCGCGAACTTGTATCCGCGTCCGGATCGCAAAATCCACTGCATTGATTTGAAACTGGCCGGCGATGCCGAGCCATTTCTTATTGAGTTGAAACGGTTACTCTCTCAAGAGACGGCTGAGGAAACGTCACCGCGAAGCTTGCCGATCATCGGCGGGAAACTGGTCGAGGTCGAAGAACAGACATCGCGACGTTGGTACCCTGTGATTGACTTCGGCCGCTGCACCAATTGCATGGAGTGTGTCGACTTTTGTTTGTTTGGCGTTTACGGCGTCGATGCTGCCGAGACCATTTTGGTGGAACAGCCCGACAATTGTCGCAAGGGATGTCCCGCGTGCAGTCGGGTGTGTCCTGAAAACGCCATTATTTTCCCACAGCACAAAGCGCCCGCGATCGCAGGTGCGGAAGTCGAAGGGGACGAAGGATTCAAGATCGACTTGTCGCAATTGTTCGGCGCCCCTGCCGGCGGCGACGATCCGATTGCAACCGCAGCCCGCGAGCGTGACGAGCAGTTGTTGTTAGCAGGCCGCGACACGGTTGGCATCGACGACCAACTGCTCAAACGGCAACAAGAGCACGCCAACCAACCCAAAGACCAGCTCGACCGCCTGATCGATTCGCTCGACGACTTCGATCTGTAGAGCTTGGGTAGCGGAACTCGTCAAGAGAGTTTCGATCGACCCGTTGCCACTGCACCAACGAACAGTCGTGTGACTTAGAGTTACGTTCGGTTGTATCGGCAACGCTTCACCCGCCCAGCAATGCTGGGAGGGTCGAGAAATCGAGCCTTCCGCGAGATTTCCGGGGAAGGCCTCGTGACGTTGAATTTGCACGTCGATGTCGCTTGCCCGCTCCGCCCGGACAAGCCGAGCGGAAGCGAAAACGTTCCGGCGTGCAATGCGACCATTCTGCTCTGGTCGACGCTGTTCGGTGGTTCCATCGCACCCAGCCACGAAGTGGCGACAAGATGTAGCCATGGGCGTCAGCCCATGGACGACGAATCAATCCCGCGCCGTGAGTCCCGAAGGGACGGCAGGAACCGTTGCGGAGCCAATTCCTGTCGCCCCTTCGGGCAACGCTGTGAAGCATTTTGAGCACGTAAAAAGCGGGGTTTTCACCAAGCTCCGAATATGAAAAAAGCCAGATTCCCCCCAAACACTAACTGAAACACTTCAGTCAGAAAGGAATCTGGCCATGAGTCGCAAGAAGCAGACAAAACGTAGTAAGCAAAACCAACGTCGCAAACCTAACCGCCAATCTCGTCGCAAGAACAAGACGATCTTCAACGAGGTGTGTCGTTGGATTGTTCCCAAAGGTGAATTGTTTACCAAAGATACATTTCATGGCAATATCAAATGGATGCCCGAAGAATTGGCGATCCAGGCACTCATCTGATCTTGGCAAAATGAGATAAACGTCACCGATGCCTTCGATCAGACGATGGAAATCTGTGAAGAGCTGGGGCTTCACTGCACCGCCAAAACCTACACGGCCTTCATGAACGCATTGGATCGCTACGAATCGCTGTTCACGACGCGGCTTCGCCAGAGACATCAGTCATTGGCCCAGGAAGTGGGCGGACGTTTTTGGAGGTCCGCTGACTGGGTACTGATCGGCTTCGATGGGTCACGCGTGACGGTCCCGCGAACGGCCGCCAATGAGAAAGCTTTTTGTGCACCCAACTATGGCCGCGGCGTGCGTGCCAAATACGGAAAGAAGAAGTCCAAGGGGATGCGACGGAAGCGGAACCAGAAGAACAAACCTCAGCCACAAGAACCACAAATCTGGGTCACGATGATGTGGCACATGAGCCTTCGTCTACCGTGGACTTGGCGTTTGGGGCCATCGAACTCAAGCGAACGAGGCCACGTCGTGGAGATGCTTAAGGAAGAGACTTTCCCGGAAAAGACACTGTTTTGTGGTGACGCGGGCTTCGTAGGTTATCCTCTGTGGAGTGCGATCCTGGCTGCCGGTGGTGACTTCCTTGTTCGTGTCGGAGCGAACGTGAAGTTGCTCAGCGAGCAGGCTGATATCAAGCAACTCGGTGGAGGTCGAGTCTTGTGTTGGCCCAAGGGGAGGATGGAATCTGGCGCCCCGCCGCTGAAGCTGCGTCTGGTGAAAGTGAAAGTTGGCAAGACGAAGATGTGGATGCTTACGAGCGTATTGAGCGCTCGTAAGCTGAGGCACAAGCAGCTCATTGGTTACTACAAAATGCGTTGGGGAATCGAGGTCGAATTCCGCGGCTTGAAACAAACCATTGACAAGCACAAACTACGTTGCCGCAACAGCGATCGGGCATTGGCGGAACTGGACTGGTCGATTCGCGCGATGGCGATTGCCGAACTGCTGGCGCTGCGAGAACAGATTCCCGAACAGCAAGACGTTCCCGAGCAAGTCGACTATGATCCGAAAAAACGAAGTTTGGCCAACACGATGCGTTGCTTGCGACGCTGCATGCGTCGCCTCGACAAATATTGCAGTGCGAGTGACAACATGCTGCACAGCCTGTCGCAAGCCCTCGTCCAGACCTATCAAGCGGGCACGGACAAGAAGGCGCGTTACCGTCCAAAGAACCCACACAAGAAACCGTTGGGCGATCCTGAAATAAGAAAACTGAACATGGAAGAACGTAAAAAACTCGCCGAATTCCATCAAAACCAAGCAGCCTAAAATACTTCACAGCGTTGCCCTTCGGGGCTTCTTGAACGTGTTTGCTCACGCATCCATGGGCTCACGCCCATGGCTAAAGCCTGCCATCCCTGCGGGACTACGTTCGGTCGCCGCATTAAAATTGCCTCGACGTGGCGAGGTGACGATTGGGCTAGGGATCTTTAGCAAGATCCACTACCGGTGCGGTTAATTTGCGCCGCGGCGGTCGGGGCGGTAGCCGGTGCTTTTGCGGTCGCGGCGTTTCTTTTTGCTTCCCTTCTTTTGCTCACTACCGGCCGCTGCATCCGGTTTGGCAATCGTGTGCACATAGTCGCCGCGGAACCGTTTGTTCGCATCTTGACGCCGTGCTCGGATCGCTTCCTGGGGTGGTTTCGAGGGGATCAATCCATCGCAGCCATCGCCGATCAAATCAGTCCGCCCTACCGAACGCAGTGCCTCGCGGACTTCGAAATAATTCTCCGGTTTGAAGAATTGCATCAATGCTCGCTGCATCTTCCGCTCTTTCATCGCCTTGGCAATGTAGACCGGTTTCTTGGTGAACGGATCCAGTTCGGTGTAGTACATCGTGGTCGCAATATCCAGCGGCGCTGGGATGAAGTCTTGCACCGCGTCAGGCTTGTAGCCATTGCGTTTCAGAAACAACGCCAACTCGATCATCGCGCGCACATCGCTGCCGGGATGCGATGCGATGAAATAAGGGACAATGAATTGCTTTTTGCCAACTCGCTGCGACTCTTCTTTAAAGACGTCGGTGAAATGCTCGAAGTCATCGTTCTTCGGTTTACGCATCTTGTTCAACACGCCAGCGTCAACATGCTCTGGTGCGACTTTGAGCTTGCCGCCCACGTGATGTGCCGTCAACTCCTTCAAGTACTCGGGCGATGTACGCGCTAAGTCCATACGAATGCCGCTGGCGACCAGCACTTTCTTGATGCCTGGCAGATTTCGTGATTCACGCATCAGTTCAATGACGGGGGTATGGTCGACGCCCAGCAGTTTGCAGATCTTGGGATGCACGCACGATTGGCGACGGCAAACCGCTTCGACCTCGGGTTGGGTGCAGTTCATCTGGTACATGTTCGCGGTCGGACCACCGATATCGCTGACCACTCCCTTGAACGATTTGTCCTTGGTCATTTTTGAGATCTCGCCAAGGATCGACTCTTTACTGCGAGATTGGATGATGCGGCCTTGATGCGCCGTGATCGAACAGAAAGTGCAACCGCCGAAACAACCACGCATGATCGTGACCGAGTTCTTGATCATCTCGTAAGCGGGAATCGGTTCCTTGTAACTCGGGTGAGGACGCCGGGTATACGGCAGCCCGTAGATCTGGTCCATCGCCGCTTCGGAAATCGGCGGTTGCGGAATGTTGCAGACCACGGTTTGGGTGCCGTGATTTTGCACTAACCGTCGTGCGTTGTAGGGGTTGGTTTCGTTGTGGATGATGCGAGTCGCTTCGGCGAACGCCACTTTGTCGCTGTTGACCTCGTCAAAGCTGGGCAGGGTCAATGCATCCTCGGGAATTGCGTCGGACTCTGACGCCCCGAGCACATAGGCGACGCCGAGCATGTCGCGGAGCGCTTTGACGTCCTCGCCAGCTTCGAGTCGCTGTGCCATCTCGACGATTGCGTTCTCGCCCATTCCGAAGGCGACAAGGTCTGCCTTGCTGTCCAACAAGATCGAGCGTTTGACTTTGTCGCTCCAGTAATCGTAGTGAGCCAAACGACGCAGCGAGGCCTCGACTCCGCCGGCGATCACGGGGACACCCTTGTAGGCTTCGCGTGCCCGTTGGCAATACGACAGCGTTGCACGGTCGGGTCGCAAACCAATCTTTCCGCCCGGCGAATAGGCGTCGTCGTTACGGACTTTCTTGTTCGCGGTGTAGTGGTTGATCATCGAGTCCATGTTTCCGGCACTGATGCCGAAGAACAATCGAGGCCGGCCGAACGTTTTCCATGGATCACAGGATCGCCAGTCGGGTTGGCTGACAATCCCGATGCGGAAACCGGCCGCTTCGAGCGTGCGACCGAGAATCGCCATCGCAAAGCTGGGGTGATCGATGTAGGCATCGCCGGTAACAAAAACGATATCGAGCTCGTCCCAACCTCGCTGGCGAGCCTCTTCCATGCTCATCGGCAACGGACGAGCGGCGACGGGACCCGTTGGTGCGCGGCCTCCCGCTGCCAAATTCGACAGGTAGTCGCGTGGCATCGAAGGCACGGGAGGATTGCTGGTGGGCTGATCAATGACCGGTAATTGCATCAAAAGGCTGTTTTTTTAGAGAACAGGTTTTTCGAAAACGGGTTTTTCGAGAGCGGGGCTCGGGGGGCGACGACGATTTGCCGCGGCGCACCCATTGTAAGGCGAAACCCCTAATCCGATAGCGAGAATCTTGGATCTGGTCGCGGAGTCGCTGCGAAACTCGATCGAGTCGATGCAGCATTGATGTTGGGGGGCCCAATCCACTCGAAGAGAGTCAGGTTATACCGGTTGGGGGGAATTGTCCTTGGGGGGGGACGTAGTCATTCATTCGGTTCACCGAATAAATGAGCGAAAAAGGGGCAATGTCGCTTAAGCAGAAGCTAGCGTTTGCTTGACACGGTGGGGCACCGTGTAGACATCGGGTAACCGGTGGCTGACCACGTTTGAATTTAGTTTGATCCGATGACCACTACCGAACCATCGATGCCAATTATTGATCGCGAGCAATTGATCCAGCGAATGATGGGAAGTGCAGAGATGGCCAAACGGATGCTTTGTCGATTTGTTGAAACATCACGCTCGGAGTGTGATCTGATCGAATCCACAGTACGGCTAGGAGACAAAGGTTCACTGGCGTCGTTGGCCCATCGACACAAGGGAACTGCTCAAACCATGGCGTCAGCTCGTGTGGCTCAAGTGGCTGCCGAGTTAGAGACGCGTGCTCACTGTGATGAAACCAGCGAGTTACTCGCAATGGTGGACCAGCTGCGATCGTTACATCGAGAGGTCCAAGTGTTTTTGAGCGACGAATTTGCGGTGAGCGTTCCTGCGGGGAGTGGAGAACAGAAATGACAATGAAAAAAACAAGCAAATCAACGAATATCTTGGTCGTCGATGATGATCCGATCGCTGCGGAAACGCTGCGGCATGCCCTCTCTTATTTCGGTTACTCCACAGCCATTGCTTCCGATGGGGTCGAGGCGCTGCGATACGTTCGCACCGGTAAATATCGAATGGTTATTTCGGATGTCGAAATGCCGCGGATGAATGGGATCGAATTATGTCGCGAAATTCGCAGCCGTAATTCGTGCGATTACACCTATGTCATTTTGTTGACGGGACGTTGTGATACCGAGAGCGTGGTCGAGGGGCTCGATGCGGGCGCCGACGACTACATTGCTAAGCCGTTTAGTCCCAGCGAAATGTTGATGCGTATTCGCGCGGGTGAGCGACTTTTGTTGCAAGAAAGCCGCGAGTTAATGATTTTTGCGCTCGCCAAGTTGGCCGACAGTCGGGACAACGAAACAGGCAGCCATCTCGATCGCATTCGTGAATACTGTCGTTTGCTATGCGTCGAGCTTTCGACTTGGCCGAAATTTCAAGAAACGATTGACGGGATCTACATTCAATCGATCTACGAAACCAGCCCGCTGCATGACATCGGAAAGGTCGGCATTCCGGACCGCATCCTGCTGAAGCCAGGCAAGCTGACACCCGAAGAATTTGCGATCATGACTCAGCACGCAAAGATCGGCGGTGACACGCTGAAATCGGTCGTGGACGCTCATCCTGAATCGACGGTGTTGCACATGGCTTATGAAATCGCGATGACGCATCACGAACGCTGGGACGGAACCGGTTACCCTAACGGATTGGCAGGCGAAGCGATCCCACTTTGTGGCCGCATCGTAGCCGTCGCCGATGTTTATGACGCTTTGACCAGCGAACGCGTTTATAAACCCGCTTTTCCACACGAGAAAGCCATCAGTGTGATCAAAGAAGGTTCGGGTTCCCATTTTGATCCTGATATGGTCACCGCGTTCCTAAAACTTGAGGACGAATTTGCCAAGATCAAGCAGAACTTGACTGATTGTTTGGAAACCGAAGATTCCGAGTTTCTGCCTCTTCTGAGAACGCCGGCGACTCCATCATGGGCCTTACAGATTAACTAATCGCACCCACCCACAATAACCGGTTGTTCAATCGGTTCATTGCGAGAATCACTGCAAATCCGAACAACCCCATCGACCGATTAGATCCCATTAAGCAGTTAGACAGGAATGATTGGGTGAAATCTCATTAGCCGCTTGGGCGCTAGCCCCGGTTGAACGTGACTAGCGACCTGTTGATTTAGTGAGCCGTGACGCGTGAGCGGCCGGGTTCCTCGCATTTACCCGGTGCCTTACGGCCCACGGCTCACCAGTGCAATCTACATTTCGTTTAAATCAACAGCCGGTAGTGCTAAAACGGCTAATATACCGAAAGACTCCTGCCTAACTGCTTAGTCGTTGTGCGTAGCAGAATCGCCGCGCGTCAATTGATGGGGCTGGAATAATCAAGGACGATAGGGGCATTAGGATGACGATTCAAAAGCTGCGTGCGCAGCGAGAGACTTCGCCAACAAAGATTTTGGCAATCACTTTCATGGCCGCACTGCTAGCGACTCCCGTGCATGCCGCAGGGACAATCAGCAATGCGTTGTCGGCACGTGAAGCCGGTCGTGGTGGAACGAATCTCGGCTTTGGCGACAACGGTGTGTTGCTGCATGACAACGCATCCGGGATGCAAGGACTCGTTGGCGATTGCTTCGGCGACGATTCGTATATCGATATCGGTGGCGCAGGACTGTTTACCGATTTGTCCTACTCCGACGACGACAACCCGACGACGGACGCGGCGGATAATCCAACCGGTCTTGGTTATTTCATGATGGCCCGCCGCTGGAACGAAGACATCGTGCTTGGCTTCGGTGCATTTGCCCCTGCCGGATTTGCATCCGACTACGACTTGCAAGGCCCCGCGACGCTGCCCGGGACTCACACTTACAAATCGTTTGGTGCTCTAGTACGCATTTTGCCCGGAATCTCGGTTCGCATGACCGATCGCTGGACCGTCGGGGCAACACTCGGCACGGCGGTAAGCCACGTCGAAATCGAAGGACCGTATTACTTGAATTCAGGACCGCTGCGTGGCACGCCCACTGTGCTGGATATCCAAGCCACAGGGGCAGCACTCTCTTGGTCATGCGGAACTCAGTACGCCTTGTCCGATCGCACGACCATCGGTGTGAACTACCAAAGCGAAAACGAATTTAAATCCGATGGCAAAGCGGCCGTCGACATCTCGCCATTAGGACGCAGCTACTATGACGTCGAGTTTGGTTTGACTTGGGCTCGATCGGTGGGCGTCGGAATCATGCACCAAGTCGATTCCTGTCAACGGATCGGATTGGATTTTGAATGGGAGGATTGGTCCAGCGCGTACGACAGTGCGAATATTACCTTTACCAATCCGACCAATCCCGTTTTTAGGGCCGTTGCAGGTCCAAAGATCGACGAGGTCTTTCCATTACGATGGAAGGACGCGTTGATCGTGAGCACTGGGTACGAACGCGATCTTGATGATCATCGAACCGTTCGCTTGGGATATCGTTATCAAGACAATCCCATCCCCGCGGCAACGACGTCGACCTATCTGCAAACCACGTTGCAGCACCACTTTTCCGCGGGCTATGGATTCAAGCACAGCGGATGGGAGATCGACACGGCGTATCAATTCGCCTTTGCACCGGATGTGCACACTGGGACAAGTACTTATCCCGGTAATGATTTTTCCAATGCCACCATCTCGACGCAAACGCACATGGTGTTTGTCAGTGCGATGCGTCGATTTTGATCGCTAGCTTTGGGGTTGCCGAAGCACGTTTATCGCTTGGTCATTTCCATGACCACGACGTTTTCGTTGACTTCGGCGACCACACGGATCTCTTCGACTGTGGATTGGACGATTTTGTCGGCCAATTTCAACATGTCGCCGCGGCTGCGGTAAATGAGATGCCAATCCATGAACATTTCCATGTAGCCAACGTCACGAATTTCCGGCAAGAAGTTCGCGATCACCAGCTTTCCACCGGGGCGGACACAATCGAACAGATTGGCGGTCAATCGCATCGCGGTCGAGTCGGCCAAGTAGTCGTACAGCCCCGTCGTGTAGATCAAATCAAACGAGCCGAGATCGAGATTCCCGGTCAGCATTTGCCGTATGTTGGCGGTCACGGGCTCGATTCCGTAGCGTCCATAACGGTTTTCAATCTCTTCCAGACTCTCGGCATCGGCGTCCATTGCGACAAACCGATTGAAGCGGTTGCGACGGACTGCCAATGACAAACCTGCTTCGCGAAGATGCCCCGCCGCGACGGCCAAGACCTCTTGCCCACTTCGTTGACGAGCGATGTTGTCCAGCAATTCCGCAACATAACATCGTCGTTCACGTACGCCGGCTGACGCGGGGGCTGAGGTGGTGTAGTTAAACACAGCCGAACCCACATGGCTTGCTTCGGGCCGTTGCCAATCTTCTTCGCGACCGTAGATGTAATCCATCATCACGGCATCGCCCGCATAGCCACGGGGCTTATTGAACGCTCGCGAAGTGAACGGGTCTTGATGAACCAAAGGGCACACGGGATGTGCTCGCCCTACTTTGATGAATTCGGCCCATTGGTCCTTGGACGATTCGTGACGGATGTCACGTAGTTCGTGAAACAGGACATCCACGGCGTTTTCGATCACACCCGTTTCCGCGACCGGTGATGACAACACCGAGTGAACGTGATCAAGCAGTTCCTTAAGATAAGCCGTGGTGTTTTTTTGCTGAGACGATGACGTCTCGATGGTTTGTTGAGTTGATTGCGGCGTACCCGACGGTCGGACACGCCTACGATGATCCTGTGACATCACTTTCATGATGGTTTTGCCCCTACATTGATTAGTGAAAAGAGTCAGCGAACATGATGAGTGGTTGAACACTGAAGATTCAAACCATAGTCATTTCGTGACCAAGTTGCGAGCAATATTCCAAACTGAAAACCATTGTCAAGTCAGGTGCAGTGAGTTGTATCCGCGTTGTGTGTGCGATGGGCATGTTCGGATTGTAACGCTCAGTAAACATGTTTTGCGCATTGCGCAAAATGAATATCGCTTCGGGATTTCCGTACAAACAACTCGATTGACTAACCGTTACAACTCACACAACAAGCGCGGCGGTAACTCGCCAACTTGCGCTCGCGATGCGCCTTGGTACGCGGCGAACACCTGCTGTAGAAGGGGGAGCCTGCCCTGCGATATATGCTGAAAATAATTGAGAATTTGTACGTAAAGCCCGCTTGCACTCCGATTGTGTTCTAGGCTTCGGCAGGATGTAGCGGCAATACCTTTGAATCTCTCCTCAATCGATTTCACCGGATGCTGTTTCGAGGGGGGCGAGAGTTTGGCCAGAAGAGTGTTTCCGCATTGCCCAAAGGCCATCCATCCGACTTTCGCAACGTAAGGGGATCCCTTGCGATCGGGCTTTTCGTTACCAACTCAAATCGTCAACGGGCTACCGTCCACAGGTAACGCCCTCAAAGACATCTCACCAATGACCACCGTTCCGATACCTCTGCCCGAACTCAGCGATTACGCGGCCATTGATGCCGTCGAGGATCACGGTTCCGTGAAGAGTTGCCGTGTGCAGTCGTACGTTATGGGCGATGTCTACTTGGCAGAATGGATCGAAGCTCAAGAGACGTCACCTCAGCGATACTCGGCGCTGCGTCTGGATTGGCAAACGAATGTCCGCGAGCAACCGCTCGGAAGTCTGAAACAGCAGGCGTTATACGATCATGCTCGGCGTCTGACGCGTGTCATCAGCGTGCCGCGTGGCGTCGCTTTGCATCAGCAATTGTTCACACGTCGGTTTGAGTTGGACCACGTGTTGCCGCTCGCCATCTCCTTGACGAAGTGTCTACAGGATTGGCATCGCATGACGCGAGTTCATGGATGGCTCAGTCCGCAAAACGTTTTTTGTGATTCGCATCAGCAGGTCGAATTGCGAGACGTTTCGGTGCTGAATGTTCACGCGCAGCAAGATATCCTTGGCTTTCCAGTCGAAGATCTTGTCTTTATTTCGCCTGAATCGAGTGGATTGTTGTCGCGGAATATCTGTCCCGCGTCGGATCTGTATTCCGTTGGCGCGATTCTGTTTAGCATGCTATCGGCTCGACCGCCGATCGAGGCATCGAATGCGAGCGATTATTTTGATCGTCAACTCAGTCTCGAACCGCCTCGATTGCGTGAGTTGCAGCTAGACGTACCGCCAGCGATTGATGATTTGGTCGCGCGTTTGTTGCGGCGAGATCCGCGGGATCGCTATGAGACCGCTGCGGGGTTGTTGTACGATCTTCAGTCCATTGAAAAACGGCAAACCGCCTCCACCACGAAGACGTTCGCCATTGGGACGCATGACATTCGCCCCGAATTGGCCGAAGCGACCTTGGTCGGCCGCGACGTGGAACTGGCAGCGATCCAACAATCAATTGTCAATGCGCAGTCCGGCCACTCTCAATTGCAAGTCATTACAGGAGCCGAGCCGAGCCATCGCCGTTCCTTCGCCGACGAGGTCGTGCTACGTGCAAAAGCCGAAGGGTTGTTTGTGTTTCGTGGCGGAGCGACCACGTCCACCAATCCAAAGCCACTTCAATCGCTCGACACGGTTTTGTCCGCCATCGAGTTGTTGTGTCAAAAACAACCGGAACTCGCCGATCGACTTGCTGAAAGCACAAGAAATCACGCGGCGACGTTGCGAGAACTATGGCCTGCGCTCGCACCACTTTGGCCAACTTCGGCGGATCATACAGGTCCCGAGGCGTACGGCAGCCAGCGGGCGGCGATCGCTTTGGCAGAGGTTTTTGCGGCATTAGCCGAAGAGCCTCAAGGGGTTGCGTTATTATTCGATGATCTTGATATCGCGGATGATTTGAGCCGGACAGTGATCCGAACGATCATGGATCAGGTCGCTTTATCGCCTGGCCACCGAATGCTATGCGTCATCACAGGGAACTCGCCTGAATCATTGAACATGACGCCAGGTGGTTCGCACATTCGATTAGGGCGTCTGTCCTCGGATGCGCTCGAATTGCATCTCGAATCGACTGCGGGAAAAATCTCGGAGTCGATCAAGTGCTCGATTGTTGACGTCGCTGATGGTAGCGTGACGATGGCTTCGGCGTTGTTGCGGCGGATGATCGATACCAAGGTCGTCACGCACTCCGACGAGGGCTGGGTCGCCCAAGGGCAACTGATCGAAGCACTGCGAGGTGACGAATCATTTGCAGAGCTACTCGACCGACAAGTCAACGCATTGTCGCAGTCGTCCATGCGGCTATTGGCGTCGGCCGCCGTGATTGGCCAGCAGTTTCATTTGGAAATGCTGACTGCGGTGATCGGGGTTCCCTATGCACAAGCATTGCAAGTGGTCAACGATGCACTCGGACGGCGTATCCTTTGGCGTGAAACGCGTCCCGGTTGGTTTTGTTTCGCCAACAATCAAATTCATCAACAACTGCTCCAACATCTTGATCCGGTCGAACATCGCAGCATCCACAAGCAAACGGTTGCCTATCTCTGCCAGCATGACCCCGATAATCTTTACGATTTGGCGTTTCATTACGATGCTGCTGGCGAAGGGGAACTTGCACTGACAACATCGCTCCGCGCGGCCCGAGCAGCACGTCAACGATTTTCGTTGTCCGTGGCGCAAGACCAACTGGAGATTGCCAAACGCTGGGTCGGCAGTGACGACCGCGAAACGGGTTTCGAGATCTTCGAAGGACTCGGAACAATTCATTTGCTGGCGGGACGCTACAACCAAGCCGCAGACAATTTATATGAAGCGTTAGAGTTGGCGGACACACCACTCGAGCGAGCGCGAGTCCAACAGCAAATCGGGGAAGTTGCCTTCAAACGTGGGCGATTCAACGAAGCGGCAACTCAGTACGAACAAGCATTGGCAGTAACCGGTATTCGGGTTCCCAGTAATTTTTTCACCATGTTTTGCGGGCTGGTATTACAGATATTTTTCCAAGTGTTGCACAGCTTTTTGCCCGCACGCTGGATCGCTCGCAATGCATCGCTGTCCGAACTGGATTGTTTACGGCTCGAATTACTCAGTCGCCTTTCGCGAGTCTACTGGTTTAGTCGGCATACTTTGTGGACGCTTGGTAATCACTTGCGCTCGTTGAACGAGGCGGAACGATTTGCACCGTCGGCGACCCTGGCGGCGGTTTATAGCGAACACGGACCGGTGATGAGTTTGCTGCGCTGGTTCGGACGTGCTAACCGATATGCCGAACGATCGCTGGCGATTCGCAGTTCACTGAATGATGTGTGGGGCCAGGGGCAATCGCATCATTATCACTGTGTCGTAATGTTGGCCGAGTGTCGATTTGACGAAGCGATCACGACATCAAAGCACGCAGTGGATTTACTGCGACAAACCGGCGATGTTTGGGAAATGAACATGGCTCGCTATCAAGCTGCCAATGCGTTGTACCGAATTGGACGCTATGCCGAAGCAGCCGAGCTTGCATCACAAATGTTCGAGTCGGGACGCCAGATCGGAGACCGGCAAGCAACGGGAATTAGTTTGGATGTTTGGGCGCGGACGACGCCTCAAACGCTTTCGCTACCACTCGTTTTAGAAGAGGCTGCACGTTCGCGTCCCGACGCTCAAAGTCACGCTCAAACGCAACTCGCATTCGCCGTGATGTTGTTGCATCACAATCGGATCGACGAGGCCGTTGTCGTATTACAAGACGCGATCAAGCGATGTGAAAAAGCTGGCCACTTGAATGCATACATCAGCCCCTGTTACGTTTGGCTGGGAACGGCGATGCGTCGCCAACTCGAAGCGATCGATCGTCGCGATGGTCGAGGTTTCAAAAACAAAATGCGGAAAACACGTTCCGCGATGCAGAAAGCCGCGACCATCGCTCGAGGTTTTCCTGCCGATCTTTCTCATGTCCACCGTGAACTTGCCCTCCTACACATGATGCAGGGGAACCTTCGTCGCACAGTCGGGCAATTGAATTCCAGTCTCAAATCTGCCGTTCGTTGGTCTCAACCGATCGAAGAACGAGACTCGTTGAAATTGCTGCAATCGTTGCATGAAAGCGAAGTGGATTACCTCGGCAGCTTTCCTGAAACGAAATCTCAGCGGCTTGTCGAGCTCAGTCAACTCTATCCCGCCAGCGCGAGTGAACAAGCGGTCTCGGGCCTAACATCGACCAATTTATCATTGGCGGATCGGTTCGTTACCGTATTGAAATCGGGTCGCCGGATTGCTCAAGCGCTTTCCGCAGATTTGGTTTACGCCGAAGCAAGCGAGTCGGCGCGACGATTGCTGCGTGGCCAACATGTTGACGTGGTTACGATTCACCAAAACCTTAGCCAATTGGTTTGCAAACCTTGGAATGGCAAGGATTCAGAGCCCTCGTGTCAGCGTCGTGCCGAAGCGAACGAGAAATTGATTCGTATGGCTGTGCAAACAAACCAAGCCGTTTGTCTTGATTTTGACGCAAGCAACGTGGGCGGAGGCAGCGGCAGCGCCATTGCTGCGCCGATCGCGTTTCGGGGTGAACCCGTTGCAGTGATCTTGGTCACGCACCTTGAATTGAAAGATTTGTTCGGTGCAGACGAACGACGAATTGCAGACTTTGTCACCACATTGGCCGGTGCGGCTCTGGAAAACGCAGACGGATTTCTGCGTCTACAGCAGATGAACGATACGCTTGAACAGCGAGTGTTGGAACGTACTAAGGCCGCCGAAGATCGAGCCGGGCAACTTTCGAACAGCAACGAACAACTCCGGGCAACCGAGGAGCAACTGCGTCGCGCGATCGTACAAGCGAATACCGCCAATGAAGCGAAAAGTCGATTTTTGGCGACCATCAGTCACGAAATTCGCACCCCGCTCAACGGGATCCTGGGAATGACACGACTGGCTCGCGGATCATCGAGCGACCAGCGTCAATCGGGATACCTGGAAACGGTCGAAGAGAGCGGGCAGTCGCTGTTGACGTTGATCAATGACTTGCTTGACTTCTCGAAGCTCGAAGCGAACAAGATGGAGTTAGAGCGAATTCCAATGGATCTGGAACGTCTGGCTGGCGAGGTGAGTCGCTTGATGGCTGCATCCGCTTGGCAAAAAGGGGTCGAGTTGGTGTGCGATGTCGATCCCCACATTCCCAAAGCGATTTTGGGTGACCCTTCTCGTTTGCGTCAAATCATCATGAATTTGATTGGCAACGCGATCAAGTTCACCGAGCAAGGTTATATCTCGCTAACAATCACGACACTCGAAGATGACAAGGGCGTCGATCAGCTTTCCATCGAAGTACAAGACAGTGGTATCGGAATTCCGCTGCAGCAACAAAGCAAAGTGTTTGAATCGTTTTCGCAAGCCGACAGCAGCACCACGCGTCGATACGGCGGCACGGGGCTCGGACTGGCCATTTGTCGTGAACTCGCCGAACGAATGAAGGGAAAGATCGAACTACGCAGCATCGCAGGGGTGGGCAGTACATTTACGGTCTTGCTGCCACTTGAACTCGACGCCGAACAGCCGATCGCTAGTCCGTGCCCCGTGCTGGGCAACCCACGAGTAGCGATCATCGATCCGTTGGACGCTTCGCGAAATGCCATCGAAACGGCACTTGGGTCGATTGGTGCGAAGACGCAATCGTGGCCTTGTCATTCCCATTCAGGGCAATTGAATTTTGATGAGGAATTTTTCGAACATGATTGGGACTTGGTGATTTTTGGCTTTGATCAAATCGAAAGCCTGGCTAATCAATGTGCTGATTTGGGAATTCCTTGTTTGTTTCTGTTACCAGCCCATACGACGTTGGACGTCCAACGTGGCCAGTGGTCGGCTGAGTTGCGCAAACCTGTGCTTCCCACCGAATTGCTCACCGCTGCGATTGGGCTGTTGCAACGTGATCCCGAACATCGTTTTGAAAACGCCGACGATGCAACAACACGTCCTGCATCGCCATCGGATGAACTTCCCGATCCACCGTTTGGGACCGCGCCCCTTTCGATGCGGAGAACGGGGAAAGTGCTCAGCGAGCTGACTGCACCGGACCAATTTGAAAAGTCAAATCACGAGAATACAGTTGTCGATACCAACACGGCGTCCCGACCGGTTCGGATCTTGGTCGCCGAAGACGGTGTGATTAATCAAGAAGTGATCATGGGGATCTTGGAGATGCAAGGCTACGAGGTTGTCGTGGCAAATGACGGAGTGGAAGCCGTCGAGCTGGCAAAACAAAACGCCTTTGATATCTGTTTGATGGATGTCGACATGCCACGCCTGGACGGTATCGATGCGACCAAGTTGATTCGAGAGCAGGCATGTGAAGCGTGCAAGCATCTTCCCATTATCGCCATGACTGCCCATAGCGACGATCAAATTTGGGAATCCTGTGAGGCCGCTGGGATGAACGGCTACCTTGCCAAACCGATCCAGCCGGAGATGCTCTTCGAGATGATCGAACGTTACTGTCCCACAAAGACCGTCGAATGCTAATTGTCCAGTCACCTATGCCAGCGAAGGAGACTGCGGTAATTAAATTCAGCGATGCGCAAGCCTAACGTCACCTCTCCCAAACGCAGTTTGGGAGAGGTCGAGCAGAGCCCACAGCGATGCTCGGGTGAGGGCCGACCGAGCAAGTCGAAGCTCGTGGCAACGTCCATCTCCGCCGCAAGACCCTCACCCGGATGAGGCCTAAATGGCCCATCCGAACTCTCCTCAGCTGAAGCGCGGGAGAGGTGGCTCGTTACTTCTGCCCTGTCGTGGCGAGGGCGGGCATCATGGCTGGCATCAAAAATTGACGAATCCAGCACTCTCCGCATGTTGGCAGAGGTGCAGAAACTTGATGCACCTGAAAAGCACCTGTCATCCGAGTCGAATAAAGCTCGCAAAAACGATCGTTATGCCGACAAATTGGATCCGACATCCGTGCGATAGGCACTCCACGCAGGCAAGAACCCGGCAAATAGTGCCAAGGCAATCACCAGCGGCAGCACAGCAATTTCATAGGTGCTGGTCGTGAACAGGCTGACTCGCACGCCAGTTTGTGCTTCGATGTAACCACTCGAACTCCAGATCGCAAAGTGAGCGAGAAACCATCCTAACACTCCTCCCACCAACGCGATGATCAAGCTTTCGGCGAGGATAATGACCGTCACGGTTTCACGGCGCGCCCCTAGAGCACGCATCACTGCGATGTCGCGACGCCGATCGTTCATCGAGTTGTAAATCGCCACCAACACGCCTACCGCTGCCACCACACAGGTGATCAAGGTGATCGCGAGTAACGCTTTGAGTAGCGGACCGACGATCGCGGACATCAGCTTGGCGATCTCGCCAACCGGGGCGGCGGCTTGCGATTGTAGCCCTTCATTAATCGTGTTTTGCATCCCAGGTGCAAACATCAAATTGCCATTGCGAATCAAAATCGAAGTCACTTCGCGTTGCGGAATTACCAGCGGTTTGTGCTCGGGGTCACGCTGTTGCCAATCCGCAGGATCCTCGATGATTTCGTCTCCCTTGAGCGGTTTGGCGTGATTGTCGAGCAAGTAGAACCCCTCCAAATTCACAAACGCCGCGCGGTCGTTAGGAGTGCCCGTGGGATCGAGGATGCCAACAATTTTGAATCCTTGGCCGTGACCTTCGCCCTCGGGATCCCCGTGGGTGGGAAAGAATTCTTCGCCTGCGTGTTTGCCCATTTCGCTGGCGACACGCGAACCCAGCACCGCTTCGAAGTAGCCGTTTTCGGCACTGAATTCCTGCAGCGCCCGGCCTTCGGAGAACGAAAACGGTTCGTCGACATCGGGGCCGTGGCGTAGTTTTTCAAAGAACTCGGGAGTGGTGCCGACGACGCGAAATTCGCCGTAGTAATCGCCCAACGCCAATGGAATCGCATAGCCGCCCGCCATGTAGCCGGCATAAATTCCGTCACGTTCACCCAGTGCTGGATCGCCACCATATTCACGCACCATCTCGGCCCGTTCGTCTTGACCGAAAAACTCCATGTACTCAGTAAAAGGCAGGTTTTCGATCGGTTGGCTCAAGTAATAGACGCTGTTCAGCGTCAATTGCAGCGCACTGCCTTTCGGGCCGACGACCAAGTTGTAACCGACCGATGCGTTGCGAGTGAACGCTTCGCTGACGATGCCAGAAATGGACAATACCAACACCACTAAACCGACCCCCAACGCTAGCGACAGCGTCGTAAGGGCGCTGGACAATGAACGATGGCAAAAATTACGCCAGGCAATTTGAATCAAGGACATGCGTCTGTGTTTCTTTAGGTGGATCTCGAGTGCGTGCGACTGTCTAGGGACTTCGTTGGCGCGATGGCTTATTGGCTATCAGCAAAAGCTCGGTTTATCTCTTTGAGATCGTCGATCCGACTAAAACGCTCGGCCACTTGCATGCTGTGGGTGACCATCAACATCGCGATGTTTTCTTCGTTGCAGGAGGTGCGAATCAAATCCAACACATTTTCGGCGCTGACGGGGTCCACATTCGCAGTCGGTTCGTCGCACAGCAGTAGCCGTGGTTTTCCCGCCAACGAACGAGCGATCGCGACACGCTGTTGTTGACCGACACTCAACTGGCTTGGACGATAATGGGCGCGATCGCTTAGCCCGACACGGTCCAACAGATCCCTGGCACGCCCCGAGTCGGTATGGCCATGTCCAAAGGTCATCCCCAGCCGCACATTTTCGAGTGCCGTGAACGCAGGCAACAGATTGAACGTTTGGAAGACATAGCCGATCGTGGAGGCGCGAAAGCGATCGCGACCTTGTTCACTGAGCCGCGTCAGTTCGGTGCCCGCGACCCGAATCGAACCCGAGTCGGGAACCAACAAACCCGCGATCAGATGCAGCAGCGTGGTTTTTCCACCGCCGCTTTCCCCAATCAAGGCCACTTGTTCGCCTGCAGCGATTTCAAATTGGGGGACATCCAGCACCGTCAATCGACCGCCCCCGGGTTGGTCAAAAGTCTTGGTCAGATCCGAGATCCGCAGCGTCGTATCAACGTTAGACATAGTTGCATCGTTGGAGATGTTTCAGGTTATCGAAATCGTGTTCGCTTCGTCGCCATCGAGTTGTGCCGCCGCTTTAGAGCAATTTGACAACTGACGTGGGATTCAAGTCGTAGCCGCATTCGCCAGAACGTGGTCCAACCTCTGGCGATGGTAGCTGCATCAAAAGTCAAAATGTTCTAGCGAGGTCGCATTGCCCGTTGCAATCCTCGATCGGTATCCCGCTTTTTGAGGGTTTCGCGTTTGTCGTGCAGTTTCTTTCCTTTGACCAATCCCATCACGCATTTGGCGATGCCACGCGAGTTGAAATAGACACGCAGCGCAATCAGGGTCAGCCCCCGCTCGTGCGCCCGGCCAGCGAACTTGTCGTATTCACGGCGGTGAACGAGCAGTTTTCGAGGCCGCCGGGGATCATGGTTCCACATCCCCGCGTTCTTGTAATGGGCAATGTCGCTGCCAATCAGCCAGAGCTCGTTGTCTTTGACGCGGATGTAGGCTTCGTCCAGCGACATTTTGCCATCCCGCATCGACTTTACTTCGCTGCCGATCAACATCAGTCCACACTCCACCGAATCGAGGATCTCGTAGCGATGTCTCGCTTTGCGATTCTCGGTCACAATGGTCATCGTTGGCTCGGATTTTTTACCCGCAGCCTTTTTTTTCGTTTTCTTGTTTTTAGCCATAACGAGGCGAATTGTACCGCCAAGCTGCGACTTAGCGCAGCCGGGCTTCGATTATCCAGGGCACGTGAATCTTTCCAGCAGAAGTACGGGATTTTGTGCACTGCGGTAGAGCCCACCGCGCGTGACCAATTGCCCGTCGTCTACTACAATGCGAACGATAACCCCATTTGGTTCATTCGTTCCACCGATCCCCCTACGTCCATGGCATTTCGATTACCTGTCGTCTCTGATCCTGAAATTCCTGAAGGTGCCGAAGTCAGCGCAACGGGGCGGCTCCCCCGCTGGCTAAAACGACCAATCCCCCGCAGCAATTCCAACCACATGACGTCCGAATTGTTGGAAGAATTGAAGTTGGAAACGGTTTGTGACAACGCAAAATGTCCCAACCGGATGGAATGTTATAGCCAGCAAACCGCGACGTTCATGATTTTGGGCGCCGTCTGCACGCGGCCCTGTGGATTCTGTGCAGTGCATCGCGGTCGACCGCCGGAATTGCCCGAATCAGATGAACCGGAGCGTTTGGCCGAAGCGGCGGCGCGGTTAGGGCTGAAGCACGTTGTTATCACCAGTGTGACCCGCGACGATCTACCCGATGGCGGGGCCGATCACTTTTACCGCTGCGTCGTCGCCGTGCGAGAACGTACCGGGGCGACAACCGAAGTGCTGACCCCCGACTTTGTTCACTGCAAACCTTCGCTGGCTCGCGTGATCGAAGCTCGCCCCGATGTTTTCAACCACAATATGGAAACGGTACCTCGGTTGTACCGCCGCGTGCGGGGGCCGAAGAGCGACTATGCGTGGACGCTACAGATGATGCTAGATGTCAAGAAATACGACGCCAGCGTTCGCACCAAGAGTGGTTTGATGTTGGGATTGGGCGAAGAACGAGCCGAATTGCTCGACGCCTTGGCCGATCTCCGCGAACATGACGTCGACTTTTTGACGCTCGGCCAATACCTGCAGCCAGGCGAAAAGTATCTGCCCGTGGTCCGTTACGTTCCACCAGAAGAGTTTGACGAGCTGGGCGAGATCGCACGGGGCATGGGATTCAAGAAAGTCGCCAGCGGCCCGTTCGTTCGCAGTAGCTATCACGCACGCGACATGGCCGAAACGGCTGTCTGAGCTCGCGAAACCCCACGAGCCACAATCATCGCACCGAAACTCGACGTAGCGAAACTCGCCAAGAGTTTCGGCGGATCGCTTGGCAGTCCTTACCCGACGCGTGAGCTTTGAAGTTGCTGTTTTTGTGCCGGAGGCACTTTATGGGATAGCCTTGGACTTTAGTCCAAGGCTATCGGTTCTGAAATCGGCACCAAGAAAATCCCTCGGACTAAAGTCCGAGGCTATCGAAATTTGTCGCTCCGCGACAGCAAATAGCGCAAATTCAAAACGCATAGGCCAGGGACCGGGGCTGGTTCAAGAGACCCTCGCTGACGCTTTGGGTTATGATTTTTCAAAGCCAAACCCCACGCGACCTACGACGTTTTGCACTCGGCCGACTGCAGGCTAGCAAGTGCATCGATGATCGGAACCTCATAGCGTTTGCGGCCTTCGAACAGGCTGATGTTTTCGTAACCACACTGCTGCAGCAATTCCAATGCGGCTTCGTAGCCGTCGGCCACGCGTTCGGGTTGATGCGCGTCGGCACCAATCGTCACCGGAATGCCCCGCTGACACATTTCGACCAGCATCTCGGGGCACGGATTCATCTGTGAGATAGTTTTGTTGACCCCCGACGTGTTCAATTCCATGGCGACGCCGGTTGCGGCGATTCGGTCCAGCGCGGCGCGGATATCGTCCATGATCAGGTCCAAGTCCCAAGCGTCGGCGGTGACGTTTTTGACCAAATCGGGGTGGGAGAGCGAGTCAAACAGGCCGGTTTCCGCGGATTGAGCGAGCAGCCGAAAGTAAGTGCGTTGGAATTCCAACGGATCGTTGTTCCAGTAACGCTCGCGAAATTCGCCGATTTGCGGGTGGACCGATCCGAGCACGAATTGAAAATCAGCCGAGCGAAGCTGCTTTTCGACGTAACCCTCATGTCCCTCGAAATAATCGGCTTCCAACCCCAGTCGGACTTCGACGCGTCCTGCCCACTGTTGCCGCGTGGCGTCCACGAGTGAGACATAATCGTCGAATTGGTCTTCTCGCATGCGGACATGCGCCGAAAAACCGTCGGGCATCGGGTTGTGGCACGTTACGTTGATCCCTCGCAGGCCACGCTGCCAAGCTACTTCGGCGTACTCCGTTGGCATCCCGTCGGCATGCATGCATAAAGGGGTGTGGGAGTGCGATTCAAATAAAATTCGCTCTGTCACGACTCGTCGATTTCCATTGTGGGTGTTCTCGGACGCCATTATTAGGCAAACTTCATTTCAACCATACTTGTCGCTCCCCGAGAGTGACAAGGGCACCCTTGGCTACAATTTGACGCACACGACGAAAACAAAGTTCATGGATTTGCTGGACCCCCACTACGAAAACGACGCTCCACCGCCGCTGCCAATGTTGGTCAGCGGGATCGCAGGCGTGCCAGGATACAACGCGTTCCATTACTTTCGGGACCTGTATGGCGATCAAGTGATCGGGGTTCGTCAATCCAATATGTGGCCACTCTCGGGCGACGGCATCGTCGCCTGTGACGCCGAAGACGCCGACAGTGTGGCACGGTTATGGGACCAATATCAATTCCGCAGCCTGCTGAACTTCGGTGGTTGTTGTCGTTTGAAATCGTGTGAATTGAATGTCGACATGGCACATCGTGTGAATGTCGTCGGTGCCGAGAACATGATCGCCGAGGCCGTCCGGCACGATGCGCGTGTGATCCATTTGTCGGTTGACCTAGTGTTCGCTGGTCGCGACGGCGGAAGCTATGACGAACAAGACGCAACCGATCCCGTGACCGTGTATGGCGCTAAAATGGTCGAAGCCGAGAGCGTTGTGCTCTCGCAATGCGACAATGCCTGCGTGCTTCGCATCTCGTTGCCGATGGGGATCAGTTTTAATGAGCACGCAGGTGCAATCGACTGGATCGCGTCACGCTTCAAGCAAAACAAACCGGCGACGCTCTTTACCGACGAAGTGCGGACGCCCACCTATACCGATTGCATGAACGGATTGTTTGCCACTCTGTTGGACAAACCTCTCACCGGTCTATATCACGCCGGAGGGCCTCGACGTTTGACGTTGTATCAAATTGGCCAGGTCGTTAATCGCGTGGGCGGTTACGATCCGGATCTGCTGCACAAATCGCTGCGACACGAGGCCGGTCCGATGCCGCCACGCGCCGGCGATGTGACGATGGATTCGTCCAAGTTACAGCAGGATCTCGGCTACAACCCATTTGACCCATGGCCGCTTGCGGACGAGTGGTTGCCCCACCACGAACGGTGGCACTATGATCGCGATGACGACTTTTCGGGGTCGGAAGAGAAGATCAAGTCGCTGCTCTATCAGAACCCCGCCAAGCCTGGCTTGGTGCCGCCCAGTCGCAATGAAGTCTGGGGTGCAAGCCGGTTTGCGTAAGCTAATGCGGGGGTAGCGAAACTCGCCAAGAGTTTCGGTTCGCAATGTAATCTGCCGAAAGTCTTGGCGACTTTCGCTACGTCATCCCTCAAGCCTCCACCGCGTCTTTGTCGCGTGCGATCCACATGCTGCAATGAGCGTGTTGCAGGACGAACCGTGACACACTGCCCAGTAACATGCGGCTGATGCGGCTGCGATGCGAATCGCCGATCACAATCAGATCGCTCTTTTCTTCTTCGAGTCGTTCGATCATCGCGTTGCCGACATGATCGGTTTCCACAACGTCACACGAGATTTGATCGCTGGACAACTGCGAGTGCTCACTGACCAGTCGATCGCGACCCGCTTTCAAATATCGCATCGCCGCGACCCGTTGCTCGCTGCGGTATTGCACGATGTTAGGCATCAAATCAGGGCTAAAACCTTGGAATACGGGCACCACGCCGAGTAGGCTGATCGCTGCGGTGGTCGTCCAGTCGAGTTGCGTGAACTCGCGAATTGCCTCTTCCGAACCTTCGCAATCGTTATATCCGATGGTGATTTTCATCGGATCTTCTTGCGAACATTGATGCAGCGGTTTGCGTGCGACAATCACATTGCACGGCGCATGCGTGGCAACATAATCGCTGACACTTCCCAACAGCATTCGGCCAATTCCGGAATGCCCCGTCGCTCCCATTACAATGAAGTCGCTTTCGTTTTGCTCAGCAAACTCGACGATGCTGTGGCCGATATCGCCATGCAAAAATTTTCGCGAAACGGTATCAGCGATCTCACTCAATGCCAATTCGGATCTTACCAAATAGCGACTGGCTTCTGATTCTTGATGTTCGCGAAAATCACGTAGCAGCGGATCGGTCAAGTCACCATTTTTCAATGGAACGAAGACGTTTGTCACGATTTGGACGTCGATCGGCCGCGGCAACGGAATCCGTTTCAAGAACTCGATCGCATCGTCCGCTTGTTGCGAACCGTCAGTAGCGAGGATGACCTTAGTCATGGTTGCATTTTCTCCTTGGCAAAACGTGGCTTACAGTTCCAAGAACAAACGAGACGGATCTTCGATGATCTCTTTGATCGTCTTGAGGAAGCCCACGGCTTCGCGTCCATCAACGACCCGGTGATCGTAAGTCAACGCAACATACATCATCGGACGAATCACGACGTTGCCATCGATTGCCACGGGACGTTCTTGGATCGAGTGCAATCCTAAGATACCGCTCTGCGGCGGATTGACGATCGGAGTGCTCAGTAGCGATCCGTAGACACCACCGTTACTGATCGTAAAGGTGCCGCCGATCAAGTCGCCTGGCTGTAAGCGATTTTCGCCTGCTTGGCGGGCAAATTCGGCAATCCCTCCTTCGACGTCGGCAAACGACATGCGTTCAACGTTTCGCAAAATCGGAACGACAAGCCCTTTGCCGCCTCCGATTGCGACTCCAATATCATGGTAATGGCGATAAACAATATTGTCATCGCGAATTTCTGCGTTAACCAACGGGTAGCGGCGAAGTGCTTCGACCGAGGCTTTCGCAAAGAACGACATGAAACCAAGTTTGACCCCATGACGCTCCGCGAACGCGTCTTTGTATTTCTTGCGGATCGCCATTACCGGCTGCATGTCAATTTCGTTGAACGTGGTCAACAATGCCGCGGTTTGTTGAGCCTCGACCAAACGAGCGGCGATGGTGCGACGCAACATGCTGAGCGGTTTGATCTCTTCGCTGCGATTGGGTGCCGAGTCGGCAACCAACGACGTGGACGCCGTCGGACGCGGAGCGGGACTGGGGACACTCGGCGTCGGCTTGGTTGCGGTCGGAGCTGCGGGGGCGTTACCGCGATTGCGAACGAACGCCAGCACGTCTTCTTTGAGTAGTCGACCACCGGGTCCTGTGGCGGGCACTTGGTTTAGCGACAATCCGTGCTCTTCGAGCAGCCGTTTTGCAGCCGGCATGACAAAGGTGGCGGATGTGCCGCTGGCGGTCGCCGTTTGTGAGCCTTGGCTTCCCGAGCCCTGATTTCCCGACGATGCGGGGCTTGAGCCTGCACTTGCCGAGGGCGAGCTTGCCGTCGGGGGGGGGCCGTTTGAAGCCGGAGCGTCACTTAGTCGGATCGAAGCGATTGTTTCGCCAACCAAGGCAAATTCTTCGGAGGCTTTTTGGATATTCTCAAGAAATCCAGATCCAGGAGCCGGGATTTGCACCGAGGCCTTTTCGGTTTCGATTTCGACGAGGTCTTCTCCGTCCTTGACCCAATCTCCTTCTTGTTTGAGCCACTGGCCAATTTGCACTTCGCTAATCGATTCACCAACGGTAGGGACGTCGACGTTAATAGATTCGCTCACGGTTCGTATCAGCTCGTAAGAAAGAGGGCAAAACGGACTAACTACTAGTTTGATCGTGCAAAACGGACTTTCACACTTTCGCATCATCGTACCGCGTGTTTCCGACCGTGTCAGCGACTCGGCGGTTTCAAAATGGGGCTGTGCGACGAAACAGCGTTAAAGCCTAGCGAATGTACCGAATGCAGTTCTTGGTACGCGTAGGCCACGTCTGGATGCTTGACTGCGAGCAAATTTGCGACTCTCCGTGATGAAACGAGCCCGGGCGGATCGATGACGCATGAGGCGGCATTAGGGTCGAGGCGTATTCGCGCTAAGGCCCTCCCTATTTTCACTTCAATCTCAGCCGCCCTCTATTTCATGCCGTTCCTTTAAAGACATCTCTCGTTTGAGCAATGGAAGACTCTACCCGTGGCAATCCGATTCACGTCGCCGTGGTAGTTCTGCTACTTGTGGGTGGCGGCTGGTATTTCTTTAAAAACTACAATATTCAAGGGCTCGATGGCGTTAGTGTTTCGCCCAAGAGCGAGTTGTGGGATGACGCCGAACTGACAAGTTTCCCAGGCGAGTCCGAATTCAACGGCGATTCGTCGCGGTTCGTTTCTGGTATCGCAGCAACCGCGAGCGAAACATCGTCTGGAAATCCGTTCGCATCGGCAAACCGGACCGCCGTGTCCGCGACGAAGGTCAGTGCGACGCCACGATCCTCGGCCCGCATTGCTAACTTGCGAATTGCCTCGTGGGCACTCGATGGATTTGGGCCAACCAAATTGGCGAATCCGGTCGCACGTCAAAACATTGTGCGAATCGTTCACCAGTTTGACATCGTCGCCCTGCAGCAAATTGCCGCAATCGAACGCGACTTGATCCCTCGCTTGATCGACGAGATCAACCAATCAGGTCGTCGGTACGATTTTGTGCTCGGCGAAACCAATGGACCTGTCGGACGCCAGGAACAATTGGCGTTCCTGTTTGACACGACACGTATCCGCGTCGATCGCAATCAAACTTACACCGTCGCCGATCCCCAAAATCAGATGGGCTACGATCCGCTGGTCGCATGGTTCCAGGCCGCTGAGCCACCGGTGGAAACCGCTTGGACCTTCTCGCTCGTCAATATCCGCGTCGATCTTGGCCAAGCACCCAGCGAAGTTGCCTTGTTACCGGGGATCCTGAAAAGCGTTCGCAACGACGGGCGAGGCGAGGACGACGTGGTTCTCACTGGCCTTTTCCAAGCTGACGATGCTTATTTAGTTCCGACGCTGGTGGGTGACAACGTGGTTGCGGCGGTGCGAAGTGTGCCTACCGATGTGTTTGGCCGCTATCAAACGAGTAATATCCTGATGGATACCACGTTTTGCAGCGAGTATCTCGGCCGCGGCGGAGCTCTCGACTTTTTGCGTGTCTACAACATGAGCCTTGCCGACGCCGAAGTCGTCACCAGCCATTTGCCGGTGTATGCCGAGTTTACTGCCGTGGAAGGTGGGCAGTTGTAGCCCCCAATGCCGACTGCTTTGTTAGCGGCACGGCGCAAGCCGTCCGGTCGCAGCGAATAAATCGTTCGAAATTGGCCGGGCGGCTTGCGCCGCACCGCTAAAAAATGCTTGCGTGTTGCCTCTTGCGAGCGCAATACGAGCCAATGAATGGGCTCAGGTAAGAGAATCTGGCAGCGTAAACGGCGCTCGTCGGGGCAAGGTCACGCGAACGATATTAGATGTTGCCGAGCAATCTTGGGAACCTGTTTGAAAGTGTTCCCAGACGCAACCACCTTGGCGAGGCTAATTTCGCCCCCCGCGTGATTGCATTATGGTAACGCAGAATCATTACAATGATCGTAGCCAGCTGGATCGCTCTGCTGTTCTGCGACGAGAACGAATCTATTGCTAGAGAAGATCAAAGTGAACGGACTTGAAATCGGACTGCTTGTCATCGCCGTGTTGGCGGTCCTTGTCGTAATGTTGGCGATCTTCTCGCCACGAACCTTTGTCCGTGGTTTCATGCGTCCAATACTCGCGACGCTTTATCGCAAACGAGTGGTCGGGCTCGAGCATTTGCCCAAAGACCGTGGCTACGTGATCGCCAGCAATCATGTTTCCTGGATCGATGGCATCTTATTGCTTTGGATGCTGCCCAAGAATGTTCGCTTCATCGTGGACGGTGCTAACTTTGACACACGAATTGGAAGTTATTTAGGGAAGGCGTTTGACACCATCCTGATGTACTCGGGGCCGAAGTCGATCGGTCGAGCTCTAAAGACGGCTCGCGAAGGGTTGACCAACGGAGACGTGGTCGGGATTTTCCCCGAGGGCACCATCACGCGGACCGGGCAATTGCAAGCCTTCAAGCCTGGGATCCAAAAGATCATGAAGGGTACCAACGCGGCGATCATGCCAGTTTGGTTAGAAGGCATGTGGGGCAGCATCTTCAGTTTCTCGGGCGGTAAGTTCTTCTTCAAAAGGCCCACTCAATTGCGTCGCACGTTGACGCTCTATATTGGACCGCCGCTCGAAGGAGACGCACCGCTTGAACTGGTTCGCTCGCAAGTTCAATCGCTCGGGGCGCGGGCAACGATCGATCAACGTGACAAGTTTCCCACACTCGCCTGTCGCGTGATCCGCGTCTGGCGGAAAAAAGGCAACAAAGTCCAGTGTGCGGATTCGATGGGCAACGAGGTCACTGGACGCGAGTTGCTGATCCGTGTGCTGGCGCTACGCCGAGTGCTCCGCCGCGACGTGCTCGATCGCGATGAATCCACCGTGGCAATTTTGTTGCCGCCTAGTGTCGGAGGTGTCGCGACCAATATCGCGTTGACGATGGATCGCCGAGTTACTGCGAACCTGAACTACACCGTTTCCAGTACGGTGATGAACCACTGCATTCGCGATGCAGGAATCAAACATGTCCTGACCAGCGAAAAATTTCTCAGCAAACTGGATCTGCAACTCGACGCCGACGTCGTTTTGCTCGAATCCCTCAAAGACAAAGTCACCAAGTGGGACAAGGCCATCGCGTTCATCCAAGCGGTGTTGCTGCCGGCTGCGGTGCTAGACCGCGTCTTGGGACTGCATAAAGTCGACAAGGATGACTTGCTGACGATCATCTTTACCAGTGGTTCGACTGGAATGCCCAAGGGCGTGATGCTGACTCAGGCCAACATCAGCCATAACGTCGACGCGATCGACCGCGCCGTCAGACTTAATTACCAAGACATCGTCATCGGTGTGCTGCCCTTCTTTCACTCCTTCGGCTACAGCGTGACACTATGGGCGGTGATGACGTTGGGACCGACTGGCGTTTATCATTTCAACCCGCTCGATGCTCGCCAAATCGGTAAGCTGGCGGCCAAGTTCAAGGCCTCGGTGCTGCTGGGGACACCCACGTTTTTGCGAAGCTATCTGCGACGCGTCGAACCCGAGCAATTCGCCACCCTAGATGTCGTCGTGGTGGGCGCCGAAAAAATGCCGGCCGAACTGTTTGATGCGTTCGAAGAACGATTTGGCGTACGTCCGGTCGAAGGTTATGGTGCGACCGAGCTCAGTCCGTTGGTTTCAGTCAATATTCCCCCCAGCCGTTCGGCGGCGAGGTACCAACTCGATCGCGTCGAAGGCAGTGTGGGACGCCCGCTTCCGGGAATTGGCGCACGCATTGTCTCGCCCGAGGATGGCAGCGAGCTATTGGCGGGCCAAGACGGCATGCTGATGGTGACCGGACCCAACGTGATGAAAGGCTACGTCAATCAAGATGAATTGACTCGCAAAGTGGTCCAGGACGGCTGGTACGTGACCGGGGACATCGCCAATGTGGACGATCAAGGCTTCCTGCATATTACCGGTCGGCTGAGTCGGTTTTCGAAGATCGGTGGCGAAATGGTGCCGCATCTTCGCGTCGAAGAAGAAATTGCCAAAGTGTACGGCTGTGGTGCGGGAGGTGAGGCTGCAGACGCAGCGGCACAGGAAACCGACATCGAACGGCCCTCGGTGTGTGTGACCGCAGTCCCCGATGCCAAAAAGGGCGAACGATTGGTCGTGCTGCATTTACGGACGTCAAAAACGTACGACGAGGTGCGTGCCGGATTGGTCTCGGCCGGTTTGCCAAACTTGTTCATTCCCTCGTCGGACAGTTTTCTGGAGGTCGAAGAAATCCCGCAGCTCGGGACTGGGAAACTCGATATCAAGGGAGCTCAGATGGTCGCCAAACAACACTTCGGCGAAGTCTGAGCCGTGGTGCTAAGAGAGTATCCGAAAAGGGGTCTGACCCTTTGGAAGCGAGTCGTTCTTTTTTGAGTTTATTGCCTCGCCGGAGAGGGTCAGACCCCTTTTCGGATACCTTCTCAGTAGGTTGTTGCTACTTAGCGATGGGATCACGCACGTCATCTCCTCCATTCAGAGACCGTGCTGTTTTAGTCCACTCTTAGCAACTGCTTGCTTCTTTCGCCCCGTGAGATTTCCGGGGTTGGCTGACCGCGTTCATCGCGAATTCTCTAAGTGGTCCGACGATCGATTACCGCATCGTGTGTGGCGACGATCCTGTCGATGACGTCGATCTGCCGCAGGCAATCTGGTGCGCGGCGGCGCATTGTTTGCAGCCCTTATTCGATGCACGGTAACTTACCAATGCGTTCTTCTCTTTTCGAATAGGTTGTGATTCGATGATTACGAAAACTTCCCCCCCACCCATCCTCGCCGAACGACTTCGAAATGCTATCCAAAGTGCGATGCAAGCCCCGTCAAGCCATAACACTCAACCTTGGATGTTTCGCATCAGCGAAGGCGGCATCGAGTTAGTTGCAGACAAACGAAGGGCTTGTCCCGTCGTTGATCCCGATGATCGAGAGTTGTATATCAGTTGCGGTGCAGCACTGTATCATCTGCGTTTGGCAATGAAGGCAGATGGATTGGCAACGTTGGTAAAGATTTTGCCAACCCGCGATAATCCCGATCTGGTTGCACGTGTGCTCGTTGCCGGGACTCACATTCCGTCCAGCGATGAACGGACACTTTTTGATGCCATCCCCAAACGCCGCACGAATCGATTCCCTTTTGAAAATCGGGAAGTCGATCCGGAATTGCAGGTGGAATGGATCAGCGATGTTCGATCCGAGCACGCGAGAATCCACTTTCTTCAAACGAGCCAGCAGAAGCATGCGGCTGCAGATCTTGTTTCCGAAGGAGATCGTCTGCAGGCGAGTGATCCAGAATTTCGTCGCGAGCTTGCTCGATGGGTCCATTCCAACAACAGTTCGCGTCGTGATGGACTGCCTGGCTACACTCATGGAGTCAATGATTTTGCGTCTAACTTTGATAGTTTTGTCGTTCGGACCTTTGATTGGGGAGATGGGCAAGCTGCCAAAGATCGTCAACTCGCTGAAGGGTCGCCGCTGCTGGCTGTGATTGCTACCAACACCGATACCGTCGCAGACTGGATTGCGTGTGGCCAAGCTCTGGCAAAGATGTTGTTGCGAGCGGCATCGTGGTCGGTTGATGCATCGTTCTTGAACCAAGCCATCGAAGTCGAAACACTGCGAAAGAAGCTGGCGAAACTGACGGACAATGAGGGAGTGCCACAACTCTTGTTGCGGTTAGGCTATGGCAAAGAAGTCAAGCCGACACCGAGACGTTCACTGGACGAAGTCATTATCTAACAGTCCTAAGCGGTGTTTCACGAGATCTCGTACGTGCTCGGATCTCAAGTGATCCAGCGAGGCTCACGTCGATCCGGCACGACGTTTGCCTCGTCATGGGAAGGAACCCTCGATTTCTTCTCTCTTATTTGGATCGGCCAATCATGGCATCGGAACTTGCCTGCTGTTATTTGGGGATGGAACTTGAGTCACCGGTGATCGTCGGGTCTTGTCCGCTGACAATGGAAGTTGAAACGGTGCGTCAATTGGTCGATGCAGGGGCCGGCGCGATCGTCTTGCCATCGATGTTACAAGAGCAAATTCTGTACGCTCAAATGATGCGAGAAAACCCTGAGCACGCGGTGCAGCGAAGCGGATACCAACCTCAGCAGGACAAGTACAACGGCGGAACCGAGGGATATTTGAGGTTCATCGAAGCCATGAGCACCCACGAGTCGATTCCAATCATCGCGAGTATGGACGGTGTTTCTAACGGCGATTGGATTGACTATGCAAAACAGATCGAGGCTTGTGGAGCCGATGCTCTGGAACTCAATTGGCATCCGACGATCTCTAACCCTAACGAATCATCCGACGAGATCGAACAGCAAGTGTGCGAAATCGTACGTCGATTGTGTGCGAGTGTGTCAATTCCGGTCGCCGTAAAGCTGAGTCAACGTTTCACTAACTTGGCTTCGATGGCTCACCGATTACAAAAAGCGGGGGCCGATGGCGTAATTTTGTTTACCCACCTGCCGCAATGGGACGTCTCAGTAGATCGCATGCACTGGACGATCCGTTGGGAACTGTCACCCATCAATTCGCTCGGCGCGATTTTGGAAGGAATCGTACGAACGCGTGCGGGAGAGTTGGATCTTCAGATTGCTGCGAGCGGAGGAATTCGCACCGCCGAAGATGCAATTAAAACACTGATCGCCGGAGCTGACGTGGTGATGGTGACGTCGGAGATCTACCGCGAAGGGCCTGATGCGATTCGCAACATCGTCAAAGGGATTTCGAAATTCTTGGATACCGGACCCTACGAATCACTCACTGATTTTCTACAGGCACGTCCTCCCGTCAAGTTAGGACCAGAGCAGTCAATGAGGTTACAGTTTGTCGATCCACTGACTCGCTCGGACCACTATTTCGACCCGACGCCCGTGGTGCCAAGCGAAATAGGCGATGCGTTCGGACACAAACTGTAGCACTTCCCCTCGGAGATGATTCGATGAAGAAAATTTTGCTGGCCACCGACGGTTCACCTCACGCCGATGATGCGACATGGTTCTTGGCCCACTTGCCCCATGAGGACAAAGTGGAAATCACCGTGTTGTCGGTTCTCCATGTGCCCACCGCTGGCAGCGTGTCCAGCTTAGGGGATTGGGTACAGACAATTTTGGAACGAGAACGCGAGCGAGCGGTCGATACGTTTGCCAAAATTGAATTGATGTTCGATGGGGCCAATGTGAAACTGCAGCATATCATCGAAGAGGGACACGTCGCCGAGACCATTGTTGCCATTGCAAAACGCGAAAAGTCAGACTTGGTACTGCTTGGGGCACGCGGGCATTCGGTGGTCGAGCGTTTGATGTTAGGTAGCACGAGTGACTATGTTGCAACGCATGCGAGCTGTAGCGTCTTGGTGATCCGGCCGACCGGTATACGCAAGGCAAATCATCCAATACGTATTGCGATTGCCTACGAAGAAACGGGACCCGCTGAAGCGGCACTCGAAGAGATCGCCGAGGTGCGATGGGGTGCGGAACCCGATCTACGTGTTGTGTCTGCATTGTTCTTGGGCGGATTGGACGAATCGGATCGACGCCAGTCGGCCGAGCGAGCGGCAAACAAGGCCGCCGACCGATTGCGCCGGACGGCAGCTCACGTCCATGTCGAATCGATTCTACACGACCACATTGGTGAAGGATTGGTTTGTTACCTCGAAGAAAGTAAATGCGACATTGTGGTATTGGGTGAAACACCACGCACTCGATTGGGGCGCATTTTGATGGGAAGCACCACGCGTTTTGTTTTACGGCACGCTCCCTGCAGTGTTTGGATCACTCGAAATCGAATGCTCCAAGGAATTCAAAAAAAGACGTTGGCCACGGAAACAGCGTCGTCGTAGTTTCCAGCAGCCGCTTGCATCTGCACTGTAGCCCCAAAACCGAACCATGAATTCTACCGATACAAATCTGGTCGAATCGCTGCACCATCCCGATGCATTTCCCGACTCAAGTGCGACCGTTGAATTTCACGAGACCCACATTTCGTGGGTCTTTCTCGTTGGTGACTACGCTTACAAAATCAAAAAGCCAGTCAAAACCGAGTTTCTTGATTACAGCACGCTCGAAAAACGTCAACGGCTGTGTTGGGAAGAACTGCGACTGGACAGCCGATTTGCCAACGACTTGTATTTGGATGTCGTGCCGATTTGTATCGTCGATGGCAAGCTTCGCGTGGAAGGCAAAGGGATACCATTGGAGTATGCCGTCAAAATGCGTCGCTTCCCCAGCGGTGCCTTGCTGAGCGAACGGCTCAAAGCAGGGAAGTTGACGGTGCATGAGGTGTCGCAACTAAGCGAAACCATTGCCGATTTTCATCAGTCCGCCGCACGCTGTGAACAGGCCGATGCTGTGAGTTGGCCTGCGTTTGTGTTTTATAATATGAACTCAATGCTGCGGCAATTGAAGCAAGCGTGCTGCGCACAAACGGTGACAATGATTTACGCGGTGGAGCAATGGTCAGAATCTGTAATTCGTGAAAATGGACATCAGTTCACTCAGCGTGCCGAAGACGGTTTTATTCGCGAATGTCATGGCGATCTGCATCTAGAAAATGTTGTGAATTGGCAAGGTCGATTTATTCCGTTTGACGGGATCGAATTTAACCCACGGATGCGCTGGATCGATGTGATGAGTGACGCTGCATTTTTGATGATGGATTTTGCCGCTCGCGGACACCTCGAATTCGGTCGCAGTTTTGCCAATCATTACCTCCAGCGTACTGGCGATTACGAGTCGCTCCATACTCTTCGCTGGTTCCTTGTCTATCGAGCGATTGTTCGCGGTTTGGTCGCTTCGATCCGCGCGAACCAGTCAGACGTGTCCATGGCGGAGCGTGACGAAGCAATCGCGGACTGTCGTAGCCATATTGCTCTGGCCCACCAATTCACGACCGAGGAATCCCCTGTGCTGTGGATCACACATGGCGTCAGTGGCAGTGGCAAGACAACAAAAAGCGAACTTGTTGTTCAGCAGCAAGATTGTTTCCGGCTTCGCAGTGATGTCGAACGCAAAAGGATGTTTGGTTTGCAGCCGACGGACCGTTCTTCGCCCCCCGGTCTTTACAGCGATGAATCGACCACAGCAACTTACGACCGACTGTCGAAGCTCGCAAAAGACATCTTGCGATCGGGATACTCCGTTGTCGTGGACGCCACGTTCCTCGAGCAATCACAACGTTCTCGATTTCGTGATCTTGCATTCAGCGAAGGTGTCTCATTTGCAATCTTGGATTGTCAAGCTGATAACGCGACACTACATCAACGTGTTGCAGATCGGAACAAACGCAATGCGGATGCATCGGATGCAGATCGAGCGGTGTTGCAGCACCAACTGGAAACACGCCAACCACTGACGTCCGAGGAGCGTCAGCATGTTGCCGAGCCACTCGCTGCAGAACCACCGTTAGAGCAGAGTTCCCAAGGAAGCTGACTGATCGCTTCAAACGCCTTACCGTGTCATGAAATAATAGACAGCCGCAATTAACAGAATCGCAATCAAGATTAGCGGGTAGGTCAATCCGACCACTGCAAACGGGGCTCCAGGGGCTTTCTTGCCGAGCGGTTGATCCCTTGAATGAATTGAATCGTCCACGTTTTCCTTAATCGACTTCTCTTTGTCATTCATGTTGGTTTTCTCGTTACTCAAGTCGTGTCCTAAGCTGGTTCAAATAAGTCATTCCACACATTGGTCTGAGCCGACGGCGCACAGAATGACCAGCGTTTTACCGGCTTATACCAAGCGACCCGCTAAGTGGGATGTTTAAAGGCGTCGGACTTCAGATAACGCATATCGCGTGCCGAGTCGCTCCACATTGTCCTCGACTCTTTCTGAGCAACCTGAAAAGAGTCACGCGATACATCGATTTGCAGCGATGGCGCTGACCACGGGCATGCTTCGTACGAAAATAGCCGGCCCGGAGCTCACTAAACACAGCGGTTTCACCGGGATATCAAGTGCAGCTTGCATGAAAATGGACAAACTGAACATCAATCAACCACTCGCAGCGATCTCTTGCGGTATCGCTGGTTTGCGAGCGTCCACGATGTGCGTTCATTGAACACACATCGTGGCAGACTTGCAGTTTGGGCAAACGGGGGCAATGCGAGTGCTTGAGAAACGAATTATCTAGGACAATAACTCGATGGGTTCTTCGAACAGCGACTGCATGTCAAATTCGCCCTCTTCCATTGCCTCGTCCACCGCATCCGAGTTGACCGTCGACGGATTCGAACTTGGATTACTCGTTATGGAGGATGGATCGAAGAAGGATTCCGATGTGGAGTCGGCAAACAGCGAATCGACTGCATCGTTGTTCGCAGCTGTGTCTGATTCATTTTTCGCGGTCGCATTGGGTAGCAACGTCGGAAGCGATTGAGACGCCACATTGGTTTGCACCACACCGCTGCCCACACGACTGAGTTGGTTAATCACGAGCAGAGCATCGAGTGCCGAGACCCTGTTGTCGCGATTAACATCCAAGAAGGTTGGAATCGCCTGCTCGCCTTGGCCGCCATTGTTTCGCCCAAGCGAATTGATCACCAACAATGCATCCAATGCCGTAGTTTCGCCACTCGCATTTGTGTCAGTGGGTTGCAATATGTTAGTCGGCGGTGCACTGGAGAGCGTTCCGAATCCAGCGGACGAGCGGATCGAGAAAATCCGATTGGCAAACTGAGGCTCAAATACAATCGCATACACGCCGCCCGCTTCAAGCGAAGCCGTTGCAACGGTGCCATTCATCGAGCTGACGACGATGATATCGGTATCGAAAATCAGAATCGTTTCGTTGACATTGGCAGTGCCAACCGGTGTCACGGTAACGATAGTATTCGTCAATGCTTGGAACAAGATCGCGGTCGTCGTTCCGTCGCCGGGGACAATTTGTCCCCCCTCGACCTGACGTGGGATGATAACCCGTGGAATCGTTGGTAGTTGGTCATCGTTAACGATCGTGCCATCGGCAGTCGAATTCACGATCGAGGCATTCCCTGACGCGTTTCTGAGTGTGACGCGGAAGTTTTCGTTGTTTTCGATCGTGGTATCACCAGCGACATTGATCGTGATCGTCTTGGTCGATTCCCCTTCGACGAATTCTACCTGACCACTCGGGAATTGGGCGTTTTCAAAATCGCTGGCCGTCGCAGGATTATTGCCCGTTCCTGTCACTGCATAGTCAACCAGCGTTGTGCCGCTGGTGTCACCCCCACGTGTGACGGTAAAGGAAAACGGTGTCAGTCCCGAGTTACCTTCGTTTTTGTTTGCATCGGTCGCAGCAATCGAAAGAGTTGGAACTGCAGCGATATCGTCATTGACAATCGATCCGGCGGCAGTCGCCGTCGTGATTTGGGCACCAGTCGACGGCTTGCTGAGAGTGACGGTAAACGATTCGTTTGGCTCGAAGATTGTGTCTCCCACAACATTGATTGTGACCGTTTTTGATGTTTCTCCCTCGGCAAAGCTAACCATGCCGTTGGGGAAAACACTATTGGCAAAATCATCGGCGGTCGCAGGACTACTACCCGATCCTGTGACGTCAAAGTCAACCGTGACTGCGGTATCGGTGTTGCCACCCCGTGTGACGGTAAAGGTAAACGGTGTTAGTCCCGAGTTGCCTTCGTTTTTGTTTGCGTCGGTCGCAGCAATCGACAAGGTGGCAGGCTCAACCATCGTATCCAGACTTGACTCGAATGCGCCGATGTCAAACGAAAGGCCCTGTGGACGCGTGACTCCTCGTTGGTCAACGGTCAGTCCCGCCGCAACGCCTGCGTTTAGTGCGGGACTGCCCTGCAGCAAAGCAATGGTTTGTGTCGGGCCACCATTGTCACCCAGCATGTCTAGCAGTGCATCCACATCGGTGATGTTTGAGCCCAAAGAGCCCAGCAAAGTAACGCCAGCCGAATTGCCGATCAGGTTGTTGCCACCACTAGTGATCGAACCCGAAGCGTCCGTACCTGTCGTGGCATCGTTGTTGGCGACAAGAGTATTGGTGGCTGTAAAGATGCCTCCAAGCGTATTGATTCCCCCGCCCGTAGTCGCGGTGTTACCTGCGATTGTGACGCTCCTCAGCGTAACGTTGGCTCCTTCGCTGGCGATACCACCACCGTTGTTTGTCGCCGTGTTGGCGGCAATCGTTGAGTTCGTGATTGTGATATCACCACTCGTTCCGTCGTTAAAAATACCGCCACCATCGCCCGAATTGTTCCCCGATACGGTGGAACGAGTGACGTCGAGAGTTCCGGCGGCACTATTCCAAAGTCCGCCACCCTCGTTTGTCGCCGAGTTGGCTGAAATCGTGCTGTCTGCGATCGAGACGCTGCCCGCGCCGGTGATATGCAGCCCGCCACCGTTTCCCGGTGCCGAACCTGCGACGTTGCTATTGAGCTGAACACCGCTCAGCGTGATCGAGACCCCCGCGTTGTCTTCGATACCACCTCCGGCCCGACTTGCGGTATTGGACGCGATCGTGCTTCCCGAGATTGTCATCGTGCCGCCGAGGTTCAATATTCCGCCGCCACTACCGCTATCGCCGTCGGCAAAATTGTTGCTGATCGAACCGCCGGTGATGTTAACAACGCCGCCGTTATTGAAAATCCCGCCGCCACCGTCGTCTGCTGCGTCACCGCTCGCCGTGTTTCCTGAAACAATGACGCCGCCAATCAATGTCATCGTGCCGGTGGCCGAGTTCCACAGACCGCCACCTTCAGATGCCGCCTCGTTGCCGAATACGCTTCCGCCATCGAGCGTTACGTTGGCCGCGCCTGTCACGTGCAAGCCACCACCGTTACCAGGACTCGCAGTCGGCAGAATGATCGAGTTCACGTCGTTGTTAAGAATGTTTGAATCCGTCAACGTCACGTCACCAGCAACAACTTCGATACCACCGCCTGCACGAACCGCACTGTTGAATTGGAACCGGGTATTGGTAACTGAGACTGTGCCGCCGATCGTCAACAGACCGCCACCACTGCCGAAGTTAGCTCCAGTCGCCGTGTTATCCGAGATCGTGATCCCATTGTCGGCACCAGTCAGCGTCAACGTTCCGCCATCATTGAAGATCCCGCCACCGCCTTGCAAAGTTGTCGGCGCGCCAGTCGGGTCAGCATTGCCTGCTGCCGTATTGGAACTGATCACGATCTCTGCGTTCGTACTGTCCAGGGTCAACTCACCGGTGGCCGAGTTCCACAGACCACCACCTTCGGCCGCAGCCGTGTTGTTGCTGATGTCGCCGCCATCGATCGTGACGTCACCGGCGCCGCTGATGTGCAAGCCACCGCCGTTGATTCCGGCAACATTTCCATCGGTCGCTGTGGTGCCACCGAGCGTGACATCAATCAGCGTGACCGAACCCGCATTGTTCTCGATCCCACCACCGGCACGCGCCGCACTATTGCCGCTAATCGTACCACCGCTAATCGTCACACTTCCGCCGAGCGTCAGCACGCCGCCGCCATTGCCTAGGCCATCGGTCGCCAAGTTGCCGCTGATGATCGTATCGGTGATCGTGACGGTTCCGCCATCGTTAAAGATCCCGCCACCGCCGTCATCTTGCGAGTCACCACCGTCAGGATCAAGAGCTTCATTGCCACTAATCGTCGCATCGCTGATGTCAAGTATGCCACCATTGTTGAACACACCGCCGCCGCCCTGCGCGTCATTGTCACCGCCAGCGGACGCGGCAAAGTTGCCGTCAATCGTTGTGCCATTGCGGATCGTCATTGTGCCGGTGGCCGAATTCCATAGACCACCACCTTCGGATGCCGCCTCGTTACCGAATACGCTGCCGCCATCGAGCGTCACGTTGGCCGCGCCAGTCACGTGCAAGCCACCGCCGTTACCGGGACTGGCAGTCGGAAGAACGAGCGAGTTCACGTCGTTGTTGAGAAGGTTTGAATCCGTCAACGTCACGTCGCCCGCGACGACTTCGATACCACCGCCCGCACGAACCGCACTATTGAATTGGAACCTGGTATTGGTAACTGAGACCGTGCCGCCGATCGTCAACAGACCGCCACCACTGCCGAAGTTAGCTCCCGTCGCCGTGTTATCCGAGATCGTAATCCCATTGTCGGCACCGGTCAGTGTCAACATTCCACCATCGTTGAAGATCCCGCCACCACCTTGTAATGTCACTGGACCGCCAGCCGTCGGATCGAGATTACCAGCTGCCGTATTGGAACTGATCACGATCTCTGCGTTGGTACTGTCCAGGGTCAACTCACCGGTGGCCGAGTTCCACAGGCCACCACCTTCGGCCGCAGCCGTGTTGTTGCTGATGTCGCCGCCATCGATCGTGACGTCACCGGCACCGCTGATGTGCAAGCCACCACCGTTGATTCCGGCAACATTTCCATCGCTCGCCGTGGAGCCACCGAGCGTGACACCAATCAGCGTGACCGAGCCCGCATTGTTCTCAATCCCACCACCAGCACGCGCCGCACTATTGCCGCTAATCGTACCACCGCTAATCGTCACACTGCCGCCGAGCGTCAGCACGCCGCCGCCATTGCCAAGACCATCGGTCGCCAAGTTTCCGCTGATGATTGTGTCGGTGATCGTAACGGTTCCGCCGTCGTTAAAGATCCCGCCACCTCCATCATCTTGGGTCGTACCACCGTCAGGATCAAGAGCTTCGTTGCCGCTAATCGTCGCATCGCTGATGTTCAGTACACCCCCATTGTTGAACACACCGCCGCCGCCCTGCGCGTCATTGTCACCGCCAGCGGACGCGGCAAAGTTGCCGTCAATCGTGGTGCCATTGCGGATCGTCATCGTGCCGGTGGCCGAATTCCATAGACCGCCACCTTCGGATGCCGCCTCGTTGCCGAATACGCTTCCGCCATCAAGCGTCACGTTGGCCGCGCCCGTCACGTGCAAGCCACCACCGTTACCAGGACTCGCAGTCGGCAGAATGATCGAGTTCACGTCGTTGCTGAGTAGGTTCGAGTCTGTCAACGTCACGTCGCCCGCAACAACTTCGATACCACCGCCAGCACGAACCGCACTGTTGAATTGGAACCGGGTATTGGTAACTGAGACTGTGCCGCCGATCGTCAACAGACCGCCACCACTGCCGAAGTTAGCTCCCGTCGCCGTGTTGTCCGAGATCGTAATCCCATTGTCGGCACCGGTCAGCGTCAACGTTCCGCCGTCATTAAAGATCCCGCCGCCACCTTGTAAAGTTGTCGGCGCGCCAGTCGGGTCAGCATTACCAGCTGCCGTATTGGAACTGATCACGATCTCTGCGTTCGTACTGTCCAGGGTCAACTCACCGGTGGCCGAGTTCCACAGACCACCACCTTCAGCCGCAGCCGTGTTGTTGCTAACGCTGCCACCGTCGATCGTGACGTCACCGGCACCGCTGATGTGCAAGCCACCGCCGTTGATTCCGGCAACATTTCCATCGGCTGCCGTGGTACCACCGAGCGTGACACCAATCAGCGTGACCGAGCCCGCATTGTTCTCAATCCCACCCCCGGCACGCGCCGCACTATTGCCGCTAATCGTACCACCGCTAATCGTCACACTGCCGCCGAGCGTCAACACGCCACCGCCATTGCCAAGACCATCGGTCGCCAAGTTTCCGCTGATGATCGTATCGGTGATCGTGACGGTTCCGCCGTCGTTAAAGATCCCGCCGCCGCCGTCATCTTGCGAGTCCGCACCATCGGGATCGAGTGCTTCGTTGCCGCTGATCGTCGCATCGCTGATGTCAAGTATGCCACCATTGTTGAACACACCGCCGCCGCCCTGCGCGTCATTGTCACCGCCAGCGGACGCGGCAAAGTTGCCGTCAATCGTTGTGCCATTGCGGATCGTCATTGTGCCGGTGGCCGAATTCCATAGACCACCACCTTCGGATGCCGCCTCGTTACCGAATACGCTGCCGCCATCGAGCGTCACGTTGGCCGCGCCAGTCACGTGCAAGCCACCGCCGTTACCGGGACTGGCAGTCGGAAGAACGAGCGAGTTCACGTCGTTGTTGAGAAGGTTTGAATCCGTCAACGTCACGTCGCCCGCGACGACTTCGATACCACCGCCCGCACGAACCGCACTATTGAATTGGAACCTGGTATTGGTAACTGAGACCGTGCCGCCGATCGTCAACAGACCGCCACCACTGCCGAAGTTAGCTCCCGTCGCCGTGTTATCCGAGATCGTAATCCCATTGTCGGCACCGGTCAGTGTCAACATTCCACCATCGTTGAAGATCCCGCCACCACCTTGTAAAGTCGTCGGCGCGCCGGTCGGGTCAGCATTGCCGGCTGCCGTATTGGAACTGATCACGATCTCTGCGTTGGTACTGTCCAGGGTCAACTCACCGGTGGCCGAGTTCCACAGGCCACCACCTTCAGCCGCAGCCGTGTTGTTGCTGATGTCGCCGCCATCGATCGTGACGTCACCGGCGCCGCTGATGTGCAAGCCACCGCCGTTGATTCCGGCAACATTTCCTTCGCTCGCCGTGGTGCCACCGAGCGTGACACCGATCAGCGTGACCGAGCCCGCATTGTTCTCGATACCACCACCGGCACGCGCCGCACTATTGCCGCTAATCGTACCACCGCTAATCGTCACACTGCCGCCGAGCGTCAACACGCCACCGCCATTGCCAAGACCATCGGTCGCCAAGTTTCCGCTAATGATCGTATCGGTGATCGTAACGGTTCCGCCATCGTTAAAGATCCCGCCGCCGCCATCATCTTGGGTCGTACCACCGTCCGGATCGAGTGCTTCGTTGCCGCTAATCGTCGCGTCGCTGATGTCCAGTACGCCACCATTGTTGAACACACCGCCGCCACCCTGCGCGTCATTGTCACCGCCAGCGGACGCGGCAAAGTTGCCGTCAATCGTTGTGCCATTGCGGATCGTCATCGTGCCGGTGGCCGAGTTCCACAGACCGCCACCTTCAGATGCCGCCTCGTTGCCGAATACGCTTCCGCCATCGAGCGTCACGTTGGCCGCGCCAGTCACGTGCAAGCCACCGCCGTTACCGGGACTCGCAGTCGGCAGAATGAGCGAGTTCACGTCGTTGTTAAGAAGGTTTGAATCCGTCAACGTCACGTCGCCCGCAACAACTTCGATACCACCGCCTGCACGAACCGCACTATTGAATTGGAACCGGGTATTGGTAACTGAGACCGTGCCGCCGATCGTCAACAGACCGCCACCACTTCCGAAGTTAGCTCCCGTCGCCGTGTTGTCCGAGATCGTAATCCCATTGTCGGCACCGGTCAGCGTCAACGTTCCACCATCGTTGAAGATCCCGCCACCACCTTGTAAAGTCGTCGGCGCGCCGGTCGGGTCAGCATTGCCTGCTGCCGTATTGGAACTGATCACGATCTCTGCGTTCGTGCTGTCCAGGGTCAACTCACCGGTGGCCGAGTTCCACAGGCCACCACCTTCGGCCGCAGCCGTGTTGTTGCTAACGCTGCCACCGTCGATCGTGACGTCACCGGCACCGCTGATGTGCAAGCCACCACCGTTGATTCCGGCAACATTTCCATCGCTCGCCGTGGAGCCACCGAGCGTGACACCAATCAGCGTGACCGAGCCCGCATTGTTCTCAATCCCACCACCCGCACGCGCCGCACTATTGCCGCTAATCGTACCACCGCTAATCGTCACACTGCCGCCGAGCGTCAGCACACCACCGCCACTGCCGCTGGCTCCATCGGCGACGTTGTTGCTGATGATTGTTTCGCTGCCTGTGATCGTGACGGTTCCGCCGTTATTGAAGATCCCGCCACCGCCATCATCCGCTGCATCTCCCGATGCAGTATTGCTATCGATGGTCGTGCCGTCGATCGTCATCAATCCGCTGCCGTTCCACAAACCACCCCCTTCTAGAGCCGCAGAGTTTCCTGAAACGTCGCCGCCGCTGATCGAGACATTACCGGCGCCCGTCACGTGCAGTCCGCCTCCGTTGCCGGGGTTCGCAGTGAATCCCGTGCCCACCCCAGCACCGTTGTTAATCAAAACCACGCCCGTCAAGTTGACTCCACCATCTACGTTCGAGGCGTCTTCGATTCCACCGCCAGCACGGTTGGCGGTATTGCCGCTGAACGTGGCATCAGTGATGTTGATCGTGCCGTCGGTGTTATTAAACAGCCCGCCACCGCTTCCGCTGGCTCCATCGGCAACGTTGTTGCTGATGATTGTTTCGCTGCCCGTGATCGTGACGGTTCCTCCGTTATTGAAGATCCCGCCACCACCATCATCGGCCGCATCTCCCGATGCAGTATTGCCATCGATGGTCGTGCCGTCGATCGTCATCAATCCGCTGCCGTTCCACAAACCACCCCCTTCGAGAGCCGCAGAGTTTCCTGAAACGTCGCCGCCGCTGATCGAGACATTACCTGAGCCTGTCACGTGCAGTCCGCCTCCGTTGCCGGGGGCTGCAAAACCCGTTGGCCCCGCGATGTTACCCGACAGTATCACATCGGTCGCATCGAGCGAGCCGATAATGATTTCGATACCACCACCAGCACGATGGGCAGCATTTTGATCGATCAAGGTCCCCGCAATGGTCACGTCGCCACTGACGCTTAGCAAGCCACCACCACTGCCGTTAGTTCCATTAGCAAAATTCTGTTCGATCGAGCCACCGCTGATCGAAAGAGTCCCGCCGTCATTGAAAATACCGCCGCCACCCTGGTCGGCATCATTGCCGCTGGCCGTGTTCAATTGAACTGTCACATCGCTTAGCATCAGGGTTCCCGTTGCGCTGTTCCACAAGCCTCCCCCTTCGGCCGCTGCAGTATTTCCGGAAACGGTTCCGCCACTGATCGAGACATCGCCAGCACCGCTGATATGCAGTCCACCGCCATTGCCGGGGTTTCCTACGGCACCATTGCCGACGCCAGCGCTGTTGTTGCTAAGAGTGATTCCACTCAACATGGCGCTCCCATTCAGGCCTGAAGCGTCTTCGATTCCGCCGCCAGCTCGGTTGGCGAAGTTACCCGAGATCGTTGAGTCGGTTATCTGGAGTGTGCCGCCCGTCGCGTTGAAAATCGCCCCGCCACTGCCGGCGACTCCCGCCGCCGTGTTTCCGCTCAGTGTGGAATTGGCGATGCTCAAGGTTCCACCATCATTGAAAATACCCCCGCCGCCTTCGGTTGCAGCGTCACCGGTCGCCGTGTTTCCCGATAACGTAACTGAATCGAGTGAGAGTGATTGACCGGACGCAACATAAATCGCTCCACCCACGGACGCGACACCGTTAATCAGCGTCAATCCTTGGATTGAGACCGAGTTGCTGATCCCTGGATCCGTGTTTGCATCGATCGAAAAAAGTTGTGACGCATTGTCGCCGCTAATTGTGATCTCGGTGGCGTCCACTAGGGAAATAGCCACCGAGTCCGTGATGGATAATTCGCTACCGAGCGTGATGGTCGACAACCCTGCCACGAACGAAATCGTGTCGATGATTCCCGGTCCCGCGTCACCAGCGATCGTATCAGCGTTGATGATCGCGTTTGCATTGGCGGCCAGAATCGCCTCTCGCAAACTCAACACTCCATCCTCTGCCACCATATCGCTCGCAGTATTGACGATGTAACTAGCCAGTACGCGGCGATCTTCAAGCCGCTCCGCTAACAGTCGTCGCATCCGAGACCGTTTTGCAATTGGCTTCGCTTTTCGGGTTCGGCCAGTCTTGCGTAGGTTGCGTGATGGAAAGGTGAACAAGTCGAGGGATGAAAAGCCAAGCATGGTGATCTCCAGGATGGGGCGTGAGTTCCGCGTGGACCGCGTGCGTTACATGTCTATTAGAGTGGGGAAACTCAGACGTTGCATCTCCGTTTCCGGAGGGATCACGACGGAAAATAAACTCGAAGGGAGCGGAATTCAGTTTGCTGGGCGTAGGCAAACGCCATGCCATTGCGAGTCTGGCCTGGGCCTGCGTGGCCACTTTGATGAATATTGCCCTCACTTCGGCCGTCCGCCGCGGCCAACCAGAGTGAGCCATCCACAATCGACTGTACTGAGTTACAAAAGCCATTTTCATGTCTCACTTTGGGGTGAACGTCAGTCAGTGCGTGAAAATCGCCACGTTTTCGCGGGGCGCTCTAGTTCGTGTGCCGTTTGCAAATCGAGACGCGTTTGTCATGTTGAGACGGATCAGCAGGTGCTCGTCGCTCGCACGGTTTCTGGAAATCCGCTACCCGCCTCGAAGCACGATGAGGGTTTTTCGCTATACTGCCGAACCGAAAGTCGTGATTTCGTCGCGGGGCGATACCCGGAGAATCGTGTTTCGATTAATCACGAAGCGACTCGTTGCCTGCCCTGTTCAGCAACAGAGTCCTGTACTCTTGTCCCCTCATAAGAAAATTAATGAAAGTTCGATCTCTTCTCACCAGTCTAGCCAGCGGAAGTTTGCGGATTTATTCGCATCAACAATCGGTCAAGCAGGGCGGCGGAGCCTCGTCCTTCGAACGCAAGTATTTGGAATTTGATGGGACCCCTGAGGCCTACCGATTTTTAGCATCGTTGTTGAACGAGATGGCGGATACCGCCGAACGGCACGGTAAAAACGCCCCTGGCCAAAACGTGTTGCTTGATCCCAAAGATGCTGATGCGATCGCGATCGATGATTACGATGCGATTTCGCTTACCTGTCGCAAACGCCCACCGAGCAACAAACTCTTCTCGCTCGGGACCGACTGAATTGCCGTTTGAATTCTGTCGCCGCCTGCGGATCGCGAGACTACAAGACGACCGGTTAAGCGGGAAAGAAGACGGCAAGCCACACCGTCGGTTCGCTCGCCGAGGTCCAATCAATGCGATGTTTTTGATGCGCTGGGATCATGACGTGGTCTCCGGGGCAAAGTGTTTTGGCCGGAGTGCCGTCGGCAAAGCGAAGCTCAGCCTCGCCCTTCAACACAATCACCCACTCGCTTTGCTGTTGGTCGTACCAGAATCCTTCGTCACTGCAGTGGCCTGTGGAAACGATGCGTTCGATCCGAATTGATGGCGTTTCGACCAGCACGCTGACAAGCTCCGACGCAAGCTTGTCGGGCAAGTCACTGAATAAGTTTGCTGTGTTGGGATCCGCCATTGAAGAGTTGCATGCGAAGGGATCGGGAAGTGATCAATCGAAGTCGGTTTCGTTGACAATCAATGTCTCGTCATCAAAGTCAATAACGTCGCCGATCACGAGCTGTTTTCGCCGCCGCGTTTCGACTTCGCCATTCAGACACACGTCGCCTGCTTGGATCAAGATTTTGGCTTCGCCACCCGTGCTGACCATGCCGCGACATTTCAGAAAGTCGTCTAGCCGGATGATGGGCCCGCGATCATTCGCACTTGCCTCGTCAGAGGTCGTTTTTTCGGGACCGGAAAACTCAGGATCGTTGTCACTCATTATTTCACTTCAAACGTTGCAATCACAGGCAAATGGTCACTGACGTCTCGTTCGTCGTCGGCAATGTCCCAGTAATGGTCCCAGTGACGCTGTGGATCATCGGGCGTCCCTTGGATGTTCAGATCGGCTCGCACCTTGATGGATTGAAACACCAAATCTTTGCGACTTGGATCATCTTCGATCAGCGGGCGGCTGACCAGGATGCGGTCAAAATGTTTTCCCGGAATCGAGTGCGTTCCAGTGACTCGGGGATCGAGATAACGATGCAGATCGATCAAATCATCTTGGCTGGAATCAGTTTCCGCTCCCGCAACAATCGCCAATTCGCTATCGACGCTGAGTCGATTTGCCGGTTCTTCACTATTGAAATCACCGAGCACAATTAGATTCTCGCCCCGATCAATCGAATCCTGTAACCAAGCATGTAGCAGTCGTGCTTGGCGAGCACGGATGGGGGCACCTTCGGGTCGTGAACGAAGGTGGACGTTGACGATCGAAACGCGTTCGAATTGGTCTCCGACCGGGAACTGAAACACTGCCATCAAATGTTTGGTGACATCATAGAAACGCTTGTCGCTCAATTGGGATTCGCTGCGATCCATTTGAGTCTGCAGTAGCAAATCGGCAGGATGGCGATACAGAATGCCGACGTCTTGTTCGGTAAAGAAATCTTTGCCTTCGAGACATGATTCCCGATAGTCGACTGAGAAATCTCGGTCCAATGCCCGTGTCAGGTACCACAGCACGCGGCGGTTCTCGACTTCTTGAAACGCCGCAATAGTCGGCTTTGCCTCGGCAATCCGTTTGGCAACGGCATCGCGTTTCCATTCCCAGGCTTCACGATTGGGAGCCGATTTTTCTTGCCCGAGCTTGCTGTAGTTGTCTCCCGACATTTCGTCGTAGAACCATTCAAGGTTCCACGTCATCACCGACAATGACTCGCCGATGTCTTCGGCCTGAATTGGAGATGCGTTCGCCAAAGCGATGAGAACGATGCTGCTAGAGAGCAACATCAAGCGAGTTAGCTGGCGGATGCTTGCTGCCGAATGTGAAGTACCTGGTGTTCTGTCCGCAGAGATTCGGCTCATGGATTAGCTAGCAGGTTGCTTCGGCTTAGTAGCTGCCTTGGGCCGCACGACATCCTTGGCCAATCCCACCATTTCAAGCAATTGGATCACTCGCCATGACATGTCAAATTCGTACCAGCGATGGCCGTGGGCAGCGGACCGCGGTTCAGCATGATGGTTGTTGTGCCAGCCTTCACCGTGCGAAAACAACGCTACCAGCCAATTATTGCGACTGTTGTCTCGCGTTTCGTAATTGCGATATCCGAAGACGTGCGAAAGTGAATTCACCGCCCATGTGCCATGCAGTACAAACACAGTTCGCACGGCAACCGCCCAAACAAAATAGCTGTAAGCATAACGCAACGATTCATATGCTTGGCCGCCGCTGACCATGTAGCCAACAATCGCTCCTGCACCAGTGATCAACAAGGCATGGGCGACAAAAACGAAAAACCAGCCGCCGCGACGCTCGAGTTTTAAGTAGAACGGATCACGCAACAGGTCGCGGACATAACGTTCGTAATGGCTTGTACGGTCCAAGGTTTTGTGGCGACAAACCACCCACCCCATGTGTCCCCACAGGAAATTGACCAATGGTGAATGCGGATCGGGTTGGTGGTCACTGTGTTGATGATGCATGCGATGAATCGCAACCCAGCGGGATGGGCTGTCTTGCAAATTGCACATGCCAAGTATCGCAAAGGTGTGCTCAAGCCATTTGGGGCATGTGAATCCACGATGCGTCAGCAATCGGTGGTATCCCACCGTGATCCCCAGCATCCCAAATGTGAAATGCCCAAGAATCCCCAGCACTAAGCCCGACCAAGTAAACAGGTAGCTGAAGCTGAAGGGTAGAAATGCCAGCAGGGCAACCAAATGGATCGATGACAGCACGATTACGTACTGCCACAAAATCGTCAGCGGCTGAGTCTCATCCGGACGAGGCAATTGTTGCGGATCAATTCCCGAGTCGGGCAGCACTGAATCGCAAACATCGCTCTCGGAGCTTGCTGGCATCAGGTCGGTTGGCTTGGTCGCACGATCGCTCTCGACGGGGTCTTGCACCGTGGAGACGGAATTCGGCGTCGACATGGTGTCTGGCTCGGTGGCGGTTTGTTGAGGGTGGTTCATTCCATCCATGTTTCTTCAACATTCCCATCGGGTCTAGTGACGACACCGAAAATCTGGATCCAAATCGATAAAAAAAGCCGACCGAGTTCACTACGTGTTACTCGACCGGCTTTACTGTAATGCGTAAGGCAAGATTGGTCCGATGATGTTCGCGATTTCCGCAAAACCTCGCCTAAAACCGGTGCTCTGATTTTAACTACAGAACTGCCGTTGGGCGGGCTGAATCAAGAAACCACGCAAAAAGTTGCCGAAGTGAGGTTGGCTGCTCCCAAAAAGAAATCGAGGGCAGTCGCAAAAACCACTACTTCTTCTTCTTGGCATCCTTGGGATCTTCTTCCTTCTTCACTTTCTTCTTTCGCTTCAGTGAAACTTTAGGAACGCGCACTTTCGCCATACCAACGATGTTGGCTTCAGGGTCAAAACGGTCCAGTTCAGTCAGGCGAGCGATTCGCTCAGCCCGAGTTAACACGTTTCGCGACTTGATTGCCCCGGCTTGCACCTTGAGGCTGCGATCCATGGTCATATTGCGGCTCAGTCGGTCAGATTCGAGAGAGGGATTAAATTGAATGTTTAAGGGCCTTGGAAAATAGCGGGTTTGGCGATTTTTGACAAGTTGACTTCTCCGTTTCCTGCCAAAATCCCTAAAACGCCCGCTGGATGGCCCCCTGCCAGCGTTTTTTCCTGATCAGACCGTCGCTGCTTTCTGCCCCTGTTAGGGGGCGTAGCGGAACTCGCGAAGCGTTTCGGCCTTTCAAAGCTCATTACAGCGAACTGGTTTCCTTTTTGTCGGCAAACTCAGGCTTCGTCTGCCGCAGGATTGCCAAAATTTCGGATCGCATCGCTGGTGTCAAATGGGCAAACTCGGGCTCATCGACTTTGTTCTCCAAAATGGCAGTCAATTGGTCAATGATCGTGCTACGGACTTGTTCTGGCAAATTATCAAAGGCGTCCGAATAAATCAGATAGCTGCACGGATAACGGAACAATCGCGTGTTCAGATCGAGATCACGCAGCGATCGGCCTCCCGAATCGCGAATGCCTTTGGCCGAAAAATCCTCGACAAACGTACTCGTTCCCTGCACCGGCGATGTCAGGGCAAATTCGTCACACATCAACATGTGATGGACCACGCGTTCGGCGGACGAGGCGATTCTTCTCAACGCACTCTCGCTCAAGTGATCGGGAGCTCGCTCGAGAAACTCATTCATCTGATACGACTGATGGATCGCTTCGCGAGTCTCGTAGTTGGCCGCCGCGATCGCATTATGCATTTGGGTTTGATGCTCGAGCACCATCAAGGCGACCAAATCACTGTGCGGCGACAAGTACGGCTCGGTCGACACGATGCCTTCGAGCGACTCGCGATTGGCTCCCGCTTCGCGGTCGCCATCGGTGTCATCTTCTTCGTACGTGATGTTTCCCATGTGTCGCATGTCGCCATGGGTTCCCGTCACATACCAACCGCCCCATCGTTCCTCAAACGGACTGGTTTGGTCCGTGTTGTACGTGCCGCTGCCGAGGATCGGTTGACCGCCGGAATCCGCAAACACGCTGCGGACTAGATAGCCCGGGACGTTTTGAGTCCGGCTTGACGCGTGACAGGTCAAACATTGCCCTCGGTCTCGCACGAATTTAGGCGGTCCGTCCTGCGTTTGGCTGAGCGTATAAAACATCGCCCCTTGCTTGGCGTCGGTCGCCGCAAACTCGATCACATCGCCTCGTTGGCACCAGCCGACGTAAACATCGTCGTTGAAGTAAAGTGCCCGAGGCCGATGGGGGGTGATGCGTCGAAGTTGCAGACTCGTCTTGGAAAACACCAGCGTTTGCGAGCTGACCGGCACCTCGAGCGCCTCGAGAACCGATTTCAGGTAACCGTGTTTTTGGTCGTAACTCAGCTTAATCTCGCCCGCTTCGACTTTTGCAGCAAGCTGCGTGACCGGATCGTTTGTCGGAGCGGTCAGGTAATTGATCGGAGGCCCCTCAAACGAATCCCTTTGAGCGTTCGCGTTTCCACCACACAGAAAGCTGGACATCAGTGCCATCACCCCACACAGGATACGGCGTGATTCGGAGCGGAATGGATGCTGAATAAGCACGTTCATAAGGTCCTCGTCGGTGACCAAGGCGGGCAGGATGCAAGCGTGTATCGCCTGCTTCTGTTTGTAGCGGTGCGGCTCTGTGCTAAGGCAGGAAAAAACGCTAAGCATTTTGGACGCTGCGTACCAAAGGTCACGCGCGGCATTCCAGACCCGTCGAACATTCACGCAGTTCTCTAAGAGCGATTCTCTGGACGCTCAGCACCAAGCCTACACAATTAAACTACAACGAGCTAATCTGCACGTCAAGGTGCAGGTTTCGCGGTGGGGCGTTGTTTTGCGGTGGGGCGTTGTTTTGCGGGCTTTTGTGCGTGTTTTGGCCCCCTGCGACGATTTGACGTGCCTTTGGATTGTGGCCCTCTGGATTGTGGCGTTACACCGTCGTTTAATTCAATCGCGTCGCTGTGAATTCGATCCTATAGTCACGGCTCGGGTCACAATCGCGTGGATTGGGCACCAGGATGAAATCATCCGTGATCACGGGGTTTAGCGCATCGCCGTCAATCAGTTGGATCTGACCGATGCGGTGAGGCAGCAATTCGAGGATCGGCCGCCAGCCTCGCTGAGCCCCATTGGTGTTGATCGGTTTGAACGAGTCTTCGCCCCGATTTGGCGTGATCACCAGCGTATAGCGGTCGCCGTCGATCGTCAGTTTTTGGTCGTACGCCTTGGGCTGTTCCGCCATCCGAGCCTGCCACGCCGGGTCGCCGTAAAAGGCAACGACATCGCGGTCCCACAGCAACCCAGCACCATCTTGAGCCGTCAGCCCAAGCGATTTTCCATGGATGTTGGGAGCGGTGCTAACGTTGGGGCGTGACCCCACTTGAAATTCGGCGTCCACAATGTTGTCAAAGCAGGTGTCCAGGCGATGAATCAAAGCATGCTGGTTCACATGGAACGCTTCGCCGAGTGTGTAACGACCCGGTTGTTCGACGAAGTAATCGAGCAATCCCCAGCCGCCGTAACCGTACCAAGTGACGACGGTGTAGCCGACCATTTGCCGAACGCCCAGATTGTTCATCCACGCCAGCGCCATTGCGTCGGGCCCATCAATGTCGCCCATCAAGCAGTTGCCCACGGCCAAGTAGACTTTGGGATTGGCGGATTGAATCTCAAAGCGTTCGCCATCGGTGGTGACGCCAAACATTTTGCCCGCTTTGGATTGAAACGTTCCGTTGCGATAGCGGAATCCAATCTGCCAGTCTCTCTGAGTGGCGTGGCCGGACGTCACAAACAAATCGGCGGTGTCATCGCTAAGTGATTTTGCTAAAGCGTGCGTCGTGTCCGCAGGCCCTTGCTGCTGCAGGGCCGTTTCCCCGCTTGCTTTACTGACTTTTTTGGATTTCACCAGTTCATCAAACCAGACGCCAGAGCTGCACATCTCTAATGCAACCTCGGTGCCTGCAGCGACATGCGATACGACCAACGGTTCGTTTTGCTGAGCTGTTTTTAGCGTCCCTGCGGCGTCGAATCCCGTCAGGATGCCCCACTGAGTATCGGTGAACGGGTCTGAATCAAATTGCCGAGTCATTTGATGAACCGCGGCGACAAAGTTGCGGTTGGCTTGCGGCGATGTCGCGACGAAACAGGTGTATCGCGGATGTTGTTTCCGCAGCACTGCGATGCACTCCCCTACGTTGTGTTCCCACTGCACTACATTTGCATCAGCGTGTTTTTGGACGAGTGCCTCAACGACGCGTTGCCACTTCGCATCCTGGTTGGTCTCGCGATTAACCACAATTGTGTAGTCGCCCGCAGTCGCAACGGAGCCAAGGATCAACGCGAAGGGTAAGCTAATGTTGACAACAGTTTTCATGAAAATGTTTTGGGCTAGGGTGAACGTCGCGGGAAGGGGGCAGTGGTCGGCAAAGGGGGAGCGACGAGTCGAGGGCAGCGACTTCAGCATGGATTCCCGCATGGTGTATTATGGTACCTCGCCGGCGGAGTCGGCATGATAACGCAAGTGGCCGCAAATTTTACGAACAAAAAACAGGGAAGCCAGCGTGAATAGAAGACGTCGTCGATTCGATCAACATTCGAGCCCATCCACCCGAGCATTCGGCATGGGAAATCGCTAAATGAAGGGGGTTTATCGCTGGCTCGTTTTTGTCTTGATAATGCAGTGCCTTGGTTTGGCGGGACGGTATTACTGGTCGACCAATGAAACCGAAAGCGACGTTTACGGTTTGCTTTATTTTGACTGGGGTTGGCCGGAGTCCATCGCCCAGCGAGTGGATGATCTCGGCACATTGGGATGTTGTGCAGCCGCAATTTTGGTGGGGCTGACCGCAACGGAGTCGCTATCGCTGCCGGCATCGCGTCCTTGGTTTCGACTGCTGGTTTTCCGTGTCTCGTTGGCATGGATCTTCGTGTGGACGTTTTTGCTTGCCCTGATTTTCATGATCCGTGGGGATGTGTTCACCGAACTATCGCTCGGTGAGCACGCGGTACGATACGGTTTGCCCTTGGCGTTGTTGTTGTTTTCGATTCTGCGGACGAGTTCCGCTGGATGGTGGGTGCTGCGTATTGCCACTGCAGCCACCTTCATCGTGCATGGATACAAGGCGATGCAGTTGTATGGCCCCTTCACCGATCTGATCCTGCTCTCCGACGCCAAGTGGTCTGCGATGCAGGTTGAGCAAGTGGTCGCAGAGCGAGTGTTATGGGCGATCGGGCTGATCGACATCGCTGCGGGCGTGCTGTTGATCGCGACGCGTTGGCGTGCCGTTCCCGTCTATATGGCGTGCTGGGGCGTGATCACGGCGTTGAGTCGGATGACCGCATTCGGGGTGGACGCTTGGCCAGAAACCTTGATTCGGGCGGCCAATGGTGGTGTGCCTTTCGGATTGGTTTTGGCGGCAACGGTGTTAGCTCCGCGCGGGAAGTTGATGTACAATCGTGCTTCCTCGCCTTCCCCACCTCCCTCCGAGCAATTGGCCTAGTCCATGAATCCAAAGTCTTCGTTTGCCTCGTTTTGTTTTGTCAGTTGTCTTGGACTGTTTTGCCTCGCTGCAAGGGAAAGTCTATACGCGGATGCATCGCTGGTGGGAACCAAGCCTGCGCATTGGCGAGTGACATGGAGGTCGGATCCCGCGACATCGGCAACGATTTCTTGGAGTACCGCCGAACCAGGTAATCAGCACACGGTGCGTTACCGGGTCAAAGGGAGCGATCGCGACGAAGGCATCGTCGCGGCAAACAGTGGTCGCTTCACGGGCGGTCAAGCCGAACTCTATTACCACCATGTCGAATTGACGGGGCTGAAACCGGCGACCCGCTACGAAGTGCAAATGATCAGCGATGACGAAGTGTCGCCTGTATTTTACTTCTTGACGGCTCCGGGCCGAGATCGGGCTTTCAGTTTATTGAATGGCGGCGACTCTCGGAGCGATCAGCAAGAACGTCGCAAGGTGAACCAGATGATCGCTCAGATGGTGAGCCAATCATTTGCCAACGAGGATCCGGCTGATGATATCTTGGCACTTGTTCATGGGGGTGACTATATCGTTAGCGGGCCAAATGTTGCTCAGTGGTCCGAGTGGTTGTCGGATCACGAATTGACGGTAACGGACGACAATCGATTGTTGCCTGTGATTCCGGCGCGAGGCAACCACGACACGGGGAAACCGTTTAACGAAGTCTTTGGATTTCCCGACGGCGACAAAAACTATTACGCCTTGAACCTAACGCCGACCACGAGGTTCATCACGCTCAATACGGAAACCAGCACCGCTGGCAGCCAGGCAAAGTGGCTGCAAGGCGAGCTTGCTTCTGCGCGTCCCGCTCACCGCTGGGTTGTTGCCCAATATCACCGTCCTGCCTTCCCCGCTGTCAAAACGCCGAGCACGGCTCTTCAAAGTTGGGTGCCGCTGTTCGAGCAATACAACGTGGATCTGGTATGCGAAGCCGACGGTCACAACATCAAGCGGACGGTGCCCATCCGCGATGGGAAACACGACGAGAGCGGCGTGGTCTATATCGGCGAAGGCGGGCTGGGGGTGGCCCAACGAACTCCCAAAAACGATCGTTGGTTCTTGCAGTCGCCCGGGATGGCGGACAAGGGTAGCCACGTCTTCGTGTTGACGTTCACGGAGGATGCGATTGTGGGGAAATGCGTCTTGCTGGGAGGCGAGATTCGAGATTCGTTCCAGCGTCCGGTCCGAGCGAATTAGCTCCAATTGGCCAATTTTTGACTGGCTCTCAGACTCCTGCCTGGGAACCCAATGAATTGCAGGTTCCCGCCTACCGATCGAGAATTGACGGGGCGGGAGCCTCGCAAGCAGTGCAATTCCAGGCAAAAGTCTGGGGGCGAGCGACTTTTGGTGGCGTTCATCGAAAAGTGGCCTAAATCCTGCTTTTTTCTCCCTTTTGTGAAACGACCGAAACCTTCCGAGGTTTGGTTGGTTTCATGTCTTGGTGGCCGACGTCGCAGTGTAGGTCTAGGCCCTTTCACTAACAAAAAATAGAGCAGCTCCTCTTACTCGTTCTGGGATTATTTCAAATGAAGATGAAGTTCGTTGCGTTTGGCCTTGTAGCGGTAGCGCTATCGGCAATGTTGATTGGCGATGCGATGGCACAAGAAGGTGGCCGTCGTGGCGGTGGTGATCGTGGTGGTTTCGGCGGCCGAGGCGGAGCAGGTGGTCCTGGCGGAGCGGGCGGCGGAGACCCGACCTTTGGTTTGCTGATGAACGAAAAGGTTCGTGAGGAAATCGAACTGATGCCCGACCAAGCCGAGGCACTTAAGAAGATCCGTGACGATGGCGGTGATCGTGGGGGACGACCCGATTTCGATTTCCGAAACGCAAGTGAAGATGAGCGTGCTGAATACTTCAAGAAGATGCAAGATGAGCGCAAAGTTCGCAGCGATAAAATGCGTGAGCAGCTCGAGGAAGTGCTGTTGCCAGGACAACTGACACGCTTGAAAGAAATCTCGATCCAAGTTCAAGGTGTTGCCGCTCTTGCCAACGAAGAAGTTCAGAAAGAACTCAAAGTCACCGACGCTCAGAAGAAAGAGCTGGAAGAAACTCGCGAAAAAATCCAAACTGAGATGCGAGAAAAAATGCGTGAACTGATGGCCTCGGGTGACCGCGACAAGATGCGTGAAGCATTCGGCAAGGTCCGCGAAGACATTGAAACCCAAGTCTTGGCTGTGTTGACTGCCAGTCAGAAGACTACGTTCGAGAAGATGAAAGGCGAAAAGTTCGAAATGCCTGAAGGTCTTCAAGGCGGCGGGATGCGTGGTGGCGATCGTGGCGGTGCACCAGGTGCTGACGGTGGCCGTGGTGGGTTCGGTCGCGGTGGTGATCGAGGCGGCGATCGTGGCGGTCGTGGTGGAGATCGTGGCGGTCGCGGTGCCCCAGCTTCCGGCACAGAAAACTAGTCTAAGTGGCCTGAAAAGGCTCCTGGAAAACGTAAGCTTCGGCTGCCGGCGAAGCGCTCCGTCGCGCCGAAAGGGGCAGGCTCTGACAAGGGGTCTGCCCCGCTTTCGTTTGGTCTCAGCTCAAGTCGCCGTTGCTACGCCCGGCTTTGCGGGTAGGCAGGAATCATTGGGTGAAATCCCGTTAGCCGTTTTGGCGCTAGCCCCGGTTCAGCGCCGGAACCGTGGCTGGCGCCAAAACGGCCAATTTATTGAAAGACTCTCGCCTAACTGCTTAGCGCAGCGAGCCGTGACCTTACGCATCCACGAGACTGTCGACGTTTGTTGTTCGCGGCGCCGCCCCATCACTACGGTTGCTCGGTCGCCAATCGACTAAGTGGACCTCGACCTTGCGGAAACCGCGAAACTCGTTGATCACGGGTCGATAGGCAATTTCGATCGTCCCTTTGGTTTCGTTCAGTGCGTCACACCAATCGCCGGCACTGAAGGCAACGCCGCGAATCGTTTTGGTTCCCTGGCGAAGTTTGACACTCAGGTGGCGATCACCGCCTCCCATTCGCTTGGCCGGTTCATCGAGTTCGATGTTGCCGCAAAACAGCGTCGGCCGCGGATTACCCGCGCCAAAGGGGGCGAGTGTTTCGATCTGCTTGACCGTTTCGAGGTTCAGCTGTCCAAACGATGCTTCCGCATCGATGACAATCTCTGGCACAATGTCGCGCTCGGACCATTGTCGAGCAATGGCTTCGCAGAAATCACCGCGAAACGCGTCAATTTGGTCCTCTTCGATCGTCAGTCCCGCTGCTGCTTTGTGCCCGCCAAACTTAATCAATCGCTCACTGCATTCGCTCAATGCAGCGTGTAAATCGATGCCGGTTCCACCGACACGCCCCGAGCCCACTGCCTGGGTTTTTCCCGTGGCGTCCATCGACAGGATCAGCACAGGCTTGGCGTGCTTCTCGGCCATTCGACCAGCGACGACGCCGATCACGCCGGGGTGCCAGCCGACTCCGGCCAAGACTAATGCGGCGTCTGCCTCCACATCGAATTCTTCCTTCGCCTGCTTCTGTGCCGCCAGGTTAACGCTTCGCTGCAGCGTGTCGCGGTCGTTGTTCAGTTGGTGGATGTACTCGGCGAGCGCTTCGGCTCTTTCCCCGCCCGGGGTTGTGAGTAGCTCGACTGCCAATTGAGCTTGGCCGAGCCGGCCTGCAGCGTTCAGCCGTGGTGCGATCGTAAACGCGATGCTGTCCGACGTGACCGACGAAGCTTGGTCGATCTTGGTGATTTTCATCAGCTCCGCGAGCCCCGGCAGCGGTTGGGCGCGAAGTGTTTTTAGTCCGTGTTCGACCAGCACGCGGTTTTCGTCCAATAGCGGTACGACATCCGCCACTGTGCCGATCGCGGCTAACGCTAGCGATTGCATCAGGTAGCGACGCATCGGTTCTGTGACTTTATCGCTGCCAGCCACTTGTTGGCAGATTGCCCAGGCGAGCTTGAATGCAACTCCGGCGCCACACAACTCGCCGAAGGGATAGTTCGTGCCGGGAAGTCGCGGGTGGACCACCGCATCGGCCCGCGGAAGTTCGCCATCAATGGTGTGGTGATCGGTGATGATCAGTTTCACCCCCAATTCGCGACACAGTTCCGCATGTTGTCGGCTGGTGATGCCGCAGTCGACGGAAATGATCAGCTTTTTCCCGCGATCAGCTAGCTTGCGAATTGCCGCCTCGTTGAGTCCGTAGCCGTCTTCGAGTCGGTTCGGCACATGATAGCTTACGTCGGCCCGCATCAATCGCAGTCCGTTGACTAGGATCGCAGTGCCAGTCATGCCGTCACAGTCGTAATCGCCATAGATCGTGATCGGCAATTGGTCGCGAATTGCATCCACGACAATTTGAGTCGCCTCGATCACCCCCGGCAATTCTTTGGGGTCTCGCAGATCTTTCAGCTTTGTGCTCAGAAACTGGGCCGCATCGTTGGCGTTGTAGATGCCTCGGCTGACAAGAAGTTGAGCGACCACAGCGGGAACCCGAGCGGAAACAGCGAGTTGCTGCACGCGGGAAGCATCGTGGGGGATGATTCGCCATCGGCGCTGCATCCTTAGACTCCGCTAAAGAGAGGGGGCGAATAAAGAGAGGGGGCGAAAAATTGGTGAGAATCAGAGCGAAATCACCGAGGGGGCTGGCTGTTTTTGAGCAACAAAACTTGTTGACGGTTTGGTTGCTGCATGCGCAAGCGAAAATCGTGGCGACTTTCGCTGTAGCTCCAACTCCAAATTGTTTGCGTTAAGAAAACGCGATCGGTCGTTCGGGCGAAGAGTGTTACTTCTTCTTTTCAACGTGCCATGTGTGCTTGCGAAGACGCGAGCTGTACTTCTTCAAACGAAGCTTTTCACCGCCTGCTTTGCGTTGAAGTGTGTAGTTGTAATCTCCGGTTTCTTCGCAAACGAGGAACACGGTATCTGCTTTTTTCTTGCTGCGACCAGCCATCGAAACTCTCTCTTATCTAAATCACAATGTGTGTGTGAGCGAAAGGTAATCGTTGCGTTAACGTCTTTCGGGCCTGGGATTATGGCAGGAAACTATCAACTTGGGCAAGTCGCTTTCGCGTAAAAAGCTTATTCCCCTTCCATGATCGCCTCTTTGATCGACAAAACGACCCCACGCCGGCTGAGCGAATTGGCCGTGATTCGGTCCACATCCAACCCCAATGATCGGCCGATTCGGACCGCCAGGTCGACATCGCGAACCCCAAAATATTGATTTACCTGCTGTTCGCCGACGTAAATCGTCTGGCTGTCCGACCGAAATCCCGACTCAAACGCCTCGCGATACTCTTCGATCCAGCTTTCGGGGACACGCCGGAGGCGGCAATGCTCGACACTCCATATTTCGTCGCCGGTGCATTCCGACAGCAGTGCGAGTGCGCGGTGGCGGGCAATTTCAATCACGGGAGATTTTGGTCCGAAGGGTTAGGTGGATTGTTGGGACAGGCTTCAAGTCGGAATTTACTTGGGTTGCTTCACCAACAGCGGGTCGATTTTTGCAGCGACAACAAAGTCATTGCGGCTCAGGCCGTCGATCGCGTGCGTTGTCAGCTCGATCGCCAGCATCCGGTAACCAGTCAGGTGCAGGTCGGGATGATGTTGCTGCTCTTCTGCCAATACCGAAATCTGGTTGATGCGAGCAACGGCATCGACAAAATTCCGGCATTTCAGCGTGCGTGAGATGCGTTTTGCATCCGAGGCGAGCTCCCACTCTGGAATGGCCTTGAGTAATTCGGTCGCTTCTTCGCGAGATAGCGTCGGCACGCCACCTTCGCATGGCACACACTTCGCGGCGCGGAGGGAATCTGCGTTTTCTCGGGAATCTGATCCAGAAGCATCGGTTGGATTTGATTTTGACGTGGTCATTTGACGATCCAGAAGGTTCGGTTCAGTAAGAATTATAAGAATCTTACAAAAAACTAGATCAAGAAGCATTGTTTGCCGTTGACGTCGCGAAATGAATGGACGACATTCTCCCGCTTCGTGAGAGCAAATCTTGCGTTTTATAAGTGGGAGAGTTTGCCGCCATCCGGCGTGCTGTGAATCGCAACCATGCGGTCACCGTGTGCATCGGAAGGGCCAGGTGACCTCGCCGAACCACCCGACATATAAGAGAGTCGCGACCCTATGGGTAAAAAATCCAAGCGTTATCGTGCAGCGCTCGCAAAGCAGCCTGCAAACCTGCTGCCGCTCAGCGAAGCAGTTGACACACTCAAAAAATACGATTTGACCAAGTTTGACCAAACGGTCGAAGTGCACATGCGTTTGGGCGTTGACCCGAACCAAGCGGATCAAATCATCCGTGGCAGCATTGTGTTGCCAAACGGAATCGGCAAGACTCAGCGAGTTGTCGTGTTCGCCAAGGGCGATGCGGCTAAGGCAGCTGAAGAAGCTGGTGCCGACGAAGTAGGTCAAGAAGACTTGGCTAAAAAAATCAAAGACGGTTGGACAGACTTTGATGTTTGTATCGCCGCCCCTGACATGATGGGTCTCGTTGGACCGCTTGGTCGTGTCCTCGGTCCTCGTGGATTGATGCCTAGCCCGCGTGCGGGAACGGTCACCCCTGATGTTGCAAAGGTTGTTGGCGAATACAAGGCTGGTAAAGTCGAGTTTCGTAACGACAAGGGCGGTAACGTCCACGCGATGGTCGGCAAGATGAGCTTCGAACCACAGAAGCTTACCGAAAACATCACCGCATTCGTTGACTTTGTCAGCGGCATGAAACCACAATCCGTCAAGGGCACTTACATTAAAGGCGTTGCCATCTGTGCAACGATGAGCCCCAGTGTGAGAGTTGCGTACTAGCAAGTCTTTTAGAGTATCAGGCTTTTTGAACTAGACGTTCTGTCGCACAAAACGCACTTAAGTGAACCCAACCGATGAGTAAATACGTCAAAGAATTGGTGACTCGCGACATCAAACGCGAACTAGACGGTGTTGAAGACGCCGTGCTGGTGAGCTATGTCGGGATGGACGCCATCACTACCAACGAACTTCGTGGCGAGCTGGATGCGAAAGAAATTCGCATGCTGGTCGTCAAGAATTCTCTTGCTCGGCGAGCGACCGAAGGGTCATCGCTGGCACCTGCTTTTGAGGGGACTCAAGGGCAAGTCGCTGTTTGCTGGGGGGCGTCTGATTTCGTCTCTCTTGTCAAGGAGATCGTTCGACTTGATAAGGACAGTAGTAAGTATGAGAAGTTTACCGCTGCTGGCGGTGTCATGGATGGCGAAAAGCTTGATGCGGATCGCTTGAAAGAAGTCAGCAAGTGGCCAAGCCGCGAAGAGCAAATCTCGATGTTGTCAGGTCAAATTCTTGGTCCTGGATCGCAATTGTCGGCCGCACTTCTCGGTCCGGGCAAGAAGCTCAACAGTCAAATTAAGAAAATCGCAGAAGGCGACGAGTAGTTGCTCTTTTGTTAGTCGTTCCGTAACAAATCACCAACTGTTTTTGAGGTATTAGAAATGTCCGAAGAAGGCACCGCGGTCGCCGAATTTAGCGCCGAAGCAAAAGAAATGGGCGACAAGATCGCCGGTATGACCCTGAAGCAAGCCAAAGAGCTCAGCGATTACTTGAAAGATGTCCACGGCATCGAACCTGCCGCTGGCGGCGGAGTTATGATGGCTGCACCTGCTGAAGGTGGTGGCGCTGCTGTTGAAGAGAAGACCGAATGGGACATCGTCCTGACCGGCTTCGGTGACAAGAAGTTGAACGTTGTGAAGGTTGTTAAGAACCTGACCGGCGCTTCGCTGATGGAAGCCAAGAAAATGGTCGAAAGCTGCCCAGCCACCTTGAAGGAAGGCGCATCGAAAGAAGATTGCGACAAGATCAAGGCAGAAATCGAAGAAGCTGGCGGAACCGTCGAACTCAAGTAGTTCGCTGTTGGGCGCTTGCTCGAAACACTCGAAAGCCCTGGTGGAATTTCACCAGGGCTTTTCGCGTTGTGCTTGTTTGGGATAGGCTTCCAGCCTGTCAGCAGCTCTCGTAGCGAAACTCGCCAAGAGTTTCGTTACCCCCTTGCCTGCTCGAAACTCTGGGCGAGTTTCGCTACGCAAATATATCTTGCCTCAACAGGCTTTGTGCCTGTGTTGCATCTTTGCTGCGCACTTCGCTACATCACATCACGTCGCGGAGCGCAGAAAGCAAGGTGCCGACGTTTCGTTTTGTTGCGGAATGTCCCATCAACCCGATCCGCCACGCCTTGCCCGCAAATACGCCCAGCCCGCCGCCGATCTCGATGTCGTACTCGCTCAACAAGCGGTTGCGAATCGCTGCGTCTTCGACGCCGTCGGGAAGTGCTACGCAGTTCAATGTGCACAGCGATTGTTTGGGGATATACGAAAATCCGAGCTCTTCGAGGCCTTTGCGAAGCAGCAAGTGCATGTCGCGATGCCGAGCAATCCGGTTTTCGAGGCCTTCTTCCATCACGATCGCCAGCGATTCACGCAGCGCATAGATCATGTTGATTGGTGCGGTGTGATGGTACGCGCGGCCTCCCGCACCGGTGTAGTAGTTCTTTAGCATCGAAACATCGAGGTACCAGCTTTGTGCTTTCGTTTTTCGAGCGTCAATTCGCTCGAGCGCCCTCTCAGAAAAAGAAACAGGGGAAAGTCCCGGTGGGCACGACAGACACTTTTGCGTGCCGGAATAAATTGCATCGATGCCCCACTCATCGACTTTTAATTCATGGCCGCCGAGTGACGTGACCGCGTCAACCGCCAATAGCATGCCTGCATCGTGCACGATCTCGGCCAAGCCGCTCAAATCTTGATGAGCTCCCGTGGATGTTTCCGCGTGAACGATGCCAAGCATTTTGGCGTTGGGGTGCTTTTCGACCGCTTCGGCGATCGCTTCCTTGCTAAATGTTTCGCCCCAGGGGACTTCGATCGCATGCACAGTCGCGCCGCAGCGCTCCATATTGTCTTTCATTCGCCCGCCAAAGACGCCGTTAATGCAGACGATCGCCTCGTCACCCGGCTCGATCAAATTCGTGACGATCGCTTCCATTCCTGCCATGCCCGTCCCCGAAACCGGAAAGGTCAGCAGGTTTTTGGTTTGATAGGCATCGCGAATCAGTTGGCACGTGTCATCCATGTACTCGATGAATTGGGGGTCGAGATGCCCGAGTGTGGGGGCAGAGAGGGCGCGAAGGATGCGTGCCGGCACCGTGCTCGGCCCAGGACCCATCAGAATGCGTTCACGAGGATTCAGCGGAGGCGTTGATCGTGTGGCCATAAAGCGGTCTTTGAAAAAGGAGGGGCGAGTGCGGGAACCGAGGTCGCGGACTCTATCTTATCGGTTTTTGCAGCGCCAATCGACGGTGACGCAGGCAGACGTCTCTCTTTCGGCAAATTGCCGGATTGGCGGTTCCAGCTTTGCAATAGTTGACATGTTTTGGGCCCGCAAGCCAGCCAAACATGAATCACTTCGTGACTCAATTTACCAATGGCTTTGGCGTGCAAGTCGATGGCGTCCGAGGTATGATGGTCGATCCAATCCCGCCCCTCTCCTTCCTCGGCTTCCCAAGGTTCCATCCATGCGTTTGTCGCTGTGTGCACTTTTCGTGTCGCTTTTCGTTTTCGTGCCCTCGCTCTCGTTTGCTCAGCAACGCCCCGATCCTGTACCGTTGATTTTTGACACGGACATCGGCAATGACGTCGACGATGCGTTGGCGTTGGGGATGATCCACTCGCTGCAATCGCGTGGTGAATGCGAATTGTTAGCCGTCACGATCACCAAAGATCATGAGTTAGCGGCTCCCTTTGTCGACGCGGTCAATACATTCTATGGTCGCGGCGACATTCCGATCGGTGTCTGTCGCAGTGGTGTCACTGACGCCGCAGGTCGCTTCAACATATTGGCAACACAGCAAGATAACGGCAAACTTCGCTATCCTCACGATTTGACCTCGGGTAACGATGCACCCGACGCGGTAGCCGTGTTGCGGAAGTCGCTAGCCGATGCAAGCGATGGTTCGGTTGTGATCGCCCAAGTCGGGTTTTCGACGAACCTCGCCAATTTGCTCGCCTCCAAAGCGGATGATGTCAGCCCGCTTGCTGGTGTCGAATTGGTCAAGAGGAAAGTGCGTTTGCTGTCGATCATGGCCGGTGCTTTTACTGACGGTCACAAGGAATACAACCTGATCAAGGACCTCCCGTCAGCAAAGAGGATCGTCGCTGATTGGCCCACACCGATTGTATGGAGCGGGTACGCGGTCGGGAAATCGCTTGCTTATCCTCATCAAAGCATCCTGCGAGATTACGGATACGTCGATCATCATCCATTGTCGGAAGCCTATATTCTTTACATGCCACCGCCTCATGATCGACCGACCTGGGATTTGACCAGTGTGCTGTACGGGGTTCGTCCGGACCATGAATATTTTGCGTTGTCCGAGCCTGGGAAAGTGCAAATGGCTGACGATGGGGTAACCACGTTCGAAGCGGCTGCCAATGGTCGCGATCGATACATTTTGGTTCGCGAAGACTTGCGGCCCAAAGTGCTCGAAGCGTTGCAATTGCTCTCGAGCCAACCGCCGAGCAAGTAATGGTCCACGACGTCGGTCGCCTACGATTGTCGCTCGGCTTTCCAAGCCGTTGGCGTACCTGGCGTTTAATCGCCGAGACGAGAGTGGGTAGTCGCCCTGCCTGTCAGTCCTAAAACCGACGTCGGAGACGTCGGGCGACTTTTTTTACCCTGTTTCGAAACGCTAGGCTTTTTCCAGCAAGTCAACGAACGCCCGCATCCAAGCGGGATGGGCTGGCCATGCCGGCGCGGTGACGAGATTGCCATCCACATGCGCCGAGTCCATCGTCTCGGCAGGCTCCATGTATTGACCGCCGCTCAGTGTGACCTCAGGGCTGCATGCCGGGTAGCAACTGCACTCTCGCCCTTTCAGAACGCCTGCGGCCGCCAAGATTTGGGCGCCGTGGCAGATCGCAGCGACCGGTTTGTCGGCGTCAAAGAAATGACGCACTATTTCCAAAACCTTTGCGTTGAGCCTGAGGTATTCCGGTGCCCGTCCACCTGGAATGACCAACGCGTCAAACGCGTCAAGGTCGACGGCGTCAAAGTCGGCGGTGACGGCGAATCGATGCCCGGGCTTTTCGGAATACGTCTGGTCGCCGTCAAAGTCGTGGATCGCGGTCGCGACTGTATCGCCCGGGGATTTGCCGGGGCACACTGTGGCGACTTCGTGTCCAAACGTTTTTAGGATCTGTAGCGGGACCATCGCTTCGTAGTCTTCGACATAGTCGCCCACGAGCATCAAGATTTGTTTGTTGGCCATGATCTTCGATTTTGCTGGGTTGGTTCAGGTGTGATTAAGCGGAGGCGGGACGTCCAAATCCGTCGCCCCATTTAATCATCCGAGTCGTTTCGGCACCATCGGTGGCGAGTTTTCGCCTTAAAATCGGTGTAATCCGTCCGAATTGAAATTTCGTTCACTCGTTTTTTTCGCCGATTCGCCATCGCGGAAACAAGCGATTAGAATAGGCGGGACTATTCTCGCTGCTCGTCCCTCCATTTTGTGAGCTAGGTGTTCGCCGTGCGCATGCCCTTTGTTTTCCGTATTACTAGCTTTCCTGTCGCCGTTTGCCTTATCGCCACCACGGCGTTGATGCTGGGGGATTCTAGGATCAGCCGCGCAGATGATTTCTTGACCGCCCAGCAAACGACGCGATTGGGGTTGGTCGAGGCTTGGCGACGGCAAACCGAGGTTCCTGTTGGCGTCCAATCGATGGTGGATCAACAGATTTATGTCCACGTCGAAAATCCTCGCGAATACGTCGAGGTTGTGGGGGTTAATGCTGCAGCAGCTAATCCGGTTGCCACCGAAGAAGCGGACGCGGTCAACGAAGAGGCCAAGCCGATCGAAAACGGCGCTACGACCAAAAACGTGCTAGTGCGAATTCCTACCGATCGAGTCAATGCGCATGGCAAAGCAATTGGCAAGCCAGAAGCCGAACGATTGGCCAACAATGAGATTCGTCGACTGAAGCGACGTGGCATCGAAGCAAAAATCGATTCACGAATCGTTCCACGTATTTGCCTTTACACGCTCGGCAACGACGGCACGTTGGAGTGCCGCGACGCCGAATCAGGCGAACCGGTTTGGATGGTTCGCGTTGGTGTCGCGCGGCTTGGCTACAAAGCTCTCGGAGTCGGCGAGTATTTTGTTACCGTGGTCAACGGTGGCAACTTGTTGAAAATTGATGTCACCAATGGTGAATTGATTGAAGAGCGACGGACGGTCAATGTTCCCATTTTTGGTGCGATCAACGCAGGCGATTACGCAGTGATTGCGACGATCCAAAATGGGATCGAAGGCTACCCCTTATTCGATACCTCTCGTGTCCCGTTCCGCGAACGTGTGGCAGGCCGAGCACTTGCGTTGCCAGTCAAAGCGCCCGGGTCAACGCGAATCGCGTGGGGGACTGACCAAGGTTTCGTCTACAGTATGGAATGCCAGGGCGAGCCCTCAGTAATGTTTCGCTTGAACACCGATGGCATCGTTAGCGCTCGGATTGCGGCGACGAGCGGTGATCGCTTCTTTTTTGGTTCCGAATCAGGACAAGTCTACGGCATCGAGGCAACGCGAACAGGTCGAGTGCTTTGGAGCCGGCCTTACGGCGAACCATTTTACAACCAACCCATTATCGCTGGTGAACAGCTGCTGATTCGATCCACCTATGGCAACCTTTATTCTCTTGGTTTGGCTGACGGGATCAGCACTTGGCAGGACTCGGCATCCAACATTGATGAATTGGTGGGAACGATTGGCGATAAGCTCTATGTCACCACGCTTAGCGGAGCCTTTTCTGTATTGGATTTGAAGACTGGAAGGCAAATCGAGTCGTTTCCTGGCATCCGGCCCAAACGCTTGTTGCGGAATCCAAAGACCGACCGTTTGTATCTGATCGGCAGCACCGGAGCCGTTCAGTGCTTGCGGAGCGCCGATGTTGATATGCCAGTCATTAGCGAAGGATATGGCGACGCGAAGAAAGCTGAGAAGAAAGAGGAAAAGAAGGAGGAGGAAAAGAAGCCTGCTGAATCGAATGAATTTGGTGTGCCCGCTGGAAATGACCCCTTCGCGGCTCCCGGTGCTGATCCATTTGCAGCTCCTGGAGCGGATCCGTTTGCCGCACCAGCCGGCGGCGGGGCGGATCCCTTTGGCGCCGATCCATTCGGCGGAATGTAAGAGCTGTCGTAGCGGAACTCGCCAAGAGTTTCGGTGCTTCTCGGCGCCGCAAACCATCGTCGGCCAGCTTTCCAAGCTGGAACCGTCACGATCGAACGTTCGGCGCATGGAACACAGCCACTCTCGCCTCGACGTTCAAACGTGAAGCCCGCCGACGGCTTGGAAAGCCGAGCGAGAATCGTCGGCCGGCACCGCCGCAAACCATTGTCGGCCAGCTTTCCAAGCTGGAACCGTTACGATCGAACGTTCGGCGCATGAAACGCAGTCACTCTCGCCTTGACGTTCAAGCGTGAAGCCCGCCAACGGCTTGGAAAGCCGAGCGAGAATCGTCGGCCGGCACCGCCGCAAACCATTGTCGGCCAGCTTTCCAAGCTGGAACCGTTACGATGAACGTTCGGCGCATGAAACGCAGTCACTCTCGCCTTGACGTTCAAGCGTGAAGCCCGCCAACGGCTTGGAAAGCCGAGCGACAATTGTAGGCTGGCACCGCAGCGAATCATTGTCGGCCAGCTTTCCAAGCTGGAACCGTTACGATCGAACGTGCGGCGCATGGAACGCAGTCACTCTCGCCTCGACGTTCAAACGTGAAGCCCGCCGACGGCTTGGAAAGCCGAGCGACAATCGTCGGCTGGCACCGCAGCGAATCATTGTCGGCCAGCTTTCCAAGCTGGAACCGTTACGATCGAACGTTCGGCGCATGAAACGCAGTCACTCTCGCCTCGACGTTCAAACGTGAAGCCCGCCGACGGCTTGGGGGACGTGAAATGTATTACTGACGGATGTCTTTGCTAGCAAAGTCGCGGCGGGACAGGAATGGAAATTGCGGCCCATGTCTGGAGTGTTCAATCTATTTCACTTCAACATCCACGGAGGATGGACATGATTCAAAATGATTCATTACTGGCTCCTGAAAAGGAGGAACAAATCAAGGCGGTTTTCAACTCCCTTTCCGAGAAAAACAAGCGGCGTTACGCTGCCTCCCTGTCTTTGGCCCTGCCACATGGCGGGTGTGAGTATCTCAGTCAACTTCTAGGTTGTTCGCATTCCACTATCACTCGTGGGCGAGCTGAACTTGAGCGTCTTAGCAATGCAGACGACCCCGCAGAAGGTAGAGTCCGGAAGAAGGGGGCCGGACGACCAAAAAAGAAGAGGCTCATCCGGAGGTTCTCGATGAGTTAGATGAGATTCTCGATGAGCGAACCGCAGGAAGCCCAACGGACTGTACCGTTCACTGGACTTGTCTTTCCATCAGCGAAATCACGAAACGATTGTGCGAGGCTTGCACTTCCATCTCTCGTCCTGTGGTGGCTCGTCTGTGTCGCGAGAGGAACCTCCGAAAGCGACAACAAGTCAAATCGGTGACCAAAGCTCCCAGCCGTAACCGTGATGAGCAGTTCGGCATTATTGATCAGATGCGAAAGCGGTTTCGCCGTACAAAAGACGCGGTTCTGAGTATCGACAGCAAACAGAAAGAACTGCTGGGTAACGTCCATCGACCGGGTGAAGTTCTTGCCGATGGTCCGATTGATGTGCTCGATCACGCGCTGCCTTCTTACGCCCAAGCGGAGGTGATCACCCACGGGATCTACGCTCCACAACAGAATATTGCCCACATGAATCTAAACACCAGCCATGACACTGGAGCCTTTTCTTGCCATAGTCTGGGATGGTTTTGGAAACACATCGGCCGCCAACTGTTCTCCACGGCTGATCGAATCCTTGTGCTGCTGGACTGTGGTGGGAGCAACAGCAATAAATCAAGTACTTTTAAGTGGCACTTGGGACGTTTGTCAGCTGAGTTCGGGTTACCAATTCAGGTGGCGCACTACCCGGTTTTTTGTTCCAAATACAACCCTATCGAACGTCGCGTTTTTCCGTGGGTCGAGCGGGCCTATAGCGGTCAGCTCTTTACAGCACTTCGGGAGATGGTCATGGCAATTGAATCCCGGGCCACAACCTCAACAGGGCTCGTGACAACCGGCCACATCATCCAAAAGTCATTTACGCCAGCATCACGGAAACAGATCCAACGCACCAAGGACCCTCCTGTAGAATACCTCACGGATCTGCCGGAATATAACTACCGGCTTACACCAGAAATGCATCAACAATAGATTTCACGTCCCGAAAGCCGAGCGACAATGTTTCGGCAATTCACCGATGCGATCGCGAAACTCTTTGCGAGTTTCGCTACGAATCGATCTGCGCGGGCTTACGCGTCGCCCGGCGGTTGGATTTTGTCGTTGCCGTCTTCCATTTCTTGGATGTAGCGACGCAGACGCTCCAGCTCGTCCTCGGTCCCTTTTAGCTTCAACATATTTTCGACTCGTTTGACGAGTTCGACTTTGTTGACCGGTTTGCTAAGAAAGTCGTCGGTGCCTGCGGTTACCGCACGCTCGATGTCGCCCAGTTCGTTCAGCGCCGTCACCATCAAGATCATCACCCGGCTGGTCGCCGGATTGTCTTTGACTTTCTTACAGACTTCAAACCCGCTGAGCTTGGGCATCATCACATCGAGCAGGACCAAGTCCGGCTTGAACGATTCGATTTTGTCCAGCGTGTCTTGACCATCGACCGAGGTTTCCGTGTCACAGTCGACGCCTACCAAGTAAGCTTCGAGTAGTTCGCGGTTCGCGATGTTGTCATCAGCAATTAGAATGCGGTGCATAACGTTTTCAGAATCGTGGACGACGTGAAAAAGGGGGGGCAGAACGGGTGGCAACAAGTCGTCTTGTTGCCACCGATATTTTAGCGAGCGAGAGCTCGACGTCGCGCTAGGCGGTAGCGTGGTCGCCTGCAGGAACCGGAAAACTCTTGCAGAGTTCGCGGATCTCGTTGCGAATCGATTGATGCAGCGAAGCATCGTCCGCATTGGACAACGCTTGATGGATCCAGCCACCAATTCGCTTCATTTCATCGGTTCCCATCCCACGTGTCGTCAGAGCGGGGGTTCCGATGCGAATGCCCGAGGGATCCATCGGCTTCCGCTCATCGAACGGAATCATATTCATGTTGACGGTGATGCCGCAGGCTTCCAGCACGGCTTCGGCTTTCTTACCGCCCAGTCCAACGGCGGTTACATCGACCAACATCAAGTGGTTGTCGGTGCCGCCACTGACCAATGGCAATCCCGCCGCCATCAGCGTTTCGGCCAATGTTTTGGCGTTTGTGACTAGCGATTTGCCATACTCTTTAAACGCCGGCGTCATCGCTTCGGCAAAGCAAACTGCCTTGGCCGCAACCATGTGCATCAGCGGGCCACCTTGGGTACCCGGGAAGACGTTACGGTTGACCAGCTTTAGATGTTCCTTCTTGCAAAGAATCAATCCGCTGCGGGGACCACGCAACGTTTTGTGCGTCGTCGTGGTGACATAGTCGGCGTACGGCACTGGGCTGTTGTGCTGTCCCGAGGCGACCAAACCGGCGTAATGAGCCATGTCGACCATCAGCTTGGCACCAACATCGTTCGCGATTTCGGCGAAACGATCGTGAGGGATCTCGCGGGGATATGCGCTCGCCCCAGCAACGATCAGCTTGGGTTTGTGCTCACGAGCCATTTTGGCGATTTGGTCAAAATCGAGGCGGTGATTTTTCGGATCCACGCCATAGCTGTGGAAATTGTACAGCCGGCCGCTGATGTTCAGCTTCATACCGTGAGTCAGGTGTCCGCCTTGGGCGAGATCCAAACCGAGCACCGAATCACCAGGCTCTAAACACGCCAAATAGACAGCGGTGTTAGCTTGCGATCCGGCGTGCGGTTGAACGTTCGCTTCCTCGGCGCCAAACAGCTTTTTGGCTCGTTCGATCGCCAGCGATTCGGTCACATCGACGTGCTCGCAACCGCCGTAATAGCGACGTCCGGGATAGCCTTCAGCGTATTTGTTCGTCAAAACGCTGCCCGCAGCCTGCATAATCGCCAGACTGGTGTAGTTTTCGCTCGCGATCATCTCCAACCCGTCCTGCTGGCGGGTGGCTTCGGCTTGGATGGTTTCCCAAATTTCAGGGTCTTGCTGCTGCAGCCAGTTCATGAGTTTCTTCGAGGGGAATAGGATAGAAGTAAGCTTGCGATCTTCGCACCACGGCGGCCACGATTGTCGACCGCGGAACGCAAAGCGTCAATGTCGCCAAACGCAGGGAAATGGTCCAAAAAAGGAATTCTGCAAAACACGTAGTGGATGAGGCCACGAATCCCGGCAAGACATGTAGTGGATGAGGCTACGAATCCCGGCCCCGAGGCGTAGTGGACGAGGCAACGAGTCCCCAGGGGTAAAACATGAAGAAAACAGGACTCGTCGCCTCGTCCACTACCCGCAGAATAAATCGCCCGTCACTCCGCCGCCAAAACGCAGCTTCTTCATCCTTCCCGCATTTCTCTGAACCAAGATAACCGAAAGCTATCAAACTGCTCGATTCCGGCGGCCCTTTTTCAAGACGAGAGCCACTGTCTGGATCGCCGAATTGTGGCAAGATATTTGGATCGAACCGGTACGCAGTGGGACTTGTCTCGTATTTCGTCCGCTGCGGCACCGGGCCTGACCTGGCTTTCCCAAAACTCAACCTCCTCCTTTGCATCATCGAGACTCGCTGAGCGATATGTCAAATTTTGAAGTCGTTCAGCGATTACTGAGACTGGCATGGCGTTACCGCAGTTGGTGCGCGGCGATGCTCTTCCTACAAGCGATTCTGATGGGATTGGCCGTCTCGCTCGTCCAACTCGGGGGGCTCGCAATCGACGTCATCCGGTTCTATTCGCACGACACCCCTGATTTCCCCGCTCTCCCTTTCGGAGTTCGCTTTCCCGTCCTCTGGTCCCCGTTGACTCAGGTTGTCGCAATCGCGGTTGCCATGATCGTGGTCGCGATCGTTCGTGCGCTGCTGAACTACAGTTACGCGATCATCTCAGGCACATTGGTGCACCGCAAAATTGTGGTCGATTTGCGTGCCGAGGTTTATGCGAAACTGCAACGACTGAGTTTGAGTTTCTATCACGATCAACCTGCCGGCACGATCATCAATCGGGTCACTGGCGACGTTCAAGCCACGCGTGCATTCATCGACGGCGTGTTGATTCAATTGTCGATCCTGGCGATGTCGCTGGTTTTCTATTTGACGTTCATGATTCGCATCGACGCCATGTTGACGTTGGTTTGTCTGGCGACCACGCCCGTTGTTTGGTGGGCCAGCATTCGTTTCTCGCGAATCGTGCGGCCGATGTACGACCAGTCGCGTCACTTGTTTGACCTGCTTGTTTTGCGTGTGGCCGAAACGGTTGACGGCGTCGCAGTAATCAAGTCGCTGGGGCGTCAAACAGCTGAGATCAAATCGTTCGACGCAGCCAACGATGATCTTTTGAATCAACAACAAGAAGTCTTTCAGCGTGTCAGTCGGTTTGGTCCCGCGATCCAGCTATTGACGCAAATCAATCTCGTTGTGCTGTTGATCTACGGCGGCTATTTGACTTCGATCGGACGCTTGCCACTAGGCAGCGGTTTGATCGTCTTCGCTGGACTGTTGCAACAATTCAGTAACCAAGTGGGCAGCCTTTCAAGCTTGACCGGAACGATCCAACAATCATTGACGGGGGCGCGGCGAGTGTTCGAGGTGCTAGATGCGGCCGAAGAAGTCTCGCAGCCCGACGACGCGTGGCAGCCCGATTCGATTCGCGGCGAAATCCACTTTCACAACGTCGGTTTTGAATATGTCGCAGGCAATCCCGTATTAAAGGACATCTCGCTGCACATTCGTGCGGGCGAGCGGGTGGCGATTCTCGGGGCGGTGGGTCAGGGGAAATCGACCCTGCTAAGTTTGATTCCGCGGTTCTATGATCCCACCAGCGGAACGGTTGAAATTGACGGAGTCGACGTCAGAACGTGGGATCTGAAAACGCTTCGCCAACGAGTCGCCTTGGTGCTGCAGGAACCGATGCTGTTGAGCAACACGATCGGAGCGAACATCGCGTTTGGTTGTCCCGGAGCGACGCGAGAACAAGTACGAATGGCTGCCCGGCTCGCTGCAGCTCACGACTTTATCGAAGCCGCACCCGACGGCTATGACACGATTTTGGGCGAGTATGGAATGTCGCTGTCCGGCGGCCAGCGACAGCGGCTTGCTCTGGCCCGAGCGTTATTAACCGACCCCGCAATCCTGCTGCTAGATGATCCCGTCTCGGCCATCGATCCTGAAACCGAACATGAAATACTTGCGTCACTCAGTGAAGCGTCCAAGGGGCGGACGACGCTGATCGTCGCACACCGGCTTAGCACATTGCGTGGGGCGGATCGCGTGATCGTGTTAGATCGTGGCGAAATTGTCCAGCAAGGAACCCATGAAGAACTCATTCGCGAGCCCGGCCCGTATCGCCAAGTCGCACAAAGCCAAAGTCGTTGAACAAAAGTGGGATAGGCTTCCAGCCTGTCATTGCATCCTCGACAGGCTGGAAGCCTATCCCACATTATGAAATCCATCAGCAACAAGAGTAACGTCCCAAACGATCAGCGACAATTTTAAGAAAAACCTTTATGAGTAACACTTTCGCCCCGATGGTTCGCGTCACACGCGACCCCGATGCCGAGCCGCATCGGCGGCCGTTGTCGCTGTCGTTGGTGACTCGGTTGTGGGGATTGATGCGTCCCTACGCGCCCAAACGAAACTTGCTGCTCTCGCTCGTCCTGCTGCGCGCGATCCAATTGCCGCTACTAGCATGGGCGATTGGGGCGGTAATCAACGGGCCGATCTCTCATGCGGGAACGATGACATCCATCATCGTCGCATCGCTTGGTGTATTGGGCCTGGCTGCATGGACTCAGTTGACGCTGGTATTTCGCCAACGCTTGGCATTGGAACTGGGCGAAGCGATCGTGCACGACCTTCGCGGCTCGGTCTATTCGCATTTGCAGCAGATGCCGATGAGTTTCTATGCGAAAACCAAAACGGGCCGTGTGATCAGTCGCATCACCAGCGACTGCGATGCCGTCCGTGTGGGCGTCCAGGACGTGTTGTTTGTCAGTCTAGTACAGGGCGGGCAAATGATCGGCGCCGCAGTGATCATGGCTTGGTACGACCTGCCGCTTTTGATGGTCGTGTTGGCGATGAGTCCAGTGATGTGGATCATCGGTCGCGTGATGCGGAACCGACTCAGCGAAGCCTATCGCGATGTCCAAGAAAGTTTCAGTCGCGTGACTGCAACGATTGCTGAATCGGTCGCCGTGATTCGCGTCACTCAGGCTTTGGCTCGCGAAGACACCAATGCCGAATTGTTTCGCCAATTGACAGCCGATCACGCTGAATACAACATGAATAGCGCTCGGCATAACGGCTTGCTGATGCCGCTGCTAGAGTTGACCGGGCAAGTTTCGTTGGGACTTGTTTTGATCGTCGGCGCGTACCGAGCGATCGTCGCCAGCGATCCGATGCCAGTGGGTGATTTGATCCAGTTCTGGTTCCTGGCAGGATTATTCTTCAGCCCGATTCAAGTTTTGGGTAACCAATACAACCAAGCACTCACGGCGATGGCCGGCGCCGAACGCGTCTTTCGATTGCTCGACACGCCGCCCGAGTGGACCGATCTGCCGACGGCAGTTTCATTGCCAGATCAAGTCGTCGGTGAACTAACCGTCGAAAACGTTTCGTTTGCTTATGATCCTGGCCATTTGGTGCTGCGGGATGTTTCGTTCGTCGCCGAGCCACGCCAAATGGTGGCACTTGTCGGTGAAACTGGCAGCGGCAAGTCGACGATCGCGAATTTGGTGTCCCGTAATTACTTGCCGAGCAGTGGCAAGATCTGCGTCGATGGATTGGATACACGCGGGTTAACAAGCGAGTCAATTTCGCGTGCAATTTCGGTCATCCCGCAACAGAATTACCTGTTCACCGGCAGCGTGCTGCAAAACATAGTGGCTGGACGCGACGGAGCGACCGAGTCCGATGCGGTCGAAGCGCTGCGGTCACTCGATTGCGAGTGGTTGATTGACGATCTACCTGAGGGGCTGCAAACGCAAGCCGGATCACGTGGCGGTCGCGTCTCGCTGGGGCAACGCCAACTGATCTGTTTCGCCCGCGCGTTGGTCGCTAATCCACGAATTTTGATTTTGGACGAAGCCACCAGTGCCGTCGATACGCTGACCGAATTGCGAATCCAACACGCACTTGGGCGATTGCTTGAGAATCGCACCAGTTTAGTGATCGCTCACCGCCTGAGTACGATCCGCACCGCCGATCAAATCCTAGTCATGTCGCATGGACAAATCGTCGAGCAAGGCCAACACGAAGAACTGTTGAAACAAAACGGGCTCTACAAAGACTTGCACGAACGCTTCGTGTCGTAGTTGTCGGACGGCACCGCAGCGGAGCATTGTCGGCCAGCTTTCCAAGCTGGAACCGTTACGACTGAACGTTCGGCGCATGGAACGCAGTCACTCTCGCCTCGACGCTCAAATGTGAAGCCCGCCAACGGCTTGGAAAGCCGAGCGACAATCGTAGGCCGGCACCGTAGCGGAGCATTGTCGGCCAGCTTTCCAAGCTGGAACCGTAACGATCGAACGTTCGGCGCATGGAACGCAGTCACTCTGGCCTCGACGATCAAACGTGAAGCCCGCCAACGGCTTGGAAAGCCGAGCGACAATCGTCGGCCGGACCGCAGCGGAGCATTGTCGGCCAGCTTTCCAAGCTGGAACCGTTACGAAGAATGTTCGGCAGATGGAACGCAGTCACTCTGGCCTCGACCGTTCAAACGTGAAGCCCGCCAACGGCTTGGAAAGCCGAGCGACAATGGTAGGCCGGCACCGCAGCGGAGCATTGTCGGCCAGCTTTCCAAGCTGGAACCGTTACGATCGAACGTTCGGCGCATGGAACGCAGCCACTCTCGCTTCGACGTTCAAACGTGAAGCACGCCAACGGCTTGGAAAGCCGAGCGACAATCGTCGGCCGGCACCGCAGCGGAGCATTGTCGGCCAGCTTTCCAAGCTGGAACCGTTACGATCGAACGTTCGGCGCATGGAACGCAGGCACTCTCGCCTCGACGTTCAATCGTGAAGCACGCGAACGGCTTGGAAAGCCGAGCGACAATCGTTGAGTCCAGCCTACGATAACAACTCGGCGGCCAGCTCTTTCTTGCATGCGCCGATGACTTGGCCAATCAATTGGTCGGCCTGTTCGCCGCTCAGCGTGCCGTCGTGCAGTTGCAATGAGACCGACATCAGCACTCGTTTGCGATCCTTGCCGTCTTTGGCTTCGTCACGATACGTTTCACAATAGCGAACGCCCGCAAGCTCTTCGCCTACCGCTGCCCGAACGACTCGTTCCAACTCGCTCCAGCGGACCGATTCAGCCACGACAAAGTTCAAATCGCGTTCGACCGACGGGAACATGCTGACGCTCTGCTGTTGCGGAACAAGCGAAGCGGCCTCCAGCAGTGTTGGCAGCGAGAACTCCGCAGCAACGACGGACGCTGGCAACTTCCACGACTTCAACACTTTCGGATCGACGATACCGAGATAGCCCACCATTCGCTCTCCACAGCTGACTTCGACGACGGCGCCCTTGGCAAACCCACTCCGCTCGATCGCTTTTACCTGCACTGCATCGGCGATGCCCATTCGCTGGCACAGCGTCTCGATCGCTCCCTTCATTTCCAAGTAATCGCAACCCGAAACCATCGCCAACGAATATTGCTCGCTTGGCAACGCTTCGTTGCTTTCTTGTGGCAAATAGATATGAGCTATCTCGAACAAGTCCGCATGAATACTGGCCGATGCCCAGTTGTTCGCACGTCCTTCGAGCAAACTAGGGATCAACGATCGGCGGAGCGTACGAGCTCCCTTTAACATTGCAGTGTCCGTCTTTAACGCCGGCAATTCCGTCCACGGGCTAAGCGATTCGTCGAGCTTGTTGGTCACGATGCTAGGAGTCATCGCTTCGGAGTATCCCGCGCTTGTCATCACCGATCGAACGCGTTCCATCGCGACATCGAAGTCTCGTTTGCTGCTCGGTGCGACCGGGATCGGAGCATCCTCGGGAATATTTTCGTAACCATGAATCCGCGCTACCTCTTCGATCAAATCGGCCTCGCGTCCCAAGTCATGTCGCCACGACGGCGGCACATAGGCGTCACTACCGCTGTCGTGTTCGCAGCCCAATTTCACCAAAATCCGCTCGATCTCTTCACGATCGATCTTGATCCCCAGCACGCGTTCGACCTGGCTCAGCCGCAACGTGACGGGCGCGTTCGGCGTGATCTCAGGTGCGGTGTCGATAACGCCCTGAGCCAATTTCCCGCCCGCAGTTTCCAAGATCAATTGGCAAACCCGGCGGCTTGCCCAATCGACGCCAACGGGATCGACGCGGCGTTCGAATCGGTAGGACGATGGGCTTTGTAATTTCAGCTTGCGAGCCGCACGACGGACCAGCAGCGGTGTGAAGACTGCCGCTTCGATCACCAGATCGGTCGTCGTGTCGTCGACTTCCGAAACCGCACCGCCCATCACGCCCGCAACCGCTTGAGCCTCTTTGGCGTCCGCGATCACACACATTGCTTCGTCGAGTTCGTAGTTGCGATGATCGATCGCCTCGATCGTTTCTTTCTTCGCCGCTTGGCGGACCACAACTTTCTTCTCAGCGATTTTGCCGTAATCGAATGCGTGCAGCGGTTGGCCACATTCCATCATCACGTAGTTCGTGGCGTCGACGACGTTGTTGACCACGCCGATGCCGACGGCCTTCAGTGCAGTGGCCATCCACTCGGGACTCGGTCCGACTTTGATGCCTTGGATCACCCGGGCGGTGTAGCGAGGGCAAGCTTCGCTGTAGCGGTTTTCGACGCTCAGCAGCGATTCAATTTTCGGACCCGCTTCGCTCAGCTCGATTTTCGGCGTTTTGACGCTCAAGTCGTACAGCACGCCAATTTCACGAGCCACGCCAAGGTGTCCCAGGCAATCGCCTCGGTTGCTGGTCACTTCCAGATCGATCACGACATCGCCATCGACGGTGGTCGTTTCTTCGTGGTTCAGCCCTGACAGACTCAGGCGGAGAGCCAATTCTTCGTGGCTCATTGGCAGATCGAGGTAGCGGGAGAGCCAATTCCAAGAAACGAGCATCGTGGTAGCAGTGGGGTAACGGGGTGAAAGCGAGCGAACGAGACAGGCAATAGGTTATCCAATGGGACGATTTCGCAAAACCGAGCGTCTCGTTTTCCTGTTTTGACGACTTCCGCTACTACGACCAACCCAGATTTCCAGCTCTGCCAAAACACTCGTATCCCTATAAAAACGAGCCTTTTTACCGTTCAGGTAACACGAGACATCGGGAAAAAAGGCACAATCGACTTCCTATTTAATCCGGGCTAGCGAGAACGAACGTATTGGATTAGCATCTTCAGAACGTTGATTCAAACGTCCCAAGAGCAGCGGGAATGGCGACAGCCTTCCCCACCTGTGAGGGGCGTCGAAGACGAATCACGGGCCGTAGCGAAGCCTGGATATCGCGCCACACTGGGGGTGTGGAGATCGCTGGTTCAAATCCAGTCGGCCCGATTATTTGAAGATTAAAGCAGCTCGTCGCATTCATTTGCGGCGAGCTGTTCTTCGTTTAGGAGCAACGGGTAACGGCGATTGTCCATCGGGCCCATAAGATGCCTGACCTTGGATTTCGACATCGCGGAAGGCGAAGCCGTGGCACCGGATCTTTCCAGCATATCCGGCTGGAAGCTTGACCAACGTTCCACGCGATTGGCCGTCTTTAAGGCGAACGGTCGTGCTCAGAACTTCACCGGTCGAAGCGATCATTCCTGGTCGCGATTGTTCGGCCATTTCGATCAGCGTCTTAATCGCCTCGTCCAACGTTCTTTCACGTACAATCAAGACGATTCCACCGTGCTCGACTGAGATTGCCTCCAACGGCCAACCTCAGATCGGATATCCCACAAAGAAAAAGGATTAGAGATGAAAGCGATAGGATACAAGCAAGCGGGCCCGATTGACGCCGCCGATGCACTGATCGAGTTTGAAGCGGAGACACCTGAGTTGCGACCGCACGACTTGTTGGTCGAAGTGCGTGGAATCTCGGTGAATCCCGTAGATGTAAAAGTCCGCGAAAATCAGCAACCGGACAGCGGCACCAAGGTCATCGGCTATGACGCGGCAGGCGTGGTTCAAAAGGTCGGCAGCGAAACGAGCAAGTTCAAAGTAGGTGACGAAGTTTTCTATGCTGGCGACATCACACGACCAGGCACCAACTCTGAGTTGCATGCTGTCGACGAAAGGATTGTCGGCAAGAAGCCCAAGTCGCTTGGCTTCGCGGAAGCCGCCGGTTTCCCGCTGACCTCGATCACTGCTTGGGAACTCCTCTTCGATTCGCTCGCCGTCAAAGAAGGCGAAGGCAAAGGCGAAAGCCTCTTGGTGATTGGTGGTGCAGGCGGCGTCGGCTCGATCCTGATTCAACTGGCTAAGAAACTCACCGGATTGACGGTCGTTGCCACTGCGTCTCGGCCGGAGACTACCAAGTGGGTTCAGAAGATGGGAGCCGACCACGTCATCAACCACCGCGAGTCACTTGTCGATCAACTGAAGGGACTGAAGCTTGAGCCTCGCTATGTTGCTTCGCTAACAGGCACCGACGGGCACTTCCCAGCCATCATTGAACTTATCAAGCCTCGTGGTCACGTCGCATTCATCGACGATCCGGCAACGCTTGACATCAAATCTGGTAAAGCTAAAGCATTGAGTTTTAGTTGGGAATTCATGTTTGCTCGTTCGATGTTCCAAATGGATGACATCGAGAAGCAACACGAGCTGTTGAATCGAGTGTCGGAAATGATCGATGATGGCACGCTGATTTCCACGGTGAATAACAACCTCGGCAAGCTCAGCGTCGATACGCTCAAGAAGGCTCACGCCGAGCAAGAGAGTAGTCGTGCGATCGGAAAGAACGTACTCGACGGATTTTGATCGTGGGGCAATTGCCCGGATTGCTTTGAACCGTTGGGGACAACGGTTCTACTCTGAATTGACACGAAGGTTGCCGCACTGAAAATCAAACACCCACACACTTGCGAGGTCCATTTGTGACATTTAGCGCTCTTGTAGTCGAAAAGAACAGCCAAGCAGAGGTTACTGCTGTCATTCAACAGTTGACCGAAGATCAGTTGCCAGCAGGTAATGTCACCGTCGCAGTCGAATACACCACGGTCAATTACAAGGACGGCCTTTGCCTGCAGGCCAATGGCGGACTCGTTCGCAAATACCCTCATGTGCCGGGAATCGACTTTGCAGGAACGGTCGAGTCGTCTGAGGATTCTCGCTACAAACCCGGTGACAAAGTTGTGTTGACAGGTTGGCGTGTCGGTGAAACGCACTGGGGCGGCTATTCACAAAAAGCTCGCGTCAATGCAGATTGGCTCGTGCCGCTGCCAGAGGCTCTGACGACCAAGCAGGCAATGGCGATTGGAACGGCCGGGTTTGCCGCGATCCTCGCAGTCGTTGCTTTGGAAGACCATGGTCTGAAACCAGATCAAGGCGAAGTGCTCGTCACCGGAGCAGCTGGTGGGGTCGGTTCAATCGCGACCGCGATACTGAGCAATCTCGGTTACGAAGTTGCCGCCGTAACCGGCCGGCCGGAGACCGCAGATTACTTGAAGTCTCTCGGTGCGAATCGAATTGTCGCTCGCAACGAGATTGACACAGCGTCAAAGAAGCCGCTCGAAGCGGAAGTATGGGCGGGATGTGTCGATGCCGTCGGCGGCGAAATGCTCGCGAGGGTGCTCGGCCAATTGAAATACGGAGCGTCGGTGGCTGCAGTTGGACTTGCTGGCGGCGCATCGCTGCCAGCAAGCGTGATCCCCTTCCTGCTTCGCGGAGTCAACCTGCTGGGAATCGACAGCGTGATGCAGCCGTTTGAGAATCGCCAAAGAGCATGGCAACGCATCTCGACCGATCTGCCGTTGGACAAACTGGACGCCATGATACGTCCGGCGACCCTGGCGGACGTGCCAACACTGGCTGCCGAAATATTGAATGGCCAAATCAAAGGCCGCATCGTTATCGACGTGAAATCAAACTAAACTCGTCGCTTGGGTTTCTCCAAGCGATGTCGCTGTGTCTGGCAATCTATTGCGGGCGATCAGCGCGGGGTGACGCGGCAAACAATAGGAGTGCGACGATGGCACACAACAAGGTCGCCGGCTGATAGGTTCCAAACTGAGCATGCGCAACACTGAACAGATACGGTCCGACCGCTGTTCCGGCAACCACGATCGAGGTCGAGAATCCTGAGATCGCGCCGAGATGCGTTCGACCGTAAAAACGCGGCCAAGTCACTGAAGAAATGATTCCGAACATTCCTTGCATCAGCCCCATCCCCAACACGACAAAAATAACGGACGTCCTCGCTCCCAAGAACGACAGACTCAGCGAAAGCATCATGATCCCAACGAGCTGAACCATCGCCAGATACTTCAACTTGACGAAGTCGCTTAGCCAACTGGCAGCCAATTCGACGACAACGCTGACGCAGGCCGCGGGCACGAAAATGGCAACGGCTTGACTCCGCTGCATGCCGGCATCGGCAAAAATGGACACGACATGAAAAGAGAAGGCCGTCAGTACTAAGCCGGATAGAACGACGCTGAACGTGAATACCCAGAAACTGTAAGTTCGTCGAGCTTCGGAAAGTGTGAACTGTCGGCCGCTCAGGGTTTCGGCATGCGTTTTCCGATTTTCCTTTGCAAAGGGGCCGTCCGGCAACAAGCCGTGGTCTTCCGGTCTCGATCGACCGAAACAAAACGCAACCAGCGAAAAGACAGCAACGATCACGGCAATCGTCTGCCAAGCCCACGACCAGCCTCCTTTCTGGATCAGCCATTCGAAAAAGGGCGGAGTCATTGAAAAACCAAAGGCGATGGATATCCCGATGAATGCCATCGCCATTCCACGTCTCTGCTCAAACCACTCCAGTACCATGTTTCGCGACGACAAGGTCAACATCCCCTGGCCAAAGAAACGCATCGCGAAAAAGCCAAGCGTTAAGACCACAAACGAGACGTGATGGCGGTAACTTTCTGGTAAAATCGACGAGGCGTACTCGGCGATGGCATCCGAAAAACTCATCCCCATCAATACGATTGCCAGCATGGCGGCAGAAACAGCGGACACCCATCGGCCGCCGAATCGGTCGTACCAATGGCCGGCGCGGGTGATCAGAATCGCACTGCCAATCGTGCCGGCAAAGTATGCAAAGCTGAGCCAATTGCGTGACAACTGGTGAGCGTCAATCAGATAGTCCGTAAACACTGCCACGCCTACGGTTTGCCCAGGGGCACTGGCCAATACCCCCAACGTGCCACACACTAACACCACCGTGCCGTAAAAGAACGGTAGCCGAGCCGGATCGAAGGGAATGTTAGCGAACCGCGAGGGGCGGTGAAGCTTCTCTGTCTCGCTGTCGGATTTCATACGCGATGTTATTGCAATGGAGGACGAAGCGACCATTGGAGAATACTTCGCTCTCAAAGTCAGCGGGGATTGACACGGCAACTCCAACGAACCGAGAGAGGTCGATAGGGTGTGCAAAGTTCAAAGTCAAAGTGAGAGCAAAACTCCTTGGTGGGAGCGCGGGGTGATCTATCAGGTCTACCCCCGATCGTTTCAGGATAGCGATGCGGATGGCGTGGGCGACCTTGCCGGAATCGAGTCGCGGCTGGATTATCTCGCCCGTCTCGGTATCGATGCGATCTGGTTGTCACCGATTTATCCCTCTCCCATGGCGGATTTCGGATACGACATCGCTGACTATTGCGGCATCGACCCAATATTCGGTGATCTTGCCGGGTTCGACCGGTTGCTTGCGGCGGTCCACGCCCGCGGGCTGAAGTTGCTGCTCGATTTCGTTCCCAATCATTCGTCCGACCAACATCCATGGTTCATCGAAAGTCGATCGTCACGCGAGAACCCGAAGCGAAATTGGTACATTTGGCGCGATCCAGCGCCCGACGGAGGACCACCGAACAACTGGATCAGTGATTTCGGTGGCTCGTCCTGGGAATGGGACGCAGCGACTGGCCAATATTACCTGCACGCATTTCTCAGCTCGCAACCCGATCTGAACTGGCGCGAGCCCGAGGTTCGCGAAGCGATGATGGCGGTGTTGCGATTCTGGCTGGACCGCGGCGTCGACGGATTCAGGATCGACGTACTGTGGCACATCATTAAGGCCGAAGCACTGCCCAACAATCCAATCAATCCGCACTGGACGCCCCAACGCACCCAGCGTGACCAGCTAATCCAACTCTATTCGACCGACCAACCGGAAGCACATGCGATCTCAGCCGAGTTTCGCGATCTTGCCGATAGCTACGGCGATCGCGTGCTGATTGGTGAGATTTGTTTACCGAACGACCGTCATGCCCGCTGGTTCGGCACACCGGATCGATTGCAAGTGCATCTGCCATTCAATTTCCAGCTGATGGAGAACTCCTGGGACGCCGCTTCGCTCAGACAGATGATTGCCGATTATGAAGCGTCATTGCCCGAGTTCGGTTGGCCCAACTGGGTAATCGGCAGCCACGATGCGCCGCGAATCGCGGCACGGATTGGCGAGCCGCAGGCACGCGTTGCAGCCATGCTGCTGCTGACGCTTCGCGGCACACCCACGCTATACCAGGGCGACGAAATCGGCATTGGCGAGGTGACGATTCCGCCGGATCGAGTGCGTGACCCGCAGGATCTGCGTCAGCCCGGCTTGGGGATCGGTCGCGATCGTTCACGTACACCGATCCCTTGGGATGCTTCGGCCTATGCCGGTTTCAGCACGGTCGAGCCGTGGCTTCCGCTCAACGAGGATTGGCGGTCACGCAATGTTTCGGCGCAAGATCGCGTCCCCCGCTCACTGCTGTCGCTTTACCGATCTCTGCTCACGCTGCGGCGATCACACGACGCACTCAGTATCGGCGACTTCACGCTCGCCGATGCGGCGGAGGACGTGCTGGCCTACCAACGGCGACATGCCGGCGAGAGTTTGCTGATCGTGCTGAACCTCAGCGACGCCCCGCGGCCACTGATTCTGCCACCGGATACTTGTGTCGCCGAAGTTCTTGCATCGACGTTGATGGAATCGAACTTAAAGCCTCGCCCAATAAATGCAGAGCTCGCTGCGAACGAAGGTCTCGTCCTGCGGTTAGCAGTGGGATAGGCTCCCAGTATGCCAAGTCCGAACTGACGCTCTGGAAGCCTATCCCACATTCAATGCCGCTACTTTTCCCGCAAACAACCGAAAGATGAAACACTGAAATGCGCATCGCGATGTTGGCTCCGATTGCTTGGCGCACGCCGCCAAGAACCTACGGCCCCTGGGAACTTGTCACCAGTATGCTGACCGAGGCGCTCGTCGAGCGTGGCGTCGACGTGACGCTATTCGCCACGCTCGACAGTATTACGACGGGAACACTTGATGGCGTCGTGCCGGCTCCGTACGGGGACGATCCGTCAATCGATGCAAAGGTCTGGGAATTCCGCCACTTGGCTCACCTCTTCGAACAGGCCGACCGGTTTGACCTAATTCACAATCAGGCGGATTTTCCGGCCCACGCCTTCTCGCGGCTGATCGACACGCCGATCGTGACGACGATCCACGGATTCTCGTCCGACCGCATCCTGCCGATGTATGCGGAATTCCAGGACGTGGTTCATTATGTCGCCATCAGCGAAGCGGATCGCTATCCCGATCTGCGTTACGCAGCGACGATTCATCACGGCATCCCGATCGACGATTTTCCATTCAATCCCAGCGGCAGTGACGATCTACTCTTCTTCGGACGCATCCATCCCGACAAGGGCGCTGCAGAGGCAATCACCGCTGCTCGCAAAAGTGGGCGGCATCTTCAGATGTACGGCATTGTGCAAGACCAGCAGTACTATGAACGAGAAGTTCTTCCTGCCAATGACGGCGTGTCGGTAACGTATCACGGACCGGTCGGTGGGACGCAGCGGCTAAACGCTCTCGGCGACGCACGCGCGCTCTTGCATTTGATTAATTTCGAAGAGCCGTTTGGGCTTTCGGTGATCGAGGCGATGGCGTGCGGCACCCCCGTCATTGCCTCGCGGCGCGGATCGATGCCGGAGCTGATTGAGCATGGCGTCACTGGTTTTTTGGTCGACAGCCTTGACGAAGCAAATAAGGCAATCGAGCGAATCAACGAGATCGATCGCCGCGTCGTCCGCGACGCCATCGCGGAACGATTTACCATCGACCGCATGGCAGACGCCTATTTGACGCTGTATCGACGCATCCTTGGTGTCTAGTTCTTTGTCAGGACTTAAGACTTGGGTTGGTCGTAGCGGAAGTCGTCAAGACTTTCATTGTAATTGCCGAACGATTCGAAACTCTTGACGAGTTCCGCTACCCCCAAGTTAAGACTGGATCATGCGCCTCGTCTCAGCGTCCATCACCGATGCAGATGATCTCTCGGCTGGTACGTTGATACAGATGTCCGCCAGCGGCCGTGAAAGGACTCAATGTCCATGTCTCGCCTGGCATGCCAAGATCGTTCACTGCCACCAATGCATTTTCGTCAAATCGCTCCGCAGTCGCGTCGACAACGTAGACCGTCCCGAGCACGGTCGAAAAGTAGATGTGATTGTTCACGACAATCGGCGTGGCGGCGGAGATGTGTCCAAAGCCATGACTCAGGCGACGTTTGTCGCCTTCGACAACAAAGCCCGATCCTGTTGTGTCGCCTGACTTGAATTCACTCCACGAGAGTTTCTTCGTGCCGTCCTCGACAACGACCTGCACCGGCACTTGCAAGTAGCTGACTTCGTCAGTCTCGATATCGATTCGACCCAAAATACCCGGTTGGCCGCCCATGAAGAAGTAATACTTGCCAACCCCGATATTGGTGCGGTGCGTCAGCAAATGTGGTGTTTTGAATGTCGCATCCACTGGTTTTTTGTAGCGACCGCTGGTTTCATCAAATGCGATGAAACTACCGGCACCGCGGATGCGGATTTGCTTGATCGTCTCTCCCGTTGCTAGGTCCAGCACGAAGAAGTCGTTTCTGTCAAAGCAGTAGGCATGCTTGTCGTCAATGAAGTCTGTGCCTTCAAAGGACAGTCCCTGCCGCTCCCAAATCAGGTCGTGTGTCGTGTTCAGCCGAGACAGACTAATTCCGTATGGCTTTTCCGGAGGACTATGACTGCCGCCCTTGGCATGCAGCAACACCGTCTCGCCACTCAATGTTCCGAGAGCACCTTTGCTGTGAATGCTGATGCCCTCGGACATGATTGCGGTGGGGTGACCAGTCAGCGCATCGAAGCAGCGGACGTACATCCATGGCCACCCGGTCTTGCTGTTCTTGTCATAATCGGTGGCCGTTTGCGGGCGGCGCTGTGGATCGCTCGCGTCACGCATCATTGCGTAGTACAGGTTGCCACCGTGCAGAAACGGCTGAAACTGTTTTGCCGAGTGTTTGGTGCGGACTTCGAATTCCTTTGCCCACACTCTCTGGCCGTCCAGCGTATGACAGGCCATGAAGCCACCCGCGTTAACGAACCAGACATGATGGCCATCGGTCACCGGGGTTGGCGTCGTCGAATCGGTGAACGTGCCATTGACTTGGTTCGGCCGCCGGCCCGGCAGATCACAGCTCCACAGAATCTTGCCGGTTTCCGCATCCAGACAATAACCTAGCGTCTCCGAAACCCATGTCCCTTTTGGACTGATGTCTTGCTCAGTGAATTTTCGGAAGCAGGTCAGAAACAGCTTGTCGCCCCAGACGGCGATGCCGCTGTGGCCCGTTTCCGGCAGCGGCATTCTCCAGCGAATGTTTTTGCCTGTGGCCACACTCCAAGTTTTCGGGTACTCAGTCTGCGAGGTCAGATGATAGTTTCGCTGAGGCCCGCGATGCTCCGGCCAGTGATCCTGGCAGATCGCTGTTGAGGTCAGAGCGGCGATGATGGCGAAAGATGCCAATGCTGTCCGAGGTATCACTTTCGTGTCTGCCTTGAGTAAAGGAAGTGGCTCAGAATTGTCGAACGATCAACAATCTCGCACAACAGGCCGCCCGCGAGACTGGTGAAGCCAGACGCTCTTTTACGCGTCGCGGAGGACGGGAAAACCTCCGTCCGCCCCTCCCTCCTGAAGCAAAGTTTTGGGGAGGTGAAACTCTCGTGTCGGTTCTTAGGCGTTGCGTGGACGGCGTTTGCGGCCGCTGGGAGCAAAACGCTTGCGAATTTCTGCTACCGCGGCGATCAATCGATCCGCTTCATCGAACGTATTGTAGAAGTAGAAACTGGCGCGTGTGGAGGCGGACAAGCCGAGCGATTTGTGCAGCGGCATCGTGCAGTGATGTCCTGCTCGCACTGCAATTCCATACGAATCGAGCGTTTGTGACATGTCGTGCGCGTGAACGCCGTTGATCACAAAACTGACAATCCCCGCTTTCAAATCAGGCTCGGGACCGATGATCCGCACCCCTTCGATCTCGCGAAGACCGCGGTCGGCGTAACTGCCCAACTCTTTTTCATAAGCGTGAATCGCATCGAGACCGACCGAAGTCAAATACTCGGTGGCGGCATGCAGCCCGATCGCTTCAACAATCGGCGGTGTTCCCGCCTCGAATTTGTCGGGAAGTGCCGCGCACGTAAATCCGTCGGTCGTGACCTGGTTGATCATCCCGCCACCACTCAAAAACGGTGGCATCGCGTCGAGCAATTCGGATTTGCCATACAACACGCCGATTCCGGTAGGCCCGCAAGTCTTGTGGCCACTGAACGCCAAAAAATCGACATCCAACGCTTGCACGTCTAACGGTTGGTGCGGAGCCGCTTGGGCCGCGTCGACCAACACACGACTGCCATGGTCGTGAGCCATCGATGTCCAGCGCTGTACCGGAAACTCAACTCCGAGTGTGTTGCTTGATGCGGTGAAGGCAAACATCTTTGGTCGCAGTCGCTGCAGATAATCCGCGACGACTTCGTCGGTGATCGTAATATTTTCGTCCAGTGGCAGAAACTCGATTTTGCATCCGGTTCGCTCGGCCAACTGGTGCCAGGGAACGATGTTCGCGTGATGCTCGGCGATCGTTAACAAAATCGTATCGTCCGCCTTTACATTCGCATCGCCCCAAGCACGTGCGACGGTGTTGATCGCCGCCGTTGTACCACTGGTAAAGATCACCTCGTGTGATTCGGTAGCGCCAATGAACTGTGCAACGCCACGTCGGGCCTGCTCGTAGTAGTCGGTCGACTCTTCGCTGAGCGTGTGGATGCCACGATGCACGTTGGCGTAATAACGCTGGTAGCAATCCGACATCGCATCGATCACCGCCTGGGGGCGCTGGCTGCTGGCGGCATTGTCGAGAAAGGCCAAAGGTTTTCCGTCTGCGACAATGCGTTCCAGGATCGGAAAATCGGCGCGGTACTTCAGGACATCAAACGCGGCCCGCGGTGGAGTTTCAATTGGCATGTTCATCAAGATTCTTCGCTTAAGCTCGGGCCACCAAAATGCGGCCCCTCATTATCGTCGGTATCCGCATCCGCATCGACGGGCGAATGCACTGCGCTCTGTAGTACTCGCCAAGAGAGTAGACAGCATTTTTGACGATTCGGAGTCAGCTTGGGACCGAACAATGCCAGCATTTCGTCGGCGGAGAAATTTTTGAGTTCTTCGAGAGTTTTGCCTTCCATCTGCTCGACCAACATCGAGGCGGAGGCTTGGCTAATCACACACCCATCGCCATCGAACCAGGCCTCTTGGACCTTGCCGTCGTCAGACAACTTCAAGTCGATATGGATCACATCACCACACAGAGGATTATTCCCCTCGTCAGAGTGGGTTGCGTGATCTAGCAGGCCGCGATGGTACGGATCTTCGTAGTGATCGAGGACGTGTTCTTCGTAAATATCGTGTTCGCTCGGCGACATGAGGCTCTGGCAATGGCGGGGCGAGGAAAGAAATGGACTTCAAACCGATCATTTAAGTCTACGCACGTTGTCAAAAATCGACGAGCCCCCATCGAGCGATCCTGCCCTACGGAACCCACTGGGCAACATTATTCGCCTTTCTTTGCCAGTTTCGCTCAAGTTTTGCACCACACCGAACGGTTGGGCTTGCATCGCGGATTCGCCAAGTGTTATCGCAAAGGGGATGTTCTCGAATGTATGGAAGGTTTGGTGACGTATGCCCTACGGTGTCTATTTGTCTGCGGCTGGCGCGAATGCGCAAAGCCATCGGCTTGAGGTGCTCAGTAACAACTTGGCGAACGTGCAAACGCCCGGCTACAAACCGCAGCAAACGATCCTGCAAGCTCGCTTTGCGGAAATGATCGAAGAGGGCGAAGTTTCGCCGGGACTCGGCGGTGCGGACGATATTGGCGGCGGCGTGACGATCCAGCGTTCAAGAACTCAATTTGACCAAGGCCCGATGAAGAAGACCGGGGGTGAAACGGACTTTGCCATCAACGATGACGAATCCTTTTTCGTGGTCGAGCGTGGAGACGAACGTTTGATGACTCGGGCGGGCGATTTCTTGTTCGACAACCAAGGACGGATGATCAATCCGACTGGGGATAAGGTCATCGGCAGCGACGGAAAAAACATTCAACTCGACCCGACACAGCCCTTCCAAGTGGGGCCCGAAGGTCGCATTCAGCAAGGCCAAAATCGTTATGAAATCATGCTGGCAAAACCGCGAAGTCAGGGCGATTTGACACACGTTGGTGGCAACCTGTTTAAACCGCTCGCCGACATCGATCTTGTCCCCGGAACCGACCGACGCGTCGTCGCCGGGCAACTCGAACAATCTTCGGTCAAGCCGACGATGGCGATGATGGAACTGATTGAAACCGGTCGAATGTACGAGGCGAACGTGCAAATGATCAAAAACCAAGACAACGTGCTAGGGTCGCTGATTAGTCGCGTCCTGCAGCCGTAAACCAAAACCAAAAAAGTCCACCTGGCAAAAACGCTTCTGGTGAGGCGTGTTGATCCCCACATCATCTTTTAAACGGAGTTCCTAATGAGCGTTCAATCGCTGTATACCGCCGCCACCGGCATGGGGGCGATGGAAACCAAGTTGGATGTAATCGCGAATAATTTGGCGAACATCAATACAACTGGATTCAAAAAAGACCGAGCTAATTTCGAAGACTTGCTCTATCGCACCGAGGTACATCCCGGAGTGAAAGATGCCACTCAGAATCCGACCGCCGTCGGCACTCAAGTGGGGCTCGGGGTGCGAATTACCAGTACGCAAACGGACCAACGTCAAGGAACGCTGCAACAAACCGGGCGTGATTTGGATGTCGCGATTCGCGGACGTGGCTTTTTGCGAGTGGTGGATCCATCGACCCAAGACACCATGTTCACTCGAGCCGGAAACCTCGACATCAATGCCAACGGACAACTGGTGATGGGTTCGGCTCAAACCGGACGTTTACTTGATCCGCCGGTGACCATTCCCAATGATGCCACCGCGATGGTGATCAATGGCAATGGCGAGGTGATGGTCCAGCAACCTGGCCAAGTCGAACTCGCCAACGTCGGGCAAATCCAAATGTCGCAATTCATCAACCCCGATGGATTACTAAAGGTCGGCGAAAATATGTTCATGCAGACCGATGCATCCGGGCCCGAGCAAGCGGGGAATCCGGGCGAACAAGGACTCGGGGGACTCGTCCAAGGGAACCTCGAAGCATCCAACGTCGAACCCGTCCAAGAACTGATTGACTTGATCACCACCCAGCGTGCGTTTGAGCTGAATAGCCAAGCGATCCAGGCAGGTGACCAGATCATGCAAAATATCTCGAACCTTCGTCGGTTCTAGTCTCCGCTAGCTTGAGTTTGAACATGAAATTTGTGTCACACATCCGAATCACAATGCTGTCTCTTGCTTTGGTCGCAGGGGTTTCGGACGCGTGTGCGCAAACCGGCGCGTTCGTTCCGGTTCGCAAATCCCGTCCCGCCTCGTCACCCGGCACTACGATTGACGTTGCGACGAACTGGACATTTCGCATGAAGAGCGAATCGGTCGTGAATTCGCCGATCGTGCGTCTTGGGGATGTTGTGGTGCCACTGGATCCCAACATCCCTGGTTGGCCTCGGATGAGCCGATCCGCCGTGGGGCTGGTTCCCGTCAGCGGCAAAGCGATGCGAGTGGATCGCCAGCGATTGACCGAAGTGATCTTGAATGCCGAGGCGACTCCGCGTCGACTCTACTGGATCGGCCCCGACACGGCCGAGGTGACATACGTTGCTGTGGCAAAGCCAGCGGCCTCAGTCGCACCGATCAGTGGGGCTGCGATTCAACAGGCGAACTACAACCAACATGCCGGCGCAGTGCAACAGGCCGATGGACAACATGTCGCCAATCGGATCGATCCCGCCCCACAGCGAGCCAATCTCGATCCGCAGTTTGCCGACCGCTTAATCAAGTGGATCGAACTCGCGATATTGCGGAACGACGCGGCACTGCTCGAACGGTACAAATTGAGCATCGATCGACACCAACCCGCGATGCAACAACTCGAACTTGCACGAGGCATTCAGGCCGCCGACTTCATCAACGGAGTCAAGCCAGGGCAATGCGTATTACGAGTCGTTTCACAGGGACTCGAAGGCAGTATCCAAACCGACTTGATTGCAAATCTAGAAAAAAATCCAGTCGCCATTGTGCCGATCAAAAGCATTCGTTCAGGCAATCGACTTGGACGAGCCGATTTTACCGAGCGGCCTATTCCCATCGACGAGTGGGACGATTCCTACTGTATCGACGTAAACGAATTAGTCGGTATGGAAACCCGTGGCAACCTCCGCAATAACGAGCCGATACCGCGGAGTCAGGTTGGCAAACCGACGCTGATTCGTCGTGGCGATTTGGTCGAAGTACGGGTGATCAATGGTGCGATCAGCGTGACTACCAACGCCAAATCGCTCGGTGACGGCGCCGAATCCGAGCTCGTTGAAATTGAAACGCTCGAGCCTCGCAAACGGTTGGTCGCACGTGTTGTCAACAGCGGCGAAGTTGAAATCGTCACTCGTGCTCCGCAAGCCCGATAGTCCTTTTGAAAAAGACAATGATGTACACGTTGCCTCTTCGATCCTTAATGATTCGCTGCCTTGATGGTTTCGCTCGCTGGATTTCGATCCTCGTTTTCGGACTGCTGTGCCATATCGCGGACGCCCAAGAGAGTTCGCTGTTGCGGCAACCGGGACCTCCGCCAGCGATGGCTGCCCCGAATGCATCGCTGCAACCGTTGCCGATGCCGCATCAAGCCCCAGGACCTTATTCCGCCCCGCCGCAGGCAGCTTACACGGCGTCGCCCGGGGCACCGGCACTACTGAGCAACGTCAGTTGGACGTATCAACCGGCGCCTCGTTTGCGAACGTTTCAAAAGAATGACATCATCACGATTCGCGTCGATGAGATCACTAGTGTGACAGCGACCGGTGCTGCTGAAAACCGTAAGAAAACGCTGTACGAAGCGATCCTGACCGATTGGGTCCGCTTAACCGACTTTCGTTTGCGGCCAGACCCGCAGGCCAACGGAGACCCAACGGTTGCAACCGAATCCCAAGCCCAATTTCGCAGCCAAGCGTCCCTGCAATCACGCGAGGCAATGACGTTCAACCTCGCCGCGACCGTCGTAGACATTCGCCCCAATGGAAACTTGGTTGTCGAAGCTCGCAAGACGATTCGCATCAACGATAACCTTTGGGAAACTTCGTTATCCGGAATCTGCCGGGCTCAAGACATCGCCCCGGACAACGTGATCCTTAGCCGCGACCTGATTGATCTTGAAATACGCAAGGAAGATCAGGGACATTTGCGGGACGGGTACAAACGAGGTTGGTTCAGTCGTTGGTTTGATCGCGTCCAACCGTTTTAGTGACTGCATTCGCTTTAAATACTGCACTGGCTCGTACTCGCAATGAATTCAAACGTACTAGGCTCCCAATGAAAATCCTCTCTCGCATCGCAATCATGATGGCACTCTGCGTCGCGGTGCTGCCAGCGGATGCTGCAACGCTTCGGCTTGGCGATATGTGCCGACTGAAGGGGCAAGAGATCAACACTTTGCAAGGCCTGGGGTTGGTCGTGGGCCTACGTGGGACCGGCGACAATGACGCCGCGCCCACTGCGCGTGCGCTATCGCGGATGATGCAATTGATGGGCGGGTCGATGGCAGTCGATTCGCTTGGGCAGCTCGATTTGAAAGATGTTGCCGATGCCAAAAACGTCGCGATGGTTTTTGTCACCGCACGAATTCCCGCAGTCGGATCGCACACAGGCGACCAAATCGATGTCACGGTCAACGCCATCAATGCCAAGAGTCTCGAAGGTGGCTACCTAATGCTAACGCCGATGTTAGGGCCACGCGCCGATAACCCGACGGTTTATGCGGTGGCCCAAGGCCGTGTGAAGGTCAGTATCGATGGTCCCGCGACCACCGGTACGGTTCAAGGTGGCGCCAAAATGGAAGCGACCGTCCCTGCGTCGTTTCAAAAGGATGGCATGATCACGCTGATCTTGGAACGCGACTTTGCCAGTTTTGACAACACACAGCGGATCGAAGACGAAGTCAACAGTTTATCGGCACTGACGCTAGGCGATTCCGGTCGCTCAGGTAGTGGAGGGTCACGCAGCAGTCGTCCTCGCGCCCAAGCGATTGACCAATTGCATGTGCAGGTTCGCATCCCCGAACTGTATCAAGAAAACCCGATCAAATTCATCTCGTTGCTACTGAATCTTCCGATCCAAATCGCCAGCCATTCGGCACGTGTCGTGATCAACGAACGCGAAGGGATCGTGGTGATCGGCAAGGATGTCGAGGTCGCTCCCGTGTTGGTCACCCACCGCAACTTGCGAATCGAAGCAGGCGGTGTGGGCGGATTGGTCGGAGTCGATGACAAGATCGATGAGCGTGATACGGCAAAACTGAAAAATTTGGCCGATGCGCTCAATGCACTGGATGTACCGACCTCGGACTTGATCGCGATCATCAAAACGCTCAAGGCCAAAGGTGACTTGTATGGCGAAGTTGTCTTTCAATAAACGACGAAGTCGCCTTTCAATAAAACGCCCCTTCGGAACTCGCGTGATCTTATGAACTTTCCATCGTCCTCCCCCTTGGCTTCAAAGTCTTCGCCGTTTGACCAACTCACGAATTCCAATCAGCCCGAAAAACCCGTCGATGAGACGCAGGAAGCGTTCACCGATTTTGTCGGTCAAACGCTGTTCGGCAGCATGCTCGATTCGATGCGAAAAACGGTCGGTAAGCCAGCCTACATGCATGGCGGCCGGACCGAGGAAGTGTTCCAGCAGCAGATGGATCAATTGATCGTGGAAGACCTAACCGACGCCTCGGCTAGCTCGATTGCCGATCCGATGTACCAATTATTTCAAATGAGCCGCAGCGCGTAGCATTATGCAAACAAACGAAACGTGGACAAACCGTGTCGCGGAATACGTCGACGAACTCGAAATCGTGGCCACGACGGTTCAGCAGTTGGTTGCCAATTCTCGCATTCAAACCAAAGCGGCTATGGCCAGCGAGGTCGCAGAGACCGGCTTGGAATTGCTCGAAGCGGTCGGACGTCTCGAGAACATGGTGGAAAAGCGAGAGCAACTGCTGTCGGACACTCAGGCTCCAGCATCCGGCACAACGCTGATCGAAAAGCTACGGAGGTCGGGCGAGAGCAACCTGGCTGATCGCAGCCAATCGGTTGCCCACATCATCACGGAGGCTCACCAATCCGCCGTGTCGCTCTTTGTATGCCAGTACCATTTGTCCAGCCATTCACAGGAGATCCTGAGATTGCTCGCTGGAATGGATACCCCCCGAACCTATCGTAGATCGAGTGATGGGGAAGAACGAGAACGTGGCGGCGGCCGCCTGTTCAACGACGCGGCGTAACCGGATTTGCATGGTTTGCAGCGGTGCTGTGCTAGCCGCCCAATCTAATTCGCACGTTCTAAGCAGTTAGGCAGGAGTCTTTCAGTAAATTGGCCGTTTTGGCGCTAGCCACGGTTCCGGCATTCGACCGGGGCTAGCGCCCAAACGCAACGCTGTGAAGCATTTAGAGGCGGCAAATTACGGCATTTGCATTCCGTAGCTACGCTCGCCAGAGCGTGGATGGTTGCCGGCCAATACCAATCACCACCTTCTGGCGAAGGTAGCTACCAGAAATGCTTCACAGCGTTCGCCCAAACGGCTAACAGGATTTCACCCAATGATTCCTGCCTACCTGCTTACTCGTTACAACCGGACGGATTGCGGCGTCCCCCTGTCAAAGTCGATGGCATTGGGGGTCGGTGATTGATTGACGCTGCAAGGTCCGCAACTAGACTAGATTTCTCATAGCGACCGCGTTTCCCTGTAAACGCCCTCTTTTGTGTCGCCATCGTCTCGTTAGGAGCGTCGCGGTTGAACCGCCGTATATCAAACGATTGTTGTGTCGTCGTCCGCTGAATCCTCCGCCACGAATCCTGTCTCTGGCACGAATCCTGCTACGTTTCCAAGCTTCCCCTTGCCCCTTGATGATCATCGACACTGTGAATCCCCGTCTATTGAAACTGATGCAAGCGCCCCCTTGATGCGTCCGTCTTTTAACGCCACTTCCTCGATAGAACTGACTGTTGATTGCGTCCCCTTTTCGCATCTGAGCGAAGCGGATTTGCAAGGGTGGGAGCGTTTACGTCAATTGCAGCCCGAGTTCGCCAGTCCTTTTTTCTCGCCCGCCTACATCGCAGCGGCTGATACGGCGCGGGGGGGCGACGTTGAGGTCGCCCGGATTCGCCGCGGCGACGAATTAGTCGGCTTATGGGCCTATCACCGAATACGCGGCATTGCTTGGCCCGTCGGCCGATGTTTCAACGATGCTCACAATATCATCTCAGCTAATAGTTATGCGATTGATTGGCGATGGTTATTAAAGAAACTGGATTTGAAGGCGTTTCATTTCCACTCGCTGGTCGGATCCTCCGCAGGATTGGCGGACCAAGATTGTTTTGAAACGATTGACGCTTTCTCATTGAAACTTGGCGATGACTCAAAGGGAACGCTCCGCCGCTTGGAACAAACACACACGACGCTGAAGAAGCAGCAGCAAAAGACGCGAAAAATGGCTCGTGAACTGGGGGAAATCTCGCTCGAGATCGATTGCCGCGACGCAGTCCTGCTCGACCAAACGATCCAGCTGAAACGAGAACAATACCTCCGCACCAAACCAATCGATGTATTCGCCCCGGAGTGGACCCACAAGATGCTCCGTCATCTGTTCGAAAAACCACGCCAAGGTGTCTATGGGATGTTGTCGGTCTTGCGAGCGGGCGAGCATCTGGTGGCCGCCCATTATGGAATGCGCGAAGGCGACCTGCTGCATTACTGGTTCCCCGTCTACGATCCTCGCTTTGCGATCTACTCGCCTGGCACCGCGTTATTCAAAAGCATCGTGCACAATGCGACCCAACACGGAATTTGCACCATCGACATGGGGTACGGCGAACCGTCGTACAAACGCAAACAAACGGACACGCAAGGTAAAGTGATTTACGGGGTCACTTCGCATTCCACCCCGTACCATGCGTGGCATCGGCTGCAGTATCAAACGCAACAATTAGCGAGATACATGCCGTTCAAACAGCAAGTGAAAAAGTGGATGCGGACCATTGCGCCCCACTCACACTAATCGCAATTGTCATAAGCGATTGCTGCTAGCAAAAGCAGTTGGACGAAGATGGCCACTGTTCTACAATCGGTTTGGATTGAGTCCCCCAAATTCGGATTGATCATGCTCGAGCCTAGTGCCCCTGTTTACGGCTGTTTTCCGCGTTGGCCTGAAAATGGGCAAAATTTCATTCACCCCAACGATGTGGCGATCGTAACCCGCCGCATTCCCAGCGAACGCGTCTTTCGCCGAGACCGATTTGACGGCACCTATTACCACTATCAATACGGATCCGTCCGCTTTCGGCTTCGCCCCTGCATGTGGCTAGCCGTCCAATCGGACGGTATCGACATTGGGGACTCGGTCGAAACGGTCGGCGTGGGAATGGAGCGAGAATTGTTTGTCGCCGAGGTGTATGGGATGTATTTCGTTCGCCGCAAGGGCTGCATCCTGTACCGGCTGCGTCGTGGCGAAACGACGATTCCAAATCTTTACCATTCCCAGAGCATGCGGCTATTGACCGATAAAACTCACTTGCGTCCTGGTGAAATCAATCATCCGATGCCCAAGGTGCTTGATCGCGGCGAGCGAATCCCCGGCGACCTGGTTTAGAGCGACCTAGTTTAGTGCGACCTGGTTTAGTGCGACCTGGTTTAGTGCGACCTGGTTTAGAGCAGCAGATTGGCCAAGACATTTTCTTGGGGGCGATCGGTTCTGATCTTGCACTGGACTGAATCGCTGGGCTACAAGCCATAGGATTGTCTCGGCCCCACACTTATTCAGCGTAGAGCAAGGAATGCAACCGCTCGCCCCCCACCGGCTCATCGGCGTTATCGTGGTGCTGATCGCATTGACCTGCGATTGGTCCAAATGTCATGCCCAAATCCCCACTCGGGACGAGGTCGACGCGGCACAGAACGTCGTGCTTCCCGATGATCCGGCTGCCATCATCGCTGTAGTGGGGCAAAGCCCCATCTATTACGGTGAAGTCGCTCCCAAGGTCGAAGCCCGTATCAACGAAGTGCTGGCGAAATCGAACCAAAAGGTTCCCGAGGACCAGCTACGGTTTGCCCGCATCAATCTAACGCGAGGCATGCTGACTCAGGCGATCCAAAACAAGATGATGCGAGAGAGTTTCCTGCTAGACCAAGTGGGAACGCAAACCGCCGATAAACGCGCCGAAGCCGATGCAACATTGGCCGCACGTGCACGGCAAATGTTTTTTGAGTCGGAATTGCCTCAGCTGAAAAAGCAATACAAGGTCACCGATATCGGCGAGCTCGATGCGTTGCTTCGTGAAAAGGGAAGCTCGCTGGCGGCCCGGCAACGTGACTTTACCGACGCCATGCTCGGTCACCTCTATATTCGCAGCAAAGTCGAGAAGGATCCCAACGTCTCGATCGCCGACATCAATCAATACTACAACGAACATCTAGACGACTACCGTCACCCTGCCGAGGCGACGTGGGAACAATTGACCGTGTTGTTCAGCAACTTTGCTTCACGCGAAGAAGCGATGACGGCGATTTCTGACATGGGACGCGAAGCCTACTTTGGTGGGAATCTTCAAGCCGTCGCTCGATCCAAAAGCCAAGAGCCGTTTGCCAGCTCTGGAGGACTGCATGATTGGACCGCCAAAGGATCACTTGCTTCGGATGTGCTGGACCAACAGATCTTCTCACTACCGCTGAATGCGATGAGCGAGATCATTACCGACGAAACCGGTTACCACATCTTGCGTGTACTGGATCGTCGAGAAGCTGGGTTCAATCCGCTGAGTGGAGTGCAGGACGAAATTCGTGCCAAAATTCGCGAGCAGAAGATCACCGATTCACAAAAGAACGTGATGAAGGATATGCAAAAACGAGTGCAGGTTTGGAGTCTGTTCCCTGAGGACGTCGATGGAGCGAAACCGTTGCCGACGAGCATTGCATGGCGTCCGAATGATTCCGCCACCAATCCGAATTGATTCTAAACTCAACAATCCTCGACCCAACGAGGCAGGCTGCCCATCCTCAGTATGTCTCGGGTAGCTGCTCGTACACCTCTCATCAACAAGACTTGGCTTGATCCAAGCGTCCCCGTTTACGAATCACGTTTACGCATCCTGAGACCGCAACCATGATCAAGCGAATTGCACTCTACGCCTTGTGCGTTTCGCTTGCTCCGCTGCTGCTAGCTGGTTGCGGCCAACTTGCCCACCGACTGACCACGAACGTTCCCGAAACGTTTGTTCCGAACCCGTTGGAATTGCCTCCGGCTCCGGATGCATTCGTTTGGTCGCAAGTCGTTGATGCGATGGATGATTACTTTCGCATTGCTCGCGAACAACCGGTACAAAACTCTGACGGGATCGTCTTGGATGGTCGGCTTGAAACCACCTATCAAGTTGGCGCATCGCTGATGGAGCCTTGGAAAAAGGACAGTACGCCTGGGTTTGAACGTTTGCAATCGACGCTGCAATCGATTCGTCGCCGCGCGATCGTGACCGTACGTCCGCAAGGCGCCGGCTACATGATCGAGGTCGTCGTCCAGAAGGATCTCGAGGACACCGATCGGACTCAATACGCCACCGAATCCGCCTCGAACAAACGACACGATGGCACGTTGATACGTGAACAAAATCGCATCGATGACACTCCGCAGACGCTCGGCTGGATCCCCCTCGGTCGTGACGCCTCGTTAGAGCAGGTAATCTTGCGAGATATTTTCGGTCGTATCACTCAACCGGATAGCAACTGACTGCGGTCGCATCACTATTTTTATTGAAATGTGTCATTCGGAACGGGACCGACACAATCGATATCTTTTACCAGTGAATGCGGAATTTGGAGCCAAACTTGGGCCCGGATCGCTAATTTCCGAGCAGACTCTGCGCCGATACGGAACCCTGCCTCGCGGTGCTAACACCCGATTGCGAGGCCGTGTGAAACACTGGGCGTTCCCCCCGAGCTACCTAACTCATGATCTGCATCACGCCTAATCGCGTCGACTATCAAACACTTTGTGCTAACGTCGAACGCCGGCTTTGCGAACTCGGGCATCTTGAGTCAAAGCAATTCCCGATGACCCAGCGGGAAGTGATTCGAGGCGGGAAACCGTGTGGCATGTACTTTTGCTTGCATGGCCCTCGTAGCGTTAAATTGACCGCGATTTGCGATTTCACCAAGAACACGATCATCTATTACGGCAGCGATGGAATCCGTCGCGAGAGCGCCACTCTTCCAGCCCGCGTTTCAAGCCAGATTCAAAACGAATTGAAAGCCGCCTAAGGCTTTAGCTACGGGCCCAGCGTTTCTAGCCCTCGTAAAATCCGTTTACGGCAACAATCTACTCGGATCGTCCGAGCCATCGGCGAGCTCGGTCGTACCATGATGCTGGCTTTGCCGGACTCATCATCTCCTCGAGCGACCGAGGCGATTCCCGTTTGCCTTGAATCACGTCGATGACAAGATTGCCGATGTGTTGATTGACCGCGTCCTCGGGCATGATCCGCTTCGCGTGCGAGATTGTCTTTTCTGCTTTGGACGTTTGCCCGTCAATCAAATAGGCGACTGCCAAGTTGCCGAGCAATTCGGGATCGTCGGGTGAAACCGCCACCGCATGTTCGCCCACGCGACAAGCTTCCGCGGAATCCCCTTGCTCTAAACAGATGCCCGCGAGTTCTTTGAGCACCATTGTATTATCGGGTTCGAGTTCAACTGCACGCTGCAAACAATCGCGAGCACGCCGGATCTCGTCCGCCGCAAACCAAGCCTTTCCCAACATCAAGTGGGCTCCCCATGCGGCAGGGGTGTTCGCAACTAATTGCTGCAGTTGGCCGATCGCTTGTCGCAGTTTTTCCTGCTCGCTCGTTTCCACTGGCGGATCGCCTGGATTGCGATTGTATTGCCAAACTACGGCAACCGCTTGCTCATAAATCTCTTCGTTGGTTTCATTAAGCCGCGTGTGATAGAGCAGTTTGCCAGTCCGCTTGTCGCGGTACACATCAATTTTGCCGTCGCGACGAACAAACTCTAATTTCGATTTCACTTCCTCGTCCGACAGATGCTGAAGAGCGGGCTGCTCACCCGGTGTCCACGATTGCGGCGCGACGATTTTCCGACTCTCGCTACCCTGCATCGTGGCAATCAAGCCGCCTTCGTATTCGAACAAGACGAGCCAGTCACTCTCGGGTTCCGTCGTTTGATCGTGCGAATGGACCATCACAAAATCAACCACATCAGCCGATCGCTGGAGTCCATACAATTCAAGTTGTTCGGCAAAGCGTTGGGCGTCCAACGGCGACATAAAACTTGCTTGCGAAAGATGGTCGTCGCTGAAGCTCATCGCGTTGGGTGCGATGGAGACAAAGTCCGCAGCCCCGCCTGGCAAGTGGCGATCCAGTGCATCGTTGCGGATCACGATCGCCGTGCCTTGAATCAAGAGCGGCATAACGATGGTCCTCCTTGCGGATCAGAATCGACGGGGCAATTAGACGGGGCAATCAAACGGAGCGATCGCATTATAAGGAGAATGATTCCGCCATGCAGGGTTCGCATCGACTCACGCTCGTTCGAGCGATGTTTTTCGATGGATGCCATGCTGCCCAAAGCTGTGAATTAACGAAAGTCGTCTTTCGCTCTGCGAAAGTACGCTCAATCAACGCAACTTTTGCGGAGCAAAAGGCGACTATCTTCCATCATCTCTAGACAGATTCACAGTCGGTCCACGCTGCCCGAAACTCTTGGCGAGTTTCGCTACGGGAAGTTGAGGATGTCAGCTAGAGATCGTCGTCGTCATCTTCGAGGAAATCTTCATCGAGTTCATCTTCGTCAAACTCGTCTTCGGCCTCGCCACGATCCAAAAACTCTTCTGGCGGCTCGGCGCCGTCTTGTGGGATCCAGCGAATCGTCGGCCGCGGCGGATCCGACAAAGCCTCTTCGCACTCAAGCGCCTTCCACGTTAAATCGCCGGGGCCATCGGCAGTATCACCGTCCTCGACTTCTTCGTCGGACGTCAACATGTAGAGCGAAGCGTTTCGCAAAAATCGCTCGATGTCGGCCGGTTCGAACTTATCCGCTTGATAAACCGCTTCCAGATCCGGCAGATCCAATTGGCCGTTGCCGACCGTATCCATCAGTGTCCAAGCGTCGTCGGCCTTGAAAATTCGCACGTTCGTCCACATGTCCAAGGGCGGCAGTTCGTGGCTCCACGCATAGTTCAGCCCCTGACGCAGCCCGGTCTCATCCCGCAGCACCTCGCCCCCGGGATTGAAATAGCAGACCGCTTGCGGCAATTGCAGCAATTCCGTCACGGCTCGAGTGATGAACTGCATCTCGTGCACTGGGTCATAGTCTTCGGGCACCAACGGAATGTCCTCGTCGTCCTCGCCCCCCGCCTCTTCCACCCCCAGCACGTAGCTGATCAGGATGCGAATATGGGCGGTGTGTTCTGTGACCGCGCTGGATCCGTCTTCCCAGCCCCAAGTTTGCTCGGCCGCCCGTTGCAGGCATCCTGGAAAGGCGAGCGGCCCAAACTGGCCCAGTGACCAAGCGACAAATCGCTCCGGCGACTCGTCGGGGTCGCCCATGTCATCCGGCCAGGTGGTGCGTGAGGGAGTCACCAGCAAGTGGCCTCCCACATCCTCGCGGTATTTCATCACCAAGGTTTCCGGCGCATCGTCGTCCTCGATCGATTCGTGACGCCCGACGAGCTCGAAACACTTCAGCCGCTCTTCTAGTTCGGCGATCGAAACCGGCTCACGGAGCAGGATGCACATCCCCTGAGTGAACAATCCTTTTGCCATTTCGATCTCAATCCCCGTCGCTTGCAATTAGTGATTCAATGTTTTACCCCAGCACGGGATCATTCACGAGGGTACACGTGCATGGGCCCCCCCTGCCCCCACCAGTCGCTGCCGCCAACCAAGGACTCCGTCAGCAAACGATGCTGTGGGCAAACGATGCCACGGGCAAACAGGGGCCGTTGGCAAACAGGGGCCCGACCCCAAAAACATACGCTCGGGACAATCGCAGTGAAAACCGATACACTACCCCCTTTCCCTTGCGTGAGAATGGTCATAGCGTTGACGATTCACACGGAAATTCCTTGTTCTAAGAGGCACCTGAACGAGCATGACGACGAAGGAAATCACAGTCAAAGGTGCTCGAGAGCATAATCTTCGCGATGTAAACCTCAGCCTGCCGCGAGGCCAGCTGATCTGCTTTTCAGGCGTTTCCGGGAGCGGAAAGTCTTCGCTAGCATTTGACACACTGTATGCCGAGGGGCAACGGCGGTACGTCGAAAGTCTCAGTAACTACGCTCGGCAATTTATGGGCCAAATGCCCAAGCCTGACGTCGATTTTGTCGGCGGTCTAAGTCCATCGATTTCGATCAGCCAGAAATCGACCGGAAATAATCCGCGAAGTACCGTCGGGACGATCACCGAAATCTACGACTTTCTACGTGTACTGTTTGCCCGGGTCGGCACCGGACATTGCCCAAAGTGCCAATGTGAAATTACGGCCCAGTCGCGAGACGCGATCGTTTCGCGGATTTTGTCCCTGCCCGGCGAAGCGACACTGTGGGTGATGGCGCCGTTGATCCGCGGCCAAAAAGGGGAGTTCCGCGATCTGTTTGAGGACCTTCGTAAACATGGTTTCTCACTCGCACGCGTCGACGGCGAGACGATCCGGCTGAGTGATCCGCCGCATCTCGATCGACAACACCGCCACGACGTCGAAGTCGTGGTCGACCGCGTTGACCCCGATTCTCGCGATCGCGGTCGGATCACCGAAGCGATCGAAACCGGACTGAAACTCGGTGAATCGAGTGTGGTCGTTTCGCTGTCCGAAGCGAATGATCGCGATGCCGGTAAACCTGCCGATGACTTGCTCTACTCGTCACGCTATTCCTGTGGATCGTGTGGCCAGAGTTTCAAACCTCCCACGCCGCAACTGTTCAGTTTCAATAGTCCTCAGGGCATGTGCGAGGCCTGTGACGGACTCGGCCGGCTGTACACGTTCGTGCCTCAGCAATTGGTTCCCGACGAAACAAAATCGGTTCGCAAGGGAGCTGTCGAACTGCTCGGATCTTGGGGCGACATGGGGCGCTACCGTCGTCACGTCTATCAGGGTGTCGCCAAGGCGATGGACGAGCTGCTCGAGCTGAAAGACGGCACGATGCTCGAAGGCAAATGGCACGATTTGCCCGAGCAAGCTAAGCACGTCTGGTTGTGGGGCACCGACGATTCGCTCGAGTTCACTTGGAAAGGCGGCAGCCAAGCCAAAAAGTACTCCGATTCATTCGATGGTTTTATTCCGGAACTGCTCGCTCGCTACCGTACGAACAAGAACAAGATGCAGCAGCGTCAGTTCGAAAAGTACATGAACACAATCGAGTGCGTCGATTGCCACTCGCAGCGACTGAATCCGCAAGCCTGCGCCGTCACGCTGACCACCAACAGCCAAAAGTACATTGCAGCTGCCGGTACAGACAAAGCGTCGCTACCAACGCTTTGTGAATTGCCGATCGATGAACTGATCGAATTTTTCAGCGACATCCAGCTCAGCGACATCGATGCCAAGATTGCTTCGGAAGCACTCAAAGAGATCCGCACTCGGCTGGGGTTCCTGTTGGGCGTTGGACTCGACTACCTGACGCTCGGCCGTACCGCGCCGACGCTTTCCGGAGGCGAATCCCAGCGGATTCGTTTGGCGGGCCAGATCGGCAGCGGGCTGGTCGGCGTCCTCTATATCTTGGACGAGCCTTCGATCGGACTGCATCCACGTGACAACGATCGACTGATCGAAACGCTCATTCGGCTCCGCGATCGTGGCAACACGTTGATCGTGGTCGAGCACGACGAAGACACCATGCGGGCATCGGACATGGTCGTCGACTTCGGGCCTGGACCGGGTATCAAAGGCGGACGCGTCGTTGCAGCCGGAACCGCGGAAACCGTTTCCAACACGGCCAAGAGCGTGACCGGACAATTTTTGTCGGGCAAACGCCGTATCGAGCCTCCGCAAACACTGCGTCCCATCGATCCGAAATTGCAGTTGACGATCAAGGGGGCTCGCTTTCACAACCTGCGGGATATCGACGTCTCGATCCCGTTGGCTACGGTCACCTGTGTCACGGGAGTGTCCGGCAGCGGCAAGAGTTCGCTGATCGGCGGGATCGTTGAACCTGCATTGCGAGTCGCATTGAACGGGGCGGAATGTGAAAGTGGCGAGCACGATACGATCGAAGGACTCGAGCATCTCGACAAAACCATCGCGATCGATCAATCGCCGATCGGACGTACGCCACGCAGCAACCCGGCGACGTACGTCAAAGTCTTCGACGAGATTCGCAATCTATATGCGAAATTGCCCGAAGCAAAAACTCGCGGCTACACCTCCAGCCGGTTCAGCTTTAATGTCGATGGCGGCCGCTGTGCGGGCTGTGATGGCAACGGGGCGAACAAGCTGGAAATGGACTTCCTGGCCGACATCTGGGTGACATGCCCTGTTTGCCAGGGTCGACGTTACAACCGCGAAACGTTGTCCGTTCAGTTCAAAGGTAAATCGATTGCCGATGTACTGGAAATGGACATCTCACAATCGCTGGCGTTGTTCAAAGACATCCCCAAGATTGCTGAAAAACTGCAAACGCTGGTCGACGTTGGACTGGAATATCTGAAACTGGGTCAACCCTCGCCGACGCTTTCGGGTGGCGAAGCACAGCGCATCAAACTTTCGCGTGAACTCAGCAAACGGGAAACCGGTCGCACGCTGTATGTGCTAGACGAACCGACCACGGGATTGCACTTTGCCGATATTGAACTGCTGCTAAAGGTTATTCACGGCCTGGCCGACCGCGGCAATACGATTGTGATCGTCGAGCACAACACCGACGTGATCAAAACCGCCGACTGGGTCATCGACTTGGGGCCCGAAGGGGGCGCCGGTGGCGGATTGGTCGTGGCCGAAGGTCGTCCCGTGGACGTTGCCAAGGTCGAGGGCAGTTACACCGGAGCGGCGATCGCCAAATCGCTGGGCATGAAACCGCGAAAGACGGCTGCCAAACCGACCGAAAATATTCTGTCCAGCATCATCACGACGACGGCCAGCACGAACACGCACGTGTTGGTCGAAGGTGCCACCGAGCATAACTTGAAATCGGTAGACGTCGAGATACCGCGCGACGCGATGACGGTGTTCTGTGGCCCGAGCGGTAGCGGCAAAAGCTCGCTGGCGATGGACACGATCTACGCCGAAGGACAACGCCGTTACGTCGAATCGCTTTCGTCGTACGCACGCCAATTCATTGGCCAGGTGCAAAAACCCAAAGTCGAGCGGATCGAAGGGCTGTCGCCTGCGGTCGCGCTTGAGCAAAAGAATCTGGGGCATTCGCCGCGAAGTACCGTCGGCACGGTAACCGAGATTTACGACTACCTGCGAATCTTGATGGCGCGACTTGGGACGATGTATTGTCCCGATTGCCAAGTTCCCGTCGGCACCCAGACGCCTGACCAAATCGTCGACAAGATCATGGCACTTCCCGAGGGGACGCGGGCCATGTTGATGGCGCCGATCGAAGTGCAGTCGGGGCCGGCGTCCGAAGACACTTGGCAATCGCTTCGCAGCACCGGATACCAACGTGTGCGAATCGATGGAGTGACCACATCGCTGGACAACGCTCCGATGCTCGACGCGCGGCAGCGTCACGAAGTCCAAGTGGTTGTCGACCGCATCGTGGTTCAAGAATCGGATCGATCGCGAATCAGTGACAGTATCGAGCAAGCATTGTCGCTTGGCGTCGGCGTGTTGGAAGTCGGGTTCGCCGAAGCCGACGTCGAAGAAAAACTGTGGAAAGTGGTCACGCATAGCCAACATTTGGTGTGTGGCGATTGCGGGCGTTCGTTCAACAACTTGACGCCGCACCATTTCTCATTCAACTCTGCGGTCGGTTGGTGTCCTCAGTGCGAAGGACTTGGAACTCAAACGGGAACCAATCCAGCAGCGTTGATCTCGTCACCCACCGCAACGCTGCTCGAGGGAGCGTCACTGCTTTGGCCTTCGGTCGACAAAGTGGTATCGCAATGGATGATGCGTGCCTTTTCTCGTCAAACGCGAATCCCGATCGATGTGCCGTTTGACAATCTGACCATCAGCCAACGGCGGATCTTGTTTCACGGCTCGGGTGAACGATGGATCGAAGTTCGTGAAAGCGATCGCGAGGCGAAAACGAAAACGTCACCCAAACACGATGTCGTCGTGTTCCGCTACCAGTTCAAAGGTTTTTATCCGGCGCTAGCCGAAGCGGCGCGTCTGACGCCAGGACTGCGTGGCAAGTTAGAGCAATTTGTTGACGAGATTGATTGTAGCGCGTGCGATGGATCACGTTTGCAAGAAGACGCAGCCGCCGTGCGTTGGCGCGAACATACGATTGCCGATATTGTTCACATGCCGCTGGTTCGACTCGCCGAGCACATTGCGACTTGGAAATTGGACAAGCGAGAACGCAAAATCGCGGGCGAATTGGTGCGTGAGATCACGTCGCGAATTAGTTTCTTGCTCGACGTGGGGCTCGATTACTTATCGCTGCATCGCGGTGCCGCAACGTTGTCGGGTGGCGAGGCACAGCGGATTCGCTTGGCCGCTCAATTGGGCAGCGGTCTGTGTGGCGTGCTGTATGTGCTGGACGAACCAACAATCGGGCTGCATCCACGCGACAACCAACGGCTGATTGGGGCACTGCATCGACTGCGTGATCTTGGCAACACGCTGCTGGTTGTCGAGCACGACCACGACGTCATTGCCAGTAGCGATTATTTGGCAGACTTTGGCCCCCGAGCGGGTCGTTATGGTGGACGCATTGTTGCCCGCGGCGAACCGACCAAGGTGCTGCCGGTCGACCAATCCGTCACCGCCGGTTACATCAACGGCACCAAGTCGATTGCGATCCCAGAGCACCGCCGGCCCACCTTTGGTGCCAATGGTTCGCCGTATGTGCAAGTATTGAAAGTCACCGGAGCAAGAGAAAATAATCTGAACGGCGTCGACGTGCAGCTTCCATTGGGCGTGTTAACAGCGATCACCGGACCGAGCGGCAGCGGCAAGAGTTCGTTGATCGAAGGCGTCCTGTATCCCGCGTTGGCCCGACGGCTGCATCGTGCCCGCATGCGTCCAGGGCGTTACGAAAAGCTCGAAGGGCTTCGCTTTATCGACAAAGTGATCCAGGTCGACCAATCGCCGCTGGGCAACAGTCCGACGAGCAACCCGGCAACTTACACCGGCGTTTTTGACTTGATTCGTCAACTCTTTGCCGAGCTGCCCGAGGCAGCGGAGCGACGTTTCAGCGCGAGAACGTTTAGCTTCAATGTTGCTGGCGGTCGCTGTGACACGTGCGAAGGCAGCGGGCAATTGAAGATTGAAATGCACTTCTTGCCCGACGTCTGGGTGCCCTGCGAAGAATGCAATTCACGTCGCTACCATCCGGATGTGTTGGAAGTCAAATTCCATGGTGCGTCGATCGCCGACGTGTTGGAGATGCAGTGTGGCGAAGCGCTCGAATTGTTTGCCGAACATGACAAGATCTCGCGAATTTTGCAGACAATCTGCGACGTCGGACTCGAATATGTCACGCTCGGCCAATCGGCGCCGACACTCTCTGGCGGTGAGGCACAACGCGTTAAATTGGCGGCGGAACTCGCACGCCCGATGACCGGGCGAACGCTGTATATCTTGGACGAACCGACAACCGGTTTGCACTTTGACGACATTGAAAAGTTGTTGGGGGTACTGCAGCGATTGGTCGAAATGGGGAACACCGTCGTCGTGATCGAGCACAACCTCGATGTGATCAAATGTGCCGATTGGATTATCGACATGGGGCCGGGTGCGGGTGTGGAAGGCGGTCAGATCGTTTTTGAAGGAACGCCCGAAGCGTTAGCGGCCACCTGTACGAACAAGAAACGAGGCGCCGTCGTCTCGTCCACCGCCCCGTTTTTGGCCGAGGTCTTGGGACACAAGGTGCCCGCCAGTGTAAAACGTAAGGCGTTGCCAAAGCCAACGAAAACGACAGCCACAAAGAAGAAAGCGACCGCAAAGAAAACCGCCAGCAAGTCCACCGCTGTGGATGCTGCGACCAATGGCGAGATCGAAGGAGAAGATCTAACTTCGCAAGAGACCAACGACGGCGTTCATCCGTGGAAGGTTCTGGGGCGGCGTTGGCACTCGTTGGGCAAAGGATTCCCAGCCGATACGGAGCCGGAGTGGCCAATCGAGCTTGCCGACATGATTTTGAAGTTGCTTGAGAATGTCGCCGGCGACAATTCATTGCGGTTTGACGCCCCCGACCGAGTCGTCGTGCGTCCCAAAGGGCAGCAAAAGAATTGGGCGGAAGTCGAGACCAAGACTCCTGAATCGCTGAAGGTCACATTGGCGGGGCCCCACGAAGCGGTGGACATGGATCAACTCAGTGCACTTGGGTTCAAAGGTGCCGTACAACCTGCGGAGACCGAACAAGCCGAAGTGACGTTGCGGTTAACCGAGTTGAAACACGGTCGCAGTCGCAAACTGAAAACGTTCCTAAAACAGCATCTGCAGCGAACCATCAAAACCTAGAGCTGACGGATTAAGATTATAAGTTGCTTTCCGAAGGGCTAGAGTACCGGCGTCAGCCATTGTCGCTCGGCTTTCCAAGCCGATTGCGTTCATTCAGCCGCAGCAAACAGCTTCGTCGGCAATCGTTCCATAACCTTTTGGGAATTAGCAGGTGTGTCCGGCGACCCGCCGTGGACCACGTGAGTATGAGCAAGTTGTAGGCAGCGACGAGTATTCTCTGACAGACGAATGTGGGACAGACGAATAAATTCAGAGCAACGATTCGCCTGTCGCACATTCGGCTGTCAAAATTGCCTTGGATCCATTCATTTCGTGAGAAAGTGACTGGCACCCCGCCAACGTTCTACGCGACTCAGCATTACAAACATGAGTAAGATTCGACAGGCGAATTGTTATCGAGCCGAGTCACGATCGCGGTCCAAAACGGGGGCCGTCCAATCTATTTCACCGGCATCACCGCGACGATGGAGCGACCAGGATTTGTCACGCTATCGATTCCGCCTGAGGAGCAGTGGAGCGACTCACTCCGCTGGCTCACGCGGGAACAGCGTGAGCGATTTTCCACCGCCAATTTTTTAAAAATGTTACAAGTGCAAATCACCGGCGGGTATTTAAAACTCCCTCAACACCCGCCACAGTAGTGAGCTGCATTCGGAGGTTGCAGCTCAAAGCTCAGGGAAAGGCAGTCGTTACCACAAACAAGCCGGCTGCAATTTCGCACGGAGGGCAACGGGGAACGGAAAACCCATTCCACAAACCGAAAGGATTTGCAGCAACGAACTGTACCTCGCCAACAAAAACGGATTAAAATCAGGGGAATCAAAAGCGAGTCTCCAGTGTGGATCCTTGCCCCCATAAAGTACGGCACCGAGTCGTACATAACTACGTTGGCAACCCTAGCTTATGAATGTTGACCTCTGGCAATCCGTTGACACTTATCTGCGTGCCAATGACATCGACGGTGCAGCATCGCACCTTGAAACGCTGGTGCGGTCAGAGAATTCCGATCGCTTCACCTCACTTGCCGATTCCGCTTTCACGAATCCTGCCACAAGCGTACTTGAACACGTCAACACATTTCTCTCTGCTTGTGCGCCGCAGTTTGACCTTCGTGCTGCCTACCATGAAATGAACGGATTTGACATAAACTACGATCGCTGGTACTTCGACTCATTCGGCTACGCCGATCTCACGGACGACCCCGACGACGTTGACTGGCTCTGCGATTGGAACTCCCCTGACTGGGAGACATTTACGCTAACAGGACTTGAGCAAACGCAAGACGATTTCCGATGGTATATGGAAAACAAGGTCTGGGAGAAAAAGACACACGAAACCGCCAAGGAAATCGCGGTGTTGTTGGTGATGGTGCGATTCTTGCAACTGGTTCAATCTGCATTGTCTTCCGGTTCCCTTGCGGCTTCGGTTCCGATACTAGCGACGGTTCATGATTTCGATATGTTTGGTCGGTTCCAACCCTAACTCCGCTTCAGCGGGGCCAACGACACTGTATTTACGCCGGGGGCTTGGGCACACCTTCGGTCTTTGGTAACGGAGGTTGGCCTTGGTACAATTTCATTAACTCAAAGTAATCCGCTTCGTTAAGGGCGGTGTCCTAAAAACCTTCCCTTAGCCGCCTTAGGTCTTCTATGACATTCAAGCCGCCCGGTGGCGAACTCACTTTCTGGTCCGCACTTTGGGTGCTATTCGGAGTCGCCGCAATTTCCGCTGCTGCAACGATGGGGCTTACTGTTTATTACGTATTGGGCGCGTTAGTCGGCTTGCCTGCACTTGGCATGTGGTTCAATCAGCGTTGGTGCGGATACGTTTTCGCTGGATTGATGGCCTTGTCGATTCCGCTTGCGTTGCTCGCCCTCTTGACCGTTGACGGCACTTGGGCCGATCGCGGCTACCGTCTGTTTCGCATCGCCATGGCGGGCTACTTTGCCTTCTTGACCTTTCGTTGGGCCCAAGACGATTGACACTTCAACCGCGGCTAACAAATTTTTTACGCTAGTCGCTTCGCGATCACCTCCGCTTTTGGGCAACGGGCGTTGGCATTGGTACAATTTCATTTGCGCAATGTCACCCGCTTCGTTCACGGCAGTGATGTAAAAAACTTTCGTTAGCGGATACTAGGTTTCCCCAATGTCAGCCTCGGCATCTCAAGCAGCGAAGTTCTACGAAAAGGTTGTTCGCGATGGCTGCGTGTTCACGTTCGCCTCAGAGGCGGGACTGCTCGTCTATCCTGTTCGCGATATCGAGGTCGTTCCGTTTTGGTCAAGCCGGTCTCGCATGCTGACCGTGCAGAAAAACCACCCGAAGTACGCGGCCTATACGATCGACGAAACCGAATTGACAATGTTCCTCGAAAATACGGCACCGCAACTCGCCGACGAAGGAATCCACATCGGGGTCAATTGGTCGGGCAAACGCCTTACTGGTTACAACCTCCCAGTAGCGTCAGTGCTCACAAACATTGCGTATTGGCAGGAGAAGGTCGCGAATGGTGGTTGACCGTGTCTGCTAGAATAGTTTTTTCGCAAAGACCCTGCGGGCACACCTTCCATGTTTCGCGACGCGGGCTGGCATTGGTACAATTTCTCTTAGTACAGACGTCGCTCGATTCGTTCATGGCGGTGTTGTAAAAACCTTCCGTTAGACGACCTACGCTGGATGCTCGACTTTGAAACTCGAACTTGAATCTGGTGACATAATTCAATCTCCGTCGGATGCCGACTTTGCGCGGATCGAGGGCGAAGCGTTCGCGATACTTTTCGGCGACGACGCTGGTACTTACATCCAATGCGCCGAACAAACCGAACCGCCTTGGGGATACGTCCTCGAATATCAAGTCGGTTCCATCGACAAACACTATCGTGCTACCGGTGATGCGATCCAACTTGATTCGATAGTTGCCGCGTTCCGAAAATACCGTGATGGTGACAATTCTTGGTTGTCTGACTTCAACTGGGAACTCATGGATTTGTCGTGAATTACGCTCGGCTCCGGTCGCACAGCGTTGTTTTCACACAAAGTCGCGGCTGTCCTCGTTGGAGAAACTTTCAGTTGGCAACGATCAATTGCTTCGGTCGATTTCCCTCTGGTGCAAACCCGCAATCGCCTTTGCCGTTTGGCGACGGGCGTTGGCCTTAATAGAATCTTTCGCAATCCAGAGTCACTTGCGTCGTTCACGGCGGTGACGTGAAAACCTTCCGTTGGTCGCCGCAGGTCAAACATGAATCCGACTGAATCACTCGACGATCTAGAAGCCGATAACTGGGACGCACTCTATCGGTGTCGCCACGATTCAGACCACCGCCATTCGGTTCTGGCCTTACTCAAGGAATTGTTACGCAATCCTGACCTCAAGGTACTTCACCGCGCCATGAACGCTGCGGGACGTATTCGCGGCGCGTTCGACGCAACCGACGCATTGGCTGACCTTATCCCGTTGGTCATCAAACATGTCTCATCCGACGACGAATTGATCCGTCGCGTTGCTATTGGGTCACTTCATTGCATAGGCTCTCACGACATCAAATGTGCAGTTCCTGCTTTGATTGGTGCCTGCGACGATGAAAACCTGCTTGATGCTGCATTGCTGGCACTCGTTGATATCTCAAACGGATCCACTGCTGCCGTCCAGTGCTTCCATCGCTTCTCATCGCATTCCAACGGAAAAATTAGGCGTATCACAATTCGCGGTCTCGGTATATCAAACGCGACTGACAACGCATCGATTGCCGTCATAACGGCGGCCACAAATGATCGAAACAAATACGTTCGCGAGATGGCGGGCAAGGTACTCGCCAAGATTAATGCTCGACCGTAGTTCATACGACGCCTAAAACCCATGTTCAAGGCGAGCTGCTTTCGTGGCGGGATGCTGGTGGATTGTTTAAGCCACGTCAGTTGACGTCACCGAACTCTAGGGGGCGTTACGACCAGAAGCCCCCATAGCCCCCAGTTGATGTGCTGCCCTTGATTCCGCTTTCTCACGCATTCAGATGAAAACAGGAAAATGATGATGCCGCGATTTGGGACTGGCCATTTTTCTGTCGCGTTAATCTTTCTGTGTATTCGTATTTGCTTGACGGATGGATGAAGTCATGCGTCGCGAAGTCGATTCATGCGCAACTGAATTTTTCAGCAACCTACTGCAACTGTCAAAAAATCTCGACTTAAATCGCAAGTCCAATGAGCGAGCCTCCAGTGTGGAGCCTCGCGACCCTAAAGTACGGCACCTTGTCGTACATAACTGACGTTCACCGATCCAAGTGTTAAGATTCGAACGCTTTGGCGGTTACTCCTGCGGAGACCCTGCCATGCCCTCAGCCGTTCTTACTATCGACATCCATGCGGCGTCCGAAGACGTCTTCGACTTGATTCACGACTACTCCCGACGCCTGGAATGGGATACGTTCCTGCGCGAAGCACGTTTGCTCAACGGGGCACAAGTGGCTGATGTTGGTGTATCATCGCGCTGTATCGCTCGGTGTGCCGTCGGTGGCGCGGCAATGGACACCAACTACATCACGTTTTCTCGCCCGACTGTTGCCGCCGTTTCGATGACGCGCGGTCCTTGGTTTCTGCGTTCGTTCGCAGCTTCAATCCGCCACGAGATCATCGACGATGATACTGTCCGCGTAAGCTACCGTTACAGCTTCAAGGCGTTTCCACGATTGCTCGCATTTCTGATTGAGCCCGTGATTCAATGGGTCTTTCGCAGGGAAACGTCGCGGCGGCTTTCAGCGCTGAAGTGTTTCGTTGAGCATGGACGGCCAACACCGCACGCCCCCTGAGCCGCGGTACGGTGTTCGTTTAGTTTACCGCCATCTCAGGGCGGAACCCTCGTACGAATAACGTGTCCTGATTGTGCGAGCTGACGAACCAGACGCTGTCATTGAGCGGGCTGAGCATCTATCTCGTGACAATTATGAATCGGATACGACCGTATACACCCTCTTCAAAATAGGATTTTACACCCACAATCGACAGTCCGTAGCGATCGGTAGGAATGTCTCTACGGACAAACCTCGGGCTGGCGTCTAAGCGTTGAGATGCCCGAAACTCTTGGCGAGTTTCGCTACAGCCGCTGCCTTGCCATGATCTTGACCTAGGCGGCGCGTTGGTCGGATTGCTGATGGTGCAAATCGGAGTCGATTGCTGCAAAAATCTCTGCGATTAAACGCTTGGATTTTCCCCAGTCATACCATTGAGCCGAAATCGTGGTCGCCACCGAGACTTGGACACATCCGTCGCTCTCTTCGAGCAATAGATGCAGCTTGCCACAGTTCGTGATCAGCGTCGAAGGCAACTCCGTCGTCAGCGAACACTTGTTGGTGTCCTGATGGACTTCGGCGATCATCAACGACTTTGCCGCTAGCGAACACAAGGTTGCCAACAGCACTCGCCCTGGTGGTGCAAAAAACACCTCCGTTGCATGACGATCCGTTTTGAGTCCTAGTTTGTCACAGATCGGCACAATGACTTTGCTCAGTTTGACAAGCGAAAATCCGATCGGCGACACGGCATCGAAGACTGCCAATAAGTCTTCCCCCGTGACTGCTTGACGAGAATCACGCGCAGCCAAGGTGATGCGTTTCCGCCCCTCGTCGCTCGCAAGTATTGTTTCGTACTGAATCGACTCCGTCCAACGCACCACGGCCTCGATAATGGTAGCCTCGTTATTTACAGCCTCGATAATCGAGTCGCTGGATTCGGCTGACTGCTGGTCATCCCCAACGAGCGGCTCTTGACGCTGCCCACATTTGGCACAGAACGTCGCTGCCCCATCGGCGCCACAGTGAACACAGTACATCGAAGTCGTTCCCTGAATTCGGATTTGCATAATACCCCAGAAACATTGTCCGAAGTTAGCCAAATGTTTGCTTCGGTAGCAAGTGCCGTTCACCCCTGATGGCGACGATCGGAGAAAACATCTGTTACTACAATCACGATTGCTTGGGGCTGAAACTCTTGGAGAGTGTCGCTTCGTTCGTGCCCCGGACCCAATTAGGTGATCGTCAGGCAATGGGTAATCAAAAGTGGCTCAAAATGCCATCATTTTGATTTGCTCGTTGGAGAAAGTCCTGGCCCTCACCCGATTTCTACTGGAAAGTTAGTGTTATCGGAAAGTTTCAGATTACAATTTCGCTCGATATTACGGTTTGCTAGGGCGATTTGGGGGACCTCAATACTTTGACACTCGCATGCAGCTTGGAAGTTCCCGAGCACCTAAGTACTGCGGGTGAACCAACTCCCGAAACGACTAAACCTAAGATTGAGACGCTGCAAGTTTTGAGGGCGGTTGCGGCGCTGTGCGTGGTTGTCTTCCATGCCAACGATATTGCTTACTTTCTAAAGCTGACCGAAACGCCACACTTCATCTTGATGCACCTCGGCGACTTGGGAGTCAACCTGTTCTTTGTGCTGAGCGGTTTCATCATTTTCTATATTCATGCGAAGGACTTGGGACTACCCGATCGGGCACGTCGCTACACGTGGCGGCGATTTTCGCGTGTTTGGCCACTCTATGCATTGATCACGTTAGCCAACTGTGGCGTGCTATTTGTGATCGGAAGCAACCAGGTCAGTGGCACCGAGATCGTTTCGAGCCTGCTGTTTTTGCAAGCGAAACCGATCGTCAATGTAGGCTGGACGCTCGTCCACGAAGCGTTCTTTTACGTCCTGTTTGGCATTGCGATCGTTGGCGGACGAAAATTCGGTATGTGGCTGGTTACGATTTTTGCATCCGTTGCGATCTATACGCAGTGGACAACTGGGCCGAGCGAGTCACTTTACGGTTGGATTTTCGCGACTCAGAAATGGTACTTCATTAGTGGTCTCGGCTTGGCGTGCTTGCTGACAGACCAAACCAAAACGCAAGCTGACACTTCAGCAAGAAAGTTTGCTTGGACACTTTTCGGACTGCTGATAGCAACGGCTGTCATCGTCGGCATCCTCGGTAGTGCAGCGGATGAACTCAGCTTTCATTTGACAATGTCGATTGCGTTGGCCGCGATGGTCGGACTTTCCGTTTGGTCCGAAAGAACGATAAATCTACGAATGCCACGCTTGCTCGTTTATCTTGGCGATGCGTCGTATTCCATCTACCTTGTCCATTCATCCGCAATTTATCATCTTGTCAAACTGACCAAGAAATTCTTGCCGAGTCTATGTGCAAACCATCTGACTTTGACGCTCTGCTGTATTAGCTTCATCGCGATTCTTGCGGGCATCAGCTGCTATGAGCTCGTTGAAAAACGATTGGTCCGGTGGTTCCGCTGATGTCTTTAACTCCTGCCCCCAGCTTAAGTCCGCGATAGCCGGGGCCAGCGTCCAAGCGACAGTAAGTCAGGCAGCTAAGCACGCTGCAGCGTCTCCCACCACGGCTCGTCCTTGCTGCCCGCGCATAAAAATCGGCGCGGGAAATCCTTCCCGCGCCGAGCATGATTTTAGTCATCGATCCGCTAGCGTTACCGCTTACGAATTTCGATGATGTACTTCATCAAGTCGTCGAATTCCTTACGGCTTCTCAACTGGCGGGTCAAGTTTTCAGGCATCAAAGACACCTTCGACTCAACGACTTCTTCGATGTCATCCTGTTTGATCTTGATCGGCTCAGGTTCGGCTAGATTTCGCAGAACCAATTCGTCATCGTTCTCCGATATCCGAATGCCGGTGTACACGTTGCCTTCGACGGTTAGCACGCTGACTTGAGCAAAATCCTTGTCGATCAAGTTTGATGGACGCAAGATCGCATCAACCAATTGCTCGGCCGTCAACTTGGTCTTGATCTTTGCCAAGTCAGGACCCAAACGTGCTGCACCCTTTGGAGGTTCGTGACACGCGAAGCAGGCCGCGGCGGACTCGAAGAACAGCTTCTTTCCTCGCTGGATGTTGCCATTGGAGATGGCAAGTTTTGCCAGTTCGGATGGCGATGTTGCCAACAGTTCGGCTTCCAACGTCTCGTTAGAGAATTCTTTGGTTTCAGGACTGTCCGATGCGAGGGACTCTTCTAGAGGGTGCTCGGCGAGCAGTTCCTCTGGTTTCCAGAATGTGCTGCGACCACTCGTTTGCTCGCGAACCTTCTTGACGCTCGCGGCGCTGACGGGCGATGACTGGTTGCCCCAGGTGTTGCGGACAAACGTCAAAACTGCCGCCAGTTCTTCGTCCTTTAACAACGATCGGAAAGCGGTCATCGGTGGCACGCCACGCGACGGGTCGTACGTTTTTCCGTTGACCGTCATTTTGCCCCACACGCCGTGTAGTGCCATCTTGATCAGACGTTCTTCGCTGCCGTTGACCCAGGGGCTTCCCACCAAAGGTGGATAGACATTCGCACTTCCTTTGCCGTGTGTCAGGTGACATGTCGCACAATGGGCTTCGCGTTGGTAGACCTCAGCCCCTAACTTGTAAGCCTTTTTGTCGGCCCGCTTGAGATGCTTCGGTGGGTTGAACTTCACGAACTCAACCTCGGCTGCAGCCGCAAAACCGCTCGCGCCGGTTGTGTCCACGTTTTCCCAGAAATGCTTCACCGTCTTGGCTGCGACCACCGCGTGCTTGACATCCGAGCTCAAAAGCGTGTTCAGCAATTCTTCGTTTCGCACGTTGTGTTGTTGGTGCAACCAAAGGGCTTCGAGCAGATGATGAGCTTCGGTTTCGTCGTTTGGATCAAAGTCTTTGATCCACTCTTGAGCGGCTGCGATCACGGCGTCCGAGTCGCGTGCACTCAGTTCAACTCGGGTCCGGTGGCGAACACCGTCGACGGGGTGCTTGAGGTTTTCCAGCAGCGCGGCGATCGGTTGACCGTCAATCGCAACAGGCTTTTGCAACGGTCGATCTTTCACGGTCAGCCGGAAGATGCGGCCGTGCGCGTGGTCACGGTTGGGGTCACGAATGTTGTGCTGCATATGACCGATGATGGCGTTGTGCCAGTCGGAAACGTACAACGCGCCGTCTTCACCGATGACGGCATCCGTCGGTCGGAAATTGCGATCTTCGCTGTTGAGCAATTCAATGCCCGGAGTTCCCCAGACTTCTCCTAGCTTTCGGTCCTTGCCATTCCCTTCGCGATCGAGCGAATAGTGCTTGACGCCCAGGAATCCGATCGTGTTACAGATCAGAAAGTCGTCCTGTAGTTCCTCGGGAAAGTGATCCGACGACAGAATCGCATCGGCTGCAACGGGACGGAATTCTTTGGTCAGCAGGGTATGCATTTTGAAACCCTTGCCTTCGGGGCGCACTTGATACGATTTGCCCCCGGTACCATCGTTGGCATAGCAGTAACCCCAGCGGTCAAAACTGGTGCCGTGCGGGTTCGGGGCGTTCGCCGCATGCGGTGTGATGGCAAAGGTGCGGGGATCAAAGCGATACATCCCCGAGTCGCCGATGTTTAGGTTTTGTTTCCAAGGCGTCTCGTGATTGTGCACCAAGAAGATACCGCTTTGCCAATAGATTCCGCCGTCGGGGCCGTAAATCAAATTGTTCGCGGCATGGTGCGTATCAGACGTTCCGAGTCCTTGCAAAATGGGGTAACGCAAGTCGGCTTTGTCGTCGCCGTCGGTATCCTTCAGGAACAAAAGGTCGGGTCCCGAAGTGACGATGACGCCGCCGTTCCAGAACTCGAAGCCAAGCGGATTGTGGACGTGAGCGAAGATTTTGCGAGTGTCGGCTTTGCCGTCGTTGTCCGTGTCCTCAAGGATCATCAGCTTGTCGTTCATCTCCTTGCCGGGTTCCCACTTGGGATACGTATTCCAGCTGGCGACCCATAAACGACCTTTAGCGTCGACCTGCATTTGCACAGGATTAGCCAAGTCCGGAAATTGAACTTCCGAGGCAAAGAGGTTCAGTTGATAACCCTCGGGAACTTTGATCTGTGCCATCGATTCTTCGGGGCTCAGGTAATCAATGCTGCCTTCTTTCTCGGCGCTCGAGCTCTTGCTGCCGCCGCCGACGTTGGAAATCACTTTTACCGGCGGTGGAACATTGCTGTCGTCGACAACATACTTCTTGCCTTCGGCGGCTGCCCAAATCGCTTTGTCACGATTGGCCGTCATCACATCGAGCATCACGAGTTCGTGCTTCAGAACATCCGCATTACTTTGCCCATCGACAAACGTTAACGTCGATCGGCTGCCCCACACGTCGTTGCCATCGGTCGCATGATAGCGATTGTGCCAATGCCAGTTCTTGTCTTTGACTGCGGCGTAAATGTCGGCAAGTTTGTCTTCGTCGGGAGCTGGCTTGCCAAGCAACGCTTGCGAGATGATCCCGGCGAGTTTTTTGTATCCATTCGCATTCAAATGGATGCCATTGAGCGTGTACCGTTCCGAGCTGGACTCGAACAACTGGCGTGTCGGAGTAAACAGGTCGACAAAGGTTACGCCCGCTTCCGCCGCAGCTTTACGTGTCACTTCGGTATAGACAGCCAGATTCGCATTCAGCTCTGTCCCCTCAGGAAGATTGCGGTCTCCGGTGTTTTGATAGGCAATGGGGCTGAACAGAACAAAGCGGAGATCCTTGCCTTTTTCGCGTCGCAGTGCGGTATATCGCTCAACCAGTTTGACCAGTTCGGCTTGATAGGCATCCGCGCCGCCCGGACCGGCAAAGGACTCGTTGTATCCATAGAAACTGAACACGACATCGGGTGCGATATGTTGAAGGTACTCGTCGTCGTTGGTGAACCCCTTGCTGCGGGGTTTCTTGTTGACCATGTCGCCCGAAAAACTCATGTTTCGGAAGCTGACGTTCATCCCTTTCAGCTGGCTCTGGAGAACCGTTTCGACCCACGGGTCATGCTGCATTCGGTCGGCGAGGCCGTTGCCGTAAACGGCGACCACGTCATTGGGCTGAAAGCCAAAGGAGTCAGCGGCGGTGGCCGATTGGACCGCCATCGCTGACAAAAAACAGGTGATCAGAAGTACAGACAGGTGATGTCTGAGCGTAGCAATGGAGCTGCGATTCATGTTCTTGACGTCGCTTTGTTAGGTATTGTCATGCGAACGAGGCCGCAAAATGACATAGCGGGGTGAGGAAGAAGCGTTCAAGGGGGCATTCCCCGACGGCAGGTATGAAAGATTGTAATCTAGATAGGGGATCAACGAAAACCTGATTGGTCTCTCACATTGATTCTTCCCCAATTTGTTGATTTGGTGAGCAACGACGGGCAAGCATCCGGGGATTTGACGTGTGATTTCCCACCCGTTTGGTTGTAAAGCCAATGGCATTTGCCGATTCCTACAGCCGCGTTCTCTGTGCGACGAAACCGTTTCATGATTAAGACATTTGATGAAGCCTACCAGTTTGTGCTGGAGCAAAAGGTTTGCACGGTTTTCGGCAGCAAGGGCTCTCCCTACCCCTCGTTGTGGGACAACACGGGACTTTCCGAAAAGAAACCAAAAACGGGGGGCTGGAGTCCGAAGGTGATGGCCGTTTGGGACTGGAAGACGCGGATTCCGCAAACGTATCCCGATGCGGTGTTCTACGGAAAGGTCCCCGGCGGCGATGCGGTGCTGATGGAGATGCAGCATTTTCGTGATCGCCATTATCCAACCGCCTTCCAGCCAGTCAGCGAGTTAGATCCGCTCGCCCAGGAAGTTTACGAGTTCATTCGACTGGAGCCCGACTACACCGGGCCGCTTCGCAAGCGAGCGATCACGCGATTGGCGTGTTCGAAGAGCCAATTCGATACGGCGCTAAAGAAACTGCAGGTGAGTCTGAATATCGTTCGCTCGAACGATCCCAAACTGAAAAACGATTTCTGGTTGCCGATGCGAGAAGTGCATTTGGACATCGTGCGTCAATACGAGTAACGTGAGCAAACAAAAGCATTTGAGCTAACAGACCAGGGGAATATCAGCCTACTTGCTAAACACAAACCTGACTGCGGCTTGTTTAAATCTAAGCGTCCGAGACCGCCGATGCCAACGACGACTTTGTTGCGACACGTTGGAGATCGGGGGCGGCGAATTCGGACGTAGGCTTTTTGTGCTAGGCAACATCGACACCCCTGCAAACTTGGCGTCGTTCATTTTGGTCAGACCGGTTTCGAACCTTAACGTAACGCCACGGGTTCGCACTCAATACCATCTGTGGGGACGAGCCGGTGGAGGCACGTTGACTCCTCACCAGGCCCTATTTTTCAGTAATGAACCGTGACACGGCGTCAGGAGTTCGTGATCTTCCCAAAGGATGACTACAATACGTATCCTGACTCGTCGGTATCGTGGCAAATCGAATCTGTGACGTTTACAAAAATATGTCGATTCTACTTCCCGAAAAAACTTCACCTTAGGCAAACAATGAAACCGTTCATCGTCATCGCTGCACTCCTATTCACGACTTCAACCGCAATGGCCGAACCACTGGTCTACGAAGGAACCGAAGGGGTCGGGAAAGGCAAGCACATTGTCTTCATCGCCAACGACCACGAGTACCGCTCGGAGCAGAGTTTGCCGGTGCTCGCCAAGATGCTGGCCAAGCATCTCGGCTTCCGATGCACCGTGCTGTTTGGGATTGACGATGAGGGATCGATCAAAGCGGGGGCGGAGCAAGTACCAGGGATGGAAGCCCTGAAGGACGCGGATTTGCTTGTCTTCTTTACTCGTTTTATGAATCTGCCGGACGAACAAGCGGATCTGTTAGTGGATTACTTTGAACGCGGTGGTCCCGCCGTTGGAATTCGCACTTCGACACATTGCTTTAATGGGCAAAAAGGCAAATGGGCGAAATTGAACTTCAACTACAACGGCGATGATTACCGTGGCGGACTGGGGGAGCAAGTCTTTGGCAATACTTGGCACAACGAACGCGGCCAAAGCCACTATGGGACCAATCATGTCATGGGGGCCCGTATCACTCCGGCAGCGAGCGCGGCAAGGCATCCGATTCTAGCCGGAGTTCAACAGATTCACGCCTACTCAGGCGGCTACAAATCACAACCTCCGGCCGACGCGACACCGCTTTTGGAGTTGCAGGTTCTCAATACATTTGGACCAAGCGACGACATCAATACTGATAAACCAATCGTGTCGGCGGGGTGGACACGCGATGGGTATATTGCTCCATCAGGCACGAAGAAAGATGCACGTATCGTTTATGCGTCTTTCGGCGCCTCCGAAGACTTGCTGAGCGAAGATGCTCGGCGATTCTTTGTCAACGCGTCCTTGTGGGCGATGGGGATGGAGAACGAAATTAAACCTGACCTGGACGTTAGCATCGTGGGCGGATTCAAACCCAGTCCCTATACCACGGGCGCCTTCTACTACGAAAACGTCAAACCGTCTGACTTGGCAGGCTGGGAGAGTCAAGTGATGCCAGCGGATGCAAAGCTTGGTGGGCTAGACGATCGGAAAATGAAATCCAAGAACGCTGGCGCACTGCAAAACCGGCCTGAATTGAAAGCCGAGTTAGAGAAAACGCATCCAGGCATCGGCGATCGAGAAACAAAGCGTCCGGCAGCGACTAAGGAACGTCAGAGCAAATAATGTCGTGGATCGCGAGGTGCGAGCGGACGGTAGCTATCGGATTTCGACGTAGCTGCCGTCGCGTTCGCGGCGGGGATCCACGCTCTGCAAGCGATCAGCGACATACGCCAGTTTCGCCTTGATCACGGAGCGATCAGCGACAATCCGCTAGTTATTGTGCCCGGCGTTCGCTTCGCCGTGCACGATTTTTTTAAAACGGCCTGGTTGCCCCGAAAGACTTTGCGTTACTTCTCGGCTTGCGCACGAACAAGACGCGAGTTGGATTTTTGCAGGCGATCCAGCATGGGATCTAAAACTTCCTTTTTGGTTGTCGCTTGCCACGTCGGAGTATCGATCGGAATCCGTTTTTCCGATTCGGGCATCTTCGCACCCTCACTGATGCGATGCTGAGTCACCAGCACTCCAATGTTTTGTTGACGACGATCCAACCACATCAGCGTCCCACTTGATCCGGAGTGAGAAATTTCATTGGCAAGTCCATCTTTGCCAGCGGACCGGAGCATGAAACCAAGTCCGTAATATTTCCCCGGTCGGTCCCCTCGATACATCTCTTGGATCGCATCGCGAGGAATGAATTGTTTGCCATCATGGACACCGTAATTCTGGTGCAACAGCATGAACTTGCTCAGATCGTCTAAGGTCGATACGATCCCGCCGCCGACGGAAATATAGTTTCCAGGCGGAATGAGTGGTTGATTCAATTTGCGACGAAATTTTCCGTCGGACCGCCACAGCCAATAGAAGTCGGCCATTTGCTTGGCCGTATCTTCGTCGGGATGGTAAGTCGAGTGCGTCATTCCAAGTGGTTCGAACAACTCCGTTTGAATCGCCACCTCAAGTGAGTGGCCAGTCGACAGTTCGATGATCCGTCCTGCGATATCGTATCCAATTCCACTGTACGAAAATTCTTCGCCGGGATTAATCGGCATTGGCATCTTGGCTTCTTGTGCGACGACGTCGGCCAGTGTCATTCCCTGGTGTCGGTAACGGAGCCAGGGGCGACCGCCCTTGTCATAGTCCGAACGGAATCCAGCGGTATGGCTGAGACACTGCCGCAGTGTGGGCACGGTTGCAGGGGCCTCGCCCGACTCTAGTAACAAGTCGCTCATCTCATGCAAATAAGCATCGATCGGGCGGTCCAAGTCCAATCGTCGCTCGGCGGCAAGCTTGACCACGAGCGTTGCGATGATGGGTTTTGAGATCGAGGCGACGTGAAACGGAGTTTCCGCGGTAAATGGCTTGGCATGCTTGATATGCCGAAACCCGAATCCCTCTTTGAAGATTTTCTTGCCATTGTGCATCAGCAAGACAGCTCCACCGGGCACTTCGCCACGCAAAACGCTCTCGTCCAAGTGTTTTCGTAACATGTCGTGGTCTGGGGAACGAAGGAATTCGGTTTTTTCTGTCGGTGCAGCGACATTCTCGGCCGGCAATGAACTCGCCGCCACCAAGAAACAGCACAGGATGACGACGAAATATCTCACAGTCTTCATGCAACACCAGTCATTGCGACGTCGGAAACGAATTTGGACGCATAGCGTAGTCAGATCCGAAGGCGGCTGTAAGTAGCCAAATTGGCTCCAACCCCCTCTACCCCATTGCAAGCAACATTGTGCGACGCCCGCGGTGCGACGCGAATGACTTAGTTTTGCGGTATGTCGCGATCGTTAAGCAGCGGTCAGCAATCCACTGTACGACGTAGGAAGCATGCGTTCACCACGTGCGAGTGTCTTGCGAAATCGTCGCAGCGGATGCGTTCGAGTCTCAGGGACGCATCACACATCCAGTGGTAGACATTGGAATGATTGTCATTGGAATTCCCTTCCTTGGTGATGCAGAGACCAGCGTTCCAATTCCAAGGCGGATACAGAGTCGGTGGCCTGCGGATCTACGATTTGTTTCTCCGCACCGGATAACCATAATCGAAACTGTTTTGCGTGGTTTTCTTCTGACGCAACCTCCAGTTGGGACTTATAGTGATGTGAATCTGCTGATCCTGTTTTGATTATTTCGACCGAGGTGAACTCCCGTGAGTCTTTTGAAAATCCAATACGACCAATTCATCAAAGACGGCTTCGACAAACTCGGCGCGATCGTGATGGTGATTGACGGTTGCAATGAAGATGAGCGTTATGAGCCCACCGTCGAATTGCTTGAGGAGATTGGTTACAAACGAAGTGACGCGGGCGAAGTGGGTGAGGACGAGTTCTTGATCAAGACTCCCGCCGGTAGTATGAGCGAGAAATCAATGCGTGCGTTTTTTGTGAAGTTCAAAATTGGCAAGTTGTTGCTGCAGTATCAACCGTTGAACCGATTTATCGTTCGCGGCAAGCAGTATACGCCGCATCGGCCCGAGTCGGACTTTCGCTTTGCAGATTGGTATCCGGTTAAACCAGATTCGAAAAAGGCAAACGCAAAACCAGTTGTACGTCGGGGCATGATTGAAGATCAAATCGCTGACGATTTTCCCAACGCTGCCATGGCTGCCCAGTTTCTTCACGAGCAAGGATTCAAACGTTCTAACCGGTACAAGAGATTGCCTGTCAACACCTACTTTGTCGCGGCGCGACATGGTGATGGACAGGCATCGGGAGTGGTGTTTCGTGGCGAGAAAGAAACCTACTACTTTGATTTCTATTCGGACGCACGGTACGTGATGGGAGCCAGCGGGCTATTGAAGGATCACGCAGACACCAAGCGACAATTAAGAAACGCTTCGGAAATCGTGGCCATGAATATTTTGTTCTAATCCGGTCGACGGAAGTTGCCGGTCGAAATTGATTAACCGCTTTGGATGATAGCCAAGGTAACTAAAAGTTTGATGTCTTAGCGGTTTGGCGCTAGCCACGGTTCAGTGGTGACAAAACCTTGGCTAGCGCCAAAACGCAACGCTGTGAAGCATTTAGAGACGGCAAATTACGGCATTTGCATCCCGTAGCTACGCTCGCCAGAGCGTGGATGGTTGCCGTCCAATACGAATCACCACCTTCTGGCGAAGGTAGCTACGAGAAAATGCTTCACAGCGTTGGCCAAAACGGCTAACTAAATCAGCAGTCTCCTTCGTCGGTGGAGAGGTAACTGCAGTCATAAGCCGGAAGAAAAAAGGACATCTCGAAATTCTTGTCAACTTCGGGCTTTTAGCAATCCAGCGTTTGCCCGGCTTGAATCTGGGAACCGTGGCAAACGCCTAAGCCGCTCATTTACGCCGCTCATTTACCTCGTCACTACAACTTGAGCTTGCATCGGATGCACGATCGTCAACTTCACCGGCGGAACGTTGGTGACCGGCGGTGCGGCCGGTTGGGACGTGATCATTGGTGCAACTTTTGTCGGCATCGCTTGCTGGGTCTTGAGGGCTGTTTCGTTTTGGAGTGCCGGAGCTTTGTCTTTTGCGGCCTTTGAAATTACCAGCTCCATCTCGGTATCGGCCGTGGTTGGTTTGGAGTGACGTGGGGTCATGACGACTCTTTCCGATACACGTTTGCCGTCTCGTGCTGTGACTTGCACGGATGGAAATTTCGATTCGACTTGTGATTTGGTGGCACAGTGCATGACCAGCCATTGCTCCGGCATGCCACCTGCTGAAAATGCACCGCTTGCTTCATTGAGGACGTATATGTCGTAGGTGCCGTTGTCACGTTTGCGAGCTTGTAACTTCATCATCTTGTCGCGAAGTTCGCAGGTCAGCACGTTCTCGCAACATTCGTTGATGGGGACACACAGTGAGAACGAGCAGCCGGGCAAACAAGTGATCGCACGCTTACCGATTTCAACACATTTGTGCGTTTTGGAAATAACGTAGGGGACTTTGGTCGGCGCTTGGAAATCGATCTTGGAAACATAGCAATGGGTTTCTTCGTCGATTCTTGGAATGCGACCGATAATGTTGAGATGGATCGGCGTCTTGCTGCAGGTGCGTCGATCGCAGTGATGACTCAATCGGATTTCACAATCCAGGCAGTGATTGCAATCGCAGTTGCATGGGTAATGCCCACAATGGGAACATGGATCGTGATGATGGCAGGTGCAAGGGTAGTGCCCACAATGAGAACAAGGATTGTGGTGATGGCATGTACAAGGATAGTGGCCGCAATGGGAGCAAGGATTGTGGTGATGGCATGTGCATGGGTAATGCCCACAGTACGAGCAAGACGGCCGTAGGATCGGGTGGTAGATCGGCGGCGCAGGATAGATCGGATGAATTTGACAACTCGGCTGCGGGTGAATGATCACGTGACCACCGTAATGTTGGGCGTCGGCATGACTCATCAACAAAACAGAAATGCCCAAGATAGGGATCAGGGTGCGAAAGAGTGACATGGCTGGGGTTCCTCGATACCGGGTAAGTAATCAATCGAAGCGTCGTTCGCCTGCGGCATTCCCCCGATGCTAGAGGATCGGTTCGCTATCGCTACGGAAGACAATCGGTCGGCTTTTGTTGATGATTGTCCGGTTGCTGCTCCCAGCGTGTCCCCATTGCGGGAAGCGAATGGTTCGGAATCCATCAGGGGCATCCCGATGACCGATCCGGATTGGAAGTCCAATCGGGATGTAGTACTCCCCAAAAATCACATGCCAATCGGTCGAGCACATATCTGTAGGGCAGCCATCCATAACCATGGTCACCCCATCGATCACCCCATCCGCAGCGGACCCGCAGGGCACCACGCAAATCGGAACGAGGGTCGTGTTGTGGAAAATTGTCGTCGTATCCCATCGCAATGGCTGCCGTTCCTCCGAGGATGCCGCTGCGATTCGGTTCGTGTGGGATCCAGCTCTGCATCGTCAGGCAATCGGGTACAGAAAATCCAAACAAACACGGCGTTCCCGAGGCCAGCCAATATTTGATCGCTGTCAAACGGTTGATCGCGGGATCGCATCGATCGTCAATTCGATAAAATTTCAAGCTGGCATAGTCACTGCGAAACCCGAACAGAGTCGGATCCGTGGGGAAGGCACGTGAGAGTGTCTGAGATGGCCACATTGGTTCCGGCGGGGCACCAAAACGCACCAATGACTTCAGTGTTGCTCGTAACCCAACTCCCATTAATCCGCCGCCCCCATGTGTCCGAATCGTCATTTGGTAAAGAAATTTTGAAGAGTGATTCAGCGGGATTCCACGCCAACGTCGACTGATCCAATCCACCAAGGACAATGTCATGACCGCCGTGGTAGTGTGGTCAGGGCAATGATCTAGTTGGCGAAGTTGCAGCGTCTCTTCGTCCAAAATGTGCGTTTCAGGCAACTCCCGCGGTGCCGTAGAACTTCGCGGCTCGCGTGCTGGCAAAAGGAAATTCGCTTTCAAAATTCCTTGCGTGAATGGGAAATCTCGTGGGTCGGTGATATCGGGACACCAACCGAATGCATCAGGAGTAAATGATGACATTTCCCGCACCTTGTCATTGCAACGCCTTGTTATTGCCACACAGTGTCATTCGGGACTCCATCCCTAATCGCGTCTGCTATTGAAACGGCTACTGCTCGATTGCAATACGTGCAGCGAGGTGAAGCCCAACGGCAGCAAACGGATCGCGATGGATTTTGATTATCAAGAACATGCTTGCTTTGTCTGAAAGAAAAGAGCAAGTTCATGCACCCGGGCGACTTGACCATCGCTTGGGGGGGCGGTAAGTTTGGTTTGTAATGATTGATAAGATTTCATTCCATAGGTTTTGGCATGGATGCAGTCAGCGATAACTGGCATTGCGAAGATGAATTCGCCATTGAGAAGTTGAATTCATTCGCAGATGCTTTCTCTCTTCTTTACGACGCCGCACAGTATGCGGTGGATGCGTCATGTTCGCCGTGGGAGTTCGCGATTCCCTTTGCTGAATTGCAAGAAATGGGGATTCGGACCAACGATGTTCGCTGGTTGGTATGTCGTAACTGGCTTATGCACGGTCAGGACATTAGCACTCCAGGCGACGAACACCGAATGGTGCGTGAGCGAGCCGGAGCCGTCTTTGATAACCATTCGTGTTTTGCTTTGACCGCCGAAGGACAACGACTCGTGGCTGGTCGGTTGCGATCGTCCGGAATTCATGGTCAACACTTGAGAGTTCCCGACATGGGGGCACTGCAGACGAGCGGTCCCTGCTGGGACGCCTCGCGGCATGAATTGCGGTTGGGGCGACAGTTGATCAAGCGATTTCGGTGGCCTGCACTCAATCAAGAAACGATTCTGGCGGCATTCGAGGAAGATGGCTGGCCTTCAAAGATTGACGATCCTTTGTCGTTGAAGCCGGATCTCGATCCCAAACGTCGACTCGCCGACGCTATCAAATGTTTGAATCGTAACCAAGAGGCTCGGCTGCTGAAGTTTCGTGGCGATGGTACCGGCGAAGGCGTGCTGTGGGATCGACTTGATTGATCGGATGACGGCTGTTGCAATAAACTTTGCTCACCAGCCCGCTTCGCCCACGAGCGGGACAAAATGAACGTAACCCAGTTCCTCGAAATCGAAGTCATCTTCGTCTTGGCGAATTACTCGAATCAATTTTTGAGACCCTTGTTTTTCACCGACGGGAATGACCAGACGTCCCCCGAGAGCAAGCTGCTGCTGAAGTGCGGGAGGCACGCTGGGGCCGCAAGCGGCAACGATAATCGCATCGAAGGGAGCTTGGTCGGGTAGCCCGAGCGTGCCGTCCGAGTGAATGACGTGAACATTGTCATAACCGAGCCGTTTCAGTCTGGCTCGAGATGCTTCCGCAAGTTTGGGGTGTCGCTCGATCGTCAAGACTTCACGCACGATTTGCGCCAATACGGCAGCGGCATACCCCGATCCTGTGCCGATTTCGAGCACCCGCTCGTGAGCCGTCAATTGCAATGCCTCGATCATGTAGGCGACGATCAAAGGTTGTGAAATTGTCTGTCCGAAACCGATCGGCAGTGGGGCGTTGCGATAAGCAAACTCGCGCATCTCTTTGCTAACAAAATCTTCACGCGGGACTGACATCATTGCATCCAGGACGGCTACGTCGTGAATGCCGAGCATTGGCAACTCTTCTCGGATCAACTGTTCTCGCTGACGTTGGAAATCGACGTCGCTCATGAAATGGCCATTCAATCGAGATCGGGCCGATTCCGCTGGCAGTGACCTAAGTGAGTCCTGCTGAGTGGAGGGGATCGCGAAATATCGGCCTTCGCGTTCATCATACCCCACCACACCAGCACAAAAACCTGCAGATGCTATTGTCCTAGGAAAAGGACGTTCCAAATCGGTTGAATTTCTCGTTAGCTTGGTTAAAGACATTCGCAGTTTTCGGATAGAATGCCGCCTCGTAGTGTTCAGGCAGCGTCAGGGCGATTTGCCGTATCCCCTGAACGGTGGCCAATCCACCCATCATTGTAGACAGCTCGTGAAAAACTCATGGCATTTGGCGGTCGCCCCCCGCAGATGACCAGACCCTAACATTTCAACTCAACTTAGTCGGAGACTACCCTTGATAGGTTTCAATCGAAATTCACTTTTGACCGGTGCGTGCTTGTGCGGATTAGCAAGCTCGATGATATCGGCACCGCTGTATGCTCAACAAACCGAGGCAGCGTCCCCATCGACGGTTTCGGGGATCGACAAGTCGCTGTTTGGCGAGAACGTTTCACCCGGCGAGAATTTTTACCAGTACGCGAACCAGAAGTGGCTAGAAACGACACAGATCCCCGGAGACAAGTCGGACTATGGCATCTTCACCGTCTTGAATGACATGACTCGTGAGCAAGTTCGCACGTTGATCGAAGCGTCGGCGGCCGAGCAGAGTGCCAAAGGGTCGGCAGCGCAAAAGGTAGGTGATTTGTACCGCAGCGTGATTGACGTCCAAGCCAGAAACAAGGCTGGGATAACACCCATACAACCTTTTGCTGCGATGGTGGATGCAGCGGAGTCAAAACAGGATTTGGCGGCCGTGCTCGGCAAATTGTTGCGGAACGGAGTTTACGGTCCGTTTGCTATTTTCGTCGGTGTGGATGCGAAGAAGAGTGATCAGTACACGGTCTATGCATCTCAGTCGGGATTGACGCTACCGGATCGCGATTACTATCTCGAAGACGAGCCTCGTTATGTCGAGCTTCGCGAGCAGTTGAAGGTCTACATTCGTGATATGCTGAGCCAATTTGGCGCGGTAACTGATGCCGAAGTTGAGAGTGTCTATCAAATTGAACGAGCGATCGCCGAGGCTCAGTGGAGTAAGACAGAGAATCGCGATCCTGACAAAACCTACAATGCGATGACCGCCGAGGAGTTGGCCCAAAAATTGAGCTCATTTGCTTGGTCCGAATATGCGAACGCGGCGGGGGTTGAAGACCAAGACAAATTTGTTGTTCGTCAACCGAGTTACATCGACGCGTTTGCGAAGCAGTTTGCCAATACCGACTTGGCTGCTTGGAAATCCTATTTGAAATTTCAATTGATCGATGCTTACGCGTCGGATCTGAGCGAGTCACTCGAGCAGCGGCACTTCGATTTCCATAGCACGGCGATCAGCGGGATTACCGAACAAGAGCCGATGTGGAAACGAGCGGTCAACACAACCAGCGGCGTGTTGGGTGAGCTTGTAGGGCAAGTTTATGTGGAAGAGCATTTCAAGCCTGAAGCTAAAAAGCGGATGAACGAGTTGGTCGAAAATTTGAAACGGGCTTTTTCCAAACGCATCGAATCGCGAGATTGGATGAGCGAAGGAACCAAAAAACAAGCGATCGAGAAACTCGGGCTGTTCACGACCAAAATTGGCTATCCCGATGAATGGAAAGACTATTCGAAACTTAGCATCGTGCCGGACTCGTTGGCTTCGAATATCATTGCATCTGCCAATTTCGAGCATGAGCGTGAACTGAAAAAACTCGGCGGACCGATTGATCGAAACGAGTGGCACATGACGCCACAAACGATCAATGCATATTACAACCCGACGATGAACGAGATCGTTTTCCCGGCAGCGATCTTGCAACCACCCTTTTTCAATATGGCTGCCGATGACGCCGTCAATTACGGTGCGATCGGCGCGGTGATCGGGCACGAATTGAGCCACGGTTTTGATGACAAGGGCAGCAAGTACGATGGCAAGGGCAACCTGCGAATGTGGTGGACGCCCAGCGATCGCGAAGAGTTTGAGCGTCGAGCTGCGGTCCTTGCGAAACAGTACAGTGAGTTTGAACCGGTCAAAGGCAACTTTGTTAACGGTGACTTAACTCTCGGTGAAAACATTGGCGATCTTGGTGGTTTAAGTCTGGCGTACGAGGCCTACCATCTGTCTCTCGACGGGCAACCGGCACCTGTGATTGATGGGTTGACCGGAGACCAACGGTTCTTCCTTGGCTGGTCACAGATTTGGCGGCGTTTGTATCGTGAACAAGAGTTGTTGAAGCGATTGATTACCGATCCGCACAGTCCGAGTGAGTATCGCGTCAACGGGATCGTTCGCAATATGGATGCTTGGTACAAGGCGTTTGACGTCAAGCCAAATGATCCGTTGTACCTACCACCCGAAGAACGCGTTCGCATTTGGTAGTGTGAACTTCGGATTTTGATCAATGACACGGCGGCGGCGATCCAGGATCGTCGCCGTTGTTCATTTGGCATAGCGATTGTCAAAAGGATTGATTTTGGTTGTAGCGGAAGTCGTCAAGACTTTCGTTTTCTAGGATGACCAAAACTCTCGCGTGAGTTCCGCTACCTCAGCAATCGAATCGACGTCCCATGCAAGTTTCGTCGCGACCGCGATCGGGGCGATCTTCCCAATGGAGCTCGTTGACAAGAGCGATTCTGCCGCCCGCTTTCTCTCGCCCCACGCCTTGGGGCATTCGTTCGTTGCATCCGGTAGAACCGGAATCTTCCTTCGATAGAACGAGCGGAATCACGCTGCTTATCGCCCGCAAAGTTGCCCTCTTCGGATTCTTCTGCGGCAATTTGTGCGGTTTGGGCGACCTGTGCCTTAATCGTGGTCTATGTTTTCGTGGGTCATTCGATCACCAAGTTACTGTCCCCCCCATTCTCGATGCGTGTTTGGGGCGAGCAGTCAACTGTACGAGATGACTCATGCGGCGTGCTTCGTTTCTGAGCCCTGTTTTGGAAACAGGGATGGCGGTCGAAGCCGAATAAAACATTGAATGAGTATTCACCGGGGAACTTCCAGTCATGCGATCTGGTACACAAACAGCCAAGCCTGAAGTCAATCGTCAGCAACAATTCGAAGAGATCAAACGCCGTATTCACGGGAAATTGGTCGACAAATTAGACCTTTCGCGTGTAGGCGAGCTCAAGGGCGAAACCCTGACACGCGAAATCCGGCTAGTGGTCGAGCATCTGTGTGACGCCGAAGAAACCCTGCTGAACCGTCAAGAACGCGATCGCATTATCGACGAAGTACTCGATGAAGTGCTCGGGCTCGGTCCACTCGAATTGATTCTGAAAGACCCCAAGGTCAGCGATATTCTGATCAATGGTCCCAAGAATATTTACGTCGAGAAAGGCGGCCAGATGCAGAAGACGGACGTCGAGTTCCGTGACAACAAGCATCTGCTACAAATCATTGACCGCATCGTCAGCAAGGTAGGCCGTCGAGTCGACGAAACCTCGCCGATGGTGGATGCTCGCTTGGAAGACGGTTCGCGTGTGAATGCGATCATTCCTCCCTTGGCACTTGATGGAGCCGCGGTTTCCATTCGTCGTTTCGGTAGCAACCCACTGAAACTCGAAGACTTGTTGAACTACAAAGCCTTCACACCTGAAATGGTGATGTTGCTAGAGGGTTGTATTAAAGCCCGGTTGAACATGATTATCGCCGGCGGTACCGGTTCGGGTAAAACAACGCTACTGAATACGCTTTCTTCGTTCATTGGACACGACGATCGTATCGTCACCATCGAAGACGCGGCGGAGTTGCAATTGCAACAAGACCACGTGGTTCGATTGGAAACACGGCCTGCGAATATTGAAGGTTCTGGAGCCGTTACGGCAACGGATCTTGTCAAGAATGCGCTGCGTATGCGTCCTGAGCGGATCATCATCGGTGAATGTCGTGGTGGCGAAACATTGGACATGTTGCAAGCGATGAACACCGGTCACGACGGGTCGTTGACAACAGTTCACGCTAATACACCACGTGACGCGGTCGCTCGTTTAGAGACGCTGGTCATGATGGCCGGATTTGATTTGCCCTTGAAGGCGATTCGCCAACAGATCTCGGGTGCCGTTGATGTTCTGATTCAAGCAAACCGATTGCAAGGTGGACCTCGTCGCGTCACGGCGATCACCGAAGTGGTCGGTATGGAGCAGGACACGATCGTCTTGCAAGATATTTACCGTTATGTCCAAAAGGGAATTAACGAAGAAGGCAAGGCATTCGGTCACTTTGAGTGCACCGGAGTACGGCCTTCGTTTATGGACAAGTTGGAATCGGCGGGAGTTCGTTTGCCTGCCAGTGCGTTCCGCGAACGCGTGATTATGCCAGCGTAGTTAGATCAAGCAATCTCAGGCTTGTCGGTCGATGGGTCGTTCCGTCGCCAACAAGCCTGATTTAAGAAAACAGTCGATTTAAGAAATAGACTTCATTGCTGCGTGCCATTTTTTGCAAGCAGCAACGGAGTAAGTTCGAAACACAAACCAAAAGTATTCAAGTGCCCTGGTCTTATCGCCACTAAGGGGACACACCTGAACCACTTCCTCGAGAATTAAAGCGTTGCTGTCATGAGCGGAATTGTCATCATTGTCGCCGTGGGTGTTTTTGTTGCATCGTTAGTTGCGTTTGCCATCAATGTATTGATGCCAAACTCTGACTCGACGTCTGCCGAAGACCGGCTTGCTGCAATGGCCTCACGCCGAGGTGCGGGAGCCGGCAATGATTCAGACTTCAAGTCGTTGCTAGTCAATGGTGGCGAGAACGCAACCAATCCGTTGGCTAAGTTCTTGGAAGAAGTTCCTGGATTGAACGACTATCTCGAACAAGCTGATATCAACATTAACGCGATGCAGTTCGCGATGATTTGTTTGGCTGCGGTCGGTGGTGGAGTCGTTGTGACTGTCGTTTCGCCGCTTCCAATCTTGTTGGCGCCAATTGTGGGTTTGGCCTTTGTGACATTGCCCATTGGGTGGCTGATTTTCAAACGCAAGCGGCGGTTGACCAAATTTGGCAACCAAATGCCTGAGGCACTCGAGTTGCTGGGCCGCTCGCTCCGTGCAGGACACTCGCTGAATGCAGGTTTTGATCTGGTTTCCAAACAGATGGAAGCACCGCTGGCGATCGAGTTTGGACGTGCGTTTGACGAGCAAAACTTTGGTATTCCGCTGGAAGAAGCAATTGAGGGAATGGCCGCTCGTGTTCCGAATATGGATCTTCGCTTCTTTGCCACGGCAATCATTTTGCAGCGTCAAACCGGGGGTGACTTGGCTGAGATCCTCGACAAGATCAGCCACTTGGTTCGCGAACGATTGCAAATTCAAGGTCAGATTCAAGCGCTCACTGGCGAAGGCCGAATGAGTGGTGCGGTGTTGCTTGCCCTGCCGCCCGTCTTGTTCATCACGATGTTAAAGTTGAACTACGACTACGTCATGATGTTGTTCACCGACGAATATGGTCAGTACATGCTTGGTATTGCCCTGTTCTCGCAGTTGTTGGGTGCGTTGATGATCAAGAAAATTATCACCATCAAAGTTTAACGTCATAAATCACCGCCACGGACGCACGTCGCTGTGGTTTTTCAATCGGTCTGCAACTCAATCCACTCGAATTTTTCCTCTCGTTGAACGAGTTCTGCAAGGAACTTTCTATCATGAACACATTCACGATTCTCGCTTTCGCCTTAGACCCAGTTACGCTAACGTCGATCGCTATTTTTATTGCGGTGACCGGTGTCGCTTGGGTCGTGCTTGGACGAGTCAGCGGCGACGACAAGCCGCGTGCGGAAGCACGTCTCGATGCAATGCGAAGCTCGCGAGGAGCCTCGGTCGAGCTTTCCGATACTGACAAGAAACGAGACAAGAACGCAAAAATTGCCGCCGCACTGGAAAAGGCTACGTCACCGCTGAAGGATACCGTGACCGGTACCGAGAAAGAGATGGGTGCGCTGCGGATCGAGTTGATGAACGCCGGATTCCGTCGCGATACCGCGCCGGTGGTGTTCAAAGGTATTCAGCTAATCATCGCCTGTATCGGGCTGTTCTTAGGGGGTGTCTTGGGCATCTTTACCGACGGACTGACCCAAGGCATGTTAGTGAAACTGCTGGGCGGATTGATCCTTGGGTTTATGCTTCCAAAATTTGCCCTCGGTCATCTGGCCAAGAAACGTAAAGAGCAAATCTTCTTGGGACTTCCCGACGCATTGGACTTGATGGTGGTTTGTGTCGAGGCGGGTTTGGGGATGGATCAAGCTCTTCGTAAAGTTTCCGAAGAAATGAAAAAGAGTCATCGTCAAATTGGTGAAGAGTTCCACGTGGCGAATCAACAATTGCAGTTCGGTAGCCCCCGTAGCGAAGTGCTGCGAGCATTGGGACAACGAAGCGGCGTGGACGACCTGAAGCAATTGGCATCGATCTTGATTCAAGCGGACAAGTTTGGATCGAGCGTGGGTAGTGCATTGCGTGTTCAGAGCGATGCGATGCGAACCAAACGACGTCAGATCGCAGAAGAAAAGGCAGCGAAGACGGCTGTGAAGATGATTTTTCCACTCGTTTTGTTCATCTTCCCCGGTATCTTCGTCGTGCTCGTAGGCCCTGCGGGAATTAGTATGTATCGCAACATGCTGAGCCAGTAGAGATGCAGCGGCAGTACACTGAACAAAGCAACGGCATAGCGTTAAGCAGGTCCAGATGAGTCATTCAACAGAATGATCTGAGCCGACAGCGTTAGCCGCAGGAATGCTTCCTGCACTATTCATAGGCCCGCGGCTAGCTCGCTATTTATTTAGTGAGCCGTGACGCGTGAGCGGCCGGGTCCCACGCATTACCCGGTGCCTTACGGCCCACGGCTCACCACTGGGATTGACTTTTCGATTAAAGCAACAGCCCGCTAGCGCCGTCGGCATCTGCCAAGCGACCTGCCTAGCTCGTCGCGATATGTCCTGGAACCACCAATACCGGATGGGGACTGCGACGAATTCGGTCTTGGACAAATCCTTGACCGAAACGATCGTCGACTTCGAGAGGCATAACAAGCAATATCTTGTGCGTGTCGTGCAGCGGATTGGGCGGTGCGATCTCGCCCGCCTGAGGCCACAAGTTATAGGTCAGTCCGCGTTCGCGTGCGGTCTTTGCCATCGCCGCATGGATTGCTTGGTGCGTTTTGGTTAAAGCCTCGCTAAATTGTTCCGGCTCAAATGGCTTCTCAGGATCAATCGCTTCGAGAATGCTACGAATGTTTTCGTAATGCTCTTTTTCGATTACGAGATTCAGGGTCAACTTTGCTTTTTCGCTCGCCATTCCAATTGCCCACGCAGCAGCTCGGTGCTCCATGTCACATTCGCTGCCGACGATCATCGACACCGCTTTACAGCATTCGTCGAGCGTTTGATCGTCACGTCGATTGACGAGGATGGCTTTGGGGCAACGGCTTAGCAATACGTCGATCACGGTGCCTGCACTGTCGGTGCCAATGCGTTCGAATGAGCGTCCAAAGGGACAGGGGACGATCACCAGATCGACATCATGACGCTCCAGCGACGCGAGAATTTTTTCATAGGCTTCGCCTTCGGCCGAGTTGACTGGACGCGCCCCTGAGATCTTTTGGGCCATGCTTGCCGCGATTTCGGATTCGCCGCTGGCGTCGTCTCTGGCATCCAGGACGAGTGTCTCGACGTTAAAGCGTTGTCGCAAATAAAGGGCGGATGCTAATCCTGTTTCGTCTTGCGGGGATCCGTCGAGTACCCACAAAACGCGAGCGGGGACCACCGGTGTGATGGAGGCGGCATTGCCAACCTTGGACCGCTCGAACATTCGCATCGAAGCATCGACTTCGCGATCCAAGTCCTTGGACTCTGATTCGTTGTTCATCTTTTTTCCTTCGTCAATGAGCGAGATTTGGCAAGTCGGGGATCCAGCCAAGGTTGTAGGCCATAATCACATACACGATTGCTCCGGCAACTTGCACCAACATGATGCTGCCGCCGAGCTTTAAAAACGTTCCCCAGCCGACATGCACCCCTGCTTCGCGTTTCAATGCATAAATCGCAATCACGCACGAGATCGACCCGATCGGCGTTCCGTTGCCGCCAAGGTTGCAGCAAATAATCAGCGTCCACCATAGAGGTTCGGCGGGAACCGCATCGCCGGAAATATCTTGGACGATCGGAATCAACGTGGCCGCGACGGGGATGTTGTCGACAATCGAACTGGCCACTGCCGAAAAAATGCCAAGCAGCGGTACCAGCAACGACAATTCGTTACCCGATAATGCAATCACTTGCTCGGCCACCCAACCGAGTGCTCCGGTCTGTTTGACGCAGCCGATGATGACAAACAATCCCATAAAGAACAGGATTACCGTCCAATTTACTTTGTGAATTGCATCCTCGACTCCTTTGCCGGCAAACAGCAACGCAGCGGTTGCGCCGACCATCGCGATGAAATCCATCCCTACGCCAAGTTGTTGAGCGAGCGCGAAACCCACCACGGTTAACATCAAGATCGTCGCGCTTCGCAACAGGATCTTGCGGTCCTCGACCAAGGCCCATGGATCAAACGTTTCGATTTGGTCTCGCAACGCAGCCTTTTGTTCGGCCGATTGTTTCCAGGGCAGATCATGGCGAAAAAAGAATCGTAAGAAGGCGATCGCAATGAACAGACTGACGACCGCGTAAGGAAGCGATACCTTCAGGAATTGCATGTACGGAATTCCTGCTGCCGTCCCGATCATGATGTTGGGCAGTCCACTTGCAAACGTGGCGATTGCGCCGCTGTTGGCACAAATCGCAACACTCAGTAGCAACGGAGCTGGCTTGTAGTCCAGCGACCGGCAAATTACGAGCACAAGCGAGCTGAGGATTAACATCGCCGGGACGATCGTCAGCACCGACACAAATAAGAACGTCACCAAGCATAGCGTCAGATACAACTTGCCAGCTTGCCCACCAGTGAATCGGACGATCCACATGCTGAGAAAATGAAACAGCCCACTTTTGCCCACGACGTCGACAAGGATTCCGGTTCCGATAATCACCCCGAAGATATTGAGATCTTCTTTTAGAAAGTCATAAACTTTGGGATAGTCAAACAGATCCAAGGCGATGCCGAGCACAATCAGCACGGCAGCACCGCACAACGCCGCAACCGTCTTGTGGAAGCGTTCAATCGCGACGCCCACGTAAGTTGCCATCATCACCGCTGCGAATAACAGCATGATTCCGGAGGAAGCGGGTTCGATTGGCGTTTCTTGCAATGCAGAAGCGAGCAATTCCATCGGACAGTTCTTCGGTGCGGTGCAGATAAACAGGAGAGGACTAGCTCTCACAACCTATCAATTCTTGGGTGTGCGTCCACCACCACTTCGCCCTTGTTTTTGCAGGTCTTGGGTAATCAGGTTGGCGTTGCGTCGATTGCTTTTCCAATAAACGTCAAAAATATCACCCACCACCGGAATCGCACCGCCGAATAAATCAAGCAGTGCGTTAAACAACATTTTCCAAAAGACCCGCTTACGAACGCCCAGTTTGAAAGCGTTCCAGAACAAATAGCCATGAGACAGGGCGGTCGCTGCGTCTCCGATACCAGGGATCAAGCCAATTAAACTATCCAAACCAAATCGAACCTGAGTTCCAGGAATGCGGAATCGATCATCCAGCATCGAGGCAAATCGATACAATTTTTCAAGGTCGGGATTTTGAGAAGGGTCGTTGTTATTAGCGTTCGGCATCAAAGATGGCTGTTAAATAGGAAGAGGGGTCGCTTAGCTGCGATAGTAGTCGATCCACTGGATTTCGATCTCCGTTTCTCCAGCGAGCAACGCACCGGGGATCTCGACTCGCATCGCGTCATTCGTTCGCTCAACGCGGATCTTTGCTTTTTGTGAAGGTAAGTCCTGGAATTTCGCTTCATCCTGGGTCAAAATATATTGATCCATCGCGCCGCTCGTTCGGCGAGAGCCTTCGATCCGTGTGGTTTTGCCACGCAGCGTGAATCCTTCGAGTTCCTTGAGAGGTTGGCCCTTGTCGTGCTGAATCAACAACACCACGGTTTTCGGCCAAGCCGAATGGGCTGCACCCCGATGGAGCTTGAGTTGCCCAATTCCCATGGAAGAAAAAATCTGGATTTCAAGTCGTTCCTTGGCTTGCTTGATTGCGGCGCGGTCTGCCGGTTTTCGCATCGTCAGCGTGTAGCCGTCTTCGGCTGCGTTAACTGACGATCCTAGAATGAATGTGGCGACCAGTAACATGACCAACCGTGCAACGTCGAAGCGAAATTGAGATCTGATTTGTAGAGTCATTCTGTTTTAGATGTTGTCGCAATCGTGGGAGGGGATCTTTGTCATCACCGTATTCACCGCCGCCGATACTCAATCGTCCTGCCGCTCACCCGTGGTTGGGGATCGGGGCACGTTTGATTGCCGGCGTTTTCGCATTCCTATTCGTGGCCGTGGTCGTCATTGCGATCGTTCGATTGCGGTGGATGATCCTGTATGGTGCGGAAGGGGCTGGGCCGGTCCCGATGATCATGACAACGGGAATCCAGCTTGCCGTGCTCTCTGTGATCATCGCGTTACTGTGGCGACTGAGCAACCATTTTCTGTATCCGGCAACGCACGGCTTCGGTGTTTGCGATCGCGAGAGTGCAGTGCACTTATTGGACCACTATTCGGACCTGGATCTTTCTCGGGCTTCGCTACCCGACCCGCTCTATTCATCCTTGCGACTACGAGAGCTATTGTTGATCTATACGCTGATGGATCGAGAAGAGCATGCGGATCGGTTGCTCGCTTTGCTCGCGTCGATCAATGCCCATCCCGATCTGGCCAATCAGGATCGCAAGCCCGCTGGCGAGCTACCCATTCTAAACTAAGGACGTTCGGAACAATAAATGGTGGGCGGTAGTGGACGAGGCTACGAGTCCTGCAGCTTCATTCAGTCAACAAGGACTCGTTGCCTCGTCCACTACGGAAGACGCCGCCGGTTATTCTTCCGACGATCCTAAGCAGCCTGCAATGCGGGGACTCTACGATTGCATCGAAGCTTCTGTTTTCAAAGGAACCTGGCAACGTTCGGCTACGATTTGCAAATGGTGATGCAGATGTGCCGCCGCGATCCAAGCGAGCGCTCGAACCGAGACCGATTGGTTGTCCGCGGTGCCAGCACGATCCCAAGCATTGGGGGTGATCCGCCGCAGTAAAGCCAAATTGGCTTGGCGAAGCGCCCCCAGTTCCTTGACGATTTGGTGGAAATTGCCGAGCCCGAACCGGCTATCGGCATAGGCGTTTTCGTCCCATCCTGGAAGCTCGGTGGTGTCGCCCGCCGCGAAACGCATGATTCGATAGCCAAAAACACGCTCCGCATTGCTGCAGTGCTCGTAGACTTGGCGAATCGTCCAGCCGTAAGGCGGATGCACCTTGTCGAGCTGTTCGGCGCAGAGACTGCTCGCGAGTTCGCAGATCGTGAACAATTGGGCATCGAGTGCTGCAAGGACGCAATCACCGGATACTCGCTCGATCATTTTTTTGTGATAGGGCGAGGTGATTTCTTCGGGCGTTGGACGCCGGCTTGCGATACGTGTCATGTAGTAGAGGTGGGGAGAAAGGGGGACGTCATATTTAAGGGGAGCATCGCTTCAGTACGCCCTGTCAAGCAATGGCTTGAACCTCACGACGGAAGGCAATGGAGTTAGTTGAGCAGTCAATATACCACGATTGGGTCAATACCAAGTACCTGATCGAGCACCTTCTTTTATGCGAACTCGTTCAACTTAGGTGAACCTATTTGTGAACTCGCGTGAGCGAATCTGGTACAAATGATATTTCATTTAAGCATCGATTCGATGAGGGGGGCGATCTTGCTACAGATCATTGCGTGCATTTTATCGATCGCGGTTATCGCGGTCCTAGCCCTACTTGTGGTTGGATATCGGCAGCTATCCAAGATGCAACAGCATTGCGACGCTTCGCTTGAGACGCTTGTCGAGGCGATTGCGAAAGAGCATTTGATTATCGGTCACCTTCTCGATGTGATGCCAAGTGAATTTGAAATGGCGCGACAAATCCAGTTGGTGGATACATTCCGGAAGTCGGAGATCGCGTTGAAGAAACTGCGTTTGGACCGCGCCGACCGGGGCTCGGCAAAAGCCTTGGAGGACGAGCAGCGACAGTTGCTCATCACCTCGTCGTTGTTGGTAAAGCGGGTGGCGGACGACGATGATGTCGCAGGTCGCGCGGCCATCCAAGGATGTTTGAAAGGACTCGCCGACGCCCAGGAAAAATCACATGCCGCGATGGTGTCGTACAACCTCGCGGTTATTTCGATGGCAACTCACCGTGAACTTGCCATCCCGTCATTGGTTTGCTTGATGTTTCGTAAGGACAGTTGCCATCGTCCTCTGATCGATTGGACACCCGACGCTAGCAGTTCGAGTCTGGAGTGTGACTACTAGTCCGTTGCCGGGTGAGGTTCAACTACGCGTCGCGTGGTAGGTCGTTCATCCACTGGGCTGTTTGCTCGAGCGATTCGCCATCAATGGTGTGCCCGCCTCGGAACGAATGAAATTCGGTTTCGATGTTCGATTCCGTTAGGAAACGTGACAATTCGACGGCGCTCGAATACGGCAAAATGGGATCCACAGTGCCGTGCGATTGATAGACGCGTGTGTGAGCAAGTCTGCTGAGTGACGCAGCCCATTCCGATTGACAGACCAACGTTCCCGAGAACAGGATCAGTAATGCGGGCGGATCAATCGTCCCCCGCAGCGCCGTATCAAGCGTCAGCATCGCGCCTTGCGAAAATCCACCCAGCACGAGAGGGGCAGCCGATGCGTCCATGTCCGTTTTCATCGCTGCAATGCTCTCGCACAGTGTTTGGCGAGCTGCATCGATCCCCGGAGGAACCGCAGTATGAAGTTCGGCGAACGACGATGACTGAACGTGTTGTGCAAGCTGAGCCATATTGATCGGCCACCATGCTCGTCCATCGGGCATGCCCATATCAGCAAGCGTTTGAGGAGCCGCAGGGAAAACAAAGCGAAAATCGCCCGCGTCCTCACCAAGTAACGTGATCCATTCAAACGCGAGCGAAGCCAGGTCGGTGCCGGGAGCTCCATAGCCATGGCACAGAACGACCAGTATTTTCGGCGACGGTCCCCCGTCGATGACAATACAGTCAAGGGATCCATAAAGCGAGCGGCGTGGTTCTAGCATGACCAATGTGTGTCTTGATGAAATGGAACTCGACACAGCAGAGTTGCAGTGGCGGGCGGTGTCTGAGTGACCGCGGAAGCCACGTTTTTAGGCGATTGGGGTGGGTTGGGAAAGGTGGTGCGTGCAGCCATCACTCGCCGCATGCAAGCTCGCGTTGAAACAGGCCCGCGACACACTAGCAGCCGCCCGTTAAAAACGGCTCGCAACTATTCACCCGACGTGGGCATCCCGAGTTGTCGCATTTTGCGGTACAGGTTCGAGCGGTGAAGTCCCAATCGCTCCGCCGCTTCGGTCATATTGCCGCGACACGTTTCGATGGCCTGATTGATATGAGCGACTTGATAAATGCGAGTCGCATCGGAGAGCGACGGTGGCGCGCTGTTCAAAAACGATGCCTCGCGGTTGCCACCTGAGGACAGCGATGGGTTCCCGGTCAACATCAAGTCGTCCACTCCGATCCTGTCTTCGCTGCACAAATAACAGACTCGCTCCATCGTGTTTCTCAATTCTCGCACGTTTCCTGGCCAAGGATGTGACAGCATCGTCAATCGTGCATTGGCGTCAAACGTGGGTACCGACCGACCGATTTGATAGGAGAAATGTTTGAGGAAATGATTGGCAAGCAACAAAATGTCGTCGCCACGTTTGGCCAACGGGGGCAGCGTCAATGACACAACGTTGAGGCGAAAAAACAAATCTTCGCGAAAACATTTCTCGGCAATGTGTTGCTCAAGCGGTTGATTGGTCGCTGCGATCACGCGGACGTCAACCGGAATCGTTTGAGAACCGCCCACACGAATCACCACCTTGTCTTCGAGTACCCGCAGCAATTTGGCTTGCCCGCCGGGGCTCATGTCGCCGACTTCGTCCAAAAACAGCGTGCCACCATGAGCCAGTTCAAACTTTCCAACGCGAGTTTGGCTGGCGTCGGTGAACGAACCCTTCTCATGACCAAACAGTTCACTCTCTAACAGCGACTCAACCAACGCCGCACAATTCACGGCAATAAAAGGCCCGCTTCGACGGTTGCTTTCGTAATGGATGTGTCGCGCAAGCACTTCTTTGCCGGTTCCGTTGTTTCCCAGAACCAACACGGTCAGGTCGGTCGCGGCCACCTTTTGCGAGTTCTTGCGAACTTGGTCGATGGAGGGGTGATTGCCGATCAGTTGTGTAGCCGAGGCGGCGTCGTCGACCAATCGGTCTCGCGAATCAGTTAGCGATTTTCTTGTTTGCAAACTTTGAAACGCGACAGCCGCGTGCAGTGCCAAATCCGACAGCAACTCCACATCGGAATGATCGAAGGAACCATTGCGGCGATTGATTGCTTCGAACACCCCGATAATTTCTTCGCGGCCGTTCGCGGTGGCCTTCGTTTTGGCACCAAAGTGAACGACCGGGTTGCACATCGGAACTGCAACGAGTGAATGCGTTTGAAATTCGAGAGAATGGTCCACCGTGCGATTGACTCGCGATTCGTCATCGTCGCTGCTGGCGTTCCAGATTTTAGGTTCCCCGGTACTGAGAACTTCGCCAACGACTCCTGCCTTGTCGTCCACTTCGAGCGGTTTGCCTTCGACGCCCAACGCGGGACGACCCACCAATTTTTTGCGGCGTCGATCCCATAAAAAGATACTAGCGCGTTCACAGCGAAGCAGTTTGGTTGCGGTGTCTGCGATTCGTTGCAGTAGTGCTTCGTCGTCGTCGAGTTGCTGCCACTGCGCTGCCGCTCGGAGCACCGATGATAATTGGTCGATGCGATGCAGATTGCGGTCGTGAGCGTCGATGCGATGAAGCGCCGCGGAAAGCATCTCGGCGATCGGCATTGAACGCGGACCCGACTGTGAAATTCCCTGCTCATCGGCATCGCTGGCCAATCGCATCACCAAAGCCGAGCTGGGCGAGTGTTCGCCAAGCGTGTCGTTGCACGACGTCGGCTGTACCAGCGGGATGGCATGCCAACCGTCTGCGGAAATCGTGACACCACGATCAAAGGCTTCGCCAACCAATTCGGACGGAAATGGCAGTTTTTCGCCAACCCAGCATTCTGGGGTCCATTTGCCACTTCGTTGGCTCACCAAGCCGCCAAGGGTACCGCCCATTGATTGCAGGACGCCGGGGATCGCCACGTGTAAAAATTCGTTACGCGAGTGATCTGTTTGCAGAGTCTTCAGGATATCGAGTGATAACCCGGATTCGAGTCGGTTGGATTCGATCAATGTAGGTGCCTCGGTCATTGAAAGGTTTCCCCAGCGAAGTTAGACAAATAGACGAGTATGGTACTTAGCCGTTATCCTGTGACTTCGCCGCCACCGGGCGGGAAGTTCAATCGTATCAACCATTGATGCGATATTTGCGAAACTCGGTCTCAAAACGTGACCGCCATGATTTTTAGGAATGAATAGACGATGCAATTCAAAGGCAAAAAAGGTCTGATTTTGGGCGTAGCGAACGATCATTCGATCGCATGGGCCATCGCAAAGCAAATAATGGATCAAGGTGGTGAATGTGGATTTACTCATTTGCCGGATCGTGCAGATGACGAACGCCAACGAAATCGCCGCCGTGTTTCGCAATTAACCGACAAGTATGAGAATGCTAAGTTTCTTGTACCCATGGATGCGCAAAACGACGACGATATCCGCAGTGTTTTTGATCACACTGCAGAACAATTCGGGAAAATCGATTTTATGCTGCATTCCATCGCGTTTGCCGACCGCGACGACCTCGCTCGCGACACTGTCGAGACAAGTCGTGCCGGATTTAAACTTGCGATGGATGTAAGTGTCTACACTTTGATCGCTTGTACTAACGCAGCTAAGGCTATCATGAACCCGGGGGGTGCGATAGCTACCATGACGTATTTCGGGGGGGAGAAGTGTGTTCCCGGCTACAATGTCATGGGAATTTGCAAGGCGGCTCTGGACGCTACCGTTCGCTACCTTGCCTACGATATGGGCCCTCAAGGTGTACGGGTGAACGCTCTTTCCGCCGGCCCCATCCGAACGCTGGCAGGACGAGCCGCAGGTGTGGAAAAGATGTTGACCATGTACGAACACATGGCACCAATGGGCCGCAATGTCACGCATGACGAAGTCGCACGCACCGGCGCGTTCTTGCTAAGTGATGATAGTAATGGAGTCACAGGTGACATTCTGCACGTTGATGGCGGTTATCACGCGATGGGCAGCCCAGGCCGTTTGCTGGATCAATTGAAACAGTCATAATCCGACGTTCATTGTTCGGTATTCCGAATGCTAGCAACGAGCAATCTCGCTCGTTGCTCCATTTTCATCACTGATAACCGCTTTCGCTGCTGCATGACCTCGCTGTCACGCCGCCCGTGGCGGTTCTCGACAAAGACCCACCTCTCGCAATCGAATGGAAATCTAATGGTAAGAACTGCAAGTACGATGCTACCCCTTGGGACGGCCGCTCCCGACTTCAAGCTAGCGGAATGTGGCGGCGGCGAGGTGTCTCTAGCCGACGTTTCGGGTGGCAAAGCGTTGCTCGTCATCTTCATGTGCAATCACTGTCCGTACGTGAAGCATGTCGCCGACCAGGTGGCGTCGCTGGCCGATGACTACATCGCCAAGGGCGTTTCTGTGGTAGGAATTAACAGCAACGATGCGGACAAGTATCCCGACGATAATCCCGATGCGATGCAAAAGGAAAAATCCGAACGCGGTTACAATTTTCCTTACCTCTTCGACGCTGACCAAAGTGTCGCGCAGGCCTACCACGCGGCATGCACCCCGGACTTTTTCTTGTTCGACGAGCAATCGAAACTTGTCTACCGCGGGCAGCTCGATAGCAGTCGTCCCAAGACGGACATCCCAGTGACGGGCAAAGATCTGCGAGCGGCATTGGACGCGGTGCTGAGTGGTGGAAAGCCAAGTGAGACTCAAACCCCTTCGCTTGGTTGCAATATCAAGTGGAAAGAGGGCAATGAGCCTCAGTACTTCAATCCGCAAGGCACTGCGTGAGCGACAACCCGGCTCCGCAAAGCTACCTGCACGAACTGACCCTGCGTTTGGCGATCGGGGCGCTTGGACTATCGCCCGAGGTCCGCGAGGCTCATGCCAACTGGCTCGTCTCGCAACAGCGAGACGATGGCGGTTTCGCGGGGCGTGAAGGCGAAAGTGATCCCTATTACACGGCGTTTGCGCTGCGTGGTTTATGGATCTTGGATGGTTTGACGCCCGAAGTCGGCGAGAAGGCGGCAAGCTTTCTGCGCAGTCGCATGCAGCGGCGTGAATCGATCATCGATTTGATTTCACTCGTTTTCGCTGCGGCGATTTGTGAGTTGTCGGTCGGCGCCGTTGTGATTGGTGACGAAGACGACTCGTGGCGTCAGAATATTGCCGATTTGCTTGCGACGCTGCGAACCGACGATGGTGGTTTCGCCAAAACGCCTGAAGGGCGTGCCGGCAGCACCTACCAAACGTTCTTGTCCGTGTTGTGTCACGAATTGATTGAAGTGCCGGTGCCTAACCCCGATGGCATCATCCGATTTCTCGAGTCTCAGGCTCATGAGGAGGGTGGTTTCCTTGAAATACGAGCCGCCAAGCGACCTGGCGTGAACCCGACGGCCGCTGCGATCGGAACGCTCAAGGCGCTCGGTCGACTCGATTCGATGGACCACACCGCAACAATCGAGTTTTTGTCCGAAATGCAATCGGACGAAGGGGGGATGAACGCTAACACTCGGATCCCATTCGCTGATTTATTGAGCACGTGCACGGGGCTGATCACATTGGTGGATCTCGATGCAACGTCCGTTGTCAATGTCGCGGCGATTCAGAAGTACGCACGCATGATGCAGCGCAGTCCCGGCGGTTTTGTCGGTCTGTCGCTGGATGACACCACCGATGTCGAATACACGTTTTATGGAATCGCAAGCCTCGCGTTGTGTGAAACCGCGACTTGAGGCTAGACGTGGCGAGTGGCCACATAGGGAGCAACATCAATGACGACGCCTGTTACTGACAGTTCTTTGCGGGTCGAGAATCTCTCGAAGTCCTATCCAACCGCTGGCGAGCCGCTACAGGTTCTTAGCAATGTGTCGCTGTCGCTTGACGGCGGCGATTCTCTTGCCATCGTAGGCCCGAGTGGTTGTGGGAAATCCACGTTGCTTCAGATCCTAGGAACGCTGGATCATCCCGACCAAGGCAGCGTTCGCATCGACGGCCAGGACCCGTTTGCCTTAAACGAAAAAGAGCTGGCGGGGTTTCGCAATCAGCACGTCGGGTTTGTCTTTCAAGATCATCATTTGTTGCCGCAATTGACCGTGCTCGAGAACGTTCTCGTTCCTGCACTGGCCCAAGGTCGTCCTGAACCAGAGCGTTTTGAGCATGCCGAACAATTGCTTGAAAGTGTCGGATTGGTAGAGCGTCGCGGTCATTTGCCAAGTGAACTGTCCGGTGGCGAGCGAGAGCGAGTGGCGATCGCCCGGGCCTTGTTGATGCGTCCTTCGTTGGTTTTGGCGGACGAGCCTACTGGAAACTTAGATCGCCGAACTGCGGACTCGGTTACCGAGTTGTTGCTCGATTTGCCTGCCAGTCGTGGCGTTATCTTGGTCGTTGTCACTCACAGTCACTCGCTCGCCGAAGCACTGAAACAAAGCTGCGAGCTTCGCGATGGCCAATTGGTTCAGTGTTGATCTGTTCAGGTGAATTTTGCCGTGAAGTGATCGAGTTGGCGGCGGATTTACTTGCATAGATGGGCCAACCCTAAGGATGATAGATGCATCGAAGCCGAATCCGTTTATCTCCACCACTTTTCCTTGCCGATTTTCTTGGCAGCACTTTTCTGGGGATTCGTTTGCAAGGGGTTCGGCAGGCTCAGCTCTTGGAGAGTCAGTATGCAGAACGACTATCACGGTTGGGATGAACTCGACGGCAAAAAGGGGCAGTTTAAGTTCGCGGAGGTGCACGGCCAAATGAAGGGATCCAGCACTTTTGTGATTACCGACTTCGGCAAAACCCCCGGACCACGCGAAGCGGTCTCGGCCATGATGGCAGCGTCCAAACAATTCAAATGCAAGTTGCACGTCCGCAAAAGCGAATCGACGATGCCGCTGCTAACCAAGTTGATCGAGTTATCGATGATCAAAGGTGCTCAGGTGCGATCGGGTGACGTTGAAGAGTTTGGAGTGTTAGGAATGCGTGCCACCCCACCGCCTCCAAAGAAGCCGTGGTGGAAATTTTGGTGAGTGATTAGTGGCGTCGGCTCACAAGGCGATCACTTCGCCGAGAAATAGTCCAGCCGATCTTTGATCTCACCCTTCTTGTCAAGCTTGATGCTTGATTTCACTTTGTCCACATCGAGCGTCAATCGATCGCCAAAGAAATCGTTCAAGTAGGCTGCTGTGTTAAGGACTTGCAACAGCTCGGGGAAGTTGCGTGCACGCCCTAGCGTTTGGTAGAGCTGAGGCCGGACGTCTTTGTCCGTCACCAATGCGAGGAGTTCGATCGCACGCAGAGCGACAAGCGGTTCTGGATCGGACAAATGGTCATTGGCAACGCTCGCCAATGGTTCTGCACTCGGTCCGATGCTTGATGCTGCAATCAAACCCCAGTAGCGAACCCACGGATCATCATCCGAAATCGCTTCGCGCAGTTTGTCTTCGGCCTCAGCGAATGACAATAACGCCAGATTGGCCGTGTCGATCAACTTTGCGATGCGTGCCTTGTGCTGTTGTCCAAACGCTGTCGGATTGCTCATTGCCGTTTCGAACAGCACCGCTTCGGGAATGAAACTCAGGTCTGGCATCGATTTGAGCCGCTGGTCTAGCCGAGCTCGCATCTTTTTCAGTGTCGTCTGCGCATCCGGGTCGCCCGCCAAATTGTGGGTTTCGTGCGGATCTTTTTCTAAGTCATAAAGGGCTTCGGCCGCCTTGGGGCGAAAGAATTGGCTTTGTACTTCGTTAAGTTTTCCTTCGCCAAACAAACGCCGCCACTCTTCGTAGGCAAGCATCTTGTAGCGGTAATTGTTCTGTAGCCCATCGGGATAAAACGGTTCAAAGTGACGCATGTATTTAATGTTGCCAATTCGCAAGGTGCGAACCAGGTCATATTTTTCATCAAAGCGATCGGCATAACCGAAGGCCTCGTTGCGAGCGTCGACTTCGGCATCGTCGATTCCTTTTCCTAGGAATGGCTTGCCATCCACACCGCTGGGGACAACGATTCCAGCGAGGTTCAAAACCGTGGGGCCAAAATCAACAAATTCAACAAAACCATTGGTGCGAGTTCCCGCATCTCGCGAAACTAGATCTTTCCATCGCTCAGGGATGCGAACGACGAGAGGAACGTGTAGTCCTGCTTCGTAGGTGTAGCCTTTGGATCGTGGCAGAACGCCACCGTGATCACCAAAGTAAAAGATGAACGTGTTTTCAAGTTCACCGGCAGATCGCAGCTCATCGACCACGTTGCCTACGACCTTGTCAATCGCCAACATGCGATCGTGATAGCTGGCTCGGGTGTAGCGGAAAGTTTTCGTGTCGGGGAAATACGGTTGCAGTTTGACCGTCGTTGGGTCCGTCTCGGGCGCTTCGGCCATCGCCTTTTCGGGAAAATGAAGTCGGCCTTCGTGCGACAAGGCGGATGTCACCACATGGAAAAACGGCATCGATTTGTCGGGACGTTTTTTCCAGCTCGCTTTATTCGATGATTCGTTCCATGTGCTGCTCGATCGTTCCGCGTTGTAATCTTCTTTGCTGTTGTTGGTCGTGTAGTAGCCTGCTTCATGCAGGTAGGCAGGGAACATCATCAGTCCCTCTGGCATCGCCGCCAATTTCGAGCGACGGTGAAATTGGGTGCCGATCCGTGGTGCGTAGCAGGATGTAATCAGCGTCGTGCGAGCGACGGAGCAAACCGGGGCACACGAAAAAGCACGGTCAAACGTGATCCCTTGTTTCGCCAAGGCTTCGATATTCGGAGCGGGTGCCCCGTCGGGATCAAAATGTTTCAGGTAATGTGACGAGTTATCCTCGGACATAATCCAAACAAAGTTTGGGCGATCGGCGGCGATGGCAGCTCGGGTGGCCGTCCATGACCCGGCCAAGACGAGAATCACGGCGACAAGTCGCAGGAAGGCCATCGATCGAAGCGGTGTCCAAAGGGTCAACATGGATTTTCAGTTCCTTAGCGGGAGGGCCGGCGGCCTGTGCGGTAAACCGGTGGGGGATTTGTGCTCAGCGTAAATGGTGATTACGGGGGATTCGTTCACGTTAAGCAGTGGATATCGTAACCCAAGGCCCCGGCGTTGTGACGGGGTTTTGCCAGTAAAATGGATGCCTTTGGCAGTGCTGCGCCATCCGCAGGGCAAGCTAAGCAAGACGCCGGGCAAGCTAAGCAAGGTCAAAAGTGGGGGATTCGAGGACGCACGACTCGAATCGGCGGTGGTCTATCCTTGTGATTAGGTTGCATGACCCGCCCAAATACACTCTCTGTGGCATGTCGGTGGAAAAATAGTGGTTCCGAGCATGACACAGGCCTGTACGTGGCGAGGATCGATCGATAGACTACGCCGCTCGACAAACCGCCCTTACGCCTGAATTCACTTGAGAGTGCATAAATGTACGCTATCGTTGTAGATGGTGGCCGCCAATACCGCGTCGAACCTGGCATGGAAGTTGACATTGACTTCCGCGATCTTTCCCAAGGTTCCGAAATTACCTTCGAAAAAGTCCTCGCGGTTAGCGCTGATGACGGTTTGAAGCTTGGTTCGCCCACTTTGGATGGTGCCTCGGTTACCGCATCGGTGATCGGCCCTAAGAAAGACAAGAAGATCTATATCCAGAAGTTTCGTCGTCGCAAGCACAGCAAGCGTCGTACGGGACATCGTCAATTGCACACCCGTGTAAAGATCGAAAAAATCGCTGTCTAAGCACGGTTTAGCTGAGATCGACGTGCCATCTCCTCAAATCTCCGATTACGTGCTTGGGACCATTTTGGGTGTCGGCACCGTCGGTACGATCTATGAGGCGACGGAAAAAGAGACTGGTGCGCGGGTTGCAATCAAAAAATTGCACCCCGGTGTCAGCCGTGACAAGCTAATCCGAGCTCGCTTTCGCCGTGAAGTCACGATACTCGAGCGATTGCGGCACCCCAATATCATCGCCTCCTATGGTGGAGGCGAAGCCGACGACGGACAGCTCTATTACGTCATGGAGCTGGTCGGGGGAGGTACCGTGGGTGAGTTGCTCGAGGCTCGAGGACGGCTTGTTTGGCAAGTCGTGGTCGATGTCGCCCGGCAAATCTGTTCCGCCCTGCAGTGTGCGCACAATCACGGTGTCATTCATCGCGATTTGAAGCCTGGCAATCTCTTTTTGACCAAGTCGGCGATCGTCAAATTAGGTGATTTTGGAATCGCCCGCGATTTGCATGACAACGACATTACGACCACCGGTCTGACTGTCGGTACGCACGCCTATATGTCGCCCGAGCAGATTACTGGGGATGTGATGATCTCGGGTAAAACCGACCTGTACGCCCTTGGCTGCTGCTTGTTTGAGATGCTGACGGGGCGGAAGCCGTTTTTGGGTGAGAATTTTGCCCAATTGTTCGAGCAGCACCTGCACGCCAAACCGCCGCGTGTCCGCAGTCTGCTTCCCGAATGTCCGCCTGAGCTTGATGAGATCATCGACCAGCTGCTGCAAAAATTGCCCGACAATCGCCCTTTTAATGCTCGGTTCGTCCAGGGAGTGATGCTGCAGTTGGGCGAAAAGTACGATCTGCACGCCGAATTGATCCCCGAACATCTCGGCAAGGATGTTGCGGCGGAATCTGTCACCGAGAAGGGCCGTCAAATCCTCGAACAGCAAATCAGCGACCGGCTGAATCGGGCAACCAACCCCGAGGTCAGCTGGGGCCGCTTGGCTCTTGTGGCCGCTGTGATTGGCGGCATGGTAATTGCCGCAATCGCTATTTCAGCGTGATACAGGCTTTGCCGTTTCGCTGCGAAACTCTCGTACACGTGGTAACACAAGTCGAATTGCTTTTGTATAAATGCAGGCCGATGATCTTTCTATCAATCCAGGAACCCCTACCGATGTCCCACCTAATGACTTCAACAAAATCCTTTTTACAGTTTGGCGGGTTGGTTCTCGTCTCTCTTTCACTAATGACGAGTTCGACGATGGCACAAGATGACGCCGCCAAAACAGAAGATGCACCACGCAAATACGAGAAACAAGTTGACGAGATCGGCTATTTCTTGGGTGTTTCCTTGGGGCAGCAAATGAGCAACCAAGGCTTCCAGGCCGAGGACATGAATTTCGAAACGCTGATCGCAGGCCTGAAAGACGGTTTGGCTAGTAACGATCCCGCGATGGGCGATGACCAATTGCGTGAAGTGCAAGGCAAGATGGAAGGCATGCTTCGCAAGCGTCAAGAAGAAGCGATGCTGCGAAACAAAGAAAAGGGCAAGCTGTGGCTTGATCAGAACGCAAAGAAAGAGGGAGTGAAAACTCTTGAAGGTGGCGTTCAGTATTCAGTGATCGAAGAAGGCAAAGGCGCCTCGCCCACGGCATCGGACAAAGTGAAGGTTCACTACACTGGCAAGCTGATTGACGGCACCGTGTTCGACAGTTCGGTCGCTCGCGGTACCCCCGCCGAATTCATGGTCGGCCAAGTAATCCAAGGCTGGCAAATGGCGCTCCAGCAAATGAAGGTTGGCTCGAAGTGGATGCTCTACATTCCTTCGGATTTGGCCTACGGCGAACGTGGCAGCCAGGGAGCGATTGGCCCCAACGAAGTGCTCGTCTTTGAAGTCGAATTGTTAGACATTCTGTAGTCGCAGCAGCCCTCTTCTGTGATGGGCAAACGTGCAAACAAAGAAAAAGCCGAGTCAAGCGACTCGGCTTTTTTTTCGTAGCATAGGCCTCTTCGTAGTGGATCTTGCTAAAGATCCCGCATGCAGGATCTCTAGCAAGATCCACTACGTTAGGCTATTTGCTTTGCATCCTGGGCATCTCAGGCCGATCCCCTCGGCGCGGGCACGGGGCTAAATGGTCGCGCCTACTTCGCTGCGTCGAAGCGGTAGATGCATTCGCCGCGGACGCTGTTGGTCAGGTAATAGACTTCGCCAGCTGCGTCTTGCCCGAACGCCAGCACGGGGATGCTGTCGGGGACGACTTGCTCGTTGCGAGTCGCTTTGCCTGTTTCCGGATCGTATGACAGAGCCCAAACGCTGCCGGTCACGTAGTCAGCATAGATGTACTTGCCCGCTAGGTCTGCGTTGCGATCGCTGCGGTAGACTCGGCCGCCCGTAATCGATTTGCCGATTTCGTGGTCGTATTCCCAGACGGGGTCGATGGGATCGCTGACTCCCTCCGGTACTGGACGATTTCCAAATGGATGAGTGCCTTCGCGGTTGCTCCAGCCGTAGTTTCCGCCTTTGGTGATCACGTCGACTTCTTCCCACAATTCTTGGCCAACATCGCCGCACCACAGTCGGCCCGACGCGGGATCGAAGCCAATTCGCCAAGGATTACGAAGTCCGAAGGCATAGATTTCCGGTCGCGCACCCTCGGTCTTCACAAATGGATTGTCTGCGGGGATTGCGTACGGTTTGCCGTTTGCTTTGTGATCGACATCGATTCGCAGGATTTTCCCGAGGATTTTGCTGAGGTCCTGGCCGGCATCGTAGGGATCGTTGCGAAGCCCTCCGTCACCAAGTCCCACGTACAAATAGCCATCGGGGCCAAATTCGATACTGCCGCCGTTGTGATTTTGGAAGGGTTGATCGATCTCCATCAACACCACTTCGGAATCTGGATCCGCTTGATTTGGATTGTCCTTGGACATCGTGAAGCGAGACAGAGATGACTTCTCTGTGTCGGCTACCGAGTAGTAGACATAGAACTGTTTGTTCGTTTTGAACTGAGGGTGCAATGCGAGCCCGAGCAGTCCCTGTTCGTTCGCACCACGATTTTTCCAGTCGTAAACTTTGTCACTCAAATCGAGCACGAGTTGCGACTTGGTCACGTCGGGTTTGTTTTCGAACGACCAGATCATGCCACGCTGTGAAATCGCATACAGTTGGTTGGGCATGTCTTTGGCATAGGTCAGTTCGATCAATCGCAATTGGCGAACTTGGCCTGCGTCATCGACGGCTTCCCATTGATCCCACTGCAGATTCGGAAACGCCAACACGCCTTTCATTCCCAGTGTGCCGTCGATCGGTTGCTTGACCGGCTCGTTTCCGTCGAGCCGGCGGAGTTTGATATTGCGGAATGCGACTTCGTTTCCGTGATCCTGTAGGCAGATGAAGCCTTCGCCGGCCTCACCGAAGCCCTCCCAATTGGCAAACTTGCTCGCTGCGACGCGTTCCTTCCAAGTCTTGTCACCAAGTTTGAAGTTGAAATATCGCACGCCGTTCATGCAGACGGAGCATTGGTTATCTGCGATACGCAAGTACAGTTCGTTCCACTGACCGACCGGGCGGGTGGCGTCAAACGGTGTGTCTTCGCCTGGCGCCGAGCCTGGTTTGTACAGCTGGTACAGCCAGCCAGCCTTTTGCGGGTCATGGCCGTCCTTGTTGTCTTGGATCTGGATTTCGGGGCCGCTGTGGTACGGAGGGCCGTCGCCTTCGACGACATGGAACATCAGCCCGCTGTTGCCTGCTTTGCTGATCTTGTATTGCAGTGACAGTTCAAACGATTCAAATTTTTCCTTGGTGATCAAATCGCCTGCGCCCTTGCCATGGCGAATCAAGGCTCCGTCTTCGACTTTCCAGCCATCCGAGACGTCGTCGCGTTTGTAATTTCGCCATCCGTCGGTACTTGAACCGTCAAATAGTAGTTCCCAACCACTTCGTTTCTCGGACTCGGTCAATTGATTGGCCGTGTCGGAGTTGGCGGAAGCGGGGGCGTCCGCGAGTAGATTGCCGCACGGAATCCATGCCAAGCAGACGCTGGCGATGGTGAAGGTAAGCCGCTTTTTCATGAGTATTCTTGGGGCTGGAGGATGATGGATCGAGGGTCAGCTAGAGTTTCCAGGTCACGCGCGTAGAAACGCAAAGGACGGAGGGAGTGTGGAAGCATAGGAGGATGTCAAAATGCGTCCTGGCGTGCTCGCACCTCACAGGGTGCGGTTTCACAGTATTGTTCGGCTAGTCCTCGCAGACAACATACCGAATGCCCGCCGCGATGACATTTTGGGTCGGCTTGGCCGCTGGCGGCCCGATCATTCTGCGGCATGCGGTTTGCTTCCTGCACTTGTGTGTAAACTATTCAATGGGCTTGGGGTGGTTTGGGCCTCGAAATCGACCGCATTGCAAACTTTTCACGCAACCTCGCTTTGGCAAAGCAAATGATTTGTGCCGTATTAGACTGGGGGTTGTGTATCCCTGCACACAATTGCCGTTTTGCGTGTTAAACTATCCCGCCCGGATGGATGCATGAAACTTATCGTTCCTACCGCGAACCTATGAAAACGACTCAACAAGTCTACGATTTCCTCGCACCTGCATCTCAGCCCGATGATCTCGGGATGCTCGGTTCGTATCGAGTCATCAGTGAGTTGGGTAAGGGGGGGATGGGGTATGTATTTCGTGCCGAGGACACGCGTCTAAAGCGAACCGTCGCCTTGAAGGTGATGAACAAAAAGATCGCGGCGACTCCCAACAGCCGGACTCGATTTGTCGAAGAGGCTCGCGCGATGGCGGCGGTCCATCACGACAATGTGGTCGTGATCTTCGAGGTCGGTGAGCGCAGCGGGACTCCTTTTATGGCAATGGAATTGCTTAAAGGGCAGACGCTCGAAGCGTTGAATTTGAAAAAAACGCAGTTGGGCTTCGAGAAAATCCTCGACTTTGCCAAGCAGATCGCTCGTGGGCTCGCTGCGGCGCATGCGAAAGAGATCGTCCATCGCGATATCAAGCCAGCGAATATTTGGATCGAAGAAGGAAACGATCGAATCAAGATCCTCGACTTCGGGCTGGCCCTTGCCCAGACTCCGGTGGATCGGCTTGCAGGAACAGGGTCGGTGATCGGGACTCCGGGGTATTTGTCGCCGGAACAGGCTCGTACGGATCCGCTGGATGATCGAAGCGATTTGTACAGTCTCGGAGTCGTTTTGTACGAGTTGTGTACTGGGCGATTGCCGTTGGCTTCGTCGTCCGTCTCAGGGCAATTGGTCGCGATTCTGTCGCACAAACCGAAGCCAATTCGTGAATTGAATCCTGAGATCCCGGCTCCGCTTGCTGAATTGGTGCAGCGATTGTTAGCCAAGGAAGCACGTGAACGTCCTTCTTCGGCACGTCATCTCGAGGAAGAACTGCAGCGGATCGAGGTTGAGTGTCATGCAAAATCCGAAGTGGCTCTCGCGATCAACAAATTGCAGCTCGGATTAAGTGAAGTCGTCGGCAAGAAACAAAGCGATGACATCTTCGGCGATAGCTCAATCGAAGTCGTGGCAGAAGACGTTCCTGATCCGTTTGCGTTTCCATCCATGCCGGTTGCGCCGGCTGCGATGCCCGGTCCTTTGGCTGCTCCGGCGCCGAGAGGGCCGATGAGTGCGCCGGCACAACGACCGGTCGCCAGCAAGACTCCTGCGTCTGCAATCGATTGGAAGCAGTATGCACCCTTTATCGCAATTGGTGTGCTGGCCTTGTTATTGATCGTCGTTGCGATTTTTGCGTTTGTCGGCGGTGGGACAAGTGGTCCGACCACGATTGCGGAAACGCCGTCTGTCAACAGTGCAAATAGTGAAACGCCGAAACGTAACCAAGTCAGTCAACCAGCGAAACCGCCCGCGAACCCAAGTGCCAATGCTGCAGCCAAAAAAGATCCGCCTGCAGACAAACCCAAGAAAGGGGGCGGTAATCGCAAGAACCAAAACAATAAAAATCGAAACGATGCAAAGGCCTCTGAGGATTCGAAGCCAGAAAAATCGAGCAATCCTAAGCCAGACAAACCTAAACCATCGATGGTTGACGTTGCGGCTGTGAAATCCAATGCAGATCTAGTTTCAAATGCGCCGGCGTCATCGGATCTACCGCCTGATTATGATTCGATGAAAAATCTGCAGCCGGCGAGTGATGCGACCGCAAATCCTCCGGCGTCCTCGATCCCGGTTAAAACGGTTGCGATCAGCTCTGCCGATGGCATCGGAGCCGACTCGTCGGTTCGACGCGGCGCAGGAGGTGGCGATCCGATGGGGACCAACCAAGCGATGGCAATACAAACGCGGAACAACGCAGAGCTCGAGCATGCGTATATGCGTTTTGATCTTGGTGTGATTGGCAAAGAACGAGCTAAGATCCAAGACACAAAGTTGGTTCTGACGCTGGTGGGCGACGAACTGCCTTCCGATTCAGCGTTGCGATTGTATGGAGTCGATACGCCTGCGGCTGAACGATGGCAGGAATCAGGTCGGTTCGCATTGACCTGGAATAATTCGTATTCGAAACACGGTTTGGATTCCTTGCCCCTTTTGGCCGAAGCGGTTTTGACCGAGAAGGACAATGGCGAGGATCGTCAAATTACAATCGGCGGCGAAGTGTTGACCGAGTTTTTGCGAAGTGCCAAGAGCCGCTCTGTGACGCTGATTCTTGCCGGCGGACGAGCCGACAACAGCTTGCTGGCATTTTCAGCTCGCGAGCGAGATCCGGCCGAGGCGCCAAAATTGGTGCTCGAACTCCCCACCCCCTAGCGGGCTGTGCACCCTCGTGCTTCCTGTCCGCATTCGTGTAGACTCTGCGGAATCACCTGCCCGTCGATAATCCGTTCTGAAATGCGGGTTGTCACGTTGCAAGATGAATCAAATGGGGCCAATCGCTACGTTGCTACTGCGGCCTTTGGCGTTATTGGGCGGGTCACGTGAGTCGCACGTGTGACACATTTTGGTTCATTTCCCATCCGATCCCGCAGCGAATCGAACCCGCAGCGAAACTAGGTAAACGCGATCCTATGCCAAACCAACTGAAACCCTCCGTTTGTATTGACGCCGTTTTCGAGAACATGCCGCTCGGTGACGCGGTCAAGGCCGTGGCGGATGCAGGAATCAAAGCGTTCGAATTCTGGTGCTGGTGGGAGAAAAATCTCGACGAACTGATCCAGCACCGCGACGCGAATGGTATGTCGATTTCGGCATGTTGCACCAAGTTTGTTTCGTTGGTCGATCCTGAAAAACGCAGCGAATACTTGGCTGGACTCCAAGAATCGATCGCGGCCGCCAAACAGCTCGATTGTCCTATTTTGATTTCACAGGTCGGCGACTTTTGCCCCGGCGTTTCGCGTCAAGAACAACACCAATCGCTGATTGATGGATTAAAGGAAGCCGCGCCGATGCTCGAAGCGTCCGGCGTCACGCTCGTGATCGAGCCGCTGAACGAATTGGTCGATCATGTCGGGTACTATCTTGTTCGCAGTGACGAGGCGTTTGGAATTATCGATGCGGTCAACAGCCCGCGTGTGAAAGTCGTGTTTGACATTTATCACCAACAGATCAGTGAGGGACACGTCATCCACAATCTGATGCAGAACATGGACAAGATTGGGCACTTTCATGCCGCAGGAAACCCGGGGCGTCATGAGTTGACTTTGGGCGAATTGAATTACGAGCAAATTTTCGCCGCGATTCAGTCAAGCAATTACGACGGTTACGTGGGGCTCGAGTATTGGCCCAAGCACGATCCAAGCGAAGGGCTTCGTCAGGTCGCTCGTTGGTTCACGACTTCCTAATAGTCCATTACGCACGGCGTCGACACTTCGCCAATCTTATTGAACGAATTCAAGGGGCATACATTAAGCCTCTGCAAACCTAGAGACTTCATTGAGCGACTTGAAAAACGATTTGCCCGATTCGGATGATTCCACCTCGCCGCTGCCGCGTCAGAAACGCAAGGCGGCGATTGCGTTTATACTGCTGACCCTTTTTGTCGACATTCTGGGCATTGGGATTGTGATTCCCGTTTTGCCTGAGTTGATTCAGGAATTGATCGGGGTCGAAGAATCCGGCGCCAGCTTTTATGTCGGCGTGATCGGTGCGTCATACGCGTTGATGCAGTTTCTGTTCGCACCGATTCTTGGGGCACTCTCGGACCGCTTTGGTCGTCGACCGATTTTGCTGGTGTCGCTGTTTGGGCTCGGAGTTGATTTTCTGATTCAAGGCTTCGCCCCGAATATTTGGTGGTTGTTTGTTGGCCGTTTGCTGGCCGGGGTGATGGGCGCTAGTATCACGACGGCGAACGCCTATATCGCGGACATCTCGACCGATGCTAATCGGGCTCGAAACTTTGGCTTGGTGGGGATGATGTTCGGACTCGGATTCACGATCGGGCCAGCGCTGGGTGGGTTGCTCGGGAGCTACAATTTGCGCTGGCCGTTTTTCTTGGCTGCGGCACTTGCGCTGGTGAATTGGTTGTATGGCTACTTCGTTTTGCCTGAGTCGCTTCCGAAGGAACGTCGCAGCGAGTTTCAACTTTCCCATGGCAATCCATTCCGCACGTTGAACCAATTAAAGGTGTACCCATTTGTGGTCGGATTGACGGTCGTCTTTTTGTGCAAGTCGCTTGCACAACGCGGCTTGGAAAACGTGTGGGTGCTGTACACCGGATATCAATTCGATTGGGACGCGGCGGCCAATGGCAAGGCACTTGGCTTAGTCGGCATTACCGCGATTGTCGTGCAAGGTGGTTTGGTGCGTCCCTTTATCAAGCGTTATGGCGAACGCAACGCAGTGCTGTTTGGGACGTTTATTTCAGCGGTGGCGTTTGCGGGTTACGGATTGGCCAACCAGGCGTGGATGATTCCCTGTTTGATCGTATTCGGTTCACTCGGTGGATTGGCGGGGCCGGCGATTCAAAGTTTGATTTCGGGAACGGTAAGCGATTCGGATCAAGGCAAAGTGCAAGGCGCACTGACGTCGTTGGTCAGTTTGACAAACGTGATCGCCCCCATCTTTTTCACCGCGGGATTGTTCAATTATTTCACTGGCGAGTCCGCTCCGGCGGAAATCCCAGGAGCCCCGTTTTTGGCTGGAGCGGTGTTAATTGCCATTTCGCTGATCGTCGCAATTCAAGTCTTTTACCGCTTTCCAAGGACCGAATCGGTCGTAACCGAGTCGAATTACGACGCAAGTTGATTTGTTGCTCGACTTTGCCCGTCTGATCGCCTTATACTTGACGCTTCGCGGGTGATGGGCGGCAGATCTCCTGTGGACTCTTTTCTTCTCGTTTTCTGTCGCAGACACGGGGGATGACACGTGCGCTCGACAGGCTCAGTTTGCGGAAGCTTCGTTTGGTCGGTCCCGAGGCCTTCGCGTCGCTGGCGGGTTCGCAGCGGGTTCACCCTCGTTGAACTGCTGGTTGTGATCGCGATTATCGGCGTGCTCGTGGGGCTGTTGTTGCCTGCGGTGCAAGCCGCCCGAGAAGCGGCGCGGCGAATGAGTTGTTCCAATAATCTGCGTCAAATCGGATTGGCGTCGCACAACTACCATTCTCTCTACAAGCAATTGCCTCGCAAAAGTCAACCGAGTCCTCGCAGCCATACCTGGGCCGCGTCGTTATTGCCCTTTGTCGAGCAAACGGCCCTTTTTGAAAGTTACGACTTTGGCGTCAATTGGAACAACGTCCGCAACAAAGACGCGATCGCCACTCACGTGGAAACCTATTTGTGTCCCTCCGCTCCGGATAACCACGAGCCCGATCGACTCGGTTCGGGAATCGACACCGCAACGACCGATTACGTTCCCCATGGCGAGATAACCAAAAACATCGTTGATGCAGGTTTTGTCAAACCGCGAGTCAATCGCCGCGGTCTGTTCCATGGATCACGAGTCACTCGATTTCGAGACGTGTTGGACGGGCTCTCCAACACGATGTTGTTAGTCGAGTGTGCGGGGCGACCCCAATATTTTGTCATGGGGCGGCTCGGACCCGCGACTAATAACAATGGCTGTGGCAACGTGAATGTCACCAACTCGCGAGCTTCGCTTGGCGGTTGGGCTAACCCAGGCAACTATATCCCCATGCACGGCTTTGCAGCGGATGGGCTGAGTTGTTCAGGACCCTATGTGATCAACAAGACCAACAACAACGAAGCGTATTCATTTCACGTCGGTGGACTGCAAATCAATCTTGCTGATGGCAGCACCCACTTTGTTTCGGAACAGATCGATGCAGAGGTCTATGCTTCGCTGATTACGTATCAAGGACATGAGATCGTCACCGATTTTTAATCGTGGGCGATCAAAACAAGACGCCGCAAATCGGATTGAGACGTCGCAAATCGGATTGAGGAGCGTGCGGATGGAGTTCGAACCCACACTGAATGCGGATGACGCGAGAGGCGGTGAGCCGCTCGAGAGTGAAATGCGAGTCGATGATCTCGAAATCCAGGACGACGGATTGTTGTCAGGGACGTTCGACCAAAGCGTGCCCGACGACGTTGTCCGGCAACCACGTGTCGTTTGTGCCGAAACAATACAGATGCTGCGGCTTTCGATGTTGCCTGGCGTGGGCCCACGGATTTTGACGGGGTTGCTTGATCGGTTTGGTTCTGCCGAAGACGTTTTGAAGGCCTCCGATGCCCAGTTGGCGACAGTCCATGGAGTCGGCGCTAAATTGGTGCACGTGATCCGAACCGCATCGCATCATATTGATGTGGATGCGATCATCCAGTGGTGTGCTGAGCACGATGTGGCGATCGTCTCATCCGAGGACGAGGATTATCCGAAATCGCTTTTTGATCTTCCCGACGCGCCGCCAATCTTGTTTGTCAGTGGCGATCTGCTGGCCTCGGATGAACTTGCGGTGGCGATCGTGGGCACACGTCACGCGACGACGTATGGATTAAAACAAGCCGAGCGGTTTGGTTATGCGATGGCGCGAGCTGGGATCACGGTGGTCAGCGGGATGGCCCGCGGGATCGATTCGGCCGCACATGAAGGGGCGCTGAACGGAGGTGGCCGAACCATTGCGGTTTTGGGCAGCGGACTGGGCGAGATTTATCCGAGCGAGCACAAGGGACTCGCAAAGTCGATCGCAGCCGATGGGGCGGTGATCAGTGAGTATCCACCCCACGCCAAACCCCACGCAGGGATGTTTCCTCAGCGAAACCGTTTGATCGCCGGTTTGTCACTTGCCACATTGGTGATCGAGGCGCCCGATCGCAGCGGTGCGCTGATCACCGCCCGCTTGGCGTGTGAGTTGAATCGAGAAGTGTTAGCGCTGCCTGGTCCGGTGACCAGTCGAATGTCGCGCGGCTGTAATCAACTGATTCGTGATGGTGCAAAGTTGGTGCAAACGATCGAGGATGTGCTTGAGGGGATTGGACCGATGTGTAATCCCATCGATGCGGGGGATGGTCAATCGATTCGCAATGGGGCGGATTTGCTGCTCAATGAACTCGAGCGAGCGGTGCTAGAGGCTGTGGGTGAATCGAGTACGCCGATTGATGAAGTGATTGTTAAAACCGAACTTCCAGCGCACCGCGTGATGGCTACGATCAGCGTGCTTGAAATGCGATCGCTGATCCGACGTTTAAGCGGGCAATACGTCTCGCGTATTTAGTCGCGGCGGCGTGGTTAGACGAGTGACGTTCGCAGTGGGAGAATCTTGCCGCGAATTTCCGGGCACTTCTCGCTGAACGTCACCAAAAAAACGCTTGTTCCCAGGCTCCTGCCTGGGAACGCACGGCTTTCGAGGCTCCCGCCTCGTCTTTTCTCGCTCGGCAGGCGGGAGCCTGCAATTCATTGGGTTCCCAGGCAGGAGCCTACGAACCAGTGCTGACGTTCACCGAAAAGTGTCTTTTTTCAGGTGATTTTGCCGCCTGCTCAACGGCATGCCCTTTGCTCCTTTATTCTTGACCTCGCAGATAGGTTGCAGCAAGAACAAATGCAAATGGGAACAAGATGGTCTACGTTGGCTGGTATGTCGGATCGGTTATTGGTGCCTTGTTAATGCTGGTCGCCATGACCGTGATGCGTCATGACGAGCGAAAGCACGTCGGACGGTTTGGTTGGATCGTGATCATCCTGCTCTGTCCTCCCCTTGGCTTTCCGCTCTTTCTAATTTTCGCAGGTAAGAAGATATCAGCCGAGCACGCATTGCGTGGCATCGTGCAAATGCCGCCCTGTCCGAGCGTCGAAGTGCACGACCGATGTGGTTTGTCGAGCATTGGCATCCGTCGTGGGCTGGCTCCCTCGACGCCCGGCAATTGTGTCCAGTTGGTGGCCAAGCCCGAAGAAATGTACAAGCATCTATTTGAGTTGATCGACTCGGCAACAGAATCACTGCACGTCCTTAGCTTCATTATGGCGGACGATGATCTCGGTCATAAAATCATTGACAAACTGGCGGCAAAAGCCCGAGACGGCGTCGATGTGAAATTGTTGGTCGATGGTGTAGGGGCGGTGTTGATGCCCGATGACATGCTGCAAACGGTACGAGATGCGGGTGGCGAAGCGATGACGTTCAAGCCCGTCACCCGCTTGTCTCGGTTTGCCTATTTGAATTTTCGGAATCATCGAAAACTGGTGATCGCCGACGGGAAACGGGCACTTGTCGGGGGTGCCAACTTGGTGCAATACGAAATCACCGAGAACCCCGATGATGATACTTGGGTCGATCTTTGTGTGGCGATTACAGGTCCCGCCGCCTGTCAAATCGAAGCGGTGTTTCAATCCGATTGGCGGTTCGTCAATCGGGATCACTCGCTCGACGAAGCGAACTTGCAAGAAGAGAATCCCTGCCATGGCTGTTTCGAATCGAAGCAATGCGAATCGAAACAATGCGAATCGGATAACGGCGAATCGGATAACGGCGAATCGGAAAATGTCGAATCCGTATCCGCGAAATCCGAACAAGACTGTGAGAGCCGTGTCCAAGTAATTCCGATTGGGCCTGATGGGCCGGGCGAAGTCATGGAAGATTTGTTGATCACGGCAATTCAGCGAGCAACGAAGCGGGTGTGGATCGTGACCCCCTACTTCATCCCTTCGTCCATCGCGATGCGATCGCTCGAAATGGCGTGTCGACGCGATATCGATGTGCAGATCATGTTTCCCAACGAGAGCGATATGATGCCGGCTGACTACGCTCGATTCGAATACAGTCGCGATTTGCATGATGCGGGCGCCCGTGTGCTACGGTACCACGATGGCGTCGTGCATACCAAAGCGGTACTGGTTGATGATGAGGTCGCGTTCATCGGCTCTGCGAACTTTGACATGCGTAGTTTTTTCCTCAACTACGAAGTGCTGTTGGCGATTCATGATCCTCGCATCCTCAAGCAGTTCGCAGATTGGTACTCCGCGTTGGCATCTCAGTGTGATGATCGCAAGGAGCCTGACTCGCTCCGCCGCCGTTTCTTTAGTACCGTCGCTCGGATCTTTGGTTCGGAACTTTAAAGCGTCGGTTACGGATCGCTTCCTGCCGCTTGCCGTATGCTGAGGTGTGGCGAAGGGACGTGTTTCGGGGGATGTTTGCCAACTCCCTGGTGATTTTCTGTTCAGCGACTAACATTGACGCGAGTCCCCTGTCGGCTCTTTCTTTGTTTCCTGCTGTGCGTCTTGAAAGCGGTGCAGATGATCTCCACGTTTCTGAAGAAAAACTCTCCGCGGCAAGCACTGCCTGGCATTTGCTTTGTCGCGTTACTGATTTGCGGATTTGCAAACGCCCCTTTGTTATTGGCTCAAGGGGGGGATGGTCTGCGAGCCACCACCACGCTTCCGATTGACCAATTGCGTCAAGCCGACCCCTCGCCGACGCTGCTTGTGGGGGCAGAAGTTGTCACCCATCCCGGTGCGACGCCAAAGGTCATGTCACTGCTGATTGAGGGCACAGCAATCGTCCGTGTGGGGAGCGAATTGGACGTTCCCGCGGGTGCCAAGCGAGTGGATGTCTCGGGCAAGCGGATTTACGCGGGCTTCATTGATGCATTTCACGAGGTGGATCTTCCTGAGACCCCTGTGGTCAAGGGAAAGGGGTATTGGAACCGAAATATAACGCCGGAGTACCATTCCGCTTGGGTGAGTGGTGACAAACAGGCGGACGACGGCAAACGTCGCAGCCAAGGAATCACCACGCAACTGCTCGCTCCGAGTGGCGGCATTGTGAAAGGCCGCAGTTGTGTGGTACTGCTGACGGACGCCGATCATCCGCAGCGGTTACTCAAAGCTGATGTTCTCCAGCATGCCACGTTGACTGTGCCGCGTGGAAAGAAACGTGACAGCTATCCCAATTCACCGATGGGGGCCACTGCACTGCTGCGGCAAGCGTTGTATGACGCGGTTTGGTATCGCGATGCCAATCGGGTTTACGAGCGGAATACGAATTTGAATCGCCCCGAACCGTCGCTGGCACTCGAGCGATTGTCCAATGAGATTACCGAGGGACGTTTCCTGTTCGACGCGGACAACGAACGAATGGCGATTCGTGCCGAAGCGATCGCTGATGAATTCTCGCTCGATATCTTATTGCGTGGTTCGGGACGCGAGTACCGCGGTTTGGACGAGATTGCTGCGACCGGGCGGACGTTTCTGCTGCCCGTCGATTTTCCCAAAGTGCTGGCGACCGAGACGCTTGCTTCGATCAACGATTCGACACTCAGCGATTGGATGCATTGGTACTTTGCTCCTGAAAACCCCAAACGCTTAGACGCCGCTGGAATCCAATTTGCCTTGACCACCGATGGGCTAGAGGATCCGGGAACCTTTCTGAAGCAAATTCGTGTGGCTGTTGATCGAGGACTGCCTCGTGATGTTGCCTTGGCCGCGATCACAACCACTCCGGCAAAGATTCTGGGGGTTGAAGATCGCGTAGGTGAAATCAAAACCGGGATGCTTGCCAATTTGGTGATCACCGATGGCGATCTGCTGGACGAGTCCACCAAAGTGCTCGAAACCTGGGTTGCCGGAACTCAGTACAAAATCGGCGAGGACAATGCTGCGGTCGACGATGCCTTGCTGGGCAAATGGGCCACAACACTGGTGATGAATGACAAGAACGTCAAGGCAGAGGTGGTGTTTGAGAAAAATGAAAAGTCTCTCTCGGGCTATTTCCGTTTGGCAAAAAAGAAGAGTGACAAAAAAGCCAAGCTTGAAAAGTTGATTCGGCAACGAGATCGCGTCTCGGCCTCGGTCAAACTCCGTTCGTTATCGGATCGGTTTGATCAAGGAGTGTGGCAGTTGACCGTGCTGACAGTAAACGAAAATGACCAGGGATCGCCTCGCTTGATGGCCACGATTCTCTCCCCAAGCGGTCAGTCTGAAAAATTGACGCTAAAACACATCGAGGAAACGAAGCAGGACACCAAGGAATTGTCCAAGGAACCCGCGAAGAAAACGGAGTCGCCGAAGGAAAAACAAGAGCTCGCGTCCACATCCGACCCGATCGAATTGGTCTATCCGCTCGGAGCGTTTGGACGCAGTGAAAAGCCCGAGCAGCCGCCATTGGTGATGTTTCGCGGGGCGACGGTGTGGACCTGTGGCGACAAAGGGATCATAAGTCCCTGTGACGTGTTGGTGCGAAACGGCGTGATTGCCGAAGTCGGGCAAAAACTCGCAGTTCCTAAAAACTGTGTGCAGATCGACGCCAAAGGGAAACACATCACCCCGGGGATGATCGATTGCCACTCACACATGGCGACCGATGGCGGCATCAACGAATCGGGCCAGGCGGTAACGTCCGAGGTGCGTATCGAAGATTTTATCGATAACACTGACATCACGATCTACCGGCAATTGGCAGGCGGTGTGACCGCCGCCAATGTGCTGCACGGTTCAGCGAATCCGATCGGCGGACAAAGCCAAGTGATCAAATTGCGTTGGGGCGGGACAATGCAAGAGTTGAAATTTGCCGATGCTCCGTTAGGAATTAAGTTTGCCTTGGGGGAGAATGTTAAACGCGTCTCTTCGCGTTACCCCAATACGCGGATGGGCGTCGAACAAATTTTGCGAGATCAATTTCTAGCCGCTCGGCAATACGAAGCCGCCAACACCGCTTGGAATAACGGCGTCCGCGATCAATTGCCCCCTCGACGTGATTTGCAACTCGATGCCCTTGTCGAAATTCAACGAGGCGATCGTTGGATCCATTGCCACAGTTATCGGCAAGACGAGATTGTCGCCACGCTTGATGTGCTCGAAGAGTTTAACATCCGTATCGGAACGCTGCAGCATATCCTCGAGGGCTACAAGGTTGCCGACCGGATTGCCAAGCATGGCGCGATGGCGTCCACGTTTGCCGATTGGTGGGCGTACAAGTTCGAAGTTTATGACGCGGTCCCCTACAACGGCGTATTGATGCACGATGCCGGTATCGTGGTCTCGTACAACAGCGACGATCCTGAACTCGGACGCCACTTGAACACCGAAGCCGCCAAGGCCACCAAGTATGGCGGCGTGCCAGAGCAGGAGGCATTAAAGTTTGTGACTTTGAATCCTGCGAAACAGCTTCGTATCGAGGACCGTGTTGGTTCAATCGAGGTTGGAAAAGATGCCGACCTGGTTGTCTGGAGCGGGCGTCCGCTGTCGACCACGTCACGCTGCGAGCAGACTTGGATCGATGGTCGTCGTTACTTTGATGTCGATCAAGATCGCGAGCTGAGACAACGCGATCGCGAGCTTCGTTCGCGGATCATTCAAATCGCGTTGCAGGAACCGAAGCAGGAAAAAGCAAAAGAAAAGGAAGACAAAGTCGAAGAAGAGGATCGTTGGACACGAATCGACGTGTTCTGTAACGCAGGGCGAAACGCCGGAGGTGTACAATGAGAATTTTGCAAATCACAAGTTGCTTCGTTGTGTTGTTGAGCTTGGCGGGCGGACGCGAGTTGCCAGCCAATGACCAGATTCCTGGGATTGAGCAATCGCGACCGATCCTGATCCGCGGCGCAACGCTGCATCCGGTCGACGGCGATGTGATCGACGAGGGCGATCTCTTGTTCGACGAAGGACGGATCGTTGCACTCGGCACGAACGTCCAAGCGGAAAAGGGAACGCGGGTCATCGAGGCCGCTGGAAAGCATGTCTATCCAGGGTTGTTCGATGCGATGACCGATCTGGGGCTACGCGAGATCACTGCGGTCGATGTCACCGTGGATCATGCAGAGCGAGGCGAGAAGAATCCCAACGTTCGCTCGTGGGTCTCGGTGAATCCCGACAGCGAGCTGATCCCGGTGGCGCGGGCCAGCGGAGTGTTATTGGCTCATGTCGCTCCCGGCGGACGGTTCTTTCAGGGGCAATCCGCTGTGATGCAATTGGATGGTTGGACCGCCAGCGAGATGAGCTTGTCCGCGCCCAGCGCGATGTGCGTTTCTTGGGGGGCGACCCAAGTCAGCGACGCCGATCCCAAGGCGGAAGCCAAAAAGCGTGATCAGAAGTTAGAGGAACTGGACCAGTGGTTTGATCGAGCCGGCCGTTATGCCAAGCAGCGAGAAGCGGGATCGGTGACCGAGGATATTCGACTCGAGGCCCTGTTGCCGGTGATCGACGGTCGTTTGCCTTTGATGGTTCATGCGGATCGTCGCGACTCGATTGAATCCGCCGTTGCGTACGCTCAAAGTCGAAAATTGAAGCTGGTGATTTACGGCGGGTACGACGCTGCGGACTGCGCCGAGTTGCTGAAGCGTTACGATGTTCCCGTGATCATTGCTGGAACGCTTCGTTTGCCGCTGCGTCGGCACGATCCTTTTGACCATCCTTATACACTTCCGCAGCGGTTGAAAGCGGCGGGCGTGAAGTATGCCATCGGCGGCGAGGGGCCTGGCTATCCAGGCGGCGCGTCGAACGTTCGCAACTTGCCGTACCACGCTGGGTGCTCGGTTGCCTACGGATTGGCGCGTGAGGATGCCGTTCGCGCCATCACGCTGTCGCCAGCGGAAATTTTGGGTGTCAGCGACCGCGTCGGTTCGTTAACGTCCGGCAAAGACGCGACGTTGATCATCGCAGACGGCGATATCTTGGAAACCGAGAGCAATGTGATCGAGGCTTACATCCAAGGACGCAAAGTCGACTTGTCGAGTCGGCATACGATGTTGTTCGACAAGTACCGCCAGAAATACAACCGCGGTCGCTAGAGTAGGCGGGGAAGGCAACGCAATGCGCCGCGAGTGATATCTGTCACTATTCCCAAACTGCGAATACTGCTGAGTTTGTGCATTTTTAGCGTAGTGGAAGTCGTCAAGGCTTTCGTTCCGTGACGCATGCCCCCCGAAACTCTTGGCGAGTTTCGCTACGAAATGCTTCACAGCGTTGTGCTTGCACGCTATGAATTCGCTGCCACGACCTCGTCAAAGCTGTTTAGGTGCATCGAGATGCCGTCAGCTTGTTCGTCCGTTGCCACTGCGATCGCGGCAATGAAGGATTCACGTGGATGAAACGAGAAGAATTTCCATTGATGCTCGCTTTCCAGTTCCGGATTGAGCATCCGGATCGTGGGAGTGTCGTCGTCGATGTTTTCGAACGCAAAATCGGACAGCGGTGTGTTCAGCCCCGTGCCAATCGCTTTGATGAACGCTTCCTTTAGCGTCCATACTTTCAGGAATGCCAACTTGCGGCGAGTCGCGTCGATAAACGAGTGCACGTATTCGATTTCAGGCGTCGAGAAATACCGCGTTGCGAGCTCAGGGTCGGTGCGTCGCTCGAGTCTCTCCACGTCGACTCCCAGCATCTGATGTTTGGTTTGACCAATTCCGCACAACACCAAGCCATCGGTGTGCGCGATATTAAATGGGGTCGAAATTTCAGCCGGTGATTTGACCGCTGGCTTGCCGTGTTGCAGGCAACAAAACTCGATCGACTTGGGCGATACGTTGGCTGCACCCGCGACTTGGCCCAACAAGTGTCTCGCCATCCCTCGCCCGACAATGTGTTGATTTCGGCTAGTCATCACGCGGAATCGATCGGCCCGCTCGCACTCGGATTCATCGAGCCACTGATGGCAGTACGTTTCGATCGGCCCTGGATGCGTGGACGAACTCGTCGCATGCCAAACGCGAACGACCGCTTCGTTGTTTGGTGAGTTCGATGGAGCACGCACGGATGACATCGCAGAGAGACGAGCGGAGGAGTGGGATGTGGGGAGCATGGCCGTTATTTTCGTCAAAACCGTGATAGGCGAAAGGAGTGCTAAAGTCGCGGTAAACGAAAACGTTTGAAAAGGTTCAATGATGGCCGGGGGTGGTGGTCGATTTAATGATAACCGTATCTCGGGTCGGTTGAATTAGATAACACGGTTTTCTTGGGTGAAGAATGCAAACGATTATTTTAGCCCAAATGCAGCAGGCTCAGCTATTGATGTTGGCTGGGTTCGTGATGCTGGGGTGGGTGCTAGCCCGCCGCCAGATCGCGTTGAAGAAACGGGTGAATCAAGACTCGCGGGCCGCGAACCGTGAACTCAAAGCGATTCAGAAACGCAAAGATCCCGTGGTGCCCCTTTGTGATGCTCCCGTGGAAACTCAGCGTTGGCAAGTTGCGATGTTTGATCTGCAGCGTGAACTGACCGCTGAACTCGATACCCGCATCGCCGTCGTGCAGACGTTGTTGCGGCAAATGGACCAGCGGATCGACACGCTTGCGACCGTGCAGCCCGCTGCTTCAGGCCCCAACGCGGATGTGGTTGCCGAGACACGCTCGGTGCTGCAATTGAGAATCGCCGCGCTGAGTCATTCGGGATTGACGGCTCAAGAGATCAGCGAGAAGCTCGAATTGCCCGTCGGCGACGTCGAGCTGATGCTTGGTTCGAGCCCGATCTCGCAAAATCAATAACACTCGCTTCGTGTCTTAAGCGGTTCCAAGTCGCTTCAGACCAAGGATCCACTCTCTCGCTTCGGCAGCAAGAAAGAACGAGCCGCAGATCACCAAGGCACCCCCGGGGCTCGCCAATTCTCGTCCGCGTTGGCACGCGTCGATCGCATCGGCAATGACAAGCGTTCGAGGACGATCGGTGTCGGGCACCATCGCTAACATCTCGTCGGGTTCGCGGTAACGCGGGTTGCCGCTGTATTTGGTCAGCACGAGATGCGTCGCCTTGGGGGCCAAGGCCGCGAGCATCGGTTCGGCCGACTTGTCCCGGCTGGTTCCAAACACAATCGTGATCGCGCGGTCTGGCAAACGATCGTTCATCGTTTTGATCAAAGCGGCGACGGAATCTTCATTGTGAGCGGCATCAATAATCGCGATCACGTTGTCGCCCAAGTTGAATCGCTCGATACGTGCGGTGCAGTTCAGCGTGGCCAATCCCGAAGCAAAGGCGGTTTCAGGGATCGAGAGCCCCGATTCGGCCAACAGGTCAGCGACCGCGATCGCCACGGCGGCGTTGCGAGCTTGGTGGTCGCCCTCCATCGCCAACGCCACTTCGTGGGCATCGCGAAGCGGAGCGGTGCGACCTTGGTAGCAAAGTTTGGATCCCCAATCGGAATTTGGCTCGATGGAAATGGTAAAGTCACCCGCGGATCGCACGGCGGCGACACGAGGCTCCCCAATTGGGGCGGCGGTTTTCCCTAATTGGCAGGTTTCCCCTAATTGGTAGAGCGGGGCATGTTTGTCTGCAGCCGTCGTTTGGATCACCTCGATCGCTTCGGGGCGGATGACGCTCGACACGACGGGGACATTCGGTTTGATGATTCCTGCTTTTTCGGCTGCGATCTCGGCGATGGTGTTGCCCAGCACGTGTTGGTGATCGAGTCCGATGCTGGTAATCGCAGTCACCGACGATGAAAACACGTTGGTGCTGTCGAGTCGTCCACCGAGCCCGACTTCCAAAATGATGGCATCACACGCCTGGGACTGAAAATGAAGCATCGCCATGGCCGTGGTGAGCTCAAAAAACGTCGGTCCTGAGCCCGCTTCTTGATCCATTTCCTCGACCACGCTGCGAATCCGCTCGACCAAACTGACGATTTCGTTGGCGGTGCAAGGGACATGATTGATCTGAAATCGCTCTTCCAGCTCGTTCAGATGGGGCGAGGTGTACAGCCCCGTGCGATAGCCCGCTTTGCTGAGGATCCCGGCGACCATGGCGGCGGTCGATCCTTTGCCCTTCGTGCCGGCAATATGGACAAGCGGGATGGGGGGGATCAGTGAATTTGCGTGGATATGGTCGCCCAATCCGATCCGCTGGGCCAGTTCGGCCATCCGGCGCAGCCGAAATGGATACCTCGTCGGCGTCGTCGAAATCCGTTCGTAATTGATCCGCTCGTACAGGAAATCGAGCGAGTCTTGGTAGCCAGGGGCAGTCATGAACGTGAAACGACTCGAGACGAGGGATACAGCCTACGGAGGCTCTGCGGCTCTAGCTTCCGAAGCCAGAGCGTGTTTTTTAGGCTTTCGGGTAGCGGATTGGCAATCCGTGATGCGTCGCCCGTACGGTTTTGGCAGTGTCCAATACAAACCTGGAGTATTCCATGGTTAAAAATCCGAACCCTTTCCAGGACGACGCCGTAACGTAAAAACCTTTGGAACCGGGCATTTTATTCCCGGGATTCCAAATCGTTACGATCCCATTTTTCTTCTTCTCAACACAGAAAGCGTTTGCTCGTGGATACCGATGCTGCTGCGGTCGCTGAGTCTGCCGGCCAACCCGCTCCGAATAGTTCTGCGGACACCGATTCGGGGGTGGTCATTGAAACCCGAAACCTGAGCAAGATCTATCGCGACTTTTGGGGCCGAAAGAAGGTCCACGCGCTCAAATCGCTCGATATCGAAGTTCGCCGTGGCGAAATCTTCGGTCTGCTCGGTCCCAACGGTAGCGGCAAATCGACGACGATCAAACTGATCCTCGGGTTGTTGTTCCCAACCAGCGGCCGAGTGCTGGTGTTTGACAAGGACGCGACTGAGACGAGCAAAAACGAGCGAATCGGCTATTTGCCCGAGGAATCGTACCTGTACAAGTTTTTGACCGCCGAGGAAACGCTCGATTTCTACGGCCGGCTGTTCAATATGTCCGGCGCTCAGCGAAAGAAACGCGTCGACGAATTGATCAAGTTGGTGGGGCTGCAAGGTGCCAAACACCGCCAGCTTCGCGAATACAGTAAAGGGATGACGCGACGAGTCGGTTTGGCTCAGGCGCTGATCAACGATCCCGACCTGATTTTGCTTGACGAACCGACCACGGGCCTCGACCCGATCGGGACTCGCGAAATGAAGGACTTGATCCTCGCCCTGCGTGACCAAGGCAAGACGGTTCTGCTCTGCAGCCACCAACTCGCTGACGTTCAAGACGTTTGCGACCGGGTCGCGATTCTGCATCAGGGCGAATTGAAGGAGCTCGGGCGTGTTTCAGATCTGTTGAAGGTCCAAGACATCACCGAAGTTCATGCTCGCGGATTAAGCGAAGCGGCTAAGACCGAAATTGCCGATGTGATCAAACGACACGGCGGAACGGTCGAATCGATCGACAATCCAACGACGACAATGGAAGATCTGTTCTTGAACATTGTTCGTGAAAGTGAAAATCGCCCCGGAGCACGTCGCGTGACGAGCGGAAGTGACGTGACGGAGGAAGCCGGTCAATGACGCTACAACCTGAGGATTTCTGGTCATTTTACGAATGGCTTGTCCGTCCCAATGCGTTTCTCGAAAGTGCGTTGCTGCAAGGCGTCGTGTTGTTCGTGCTCGCGATTGTGTTGGGATTGATCATTGGATACATGGTCTCCGCCGCCCGCTATGGGCCAAGCGAAGGTTTTTACGCGGTCGCCCGCACGGTTCGCGACCTGATTCGTTTCGACTTGCCCGGCACCTCGGCACGCCGCGTGATGGCGCTGGCCCGGTTGGCGTTCAAAGAAGCGATTCGGCGAAAAGTGTTGTTTGTGGTCGGCTTGTTTGTCGTTGGCTTGTTGCTGGCCGGTTGGTATTTGAACCCCGAAAGCGACGATCCCGCTCGACTTTACATCAGCTTTGTTTTGACTGCGACCAACTATCTGATTCTCGCCTTGGCGTTGTTCATCAGTGCGTTTTCGCTGCCCGCGGACATCAAGAGCAAAACGATCTATACGATCGTGACCAAACCGGTGCGTCCTACCGAAATTGTGCTCGGCCGGATGTTAGGCTTTGTCGCCGTGGGAACGGTGATGATGGTTCCTATGGGATTGGCGAGTTACTTGTTCGTCACACGTGGTTTGCGTCACACGCACCTCCAGGTCACTGATGTACGTGAGCTCAGCAATGGCCGACTCGAAGGCGAAACCGATTACATTCGCGGCCACAAACACACCTTTTCGATCGACCCTGATTCCGGAGGCCTGGGACTAACGGACATGGTTCGTGGGCATCGTCATGTGGTTACCCAAGCCGATGACGACACATTCACGATTGGGCCAGCAACCGGTGCCCTGCGTGCTCGGATTCCATCCTACGGTGAGGTCCAGTTCTACGATCGCCAAGGCGATAGAAAAGACGCCGGTATCGACGTTGGTAACGAAAAGGTCCAAGAGGGTTACGGAAGTGCCGGGATCGCGCGTTTGGTAGGGGTCACGCAAGGCCCACGCCGCGCCGAACACGGCTACATCGAAGGCGGAACCTTGGGCGTTGCCGAGTTCACGTTCTCTAATGTGACTCCGGAGCGTTATCCCGACGGGTTACCACTGGATATGTCGATTCGAGCCTATCGCTCGTTCAAAGGCGACATCGTGACCGGGATTCGTGGTTCGATCACGATGAAGCATCCGGGTAAAGGGACAGCGGTCAGCAGTAACCCGATCACGTTTATCGTCGACGAGTACACGGTCGATGAAAAATTATTGCCGATCAATATCGAAGGCACCGACGGCAACGAAACGCGGATGCTGAACGTGTTCGAGGATTTGGTTGACGAGAACGGTCAACTGATGATCCAGATTCGATGTTTGGACCGTAGCCAGTACCTCGGGGTCACCAAGAGCGGCATTTACTTGCGTCCAGGTGAAAACAGTTTCGGTTGGAACTTGACCAAGGCCTACATCTCGATCTGGTTGCAGATGACGATGATCATCGCGTTTGGTGTGATGTTCAGTACGTTCCTCAGTGGTCCTGTGGCAATGGTCGCGACCGCCGTGTGCGTGTTGCTGGGATTCTCGGCCGAACAGGTTTACGACACTCGCTACTACATCGATTCGGGAATCGAGCGAGGTGGAGGACCGATCGAATCGGTGGTGCGTATTCTGAAACAGGATGCGATGACGACCCAGTTGGACGTTGATGCTCTGGCCGGCAAGGTGATCAAAGCGGTCGACGCTGGGATTGTCTATACGCTGGATGCGATCGCAACGGCGCTGCCGAACTTGCCCAAGATGGTCAGTACGGCGGAGTATGCGGCTAGTGGTTTCGATATCTTTGGTGCGTTGTTGGCACGCCATGCTGCTGCAACGCTTGGCTATTGCATTTTGGCATTTGTTGTCAGTTACTTCTTCTTGAAATCGCGTGAGATCGCGGCATGAACCGAACTAATGTCCTCAGTCGCAAACTTATCTACCTCGTCATCCTGTTGGCCATGGTGGTCCCCTTGTACATGCTCGGTCAACCGAGCGGTGGCAGCGGGGATACCGGCGGTCAGCTAACCGAGATGCGGGATAAGTTTAATATCGCCGAAAGCGACCTTGGCGAAATCAGTCCGGCCAGTGAAACAATGAAGCTTGCTTCGTTGGGGCTTCGCGGAGTGGCGGCAACGCTGCTTTGGAACAAAGCTCATCACTACAAAGTGCTGCATGAATGGGATCGTCTGAAGGCGACGCTCAACAACATTGCACTGCTGCAACCTCACTTTGACAAAGTTTGGGAGCACCAGGCTCACAACCTTGCCTACAACGTTTCCACCGAGTTCGACGATTATCGTCAACGCTACGAAATGGTGCGTGAGGGAACGGAGTTTCTGTCCAAAGGTGTCCGTCAAAACCGTAACGCACCCCGTTTGGTTTGGTACACCGGATGGTTCTATGGCAACAAGATGGGCATGTCGGACGAGAAGACTCAGTTTCGAAAACTGTTCTCCGAAGACGAAGTGTTACACGAATCATTGATGCAACAAGGCATCGCAGTCGATAGCCCCGAAGCACGTGGTCCTTACTTCAAACCCGACAATTGGTTGGTCGGACGTTTGTGGTTGATGCACGGTTACGACATCGTCGATTCGGGCGTTAAAATCCGTCGTCAAACACCGCTGAACTTTTTTGAAACGGGACCGAAGTGGCGAATCAAACACGCCGAATCGATCGAAGAAGAAGGCGTGTTGGATGACCGAGCTCAGAATGCTTGGCAATTGGCATCCGAAGGTTGGCGTGAGTTTGGCGAGCGAAGTGTGCCAACGACCGCACCCTTCACGATCAAGTTGGGCCAATTGGACGAACTCGTCCGACTCAAGTCGCTCCGCATGGAAGAGTTTAAAAAGATAGTCGGCGATGCTGCGTCAGGACTGAACGATCACTCGGATTTCATGGGCCTAGCCAAACGAGCTGATCCAAAGTTTCGACTGCAAGCGATTGAGTTGGCAGGCGAAATTGTGGATCTCGAAGAACGGCGTAACAAGACCGATGGCTACAGGAAACAGATCAACTATCCCTACTGGGACACCTTGTCACTGGCTGAGCAAGAAGAACGAACCGTCACCGCACGTCGTTTGATCTATGAAGCCGAGAAAGCAAATGAAGCGGCCGAACTGGATAACGCGATCGATTTGTATGAGCAAGCGTTTGCGATCTGGGCTGAGATTTTCGACGATTATCCGATCCTGACGATCGATGATTCGGCCGAGGATTTGATGCAGTCCATTCGCCGTTATTCGGTTGCGATCGATAGCGAAGAGTTGCCAGAAAACTTCCCTCTCAACGCGTTCGTCGAAATGATGGCGGGCGGTCGCGAAGTCAGCTCGGAGGTCTACGAAGACATTCGCATCACGCAAAAGGAAAAGGCGGAAGAACGCAAGAAAGAGCTGGAAGCCGAAGAGCGTGAGCGAGAGCAAAAAGCTGCGGAAGAGATGAAGGCAGCCGAGGAAAAGAAAAAGGCAGCGGAAGCGATGAAGGTTGCTGAAGAGAAGAAGGCTGCCGAGGAGGAAAAGAAGGCTGCGGAAGAGAAGAAGAAGGAAGAAATAAAAGCAGAAGAAAAGAAGGAGGCGGCGTCCGACGGAGAATCGAAAGTCGAAGAGCCGGAAGTGAACGAAGAAGCCAAGGTCGAAGAGGAACCTAAGGCTGAAAAGGAAACCGAGGTTGAAAAAGAACCTGAGGTCGAACAGGAGTAGGCCGAGTTAAATTGCGTTTAATAGCGCCGCTTCGACAGACCGACCGAGCGGCTGTCGCCACTACCCTAGCCGCCCGACGTCATGAGACGTCGGGCGGCATTCGTTTTGATGCTTATTTGAGTGCCGACAAATCAGCACCAAAATTGATGTGAAACGCTTCGCCGTCAATCACGATCGCAGGAACTGACTTCACACCCGCAGCTTCCGCTTCGGTGATTCTTTGCTTGGCCTCGGCGAGATGGACGATTTCGACGTCGTATTGCTGTGGATCGATCGCTTTGGCGATACGCGTTTCTGCGGCGACACAGACGGGACAGCCAGCATGGTAAAATGTTGCTTGGGATTTCATGATCTCGTTCCTAAAAAGGGTTGGGGAAGAATGGCTGGTCCGCTCGTGCTGATCAGCCTCGTCAGAAGAAGGCTAATACTGTGGTGAAGCCTTGCAACCAAGTACTTTTAGGTGCGGTACTTACCATTTAGAAAGTCTTGCAACGATGTCGGCAGAATCTTGTCCCACCGCCCCCGAAATTTTTGAGCAATGTGTTGGCTGCAAGTGGACATTGCATGTTTTGTCGCAAATCCGTCAGGGCATTCAGCGGCCAGGGCAATTGGAGCGAACCGCCGACGGGCTGACCACGAAGGTCCTCAACGAACGTCTGGTGAAACTGGTGAGGTTCGGAATTCTGAAGCGAACGAGCTACGCGGAGGTGCCGCCACGAGTTGAGTATTCGCTGACAAAATTCGGCACTCGCTTTGTCGAGATCTTGGACCAAATCGATGCGCTGCAGGTCGAGTTTGGCCATGGCATCCGACCGTCTGAATGATGTTGGCCGTGGCTGAACACGGGTGATGTGGATCGGTTAAACTAGCACGCCTTGCTCTGCCGCTGCATTGCGGTTCCCACCTTCGATCCCACCCCCTCCGCTCAGCGAGACTCTTGTGAATACGACCCCATGGACGCCAACGGTGTTGGCGCGGACGGCTCTGCTATGGATGTTTTTGAGTGTCGCGAGCGTTAACGCTGCCGACGATGGCAATCCTCGCAGCGATGTTTCATTCACGCTCGAGCAAACCGTGGCCCACCAAGGTTACGATGGCAAACAGTGTTGGGTACACGCACGTGCTGGGGCAATCCCAGCGTCGGATACGGCGGGGCAGCCGTCGGTGGTGATGACGATGCAGAAGTTGCTTCTAAGTGGATCGGATGTGTTTTATCCGCTGCACCAGACTCGCTCGGAAAACCTCGGCGACACCTGGAGCGACCCGGTCGAGCTGAGCGTATTTGATCGCCAACGCGTCGCCGACGACGCTTCCGCACCGCTCCCCGGTGGCGCGTCGATAGCCCCCGACTTAGTGCAAGCGGGCGATGAAACCACCGTTTGTGACTTCGCCCCCAAGTGGCATTCTGCAAGCCAGCGATTATTGGGGATCGGCCAAACGGTTTGGTATCGCAACAATCGGGTGATGCACGCGTCGCCTCGCGGGATTGCTTACGCCGTATTCGAGCCATCCAATAACCAGTGGTCCGATTGGCAAACCGTCAAAATGCCATCGCAAGCCAAATTTCACAACGCGGGGGCGGGCAGCGTCCAGCGAGTCGACTTGCCAGGCGGCGACGTGCTGTTGCCGATCTATTTCCGAAATCCGACTCAGTCACAGTACTCGGTGACCATCGTTCGCTGTCGTTTTGACGGCCACACGTTGCAGTACGTTCAGCATGGCGACGAGTTGACGATTCCGGTGAAACGCGGGTTGTACGAACCGTCACTAACCCAATTTCGCGGCCGCTACTACCTGACCATGCGGAACGACGATCACGGTTACGTCTGCACCAGCGACGATGGACTACACTTTGATACGCCCCGTCGCTGGACGTTCGACGACGGCAGCGATCTCGGCAATTACAACACTCAACAGCACTGGGTAACCCACAGCGATGGACTGTTTCTGGTCTACACTCGCCGGGGTGCGAACAACGATCATGTTTTTCGGCATCGTGCTCCTCTATTTATCGCCCGGATTGATCCTGAAACCCTTCAAGTGATTCGCGACAGCGAGCAAGTGGTGGTTCCGGAGCACGGCGCTCGGCTGGGGAATTTTGGCGTCACCGAAATATCGCCAACCGAAACGTGGGTGACAGTGACTGAATGGATGCAGCCCGCCGGCGCCGAGAAACATGGCAGCGACAATCGCGTCTATGTCTCCAAGTTGAAATGGGATCGCCCCAATCACGCATGGCTGGGCGACAGCAACACGTCTTGGGAATCCGCAACGCCGTCGGAATCTGCAGCGAACGCAGACACTGCATGGAAAACGATCGCTCCCTACTTTTCGCCACCGCAAAAGTTCGCGGGCGATTTTGGCAATTACCCCTCTCCGCTGAGGTTCGAGGACGGGGCTCAGGTTCAGACCCCCGATGACTGGAAGCGTCGACGCAGCGAGATTCTGGCGGACTGGCAATCGATGCTTGGTCAGTGGCCGCCGCTGATCACCGAGCCAGACGTAGAAACGCTGCAAACTCAGCGACGCGAGAATTTCACTCAGCATCAGATTCGCTTCCAGTGGACGCCGAACGAGAAAACGACCGGGTATTTGTTGGTTCCCGATGGCGAAGGCCCCCATCCCGCCGTCGTGACGGTGTTCTATGAACCGGAGACCGCGATCGGGCAAGGGACGGCAAATCGTGATTTCGCACTGCAGCTTGTTCGCCGCGGATTCGTCGTGTTGTCGATCGGAACGACCGACGCGACCGCCGCGAAAACGTACTCGCTGTATCACCCCACTCTGGATGATGCGAAAGTCCAGCCTCTGTCCATGTTGGCCTACGCCGCTGCCAACGCATGGCACGTATTAGCCAATCGCCCTGAGGTAGATTCACAGCGGATCGGCATTGTGGGGCATTCCTTTGGTGGAAAATGGGCGATGTTTGCCTCGTGTTTGTTCGACAAATTTGCCTGTGCCGCCTGGTCCGACCCAGGAATCGTATTTGACGAAGAACGATCGAGCGTCAATTACTGGGAACCGTGGTACCTCGGTTATCACCCCAAACCTTGGCGGCGGCGCGGGCTGATCAGCGAAGAAAATCCCGCTCGGGGGCTCTATCCAAAGCTGGTCGCTGAGGGGCACGATCTTCACGAACTGCATGCACTGATGGCACCGCGACCGTTCCTTGTTTCGGCTGGTTCAGAAGATCCGCTTACGCGTTGGCAGCCACTCAATCACACCGTCGCCGTCAACGCAATCCTTGGTTACAGCGAACGTGTCGCAATGACGAACCGCCCGGATCACTCGCCCAACGATTCGTCCAACGAAGTGATCTACGAATTCTTCACGCACTTTTTGATGAATCATTCCCTGGTTAAGTCACTTGGATCTAACGCACCTTGAAATGCGAGTGATGGGGAAATGCGAATGCAATTGCGTCACAGCGTCATCGCTTGCGATTCATCTTCGTCGATAACGATAGGCAGGTGCGACGATATGGCACGGTATCTTTTGGACTGCGAAAACACGTGGGAATGCGGACTCTAGCAAACCGACGTCCCTCAAGGATGAGACTAGGTGAAACATGTCCTTGCGTTAATTTCGCTTCGAATACGCTTCGGTTGCGTTAGTGCATTGCGGGAAAGAGAAACGTCGATTCGGACTTGCTATCATGACGTACTCGTTTGTTTTCGCCATTCAGACCATTGCAAAACTTGAGTGGTTACGTGAGAATCATTGTTGATCTCGGGGTTGCCATGATGAGCCGCATTCGATGACGAATTTGACGAGGCTCTATACTCTCAGGTTATTGCGTGGGGATGGTGCAAAGCACCTCGCCCTCATATCTATATTCGCATTCAAAGGACTGATTTCATGCTGCGTTTGCCGGTCGAGCCAAATGTTGTCAATGAAAATGACGAGATTGATCAACTTCGTCGTGACATTTTGTGCAAGTTCAAAGCGAGCAGTTATCGCCAACTTCGTCAAATCGATGTGACTGTGGGTGACATCGGAGCTATTGAGCTTCACGGAGAGATGGAAAGCTATTACTTGCGTCAGATGGCCTACCAAACGGCGATTGAGACTCCAGGCGTCTACACGGTAAAGGATCGAATTACCGTCCGCTCGTGTTAGCATTTAGGGTGCGTCATTCGCAGTGAAGGTCGAACTCTCTTTTTTACATTGCACTCTACCACTAGTGCCAAAACCCTTGCGTTCCCATCCGGTTTTTTCCCGCCATCACTGAGTCGCCATTACTGAGCCGATGTTGCTTTCCGCGGGCAAGTTCCAAACGAAAATGGCAGGTCCGCGACCATCGCTGTCGGCTCCAAAGAATCGACTGAACTTAAGTCTTCCGGCACTCAACAGGCTCGGGCACTCAAAAAACAGTGCCGCTTGAAAAAGTCGATACGGTGACAGCGGAGTCTGGTGTCTCATTTGTGACAGTTTGCGTCTGATTTGGAACATTTCAGGCTGGTTTTTGCTGCAGACCGCCTCTCCTCATAGCCATGCAAGATGTGTTAGGTTGGTTTAGCAGACAAGCTAACTACCCGACTCCTCAGAAACCCCACGCGATGGCAATGCAGCGACGACCTCTCGGTAATACTGGACTGACTCTTCCCGTCCTTGGTTTTGGTGCATCGTCGATCGGTGCTGAATTTCGCCAAGTGGATGTGGGCGAAGCACTCAAGGCGGTGCACGTCGCGTTGGATCGCGGGATGAACTACATCGACACTGCGGCCTACTACGGTCGTGGGATGAGCGAGATTATGCTCGGCCGGATGTTGCCCGACGTGCCTCGTGACTCGTATCTGTTGAGCACGAAGCTAGGCCGCTTTGCTCCCAAGCACTTTGATTTCAGTGCAAAACGGGTTGCCGAAAGTATCGACATTTCGCTCGAACGAATGCGAATCGATCACATCGACATGGTGTTTTGTCACGACATTGAATTTGTCGACCTCGACCAAATTGTCAACGAAACCATCCCCGCTCTGAAAAAGGAAGTAGAAAAGGGTAAGGTGCGTTTCATTGGCGTGAGCGGTTATCCCATGAAGATTTTCTTGGAGATGCTCAAGCGATCGGATCTCGATGTGGTGCTGACCTACAATCACTACACGCTGCAAAACGACATGGCGTTGGCGCTGGTCGAGCCTTGCAAAGAACAAGGCGTAGGACTGATCAACGCGGCGCCGTTCTCCGCCCGATTGCTGACCAATTCTCCGTTGCCCGATTGGCACAAAGCCACGCCCCAAGTTCGCGAAGTCGCCGCAAAAGCGGCCGCTCATTGTGCCGAGCGAGGTACGGACATCGCCAAGTTGGCACTGCAGTACTCGGTCGCCAACGAACAATTTGCAAGTTGCGTAACAGGTTCTGCCAACCCCGATCGCGTTGCACAGTGGTGCGATTGGCTCGACGAGCCGATGGACGAAACATTGGTGGCCGAAGTGATCGAGATCCTCAAACCGATTCACAATTGGGTTTACGTCGAAGGTCGTTCTGAAAACAACGACGGCCCCGCAGCGTAGGGCGATCCTCGTCGCATCCTTCTGCCGCTCGCTTTTTCAATCCATGCTCCCTCTGTTCCGAATAAAACTGTCATGAAATCCTGTATCACAATTAGTCTGGTCGAAGAAGCTCGCGGTGGCCCTTTTGTTCTTTGGGACGGGCTCGAAAAATCGATCGCGTTCGCGGGAGAACTGGGCTACGACGCGGTGGAAATTTTTGCTCCTGGAACCGAGGCGATCGATGCCGATAAATTGACTTCGATGCTTGACAAAGCAGGCTTGAAACTTGCCGCACTGGGAACTGGTGCGGGCTGGGTCAAGCACAAACTACAGCTCGCTGATGCCGACGCTGCCAAACGTGAACAAGCCAAAAAGTTCGTTCGAGACGTAATCGATCTTGCTGGTAAATTCGGAGCTTCGGCGATCATCGGGTCGATGCAAGGACGCTCCGATGCCGTGGTCGACGCCCCGACTGCACGGAAATACTTGTGCGAAGCTCTCGAAGATGGTGGCAGCCACGCCGCACAGTACAACGTGCCGTTAATCTACGAACCGCTGAACCGTTACGAAACGAACCAGTGCTGCACAGTCGCCGACGGGGTGAAATTGCTTGATTCACTCTCGACCAAAAACGTCACATTGCTCTGCGATCTGTTCCACATGAACATCGAGGAAGCAGATATTGCCGAAGCATTGATTAGCGGGGGCGATAAAGTCGGCCACATCCACTTTGTCGATAGCAACCGCCGACCCGTGGGTTGCGGCCATATGCAGTACGGCCGCATCATCGCCGCACTTCGCCAGATTAATTACCAGGGATACTTGTGTGCCGAAGCCTTCGCTTGGCCGAATCCCGAAGAAGCGGCCCGGCAAACGATGCGAGCCTATAAATACTGGACACAGAGCTAGTCTTCTTCTTTGCGAAGAATCTCGCGAATTCGGATTCCGAATTTGTCCCCAATTTTGATCGTTTCGCCGATCGCGATCGGCTGGCCACCCGCTTCGAGCGTCAGCGGCTCGTCACAGTGGGTGTCAAACGTCAATAATGACCCTTGAACGAGGTCAACAATCCGGCGAAGCGGCACTTTTTGCCTTGCTAGCGTGACGCTGACGTTGGTACGAATGGACAAAACTGCTTTGGAGTGAGGTCCCGAGGTATTGATTTCCATACTTCGTTCAGGGGGCTTCGACGGTCGAAAAATGGTTAAAGGCATTCACATCTGCCCTGCTACCCATCCTTATCGACCGATTTGAGCGTCAAAGATTGCCCAGAATTCCAGCAAGGAGGGCGGAATTCGCTGAATCAAGCTAAATTTTGACGGACACCCCTCACCAGGGGGTGTAGTGGAGATGGTTGCGTAGATACATTGTTCTGTGCTGAGTCGTTGCTCCAGACCATTCCGGTCCTGGGACTGGCGTCAGCCCGAGAATTCCCTCCAACCGATCTTTGAAAAGAAAGCTGCGAAATGTGCTTACTGGCCGTTCAGTATCGCTTGGTCCCCGAAAGTCCAATTTTGGTGGCTGCCAATCGCGAAGAATACTACAACCGCTCAAGCTTGCCGCCTTCAATCCAATCTGGCAAGCCCCGGGTTTTATGCGGGATTGACCAGAAAGCAAGTGGAACGTGGCTGGGGGTAAACCAAAACGGTGTATTCGTCGGCCTGTGTAACCGAGCGACATCGATGCCCTTATTTGGTCAGCGATCACGCGGTTTGCTTGCTCTGGACCTGCTTCGTTGTACAACCGCGAACAAAGCGCTCGATAAAGCGCATGCCGAGTTTGCGAAGACTCGTTACGAAGGCTGCAACATCATTATTGCAGACGCTAGCAACGGGTACGCGATCCACGCGGACGAACGCCAAGAGGTGGTCGAGCTTCGCGATGGATTGAATATCATCGGAGCCCGTAACCTGAATGATCCCGAAGATCAACGGGTTCAGATGGCACGTCGCCTGTTGACGCTGCAAACGCTCGATTCGCCTGTGAAATTCTTGGCAGTCGCCAGCAAGGTTTTCGCCCGTGCCCCGGTCGGCCAAGGTCGTCCAAGCATGGTGATGCGAAATCCTGAGTATGGAACGGTTAGCAGCTCGCTAATCGCATTGGGGGTCAAACCTCGCGATGCGATCTACCAGTTCAGCAAGGGAGCTCCGGACGAAGCCAAGTACGAAGACTTCTCGCCGATGCTGCGTGATATCCTCAGCCGAGGACTTCGCGAAGCACGCACCAAAGCGAAAGCGACCTAAGCGTCCTTGGCGTTTGGACATCGCTTTATCAATCAAATAAAACGGCTCGTTGTGAACTTGTTTCACTGCGAGCCGTTTTCGTTTTGGATGTTGGTGTAGAAGCCAAATAAACGCTTACGGTCCATTGTCGCCCAGCTTTCCAAGCTGGAAGCGGTGCCGTTAACCTTCGGTGCGATTGGAACGCGAAGAATCTGGCTTCAACGATCAGGCGTGACGCACGCTAACGGCTTGGAAAGCCGTGCGACAATGCGAGGCATCACACTAATAGGCCCATGCTCTCGTACTCCAATCTTGGCAAATTTGTTGTCGTAATCCCCGCGTCCATTAGCCGCGTCCCTTTAGAAAGCGTCCGGCTCAGAAAACCACGTTATCCACGTGACCGCGTTGCAATCCTAACCCGACGCGTGAGCGAGGGACCTCCGGTAACGAGATGCGATCCGCTTGGAGTCTCTCGCTCACGCTTCAGGTTTTGATTCTCCCAAGCCGGACGCTCTAACACGAACGTTATTCCCCGCTGCAACCGGACGGCTCGCGCCGCACTGCTACCAAGGTAGATGGCATGGGTGAATTGCTTACCGCGAACTTGACGCCCGAAACCCTAGCTTGTGCAAGGCTACTGGAGGGCAGCCTAACGAGACTCGCGACGCAATCCCTAACTCGCCTGCGAACGATCATCGGGGTTATCGCGGTGAGTCTGTGCTACCGAAGTGGCAACCGCTCATGGTGGTTGCGAATTCGATTGACCAACGCGAACGCGGTGGGCACCGATTGCAGCAGCGTGACGATGGCACTCGTGCTGCACTTCCACAGTTTGGCTACCAAGCTCGGTTGTCCGCCGCTGGCGTGAAGGTCATTCAGCAGCAATGCTAAAACCGCGGGTTTGTCGACGTTATGTTCGTTCATCCTTTTGATGTTCCCGCGAAAGCGTTCTCGAAACTCCGCTTCGATTTCCGTTGCAGGTTCATCAAAAACAGACTTGGTTCGGACCTCGACAGCGAGCGTGTAACGCAGACGTTCCAGTGCCACGTCGCGGTTCTGGGCTTGGCTTCGCCTCTCGGTCGCTTCCGCCACAACTCCCGTAGGTCGATGCAACAGGAATGCCCCCGAGCTCGTCTTGTTTCGATGTTGACCTCCCGGACCACTTCGCCGCTGGGTCCGCAGTTCACAATCGTCGAGCAGTTTCTCAAGAGCCAACAGACTGGGATGCGGCCCCGAGCTGATATCGATAGGCAACCGCTGCGAGGGCTCCGGCATTTGAGCCATCGTCGCTTGGCGATCCTGGTCAGAGTTAGATTTGGCCACGAACAAACTCGCTAATCCAGTAGACAAGATCTGCAGCGATCGCACGTGATGGCAAACGAATGACCCCCGAGCACGCGGCACCGATCGAATCCATCATCTCGTCCGATTCGGAAGCCGGCAATGGGCACAGAATTTGGTAGTTTGCTTCCTGAATGATCGATTGCGAGTCGGCCTGAATTGCGGACACGGATTGGATTGTGGTCGAACACACTTCGGTCGATCCGTTTTGCAAATGGATGCGGATCTCGGTCCCATTTTTAATTTTGTCATGGTCGCGAGCGTCGATTTGAAAAATCGCATGCCGCTGCCCTTGGGGACTGATCCGGCACCAAGGTTCACGCGAATCGGCGAGGGCGCCCACTTGGCCCGAAAGCCAGATTGACGACGCGCGCTCGGTCGTTTCCGACTGCGGTGTTGGCGGTAACATCGTTCCCGCAATCGGTGCGACCACGTTGGTCTGATCAAGTCGTTGGTGGACATCGTCCAATAACATTTCAACCGACTTTTCCGCTGCCTGCAGCGTTGTCCACTGCGAGGCCACTTGGGGGCGATCCAATGCGGTTCGACGCGCGAGATTGCTTCGCAATTTCGCTAATCGCAATTCGCCTTGCAGTCGTGCTGCTTCGATCAATTCATGGTCTTTCGCCAGCGTGGCGATCAACTGCTTTGCCTGAACGTGTTGCCCCACCTCGGTCGTAACCGTATTGATTTGGCTGTCCGGTGGCAAAAACACGTTGACGGCGTCCGCCGAGTCGACGATACCGACCACGTGGCGGTAGCGAGGAAGGGGCAACAACAAAGCCAACGCCAAAATTCCTAACAGCGACAACACCACTGCGAAACGCCGCCACGAACGAACTTTCATCCAATGCCCCTCCCCTCGTAGAATTCCAAAGCTTGTTTTTATTTGACGCAGCATCATAGCAGTTGCCGCTAAGGTCACCACCAAAACGGCAACGAGCCGCAGATGGACGGCTCCGGCTAGGCTGAGCACCAAGGTTGCGATCGCCACCAAAATCAAACTGCGGTACATCAACGAGGCCGCGTGATAGATCGACAGTGCGATGCCGCGGAAATCGTAGCGTCGCGAGCGTCCATAAGCCGTGCCCGCGATTCGGCTAATCACCGTCGATTGAAAACAGTCGCGTGCTTCGCGACGTAGATTGGTACTTCGCACCCAATCCATCAAGACAAAATAACCGTCGTAACGCATCAACGGGTTGGCATTGAACAGCACCGTACTGATCCCGCAAACGATCATCAAATTCATCGCCAGCAGACGGATCGCCGGATCATTCGCACCACACCAAACAAAGGTCGCAATCGCAGCGATGATTAGCTCAACGTAAATCCCCGCCAACATCACCGCTGCGCGGCTGAGTGCGGAGGGCAGCCGCCACACATCGGTCACATCACAATAGGGCGAGGGGACACCACAAAACAGGAACACGCCCACCGATTTGCTTCTCGCCCCCATTCGACGACACATCACCGCGTGCGCCAGTTCATGAACCGTCTTGGTCGCCAGAAATGTTGCTGCGATCAAGATTGAATTGGTGGACGAAAGGAATTGCGGCAAGTTTTGCACGCCATGAATCCATTGAGGGCTCCGTGAGAGTGCCAACAGCAGCGCCGCGGCAATCATCACACTCCACAACACGATCGCAATGGGAGCGAATAAGACGCCGCTGTATCCCGCCATCCATTTGGCGATCCCATCGATCGAGCCTAGCGGGATGCGAATCGCGAGCAGTGAAAACCGGCCGGGCGTGGCACTTGATCGCGTCCGTGTCCAACCGGCGTGATGCGCCTGTTTCCACAACATCGGGTTGGCGTCACGACGGCTGAGTTGTTGCCACGCTCGCTCGGTGACTCGCGAGAACCGGCCGCTGACATCGTCGATAACAAGCCGTGCGGCGCGTTGCCCTTCATCGATCCGAATCGAATCCAGATCGCTGCGAATGCTCAGTCGCGGCGGTTCGATAGCGGGCGTGTTGGACATCAGAACGTGTGGGAGGATCGTTGACCGTGGATCATTGGGGTTGCCATGCGTTATCGCAATCGTTCACTCGAGTATTGCGTGGGCGCCGAGGCATTGGATTGGACCGGTTGGTTTGCATACACCTTCATCCACACGTCGGTCCCCGGGACCAATTGCCATCGCGATGGATCTTTTTCGTCCTGGCGATTGATCACTTCCGCATGCAATCGATAGCGAGCCCCCGCTAACACTTGCGGGTCAAGCGACAAGACAGTGCCGCGTAATGATTTTTCGACACCACTGTGTGAATCGATCCAGTGCACGCTGATCGGTAATCCTTTGCATTGACCCACGGGCAACATTTCTTGTCGCACCAGTGCGTGGACATGCAGTCGATCCACGCGAGCGACGGTGGCGATCGCCTCTCCTTTTTCGATCCACTCGCCCGGCGAACGGGTGATTTCGAGCACCGTTCCGGCCAGCGGGCTGGTGATTTCAAGGTTTTGCAGTTGGTCATCGAGCATTGCGACATCGGCCTCGCGCATCTCGACTTCGACTTGGGCTTCGATGCGTCGCTTCTTAGCCAATGCGACTTCCAATTCGCCACGCTCGACCGCCAATCGCAAGCGTCGCAGATGGCTTAGCGGGATCGCCCCGCTAACATCGTTGTGGATCGAGCGGTTGGAATCCAGTTCGGCTTCGGCTTCGGCAAGTGCGGTTTCCGCGTATCGCAGTTCGACATCGTCCAGAGCGGTACGGCGCGAATGATCCCGTCGCAATGTAGAGGCCCGATGTCGAATTTTCAGCGTTCGATCATCAAGCCGGGCAATGGTGGCATTCTTGTCGATCGGTTCATTTAGTTTAACGTTGACCGCCGCCACTCGTCCCGATTCGACACTCGGCACATGCACTTCCTCGGCAAAGCGGACGACACAATCGGTAACTTCAATGGTGCCGTTTTCGGCAGCGAAACTGCTGCCGAGCGTTGTCAAACTCGCCAGCAAACACAGCGAACGTGATGCGAGAGTGATGATCTTCATGCTGCGTTTTCCGTGGGTTGGGAACCTGCCGACCAATACAATCCGATCGTGCTGCGAACCGCTTCAAACGCGTCGTAGAACAGCACTCCGATCGCGGGTTTGGTCTCACAGCGGAACAGGACTCGCACCGGTGATCCCGAAACCGGTCCCGCACCGAACAATGCCCCGATATCGCCACCGTTTTCAATACGAAGAACCACCGCTTTGGTGTCGGTGTCGTCTTTGACGTTACGCGTCGAAGGACCAAATTGCTGCACGATGGCGGTGTGGTTGGGCGTCTCGCTGCCATCGATCAAAACGGCAGTGCGAAGCGTTTCGGATTGCAGTGCCGAACGAACCGACGCAATTCGCGAGAGCGGAACACGAGCGTCGACCAACCAAGCCGTGTCCTCGCCGATCACCTCGAGCAGTTTGTCGCCTCGCACGACAGGCCGACCTAGCAAACGCCGCCCGATCTGCCAACTATCGACCACGCCTTTCTCGGTGGCACGTAACACCAGCGAATCTTTGACTCGCTTCAAAATCAGCAACTGATCGTCAATCGCTTGCAATTCTTCGGCAACCAAACTTCGCTCGCTCTGAATTTGTTCCGTGCGATCGCTGCGATGCGATGCAGTATCCACCAGCGCCGTGGTGATCGCGGCTTGTTTTTGCAAAAGCACCGCATGCCGCCCCAGCAGCGTCGTGATCTGTTTTTCCAGTTCAGGATCGTGCATCGTCAGCAGGGCTTGCCCATGCTGGACTCGGTCACCGTGCGAGACATGGATTTGCTGAACGATCGCACTGCGCGATGCGAACAGCGATTGAACGTTTTCTGGTCGCAAAGTCGCGGGGGTGGTGACGACCATCGGCACAGGCAGAAATGCGACGACCACAATCAGGGTCAACATCGCGATCGCAAACCCTCTCGCCAACCAATTCCCGCTACGGTCGCCTCGGCTTTGGTTTGCAAACGAGACTAACCATTGGCCGCCAGGGATCGCTTCAATACTTTTTCGATGGCGAATTGCTAGTCCCGCATGTTTAGCCAACCGCTGCAGATCATTTGCAATGCTTTGGCAGTCGATTGCCGAGTCCAAGTTGGCCAAGCAAACCAGGCATAGAGAATCACGTGCTTCCGAAGCGACCGCGACTCGTGGTTGAAGTGGCACGCTCGGTTTGTTGTCCGAATCGTCCGCTTCCAACAACACGTAGGTATCGGGAGTATAAAACGATTCCGCCGCCGAAATCATCTGTTTCGCCGCCGCGCCACGAAAATCAATCGCGTTAACGTAGCTCACCGCACTCAGTTGGGCCACGTCATTGCGGAGATAACAGAGCCCGACGCGATCAAAGCCAAAAATATCCGAAGCAGCATCGACCACTCTCGCTTCGATCTTATTACGACTCGATAATCCGTGGATCGAAGCAATCACCGCATCGACTTGTTCGGTTCGATGTCGTCTGCGATGCAGGTCGCGAAGTTGATCGCTGCGTAGAAATTCGCCGGCAAGGTCTGCCATCTGAGCAACAAAACGCAAATAACCACGCTGCGTGGCGACCCCACATTCCTGTTCCAGGAACACTTCGAGCAGATACGACTCGCCGGTGCTGGCCGATTCACACTCAATCGGAACCACGGCGGCGGGGAAATGCGTTGGATTGGCGGGGACGTCGGGATCACATACGTCCGGCGTGGCCGGAACGACCACGGGTTGGGCAGCATCGCTGACTTCTAACAGCATACGATCGTGCGCCGCCATCGAGGCCGCAGGAATCGAGCGGTCCGTAATCTCACCAATGTGGTGAACGACACTCATTACGGGCGAGCCCGCTGCCGAACCGTCCGAGCCGTCCGCAGCCCCGGTCTCATTTAATTCGATTCGCCAAATCACGACACCTTCGGCAGCCATCGCTCGTAGGATACGATCTGCCAACATGCCAAAAAATTCGCCTCGAGATCGCTCGCTGCGGACCGCCAAAGCGATCTCGCGAACCATCTCGGAAATCTCTCGACGCGTTTCATCGACCAGCGATTCGGGAGCCCGAATGGTTTTGGATGGAGGCGCAGCCGCATGCGGGCTGAGCGGTGAGCTCGCGGGCGAAAAAACAAAAGGGGCGTCAGTCGTGGCCGAATTCACGGGTTTGGCTTGGTTTGTGAACGGGGAACGTAGCGATGTCGCCCCGAGGCAACCATCGACAACAACTCAGGTAGCAAAACGGAGCAAATCCAGCAATGTGAATTGCGAAATGACTGCAAATCCTCGACGTGGCGGCGTGACACGCGTGGGGCATTTTACCCCGGATCTACCGCGAACTCATTTTGATAAAGTTCGTAAATCCTAGGATAAAACCACAGAATTCAGCCTCAAATCGCCGCTGGTACTCGATTTGCATTGCCTAAATTCATCTTGAAATGGGCACGTTATTTTCGTTACGGCGTTATCCCCAAGTCCCCAAAAATTTCCCGCATCGATTCCCTTTTTCATGGAAAAACGAGAAACAATGTTTGAAGCCGATACAACGGACAAGACGAGCGGCGGACACCCATCGCTGGATTCCCAGCTGGTCGCGGAAATCCAGCGGCACGGCGAACCGATGCAGCGATTGGCCAACGAGGTCGCCAAAACGCTCGTCGGCCAACAGGTGCTCGTCCATCGCTTGTTGGTCGGACTTTTGACCGGCGGTCACTTATTGATCGAAGGCGTTCCGGGGCTCGCCAAAACCACCGCCGTGGCGACGCTCTCCAAAGCCATCCACGCAAATTTTCAACGATTGCAATTTACCCCCGATCTGCTTCCCGCCGACTTGATCGGAACCCAAGTTTATCGGCCAGCGCAACAAGAATTTGTGGTCCAGAAAGGGCCGATTTTTGCCAACTTGATTTTGGCCGACGAAATCAATCGGGCTCCGGCAAAAGTGCAAAGTGCACTGCTCGAAGCGATGCAGGATCGTCAAGTCACAATCGGCAGCGAAACGTTTCCACTGCCTGACCCGTTCCTCGTGATGGCAACCCAAAACCCGGTCGAGCAAGAGGGCACGTATCCGTTGCCCGAAGCTCAGATGGACCGCTTCATGATGAAAGTCGTCGTCGATTATCCGACACGCGACGAGGAGCTCGAGATTTTGAGCCGGATGTCGCGAACACGTCGTGTTGACGAGGTCGTTGCGGTCACCACTCCCGAAGAGATCTTGCGTGCTCGCGATCTTGTCGACCAAGTCTTTGTCGATCAACGCATCGCCGAGTACATCGTCGATTTAGTAATGGCGACACGGAAATGTGAGGCCTACGGTTTGCCGATCGCCCAGTGGATTCAGTTCGGAGCGTCACCGCGTGCGACGATCAACTTGACATTGGCTGCCAAAGCGAACGCTTTCTTGCATCGCCGAGCCTACGTCACGCCCCAAGATGTTAAGGACATCGCGATGGATGTGCTGCGTCACCGTGTGATGATCACGTACGAAGCCGAAGCGGAAGAAAAGACCAGCGAACATATTGTGCAAATGATTTTGGACGCGGTAGTGGTGCCATAAGGCCGCCGGAATATTCGATGGCATGCCCCCGTAGTGGATCTTGCTAAAGATCCCATGCGGACAGGATCTTTAGCAAGATCCACTACGGCAATCATTGTTCCAATGCTGATCAAAGGTTAACTCCCAACTCCGTTGACTTGTTTTTAAAGAGACCCACGAACTTTGATTCCTCCAGAAGTCCTGAAAAAGATTCGTCGGATTCAAATCCGTACCTCCCACGTCGTGGACGATCTGCTGGCCGGCGGATGGCACTCGGCGTTCAAGGGGACCGGTATGGAGTTTGAAGAAGTCCGGCCATATGCGATCGGCGACGATGTTCGCAGCATCGACTGGAACGTCACGGCGCGGGCGGATCAACCGTACGTCAAACTGTTTCGCGAAGAACGGGAGATGTCGGTGCAATTGCTCGTCGACATCAGCCCATCGCAAGGGTTTGGAACCCAATCGCAAACCAAGCGTGAACTAGTCGCCGAACTCGGTGCGACCTTGGCCTTTTCAGCCATCAAGAACAATGACAAAGTCGGATTGACGCTATTTTCGGATCGCGTCGAAAAATCAATTCCACCTCGCAAAGGCACCCGCCACTGTTTGCGTTTAATTCGTGACTTGCTGTATTGCCAACCGGTGGGCAGCGGAACGAATGTGACTTCGGCGATCGAGCATCTCAATCGCACGTCACATCGAAAAATGGTCGTTTTTCTGATCAGCGATTTTCAAGATGCTCATAGCGAAAACACGTTAAAGGTTGCACGTCGACGTCACGAGATCATTCCCGTGGTCGTCCACGACCAGCGTGAAATGACGATGCCGAACATCGGGATGGTCCGCCTGCGTGATTTGGAAACCGGCCAATTGGTCACAATGGACACCAGCAGCTCCCGAGTGCGGCGTGCCTACGCCGATTCGGTACAGCAACATTTTGAAAACCTCGAAGCTTCGTTTCGGCGCATGCGAATGCCGGCGATCTATCTCGAAACCGGACAAGATTTTGTCCATCCACTGCAGCAGTACTTCTACCATCGGGAGCGCCAGCGGTGAACGGATTAAATGTCTTCCATTGCCATCGTCGCGTCGCGCTGGTTGCTCGGATCGCGATGTTCGTCATCGTACTGATCGCTGGACTCTCGCGAATCGATGCCGCCGAGCGTGACAACGAGGTTCACGTTAATGCGACCGTCAATCGGACTGACGCTTTGCTGCTGGATCCGATCGAGTTAACCGTCACGGTGACGGCGCCCGTGGATGCCGAGATCGAATTTCCGCCTGCTGCTGAAACCGTAGGACCATTCGATGTCGTTGCGGTCGAGGATTTGCCGTCGATACCAGTTCTGGACGACGCCCATCCGGGAAAACGACGTTGGACGCGGCGAATGAAGTTGGAAACGCTCGAGGTGGGCGAGCAAACGATTCCTGCGATCGAGATTCGCTACGTCCTTCGCGATGCAGCCGCATCGCAAACAGGCCTGCTTCGCAGCGAACCGATTCCGATCCAGATCAAAAGCGTCTTGACGAGTGACGATAACCCCAAGGCTTATCGGCCAATGAAAACAGCGTTGCCGATCGCCTCTCAACCCGAAGCGACGCCGGTTCACTGGCCCACGATTGCAGGTGGATTGATTGCCCTTGCCTTCGTTGCATTCCTGGTGAAACGGCGGATGAAGAAAACGGTTACGCCAAAGCAGTGGGCATCACGGCGCTTGGCCTCATTGGAGCAGCGTCAGCAAGCGGGACAAATCGATGACAGATCGGCTTATCTCGAACTTGCCGAGATTGCTCGTGATTTCGTGATCGCTCGCGAAGGGAGGAACCCCGCCGTGATGACGACCGACGAAGTCGTTCGCTTCGTCACAACGAAGTCATCGCTGTCGAGTGAATATCAAAACCGATTGAGTGCTTGGTTAATGGACGTTGAACAAACCAAATTTGCGCCACATCGGTTCGCGTCGTCAGAAATGAACCAGAAGATTCAAGACGCCAAGGATTTTGTGCATGAGTTGCTGGAACGTTCGTCCGCCTTGAGTAGCAGTCCGAGCAACGGGGAGCATGTTTAATGTTTGAAAGTCCATGGTTCCTGTTATTGTTGGGCTTCGTGCCGCTACTTGCCTGGGGCATGTTTCGGCGTCGCCAATCATGGTCGATTGGATTTAGTTCAACGCAAAGCATCGCGGGGATTCGTCCAACGTGGCGTCAACGTTTGGCGTGGTTGCCCGAGACGTTAATGTTGATGGCACTGGTTGCGATGATCGTTGCCTTGGCCCGGCCTCGGATCGGCCGCGAACAAACCGTCATCGATTCTGAAGGAATCGCAATGGAAATGGTCGTTGACCGCAGCGGCAGTATGCAGGCGATGGACTTCAAAATCGATGGCGACCATGTTGATCGCTTGACCGCAATCAAAAACGTGGCCTCGAGTTTTGTCAAAGGGGACGATGAGGAAGCGGATCAAAATGGTATCGCTGGCCGGGTAAGCGACTTGATCGGCTTGATTACCTTCGCCGGCTTTGCAGATGCCATCACGCCACCCACGCTGGATCATGCCTTCTTGCTTGAGCAACTCAATCGAGCCGAGATCGTGACCCAGCGCCGCGAAGATGGAACCGCGATCGGCGATGCAATCAGCTTGGCTGTCGAAAAACTGCAGTCACTTGATGCGAGTGAGAAAAGCACAGTTAAAAGCAAAGTCATTATTTTGATGACCGATGGCGAAAACACCGCAGGTGAGTTTGATCCGATCCAGGCTGCCGAGCTGGCCAAAACGATGGGAATCAAGATCTACACGATCGGTGTTGGCACCAAGGGACGGGCACCGTTTCCGTCGCGGCATCCTTTCACCGGCGAAGCGACCGTGCAGTGGATGGACGTCAATATTGATGAAGACACGCTGCGGAAAATTGCGCAAACCACCGGCGCCCGATACTTTAGGGCCACCGACACGCAGTCACTCGAAGCAATTTACGAAGCGATCGATGAACTCGAAAAAACAAAAATCGAATCACATCAATTCACGGACTATCGCGAGCTAGCGGTCCAATCATTCACCTGGAACGCGATCACGTTTCCACCGATTTCGCTCTGCGCGATGTTCTTGATCGCCGCCAGCGTGATGGTCAAGTATGTCCTGATTCGAGCGTGGGTTTAACGGAGGGAACAAAGGATTCAAATGATGGAAATTCAATACGGCAACCCTTTCGCACTGAATTGGCTGTGGCTCGCTGCCGCGTGCGTCGTGGTGATTGTATTTGCTGCGGTGCGAATGCGATCGAATTTGCGCCGCTTCGCGACCGCAAATTTCAGCTCGCAATTGCTGCCACCGCACTATCGTTTGCGGATCGCGGCCCGTGCAGTGCTGTTGCTGCTGACGTTCCTGTTTCTGACGATTGCCCTGGTCGATATTCGTTGGGGCAAGGTATGGCGTGAGGTGCCACAAAAAGGAATTGAGGTGATGTTTGTGATCGACGTTTCTCGGTCGATGCTCGCTGAAGACGCGACGCCAAACCGGCTTAGCCGAGCCAAGCAACAAATCAACGACATGCTGGATGTGATGGCGGGGGATCGCGTCGGATTGGTCGTGTTCGCGGGCGAAGTACGCCAAGTCGTGCCCATGACTAACCACTACGACGATTTTCGCCGCTCGCTGAAAGAAGTGGGAACGCATTCGATTCGCCGCGGTGGGTCGCGTTTAGGCGATGCGATTCGGGTGGCCAGCAATGGATTTTTAAGCAAGACCAACGATCACAAGGCGATGGTCATATTGACCGACGGCGAGGACCAAGAGAGTGAACCTTTGAAAGTCGCCAAGCAAGTCCACAAAGATCAGGGCGTTCGCATTTTCACGATTGGCTTAGGCAACATGAGCGAAGGGGCACGGATTCCTGCCGGAGTCAACGGCAGATCAAACTATGTGACCTACGATGGACAACAAGTTTGGTCGAAACTTGATGGAGCAATATTGCAAGCGGTGGCTACCGAAACCAACGGAGCCTTCATTCCCGCTGAAACAAAACAAGTGGATATGGCGAGTGTCTATCACCAATATGTCGCCAAAGTGGAACAGCAACAATTTGAAACCGCCAAGATCAATCAATACGAAGCGAGGTTCCAGTGGTTTGTCGGTTTGGCCCTCGTCAGTTTCCTGTGCGAGGCCTTCATGACGCATTGGCTGCCGACATCCTCTAACGATTCGATGCAAGCGGAGGGACAAGCAATATGAAGATGATCATGACTCCGATGCGTATCGCGCTGATCGCCATCGCGATGATGCCGTTTGCATTTGCCGACGAAGACGTGCCTTCGGATGCACAGCGTTACAACGAAGCGGTGGAATTGTACGCCGCAGGCGAGACCATGCGAGCGGTGCAGACGCTGGAGCAACTCAGTGGCTCGGATCGCGACGAGGTTGCCGCTCGGTCCCGCTACAACTTGGGGAACGACCGCTACGCCGAAGCGTTAAAGGTGCTCGAAAGCGACGGAAGTAATCCAGTAAAGGCTGTCGGATTGCTGCAAGACGCAGTGAAACATTATCGCAGCAGCTTGGGGATCGCTCCGAACGATCAGGACGCTCGCGCAAATATCGAATTAGCCATGCAGCTAATCTCGCAAATTCAGCAACAGCAAAACGAGCAAAAATCGCCCGAGCAACAACAACAGCAAAAAGAACAAGAACAGCAGCAACAGGATCCGCAACAACAAAACGAGCCCGACAGCGAACAATCCGAGTCGAAACAAGATCCTTCGCCGTCCAATGATTCGGATCCGCGAGACGAATCGAAGACAGAAAAGTCCGAGGGACAGCAATCACAGGATGCTGGCCAAGAAGGCGAGTCGGAGTCGAATTCCGAAGCTCAGCCGAGCCAGGACCAAAACCAAGGTTCCGCTGAGAATAATCCGTCGCAATCCGATGCGAACGAAGGCCAATCGGAAACCTCCGAATCCGCAGACAACGACCAGGGCCAGTCCGGGGACTCGCAATCGATGCAGCCGGATGCGGATACTGATCCCGCCCCGTCGCCAGAAAATCCCAACTCAAATCAATCGCCAGCCAGTCCGGCTGATGACAACAGCGACGCGGATCCGAGTGACGCTGCACCGCAACCCACCGAGACTGCTGAATCCGATCCTTCAAAAACCGAAGGTGAACTTTCAGCTGTCAACGGTCAAAATGAAAATATCGCTGCGGACGAGGATGATCCCCAGAAACCGACCGCAGTCGGCGTGATGACCCAAGACGAAGCCAACAAAATGCTGCAAGCGATTCGCGATCGCGAGATGCTGCGACGCATGCAAACTGAACGTGAACAACGACGCCGTCAAGTTCCTGTCGATAAGGATTGGTAAGCCATGAAAACCGTTACACCTCTTTTATTGATCGGTTTATCGCTCGCGTTTGCATCGGTATGCGGTGGCAATGCCGTGGCCGGCGATGTGCGTATCGGAGTCTCGGCAAAGGAAACCTATGTGGGGTATCCGGTGATGCTACAGATCGAATTCAATAACGTCGCCAAACATGAATCTCCCGAACTTCCCAAAGTCGATGGACTGAAAATCGAACCCACGGGGGCACCGGCTCAGAAAACGCAGATCTTCAACATCAACGGTCGACAATCAAAAATTGAATCGTTCACTTATTCCTACGCCATTACCCCCGAGCACGCGGGTGGGTTTGTGATTCCGCCATTGACGGTGTCTTACGACGGCCGCAAACAGTTGACCGAGAGCGTTCGGTTCTCGGCGACCAAAAGCGAAGTGGGCGATTTGGCTTTCGTTGAAATCACAGGCGATCGCCCCAGCGTCTATGTGGGCGAACCGATCAAGTTGACGCTCAAGATCTGGATCAAGCCCTACCAAAACGAAGATTATCGGGTGACGCTTTCCGAGGAAGATATGTGGGGTTTGATCAGTCCACAAACCGATTGGGGCCTGTTTACTGACCGAATGAACGAATTGGCAGAGAATCGTCAGCGTCCTGGTGGCGAGCGGGTGCAACGCGAAGCGGACGACGGAACAACTTCGACATATTACTTGTACGAAATCGACGCGGAAATCTATCCTCAGCATTCGGGATCGATCGATGGATCTAACTGCCGGATCGTCATCAAGTATCCCACCGAACTAAAACGTACACGAAGCCCCCTCGATGATTTTTTTGGCAGCGGATCTCCGATGTTAGGTTCGAGCATATTCGATGATGCCTTCTCTTCGTTTGGGCCACGCTTAACCATTTCATCGATTCGCCCCGTGATCGTCGATACAAAAGTCTCGCCGATTGAAATCAAACCCATTCCTAGTCAGGGGCGTCCGGCGAATTATCGCGGTGCCGTGGGTGACTATGAAATCTACACTCAAGCAACGCCCACGGCAGCGAACGCGGGCGATCCGATCACGCTAAACATTGCCGTTCGCGGCGATGGACCGATGGATCGAATCCAACCGCCTCTGCTGAACGAACAAGATAGCCTGACGAAGAATTTCAAAGTGGCGGACGAATCGTTGGCAGGTTTTGTCGACGGAAACCAAAAACTGTTCACGACCACGATCCGTCCGGTCTCGGAAACGGTGACCGAGATTCCTGCGATCGAGTTCAGCTTTTTCGATCCTCGCAAAGAGAAATTTGTAACGGTCCAAAGTAAACCGATTCCCGTCGAGGTTTCCGCCTCCGAGACGCTGTCGTTTGAAAAAATCGTCGCCAATGCGGATACCCCCAACAACGACGCGGCCTCTGCAGTCGAGGATTCCGTTGCATCCGTACCGAGCGTCTATGCCGTCGATGACCTGTTGGAATCGAAAACGGCCCACACGACTTGGAGTCCCTTGGTTTTGACCGCGATTGCGCTGCCGCCGCTAGCGTTCGCGTTTTCGTTGTTGTTCGCACGACGAGGTGTCGTTGCCGCAGGCGTTCGTTCGCTCTTGCCGCTGAAGCATTTTGAAAAAGCGTGCGCTGCAGCTACGACGCCTCGTGCATTGAGTTTGGCGATGCGTGAATTTTTAGCGTCGTATTGGAAGCTCAATCAATCCAGCGAGATGGTGGTAGTGGGCCAATTGCGGCAAAGCGGAAATCGCGAACTGGCAGTGCGATTAGAGAGCTGGTTCGATCGATGTCGGCAAGCCGAACACGGGGTGTTGTTTTCCGAGCTGGATGCTGACAACCCTCGCAGTTTGCAGAGTTTGAAAAGCGAAGCGAGGCAAATCGCTGAATCATGTGTGGACCGAAAAGCAACTCGGGCTGCGAAAACGATGCAGGCGGCAACGGGCAGATCGAACACCGTGCTGCGTTCGTTGATCGGAATTGCGTTGCTGGGCTGCAGTTGGACGCAATCGACGTTCGCGCAAGAAGCTCCGTCAGACGGCACTCTGTCGATGACTGGCCAGCAACAACACGCCGTTTTGAGTGAGGCCGAAGGTTTGTACCATCGCGCCGCCGAAGCGATCACGAGCGATCCCGAGCAAGCAAAAGCGAAATTCGCTGCCGCGGCAGCCAAGTATCAAGCCGTGGTCGATTCGGGAGTCCAAAACGCAAAGCTGTATTACAACCTCGGAAACAGCTATCGGATGAGCGGATCCAATGGACGAGCCGTCGCCTATTTTCGGCAAGCGATTGTGCTCGATCCGAACAATCCTGCATTTGCAGCGGCACTTCGCCAAACGCTGCACGAGATCGGCTCGGCCAATGAAACGTCCGAAACCGCACCCGATGTGCGAAGCATCACACGCCAATCCGTGACGTTTCTGTTTTCAAAGCTGCCGCGACACTGGATTTTATGGAGTGCCATTGCCGTCTGGGCAGTCGCCTGGTTGATGCTCGTGCAGCGAGGTTTCCCGCGACTGTGGTTCGGCGAACATCGCATCGGACGAGCTTGGCCGGTGGGATTGATTCTGTGTTCGATCGTCTTAGCCGGGGTGGTGGCCGCCCACGACTGGACGCTGCGCAACCCGCAAGCGGCAACCGTGGTCGCCACCAAAGCATCGATGCACTCGCGGGACGACGCCACGTCGCCAGAGATCGGCAAATCCCTTCACGAAGCAAGTGAAGTGATCGTGAGCAAACGTCGAGGCGACTGGGTCAAAGTCACCTCGATGGACCAGCGTTCCGGATGGTTACGAAGCGACGAAGTCCGCTAGCGATGACATCCTCCGTAGCGAAAGTCGCGAAGACTTTCGGTGTTGCGTAGTGGATCTTGCTAAAGATCCTTCTCAAACATCCACATCCATTTCGCATCAACGTTGATCAGTGAGCCGTGACGCGTGAGCGGCCGGGTGCCTCGCATTACCCGGTGCTTTACGGCCCACGGCTCACCCTGCGATTGACATTTCGATTGGTTAAACGACACGGCAAGCGGCCAACACACCCAACGCGAAACTGTGTCGGCCGCTGGTTTTCAGACTCGCATCGCACCCTACGACATTATCGTTGGCGAGTGACTTGCTCGGTCGGCCCTCACCCGAGCATCGCTGAAGGCTCTGCTCGACCTCTCCCAAACTGCGTTTGGGAGAGGTGGCAGTCAAACTGCGTTCGCCGATAAACCATCTGGTCTACTTAAAGCGTATGAATCGCTCGTCCAGCTACGGCCAATGCGGCTTCGTGAACAATTTCGGACATCGTTGGATGCGCGTGGCACGTGCGAGCGATATCTTCGCTGCTTGCTCCGAACTCCATCGCGGTGGCCGCTTCGGCAATCATGTCGCCAGCACGTGCACCGATGATGTGCACGCCGAGGACACGATCAGTGGCAGCGTCGGCCAGGATCTTTACGCGGCCTTCAGGTTCGCCCAGCGTGCGAGCACGTCCGTTCGCGCCAAACGGGCAGACGCCCTTCTTGTACTCGATGCCTGATTCCTTCAACTGCTCTTCGGTTTGTCCCACCATCGCGATCTCAGGATGGGTATATACGATCGCCGGAATCACATCGTAATTGATGTGACTCTTGATTCCGACCATTCGCTCGACGCACACGATCGCTTCTTCCATTGCCTTGTGCGCCAGCATCGCGCCGCCGATACAATCGCCGATCGCGTAGACGCCTTCGAGTGACGTTTGGAATTCTTCATTGACGCTGATGAAGCCTCGCTTGTCGGTTTCCAGTCCGATCGATTCGAGTCCGATGTTATCGGTTGCTGGTGTGCGTCCGGTCGACAACAAGACGCGGTCGGCACGCAATGCTTCGCCATCTTTGATTTGCACGACACACTCGTCTCCGTCTCGTTTGGCGGAATCGACAAACGTGCTGGTGCGAATATCAAGCCCTTGCTTCTTGAACGTACGATGAGCAAGTTGTGCGATCTCGCCATCGATGCCAGGCATGATACGGTCGAGGGCTTCCAATACGATCACTTCGCTGCCCAATCGATTCCACACGGCACTCATTTCCAAACCGATGTAACCGCCACCGATTACGATCAATCGCTTGGGAACGTCGGGAAACGATAGTGCCGTGGTGCTGTTTCCGATCCGATCGCCGTCTTCCTCGATAAAGCTGAGCCGAGCGGGGCGACTGCCGGCACAGATCAGGACTTGGTCGGCTTGCACCAATACCGGTTCATCGCCGTCGACTTGAATCGTTTCGTGGTCGGTGAATTTGCCTCGCCCACGATAGGGAGTGACGCCTTTCTTTTTGAACAGCATGTCGATGCCGCCGGTCAGCGTGTCGACAATCTTTTTCTTGCGAGCCATCATCGCATCGAGGTCGAATTCCAGTCCGCCGACTTTGATCCCGTGGTCGCTGAATTTATGTTTGGCATCCTCGTACAAATGGCTCGATTCGAGCAGCGCTTTGCTGGGAATACAGCCAACTCGCACACACGTCCCTCCAAATTGGGCGTTCTCGTCGATACAGGCAACATCGATTCCAAGTTGTGCGGCACGGATTGCGGCGACGTATCCTGCAGGACCACCACCGAGCACCACTAATTCATGTCGAACTGTTTTCATGTTTCTGTTTGCAGGCAAAGGTTGAAGTGATTTTGGGGGGAATTTGTTTGATGACGGATATTCCCAAGGCCTACAGTTTGGCAAACAACACGCTAGTTCGGCTACCGGGCTAAGTTTTGGATCTTATGCGTCGTCGCGTTTTCATTTCGTGCCGCGATCCCCTTATACTTAGCGGGCTTGCCGAACGAGGCTGATACGACACAATTGGCAACTACCGTCCCCACCCGTCCCCTGTTCTGCTCAGCCGAGCCTCACCTTGCCCAAACAAAAACTACGTGTGATCGCTGGGCCCGCCTTTGCATGCCTGCTGTTTCTGTTTGCGGTCAAATTGCTTTGGCGCGAAGCACATGAGGTAACTTGGGACGACTTTAAGGCTGGATTTACGGGCGTTCCGACGATTTATCTCGGAATCGCGGCCTTTCTAATCGCACTGAACTACGGCTTGCTGATCGCCTACGATTTGTTGGCGCTGCGTTATATCTGTCGATCGCTACCGCTGCGCCGTGTCGCGTTGGTCTCGTTTATGGGATTCACGCTTGGCAACAATCTCGGCACGTTTATGGCCGGGGCTCCGATTCGGTACCGCTTCTATTCCCGGTGGGGATTAACAGCACGTCAAATCGTTGTCCTGATCTCGATTTGCGGTTTGACGTTTTGGAGCGGACTGTGGTTTTTAGGCGGGATCGTTCTAGTCTCGGTGCCGATTGAATTGCCGGCCTCGGTCGAGTTGCCGTTTGGCACGCGGACGCTTGGCGTCATATTGCTCTGCCTTGCGTTTGGCTATGCATTGGTGTGCTGGTTGTGGCACAAGCCTTGGCCGATTGGCGAGTTACATTTGCGTCCCCCCGCATTGGGATTGATGTCGGTGCAAGCCTCAGTGGCCGCGGTCGATTTGCTGATCTCTGCCACCGCGTTGTATCTGGTGTTGCCCGTTGAAGCCGCAGTGCCGTTCGCGCAAGTCTTAGCCGCCTACCTTGTCGCGATTGCCATCTCGCTGCTGACCCAGGTCCCCGGTGGACTTGGCGTGCTGGAGGTGATCTTGGTCACGCTGTTAAAAGGAACCGTGGGCGATTCGGTGCTGGCGTCGGTACTCATCTTCCGGATTTTGTACTACGTGCTGCCATTGATCTTCGGGATGATCACCTTGGTGGCTCACGAGATCTTCAGCGGTGCCGTGGAAGCACGCCAAGCCCGCTGACGATGCGCGCCCACGACTCCGTTCTCGCTCGCGGCGCGATTCCAATGCCATGTACTTTGTTAGCGCTCGCGTGTAAGAGAGCGTCTGGCTTGGGGAAATCATAACCCGAAGCGTCAGCGAGGGACTCCTTGAATTTACGAGTGAGTTGTAGGCCGGATCAAGGACGCAGGATCATGCCGGATCGGCGCAAACGGTAGACTGTTCGAATGAGCCTCGGACCGATATGAAATTCTCAATTGCGTCCGCCGATCCGGCATTTACACCGTTTGCTTGATCCGGCCTACTAAAAATCGCAACTTCAAAACTGGGGCCCACGCGTCACCCGGTGCCTTACGGCCCACGGCTCACCATTGCAATTCGCACTTCGTTTTGAACCGTGTCGGGAATGGCCGAAAGTCTCTGCGACTTTCGCTACTGCCACGCCCGACTATTCCATCGGGCGATAAGCAGCACTTCTTCCTCACTCCACCAGGCTTGCGTGGATCTTGCTCAGTTCGCTCTCGGGAATCTTTAACACCCGGCGGTCGTACGTCATCAATCCATTGATCTCGCCTTCCACGTCGGTGGTCTGCGTGTACACGCCTCCGGCGATTCCTTTGGACTTCAGATCTTCGAGTCGTCGCATCGATTCAACGTAGCGGTCCTTGTACTCTTGCAGCGTTTTAGGCAAACCACCGTAACCCCAATTGTCGCGATTGGTATCCCACAGATGTCCCTGGACGGGATAACCGTGGCCGCCAAACTCGCCAACCACTTTGATGTATTCGTCAAAGCGTTGGTTGTCCAAGGGGAAATTGGGGTGCGGGTAAGCATGATGGTCGGCGATGTCACCGACCGGCCAAAAGTTTCCGCCGCTGGCGATATTCACCAATCGCGACGGGTCTCGTTTGACCGTCCACTTGCCGACTTCCATCGTGCGATGTTGTCCCCATGCTTCGTTGAATGGCACCCACACGACGATGCTGGGATGGTTTTCGAGGTCGTCGATCATTCGCTCAAATTCGACCATGTACTGATCATGATCGGCAACAGTCCAATCGGCATCTTTGGGGTCCGCCGCCATGCGGGTCCACGGTGGTCCTTTGCCGCCGCTGGGTTGGTCTTGCCAAACCATCATGCCGATGCGGTCACAGTGATAGTAATAGCGACGCGGTTCGACCTTGATGTGCTTGCGGATCATGTTGAAGCCCGAGTTTTTGAGCACTTCGATGTCATACAACATGCCTTCGTCCGAAGGAGGTGTCAGCAACCCATCGGGCCACCAACCTTGGTCCAGCGGCCCCAGATGAAAGACCGTCTTGCCATTCAACGTGAATCGATGATGGCCGTCTTTGTCGACCGTCCTCCCGACTTCGCGGATGCCGACATACGATTGAACCTCGTCGACCGGTTGCCCCGATTCATCGAGCACAACGACGCTTAAATCATAAAGATATGGCGAATCGGGTGACCACAATTTTGCTTGGCTGACGTCAGCGATGAAAACCTCGTCCGTGCCAAGCGTTTGGGAAGCCACAAGCTTATCGCCATCGACCAGACTGATTCGCACCTTTTCACCAGAAACCGGTTTACCCGCCAAGTCGACCTTGACGGTAACTTTGGCTTGGTCCGGCGAATCAGTGATCGCAGAGTGGATTTTCAGATCATCAATGTATCGCTGCGCGACCGTTTCGAGCCAAACGGTTTGGCAAATCCCGGAGACTTGGGTGTACCAAATTCCATGTGCATGAATGACTTGCTTGCCACGAATTTGCGATCCTTCGGTTTCGTCTTCGACACGAACAACGAGCTGATTTTCGCCCGACTTTGTCGCATCGGTGATGTCCAGCGAAAATGGATTGCTGCCGCCGACGTGTTTGCCAACCGAGGTGCCGTTAACAAAAACTTCACAGCGATAATCGACCGCTTCGAAATTCAGCTTCAAGCGTTCACCTTGATTCACCTCGGTTTGGAACGTGCGGTGGTACCACAAGGCTTCGGTATCACTCAGCAGTCGCCCAACGCCCGACAATCGTGATTCGATCGCAAAGGGAACCAGGATCTCGCCGTCCCATTTTTGTGGGGGTTCGGTTTGATCCACGCCGGTGATTGCATAATCCCATTGGCCGTTCAAGTTGGTCCAGCTTGGGTTTTGTAGACGGGGTCGCGCCAACGCGGGACGAGGATACTCGGTCCATGCGTTGTCAGCGGTCACTTCCTCGCCCCACTTGGTGATCAAGTCCGACTTGAAGGGGATCGTATTCCGTTTTGGCTTGGGGAGCTTGGGAATATGGTTGGTATCGATCAGGTGCACGTCGATGGATTGGCCGCCCGTGGATTGGTGGCAATGCACCGCAATCAGGTTGCTGCCCTTTTTGATTGCAGCCGCCGCATCGGCATCCAACGGAAACACTTTGTGGTGGTCGATGTAACCGGTCACAGCAAGTACTTTTTTGCCGTTGATATAGACTTCGGCATCTTCGTCGTGATGCATATAGATCGCGGCTTGCGCGGGGACCGCATCGAGTTCAATCGATTGTCGCAACCAGATATCGTCGGTATTCCACTCGGTGGAAACACGCGCCCCGGGCGTGGACCGCGTACCAAATCCGCCGACGCCTTGTGCCCATCGAGAATCATCAAACCCTACTTCGTACCAATGGGCTCGCGGTTTTTTAGTGGTGAAACGCCACGACGTCTCTTTGATCGTTTCGCTGCCGGTCGGCGAATCCGCCATCGATCGTTGCGATGACAACACGCTGACGAGCAAGACAAAGATCATTACCGCGGCACTGGCCACGCCCATCGGCGGGCATAGTGGACGTATCCGGATGAGGGGGGCGTTTCCGAATAAAGACTGATATCGCACGTTGAGTTCCTCGCTTGTTGGGGATGGAGGCGATCGACCAGGTCGGAAAGATTTCCCAAAAAGGTATTCCAAACGACCTGGCTTTGGAGACAAAATAACTCAGGTTGCGTGTTCGGTAAATGCGTGATTTCGCTTTTGAGTTGGTGTTTTTGCGTTGTTTTCATCGGAAGATAGCTTAGCGATTTTGTGTCCCGCGAGTGCTTTTCAAGATGATTGTGTTAAGGGAAGCAGCGTTTTCTCGCAAAATCGCCCACCCGCTTGTCCACACGACCGCAGGATTTATGATGTCCGCCGAATCCATTCCCCTGCTCCCATTGCCTTTTTCAAAGAAAGAACAATCCCCATGAAGGTCAACGAATATTTCGACGGCAAAGTCAAATCGATCGGTTTCGAGAACAGCGAAGGCCGCGTGACCTCAGGGGTGATGGCGGTCGGCGAGTATGAGTTCGGAACGAGCGAGAAGGAACTGATGAAAGTTGTTTCAGGAGAACTGAAAGTCAAGCTTCCCGGAACAAGCGAGTATGCATCGTTCAAGACCGGCAGCGAGTTCCGTGTCGACGCCAACCAGAAATTTCAATTGAAGGTCGACGAAACCACTGCCTACCTTTGCTTCTACAGCTAAGGTAGGGCGTGCTGGGGAGCAGAGACGCGAGTTACCTCTCCCGAGCGTCAGCTTGGGAGAGGTTGAACGGGCCCACAGGCCTCGTTCGGGTGAGGGCGACCGCGCAACTTTACTTGCAGCTCGCCTCAACTTGCTCGGTCGGCCCTCACCCGAGCATCGCTGAAGGCTCTGCTCGACCTCTCCCAAAACTGCGTTTGGGAGAGGTGACAGAACGTTGCCGCCATGACACATGTGATTTCAGTAGCCTCCTGAGTTCGTGAGAGGTTGCTGAAAGCCCTTGCAACCGACAAGCCGCTGCAAGACCAATGATTTAGCGGAGCCATGCAAGCCGCCGGGTCTAGTTGGAACGTTTAGCTTGCTGCAGTCGGACGGCTCGCGGCGTGGCGCTAACAAAGTTAACGGCATTGGACTCGCGAATACGTCTTATTCCGTCATACCGCCAATTGTGTTTTGCGGTGGACCCAGGCGTAAACACAGGGAACCAGAATAAGGGTCAGCAGCGTCGATACGATCATGCCACCTAACAGTGCCCGAGCCAAAGGGATCATCGCTTCGTTGCCCGGTGATAGATGGAATGCCAATGGCAACATCGATGCAACCAAGGTCAGTGACGTCATCAAAATCGGACGTAGTCGCACTTGCGCCGCCGACATCGCGGCATCATATGGTGACAATCCATCGGCTCGCCGACGGTTTGCAAACTCGACCAATAGAATCGAGTTGTTGACCACCACCCCGATCATCATCAATGTGCCCATCAACGATTGGATGTTGATGTACGTATCGGTCAAATACAGTACAGCCAATACGCCACCAATCCCCAGCGGGACCGCCAACATGATGATTAGCGGATCGAGAAACGAACGGAACTGGGCCATCAACACGAGATAAACTAGCAACGTTGCGACGGCCAATCCCATCCCCAGCAGACTCATCCCTGATTGCATCTTTTCCACAGGGCCTCGCAACGTCACCGACACTCCGTTGGCGAACTCCATTCCTGCCAGCGTGGTTTCGATATCCGCAGCAACCGAGCCAAGATCGCGTCCGGACACATTGACGTGCACGTCGTTGACGCGAGCGATGTTGTAGTGAGCGATCTCGCCCGGGATGGTGACACGTTTGACCGTGGCAATGTTCGACAACGGAATCGTGATCGGTCCGTCCGCCGTGTTCAGTGACAACGGAATGTTGCGAACGTCGTCAAGCGATTCAAAATCATTCGACTCGTATTGGACTCCCATAAAAAAGTCGGTGCCCGATTTTGGATCGATCCAAATCGTCGGAGCATAGCCCACGCTCGACCCGAGCGCGGTCAGAACGGTTTGAGCGACTTCTTCTTGATCGACGCCCAAGTACTTTGCTCGCGTGCGATCCACTTGCACATCAAATTGTGGATAGTCAAGCGATTGAGCGATCTGAACGTCGGCGGCGCCTGCGATCGGACGGACTGCTTCGACAATCCGCTCAGCGGCATCACGGCACTGGCCCAGCGTTCCCGCCGAAACTTGCACGCTAATCGGCGTCGGCACGCCTTCGTTGAGCGCCATGTTAACAATACCACCTGAAACAAACAGGAACTGTTCCAGAGGGTATTCATCTACAAATCGCTCACGCAACGCGTTGACGTAAGTGTCCGTGCTGGTGGAACGACCGTCTTGTTTCAAGTTGACGATGATGTACGCCGTATCGGGTCCCGAGTTCGAACTGAGAACGGTAGAGAATCCGGCACCCTTTCCGACTGGAAGCCCAATGTTGGAAATTAGCGTTTCAATCTGTTCTTTGGGGATTGTCTCCTTGATCGAATCTTCGATTCGGGCAACCAATTTTTCGGTCTCGTCCAGTGCGGTGCCCGGCAACGTCTTGAGCCGAATCTCAAACGATCCTGCATCTACTGAAGGGAACAATTCCGTTCCAATCGATGGCAACAACAGGAATGTGGCTCCCACGCCGATCACGATCAACAACGTGGTCAGTGCTGGCACTTTCATTGCCATGCTCAGCAAACGACCGTATAAACCATGAGGCTTGTTCTCGTCTTTGTTGGAGGAAGAATCGATGTTGCGGTCGCGAACTTTGTTGCGAACCAGCGTGGCACAGAAAGCCGGCACCACCGTCAGTGCCAAAATGTACGACGCCCCGATCGTGAACGTTGCTGCTAATGATAGCGGCGTGAACAGGTACTTGATCATGCCAGTCAAAAAGACCGCAGGCAAAAATACGGCAAGCGTGGTGACGGTACCGGCCAGGATCGCTCCGGAAACTTCGTCGGTCCCTTCACGAGCCGCTTTCATCGGCGATTTGCCCATGCGTTGGTGCCGGATCACGTTTTCCACGACCACGATGCCTGCATCGACCACCGTCCCAATTGCCAAAGCAATCCCGCCGAGCGTCATCACGTTGATCGTTTGACCGGTAAAAGCGAAGCCAAGTGCCCCGATCAAGATCGCCAGCAGAATCGTGGCGACGATGATCAACGTTGGCACGATTTGTCGCAGAAACACAAACACGACGATGGCGACCAACAAAGCTCCCAAGCCGACTTGCGTCATCAAGTTCGACATCGCGTTACGAATGTAGCTCGATTGATCCGAAACCAGCGTGACTTCGGTCGCTTCGGGAATGTCGCCGCGTTCTTTCATCTTTGGAATTTCAGACGCGATGCCGTCGTAAATACGGTCGACCACGGCGATCGTGTTTTCGCCTGGCTCACGCAGTAGCGGACAATAGACGCTGCGTTTTCCATTAACGCGAACGATGTTGTATTGCAGTGCGGCATCGTCAACGACGCGGGCGACATCACGAATAAAGACGGGACGGTCGTCACGAACCGAAATTGGAATCGCTTCGATTTCCTCGGTCGTTGGCAATGTGTTACGCGGTTGCACCTGATAATCGGTGCCACCCATTCGCGCGGTTCCTGCCGCAAGCACCAAGTTGGATTTCTTCATCGCTTCGACCACATCAATCGCGCTGACGTGATAAGCCATCAGTTTCGCGGGATCGACGTAAACCATCATTTGGCGAAATTTGCCACCGAATGGATGCGGAATCTGGACCCCTTTGAGTCCTCCCATTTTGTTACGAACGGCGTAATAGCCGATCGTATACAGTTCCGATTCACTCAGTCCTTCCCCCGCGATCGCCGCCAACACGACGGGCAAGTTTGCCGGTTCGCTACGCAGCGTGAACGGCCACTCGATCCCCGGCGGCAAGTGAAACATGTCACTCGCTTCTAAGTTTACGATGTCGTTCATCGCAGAACTTGGATCCGCCCCCGGTTGAAAGAAGACCTTGATGACCGCCGCCCCGGGGACGGTGCGTGATTCTTGATGCTCGATCTTTCCCGCCAACGTCAACGCACGCTCAACACGTGAGGTGACCGATTTTTCCATGTCCAAGGTAGGCAAGCCTGGATAGGAGAAAAAGCTGACGACGACCGGCTGTTTAAAGTCGGGCAGAATGTCGATCGTGATTCCCGGAATCACGGCCGCACCTAAAACGCATAACGCTATCGTCGCTGCTAAAACAGCAAACCGGTTTTTTAGCGAAAAGTTAGTCAATCCCATGGAGCAAAATCTCAGGTGCTAAAGCGGGCGGAGCGTCAGACGTCTCGACGCCGTTTTAAGATGGTCTGTGCAGATAAAAGGAACGCAGTCGCGTGAAAAGCACCTGCGGGATGAAGCGGAGAACTAGTTCGCGAGGACGCTTACTTTTTGGCCATCGGTGAATCGACTCAGGTGGGCATCAATCACGTGCTGGCCAGCTTTGACCCCCGAGAGCACCTCGATCGAGTTGCCATCGTCCATCCCCATCGTGATCGGAGCGATCGAAACCGTTTCGTCCTGGCCTACGACATACACGTACGCGTTTCCCGACTCTTCGAAACGAATCGCGCGAGCAGGCAGCATGTTGGCGGCCGCTTTGGTCGAGAGATGTATCGAGGCTTGGCCGAACATACCCGGTAACAATTTGCCGTCGGGATTGGCGATCTCGGCTTCTACCATCATCGTGCGAGTACTTGGGTCGAGGCTGCCCGATCGTCGTGTAACGGTCGCGGTGATCGGGGCTTCCGCAGTGAACGAAGGGAAGGTCAACGTGACTTCGTCGCCTTGGTTGATGAGCGGTGCGTCGGATTCGGGGACTGGAATACGAACACGGACCTTGTCGATTTGGCTGAGCACAAACAACGGTTTACCGCTACCGACCTCGCTTGCTTCGCGTACCAGATCACCGGGGTCGACAAAGCGGTCGGTGATCACGCCCGCGAAGGGGGCTCGGATGACCGCATACGACAACAGTACATCGAGTTCATCGAGTTGTCGCCGAGTGATATCCGTTTCCGCTCGAGACGCGTCCATGTCCGCTTTCGCAGAAGCCACTAACGACTGTGACACCGCGACTTCGGCTTCAGCCGATTGCACCGACGACGTGACCGCTTCTTTGCTGGCCAGTTCCGAATCACGCTTCAGCCGTACTTCGTCAAGCATGCGATTCTGTAGCGATCCACGCTTGACCATATCTTCGGTGCGGTTGAACTCGGCTGACGAAGCAGCCAAGGAAGCTTCGGCACTGCTCAGTTTTGACTTTGCCTCGGCTAATTGAGCTTCGGACGCTCGCACGCGGGCAGTGGCCAGGTCGATTCCTGCTTGAGCTCGCTGTTCCTCTGCTACCAACCGCCGAATTCTCGCTTCGATCACCTCACGCTGCATACGCATCTCAGGCACATCAATGATCGCCAGCTCGTCGCCCGCTTTGACATAATCACCGATGTCCGCTTTGAGTTCTTTGACAAATCCCGAGATGTTGGCCCGCATCTCGGTTCGATAGTAGGCGTGCACCGATGCAGGTTGCAGTGTCGTGCGTCGAACCTCGGTGGGGGCAACCGCGACGGTTTTTACCCGAGTCACGTGGAGCGTTTCGTCTTTTTTCGAGACGCCGGATTTGGAATCAGGTGAACAGCCCGCGGCCACAACCAAGACGCCCAAAACGCCGAGCCAAGCAAAATGGGAGCGGTTGAAAGGGTGATTCATTCAATTTTCTCGTTTTCAATTCGACGCACTCCTGCGGAGTGTCACCGTGTAGATTCATTCAAAAGCGGTCGTTTGCCCCTCGCTTGGCAGGTCATGTTCCGCACAAACGGTACGACCGGTACCAGCGAACGAGCTTCGCCGAGGCAATCATTCATCATAGTTCGCACAACGCGTGATTTCGATGGCGGCTAACTTGGATTCCCGCAGTTCAATGCCGTCATCCGTCATTATCTGCACTCTCGTTTGCCGAAGCACTATCCATGTGACCGTTGTGTTTGGAGTAACAAGCACAACGCGAAAGCGGATACGGTACGGACTAAGCGAAAAAGGAGGGCAGGATGCCCCGACTCATGATCACTCTTGGCCTGATGGGACTTACTGGCTGTGCGGGCAATCAGTACTTGACGCAAAATTTAACGGCCTCTCATCGCAATCGTGCAGTCGCGGTCGTCGCACCGATGTCCAAAACGGCCGCCGCGGAATTGGCCGAATCCGTTCCGGCCGTCCCTGACGAAGCGGCCGTCCCTGACGAAATTCGTCCGGTCAATCACCAACAAATAGCGGTGAAGTCTTCCACTGGTGATGATCAATCACGACATGGCACTTTGACGATCGATGGACGTCAATACGAGCTTCAGCTAGTCGAGTCGAAACCGAAACCGATCAATATCGCGACCGCCGATTTGTCGTTGACCGCCTTCGAAGACGACGCGGTCATGAACGTGCCAATCGAGCCCGCCGCGCCGATGGCGTTGCCAACGGACGAAGATGTCCAATATTTCGAAAGAGCGATTTCGCAAGGCGACTTTATCGGCCAGCCCGTGGACCTGACGCCCGATTCGATCGATCTGAATTTGCCATCCGCGCTCGCCATGGTCGGTGGTCAACACCCTGCCGTGGGATTCGCCCAGTGGCGTGTGCAAGAAGCTTACGCCCAACTGGCTCGCGCCGAAGTGCTGTGGTTGCCGTCGATTCAAGCCGGCTTTGGTTTTCATCGCCATGATGGAAATTATCAGGCCAGCGATGGGACAATCGTTGACATCAATCGCAACTCGTTCCAATACGGACTCGGCACCGGAGCTACCGGAGCAGGCACGACGCCACGTCCCGGATTGGTAGCCCAGTTTCATCTTGCCGACGCCATCTTTCTGCCCGAGATCGCTCAGCGAACGGTTTCGGCTAGAAACCATGCGGCCAACGCGGTGCTGAACGATCAACTGCGATCCACCGCTGTCGCCTACACCGAATTGGTCAACGCCTACCAAGACGCCAGCATTCTGGAATCGTCACGACAACGCACCTCCGAACTGTTCAAAATTACAAATGACTTTGCCAAGGCGGGCGAAGGGTTACAAGCCGATGCGGACCGGATCGATACCGAGTTGGCGATGGTCGATAATCGCATGATCGGAGCTCGTGAACGGATCGCCGTGGCGTCGGCTCGCTTGGCTCAAACGCTCAGTCTGGACGGCGGCAATCCGATCCAGCCGATGGACGTGACGGCAGTGCCTATCGATTTGGTATCTCTGGAAATAGACAAGGCTTCGCTGATCAGCACGGGACTCAATTCACGTCCGGAACTGAAAGAATCCAAGTCGCTTGTGGCAGCGGCCTGCGAAGCCTATCGCCGCGAAAAGTACGCTCCGTTTGTCCCCAGCGTGCTGCTAGGGTTTAGCACTGGCGGTTTCGGCGGCGGGCTCGGTAACAACCTAGACAACGTGGACGGCCGCTACGATTTGGACGCCGTGATGACGTGGGAAGTCCGCAACCTTGGGTTCGGCGAAAGAGCCGCTCGTCGAGAGTCGTCGGCACGCGTTCAACAGGCAAGGTTCGAAAAATTAAGAGTGATGGATCAAGTCGCTCGCGAAGTCTCCGAAGCGTATTCGCAGGTGAAATTTCGTCGCGAGCAGATCGCAGTGACCCAGCGTGCGATTCAATCGGCCGAAGACTCCTACAGCCGCAACCTGGAACGGATCCGAGATGGGCAAGGTTTGCCACTGGAAGTATTGCAGTCGGTTCAAGCACTTGAAACGGCACGTCGGGCTTACTTGCAAGCGATCGTCGATCACAACCAAGCCCAATTTCAATTGCAATGGGCACTCGGCTGGCCCGTGACCGCGCCCGCCCCCACGGCAATGGGGATGTAAAGGCACTGCGAAAAGTTTGATGTCAGGCCACCAGGCCCGCGGCTAGCACCGTCGGCTCACATGAGGTGCCGAAAGTCTTCGCGACTTTCGCTACGGCTACAGGGACGTCGATTGCACTAGCCTTGTAGCATGCGTGCTTTGGCCATCGCATCTTCGGCTTTGGTGATGTACTGCTGCTCTTGAGTGCCTGCCCAAGCGCGTTGGTAGGTTACGCTCAGAGCGGTGAAGTTGAACGGATCTTCGGGCTCCAACTCGCATGCTTTTTCGGCGTGCTGGATCGCCAAGTCGTGCTGGCCTGTTTTCGTGTAAACACGAGCCTGAGCAAGGTGGGCCAAGACAAAGGTTTCGTCTTCGGCGATGATTTCGTTCAAGCCCTTGATGGCTTCCTCGAACTTTTCATCATCGATCAGCTTTTCGACTTCGTTGTACTTCTTGTGGACGTCCGACATATTTAAATTCCTGGTGAGAGTTCCGTTAAGCGGAGCGAAAGTCACGAAGACATTCGCCCGCGAGGGCGGTTTTACCAGTTTTTTGGACTTGCGCCACCTCGGGGAACCCAGTGGAATTTGCCGCCCCGAGCACAGGGCGGCGAGTGAGGATGCGGAACCAACCGTGTGGCGAATTAGGCTTGCTGGAACACTTCCAACCACTTTTTCGCCATCAACGCATGGCCCGCGAGCGTCGGATGGACACCATCGGCGGCCCAGTATTGGGGTGGGGCCAGATTCACCGCTTCGTCAAACATCGTTTGAAACGGCACAAAATCGAGCTTCATTTTGTCGGCCAACTTTTTCGCGACCGCACGCCGCTCGTCGAATTCGGGGAACCATTTGTCATTGATCGCGCCGCATCGCAGCACGAACGGCTCGCAGATGATGATCCGAGTCTTCGGTAGCGCCGCTTGCGTCTGCTCCAATAACGCCGCAAATCCCGAATCGTAATCGGCAACGGTGCCATCGTATCGCCCGTTCAACTTGTGCCAAATATCGTTGACTCCGACCAGGATACTGAGCACGTCGGGCTTCAGATCCAAGCAATCTTTTTGCCAGCGGGCCGCCAAATCGGGAACCTTGTGACCACTGATCCCTCGATTGTGAATGGTCGGTTTGGATTCTGCATGAGTACTCAAAAGCTCGCCCGCGATCAACATGGGGTAGCCGTTGCCAAGCCCACGAGCGTTGTTTGGAGATTGGTTTTTGCGGTCGCGTCCCGCATCGGTGATCGAATCGCCTTGGAACAAGACCGTGGTGTTCTCAGGCAGTGAATGGGATGATTCTGCCGCCAACAACGTCTGCTGGGACGCCGTCAACAAGGCTCCCGCACCCGCGGCAGCCAAGGAAGCACGCATCAAATCACGACGACCTAATTTTGTATTCATGGTGTGAACTCTAAGGGAGGAATCGAGGAAGGAATTGGGTGAGATGACGGTTATTGTAATTGCTGCGAGAGCATACGTCCGTTGGCGTGGCCGGCGATCACGGCGGCGTAATAGATCGGTAAGGAATAGTTGGGGACAAAATTGCCAAGTGCTCCGCCAACGTACGTTCCATACGCGGGATACAGGATCCGGTTCGCTTCGATCATGGCCGACACATCCTGTTTCTGCTCCAAATATGCAAACACGTCCTGCGATGCGAGTGTTTCGTGCCACAGCGGGACGAACAGATAGGCTGCCGCATAGGTCCCTTGATAGGTTCGACGCGTGAAATCCTTGGCGTGGGCCGCTTCGTGCAGTGCCACGGCGGGAATGTCGCTGTACAGATGAACGGTCTGCGTGAACGGGTTGAAATGATCACCGCCGACAATTCGGCCTGGCAAAATCGTCTCACCTGCCACCGATAACGTGCCCAACGTGTAACGCCATGGCCACGCCACCGTCTTGTTCTGCGTTAACCGTTTCCAGTCTTTCAGCGGCGCGTACTGGTTCACTCGCACTTTCACATGCGGAAGGTTATTTTCTTCGAGATAGTCTGCCGTCGCGAGAATCGTCTCTTCCGAAATCTTGTGACGATCCACGCGGCGGTCCCAGAGCAAAATTTTGTCAGGAATCCCCACGACCCAACCGATCCCATCGATCACCGGTTGCGGTTGACCAATTTCGAATTGAGGGTCATTGCTTTGCACCAATTCGGGAGCAATCTGCTGGCTGGTGACCGGAATTGGGATCGGTGCCAGTACGCGGCAACCGGCAAGATGGACCGACAGTAAAGCGACCGCCACAAAACAGAGAGGGTGCAGTCCGCGGTGGACTTGCGTTTGTCCCGATGAATTCATCGAATCCAATCCATTGAAGTATTGCAAAGAGATGTTGCAAGGAGGGGCTTAGCGTTTTTCGGAATCACCGCGAGGTGTCCATTTGGCAATCGTCCCCGACTCCGCGACTTTTACGCGTGCATCGCAACGCATTTCGTCACCTTCGGATCGCAGCCGAACGTGCACGATCACTTCGTCGCCTTCGGGTTCAACGTCTTGCCAGATCACCGGGACGTGGAATCCGCTCAAGGGACGCGAACGAATTAGCTCGGAGACCTCTTCCGCTGAAAACTCCCAGCGGCCGATCTTTGCTTCGGATGGTTCACGGGCAGGGTCAAGAATCACGATCGACATTTCCGCATCAATCTCAAAATCTTCAAGATTGACCGTCTTGCCGTAATGATCCAGTGCATTGATGACCAAGTACAATCCGTCTACATCATGATCGTTGTCGGATTGATGCCCGCCCGACAAACCGGTGTGCAATTGGAGTGTCTCGGGAGCTGAAATTTCTTTTTGAGTCGCTTTAGCCGCATCGGGCAAAATGATTTGCCCTGGCGGTTTCGGTTGGCCTTTTCCATTGGACGACGGCGGAGGCAGGATTTCCCCCGGTTCAATCGGCGAAACTTCGGTGTCCGATTTCCCAGGCGGTTCTGGCACGCCGATCGGCGGTGGCAACGTGCGTGGCGCCGGATCGACCAGTGGTTGGTCCCGTTTGCTTCCACTGCGTTTGGATCCATTGCCGCTGGATCCGCTTCCACTGGGCAAGTTGCTGCTAGGTTCGTCGGTAAACGGATTGTTTAGCCGGTCCATCGGAACGGCTTGTCCCGGATCGATGAACGAATCGCCAAAGCCGTGTTCCATATCAAACGAATCAATCGACTCGTTGGGCCCATAGATCGGCCCGTTTGAGATCGGCCCGTTCGACATAGGATCAGGACTCGGGATCGGCGGTCCGTAATCGGCTTGCGATTTGCTTCGCGAATGACGAGGGGGCGGAGCATCGGAAGAAACTCGGCTTTTGGCACGTTCGAGTTCGTCTCGCAATTTGCGATTTTCGTAGTCCGCCTCGTACAACTGGTCTTCCAGGACTCGGACTTCGTTGGCAATTCGTTGCTGATACAGATCCTTGTGAGCCCGGTTTTGACAACCTGAAAAAAGTGCCATCCCGCCGAGTGCGAAAACCATCACGCAAACGAAATTAGCCTGATTGGAGCGACCAATCGCGGCGATATCATTCGTTCGAGCAGGAGGGCAAATCACAGTAGTCGTCAGACTTCTTTGGATCGAATTTTGGGGGGCAGTCGGCGTTAGGGAGTTAAAGCCATCGCGGCGCACTCCCACCACAAAACTCGATTAACAGGCAGACGGCATTCAGGTCAACGTCGGTTTCACGGCGTTGGTGCCCAGCAAGGAACGCAAACAGATTGCTTGCATTAAGAATTAGCGGGGGAGGAATGAGGGAAAATTGTCGTTCGGCTCTCCGAGCCGTTGGCGAGTGCGGCGAACGACGGTCACTTTGGCTCGTTCATATCACGTGAGAACGACTGCACGTCGCAACCGTTTTCATGCAGTCGTCTTCGAGCTTGCTGGTGAGCCACTTCCCGTTCACTCTCGTCGCGAAATCCAATGCTATCGTCTCGGTAAATCAACGTGGGATCCGCTTGCAGTTCGACGAATCCCGCGCTGCGTGGATCAATTTGGTGACGGAATAGCAGCATTGCCATGGCGACGTCACAAACTTGGGTGCGAATCTTGGTTTTTCGCGATGGAATCAGCTGCCACACATGAGCGGTTCGCTTATCCGCGAGCCGCGATGCCAAGACTGAGTCAAATTCCAGTTCGCTCTCTGCAAACCCCGCGTGCGATGCACTCAACACGCTGGCCGCCAAGATCGCGGTGGTTTGCCATGTGGCCGGCGAATGGGGATCCGCCAAAATGCGATGGCACAGTTCCATCGCCAACGAATCACATCGGTAACGCATCGCGATCCGCAATTGATCGCACACGCTGCCTAATTCGCGATGCCTGAGCAGCCACTCGTGAATCAGCCGCCGAACCAATTCGTCATCCTCGTCGTCGCCCAGACAGGGGCCGACTCCCGAATGCGCCAACGACATCATCAACCGTGCCGACGGATTCACGGACGCCGCTGGATCCAGGATCGAATCGGCGAACAAAACGAGTGCCCAGCGGTCGAGATCATGATTGGCGGCAGGATAGCGAGACTCGCTCCCGCCGGCACGTCCCACTCGCGTGAACCTTGCCGCACTTTGCTGCTGACGGATCAGATGTTCAATTTGTCGCTGATGACCAAGGTACATCCGCGCGTAAAACTGGCGACTCGCTGTGTCGTCCCCGACCAGTTCGGAAAATGCTTTCCAGCCAACCAGATCGACGTCCGTCGGATTGATCTTTGGACTCAGAAGTTGCCGAATTTGGGCATCAACGGCGGCTTGATCGATCTGTTGCAGCAGTCGAAACGCTTGGACTTGCACTTCCAACGACGGGTGATCCAGCCCGCGTCGCAGTTGTTCTCGCACCGCGTGGCGTTGCTGTGGGGGCACGTCTGGGGTGGTTGCTGCATCGAGCAGTTGTAGGGCGGCATGTTGGCGAGTCGCAAAACTTTCCGAGTCGAGCCCTTCGATTACCGAACGAATCGCAGACTCAGTCCCCAACGCGTCATTTCCCGCAGCCCCGGTGGGTCCGGCGGCTGTGACCAGACTTAGAATTGCCCCACAGATCAGCGGCGCAATAATCCGCCGCCGACATGTCCCGTTTCGCACGGGCGTCGCGACCATAGCAGGCGGCAGAAGGGAGGAATCGACAACCATCCCTCCACGTTAATTCGCAGCAACCAAAACAAGAGCGTTTCGCGGCGAAGTGGGGGCAGAGACAGCAAGGGGGTTTCGGTTAAACTCTACGACCGGCACATTTAGAACCCCTTTTCCGCTGCCCACGCCCCGCATTCCTGATCGTCGAAATCAACCATGCAAATCATTTGTTTTGAAGATGCTCGCGTTAACCAGCTCGTTCCCATCATCCAAGCACGCCCCGCCTACGCAGTCACGTGTGCGAGTTTGCGGTTGGTCGATCGTTTGAAACAACTGGTCGCTGGACCGCTGCAGGGCAGTTCGCTGTCGGGTTCGGTGCGGTCGTATTTGACATTGATCCAAAAATTGGACTACGAACTCGAATCGGCCGAGCAGGCATTCGGTGGAGCAAAGTGGCCCAGCGATGACGATGGGATGCTGATCGTGAACGCTCGTCTGGTCCCTCGCGTGGCGCTGGACGACGTGCTGGTGACACTCGGCGGCGAAACCGAATCGTGCTGCGTCGTTGATGCCGAAGACGGTTCGGTGCTGATCGCCCGCTGGACCGCTGCGGACTTGGCAGCGAAGAAGGCGGAATATGCGACCGATTCACGGCAAAGCGTTGTCGATTTTCTGACCGAGCAATCATTGTCGCTACCCAAACGATCGGCTGAGGCGTCTGCGTTTCATTGGCCTCATGACGTCGTTGCCTGGCACATGAAAGAGATGCGTGACTCGATCGAGTGGCGAATCGCTCACGGTGATTACAAACAAACCAGCGATGGCGTGTTCGTGGGCGAAGGCGTCTCGGTGGGCCAATACGCAGCGATCAACACTGACAACGGGCCGATCCTGTTAGAGAACAACGTCAAAGTCGGACCGTTCTGCTACCTCGAAGGCCCACTGTATGCCGGCCACGGAACTCGAGTGATCGAACACTCGGCAATCAAGGATGGCGTGTCGCTCGGGCATACCGTCAAAATCGGCGGCGAAGTCGAAGCGTCGGTGATCGAACCTTACACCAACAAACAACATCATGGTTTTCTAGGGCACAGCTATCTCGGCAGCTGGATCAATCTCGGCGCAGGCACCTGCAACAGCGATTTGAAGAACACCTATGGCACCATCAATATTGAATACGGCGAAACCAAGATCGCGACCGGGATGCAATTCCTCGGTTGCTTCATTGGCGACTATTCAAAATCGGCGATCAACACCAGTATCTTTACCGGCAAAGTGATCGGAGTGTGCAGCATGTTGTACGGTTTCGTCACCTCGAATGTCCCCAGTTTCGTCAACTACGCTCGTCTGTTTGGTCAAACCGCGTTGCTGCCCGCCGATGTCATGATCAGCACGCAAGCACGCATGTTCGCGCGGCGTAACGTGACCCAGCGTGAATGTGACAAACAATTGATCTTGGACATGTACGCTCAATCCGAAGCCGAACGCGAAGCCACCGACCAGTACACTTTGTAAGATTGTTTGCCCCTTTACTTGAAATATCCGCTTTAAATGAGCCGACGGCGCTAGCCGCGGGCCCGTCGATTTTGTCTGGAACATGCCCGCGGCTAGCGCCCAATGCCATCTACTTTAGTAGCGGTGCGGCGCGAGCCGCCCGGTCTACTTCGAACGTTTTGCTCGCTGCCACCGGACGGCTCGCGCCGTACCGTTACAACATTCATCCGTATCATTCTTCAAGACTGAGATCCGAATATGACCCTCCGCGTTGGAATCGTTGGTGCGACCGGCTACACCGCACTTGAAGTGGCTCGATTGCTGTTAGCTCATCCCAAAGCTGAGCTGGTGGCTGCAACAAGTCGCGCCGAAGATGGTAAATCGATCGCGGAAATTCATCCGGGCTTGGCGGGTCGTTGTGACGTGCCAATCGAGACATTGGATCCCGCTGCACTGGCAAAAAAATGTGACGTCGTAATGTCATGTTTGCCGCACGGCGCTTCGGCCGAAACCTGCAAACAATTGATCGAACATGGCGTTCGTGTGGTCGATTTCAGTGCCGATTTCCGTCTGTCGTCCCAGGCGACGTACGAAAAATGGTACGGTGTCGAGCATCCTTGGCCCGAGCGGATCGGGAAAACCGTCTACGGATTGCCCGAGTTTTTTGCGGACAAGATTCGCGATGCCGACCTCGTGGCAAACCCAGGATGTTATCCCACCTCGGCGATCCTTCCGCTTTCGCCGTTGATTGCCAAGCAGATGATTGAACCCAATGACATCATTGTTGATAGCAAGAGCGGTGTTAGTGGTGCGGGGCGAAGTGCGAAAGTGGGAACGTTGTATTGTGAGGTGAACGAGTCGATTGCGGCATACGGCGTCGGCAGCCATCGTCACCAACCCGAGATGGCGGACTTGGTGCATCGGATTGGCGGCCAAGAAATTTCGCTCGTGTTTACTCCTCATTTGACGCCGATGGATCGCGGGATCTTGTCAACGCTCTACGTGCGACCTCGCAACTCTAACGCAAAACAAGTGATGGAGTGTTGGAGAGAGCAATACGCGGATTGTCCGTTTGTCACTCCAGTGGATCATTTACCAGCGACCAAACACGTTGCAGGAACCAATCACGTTCAAATGACCGCTCGCGACGCTGGCGACCGTATTGTCCTGGTGTGTGCGATCGACAACTTGACCAAAGGGGCCAGCGGAGCGGCGATCCAGAACATGAACGTGATGTTTGGGCTATCGCAAACCGCCGGTCTGTAACGTGGCTGAATTGCGACCGTATTGGGTTCATCTTGCGGTGAACGGGGAGTTTACGTAGTTTCAGCCGCTTGAGGATTTCATTTCATTCAAGGATTCGAGCGATGTCACGTTTTTTAGCCGGCATGGTATGCGGAGCGGTATTGTTATTTGCAGCGATGCACTACCACGTCGTGCGTGGCAAAGAGGGTGTGTTTTTGATCCCCAAGATCAGCAACAACCTATCGGGTGTGTACGTCGATATCCGTGATTTCCGGCTAAGCGATTGGCAGGAACACAAATCACTCGCTGCCGCGATGGTCAAACACAACCGTTCTGATCTACTCGAAGACGCCTCACTGACCGGCTTCCGCACTCAAGTTAGCAGCCTTGTCGACGGTTTGTTCCAGTAAGTTGCTTCACCCTCTCAGCTTGCGAGGGGAGGGTCGGAAATCGAGCCTTCAGCGAGATTTTCGGGGAGGGCTAGGTGACCTGAAATTGTTCGTCGCTTTTCACTCCTGATCATGGCGGTGTTATTAGTCCTCTTCATTTCTTGCCGAAATGACTCTTCACGCCGAGGGCCTCGACTTCGTATATCTAGGCAAGTCATTCTTTGAGCCGCCGGCGCTAGCCGCGGGCCCGCCAATTTCGAATGACTCATTTTGTTTGCGTAACGAAAACAGTCCCGCATTTCTCGCTCTTGATGCTAGCAATGAACAAACAAATCGCATGGTTGATCGGCAGCACAATCGGCTTGCTTATCACTATCACCCGATTCACGCTACGGTTTCATTTCCACAACGATCAACGTGATGAATTAACGTCACAAGGTGTGGGGCACGTCTACGCGTCACTTCATGCCCATCAAATTGCCGGTTCGATGGCGGCAGAACGTGGAACCGTGGCGATGGTCTCGCGATCCACCGATGGCGACATCGTGGTTCCTCTTCTTCGTTTTTGTAGTCATGAGCCGGTGCGTGGCAGCAGCGGTGGGGCTCGCAAAGGGGGCACAACGGCGCTGAATCAAATGATTCGTCTTGTTGGCGAAGGTCGCGTCGCGACTTTGGCGATCGATGGACCCAATGGACCTCGCGGCCGCGTGCATGGTGGAGCTGCGATGATAGGGCTAAAAACCACAGCAGCGGTACTGCCCTCGATCGTGGTCCCCCGCTACCGATTTATTCTGAAGAGCACCTGGGACCGGATGCAATTCCCGATGCCTTTCACTCGAGTGGATGCCTACTTTGGCGATCCAATGCGTCCTTTGGCGGGCGAAAGTGTCGAAGCGTTTACGCTACGAATCGAGCACGAACTGCATCGCTTGGAACAACAACACGATCCTAGCGAAGCGAAATTCCTAGCGGTCCGAGAAGAACCCCCCCAACAACGTGCCGCCTAACACTCTGTGCCATCTACATTCGTAGCTACCGTCGCCAGACGGTGGACAAGACAGGGAAACCGATCGAAACTCGTCCACGCTCTGGCGAGCGCAGCTACTAATTCGCAACAGTGACTTATACCTGGTGCTGCCGCGTTTTGGATGACATTGGCAATGCTGCTGCCGCAACACGCTCATTCGCCTGGTCAAGACAGCGTTTGAATTTGGCAGCCAAATTGCGGACATGAGGTTCGAGCATCATCGAATCGTGATTGCCGGTCACTTCGTAAACTTCGATTGTGCCTTGAATATGCGGCCCCCAGTGGTTCAGCGGATCTCGGAATTGCCGATCATGGGTCAACAGTCGCCCTCCCCATAATCGATGGGCCACTTCCAATGGCGGTCGAAACAGACAGACGTCGCCGGCGTAAGGCCGCGTGGTGTATTGATCGTTCGCCTTCATAAACGCATCGCCGACGAGTGCAGATCGGAACTGGGCATCGTGCGGATTGTTTTGCAGTGCCACTCGCTCTTCTTCTTGCTGCAATAGACTCTCCTGCCACAGCGAGCGTTGCTGAGCGTGGTAGGAAAAGTAACGCAATTGATGTTGCCGGACCAAATCAAAATGGATTTTTAGTTTGTCGAGACGAGTCAAACTCGGACGCTCCACCGCGGGCGTGTCGAGTAAGCCGAGAAAGGCAACCTGTTCACCGGCAGCGACCAACTGCTGAGCCATCTCGTAGGCAGAGACACCTCCTCCGGAAAATCCACTCAAAAAGTAGGGCCCGGATGGTTGCACTTGGCGAACTTCGCTGAGGTAATCGCTCGCCATTGCTTCGAACGTTTCATGAGGCGTATCGTCACCGATCAGTCCTTTGGATTGAATCCCATAGACGCTCTGATCATCCCCCAGTCGATTCGCCAGATAGCGAAGATTCAGCACGTTGCCAAACATGCCGGCAACCACAAACAACGGCGGCTTGGCGGCGTTGTCCGGAAGGTGCAGCGGGACAAGAAAGCGAAACGAAGGCGACGGGCACGTTTTCGCTTCGGACGCTTCCGAACTGCCGCCCGCTCGGTCGATCATCGCAGCGAGAGTTGCAATCGTCGGCGCCTCGAACAAACTGCTCAATGGCAACTCGACACCGTGCGTTTTGCGGATTTTGCTGAACAGTCGCACGGCCAACAATGAGTGCCCGCCGAGATCAAAGAAGTTGTCATCACAACCAATTTGGTCAATGCCCAAAAGATCCGCCCACAGGTTTGCCAGCGATTTTTCAGTACGCGTCTGCGGCGGTGTGTAACCAGTATCAAGCGTGGGGCGAGAAAATTTGATTGCGGATACTGGCGAGGATTCGCCCAATTCGTTGATGCGATGCCTCAGTTCTTCCAGGTCGACGGGCGATACACATACTTGCGACACGTTGCCGTGGTTTAAAGGCCACTCGTTTAACAGCCACTGGAAAACTTGCTGGCCTTCGTCGGGACGAATCCCCAACTGGTACGACTCGTCAAAAATGGCTTCAGAATCACTCAAAGTAGTTGGCCGTGATGGAGCGGCCTTGGTCGCCTCGGCGTTTCCAAACCGTAGTATATCGACCGGCTGCATTTGCAAACGATCGATTTGCACGATCACGTTGTCGTCGTGATCGGTCACGCGAATGTCAAGTGAGATGACATCGGTGCCCGACGGACGCGAGTCCGATAGCGTAATGTAGCTGCGCACTTTTTCAGGAAGTGAGCCATACACATTTACCGCAGAGTAGCCGATTGGGACGTACAAACCTGAATCGTCGTGATAGTCATCCGAAAGCGGCAATCCAAATCCTGTGGCCATATCCAACAGCGCGGGATGCAGTGGATGAATTTTTAAATCGTCTCTAAATTCACTTGGGATCGACAGCGACGCATAGGCTTGTCCGTCAGCGTAATGAAGGCAGTCGTAACAATCCCATCTCGGACCAAAGCGGAGCAATTTGGCCTGCCGAGTGATCGGAGTCGATTGCGTATCTCGCCCGTTGGTTGCCGAGTCGGTTTTGTAGCATGGAGATGCGGACGTTTGCGGTTTATGTTTTGGCGGCGAGACGTCGCCCTCACTCCACTCGCCCACGGCGTTTAAATCCCATTCACCTTTTCCGAGCTTGCGACTTTCGATGGAAAACGAATGTTGCGAACGTGAAGTGGCGAGCCGAACTCGGATTTCCAGTTTCACATCGTCATCGACTACGCAGGGCTTCAGGAAACTCATGTTGCTGACGTTCACCGACGAGCCACTGGAAACCTCTCGCGCCGCCGCAACAATTAACTCGAGATAGGCGGTGCCAGGGAAAACGGCTTTCCGGTTAGCGGTACGGTGTTCGTCGAGTTCCCAGTGTTTCGCAGTGGTTCTTGTCGCGGTAAAAACGGTTTCGCCGGTGACATCATCAACTCGCTGTGTGTTAAACAACGGATGATTCGCGGGCGTCGCGGTTGCTTCGTTGTCGTGATCGCGAGTGCCATGCATGCGGTTGTATGCCGCTGCGCCCATTCCGATATCTCGCCACACGCCCCAGTTGATCGAGAAGACGCGGGTTGACGTCGATGTTGCCGATTTGGCTTCGGCGAACGCATTTAAGAATTCATTCGCGCCAACGTAAGCCGATTGTCCTGCAGGGCCGAGATACGTGCTGGTCGAGGAGCATAGCACCAGGAAGTCCAGTGATTCGTGACCCATCCATTGATCCAGAATCTGAGTGCCATGAACTTTCGTCGCCAATGCGTTTTGAATCGAATCGATGGTTGCCGTAGCAATCAAGTCGTCATCCAATTCGCCCGCAGTATGAAAGATGCCTGAGATTTTTGGGAACTGTTTTTTTACCTCGGCAAACACGGTTTGCATCTCAGCCGGATGGGCAACATCCGCAGTCGCCACCAATACTTTTGCACCGTAGGCTTCAAGTTGAGAAACAAATCGTTCCCGCTCTTGGGCCCGGGAATCTTGCGGGTTGGTGTTTTCGGAATTTGATGACGACGGGGGTGTCCGGGACAGCAGGATCAAATTCGCTTGATGCTTCGAGGCGAGCAGCGTCGCAAGATTACGTCCCATCCCACCAAAACCGCCGGTGATCAAGTACGTGCCGCCCGTGCGAAGCAAAGGTTTCAGCGTGGGTTGATCCAAACAGACCGATTCGAGTGTCTTTTCAAATACTTTATTACCGCGAATCGCACGAACCTCGCCACACGATGGCATTGCGGCTTCGTGAATCAAAAGATCGGAGATCGTCGCTCGCTGCTGGTCCGATGTGGGCAACGAAATATCGACGGCCATCGTTTGCAGGTTGGGGTATTCGCGAGCCGCGACACGGATCGGACCGATCGCAGTCGCTTTCTCGGGATAACGAATCGGGCCACCCTCGACCGATTGCATGCCATTGGCGACCATCATGACCGAGCACGGATTGTCCTCGACGATGCCCGCCATCGCTTGAATCGTCATCGTCAGCCCGATGATCCCTTCTTCTTGAATTCGCATCGCGAAAGTGGATCCTGGGCGATAGCTGGAATCTTTGGTGATCGGCCACAAGTAGACGATCCGGTCCGGCACAAACTCGTTTAGCGAAAGCTGCTTGGCAAGTTTGACATATTGCTCGCGTCCAAGTTCAGGCACAAGCACAAATTCATGTGGCGATACCTGGTGAAAGATGTCTCCACGGCGAACGACGGCAACAGTGTTGTCACGTTCTCGAAGCTGGTTCACCATCGTCTGACCGATGCCAGCATCATCAAGGAAAATCAACCATGTCTTTACCGATGGATTGGACTGGCACGGGGGCGATCCGGTGCGTTCTCGCCACTTCGATTGGTAGAACCACTCGCGAAAATCCTCCTTCTTCTGTAACGGTTTACGAACGCGTTTGGTTGTATTCGCAAACTCGTCTGTCGGATCGATCCAATATCGATCTTGTTGGAATGCATAGGTTGGCAGGGTGATTCGTTTACGAGTTTCGCCCGCCCATTGGCTTTTCAAATCGATCGGCAAACCCGCTGCCCACAACCGGGCGTACGTCGAAAGAAAGAAGGTGGTATCTTCGATCACTTCATCGGCGTGTCTCAGCGACGACAGCACCGTCCGCTTTGGCGTGATCGACGGATGCTGTTTCGCCAACGCACTTAAGATTTTCCCGGGGCCGACCTCGATGAACGCACTCGACCTGTTGCCAGCGACCGTTTCCAGACATTTGGAAAACTGGACGGTCTGACGAAGTTGTTCGCACCAATAATCGGGCGAGGTAGCTTCGGCGTCGGTGATCCAGGTGCCGGTTCGATTCGAGACAAATGGAATTGTCGGGGGGCTGAGCCGCACCGTGTCTAGAAAAGCTCGAAATTCAGGCAACACAGGGTCAAGCAGTCGCGAATGCGCGGCGATGCGAATGGGAATTCGCTTGCTCTCGACCTCGCTGGTTTTGATCCGCTCGGCGAACTCGGCGATGGCACAATCGGTCCCCGACACGACGCACATCGACGGCCCATTGATGACGGCCAGATCCAGCTGCTCGCCCGCGATTGCCGCCACTTCCGACGCGGGCAAGGCAACCGTCATCATGCCGCCTGCGGGGACCCGCTGGAGCAGTTGGCCACGCAGCACGACTAGCCGCAGCGCGTCCTCGAAACCGAGCACTCCGGCGAGACAGGCTGCGGTGTTTTCCCCCATACTATGGCCGATCAACGCCGACGGTTTAATGCCATAAGACATCCACAACTCGGCGGTCGCGATTTCCCATAGAAAGATGGCAGGCAATTGGATGCCGGGACGCTCGAACTGCCGCTTTGCATCCGCGTCAGAGACCTCGCTATTGAAAATTAGCTGCCTGAGGTCGACGTCAATCAACGGTTCGAGCGTTTCACATCCCCGGTCGATCCATTGCCGAAAAACAGGTTCATGTTCGTACAACCCGCGGCCCATTTGAGCGTACTGGGCCCCGCCACCGGGAAACATAAACGTAATCGAATCCTGCTTTGCTTCCGCGTGGTGAGTGAAGACACGCCGTGAATCGCGACTGCGCAGCGTGTCGATCACACTCTGACGATCGCTGCCCACCAAAATTCGTCGATGCTCAAACGCTTCGCGTCCCACTTGCAGTGTATAGGCGACATCGGCAAGTTCGACATTGGGATTTTGCTCGAGATGATCGGCAAGTCGGTCGCATTGTTCATCGAGCGAACGAGGGTTGCGTGCCGATAGCGTAATGATTTGTTCGGGACGTGTTGGCGAGGTCGACTGGATCGGCGACGGAGCTTGCTCGAGGATCACGTTGGCATTGGTGCCGCCGACGCCCAGTGAATTAACCATCGCGCGACGCGGCGACTTGGTTGCTTTCCAGGAAGCTGGAGTTTGGGGGACGTGGAACGGGCTGTTGGCAAAATCGATGGACGTGTTGGCCGTTTCAAAATCGACACTCGGAGGAATTTCGCCGTGATAGATCGCCATCGCTGCAGCAATAAAACTTGCCACCCCCGAAGCGGTATCGAGATGTCCGATATTGGGTTTAACCGAGCTGATCGCACAGAACTCGCGCCGCTCGGTCGTTTCGCGAAACGCAGCCGAGAGGGCGGCAATTTCAATCGGATCGCCAATCGGAGTGCCTGTGCCGTGGGCCGCGACGTAACCGATCGACTCTGCATCGACTTCGGCGATCGCCAGAGCTTCCGAAGCCGCGGCGGCTTGTTGATCCACACTCGGAGCGAGATAGCCTGCCTTGTTAGCGCCGTCGTTGTTGATCGCCGAGCCACGGATCACGGCATAGATGCGATCGCCATCTTCGAGCGCATCCTCAAGTCGCCGCAGCACCACCGCGGCTGCGCCGCTGCCAAACACCGTGCCCATCGCGTTTTGGTCGAACGCTCGGCAATGCCCGTCGGGTGACAACACTTCACCGCTGCGATAGTGATACCCCACACGGTGCGGCAGTTCGATTGTCGAGCCGCCTGCGATCGCTAATTCGCATTCTCCCGCCAACAGACTTTGGGCAGCGGTATGGATGGCCACCAACGATGTCGAACATGCCGTTTGAATGTTGACGCTAGGCCCGGTCAAATTCAAACAGTAGGAAACTCGCGTAGTTAAAAAGTCTTTGTCGTTGCCGGTATGGCGAAGCAGAAACATGCCCACGGAATCTCGAATCGCCGAATTCCGCAGCAAGTTAAACATGAAGTAGCTGTTCATGCCGCAGCCGGCGAACACGCCGACCGAGCCATCAAATTGGCTAGGCGGATGCGTACTGTCCTCAAGTGCCTCCCAACAACACTGTAAAAATTTGCGATGCTGCGGATCCATAATCGCCGCCTCTTTGGGCGAAAACCCAAAAAACTCGGCATCAAAAAGGTCCATGTCGTCCAGCGGCGCCCCCGAGCGAACATAGTGGGGATCGTCCAAGTCATTCTGCGTGATACCGGCTTGCAGCAACTCTTCGGCACTGTAGTCGCGAATCGAGCGAACTCCGTCTCGCAGATTTTTCCAAAAATCGGGAGCCGAATTTGCGTCGGGGAAACGCAGACCGATTCCAACAACGGCGATCGCATTTTCGGGTAACGTCATTTCGATCGCTCCCCGCGTCGTTTGCTCAGTAATTCTTTGCGGCGTGACGCTCGTGATTGTCCTGCCGACGTGCGTGGTAACGAAGGCGAATCGTCGCCTTGAGGCGTGTTGATCGCATCAATGTGCTGCGACAGCGTGCGGATCGTGGGAAAACGAAATAGGTCAGTAATCATGATCGACGCACTCAATTGGTTTTTGAGCATCCGATGAGCCCGCACGGCCAATAGCGAATGGCCGCCTAAATCAAAAAAGTTGTCATCCAGTTGGATCGAATCAAGTTGCAAGGTTACACGCCAAATGGTTTCAAGTTTCTGCTGAGTCTCATCGAGGTTCACGGCTGGGGTGGGCTTGGGTGTCGATGCGATAGCTTGGTCGCGTTTCCACCCTGGCAGGGCGTTGCGATCAATTTTACCATTTGGCGTGAGCGGAAACTCGTTTAAACAGACCCATCGCGAGGGGATCATGTGTGATGGCAACGTTTCGCGAAGTGAGTCTCGTAACTTGGCTTTTGAAACATCGCTTGGGTCCGCATCGCTGAGCACCACGTAGGCCACGAGTTCGACCGATGGGGTCGCGTTCGGATCGGCAACTACCACACTTTGACGGACAAAGGGGTGCGAATCGATCGCGTTTTCGATTTCCCCCAATTCAATCCGGTGTCCGCGAATTTTTAGCTGGAAATCGGATCGGCCGAGGAATTCGATTTCGCCATCGGCGTTCCAGCGAGCCAAGTCGCCGGTGTTGTACATGCGACCGCCATCGAGGCAAGAAAAGGGATCGGGGCAAAATCGTTCGGCGGTCAATTCGTCCTGCCGCAGGTACCCCGCAGCAACACCGTCGCCCCCAATCCAAAGATTCCCGGCAACGCCATCGGGCAGCGGTTGCCTATCGCCATCAAGAATATAGATCCGAGTATTGGCAATTGGCTTGCCGATCGAACCGGTGAACTTGACACCCCGGTCGATGACTTTGCTGGTCGACCACACCGTGGTTTCGGTGGGCCCGTAAACGTTCACTAAACGAGTCGAGGAGGTCGTCAAGATTTGGTCGGCGAGTTGAGCGGGCAGTGCTTCGCCGCCAAGCATCAAATGGGGAATCGACGTGATTGCGGCTCGCGATTCGTCGTCTTCCATCAACATTTGTGCCATCGACGGAGTGCACTGCAAATGGGTGACCGAGTGCTGCCGGACAAGATCGAGAATGGAATGCGTTGCGACTGGAGGCGTCGCGATTTCGGTTTGGGCCTGTAACCGCAGTGCGTCGAGATCTTTCAGATGGGCGTAGGCGATTTCTGCCGGGACTCCGAAGTCGATCAGGCATGCAATCTCGGTGACGCCAGCGCCGTGCAACTTTCCAACCAAATCGAGACATTTTTCGGGCGTTCCGAACAAGCCGCTCGATTGGAAATAACGCTCAAAAGAAAACGCCAACAAGTCGTCCATTTCAGCGTCGCTGATCTTATCGAGATCAAAATCGACGACCGTCGTTCCATCGGTCCGCTTTTTGAACGCAGCCCACGTGTGTGAAAATCCTTTTAGTAAACTTGCCGACGTTCGCAGGTATTCGGTAAGCGGTTTGCGAACGAGTTCGCGGACTTCATCATTCGAGTTGCCAACAAACGTGTGCACCATCACGGTGACTTCACCGGCTTCCGCGTGGCCTGTTTCACGCCGGGCGTCGCGGTACGCATCGATTCGGGCCGTCAATTCTTCGATCGATTGTCCCAGTAGATGCGTCAAAATGTTGGCACCGATCGAACCTGCCATCCGAAACGTGGCTTCGTTGCCAGCGGTCGTGACCCAAACCGGCAACTCTTTTTGCAGCGGACGAGGATACGTTTGGATGGCAACCTCTTTGCCGTCATGGCCGGCAAATCCTACAGTCTCGCCACGCCAAAGACGACGCACGACATCGATGTTTTCCAACATCACGGATTTTGCGTTGGTGTAGTTTTCGGGAGAAAAAATAAAATCGTTGGGCTGCCACCCCGAGGCGAACGAGATACCGACACGACCACCCGAAATCTGGTCAACCACCGACCATTCTTCGGTGACGCGGGCTGGATGATGAAGCGGTAAAACGACGCTACCCGAGCGGATTGCGATGCGGTTTGTGATCGCGGCGACTGCGGCGCTGGTTACGGATGGGTTTGGGTACAAACCGCCGAAATCGTGGAAATGACGCTCGGGAGTCCAGATCGATGAAAAATCATGCTCGTCCGCAAATCGGGCTCCATCCATCAGTAACTGATACGGCGATTCGCTCTGATTCGCACTGCTGGAAAAATAGAACAAACCAAAGTCGATTGGCTTGGTGGTGCTACGCAGTTTGGCCGTTGATGCGATTCGCGATGGCGTGTCGTGAAGCACGACTTTGAATCCACGAGCCAAAGTCCACAGCAGTTCCAAGACCGAGATGTCAAACGATAAACTGGTGACGGCAAGCCAAGTGCCCGGAGGATCATGCGGAATCAAATCATCCATCCCAGCAAAGAAGTTGATCACGTTTTGGTGCGTGACCATCACTCCCTTCGGTTGGCCGGTGGAACCCGAGGTGTAGATGACGTAGGCGAGATCGGATGGCTTGCTAGCGGAACCTTGCTTTTCCGGTTTTTGCGTCTCGCATGCCGGAGACTCGATATTGCCGACGTCAATCGTTTCGACTTCGCTGTTTGGCACGCGAGCACGACTGAGGCTGTCGACCAAAATGCAGCGTAAACGCGCATCGTCAATCACCAATTCGATACGGTGGGCTGGGAACTCGAGGTCCAGTGGCACATAGGCGGCACCGGTCTTCATGACGGCAAGTATCGCTGCAACCATGCCAAGGCTTCGCGTGGTGGCGATTCCGACAAGATCGCCCTCTCCAATCCCCTTGGATTCAAAAAACGAGGCAAGACGATCGACGTCGGCGACAAGTTGCTGATACGTCCACTCGTGCTGGCCATCGACCAGTGCCGTTGCCTGCGGTGTGCGTTTCGCTTGCGACGCAATCGCTCGGTCAATTGTCTCGCGGTGATCATAGTCGCGATCGGTGCGATTACGCTCCACTAAGATTTGCTGTCGTTCTTGTTTGCTGAGCAGCGAGATTGTTTTGACAGGACGCGGATTGGCGAATTCACATTCCGCAATAAAAAGCGGTAAGCGTGAGATCGACTCTGCCCACGAATCGTCAAGTTCGGATGGACGATAGCGAAGTACGGCGACAGAGGCGTCCGGCGTAACCCAAAGTGAAAGCGGCGAATCGCAAGTCGAGGGTTCCGCCACCGAATCGACGATCAGAATGCTCGCCGTGTCTTGCAATGGGGCGTTGTTGATCTCGGGATAGCGCAGGGGCAGATCAGCGGAAAAAAATCCGTGCCGCTGCATCGATTCACGTTCCGCTCGTATCTTGTTTCGATAAGCCGCGAAGGTTTCCTTGGGATCAACGTCAAATTTCAAAGGTCGCTGTGCAGCGAGAAGTTCCGCAGTGCCTATCGACGAATCGCAAAACGCGATGTCAAAACTCTGGTTTCCGCTGATACGACTCAAAAACAATCCGAATGCAGTAAGTACATCATCGATGTTCCAGCCGCTAGGAATGGTAATCGGCAGACGCGTTTCCGCTTCCGATTCTTGCATCGTCGTCTTTCGCTCCGCGAAAATTTCGGGAAACGCTGCTTTCGCCGAGCGAAAGACGGCGCTCGTCGATTGCTCGTTCCACAACGGTCGAACCCTGGCAAGTCGCTCGATCCAAAACTTCTGGTGCTTGCCTGCCGATGCAGCCGCTTGGTTGATGGCGTCTTGCTGAATCGTTGTTAACGCATCGAGCAACTCGCCGACAACAAACGTATTCGCCGGTTGCTTGTCGGTCGAGAGTGCCGTGGGCAGCGGCTGGAGTTTGCCAAGCCGTAGATTCGTGGTGCTGGTTGCCACAACGATCGCGTCGGATTCCACCGCAATGATCGTGCCAGGTTCCGATGTCGATGGTACATCAAGCACGTCTGCCGTACGAGTGATCCACCATTGGTTACGATATCGAATTTTGGGTAGGGCCAGCGGATTCTCGAAGCGGTCGCCAAAGTCCAACGAACGAACGACTGCGGCGCAAGCGATCGCCGCAGCGGAGGTGTCAATCCAGCCATCGCAGTGAAAACGTTTGTCTCGTGAAAAATAGCTTCGCTGTTGTAAATCTTGCGGCGTGGGGGAGAACGATCGATCCAAGATTCGATCCACAAGCGTGTCAAACGAATCGGTCGCCGCTTCGAAACATTTTGTATTGAGCGTGAGCGAGGTCTCGTCGTGGGCAATCTCGATCGGCACTTGCAGAACGATATCACCGGTGTCGGGTTGGTCGGTCAACACATGCCATGTGATCCCGTGCTGCGGCTGGTTTGCCGCGATTGCCCACGCGGTTGAATTCAGTCCGGCATAACGAGGCAGGTACGAATCGTGAAAGTTAATGGCCATTCGCCTGGCCAACGCGATCACTTCGGTTGGGATCATCTGCAGGTAAGTGATGCTGAGCAGGAAATCAAACGGCGCTGCCGCCGCGGCCGCATCGGCGAGTGCACTGGGATTTGATTGAGGATCAACGCACGTGATCTGGTGATCTTGCGCCCATCGCAAGACGTCGGGGTGCGACGATGCCACTGCGGCAATCTGAAATCCGCGGGCGATAAGCGATTCGGCACACTGTACGACGAGAAGTCGATCACCCAGTAGAAATGCCGAATGCGGTTGGGTCATGGGTATCAGCGATGCAAGCGAAACTCGAGAGTGGAAGGGATCCCCCTACTACCATACTAGAGTTTCATTCTCTGACATAACACTTGCAACGACTTCGCCCAATTTTATCGCGAGTCAACGTCGAATAGTAAGTAGGATAGGCTTTTTGTAGCGAAAGTCGCCAAGACTTTCGTTTACCCATCGTTACCTCTCCACCGACGAAGGAGACTGCTGATTTAGTTAGCCGCTTGGGCGAACGCTGTGAAGCATTTTCTCGTAGCTACCTTCGCCAGAAGGTGGTGATTCGTATTGGCCGGCAACCATCCACGCTCTGGCGAGCGTAGCTACGGAACGCAAATGCCGTAATTTACCCTCTCTAAATGCTTCACAGCGTTGCGCTTTGGCGCTAGCCACGGTTTCGTCACCAGCCAACCGGGGCTAGCGCCCAAGCGGCTAACATAAGAGCGGTGATGTCGTACTAAAGCAGGAGTCTCCGAAGTCGGGTGAAGGGGGCGACCGCGCTATCATTTCTGCCTCACAGGCTAGAAGCCTATGCTACGTTACGATTTGGGGGGACGGCCTTGGGGTGTGTACAGACAACAATCGGCGGGACAGACATCGTGCCAAGGCCCCAGGTCGCCGAGTGCTCGAGGCATCGCGTCGCCGGACAACCGTTCTTGCACGAGCTCGCGAATCATGCTGACGAATTTAGGCGACACGCCTGCGGTCGCAGCTCGCGCCATCTTGATGCCACGCGACTTGCAAAGATCCGCGGCTTCTTCGTCCAAATCAAACAGCACCTCCATGTGATCGCTGACAAATCCGATCGGCAAGACGATCAACGATCCTAGCGGCGACGACTCGTCGAGTTCTGTGATCGCATCACACACGTCGGGTTCGAGCCACGGTTGTTGCGGTGGACCACTGCGGCTTTGGTAGACCAATTTCCATTGGTCGGCGCCAGCCATGTCGGCAACCAAACGACATGCCTCCTTGAGTTGCCGTTCATAGTCGCAATGATCCGACATCGAATACGGAATACTATGAGCCGTGAACAACACTTGAGTCGTCGCCACGTCGGCATCGATTGATTTGGCGGCTGCACTTAGATTCTCAGCCAACGTTTCGATGAAATACGGATGGTTGAATCCCATTCGCACTTTTTCCACCGCTGGTGCACCATCGCCCACCGCTGCCTGAGCCGCGATGATGTTTTCGCGATATTGGCGACAACCGCTGTAGGAACTAAACATGCTGGTGAAAAATGCGAGCGAACGTTTGCAGCCATCGTCTCGCATCTGTCGCAAGGTGTCTTCGAAATACGGGGCCCAATTGCGATTGCCCCAATAGACCGGCAGCTCGATTCCGCTCTCCTTGAATTCGGTCTTGATCGCCGCGAGCAACTGACGATTTTGCTCATTGATGGGGCTGACGCCACCGAAATGTTGGTAGTGCTCGACAACTTCCATCATCCGTTCACGCGGCACATTTTTGCCTCGTAAAACATTCTCTAAAAATGGGATGACGTCGTCGGGACCTTCGGGGCCACCAAAGGAGACGAGCAAGAATGAGTCGTACGGTGGCGGTGTGTCAGACATACAGCAGCGAGTCTTCGATAAGGGCAGTGAACCAAAGCAATCAAACGAACCAAGCGATCAACCGCCGTGAACTTTAGAAGATCGGCGATGATGTGTCGATAATGTAGCAGATCCTATATTCACCCTCCCCGCTTGCGTTACAGACTGCTGATTTAGTTAGCCGTTTTGACGCTAGCCACGGTTTCGTCACCACTGAACCTGGGCTAGCGCCCAAGCGGCTAAAGTAAGAGCGGTGATGTCGTACCAAATCAGCAGTCTCCGTTAGGAGGATCGGAGAACGAGCTTTCAGCGAGTTTTCCAGGGAGGGTGGCAACCTCTTTCTTGCAGCATCCTCCGCTAACACTGCGTCCCCACCCAGAGCCGGCTGCCGCCGACTCTGACCTCCCCAAAGGGAGATGAATCACAATTCTCCCTCTGCAAACCATAGCGGCGCGGCAAGCGGCTATCGTTTTGCGGGCTGGCGAACGATGGTGGATGCCGACGAGGTTGCCCAAGTCTGCTCGCCCGCGACCAGACAACGGATGGTCAACGGACCGCTGACGTCGGTTGGCAGCACAAACACGCATTGATGGGTTTGGTTCGCAGTGACTGGTTGCGTGATCGAGGCAATCGAGGTTTCGTTCGGATCATCGTCACCGGAGGACGATCCCAGCGGTCGGTCCAGCGTCATCGTCAATTCGCCGTCAATCGAACAGGTCGACTCGATCGTGATCGTTTCACCAGAGTTGTAGCCCGCTTTGACTTGAATATCGACCGATTCGGGAGGATGCAAACGTAACGTCGGATCGCCCAGCAAATTGTACAGCCGGACATGTTCGCGGCGTTCATCGACCAAGTTGGTTCCTGCCGGGCTAATCATGGCGGCGAGCGAGTCGATCATCATTCGTGTGGTCGATCGGTCGGTCGTTGAATCCCGCTGCATGTCGACCAGCGTGTTCAGCCACGCATCGCCCAGTCGAGCTTCCTTCTGATGGTAGACGCCATCGATCAATCCGATGGCGGCGGTCGCGTTACCGTAGGGCATCGTCACTCGCGTGCCAGCGATCACAGCGATTGGGCCTCCATCGGCCAGCAGCATTCGCTCGGCAAAACAATCCTGGGGTGCGTCAATCGCTCCGGTGTAACAAGCCAGTAGTAATGCGATTGGCGAACACGCTCCGACACAGTTCAGTTGTCCGATGCTGTCGCAATCGAGCACCGGTTGACCTTGAGCATTCGCCGGGACTCGGTCTAAATGAGTGACTTGGCCGTGACCGGCATACACCCAAAACCGAGCTCCGCGGTTGTAATTTTCGATCACCGCTTCGGTAAACGATTTGGTTTTGGGAAAGAAACGGTGATTGGGACTGGCGTAGGCAACCGTGGTGCGGGTTTCTGCAGGCAGAACTCCGGTGACAATCGTGCGTGTCACGGATTCAATGGCCGTGTCGATCATGCCGCCGAAGCCGCCGATACCACCGACCAGTTGCACATTGCCTCGCCAAGAACCAAAGTCCGCATTTTGTTCGTAGCGGATAATCCGCTCGACCAGCGATTGCAATTGCGTTTCTGCTTTGACGGGAAACCTACCCACGACGGCATCGGGAATTCCGTCGCCATCAAAATCGCCGAATGGCATATCGCTCGACAAAGTGGGGGTGGAACCAAATTTGGCGGTCACGGTCGTCGCAAAATAGGTGGTTGGAATTTCACGCAGTGGATTGCAGGTCGTTCCAATCGACGGAGCATCGCCCACCAATACCACATAACGGGTGCCGGGTTCCGCCGATGCCTGGATTGCCGCCTGCAGCAATTTGGCATCGGGATTGTTATCAATAATCGATACACTTAATCCGTCGCGTTGGCGATGATCGATCCAGTGCTGCAGTTCGGCTCGATAGGCGGGGGGACAAACCGCCAAAATATCAGCCGCCGCCGCAGAACCACGATCCGCCACGCCACTTCCTATGACCAGCAGCAACGCAGAAAGCGAAAAAAAGGTTTTTCGAAAGAACATACCGGTCATTTTAGAAAGGGATAGAAATCAGCTAAGCTGCGTTTCTAGTCGTACGGCTCAATTGTAAAGTGCGACAGTCTCTCTTATCTCAACGAATCCAAGTTTTTTACGCTAGATCAATGTCCGACGACTCACCGACACTCCTCCCCAAAATCGCCATAACTGTCGGTGATGCTGCCGGAATTGGGCCCGAAATTGCCTTGAAATGTGCCTACTCGGCAGAAATTACCGAATTTTGCATCCCCATTCTTTATGGCCCCGAGGCGGTGCTGAATCGAGTGGCGAGCCATCTCGGTTTGCCGATCCCCGCAGTGGTGGACCTGCCGCTTGCCAACGTCGACGCTCTCACCCCAGGGCAATTTAGTGCCGACACTGGCCGAGCGTCGTTTGCAGCGGTGTGCGCGGCGATCGATTCGACGCTGAATCAGCAAACCGCCGCGATCGTGACCGGGCCGATCCAAAAGGAAGCTTGGCACGACGCCGGAATCGAGTTTCCTGGGCATACCGAGTTGCTGGCGTCGCGAACCGGGACCCATGATTTCTCGATGATGTTGACCAGCGAAGCGATCTCGTGTGTGCTGGCCACGATCCATATCCCGTTGGCCGACGTGCCCACGACGCTGACCAGTGAGGGCATATTGCAAGCGATCCGGATGGGAGCCGACGCACTCCAGCGGCGATTGAAGCGTCCGCCGCGGATTGCGGTATGTGGATTGAATCCGCACGCAGGCGAGAATGGATTATTCAGCCATGGCGAAGAATCGCGGATTATTGAACCGGCCATCCAGCAAGCTCGGCGGGAAGGTCATGATGTGATCGGCCCCTTGCCGCCCGATACCGCGTTCACGCCGGCGATGCGAAGTAATATCAACGTCTACGTTTGTATGTATCACGATCAAGGTTTGATACCACTAAAAGCACTTGCGTTTGACGATGCAGTCAATGTCACGCTGGGGCTTCCCATCGTGCGAACCAGTGTCGACCACGGCACCGCAATGAACTTGGCCTGGAAAGGAGTCGCGAATCACGCCAGTATGATGTCGGCGATCCGCATGGCCGTCGATCTTTGTAGCGGCTAGAAGTTTGAAGCCGCTTGAAGAACGTGAAGGATTCTGTTTTTGTGTCACCTGATTTTGAGGTAGCGGATTTAATGCCAGACGATGACGAGTCGGCGATTCAGGAGACTTCGGCTGCGGAACAACCGAGTGAAAACCAGCTACCGGTCAAGGGCCAGCGGTCGATCGGGTGGGCAGCATTGGAAGTGATCGCGGTGGTCGCGTTGTTCTTTATCTACGCCGCCGACGCGCCGCCGATGGTAAACGAAGCTCACTATTTGGTGAAGGCAAAGAATTTCTGGCAGCCCGATTGGTGTGCCAACGACTTGTTCACTTCGTCGGGCAAGGCACACTCGACATTCTATTTTGTGTTTGGGTGGCCAACGTTATTCCTGTCGCTTGAGGCTACCGCTTGGATCGGCCGGTTTGTCGGTTGGACCTTGATCGCCATCGGGCTTTATCGATTGACCAGTGCACTCGTTCCGATGCGGTTTGCCACGCTTGGTGTCGCGGTCGCTTGGATCGCCGCGGTCGAGTATGGGAATCTCGCAGGCGAATGGGTGATTGGCGGCATCGAAGCCAAGGTACCCGCGTACGGATTTGTCTTGATGGCACTCGCCGAACTGGTCCATCGGCGATGGAATCATGTTTGGATTTTACTCGGAATCGCCTCGGCTTTTCATGTGCTCTCGGGCGGTTGGTCGGTCGTCGCGGTAGCGATCGCGTGGCTGATTTGCGAACGACCGCGAGACGACCGCAAACCGTTTTTCACTCCTGCGTTATTTCTCGGCGGAGCAATCGCGTTGATCGGTGTATTGCCAGCGTTGTGGTTGACGATGGGGGGCGAGGCGACAGACTCGGTGCGAGCAGCGCGGATCTACACTTATTATCGATTGCCGCATCATTTGTTGCCGTCAAACTTTCAGTTCCACTGGTATGTTCGGCATGCAGTATTGCTTGGCTCCGCAGTCGGGCTTGCCTGGCTCACGCGTCATCAAAGTGAGCGTGAGCAATGGAATCGAATTCGTGCGTTTGCAATCGGAGCGATCGTGATTGCCGTGATTGGTTTGATTCTGGGAAGCTTGAAAACTTACTCGCCCGATCTGGCGGCAAAACTGTTGCGGTACTACTGGTTTCGGCTGTCCGATGCCGTTGTCGCCCTTTGGTTCGCCTTATTGCTGATGCGTTGTGTTGCGCAGCGTCGTCAGGCGAAACCAATATTGGTATCGGGTTTTGTGGGACTGGCGGTTTGCGTGGTTCTGGTAGGGATCAGCAGTTTCGACCGCATGCGACTAGGTGTACCGCCATCGACAAGCAATGCCATGCTGGGCTGGGACGTCGACGCATCGCCCGCGAAACAACAACGGGTGTTTGAGGATTGGTTAAAAGTATGTGATTGGGTTCGTTTGGCGACCGATGTTGATGAAGTATTCTTGACGCCGCGTCATCAGCAAAGTTTCAAATGGTATGCCGAGCGAGCGGAGGTGGTGAACTGGAAAGACGTGCCTCAGGATTCAAAAAGCTTGGACCAGTGGTACAAGCGTTTCCGTGAAATCTATCCTGTCCGGCTCAGCACGATTCGGGTCACGATTCACTATCAATCATTAATCGAGTACCGCGAAAAGTATGGCGTGAATTACATCGTCGTCGATCGACGGATCACGGGCGAAAACATGCCGTTGGTCCGCATCTATCCGCTCTCCGAAAACGAGAACAAAACCTACGCGGTGTACGAATTACCCTACGCGATGCCTTGATACCGGCCGTCTCGACACATGGCGTGCGATTAAAAGAGGATGACGGCGTTTCGTATATCGTTTCGTACTCTGTGAACGCCCTGTTTTTAGATAGAAGTCGACTTAGCGAGGAAATGGATTTCTTCTCGCGATAGAGCGACTAAACTAACGGGGCCGATATCGCGATATCGCACAGGAAATTTTGAAATTTTGTTTGGACAATGGCTTAATGAGGAACGACCCAGTGAATCGGATGATCGGCTTTTTGCTGCTTTGCATGATCTCAGCCCCCTTATTTGCGGATGACTGGGATCCCAATGACGATACTTTTGATCCCAATCTTCAGTCCGTCGTGATCGGCGATCGATCGTGGATTGGCGATCCCTCTCCTTTCGTTCATACGGGATCGTCGCAGACCGGCTACACCTATGTGAACGCCACGAATTACGCAGGCATGGATCCGGCCGTACAAATCTCGTTGATGGTACCGCTGAAACCGGGTGAGACGGTGCCTGCGGCTGGCGGGATGCTGATGCTGGACAAGAATCAAACCGAAGCGTTCGTGAAAGCATTGGCGAACAAGATGACGACGCCACCTACGGACAAGCAAGAACGATTGCCAATTAACACTTCGCTCAAGGGAGCGGACTGGGCGTTAACATTCGCGGCGGAAAAAGAAGGGCGATTCCTTCAATTGGAAAACAAGACCAAAGACAAAGTGGACACCTATCGTTTCACGATCAACGCGTCAAAGAAACTGCGAGGGGCAATCCAGCATTCGCTCAGCAAACTCGACTCGAAGACGGACAAATAGCCGGAACATCAACATCAATGCGATGCACTCAACGAGGGCCTTTTGCGTTTTTTGTGCACTATCGCGGCTGATTCTTTTCGACGCCCCGAAAGCTCGTTTCGGCGATTGGGGAACGCTTTCTTATCTTTCGGTTTACGCCCCCCCGAATCCGTCTAATTTTGGATCGACCAGCGACCAGCTACTTTTGCGAATACCAATGGAGGCCGGTCGATGGGAAACGTTACTTGCGACTTCGTTTCGTCATAAATGGCTTTGCTGAAATCAATCTTTGCGAGTCCTGCAGTCAGCTTGGGTTTGATTTTCGATTCGTATGCGGCGATCATCTGTTCCCATTGATTGGAATCACCCTTCATCTGTGTGATGAATTCATCCGACATCAGCAACTGCAACGTAGACTCCCCCGATTCGTCTCCCTCTAGGCTGGCTTGCATGTTTGCAATCACTTGCTCGAGTTCCTGACGAATCGCATCAGGTACGTTGCCGCTGGGAGGTGCCACCAGTAACTGTGCGGTAGGTGCAATCCTGATAATCTCCGTTGAACGTTCGTCAGTCGAAGCACTGGATTGGAAAACAAAGATGCGATCGGCCAGATAAACGATATAGGTGTAAAAGTACTGTTCCGCCCCCTCGGGTGATTTGCCGCTTACATGAAATTGGTACTGCGAACCGCCGTCATTTAACGACTCGATCGGTGTCGCCTTGAGGTTTTCAAATTTGGCTTCCTGTAGTAGCTGCACCAGCGCGTTGAACTCCACTTTGTTGGAAGTCTCGGCCGGCAGTTTGGGAAGAACCTTGAACACCAGACGCTCACCCATGTGCCCATCCACTCCGTCCGCGACGAACAAGGGTGGCTGCACTGCCGCCTTCCGCCAAATGAAATTTTCTGCTTCGGCAGCCATGTCGATCTGAACAAAGGGGGCCAATTGGACAACGGAATCGTTGACGAGATTGACACCGATCAACGCGGGGTCAGCCAAATCCAACAGCAACTGTTGATATCGCTCGGGCGTCATCGGCTCGGCGGCAGGCATCGCTGCGGATTCCGCCGCAGCAGCGGCAGCGGGCTCGATTGCTGATTCGGCGGGCGCTGGCGAAGTGGCTTGCTTGGCATAGGCCTGATCCGCATCACTCAGTCGAGCCAGCGGGATCGTAAACGCTTTGCCATCCGCACGAACAAGAGTGATTTTGTCGCCGTTCACATCTTTGAGCGTGGCTTCGATTTTCTTTCCATCGGATGATGTCCAAGTCCGGGATGCTTCTTGTGCATCGACAACACCAACAAACGAAATCGATATGGCGATGACAATAGCCATCACAACGAAGCGACTTTGATTGGACAACAGCAACATCAGTATTCCTGAAAAAAATTGGAGAGCGCGTCGGTCATACCAGATGGACGCTGTATTTTACGAATGGATTGATAGCCAAGCATTTTACCCACGTCGCCGGAGGAGGTGCAGCAAAACGGCCACCCTTTTTTTAAAAATCATGTAGCTTTGCGGATAAGTCGATCGACTTTCCGCTCGCAAAGAGTGTGTTTTTCCGATGGTCGTGTGCCACTTCGTTCATCTCAAGCTACCGTCCGCTCACAGTCAGATTGAACGAAGAGATCCCTTCATTTCACGCGTGCTCCGACGCAATGGCGTGAAGACGACTTGGCCGAGGATTTTCGCCTGCAACAAAACATGCTCCGTCTCTGAGTTTTCAAAGAGCACGTCAACGCAGTCGCGAACGCGAAAGCCCTCGTGGTAAATCGCCGATTCGCAATATTTACAAAAAAACGAAGCCTTTGGCACTTTTGTGCTGGTCTTGTCACAAACGTGAAGGTTCCCCGCTTCTCTTGGGGCTAACGTTAGCCGGACAAGTCAGTTTTTGGCGTTTGGATTTACCTTGCGATTGGATTGCGAGTGTTGCCATCGAGAACCATAGATGCTTATTGGCGGTTTCGGCGGTAGCAAATGTGTGGCTTCACGGAGGACATGCTGATTTCTGACTTGCCTTGTGTTTTGGCGTTTTCTGTCAAAGCGAATCTTTTCGCGTTCCGCTCACAGGAACAAACTTTTTTCTAAAAGGAGATGCTTATGTGCATCAACTCTCGAAGAAAAGGCTTCACGCTCGTGGAGCTATTAGTGGTAATCGCAATTATTGGGGTTCTAGTCGGGCTTCTGCTGCCGGCGGTCCAAGCCGCTCGTGAAGCTGCCCGCCGCATGAGTTGCAGTAACAATTTCAAACAAATTGGTTTGGCTGTTCACAACTATCATTCCGCTTACAAACAATTGCCCATTCACGGTGGTGGGACCACCGTCGCAGGCGGTGGACATCGTACCGGTGGCAGTGCGGCAAACGTTCCCAGAGCATCCAACTTTCTGGAACTCAGTTGGCTCGTTGGATTGACTCCATTCATGGAGCAACAAGCACTTTGGGAGCAGATTTCCAATCCGTTGAAAGATCCGAAAACGGGTGCACTATGGCCTCCGATGGGACCAAACCCGCGAATGGATATCGCAAATTTCAATGCTTCTTACTATGCCCCTTGGATGACAGAGGTCCCTGGGCTGCGATGCCCTAGCGATCCTGGTGTTGGTTTGCCAGCGAAAGGTCGTAGCAACTATCTCGCATGTCTTGGCGATTCGGCCCGCCATATCAATGGTGGCAAAAACGACCGTGGTGGTGCCAACAATCCCAACAGAGCACGAGCCGCTTGCCGAGGCTTTTTCGAGCATCGCAAAAAAATGAGATTCCGTGACGTTCTTGACGGACTCTCGAACACTATTTGTGCGGGCGAAGTTGCGACCGACTTAGGCGACAGCGATGTTCGAACCCGCGGCAACCAACAGACCGGGGGCAGCGTCTCGCTCGCTAATGGTAACACCCGATGCGATAGTAAGGTTGACCCGGAACGTCCTGGCTTCTGGAAAACTCTTCCATCCGCCGGCTTTGAAACCGCGGGCGGTATTCCACGAGCCGAACAAGCGCGTGGATACGAATGGTCGATGAGTCGCGGCATTTGGGGAATGTTGAATACTATCAAAACTCCAAATTCGTATCTCTGTGCCGACAGCAATAATTTCAATGACGGAATCTATCCGCCGAGCAGTCGTCACCAGGGAGGAGTGCATGTTTTGATGGGCGATGGCGCCATCAAGTTCATCACCGATTCGATTGAGGCTGGCGATCAAGCGAGTGCCCATGTCAGCAATGAGGGCAATCGTCTGCCCGCCGGATCGAAGAGTCCATTTGGTTTGTGGGGAAGTCTCGGAACCCGCGCTAGTAAAGAGACAATCGACGCGGAGTTCTAAGTTGCTCCCTGTTTCGACAATGTTTCCTCCTTTCCAGGCGAGTGCTTGGGAAGGAGCGTTCGTAAACTCCCACCCGTTTTAGGAAATTTTTTAGTATGTCAAAATCTTGGATTCTATTATCGCTCTTTGCGTTTGCGATGGTTGTTAATGCTGGTTGTGGTGCTGATACCGGGGCACCGACCGAGGTTGCCGAGCTCGATGAACTCGAGCAATACATTGCGGATAACCCATCTGCCAGCGAAGAAGGAAGTGACTCGCCGATCGATGGCTCTGACTGAGTAGCGAGCCGTTTTTTGGGCTCGGAAATTTTTTGAGGGACAGAGCATTGTGCAGGGATTCCACCTCGCAGGAAATCATGCTCTGTCCCTGAGTTGGTGTCGGGCTGGGACGCTTTGACAACGGACGCGCTTCGCCACTGCAGTAACCCGCGATCGCAGTGCTCGAGGATTTTCGCTTCCAAAACGTGCCCTCTCTTCAGAATCTCATCTGGCACGTTGACACAATCCTAATGCACCTGCTGCGTCTAATTCGATTATGATTGCTAATCGTTGGTCGCTAGTTCGCGGTAAGTTCACCGGACTCGGCAGCGACCCCTCGTCACTTTTCTCGCTCTTGGATGCGGAAGCGGTTGCATGGTTACCGAAGTCACTCACGAATCTTGGTTTAGTCGAATTGTCGGGTCGATTAAGGGAATCGTCATCGGCGGATTGCTGTTCTTGGTTTCCTTTCCGCTGCTGTTTTGGAACGAAGGACGCGCCGTTCGTACTGCCAAAGGCTTGAAAGAAGGTGCCGGAGCCGTGGTCCGTGTAGATTCGGACGCCCCAGACGCTTCGCACGAAGGCCAATTCGTCCATGTCAGCGGTGAAGCCCATTCGTCGGAGCAATTGACCGACGACGCATTCGCAATCAATTTCGAAGGCATTCGGCTGGAGCGAAACGTCGAAATGTATCAATGGGATGAGGATGCGGATCGTAAAACAAAAAAGAAACTTGGAGGCGGAACTACCACCACGACAACTTACAGCTACGAAAAAGTTTGGTCCGACCATCTGATTGATTCAGCCGATTTTAAAGAGTCCGGCCACAACAATCCGCCGCAAATGCCATTTCAGAACCATGTCGCCCAGGCAAAGGACGTTGTCTTGGGCGGTTTTCGCTTGTCGCGTTCGCTGGTAAACCAAATCAATCTCTCGGAGCCTTTGTCGTTCACGAAAGAGGCATTGCCCGAAGAAATTCGCAACCACTCGGTGCTGCGAAACGATGGTCCCAACGGTTCGCCCCGGTTGTATTGGTCCGCAAATCAAAAGCATGGTCGCCTTTCGGTGGACGAGTCGGTGGCTGCAAATCCGAACGATCAATTTGAAAAGACAGAGTTTGAAAAGGCTGAGGATGTTCAGTCCGGTGCGGTCGACGTGGCCTCGCAGGATGACAACTTAGCAAGCGATGCCCCCGCGATTGGCGACGTGCGAATTTGGTTCAGCAAAACACCGAACACCGAGGTCAGTGTGATGGCGAAACAGTTTGGGGAAACGTTTGAGCCGTATACGACTCAGGCGGGCACCGAACTGAACATGCTGACGCTGGGCGTGGTCAGCCCCGAAGCGATGATCGCCCGCGCCGAGGCCGACAATGCGAATCTAACCTGGATTCTGCGTGGGGTCGGCGTGATCATGATGTTCTTTGGCGTTGTGATGGGAATGAAACCACTTGCCGTCTTGGGGGATGTGATCCCACTATTTGGCAGCATCGTCGCCTTCGGAACCACGATTGTTGCAGCGGGCGTCGCGATCAGTCTTTCGCTGGTCACCATTGCGACCGCGTGGATCGTCTATCGACCGCTGTTAGGGATCGGCTTGATCGCCGTTGCGATCGCGATCATTGCGTTCTTAGTGACGCGAGCGAAACGGAAACCCGAAGTGCTCGCTCCCGGCGTGTTTGAAGTCGTCGAGTAAGAATTGTTGAATGCGTATCCCTGCGGTAGCAAGCGAGCGACCTAGGGTCACCGAATTACGTGTCGACTATCACCAAGGATCAAAATCTGCAAGCATCTGATAGACATTTCAATCCCTACTCAATGTTTAATGATTGTCGCGTTGCGAAAGCTTGCTTGGCTCCCTTTTTTTACGCTGAATCCGGGCCGGAGTGAGGTGGCAAGCAGTGCTGCTTTAGCTTCGTCTCCTCGCAACTTTCCGCTGGCGTGGAACGCCTTCTGAGACTGGCCGTCGAAAATGAAGGTGATCCCGTCTTTCTCGCGGGCGATCTCGACGACGACAAACTTGTCGCCCGATGGCAACGATGCGCGAGCGTTCGCGTCGGCACCCTGTAGATCGACCAATTCAATGGAGTTCGCTCCTTGCAGTTCCACGGTGAATCGGTCGCCGACTTCCAACACATCGGGCCAGAGCACTTTCAGCAGTGAATGCGCCCCGTCCAAATAATGTAGCGTCGTCGTTCCGTCCGAGACCTCGCGGCGAACGCCTTGAGCGGCCGTCTCATCCATTTTCTCCCAGCGTTTCTTGGAGCGAGCGTAGGTCAAGTACATAACCTCCTGCGGCTCCACACGACGTACCGATTTCGAGGAAGAAACAGGTTGGTTCAAGTTCAGATTCGCAGTCGTCGCTGCGGGGTTGGTCAGCCGCGTCGCAGGTTTCGTCGCAGGGGGCGGTGTGGGCGGTCCGAGTCGGTAGACAAACAAAAGCAAAAGCAGCGTGACCGCAACTCCCAAAGCTCCCAACGTTCCGCCAATCAGTTTGTAAATCACGGGAAGATGCTTGCCGTATTTGCCGACCGCCCAGACGATCTTGGGCTCAAATATTCCGCCGAGCCCAAGAAAAAAAGCAATCGGACCCAGGCAAAGGATCATAAGCCTGCCAACATTCTGGGATCCAATCGTGTAGTGATTGATTAGCATACCGATCGCAGCAGCAGCGGCCATGCCTGCAGAAATGAGCCGTCCATTGGGCGGCAAAGGCTGAGACGACTCATTATTCATGGAATACGTTCCTAGCCGATCTTGAAAACTGAACGCGATAATTGTCCCCGCTCAAGGACTAAGAGTATCCGAAAGCATCTGCCGATTCCACTTATCCATTCTTGAGGACGTGCATCGAGACGGCTGAATGTTTGACTTCGGTATAATTTCGAGTGACATTTGAGTCTTCCGGTGATTACTTGCGGAGATCAACAATTCGTCTTGGCGATTGACGAAAATCCAATACCACGACATAAACCGGAATAACACCCGAACCATACGACCTCGATGATTGGGATGATGACCAGTGGGAGTAACGATTCACTATCGCGGTACGGTCGACGATCTGTCGTGTGTCGAGCAACTCGAAGACCGCGTTATCGATTTGGTGTTCTCGCTCGGCGGTCGAGCCACCCTTTGGCGATCCTATGCTGACCACGATCACACGCGAGTCGTTCGCGGGCTGCTGGTTGACATGGCTCCCGGCCAGGAAACGTTCAGCTTACTGATTTCTCCCGAAGGCCATTTGACACCTCTGTTTCAGATCGAAGAAGCAGAGCAATCGCCTTTCGACGAACCGCCCTATTGTTCCGTCAAGACACAGTTTGGTTCTCTGCAAGGCCACGTTGCCATTGTGCATTTGCTCGATGCGCTCGAGCAGGGTTATTGCAGTAACTTGCATGTATCGGATGAAAGCGAGTACTACGAGACTCGCGATTTCAATCAACTGAAACACAAAAACGAGTTTTTGGCGGGGGCCATCCAGTCCATGGCTGACGGGCTACGCGAGCATGGACTCAGTAAAGAAGCCGCCGAAGATCCAAGTATCGTGGCATCCAGAATCGAACGCGTGGCGACGTTGGTGCAGCAAAAAATGTTGGCAAAAGGAAAGTCAGCTAGTCGAACGGGCCTGAGTATGGATGATTCGACTGAAGAAGAATCGAAATCGGGCGACATCGACTACGGCGAAATGTCGCTCGAAGAGGAGGTTGAAACGATGGATCAGTTGCGGCGACACAACGATTTACGCAGCGAGAGAATGGCACGCCGCATTGCCGAAGCCACTGCGGAAGGTCTTTCTTACGAAGAAGCGTTCGAATTAGCGATGGACGACGAAGGATTTGGCGTCACCGCGGATTCCGAGGCCGAAGAATTCTCTGATTCCGTCGAGACCAATGAACCGTGGCAAGAATCCTTAGCTCCAAACCCATTTGACGAAGCGGCTGAAACATCGAGTCGCGAAAAACATTCCGCCGTTTTGCAGGCACAGCAATTATTGCATGACGTCATGGACCTTCAAACAGAGTCAAACTTCCGCGAGATTGCCTCACGAGCCGCCATGGACATTGTCGGCGGACTCGTTCAAGCGACTAGCGACCGAGCCCACGACCGAATGGGGCGTGCTCTTACCATCACTCAACTCAAGCGAGCGCTCGCTGGGCATGCCTTCACTCGCGGTGCCGTCTTTGGTCTGCGAAGCGAAGATGCCATCACACAGGACAAGTCCGACTCGCCCCTCTGTGCCAACATGAGTGAGACAACTTTGAAGTTTTTCAAAATCGAGGGCACGGAGAGTTTACATGACCGAAATCGCCAACAAAAAAGTTAAGAAAAATCCTGAGGTGGCTGAGAAAGCGACCCGTCGTCGCTTTTCAGAGGAGTATAAACGTCGGATCGCGATCGAAGCTCAGCAGTGCTCCGAGCCCGGTGAGATTGGAGCTCTGCTACGTCGTGAAGGGCTCTATTCGTCAGTGGTTCAGCGCTGGCGTCGTCAACTTCGGGAAAAATCATTGTCATCATCGAATAAGCCCAGTAGCGATGTGCCGCCAGCAATACCGTCAAAGGCAAAAGAGCTTGCCGCTTTGAAACGCGAAAATGAACGCCTAAAAGAAAGACTTCGCCAGGCGGAGTTGATCATTGACGTCCAAAAAAAAGTCTCGGAGATGATGCAGACACGCTCACACGAGAAGACAGATTGAGTGCGGCTGAAGGGCTCAGCAAACGAGTCGGTGTCGCTGCTGCATGCCGCGCACTGAATGTTTCGCGAGCGACGTTGTACCGTCGCCGCGATCCCGACCAGCAACCTAAGCCGAGACCGATCCCAGCTCGAGCACTTTCACTCGGAGAACGAAAAGCGGTGATCGATCGACTCAACAGCGAACGTTTCGCTGATCAGTCGCCGCGGCAGGTCTACTCGAAATTGCTCGATGAAGGGGAGTACATGTGCAGCGTGCGGACGATGTATCGCATCCTTGAAGCGAATCAAAGCACTTGCGAACGCAGAAACCAACTCCGACACCCGAACTACAGAAAGCCTGAATTGCTTGCGACCGGCCCCAATGAAGTCTGGTCGTGGGACATCACCAAGCTCAAGGGCCCGGAGAAATGGACCTATTATTACCTGTATGTCATTCTGGATATCTACAGCCGCTGCGTGGTCGGCTGGATGCTGGCACATCGTGAAAGCGCCGATCTGGCCACGCAGCTGATCGAAACAACCATTGAAAAGCAAAACGTTCCGCGCGAGCAATTGATCCTCCATAGCGATCGTGGGCCATCGATGACATCGCATTCGGTGGCGCAGTTGCTTGGTTCGCTGGGCGTCACCAAGTCACACAGTCGGCCGCATGTTTCCAACGACAATCCTTTCTCGGAAAGCCAGTTCAAAACGATGAAGTACCGCCCTGAATTTCCCCAGCGATTTGGATGCTATGAAGACGCACTTGGGTTCTGCCGTGAATTCATTGGCTGGTACAACGACGAGCACTATCACAGTGGCATCGGCCTGCTTACCCCATCATCGTTGCACTACGGCCAAGGCGAAAAAGTGATCGAGTCGAGAAAACAAACGCTTCACGGGGCATGGCAGAAGAATCCCGAGCGTTTCGTACACGGCATTCCCACACCTGCAAGCCTTCCCAAAGCAGTTTGGATCAACGCTCCCAAACGAAAGGATGAATTGAAAAGCGAAGCCCCCGAAGCGAATTGCCCGGGGGCTCCAGAAGTAACGTCTTTGACGCACCCTCGATCCGGTTATCCCTTGGACGGTTGCGTCCCCGCAGAGCCGTCTTCCGTTTCACCGGACGTCGACACAGTACCAGCAACAAACTCTTTGAACACCCGAGTCATGCCTGAAAAAATCCCGGGGGTTCGGGGGCTGGCCCCTGAGCACGCGGGATGCAGCACCTAACAACTATCAAAAAGTTGTCTCACTGTCGTTGACACATTCCGCGCTGCATGCCCAACTCGAAAGCATTCTAGAAATCATTCACGACCTATCTGCGGCCGCCTGGGATGAGCCAGCTCGGTAGTGGAAATGGCCCAAGACTCGGCAATGTTGGAAAAACGGGAAACTGCCGCACGGAGTCGTCAGTCCCGCATTTAGGTTTACCGCTAGGGCAACGTTTTGTGATAAGAAAGAAGCGTGCGAAACGGAATTCACCTCCCCTTTGGGGAGGTCAGTGTCGGCGGTAGCCGACTCTGGGTGGGGCTCGGAGTGTTAGGAGTGGACCGTGCAAGCATGGTTTCACCAGCCCTCCCCGGCCGCTGTCGCGGCCGACCCTCCCAGCGGGAGGGTGAAACTTTCTGAGGCAACGGCCTTTCTCGTTACTGAATGCGCATAAAAAAACTCTCTTGTAGCAAGGCTACAAGAGAGTTTTAAAAATCCGGCAATACCTACTTTCACGCTGGTATGCACTATCATCGGCTCAGAAAGCTTGACTTCTGTGTTCGGGATGGGAACAGGTATAACCTTTCTGATATGGTCGCCGGAAAGACACACTTGCGGGTATTTCACCGCAAGTGCGCCAGATTGTTTGGTAGCTATTATATATCTGAAAGAGTTTTCTTCTTAAACTTCGTCGAAGCCATGTATCCCTATAGAACATGAGTGCGGGATATCGATGGCCAAACTTTCGCCCGTTAGTACTGGTTAGCTCAACACGTTACCGTGCTTACACGCCCAGCCTATCAACCAAGTCGTCTTCTTGGGGGCTTTCGACTAATGTCTACGAATCCTAATCTTGGAGCGGGCTTCACGCTTAGATGCTTTCAGCGTTTATCCGTTCCGAAGTTAGCTATCCAGCCGTGCCGCTAGCGCGACAACTGGTACACCAGAGCTTCGTCCAACTAAATCCTCTCGTACTAAAGTTGAACCTCCTCAAGATTCGTACGCCCACGGCAGATAGGGACCGACCTGTCTCACGACGGTCTGAACCCAGCTCACGTACCACTTTCATTGGCGAACAGCCAAACCCTTGGGAGCTTCTACACCCCCAGGATGTGATGAGCCGACATCGAGGTGCCAAACCGCATCGCCGCTGTGGACGCTCGGATGCGATAAGCCTGTTATCCCCGGAGTACCTTTTATCTGATGAGCGATAACCCTTCCATTCGGGATTACCGGATCACTAAGACCTACTTTCGTACCTGCTCGACTTATGGGTCTCGCAGTCAAGCACACTTCTAACTTTACTCTCTTCGCCTGATTACCGACCAGGCTGAGTGTACCTTTGCACTCCTCCGTTACTCTTTGGGAGGAGACCGCCCCAGTCAAACTGCCCGACTGACATTGTCCTTCGCCCCGATTCAGGGGATCGAAGTTAGAATTAAAATATAACCAGGCTGGTATTTCAACGACGGCTCCACGGGCACTAGCGTGCCTGCTTCGAAGCCTCCCAGCTATCCTACACAAATTATATCTCAACCCAATATCAGCCTACAGTAAAGGTTCACGGGGTCTTTCCGTCTAACCGCGGGTATGTGGCATCTTCACCACAACTACAATTTCACCGGGTCTGTGGTTGAGACAGTGCTCCAATCGTTACGCCTTTCATGCAGGTCGGAACTTACCCGACAAGGAACTTCGCTACCTTAGGACCCTCATAGTTAGGGCCGCCGTTTATTGGGGCTTCGGTCGCCAGCTTCGCCGTGAGGCTAACCGTCTTCCTTAACCTACCAACACCGGGCAGGCGTCAGTCTCTATACATCCACTTGCGTGTTAGCAGAGACCTGTGTTTTTGATAAACAGTCGTTAGAGCCGATTTTCTGTGGCCCACTTGCGTGGGCGCCCCTTATCGCGAACTTACGGGGCCATTTTGCAGAGTTCCTTAACCACAGTTCTCCCGAGCGCCTTAGAATTCTCATCTCGCCTACCTGTGTCAGTTTTAGTACGGTCAGTTGCTTAACTTCGCAGCTTTTCTTGGACGTCCTTCCAATGACTTCGAGAACTTAAACGCTCTCGAGCTATACCTTGGCTTATGTCGGGTCTTTTAATCCCCAACACCTCAGTGTTCGCTACGGACATTTCTATTCGTACCGCTCACTTTCCGGACGCCGTCCCTGCGACTAGATACACAACCGGCACAGGAATATTGACCTGTTATCCATCCCCTACGCTTTTCAGCCTCGGGTAAGGTACCGGCTAACCCTGGGCGGATTTGCCTTCCCCAGGAAACCTTAGGCTTTCGGCGAATAGGATTCTCACCTATTTTATCGTTACTCATTCCGGCATAATCACCCGATGACGCCAACACCGCTCGTTACCGTACGGCTTGTATCTCGTCATCGGCGCTCTCCTACCACTCTAGTAAACTAGAATCCGCTGCTTCGGTGTTTTACTTACTCCCGTTCATTATCGGCGCAGAAATGCTCGACTGGTAAGCTGTTACGCACTTTTTAAATGGTGGCTGCTTCTAAGCCAACATCCCAGCTGTCACAGCATTTCAACTTCCTTAGTGACTAAGTAAAACTTCGGGACCTTAGCAGGCGATCTGGGTTGTTTCCCTCTCGACTCTGGAGCTTATCCCCCAGAGACTGACTGCCGCGGTACGGTTACCGGTATTCGGAGTTTGGTTCGGTGGGGTACCCTGGGAAGGGCCCCCATCCGATTCAGTATCTCTACCCCCGGTAACTAATTTACACGACGCTATCCCTCAAGATATTTCGGAGAGAACGAGCTATCTCCTGGTTTGATTACACTTTCAGTCCTCCCCACAAGTCATCCCCTCAGTTTTCAACCTAAGTGGGTTCGGTCCTCCACGCAGTTTAACCCGCGCTTCAACCTGCTCATGGGTAGATCACACAGGTTTCGCGTCTGCAGCATACGACACATTTCGCCCTATTCAGACTCGGTTTCCCTTGGGCTTCGTCCCGGAAGGACTTAACCAAGCCGTATACCACAACTCGCCGGATCATTATGCAAAAGGCACGCCGTCACACATTAAAATAGTGCTCCGACCGCTTGTAGGCACATGGTTTCAGGTTCACATTCCTCCCCTAGCAGGGGTTCTTCTCACCTTTCACTCACGCTACTGGTACGCTATCGGTCGTTAGAGAGTATTTAGCCTTACGGGATGGTCCCCGTGGATTCAGTCCAGGTTTCACGTGACTGGACCTACTCAGGTGCTTCTATGGTGCATGTTTATTTTCGTGTACGGGGCTGTCACCCTCTATGGCGATCCTTCCCAGAATCTTCCACTAACAACACACAATCCAATATCGAAGTCCTACAACCCCGCGAAGGAAACCTTCACGGTTTGGGCTATACCGATTTCGCTCGCCGCTACTGACGGTATCGATTTTTCTTTCTCTTCCTCTGGTTACTTAGATGTTTCAGTTCACCAGGTTGTAACTAGCCTGCCTATGAATTCAGCAGGTAGCAATCAGGCACCCCGGGATCATTGCTTGTTTGTCAGCTCCCCCAGGAATTTCGCAGACTTCCACGCCCTTCATTCTTCTAACGCCAAGACATCCCCCATGTGCCCTTAATAGATTGGCCATCGAAATCCCGAACTCAAAAGTGTTTAACCACCATTGAACGCGAAATATCGTTGGTTTCTATGATTAACGATATCACATGTGGTGATTGCTGCTTTACTCCACTCTCTCCGAAGAGAAAGCTTCACTGACTACAGCAATCACGTTGCACAGAATCCTATAAGAATACATTCTTGCCAACGCTTTCAATTACGACCCGCACAGTAAACTGCGTGAATCGAATGTCGGCGTTGGCAACGCTTCTCAGAACTTGTTTTCACTTTTCTCGCGTTTGAAACAGAGCCTCCCGAGACCGAGTCCCGAGCTGAACTGCCCTAATTGCGAGTGTAGTGCTCTTTCAGATGCCAACTACCAAACAACCAAATTGTCAAATATCAGTTCTCAGTCGCCGGTTGTAACCGGAGCGTCCGAGCTTTGCAACCGTCCAAGTTCCACTGCGAAACTCCCTTGCGTTGAAGGGTGCGACGCGTGTCACTCGGTCAGTGAGGGGCGAAGAATATAGGCCGCCCCGCTCGGCGTCAACAACACAAAGGCTTCTATTTCCGAAAAAGGTAAAATGAATCGCTCGAAGCCCTCACAAAGACACTTTTCCGCTACCTGGGTTGTGTCATTGGGCTGCCGCAAAGATGCGTTATTTACTGAGCGAAACGTCGGTGTATGTCCGGAGCGATTCAGCAAAACATGCTGCTGTCGGTAATTGGATTTCTTTTTGCGTTTGCAAGGACACTACCGAAACCGAGCCTCTGGCGGCAGTCTGGCCGGCCATGAAGGAGGGGAGTGTGCCGATTTCAGAAGCGTCTTAAAGAGTGGGAGAGTGGGAGAGTGGTCGCACTGTTCAAAGGTCGGTCCTCTTTTGATGGCGACCACCTGTCTTTCGCGGGGAATAGGGGCGCAGTGGGTCGCGTTGGGTGGCACGTGCAAGTATTACAGTGTAAATGTGCGTGATGCAGATGCGGGGCGTGTCCGAATCGTGGTGCATTTCCGAAATCTCCGGAGGCGTGCTGCTGGCGATCGACCCAGTTGCATCGCTACCTTCTTCTAGGTCGCTGGCCACATGTATTTGGAGCTTGCCCGTCCCAGGGAAGTTCGTTGTTCGTTTCCCCGTTTAGTGTTTCGACGTTCAGTGGGGTGAGGACGATCGCCTGCCTGGCCCGACGCGTGAGCGAGGGAATCTCGGTCTTGCTTCGGTCCCTCGCTGACGCGTCGGGTTGTGATTTGCCGAGATGGATGATTGCCGATTGAGTCTTCGGCCCTGATTGCTGTCCAGTCCAAGTGGCATTTCGGTTCAGACGCAGAAGCACTGAAGTTCAACTCCCAACTCCCAGTTCCCAGCGACGCACATCGCACATCGCTTTCACCAACACTGTCGCCGATGGAAGTGCGGATCGCAGCTTGCTTCCCGCCAGCTGAATTGGTTTTCCAGGCTTGCGAAACTGGGAATCGGAGACGGATTCGGCGATGGACTCTTTGGAAATGGTTTGGAAACGAACTCGCCCGAAAATAATTCGCGAGAACTTTGTGACAAAATCGCAGTCGTGTTAGATGGCGTGTTCGCCGAGGAAAGACGTTGTTCGGTGATGTCGCTCCGGTGCATCGTCGCGGTGGCTCACGATCGATTTCGGTCACTTTTCGAAAAAGTGGCCTAGAGCGTGTTGACGCCAAAGGCCGAAGACGTAATCATTCCCTCTCGCACTTGAGAGCAACTTTCACTCGCCCGCCGAGCGAAACAATGCTTTTGAGTTGCAACCGATCATTGACAATTTGGTGATGAAAATTCTGTTGAGTTCAGATGCGAGACCATTCCTCGACACTGCTTACTGTTGATGTAAGACGGTGTTGAAAAAATGGCGAATCGCTGAGGGTCTTTACCGAGGCCCTCAGAGCAGAATCAACTTTCGGTTTTAACTTTGCTTTCTCCCGGTCAGCTTGCTGACTGGTGAATCAATACAAAATTGAAGGGTTTGATCCTGGCTCAGAATGAACGTTGGCGGCGTGGATTAGGCATGCAAGTCGTACGAGAACCTCAAATAGCTTGCTAGGAGAGGGGACAGTGGCGAAAGGGAGAGTAAGGCGTGGTTACATGCCCTCGAGTTCGGGATAGTAACGGGAAACTGTTAGTAATACCGAATAATATCTTTGGATCAAAGGTGTGATTCCGCTCGAGGATTGGACCGCGTGCTATTAGCTTGTTGGTGAGGTAATGGCTCACCAAGGCTACGATGGCTACCGGGTGTGAGAGCATGGCCCGGCTCACTGGGACTGAGACACTGCCCAGACACCTACGGGTGGCTGCAGTCGAGAATCTTTGGCAATGGGCGAAAGCCTGACCAAGCGACGCCGCGTGCGGGATGAAGGCCCTCGGGTTGTAAACCGCTGTCAGAAGCTAGGAAATGCTAGGGGGTACTCCCCTTAGTTTGACCGATCTTCAGAGGAAGGACGGGCTAAGTTCGTGCCAGCAGCCGCGGTAAGACGAACCGTCCAAACGTTATTCGGTATCACTGGGCTTAAAGCGTTCGTAGGCGGCCTAGAAGGTGAGATGTGAAAGCCCACGGCCCAACCGTGGAACTGCGTTTCAAACCACTAGGCTCGAGGAAGACAGGGGTGATGGGAACTTATGGTGGAGCGGTGAAATGCGTTGATATCATAGGGAACACCGGTGGCGAAGGCGCATCACTGGGTCTTTTCTGACGCTGAGGAACGAAAGCTAGGGTAGCGAACGGGATTAGATACCCCGGTAGTCCTAGCCGTAAACGATGAGCACTGGGTTGAGGGGACTTTCACATCCTCTCGGCCGTAGCGAAAGCGTTAAGTGCTCCGCCTGGGGAGTATGGTCGCAAGGCTGAAACTCAAAGGAATTGACGGGGGCTCACACAAGCGGTGGAGGATGTGGCTTAATTCGAGGCTACGCGAAGAACCTTATCCTAGACTTGACATGCTTGAGAATCCCTATGAAAGTAGAGAGTGCCCTTCGGGGAGCTCTTGCACAGGTGCTGCATGGCTGTCGTCAGCTCGTGTCGTGAGATGTCGGGTTAAGTCCCTTAACGAGCGAAACCCTTATCTTTAGTTGCCAGCGGGTAATGCCGGGGACTCTAAAGAGACTGCCGGTGTCAAACCGGAGGAAGGTGGGGATGACGTCAAGTCCTCATGGCCTTTATGTCTAGGGCTGCACACGTCCTACAATGGTACGGACAAACGGACGCAATACCGCGAGGTGGAGCAAATCCTAGAAACCGTGCCTCAGTTCGGATTGCAGGCTGCAACTCGCCTGCATGAAGCCGGAATCGCTAGTAATCGCAGGTCAGCATACTGCGGTGAATGTGTTCCTGAGCCTTGTACACACCGCCCGTCAAGCCACGAAAGTTGGGAGGGCCCGAAGTCACCAAGCTAACCCCTCGGGGAGGCAGGTGCCGAAGGTCAGCTCGACAATTGGGACTAAGTCGTAACAAGGTAGCCGTAGGGGAACCTGCGGCTGGATCACCTCCTTTCTAAGGAATTTAGAAATGGATGGAATCAGCTTGCTGAGATCATCCACTTTGTGAAAATGGTTCTCAAATCAACTCAACAGAAAACACGCCAGTAATCTTCGGATCTGGTTCACTTCATCACCAAATATCAAACGAAGACCCACTCAGGCCCGTCGCCAGCCTGAGTGGGTTTTTTCGTGCGCGCACGTGAACACTGATCGCAAAATGTCTGAACCTAGCGAAAGTCGCGAAGACTTTTGTTTTACGCAGTGGTTGCAGTAATACTGCCGCCCGCTTCGCTTTGATACTAAAAGATTCGGTTGCCGATGCCAGCAAAAAATTTTGGTTGACTGGTTTTTTCAAAGTAGAGGTTTCTTATAGCCAGCAAAACTCTCGGTCCACTTTCCGGGATTTAATTCTGATTTGGCTCGGATGTTGAATCCGTTTGCTTTCGCTCGCCGCCGAGTTGGTCTTCGCATTCGGGGCAGACTGTATATCGAAGTTCCGGCACGGTTTGTTTTCGATACATCCGCAATTTGATCGCAATGTTCTCCATCTCAAGCCATCCGGCGGGCTCGATCAGCGAGCGTTTACAGAAGCTGCACATGGTTAGAAATGCGGCCGAGCGTTCTTCGCTGGGGTCCAACACCGAAAGCCGACGGCTGGGCACCGCTCGCAGTAAGATGCTCTCGTACGCGAGTTGTTGGTTCTCGCGTTGGGTAATCGTTAATTGCATGTAGCGTTTAAGCGTTGGTGAATCACAGCGAAAGGGAACGGTGATCGGATTTCCGGTCACTCGCACAAAGCGATGAATTTCCTTGTACAGCTTTTGAGTTGCGTAGTCGGCAATAAAACTCCACAGCGACTTGCCGACGACGGAGGGTTCATCCAGATCGATGGTGTTGTTCTCTTTAGCAAATGCGAGCCACCACTGGTCCACTTCAACAATGATGTCCGATGCGTCGACACGGTAGCGGTAAACTTGAGTCGTTTGTATGACCACCCTGCGGTCTCCCGAAACACGTGAATTGCAATATCTGTTAGCTCTGGTCCCATTGATGGTAACAATTGTTTAGCAGGAATTGCGAGAAAATCGATCCGCCTTCCCCTCTTCCTGTGGTTTATTTTACCCCCGGACGCGCAAGTTAGGCGTAAAGAGGTCGCTAAATCTGGCCCTATTTCGCTGGATTACCTATCTTTGTATCGATGCTTTCCACAACTTTGCGAGATCTATGCGGGCTGCTTGCTACTGAATGCATTGAAATACCGTGGAATTGAAGCAGCAAGGAGGTACCGCTGGCGGATTTCGCGAGCAGAAAATCGCCTTGTATTTGCCGCGTCCTCGTCCGCGATGGACTATGATATCGCTCGATATTCCCTCCCCCGTTTCCTCAACAATCGAGAAACTTACTATGCAAATTTGCCGTCGTTCCTTTATGGCTTCGCTGTTGCTGACAGCCTTTTTGGCTTCCCCACTCTACGCTCAAGAGACGTTAGTCGAGCATGATGCGATCAAACCGGTCCCGCGTGACAGTCGCTGGATGAAACGCCACGAGTCGATGAACGAAAGAGTCAAGAAAGGCAACGTCGACCTTGTCTTTATTGGCGATTCAATCACGCAAGGCTGGGAAGGCAACGGCAAAAATGTGTGGGCCAAATACTACGGCGATCGCAACGCGGTGAATCTGGGCATCGGCGGCGATCGCACTCAACACGTGATTTGGCGACTGGATAACGGCAACGTCGAAGGCATCTCACCCAAAGTTGCGGTGATCATGATTGGTACGAACAATTCAGGCAGCAATTCGCCTGAACAGATTGCGGAGGGCGTGACTGCGATTGTTCGCCAACTGCAGCAAAAAACGCCTGATACCGAGATCCTACTATTGGGAACATTCCCGCGCGGTGCGGATCCATCGGATAAGAAGCGTCAAGTGAACGAGAAGAGCAACGAGATGGTTGCGAAACTAGCGACCGACGACAATGTTCATTACTTGGATATTGGTGACAAGTTTCTGAGTGACGATGGGAAACTTTCCAAAGAAATCATGCCCGACCTGCTGCACCTCAGCGAACAGGGCTACACGATTTGGGCCGAGTCGATCGAGCCAAGCGTGAAAAAGTTGATGGCAAAGTAAATCGGCTGCGGTCGATATCAATCGCGTGCGAGTAGAACGAGCACGCAGCTGCCATTATCGATGACATTCACTCCGGCGTCGCGAGCCGCTTGGCTCGCTTGAGCGTCTTCGGCGCCGGGTTGCATCCAGATATTCTTCACTCCCGCTGCCACCGCATCGGCCACGACTTGCCGTGTCACTTCAGGCGGCGTGATGATCGACAGCGACTCGGGGACGACCGGCAAATCGGCGATCCGCGGGTAGGCCGTATGCCCCTCGATCTCTTCGCTGATCGGGTTTAGCGGATAGACCTCGCGGCCTGAATCGAGCAATGCCCGAAAAACCTTGTTTCCGTATTTATGCCGTCGCGTCGAGGCTCCGGCGACCGCGAAGTTTTTCGCGGTCAGAAAGGATTCAATCGCACTCATGGTCAAAAGCCTAAATAGTTCGAACGTCGTTTTCCCCGTATTTGTGAGCCGACGGCGCTAGCCGCGGGCCTCATTTTACCAACGTTTTAGCGATCGGCGGCCCGACACTAGCGAGTTCGGCACACAAAATGGGACAGTCGAAATAAGGAGATGTTTCAGGGAAGGATTCAGAGCGAACGCCGTCGATTCGCCCCCCGGATCCTGCTTGAAGATGCTCGTCGCATTGAGGTCTTCAAGGTCACAATGTTTACCACAGAGATGGAAATTGGGGCAGCGACGACCCCACTTCGCCGCTGTCTCTCCATCGCTCTTGGTTCGGAACGTATTATAGAAAGAGAAGGTTCCGAATTCGAATGATGGAAAATGGGATGAGTGACACGTTGAAACGCGTTGTGATTATCGGAGGCGGGTTTGCAGGGTTAAATGCGGCCAAAGCCTTGGGACGCGAAAAACGGGTGTCGGTTACACTGATTGATCGACGCAACCATCATCTTTTTCAGCCGCTGCTGTATCAGGTAGCGATGGCGGGTTTGAGCCCTGCGGATATCGCGGCACCGCTTCGCAGTATCCTTTCCAAAGAGACGAATGTTCGCGTGCTCTGCGGCCAAGTCGACTCGATTCAGTTGGAAGAGCGGACCGTGACCGCTTCCTTCGGAGTCGTGCCTTACGATTATTTATTGGTCGCTTGCGGGGCGCAACACAGTTATTTTGGGCACAACGAATGGGAAGCCAACGCGCCGGGATTGAAAACTCTTGAACAGGCAACGGAGATCCGCCGTCGGGTGTTGGAGGCTTTTGAAAAGGCAGAATTGACGACAAATATGGACGAACGCCGCAAACAATTGACGTTTGTCGTCGTTGGTGCTGGACCTACCGGAGTTGAATTAGCGGGAGCAATCGGCGAGATGAGTCGTTTTACGTTGGCTCGCGATTTTCGCAACGTCGATTCTAAATTGGCACGAATCATCTTGATCGAAGCAGGCCCGCGAATCTTGCCGATGTTCTCTGAAAAACTGGCCAGTCGAGCGATGCGCGACCTCGAATCGCTTGGTGTGCAGACTTGGACCGACAGTCGGGTGACCCGGATTGATGAAAATGGAGTTGATGTGTCGGGTGACCGCATCAATGCCGCAACCGTGTTATGGGCAGCAGGAGTGCAAGCGTCCGAGATCGGCAACCAAGACGGTTTCCAACGTGATCGTCAGGGGCGAATTCGAGTCGAAAAGGACCTTTCGATTGCCGGCCACCCCGAAGTCTTTGCGGCGGGGGACTTGTGCAATTTTGTTGAGGCCGGCGAGCGTCCGTTGCCCGGTATCGCACCGGTCGCGATGCAGCAAGGTCGTCATTTTGCCAAAGTCATCCGTTGTGAACTCGACAAAACACCGCGACCCGAATTTCGTTACGTCGACAAAGGACAAATGGCTACGATTGGCCGCAGTCGAGCGATTGCCGAAGTCGGCAAGTATCGCTTGACTGGATTCCCCGCCTGGATGGCATGGCTGGTCGTCCACATTTATTTCTTGACCGGTTTTCGCAACCGCTTGTTTGTGATTCTCAGTTGGACATGGTCCTTCATCTCATTCCGTCGCGGAGCCCGCTTAATATTGGCCAAACACTGGCGTTTTTATGACGAGCCCGAAGCATCACAGGTCGACACCAACGCAGCGCGAACATCCGTCGGCGAGGCACCGGTTCCGGCACTCTCCGCCTCGACGCAACCTGAGGCCGCAAGGCTGACCGATCGTAGCAAAGCGTGATCGAGATCGTCGTAGCGAATGTCACCAAGACTTCCGCTACGCTAAAAATGAACAAACCCAATAGGAAAAAATGGTTCACAGCGTAGCGGTTCCCGTCTCATGGCCGTGCCATTGAAATAAGTTCGCAGATTGCCGCGCCCTGGTTGGTCCGTTACGCAGCCTATGGGTTTGACAGCCCGCTCTTTTGATTTACACCGCTGAAAACCTGGAGTATTCGAATGCCCGCTGAGACCACCGAGACGCTCGAAGACGATCTGTCCGAAATGTTCGCCGGGCCAGTCTCCGTCACGGTGCATCAGCAATCGCTATTTGGCGACGCTAATTTAAATGTGGTCACGATGGGGTATGCCCGCGAAAATCGCTCGAGCGACGGGCCGACCACGACCAGCCATGTTCGCCAATCTGCCATCGTGTTGGATGAATCCGCTCTGGATCTGCCGCAATTTGACCTAGCGCCGAAACCCAAGGGGATGGCCGGCAAATTGCTCTCCCTACTCAGCTCTGCGGGTCTCGGCGGGATGGGCGCGTTGGACTTTCCTGACACCCCCCAATTCGCTGGGATCTATCGCTTGACCGCCTGGGCTGAGTCGCCGGTGCGGCTGATGTTCACTCGCAAGCTGCGTGATTTTTTGATCAAACATCCAGGCTGGAATATCAAAGGCCAAGGGCGTTATTTGGTCGTGTTCCGTCACAACGAGGTAATCGAGGAAAATGACCAGGCGGACTTTGTGCAAACAGCATTGGAGATCGCCGAGAAGATACAACAAGGCGAAGAAACGCTTGACGCTCACCCCGATCTACACCGCGAAACACGTATCGAGGATGTCCACGCGACTGCCGATCGGATGGGCGGTTTGGCCGGCACGTTGCTGAAAAACCAACTGCGAAAATTGGCGGTCACTCGTGATCAATTAGAAACGTTTCTCGCAGAATCGCGACCGCGAACCCTGCCGCCGGGAATGAAGGCACAAGTGCTCGGCAATACGCTGCCGGTCGTCTTGTTCGGCATCGTCTTCTTGCTTGTGGGGATTGGGATCGGCATTACCGCAATCGCGATCGGCGATGGGCAGAACAAACTGGTGGGCATGCTGATGCTGGTGGCATTGCCGTTGGTCGGCGGCATCATGCTATACTTCGCACAACGTTTTCGCTGGCGGAAGCTACGTGTTTGCCGTCACGGCGATCTGGTGCAAGGCGTTGTCAAAGACGTCAAACGCACGACAACCACCGTGAACAATCAACGTCGTCATCATGTGATTTTCGAGTTCGATCACTTGGGACGCCAACACACGGCGACCGTAAACGCGTATGGGATTAGCGTCAAACGAGCCGAAGGCTTCCGCGATCGAGGTGAATCGCTGCGGATCCTTGTCGATCCCAACGACGTCTCCCATATCCTCTGTCCCGAACTACTGATTCTCTGGGAATAAAGTGGGATAGGCTCGTAGCGTGTCATCGGCCCATGCCGTCTCATTCCGCGTAGCGAAAGTCGCGAAGACTTTTGTAACGCTTTTGTGTTGGTCGAAACTCTTGGCGAGTTTCGCTACCATGAAATCGCGAAGAAAGCCTGACACATGATGACAGGCTAGAAGCCTATCCCACACTGGAAGCCAATTGAATTGTTAGGACGATGATGACCGAAACGGATATAGTTGAACATGTCCAGTGCCTCGTTCGTGAGCGGATGGCTGGACAACAGGCCGGTCATGATGTCGATCATGTGTTGCGTGTGCTCAAATCGGCTCGCGAAATTCAAAAGGAGGTCGGTGGGAATCGCTTTGTTGTCCAACTGGCGGCACTATTGCATGATCTAGGCGATGCAAAATTTCACGATGGTAACGAGCGAAGTGCCGAGTTTGCTCGCGATATCTTGTCTCATTTGCATGTCGACCGCGACACCATCGCGCACGTTGCGACAATTGTCGATACCATCTCGTTTCGCAAAGCTGTCGATCCCAGCACGCTTTCACTCGAAGCCAAAATCGTCCAGGACGCCGATCGACTTGATGCCCTCGGCGCGATTGGGATCGTACGAACGATCGAGTACGGTGCAGCTATCGGACAACCTTTTTATCTGTCAGATAACGTGGACGGAAAACGGAAAACAGGGATCGACCACTTTGACGAAAAGCTCTTCAAGCTACATGATTTGCTGAACACTGACGCGGCTCGGCATATCGCGGGACAACGCGAGCAGTTCATGCGAACGTTTCTAGATCAATTCCGACACGAATGTGGTGAAACAAGATGAGTCTCAAAAACACCATCGGCTGGGACGATTTCGAACAAGTCGAGATGCGTGCGGGAACGATCGTCGCGGTCTTGGATTTTCCTGAAGCGAGGAAACCTGCGTACAAGGTGACCGTCGACTTTGGTCCCGAGATCGGTGTCAAACGAACGAGTGCTCAAATCACTTCGCTGTATAGCAAAGAGGAACTGTTGGGCCGACAAATCATCGGAGTGGTTAACTTTCCGGTGAAACAGATCGGACCGTTTCTATCTGAATTTTTGATCGCAGGTTTCTATCGCGACGATGGTTCGGTGGTACTGGCGATTCCTGATAAATCGATCGATAACGGCGCCAAGTTGGCGTGAGCCGCGGGCCGTAAGGCACCGGGTAGTGCGTAGAACCCGGCCGCTTACGCGCGAGCGGCTCACTAAATCAACTGGCCGCGAGCCGGATGCCGGTGAATTGCCAACGTGCATCGGGGGGGAAGAAATTGCGGTAGGTGCTGCGAATGTGGTTGCTCGAGGTGGCGACACTGCCACCTCGCAACACGTATTGATTGCACATGAATTTGCCGTTGTACTCGCCCACCGCGCCGGCGGGTGGTCGATAGCCGGGATAGCCCGCGTAACTGCTGCACGTCCATTGCCACGCGGTGCCCATCAATCCGGCGGGGGATCGCGTTGGATGAATGCACTTGTTTTGCTGCATCAATACATCCGCGAACGGTTCTCGTTCGAGCGACATGTCCGATGATTCCGAGGCGATTCTACACGCGGCTTCCCATTCAAACTCGGTAGGTAACCGCTTGCCTGACCAGCGAGCGAATGCATCGGCCTCGAAATAGCTGACGTGAGTCACCGGCCAAGCAGAGTCCACGGGAACCAAGCCTGCGAGCGTGAATTGATGCCAGCGACCATCTTGCTGCGTCCAATACAGGGGCGTGTTCCACTCGTTCTGCTCGACGGTCGCCCAGCCCATCGACAACCAGAACTCCGGCCGCTCATAGCCGCCGTCTTCGATGAATTCGAGGTACTCGCCGTTGGTCACTAGTTTCGTGGCAATCGACGCTGAGTGCAGATGCGTCGGATGTCGAGGGGATTCGTTGTCATAAGCAAAGCCGTGGCCTTCGTGACCGATGATGTGCGTCCCTTCGGGCACCTCGATCCAATCATTTGGTTTTGCTTCACCACGCTCTTCAAATGGATCCTCACGATAAGTTGGCCATGTTGGATTACAAGACAGCATGTGCTTAGCGTCGGTAAGCATTAATTCCTGATGCTGCTGCTCGTGATTAATCCCAATCCGTAATAACTCGGCTACCTGAGTCGCGAAATCTTCACACTCCAACCGTATCGACATTTCGTGATCGACGTGTTTGCGATAATCCTCGACTTGCTGCATCCCCGGACGCGAGATCAGTCCACGACGTGATCTTGGATATTGGCGGCCAATCGCGTTGTAATACGAATTGAATAGAAAGTTAAATTCCGGATCAAACTCGCGGTAGTCCGACTGAGCCCGCAGGATGAAGGTTTCAAAAAACCATGTGGTATGCGCGAGGTGCCATTTCGTGGGACTGGCATCGTCCATCGACTGAACCGTGCAATCTTCGGCCGACAACGGTTGGGCAATCTGGTCCGTAAAACTTCGCGTGGCTGAGTAAGAAGCACGAAGTTGTTCTCCCAGCGACATGTTCGCAGCAGTAATGCTCATGTTTTTATTCGATGACGAGGTGCAGAACAGCGAAATAGTTTTTGGGATCGGTCCAAGATTTATGCAAATGAAATCCGTATTGCCGAGCAAACTTCGCAAACCCGTCGACGGTGTACTTATGCGAGTATTCGGTCAAGATGGCTTCGCCTGCGGCAAAGTCAACCGTATGGTCGCCGATGGATACCCTTTGATCCTCGAGGCTGACAATGCTGATTTCGATGCGATGGTGCAGCGAGTTGTAGACTGCCCGATGCTCGAAGCGATCACGATCAAAATCGCCCCCAAGTTCGCGGTTGATTCGACTCAGCAAATTCAGACTGAACGCTGCCGTGACTCCTTCGTGATCGTTGTAGGCGGCATGCAAGACGTCGGTGTCTTTTTGTAAATCAATGCCGATCAACAACCCGCCTTGTTGCCCCAGCATCGCAGCCATTTGTTGCAACAACTTGCCGGCTAGCGGCGGTGTAAAATTGCCGATCGTGGACCCTGGAAAGTAAAAGGCGACGTGCGACGCCGGCGGTTCACAATTGGGCAACGTAAACGGCTGGGTAAAGTCAGCAACGACGGGAAGTACTTTCAATTCCGAGTACGCTAACCGTAGCTGCTCAGCTGTTTTGAGCAAATGCTCTTCCGAAATATCGACTGGCACATAAGCCGCAGGTCGCTCGAGTGCGTCCAGAAGTACACGAGTTTTCAGACTGCTGCCGCTGCCGTACTCCACTAACATCACGTCGGTATCAATTTGACGTGAAATCGACGACGCATGCTGCTGCATGATCGCCAACTCGGTACGAGTTACGTAATACTCGTCCAGTTCACAGATTTGATCAAATAGATGCGAGCCACGCTCGTCATACAAGTATTTACTAGGCAGCGATTTGTTGGGACGTGACAACCCATCCAACACATCGTCAAGAAAAGTATCCGCTCGGACAGCAGTGGACTGCACAACGTTGGCTTGATTCATGTTCGTCAACTCTCGCTCGCGCCGAGGCAGCGTTTGAAGGGGCTTGCAAAGAAGTCAATGCAGAGACATCACGCGGGCACTCTATCAGCATAGGCCCGCAGGCAAGCAGAGCACAAACTATGCCAACCGCAGGCCCGAGAATGGCGATGCCGGACGAACGTCGGAGATCCCGGAAAATACAGCGAAATTGGTCAAGGAATAAATTTTTGATGAATAAATAACGCTGGTCGACAACCGGTCATCGGATGACTGTTTCGCGACATTAGAAGATCGCGTTGACAGTGCCACCGTCCACACGGAGCGCAGCCCCGGTGATCGCGGAAGCCTGCTCCGATGCAACAAACACACACATATTCGCGATCTCGTCGACCGTTTCAAAACGCTGGAGCAATGAGGTCGGGCGGACTTGCTCAAAGAACTCGGTCTCGACCTGCTCGCGTGTCTTGTTTCCATCACGTGCCAAGTCATCGACAAATTGCGACACCCCTTCCGATGCCGTTGGCCCAGGCAAAATCGCATTGACAGTGACTCCCGTTGCCGCGACGGTAGCGGCAAGACCACGCGAGATCGACAGTAACGCCGTTTTGGTCATCCTGTAATGAATCATCTCAGTGGGTATCGCGATCGCCGACTCGCTCGATAGAAACTGAACACGCCCGCCCCGGCGGCAGCCAATCCCTTTGCGATCGCGTATCCGATTCCCGCAGTCGAGCCCGTCACAACGGCTGTTTTGTTTTCTAATCTAATATGCATCGATTCCATCTCCTAATGTGTGCCATCAGAGGGCACTGTTCACCTACGATCCCGATACGCCAAAAACATACGGTACGGCAGAAATATATTGTAGGGTGCACGGCAGGACCGGCCCCGCCCCTGACTGCGATGTACCAGGGGGGCATTGCATTTTGGCGGTTGGGCCCTAGGATTCTAGATAGAGAGGTGTGGTAGCCAACGACCCCCACGAGACCTTGGTTTCTTCGGCTACGTTTAACACACGCAATCTTCGATCAACCTCTCTTCGCGAGCTGCATGTATCGCAGGTTTTGATTGAAATTTGACTGCGTCCAAAGCAATGGTTCTTTGGATGAGTCGCCGGTGGACTGCCCAACAAAAGGTGGCGGTTGTGTTCGATTTCGTTGCGGAATTAGAGCTTCCAAGTTTCTGGCAAGTGATTGTGGGGCTGGGCATCGTCGCAGCCGTTTTAGGCTTGCTGATCATCGCGATCTTTGCCAAGTGGGGGTCGTATTGGGTCCAATCCTACATGTCGGGTGCCGACATCACGATGAAAAGCTTGATTGTGATGAGTTTCCTTCGTGTCGAGCATCGCTTGATCGTCACGGCGAAAGTCATGGCAAGGCAAGCCGGTTTGTCGATCGATCGCAAAACCGGAATGAGTACGAATCGATTGCAGGCCCACCACTTGGCGGGCGGTGATGTGATGAACGTGGTCCAAGCTCAAATCGCCGCACATCGCGCGGGAATTGACTTGGATTTTGATCGTGCTGCTGCGATCGACCTCGCCGGCCGAGACGTGTTGTTGGCGGTTCAAACGAGCGTGTCACCTAAAGTTATCCACTGTCCTCGCAACGAAAGTGGCGGAGCGCATACGTTAAGCGCCGTTGCAAAAAACGGAGTGGAGTTGCGAGTCGGTGCACGCGTGACCGTGCGAACCAATCTGGAACAATTGATTGGCGGTGCCACCGAAGAAACCATTATCGCTCGCGTGGGCCAGGGAATCATCACCGCGATTGGCTCCGCCAACTCACATATGGATGTCTTGGAGATGCCTTCGACGATTTCCAAAGGAGCCATCACCAACGGCTTAGACGCGAACACTGCGTTTGCCATCGTCTCGATCGACATTTACGACATTGATGTCGGTGAGAATATCGGCGCTCGCTTGCAAAGTGACCAGGCCGACGCCGACACCCGGATCGCTCGCGCATTAGCAGAGGGACGTCGCGCCGAAGCGGTCGCGCTTGAGCAGAAGATGAAAGCCAACGTCAGCCGCAATCGAGCTGCGTTCGTCTTGGCCGAGGCGACTGTGCCGGCAGCGCTGGCGGATGCCTTTCGCGCGGGCCCGCTACATCGCCTCTCAAGCGATTCATCGTCAAAACGTCCTCGCAGTGCCCCTGCACTCTTGGCCGATCATTCTAAACCACTTCCTCCAGAAACAAATTGACTCTGATGAATCCTAATACCGTTGCCACGCCCTGCTATGTGCTGATCTCTGAGAAAGTACGTATCGGCCCGACGCTGACTCCCACCGAAACCGAGTCATCCTATCAGGTCATTTACGGCTTCTCGGACAAAGCACCCTATGATGCGTTTTGTGCAAACAGCCCGCTTCCGCTAACACCCTATCCGCTCGTGAAAGGCTACCTGCAAAACCAGATCGAGATGGCGGGCGACGTCGTTCATTTGGTCGTCGTTGACGCCAGTGGCCCGCAAGACGCTCAGCTGAATGCAGCAACAATGCAAGCGGTTTCCGATGCTATGAAAACGCAGAGTAGCCAAGTCACAGCCTCGTTTCGGTTGACATTGAACTCCGACAACGAATCCTACGCAGTCGAACCGCTCGACGAGCCCGCGTTGCTGTAACCAAAATGTGGGATAGGCTTCCAGCCTGTCATCATAAAACGCCTCCGTAGCGAAACTCGCCAAGAGTTTCGGAGTGTTGGGATCGATGCCGAAAGTCTTGGCGACTTTCGCTACAGAAGCCTATCCCACATTGGAACGATTTGTGCACCGCGTGATCGTTTCACGGCTTCAACTTCTCTAACTTTAGCGTGGGCAATCTCGTGACGTTTTGTATTGGTATCCAAGTGCGTGCTGGAATCGTGGCGCTTGCGGACACACGCATTACACGTGGCAGCGAACAGGTCAATAAACAGAAGCTAGCCGAGTTTCAGCATGGTGACGCATCGCTGTTCACCATGACCAGCGGGCTGCGTTCGGTTCGTGACAAGACGCTGATCTACGTCGAAGAAACACTGCGGCAATCGCAGCAATCCGTCGATCGGCTGTACCAATTTGCCAATTTGTTTGGCGAGCAACTCAGACGAGTTCGCAGCGAAGACGGTCCCTCACTTTCCTCAACCGGGCATACGTTTAACCTGCACGCGATCATCGGCGGCTGTTTGCTGGCCGACCAATCGCCGCAATTGTTCTACGTTTACCCGGAAGGTAATTGGGTCGAAGCTGCATTCGATTCGCCTTACTTTATGATCGGACGCACCTATTACGGCAAACCAATCCTGGACCGTCTATTGAACTACGAAACCCCGCTACGGTCGGCGGTCGCATTGGCACTGCTCGCATTTGACGCAACGCGAGCCAGCGTGACCGACGTCGACTATCCGATCGACGTTGCGGTCATTCCCAATCATTCGCGGCATCCTCAATTCCAACGCTATACCGAATCCGACTTGGCGGAAACGACTCAGTGGTGGTCTGAGGTGCTGACCAATTCGTTGGCATCAATGCCGATGCAGTGGGCGGACTCACTGCTCGGATTGCAAAACGGTCTGTGATCTGTAACGATTTCGATCTCGTTACATGAATCCTGCGGAACTTCGATGCGAATCATTTCTCTTCTGCCCAGCGCGACCGAAATTGTTTGTGCCTTGGGGCTTCGCGACCAACTCGTCGGTGTCACGCACGAATGCGATTATCCGGCCGACGTTGCCGAATTGCCGAAAGTCACCCGGACGTTGATTCCGCATGATGCGTCCAGCGGCGAAATCGATTCGCTGGTTCGCGAACGACTCAAAACGGAAAAGGCACTCTATTCATTGGACATGCCAGTCGTGGAACGCCTGCGACCCGATTTGATTGTTACGCAAGCTTTGTGTGACGTGTGTGCGGTGGCGGAAAGTGAAGTTCGATCGGCAGCGTGCTCGTTACCGGGAACGCCGCAAGTCATCAATCTTGAACCCACCTCGTTTGCGGATGTGATGCAGTGCATCCGCCAGGTCGGCATGGCAGCCGATTGTCTTTCACGTGCAGAAGGTTATATCGCCGACCTACAGCAGCGAGTCGATGCCGTGGCAGCGAGAACCGAGCCGATCGAATCTAGGCCCAGCGTAATGTTGTTGGAATGGATTGATCCTCCGTTTTGCGCAGGCCACTGGAGTCCCGAATTAGTTGCCTTGGCCGGCGGTCGTGAAGCGATCGGCATCGCGGGCGAGCGGTCGGTCACTACGGCTTGGGGGAAGATCGTTGCCGCGGATCCCGAGGTGTTGATGATTGCATGCTGCGGTTTTGACGTTGAACGAACTATGCAAGACGTCCCAATTTTAAAATCGTATCCAGGCTGGGAAACGCTCTCGTGCGTCAAAGACGATCGTGTCTACGTCGTCGATGGTTCAGCCTATTTCAGTCGCCCTGGCCCGCGGTTGGTCGACAGCCTCGAGATTCTCGGCCATGCCTTGCATGAAACGGTCCATCCCCTGCCCAGCGGGTTGCTTGCGGCTCGGAAAGTGAGATAGGGTTTCTTGTCACGAACGTCGTTAGGACGGTAGGCTGTTTGTGGGGGGCGGACGAAACTCTTGGCGAGTTTCGCTACGTTTGGTTTCGGAAATGGCAGGCTGTAAGCATATCTCACCGTTAGCGTTTGACTTGATCTTCGAGTGCTTGGCGGCAGGCGATGGCTGCTTCTTTCCACTGCCCTGCTTTCGCAGTCGCGATCATGGTCATGACAACTTGATGCGATTCGCCCAGCGAACCTTGACTCGCCTCAAATTCTCGCATTTGATCTTCGATTTGCTGCAACCCTTCGCTACTGCGTTGATTGCAAACTCGATACAGTGCAATCGTCACATCGTAGCCCTGTTCGTCAAGCTTGACTGGCGTGCGATACATCCACCAAGCAACTCCGATCAGTACAAGGATAAGTAGAGTGGCGGTCGCTACCGCCCAACGATTTAAATCCGACTTGGTGTTTGAGTTGTTGCGTGTCATTAAAACTTCTCCCAATCGATGACTTCGTGCTCATCCATACTGGACAGTTCGGCCCATAGAACCAGATCGACAAAATTGGTGACAAAGCGAACCGATCCGTCTCCCATGCAAACGTAGCCGCCGCCGAGATGTTCGGCGAACATTTGCCCGACGTGGTAGGTGGGAAAGTTGACCGGATGAATAATTGGGCTGCCCGTAATATCAAGCTCGCCACCAGACGGTCCTGCATGAACCAGTGTCAGGGTCGCGGCGGCATCAGGACCATTTTCAGGCGACAAAAAACGTGGGTGCGTGAACGCGCCGGGCACCACTCCGACCCATGTTTTCTCGCTTAAGGCGGAACTATGCTCACCAAAGAAAATCGTGTTACTGGTCCCATCGAGCACATCGCGGAATCGCGTTTTTGAATTGCGAAAAAAGGGTCCGTCCGCGACGTTGGCGGCATCACCATTGATCGGAACGATCTTGGTCGTTGACGTATAGATGTTCGTAAACACCTCGCCAGTAGCCGCCGAACCACATTCACCCCAACAACTTTCTTGACCATGGTTTGCCACATAGTGACTGCGTCCCAGTTGCATTTGCTGGCCTGCAACCACCAATGCATTTCCCGCCTGGTTTTTTACTTCAAACGGCTCGTCACCTCCAGTTGCACTGGGACACAAAAACATTGGTACCGTGGTTGCGATTGCTTGGCGATTGAACGAAGACCAAATCGGTTGATCAAGTCGCAAATTTTCGATCACGGCGTTGCCTTCGGCGAACGGCAGCAAACCGGCGGCCCAGCCCCATCCTGGCCCGGCATCCCACGTGATTGGGTCCATCATCACCGACGCCGGAGCTGATCCATCACGTGTGGGATGTGAGACGTAACCGGCAGGAAAACGCTGGTAAGCCGAGTGATAGTTTTGTGCCGCGAGACCAACTTGTCGCAGGTTGTTGCTACATGACATGCGACGTGCTGCTTCGCGTGCCGCCTGGACTGCGGGAAGCAGCAAGCCGACTAATACTCCGATGATCGCGATCACCACGAGCAATTCGACCAGCGTGAACGCGACTCGGCGACCGTGATCGGCAATCACCGGCTTTCTGAAGAATGTTTTTTGGCCGTTAACCGCGATTCGTATTTTCTGCATAGTGATCCTCTATTTCAGTTCGGTTCACTCGGAACTTCTCTTAGGCTTGCAAGTTAGTCGATGCTAACTTGTAGGGCGCAAAAAAAGAACAAGCGTGCTTTGCTTTTTGTTCACAAAAGTTAGCCATGGCTAACTTGGTGGGCGAAGTCTACTGATTGTGGGAGATACGATCAAGGGGATTCAGCGTGAAAACAATTTTGCTAAGATGTGGGGCTACAAAAGAAGGCACATTGCGGGTGGTGATTGCACCACTTCGGGCACATAAAGGGAATCGAAACTTGCCATCGAAGACTTATCAGCGAATTCGATCGGACCACGCCAGCGAGGTTGCCGAGGACTATGTTGAGGCGATCGCGGACGCAATTACCGAGCGAGGCGTCTGTCGTGCTATCGATCTTGTCAAGCATTTCGCGGTCACGCACGCCACGGTCAACAACACGATCGGACGTCTGCAGCGAGATGGATTGGTCGTGACCGAGCCGTACCAACCGATCGAATTAACCGCTGCGGGCAAGCGTTTGGCGACACAGTCCCGCAAACGCCACGAGATCGTCGAGAGTTTTCTGCGGCGAATGGGGGTCAGTGCGGCAACGGCGGCCGCCGACAGTGAAGGGATCGAGCACCATGTCAGCAAAGAAACGCTCGCGGCCATGAAAAACGTGCTGACCAAAGGTTGGCCAAGCGAGCCGTCGTAGTAAAAAAGATCCTTTGTGGCAGTACGGCGCGAGCCAGAAATCACTGCTATTTGGTCAAGATCAGCTTGCCTTGGCGGGTTTCTCGCAACCGATACAGCATCCCTTGATGCTCGATCCAAATCTCATCTCCACAGCGTGCGAGGTCCTTGAATCGGACGATTTTTGGTGCGATTTGGCTCTCCCAAACACCGTCCGTGGCAGGAGTTTTTTTGGGATCGGGCGGCGTTGCCTCGGTTTGATTCGTCATAAGTCTTTATTTTCACGTCGCTTACGCATTTCCGTTTTTTTACTCAGCCATTCTTGCGAAAAAGACTCCGCGACGCAATACTTGTTGAGACTGATTCGCAATAGCAATTCAGATTCGACGACGCAGCAAGCAACTGGAGCGACGGCCCCCCATAAACGAAGACTGCTGATTTAGCACAACATCACCGCGGTAAAGTTAGCCGTTTGGGCGCTCGCCCCGGTTAGATGGTGACGGAACCGTGGCTAGCGCCAAAACGGCTAACTAAATCAGCAGTCTCCAAAATTGGGCCGTCGACACCTTCGCCAGCCACGCTCGGATGCAGCTCTCGTGTTCATGTGGAACATCAAGAGCTTGTTTCCTTTCTCTTAGGCTCTTTGAAGGAGTTGTTTGATGACAATCTCACGCAGTCGGTCTGTCCATTTACAGGACGCCGAAAACACAACCTCACCGCGTCGTTTGCGACGTGGATTTACGTTGGTCGAATTATTGGTGGTCATTGCGATCATCGGAATATTGGTCGGTCTGTTGCTGCCGGCAGTACAAGCGGCCCGCGAGGCTGCACGCAAAATTTCGTGCACCAACAATATGCGTCAAATCGTGCTGGCGGCTCACAACTACCATGGCACGTTTGGTCAATTCCCGGCCGGCAGTATCCAAAGCAACTTTATCAGCCCGTTTGTCTCGGTGCTGTCGCATCTTGAGGAATCAAATAATTATCAGCAATGGGATTTCTCGAAGAACTACAGCGATCCGTACAACGAACAAGTTTCGTCGCAAAAGATCGCCAGCTATCTGTGCCCGTCGATGATCCTCAATCGCGACGCTCCCGATGCTCGCATCGGCACCAACGGCCGCCCCGTCGAAACCGGCGGTCCCGCCAGCTATTTGTGGTGTGAAGGGACCGATGACTACATGCCAAAGGGCGATGGGCTGTTCGGATTGCATTGGCCTTCGTACGGATTTCAAAACCCGCCAAATCGATTCCGCGATTGCATTGACGGAACGTCGTCGACGATCGCACTGGGCGAGACCGTCTACGACTACAAAGACTACGTCTGGAACGGCAGCACGCTTCCGAGCGACATGGTCGGAACCGTCAAATGGGGCACCGCTCGCTGGGTCGTCGGGTATCCCAAAATCGCTTTGGGTACAACGCTGTACCCACTAAATGTCCACACCGCCGCGAACATAGGCGGTTTTGCGAGCCAACACATCGGCGGCGCCCATTTCGTCTATGCCGACTGCAGCACGCGTTTCATGACCGATTCGATCGACTACGAAATCTACAATGCATTAGCTAGCAAGAATGGTCATGAAGTGATTGCCGGAGGCGAGCAATGAGCCGGCGACAACCATTGGTATACCTTGCTTACGCGTGTTCGGGCATCGCGATGGTCACTGCGAGCGGATGCAGCGAACAGGAACCCCATCGAATCCCGATCCACGGAACCGTTCAAGTCGAGGGAAAACCGATCGAGCATGCGACGTTGATTTTGACGCCAGCATCGCCAAAGTCAGCTCCTGTGACGACGCGAATCGAAGCGGGACGTTTCGCTTTTACTCGACAGACGGGGCCTCACGCTGGAGAATACACCGTACGAGTGAACCCCGATGAAGTATCGATCGAAGCGATCATTGAAGTTGCCGAGCAGAACCCTCGCCAAGCGGTACGGGAATTTGGTGTACACCGCTCCCCAACCTCGGCTCGTAAACGGAGCTCGGAGACAGCGAAGCGAATCGAGATCACGCCACAGCACGACAGTCCGCTGCGGATCGACCTGTAGTAAAACCGTGGGATAGGCTTCCAGCCTGTCTTTTTCCCTTCCACTTTTACTCTATGCAAAATCCTCTCTTGAAAAATACCAAAATGAAATCACTCTACCTCACCCCAATCGTCTGCCTGTTTGCTTTGTTCAGTTTGCTCGGCCCTGATCACGCTCACGCGCACTTTCCTTGGCTTGCGTTGGACGACGAAGGGAAACCGATCTTGTTTTTCGGCGAAGGACTGAGCGATCGCACTTACCATTTGCCCGAATCGATGACGCAATTCGAGCTAAAACATGCTCGCGGCGACGACGAATCAAAGTCACTGAAAGTGCAAAGCATTTCAACCAACGATTTGGTCGGGTTGCAGGCCGCAGACGCCGCGGAGCTCACCGGATGCATCTACGGCACCCAGACGTACGGTATCTACCACGGCTCGAAATTGGTGTATTACGTTCAGCATTTCCCCAGCTCGGATCCATCGACCTGGACGACACCTCGGGCTGAAGGCAAATCAGGTGGCAACCAGCTTCGTGCCGAAATCACAGCTGCAGACGAGGGAATCCGCGTGTTGGTGCTTTGGCAGGAAAAGCCGCTGCCGAACGCCGAAGTCAAACTGTTTTGTGACGAAGGGCATGAAGAAGGATCGGCAAAAACGAACGACGACGGAGTGGTGACGTTCACAAGCAAGCAAGTCGAACCAGGCTTGAACGCGATCATGGTTGGCTTCACGGACGACGATGCTTCGGGTACGTTCAAAGAAGAGTCCTTTCAAGCGACCAGCAACTATCTGACCGCTACGTTTCCTCGGCCGCAGTTCAACGGGGAAGCACACCGCAATGACTCGGCCCACGTCAGCGAATCTAAAATGACGAAAACAAATGAATCATCGGTAACCGTCCACGCCTCGTCACTTCCTGATCTGCCGCTCAAGCTGACCAGTTTCGGGGGCGCGGTCGCAAACGGAAGGCTGTTTGTTTACGGCGGTCACATTGGAGATGCACACTCCTACTCCACCGCAGAACAATCCAATGCATTTTGGTCGCTCGAACTGCCCAATGGAAAATCGTGGAATTCGTTGCCGTCGGGACCAAAGCTGCAAGGCTTGGCAATGGTCGGGCACGGGAACTCGGTGGTGCGAATCGGCGGCTTTACCGCGCTGAACGCCGAAGGCGAAACGCACGATTTGCAATCGCAAGCAACGGTCAGTCGCTATGACATTGCGTCGAAACAGTGGAAAGACGACACCCCGTTGCCTGAACCACGATCTTCGCACGCCGCCGCGGTTATCGGCGACCAAGTTTACGTCGTCGGTGGTTGGGCGATGTCGGGCGAAAACGAAACCAAGTGGCATACCACAGCGTGGACAGCCGACTTGAGCCAACAACCACTGCAGTGGAAAGCAATGGCAGCGCCACAGTTCGAGCGACGTGCGTTGTCAGTCGCCGCACACGACGGACGGATCTATGTGGTCGGCGGGATGGACCAAGAAGAAGGGCCGAGTACCGAGGTCGATATTTTCGATCCGAAGTCGAACCAGTGGTCCAAGGGGGCATCGTTGATTGGCGAAGCGATGACCGGGTTTGGATGCTGGGCCCAATCGCATGCCGGCCGTCTCTATGTCAGCACGGTCAATGGCACGATCCAGCGACTGACCGCGGAGGGTGATGATTGGGAGATCGTAGGAAGCTACGACCCCGGACGCTTCTTTCACTGCATGTTGCCACTTGATCCCTCATCGATGGTGATGGTGGGAGGTGCAAACATGTCAATCGGACGCTTCACGAATCTCGACAAAGTCGAAATCAAATAGCGGCCGGTGAAGCATCGATTTGCCACAAAATAGCCTCGCCCTGTCGCATGACGGGGCCGTTTTGCCCCGCGCCGGATCGCGTGACTGCTGCAACGATCCGACGAAAACACGTCAAATACGCGTCCAAATGAAAACAGACAACATTGTGCTAGCAAAGCATTGACGTCGCCGCTTCAGCTGCTAGATTCTTAAGCGTTCGTGGTGACTCGCGGTGTTTCTACACTCGCGAGTGAACAGGGAACTCCGGTGAAATTCCGGGATGGTCCAGCCGCTGTGAACTGCCCTTGGATGCGTAAATCAAATGCATCCAAATCGAAACTCTTTCATTGAAAACGCCATTGCTCGGACAACCTGTGTGACAGGAAATCGGGGCGAGAAGGCTGCGAGAATTCGATCGGCAGTGAGTCAGAAGACCTACCACGAAATAGACGGTTTTGTGCCCTCTTGGATTGGGGTGATCGTTGCGATGTGATTCGACGGGACGTCTGCCGAAGGTCAAGTGGCCGCTCTGGCAAATTGCTTTTCTGTGAAACGCATCGATTCGTTTTTCATTGTTCACAGAGCTTCTGCTCGATCCCTGTTGTCGCCGCTTCGCCAAGCTATCTGAAAAACCAAAGATTTGTTTTCAGTTTCGGCTGACGATACGCGCGAACTCATTGGCCAACACCGCCACGGAATTTGCAATTCGTCGCTGGCCAGAGATCGAACCGAGCTAGCACCGCAGCCCTAGGATGACCATGTCTGAGACGACTTCGGCAAAGGCAAGCCGCACCACTCCTCTATTGAAAGTTCGTAAACGCGATGGTCGCGAAGTCGAGATGGACCGTAGTCGCATCGAATCGGCGATCGAGAAAGCGTTTCGTGCGGAATTGAATCTTGCCGAAGGCCAACCGCTTGCCTCGCAAATCGAGCAAGACGTGCTGGCGATCATTGAGCAAGTCTATGAGTTCGCATCCGGGGGCGCTGCGTCGGGATGTTTGAGTGTCGAACAGATCCAGGACGTGGTCGAAATTGGGTTGATGCAGCGAGAGCATTTTCGAGTCGCGCGGCGTTATATCCTGTATCGAACCGAGCACGCACGACTGCGAGCGGTGCGTCACGTTGACTCGGGACTGGACGAACTGTCGATCGACAACAGCAGCTCTGTCCCGCAATTACGACTGCAGATTGAACCGGGAGTGCATGTTGCATTTTCGGAAGCCAAGTTAAAAGCATTTCTCGAATCGATTCCCGAGTCGACACTGCCGAACATCGAGACCAGCGAAATCGTTGCCGAAGTCATTCGCGGATCATTCGACGGGATGACTCCCGAGGACATCGCCCGCGCCCTCGTGCTTTCGGCTCGCAGTCGTATCGAGCGAAGCATGGACTACGACCGATTTGCTGCGGCAATGCAGTTGGCCATTGTGTACCGCCAAACGCTCGGTTTGACCCAAATTGACTCGGACTTCACGGGCACCTATCGCGATCGTTTTGAACATTACGTGATCGAAGGGATTCGCTGCGGTCGATTGTCCGACCAGCTGCGCAGCTTTGATCTTTCCAAGATCGCCGACGCCTTGCTCCCCGAACGAGACAAGTTGTTTCGCTATTTGGGCGTCCAGACGATTTACGACCGCTACCTGCTGCATATCGATGGCCGCCGCATCGAAACTCCGCAATACTTTTGGATGCGAGTCGCGATGGGGTTAGCACTTCGTGAAGCTGAAAATCAGCGAACCGATCGTGCAATCGAGTTCTATCAACTGCTGTCGTCGTTCCGGTTTACCAGTGCGACGCCGACGCTGTTCAACTCGGGAACTCAGCATCCGCAATTGAGCAGCTGCTATTTAACGACGGTGCAAGACGATCTTGCTCACATTTTCAAAAGCATTGGCGACAACGCGATGCTTTCCAAGTGGGCTGGCGGACTGGGCAACGATTGGACACATGTCCGTGCCACCGGATCGTTAATCAAAGGAACCAACGGCACCAGCCAGGGGGTGATTCCATTTTTAAAGATCGTCAACGACGCGGCGGTGGCAGTAAACCAAGGCGGCAAACGAAAAGGAGCCGTGTGTGCGTATCTGGAACCGTGGCATCTTGATTTCGAAGAGTTCTTGGACCTGAGAAAGAACACCGGCGACGATCGGCGGCGGACCCACGACATGCACACTGCCGCGTGGATCCCCGATCTGTTCATGCAGCGAGTTCGTGAAAACGGCACTTGGACGCTGTTTAGTCCCGATGAAGCAAGCGACCTACACGATACTTACGGTCGTCGTTTCCGCGAACGGTACGAGCACTACGAGCGACTCGCCGCTGCAGGAAAAATGAAACAACACCGTCAAGTTTCAGCGACCGAGCTGTGGAGAAAACTGCTTACTCGCACGTTTGAAACCGGACATCCCTGGGTGACGTTCAAAGACCCGTCGAACATCCGCAGCCCGCAGGACCACGCGGGCGTCGTCCACAGCAGTAACCTGTGCACCGAAATCTTGCTGAACACCAGCGAAGACGAGACCGCCGTTTGCAATCTGGGCAGCGTCAATCTCGCAGCCCATGTGATCGACGGTCGCCTGGATCACGATTTGTTAAAAGTGACGATCACCACCGCGATGCGGATGCTAGACAACGTGATCGACATCAATTTCTATCCCACCGTCGAAGCACGCAACGCCAATCTTCGTCATCGTCCCGTAGGGCTTGGGTTGATGGGATACCAAGACGCACTTCATCGCTTGCAGATTGCAGTGGCCAGTGACGAAGCGGTCGAATTTGCCGATCGCAGCATGGAAGCGATCAGCTACTATGCTCTGTTGGCGTCCAGTCAATTGGCGGCCGAGCGAGGTCGCTACGAATCGTACAGCGGATCAAAATGGGATCGCGGCTTGTTACCGATCGATACGATTGAACTGCTGCAACAAGAACGCGACACCCCGGTCGACGTCGACCGATCGACAACGATGGACTGGCAAGTGGTTCGCGACGCGATTGCCACCCATGGGATGCGAAATAGCAACTGCTTGGCAATCGCGCCGACCGCAACGATCTCGACCATCATTGGGGTCACTCAGTCGATCGAACCGACTTACAAATTGCTGTATGCCAAGAGCAACCTGTCGGGCGAGTTTACTCAGATCAACGCACCGCTTGTCGACGTATTGAGCGAACATGGATTGTGGGACGCACAAATGCTGGATTCGCTGAAGTACCACGACGGATCGCTCACTGACATTCAGCGAATTCCCGAATCGGTCAAGCGTCTGTTTGCCACCGCGATGGAGATCGAACCGAAATGGTTGATCGAAGCCGCCTCGCGACGCCAAAAATGGATCGACCAAGGGCAATCGCTGAACTTGTACTTGGCTAAACCGAGCGGGAAATCGATTGATGCGATGTACCACCTGGCATGGCAACGCGGGTTGAAAACGACGTACTACTTACGTTCGTTGGCGGCCACACAAGTTGAAAAGTCGACAGTCGATGTGAACCGGCACGGCATCCAACCGCGGTGGATGAAATCGCAGAGTCAATCGGGGCAAATCCGTGTCGACCGGATACCTGCAACTGCTGCAGCGGCTTGTTCGATCGACGATCCCGATTGCGAGGCATGCCAATAAGGATCGATCGGCGAGTCTGTGTCCCGTTTCGAGTAGGGCCGGTTCCCACCGGCCGTCTTTGACCGCTCGATGGAGTCGGCCGGTAGGAACCGGCCCTACGCTCTATCAACGCTTTAATCTACGGCAGTTTTTTTCCCCTTCGATCCCAAGTGGTCGAAGGTCCGATCATTTGTAACACCCGTCTTGGCTTAGCCGCTTGGCTTCGCACTCGATCCACTATCCCCATTCCTACCGACCCGAGGATGTAGGCCATGACCGCACCCGAAAACACCAAACTTCAAGCCGATCGTTTTGCTGCGAACCAAAAACGATTGATCAACTGCAGCCAAGTGGACGTCAACCAATTGATGCCGCTGAAATACAACTGGGCTTGGGAACACTACCAGAACGGATGTGCCAATCACTGGATGCCGACCGAAGTGCCGATGACCAAGGACATCGAAACTTGGCGAAGCGACCGATTGAGTGATGCCGAACGCCGTGTGATTATGCGAAACCTGGGATTCTTTTCGACCGCCGAAAGTCTGGTCGGCAATAACCTTGTGCTCGCGATTTTCAAACACGTCACCAACGCCGAGTGTCGTCAATACTTACTACGACAAGCGTTTGAAGAAGCCGTGCATTCGCACACGTTTTTGTACGTGGTCGACAGTCTGGGGCTGGACGAAGGCGAAGTGTTCAACATGTATCACGAAGTCCCCTCGATCGCTCGCAAAGATGCGTTTGAAACCGAGTTGACCGCCGAAGTGCTCGATCCGCACTTTACCACGTCCACGGACGATGGAGCTCAAGCGTTCCTGAAAAACTTGATCGGCTATTACTTGATTATGGAAGGGGTGTTCTTTTACACCGGCTTCGTGATGATGTTGTCGTTTCATCGCCGCAACCTGATGACCGGGATCGGAGAACAGTTTCAGTACATCTTGCGAGACGAAACGATCCACCTCAATTTCGGGATCGATTTGATCAACGGCATCAAAGCCGAAAATCCTCATTTGTGGACCGAAGCGTTCCAAAACGCGATGATCGACCGAGTAAAGCAAGCGGTCGAGTTGGAGCTCGATTACGCACGGGATTGTTTGCCGACGGGAATTTTGGGACTCAATCACGACCTGTTCCGCGACTATGTCCAATACATTGCCGATCGTCGGCTCGAGCGAATTGGGTTGCCGATGCAATACGGATCGTCCAATCCATTTCCCTGGATGAGCGAGACAATGGATTTGGCGAAAGAGAAAAACTTTTTCGAAACGCGTGTGACCGAGTATCAATCCGCGGGAAGTCTCAGTTGGGATTGATCCGCTAATGCCATGACGCATTGTTTGTAGCTAGTGTCTGTCATAAAACCTCGAGGCGGCGTAATTTTACAGCTTGAGAGGGCGAAACGTTAGTGTGAAGATTGTTGGCGACCCGCCTTCAACACCACGATGAGGGGCGAATTTGCAGTGTTTTCAGATGACTGCGCGTACCTTCAGCCAGGAGGGTGTCGTTGATCAACTCTGCGTTGTGTCTTTGACCTAATTAGGCCGCTGCACGTACTGTCTTTGCCGCTGCAGCGTCGGGGTTTTCTGCCGCGATCAATAGCCGGCCAAGCACCTGCAGGTTCCGCCCCAGCACGGCTAGGCCAAGATAGCGTTTAAAACCAACTTCACTGCGGTCACGACAACGTTTCAATCCGTTGCCCCGCTGCAACGCACCGACCGCGGATTCGATTCCTGCGTGACGGTGTCGACGTCGGCGTGAGTCGTCTGACTCGTTGGCAACTTCGGTTGCAAAGTTTTGAGAGTTCCGCGATGGACAACTGACGTTGCCAACGATCGGCAACAAGGCTTTAACGTTCGCCGCGCTGTGAAAGCCACGATCAAGCGAAAGTTCTTCAAGCTTACCTTGGTGACGCTGCTGGGCGATCTTCGTTTGCTCAACCACGACACTGCCGTCGGTTTCATCACGATCCATCAGATAGTAATGGCTGATGAAGCCCGCACCGTCCTCAAAGATCATTGCCAGTCGTCCATACTGAATCGGCTCGCCTGCTTTGCCACGTTGGTAGAGTTGCGTATGAGTTTCGAAAAGGCTGAACAGCTTCTCGCTGTTGGGAACGCTCTCGCCCAGCACCACTCGGCGATGCGCGGTATCACGAACCTGTTGGGTCAAACTGGCCCAACCCGTGAGTTCCTCAAGCCGAATGTGCAGCGAGAGAGGCAATGCGTTTTTCGCTGCCTTTTCCAGTGTTTTGACTCTTTGGAGGATCAAGTCTACACGCTCTATCAGGCTACAGTAGAGCGATTCGATCGCCTCCTTCTTTTTGACGATACGACTGGCAGAGAGCTGATTAATTTGTCGATGAAGCTTTTTGATCGTCTTTAACAAGTGAGCGGACTGACGCCACCGAGGAAGACTGATTTCGTCAGCAAGGGTGCGGGCCAGCGGGATGATCTTCCGCATCCCGTCGTACATCAAGCTGCTTTCGGTTGGGTAATGAATATTCGTTTCGATCACGAACGAGTCGGCGCGAGCCGATCCTACTGCATCGCCATGGAACTGTTGTCCGTGTCGAACAATGATGTGGTTGATCTTCTCAATTGTCTCAGGCTTGATCAGACAACACGAATTGCGAATACGGCGAAAGTCGAAATTCGGGTCTTGCTCCCAATCGTCAACACCGAGGATCGTACGGAGATTGTGATGGTTCTCGGCTTGGTCTTGGAGTTTGTCGTAGTCGAAATTGCAATTCATTCTGAGCACTGCCAGCACGAGAATTTGCCAATCATCGAAACCGGGTCTGCCGGTATCGCGGCGCGAGAGCTCACTGACATCTTGCGCGATTAAGTTGGTAAGGCTTCTTCGCAGCGGACCGTCGAGATAGACATGACGCAGGGCAGCGAGAACGGGTATAATTTCGTCACGACAATTCAGATTCAATTGCAACTGCGCGATGGGGGTTGCTGCGAACCGCATCTGAGGTTCATAACTCTTTCGCATCTCGACCACTCCTTGAAGATTTGTGATGAAATTGGTTTTTCCTAACTGTTTCAACACTCGAACCGGTCAAACGGTTCAGTCTTCAAGGAGCTTTTTTCTAAATAACCCCGTAAAACACGGGATCATTCTGTTTGATGACAGACACTAGCTACGACAGTTATTGTTTCGATGGTCCTTACTAGCGATTTAGCAGGAATGAAAACGAGTTGTTTTAACCCGCATCGACCGAGCGACCGAACAACGATCTTAATGGGACAACGCTGTGAAGCATTTTTTCGTAGCGAAACTCGCAGAGAGTTTCGGTTTTACTCGCGTGGTCGAAAGTTTCTGCGACTTTCGCTACAGTTGATTCGCGTTTTCCTTAGAGGGAAAAATCCTTCACAGCGTTGGCCCAAACGGCTAACGGGAATTCACCCAAAGATTCCTGCCTACCTGCTTAGGGCAGTCGCGGACGATCCTTTGCAGATCGCGAGGAACCAGAGAAGCCCAAGGAGCGAGCAAGCACGCGAGACAAAATCTGTGGGTGAAAGAAGGCGGATGGTTTCTTAATGAAGTGCAACACCTCGTAGAACGTTTTCGTGATTCGGTCGTTTCCGGAACAGAGTCTAAGCATACGAACGAGGTACCAGTTCAATGCATTGGTGTAAAAATCTCGCCTGCCAGTTGTTTGCGGATAGAGGAAGTCCGATTGCGTGGCGAGCAACCATGGCACCTTGATGACTTTCGCTGACCTGCGAAAGAACGTCCTGTAGAGGTCTGCTGGAATTCCCTTTCCGTGCGGTTGGCATTCCAGTACTTGGCGTAATTCATCGACTTCCAATGCCGACGCGCTCATGCCTTGACCATAAACGGGATTGAAAGTGGAAATCGCGTCCCCGATGACCAGCAGACCGGCCGGAAATCGTGACAGTTGGTCGTAGCGCCGCCATTTGTCTGCGGGAAATTTGAAGGACGCAATCGGCGACAGCGGTCTCGCATCTTTGATCGCTTCGTAAAAGTCGGGACGTTCTAACGACTTCGCAAATTCAAGGTACGCTTCCTCGTCCGCGGGTGGCGTATCGTTCAGAAATCCGACCTGACTGACTCTCCACCGGTTTCCTTCGATGGGAAACACATAGCCTGTTCGCGTATTGAGTGGCGGAGTGCCGTAGAGTGCCATGATTTTCCAATCACGAGCGTCGTCCTGACTCGGTTCGCAGTCGCGACTTGCGTAACCGATATTGACTTGGACGGCAATTTCCTTAGGCCGCACGTAACCCAATGATTCGATCCATTTTGGCGTTTGGCTGCCGCGGCCACTGGCGTCGACGACCAAGTCGGCATCGATCGATTGCGTTTCGTCATCTGAACCCCAACGAATTTCGACACCCGTGATGCGTGTCCTCTCGGGATCCGCCAACAGGCCCACCACGCTTGCCCCCTCTTCGATTTGAATGCCGGCATCTTCGCTCATCCGCCGGCGCAAGTGAGCTTCTAAGAAAGGCCTCGTTTGCCAATAGGATTTCAGATTCGATTTAGGACGTGACTTCCAGACACCGGCATGGTACCAACACAAGTCTCTAGAAAAATCACAGACGACGGCTCCGCTAGCAGCCAACTCATCCGAGAAGCCTGGGAATAACTGATCAATGACACGCATCCCACCGCTAAAGATGACATGCACATGACTTCCTTGCGGCACACCTTTTCGCGGTTCCCCGTCATCCGAAAGGTTGTCTCGTTCAACAATCGTCACGCGTTGAAAATGGCGGATCAGCACACTTGCTGTTAGCAGCCCAGAAATACTGCCACCGATCACGATTGCGTGTTGCCCCAGTCCTTGGTTCGCGTCACTCATCATTTGCAAGCACCTTGGGAAACGACCAGACGACAGAATACAACGCCAGCATAGGGCAAATGCGGAATCGACGCATCGCATACTGCTCTACAATGGGGCCGCAGTTCGCAGGGGAAGTCGTCAACCGTTTCTCTACCCAACGACTATGAGTCCAGAAGCGTTTTCGCCCGAACGAGATCGGATGTTTGAAAGCCCTCGGTAAAGAACTCATAAATTGTTTCCAGCATCTTCCGTGCTTCCGAAGCTTTGCCCTGTTGCGTCGTCAGCTCCACCAACCGAACGCACGAACGAAGTTCCCAGGACTTGGCCTGCTTACGTTGGGCAACCTTTATCGCTTCGCGAAAACTTTCCTCGGCTTTTGCTTCGTCACCAGCCGCCAGCGACCATTCCCCTCTTAGTCTCAAGAACTCGCTTTCCATGCCACGTTCGTTGTGAGAGTTGACGAGATCGAAACCGCGGTCGATCCATTGCTTGGCACTGCTTGGAATCCCCGCCAAGAGATACGCTTCAGCAATATTGCGATACGGATGGTCCATCGACAAATTGCCACCGGTTGCTCTCAAGATTTTCAATCCGTGTTCAAATTGTTCGCTGGCTTCATCGACATTTCCATCTCGGAGCAGATAATTTCCACGACCGAAAATGGCGTGTGTTTCAAAGAACACGAAGCCATTTTCATGACAGATCGCATATTCTTCTTCAATACTTTCCTGTGCCTGATCAACGAGTCCACAGAATTCAAGGACTTGCCGACGAAAGAACAGTCCCATCGCGAAACTGAACGGATGGTTTTGCTCTCGCGCACGCCGAATCGTTTCATCAGCATGCTGAAGTGCTTGATCGGGGAACCCTAATTGCCAAAGCGCGAGCGCGGCGTGGCTGCGACACAAGACGCTACAACGCTGGCCAGTCTTCAGAGAAGATTCGCGTTCTTTTTCAGGTTCAATGCGTTTCAGTCCTTCCTCAAGCAGGTCGAGTCCTGACCGTAAATCTCCTTTGTAGTACGCAGTCGCACCAACGACCCAATACGCCTCGGAAAGCAGACCGCTGCCGTCCGAAGCATTAACAACCAACTGCATCACTTCTTTGGCAATGTCATCACAAATGTCCATGTCCGCGCGAATCAATCGCCAGCCCCAGAGACCCCACATCACAAAGAAGCGGTCTTCGAGCGTCCCGTATTTCGTAACGAGTCGCTGAGCTCGTTCAATCGCGGTGCCAACCTCCTGCGCGGACCAACCGCGAGCGGCCATTAAAACAGGCGCAAGCGTCAGTTGCAAACTTAATTCCAACTGGTCTCGCTGTGGCGAATCGCTGAGTGATTCCAGCACTTCCAACCCATGCATTAAATGGTGGATCGCTTCGGTGTTGGCAGAACGCTGCTGCGCATACTGGCCAGCCTTCAGATAATACGCGACCGCCTTTGCGGTCTCGTCCGCCTCGGCGTAATGATGTGCCAGCAATTCCGGATGTGTCGCCACGGTTTGCTCGAAGCCGTTTTCAATTGTCTCTGCGATCGTCTTGTGAAATTGCTGACGCTTCTTTTTCAGCACCGAATTGTACGCGGCGTCTTGAATCAGTGCGTGCTTGAAAATGTAACTGCAACTGGGTGGTCGTCCTTTTTGAAACAACAACTCAGCCTCGACGAGTTTGGCCAGTTCTTCCTGCAACACCTCTTCCTGCAATTCGGACGCCGCGTGCATCAATTCGTAGGTAAACTCGCGACCGAAAGTCGCTCCGAGTTGAACCACATTCGGATCGCTATCCATGCGATCCAACCGAGCGGCCAACAAGTCGTGTAGGGTAACCGGGATGGTACTTAGCGCGACCGCTATGTGTTCGCCTTTTTGGTTTGCGTCTAACGCTCCGGAATCCTGCACCATCTGCGTAAACTCCTCAACGAAGAGTGGCACACCGTCCGTGCGTTCGGCAAGTTGCTCAATGACTTCGGACGGGATCACGTCTATGCCTGTTTTGCGTTGAATCAGTTCGCCGATTTGCCGCTTCGTCAACCGTGTCAGCGCGACTTGCGTTTGGTGACCGTAGCTTTGCCACGGCGTGCGAAACTCGGGCCGAAATGTGAGCAGCGTCAACGCACTGTCGTGCAGTCCTTCGTCGACGTGCAAACTTAGAAACTCTAACGTTGACGGATCGACCCAGTGCAGATCTTCGACGATCAGTAGCACTGGATGAGCGGAAGAGTATTGACGCAACCATTCCAGCAACAGTGCTTGTGTCCGCTCTTTTTGGCGACTAGGGGAAAGCGTGATTGGAGCGCATCGATGGTCCGGTGGCACCGACAGCAGCGAAGCAAACAAAGCAATTTGATCAGGATCGTCTAATTGGAGTTCTTGCAAGTGGTGAACGAGTTTGTCGAGGCGAGACTCGGGCGAGTCATTGCGAGAGAAGCCGAGCAACTGCTTAAAGAACTCCGTCACCGGATGGAGGGTACTGTCGGAATGATATGCCGAACAGCGCCATTCAATCACCGGGGGAAGATAATTGGCCGTCTCGTCTGCCAAATGCTGTTTGATTTCTCGCACCAACCTTGACTTGCCCAGTCCTGCGTCGCCGATCAACAGCACGACCTGCCCCGAGCCTTCCTTAGCATGCTCCCAGCGGTCCTTGATGATCCCCAACTCCATGTCACGGCCCACCAGCGGCGTAAGATTAACGGGGTCCACTAATTCCACACGACTGCGGATGGCACCTTCTTCCATGATCTGAAAGAGTTCGATGGGCTGAGGAATTCCCCTGATCTTTTGCGAACCGCGGCTTTTGCAAACGAAAAAGTCTTTGACAAGCAGATGCGTTGCTTCGCTGATGATGACTTGACCTTGCTCGGTCAGTGCCTCCAGTCGGCTGATTACATTTCGAGCATCGCCCACAATCGAAAACGAGTCGGCGTTTTCACTGTCGACCGAACTGCCCACGACGACCACGCCGGTATGAATGGCAGCCCACGCGGACAGTTGAATCCGATTCTGCTTCTGAAAAGATTTGTTTAACTGTTTCATGTCATCCATGATTCGCAAACCCGAGCGAATCGCGCGATGCGGTGCGTCTTCATAGGCGATGGGGTAACCAAAGCAGACAAGCATCTCCTGTCCCGTCGACTGGATCACCGTCCCGCCGAATCGTCCAACCGCCCCTTCACAAAGGATTCGGAAATCCGTCAGAACTTCACGCTGTTCTTCGGGGTCCAGTGTCGCCAACGATTCTTCAAGATTGGTGGCGTCGCAGTTGCAGATCATCACAGTCAATTGTCGTCGCTCGGCGTCGCGCGCTCGGCGCGATGCTGACGTTGTCATCACGTTGCGAGAATCGCCGGAAACCGGAACCGAGTCGGGTATCGCCGAAATGGGCGGGTGAGGTTGCGAATCGCTGGTCTGAAGAATCGCACGCAATGCGCTCGCCATATCACCCGCAGTTCGATACCGGTCATCTTCCTTCTTGGAAATTGCCTTCAGACAAACGTCTTCCAATTCGGACGGGATGCCGTTGACCAGTTGGCGTGGTGGCTGAGGCGCGTCTTCGCGAATTCGGCGTGTCAATTCGGTACGGATTGCCGATCGAAACGGGAGCTGACCACACAGCATTTCATACAGCACAATGCCTAGCGAATAGATATCCGTGCGACCGTCGATGCGGTGCGCATGACCACGCGTCTGCTCAGGAGACATGTAAGCCGGCGTCCCGACAATCCTCCCACGCTGATCGCCAGTGACATGCGATTCGCTGATAGCGAGACCAAAGTCGACCAGCTTGGGTACCAACCCTTCGGCTTCGGAGACCAGAATAATGTTGCCTGGCTTAATATCCCGATGAATCGTGCTCTGCGAGTGGGCGTGGGCGAGCGCATCCGCGAGGGCTGCCACGATAGTCGCCACCTGCTGCCAAGTGGGTTTGTTCTGCTTCAGCCAATCATAGAGTCCGTAGCCTTGCAAGTATTCCGAGACGATATAGCAACAACCGTGATCAACCCCCACATCATGAACGGTAACGATTCCATGGTGACGAAGTTGAGCGAGCCGGCGAGCTTCATTCAGAAAGGCCTTTTCAACATCGCCAAGATGCGCGGCAAGCAGCGGAATCTTGATCGCCACCTCGCGATCAAGTTTAGGATCAAAACCAACGTACACCGCGCCGAATCCACCGCGTCCCAATTCCTCGCGCAACTCGTAACGGCCCAAAGTCTGCAGTTTATCGACATCATAGAAAAACTTCGGTTCTGAATCCAAATCTCCGGTCGGCGTATTCTGAAATGTCTTCCCCTGAGACAAATCTTCAACACACGGATCGATCAACTCTTTCGGAGCTAGCCCATCAGGTTCTGTCGGATGGGTTCCCATCAAATCATCGTTTGACATCAAGAACTTTTGCGGAGCTGGAGGACCAACTGGGAGGACACAGCACCCCCCAGCGGCGAAAGAGCTGGTTGGCGGGCAGATGAGAGCATTGCTGTTGAACGGGCTAGATGCACGCGAATCTTCCATGCACGGGGCCACAGCGTAACCATTCTAAACGATAACGATCGAGAGTGTACGATCACTCATATGACGAATAACGAATGGCTGACGCGAACCATTTCCAGACGGCTAGCCTTCACACTTTATTTCACTTTCACTAGTTCGACTGTCCCAGTTTTAGGTTTCCCCTGTATTTGTGAGCCGACGGCGCTAGTCGCGGGCTTCATTTTCAAACCGTTTTACTCACCGTCGGCCCGACGCTAGCGCGTTCGGCTCACTAAGTGGGACAGTCCAACTAGAAGCATGCACCATGCGTGTCCCCCTATAAACCAATTCGTAATTGCCGGCATCTTGAGGCGACTGGCTAGCTTGCTCGTCTTCGGCTCCAGCTCGTATCCAGATTTGTTTCACTCTGTCCACCAATACGGCGACGTCGACTTATTGCGTGACTTCGGATGGCGTAAGGATCGAAACGGCTTCGGGCAGGAACGGTAGCTCGGCGGTTCGATGCGTTTGCGAGGGCGTAGGTCGTTGCCATGAGAATCTTTTAGATTGCGGTCACATGGCAAGTATCTCCTGCGAATTCCTACGTCGGATGAAACCGGCAACGAGTGTTCGCGGGATTGCACTTCCTTGAACACAAGTATTTTTTTTTTGCGAACCAGCAAGATTGCAAAACGGTTAGCTATCGTGACAGCGCGGCGAAGTGAAGAACCGCAGACGAGGATTTGAGCGTCTCTCGGCCCACTCGAGATCGCGGGCCGACGCACCCTAGTTCAACCAGAATACGCGGAAGGTGTCTAGAATCTGCTGAGCTTCGTGCAGATAGTGCTCGGCGACGTCTTCATTGTTCACCACGACGAGCAAGTCGTGGGACAGAACGGAGGTATTGTACCAGTTGAAGCTGCCGTCGATGACAATGCGACGATCAATCACGCACTGTTTCGAATGAATCGGCGAATAGGGAATCGGTCGGTCGAAGATGCCGTAAACCAGTGCAATCGGAATGCCGGCATCCTTGAGTCGCTGCACGGCCGGCAACAGATGACGACTGAATTCCTTCTCCATCGTTCGCGGCTTGCGAATGTCGCCCTGCCACGCCAAATGTCCATTGAAGATCGCACGCACTTTCACACCGCGATGATGCGCATGAATCAGGGCATCCACCACACTTTCGCCATGTTCACCTCGCAATTCACCGATCAGAAACAAACAGAGATCGATCGAATGTTGCGCTCGGTTGATTTCCGAAAAAATCGCGTGATGCGGACGATAGTACTTGCCATTGAGCATGGCTGTACGTCCGAAGGTGTAGTAAAGATTGAATGGGCTGCGCGGATCGACTCCGTAACGTTGAATCACTCCCCCGCGGATGGACTGAAAGATGTTGTCTAGCAGACGGCACATTCCCTTGGAGTGGAATGTCATTCCCGACTCCCAGTTGGCTCCCCACTGATCAAAAGTGATGTTGAACGAGCCGATGATACAGTCCTCATCATCAAAAATGATGAACTTGTTATGCATGTCCGTGGCGACTTCCGCCAGCGGATCGCTCGTGGTGCAGACTTCGCCCAGCAGTTCAATGCCGGACCGCTTCAACTTGAGGTAATTCTTGCTGTTGGTCAGCGTCATCTTGCGCCAATCCACGATGACCTGCACCAAGACCCCGCATTGATGAGCGTAAAGCAGGTGATTGCAAAAATCCTTGTCATCAATGCAGTCGACACACACCTTGATCGCATGCAGCCCCGCCGGATCCGCCTGCTTCTTCCAGATCACCTTATCAATGTGATCGTGAATAAAACGTTTGGGGTGATATGGATGATACGTCTGGCCCTTTGTGAACTTGGGAATCAGGTTCAGTGACTGATAGTTGTGGTTAATCCAGTCCACATCATTCTGCAAAATATGATCATTCAGTTCGACCGTGTGGTATTCGTTGCGTGTCTTCCATTGTGGCGAAACGGCACGGTTCTGCTCACCCTGCAATTCGACATGCGGGCCATCCATAAAGATGTATTCAAATTCCGATGGAATCGACCTGAACTCGTGATGCAAAATATAGGAGAACTTTACGCAGGTAACGCGCCCCTGATGCATCGACTGCATGTGAATGAAAATATCACGCGTGATGCGTTGATGTTTATTCCCATGCACGTTGATTGGATCAGTATGAACAATATACTGCTCATGACTGCCGTCCTCGTGAAAGACCTTGACGACCACCTTGATATTGAGGTCTACCCCCCAGTCCACATCAAATATCAGCGTTCCGCGCCGCAGGTAAAACAGATCATTGAAATCGTTCCTGCGTTCAAACGGGACCTCTAGCCTCGCATGGACCGGTCTTGCATATCGTTCTGCAAAATATGAACTCATAAATTCTTCTATTTCTCAATGATGTTATGTAAGTTCAAATTCTACGTAGTAACCCGTGTGATCCGAAACACGTCCGTAGGAATGGTCGGTGAACAGTTCCAGGCCATTGAGAGATTGCACCCGAGAGCCCTTCTTTAAAAAGATGTAATCGATCCGGCCATCATGCCCGATCGCACCACCAATATCCTGAACGCATTCGCAGTAAACCTGGTCAAACGCCGGTCGATTTACCGTCTTGAGATACTGATCCTCATACTCGCTGGTATTCACGATGTGGCAATAAGCCTCGGAACCCGCCTTGATATTGAAATCACCGCAAATCAGAGTGGCCGTCACATTCTCGTTGTGACGTTCATCTGCCCATTGACGCGTACGATCAAACTGCGTGTAGAAACCATCCTCTGGCCAACTCAGATGAGCACTAAACAGATTCACGGGCCCGAAATACGGAATATGCACCTGCGCCATAACGACGCGTCGTGCATGAATGTCAAAAACATCCTGACTTTCCGATACGTACCCCGAATCCGTGGTCGAAAATTCATGCCGACTCAGAATAGCAACGCCTTCGCGATAACGATCAAATCCTAGATGCGAATAATCGGTGTGCAAGTGATACTGAAACGGCAGAAACGAATTGATCAGCCGTGCTGCATTGGAAGCCCAGTCGCCGTTCCCCTCATTCCAGTTCTCAGCAACCTCCTGTAGACACACCAGATCAATTTGAAAATCCTGAATGGCCTGAGCAATCTGCTGGAACTTTGCTTCCTGATTACTCTCCTGATAACAATGCAGATTCAGCGTCAGCACACGAAGCGTGCTTCGTCGCGACTGGTAATTCGCACCATTGCAGTTATCCCAGACGATTCCCTGATCCGTCTCCGATTCAATCGCATATTCTACACGATACGAATGTTGAATCGGCAGGCGCCCCGTCCAGATCTCCCAGCCGTATCGGTTAGGGTTCCGCGCGACACTACCGCGAACCAAGTCCCAGTGATTTGGTCGTTTGAAACAACGCGTCACCTGACTCGTCTTCCACTTATCGGTTGACCAGTGAATCCGTACACTCTTAGCGTTCAGGGAAGACCGCACTGCAGAGTCAACGGACAGTGAGACCTTGCCTCCCTGCAAAACCGGATCATGAAACAAATGCTGAACCGGCACATCACGATAAACGATCACGCCCGAATCAGCATCAACCTTATAATCCAGGCCATGATTGTTGTCCCAGAACGTTCGCCCCGCACACTCGTAACTCACCGAGTAACGAATGTTCCCCGGCAGAGAATGCTCCGACGTCAACGGGCGACGTACATTGGCGTACCACAACTCGCTTCCATCTGGCAACGTACAACGATAGCTCGCTTCATCGACATGCCACGCACCTTCCTCACCGCACCAGTGGACCGACACATTCTTCTGATAAGACAGATTATCCACTCGCACCACGAATGACATTTCCTGCCATGTTCCCTCGATGGTTCGAGAGATGATGTTCTCGGTATATTCAATTCTTATATGCTGCATTTGTGTACTCAAAGCTCCGAGTCTCAAAAGCGTCCCGTGCCAACATTTTTATAAAAAAATGAATCCCCGGCCCCAAAACAATCCATGTCAAACTTCGCGCCCGCTATGAATATAGACCGTTAACAGTCATAGGCCGAATAACTTCTAAAAGATGAGTGAGATTTCAATTTTGCTGCAACGCAAAATGAGTAAGTTTCGTTTTGGTTTCATTGTAACCCGTACAGACTGCCTCCGAAGAGTCGAACGCCGTTCTATCGGATTATCGGATTAATCGTTACCCAAATCGAAATGACTTATCGCGAGCAAGTCCGTAGCACGCAAAACGAATCGATTTTCCAACACCACGCGGTGACCGCACTCGCCATCGTGCACAACCGGCATTCGGCCGAGTTCATCGGGCCCGAGGTGATTGGGTGGCGGGGAATCCTGGGTAGACAAACGTTCTTCCCGCAATGACCGTGGCACATCCAATCGGTTTCAGTCATCTCCTCGCACAACTCGATACCGCGCATGCATCCATCCACGGACGATTGCCGGAGGCCCGAGTCAGTCATGATGCAGAGTCATCGATGAAGAATGACTCACGAAAGAAGCGAACCTGACCAAGACGATTGATGTCACTTACGCAGTGCAATACATCTAATTTAGCATATAAGACCAGAGCCGACGTTTCACCGGCAACTTGTTCGATTCCGATACATGCCCCCAAGACGCTGGTGAGCCGCTCAAGGTCGTCGGCGTCTGCCTGCCATTCGTTTATGCAGAGAACAGCCGAGGGACGGTGGTCACGATCGACACACGACTGAAGCAACTGCTCCGGCTCAACCGCAAATGCGCACGAAGAGTCTGGAAGAAACGGAGAACCACTTCACGCAAGAAGAAGCAATAAAGCGAGAGAAGCTTGAGAACGTACATGGCATACTTTTCTCGCTCCCAAAATTCCGCCTAGAAACGAGATCAAAATATGCGAAAATGAACTTGTTGCAACTGACACGACTGAGCCACGCAGAAAAGATCGCACGGGCTGAGGCACAGCCCTGGGCAAGGCAGAACCGAATCTGCATTACGTTCCTCACGAAGACTTCACTTGTACGGTGACAATGATGTGTGGCCTGCCTGCCAGCGGCAAGGATACCTAGCTTGCGAAGCAGCGCTCCAATCTGCCTGTCGTATTGCTGGATGAAATTCGCGAGGAAATTAAATTCGATCCCACGGACGATCAAAGACGAGTGATCCAGTCGGCGACAGATCGATGCCGCGAGCACTCGCGGGCGGGAGTGTCGTTCGCAATGAATGCGACCAACTTGATTCGACAAACCCTCGCACGTTGGACCGGTTTGTTCACGGACTACAACGCACCAATGCAGCTGGTCTATTTGGAACCGTCGACGCGTCGATTGCGGGAGCAGAATCGGCAGCGGACCAACTCGCTTCCCGAGAGCGTTGTTCAGAAACTGGCTGCCAAGGTTGAACCGCCGACCGCGTTAGAGGCTCAACAAATGGCATTAATTGGAGATTGACCATTCGCTCCCAGGCAGAGCCAGGCAACCAGTAAACCGGACGGAACTCGAGGGTTTTGACACTATTTCCATCTTTCGTCCAAACACCGCATGCCCCCTACCCCCCCACGCTCGTACGCCAGCGAAGATGTAGGCAGGAGTGGGGGGACGGGAGGAATGACAGGTGGAAACGAAGGCCCGCAAGTGGCAGAGGGGGCGTAAAACACGGGGCCGTAAAACACGGGGGCGTAAAATTCAGCAAAATGGGATGGGGAATACACCGATTTGCGGTTTCGTAAGGGTGACCTGTGATCAAACCGAGATAACTGATCCGCGATCGTTCGATTACGGTTGGTTGTTCTCTGGAAAATGATCATGATAAAACAGAGGGAGATCGTTCGAAAATGAACTCGCATCGGTTCCCGGACGAGACTTGGAACCAGCGTCTGACGTTGGAAACGTGATTCTTTGGAAGTGGTCGATTGGCTTTTCAACCTTTTGCAGTCCAGTGCTTGACCTGTTCAAGTCGCTTGCGGGTGACCGACGCGTCACTGCTGGGGACGATTTCCGCATGTCCGAAATGCGGATCAATGGTGGAAATCCAGAGCGATTCCGAGTCGAACGTCCCTGACTCGCTGCCGACGGCCCCAGAACGAGTCGCTCTGGGGACCGACAATGTCGATAGCGAGACGATCACGCGTGATGCCATTTCTGCGGGGGGGATGGATTCGGATCCGTTTCCCGAATCGACACAATCCTCTGCAGAATCGTTTTCCGGATCGGATTCGATTCCTCCGTCACAGTTTGCTGACTCGGCGATGCCAATGTCGCCAGAGGGTTGGCAAAGCGATCGCACGCGAAAGAGTCGTCAAGTCGGAATGATCGTGGCGGTATCGATCGCCACGCTACTGATTGCAATCGTTGTGTTCGCTTGGTTTGTACGGACTTGGAGCCGAGGTGACACAGGCACCGAAGTAGCGGAAGCAACACAACCGCCAGAACTTCTAGCCACGGAAGTTGTCCCTGCTGAAGTGATCGTTCCTGAGCCCCCGGACCTGCCACCCGACTCAACGGATGTTGAATCGAAGCAAAATGTCTCGGATGCGCCGCTGGGAAGTCACGACGAGGAAGACGCCGCCGACCCCAAAAATAATGTCGACCAAGAGCAACCGACGATACCCGAAGTTGCGATGGTGACGTCGAATAAAGAGAAGACTTCGCCTGAGATCCCCGCTGATTTGCTTCCCATCGATCCTTTGGGACCGATTGGGAAACCGGATCGAGATGCCGTTGCCCCCGTCGCTGACGACGGGAGGTCAAAGCTCGATGAGATCCCAGCTGAATTGCGTAAATTCACGGTGTTGTTGGATCTTGGACGCGAGGCGAACGAGACGAAGCCGACAATTGCCACGCCGCCGACGCTCGACAAAATGAAAGTGGAAGCTGCTGCCGAAGAAACACTCGATCCGATGATGATCGCGACACCGCCTCCTGCGATCGATATGAATCGAGCCTTGGCGTTGAAATTCGCTTTGAACTCAAAAGGCTATCCGCTCAGCGATTTGGTGTTGTTGTTTAGCCAACTCTCAGGGGTCCCAGTCCAAATGGATTGGATGACATTGGATTTGACGGAAACAAGCCTACGCCAACGAGTGCCGACGCCTCGTGGATTTCTGTCCGCTCAAGAGCACCTCGAACAGCTTGCTGAATCGATCGGAGCCAATCTCAGACTCGAATCGTCGTACGCGATGTTGACGATGGATGAAGAAGGATTTGCGAAACGCGTCGAATCTATTTTCGATGTCGAAGATTTCGGGGACGATCGTGCTTCGGCGATCTCGGTACTGGGAAAATTCTTGCAAAACGATGCAGAGGCGGATCCTGGAACCGTGAAAATTGGCAAATCACTGGGAGAACAACAGCTCGCAGTGCTTGCTTTTGAATCTCTGCGGCGAATGCGTGGTCTCGAAGGAAAGCTTGACGACACATTTCTGAACCGCTGGGCTCATCCTGCGGGATCGGTCACAGGACCGTGGCCTGTGCTGACGGGAGGAGACTCGGGACCGGCATTGGATGCACCGATCACCATCGCTGAACTTTTGCGGCGAGTATCACGAAAAAACCAGGCAACCTGCCTTGTGAATTGGTTTGATGCCAATCGGCGGCGTTTGTCTCCCGAGCAACTTGTGATGCCCTATGTCAATGACGATGCGGGTGCAATGTTGAACACCGCATTACAACCGTTTGAAATGCAAGTGCGTCGCGTCGACGAACATCACTTGTGGGTTGGCACCGAAGCGACCTACGACCGATTGCTACTCGTCGTGTGGTCAGAACCGGTGGGCGATCAACGTGACACCTATATGCAAAAGGTCTCTACGGCGATGGCTGGCCGCGGTGAGCAAGGATTTCGCATAACGCACGACGCGGTCAGCGATCGCGTCATCATGCTGGTGCCACGCTATATAGCACGTCAATTGCCGACGATTGATCCATAGCGAGTGTTTACAACCAAGCGGTTCGCGCCGCGCGGTTGAAAACCATTGCTGTTTTGCTGAGTTGTATTTAGCGACTTACTCAACTAGTGACGGTAAGCTCTTCGATCGGCTGAGGTGGGAAGGCGAACCTTTCGTAAGACGCCGGTCCGACTGCGATGTTCGACTCTTCGTATTGCGACCGCACATCGGCGAAGGCACGACGACTCAATAAGCAGACTTCGTACTTTTCATCACGATCGATCGTGACAATGTTGCTGTCGCGTTTTTCGGACATTCGAATAGCTTGTTGCAAATGCTTTGCCAACATCGCTTTCAATGGCTGATGAGGTGCCGATTGATAGACGCCCGTTGTTGCAAACTTGGCTTGATCACTTTTGGCGACCGTTTCCGAAACCGTAATGATCGGCAGACCATCGTGCAAGATACTCGTCATCCGAATGGTCGGATTGACAGTATTGTCAGTGACTTCGGCTAACACCGTGTGATTGCATCCCAACAGCAGACCAATCGAAGGCAGCGACTGAGAGGATTGCAAGCGAACGAAGGCGGGATTCGAAAATCCAAGTTCGGAGAGTCGGTCAATGTACTGCATCGTCAGACTGCTGCAATTGTCGTCCATCGCAGCCATTAGCACAGGATCCTGGTAGGTTTTTATACGTGGCTTCTCGCTACCGAGTTCCGCCTTTGACGCCGTCGGTTCGTCTTCAATCGGATCCGCATTGTAACGCAAGATGGCGCTCGGCGAGTTTTCTGTTGGCTTTGGCATCGCAACCGTGGGAATCGCTTCGGGTTTCGGCGTACGTGCATTTGCGATGGTGCCAAGCACAGCCGCAAAGCCTGTCGCGAATATTAGAAAGCCGAGCGAATGGTGTAGCGAGTTACTTTCAGGTTGCCCGAAGCCACCCAGTAAATAAATTTCGTAGCCACCGACCATCAACAAGCTGACTCCGACGAACGAGTAGGCGAAACGCATTTTGCTTCCGCCACGTCCTCGTCGCAGCGGAATACCAAGCAGGCTGAACATCGATGGGGCCGGTAGAAACAACCATGTCCAAATCGAAAGTGAACAAGATCCGCAAAGGACCAATCCCAGCGAGAACATCCCTAAGGATGCCGCCAGTATCGCCACCGACATCGCTTTAGTCGGAGGCGTTTCGAGGGGTTCGATTCGATACGTGGTTACGGCGTTTTCGTTGGATTTTCCCGCTTGTTTGATAGCTGCTAACCACTGCGTTGTTCCCCGGTCCATTGCGTCTGGAGCGGTGAGTGTTTTAATCATCCCAACTTCTGCGGCGCTCGTATCGAGACAGAGATATCCGCGAACTTCGTTGAACCTATCGATTTGCTCTCTCGCGGATTTCACGATGGAACTGTTTCGAGCCAACGTTACAACCGGAGCTCCCTGTGTTCTGCCCGTGTCTTTGGAAAACAAAGCTATGCCACGAAGTGATTCTTCAAGAAGGGACCCAATGGGTGCCTGTTGAAGCGTGCCAGCGATGTCCTGTTTCATCGCCTCAATTTTGCCGCGAATCAATTCAGGATCACTTCCCAATTCCGCTGGGTTTGCGAGTTTGGCCACGGACGAGGTGACTTGTTCGAGTGGACTCGTCTGTGGGGGGCGATCAAAATCGACGTTGGTTAGGTGGACGAACGCATTGTCGCCGAGCCCTTCGGATTGCAATTGCGTGATATCCATCGTTCGCGCAAATGACTTCATCGCAAAGGCACGATGGCATTTTGGAAGTCCCGCGGACAATCCAAGTAACGTTCCTAGACAAATCAACGTAAACCCAACGAGTAGGTAAAACGCGTCATGACGCCGTGGCGTCTTGGTCGCATGGGGGTCCGATTTGCGCCGTGACGATTTCCTCATAGTCAAACTTCCAACAAACAATAGATTTGGGGTGATTCGGAGATAAACCACACCAAACCTACGTCACGATTCGTTCGCCCCCAGCGAACCCCACCATTGTGACCAGAAAACCTCGTCAGTTGTGACGGTTGTAGCGAAAGATCGCAGCGTGAGGGAATGACGACCACTGAGAAACAAGTCCGAAACGCGGATCCAACCGTCGTGGATTGCCGACTAGTTTGCCGATTCGAGCTTCGCTTGGAACTCTTCGAGCTGGCGGAGCATCGGTGGCGAGTGTGGCGTCAACCGGATCGCTTTTCGTTGAGTCGCCACGGCGTTCTTCAAGTCACCGGTGGCGAAATAGCAACGTGCACATGTATCAAGTAGTGCAGAATCGTTCGGCAGCAGTTCAATTGACTTCAGACTGTAGCGGAGTGCTTGATCGTAGTCGCCTTTGGTATTGCTAACCAACCACGCGTATTGGTTGAGAGCCTGAGCGAGTTCGTAACCACGTGGTTGAAACCTCGCTTGTTGTTTCATCATCACTTCGATACTTGCAATTTCTTGTTTCGCGCGCTGAATGTTTTGAGCAAGCAGAGCGTCAACCATTTCTGTCCAAACGGGATCGTTTTGATCGAGCCGATACATTGAAATCAAAATGTCAATGTTTTCAGGCCTCAACCGAAACGCCTTGGCAAGAAAAGGTTTTGCCGACTCGATGTCTCCTTGCTCGATCTTTTGCAACCCCGAGTGCCACTGGATGTTGCTTCGCATTTCGTCGTAGGTGAATCGCAATGCGTTCAAACGATTTTTAAGCTGATCGTCACTTTCAATCCGATCGATCAGCGGCGTCAACAGATCGACCACCTCTTGATGTCGTTCCAAATCGCCAAGCATTGTGGCAAGTCGATCACGAGCGCTCACCGAGGGCGACGCATCCATTTCGAGGTTGTCGATAATCGCTCGATACTCGCGTTCGGCCCACTCGTATAATCCACGTTGCTGCAGTTCTTGTGCGATTTCACGGTGCGTTTGGGCCGTTTCTTCGAGATCGTTAGGCGACATTTTTTCACGTTCGGTTTCGTCACTTGGGAAAGGACGAATCTGAATGGCCCGTTCGGCTAACCGCTCTGCTTGCTCTAAATCTCCATCCGCTCTGATCGCCTCGGCGGCTGAATACAGCAACATGGGTTGCGCATTGAACATTTGTAGATGCTGTTTTTGCAGTTCGAGCACAATTGGATACAAACCGTTCTCAATCGCCCAACTGCATGCGTGCGTCAGGTCTCGAGTCGTCGGTGGAATCAGATCCAAGTTCGCTTTGGCTAGAGCAAGTGCATCATCGAATTTGTCATTCAACCAAGCATGACGAACGCAGACGCGAACCAACTCTAACACCGAATCACGTGTCGTTTGTTGAGCTGACGCGGTATCTAATTGGCGTCGTTGTTCGCTAACAAGTTCCGTCCACTGCTCTGCATCATATGTTCCGTTTTGCAGATCGTTGGCATAGGCATCCAACCAAGTCGCTGCGGCTCGATCACAGCTGCTGAGCCCCTCGTGAATTTGTTCTGCATGTTGTTTTCGTTGATCGACTTCTTCCGCCGACTTTTGCTGCATCACTGCCAGCGCCGCGATACGACTAAGATCAAGCGATGTTTCAAATCGCGTAAGCCGGACCAATGCACCAAGTCCCTCACGATCGGGCAATTCGGACAAACGCTCAATCCGGCTCTGCCGTTCTTCGACACTCTGAGCACCGTATTCGTGCAGAATTTCGCGTACTTCGTCAGAGTCACTTGGTTTGGACCAACTGACCAATAAACTGCTGACCAGATGACGGGCAGTCATCGCAATTTCGCTGTCCGGATGATACTGAGCAAGATGCAGTTCGTCGAAAGCTTGCAATCCCAAATGGGCCAACGCTTCGCGTGCTCGAACCCGAGTCGCGTAACTTTCGCTGCCCAATTTATCTATCAATTGATTGACGGAAGATTCTGCTGAATCCGACCCGGAATTTTGCGACGGCTCATCGCCCGACCCCCCCCATCCGAGGCTTGGTGACAATAGAATAATCGCCACCGATGTCAAAACAGACCTCAGACCGAGGCTGGCTGAAGTTGAATTCATGCGGAAACGCATGCGGATCTCCGGAAAACGATTGATTAGCGGGGAACTGAGTTCGCGTCGTTATTCTAGAGCAATTGCCGTTTTTGTGCATTGTGAATCGCAGCAACCAGAACAGTGAGCCTCATGCATCCCCCAATGGGGAGTGCTCGACTAAGGCTGGGACCCTATCACGGGAGCTAGCAAAGCAGCCAAAACACGGTCTTTAAGGGGTCGAAATTTGGACTGACACCCAAAATTCGGCTAGGTGCTGCCAAGAATCGCAGGTCTCAGAACGAATGAAATCGAAGTTCCGCAGCTCTCGTAAAACCGCTACTATGCCGAAGCCAAGCAATTTTCCACAATGGGCGGACGCATTTGTGATCTCGTTGTGACACTCCGTTGTAAAACATTGATGAATCGAAAAAACAAGAAAGACCCATCTTCTGGAAACGAATCCGCCGCCAAAGTGGAAAATCGCGATCCGGCGGAAGTCCGTGCTGAAACCTTTCGCATGTCCGGCCAACGAGAAACGGTCGAGGCGTTTGTGGTCGCGTTTATCTTGGCGCTACTATTCCGTGCCTTTTTAGCCGAAGCCTTCGTGATTCCCACCGGCTCGATGGCTCCCACTTTGATGGGGGCTCATAAAGACCTGACCTGTGACCGCTGCGGGAATTTGTTCCAAGTCGGTGCTAGTTTGGAACGCCGCGGTGCCTCGACCGATGAAGTGGTCGTTGCCGGGATCTGCCCGAATTGCCGGCACGTAAATCCGATGGATCTAGAAGGCAACTCGGATGACGAAACGTTCAATGGCGACCGAATCTTGGTCAGCAAGTTCGCCTACACGCTCAGTGAGCCCGAGCGTTGGGATGTGATCGTCTTTAAGTTTCCGGGGAACCCAAAGCAAAACTACATCAAGCGTTTAGTCGGTTTGCCAGGCGAGACGCTGAGAATCCATCACGGTGATGTTTATCGTCGTCCGGTGGAGGATGAGGGCGGTGCTGATGAGATCATTCGCAAACCTGCCGACAAACTGCTGGCGATGAGCCAACTCGTTTACGACACGGCGTTTCAATCGCCTGAATTGATTGCGGCGAATTATCCAAGTCGTTGGCAACCGTGGACCGACAAAGCAACCTCGCCACCGACGGATTCGTGGAATGTTGCTCGCAACGCCGAGGGACTCACCGCTTCACTTTCCCCGGAAGCACCTGCACGAACGCATTGGTTGCGATACTACCATCGCTGGCCCGACGAACAGCAATGGGATCGTGCGGGAAAAGGCCTCTCATTGGCCGACGTCGATCCGTATTCCAGCCGCTTGATCACCGACTTCTACGCCTACGGTTCTTATGTCACCGTCAATGCGGATCGTGTGTATGACGAGCGTCCCACCTTGCTGCCAACTCGGTCCAGCTGGTTTTCACGAATCTCGCGTATGTTAAACGGAGGCTATTCGGCGGGAACGTTTAGCCCCTCGTACAAATCAAGCGAGGGGCCTAACCAGTTTCAGGGGCGAGCCTCCTACGGTTCGAGCGACTTGTCACGCGATGGCGTGCACTGGGTTGGCGATCTGATATTCGAGGCCGATGTGGAGACGTCGGCAGAAAGCAAAGAGGTTGTCTTCGAGCTCGTCGAATCGGGAATCCCTTATCGCTGTGCCATCGATTTAACCACCGGTGTTGCAGCTCTGAGCATCGGCGATGACGACTCGCGTGCATTTAGTGCCGACGGCGATAAAACAAACATTCACCCTACCGCCCAAACGTCGGTAACTGCGGGTTCACGACACCGTGTGCGAATGAGTAACTGTGACGATCAAATCGTGCTCTGGGTTGATGATTCGGTTGTCGAGTTTGATGCTCCCACGACATACGATGCTCGTAAATTCCTATCGGACGCCGAGAATCATCCGTACTACGTTGACGCTGGAACGCCGCTCGATGCGTCTCCGGCCGGCGTCGGCGTTCGCGGCGGAACAAGCACGATCCATCAACTACGCATCGATCGTGACAAATATTACATCGCCACCAAGTCGGCGGACGCTGGCATGTACGATTACGACATCGAAGAGTTGGGAGACATGACCAACGGCCGCTTCAGTTTTCACAACCAGGAACTAATGCGGCGGCTGATGGGTGAATTTCAACAGATGATGGCCGAGCCTGAATTGTGGTCCGATTTCGAGGGTTGGCAGACTCGACGCAGTGTGAGCTTCAATCTCGAGGAAGATCAATTCTTTCCGATGGGTGACAATAGTCCCGAAAGTTTGGATGCTCGCTGCTGGGCGGGCACGAAGTTGCGACCGGGAATGACCGCCGAAGCGGATGCTTGGGCACGAGCCGATTACGTTCCCCGTGACCTGTTAGTAGGCAAAGCCTTAATGGTGTTTTGGCCTCATTCGTGGAACTCCCCGGTTCCGTTTACTCCTAATTTCCGGCGAATGAAGTTGATCCGCTAGTTTCAGACTCTCCGCACGTCCTTTACTTAAAAGCAGAAATAGCATGGATGCGAATTCCGAAGATCGACCGATTCTGCAAGCGTTCGATTTGCAGAAAACCTATGGTCGCCGCCGCGTCGTTGACGGAGTGAACCTGCACGTCGATAAGGCTGAAATCGTTGGCCTGCTTGGTCCTAACGGGGCAGGCAAATCGACCAGCTTCCGTATGATCTGTGGAATGGTTGAACCCGACCGCGGCAGCGTTTTCCTGGACGGGACCGACGTCACCGATTGGCCGATGTTCCGGCGGGCGCGTGACGGGCACATGGGATACTTGCCACAAGAACCGAGCGTGTTCAAGAAATTGACCGTCGAGCAGAATATTTCTGCGCTGCTCGAATTGTTGGGCATGGATCGCTCGGCACGAAAGCACCGCACGCAGCAATTGCTCGAAGAATTCAACATCACTCATATTCGCAAAAGTCGAGCAGCGGGGCTCAGTGGTGGTGAGCGACGTCGTTTGGAAATCGCCCGGTGCCTGGTATCCGATCCAAAGATCGTGATGCTCGATGAACCGTTTGCTGGGATCGATCCGGTCACCGTCCAGTCGATTCAAAGTGTGATCAAGCAACTGCGCGACGGTGGGATCAGCGTCCTGATCACCGATCACGCTGCCCGCGAAATTCTTGGCACGGTCGATCGCTGCTACGTGATCTACCAAGGTCAAGTGTTGATCGACGGAAGCCCCGATGAGGTCAAGGAACACCCGAAGGTGCGTGAAGAATACCTGGGTGATTTGGATGCGGCAGCCAAAAGCCCAATGCAACGAGCCGAGATGTCGGCACAAGCAACCAGCAGTGCTGGGCATCCTACGGTGCCGCGACCCCATTTTCGTCCATCCGACGAAGGGACTCGCAAACCGTCCCGCTCGGTTACCGACGTTTAATACAGTCGCAGTGCTCACTTAATGCGTTTGGAATCGCTAAAATCAAGACAATTCTTCTTGTTCCAGCGGTTTGAATTTAAGTTAGGGTGCACCAATCGTGAATCATCTCTCCACATCGTTAAGCCCCTATTTGCTTCAGCACCAGAACAATCCGGTAGAGTGGTATCCGTGGGGCGAGGAAGCATTCGAGAAAGCACGCCAGGCAGATCTGCCGGTGTTCTTGTCGGTCGGCTACGCGGCATGCCATTGGTGCCACGTGATGGAACACGAGAGCTTTGAGAACGCCGCGATCGCTGAATTTCTGAACAAATATTTTGTTTCGATCAAAGTCGATCGCGAAGAACGCCCCGACATCGATCAAATCTACATGAACTCGCTGCAGCTGATGACCGGCCGCGGCGGTTGGCCCATGAGTGTGTTTCTCAATCACGCGAAACAACCTTTTTATGCCGGCACGTATTGGCCTCCTACGGCGCAGCGGGGCATGCCGGGTTTTTCGCAAATCCTCGACGCGATAGCTGACGCCTGGCTGAACCGTCGCAGCGAAGTCGAAGAACATGCAGCTCAAATCACATCGTCGCTCGGACAATTAGCCCTCGGTGTGAGCGAGCCCTCAGCATCTCTGCCCGAGGAATCTGTGATTCGCGATGCAACGAGCCATTTGCTCGAAGTGCTCGATCGAGAACGAGGCGGATTCGGTTCGGCGCCAAAGTTTCCGCATGCCACTGACCTCGATCTGTTGCTGCGACGCGGCCACACCAGCGGGGACAAAGAACTCGTGGACGCAGCGGAGTTAACACTCGATGCAATGGCCGCCGGCGGAATCCGCGACCACATCGGTGGCGGTTTTGCACGCTACAGCGTCGATGCAAAGTGGTTGGTTCCGCACTTCGAGAAAATGTTATACGACAACGCACTGCTCGCCGAAGTGTACGTGCGAGCGTTCCAAGTGACCGGGCATGATCGTCACGCAATCGTCGCCAAAGATATTCTCGATTATCTCGCTCGCGAGATGTGCGATCCATCGGGCGGATTCCACTGCAGCGAGGATGCCGATAGCGAAGGAGTCGAAGGGAAGTATTACGTTTGGACGCCAGACGAAGTCATCGCAGTGCTCGGTCACGAACGCGGTGCGCGTTTTTGTCAGATCTATGACATCACCGACTCAGGAAACTTTGAAGGGAAAAACAATCCTAACCTGCCAAAACCGATTTCCGAGTGGGCGGTCGAATTGGCGGTGCCCGATTTAGCAGCAGAGTTGGCGACTGATCGCGAACGCTTGCGAAATGAGCGACTTCAACGTGTCCGCCCGGGGCGTGACGACAAGATCCTGGCCGCCTGGAATGCCCTTGCGATTCGCGCTTTTGCCATCGCGGGCGGAGGGTTGGATTGTCCTGAGTACATCGAAATTGCTGAGCGGTCGGCGAATTTTATGCTCGATCAGATGATGTCCGACAATGGGCGTCTGTATCATGCGTATCGACAAGGCCAATCGCATCTCGATGCGTACGTGGATGATTACGCTTACACGGCCGAAGCGTTTGTGGCCTTGTTTGAAGCGACCGGCCATGCCCGCTGGATCGCTCGTGCAGGCAAGTTAGCGGATGTGATGATTTTGCACTTCGAGGATTCCGAAGCCGGCGGATTTTTCTACACCGCCGATGATGCCGAGCAATTGATCACACGCACCAAAGATTGGCATGACGGCAGTTTGGTGAGTGGAAATGCGTCGGCGTCGATGGCTCTGTTGAAGCTGTCGCGATTGACGAGCGTGGATGCCTATCGAGTAGCAGCCGAGCGGACACTCAAATTGGCGGGGCCCATTCTGAAGACGCAAGCCGCCGCGTGTGGAGCGTTGTTGTCTTCGCTTGATCGAATGTTGCACGACGATGAACAATGGGTGCTCGCAGTCCCGGACGTCGAAACGATGACCGCATGGCGTGCTCAATTTCTTGGCCACTATCGACCGCACGCCACTTTGTCGTGGGTGATCGGCCAAGCTCCCGAATCCGGACCCGTCGCCTCATTGAACCGAGGCCGCGAAGTCATCGATGGAAAGCCAACGCTCTACCGATGTCAAAATTTTACATGTGAACGCCCCCTGACTGGGGACGGCGTTGCGTTGTTGCTTCGGCAAGCGACTGCGTGAATGGCTACAATGGAACCGCAGATTTAGAAATGTGATTCCCGTTTTCAGTAGGTCATTATGAGCGCCGAAGTTATCACCGTTGTTTGTAAGTGCGGCCAAGGTTTTCGAGTCAAGTCCGCAGCGATTGGGCGTCAAGTGAAATGCCCCAAATGCAAAACGGCTTGCCAAGTGGTCGCTCCACCGGAAACCACGCAGACAAAGACGGCCAGCTCGGAATCAGGGGCGCAAGACGCAGGCGGCATTCCCGTGGTGAAAGGGGACAAGCAACCACCGACGCGGTGGCAAGGCGAGATTCCCGATTTCAGCGGCTCGGCAAAAAAAGCGACCCCGGCTCCCTCGATCGTGACCGCAAAGGGAGGAAGTTCCCAGACCACTCCGCCCAAGATCGTAATGGAAGGAAGCAAATCTGACGCGATCGAAATTCCCAAACTGGCTCCTGCGAATACTGAACCCGACAGCAACGACGTGCCCGAGTTTGCTGCCGACGAGCTTTCAATCGAATCGGACAACGATTCCGCCGCAGTAAAAATTGATGCAGCGAAAATCGATACTGGGCCCGAGTTTGCCGCAACGTCTAGCGGATCAGGAGCATCTGCTTCTACAAGCCCCAACGCAGCGACTGCGGGGGGTGGTGGCACTCCGCATGCGACACCCCCGGCGATGAATCCGTACACGACGTCGGCCGAACCGACTCAGACGGTATCGCATACGAGTCTGCCACTGGAACGCAGCTATCCAATGTTAGAGTTGATCCGAAAACTTTACTTTGGCTTAGCGTGTCTCATTCTGGGACTGGCGGTCATCTACACTTTAGTGATTCCAGTGTTGGGAATGACGCAAGAAGGTGTTGCGGGGCTGTTCGCTGGCTTATTGACAGCGGTGCCTATATTAATCATGTCGGCGATCTGGTCGGCTACCCTGCTGGCCGCCTCCGAAGTGATCAAGCTATTTTTGGATATTCAATCCAACACCTTGGTGACCGCAAACGCAGTGCAACCGCGATAACTGTAACTCTATCTCTTTGCGTGCGATGTATTGCCTGGTTTCTACGAGTCCGAAACTTGCCTGGGCCCGTTTATTCCCTGGGCCCGTTTAGTTGGACTCTGCCGTTTCGGCTTTCAGCTGGGCAACGCGTTGGCACCACTTCTTTGCTAATTCATCGAGATGATCGATTTGCTGTTGGCTAATCAGTTCAGGTGATTCGGCATTCCTTTCCATCTCGGCGGCGGCTTCGACGTCCTCGTCACTTGCCACATAGCGAAAACAAGACTTCAGCGTATGAGCGGAGGTTCGCAATGTACGTATATCCTTTGTTTGTGACGCCGTGCGAATTCGGCTGATCAAAAGCGGCACCTCTTCCAGAAACGCGTCGCTGATCGCAATCAACGTTTCTTTGTGATCGCCGGCATGCCCGCTCAGCTGTGCACGCCAATCATGGGAGGGGGATTGTGATTCGTCCATACCTTGGAACCTTTGTGGGAGTTAATTCATTATCAGCGGAGCACCGGCCGCAGCTTCCAACCTTTACCGTCGTGCATGAAGCTCCGTCCGCAACTTGGCTGCATCTCTATTGTCGCCGGTCCTTGAGGCAAGTTGAACCCCCGAAATGCAATCTTGGTGTTTACAAAGAGGCAACGAGCGATCCGCCTACGCAAACGACGGACGGTCAGTTTGCGATCCAAGGTTCAAGCTATTTGCAAGTCGACGGATCAGCACCTCAAAGGCGAGATTCGCAGTCGCAAGGACTCAAATCGGGGGGGACTCAGCGGTATTATCGTCACGACCGTTTCGATTGGCAATTTTATCCAATCGTTATGGCTTCCGCGTTCGGACTTTTTTGACTCGGACGAATCGTATCGTACTTTCAAAGTGTAAAGAGTGAGCGAATCAAAGTTGGTTCGCTGCCAGGACGAAGGTTTGCATGTGTGTGCAAGTCATCAGATCTGGTCGGCCTTGCTCCGTGACAAAGGCAAACCGTTCGAGAGGACGGGGCGCAAAACCACGGGTCCGTGAGTGATACGTTGGATCGGTTTCCGATCGAAAGTATTGCTTCAGGATTGCCAGGTTGCCACGGAAAATCGATTGCTCGAGAGTTTATCTCTTGGCATTCGGTGCACCAAGGCACGTCAGACGAAAGTCGGAGACGAGGCTGCCCTTGCATTGAACGCATTCACGTCGAATACGTTCGTATTTTTAGCATCGTCGTGAGTCATCTGTTAACGATGATTCACATCTCACTCGCGAGGAGAGAGACATGAAGAATTTCGCTACCAGTATCGTAAACTTCCTGAAAGAAGAAGACGGACCAACAGCTGTTGAGTACGCCGTTATGTTGGCTTTGATTATCGTCGTTTGTTTGGTTTCGGTCGGCTCGATCGGTACCGCTGCGAACACCAAGTTCGAAGCTGTAGGCAACGCCATCTCCGGCGGTGGATCCTAGTCGTTTGCCGAATTCGTTCGGCTAACAAACAATTCGTCGCATTGTCCGGCACAGATCGCGATTTCGCGGTCTGTGTCGGCTGCGTCGATTTTTGCAGTTGATAAAACAAGTGCTACGCAACGCTTTCGTAACATTTCCAAGGGCCATGTCTCCCGAAGTCTAAGCCCAAAACAACCTTATTTCGTTCGCTACCCCGATGATTCGGGAGGCTAAAAACCGATGAACTACCCACTGATTCCCGCCGATGCGGCCGCGTATGCCTGGCAGCTTTCCTGCTGTTTGGTCACGCTTCTGTTCGCGATGTTTAGTTGGTTGATTGGCCCTCGCTGACGAAACAATCGCTTCGCACCCGAGCGTCTAGCAGGCTCCCAACGCTCTGCATGCTCTGTACCGCGACCGAAAAAGCTTACTCACAAAACATATTACGGGGATAGACACATGGATACTTTGTTTCACACGGTGGTTGACCACTGGATCGTCTGGTTTGTCACGATTGTACTCGTCGTTGCAGCAGTAATCGACGGCGCAATTTTGAAGGTGCCAAACTGGTTGACCTTTCCCTTCATCATCAGCGGTTGGGTTTACTGGACGATCTCCGGTGGATTTGCTGGATTGGGTTATAGTCTGCTAGGAACCTTCGTTGGCATGATGTTGCTACTGGTTCTTCGCAACGTTGGTGGCATGGGGGCAGGTGACGTCAAGCTGCTCGCTGGTGTTGGCGCTTGGCTCGGCACGATCGTGACCCTTTGGGCATTTGCTTACACCGCGATCGTCGGCGGCGTTATGGCAGCTTTCATGATCATGGCAAGCGGCAACTGGTTCAAGCATTACGCAATGGCACGACAAATCCTTGAGGAATGGAAGACGGTTCGAGACCCTTCCAAACTGGCTGCGATTGCTCGTGAGCGAAAACCCACAATGAAGTTATTGCCTTATGGCATCCCAATGGCTATTGGCTCGATCGCCTACTTCGCGATCGCTGGAATGTTGCTCTAAGAAAAAATGAACCAATACCAAGGGAGTGCATTTGGCGCTTCCTTGGTTTTTTGTGATTGATTTATTAAGGAAAGCCCACTTCACCAGGGGCAGTGCTGCCTGTTTTTTCCAGACCACTAGGGGAATGCTCGCAAGCCGTTTCGAGGGGCATTGCGTCCGAGAATATCAAGATTTCGCGGGCACGCGATGAAGCAAAAACAGCCGTTACAAATCACCAAATGTTAATCCAGGTGGTTTGCGTCAACTTTTCCAAATGCACTGGTCGTACTAGCCCTCTAGTATCGGTTGCAGCGATCGCTCCTGCTGAACCGAAAACCCATGTGAGTCGGAACATACGGGCTAAGCCGAATTCGACATCCTACAATCGTTCTGACGAACGACTGCTCCTTTTCAGGCACGTCTGAATAGCCATGCGAAACAAATCACTCATTCTGCTTCTAGCTTGCGTTTGCGGTACCATTGCAGCCGTTGGCATCAGCCAATGGATGCAGGCTCGCGGAACCACGGGCGAAGCTGCACCTACCGTCGATATTTTTGTCGCTGCGAAAGCGATTGACATTGGCGAGCAAGTCACTGCTGACAAAATTCGGCTTGAGGCGTGGCCCGCCGATCGTATTCCCGAGGGAGCCGTGGGCGACCTTGGATTGCTTGACGGCAAATTCGCCAGGCAAAAGTTTTATGCCGGCGAAGCAGTCATGCCGGTCAAATTAATGGACACTAATACCGCAATGGCCCCCAAGGGGTACAGCGTCGTAGCGATGCGAGCGGATGCCGAGAACAGCATTTCTAACTTGGTTCAACCTGGAGACCGCGTCAATGTGATGGCGTTCTTTACGAAAAGCGAATTGATTCCTCGCACCATGACCAAAACGGTTTTGACCGGCGTTCGCGTTTTTGCGATCGACGGCAACACCGATCGGCTTGAAGGGGATGCGAAACTAACTGCGGCTCGTACGATTCAACTATCCATTCGCAGCGACGACGTTGACGCTTGGACCTACGCCAACGAACTTGGGAAAATACGTTTGAGTCTTGGCAACCCCGGCGACTACGAAGAACCCACATCCGACGAAGGACCGAGCAAAGCAGCTCAATCCTTCCTAAAGTGGCTTGCAGATTACCAAACTGCCCAGGATCTTCGCCGCGAGGAAATGAGAGAGCCAGTGGCTGCACCGCCGGTGACCCCCGTACCTGTCGCAGCACCGAAAAAACGCAAAGATGGATTCGAGATGATCAAGATGGTCGAAGGCCGCATGATTAAGTATTGGGTCGTTCCGAATGAAGTTCCTGTTGTCATGAGTGACACGGGTGCTACGGACGGCAGCGGACAAGAGGCGACCGAAACGGAAACGACTTCACAATCGGATCCGTCGCACACCGACGGGAATGCTGCGGGCAAACGTCCGCCAGCAGGATCCGGCGACTACAGTCACCTCAACGGAGCCGACAGCCCGTTCTTTGAGCCCTCCGGCGAACGTGCAACGTCGACGTCCAGTTACTAGAACTATGATGAGAGAAAAGTCGTTGCACCTGAGGGCAAGCGGTACCCAAAGTCGTTCGACTTTTCTAAAAGCGTGTTTGAAAATCTTTACCTGAGAACTTGTTACTCGTTACTGCCTGAATTGATTGTCCAAAGCACAGATGCTTTCTAAAATCATAGTTGGCTTCGCCAATCACCAGGCCTTCGCAAGGATGCTTTCGCGATGGAAATGAACTGTTGGACAACCAAGTCCACCGCATCTCTGATGCTGATGATGGGCCTTGTGTTAACTGCCCCCATGTCTGCTGCAAAAGCAGACGGGCCGGTTCAGTTGACATCGAACCAATCAATGGCAGCACACAGTATTTCTCAGACTGTTGAACGTTTTGAGATGCTGGTCAAAAGCAGTCGAATTTTGACACTCGAAGATCGAATTCCAAAATTCCAAGTGCATAACGAGGAAGTGATTGGAGCGACACCGGTTTCGCAAAATCAAATTCAGATTTTCGCGAAGGTGCCAGGAACGACTCAGTTGAATCTCTGGGACACCAACGACAAACTTTACACGGTTGACGTCACGGTGCTTGCCGATGCACGCGAAGTCGAAGGGATCTTAAGTTCCCAACTTCCATTCGCATCGCTCAAGGTCATGCCAATCAACGACAGTGCCATTGTTTCGGGAACGGTCACCAGCGTCGATGACGTTGACCGTGCCGTTTCGATTGTTGAGCAGTTCTATTCAACGGTGGTCAACAACATCAAGGTCGTTGGCGTACAGCAAGTGCTGTTGCATACGAAGATTATGGAAATTTCGCGTACGAAATTCCGTGACCTTGGTATCGACTTGGCGATTCTTGACTCGGGTAACCTGTTTGTGAACGCTCCCGGTGGCTTGATCAATGCCTCGGCGAGCACAATCGCTGGCGGTGTTGTTCATTCCACAGACCAAGCTAACGCAAGTGTCTTGACTGGTGACTTCCGAGCATTGATTAAAGCCCTTCGCCAAGACGACTTAGTCAAACTGCTTGCGGAACCGACCGTGGTCGCAACTCATGGGCGGCCCGCTCGCTTCATCGTCGGGGGTAAAGTTCCTTACATTGTTCCTTCGGGCAACGGTGCGGTATCGGTTCGCTATGAAGAGTACGGCACTTCGGTCGACTTCCTGCCCTTCGTGGTAGGTCCCGGTCGCATTCGATTGGAAGTTCGTCCGGAAGTGAGCGAGGTCGACGCGTCGCGTTCGATCATTAATGATTCGACCCAAGTGTTCGCGTTCACGCATCGCTATGTAGAAACCGCAATCGAGTTGCAGGCAGGTCAGACGTTTGCCTTGGCCGGTTTGTTGCAGACACGTACAGAATCGACCCGTCAAGCGACACCGTTCTTTGGCGAACTGCCTTATATCGGAACGTTCTTTCGACGCGTCAAAGAACGTCGCAACGACATTGAATTGCTTGTAACGGTGACTCCGGAAGTGGTTGCTGCGATGGATCCCTGTGAAGCCCCTACCGGCGGCCCTGGTTTGAATTCCATGTCGCCTAACGACAAAGAGTTCTACCTTCGAGGCTTCCTGGAAGTACCAAACATGAAGGGTGACAACTGCGGCGAAGAGATTAATGGCTACAACGGTGTCCAAGGCTTTAGTGCCGCCCCTGCGTACGGTGGACAATTCCTCGGTGGCAATCCGAATGGATTCGACCAAGAAATCTTGGGGAACCCAAGTATTCCACAGGGAGCAATTGTGCCAAGTGCAACTCCTACCGTCATCGGCGATGGCGTGACAGTGATGTCACCTCAAAACTAAATGGACGTCAATGCAAGGGTCGTGTTAGACCCTCGCATGATTGATAGAGCGACAATTCAGTCGCGATGCGAAATTCATTTTGAATTAATGTCAGTGGATAAGTCGTCATGAGTAATGTTCTAAGAATTGCCCTTGTAGATCCAAACGATACCTCCCGCAATCAGCTTAAAGGGATGCTCGTAGGGATGGACACGGTGTGGCTTGAAGCAGATTGCTCTCGCTATGAGTTCTATCCTGATGTGGTGGAGCAAACGAATCCCGACGTGGGTGTGGTTGCGCTTGATGCCAATCCGGACAAAGCAATCGAGTTGATCCAGCGTCTTGCAACCTCCTCGCCCGATACGTCATTGTTAGCCGTCAGCGAAAGCACCGATGGTCATATGATTCTGCGTACAATTCGCGCAGGAGCGAAAGAGTTTGTGACGTTGCCGCTGACCAAAGAAGAACTCAGCAGCACTCTGGATCGCATCAGCCATCAAAAGTTCGGTGCGAGCGAAGGAGGCAGTCGCCCGTGTGAAGTGTTCGCCATCGCTGGTGCTACCGGTGGTGTGGGAACAACAAGTACCGCGGTAAACCTAGGCTGTGTCCTAGCCTCGAATCCTCAAAACAGCGTCGCGTTGGTCGATCTCGACCTTGCGTTGGGGGATGCAGACGTCTTTTTAGATTCGATCCCGGACTACACGCTCGCCGATGTTGTGCAAAACATCGCTCGATTGGACATCCAACTGCTCAAGCGTTCGTTGACAAAACATAGCAGCGGATTGTACCTGTTGCCTCGGCCTGTCGAACTTCACGACACCGAATCGATCAACGGCGATAGTATCCGAAAAGTGATCGGACTACTCAAGGCCTCGTTCACGCACCTCGTGATCGATCTTTCGAAAACATACAGCCAAGTTGACATTGCTGCGATGCAATGTGCGTCTCGAATCATCCTGGTCACGCAGCTCGACTTGCCGTGTTTGCGGAACGTCGTGCGTTTGATGATGAGTTTTGAAGAGATGGACAACCTGCATGACAAGGTGGAAATCATTGTCAATCGCGCAGGCTTGGATTCAGGTCAAATCAGCTTGAAGAAAGCCAAAGAGACACTTGGACGCGATATTTTTGCGTTGCTTCCCAACGACTACCGCACCATGGTGGAAGTTCGCAACAACGGCGTTCCTTTGATTGTTCAGGCTCCCAAGGCCGCGATCACTCAATCGATCCGAGATCTTGCGGAAAAACTTGAAAACAAAACGCCTGCTACAAGCGAAGAGAAAGAACCCGCTGAAAAGCCAGTCGCAAACAAGTGGAAAAAATTCTGGCCGGGTACAGCGAAATCCTAGACTTCCCCAGAAAACTAGTCTTCCCAAATCGGGATGACTAGAGATCTGCGTGCAAGTCGCTGGTAGATGGTACGTTTCTTACGATTGGACCCAGTTCAACAAGGTGCGAACCATGACACCACTGGCTCCGGCGTCTCGATGCGGTTTGGATGAATCGTTAAACGCGGGCCCCGCAATGTCGATGTGAAGCCAAGGGGTGTCGCCGACGAAGTTTTCGAGGAACTTTGCCGCCGTGATCGCGCCTCCCCAGCGTCCCTCGCCCACGTTCTTGATATCAGCCACCTTGCTTTTGACCTTCTCGTCATAAAGGTCGAACATCGGCAATTGCCAAACCGGCTCGCCTTCTTCATTGGCCGCTTGGGAAACTGCATCACAAAGAGGTTGATTGTTGGTCATCAACCCAGCAACTTCCATCCCAAGTGCGACCATGCATGCCCCCGTCAACGTGGCAAGATCGACGATACTCGACGGAGCGTTCTCGACGGTAACGTCCAGGGTATCGGCCAACACGACGCGTCCTTCGGCATCGGTGTTCAGGATCTCGATCGTCTTGCCGTTACGTGTTTTGATCACGTCACCCAGTTTATAGCTTGTGCCGCTGATCATGTTCTCGGCCAACCCACACACGCCGATCACGTTTCGTTTGACACCGAGTTGCGCCACCGCTTGCATCACGCCAAGCACCGTCGCTGCCCCAGCCATATCGCATTTCATGTCAACCATCCCGTCGCCTGGTTTGATTGACAAACCGCCACTGTCAAACGTGACCCCTTTGCCAACGATTGCGAGCGGGGCTTCGTCACCACCGCCTTGGTGACGTAGGATGACGATTCTTGGAGGACGAGCGGAACCCGCGCCCACGGCAAGGATCGCTCGGCAACCTTCGGCTTCGAGTTTCTTCTCGTCCCAGACTTCGATGCTCAATCCTGACTTTTCTGCGACCTCACTCGCTCGTGCCGCGAAGGATTCAGGATAGATCACACCAGCGGGCTCGTTGACCAGTCGCCGTGTTTGGATGATCGCTTGTCCGATGATCTGGCCCCGATCAATCGCATCCTGTGAAATCCCCGAAAAATGAATCGCCTCAGGAACATGGACGCTCGGATCGGAATGGTAAATCGCCAAGTTTTCACAGGCACTGATCGCACCTGCAACAAGTGCATCGTGGGTCGTCGGATCGAAATCCTCACCAAGTGCGATATCAACACGTGCAAGGGAATTGTTGTTGATGGCACGAATCGCAGTGGCAGCGATTTCAAAAGCAGCAACGCGACTATTTCGCGTGTCGTCGCCGGTACCTATTAGCAGCACAACGGGTGGGGCATCCGAGACCGCGGGGATCAACTTGTTGACTTTGCCGCGTTTGGATGAAATGGTATTTCGATTCCGCAAACGGTCGATCCAACCATCCCCCGCCTTGTTTAGCCGATCCAAGGTTGCTGAGCTCTCTTGCTTAGCCGAGACTCCTACGATCAGCACGTCGGTGGTCGCATCCGATGCATCGGTGAGTCGGTTGACGTGGGGCGAAGGAAGGGGAAGACTTTCAAGCATCGAATTTCAGGGGTTTGTAAGGCAATGGAAGGCCGGCACATTCCATGTGCCGGCGAGTTGCGATGCCGGTCACAGCTCGCAATCAATGGGTGTTAGTCTAAAGACATTGCGACGGTTATCCTAGCTGGGCATGATTCCTCGTATCTTATCCGTTCGATCAATTCATCCGATTCCACTTGCTCGCATTGAAAGCTAATTGTGAAGCACCGTAGCACCAAAGACGTTGTTGAAGATTTGCGTCGTGACGGGCGTTTGATCGAAGTCACTGATCCGGTCGATCCTTGCCTCGAGATGGCTGAGATCCAACGCCGAGTCTACGCACGGGGGGGACCGGGACTCCTTTTTTCGAATGTGGTTGGTTCGCGTTTTCCGATGGCGTCCAATTTGTTTGGCACGCTTGAACAAGCTCGCTATCTGTTTCGCGACACTCTCGAATCCGTCCGCCGTTTGATCGAAATCAAACTCGATCCCTCGGCACTTCCCAAACGACCACTGCGTTATGCCGGTGTCCCTTGGACCGCAATGCATACACTGCCCAAAGCGGTTTCGGGGGGAGCGGTGATGGCCAATCGATGCAACGTTACCGATTTGCCGCAACTGAAATGCTGGCCCGATGATGGCGGTGCATTCGTTACGTTGCCGCAAGTTTTGAGTGAGGACCCTCGCTCGCCCAAAGATTTGATGAAGGTCAATCTTGGCATGTACCGCATCCAGCTCTCAGGAAACGAATACGAACCGGATCAAGAGATCGGATTGCATTATCAAATCCATCGCGGGATCGGAGTTCATCATCGCGCGGCGCTCGATCGCAGCGAACCTTTGCGAGTGGCGATTACGGTCGGCGGTTCACCCGCGATGACGCTCGCCGCGGTGATGCCATTGCCCGAAGGATTGACCGAGTTGATTTTTGCCGGTGCACTCTCGGGGCGACGGATGCGAATGGTGCGAGGCAACCACGCACCGGTCTATGCCGATGCCGACTTTGCAATCGTAGGCACGATCGACCCAACGCGAACAAAACCCGAAGGTCCGTTCGGAGATCATCTCGGATACTACAGCTTGGAGCACCCGTTTCCGCTGATGCATGTCCAGCATGTGTGGCACCGCAAAGATGCGATTTGGCCGTTTACTGTGGTGGGGCGACCGCCTCAGGAAGACACCACGTTTGGTCAATTGATTCACGAACTGACCGATCCGATCATTCCTACGGTGATTCCGGGGGTGAAAGCGGTTCACGCCGTTGATGCGGCCGGAGTTCACCCGTTGCTGCTGGCAATCGGCAGCGAACGTTACATGCCGTACCTTGAGCGTGCGGAGCCGCAAGAGCTGTTGACTCAGGCCAATGCGATCCTCGGCAATGGCCAACTTTCGCTTGCCAAGTATCTGTGGATCACCGATGATCCGTCGGACAAACTTGATATCCATCACATCGAACCGTTCTTTCAGCACATTCTCAGGCGAGTCGATTGGCGGCGTGACCTGCACTTCCAAACACGAACGACCATCGACACGCTTGACTACAGCGGCAGCGGGCTAAACCAAGGTTCGAAACTCGTCATCGCTGCAACAGGTAATCCCGTTCGTGAACTTACCAGCGTGTGGCCTAGTGACGTCGTGTTGCCAGAGCCGTTTTCGCAGCCTCACTTGGTGATGCCGGGAGTCTGGGCGATCCGATCGCCCTCGTATTCGAGCGAAACCAATCGCAACGAGATTAAACTGCTCGCTGAAGCGATCGAGCGAAGCGATTCGCGAAAGGATTTGATGATCCTGACCTTGGTCGACGACAGCTCGTTTGCTGCCGCATCGCTTCCGAACTGGTTATGGACCACGTTCACTCGTAGCAATCCAGCAGTCGATGTATCGGGCGTTGGCGCATCGATCGTCGACAAGCACTGGGGCTGTGATGGGCCGCTAATCATCGATGCGCGGGTCAAGCCAAGGCATGCGCCGCCGCTGATTGAAGATCCTGAAATCACCGCCAAAGTCGATGCGAGAGCCTCAAGAGGCGGTCCGCTAGCAAAGTTCCTGTAAGGCTTTTCGCAAGTTTCCAACGGAACACTGCGTGATTTGAGCTCAAAGCAAGCCACTCGCCGACGTTCGTATTGTCATGCTATCGCTTGCTTCGTAGGATTGCGGAATGCAACGGCCTACCCCCAAACTACCCCGTGGCGACGACATGGAAGTGAACACGGCGCAGTGGATCGAACAACAGACGAGGCGATTGGATTCCCAGCCGATCGTGGGTTACATCGCGGGTGAACCGGCGGCCGCAGAGCCGACCGCATTTGCCGCGTTGGCCGCAATGGCTCTTGATCGAGGCGGGGCTGCAGCAACCGCGTGTCGACGACTGCTAGATGCCCAACTTGATGACGGTTCGGTCGCAGTTTGGCTTGATGACAAGGGGCCTTTCTGGCCGACATCGCTTGCTTGCGTCGCTTGGCGGTGCTTTGAAAAACAATGGCCCGACGATGCAAAATCGTGGTGTCGCGATGCCTATCACAAAGGGATGGATTACTTGCTGAATTGCGGCGGCGAAAAGATCGCGCGCAATGAAATCATTGGTCATGACACTCAACTCGTCGGTTGGCCTTGGGTGTTGGGGACCCATTCATGGCTTGAACCAACGGCGATGGCGCTGCTCGCGATGCGTCATTGTGCTCGCGAAAATCATCCACGCGCGATCGAAGCAACGAAATTGCTTCTAGACCGTCAATTGCCATCCGGAGGCGCCAATTATGGAAACACGTTTGTGCTGGGGCAAACATTACGTCCACACGTTTTGCCCAGTGCCATGTGTGCGGTCGCCCTTCACCGCATCACGCCCATGCCCGATCCGCTTGACGCAACGGTGCGTTACCTGCAGCAAGAATTGAACCGCCCAATGGCTGCAACGTCATTGGCATGGACGATTCATGCTTTGACCTCGGCGAGCTGGGATGCCGAGAACGGCTTCGAGCTCGAGTTCGACTGGCCGCTGCGTTTGGCGATTGAGCGATTCGGGGTTACCGGCGAGAATCCTCATCGGCAAAATCAATTGATGTTAGCGGCGCAGTTTCGCGAGTCACCGCTGCTCGACTTGCCACCGCTGCAAGTCGCTAAACCTACGGAAGGGGCCGTCAAATGAGTCAATCCAAGGATCCGATCCAGCCGATCACCCAGCAGGACCGTCGCGGCTTTCTTGTGTCGGGAGCCGTCGTGGCCGCTGGCGCTGCGGGCGTCGCGTACTGGAACCGGAAATCGCTGCCGAACCAGGCTGTGTTTATCGCCCGCAATCAGAAATATGACGGCGAGCTTGTACGTACGATTCGCGAAGGGTTAATCGCATGCGAATTCGATCCGCAATCGGTCTCGGGCAAACGCGTGCTGTTGAAACCGAACCTTGTCGAACCATCGCGACTCGCGCCCCACATGACCACTCACCCGGCGATGATTCAAGCGGCCGCGGAAGTGTTTCGTGGCTGGAACGCGGAGGTCACGGTCGGTGAAGGCCCCGGGCACGTTCGCGACACCGAGCAAGCATTGCTCGATTCGGGTGTGATGGAAGCATTGCTGGACTCGAAACTTTCCTTTGCTGACCTGAACTACCAAGCGGTTCGGGCGGTCGGAAACGTGGGACGTGCCTGTGATTTGAAACAGTTCTATTTCCCACAGGCCGTGATCGAAGCAGACTTGGTCGTCAGCATGCCAAAGATGAAAACGCATCACTGGATGGGAATGACCGGAGCGATGAAGAATCTGTATGGCGTGATCCCGGGCTGCAAATACGGTTGGCCCAAAAACGTCCTGCACTTCAACGGCATCCCGCAAACCGTGTTCGACATTAATTCATCGGTGGGACGCACGATTACGATTGTTGATGGCATCGATTGCATGGAGGGCGATGGTCCGATTTTGGGAACGAAAAAGTCGATGGGATTGGTGTTGGTGGGCCAAAATCTGCCCGCCGTTGACTCCACGATTTGCCGGATCATGGATATCTTACCTGAGCGTATTCCGTATCTTGCACTCGCAGCCGACAAACTTGGGCCGGTGAACGAATCCCAAATCACCCAACGTGGCGAATCGTGGCGTCCGCTGGTCGATCCGTTTCTGCTTCTCGATCGCGATCACTTGCGGAAATTGCGAGCCGCGAAAACTCACTTCGTTACCTGAAAACAGCATGACACTACCCGAGCTCCCCACCCCGCATCCGCAGTCCGATTCATTATCGCGTGTTTTTCAATGCAAAAATCCTGTCGCTTTGATCACCGGCAGCGGCGCACCGCGAGTCGGTCGTGCGGTCGCAATGTGGTTGGCGGAACTGGGTTGCCGCATCGCCTTGCATGCAAACACCAGCACGGATGAAGCCTCGGCGGTGGCCCAGGAAATCGAGCAACGGTTCGGCACTGAAACAATCGTGACCTGCGGCGGGCTCGAGCAAGACGGGGTGGCGGATCGCATTGTCGAAGAGACGCAATCGAAATTCGGTCGAGTCGACGTGTTGGTCAATTCCGCTGCGATTTGGCAGCCGACTCGGTTAGAAAAAGTGACGCCCGCAGAGGTGCGACGCTATTTCGACATCAATGCGGTCGGCTCATTTTTGTGCGCACGAGCAGCCGGATTGATCATGGTGACACAACCCGCCGGCGGTTCGATTGTCAACATCGGTGACTGGGCAACCGTGCGTCCGTACCTCGATCATGCGGCCTATTTCCCCAGCAAAGGCTCGATCGAAGTTATGACCCGATCACTTGCGGTTGAACTAGGGCATCGCAATCCGCGGGTCCGTGTAAATTGTATTCAACCTGGGCCGGTGTTGCTCTCGGATGACCTGAGCGATTCACAACGCAAAGCCATCGCAGCGAGCACGTTGGCCGGCCATATCGGTGCCCCCGAAAACATCGCTCACGCAGTGCAGTTTTTATGCGAGAACAATTTTGTCACCGGAGTTTGCTTGCCGGTGGACGGCGGGCGAAGCATCTTTGCCCCCGATGGTTTGCAAGTCGGAATGAACACCGGTTAAGAGCATCGGTCGGAAAAACAATCCTGTAGGCTCAGCCGATATCTGGATACTTCGCCAGCAGACTGTCGCGTGCATCGCTTAACACAATTCCTGCTGCTTCCTGCTGCCTCAGAACGCGATCGGTTTCCTTGAGGCGAATGGCGCGGACGGCCGCATCGGCGATTCGCTGGCCTCGCCACAGAATGCCGACGTAAATGGTGCCATCAATCTGCGGCGGCGCATCGGGGCCAAGATGACCTGTCACCGCAACGGCTAGAGCTGCCTCGGGTGTTTTCTCGAGCACGTTCTTGGCAAGCTCCATCGTCACCAACGCACTGACCGCGGTGTGCTTTTCGATCAAACTTGTCGAAATATTCAACCACTGCGTTTTCGTTTGCTCGCGATACACGACCGCAGAACCGCACAGCCAATTGGAAATCCCCGGCACTGACGCCAACGATGCGGATACCAGCCCCGCAGTGCAACTTTCCGCGAAAACGATTCGCGTTTCGGTTCTCGCAAGTCCATCCGCTAAATCGCCTGCAATTTTCTGGTTATCCATCGAGCAATTTCATCAGTGCGTAATAGGATTCGACACATAGATCGAGTGACGCCGCCCCAAAAGGCCAGCGGTTTAGCCCAGTGACCAACCGGCACGAGGTTCACGCCGGAGAAACGGTTCGGCTTCGGGACAGCCAACACATTCCATTTTCTTGCGGTCCCAAGTGATTTTCTTACCGACACGGTAGGCCACATTGCCAAGATGGTTGGCTTCGGTCAACGGGCCAGCATACGTGGCAAACGGGCTGCCGGTTTCACCTTCACCGCGACACGCACGCAGCCATTCTTCGTGATGCCCCGGCGAATCGGGAATAAAAGGCTCCGGGCGTTTGAAGTCGGCAAAGTCGGACTCGGGTAACAGAACATGTTTTCCATAGTCAGACAGCAACATGCCTTTGCTGCCGACAAACAAAACGCCGCTGCCCCATTGTGGAATTGCCTTTTGGGTCCACAGCTCAGGCTTGTGAGTTCCCTGGTACCAAGTCAACGTGACGGGCGGCAATTTACCCCGTTTCTCGTATTCGTAGACCGCCGTCATTGATGCCGGAGCGATTTCGGGATGCGCCGGAAGCCCAAACGACTCCACCGACTTAGGTGCATCAAGTTTCAACGCCCAAAACGGCAGATCATTCCAGTGGGATCCAAGGTCCGACATCGTCCCGTTGCCAAAATCCCACCAACGATACCAATTCGGGCCTGGGAAATAGACGTTATGGAACGGGCGCTGTGGCGCGGGGCCAAGCCAAAGGTCCCAATCGATATGAGCCGGAGGCTTCATCGACTCTTTAGGACGATTGTCGACAAACAAACGGTCACCATGCTTCGCCGCATCGGCTTCGGATTGGTACCCCCAAGCTCGGGAAACCCAGACGTGTGCCTCGCTGACATCACCGATCGCCCCGCTTTGAATCAACTCAACCACGCGGCGGTAATTTCCAGATGCATGGATTTGTGTACCCATCTGGGTGACGACGCCTGCGTTGGCCGCCGCTTCGGCGATGCGGCGTGTTTCGTAAACGTTGTAGGCAAGCGGTTTTTCGCAATAGACATGTTTTCCAAGCTGCAGCGCAGGCATCGTCGCATAGGCGTGAGTATGTTCCGTCGTGCTAACGACGACAGCGTCGATGTCGTTTCCGATCACATCGTACATCTTGCGAAAATCAGAAAACTTCTTGGCTCCAGTGAATTTTGTTGCTGCGTGATCAACAAACCTTGAGTCAACATCGCACAACCCCACGACATCCACGGCGCCACTCGCCGAGATCGCGGAAAGATTCGCACCGCCGCGACCACCGACCCCCACAAACGCGACCTTCATGCGATCGTTTGGGGGGAAAGCCAGCAAGGACCTTGGTGTCGCGATCGCAGCAGCGCCCGCGATGGTGCCGGCAAGCAGATTTCGGCGACTCAAACGCAATGGTTGGTTCATGGGATCACTTTCTCATTTGGAAGGAAGGAAGGAGCAATGAGGTGGGATCGCAACGAGCCGCGAAAACGATGTTGCAACTGAATGCAATGACATTGCTATTTAAAATAACGGGGCTATTAAAAATAACGGGGCCGTTTCGAATCACTTGCCCGGATGCGATTTGGGTAGGTAGCGAAAGCCATTGTAGCCGCCGCAACTGGCCTCAGGGGGCCGAGTTGCAGCAATTTCACAAAGCTCTCTGCTTAAACCACAGCCGCATGTGACTCGTTCGGAGTTTGGCTACCACTCCAAAACGTAAGCGAACACCAGTGGAGCGACGATGGACGCATCGCTTTGCACCATAAATTTCGGAGCTTCCGGTTCAAGTTTGCACCAAGTAATTTTCTCATTCGGCACCGCTCCGCTGTATCCGCCAAAACTGGTGACCGCGTCGCTGATTTGACAGAAATAGGCCCATAGCGGGATATCGAGCTTCAGATCCTGGATCATCAGCGGGACCACACAAATGGGGAAGTCACCTGCGATTCCGCCACCGATTTGGAAAAATCCGATCGGACTGTGCTTGGACGTCTCGCTGTACCAGCGAATCAGTTTTTCCATCTGCATCGTGCCGGACGCGATCGCTTGATGGTTTGCCACCTTGCCCTCATAAACGCGAGCCGCGTAGATGTTGCCGAGCGTCGAGTCCTCAAGACCTGGGACGATCACTGGGATGCCCGCGTCTTTTGCAGCGGCGACCCAGCTGTTTTCGCGAGGAATTTGGTAGTGCTGGACCAAATCTTCATCATCCAATAGGTCGAACATGAATTGGGCCGGCATCCTCATCTCTTTTTTCTCGGCAGCCTCCTGCCACATCACCAACAGCTTGCTTTCAATGTGCCGCATCACCGTTTCAGGGATACAGGTGTCCGTGACGCGGTTGAACCCTTCGTCGCGAAGCTTGACCTCGTCTTCGACCGACAGGGCACGCCAATCTTCGATGATTCGGTACTCGTCGTGGGCGACGAGATTAAAGATGTCCTCTTCCAGATTCGCAGCGGTACAGGTAATCGCATGGACTTTGCCTTGCCGGATCATTTCGGCAAGTGAAATTCCCAGCTCGCCCGTACTCATTGCTCCCGCCAGAGTGACCATCATCTTGCCGCCGTTTTCCGGAGCGACGAACTCGCGATAGCTTTTTGCTGCACTTAAGGTTTCGCGTGCGTTGAAATGGAGAAAATTCTTTTCAAGGAATTCAGATACGTTCACAGTAGGGTTTCTTGTTAAAGCGTCGCGGAAACGGGATGGGTGAAATTGACCAACGCGAAAGATTCTAGCGAGTAACCGGCCACTGCCGTAGCCAAAGTGGTGATGACTTTCGCTGAACGCAGATTTTTCGAGGGCAGCCGATTTTCAAAGGACAGCAAGAGCGATAGCGATCGCTACATCCTGTAATTAGTCGAGTCGATCGGGGGGGAGTAGGTTCCTGAGGGCCGGCCGTCCTGCAGCGAACAAAGCGGTCCCTGAGCACTTTTTCTTGTTGTTTTCACAGTCAAAACAGGGGCATTGCCGAGCGGGGCCGGACTGGGGTATCTGCATTTGGATGGCCCCCTCTGGTTGCCGCAACCTATTTCACAGGCAAGGGTTAGGTGCATTTTTACGATTAGCTGAGGCGTTGGCAGGCGTGCGTAGCATTATTCGGGCCAAAAAGATTGACTTGCCCTTTTCGGAAATCGAGCGATCTGATAGGGTTTGAGGGTGATCACCGGTGTAATTGTTGCGTTTTGCGTCCAAATCCTTCTGCTTGACCGTTTTCCTGGGAATGTTGGCCCACAAAAACGGCGAATTCTCTTCGTCCATCCTCGATGTTTTTCTCGGGCTGATGGTTTGCGCTAAACGTGCTGATACACACCGGCAGTCGCCTTTTGCAACTGTTCCGATTCTCTCACTTTCCAAAAGCAACTGCTTTCCCGAGTGAGTCATTGTTCAGTTCAATCGAACCGTTTGATTGAAAAGCGCCTCTGCTACCTCACTCGCGCCCGCCAAATATTGGCCTCCTAAGGAGCTTTCACCGAAGATGGCAACTACGACCATGCGTCGCCTCGAACCTACTAGCGTTCGACACTTTGGAACTGGACTTTCCACTTTTGAACTACCTGACCTTACTGCCCTGCAAACCGTGTCATATGCGGCGTTCCTGCAAGAGGATCGTGAGCCTCTGAATCGGGAAAATGACGGTCTGGAAAGTGTTCTGCGCGAGATTTTCCCGATCTCAAGCTATGACGGCAACATTACGCTGGAATATCTTTACTATGAACTCGGCAAACCACGCTATACCAGTCAGGAATGTCGCCAACTGCGTCTGACTTATGGTCGGCCGCTGCGAATTTGGTTGCGTCTGAACCGCGAAGAACCCGTCGAAGAAGAAGTGTATCTCGGCGACCTGCCAATCATGATGGGCGGAGGCGAGTTCATCATTAATGGTGCTGAACGCGTTGTCGTATCCCAATTGCACCGTAGTCCCGGCGTCGACTTTGTTCTCGAACAAGACACGACGACGGACCGCAAGCTGCCAAGTTGCCGTGTGATTCCTGAGCGTGGCTCGTGGATCGAAGTCAACGTCACTAAGAAAGACGCGTTGACCGTCCGTATCGATCAAAGCGGCAAGTTTGCTGCCACGACCTTGCTTCGCGCGATGGACCCTCGCTACTCGACTGATGCCGATTTGTTGGCAGCGTTCTACGAAACCACCGAGTACAAGATCAGCGGCGGCAAGAGTGCTGCGAAAATCGAAGGCAAAATCGCCGTCGACGATGTGATCTATCCTAGCGATTCGGATCGTGCCGGCGAAATCATCGTCGAAGCGGGCCACAAGGTCACCAAAGAAGTTGCTGAAACCATCTGCACCGCTGGCGTTACCAGTATCGAGTGCATGGAATCGCCGAAGATTCCGTTGATCTTCAACACGTTGATGGACGACAATACCGCCAGCCACGAAGAAGCGTTGCTTCGTATTTACCAACGCCTTCGTCCGGGTAATCCGCCACAATTGGAAAAGGCTCGCACCTTGTTCCAGGAAAAGTTCTTTGACGAGAACCGATATCGCTTGGGTAAAGTCGGTCGTTTCCGCTTGAATCGCAAGCTCAAGCTGGGCGTCGATGAAAATATCATGACGCTTCGTCCAGACGACATGATCTCAGCAATCAAGTACTTGATTAACCTGTTTGATCCTGACAGCGGCGCTGAAATCGACGATATCGATCACCTCGGCAACCGTCGTCTGCGAACCATCGACGAATTGGCTAGCGAAGAACTCCGCAAGGGATTCTTGAAGCTGCGTCGTACGGTACAAGAGCGAATGAGCATCAAAGATGCTCAGGACATGTCGCCTCGTTCGCTGATCAACCCCAAGAGCGTCTCCGCAGCGATCGATTACTTCTTCGGTCGTGGTGAACTATCTCAGGTGGTTGACCAGACGAACCCGTTGAGCCAATTGACGCACGAACGACGTCTGTCAGCACTGGGCCCTGGTGGTTTGAACCGAAAGCGTGCGGGCTTTGAAGTTCGCGACGTTCATATTTCTCACTACGGTCGTATTTGCCCAATTGAGACCCCTGAAGGTACGAACATTGGTTTGATCAGCTCGCTTGCGATCTACGCTGGCGTGGACAGCTACGGCTTTTTGGTCACACCGTACCGGTTGATCAAAGAGGGCAAGGTCGTTGACCAAGTCGTGTGGTTGCGAGCGGACGAAGAGAGCGAGTCGTACGTGGCTCCGGCGGACACCGAAGTGGTTGACGGTGCTTTGGTTGCTGGGCCTAACATGATTGCTCGCTTCCGAAGCGACTTTGAAATCGTGCAACCGGAACAGGTCGATTACATGGACGTCGCGCCTAGCCAAATGGTAGGTGTTTCGGCCGGTTTGATTCCGTTCCTCGAGCATGATGATGCGAACCGTGCTTTGATGGGTTCGAACATGCAGCGTCAAGCTGTTCCTTTGTTGGTGGCGGAACCACCGATCGTAGGAACCGGAATGGAACGCGAAGTCGCGCGTAATAGTGCGATGGTCGTTCGTGCACGCCGCAGCGGTAAAGTGACTTATGCGGATTCAACACGAATCGAAGTTGGCAGCGATCATTACGACCTGAAGAAATACCAAGGTCTTAACGAACGTACCTGTTTGAACCAAAAACCAATCGTGAACGTTGGTGACAAGGTCGAGCAGAATCAAATCATCGCGGACGGTGCCGCCACGCGTAATGGCGAATTGGCACTCGGACGGAATGTATTGGTCGGCTTTATGTCGTTCGATGGTTTCAACTACGAAGATGCGATCATCATCAGCGAAGAATTGGTTCGCAATGACACCTACACTTCGATCCACATCGAAGACTTTGATGTCGAAATTCGCGAAACCAAACTGGGACGCGAAGAGTTCACCCGCGACATTCCCAATGTGTCCGAAAAGGCACTTCGCAATCTTGACGACTCCGGAATTGTCAACGTCGGAACGTATGTCAAACCAGGCGATATCCTGGTCGGCAAAGTAAGTCCGAAGAGCAAGACCGAACTGACACCCGAAGAAAAACTGCTTCACGCTATCTTTGGACGTGCTGGCGAAGACGTCAAAAACGATTCGCTCGAAGTTTCGTCGGGAATCGAAGGGATCGTCATCGATACCCAGAAATTCTCGCGTCGCATGAGCTTGTCCGAAGACGAGCGAAAGGTATTCGAAGCCGAATTGAAGGCCGTCGAAAGCGAAGGCAACTCCGAAGTCGCGAGCACCTTTGAGTCGCTCGTTCGCGAAATGGAAGAAGTCGCCAATGTGAAGCTGAAGGATGCCACCGGCACTCCTCTGGCCGATGGTCAAGATCCTAAGTTTGTTGCCGAGCGAGCGACTTCGTTCCGACTGGATCACATCTTGGATCAGATCAAAGACGAAGCAAAGAAGAAGGAAGTTGAGAACGTTCATACTCAGCAATGGGCGAACGTCGAAGCTGCCATTGACGCTCGTGACCGTAAACTCAACAGCATGAAGCGTGGTGACGAACTACGCAGCGGTGTGCTGCAGATGGTCAAGGTCTACGTCGCCACCAAGCGTGTTATCAGCGTCGGTGACAAGATGGCCGGACGCCACGGTAACAAGGGTGTGATCGCGAAGATTCTACCGATCGAAGACATGCCGTTCTTGCCTGATGGAACTCCGATCCAAATCATGCTCAATCCGCTGGGTGTACCTAGCCGTATGAACGTGGGTCAGATTCTCGAAACTCACCTTGGTTGGGCAGGTGCGAAGCTTGGCTTCCAAGCACTGACACCTGTCTTCGACGGTGCAAGCGAAGAGGATATCAATCAGTGTCTTGCGGACGCCGGGCTGCCGGCTCACGGTAAGATTCGGTTGACCGACGGACGCACCGGAGTTCCGATGGAACAAGAAACGACCGTGGGTTACATCTACATGCTGAAGCTGCATCACCTTGTTGATGACAAGGTGCACGCACGAAGCACCGGACCTTACTCATTGATCACCCAGCAACCTCTTGGTGGTAAGGCTCGCTTCGGCGGACAGCGTTTTGGAGAAATGGAAGTTTGGGCACTGGAAGCTTATGGTGCCGCTTACATTCTGCAAGAACTGTTGACCGTCAAGAGCGACGATGTCGAAGGCCGTACCAAGATTTACGAGTCGATGGTCAAGGGCGAAAACACATTGGAAGCGGGCACACCTGCGAGCTTCGACGTGTTGACGAACGAGATCCGCGGCTTGGCACTCAACATGCAGCTTGAGAAGCGACCGATTTAAGAGAGGTATTAGGTAATCGGTTTTCGTTAGCAGCCCTTCGTTGGCTGCTGCGGACCGTGTCCTCTCTCGTTTTGAAACCGGAGCCTGCTGGCTTCGGTCCTGACTTTGCGACATTCGACCCGATTGTCGCTACCCTCTGACACCTAAAAACCTGCTTTCTAAGGCCTGTGATTTATGTCGATTAGCGAAACTAGCAATTACGATCGCATCAACGACTACGCTTCGGTACGCATCTCGCTCGCGCGACCCCAAGACATCAAAAGTTGGTCCTTCGGCGAAGTTAAGAAGCCCGAAACGATCAACTACCGTACTTATCGCCCAGAAAAAGACGGACTTTTCTGCGAACGCATCTTCGGCCCTGAAAAGGATTGGGAATGTGCTTGTGGCAAGTACCGTGGAATGAAATACAAGGGCATGATTTGTGATCGCTGTGGCGTCAAGGTGACCCACAGTCGCGTCCGTCGAAAACGAATGGGGCATATCGAATTGGCGGCCCCCGTCGTCCATATTTGGTTCTTCAAGGCGATGCCCTCACGCTTGGGGAACTTGCTGGACATGAAGACCAGTTCGCTCGAAAAAGTGATCTACTTCCAAGACTACGTGGTAATCGAACCGGGCCAAACGGAACTCGAAGATCGCCAACTGTTGACCGAAGAAGAGTACCGTGCCGCGCGTGCTCAGTGGGGCAACGATGCTTTTGATGCCGACATGGGTGCCGAAGCCGTTCGCAAACTGCTGAACAAGCTCGACTTGGTCACGTTGTCCGAGAAGCTTCGTGTCGATCTGCACGAAACCGGATCGAAGCAGAAGAAAAAGGATCTGATCAACCGACTGAAAATTGTCGAATCGATCCGTGACAGCGACAACCGTCCCGAGTGGATGGTCTTGGACGTGATCCCGGTGATTCCTCCCGATTTACGTCCTCTGGTATTGCTCGATAGCGGAAACTTCGCGACGAGCGATTTGAACGATTTGTATCGCCGTATTATTAACCGTAACAATCGCTTGCGTAAGCTCGTCGATTTGAACGCACCGGAAGTCATCATTCGCAACGAAAAGCGAATGCTGCAACAATCCGTTGACGCGTTGTTTGACAACAACCGTTGTAAGCGACCCGTGCTCGGTTCGTCCAACCGACCGCTGAAGTCGTTGACGGACATGATTAAGGGCAAGCAAGGTCGTTTCCGCGAAAACTTGCTTGGCAAACGAGTCGATTACTCCGCACGTAGCGTGATCGTGGTAGGCCCGCGTTTGAAATTGCATCAATGTGGTTTGCCCAAGAAAATCGCACTGGAACTGTATCAACCGTTCATTATTCGTCGCTTGAAAGAGCTCGGTCATGCCGACACGATCAAGTCCGCCAAGAAGATGCTTGAGCGTAAAGACGAAGAGGTTTGGGATATCCTCGAGCAAGTGATTCGCAATCACCCCGTACTGCTAAACCGAGCTCCTACGCTTCACCGCATGGGGATCCAAGCATTCGAACCAACCCTGGTCGAAGGCAACGCGATCCACCTGCACCCGCTCGTTTGCAAAGGCTTCAACGCTGACTTCGACGGTGACCAGATGGCGGTTCACTTGCCGCTTTCGATCGAGGCACAAGTCGAAGCTCATACGTTGATGATGAGTACCAATAACGTCTTTGCACCGTCCAACGGTAAGCCGATTATGAGTCCGTCGCAGGACATCGTGATGGGTTGTTACTACATGACGATGGAACAGCCCGATCGTAAGGGCGAAGGCATGATCTTCTCCGGTTACGACGAAGTCGATTTGGCGACCTCTCAAGGGATCATTAATGTCCACGCCAAGATCAAGCTGCGTTTGCCGAAGTTCCAGAAACTGAAAACGAAAGACGAAACGGGCAAATACGGTGCGATCATCGACACCACTCCGGGGCGTGTGCGTTTCAACGAAATGCTTCCGGACGGGATGGACTACTACAACTTCCCAATGCGAAGTGGTGACTTGGCGAAGGTTATTTCGGACTGCTACCAGCGTCTTGGTCGTAAAGCAACGATTCACTTGCTCGACGATATGATGCAAATGGGCTTCCGCGAGTCGACGCGAAGTGGTCTGTCGTTCGCGACCGATGACTTGGTGACTCCAGACACCAAACTCAGCTTCATCAAGGACGCTGAGAAAGAGGTAATGAAGCACAAGAAGGCATATGACCGCGGGTTGATGACAGGTAAAGAACGTTACAACCAGGTTCTTGACGAATGGACCAAGGCTCGTGAGTCGATTACGACCGACATGATGAAAGCGATGGAGAACGACATTCGCGAAGGCGGATGGTATGTGAACCCCGTATTCTTGATGTCGCACTCAGGTGCTCGTGGTGGTATCGAACAAATTCGACAGCTCGCGGGGATGCGTGGTTTGATGGCGAAGCCGACCGGCGAGATCATTGAAACCCCGATTAAGGCGAACTTCCGCGAAGGTTTGTCGGTGCTTGAGTACTTCAGTTCAACGCACGGTGCTCGTAAAGGCTTGGCCGATACGGCACTCAAGACGGCTGACAGTGGTTACTTGACTCGTAAACTTGCCGACGTTGCCCAAAACGTCGTTATCACGATGGACAATTGTGGTACGACCCAAGGGATCACCAAGGGAGTCGTTTACCGTGGCGAGAAGGTCGAAGTCAGTTTGGTCGACTCGATTAACGGGCGAATTAGCCGTCAATCGATCGTGAACCCAGTAACCGATGAAGTCATCGTTTCTGAGAACCAGATGATCACGCCTGAGATCGCACGTCGGATCGAAGCGATGGGACTTGAGAAGATCCAAGTGCGTACTCCGATGACCTGTGACGCGCCTCTGGGTGTTTGTCGTCGTTGTTACGGAATGGACATGTCGACCGGTGCCATGGTCGAAGAAGGCATGGCGGTCGGAATCATCGCGGCACAAAGTATTGGTGAACCTGGAACCCAGCTGACCATGCGTACCTTCCACATCGGTGGTAGCGTGAGCAAGCAGATGGAAGAATCGGACATCAAGAGCAAGAAGACCGGTATCGTTCGTCTGACTCGGATGCGTGCGGTGCGAAACACCGAAGGTCGCAACATCGTGTTGACGCGAAACGGTGAAATCTCGCTGGTGGATGATCGTGGTCGCGAAATCGAATCGTACCCCGTTCCTACCGGTGCGACGTTGATGGTCGAAGAAAACGACACCGTCACCGAAGGGCAAATTCTTTGCGAATGGAACCCGTACTCGATTCCGATTTTGTCGGAAGTTGAAGGTAAGGTTCGTTTCGAAGACGTCGTCGAAGGCGAAACGATGCGTCAAGAACGTGAAGCAAGCGGTAACATCCGCATGATGATCGTTGATCACAAGGGTGACTTGCACCCGCAAATTGTGATCGAAGACACCGAAGGAAAGGCACTCGACGTTCAGTACCTGCCGGAACGAGCGATGATCATGGCGAAAGAAGGCGCCGCGATTACGCCGGGTATGGTGCTTGCGGAAATGCCGCGTGAAACCGGCGGTGTTTCGGACATCACCGGCGGTCTGCCGCGAGTCACCGAGATTTTTGAAGCTCGTAAGCCAAAGGATCCCGCGGTAATCGCGGAAATCGATGGCGAAGTCGAAATCTTGGCCGAGAAGAAACGTGGCAAGCGAACCATCGTTGTGCGAAGTGAATCGGGTATCGAACGTGAGCACCTAGTGCCTCACGGTAAGCACTTCCAAGTCCATAGCGGTGACATCGTTCGTGCGGGTCAAGCCTTGGTCGATGGACCTTTGGTTCCTCACGACATTTTGCGTGTCTCGGGTGAAGAAGCCGTACAGCAATACTTGCTGCACGAGATCCAACAGGTTTATCAATCCCAACGTGTGGAAATTAACGATAAGCACTGTGAAATCATCATCGCTCGCATGCTTCGTAAAGTGAAGATCGAGAACCCAGGTGACACGAACTTGTTGCCTGGCTTGGTGATGGATCGCTTCCAATTCCGCAAAGCGAATCAAGAGCTGTCCAAGTGTATCAAGATCGCCAACCCTGGCGATAGTGACTACAGCGAAGGCACGATCATTCCGAAGGATTCGTTCGAGCAAGCCAACGCCGAAATCGAAGCATTGGGTGGAACCCCTGCGAAAGGCAAGCGACCGAAGTCGGCTACCGCGAGTACTCAGTTGCTCGGGATCACCAAGGCTGCGGTTCAGTCGAACAGTTTCATCAGTGCGGCATCTTTCCAAGAAACCACCAAGGTGTTGACCGAAGCGGCATTGGCCGGCAAAGTCGACAAGTTGGTCGGACTCAAGGAAAATGTTATCCTCGGTCACTTGATTCCTGCCGGTACCGGTTTCCGCATCTTCCAAGAAGGCGAAGTCAATTATCGCCGAGAAGCTTTGGAAGAGTTGGCTGCCGCACCAGTTCAGTCGCTCGAGGAAAGCTTCCCACTGCTCAACGCAGGCGAAGAAGCCGGAGCTGCACCCGCAGCACCGGCGATTTCACCATTGGATATCTCGCCAGTCGATTCTCCTGCAATGGACGCCGAAGGCAGCGAAGCTCCAGCGGCACCTGCCAGTAACGAAGCCCTGGACAACATGTTCGGTGGCGGCGGAAGCAGCAGCAGTGGTGGTGACGAGCAACAAAGCTCCTAAACCGCAAAGTTGACAACACTACCTAAGTTGTCATCTCCCATTCGAAACGAGAAACGAGGCAGTGATCAAAGATCACTGCCTCGTTTTTGTTTTGGGCTTCGCATCAAGATGCCACCAAAAAACGCTCGTTCCCTGGCTCCTGCCCAACGCCGTGAACGATTTTTAGGCTGCAAATTACAGCATTTGCGTTTCGTAGCTACGCTCGCCAGAACGTGGATTGTTGGCATCCAATGCGAATCACCACCTTCTGGCGAAGTAGCTACCAGGAAATCGTTCACGGCATTGGGCGGGAGCCTGGGCACCAGTGGTGGCGTGCACTGAGAAGTGTCCGGAAACTTAAGCAATAATTTCGTTGACGATTTTGCCGTGGACATCGGTCAGCCGGAAATTGCGTCCGGCATGCTCGAACGTCAATTGCTTGTGATCCAACCCCAGCTGATGCAGTAATGTTGCGTGCAAATCATGCATATGCACACGTCCGGAAATGCTGCTGAACCCGAACTCGTCGGTTTCCCCGTGTGCATGCCCGCTACGGAAACCTCCGCCGGCTAACCAGACCGTGAAGCCACGCGGGTTGTGATCACGACCGGTCCCGTTGTCTTGTGCGTACGGAGTGCGTCCAAACTCGCTGCCCCACCACACGATCGTGTCTTCGAGCAAGCCACGTTGCTTGAGGTCGGTTAAGAGTGCCGCAATCGGTTTATCGACTGCACGAGCGTGCGTTTCGTGCTTCGGTAAATTGGAATGTTGATCCCAGGCAGGGTTTGCGGAGTTGTCACCGTAATTGACTTGGATGAAACGCACACCGGCTTCACACATTCGCCGAGCCATCAAGCAACGCGTTCCATACCGCTTCGTTTCGGAAGCATTGATTCCATACATTTCAATCGTCTCCGCAGTCTCGCTCGACAGATCGAGTGTCTCGGGAGCAAATTGCTGCATCCTCCACGCAAGGTCGTGGGACTTCATCGCTGCATCAAGTTCCGCATCCGGCAGCGGTCGTCGCCCGATCTGTTGATGATTCAATTGACGCAGCAATTCAAATTGCTCTTGCTGTAACGGATGGGCAATGTCGTTGCGAGTGAGGCTATCGATCGTCAACGAGCTGCTGTCGGCCCCGCCGACCTTCGTCCCCTGGTATCGAGGCGGCAAGAATGCGCTGCCGTAATTTCTAGCTCCTCCGTTTCCGATCGACGGTGCAATCGAGATGAATCCAGGTAAGTTTTCGCTTTCGCTGCCCAATCCATACAGCAACCACGACCCCAGGGAGGGGCGGATAAAGTTGGTACTGCCGCAATGTAGAAACAGCGTCGCGGGACCATGGGCAACTCCTTCGGTGTGCATGCCGTGCAACAGGCACATGTCATCCGCATGACGTGCCGTTTCGGGGAACAAGTCCGAAACCCAACGCCCCGACTCGCCATATTGATTGAATTTCCAAGGTGATTGCATTAAGCGGAACGCTCGTCCTTTTCCCGATCGGGCGAGTTGACGTGCATCGTCGAATTCGTATGACTGGCCATCATGTTGTGCAAGCAAAGGTTTGTAGTCAAAGGAGTCGACTTGGCTGACACCGCCTTGCATGAACAGAAAAATAACGCGTTTCGCCTTCGGGACCGACTGCGGTCGTTCGTCACCTGCGATCGCTCGATTCGTTTGAGCCAACACGTTGGTTTGAGCCAGAAGGGCCGATGCAGCCATCGAGCCAAAACCGCACGCAGTTTGTTGGAGCATTTGGCGTCGCGGTAGGGGCGAATTGATCATGACGTTTTCCCTTAAGGCAGGTAGCGGAAGTCGAGGGAAGCGAACAGCGAATGGATCAGCATAACTAACCGGTCCGTTTTGCCGGGCGTCGACGGTTGCCCTAAGAACGCCAAACATGTCGCTCGTTCATCGTCACTAGGCAAGCGATAAAAACAATGGAGATAGATGCTGTCCACTAAATCGCGGGGCGTTTCGGTGTCGCCAGTGACCAAGGATTGCTGTTGGCGAAAATGCACGGCGGCCGCCTTTGCACGGGCGATGATCCAAGGGTGATTCATCAGCACTAATGCTTGAGTGGCTACGGTGCTACGAGTGCGTTGCCCCACCGACACGCTGGAGTCCGCAAAATCGAAGGCTTCAAACAGGTCTGGTAACGAATTGCGAAACACAGGCTGGTACAGGCTGCGGCGTTGTGAATCAATGTTGTAGTTGTAGTCTGCGTTGGTCCCCGGACGGATCAGAGATCCTCCCTGCGTTAAATCCAATTCTCCACTGACCTTCAGCATCGCATCACGAAGCGATTCGGCACTTAGACGTCGAGCGTGGCCACGCCAGTAGGATTCGTTCTTCGGGTCGATCTGTTGGTTTTGCTGATTCAGTTCAATGTCATCAAACGTCAAGCGTCGACGATAGGCATCGGACATCACAATCGTTCGAACGAGATGTTTGGTCGACCAATTGTTCTGGATCAGTTCAAGTGCCAACCAATCAAGTAAATCGGGATGCGTCGGCGCGACACCTTTTGTGCCAAAGTTGTTCATCGAGTGAACGATCCCTTGTCCCATCAACGCACACCAGATGCGATTGGCGTAGACACGAGCTGTGAGCGGATTTTCAGCCGAGGCAAGCCAACGGGCGAGTTCCAGTCGACCGCTTGCACTGGCATCAATTGACGATGCTTTGCCATGCGGCAACGCGGTCAAAAAGCCACGCGGAACGGGATCACCCAGGTTGTGGGCGTCGCCACGGATATGAACCCTCGTGTCGGCCGGAGTCGCATTTTCAATCACGGTCATATAGCGTGGGCGTGCCGCCAATTGTTGCTCGAGCGATTTTTGTTCGACTTCCAAAGCGGCAATGATTTCGGCTTTCTCAGCAGCCTGCTTCTGTTTCTGTTCGTCTTCTGCACTGCGATTGACACGCGTCGAAGTTAACGCGACTTGTGTGTTTGGATTGGGCGACTTGTCGGCGAGCGGCAAAAATTGGACGGCATCGACGATGATGTGGCCATTGGAGTCCTCGTTCGAAACGATGACAAACGCTTGTCCGTTGGGTTCGAATTCAAACTCGCCTAGTGAGACCCACAATCCCTCTTCGGGTGGCACTTTGCGTTGGTTGATCCGCAGAACGGCTTGTTCGTTGGCGCTGAAAACGCGAACCACCGCGTTGGATGCTCGGTTGGTGCCCGCTGAATAAGCCAGCCGAACTTGGTACTTTCCAGGCGGCAAGTTTTTGGGCTCGAAGGTCGCCGTCTTCATTCCTTTGCCATTGTTGGCATCGTGAATGTAGCCGTCTCCGATCAAGCGGCCGACGGAGGTGGAATGAGTCCAATCCCCCACCAATTTTGCTGCCGCGCTGTCCACGACAATACCATCGAGTTCGCTCAGCGGGATGATGCGATTCTGTTTCGTCAATTCGATGCTGGACGATTTTTTTAGCGAAGCCAGTTCGTCTTTTACACTCGCAAGCGTTTTGCTGAGCGAATCGTAGTGAAGCTCCATCGATTCGCTTAGCGGCAGCGGTTTCTCGATCCAACGCGAAAGGTTTGAGTGTGACAACGCGGTAGTTGACCGAAAGATCCCAGCCAAAGCGTAGTAGTCGCGTGTGGGGATCGGATCAAACTTATGATCGTGACAGCGAGCACACCCAATGGTTTGCCCAAGAAACGCGCGTCCGATTGTATCGAGCTGTTCATCGATAAGATCCATCTCGAGCTGTGTCTTGTCCTGCTGCTCGAGATTTGAATTTGCCATCGTCAGAAACGTGGTTGCAATGTGTTGCATTTGCTTCTGGTGCAGGTCGTCGCACTGGATTAAGTCGCCAGCGATTTGTTCGCGGATCATTTGATCAAATGGGCGGTCGGTGTTGAATGCTTCGACAAGGTAATCACGATACCGCCACGCTTCAGGAAAAACGAAACCACGCAGCGTGATCGATTCTGCATAGCGTGCAACATCCATCCAGTGCCGTGCGAAGGTCTCGCCAAAGTGCGGGGACGCGAGCAATTGATCGACTAGCGTTTCATAAGATCCCGCGTCGTATGCAGCTGACTCGCCATTGACCGCCGATGTGGGTGTCGGGGGAAGTCCCGTCAAATCAAAATGCAGTCGCCGTACCAAAGTGGGATGATCGGCCGCCGAAGTTGCTTGGATCCCCAAATCGCGGAGTCGCCGATTTAGAAAACGATCGACGATTGATGTCGAGGCATCGTCAAATTCCGACGGAACCTCTGAGACGCCAATAGGTCGGTAGGCCCAATGCTGTTGAGCTTGCTGAACGGACAATCCCAAAGGCGATTTCGGTGCCCCTGAATGCTCGTCGGCTTGGCGAGGATCATGAGCACCATCCGCGATCCATTTTGCAAACGCATTGATCACGTCGTCGGGCAATTTGCCATCGGGCGGCATTTGCAAGTTCGGGTTTTCGTAGCGGAGGGCTGTCATCAGCGTACCGCGATCATCGTGGCCGGGAACAATCGCGTCCCCCGAATCTCCGCCGGCTTGCCAGCCCGGTTTTGAATCGAGCCGCAATCCGCCGCTCACTTCCGTTTCCGTCGAGTGACATTCAAGGCAATGTTCGATTAACGCAGGACGAATCACCGATTCAAAAAAAGAGTCTTGCTCCACGCTCGATTGCTGGCCAATCGGTTGTGCTGGGCTCGATGCTTCTTGGCCAACCAGCACCGATGGGACTAAAACAAGTCCAGCAATGGCACTGAGGGCGAAGACCGACCGATGAATTCGTGAAATAGAGAGACGTTGGGACATCTTGTATTTCGGCGCGGAGAGGTAGGGTGGGGGGCAGGCATTCACAGTTTATCCGAAAACCAACTGCGGGGTTGGATTATATAGAGATGCCCAAAGTTAAAAATTTTTTCTCTTGACCTGAACAATGCCCAACGTTTATTTCATAACGAGGAAATAAATCTCCTGACTTGGCCAGAGCCCAGCGAAAAAATCGACGTCGCTTTTACCAAGCCTCCCTTTTTTAATTAACCAGTTCAACCATGGAAGGTTGCTCCTATGGCCGATGCCACCGAAGGCGTCCCCTTGCTGGACGTGAATCGTGATAACCGCCCTCATCGCGAAGAATTCATCGAGGCGCTGACCGAAGTGCTCGACAGCGGGCGTTTCTTGTTTGGTCCTGATGTCTCCGCGTTGGAAGACGAAATTGCCTCCTATAGCCAAGCCGATAGTGCTATCGGATGTGCCTCGGGAAGCGATGCATTGCTGCTCGCTCTGATGGCACTCGACATCGGGCCTGGCGACGAAGTGATCGTCCCTAGTTTCACCTTCTTCGCATCCGTTAGCTGCATCACGCGACTTGGTGCGACGCCCGTCTTTGTCGACATCTGCCCGGATACGTTTAACGTCGATCCCGAAGCGATCCGCAGTGAGATTACCGATCGCACTCGTGCGATCATTCCCGTCCATCTGTTCGGTCAGTGTGCTCAAATTGATCGCATTTGCCAAGTCGCAGGGGATCACGACATCGCGGTCATCGAGGACGCTGCCCAAGCGATTGGTGCGGCATATCACTCGCGCCCGGCGGGCAGTTGGGGAAAGATCGGTTGCTTCAGCTTCTATCCAACCAAGAACCTTGGCGGAATGGGCGACGGCGGGATGATCACCACCAACGATGCTGCGACTGCTGACCGCTTGCGATTGTTCGCCAGCCATGGCATGCGGCCCCGTTATTACCACCAAGTCGTCGGCATCAATAGCCGCTTGGACACATTCCAAGCCGCCGTGCTACGTGTGAAGCTGCGTCATTTGGACAAAGCGGTCCAAGATCGTCGCACCAACGCCGACCGCTACTCGCGATTGCTCAGCGAAGCCAACATTGTTGCCGCCGACCAAATCGTGTTGCCAGCGACGGACCCGAATGCATTCCATGTCTGGAATCAGTTCGCATTGCGAGTGGGCGAAGGCCGTCGTGACGCCTTGCGTTCGCACTTGTCCGAGCGAGGCATTGGATCCGAGGTCTATTACCCAGTCCCGATGCACGAGCAACAATGCTTCCAGAACCTGAAGTTCGATCGCGATGCGTTGGTCGAAACCGAGCGTGCAAGCAAAGAAGTCTTGAATCTGCCGATCTTCCCCTCGCTTACCGAAGCGGAGCAGCATCGAGTGGTCAAATGCATTAGCGGCTTTTATGCGGCTGGGGCAAAATCAGCGGCAGCTTAGCGTTCACGCGAAAACCCAACGACTGATCCTGACGAGGGATCGGTAAAGTGATGCAATCACAAGCTTTGTACGAAAAAGCCCAGGGGTGTAGATCAAACTACACTTCCTGGGCTTTTGCCATTAATTCACCGACCATCTGCTGCATTTTCTCGTAGTCCTTCTTGTGTTCAGCACTCATGCCGCCTTGGGGGATTTCCGAGTTTTGCTCTATTCCACAGCAATCGGGGAAATTGGCAACAGATACTAAGCAGGTAGGCAGGAACCATTGGGTGAAATCCCGTTAGCCGTTTGGACGCTAGCCCCGGTTCTGTGGTGGCGAAACCGGGGCTAGCGCCCAAGCGGCTAACTAAATCAACAGGCCGCTAGCGCCAAAACGGCCAATTTACTGAAAGACTCCTGCCTAACTGCTTAGGCAGCGAACGCCATGTTGCCCCCCCGAGCAGGGTCGGCCGGCGTTAAGTTGAAGAATTCAGACGTTTTTTTCTATGATCCGCCTCAGGACGCTGTACCGACCTAGCGATGGTTAATGCGACATCGATACGCGTAATCGAGTAAGAATTGGCGAGTTTTGCGGTCATTATCGGTCAAATCCGATCACTTGCGTCTTGTCGATTCCCAAGCATTACGAATACTATAAGGTTGACGGGTTTCTGGGAGGCTTCGGCATTACCATGGTAGACCTGAGCAGCTTACATTTCGAAACTCACCAGTCCGACAGGGCGACCGAAGGAGTTTGACAACGATGGCAGTAAAATTAACCGAACGAGCCGCAGAAGAAGTAAAGCGGTATCGTCAAGAGAATAACTTTGATGAAGCGACTGCGCTACGAATCGGCGTTGCAGGCGGTGGTTGCAGCGGCTTCAACTACACGCTTGGCTTTGACGATAAGTACGACGAAAAAGCAGACAGCAAGTACGATTGCCACGGCGTCGAAGTGATTGTCGACAAGAAAAGTGCATTGTACCTCGATGGAACAACCGTCGATTGGTACTCCAGCCTCGAAAAACAAGGTTTCACCTTCGAGAACCCCAATGCCGTGAAGAGCTGCGGTTGCGGAAGTTCGTTCCAGGCATAACCTGCGTTTGACAACGCCCCCATTTTTTTAAACACAAAACGCCCTGTTGCTTAGCAGCAGGGCGTTTTCTTTTGACGACGTGTGTGTAAAAATCCGACCCTGGTTTGACTTCACTGCGGACAATTTTTGATCCCAGCACATTCGTCAAACGACTCTCCAAGAGGTATCTGGCTGAATGAGCGTTGCAGCACCTAAGAAATGGTCCGGAGCCGATTCGGCCTCTTTGTACGAAGTCGACCGTTGGGGCGACGGATACTTTCACGTCACAGAAGACAGCCGGTTGATGGTTTCTCCCAGCCGAGATCCTCTGCAATCAATCGATTTGAAAGACCTGGTCGACGGGCTGACTCAGCGGGGACTCGACCTGCCCATCTTGATTCGCTTCAACGGCATTTTGCGAGATCGTCTGAAACGGCTTAGCGAGAGTTTTGCTGATGCGATCGAAGAACATCAGTATGGAAATTCTTATCGCTGTGTGTTCCCGATCAAGGTGAACCAGCAGCGTGATGTGGTTGAGCAATTTGCCAAGCACGGTCGCGAGTTCGGTTTCGGAATCGAAGCAGGCAGCAAACCAGAAATGCTGGCTGTGGTGGCGATGACCGATTCGGATACGCCGATCATCTGTAACGGTTTTAAAGATGACGACTTCATCCACCTCGCCATGCGGGCTCAGCAAATCGGCCGTACTGTCATTCCAGTGGTCGAAAAAGTCAGTGAACTCGATCTGATCTTGAAGCACTCCGAAGCGCTCGGCGTTCGTCCGACAATTGGAATGCGAGTCAAGCTCGCCACGCGAGGGTCAGGCCGTTGGCAAGCCAGTGGCGGTTACCGCTCGAAATTTGGATTGACGGTTGCTGAAATGCTTCGTCAATTGCAGAAGCTCGAAGATCGCGGGATGGCCGACTGCTTCAAGTTGCTGCACTTTCATGTCGGTAGCCAAATTACACACATTCGCCAACTCAAGGCGGCAATTCTCGAGGCGGCGCGTATCTACGTTGACCTGCACCGCCGCGGTGCGGGGCTCGAAATGCTGGACGTCGGCGGCGGTCTGGGCGTCGATTACGACGGATCGCATAGCGACAACGAATCGAGCATGAATTACTCGATGCAAGAGTATGCGAAAGATGTCGTCTACTTGGTGCAAACGGTTTGCGACGAAGCCGAAGTTCCGCACCCGGAATTGATCAGCGAAAGCGGTCGCGCCGTTGCCGCGCACCACAGTGTTTTGGTCGTCAACACCTTGGGCGTGACCCAGCAGGGAAGCGTGCAAGATTTGCCCACAGATATCCCAGACGAATACGAGCAGCCAGTACACGATTTGTGGATCAGCTATCGTGATTTGACCTCCGCAAACATGCTGGAGACGTTCCATGATGCACAGACATCGCTCGACCTTGCGATGAACTTGTTTAGCGGTGGATACTTGCCGTTGGAACAGCGCGTAGTCGCTGAGAATCTCTACTTTGCGATCTGCAACCAGGTGCGTGAATTTGCCAGCGAACTCGAACATGTGCCAGACGACGTCAAGCACCTGAATCGTTTGCTGTCGGATATTTACTTCGCCAATTTTTCGCTGTTCCAGTCCGTGCCTGACTCCTGGGCGATTGATCAGTTGTTCCCGGTGATGCCGATCCATCGTTTGGACGAACGGCCGACGCGTCATTCGGTGATCGGGGATATTACCTGTGATAGCGATGGAAAAATTGACAAGTTTGTCGGCGGCGAAGGGCCCCAGCGAACGATCTTGCTGCATGAGTTTGCAAAGCAACAGCCCTATCAGATCGGCATCTTTATGGTGGGCGCGTATCAAGAAATTCTTGGCGACCTGCATAATTTGTTTGGTGATACCCATGCAGTGCACGTCGATTTGAACGGCGAAGCGGTCAAGATTGAATCGATCGTCAAAGGCGATACCGTCAGCGAGGTTCTTGGCTACGTTCAATACGATGACAAAGAATTGATCCGGCGACTGCTGGACAGCATCGATGCGGCCGTCAGCAGCGGAAAGATTGACAATGTCCAGGCTGGTGAGATGCTTCAATTCTACGAGCGAGCCTTGGGAAGCTACACCTACCTTTCCGAAAACGGTCATTCGCTGGCTCACATCAAGACAGCGTCAGAAAACAATTCGTAAGGGTGCAAGGTTGTTGACCGCTGCGTTTATTTGAGCGTCACGGCGTCACATTTCCTGGGCCTGCAACAGACATTGATGAGATCCGCATTGCCGTCGTGGCGATGCGGATAGCTATGCTTCCATGCGGTTGCCAATCTGGCCACCCGCTTCCCTACTCTCTATAGAGAAACACGTTTATGACAACCTATCCCGAAGACGCGGATGGTGCGGTTCTCGCAAACCTTCAATCGCTGGGTGTCGACATGTCGGCTCCGCTACTGATCGAGTTCGCGGTTGATGCACCGGACGAAGCGTCGGCCCGTCGCATTGACAAGGCGTTAGTCGCCAAGCAATACGAAACCGAAGTTTATTACGATGCGGGCGAGCCTGATGAAGACGAGGAAGAACTCGAAGAAGACGACGAGGAATTTGGCCCGTCATGGACAGTGTACGCCAACGTGACGATGGTGCCCAATTACGACGAGATCATTCGTATCCAAGCTGAGTTGGACGAATTGTCCAAGCCGCATGGCGGACGTAGCGATGGCTGGGGCGTGATGATGGATGAAGAATCGCAGCCCGAATCGATGTGATCTGGATTGGAATTCGCCGTCGACTTTGGAATCCCGTCGACTTTGGAATCCCGTCGACTTTGGAATCAAAGTCGACGGATTTCAAAACAGGGGCGTAGCTGCCGTTGCCAGACGGCGGAAATCCACGCTCTGGCGAGTGTGGCTATGAAAGTAATAAACCGCACGCCGCCGAGACTTCAGGCGACATTAGCGTTAGAAGCCACCGGGGCTGCTGAATTCAGCGTAGTCGTCAAACTCGCTGTGGCGTTCCGGGGCGCGGTCGCTGAACCGTGTAAAGTCGCCTTCCCAGGTCAGCGGAACGTTTCCGATCGGCCCATTACGCTGTTTCGCCATAATGATTTCAGCTTGCCCAGCAAACTGGGCCTTGTCTTCGCCGCGATGGTAATACTCTTCGCGATGCACAAACATCACCACGTCGGCATCCTGCTCGATTGCTCCCGATTCACGCAAGTGGCTCAGTTTTGGTTGGTGATCTTTGCTGTCTTCGGCTTGCCGATTTAACTGAGACAAACACAGCAGCGGTGTGCTCAATTCACGAGCCATCCCTTTCAATCGCCGTGCGATCTTGGAAACCTGCTCTTGCCGTGGGTCACGCGAGTTATCGGGTTCAATCAGTTGCAGGTAATCGATCACGATCAGGCCGAGGCCCTCCTCGCGTCGCTTGATTCGACGTGCCGCAGCGGCAATTTCACTCACGGTTCGGCTCGGGGAATCGTCGACGTACAGCGGCGCTTCACTGATTTCGTTCGCCTTCTGAATTAGCCTTTCGCGATCGTCCGAGGAAATGGTGCCGTTACGCAATCGGTGACCGTTCACGCGAGCGAGCGAACAGAGCATACGGTCAGCAAGCTCGATGCCTGACATTTCCAGTGAAACAAACAGGACCGGCAACTTTTGATTGATGGCCACCGTTTCGGCAATGTTCATCGCTAGCGCGGTCTTGCCCATCGAAGGGCGGGCGGCCAAAATGATCAACTCGCCGTTGTGCAAACCGCCGGTCATGTTGTCAAATTCGGTGAAGCCCGATTCGCAACCGCCGTCCACATGCTCGCCACTCATGCGAGCTTCCATGCGATCCATTGCCGCATGCAGTACATCGCTGATGCTGTGGACCGAGTTGCCTGATCGGCCGTCCATGATCGCGAATATCTTCTGTTCTGCCTGAGCACACATCTCGCGTGCTTCGCTGTTCTGTTCGTACGAATCGCGAAGGATCTCGGTGCTCGCTTCGATCAAACGACGATAGACCGCCTTTTCTGAAACGATCCCGGCGTAGTAAACCGCGTGAGCCGCATTGGGGACCGCACCGGAAAGCCGCGCTAGGTACGCCGCCCCACCCACTGCCTCGTAGTCTTTTGCGGTCCGCAGTCGCGAAACCAACAGGGTGATGTCGATCTTTTGTCCCTGATCGTGCATATCGCGAAGGTGTTCGTAGATCTTTCGATTCGCGTCGTCGAAAAAGTCTTCGGCGCGAAGCGATGCAATGTCGTCACAAACGATCGGCAGCAACAGAATACTTCCGATTACCCCCATTTCCGCTTCGAGATCAAAGGGCGGTTGCCGCTGAAGGATCTCGCTGGCGCTGGCTTCTTTCTTCTTTTTTTTGCCTTTGAACTGGTAGTCGTCTGCGGTCAAGGTTCCGGTCCGTGGAGTTCAGGAAAATAAGGGATGAGCGATAAAGAGTAGGATAGGATTGCAGGCGTGCGACTCGGGAAACGCAGGCTGGAAGCCTATGCTACGTGGTGACGACACGCCTGGAAGCCTATCCCACATTTGATCGGGCAGTCCCGAGTTGTGCAACCTGATTGAGGGCGACACTCGCTGGCGTCTTATGCTGTTCGCAGCTGGTTCTCAATCCGGTCAATGGCTTCGCGAGCGGAAACCGAAGTGGGGCCACGGCCGATCGCTTTGCCGCTTTCAAGCCACTTTTTGACGTTCTTTTCCGCAGCGATCGCGGTGCTATGTGAGCGGCCGCCAAAATGGTTTGCGATTTCGGCGTATGCCGATGACGTCAACTGCCGCGACAAATACATCGCTAGCATGCGTGGTTCGCAAACCGCCCGTGCTTGCGACGATCCACGCAAATCTTCGACCGGCACCTTAAAGGCTTCGCAAACCGTTCGCTCGATGGTGCTTAACGTCACCGAGGCTTGGCCGACACGCAGCAAATTTCCGCCGAACTGGCGAATCTCGTCCATCGTCGCCATCCGCCCAAACATCTTTTGCAGCGTCGCAACGAGGTTCACGATTCCGCTGAGCACACGACCGTCACCGGCAAGTTGAGCATTGACTTCCGTGATCATTTCATCAGGCCACGCGATCGAGCATCGCTGTTGGACCAAACGGCGAAGCACCGTTTCTCGGGTGGTTGCGTCAAGCGGATGCATTGGACAAACCAAACCGCTGGCCATGCGTCCGGACAACTCTCGCGACAAGCCCTCGATTTCCGAGGGTGCTTGATTCGCGGTGAAGATAATCGGACGTCCCGCTTCGATCAACGCTTCGACTGTGTAAAGCATTTCGCGAAGCGTCGCACTTTTGGCACTCAGGAATTGGACGCCGTCGATCAGCAACGCGTCGACTTCGCGATAGCGTTTGCGGAAAGCAGGTAGCCCCGTCGTGCCAACCGATTTGCAGAAGTCATTGGTGAATTTTTCACCCGACAACTGAACGACGGTCCGCATCCGATGTCGGCGACGAAATTGGTCGGCGATAGCGTTGATCAAATGTGTTTTGCCAATGCCCGACGGTCCGTACAGGAACAACGGCGTCGCACTGCCGGGACTCTGGCACGCCATCATCACGGCGGTGTGGGCGAGTTGGTTTGAAACGCCCGATACAAAACTGCTTAATGTCATCAAGTCGCGAGGCAGCACTGGCTTGCCATCCGCAGGTGCAGCTTGGTTACGTGTGTTTGAATTCGCCGCGGAAGTTGGGCTCGCGTTATCAAAGATCGGCAGCGGCGGTTGGACGCCATCGTCGACGGGGCGTGACTTCTTTGGCTTGGGCGAACGCACCGATCCGGCCGCGATCAGCGACGACAACGACTGTGCACTTGACCGTTTTCGTGGTGCGGAACCGTGCTGGTCGCGAGACCGCCCGGTTTGGGATCGCGTTCTGCGTGGCGTGGGTTTATCCGAAGCGAACTTTGTCGACGCCGCGGCCTGAACCATCGGCGAGTCTCCGGCGACATCACTCGACGCAGATTCTTCAGATTCAAGTGGCAGCTCAACTTGCGTGGGTTCTGGGCGTCCAAGTTCGATGGCAACCGCCAGCGTTGAACCACAGGCCTGAGCGGCCGCTGCACGGATCTGTTGCAAAAAGTTTTGACGCAGACGGTCCAGTGCAAATTGACCACTAACCAGTACGACCAAGCGTGTACTCGACGGGAGTGTCGAGGTCATCGCGACCGAGCTAGGTGATGGATTGCTACCTTCGTTCTGCGACACACCCTGGGCGACGATGTTGCCATCGTCGGCATTAAGGGCGGGCGTCGCTTGAACTGCGAAGGCGACTCCGTGGGTAAACCACATCCGGAATCGATCTGCACCGATGCGCTCTTTCAAAGCTTCCTTGAATGTTTCGACAACAACCTTGTCGTCGATGCAGCCGTGCGGTGCAGACATACCGGTAGCGCAATCCTCCTTCATGGATATTTCGCGGTGCAACCAACACGCCATCACCTGGATGGATCCGCAAACCGGATCGCCCAAGCAAGGACGCGAAAATAGAATGCCGTTGGATGGCCGAGTTGGGAGTGCAGCCGAAAGCGTTGGCGATTTGAAATCGTGCCAACCTAGCTCCGCTGGGCGGCAACAGTGCCTTCCCAAACTCGATCGTTCACATAGTACTCGCGAACAAAGGACTCTTTCTTAGAACCCGCCTCGTGCTTTTTGAAGCACACTGTCTCGTTCGCGTGAGGCCAGATTCTATGGTTGCTAGCATCGAAGTCAAATACCTCTGCACCTTCAATAAGAAGATTTCTTTAGCGTGGTGGTCTGACGTCCTCACAATCCAAAAAAGACCACGATACGGCACTCTCGTTTTGCGGTGGTCTAGCGAGTTCAGACGGGTCGTTAGACTGGGCGCGTTTGTGGAAAATATGTCGATAACAATAACCTCGCGTGAACTTCATTTTTATCCGGTTGTCGTAACGGCTTTACCATCAATGGCTTATGGGGAACGAGTCTGGCAAATTGGCTTTTTTCTGAGGCTGATCCCTTGTCAGCTTAATTTTTGTTTCAATCAAAGCGACTTCGATCACAGCGACTTCACCCAGACGGATTCCTCCAGCATCGATTGCAGGCCAAATTGTCTGTAGAGTTTGCCGGCAACAAGATTTTGTTGGTCCACTGCCAAGATCAATCGGCTGGCGTGATACCCCTCGGCAGTTTCGATGACCGCCTGCATCAAATCGGCCCCCAATCGCTCTCCCCGAGCCGCGGGAACCAACCCCATGTAAACGAGCTCGACGACTTCGGGCGACGTACCGTCATCTGGCGCCACGTCTGGGTCACGGTTCGCATTGTGACGTGCCAAAATGACCACCCCAATCGGATCGCCCGGCGACGTTCGTGGTGATCCTTGAGGCTCTTTCGCCTGAGCTGGGTTGGCAGCTGGCGAATTATCGCTGTTTCGTAATACCGTAAACCAGCATTCGGGGGCAAAGGAGGCGTTGGCTTGGTAGCCGGCGATCGTTTGATCGGCAGAGCGATAGTCCAGCAAAGCGGGGCAATCGAGCGTCTCGATGTACGTCTGGTGAACGAGATTCGCAAACGCGGGTAGTGTTGAGTCGCTTTCCCAATCGATTGGTGCGAGCGTTAATCGAAGCGGCCTCGATGCGATGCCGGCCGAAGCGGCATCCTCAGACGCCGCTGGGGCGGAAGTCGCGTTTTCCCCGGTAACAAGTGATTCAGTGACAAGCGATTCGATGACAAGTGATTTCGTCATGTATTGCAGGTCAGCGACCCACTGGAATCCCAAACCTTCGAACCAAGCGTCCGATACCTCGGATGAGCCGTTCTCGTCCCATGCCCACTGAACAAAAGTGACGCCTCGTTGGGAAAGTGTCTCGTCGAGGCGTTTTTTTATTACCTGGATTGTCCGTGCTTGCTTGGAAGCGGGCACCTCGCCGATCCAGCTGGCATGAAGTAGCGTGGCAGAGTCGTTCGGAGAGCTCGCCGAACCAGAACGTTGGGGAGGATGGATCGCTACAGCGGCCGCTAACGGCTTGCCTGAGGCGGATTCTGGATCCATTGCCGTCACGATCAGTACGCAGTCCTGGTGCCCATCATCCAGCAAGCTTCGAATCTGATCGACGACGATCTGGGCGCGTCCAATGGACAAATCCTGTAGCAAGTCCGGCAAAATCGCAGGAAGATCCTGAATCGGGGCAATTTGGGAGCAAATGGAACGCACTTTTGGATCTTTCTGATGTCATTGTGAGCATTTATGGATCGCAGTTTGATGTCGCAACACACGTTGGCACCGCGTCACCCAGCCACCAGACCCTATCAGAATGCACTGGTTCTACGTATGATATGGGCTTGATTTTAACGATAATGCGGGACAGTCAGTTGAGAGAAACGATGAAGACTAAACACCACTTCGCGTCGAAATTAGCCCTTACGGTTGCGGTGGGGTTTGTGACGATGTTGACCGCAAATACTGCGGAGGCTCAGCTGTTCCAGCGTCTTCGTGCTCGTTTAGCAGAACCGCTGATACAGCCACAGCCTGCACAGCGCTTGCCCCAGCAGCCTCAATTCCAGCAACCCCGCCCCTCGCAAGCTCAACCGCAGGCACAATCGCCGCTACGGCCTGTCCAGCCTTTGACGCGAGGCAGCTCGTCAATCCCAACTCTGCGGCCCACGACACCCCAAACGCCCCGCCAACTCGGCAGTGGGTCGCTGGGAATCGATGTCGAGCAGGATGCTGTGACGATGCAGGGACTGCGAGTCACTCGTATTTCTGCACAATCGTTGGCCGATGAGGCGGGGCTTCGCGAAGGGGACCTGATTGTTGCCATCGATGGTCAAGGAACCCCCACGATCGAGTCGGTCGTCGCCGTGCTTCGCCAGAGAAGTGCTGGCGACACCGTGGTGGCACGCGTGATTCGTGAGCGAAGGCTAGGGCAATTGAGGATTCCGTTAATCGAAAAACAAACCGTGCAGGAATCGCCCGCCAACCGTCCTGTGGCTTCGGCAAAACCGCCAACTCGGCAACCGGAAACCGCACCCAAGCCTGCAATTCAACAACCCAAAGTTGCTGTCACGCCCGCGCCCGTGGCCAAATCAGTACTCAAGCCTGTCGAACCGGCCCCTTCCGCAATGGATGTCGCCGAACCAGCCATCACGACTGATTCCATTTTGGATCGCTTGGGTGTCCAAGTCGAAGACGCACAAGTCGTTCGAGGGGCTGTGGTTACCGAGATCGCCCCTCAATCGATCAGCGAGCGTTTGGGGCTACGAATCGCAGACCGTATTGTTTCGGTTGATGACGAATTCGTATTCACGGCCAATCGATTTGAATGGCGTCTGCAGCAGTGGAATGCCAAAAAACCATTGAAAATACAGCTGATCCGCGACGAACGTTTGCTCACACTGTCGCTGGATCCTAGCCGCCTCGATACGCCGAATTCCGCAGAGCGTGATGCGGTTGCGGAATCAGGCGTCAAAAATGGCCAACCGGCAAACGCGGACGACAAGGAGAATTCGATGCTCGAAGGAGTCGGCTCCGCCCTGGGAAGTTTCTTTGCTGGCAAAAGCAAGGATTCGAACCAATCATCGGCTGATAAGACTCCGTCAGCACTTGGTGCCGCTCCTGTCGTCAAAGCTGATGCTGAGTTGGATGCCGATCCATTGGCCTTTGGAGACGAGGAAGCGGTCGACCAAGCTGCTTTTGAGGAATCGGGGACGCCGATGGTGGCTCCGATTGAGCGATCACTCGATGTGAAACCGTCGTCCCGCCCTCAGCCAAAATCGAATTCCGAAGCAGATCCGCCGTCGCTAGAGGCACTGGAGCTGCCTGCGGGAAATCTCTCGAAAACTCCGTCAAAACGGGCAACGACCAAGCGGGGCGAGGAACTTGAAGCCGAAATTGAGCGATTGGAACGTCAGCTCGAAGAAATGAAAGCAAAGGCTGACAAGAAAAAATAGCAATTTGTTGCAGTCGAAAGTAAAGATGTAACGGTTGTCTGGACGATATCGGATGTGACGAGACTTTGTGCAATGTGGATTGCAAGGGTCGATTCGTCGCAAACGCACCTGACAACTCGCCGGAAATCACGAAGGCACATCTATGAGCCGCACGTCGAAGCAACAACGCCTGACTCGTTTGGCTGTAGCCACCGTTCTAACGGGCGCCTGTGTCATCTCGACTACGGGATGCCAAGTCGCTCTGAATGGTCAAACACTACCGAGCCCGTACTACCTGCAGGACGATGTCCAGTACTTCCCGGCAGGTCCCGAGTTCAAATTGCCGCGTGAAGCGGCAGCACTGAAGGCCGCTCGTGCCGAAGAAAAACTGAATCGGCGATAACCAAGAAAGGCGAATGATCGATCGCAGTGCTGAATTCAGCCACGATCCCGTATCTTTCGCGTTGGGGCAATGACGAGCGACATCCGCTCGTTTCTCATCTTTGAATCGTCGTGAATCCGACGGATCTTTCTGCGCGGCCGCGAACTTATTCGTCCGAAGCTCGCATGAACGCGCCCATGATCGAGTCATAGTCGCAGATCTCTTCGTCACGGAAGTAGAGCTTCAGCTCTCGCTTGGCCGATTCGACCGAGTCGCTGGCATGAACGAGATTCATTTGCCGACTGCTGCTCAGATCGCCACGAATGGTGCCGGGAGCCGCTTTGAGTCCGTTAGTGGCGCCTAGCATTTCACGGACAACATGGATGACGTCCAATCCGTCGATGGCCAGAGCCACAACGGGCGCCGCGGTGATGAACTCTTCCAATCCGCTGTAAAACGGCTTTTCAACGTGTTCGGCATAATGTTGTTGTGACAATTCGGGAGTCACGCGAAGCATCTTCATGCCCACAACGTGAAGCCCCTTAGCTTCGAAACGAGCGATGATTTCGCCCATCAAACGTCGTTGAACACAATCAGGTTTTAACAGCACCAATGTACGTTGCATCGAACAGCAGACTCCGCGCCAGCATCCAAAACGAGCCAGCAAAATCGAGGAACAAAATAGAAGTTCCGGGGATTATCGACAGCAATCTTCCGAGCGCGAAGCGGGGGGACACAAAGGTTTTATCAAGCGGCGACACGCTAATCGCCAGCGACTCTTAGCAATGTGATTGTTTTTTCGCTCGCATTGATTTCGAATTTGAAATGCTGCAGAAAGCTCAACCCTAGTAGCGGTTCCGCATCCGTAGCGACGGCATCCAGGACAGCGGCCTCGACATTTTCGGCCTCAAATTCGCCAATTCGAACGCGGGGCAAGATAATCGCACGGGCTGGAATCGTCCGTCCATCGGCCATCACCAACGTCACTTGGCGAGCATCCACGGGGACCTCGACGCCTAGTTCGACTGCGGACTTTGCGGGCAAGGTCACCATTGATGCGCCGCTGTCGACGATCATGTGCATCGGCTTTGAGCCGACAACGACGGTGACGCCAAGCGAACCGCCCGATCCGGGAACCAGCGGGATCGATTCACGGAAAATTTCCTGTTCGACCCGCTCGAGTCGCTTGTCGATCGACTTCAAAATGATTTCGGCTGACAATTCCTGTGGCGTTTCGAAATTGGTTGCCATCACACGCAAGGCAATTTGCGTTTCCACTTTTTGAAGCGATTTCGAAAGCTGCTCATGCAATTTTTCGTAATCGGCTCGGATCGCAAGCACGGTTTCGGCATAACTTGTTTCCGCCTCCGTCAACTTGGCTCGCTCCGCCGCCAGCTGTTCTTTTAGCGTTTCGCGGTTGGTCATTGCTGCCCGAATTTGGGCACGGTTCGCTTCAATCAGCCCCACAAGTCGGTTATTGGCCTGAACATTCACCCCTGCCACGCGAGCGAGCTGCAAATTGAGTTCACCCACCTGAGCGTTTAACTGCTGCAATTGAATTCGGTTCGCGTTGACCTTGGCCTCGGCAGCCTTCCACGACTGCTGAATCAATTTCAACTCACGCTGCTGCCGCGTCAAACCGGTCAAGGCACGCGAAATTTCGGTCGAATTTGTCGGTTGGATCGACTTTCCGCTCTTACGGAGCCCTTCGCCCTGAAGGATTTTCTCGGCCTTTTCGACCACTTCGGGGCTGTATTTTGCCACATCCGAAGCGAGCGCATGCGGCAAATCTGGTAAAAAGAACGCTGCTAAACACACCACGATGACGCATCGAAATCTCATCCACCGGCCACGACTCGCCCCACGTTCAATACAGCGAAGCGGGACGCTATTCGTCGGGTCGCAACTATGTTTGGTGTCATAAGGAACTGCCATGGTCATCCTGTTCAGCGTCAACAAATCGGGGGCGAACGAAAAATGGGGCCCGAACGAATTCGTCTTCGGGGGGAATTCGAATCCCATTGTATCCTCGACTCTGTGTCGATGTGCTGTTTCTAAGCTGGGGGCTCGCCTATTTCTGATCCCCTTCCTGCTTCTTGCACCGATCTTGGCGGTCGCAGCAACACCTCGCCATGCATATTCCCAAGCGGAATCGTCATTGTCCCAACCGCCCTCTGTGGCGTCATTAAGCACGTTGAGCCAAATGGCAACGAGGTTGCTAAAAGACGAAGCGACCGCGAGTGAGCCACAGCAAAGTGAATTGGCGTTAACCGCACTTTGTGACTTTTACGTGTTGATGCGAAGCGATCCACGCTACTCAGAAAGCGAGATGCTTCGAGGTGACGCTGCTAAAGTCCGTCGTCGTTTAATCAAGTCCGCGCATCACCTAGAACATTGCCTGCGGCGATCGAAAATTCCTCGGCCAGAAACGTTGTCAGCCGCAGTGGACGCGATGATTCGCGAAAGCGAGCTCGATTTCCAGGCCGGAAAGCGAACACGGTTGAGCGACTACGACATCCAAGACCCCACGGACTCGAGTACAGACGAAGAAGCAACCGAGGATGGTCGTGGCGGCGGAGCAGCGGCGGATAACGGATGGCAATTGGTGGAATTGATCGAGCGAGTGGTGGCACCTGAATTCTGGGACACACGTGGCGGGGCAGGAACCATACATTACTATGCAATGCGGCGAGTGTTGGTGGTGCGAGCGACAAGCGATGTCCACGAACAGATTCGCGACCTTCTGATCGCGTTAGGGTGGTAGCCGCTGCATGCGGTGTCGGTACGATTAGTAGTGGTGACGTGCCTCAGCTAGCGACTTAACCGCAGGGCGAGCGTCGCCGGCGAAGAAAGCAAAAGTAACGGTTTACTCCATTTAAACGTATGAATAAGAAATCCAACTCAATCAACCAACCCGTGATGAAGTTGACTTGTCCGACTTGCAGCAAGCGGTTCCTGATCGACGAGACGCCGACACCACCGTTTTGCTGCGAGCGATGCCAGCTAATCGATTTGGGGCGGTGGCTTGGCGAAGAAATCGGGCTGCCGTACGAAGGCGATCCCGACGGAACGCCCGTAGAGTACCGCGAAGAACCCAGGGACTAGCGGTTTCGGGCGATCATCCGCGTTGGCGAACTCCTCCTCGACGGCCTTCTTCTTCCTCGATGGCTGTCCGGAGAGCAAAAATTCTGACTCTCCCTTGCCCAGCTTGACCGCTTGGATCTTTACAAGAGCTACAACACAGACGAAAATGGCTGATTGCTAACGACAAGAACCTTTCCCTGCCGAAGCGGCGTTGGGGAAGGTTTTATTTTGGCCGTTGCGGATTCACTCGGGTGCTAGCATTTTTGCTGTTACCGAATCTCAGCAATCGATTTGTCAAATACGATTTTCAAAACCATTCTCACAAGGAATTCCCACCATGCATGACACAGTGCCGATGACACGGGAGGGATACAACAAGATCAAAGCGGAAATCCATCGACTTGAAAATGTCGAGATGCCATTGATCACGGAAAAGATTGCTGAAGCACGCGCCGAAGGTGACTTGAAAGAGAACGCCGAATACCACGCCCAACGTGAAAACCAAGGGATGGTGATGGCAAAGGTTAACGAATTGAAGGACAAGATCGCGCGAGCTTCGATCGTCGATATCTCGCAGCTGCCTAAGGACGAAGTGGTCTTTGGTTGCAAGGTTACCGTCGAAGACCTGGCCTATGGTGACGAAGAGGTATTCACGTTGGTGGGTGCCGGCGATGAAGACTACGACTCGGGCAAAATTTTGGTAACAAGTCCTTTTGGCCAAGGATTGATCGGCAAAAAGGTTGGCCAGACCGCAGAGATCGAAGCACCCGCCGGCAAGCTGAAATTCAAGATCCTGAAAATCGAATTGGTTCTGTAGTTCGCATTTCGCTCGATAGCTCCGTGCGAACACTCTAAATTGGCAAAGCCCCATGTCCGCCTCCGATCCGTCTGGCGAAAGTCCATCGGACCCTGAAATTGTCGCTGCTGAACCTGCGGACGAGCAGGGGCCTGGTTGGATGCCCGCAATTTTGGCAGCCACGTTACTGATGGGGATGGCGGGCTTTGTCTTTTGCGGCGTCTCGACCTGGTTTTTGTTTCAAAAACGAGGCGAGCTGGCGGTGCGCACTATCCACGGCAGCTACATTCCGGATATCGAGCAGAGCCGACTATCGCCCAAGCAAAAACAGTTGATCGTCAAACAACTAGAGACGTTTGCCGAGGCTGTTGAACGCGAAGAGTACGAAAACTGGCAAGCCTCCGGCGTGATGCAGCGTTTGCAGCGATTGCCTGTATTGCAGTGGGGTGAATTGGCTGCCGTTGAATCGTTTGTGCAGCAACAAGATGACGGTGACACCGAAGAATCACTGAAACAAATTTCGCGACTCCGCCGTGCTACGGAACTAGACAAAGCGACTTCGTTCGATTTCGAGGATGTCCTGTCCCCGGTTCATGAGCCGGCTGATAACTCATTGGGCCGGCAATTAATGCAGCCACTCACCAATGCTGCGGTCAACGAAGTGATCGTGCGAGCAAAATTGGTTGCCGATCGGAGCGAAGTTCCCGATGAGATGTTTACCGACATCGCCCTCGATGCGATCGTGAAGGAACAAATCAACGCGGGGATCGCCGAAGGCGGATTCTAGGGGAACGGCGTAGTTTGCGCTGCAACCTCCCTGCCGGCAAATTGCCCGAACGTGAGTTAGCGGGTCAGTAAATTCACTTGCATTACGTTCGAGTACGGCAGCTCCAGTGCGTTGCGACGGACCGTCGAAACAATTTCTGACATAGGGGAACTGGTCAAGAGTTTCGACCAGTGCTGTGATTCACGAAACTCTTGACGACTTCCGCTACAAGTGTTGCGGTCACTTAATGTTCCGACGGTTCATTGTGCCCCTTTCCAAAGCTCCCGATGCCTCTACAGTAACCGGTTAGCTGCTCGGGCTTCAAAGGAAAGGGAACACGGTTTTGTCATCTCGCAAAGTGGTTGTCGTTGGCGCCGGACCCGGCGGGCTTGCTGCTGCGATGCAATTGGCTTATGCCGGATGTGACGTCACCGTGCTAGAGCGGCGTGGGGCGGTGGGAGGCCGCACTTCCTCGATCGAAGCCGATGGATTTCGCTTTGATTGTGGGCCGACGTTCTTTCTGTACCCTCGCGTGCTTTCAGAAATCTTTCGCAGCGTCGGCTACGACTTGATGGAAGAAGTGCCGATGACTCGCTTGCAGACGCAGTACCGGTTAACGTTTGGCAAGGGCGGCCAGCTTGACTGCAGCAGCGACATCGATGCAATGGATCGCCAGATTGCTGAGCTGAGCCCTGTCGATGTCGGATCCTTTCGCCGTTTCTTGGATGACAATCGCGTCAAGCTCGAGAAGTTCCGCCCAATTCTCGAATCGCCCTTTCGCTCGCCATTGGATTTATTTCGCCCCTCTGTGTTGTCGGCCGTCCCTTATCTGAATCCGCAGCGATCGCTTGCATCCGAGTTGCAGAGATACTTTGTCGATCCGCGGTTGGTGATCGCGTTTGGATTCCAAGCTAAGTATCTCGGAATGTCACCGTTTCAATGCCCGAGTCTATTCAGCATTTTGTCGTTTTTGGAATATGAATATGGCGTCTGGCATCCGACTGGCGGATGCAATCAGGTTAGTCAGCGGATGGCCGACGTCGCTCGCTCGCTTGGTGTGAAGATCCAGCTTGACGAACCGGTCGAATCGATCGAATTGGAAGGACGTCGTTTGAGGGCGGTGCACACTTCGCGAGATCGCTATGATGCCGATTCGTTTGTCATCAACGCTGATTTCGCGGACTGGATGACTCGCCATGTGCCAACCGAACTTCGACGACGATGGAATGACAAGGCGATCGAAAAGAAGAAGTTTTCGTGCAGCACATTTATGTTGTACCTCGGAATCGAAGGTTGTTACGAAAATCTTCCCCATCACAACATTCACATCAGTCACGATTACGAGCAAAATTTGAAGGAGATCGAAACCACTCACTTGCTCAGTAATGATCCATCGTTTTATGTCCAGAACGCCTCGGTGACGGATCCGTCGCTGGCGCCACCGGGATGCAGCACTCTGTACGTGTTGGTACCAGTGACCCATCAACATGAAAACGTCGACTGGGCAACTCAGGGGGACGCGTTTCGTGATCGCACGCTCGACCGGATGGCTCAAATTGGTTGTGGTGATGTGCGAGAGCGGATCCGTTTTGAGCACCGAATTACTCCCGACGATTGGCAAAACGACTACAACGTTTATCGCGGAGCCACGTTTAATTTGGCGCACAACCTTGGCCAAATGTTGCATCGACGTCCCGGCAATCGTTTCGAAGATCTCGAGGGCGTTTATCTGGTTGGTGGCGGAACGCACCCCGGCAGCGGATTGCCGGTGATCTATGAATCGAGCCGGATCACCAGTCGACTGCTGCTAAAAGACCTTGGTGTTGATGCTGGCTTTATCGACAACCACGCGGCGGAAACCATTGTTTGATTCGCGTCAAATATTTTCTGGCAATTGGCCAAATCGCCGGCTACGCTGACGCGATCGATTCGCATTGATTTGCGAGGCATCGCTCGGATAACCACTGCCGGTCGTCCTCACTATCTCGGACCCAGCGGGTAACCAGGTCAGCCCATTTCACGGGCAAACGGAGCCGTTTCCATGTCGCATGCGAAGCTGTAGAGATTGATTCGTAGAGTTCGGGAGTGGTCAACACTTGCTCAATGCAGGCTGCCATTTCCAACGCATTTTTCTGCGGAAAGATCATCGCGTTTTCGCGATGCTGCAAGTGACTGGTGAACATCGGGTGATCCGATGCAATCGTTGGAGTGCAAGCTCGCAGGGCATGGTGGATCACCAGCGGGAATCCTTCGGGGTAATCATGTTGGCTTGGCACGATGACCAGATCGCACTCGTTCATCAACGGCTCGATGGTATCACTTGGTGTTAGCCCCAATAGTTCAACACTATCGCGAACCCCATGCTGGGTGCAGTGGTCGCGTGCAAAGTTTGCAGTGTCGGGACCAACCAATTTCAGCTTCACATTGAATGATCTTGCCTTCAAAATCGCGATCGCCTCGATCATCTCCGCCACTCCTTTTCCCGCAGAAACCGTGCCGACGTAGCACATCGTAAAGTGGTCGCGGTTGCGGGGGCATCGCTTTGCCAAGAACGTGCCGGGCTCGGAATCGATCAAGTAATCCCAAGGTATGATCTTGCCAGGGTTCACGCCAAGTCGCGCGAGTTCACGTGATGAATTGATGCCGTAACTGCCGACCCAGCGAAAATTGTCTTGGTTCAGCGCTCGTGCGGTTCGCCGCGTCTTGGCCTCGCGAACAATATTTCGGGGGAATCCGCATTTTTCGCGAGCCAGCGTGTTCGCAAACGTGGTGATTGCCGGAATTCGCTGTTTGGCAACCCAGCGAAGCACAGCTTGGTCGATGGGATGCAGTGCCAAATGAGTCGGTGCGTGTCGCGCGATCAATTCGATCGTCACGTTGGAGTCCGCACCACTGGCAAGCCCTGCGCCGATCGCGCGGACTCCGTTGGGCAACACTTCGTCGTACGGTTCGTCGGTCATCGAAGTTAAGACCGCGAACTCGTCAACCATCTTGCTCAGCGCAGCATACGATTCCATCGAATACCGCTGAGCGTGGTAAGTCTCAAGACCACCTGAAGCAAGTCGGTGATATGTCTCGCGTACGTCCCCAGCGTGGTGCACATAAAGAAGACGCAATTTGCTTGCTCCATCGAGAGATTCAAAATGAAACGGAAAGTAAAGGGCGTACGTCGACCGCCATTGCGTCACGCATCAGGGCAAATGCAAGATCAAACCGGCGACCGCTCGGCTTAATGTTTCCAGCCATCAAAACATTTAAGAGCATCGACCACACTTGCCGCTTGCTGCAACGACAAACCCGTATAGAAGGGAATGCGAAGCAACCGCTCGCCCGCCCGCTCCGTGATTGGAAATTCGCCGAGCTTGTATCCGTAGCTTTGCCCCATCGCCGAACTGTGCAGCGGTTGATAGTGAAACGCCGCATTGATTCCACAGTTCCGCAGATGATCGGTCAACTGTGTCTGGATGTCCAGCGACGGAACCATCATCCAAAACAAGTGATACGCGGACTCGCAGTCCTCAGGAATCGTTGGCAATCGCACTTCGTGTTCAACTGCCCATGCCGATAACTCCGTCATGTAAAATTCGTGCAATTCACGTCGATGCCGCTGAACAAATTCGTGTTCGCGAAGTTGCACCCAAAGATGAGCGGCAAGGATATCCGACGGCAAATAGCTCGAGCCTTTGTCGCACCATGTATAACGGTCGACCTGCCCGCGCAGAAACATCGCGCGGTTGGTCCCTTTTTCACGAATGATTTCCGCACGTTCGGCGAATTCAGGTTCATTGACCAGCAATGCACCCCCTTCGCCACACGAGTAGTTTTTGGTTTGATGGAAACTCGCCGCTCCAAAGCGACCGATCGTGCCAAGAGCCTGGCCACGGTAATAGCCAAAGATTGCGTGAGCGGCATCTTCGATCACCGCCAAGTTGTGTCGTTTCGCAATCTCATTAATCACCGCCATGTCGCACGCCACCCCAGCGTAATGGACAACGGCGATCGCTCGTGTTCGCGAAGTCACCAATGCTTCGATCGATGTCTCGTCAATGTTGAGAGTGTCGCTGCGAACATCGCAAAATACGGGCCGAGCCCCAAGATTGGTGAACGCATTCGCGGTGGAGACGAACGTGAACGAAGGCATGATGACTTCGTCGCCCGGTTGCAAATCGAGCAACATCGCGGACATTTCAAGTGCCGACGTGCATGACGTCGTCAATAACGCTCGCTCACATTTCAGCTTTTCTTCCAACAGTCGATGGCACTTTCGTGTGAACGGACCATCCCCGCAATGTTGGCCCGACCACAAAACCTTTGCGATCATCTCGATCTCGTCGCCAAACACGTAGGGCCGGCAAATCTCGATCCGTTCGCTTTGGCTCGTTGGCTGAGTTGTTTCGCAAAGATGACTAATATTGGCGTCCTGGTCGCTCAGAACACGAGTCGACTGCGATGGCGAAACGGCTTGCGATACAGTGGGATCATGCCACGGGGGTGCGTCGTTGTCGTGCTCTGTGTGCATGATAAAAACACTACCGATCCATGAATACACGGTGAATCATCAATGTCTGTCTTCGTCTAGCGCTGGTAGAGCCTGCCAAGGTAACGCGTAATTTCTTGAGGTTCCAAGAAAGCGTACTTACCCGTCTCTACTGGGGGGTATTTTAAGGCGTATCGACGAGCGTCCGCAACAAGCGAATTGCTGCAGCGAAAAAAATGTTGATTTTCGCTCGCTGCTATCAGCTTCACGTTGTTGGAGGATCGCTTCACGGCCAACGAACCCTGTAGCCCCATCGGGCTTACAAAACTTTGGTCGTTTTTTTGGATGCTTCGCGAATCATTCGCAAGATCAAGTCGTCGACGGTAATGCCATCTGCCTCGGCTGCAAAAGTCGGTACGACGCGATGACGCAGCACCGGCAGTGCAAGAGCCTGCACATCTTCGATGGCTACACTGGGGCGGCCGTGCAGCAGAGCTCGCGCTTTGGACGCTAGCACTAATTGTTGGCTGGCACGTGGACCAGGCCCCCACTGAATCAATTCTTTGGCCCACATTGCACAATTTTCGTCTTGAGGGCGGACCGTTCTCACGGCATCAAGGACCCAATCTTTGACGTGGGGCGGCAGCGGCACGTTGCGGACCGTATTTTGAAATTGAACGATGTCTTCGCCTGTGATCACCGGCTCGACCACACCTTTGAACGTTGACGTCGTGCGGTCCACGATCTCCGATTCTTCTTCGCGACTGGGGTAGCCCACCACGACATGGAACAGGAATCGATCGCGTTGAGCTTCCGGCAGCGGATAGGTTCCCTCCTGTTCGATTGGGTTTTGCGTCGCCAAGACAAAAAATGGCTCATTCAGCCGATAAGTGGTGCCCGCGGCAGTGACCTCGTGTTCCTGCATCGCTTCGAGCAGCGCGGCCTGGGTTTTCGGAGGCGTCCGGTTGATTTCGTCCGCCAACAACATCTGAGTAAAGATCGGGCCTCGTTCGAACTTAAACTCGCGACGTCCTGTGGCCGGGTCTTCCTGGATAATTTCGGTACCGGTGATGTCGCCAGGCATCAAATCGGGGGTGAACTGGATTCGCCGGAACGCCAATTCCATCGACTGAGCCAATGTGCGAATCATCAACGTCTTAGCGAGTCCCGGAACGCCTTCGAGCAAGCAGTGACCGCGAGCAAGAATGGCAATCAATAACTGCTCAATCACCTCGTCTTGTCCGACGACAATCCGGGCGACTTGTTCACGCACTTGGTTGCAAGCATGAACCAGTCGAGTGGTGGCGGCTGCGTCGTTTGAAGACTCAATCGGAGGGGGTTGGACCAAGGTAAGTTTCCTTCCAAAGCGGATGAGGCGGCGGGGCAGACGGCAGAGCGTCCGGGCCTTATTGTAGTCCATTCGCGAAGCGGATTGCCACGCAAGAAGATCGCATTTTCAGGATTCGCTAGCCTCCCAGGACTTCTGAGTACTTTTGCACTCCTGGCGACGTTTCTCTGCGGACGGCAGGTTCTCGCAGCGGTTTCAATTTGATTAGATTTTCCTATCATGGGAACTACGGCGGTAACGCCTCTGCCTTCGAGCCTTTCTAGGATTCTTTTCTCCCACGTGATTTTTTATGGCTTCTCTGTTCGTGGTCCGAGGACGTGATCAAGGAAAACACTTCCAATTGCAGGGAAGTGTGGTTCGAATCGGTCGCGATAAAACCAACACTATCCAGTTGTTGGATACCGAGGCGTCACGCGTCCATGCCGAGATCCAATTGGACAAGGTTGGCAGTTGCAGATTAGTCGACCTGGAAAGCAGCAATGGCACGCTGGTCAACGGAATTCCTAAACGACAGCACGATCTTGCCAGCGGAGATCGGATTGAAATCGGAGCGTCGATGATGATCTTTACCGGCACGGGGCAACCCATTGCCGGTCGATCTGGAGCGATGGAGGCGGCACATGGTGTCGACATCGTTCTGCAGAGTCATCACAACGACGGCAGCCGAATCATTTCCTCGATCTCGCCTTCGTCGGGGACCTTTCATTCCAGATTGGACGCCGGACCGATGGAGGGATTGGCAGCACCGCGATCGATCGCGCCGTCTGCAACCGACGCGGATCGCTCACTCGAAGTGATGTACCTGACTGCCATCGCAGTGGGGCGATCCGATGATTTGAACCAAGTCCTCAACCGTATCTTGCGTCTGGTCTTCGATTGGATCGAAGCGGATCGCGGTTGTGTGATGCTGCGAGATAACGAATCAGGATTGTTTCAACCGGCGGCCCGGTGCGACCGCCAGGAAACGCCGAAAACCAAGCTTGGAAACCAGCGACGGATCGAAATTAGCCGCACCATGCTCGATTATGTGCTCGAGAAAAAAGAGGGTGTGCGAACGAGCGACGCTCGCGACGACATCCGTTTTGACTCGGCTGCCTCGATCGTCAGCGCTGGTGTGCGTGAAGCCATTTGCGTTCCACTGCAAGGCCGCTATGACATCGTGGGTGCCCTGTACGTGGACACCTACACCGATCCAGGGCAAATGATGGCCCGCGATAACGCATCGCGATTTACCGACGATCACCTGCGGTTGATCACCGCAATCGGTCACCAAGCCGCACTGGCGATCGAAGATACGTTTTATTATTCGGCACTCGTCCAAGGTGAACGTCTGGCCGCGATGGGACAAACGATTGCCACGCTTTCGCATCACATCAAAAACATCTTGCAAGGTATTCGCGGAGGCAGCTATCTGATCGAAGCAGGTTTGGAACGCGATGATACCGACGCGGTGCGACGTGGATGGCGGATCGTCGATCGCAACCAAGAACGCATTTCCAACTTGGTACTCGACATGTTGACGTTCTCGAAAGAACGCGAGCCGCAATGTGTCGAAGCCGACTTGAATGAAACCGTCAGCGATGTGGTCGAGTTAATGCAGCCTCGAGCTCAGGAGATGAACGTGCATCTGGAATCCGAATTGTCGTCCGATATGCCGGATGCGTTCTTTGATTCCGATGCACTCCATCGCGCGATATTGAATCTTGTCACCAACGCAGTGGATGCCGCATCCGAGCACGCAAAAAAACAAAGCGAAGCGGCAGAAGAAAGTGGCGACGAAATGACGTTTGCGGCCAATGTGAAAGTGATCACGCTGTACGATCCCGCTGAGGGCTGGATCGTGGACGTGGTCGACAATGGCCCCGGCGTTCCCGAAGAGGATCGGCAAAAGATTTTTTCGTTGTTCGAGTCCCGCAAAGGAGCCCGCGGCACAGGGCTAGGCTTGCCCGTCAGTGCAAAAATCATGCTCGAACATGGCGGTGATATTCAAGTCTTAACGCCGCTAAGCGGAAAAGGCAGCTGTTTCCGTTTGCGGCTTCCCCCGCGTGGCACCGACGTCGGCGAACTCAGCCGCCGTGATACGATGGCGTAGCGGAAGTTGTCAAAACTTGCGTGAGTCGGCGAACAGGTCGAAACTCTTGACGAGTTTCGCGACGTCAATAAATGTTCCGAACGTCCTAACGGCACGACTCGATCGCCCGGACTACGGCGTCCGGGGCGATGTCACCCACCAAGCTAACGCTGCCGATTCGCTCGGGTAAAATGAATCGCAATTTGCCATGCGAAACCTTTTTGTCTCGCTGCATCACGGGCAACATCGCTTCGATGTCGGCTTGTGCAAACGTGGTCGGCAATCCACATGCAGACAGCAGATCGTTTTGTCGGCTCAGCAAACTCGCGTCGCACATGCCCAAATCGACTGCCATGTTCGCGGCCATCTGCATTCCGATCGCAACTGCTTCACCATGCAGCAGTTCGCCATAACCTGCGGTGGCCTCGATCGCGTGGGCGAACGTGTGGCCGTAATTTAAAATCGCTCGGCGGCCACTGGTTTCACGTTCGTCTTCACCCACCACGCGCGCCTTGGATTTGCAACTCTCGGCGATCGCATGCCGGACGGCTTCGTCTTCGCGTGCGACAAGTTTCGCGACGTTTGCCTCAAGCCAATCAAAGAAAACAGCATCGTCGATCACTCCATACTTGATCACTTCGGCTAGGCCGCTGATGTAGGCTCGCTCGGGCAAGGTGGACAACACATCGGTATCAATCATCACCAGCGAGGGCTGCCAGAACGCTCCGATCATGTTTTTCGAAGTCGGAAGATTGATCCCCGTTTTGCCGCCCACGCTGCTATCGACCATGGCCAGCAGCGTGGTAGGAACCTGGATGAAACGGATTCCGCGAGTGAACGAAGCTGCGGCGAACCCGGCGAGGTCTCCGATCACGCCGCCGCCGACGGCAATCAGTACGCTGCTGCGGTCAGTCGAGCAATCGAGCATCCATTGCCAAATTTCATTTAGCTGGGACACCGATTTGCTTGTTTCGCCTGATGGAACCGAGAGAAAGCTGACGCGAACAGGCTTTCCGTGCTGTGTTTCCGCTGCCGCAAGCGACTGTGTCAATTGTTTGGCCCACGGATCTTCCACCGCCGCATCGGCGATCACAATCGCGTGCGAGAGGTCAGGTAACGTTGCCAGGATCGCTTGCCTAAACGTGTCAGTTTGCTGAGTGCCGATATGGATTTTGTAGCTGCGGTCGCCAAGCGGGACTTCGACAGAGAGCGTTGGATTGCGTTGGGAACCCGATGACATGAGCAGGACTCGAGACGTAGGTGAGAGGGGATTGGGATTCGTGTGGGGAAATCGGTGTCATTTGCCAGTAGCTTACAGTGCGATAAGCTTCCAGTCAGTTGAGCCGAGAGTGCATTTGCGTTTGATTATGCTGCCGGAAGCCTATCCCACGCACCCCCACCTCGCAAACCGACACCCCGCACACGAGACGATTTTTTGGAAACGGAAACCACTCACGCCGACAAGTACAACGATCCGCGTGCCCGCATCACGCGGCGGGGGGTGCTGATTGGTTTTGCTGTCGTCATTTTAGCGGTAATCGGCGCCTACTTTAGCATCACGGGGCGGCGTACCAAAATCGAAAAGAGCACCGATTTTTGGGGGCAAGAGACGATTACCGCGTTGCAACTTGGCGAGCGGTTCGAGATCATTCCGCTCGATGGCGAGCGAACCGAACCGATCAACTTGACTGCCATGCCGGGACTCGGTTTGCTGCGTCAAGCATTGTTGGAGGACCGCAATTACGAATGGGAAACCAAAGAAAATCGCCCCCTGTCTGAGCGGATCGAAAATCTGGATGGCAGCAACCGAATTCGATTCCGTTTGACCGATCCAAATGGAAAGCGGTTCGAGCAGGTCGAATTAGACTTGGATTTGACGAGCGGTTGGATTGGAGCCGGGGATGGATCCAAAAGTGTCCGCGTTAATGCCCACACGCGGCCAAAGCTTAAGAATTTCCTGACCACCGTCATGCACGCCGAACAAAAACGCTACGACTTTCGCGAATAGCTGCCAGTCGCGTTGATGAGAGGGCAGAGGCAATCGTTTGGAAATTTGTCTGCCGATATTTCCCCGGGCCAATGGCAGCGTGATAGGATAAGACTCGAATCTTTTCTGCTACCCTCCGCGAGGTTGATTCGATGTCCGCAGATCGCCGCGAACGATTGGCGCAAGTGGTTGAGCCACTGACAATGCTTGACGAATTTTCTTCCGATCAAGCAAAAGCAGTTTGCGAGCAAGCCAACCCCGCCTACGTCACTTCAACCCTGAAAGTGTTGGTTCGCGACGGGATTCTTCAGCAATTCATTGTCGACGACCAGCACCGGTTTCGCTGGTGTGCACCGGAGGAATTCCAACCTAAAACGTGGATCGATCAACAAATCCATGGCATGCAGGTTAGAGAAACGCCCGAGCAAGAGCGTCCTCGCGAAAAACTGCTCCGCAATGGAGCGGCGTCGCTTAGCAATGGCGATCTACTGGCCATCTTGATTCGAGTTGGGGTGCGGAACGAGTCGGCGATTGCGGGCGGAAATCTGCTGGGAAACCGCTTTGCTGCGCAATTGGAAAAACTGCCTCGTACTGATCGCGAGGAACTTCGTGAAATCACCATGACGATCAATCGCGTTAGCTATGCGCAAATCATGGCCGGTATCGAACTGGGGCGTCGCGTGGCAGCGGCTCAAGCAAATCATCGACAAGACGAGATGAAAATCACCAGCACCGAGTCGGCAATTCAGTACTGTTCGAGTGAATTCGCTCGACTTGCGACCGACGCGGTCCAAGAAGAGTTCCATATCGTCACGCTCGACACGAAGCACAAACCGATTCGCACGCATCAAATTACGATTGGCACGCTCGATGCCAGCTTGGTGCACCCTCGCGAAGTGTTTCGACCGGCGATTCGCGATGCCGCTTCGGCGGTTTTGCTAGTACACAACCACCCCAGTGGCGATCCGACCCCGAGCCGCGAAGACATTCAAGTCACCGAGCGGTTGACCGACGCTGGCAAATTACTCGGCATCATCGTGTTGGATCATATCATTGTGGCCAGCCAGCGATGTTTGAGTATTCGCGAAGAAAGCTAACGGCAAGCTGTCATTTCCACGTTAAGAAGCGATTATCCAGTGCGCCGTGTATTTTTGTGAAAACGAGGCGTGAACACTTTCTTTCGTCGACGCAAGCTTGTTTAATTTATCGTTAACAGGCGGACGGTTTGTTTCCAGGATACTCTTAGCGAAAGCGAAGTTCTCAGTGGACGGACAATTTTACGCGACGGCAGAACAGATCAGCGGTGTCGAAACAGAGGCACATGGCTGTGGCTCTAACCTCACTGCTGATCAAACGCGGCAATACGATAAAGATGGATTCCTGGTCCTGGATGATGTAATCGATGCGTCTGCGATTGCAGAGATACGCGCGGCGATCGCAAAGATGATCGCACAGTATTCATTGCCAAATGAAAATCTGTTTGATGCATGCATTCGCTTGAATCAAGCAGACGACAAAGCCCTTTACAACGTTTATCGCGTCAGCCATCAAACGGCGGCAATGAACCGTTTGCGAGAGCAGTGCCGACGAGTCGTCGAGCAGGTGATGCCCAAAGATGCGGGCTTTTTAATCGATGTCGATTCGCACATCATTTTTTGCATCCCTGATTCGACACGACTGACGTGGGGATGGCACCAGGAGAGCACGTACGATGTTTTTGATGGGAACGGCGTCAACTTTTGTCTGCCGATCTTTGAACGTGCAACGCGTGAAAACGGTTCGATGAGTGTGCTGCGTGGAAGCCACGCGATGGGCAAGTTGCCGTTTGACAAGGTCAAAGAGCACGAGAACGGGGCGACAACTCTCGTGCCCAAACGAATCGAAGAATTTGAACGCGAGTACGAAGAAGTTGTCTTCGAAGCGGACCCAGGATCCGTGGTGATGTTCAATCGCCACCTGATTCATCGCTCGAACCAAAATCGATCGCCGCGACCACGGATTACCGCCGTGATCCGGTTCATGCAGATTGAATCGCTGCCCGAGTCGTTTGAGAAGCCATATTAAGAAGCCCCTTCGGCCGGGACCCAACGAAACTCACGCGCGAGTTTCGTTGCGAGATATCGGGCGAAATGGCTGACGCGTTCGCTTAGCCGTTTCGGCCTTGGCGGCGACGTGCCGATTCCGTCAACAGAATCTTTCGCAGGCGAATGCTTTCCGGAGTCACTTCGACAAGCTCATCTTCTTCGATGTACTCAAGCGCCGCTTCAAGCGAAAGCACCTTCGAAGGCTTCAAGATCACGTTGTCGTCGCTGCCGGAGGCACGAACATTGGTCAACTTTTTCTCGCGACAAGGATTGACGATCATGTCGTTATCGCGAGCGTTTTCGCCCACGATCATGCCTTCGTAGACTTCGATACCCGCCGGCACGATCAGTTCGCTACGATCCTGCAACAAAAACATGGCGTGAGGCATCGTTTTGCCGCTAGTCATTGAAACCAGCACACCGTTGGCTCGTTTGGGTAGTTCGCCTTCGATCGGGCGATAGCTCTCAAAGCGATGGTGGATGATCGCAGTACCGCGAGTCGCATTGAGCAGTCGCGTACGCAAGCCAATCAATCCACGCGATGGGATCAAAAAGCGTAGCAAGCTGTACTCGCCTCGTTGCGCGAGCTCTTCGAGTGTGCCACGGCGATTCCCAACTAACTCCATCACAGGCCCCATCGCCTCGGTGGGAACTTCCACGCGGAGTGTTTCAAAAGGCTCGTGCTTCTTGCCGTTGATTTCTTTGAAAATGACGCGTGGTTTGCCAACGCTTAGCTCAAAACCTTCGCGGCGCATCGTTTCGATCAAGATCGCCAAGTGCAAAACGCCTCGCCCTTTCACGGCGTAGGCTTCGGTGCCTTCGACCATCTCGACACGCAGCGCCACGTTACGTTCGAGCTCTTTTTCGAGCCGAGATTTCAGTTGACGTGTCGTAACGTACTTACCTTCGCGACCAACCATTGGCGATGAATTGACGCTGAAAACCATTTCGAGTGTCGGTTCGTCAACCGTCAATCGCGGCATCGTGTTGTTGGCGTCCACTGCCGAGATCGTATCGCCAATCTCGATGGAACCGAGTCCCTCGATCGCGACAATGTCGCCCGCTTCGACCGATTCAGCGGGAACTCGGCCCAGCTTATCGAAGATGAACAATCCCCCGACCTTCTGCTTGCTAATGCCACTTTTCTGGTGCAGGTCGATCGTTTGTCCCGCTTCGATTTTTCCAGCTACGATTCGGCCGACGGCGATCCGGCCTACATACTCGCTCCAATCCAGTGTGGTAACCATCATCTGCAGTGGGGCATCGTTTTCGACTTCAGGCCCAGGCAACGAATCGACCAGCAAGTCCAGCAGCGGACGCATGTCCGTGGTCGGCACTTCAGGGTCGTGGGTGGCATACCCCTCTTTAGAGCTTGCGTAAACGTAGGATGCCGCGTCGAGTTGCTCTTCGCCACCAAGTTCGGCCAGCAATTCAAGTGCCTCGTCGAGCGCTTCGTGGGGGCGTCCGTCGGGGCGGTCAACTTTGTTGACCACGACGATCGGGCGAACCCCGGCTTGCAGTGCCTTTTCAAGCACAAATCGGGTTTGAGGCATGGGGCCTTCGGCCGCGTCCACCAACACGAGAGCTCCGTCGGCCATCTTCACGACGCGTTCCACTTCGCCGCCAAAGTCCGCGTGACCTGGGGTGTCGATCAAATTGATCTTCACGCCGCGGTAGTGAATCGCAATGTTCTTGGAAAGAATCGTGATCCCGCGTTCACGCTCGAGATCGTTCGAGTCGAGAATTCGCTCGCCTTTCAGCTCGGTATCGCGATATTGACCACTTTGCCGCAACAGACAGTCAACAAGAGTCGTTTTTCCATGGTCAACGTGGGCGATAATCACCACGTTGCGGATATCGTTTCGGCGCAAGGGATTTGTCTTCGTGCTTTGTGAGGAGGGAGCAGACGCTAGTTCGCTGTCGTTTTGGGCGAGAGACGCAGATGTCATTGTGGAAGTCAGTTGTGTGGGAAGAGGAGATCCGTGCGAAACGCTCGCGACCGTGGAATGGATAATCACGCCCGCCTGAGAAAATACAACGACCATGGACGTTCATTTACGCCAAGTGGACGGGTCGTAGGTTGCGCAATCGAGCTCTTGTCCCCTATCAAACCCGATAACAGGGTGCCACGTCGAGTCGTAAGTTTTTTGGCTCCCCAGATCGCCCCCTTGGGGCGATCTACGGGAAGAGCATGCGACGTTGTGTCAATCCGCCCGACTTCTCGCAGCAACTCGAAAGTATGCCGTTGCCAGTTTTCGCTTGCTATGCCATATTCAAGGCCGCAAAAGTTCTGCCAATTCCCATTGGTGGGTCTGCCTGCTCGAATTGACGCTGTAGCACGACGCTCCGCACCGATCACGCTCGCCACTGAAATCAATTTCAAACGCGAGCGTTGTCTCGAGTCTACTTTGTGAAATATTTCACAAGCTGTGCGATCGAAGTTTTGTTGGCGGCATTTTTAGCAAATTGAGTTCACGCGTGTCCCCTGGTACAGGCCGCCCGTTCACCGGCTGGCTTACCGATTCGGCTGCTGATGTCTCAATAGGTAGCCCTATCTGTTTGGGGCTGGTTCGTCATTCGTCTTCCGCACCTCAAAAACAATGACAACGATCAAACAAGGTTTGGATCTGCCCATCACGGGCGCTCCGGAGCAACGCATCGCCGTTGCCAAGCACGTTCGCCACGTTGCGCTTATCGGTGACGACTATGTAGGGATGAAACCCACGATGTTGGTTGGCGAAGGTGACACGGTTCGCCAGGGCCAGCCCGTTTTTGAAGACAAAAAGACACCCGGCGTGTTGTTTGTCGCTCCGGCATCCGGAAAAGTGGTTGAGATCAACCGCGGTGCCAAACGGAAATTTGAATCGCTCGTGATCGAAGTCGACGGCGACGACCGCGTGGAATACGAAGGGGTTCGTGGTGCCGATCCTGCGGCTCTGGGGCGTGACGGCGTCGAAAAACATCTGATTGCCAGCGGGTTGTGGACGGCGTTTCGCACACGTCCCTTCGGCAAAGTGCCTGTCCCCGGTACCTCGCCTAGCTCGATTTTCGTTCAAGCGATCGACACTAATCCGCTGGCGGCTGACCCCGTCGTGGCGATGGCAAATCGCAAAGAACAATTTTCGCTCGGCTTGGTTGCAATCAAGCAACTGACCGAAGGCAAGGTGTTTGTTTGCAAGAGCGAAGGGGCTCAGATCCCGGGTGCCTCGACCAATGGCGTTCAAATCGAGAGCTTTGCCGGCCCGCATCCTGCCGGACTGGTTGGAACCCACATTCATTTCCTCGATCCCGTCGGGCCAACAAAGACGGTTTGGTACATCAACTACCAAGACGTTTGTGCCATCGGTTCGCTGTTGCAAACTGGAACTTTGGACACTCAGCGCGTGATTTCGCTTGGCGGTCCTTTGGTGAACCAACCTCGCTTGCTCGAAACCCGTTTAGGTGTCGACATTGCTGAGTTGGTTGAAGGCGAGACTCAAGAAGGTGTCGAGCAACGTGTCGTTTCAGGTTCGGTGCTCAGCGGCCGAATCGCTGCAGGACGAGTCCGTTTCTTGGGACGTTATCACAATCAAGTTTCCGTGTTGGCCGAAGGTCATCAGCGTGAATTCCTGGGCTGGCAAGGCCCTGGGTTTGACAAGTACTCGGTCTCGCGAGTTTATGCGTCGGCGGGAATGCCGGGCAAAAAGTTCGCCATGACCACAACCACCCACGGCAGCGAACGAGCCATGGTGCCATTGGGCACTTACGAGCAAGTCATGCCGTTGGACATTTTGCCAACCCAGCTTCTGCGTTCGCTGATCTATCGCGATACGGATGAGGCACAGCAATTGGGTGCGTTGGAGCTCGAAGAAGAAGATCTGGCTCTGTGCACATTTGTTTGCCCTGGCAAGTACGAATACAGCTCGCTACTGCGTGAAAGCTTGGCGACGATCGAGAGAGAAGGTTAGTCCGACCGCTGACACGTTTTGTTACTTGCGGCTGCGAGTCGCGAGTCGCACAAATCCCGTCACTGTGCCGCTAACCGTCTTAACCCCCGTTCATTGAAATTTCATCCCAACCGTGGGAACACACTTATGAAAGCACTCCGAGACGCGCTTGACAAAGTCCACCCCTTGTTTGCCAAGGGTGGAGCATTGGAGATTGCGTATCCAGTTTACGAAGCGTTAGATACGTTTCTGTACACGCCCGGTGAAGTCGCCAAGGGCCAAACCCATGTTCGTGATGCCATCGACCTGAAACGGATGATGATCACGGTCGTGATGGCGTTGGTGCCGGTGACCTTGTTCGGGATGTGGAACGTTGGATACCAAGCAAACAGTGCCATTCAAGCTATGGCAACGGCCGGAATCGACCACGCCGGGGATTGGCACTATGCGATCCACAGCGCAATCGGTTTTGAGAACGATCCCACCAATCACGCAGACAATTTTGTCTTGGGGGCGATCTTCTTTCTGCCGATTTACATCGTTTGTATGTTTGTCGGTGGTCACATCGAAATGGTGTTCAGTGTGCTTCGCGGTCACGAGATCAACGAAGGATTTCTGGTCACCGGATTGTTGTTCCCACTGACGCTGCCTCCGACGATACCGTTGTGGCAGGTCGCACTCGGCATTGCCTTTGGGGTGATCGTGGCCAAGGAGGTATTTGGTGGAACCGGCCGAAACTTCTTGAACATTGCTTTGACCAGTCGCGCGTTCTTGTACTTCGCTTATGCGGGGGAAATCAGTGGTGACAAGGTCTGGACCGCAGTCGATGGATTTAGTGGTGCAACGGCTTTGGGGCAAATGGCCAACGCCAATGCAGCCCCCAATGCTGAAGCGGCGGCCGAAGCCGGAGTCGCTCTGACGAGTCCCGCAATCGCTTCGCTTAGCCATATTCAATACAGCTGGAACGAAGAAGGGGCGATCACTTGGATGAGCGCCTTCCTCGGCACGATTCAAGGTTGCGTCGGTGAAACGAGCACGTTGTTGTGCATCGTCGGTGCCGCGATCCTGATCGCGGCCGGCATCGGATCCTGGCGAATCATGCTGGCCGTCGTGCTCGGCGTGATCGCAACTGCGTCGCTGCTCAATGGCGTCGCAACGCAAACCAACGCAATGATGGCTGTGCCGTTTTACTGGCACCTCGTCGTCGGCGGCTTGGCGTTCGGTTTGGTCTTTATGGCCACCGACCCCGTCAGTGCCGCGATGACGTCAAAAGGCAAATGGATATATGGTGGATTGATTGGTTTTATGACCGTCTTGATCCGCGTGATTAACCCTGCGTTCCCCGAGGGGATCATGCTGGCAATTTTGTTCGGCAACGTTTTTGCACCGTTGATCGATTACTTTGTGGTTCAAGCTAACGTCCGACGGAGGCTCGCACGCTATGCAACAACGTGATTCAGTTTTCTACACCGTCGGCGTAGCCGCGGTATTATGCGTCGTCTGTTCGTTGGCTGTCAGCTTTGCTGCGGTTCAATTGCGACCACTGCAAGAAGAGAACAAGAAGCTGGACCGCCAGCGGAATATTCTCGATGCGGCAGGGTTGTCAATGGGCGAGTTCGGTAAACCTGCAAGCGAGTTGACTCGCGATCAGATTACCGATTTGTACAGTCGTGTGAGTGAAAAGCTGGTGAACCTTGAAACCGGCAAGTACAACACCGACTTGGATATCGAAGAATACGATCCTCGCGAAGCCGTCGATAAAGACGACGAAAGCATCAAGATCGAAAATCCAAAATATGACCTCGGTGAACAACGTCGCGAAAAAGTCGCACGGGTTTACTTCGTTCGCAAACCGGGTGAAGACAAGATTCGACAAGTCGTATTGCCTGTCTACGGCAAGGGACTGTGGTCGACTCTGTATGGCTACTTGGCACTCAAAAGCGATCTGCAAACGATCCAAGGTTTGACTTTCTACGAGCACGGGGAAACCCCCGGACTTGGTGGCGAAGTTGACAACCCGAGCTGGAAATCTCAGTGGCCTGGCCAAAAACTGTTTGATGAAAACGGCGAACCGATGGCCGAGGTCTTCAAGGGCCCCGCACCTGATGGGAATCCGTACGCGGTCGATGGACTCTCCGGAGCCACGATCACGAGTCGTGGTGTCACGAATCTGATTCGGTACTGGGCTAGCGACGAAGGCTACGGCCATTTCCTGGAACAGCTGGAAAAGGAAATCGCTGCTCAAGAAGGCGAGGCCGACGAACCGGTCGTGAAGAAGCCGGAAGCGAAGAAGCCTGTCACTGTGAAGCCAGAGCCTAAAAAGCCAGAGCCCAAAAAGCCCGAGCCGAAGAAGCCCGAGCCGAAGAAGCCTGAGCCGAAGAAGCCTGAGCCGAAAAAAGAAGAAGTGAAGAAGGAAGTCGTCGAAGTCGAAGAGCCCAAGGCGGACGAGCCGAAGGCAGAAAAGGCTGAGATGAAGGCCGAGCCTAAGCAAGAAGAAGCGGCCGCGGAAGAAGCCAAGCCGAAAGCGGACGAAAAACCCGCTGCCGAGGAAAAACCAAAGGCGGAAGAGAAGCCGAAAGCTGAAGAGAAACCCAAAGCCGAGGACAAACCTGCGGTAGAGGAAAAAACGAAGGCTGAGGAAGCCCCGAAGGCTGAGGAAGCTCCGAAGGCTGAGGAAGCTCCGAAGGCTGAGGACAAACCTGCTGCCGAAGAGAAGCCTGAGGTTAGCGAAGAATCGAGCCCAGAACCAAGCGACGGCGAACCCAAACAGGGAGACGAATAATATGGCAGCTGGAAGAGTAAAGAAGGTCCTGTTTGGACCCGTGCTCGACAATAACCCGATTGCACTTCAGATCCTCGGGATTTGTAGTGCTCTAGCGGTCACGACCAAGATGGAAACATCGGTCGTGATGGCGATTGCCGTTATTGCGGTCACCGCGTTTAGTAACGCCGCCGTCAGTGCGATTCGTCACTACATTCCCGGCAGCATCCGGATCATCGTGCAGATGACCGTGATCGCGTCGTTGGTGATTGTGGTCGACCAATTGCTGAAGGCCTATATGTTTGACATCAGCAAGCAATTGTCGGTCTTCGTCGGTCTGATCATCACCAATTGTATCGTGATGGGACGTGCCGAAGGCTTTGCAATGAAGAACAGCCCCGGCATTAGTTTTATCGACGGGCTTGGCAACGGAATCGGTTATGGCCTGGTTCTGCTGTTTGTCGCTTTTTTCCGCGAGCTGTTTGGTAGCGGTTCCATCTTCGGTTATGAGATCTTGCAATTGACTCGTAACGGCGGTTGGTACAACCCGAACAACTTGATGCTCTTACCGCCCAGCGCGTTTTTCTTGATCGGTTTCCTGATCTGGATCATTCGTGCGTGGAAGCCTGAACAAATCGAAGAGGCTTAATTCAATGGAACATTACCTTAGCATTCTGCTCAAATCGATTTTTGTCGAGAACCTAGCGCTCGCATTCTTTTTGGGGATGTGTACGTTTTTGGCGATCAGCAAAAATGTCAAAACCGCACTCGGACTCGGTGTTGCGGTGATCGTGATCCAAGCGATCACGGTGCCAGCGAACCAATTGATTTACTCGTGGTTTTTGAAGAAAGGTGCCCTTGTGTGGGCAAACGAATTCATCAGCACATCGACGGTCGATTTCTCGACAGTGGATTTGTCGTTCCTCGGTTTCATCAGTTACATCGGTGTGATCGCGGCGATGGTTCAAATTCTCGAGATGACACTCGATAAGTTCTTCCCACCGCTTTACAACGCGTTGGGGATTTTCTTGCCCTTGATCACCGTGAACTGTGCGATTCTCGGAGCTTCGTTGTTCATGGAACAGCGCAAGTACGATTTTGTTGAATCGTGTTTCTTCGGTGTCGGTTGTGGCGTCGGCTGGGCGCTTGCGATCGCGGCATTGGCCGGGATTCGCGAAAAGATGAAGTACAGCGATGTGCCTCCTCCGCTACGTGGTTTGGGAATCACGTTCATCACGGTTGGATTGATGGCACTTGCGTTTATGTCGTTCAGCGGTATTCAGCTGTAGCGAGCTTGGTGCGGTGGCCCCTGTTTGGCCATCGCGTTTTTTAAATCAAATCATCGAACTTCTGACGAGTTTGTAGTTATGGAAACCGTCCTACTTGGCGTCGCGATGTTTACCCTTGTGGTCATCGCACTTGTTTTGGTCATTCTTGCCGCGAAGAGCGTTCTCGTCGCTTCGGGGCCGGTCAAGATCACGATTAACCACCAAAAAGAAATCGAGGTTCCTGCGGGTGGTAAACTGCTCGGAGCTCTCGCCGACGCTGGCGTGTTCGTTTCCAGTGCCTGTGGTGGCGGGGGAACCTGTGCCCAGTGCAAAGTGAAGGTCGAATCGGGTGGCGGAGAAATCTTGGCAACCGAAAAAGGACACATCAACAAGAAAGAAGCTGCCGAAGGCGAGCGTCTTTCTTGCCAAGTCGCTGTGAAACAGGACATGGTCGTTGAGGTTCCGGCCGAAGCATTCGAAACGAAAAAATGGGAATGCACCGTTCGCAGCAACGAGAACGTTGCGACGTTCATCAAAGAATTGGTGCTCGAGTTGCCTGCCGGTGAAGAAGTCGGCTTCAAAGCGGGTGGCTATATCCAAATCGAGTGTCCGCCACACGTTGTCAATTACAAAGATTTTGATATCGAAGAGCGGTTCCGCGAAGATTGGGACAAGTTCAACGTATGGCGTTATGTCTCGAAAGTGGAAGAGCCCGTCGTGCGTGCCTATTCGATGGCCAACTATCCGGGCGAACAGGGCATCATCATGCTGAACGTGCGTGTCGCATCGCCGCCACCGCGTGCTCCCGAAGGTACCCCGCCCGGCCAAATGAGTAGTTACATCTTTAACCTGAAACCAGGTGACAAGGCGACGATCAGTGGTCCCTACGGTGAATTCTTTATTAAAGACACCGAGGCGGAAATGGTTTACATCGGGGGTGGAGCCGGAATGGCACCGCTGCGAAGCCATATCTTTGAACTGTTCAAACGGGGCAAAACCAATCGCAAGGTGTCGTACTGGTACGGCGGTCGCTCGAGTCGTGAATTGTTCTACGTCGATCACTTCCGTAAAATCGAAGAAGAGTTTCCGAACTTCAAGTTCAATATCGCACTGTCGGAACCACTTCCGTCGGACAACTGGACCGGTTACCAAGGTTTCATCCACCAAGTGTTGCTGGAAAACTACCTCAAAAACCATCCGGCTCCCGAAGACATCGAGTACTACATCTGTGGCCCGCCGATGATGAACCAAGCGGTCTTCAAGATGTTGGATGACCTCGGTGTCGAGCCCGAAAACATCGCCTACGATGACTTCGGCGGTTAGTCCCGATTGTTTAGGTAATCGTTTTGGTGAGCCGTGGACGCTTGCCGCGGATTTAATTGGATCCGCTGCGTCGCAATAAATTAAAATGGTTAAAATGATGTTTACGACGACTACGCAGCGAATGATTCCGTTCGCTGCGTTTTCTTTTGCAGTCGCCCTGCTGCTGGGCTCGGCTGCCCCCGTGCCAGCTCAATCGGCGCCGGCCCAGGATGCCCCCGCTCAATCAGCGCCCGCGAATGACGCAGCGAAAACCTCCGGCGGCGCGGCCATTCGTGAGCTTCATGGCGAGACGATGGGCACGACCTACATGGTCAAGATCTACAACCCGCCCAAGTTTGAGTCGGATGTTGCGATCGCGGTCGATGCTGAGCTTCGTGCGGTGAATGACCAGATGTCGACGTACTTGAAGTCATCCGAGATCAGTCGCTTTAACAACTCGGACTCCACCGATTGGTTCGACGTCAGTGCGGAGATAGCCATGGTGGTCAGTGCCTCGCTGGAAATCTCCAAAGCGACCAATGGTGCCTTCGATGTCACCATTGGCCCGTTGGTTAATGCATGGAGTTTCGGCCCTGATCCCAAAACCAATCAGATCCCCAGTGACGCCGCGATCACCAGCCTGCGTGAATCCGTAGGCTACGAAAAGTTGTCGGTACGGATCGATCCACCTGCACTGAAAAAGTCGGTCCCCTCGCTGAAGGTCGATCTCTCTTCGATCGCGAAAGGCCATGGAGTGGACCGAGTTATCGATCGGTTGGCCAGTCTAGGTGCCGAGAACGTGTTTGTCGAAATAGGCGGCGAAGTTCGTGTCTCGGGTTCCAAAGACGGACAGCTGTGGAAAGTCGGAATCCAAAATCCGCAAGTTGCCGATGCCGATGGGGTTGCGATGTCGCTAGCCGCAGCCCATCCGATGAACGATCAAGCGATGGCCACCTCGGGTGACTATCGGATCTATTTCGAAGTCGATGGAAAACGTTATTCACACACCATTGACCCTCGCACCGGTCGTCCGATCGATCATGATTTGGCCTCGGTCTCGGTGATTGCCGATACGTGCATGAAAGCCGATGGTTGGGCAACCGCCATCAACGTGCTCGGCGCCGACGAAGGGATCAAGGTTGCAGCCGAGCAAGACCTGGATGTTTTGGTCATCCGTCGCCGCGGAGACGAATTCGTGCGTGTCGGTACCGGTTCACTTTCGCCGTATGCGGTCGAGCCCGATGCAGGCACAACATCCGCCAATGCCGATCCCACGACCGAAGTCTCCTCTAACGAACAGCCATCGCTGTACACTCGCATGCTTCCCACCTTGATCATCACCCTAATCGGATTTGGAATCATCCTCAGCGCGATGGCAATCGGCGTGATCTTCGGACGCAAATCGATCAGCGGATCGTGTGGCGGTTTGGCGGGCAAAAAGAACGACGACGGCAGCGTCAGTTGTTCGCTGTGCAGCAACCCCTCGGATGCCTGCCAAGAGCTCCGCGAGCAGATGAAAGAGGGCCAAGCGAATAAAGATTCCGCACAATCCTAAGCTTCATCCGCAGTTTAAAAGCGGCATAACTGAGCTGACGGCGCTAGCCGCGTGCCTTTAACCGCGTTCTTCACGTCGCCCGCGGCTAGCGACCTCGGCTCATCGATACGGGGAAAACGAGAACGCAGCTCAGTCGAATTAAGTAGCTGCCTTAGCTGACGCAACACGCGTCTTCTTGTGCCTGGATCACGTCACTCGAGTCATCATCGGAGCCGTGCGGAATCTCGAAGCGGAAGATCGATCCACCGCTTGCTGAAGATTCGATCCAGATCCGGCCATCGACGCGATCGATAATCCGTTTGCAAATCGCCAGTCCGATTCCGGTTCCCTTGTATTTGCTGCGATTGTGCAATCGTTTGAAGACGCCGAAGACTTGTTCGCGGTAGTTTGGTTCAATTCCGATCCCATTGTCTTCGATCGAATAAACGCATCGTGATCCAACGACTTCGCCGCTGATATGAACACACGGATCTTGGTCGCCGCGGTACTTGATGGCGTTGCCAATTAAATTCTGGAATAACTGGGCAAGTTGGCCTGGATCCGCTTCGGCGATCGGCAACGGGTCGTAGCTAATGTTAGCGTTGGATTCGCGAATGGCTTCGGACAAGTTGTCGATGGCGTACTGCAACGCTTCGTTTGCGTCCACTCTCGACAATCTTCGCCCTTCGGATTCCACTCGTGAATAGGCCAGCAGGTCTTGAATCAGTGTTCGCATTCGGCGGCCACCGTCCATGATGTACGACATATACAGTTTGGCGTCGTCACTAAGCTCGTTGCCACAATCTTGCTCGAGCAACTCGCAGAACGAATTGACTTTTCGTAGAGGTTCCTGCAGGTCATGAGAGGCAACGTAAGCGAATTGGGCAAGTTCTTCGTTACTACGCGCCAGGCTGGCATTCGCTTTTTCGATTCGCTCGTGAGCGAGTTTTCGTTCAGAGATGTCAGCCGCGATGCCGAGGTACCCCGTGACGTTTCCTTCTTGGTCGCGGAGTGCCGTTACCGTCAACAGCACTGGGAACTTGCTGCCGTCTTTGCGGATATACGTCCATTCACGTTGCTCGGATTCAGATTGTCCTGCCTTGATGACAAAGACTTCGAATCCCGGTTGCACTTCGCGTCCAAATTCGTCGCTGAGTTCGCATGCGCGTGCCACTACTTCGTCGCTCTCATGGAACATGCCTGGATTATGTTGATCGATGACCTCTTCTTTGCTGTAGCCCAACATTTTTTGTGCAGCGTCATTGAAAACCACAATGGTTCCTTGCGGATCCGTGGCAATGATGGCGACCCCAGCGGCGTTTTGGATTGCAGATTGCAATCGGCGGGTGGATTCCAATTCGCAGGCAGCGTTCTTTCGCTCGGTGATGTCTGAATTCGCGCCGAGCATGCGAACGGGACGTCCAGCCGCGTCGAAAAACACTACTGCCTTTGCACTAATATGACGAACGACTCCGTTGGGCCGAATGATACGGAACTCGCAATCAAACGTGCTCTCTCCCGCCAAAGCTGCTTGAAACGCCGCTCCGCATGCGTCCCGATCATCAGGATGAAGACTGTGCAGCCACGCTTCGTAAGTTGCCGAGAATGTTTCCCGGTCGCGACCGTACAGTCGGTACATCGCATCATCACACTGGACCGCACCGTTGTTCGGATCAAAGTCCCAGACTCCGATCTGATTTACGTCCGCCGCCAAGCGAAGATTCTCCAGGTCTCGTGTCATCACGTCCGCTAGCCGCAATGCCTTTCGTGACGCACTTGAAATCAGTAGGAATAATCCGATCAGCAACCCATCAATCAGCAATCCCGCTAAAAGAATCGTGGTCGGTTGAGTGGTATCCATGTTCGTACGAAACGACTTGGTACTCCAAACGTCAAACGTCCACGTTCGCCCATAAGCATCGACGTCGATTGTTTTTCTAAACAGCGGATCAGGGTCAAAGTCATCATCGCTAGCGACATGCTCATCAAACAGCACTTCGCCGGAATCTTCGATCCGGATTCCAACATGGCGATTTTTCTTTGCCAGTGTTCCCTTCATCAAATTGCTAAACACAAACGGTGCGTAGACCAATCCTGCAAAGGTGTCAGTATCGGGCTTCTCGTCGAGCTGCAAACGACGGTCATAGAAAGGAGCGTAAAACAGAAAGCCAGGCGTTTTTAACGAGTCTTGCACCAAGACGATCGGAGCGGTGACTTGGGCTCGTCCCGTGTCACGGGCCCTTCTCGCCGCAGTAATCCGATTCGACTCATGCGCCATATCCAGCCCCAGCGCTCGTGCGTTCTCCTGTAGGGGAACGATGCAGGTGATCGGCCAGTATTCGTCGCGTTCTGACATCGGGTGCACAGAAAAATCGGGACGGGCGGAACGCTGACGTTGCAGAAACGCAGGCAACTCATCACCGCTTAAAGTCTGAATCACTCCGATACCACTGATCCCAGGATACTTTTTCCCAAGTTGCATCGAAGCAGCGTATCTCTCCCATTTCTGGTGATCGACCTCGCCTTGGATCGCACCGATATAGGCAACACCCGACCATAACGCGTCTTCATACTTTCGCATCCGTTCGCGAACCAGTTCGACTGTTTGATCCGCATCGCGATCAAATTGAAATCGAATCCGAGCGTCGAGTTGATTGCATGCATAGTGCCAAGCCAACAGCGTTAAGCTGAACGAGAAAACTACGATTACCCAGTGGAACCAACGCATCGTGCTAGCCGCCACCAACGTGCTGCGGACACCATCGGATCGAGTATCAGAGGTCGTGTTCATGGCGGGCGATCGGTGGGAAATGGTTGGCGAACCGGTGAGAAATTTAGCAGCAGCAATTTGGAAAAAAAAGTTCTATTCAGTATCCGAAACATCGACCCGCGTGTAGCAGTTTCTGCCTGCTCGCTTCGCGTCATAGAGAGCCACATCGGTGCGTCGAAGAATGTCCTCGAGAGTTTCCGTCTTCTTGACTTGAGAAACCCCCGCACTGGCGGTCACGGTTAGCGGGGTGCCTTCGATCACGAGCGACGACGACGCGATGTCGGCTAACAACGTTTCGATGATCTCGCAGGCCGAATCGCAACTCGTCTCGGGCAGCAACAACGCAAACTCTTCACCGCCAAAGCGGGCCGCCTGAACATGCGAGTCAGTGGAATTGCGGATCACATCGGCCAAGTGACGCAGGACTTGGTCGCCCACAAGATGGCCATGGCGATCATTGATCGTTTTGAAATGGTCGATATCCAAAAGGGCGACGCAGAGCTGCTCGGTTGTATCGATCAGCTCACTAAACCGTTTGTCCAATTGTCTTCGATTGGGCATTCCAGTCAGCACATCCGTGTTAGCATCGGACGCATAGCCAAGCATTTTTTTCTGTCTCGCCATCGCGTAACGCAACGATCGCGTCAGCAGCAAGGCACTGACATTGTCCTTGGCCATAAAATCCTGAGCCCCGGTCTCGATCGCTAGGATACCTAGCGACTCGTCATCATTGCCAGTTAAAACGACGATTGGCAATCTTGCATCGATCGCGCGAACTTGATGTAACGAATCGATTCCTTGACCATCCGGTAACCCGAGATCCAGTATGCACACATCGTATTCCACCTCTGACATCATCACGATCGCATCACCCAACGATACCGCATGATCAACCACAAATTGTGTGTGTGGCGAATGAGCGAGCAAGCGTTTGATTAATAGAGTTTCGCTCTCTTGATCCTCGACCAAAAGAACTTGCATCGTCAGCGGCACAATAAGGGCCTTGGTGGGTCTGGAATTATGAAGGAAATATCGATGTCAAATGAACCGCGTTTAGTTTTCGTTTTGTTCCGCAGCGTAGTGATCAACGGCCGTTGCCAGAGTCGCGTACGAAACAGGTTTCTGGAACACGTTTCGTGCTCCTAGTGAACGCATGCGATACTCAAGTCCTTGTTCATTCAGCCCCGTCACGACAATGACCGGAATATGGGATGTTTCGGGGTTGAATCGCAACTGAGACAACACCTCTTCGCCATTGGTTTTGGGTAGGTGCAGATCGAGCAGAATGACCACCGGTGCAAATTCGAATGCGAATCGGTATCCGTCTAAACCCTCGAATGCGCGAATCACGTCGTAGCCACGCGACTGCAGCTTTAGCTTCAATCCATTGGAAAACTCGACGTCGTCGTCAATGCACAACACCCACGGGCGATCGGTTTTGGGTGTACTGAGTTGATGGGACGCGTGAATCGTTACGCCAGGATTCTGAGCAGTATCGGCTTGCATAGTTGGTGACTCGGCAGATGGAAATTTATGAAAGTGGATTCGTAATCGGCGATGCGTGACTAGGCGTCCGCGAGCTCACTCGAATTCGAGATCGACCAGACCAGTTTGCCAAGGTCGGCAAAAACGTTAGGTGATTTGTGCAAATAGCCTGCGTTCATTTCTCGACAACGACGCAGCGTTTCGGCGTCGTCTCGGCCGGTGACAAATACTTTCGTGATTTTCCCTACAGACTCGTCCTGGTTCAAAAACTCCAGCGCCGTCAATCCATTGCCAGTGGGTGTTTCAACATCAGCAACGATCAGATCGAAATCCTCGGTTCGCAACTTTGACATGACCGACAGCCAATTGTGGGTCACGGTGACGTTGTGACCCGACGCTTTGAGCGTCAATAGTAAGGTGTCAGCAAAATCGACATCGTCTTCGATTACTAAGATGTTTAGCGGGTTCATTGGCTTCGTCCTAAAGGTGGGGGAAGGTTTACAGGGAGGATTCGACAACCGCAAACAAGGCGTCGTTTGAATACGGTTTGCACAAAAAATACTTAGCGCCAATATCCAGGGCTGTCGTTTTGTCGCCGAGACTTGCCGACGCAATGATCACGGGAATCTGACACGTAGTTGCATCGGCTTTGAGCTCTGCCAATGCCGTTAGACCATCCATGTTCGGCATGCGAATGTCCATCAAAATGACATCGGGCTGATTGGCGCGAATTTGCTCAAGACCATCGCATCCATCGACTGCGGTAGTGACCGCGTAATCGCGAGTCTCCAAGCGAAGCCGCGTGCCGAAGCGAATTGCTTCGTCGTCTTCAATGATTAAGACGTGTTTTTTTTCACACATGATTCACCTCGCACTGATCTTGGTTCCAATCAAAAGGGGGCGAGGTGTTTTCTACCTCGCAAAGTATTTCTTTCATCAAGGCTTCGATACCAATGTGTATCGAAAATGTTCCCTGCTGCTGGATATGAAGCTTTGGCAAAGGGCCCTGAGGACGATTACGGTTCAGCGACGTCGTTTCTTTTTCGATGCGAGTCAGAAACGAGGTCGCGCTCTCGGGGTTGGCGTGTTGGATCACCAACCACGTCGTTGGTCCGGTCTTGATCAGCAGATCATGCGAATGCAGTAAGTAATTTAGTAACAGGTGGATTTCTTCGGCACGCTGTGATAGCTCGGAGTCAATCTCGGCCTCGATCCGAATCATGCAAACCGAAGCATCCGCGTCGATGTTCTGCAACCGAGTGAAATAGCGTTGTGCGACCGTTTGCGGATCGTCAAAGGGAACCGTGAAAGCGAATGTACTGCCCTCACCCACACTGCTGACCAATGACATTTGTCCAAGGTTCAAATCCACGAGTTCCTTGGCAATATTCAAACCAAGGCCAAATCCCTTCGTCGAACTCAACAATTGAGTGTTCGCTTGACGAAACCTCGAGAAAATCTGCTCGCGTTGTTCGGGTTCAATCCCCGGCCCCGAGTCTCGGACTGCGAATGTAACCTCGCGATCACGCTCGGAACTTGAAATCGTGACCACAATCGAGTCTCCGGCACTTGAGAACTTGATTGCGTTGACAATCAGGTTGATCAGAGTTCGCGAAACTTTTTCCGCATCACAGAAGATCGGTGTTTCGGTTTCATCGGCATGGAAATCAATGCTGATTCCACGCAGTGATGCGCGTTGCTGAAGTCCCGAAAGAATATGGGTAACGATTGGGCTCGAATCACATGTTTCTCGATTGGCTGCCAGCAATCCAGATTCGTGACGACTGATGTCCAACATGTCATCGACAATGTTGTTCAGATCGTCAACACGATCTTCGATTACTCGCAACATGCGGCATTGTTCTTCGCTGACGGCACCGACGACACCATCGGCAATCAGGCTGGCGTATTGTTTAACAACGCAAAGCGGAGTACGGAATTCGTGTGAGACATTGTTGACAAACTTTTGTGACGAATCGTGAAGTCGTTCGAGTCGCTCGTTTTTTGTCTTCAGTTGTGCGGATTGAGTCTCCAGGACGAGGGCCTGGTTTTGAACCGCATCGACCAACCGTTTGATCTCTTCGCGTTGTTTGATTCGCTCGATGCTTTGCCGAATGCAACGGTGGACCGTCGTGGGCGTGATCTCACTCTTGCACAGAAAACTCTCGGCTCCCTTGGATACCGCATCAATGTAAAGCTGTTCCTGGTCTTGACCTGAAAGCACGATGATCGCGGTGTTGTCAAACAATTCGCTTAACTGTTGCACCGATCCGAGACCGAACGAATCGGGCAGATTGAGATCAGTCAGAATGACACGGAAGTCGATTTTCTGAGCGAGAGCGATCCCTTCAGTAAGAGATTCGGCGCGATGGAATTCGTACTCGCCTTGAGACTTACGAAGGGTGATTTGCAAATGAGTTGCATCCCCATCGTCGTCTTCGATCATCAGGATCCGTATCGCGGTCCCATCGGTCATGGCTAGTCCCTATCGCTTGAAGTTTGATCAATGTGCTAACGGATTTGCCCCGTGCAGCCTCTAGCCAATTGATGCTGAACCCTATCCCGCCATTAAGGCTTGCTAATCAAAAAACGAGAAAAACATGTCCTTCTGATACACGAAAAATGCGTTGTAAGAAGTGTTTCGCAAAGAGGTTACGTCAATACTCTGTAGTCCTCTCCTTGGCGAAATGAACGGATCATAAGGGTTACCCCGGGGGGATCGCATTGCGAAATCTCCGCGGAATAAGGGGGCAGCAATGCAATGAAGGTCCCCTCGCGACCAGCAACGTTCGCGTTTCGAGTTGCCGATACGCCAAACGAAACAAAGATCGTCGCCACTTATTAGCCAAAGTGACAACTCCGTCGGACGTTCGACGTGAATCGTAAGCTAAAGATTATTGGGTCGCAGTGGTAACGCTGAAACGACTCGTTGCGCATTCTCGTAGAAGCAAAGGCAAACAACATCGTGGAAACTATCTTAGTTATCGAGGACGACGAGGCGGATCAACTCCTTCATGAAGTGGTGATCAAACGAACGCGGCCTGACATCAAGATTGTGAAAGCGTTCGATGGTCGCGAAGCGCTCGATATGTTGGCTAGCCTCGATCCGATGCCTCAATTGATCCTGTTGGACATCAACATGCCGATCATGAACGGGTATGAATTCTTAGAGCAGTATTCCCAACGCGATGACAACACCATCCCCATCGTTGCCGTACTGACCACCTCGGATCAAGAATTCGATAAGCAGCAAATGGCGAAATTCCCCGTGGTCAAAGGCTACCTGGTCAAACCACTTCGCGCTGCGAACATGCAAGCGCTGCAAGACTCCGTCACTCAAAAAAAGAACCGCGATGTCGCTGTAGATCAGCAAGCACCGCGGTTTTAGGTTTGTTGATTGAAATCGCTCTCTAGCCGCCACCAACGAGGGTGACGACTTCGATATCATCTCCTTCGTTCACCATTGTGGACGCATAGTCTTCGCGAGGAACGACATCCGCGTTGACTTCGACCGCCAAATAATTGGGTGGTACATCCACCGTGTTCAGCAATTGTTGAACGCTCATCGTGGATTCGATTTCGACACTTTCGCCGTTGACTTTGATTTGAATCATCTTACTCGTCGAATGCGGCGTCAAAGGCAACATTGCTGGGGCTGAAGTCAAGCTTCTTCGTGAACGCACAAGCTTCCTTGGCACCGAAGGTTCGCTCCATTCCCGAGTCTTCCCATTCGATCGACAGCGGACCCGCGTACTCGATTTCGTTCAAAGCACGAATGATCTCTTCAAAGTTCACACCGCCTCGACCGGGGCTACGGAAATCCCAACCGCGTCGCGAATCGCCAAAGTTCAAGTGGCTGCAATTGATGCCGCTGCGACCATCAAGCGTTACGATCGCGTCTTTGATGTGCACGTGATAGATGCGATCGGGGAAAGCACGAATGAACTGTACCGGATCGATGCCTTGCCAAATCAAGTGGCTAGGGTCAAAGTTGAATCCGAACTCTTTGCGATGATCAAGTGCTTCGAGAGCTCGGGCCGCAGTGTGAATATCGAACGCGATTTCCGTGGGATGCACTTCCAAGGCAAAGTTCACACCACACTCACCAAACACATCCAAGATCGGATTGAAACGTTCGGCAAGCAAGGAAAATCCGTCATCGATCATGCTCGGTGGAACCGGTGGGAACGAATACAGCAAGTGCCAAATGCTGCTGCCGGTGAAACCGTTGACCACGCCGACGCCGAATTTCTGAGCCGCACGTGCGGTGTTCTTTAGTTCTTCTGCGGCACGCTCGTTCACGCCGGCGGGATCGCCATCACCCCAAACGTAGTCGGGAACGATCGCTTTGTGACGCGCATCGATGGTGTCCAGCACAGCTTGGCCGACCAAGTGAGCGCTGATCGCATGGCACTGCAGCCCTGCGTCGTCCAGCAATTTGCGTTGTTTGTCGCAGTAATCGTCTTCGGCGATCGCGCGGTCGACTTCGAAATGGTCCCCCCAGCACGCCAATTCGATCCCGTCGTAGCCAAATTCGGCAGTCATTCGGACCATTTCTGCAATCGGCAAGTCGGCCCACTGGCCGGTGAAAAGCGTAACAGGTCGAGCCATCGCGAAAAATCTCCGTGAATAGGAATTGGGGAGGACGGTTTGGATTGAGGTACAAATACAAGAGTGGATTATAGAGAAATCCACCGACACATTGTGCGCTTGGGGGGCGGATGACCGCAACCATCCCAAGAATCGACCCGCCGAACTTACCGTCCCATCCAGAACGGGTTCACAGCGAAAAAAATCGCGAAGTTCAGCGATCGTCGCTCGCTCGACTAGCCTTCAAAGGCAAGCCGGCGGGCTTGTGCCTTCAAGTCGGCGTGCAGTCGCTGAGACGCTCGGGCTTGCTCAGCCAAATCGGTGGTCGCCGCTTGTTGCTCGAGCCGGAATTGCCGCTCGCGGTGTTCTTGAAGCGCCGCACGTGCGTTCAATTGTGCTTCGCGAGCATCGAGGTCCGATTCCCAAGCCTGCAACCGCTCGATCAAATCGGCCGCTTGCAGTCCCAGCCATTGCTCTTGAGGCGACGTGTCCGCGTTGCTTTGGAGCTTCGCGTTGGGATGTTTTACCGACACGGCGGCAGCGTCGTTGGCATCGGCAGCCACGTCATGTGCCGAGTCAACGCGGTAACTCGCGAAAAAGTCTCCTCGGGGTAATCCTGCTCGCTGCGATGTCGATTTCTTGCCGATGAACGGCTCCTCACCCGCAGGCAAGCCGCGATCGAGTCGAATGCGATCGACTTGATTCAGCTTCTCGATTTTTTTCGAGCGGTACGAGGGCATGGGGATTTCAGGGCTTCGTCGTGGTCACGGCGGGCAGAAGGCAGAAACTAGGCAACTCTGGCCCAGTAATTGCGGAAACCTATCCATTGGTTCGGAAATCGAGGCGGGTAAACTGCATCGATCTGAACCCGCCAGATAAAATGAACGAGTCAGTAGTGCGGTCGATACCGGTTATTCCGGTGGAACCGTCAACCACCCTTTGGCTACCCACTTTCTTAGGACGAGTCCCCACCCATGATGCGATTGTTTGCAGGTCTGTTTTGTGTCACCGCGACGATTTCAACCGCGATTTCCCCGGTTTTTGCAGAGGAACAGCTGAATGCCAAAATCGAGCGAGCCGCTGCCAAGGGGATCGAATTCCTAAAGAATCGTGGCCAAGCCGACGACGGTTCGTTCAGCGGCGAGACCGGTGCGGCCGTCACGGCGCTGTGCGTCAACGCGATCCTGCAGCACCGCGCTACCGCGATTAACGATCCCGTGATCAAAAAGGCGCTGGCGTTTATTTCATCGAAATTTCAATCCGACGGTGGAATTTACGCCACGGGATCGTCGCATCAAAACTACGAAACCTCGGTGGCCATCGGTGCTTTGGTGCGGGCAAACCAGGATGGGCGTTACGACAGTGCGCTGAAACGTGCCGAAACCTTTTTGAAGGGTTTGCAGTGGGACGAAGGTGAAGGCATCGAGTCGTCTGATCCCAGCTACGGTGGCGCGGGCTATGGAAGTCATAAGCGACCGGACCTCTCGAATACTTCGTTCTTCATCGATGCACTTCGCGATTTGGGTAACGAAGCAGACGATGAATCGTTGCAGAAAGCGTTGAAGTTCGTCGTTCGCTCGCAGAACTTGGCCAACGAAGGCAACGACACACCCCATGCAGACGAAGTCAACGATGGCGGTTTCTATTACACTCCTGCCGCCGGTGGTGAAAGCCAAGCAGGAGCTGCCGATGGGGGCGGGCTGCGAAGTTACGGCTCGATGACCTACGCCGGCCTGAAAAGCATGATCTTCGCAGGCGTCTCCGCCGATGACCCTCGCGTTTTGGCAGCGATGGAATTCATTCGCAAAAACTATTCACTCGATTCGAACCCGGGGATGGGACAAGCTGGGCTGTATTACTATTACCACACGTTCGCCAAAGCACTTGATGCAGCCGATGTCGAAGTGCTGGACGATGCCGCGGGTACCCCGCACCCTTGGCGAGAAGAGTTGGCCAATCATTTGATTGCTGAACAGCAAGAGGATGGTTCGTGGGTCAACAAGCAGAGCGAGCGATGGATGGAAGGGGACCGCCAACTTGTCACCGCTTATGCCCTGCTGGCACTGGCTTATTGCCGCGAATAAGGCGGCTTGAGGGTGCATGGCGTGATCGAATCGTTCTCGCCAACGATGTCTTTTTCACGTGCGTCGCAGGCTCGCGATGGTTGACAGTTTGCCGTTAGCCGCGACGCGTCCGTGTTTTGCACGTTTTGTCGATCCGATCGCCTTTCGTCGTCTACTCGACACCCTGGATGGTTTGTTGATAATCGCGGGCTAAGTAGCTCGTAAATCACCACTCCATCTTTTGGGAATTGAGAATAGGCCATGGCGAAAAAGACAATCGATCAAGTCGACGTAGCAGGTAAGAACGTTTTGATGCGAGTCGACTTCAATGTCCCGCTCGACGAAAACCAGCAAATCACCGATGACCGCCGCATTCGCATGGCGTTGCCGAGCATCAAGAGCGTGATCGATCGTGGTGGCCGCGTGATCTTGATGAGCCACTTGGGACGCCCCGAAGGCAAGGGCGACGACGCTAAATACAGCTTGGCGCCTGCGGCAAAACAATTGGCCGTATTGCTTGAAAAACCTGTCGCCTTTGCAGCGGACACCGTCGGCGACGACGCGACCAGCAAAGCAGGCAAGTTGGCCGATGGTGATGTGCTCGTCTTGGAAAACCTGCGTTTCAATCCAGGCGAAAAGAAGGGCGACAGCGATTTCGCGGGCAAGCTGGCCGCGATGGCCGACGTTTACTGCAACGACGCTTTCGGAACCTGTCACCGCAAAGACGCATCGATGGTTGCGGTTCCCGAAGCGATGGCTGGCAAGCCTCGCGTGGTCGGCCACTTGGTCGCAAAGGAAATCGCCTATCTGACCGACGCGATCAGCAACCCCAAGCGTCCGTTCGTCGCAATCCTGGGCGGTGCCAAGGTCAGCGACAAGATCAACGTGATCAACAATCTGCTTGGTATCTGTGACACCGTCTTGATCGGTGGTGCAATGGCTTACACCTTCTCTTTGGCACAAGGCGGCAAAGTCGGCGGCAGCTTGGTCGAGAAAGACAAAGTCGAATTGGCGAAAGAGTTGTTGGCCAAGGGCGGCGATAAGTTGCAGCTGCCCGTCGACACTCATTGTGGCGATGATTTTGACAACATCGCCGGATGCAACAAAAAAGTCGTCGCGGCTGGCGAAATTCCTGACGACATGGAAGGACTCGATATCGGTCCGGAAACCGCAAAGATCTATGCCGACATCATCAAGAACGCCAAAACCGTCGTTTGGAACGGCCCCATGGGCGTGTTCGAGAAGCCACCAATGGACGCTGGCACCAAAGCGGTCGCGCAAGCGGTAGCCGACAGCGATTCGACCAGCATCATCGGTGGCGGTGATAGTGCAGCAGCCGTCGATCAACTTGGCTTCGCCGACCAAGTCAGCCACGTCAGCACCGGTGGCGGAGCGAGCTTGGCGATGCTCGAAGGCGAACGCTTCGCCGCCGTCGACCTGCTAGACGAAGCGTAAAGAAGAAGAAAAAGGGGGAGCTGGGAGTAGGGGAGCACGGGAGAAAGAAAAGACAAGAGTGAGCCCCAACTCCCAACTCCCGACTCCCGACTCCTCACTCCTCACTCCCCATCGCAACTCCAACTCCCAGAACGTCATGACGGCTGAAGACGAACGCTTGACTCAGTCCGAACGTCGCGAGCAGAACTGGCAACGCTGGGGGCCTTATTTGTCCGAGCGACAATGGGGGACGGTTCGCGAAGATTACAGCGAAGGGGGCGATGCGACCTGGAGTTACTTCCCTCACGACCACGCCCGCAGCCGGGCTTATCGCTGGGGCGAAGACGGACTGCTTGGTATCAGTGACCGCGAATGCCGCCTCTGCTTCTCAGTCGGATTGTGGAACGGACGCGATCCGATTCTGAAGGAACGATTGTTTGGGGTTACCGGCCCCGAAGGCAATCACGGCGAAGACGTCAAAGAGTGCTATTACTATCTCGATAGCACGCCAACGCACAGCTACATGAAGGCGTTGTACAAGTATCCTCAATGCCGTTACCCCTACGAGGAATTGGTCGACGTTTCGCGGTCTCGCAATCGCACCGACAACGAATACGAACTGACCGACTCCGCTGCCTTCGCTGATTCACGTTACTTTGACGTGGTCGCTGAGTATGCCAAAAGTGATCCCAACGATCTGCTGATTCGCTTGACGATCACAAATCGTGGGCCGCAAGCCGCGGTGCTGCACGCGCTGCCGCAACTCTTTTTCCGCAACACATGGACGTGGGAATGTACCGACGAAGGCTGCACGACGCGTCCGTCGATGCGGTTAGCAGGCAACGTCGTGCAAACCAATCACGAATCGCTTGATCGATTCTGGTTCGCCTGCGATGCCATGGATGCCGAGAGTGATTGGGCCTGGTTATTCACCGACAACGAAACGAATAAAGTCCGACATCCCGATTTGCCAAGCGAAAGTGAGTTCTACAAAGACGGACTCAATGACTTTGTCGTCCTCGGCGATACCAAAGCGGTCAACCCAGAGCAACGAGGCACCAAAGTCGGTGCGTACGGATTGTTGATGTTGCCTGCGGGTGGTTCGCGAGAGATCCGTTTGCGATTGGCCCACGTTGATTCGCCGATTATCAAAGACACCGCCGGCGGCGATGCAAAGACGTTTTCAGAAGTGGCGTTTGGTGATTCGTTTGACGCCTGTTTCAAGCAACGCATCGACGAAGCGGACGAGTTTTATGCCTCACGCATTCCGGATTCGTTGAGCAGCGATCGCAAGATGATCATGCGTCAGTCGTACGCCGGTTTGCTGTGGACGAAACAGTTCTATCATTACTCGGTTGCCACTTGGTTGGACGGAGATCCGAACGGAGTCAAGGCAACCGAGCTACGAAAGCTGGGCCGCAACAGCGATTGGCGTCACCTGTTCAATCGCGACGTGATCTCGATGCCGGACAAATGGGAATACCCGTGGTACGCCGCCTGGGACTTAGCGTTTCACATGGTGCCGATGGCCCACTTGGATACGCACTTTGCCAAAGAGCAAATGATCTTGTTTTTGCGTGAGTGGTACATGCACCCCAGTGGCCAAATTCCTGCATACGAATGGCAACTCGGCGACGTCAATCCGCCGGTGCACGCCTGGGGTGTGTGGCAAGTTTACAAGGCGTCCGGACCGCCTCAACAACGTGACAAAGTCTTTTTGGCGCGTGCGTTTCAAAAATTGTTGATCAACTTTACCTGGTGGGTGAACCGCAAAGACCCGCGAGGCAAGAACATCTTCGCCGGCGGTTTCCTCGGGCTCGACAACATCGGAGTTTTTGATCGCAGCAAACCGCTGCCACAAGGCCACCTCGAACAAGCCGATGGTACCGCATGGATGGCATTCTACTGCGGCACGATGTTACGAATCGCGATTGAATTGGCCGAAGGAGACATGGCCTATGGCGACATGGCCAGCAAGTTCTTTGAGCATTATGTGGCGATCGCCGAAGCGATGAACTCGATGGACGGCAGCGGGCTTTGGGATAACGAAGATGGCTTCTATTATGACCATCTGTATGTCGACGGCAAATCGATTCCGATCCGCGTTCGCTCGCTTGTCGGATTGCTGCCGTTAATGACTGGCGTGATCCTCGAAGAACAGATCATCGAGAAGTTGCCCGGTTTCAAACGCCGTATGAATTGGTTTCTGCGGAACCGCAGCGACCTCAGTCAGCATATGACTTATATGGAACGTGAGGATGCCAACCTTGGGAAACCTTGCAATCGTTTGCTCGCGATTCCATCGGGCGATCGTTTTCGTCATTTGATCTCCGTGATGCTCGATGAAAACGAGTTTTTGTCGCCGTTCGGGATCCGCAGCCTTTCCGCAGTTCATCGAGATGAACCGTTTGTATTTGATTTCGGCGGGCAACATCACGAAGTCCGTTATTTGCCCGGCGAAAGCGACAGTGGGATGTTTGGTGGAAACAGCAATTGGCGAGGCCCGATCTGGTTCCCCACAAACTTTTTGTTGATTCAAGCACTCAAACGTTATTACGTTTTCTACGGTGATGATTTCAAAGTCGAATGTCCCACCGGCAGCGGTGTGATGATGACGCTGATGGAAGTTGCTCGTGAATTAGAGCGACGACTGATCTCGATCTTCGAAGTCGACAAGGACGGAGCGAGGCCGTCGCATGGCAAGGTCAGCCAATATGCCAACGATCCCGCCTGGAAAGATCTCGTGTTGTTTTACGAGTACTTCCACGCGGACGAGGGAGCTGGTCTAGGTGCAAGCCACCAAACCGGATGGACCGCGTTGATCGCAACGATCCTCAGAAGCCACGGCGCCGCAGCGCACTAAATTACGCAGCAAAGTCGAATTTTCGGTAGCGAAACTCGCGGAGAGTTTCGGGCGTCCGCAGATTCTGTAGGCCGGACCGCAGCGGAGCGGAGTTCCGGCATGGCGGCTGTCACGAAATCACCATCACTTTCGCAGCCCGACGGATCTGCGTCGCTCCTCGATCACAGCCGTAGTGGATCTTGCTAAAGATCCTTTGCTGAACGGGGATCTTTAACGAGATCCACTACCCCCAACGTTACCGATCGGTTTCACCCATCACGGTGATCACGATGTTGCGGCCTCCCGCATGGTCACGGTGCTCGCACAAATAGATGCCTTGCCAGATGCCGACCTGCAACCGGCCGTCGGCAATCGGGATCATAACACTTGCACCCATCATCGAAGCTTTAACGTGGGCCGGCATGTCATCGGGGCCCTCGATCGTGTGAATGTAAGGCAGCGATTCAGGCACGGCGTGGTTCATCGCCGTTTCAAAATCGACACGCACATCAGGATCTGCGTTCTCGTTGATCGTCAGCGATGCACTGGTGTGTTGAATGAACACTTGCATCAAACCTACATTCACAGTGCTCAGTTCGGGGACCGCATCGACGACCGTATCGGTGATCAAATGGAAGCCTCGTCTCATGGCGGGAAGCCGCAGTTTTTTTTGGATCCACATGGTGATGACTCACGGAGTGCAAGAGGACAGTAAGAAATGTCGAGAGTTGAAAAATAATTCTCAATTTATTTTTGCTTCGAAATCAAAGCGGGCGTAGCTCGGGGGCCTTAACAGCCCCAAATGGCATCATCGCATACCAAAACAAACGGAAAAACAACAGCCGTGGTTGATGCCCTCCTTCGCACAAGCCCAATGTGGGAGAATCCCCCCTTGACAGAAGCGAGTTCGCAGGTGGGGGGATTCGGTGGTCCATTGGGTTGCGGTGAGTTTCGCGGTAATCGGGGAAGGAGGATCGATCGCTTCCGTCCGTTTTGTGCGTTCGGTCGCTCAGGCTGCTTTCATAGTTAACACAATTTTCTTGACACTCGGGTAATCGCGTCAATAATCACCTCGTGCAAACAGCTGTAGCCAATTGGATTCACGGCCGAATCAGACAACGAATTAGATAGCGGAACACTTGTTGGAATAAGTGTTCGGCTCATGGAGTAGAAAACGAACAATGAGTCATTGCAAAAACGTATTTGAAGCCATCTTGCGTTATGGGCACGACGAAGATTTCGTCCCGAACAAGGACGACAACTTCTCACCGACCGACGCACCCGCTGGCAGCCAAGAAAAGATCGAAGTACTGCGTAAACGCGTTGAACTTGGTCAACCCCTTTGGCACACCACTGACCGCGTTGATTACAGTGGTTTGACTGGTGCGATTCGCCCACGCGAGTAAGATCTTTGCGGAGTGCCCGCAACCAAGATAATTCTTAAATGCGACCCAGATACCCCCGCGAGGAAGTTTTCCTTGTGGGGGTATTTTTTTTGCTTCAACATGCCTGTAATGTTTTTTGTCAACGGTTGGGTGGTGCGTTTGAAGCGAATCAAACGTAACATGGCTGCTTAATCGCTTTTAAAATACGACCTACGAGACGGGCAAAATGACAGATTCGATCTGCAGATGGGGATTTTTGGGTGCTGCCGGCATCGCTCGGAAAAACTGGAAAGCCATTCGTCTTAGCGGCAATGGACGTGTTGCCGCAGTCGCCAGCCGGTCGCTCGAGCGAGCTCAGTCGTTCATCGACGAGTGCAATGCGGAAACGCCCCAGATTGCCCCCGTTACCGCGATGGGATCGTACGACGAGCTGATCCAAAGCGACCAAATCGACGCGGTCTATATCCCGCTGCCCACCGGTATTCGCAAAGATTGGGTGGTCGCCGCCGCCGAAGCAGGTAAGCACGTGTTGTGCGAAAAACCGGTCGGTGTGAACACTCAGCAAGTTCGCGAAATGATCGATGCCTGTCGCGCGTCCAGCGTCCAGTTCATGGACGGAGTGATGTTCGATCACAGCAAGCGAATCGAAGACGTCTCGGCAACGCTGCACGACGAGAAATTGCTGGGGAAACTTCGCCGTATCAACACCCATTTTTCCTTTTGCAGCGACGAATCGTTCGAGGCATCGAATATCCGCGCCAATTACGAACTCGAACCTCACGGCTGTCTCGGCGATCTCGGCTGGTACTGTATCCGCTTCATTTTTTGGGCGTCCAAGATGCAGATGCCTACGCGGTTGTCGGCACGAACGATCACCTCGATCGGTAACTCGTCTGGTGAACATCAAGTGCCTGGTGAGTTCTCTGCCGAATTGGAATTTCCCGAGGGGCTGTCGGCCGCGTTTTACTGTTCGTTTTTGACTAGCAACCAGCAAACCGCGATTGTCTCGGGAGAGAAGGGACATTTGACGATCGACGATTTCGTCTTGCCGTTTTACGACTCGCGTACCCACTGGGCGACTCACGATCACCAGCTCGAGATCGACAATTGCCGCTGGAATTTCAAGCGGCAAACGTCGCCACGATCCAACGACGAGTACGCATCGGGCGAACCGGTGGCCCCCGAAGTCGAGATGGTTCGCCGTTTCGCGAGCTATGTGAACGAGAATTCGATCCAGTCGCGTTATCCCGAATTGACGCTGAAAACCCAGCTGATTCTGGACGCCTGTCGACGCAGTGCCGTCGCAAATGGCGATTGGGTCAACGTCGAAGCCGTCACAAGCTAACGTCTCTCGGCAAACTTCCTGTATCAAAATTTCCCGTATCGAAAATTTCGGTAGCGAAACTCGCGAAGAGTTTCGTCCCACGGCAAACTCCCCCTATCGAAGCTCCCCGGAGAGTTTCGTCCCACCTGGGGCAAAATCCCGCGAAGGTCTTGCTGACTTTCGCTACGTTCTTGCCCAAAACAGACTCTTTCAAGAAATTCAAAATTTCTTTTTCGAGGCGTGACCAGACGTGTCATCAGGGTCGCGAAGAATGGTTTCAGTTGAGTGATTGATCGCTCGGCTCTTACCTGATTCGCTTCTTTCGCACAGGAATCTGTCCGATGACCCAAATGATGCTTTTCGATAGCCCTGTCGTCACCAGCCCCATCGCCAGCCGTTCAGCGGTCGCCGTTGCTTCGCCCGCCGTCGTGGCTCCCAAGTCGATCCAGTCGTCGGCTGTCCGCAAATCAGAGCGTCCTGGAACCAAAGTCGCAGGGACTAACATCAACGAGCCCAAAGCGGGGCTGAATCACATGGGCGACTTGGCTCGTCTGGTCCTGATGCGATACGACCTCGTCGCCGCCCGTCGTGCCGCCCGAGCCGCCCGCTAAGCAGTTTGTCCTGGTAGCGAAACTCGCAGAGAGTTTCGGCCACGCAATCGATGGCCGAACGTTTCTGCGACTTTCGCTACACCCTGGTGCTTTTGATGTAGCTACCGTCGCCAGACCGTGGACTACGTTCTGGCGAACGTAGCTACGGATTGAATCCCTGGGCTGCGAACCTGAGATGAAGAGCTGCAAAGCCTCGCTTCGACGATATCACTGGAAGCTTATCCCGCATGACAGGCTGGAAGCCTATCCCACATGCCTATCCCACATTTACTTCTTCGCGTCGGCACGATCCGAGGCCAGAGCGTCGGCCCGCTCTGGCTTCGGAGCCGACGAGGAAGGGTTAGGGGAGGCAGGACCCGCCGAAACGACTTTCGCCGCCGGTTTGCTATCGGCCTTCTTGCCCTTTTTCGATCGCAACATCCCGTACGTCATCATCGCGCCAAACACAAAGCCGATACCCACCGCCGTCAAAATCAACAGCAAGAGGGAGACTTCGCCATGGAAGAACAACAAGTTCACTTCTTCGTTTCGATTGTTCTGAAACGCGATCACCAAAGCGATCACGATCCCCAACAACAACAAAATCCAGCGTATTTTCTGCATCATCAGACACTCTCTCGTCGATCTTTCTTAAAAGACACTTTCCAGTAATACCTGCCAATGCTAGCATTTAGGATGCGTCGGTCGTTCAGCCAGGTGGCAATGGGGAGTCGTGCGAAGGTTTTCCGCCACCCAAGCCTAGGCTTCTCGCCCAGGAAAATCCAGCAACCTTTCGCAGGACTGGGGCCAGGGCTGGAGGCTCCCATTACCCAATCCGCTCGGTGGCGAGTGCGGGTAACGTTTTGTTGTTTCCTTCTCCAATGGTCCAAAGGACACTCCTCGTGCCCCAACAAACCTTTGAATTCATGGAAACGGCTGCCGCTTCGGGGACCCCCGACGCACCCCGTGCTTCATCCAAAACGCGGGTTCCATCCAAATCCAACTCAGGCAAACCCAACTCGGGCACAAGTCTTTCCAGCAAAACAGCCAAGCGACCTGGGCTGACGATTGGAAAATCATCGCTGTTGTTTCCACTAGAGCCCTATGTTCGCTCGCCCAGCAAGCGACCTGCTTCGCTCGCCCTGCATTCTCTCCTCTCCGTCGGCTGCACCCCGGCCACGCCGGTTCTCTCTGAACCGACTCTGCAAACGGCTCCCCCACAAGATGATCGCCAGGCGGTTTTGCAAAAACTGCGTCTGCAAGCGAACTGCTTGAACGTTTCTCCCGCTAACGAATCGGATCCTGTTGTTGCTCTAGCAGGCCGCGGGCAAACCTTCTCGACCGGCTCGTCCGCCCTCGATCACACACTGCTTCGCGGCGGGCTGCGACAAGATGCGATTTCCGAATGGATCGCGGACGCCGAGGGTTGCGGTGCGTCGGCGGTTTCGATGATCGTGGCCGCCAATGCGCTTCGTGCTCACGACCAGCAGGTGGGGGATTCGAGCAGCCCGATTGTGATCATCGATTCACGCAAAACCTTTTACCCTCCGGCGGCAATCGCGTTGGGTATCCCCGCCGCCCGCATGATTTTGGTGCAACCTCGCTGTGCTGCCGATGCGGTTTGGGCTATCGACCAAGCGTTGCGATGCGAAGCGGTCGCCGCCGTGTGGGCGACGATCGATACGCGGCTGGACGATCGCGATGCTCGGCGTTTCCAATTGGCGGCCGAACAAGGACGCACGCCCGGCTTTTTTGTTCGCCCGCTGCGGGAACGCGGAAAACCGAGTTTCGCCGAAGTTCGTCTGCATGTTAAAAAGGGGACCGGTCGGTCGTGGCAGGATCCTGAAATTCTCAATCACAGCACGCCACTGCAAGTCACGCTGGATCGGGCACGTGGCGGTCCGCTGGGAAAAAGCGTCTGGATTCAAATCGATGACCAGGCGCGGCTAATCGAAGTCACGGCTCCACACGAAGTGGCAGTACTGCAAGAGACAAGACATGAAACGGCTGCTGTGCATCTGGCTTCCCAACTGGCCCATCCAAAGCGTGCGGCTGCGCGAGGCCGCCAACACCGAGCCGGCTAAGCCCAATGTCGTTGATCGCTCCGAGATCAAAACACCCATCGTCGTTGATCGCTCCGCGATCGAAACGGAAACTCCCACCCTGCTGTGGGCCGACGATCCTCGTCGTGGACGCATCGTCGTTGCCTGTTGCCCCCGCGCATCGATGTTGGGCGTTCGCATCGCGATGCCGTTGGTCGAAACCACGCCGCTGCTGCAGCACCGTCCGTTACCCAGCGGACCGTCACGCACCGGGCCAGTAGCGGGCGGGCCAGCATCACAAAGCACCGTTACTGCCGACGTTCGACCCCATGATCCGTTCATGGATCGTGAAATGCTCAAGCAACTCAGCTACCAAATTCAGCAATCAATCACACCGCGAGTCGCGATCGAATCGATCGACGATCAACCTTGGGCCGGTTTTCCACGCCATCAACCCGAATCGTTGTTGTGCGATATCACCGGAGTCGAGCATTTGTTCGGTGACGAGCAAGGGCTAATCCACGCCGTTCAAAATTTGCTGACCCATCACTCAGCTGTACCGCTACACGCACGCATCGCAATCGCTCCCAACTTGGCTGCCGCATGGGCGATCGCTCATTTCGGTCAACACGATGCCCAGACCACCAACGAACCAACAGCGGCGATCGCATCGTTTCCGATCGAATCACTGCGGCTCGCTCGAGAAACCACCATGACTCTGCACCGGCTTGGCGTCGAGCGTGTTGACCAATTGTTACGTCTGCCACGCGGCGGTTTGGCAACGCGGCTAGGCAAACCGCTGGTTCAGCGGATCAGTCAAGCGATCGGTGAAATCGACGAACCGCTGGTCACCGACCTGGCACCCGACGAATTGACTTACTCACACGATCTGGAATATCCAACACGCGACTTGCCAATTTTGCTTCATCGCATGGAAGGACTTTTGCAGCGAGCCAAGGCGGGATTAGCCAAACGCAAACTCGGAGCCCTTCGCTTGCTTTTCAATCTCGATTTCTCAAAGCCACCTTCCAAGCACATCGAGATCGGCTTGTTTGCCCCCAGCCAAGATGTCAAGCATCTCACTTCGCTGGCGGCAATGCGGTTCGAGAATTTAGCACTGCGTCATGACGTGACACGATTGACACTGTCGGTTGCCCTGACCGGGCCCTTACGCAGCGTGCAAACATCGCTGTTGAGCGATGGACCGGTTGATTCGCACACCTTGGGCGGGACTGCGGTTTCTCGTTTCGTCGACAAACTCAGTGGTCGGCTCGGACGCGATGCCGTGTTGCGGGTCAAGTTGAATGCCGACCCGTTGCCCGAGAACGCTCATTTAACGCTTCCGATGACCGGCCAACCTGTCAAATCACGTCGCTCTTCCGCTCGTCCAAACACTTCCGCACAATCGGCGACTGCGAATTCGTATCGTTCTGCATCGCGTCACCGCACGCCATCGCCCGAGGACGCGATGCGTCGCCCGCTGACGATCCTCGACCCACCTCAACCGCTCTCGCCGGTGGTTCCCTTGACGTCCACGCAAGTCCCCGAGTCGTTTCGCTTGCGAGGCCGCGAGACTCAGATTGTCGGTTACTGGGGCCCCGAACGAATCGAGACACGTTGGTGGAGCGGGCCCTCAGTCCGCCGCGACTACTACCGCGCCGAAACCGACTGTGGGACATGGTGGTGGATTTACCGCGACATCAGCTCAGGCGACCAGCCCCGATGGTTCCTGCACGGGCAATTCACATAGCTCGCAAGCCGTTGTGCCGCTCTTAAGTTTGCCGTCGCATCAACTTGCTTTACCCTCCCGACGAAGTGGGGAGGGTCGGAAATCGAGCCTTCAGCGAGATTTCCGGGGAGGGCTCGCCGCGTATCGCTTTAAGTCTATCTCGACACCGCCCTCGCACGTGCAATCCCGACTCCGGTTCGCGTCCGCACAACCCGCGCAACCGCAACAGCACCTCGAATCGGCACACTTTTGCGGATCGAGCCAACCTTTTTGAAACTCTTTGTGACCGAATCGAATCGGCTTTGAACCTAGGCTTTCACACCGGGTTCGCTGAGGGGGCTTTTCCTTAACGAGCTCAGCACCGCCGCCGGGAAACGGCTCCCTGCGGTCTAGCCCTCCCAACTCCCAAAGTTATTACGTCACGAGTTCTTACTATGATCAATGCTGTTGTTATCGGTCTTGCCGCAGGTCTACTGTTTGCCGTTTCGCTCTTCGTTGCCCGCGTCTACAACGTCTTGCTGGCGTCGTTCGAAGAAACACGAAACAGCTTTGCCCAAATCGAAGTCCAGCTGAAACGCCGCTACGATTTGATTCCTTCGTTGGTCGAAGCAGCACGAGCCTACTTGACGCATGAACGTGAAACGCTCGAAGCGGTGATTGCGGCTCGGCAGCAAGCTTCGTCGAAACTGAAGGGATTGCAAAACAACCTCACTGACTCGGGTGCTGTCAAATCGTTTGCGGCATCCGAAGGAGCCCTCGGAAGTGCGATGGGCCGTTTGTCGATGGTGATCGAGTCCTATCCCGAGCTGAAGGCGAACGAGTCGATCGCTCAATTGACCGAAGAACTAACCAGTACCGAAAACCGGATCTCGTACGCTCGCCAATTGTACAACGACATGGCGACTCGATTTAACATCCGCCGACAAACATTCCCAACGGTTGCGTTTTCGTCGATGATCGGTTTCTCAGAAAACGTGGAACTGTTGCAATTCGACGATCAAGTCGAGATCCAACGTGTACCCAAATTTGAACTCGTCAGCGCGTAAACATGTAGGCAGGAATCATTGGGTGAAACCCCGTTAGCCGTTTGGACGCTAGCCCCGGTTCAGCGCCGGAACCGTGGCTAGCGCCAAAACGGCCAATTTACTGAAAGACTCCTGCCTAATTACTTAGGACATCACCGTTGCGAGCCGTGGGCCGCAAGGCACTGAGTCACGCATCAGCGTTGCAATCCGTCGCGTTAGTATTGAAGTTGCACGTTTTTCACAACCCGAAGCGTAAGCGAGGGACCACCGGTGACGTGATGCGATCCGCTTGAAATCGAAAAGAGAAAGAAAGTCGATGTTTGATTTCCTATCGCGGCAAACGCGTGCACGTCGTAGCAGTTCACGGTTCTATACATTGGTCTTGTTGGCGCAAGGCTTAACCGCCGTCGCGACCGGCACTGCCGTCGGCTATTTGATGATGTTTCCCCTGGTGTATGTGGCTGCTGCGGTGGATGCGGCCAAACAACCACCGCGATCCGATTATCGATCGACCGTTACCGAATCACCGTCAATATACTCGCGATACTCGCGGCGTAACCGCAACACTAAAGAGACGCTGGCGCGATTTGTTCACGCGTTCGAGGAACCCGGGACGCCCGACACACGCTGTGTCGATCCAGCCATCGTGTTTTGGTACACCTCGCTGTTCGGCATTTCACTTAGCAGTCTTGGGATCCTCGCGGCAACTTTCTACGAGCGACGGCGGATCGTCCACGAAGGCGGTTGGGCAATCGGCTTGGCACTGGGCGGACGACATATTGAAAAACCTCAAGCCGCCGACGAACGAAAATTGGTCAACGTGGTCGAAGAGATGGCGATTGCGTTTGCAACCACGCCTCCAGCCATCGTCGTACTCGACCATGAACCTGGAATCAACGTCTTCGCTGCGGGTTTGACCACCGACGACAGTATCCTGTGTGTCACCGCTGGGGCAATCAAGCATCTGCCGCGTGAAGAATTGCAAGGCGTGATCGCACACGAGTTCAGTCATTTGACGCAAGGCGACACACGACTGGGGACTCAGTTGACCGCGATTTTATACGGCCTCAATTCAGTTCGACTATTTGCCGAATGGGTGTTCCGCGTCGGTCACCAAACCAGCGAATCCAACGAAAAGGGAGCTTCATGGGGATACATGTGGATGTTAGTCGCGATCACGATTTGGCCATTTGGATTGGCCGGTGCCTTTGCCGCCGCGATGCTGACGCTGGCGATCACACGATCACGCGAAGCGTTGGCTGATGCCGAAGCTGTGCAAAAGACTCGCAACCCCGCCGCGATGGCAAAGGCACTTCGCCGCATCGTCGGGCACCCACAACGCGGTCAATTGCTGCATCCGCAATCGACTATCATCGCGCCAATGTTGTTTGTCGATTATCACAACAAACCGTGTTGGCACGCCACGCATCCGCCAATTGAAACACGCCTGTTCGCACTCGACCCGCTTGGCGATGCGACCCCGATCTACAGCGAATCGGTCACAAAGCCACGTTTGAAAGATCAGGCACCCAAAACGGTCGCTGCAATGGAGTTGCTGTTCGGCGGCACCATGGCGGAGGCTCCCACCCCGGGGCTCGCTTCGCCTGGACAATCAGCTGCCGACTGGGACAGCGGAGCCATTGCGATGCTTGCCGAACCGGTGGTTGCCGTGACGTCCATGTTTCGCCCAGAAACCTTTGCGATATCGATTCCAATGCTGGTCGGCTTACAGCCTGAAGGGACGACATCGCAGTGTGACCCAGCATGGTTGGAAACGATTCGCGAAGCAGACGCAGCGACTCAGATCGCATGGTTGACGCAGCTTTGCAGCGATGCAGACATGATGTCCCCCAAAGAGCGTAAACAACTTCGATTGGCAGCGGAGCAGTGTCGTGGTCGGCTGGATAATCTCGACTGGACGCGTCACGCGTCGTTATGGATGATCATTCGAGCAACCGAACCGCCACGTCCTAAGGCAAAGGCCACGCATGTCCCGATGCATAAGGTTGCCGGATATTCGCGGATTATCTTATCGGTACTCAGTATTTGTGATGGCGACGACGGCATGGCGGATTACGAGTTCATGCGAGGCTGGTCACAGCTGCGATTTGCCGACACGCCACGATTATCAGCAGCAGAATTGTGCTGGGACAATTTCGAGCATGCAGTTGAAACGATGTCGCAAGCGGCACCGCATCACGTCGAGTCGTTGTTAGTCGCGATTGCCAACGTCGTCTCCGGCGACGGCCGAGTCAGCACCGCAGAGTCCGCCGTCATCGCCATGATCCGCACCGCACTCGAGCCGTGAGTGTAGGCCGGACCGCAGCGAAGCGAAGCTCCGTCGGTTCCTGTGAGCCTACGGCGCTAGCCGCGGGGAGCGTTCATTTCAGTACGGTGAACATTTTCGCTGGAGAAACGACGAAGATTGATCGCAGTCTCGCCAAGCGATGCAAACTGCTTGTCGGGTCACGAACTTCAGAAGTTAAAGTGGTAGTGGATGTAGGCCATCTTTGAACCAGAGTCGTGCGCCGCTTGGTAAAGGTCGGCTTCATCACCAGCCAGTAGTCGAGCGCTGGCAAAGTATGCAACCGATGGTGACGATTCTGGCCACCATGATGCGTCCGAGAGCGGAACGATCGACGATCGCATTGAGTCACCATTGGCATCGGGGATCAATTGCAGGTCAAGTTTCCGACGAATCGCATCCCATGTGGCATCATCGACAGGTAAACGACAAACAACCGTGCTTAGGGTTTGCCCAGGTTGCCCCTGCAGCAGGTAGACGGAGAAACCGTCGGTGTTTGCACCCGACTCGTTTAGCGATGCGCGCAGCTCAATGATGGGTTCCGGCCAGTCGGTAACGGCAGTCAATGGACCACGTGGGGTCGTATCTCGCCAACCGTTGGCCCATTGATTGCTAAAGGTGATAAACAGAATCAGCAGTGCTGCAAAAATGAACGCGACGAACCACAAAACTGCGTTACTTTTTGGTGGGGCCATGGGAGAGACTTCAGGAGTGCGACACGGTTTGGTACGCCAACGTTTCGTAATTCATGGGAAGCGACTCCGCGATGGAGGCTCGTGGTTGGATGCCCCCAAACGCTAAACCGTTACGCAACCCTACGCGTCTGGGACGGCATAATCCGATCGTGGTGCCCAAGAGCCTGGGCCCAAAAATTGTGCCACTCGATCGGCAAGTGATACGTTGCATGCGTTGATGAAGGCGGCGTTGCCGGCATCTGCGTAGTTGGCGGTGTTGAGGATGTCGTTGACATTCTTGGGGTAGTCGAACATCAGATTCCGAAATAACACCTGTGAAAGGTGATAGCTAAGTTCCTGCCCATCATCCGGGCAATAGAACGAGTCGCCTGTCCAGAACATGTGAATTGTTTCGTCATTCCAGTAGCTGCGATGACGACGAACAATTTCGTGGTCAACCATGAAGTAGGATGCTTCCAAAACACAGTCCTCCATGAATTGTGTCACCCCTTCGTTGAGCCAAAGTGGCAACGGTAAGTGGCGTAAGAGCGCGTGATTCAGTTCGTGGGCGATTGTCCGTTCGTAGTCATCGCCACAGGCGGGGCAGATCGCAAAGTGTCCATACCCCACATCCAGAAACATGCCACCAGACAATGCGAATTCACCCTCAGCAGGGTAGAAATCGGCAACGTAGTCATAATAGCTCTCGGTGCCGGCAAACAAGAGAACGACATGTTTCCCGAACCCTTCGTTGCTGGCGACACCATCAAGCCTTTCAAGAATGATTTGCAGAGCACGTTCACACCTGGCTAGGACTCGTTTCGCGAATGTAGGATCAGCTGCAAGAAGAAGAAACTCGGGGGATTCGTGAACGGCGTAGCCTGAAGGCAATGAGTGTGCGAGTCGATTGAGCCAGTGGCGAGCGATTAACGTCCAAGTATCGTCAAACGCGGCGGCATCAACATTGGATTCGACCCAAGCCGCGATCGTGTCCCAATTTGGACGCGGTAAAGATTCGCGTATCTCAATGGCGTCAGGGATTGGCGATAGCAAGTCTTCCATTGGATAAGTCTGAGGAACTAGTTCTGGTTGTATATGACGAGGGGGACGTGCTTTCAAGTCGCGAGACTCCACACTGGATGCTTGCTGATTTTAGCCTGTTTTTGCTGGCGAGGTACATGTTTGGGGCTGCAAAATCATGTGGGGTAAGAATCGGCTTTCTGATAAGCGACTTCATTCATGGCCCAAGCAAAGGTGAATAGACAGAAAGATGGATGCGACAGAAAGATTGTCATACTTGACATTGCAGCATCATCATTTTTCTGTCGCCCATTTTCCTGTTTTCTTGTGAATGGGTGCCAAAGCGGCCCCCAACGCAGCATCTCAACGGAGTGCTCTGAATGCATCTTGCCGCGACTCTCCGGTGAAGTGCCGGAGACGACAACCGAAATGGCCCAAACGTCCAGCCGCATCCTCGCACGATGCAGCTCGGCTTGAACATGGCTGAGACGAGCGGCGACCGATTAGGATTAAGAGTATGATTAAGATTATGAGGCAGGCGAAGCCTGGAAGTTTTGAAGTGGATGGCGGCCGATGTGTTGTGGTCCGACTTTCATGACAAATCGCCTGCTCGATCGCGATCGGAGTTTGAAACGCAGTGTCGCTGAGAACGCAGAGTGTGATGCTGGGGTGCCTGTCACCTTCTCACGATAGGAACGGATCCAAGGCGATCTTTACAGCCGAATCGTCGCACTGAATTCATTCGTCTGTCAAAAATCAATGGTCGCTGCCTACAACGCGATCATACTCGCGATCAATGGCGGTCTGCCGATCAAGCAGTTTGTGTTCGGATGAATGACCGCCAACGGCTTGGAAAGCCGAGCGACAATGGGCTGATGCAAGCCGATTTTGACAGCCGAATGTGGGACAGCCGAATCGTCGGTCTGAATTTATTCGCCTGTCCCCCCATTCGTCTGTCAAAAATCAATGGTCGCTGCCTACAACGCGATCATACTCGCGATTAACGGCGGGCTACCGATGAAGCGGTTTGTGTTCGGATGAATGACCGCCAACGGCTTGGAAAGCCGAGCGACAATGGGCTGATGCAAGGCGATTTTGACAGCCGAATGTGGGACAGACGAATCGTCGCTCTGTATTTATTCGTCTGTCCTCCCATTCGTTTGTCAGAAATGAATCGTCGCTGCTTTCAACGCGATCATACTCGCGATTAACGGCGGGCTACCGATGAAGCGGCTTGTGTTCGGATGAATGAACGCCAACGGCTTGGAAAGCCGAGCGACAATGGGCTGGCGCAAGGCGATTTTGACAGCCGAATTTGGGACAGACGAATCGTCGGTCTGAATTTATTCGCCTGTCCCCCCCATTCGTCTGTCAATAAATCAATCGTCGCTGCCTACAACGCGATCATACTCGCGATTAACGGCGGGCTACCGATGAAGCGGTTTGTGTTTGGATGAATGACCGCCAACGGCTTGGAAAGCCGAGCGACAATGGGCTGATGCAAGGCGATTTTGACAGCCGAATGTGGGACAGACGAATCGTCTGTCTGAATTTATTCGCCTGTCCCCCCATTCGTCTGTCAAGAAATCAATCGTCGCTGCTTACAACGCGATCATACTCGCGATTAACGGCGGGCTACCGATGAAGCGGTTTGTGTTCGGATGAATGACCGCCAACGGCTTGGAAAGCCGAGCGACAATGGGCTGGCGCAAGGCGATTTTGACAGCCGAATGAAGGACAGCCGAATCGTCGGTCTGAATTTATTCGCCTGTCCCCCCATTCGCCTGTCAAGAAATCAATCGTCGCTGCTTACAAACCGTTCACACTCGCGCGTTCTACGGCGGGCTGCCAATCACGCGGCTTTGCATGCGGATGAATGAACGCAATCGGCTTGGAAAGCCGAGCGACATTGCTAGCATTCTCGTTGGGACACTGTCCGGTAATCGATATAGATCGCCATGCTTTCCTAGGCCCCTTGTTTTATCCAGCCTGATGTGTGACACATACATAGGCATACGGACATCCCATTCCTTGGAAAACAAGCGTGCTGCAAATGACTCGACTAGGTCTTTTTCAACGTCGATCCATTTCCAACCTTCTCCCCCAGCCTAAATCGGCTCGCCGCAATAACCGGCGTCGATTGGCAGTCGAGTTGCTCGAGCACCGCCGCGTGTTGGCGGTCGCGGTCGACTTGGCAACGATCCAAGGAATCGTGACCAACAGTGGCGATAACGTCGACGGAGCCACCGTCCAGCTGTACCGCGACAACGGTGACAACACGTTTGACATTGCTACCGACACGTCGGTCACCAGCACAACCACTGCGGCTAATGGCCAATATCAATTCCCGCGTCTGACAGCGGGTTCGTATTTCGTGCGTCAGCTCGCGCAAACCGTTGATGGACGCTCGTTACCAGAACAGGTCACTCCGCTGATTTCGATCAGTGGTACCGCGGTGCAGGGCCAGATCATCCAAACGATCGATGGGTTCAACTCGGCGGCACAGAGCGTTTCGGACACCACGGCGGACGGCAATCCAGTCGTTAGCAGCATATCCGCACCGCAAGTCATCGGCGGCGAACGTGACTTGTTTGTCAACAAAACGAGTGCGACCGGCTCGATTCAATTGAGTGTCAATGATCCGCTGCTTCCCGATTTGCTGTCGTTTGACTCCGCCCAACTCGGCGATGGACAACGGCGGATTTCGTGGGATGGGCCTGACGGCACTGCATTGACGATCGATGACACGGGGCTCATAGGCATCGACTTGACACAATCCGGGACAGCGGCGGGCGTTCGATTGCAAGTCGGTGCCGACCGCGCCGGTGGAACGGCCATCGTCCGCATCTATTCCGATGATGGCGACGGAGCAACGGCAACACGATTCAGCACCGCGACGCTGGCCATTCCCGATACCGGGGGAACTCCGTCGTCAGCAGAATTTTTGCCGTTCACATCCTTCGTTGACGGCAACGGCGGCGGAGGTGTGGCGGATTTAAACAGTGTCGGCGCGATCGAGATCGAAATCAGCGGTAGTGCCAACGTCAACGGCACCGTCGAGTTGGTCGGCACGATTGGGCCTACGGTGATCGTTCAGGATATCGTCAATGTCGAGAGCGCCGATCTTTCGTTGACCAAAACGGTTGACAATGCGATGCCGTCGGTCGGCCAAAACGTGACCTTCACCATCACGGTCAATAACACGGGGCCGAGCAACGCGACCAATGTGCAGGTCAGTGATTTGTTGCCTGCGGGATTGACGTTCGTCAGCAGCACGCCGTCACAGGGAACTTACGATGAGGTCACGGGGATTTGGAATGTCGGTTCGATCGTAAACGCCGCCAACGCCACCTTGTCGATCGTGGCCACGCCCAGCGGGCCCAATGCCACGACCAATACGGCTCAGGTCAGCCAAGTCGACCAAGCCGACCCCGACAGCACTCCGGGCGATGATGTGATTGGCGACGACGACTTGGCTAGTGTCGAAGTCTCACCGCAACTAGTCGACGTATCGCTGAGCAAAACCATTGACAATGCGACACCCAACGTCGGTCAAAACGTGACGTTCACTGTCACGGCCGCCAACCAAGGCCCCAACACTGCCACCGGCGTGATCGTTCGTGACATGCTGCCCAGCGGAATGACTCTCGTCTCGGCGACGCCCAGCCAAGGCAACTTCAATACCACCTCGGGGCTGTGGAGCGTCGGCTCGATCACGGTCGGGGCCACTCCGACGCTGACAATCGTCGCCAGCGTCGATACGATCGGACCTCGCACCAATACGGCCGAGGTGACTGCGGTGGACCAAGCCGACATCGACAGCACGCCCGATAACCAAGACGCAACCGAAGATGATCAAGCCAGTGTCGCACTGGATACCCCGATCGCCGATCTTTCGTTGACGAAAACCGCCAGCAATCTGCGTCCCAACGTGGGCGACGCACTCAGCTTTACAATCGCGTTAGCCAATGCTGGCCCGGCCGACGCCAGTGGCGTGACGGTCACAGATGTGCTACCCGCTGGCATTGCATTTGTCTCGTCGACGGTCTCAGCGGGTGACTACGACGCATCGACCGGCATCTGGACGGTAGGCGAAGTGTTAGTCGGGGCAACGCCAACGTTGACGATCAACGCTCGCATCGAAGCCGCCGATGTGGTGACCAATACGGCTCGAATTGCGACATCGAATCAATTTGATCCCAACAGCACTCCGGGCAACAATGTCGAGAGCGAAGACGATCAAGAAACGATCACGCTGACGCCTCGCACCATCGATTTGTCACTGACAAAAACGGTGGATGTGCCTCGACCAAGCATCGGCCAGAACGTCGTCTTCACCATCACGGCAGCCAACGGGGGGCCCGACACGGCTACCGGCGTCGTCATCGCCGACGCCCTTCCCAGCGGATTGACGTTCGTGTCGGCAAATCCTTCGCAAGGAAGTTACGACGCGGGCACCGGGCTATGGACAGTGGGCGACGTCACCACGACCGATACACCGACCCTGGAAATCACTGCCCAATTCACTGCGACGGCAAACACGACGAACATCGCCCAAGTCAACGCGGCAAATGAATTCGATATCGACAGCACTCCTGGCAACAGTGTCGCAAGCGAAGACGACCAAGCGTCGATCAGCGTTGTGCCCGCAAGTGCCGATCTGTCGCTGACCAAGACCGTCGATACGGCGACGCCGAATGTGGGTGACATTGTCACGTTCACAATCACCGCCACCAACGCTGGGCCGGACGATGCGACTGGCGTGGTCGTGCGCGACTCGTTGCCTGTTGGGACAACCTTCGTTGACGCGGTGGCGTCGAGTGGCAGCTACGACGAAACGACCGGCCGATGGACGGTGGGCACGTTAACGTCGACGACTCCTGCAACGCTGACCATCCGTGCTCGCACGTCTTCGACGAACATTGTCACGAACACGGCCGAGATTATCGCGGTCGACCAATTTGATCCCGATTCGTCGCCAAACAACAACGATCCGACCGAGGATGATCAGGCGGATGCCACGCTTCAGTCGCAGCAAATCGACTTGTCGCTGACAAAAACGATCGATAATGCTCGTCCAAACTTGGGCGACAACGTGACCTTCACGATCACCGTCACCAACGCAGGCCCCTCGGGCGCGACTGGGGTGGTGGTCACTGACACGTTGCCCGTCGGGTTGTCGTTGGTCAGCAGCACACCGAGCCAAGGCAGTTTCAACACCACGACGGGAGCTTGGGACGTGGGCGCGTTGGCACTGAACGGTTTTGCCACGTTGACGTTGGTCGCCAGCGTCGATGCACTGGGCAGCGCGACCAATACGGCTCACGTCACGGCGGCCGACCAAGTCGATCTCGACTCGACGCCGGGCAACAATGTGGCCAGCGAAGACGATCAAGCGAGTGTCGACTTTGCCGTCCCGTTCGCCGACCTTGCGCTGACGAAAACCGCCAGCAAGTTGAATCCCAATATTGGCGAGAACGTTACTTTCCGGATCACGCTGCGTAACACTGGCCCCGACGAGGCGACTGGCGTTCGCGTCACCGACATTCTGCCCGCGGGATTGGCGTTTGTATCGACCAGTCTGAGCACGGGTAGCTACGATCCGTCGACCGGAATATGGAGCGTTGGTTCCGTCGCCGCCAATGGCAGCGAGACGCTCGACATCGTGGCGCTCGTGGAAACTCAAGGAGCCAAAACGAACACCGCCCGCGTCACCACGGCCAACGAAGCCGACCCCGACTCGACGCCGGGCAACAACGATCCCGACGAGGACGACCAAGACCAGGTCACGATCTCGCCGCCTCAGATTGATCTATCGCTGACGAAAACGGCAAGCTTGGATCGTCCCAGCGTCGGACAAACTGTCGACTTTGTCGTGACCGTTGCTAACGCTGGTCCTGACCCTGCAACCGGTGTCGTCGTGACTGACCTGCTTCCGACAGGTTTTACGTTGACCAACAGCAGCGTGTCCGCAGGCAGTTACAACGCGACAACCGGAATTTGGAATGTCGGCGCGTTGGTCTCGAGCGGTTCGCAGACGTTGACGTTGACGGCGCGTGTCGACACGATCAGTGAGAAAACCAATATCGCCCAAGTCACTGCCGCGAACCAATTCGATATCGACAGCACGCCTGGAAACGACGTGGCCAGCGAAGACGACTATGCGATCGTCAGCATTACGCCTGCCAGTGCCGATTTGTCGCTCGAAAAAACGATCAGCAACTCGACACCGAACGTTGGATCACAAGTCACGTTCACGCTGACGGCTCGGAACGCGGGTCCGGATGCGGCGGCGAACGTGGTGGTGACCGATGCGTTGCCAGCGGGGCTGAGCTTTGTCAGTGCGACACCGAGCGTTGGCAGCTACGACTCTGCGACACGAACGTGGACGATTCCCATGCTGGCCAACGCAGCATCCGCAACGCTGGATATCATTGTGACAGTCGATTCGATTGGCGAAAAAACGAATACGGCCGAAATCACATCCTCAAGCCAATTCGATCCCGACAGCACCCCAGGCAATGCGGTCGCCGGCGAAGACGATACCGCCAGCGCCACGTTGACGCCCCAATTGGTCGACTTGGCACTCAGCAAAATGCTCGACGAACCTAAGCCGAGCGTTGGCGACACGATTGAGTACACCGTCACGCTGACCAACGCGGGCCCGTCGAGTGCGACCGGCGTCGTGGTGACCGATCTGCTGCCTAGCGGAGTTCAATTTGTCAGTTCGACTCCGAGCCAAGGCACTTACGACGCAACCAGCGGCCTATGGAGCGTAGGGACGGTCGCCAACGGAGCCATGCCGACGCTTGTGATTCGTGCTGCTGTGATGAGCTCGGGCACGGCGACGAACACTGCCGAAGTTACCGCAGCGGACCAAACCGATTTTGACAGCACGCCGGATAACGGAGTCGTCAGCGAAGATGACATTGCATCGATCTCGTTCACCACGCCCGTGGCCGATTTGGCACTGACCAAGATCGTCAACGACATGACGCCGGATCGCGGCGAGAATATCACGTTCACGCTGAATCTTTCCAACTCGGGTCCCGATGCCGCCACGGGCGTAACGGTACGTGACCAGTTGCCGCCTGGATTGACGTTTGTATCGGCAACGCCAAGCATCGGTACGTTTGACGTGTTCACCAGCACTTGGACAGTTCCACGGATTGAAAACGGAGCGCAAGCGACCTTGTCGATCGTGGCCACGGTGACGTCGGGGAATACCTCCATCAATCGCGCCGAGGTTTTGACGAGTCGCCAATTCGATCCCGACAGCACCCCGGGTAACTCGCTTGATGGCGAAGACGACATGGCGTCGGTCAACATCACGCCCAACGTGGTCGATGTTTCGGTTAGTGCCAGCGTGGACAATGAAACGCCGATGGTTGGCGACACGATCGCGATCACGATCAATGCCGAGAACGCAGGACCGGCAACCGCGACGGGTGTCTCGGTCAGCGTCCCGGTCCCCTCAGGATTGTCATTGTTGTCGGCCAACCCAGGGCAAGGCAGTTATGATCCGGCGACCAGCATTTGGTTCATCGGGCCTCTGCAACCTGGCGTTCGCGCCCAATTGATCCTCAGCGCTACCGTCGACGTGCGAGGGGTGAAAGAGTTGCCGGTCGAGGTCATCACGACGGACCAATTCGACGTCGACAGCACGCCAAACAACGATGTCGTCGGTGAAGACGACCAAACGTCGTTGTTGATCCGGGCGCCGCGTCTGCTGAGCAAACGATTGTTCTTGTCGCGATAGGCAAGCTCAACAAGCGAAGACTTCTATGTAGCGAACGTCGCGAAGACTTTCGGTGCTTCGAGATGCAGGACGAAACTCTTGGCGAGTATCGCTACCTTAGACCAACATTGAAATCAACGCTCTTCACACTCGCTGGTGAAAGGGAAAGATTGCTTCGGCGAACGACTCGGCGGACGGGAATCGGCGTGCGGGATCGACGTCGATGGATTGGCGGATCACGTCGCGAAGCGTCTTGGGGAGATACGTGGCAACGTCCAAGACGACGTGCGTTTTTTCCGGCTGAAACACCATATCGGGTTCTTCGCCGGTGGCGAAGCGGAACAGACAACAACCGCACGCGAACAGGTCCACCGCCGGATTGGCAGCGGACGCGTCCTGCAGTTGCTCGGGGGCAAGGTAGGACTGCGTGGCGGTTGCCGATCGATCGTGCGTCATTGAACTAGGATCGTCGTTCTTGTCCTGGATGGCTGGTTCGAAATTTCCGAGTTTGATTTGCAAATGGCGTCCTTCGCGATACCCGAAGATGCTAGACGGATGGATGCGGCGATGCACGATTTCATGCTGGTGAGCACAGTGAATCGCTTGCAAGAGACGCGACACGGTCCATGTTGCGGTCAGGATTCGTCGCTCGGGCGATTGACCATCGATCGTGGCAAGGAGGTCCAGCGGATCGACAGATTCCATTACTAAGAACGGTTTGTCGTCCTCGATTCCGAACTCAAGCGTTTTCAGAATGCGAGGGTGATCGAGACTGGTCAGTACTGCGGCCTCGCGAAAAAACGCCTGTTTCGCTTCATCGCTGTTAGCGACGCTGGCGTGAAATACTTTAATCAGATAGGGCTTTTGTGTGCGATGATCTTTGGCCATGTAGAGCGTCGATTTGCGATCGCGCGTGAGCGGCCGCTTGAGCAGATATACCCCCATCGCCAACACGTTTGCTTCGGCTTGCTGCGGTGAATTTTCGTCACGCCATCGCGACGGCTGCGTTTCACACTCTGCGATCCGTGTTTGTAAAATCGACGATTGTGCCGATTGTCTTTGTGAAACCGGGAAATCGACGGCGGATGTCTTCGGTGCCGAGTGATCGCGTGTCCGCTCGGCGGAGTCATCTATGGCGGCGTTAGCATCAGTGGTGTCAGGCTCGCTCTGCGATGGTACCTGTTCCGCACCCAGGACTTCGCACACGATTTCGGTCTCGCCGACGCCGAACCGATCCCCATCGACCAGCGACGCGGCGACCAACCGAACTCCGTTGACCCAAGTCCCGTTGCTGGAATCGTTGTCGGTTAGCTGTACGCGTGGCGGGGCGATCTGCAAACAAAGATGTTCGCGTGAGAACGCTTTTTCGAGAGGCAGTTTTAGCTGCGATGGATCTTGCCGCCCCAGCATAATCGTGGCGTCTTGCGCAAAGGTCCACGAGGCACCCGCGTGAGGTCCCTTGGTCACGCGAAGCCGGACGGTTGACTCGGCACGCGAGCGGCGAGGATCACCGGGCTGGATCAGAATGGTTTCGTCGCTCATCCGTTCACTGCGTCACTGAGTTGAAAGCGATTATTCATCCTTCGCATCGGCCTTGTTTGCGTCGTCTTTGTTGGCAGCGTCCTGGGGTGGTTTGGGGGCGGGTTCGTCGCGAACCTCTTTCGCCAAATCCATGTTGACGATTGCATCGGCGATCCATTCTTCATCCGGACTGATTTCCAACAGTGCCAACAGTTCGCGAAACTGGGGAGCAATTTGTTCGTAGACAAACTCGGTTCCCGGTTTGGCTTTGCCAAATTCGATTCCATTTTGCAGCATGAATTTGCTGAGCGTGGCGATGTTGCGTTGTTCGGGCGGGTAGGCTTCGGTGTAGGCCCTACGCTGGATCGCATTGACATCGGTGTCTGCCGCCTGCATGACGGTTTGATTGACGCGGCGAAGGAAGGCCTCGGCGTCGTTGATCCGTCGCCACTCGGCAAGCGACAAGCCTTTGCGTTTGTTTGGCGGATAACGATGGTAGAATTTCGACGAGATCGCTTCAAACGCGGAGGTAAATTTTTCCGAGATCAAAAACTGTTGTTCTGGCGTCAATTCGCGACTCAGCATCTGTTCGGCTAGTTCGGTCATTTTGTCACGCTCGACTGAAAATTCAGAATCGCGGAACAGAAACGGCCAAGTTTTGAATAGATCGGGAAGCGGGCTGGTCAGTGAGATGGCGATGGCTCCCCCGGACGCAGGCGTTTGCACTTGCAGGGCCTCTAGCGTCTCGTCGCTCAACAGTGGCAAATTGGCCGAAATCCCCGGCGACAGATCTCCGCCGGAAAGGAAACCATTTTGCTGAGCATTGATCTGGTCGAGTAGAAAGTTAAATAGATTGCCATTTCGCACGGCGTATCGTGAATTGGCGGGATCGCTGAACGCGCGGTCAAATAGCGACGCCACGCGTGCCCGCTGCTCGACCATCGGCTTGCGACGGTTTTCAATGTCCGCTGCCAGCTTGTTCCATTTGCGAACGTCATACTCTTCTTGCATATTCCAATAGTTCTGCATGACTTTCAGTTTCAGGTCGACTTTCTTCGAAGCCGCTTCGACCAATTTGATCTCCGACTTCGCAAACAACAACCTAGCCTCGGCAAGGCTTCGGGTCCGTTCGCCATCCGCTTTCATTAAGTTCGCTTGCGCATTGACTCGGTTGCTGATCGTGTCACTGGAATTGCTTCGGATCACGATTTGGGCCGATGCACTTGGTACCGTCTGCACTACCGCACACCCGAGCAGAATTAAGAAAAGCGTGAATCGCATGAGGATGATTTCCTAAGGAGTAGACTCGTTGGCCGCCGGGATCGCTGCGGCCAACGTCTTTGCAGTGACCACTTCGAGTATAACCGCTGTGTGTTCATCGGGCGGTGCTTGAAAGACGACCACCCCCAATAACGCTGCGTCTCGCACGACCGGGGCACCGAGTAAATTCAGGCCTTGAACTTGCTCGGCGGTCGCTTTGATTCGTAGCGATCCCGCAACCCCATCGTACTCGGGGTCTTGCCCGAGGACACGTAAGGCAAGCCAATCCAAATTCGTTTTTTCAGCAGAATCAAAAAACGGATCCTCGTGATCAAACCCGGTATTCAGTAGATCCACGGCCAATCCCGGCCGCACCGATCGCTCGTTTTCGAATGAGACGTGGGGGACTGCCTTGGTGATTCGCAGCCAGCCCACATCCGCCGACGCAGCGGCGGTCATGGCTAAATTCACGAGCCGAGCGGCTTGCTGGAGCGAGGGATCATCTGAATTCGCTGCACCGCTGCTCGCTTTTGCCGCCTCGCTTCGCTGAATGTATTGTTGGCGAAGCAAGTCGGATGTCTGAACCCGTTTATCAAATTCGGCAAGCACGCCGGACGCCGTGATCGCGTACTCTTGCATCGTCCCGATGTGTACCACTTTGGGATGTGAGTATCCGTTTTGCTGCATCATCGAGATGCTGTGCACGATCGATCCCGTTGTGGACAAGAGATGGTTGTCGGTTGCAATCGCGGTTCCGAGCCGAAAATAGGTGTGCGTTTCATCGTTCAGAATCAGAACCCAGTAGACACAATTGTCGACAGCAGAAGACGCATCCCGAGCAACATCCAATGGCGGCGTGACCGGTTGTACCACAGGAACTTTGGCGGGAGTCATGGATTCAGAGGGTGGAGCTTTGACGGTCTGGGATGTGGAATCGACCGCTTCCTTGGCGGAATCGTCTGGAACACGAGCATCAATCGGTTCCTGGATGTCAGCGTTTGGCTTTATCGTCACCGACTCCGATCCTGAGAACGAGATCGATAATAAATAGATCGCTAACAAGACTGGCAACAACAGTGGGAGCCACGCGAATGATTCAGTCCAAGTCCGACGACGATTCGGATCCGCACTGAGGGGCGAGGGCAGCCGGTTCTGAGGCCGACTCGAATCATTCGAACTCGAATTCGTCAGCTGAAAGAATTTGTCAGTAGCGATCGGACGCGAGCCAAGGTAGACAGTCTGGTTCGGTCTTAGCGAACAGGCGTCGACCCGTCGTGAAAAGTCAGCATCGACAAACAATCCATTGCGGCTTTGGGTGTCCCGCAGAACGTGAGTCCCACTTCTGCCAACGATCAATATCGCATGTCGTCCGGATATCTCGGGGTGATCCAGGGTCAGATCACAATCCGATGCTCGGCCGACGGTCAGCACGGCTGCGGCCCCCTGCTCGCTGGGCCAAGGCAATAGGATTGAGCTGGTTAAATAGACTCGTTCGGAGGCGAGGATGCGTCGTGGTTGATCGATGAAATCAATTGCGGATTGGCGTCCGGTGACACCGATGCGGCCTTGACGCGGCAGCACTGTGAAGACGCCATTGTCGTTGCGGATTTCGCAGTGCAATGGTTTTACGTCGGGGACGTTTACGACAACGCTGCAGCTGCGGTCACTGCCGATCGTCCACGCCGTAGGTTCGTGCCGTGTCATGGCGTCATCCTCTGGCGATTGAAGTCGGCCGCGGAATCACCAGGTAAACGAAATACAAAACGCTGTTCACCGAGGATGAAAGTCGACCCCGATCGCAATGTAGCCGAAGTGACTCGGTTCCAGACCCCATTGCGGCTGTTTTGATCTTCGAGAATCCAACCGCTGCTGGTTTCACTCAGCACCGCATGAAGCGGATCGATCGTGACGTGATTCAACACGATATCTGCGGACGCTGTATCGCGGCCGATCCGTAACCGTTCACCACTGGGAATGGGAATCACCGAAGTCAGTGTTCCAATTTCGATCAATTGAAATTGGTGTGGCGTCCCATGCGATCGTTCCCAACGAAACCCAGCACCGCCAATCATGAACGTATCGTCCGGGACAAGTTGGATAAGGGGTGTGCGTACAAAGGTGCCATTAGTACTTTGTTGATCGACGAGTTGCCAAAGACAACCACCGCTAGCATCGTTGGTCCGCTGGATTTTTGCGTGCAGCGATGAAATGTCGGCATCGTTGGCGAAACACCAATCGGCTTGGCGGCGGCCGAGTGTGGTTTCGGCCTTTCGCAACCGCAACACTTCGCCTTCGGTTTCGCTATCGTCGTCCAACGCGATCAGCAGCGGTGTGGGGACACGCCTCTCGGGTAGGAGCGGTTGCGTGCCCAGGCCGTTGTCTGTGCCGGGGCCGTTTGCTGTGCTCGGGCCATTTGCGACGTGAATATCAATTGCCGTCATCTGGGCATCGACCGTACCGCACTGGACACACCTTTGACCAAGCTCGATCCAGCGTTTGCACTTTGGACAGACAGGCATGGTGAAGCTCAAAAGGGGGAATCGAGACAAGGCGGCGAGCTGAACTCGTTCATGAGAGTCCGAAATCGCGATCGTCGCACAGAAAAGGGGAACCGCGGTCTGGGGCAAAGCACACGCTTGGTGGCTCCGTTAGACTACGATTATGATAGTTTAACACTACGCAGCGATGTCGTGGGGGCAAATGAATCATTGGCGTGTTTTGTATTGTGGCAATCGGAGCTTTACCTGCGGCTCCCAACTTGAGTCAATTTCGCCGTAGCTACGCTCGCCAAAGCGTGGAGTGCGGAGCTGTTTGCCACCGTCTGGCGACGGTAGCTACGGTAGGGTTGGACACGCCGCACCGAGATCCACGGCACCGAGCGATAGCGACACTTTTCACTGTTTTTGAGGCGATCTCTTGGCGATAGAGCTTCAGACCGAATGCCCATCCTGCGAATCGTCAGCTCAGATTGACGCTTCGTTGATTGGGAAAAAGGTAGGTTGTCCAACGTGCCAGCGGTCGTTCTACGCCAATCGAGCCCGCCCCGTCGCCGCCGGAAACCAGCTCGCCACCGTGCTGACGCGTCCGTCGACAACGTCGGCCAAAAATCAGTCGGTGGCGTCAAGTAAGGCGTCGCCCCCTTCGGAAAAAACAACCAAATCACCTCAGCAACTCGGACGGTATCAGCTGGATCGTGTGATTGGTGAAGGTGCGTTCGGAACCGTCTGGCTGTGCCGCGACACGCACACATCGCGTAGCGTCGCGATCAAACTGCCACATTTTGATGCGAGTGACAAAAAGCGAGCGGCACGGTTTATCACCGAGGCCAGAGCGGCCGCGGCACTGCGGCACCCCAATATCGTCGCGGTCCTGAATGCGGGCCGAGTCGATGGACAACACTTCATTGCCACGGAATATGTCCAAGGGCCGACGTTGGACGAATTTGCGGCAACGAAAATGCCGTCACAGCGTGAGGCTGCGGATTGCATTCGTAAACTCGCGTTGGCTCTCGACTATGCACACCGTCACGAGATCGTGCATCGCGATGTCAAACCACTCAATATCATCATTGATACCAAAGGCGAGCCTCAGTTGTTGGATTTTGGTTTGGCCAAGCGACTCGATTTTGATTCCGCGTTGACGATCGACGGTTCGGTGTTGGGAACGCCTGCCTACATGCCGCCCGAGCAGGCACGAGGTGATATTGCCTCGATTGGTCCGGCGACTGACCAATATTCGCTCGCCGCTTGTCTGTACTTTTTGCTAACCGGGCAATCTCCGTTTTCAGGCAATTCGGCAGCAGTGTTGCAGATGGCGATCCACAGTGCACCGACGCCGATTTTGCAGCTAAGCCCAAACGTCGATGTGAACTTGGTCGCAATTTGTCAGCGTGCGATGGCTTACGAACCCGCCAAACGTTACGCCAGTTGTGGCGAATTTGCTCACGAGTTACAGCTGTTTCTGAATGGCTTGCCAGTGCAAGCGAGACCTATCTCGGTTCGCGAGCGAGTCGGAGGTTGGTGCCGTCGCAATCCCGCCGAAGCAAAATTTGCGGCCGCGGTCGCGGTCGTATTGCTGGTGGGTGTTCTGATCAGCAGCGTCGGTTGGTTATCGGCACGTCGAACCATGGCCGAAGCCACTCAGCGTGAACAGGACGCCGCAGAATTAGTGCAACAGCGTCAGCAAGTGCAAGCTGATTTGCAGCAACGGTTGAGCGAAATCGAAGCTGCGACACGACGAGCGCAAGCGGCCCAAGCAATGGCTGAGAAACAAAGAGCGACCTTCGAATATGAGTCGCTGCAATTGAATCAAGCGATTCAGCAGACTCAGCGAAATACCGCGTTAGTGATTGAAACAACCGAGTCGCTGAAAGCGGAAGAGACAAAGATCGCAGAACTTCATCAGGAGATCGCCGGCACTACGACCACCGTTTCGCAAACAAAACAGGCGTTGGTTGCCATGCGTTTGCAAAGCGAAGCGGACCAATTATTAAAGGAACGGTTGCAAGGAGTTCGTCAATCGCTTGAATCAGAGAGTTTTGGCGAAGCGAAACGCAAATTGGACGAAATTCCCGAGTCGCTTCACGGCTGGGAAACTCATGTTTTGTCCTCGCTTGCCGATCAACAGCAGGCAAAGATCGCAGTTCGCACGATCGACTTGTCCTCGTTTGGAAACGATTTTGAAACGCCGGATTGGCAATGGGTCGCCACCGATTCACCGGACAAATTCATGTTGTTTCAGGCGGCTTCGAAATCGACCACCAAATTGTTGAAGATCGATTTTGCCTCGGGATCGGCGAGGGACATTGGCGTGATTGGATCGGTCAACGACGTTTGCTTTAGCGAACAGCTCGGCTCGCTGACGATGGCTTCGGCGGGCCGCATTTCACGATGGACGACGGTGGCAAATCGGCAGCCCTTTGAGGAGTTACTTTACTCGGTATCCACACCGGCGAATTCATTGTGGAGCATCGATCAGATGATCGTTCATCCGCGGCATGGGACGGTCTATGCCGCCGTCAGTGTCTCAAACCCCAACGAGATGACGCAAACAGGATCCGCTATCAATTATCGAGTTGCCGCTCGATTGCAACGAATAAAACGTGCCGAAGAGCAACGCAAACTAGAGAGTCACTTGATCGATCGTTATGCGAACGAATGGTTTGATACGTTCCGTTTGATGCGGATGAATGGCGATAAACCAGGAGTGATTTGGAACCGGCACACCGATACCAACGTGGTTATCGCATTGAAAAAGTTCTTGAATGCTAGAAGTGAACAATGGCACTCGGCTGTGATGGATCTGATTGCGAGTCCGTCGATCAGTGACGTTTATTCCGTTACGGGAGCACACCATTTGGCATTGGTGGCAAGTTATCAAATCAGCCTTCGGCCCGCTCCGCGTCCGGGATTACCGACGAAACGTCCCACACGTGAAATCATGACGATCATCATGCCAATTTCCAATCTGGATCCCAATCAGATTTTGGATCCGCAAATTTTTGTCACTAGCAGCCAGTGGTGGGCAATGAATTCTGGGATGGCCAATGGCATGGGTTGGAACGCCAACTCGATTCCGATGATGATGACGGGCGGATCGCGACAGACCTGGATTATCCCAGCGAAAATTAGCGAAACGATGGTCGACGACGACCTTGACCTCACCTCGCGTGGCCGCGTCGGCAACACGGTGTTGGTTGTCGATTCCTCGACGATCAGTGCTTTGCGAGGTCCATTGGTTTGGCGGTCCGATGAACCCTTTGGTAAGCGTCCTTCACCACTTCGCTGGGTCACTTGCTACGCCGATGGAGGTCAATTGATGTTTGGCGAAGTTGGTAAAGACGATTTCCACGCAATCGCATCGCTCGAGCACGAGGGGCTCGGCAAATCGATGCAATTAACTGCGGACGCTCGCTATTTGTTTCGCAAAAACCCGACTTCGATCGAGTTTGTCGACCTGGATCATGTCGTCGCTGTGGCGGTGCCCGATCCGGTTGATGATCCGAATGCGGAGGAGGCTCCGTGAGCAACATTGTCAAAATCGAGCTGCCAACGCGATTCAAATTCAATCGTAAATTGGGGACGGGACGTACTGCCCATGTCGTGCTGGCCACCGATCAAGAACTGCATCGCGAAGTCGCCATTAAACTGATTCAGATTAGAACGTCTCCAACCAAGGCGGCCGCGGAAAGAGTCAACCTTGATTCCGATTCCCGCCGACGAGGCCGATGCGAAGTCGATCTGGCGTGTCGTTTGCGGCATCCGCACATTGTCGCCGCTTATGACTTTTTCGAGACGCAATCGGCAATGGGATTGGTCCAGCAGGCGATTGATGGAAGCGATTGGACATCGGAATCAACTCGCACGAGCGAACGCGAGCAAGTGTTGCGAATTCGCAAATTGGCGTTGGCGGTGCATTACATTCACGAACAAGGCTGGGCACACGGCGACATCAAACCCGAGAATGTGTTGGTCGATGCGGATGGCGAACCGTACCTTTGTGATTTCGGTAGCGCCCGTCCTTTGGCGAGTTCCGGCGCCGTGGTTCGCGACGATCACGCAGCCTCGCATGAAATCGAGATCAATGGCACTCCCGCGTACATGGCACCCGAATGTGCATCGGGACAATCGGCGGCGAGCGTTTCTGCGGACGTCTACTCGTTGGGGATGTTGTTGATTGATCGGTTGACGGGGCGTTGTCCGTTTAGCGGGACACCCGTAGCGATTCTTGACGCGGTGATTCATCGTGGCCCACCGCCGCTCGTTTCGCTGGGGTATTACCGCAATCCGCGACTGCAGTCGATTGTTGACAAAGCGACTTGTCGTGACCCAAGGAATCGCTACGATTCCGCTGCCGCGTTTGCCGAGGATTTGAGCCATTATTTAGAGAACCGCCCGCTGCTGGCTAAAGCACCAAGTCGCTGGGAACGTTGGCGATTGTGGGGTAAACGCAATCCAACGATGCGATTATTGAGTGGGCTTTTTGTGTCGGTGCTCGTTTCTGCCATCCTGCTGGTGACCGCTAACTGGCGATCGTCCAATCTACAAAGCAAGCGGCTGATTCAAAGCGAGGCCCAACTGACCCAAGAATCCAACGCGTTGCGACAGAGCGAAGGAAAGCTGACCGCATTGATCGAGACGCTGCGACTGCGGCAAGCGGCGGTGCAGCGAGCCGAATCGCTTTCAATCGAATTGCGGAACAACGCCGAAGCCACTCAGCTCGAACGGCTTGCGATGATCGAAAAGTCAAAGAAACTCGAAGCGGATGCCAATCAGAAAATGCATGCGTTACAAATGTCGATAGTCAAAACAAAGGCAGCCAATATCCAGCTTCAGTCACTCAACGAACAATCCAACACGGAGCAATCACGACTACAAAGTTTTACGAAACAGATCGCTGGCAATGAAAGCCGCGAAGCGATTGACGCCGCCATCACCTGGATGCAAACCTCGAAGTGGGACGAGATGGAGTTGTCGCTTTCTGCGGTCCACGACGATTTTCGTGGGTTCCTTTATCACCATCTCTCGATGTTCGCGTTTCATGGAAGCGTGACGCCACGCACTCAGACGTTCGCAGTCCCCTTCGATGTCGAGAAAGTGGTCTCGAGTCCCAGTGCCGCTGCGTTGGCTGCTTTTTCACGTGGGGGCCACGGCGTCTGGATCGATCAAGCGAGGCATCGAGTCGTTCCTTTGCCCGCACCCGACGAAATTCGCGATTTAAAATCGGAAATCACCTCTGCCGCGATTTCCGCCGATGGCAATGACATTGCTATTGCCTGGGATCACAAGGGGAGCTCGCGACGGATCACGAACTACCGCGTGGCAGCAGATCAAATCCAAATGGAACACGATCATCGACTGCCGCAGGACGTGAACGCCCTCCGATTTGCTGGAAAAAAACTTTATGCGTTAGTCTCGTCGCAAAACGGCGACTCGATTGGCCTGTTGGATCCTCAAACGGAAAAATCTGTTTGGCAATGGGAAAACAAGCCTGGTGCAGACGCCCGTACCGACAACGCAATCATGTTGTTGGAAACACAATGTGATCCCTACTCGACGTTGACGTTTGCAGTTTTCTCAAATAAACCCACGCCGAAGTTGGACATCGTGTTTATTGACTTTCGTTCCGAAGACTCTCTGCCGACGGTTCACACCTTTGAGCTCGGGGATGTTGATTCGGTGTGGAATTTGACCTCGCTGTTCTTTTCGGATGGCACCGCGATTGGGACGATTGAAGAACAAGGGATGTCGGTCGAGCCAGCGTCACTGTTAGGACGTAATTCGCAAGCGATCATCAACCGAAATCAAACCATGCCAATCCGTTTGTGGCGGACGGCCGATGGAGTTGGCATCCATACATCGCCGCTTGTCCGCCAAGAGACGATGGCGATGTCTATGTCTGGCAGCGGTATGCGCATGCGGATGGGGACGGAGACGCGTGACAAATTCAGTGACGTCTTTCCTGATTCACTCGCGAGGCGTTTGGTTTGCATCGATCGTGACCAATTAGAAGTGATGTCCGTCGCTGAGTCCGAGGATGGGACGCCACCTGAATTGGTTTCGCTTCACTCATTGCCACTGATGAAATCGATTCGTTATGCGCGAGGATTGTTGACACCGGACCATTCTCACTTCGTCCAGCGTGAGCATCACAAACTTGTCCTGCACCCGTTCCAGCACCGGCCGAATCGCAACTACGTGTCGGTCGATGATTTCGTAGCCGACCTTCGCGAGTTCACTGATCGCAACAACCTCGATACGATCTTGATGCCAGAATGAACTCGCGATTTTGAGCGGAACGAGTTCGGGGATTAGGCAGGTACTAAGGTTCTGAACTCGATCTGATTTCTCCTGAGGCGGTGGGTGCTGCTAAACCTGGGACGACAACGGCAGAACTGATGTCGTTGTCGCGTGGCGATGAATGATCTAGCGCCGTAACCAATGGAATGACCGGATCGACGCTCACGTCGCCCGCTCACTACGGCTTGGCGATCCAGCTGCGGACGAGGGTGGTGTCGGCGGTGTTCCAGAGACGAACTTCGCCGTCCATTGATCCGCTGGCGATCCAGCCGTCGTTGGTTGCGCCGGTTTGGCTGCACACCGCGAGCACCCAGTCGCTGTGCCCTGTGTACTGCTGGGATATCGTGTTGTTACTTAAGTCGATGTTGAGCAGCCGTTTGTCGGAGCACGGAACTAACAGTCGGTTACCGTTGCGAATCAACTTGTATCCTTCGCCGCCGATGGCAACTTCGGCTACCTTCTTGGCACCGTCGATATTCCAACGATGCAGTTTGCCGTCGGTGCCTACCGAGACGACCTGCTTGTTTTCAGCCAAGATGGAAACGCCACGCACGGCGGCACCGTGGCCGGTGTAACTGGCAATCAGCTCTCCGGATGCACCGTCATAAACCTTGGCCGATTTATCGCGGCTGGCCGACGCCAGTCGCGTGCCATCATCACTCCAGGCTACGGCGGTTACCCAGTCGGCATGACTGGCGATCGTGCGGATCTCTTCCAGCGTCGCGACATTCACAATGCGAATCGAAGCGTCGGCTGCGGCGATCGCCAGCTCATCCGCCCCAGGTCGATACGCTAAGTCCAACACCACATCGTTGGTTCTGGCGACAACCCCTTTGATCTCGCCAGTACCAAAATCGATCAATCGCACTTCGCCACTACGTCCTGGTTCGCCACAACCAACGGCCAGCGTTCGACCATCAGGCGAAAACGCCAAAGCGAACACACGTTGTCCGACATTTTTGATTCGCCGCACGAGACTCGCATCGGCGGTGTTCCAGATCGCCAACTCGTGATAACCACCCGTGACGAGCTGCGTTCCATCAGGCGAGAACACGTTTGCCGTGATCGGGACCGCTTGAGCGTAGACCTGCGGCGGATCGGCGTACTGCACCGCTGGAATGACCAACGACAGCAATCCGCTAGGATCTTCGCCGTCAAAATTCGCGCCAGCTGCGATCCAGTTTTTGAGCAATTCGATTTGCTCAGCCGTGAGTGGTTCGCTCTCGGCGGGCATCCGCTCGAACTCATCTTCACAAACCACTCGCCGCAGTAACTCGCTGACTTGATCGGCGGCCTTGGCAATCGGCGGTTCGCCAGAGTCACCCGGCTTGAGCAATTCTGCGTAGGTGTCGACTCGATAGCCGCCCTCGGCTTTCTTAGCACCGTGACACGCCAAACAGCGATCAAGCAGAATGGGAGCGATATCGCTGCGGAAACTCACAGGCGGCACATCCTCGCTCAATGCCTCGGCGCGAGGCAACAGCAGGCTGGACAGGGCAGCGATGATGACGATGACGTATTTCATAGGATGCTTTCAATGCTGAAACAAAAACTCGTCGGTGTTGAACAAAGCCCAACACACATCCTCGACTCCGGCGACCGGATCGGGATTTTTTCCGCAATGCTCGACTGCGGCTTTCAATTCAATCTCGCTCGGTGGGCGGCATACGGCCGCCAAGTAAAGCTCGCGGACGACCTCGTCCACCGTCTTGCCAGCAGCCAACGATTTGCGAAAACGATTGTTGGCGTCACGCAGTTTCTCGTGGATCACCGGACCGTTGAACAATTCAATCGCCATCCCCAAGTTAGAATCATCGGCTCGCTCACAGGCACAAACGGTGCTGCGTTCGGGTTGACCAAATACCTTCAAGAAATCGACTTTCACAACGTCCGGGGCAGGCAATTGAGTTGCCAAAGTGCCCGCGGGCAGACTGCCAAATGTCTGCTTCAAGTCCAGGGTGCGATTGATCGCATCGAGTAGTTGTTCGGCACTGAGCAAACGCGGTTCTTGATGCGAAAAATACTTGGTGTCGTCGGCGTTGAACTCGCTCGTTTGATAGCTGGCCTGATACGTGCGGCTGTTCAAGATCACACGCAACAAGTGCTTGCGGTCGTATCCACTGTCGACAAAATCTTTTGCCAGTGCGTCCAGTAGCGGTGCATTCGAGGGCGGATTCGAGTCGCGAAAATCGTCGATTGGATCGACAATCCCGCGTGCAAACAGTTGGCTCCAAATCCGGTTCGCTTCGATCCTGGCAAAATAGGGATTGTCCGGGTTGACTAACCATGCGGCGAACGCATCGCGACGGTCCACGTCATTACTTGATTCAATTGTTCCCTTTTGTGGCAACCACGGTGCCATGACTTGGCCAGTCCGGGGTTGTGTCACGTCGCCTGTAAAACTGGTGTAGATGAACATCTCGCCTGGCCTTTCGGTCTTGCGTCGTTGCACCCGATTGAAAAAGGCACCGAGTCCATAGTAGTTGTCTTGGGTCCAACGCTCGAACGGATGATTGTGGCATTTTGCACACTGCAATCTTGCCCCCAAAAACACTTGCGAGATCGTTTCCACGCATTCGTTCATGTCAGTCGAGGTGCGATAGAAATTCGCGGGCGGGTTCGCCAGTGTGCTGCCGCTGGCGGTCAGCAATTGTTTGGCGAACTCGTCGTAGTGCAAGTTGTCACGCAGCGACTGCTCGACCCAGCGATTGTATTTGTAAACACCCTCGTCGCCGACCAACTTGCTGGTCATTTTCAACAAGTCGCCCCACTTGAGCGCCCAAAACTTGGCAAACTCGTCACGCTCCAACAACGAGTCGACAAGTCGCTGGCGTTTGTCTTCGCCCGTATCCGCGAGGAACGACTCGGTTTCCTCCACCGACGGCAGAATCCCCAGCACATCCAGACTCACACGCCGCAGGAACTCGTCATCGCTGCACGTTTGCGACGGCAAGTATTGCAACTGTTTTAGCTTGACGCTCGCCAGTTCGTCGACATAACTGTTCGGTGGCGGCGACTTCCACTCGAATCCGTCTGTTTTCTCTACAAACATCAGCGGCACGGATTCAATGTGTTCGAGAAACCGCACCAAGATCACAACTTCACCGCGACCATACGGCGTCACCAAGCCATTGACGTCGACACTGGCAACCGATGTATCGGATGTTTCGTAAGCGACAAGATGCGTGACATCGCGGCGACGGCCATCGGCAAACAACGCCGTCACTGCGAGTTGTTGTCCGCCGTCAGCGAGCGACAGAATCTGCTTCTGGTTCGGATAAACTTCGAGCTGGGTGACTCGCGAAACGTCCGCAGGATCAGCGGACGCGCCTCCCGCGATCCAATCTCGCAATAGACTGTAGGCAGCATCATTCTTATGCAACTGTTTGCCACCGCCGTGAGCCACACTCATGAGTGGTTTGAGCAACAGCAAACTTTTCTCGGCTTCCAGCGGGTTGATACGTCGTCCAAAGTCCTCGCGGATCAACGTCAGTTCATCAAGCTGTTTGTCAAACGCACGCAAGGACAGCCGGAAGCCGCCCTTGCCACTGGGCGATCCGTGACAGGCACCTGCATTGCAACCTTGCTTGGACAGCGCGACCAGGACTTCCGATTCAAACTCGACACTGCGAGGCGACTGCATGTTGGTGACATGCACCGGAATCACTTGGCGTTGACTGCCGACTTGGACCGTGACCTCAGCCTCGCCATCGGCGATCGGATAGACAACTCCGTCTCGCACTTCGGCGACCTGTGGATTGGACGACGTGACTCGCGAATGACGCGTCCAGTCACGCGGCGATTGTTGTTCGTTCATCCCAGTGACCGCAATCTGTTGCTGACCGCGAGCATCGTCCAACTTAATTTCATTGGGATAGACCACCAGACTGTGGGGGCTATCAATGATCGTCGGCAGCGTGTGGGTCGAGCGGACCGTGAAGTCCTGGCCGTTAAACTTGCTCGTTGCGCTGAGCGTTATTTCCAGCGCCGTATCGAGAGCTACGTCGGCGGCGATCTGGAATTCAAATTCTGCCTGTGTTTGATCGCCCCCAATCACGATCGACGGTGCGGCGGTGATACCCGTTGGAAGGTTTTCCAACGCGATCGTTACCGGTTGTGGATCATTCCCCTGACGCACCAATTGCACGCTGCCGCGGGCTGAACCACCTCGCATGATTGGCTCGGGAAAGTTCAAACTGACGCTGACGGGGTCGATCCATTGGACCGGCATCTCGTAGGCTTCGATGCGTCCATGTCCATTGAACTCGCCAAAAAACAACAGCGGCAAATGCTCGGGTTCATCGACCACTTGCTCATTGCGAGCCAAGGTTAGCGTGTAGGTATCCTTTTCTGGCTTTGTTGTGACAGTCCATCCGCCGGGCAGCGAGTTGGAAAGCATTTCGACACCCGCTTTGAACTCGGCTTGAATCCGCTTGAGTGTCAGGGTGGCTGTATGCGAACGGACGGGACGAGCGAACTGAATGGGGGTTGCAGGTTCGATGGCAAACGGCGATTCCGTTTTCGTTGCTGCCGCCAACGCAAACTCACCGCGATCTTGTGATGTGGGAGCGAGCACAAACGGTTCTTTGGTGCGGCGAAGTGCATGGCTGTTCACGCGACAGCTTTTCACCGGGTCACTGACCGACGTTGCCACAAGCTGAAACACATCGAAGCGGGCGGGATTCCATTCTGCGTCCGCCGTCAAATAAATCCTCGCTGTTTCCGCCTTGGCAGGGATCCGTGGATTCAAAATCTGCAAGCCTTGTTCTGGCTGGGACAAGGTCAAATCGATTTCACCATCGTAACCAAACCGCGAAATTTGCAGGTCGATTGCACAAGCACCGCTTTGAGATTCGATACTGAATTCCTGGCGAGTCGCCGCATCTGCTTTGAGGGCAACCGTGAACGATCCCGCTGGAATGATTTCAATCCAATAATTGAATTCCTCGCCACCACGTTTGAGCAAGTCGCTGACGTCCAAGCGATAGTCACCGTCGTCCGGCAGTGTGGCATCAAAGCTCCAGTGGTCAGCATCGCTGACGGTGGTTTCTGCGATCTTCGCTCCTGCGGCGTCGAACAATTGCATTTGCAACAAGGTGGGACTGCCCAGGCTGCGAGTTTTTGCTGAGAAGCGAACGACTTGCCCTTTGACGCCGTGAACAAGGTAGCTGTCAACTTCTTGCGGTTGCTGCAAACGACCGCTAATCCCAATCGGTAACGTCAAGGTCTGCTGCGTAGCCGACTCAACGAATTGTGGATGTTCGCTGCAATACAGTGGCAGCCAACTTGAGGTTTGTCCCTCGTCGAGTTTTGCCTGGACTTGGATGACACCATGGGTATCGGCCGGGATCTCGATTTCTCGCGGCGCAACGAGTTTTCCATCGGGGCCGGTAAAGGCAATCGAGGTCTTCTCGCCACTGCGAACTGCGAGGGGAGAACACTGATTGACGATGGGAAAGTCGCCGACTCGCAATTGATACGCTGCACCGGCAGCCGAATTGCGACTATCGCGAATTTCGATCCAGTAGTCGCCTGCATTTGTGAATTGATAACTGAATTTGCAATCGGGACCAATCGAGGTGTCGTCGGCATCGATCAAAGTCGTTTCCTCGGCATCCAGTAATCGCAGTACCGGATCCATCGCGGAACGCAACTGTTGAGTATGCACTTCGACGGCGATTCGCTGACCGGCGCTGACGTGGATGCGATAGAAATCGCTGAGCGATGCGTCGCAAACACCTTCGACGGTCGATTTCGTGCTGATTTCTTGTGCCGTTTCAATCGTATGGTTTTTGCCGCTGTCTTGAACTGCATCCAGATCATCGACAAACAGGGTGATCTGCTTGATCGCTCCGGTGGCGGTTGTGAGCCAAATACTGTGCGGTCCCAATTGGAAGTCGTTGGGCAACGTGATTGCGACGACGGCCGCAGTCGGTTCGAGTTTTTCGATTTTCCAGCCGAGTGCTTTTGCACTCGATGCCAACCGCAGTGAATCGTTTAAGTCGGTTCCTTGGAGGGTCAGCTGCGTGGTTTGCCCCGGCTTGCAGGTGCGTGTTTGAACTGCGGTGATTGTTTGAGCGGTGGCGTGCAGTGAGACGCACACCCACAACAGGCTCGATAAACAAATCACAGTGGTTGGATTTCGCATAGGATCAACTCTCGGGGTTGGTTACGTCAGTAACTCGTGCAGTACTTTGCCGGAGGAAATTCGGTGGGGGCGTTGTTCGCGATCCAGCAGGGAGGCGTCGGTCGGCAGCCCCATCGCATGCAGGATCGTGGTCGCAAAATCCTGGGGTGAAACAGGATTGGACGCGGGGTAGGCAGCATGTTTATCGCTGGCACCATAAACCATGCCGGGCCGAATTCCGCCGCCAGCCAAAATGCCGCTATAGCAGTACGGCCAGTGCTCGCGTCCCGAGTTGTTTTTCGTGATATTTGGCGTGCGTCCGAACTCTCCGACCCACGCGACAATGGTCTCGTCCAGCAAACCGCGTTCTTCCAAATCTTGCAGCAAAGCCGATAGTGCTCGGTCGGCCGGTGGTATCAAGTCATTCTTCAAACGATTGAAATTGTCACCGTGCGTATCCCAAAAGTTCTTGCCATCGTTGTGCCAATTTACGGAAACCAACGGCACGCCATGCTCGACCAGCCGTCGTGCCATCAGCACACTTTGTCCGTGAATGTTTCGTCCATAACGCTCGCGGGTGGCATCACTTTCTTGAGCGAGATCGAACGCCGTGCGCACGCCACTAGAGCCGATCATCTCGATCGCCCGTGATTGATGATTTCCGTAGTTCGCAGCACCGAGAGAGCGATGCAGCGATGCCCGTTGGCCGTCCAGCATCTTTAATAATTCGACACGCGATTCCAACCGCTGAAGGCCGATATCCGCTGGCAACGACAATCCTTGCGGATGCCAATTGGGATCGTTTAAATCGCCGCCGAGCAACATGCCATCGTAGGCCGAGCCGAGCCAGCCACCGTGTTGGCCAGGAGCTTCACCGCCCGGTGCGGCCGGATGAAACGCTTTCCAAGGCATCGCCACGAACGAGGGCAAACCGCTATCGCTCGGCCGTAGCTTGGACACCAACGCACCCAAATGTGGCGAGTCCTTTGCACTGGGCGGATCTTTATCGCTCTTGAGCACCGGAGCGGGTTGCCCGGTGAGGGTCGCGTGACCACTGGACAAATGAGCGGGGTCATCGTGCGTTAGCGAACGAATGATCGCTAGCTTGTCGGTCATCGTGGCAAGCTGGCTGAAGTGCTCACAGATTTGGATGCCGGGCACTTTGGTGGATGTCGGGTTGAATGTCCCACGAACTTCGGCCGGTGCATCAGGCTTCATGTCCAGCGTATCAAGCTGGCTCGGCCCGCCCCACATGAACAAAAAGATGCACGCCTTGGCTCGTTTGGTCGGCAACTGGATTCCGCTCTGCTCGGCGTGGGCCAATCGCGATTGCAAATCACCCATGCCCAAGCCGAGTGCCGAGATCGCGCCCGCTTGCAGCACTTGCCGGCGACTCGGACGATTGGATCGGCGAAAGGCGTGACAGCCCATTAAGTGGTTGGTGTTTTTGAAGGACATCTTACTAACTCAGCCCCGCGATGGGTTCGCCCTGGTAAATATGGTGAGGTCGATTCTCGGCATCGTGCCAAGCCGCAGCGGCTGGGATTCCCAGTGCATCATAAATCGTGGCGGCAAAGTTCTCGGGTTTCACCGGTTGCTCAGCTGGGTACGCGCCTTGCGCATCAGACTTACCGACCACGTTGCCGCCTCGGATGCCACCGCCCGCAAATAGCACCGATTGAACGGCACCCCAGTGATCGCGACCGGGCAGTTTGTAATGCTTTTCCAACCACGTGATTTGCGGCGTGCGACCAAATTCACCGGCCATGACAATCAACGTCTCGTCCAATTCACCCGTCGATTGCAAATCGTCCAATAGCGCCGAGACAGCTTGGTCGGTCGGAGGAAATAAATTGTTCTTCAAGTGCGGAAACGCGTTGCCGTGTGTATCCCAGGTTTCGTCGTTTCCTAAATTCACTTGCACCAAACTGACGCCGGCACTGACCAACTGCCGCGCCATCAGCAACGACCAACCAAAAGAATTGCGTCCATAGCGATCCAAGTCCTTAGTGTCCGCGTTGGTCACGTCCAATGCCTGATGAACCGCTGACTCGGTCAACAACGACACGGCACCTTGCCGCAGTCGATCAAAATTTTCGACTTGAGCGAATCCCGCGAGCGTCTCACGCTGTCGATTCAATGATTCCAATAACGCCAATCGCCCGTTGATCGCCTTCATTCCCAATCCGTCGGGCAATGAAAGTTGCGGTGCTTGAAACAAGCGTTCGTCGGGTTTGCCGCGATCTTGATGGTCAAACTTATATTCGGGAAACGCACCATAGGATGTATTATGAAACGGCGACGCTTGGATCATCCAAGGATCGTGCCTGGGGCCCATCGAACCTGCATGTTGGCCCGGGATCACGCGACCACTGCTGTGGACCAAACGTTCGGGCAACACCGCGGCGGTTGGCAAATTGTTTTGCTGTCGCGACCGCATCGCGTGACCGGCTACTGCAGCGATCGAAGGGTGATCGGTTCGATTGGACTGGTTAGGACTGAACCCCGTCGGCAACTCAGATCGCCCGGTCAACATGATGTGATGGGCGGCGGAATGTTCGTTGGAGCTATGGGTGAGCGAACGGCATAGCGACCACATTTGGCTACGCTGAGCCAATTTCGGCAGATGCTCGCAAATCTGCAGTCCGGGTGTCTTGGTCGACCGTGGCTGAAACTCGCCGCGAATGTTGTCCGGCGCCTCCGGCTTCATGTCAAAGCTATCGTGTTGCGAAAGTCCACCCGACAAGAAAATGAAGATGCATGATTTGGCTTTACCACTCGGCTGAACACCATCCGCAGCAAACGCCTGGCGCAGTCCGGTCAAATGGTTCATGCCCAGCCCGAGAATCCCTATCGCACCGGCTTGCAGCGCACTACGACGTGACCAGCCAGTGTGTTGATAAGTGTTCGATGGATTTGGAGTGGACTTAGTGGTCATGCGGATGCTCCTGTGTAGAGATTCGAGATCACGCTGCCGTTGAGTAAATGATGGGGACGGTCCAGCGGATCCATCAGCGCAGCATCCGAGTCGACCCCCAAGGCGTTGAAGATCGTGCTGCAAATATCTGCCGGTGACCAGGAATTCGTCACGGGGTACGCTGCCTGAGCGTCAGTCTGGCCGAGCACTTGCCCGCCTCGGATACCTGCGCCGGCGAACAATCCGGAGTAAGCGTGTGCCCAATGATCGCGACCAGGAATCGTTTGGCCGGGGAGTGTTGAGATTTTAGGCGTTCGCCCAAACTCGCCCATCACGATCAACAAAGTATCGTCCAGCAGTCCCGATGCAGTTAAGTCATCAGTCAGTGCGGCGAGGCCTTGATCCAACTGTGGCAACAGCGTGTTCTTGAGCCGGCCCCAATTGTCAACGTGCGTATCCCAAGTTTGCACAATGCCCATTGCCGCTTGCACGACGGGCACTCCGGCTTCGATCATGCGTTTGGACAGCAACAACGATTGACCGAACTTGTTGCGACCATATCGATCACGTGTTTCGTCAGATTCGCGGTTGATCTCAAACGCTTGAGTTAACTTCCCAGAGGTTAGCAAACCATAGGCGAGGTCTTGCTGATCGCGGAGGGAGTCGGTTTCCGGGCCTGCTAAGCTGTTACGTCCGCGGTTGAGATTGTCCAGAAGTTGTCGCCGTGATTGCAGTCGATCCGTAGTGATCCCATCACGCATCGAAAGTGCCTGGATACGAAAGTCCTTTTCGTTTGGATCACCATTGATTTGCCACGGATCATGTTTTGCACCGAGAAATCCCGCATGTTGCCCCGGCCACGTCAGCGGACCTTCGATAAAGTAATTCGGCAACGAAACGCCTGAGGGCAGCCCATCGCCGCGGGGCCGAATGAAGTCCAGCGCGGCGGCAAAGTTTGGAAAGTCGTTGCGCGTTTCAACACGATCTAAATCCGATCCGCCACGCGGTACCGGTGTCGGTCGACCGGTCAGTGCGACGTGGGTCGCCAGCAAATGATTGTGCTCGCGATGTGCCAACGTGCGGACGATGGCCCAGCGATCGGTTTGCTTGGCCAGGATGGGCAAATGCTCACAGACAGTGACGCCTGGGATCGTGGTCGCGATCGGAGCGAACTCGCCACGAACTTCCGTCGGTCCTTCGGGTTTGGGGTCCAGCATATCGAGTTGGCTGGGACCACCGCTGAGCATCACGATCAGCACCGACTTGGCTTTGCCGAACCCAATCGGCTTGGCTTGCGGCGGTTCGGCCGCCGTTGCACTCAGTCTCGGCAGCGACGCCCCTACGACTCCAGCGGCAGCGACACGTAACAAACCACGACGATCTAGTCCATAGAGCGGCTTCAACATGATTGATCACCAAGACAGGCGGGCTGTGAACGAGGATTTGGGGAGGGAGTTCAGGCAGGCGGGTCCCGCATTCTACACGAAACTGACTCGCCAGGAAGCAAATGACTGAAAACACCCTTAGCCGGAGATTTCGAATGGTATTTGAGACGCTTGCTGAGTTCGTCGAGACGATGTATCTCGCACAAACGTTGATTTGTGATGAATGCGAATTGATACAGCGGGTTTGATACAGCGGGTTTGTTTCACACAGCGATCGTGCGAACGCAAATGGATGGGCAGGTGGCGGGGAAGGGATTGGTAAGTACATAGAAACGGATATCGGTTGCACTGATCCCTTTTATTGCAACTGCAGCTGGTTTATGGACAACATTGCTATCACCGACAAAGAAAATAGCAGCGAAAGTCGGTGTGTTGTTTCGTACGTAAGTTACCTGGATTTTGGCATGCGTTTCGGATGGCGATCTTGCCTCATCGGGAATTCATGAAGACGCAATTCTTCATTTGGTTCGGCGTGATGAAAAAAGGCGTCACGCTTGGCCTGGTGGGGAAATAATTGCCCGGGAGGCATCGGATGGTCGGCGACCGCTCGTGAAAACACTGTTCTTGCACCCCACTGGCGGCAATTGGCCGGCCGAGACACCGACACACGGTTGGGTACCGGTTTTGAGCTTGAAAGAGCTGCCTTGGCTAGCCAGGAAACCGGTAAGCGGCCTGCCAGAATCGCTGGGGCGCCCGCTGGCTGATCACGGTGGGAATCTTTCCCGATTTTCTGGTGTTTTGGGGGTCGGCAAGGAGTAAGATTTCGCTAATATGTCGCGACAAATTTGAGCCGGTCTCGGGATCCTTTCGCCTTCCTACGCCAATGCCTGAATCCTCTGCGCTGCCCTCGGGGATGTATTCTCTGTTTTTGGGTGCCTTGATCGTTTATCTGATCGCCATGTACGTGGTTGGCTTTATCGCCCAACGCCGCGTCCGCAACGTTGAGGATTTTGTACTCGCAGGCCGTCGACTACCCACATCGCTGGCAACGATCACGATTATTGCGACGTGGTTTGGTGCCGAGTCGCTGATGACGACCGCGGACGAAGTCGGCAACGAGGGGCTTCGCAAAGCGATGCTCGATCCGATCGGAATCGCAGGCTGTTTGCTGCTAGCCGGTTTGTTTGTCGCTGCACCGATGTGGCGGATGGGAATTTTGACAGTTCCCGATTTCTTTTTCCGCCGGTTTGGAAAAACGGCGGAGATCATGTCGTCGTTAATCATCGTGCCTAGCTATTTTGGCTGGGTTGCCGCCCAGTTTTTTGCCCTCGCCCAATTGCTAGATGTGTTCTTTGGGATTCCCCGAGAATGGGGCATCTTGGCGGTGGCCACGATCGGAACAGGCTACACATTGCTCGGCGGGATGTGGACGATCACGTGGACTGATGCAATTCAGATGTCGTTTATCTTGCTCGGTCTGCTGCTACTCGGACACGCGATCCTGGTGCACTTGGGCGACGGATCGATCATCGAAGGGATTTCGGTGATGCGAACCGAAATTGACGAATCACGCTGGCGGATTGCCGACCCGCCGACCTTTTGGCGGGACACGATGGTCGCGGTCAGTGCGCTCGCCATCGGAGCACTCGGTAATTTGCCGATGCAAGATTTGATGCAGCGGATCTTCTCGGCCAAGAGCGACCAAGTCGCCTCGCGAGCTTGTTTGTGGGCCAGCGCAGGCTATTTGCTGATGGGGATTCTGCCGGTGGGCACGGGAATGGCAGCCCACTTGTTGTTGCCACAGGCCGAAGGTGAACTCGATGGCGTGGTGATCCTGGTCGCCAGCAAGTTGCTAAATCCGGTGTTGCTGCTTGTTTTCTTTCTGGCGATTGTGTCTGCGGTGTTATCGACGATCGTCAGTGCGGTGATGGCACCGTCGGCGGTGATGGCCCACAATTTGGTGGAACCTTTATGGCGCAAGGCACGTTCGACTCCGCCGACCCAATCCGGATTGCTGCGATTGCAGCGTGGGGCAATCGTGGTTGTTACCGCCGCTTCGGCCTGGTTGGCCTATCGTGGGGAAGGCGCCTACGAATTGGTTCAAGGGTCCTACTCGATGGCGCTGGTCAGCTTGGTGGTGCCCTTTTTGATTGGCTTGAGATTCGAGAATATCCCGTCGCTTGCCGCAAAACTTGCGATGTTGTTCGGAATCACGGTCTGGTCTCTGCACATGTTGTTGGGCTGGGAAGTGTTTTTCGAACCGTGGTTGGAGGCGTATGGAATGCCGCTTCCTCACGAATTGGCGGGGACGATCTGCAGTGCGATTGGTTTCGCAATCGGCTGGATGCTGGGGACAACTGACACGGTTGAGACAGACGAAGTCACGGATTGATCGCGGAATCAAGCCCTAATTGAACGCCAACGAGTGGTTTGACGGGTGCGTAAAACAATCCCTGATGCGAGAGTTTGGCGTAAAGATGATCGATTGGCGTTTTGCAGCGAGCGTGATTATCGAGAATATATTTCGCCAGTCCATGCGAGATCAGATAGCCCACCGTACCCAGCGGTGTTTCGCAAACACGGTTGAACGCACCATGTTTTTCCACGACACGGAACTTGCTGTTTTGATCAATGTTTCGTTGTAAATGGATGTAGTCGAACTCACGAGGCAGGGCGTCTCCGATCTCGACCAGTCCGAAGTCGGGCTCGGGCTCGAAACAAAAATCGTCTTCCAAGATGCATGCCCAAGGCAATCGGTAATCGACCACTCGCCGTAGGGCACGCAGATGTGCCAGATAACAGCCAATCTCGCCAATTCGCATCTCACGCAGCGTCTTAGCAGACACCGGCAATTGATCGATTCGCCATTTAGACGCTTCGACGCCGTCGACCACCTCGTACGGCAAATTCAGCGGATGGATTTTGCTCAATCCTGATTGACGGCGACGCGGATCATCGGGCAACGAAATCATGAATAGATGCATTGATGATTTGACCATTCTATTGATGAACCAAAATCGCAAACTGTCGAAGCGAACGAGCGTTGCCGTGTGCGACGGGAATCTTGCCTATGCGACGGCTCATCACGATTCCCGTTGCTGAAACGGTGACTTCATTCATCGCGCGATCATGCACGCAATAGTTCCAGCCTTCCTGCGTCGCGTACCAGAGCTTAGGTTCGCGATGACAGTAAAGGTTCAATGCCATTTGGTCACCCCAGTCGGTGGTTCCCGCAAGCTCGGGCCCCTTTCTCATCCGGTCAGCAGCGGAAAAATAGCGATGCAGTGTTTCTGCGGTGCCGGCTGCAAATCCGCTATTTAAAAATGGATTGCGTTTCAAGAGTCCGAATGCATGATGTCGGTGCCAAGGATCACGAATCGATAGCGACCAAGCCGGTATCACGGCGTTGTGAGGGTAACCTTTGGGTTCGATGACTGCATGGACCACATCAGGCCGCATCGTGATCGAATTCCAAAGTGCGTCCAATCGAGCTTGAAAAACAACATCCGAAACATCCCAGTAGGCCACGGGGGTGTCAGCAGGCAACCGCTTCGTGATCTCGGCAAACTCACGCAGTCGCCGCACTGGCACCATCGTTCCATTGCTAGGTCGAGACACGACTTGGAGATTGCGATGTTGCCGCAAACGAAGCAGTTCGGATGGATACAAGCCGTAGGCAACCGCAATGACCGTGACGTCATTCCCCCAGGCCCGCAGCGAACGCAAAAATTGCTGTTCAAATCGTTTAAGATCACGACGGTCAAACGCCGCAAGCAAACGGGGTGCCGGCGACGCTGTGCCGTTCCCTGTTGATCGCCGACGCATTTTTTCGATTGGCATTCTCGATTTATCTAAATGGGTTGCTCCCGCGATCCGGCAATAGGTGATTCCAATTCCCTGACGCCTTAAATCTTCACAGCAACATGCACATTCGCACTGGTTTGCGGTCGATCGGAATTGAACGGCTTCCAGTACCTTGCCTCGAAACAGAGACGCGCCCATACCGACATGTCCTGCACTGTTGCTTGTCTGGTTTTCGAGGTCGTAGTCCGCAGCAACCGCCCCCAGCGTGGGCGAAATTTCAAGTCGTTTTACCAATGTTGAGATGCATTGGGGATCGAGTATCACGTCATCATCAACAAACATCACCCAGTCCGCTGACGCACGCTGCTTGATCTGATTGCGAGCACGGGCGATTGTTTGCCAGCGATTACGATCGCTGCGATCTGGCCACCCAATACCAATGTGCAAGCGGACATGCACATTGTTTTGATGCTTGATTGCTTCGATCACTTCCGGCTTCGGATTGCTGTGAGGGCGGCACAGCATCAACACATCCACGGTTGGCCGGGGAAAAACATTGCGGCCCATTACAGATGCTCATCGTCGCGATCTAAAAATCCATCGTCGCACATTGATGACGATCGCATGAGCGTCGGATTGTCCAAATGGGGATCGCGAAGCTCGTCGATTTCGAACGCTTGCGTCGAGCGAGTATAGGAATCACAGGGCGACTCAAATTCCCTAGGCATAAAGCCCCCGGGATCACGAGACAGAGATTGTGCAGCCAGATTACTTTGCTTGGCGGCGCCAGCTTGATAATGGTCTTGCGAGCGGTCGCAGGGCAGCGGCGGATAATACTGAGCACTCTCGGCGGCCGTCATCCCAGTTTGCACTTCAAGCAAAGTCGGGCTGAACTCGGGTACATACAAGATGCCAAACAGTCGATCGCCGCTGTTGAGATGCATCTGTAAACCGGGCAGAATCTCGCTCTGAAGCAGCCAAACGCCTTGGTTCCAGTCCAGAACGGCGGGGTTTTTCGGCAAAAAAACTGCACGTATTTCAGTTGCCGAAACGCTGCGGACAATACTAACCCGCGGCGATGGCCGTTCCGTAGCAACGACAAGCGTTTCGCTAGATGCGACGCCGATCGAGGCAACCACTGGCAGTTGTTCTGTCGACGTCAACGTCAGTTCAGCAAGCCGTGGCAACGTTGCTGGAAAAGTCACCGTGCCTGCCAGTAAACGTTGTCGATAGCGTTCTCGATCCATATCCTAGTTCTTCTTCAAAAGGGGGTGCTGAATAGTTTCTTACAATTGCCCTCTTGGTTGGCCATTATATTCCCTCGTTTTACGAACACCTTCTTTTTCAGCCGCAACCGAACAGAATTCACTCATTCGACGAATTTAACGGTCTTCGTCGGGCATGGTTCGTGCAATCCGGAAGGACAGATATACACGTTCGAGATAAGCGGCGTGCCAATTTCGCTGCGATGCGCGGGCATCGAGCGGCTGGTACAAAATCGCGCCGCCACGAGTGGCCATCCTTGTTTCTTTGTCGATGGTAGTGAGTAGGGCCCCAGGATCATCCTCGGGTTCGTGCGAAAACGTCGGATAGGGTACATAAGATGCGTGGCACCATTGCATTGCATTGCCAAGCATGTCAAAGAGCCCATAATCGTTTGGCAACAAACTCGCGACCGGATGCATGACGAAGCCCGAGTTTTCGGCGGTCCATGCGTGTCGTCCCAATCGCTGCGGATTGAACCCAAACCAACGATTTCGATGCGTCCCACCTCGACACGCGAACTCCCATTCCACTTCGGTCGGCAAACGGTAGCCAATCCGTTTGCAAACGTCGTGTTCAAGTTGCATCCCCGGCTCTATTTGGTCCATCGGTGGATAACACATTTGCGACTCGGGTATTCCCTCTTGTTCACTAAGCCAACGACAATATCTTGCCGCCTCGAACCAATTGACACCGATCACGGGACAATCATCGGTCGGCGTATAGCGAGGCGCAAACTGATGATCCGGTTGGAACTTACGGTACTGGGCTGTCGTCACTTGCTGGGATGCAATGGCATACGGACGGTCGATTCGGAAGCAAGCCCGAGGCTCTTTGCCACCATCGCGTCCCGGTTCGGTTGGTAGCGATCCAAGCCACACGGGTACGTCAGGTTGTACCACCACCATTCGATCCCCTGCCACCGAACGGAATTCGCCGCTGACCTCTTGTGTGGACGATGTTTGCAAATCGATTCCCCACGCTTTTTGAATCGATTGGATCGCCGAACGTAGCCCTGGATCCGAGCTCTGCTTATACCAGTGCGGAATATTTGCTTCGACACGATGACGCAGCGATTCCGAAAGCGAATCGGCACGATAGATCGCAAGTGCCATCGCACAGCTTCGACGCAACATGGTTTTTTGACTGACATCTCCAAGTTGGTCGACGAGCCAATCGACGGGTAATTCATACGCTTCGAATGATTCGATGACCGCTCCACGCGTCGCCTCTGCAAATTCATCCTGCATCGCGGAAGCCATCTGTTGCCGATCTCCCAGTTTGAACATGGCAGCCAACATATTTTGCAGCCGATTGCACTTTTCGATTTTTTCTGAAAATTCAGGCAGAGGACGCCACCAAATCGATCCCAATTGAGGAGTTGAATCCTCTGTTGAGGATGCGATTGAAATCGACACCGGATAGTAACCTTGCGCCATTGCGATTCGTGTTTGGCGTAAATGTTCACGTCTTGGTTGGTAAGCAAATCGGTCCACCTCGACAGGTAAATCGGACCACCAAACCGCAGTCACACTGTGTTGCGAATCGGATGACATTCGGGCGTCTGACTGCTGTGACAAAAACGTATTGGAGGGACTGTAACGATACAAGTTATCAATCATGTCCCGGCTTTGGTGCCACGCTTCGCGATATACGATCGACGAGTCTAGCTTCCACCGGACCGATGCAAAATATTTCTCGCCATCAGCTTTGTGATACGTCAGATTGGTTCGCGGGACGTCGATCCCCTGCTCGACCAATGGTCCCCAACCGTGGTCTTCGTGGAAATCATGATGGACGTCGACGTAAATATCGGCATCCACTACCGCTGAATCCTCTGGGACCGCAATCCAAACAGCAGTGAATTTTCCAGTATCTTCGTGGATATAGTAGTGGAGTGTGTCTGGAAAGAAATGCTCGCCTCGATGTGCTTTATTCTTCTCGTAAAGTTCATCAGCACTGACGTCAACGCAATACTTTGACTTGATACCATCGCACAGACTCAGCACCATCCAAAAACGCTGACCATCGATTTGGTAAGGTACCAATTCCGCGATCCGGTAGCCTGCCTCGGCAAGACCCTCGACGACTTCTTCGAGGTTTTCTTCGCCAAGTTTATGAACAAGTATCGCGTGCTTTCCAATCGCCGACTCGGAATCACTCAGTTGTTTGCTGAGCGATTCGTTCAGTGCGACCGGCTTGATTCCCGTCATAACTTCGCGATTGCCAACACACCACCACGGAGATCCCCACGGTTGAGCTAATCGGGCCAAGTGCGAGTCGTTGGCGATTTGATCACGCCATTGCTCTTGTACTGCATGACGACCTAGTTCACCGTACGAGGCGATCGCATCGGTATAAGCGACCACTTCGGATGGGAAAGCGTTTGGCAAATGGGACACGAGCATTTGCAAGTCTTTTTCCCCATATGCAACAAGTAAGTTCGCGGCATTGAGTGATTCGTGTTGCCGAGATTTGTCATTGAGATGCGCATCGAGAAGCGGGACAAGATCGCGACCGATCGGTTTGAAAGCTTCACTCCAACGTTGAATCCACAATGGATTTTCATTCAGCAACAACTTCATTATCCGCGTCAAGTTGACGGGGTCTCGCAATTGATCACTTCGCGTCTCGTCATTGGCCAGCATGCATGCGGCACGGATCAAGGTGTCCTTCGAAGCAAGTTGGGCAGACCAAATTTCCTCGAACGTATCGCCTCCGAGGGACGTTTTGGGGTTGAACCTTTTCGCGATCGTGACGACTTCGTCGACAGGAGCCCAAAGCAAATATTGGGTGATTAACTCGGCTGCATCTGAATTCGAATCGGCGAGTACCAGCGAAGCACGAACTCGATCGGAGATCATCGCGTCCTCGTTTCTGACCAAACGAACAGCTTCTTCCCTCGCGACGTCAGAACTCTTTAGCGATGTTGCCAATACGACAGCGTCATTCATTTTGGCATCAAGCAATCGTTCCATTGCCATCCGACTTGCATTTGCCTCGTTGCGATTGTGTAACCACCGGTACCCGGAATACGCAGAGGCAAACATTACAACAACGATCATCAACCATGACGTGGCGATTCGAAGATGTCGTTTTTTGGCCGCACTCATCATCGTGCGTTGTAGGTCGCTGCAACGTCGCAAGTCGGTGTGCCGGCGGATCGTTAAATACTCACCAAGCGTTGGCAAGGATTGCGACAAAGGTCGACCCCGATACAAATCCGAAAACTCTTCTAAACGCAAACGAGCCTTTCCCTGTTTCGTCGAGCGATTTCGATACTCGATCCATTGGCGGATCGGCGCAATCAAGAAATCATGCGTAAGCTGGTATCCGCTTGAGATGCTTTCGGAATTGTCCGATTGATTCGAATTACCAGAATCGCTCCTCAAGCTGTCATCCACGATTCTATCCGTCGGGGTGATGAGATGCATTTCGCGATCCAGGATCGCCAGCAACTCCCGAAACGAGCTTTTGTCGCGGTAGCACGCCGCATTGGCAAGTTCCTGTTTTGTGCGAACCGAACCTTTGATCCGCGAGGTGGCTTCGGGTAATAATGCTCGCAGCACACTATGGGCACCCTCGGCATGAATCCGTGTACGCCGGCGAGCCAATTCACTATCGAATGTCTCTTCGAGAAAACGCATCCCGAGCCCAATGCCGCCGTCGTCGAACACTCCTTCGGCATGGTCCCACGACCGATTTTTCAACATTTCGGACAACAAAGCCAGTTGGACACAGATGACGCGTCCATCGGATTCGAGATACTGAACCGCTTGATCTAAAAACTGATTCTGACTTGGGGACATTTTTTCAATCGATTCCGGCCACTTGCCATAAGCGGCCCCGAACAACGCCAGCACACGTCGGGCATGGGACTCGTCGAACAGGTCCACTGCGGTGGCATTAACATTTTCGGCAATGGTTTGATCAAGCGATTGCATCAGTCGTGTGATGCCCATCCAGAAATCGTCACGAACCATCAAGATGCACTGCAGATACTCGCCGTCACACTGCCGTAACGCTTGAACCAACGCTTCACGAGAGCCATCGGGATTCGCAAACAGCCATTGCTCGAATTGGTCAATAAAGATGACGACACGTCGTCGCTGTAGACGCCGGATCATGGCAAACGACTCGACAACGTCGAGTTGCTCGCCCTGAGATTCATTGCGAATCAAAGACAGCCTGGAAACAATCTGGTCATGCAGTGTTCGTTCGGTATCCTCAGCCGTTGCTTGAATGTAGATAGAAACAACATCGTCGGGTAAACGTGGAATGATGCCAGCGCGAGCAAGCGAAGTTTTCCCGCAGCCACTGGGCCCATAAATCACGCCGACGGACACGGGTTGGGTGTCATCCGCCGGGTCAAACTTGGAAAGCCAAAAACGCACAATTTCCGGCATACCGTCACGATCACGAGGTCCCGGCAACAATTGCAGGAAGAAATCTGCATCGCGAGTGTCAAACGGCCGGAGTCCTTTCGGAACCACTCGTGGCACTGTGAGAGCACTGGAGCTTGGACGAATCACGCCGAGCGATTGGGGGGCCTGCGTCGTCGTAAAGTTTTGTCCTCCTGAATGCGAAGGGATCAAAACACCTTGTATGGAAAGCCATTGCCTAAGATCACTAGCGAAGGCTTCTCCGGTTGGATAACGTTCGCTTATCGACTTGGACAATCCTTTTAAACAGATCCGCGAAAGTTCGCTAGGAATGTTCGCGTCAAGTCGCCCCGGGTGGATTGGCTCGCTATACATAATCTCTTCATATAACCCTTCCTCCAACGTGGATTGAAAAGGACGCTTGCCCGTCAGCAATTCGTACATCACCACGGCCATCGAATAGATATCCGAACGTCCGTCGACACGGTGCCCCTCGCCGCGTGCTTGCTCGGGGCTCATGTAGGCGGGGGTGCCCACATAAGCAGGGCCGCCGCGCGGATCCACATCACGCAGAGCCAAACCAAAGTCGGCAACGTAAGGACGACCCTCTTCGTCAATCAAAATATTGCTAGGTTTGATGTCACGATGGACAACGCCGTGTTTGTGCGCGAACGCAATCGCATCGGCGACCTGAGTAAGCAAGATCGCGATCGTGTCGTAGGTCGGACGTTGCCGGATCGTCCACTGAGACAAATCGCAACCACGAATTCGTTTGGTTACGATGTAGCAAGCAATCTTCGGTGTGCTGGCGGCACGGTAGACCGGGATAATGTTGGGATGGTCCAAACTGGCGATCGCTCGCGCTTCACGCAAATACAGATTTGCTGTGGTCTTCTTGGAGACAAGCGAATGATGCGGGATCTTGAGTGCCACATCGCGTTGTAGCGTCGTGTCGTAAGCAAGATAGACGGTCCCAAAGCCACCACGGCCTAGCACTTCACGAATTAAAAATTCTTCGATCTTTTCCGGGGCCGTCTCGGCAGGTGCATCCGGCGCAGGCCCCATAAAATCGAACGTTAGCGAGTCGCCGCTTTTTGTTTTCTTGGGTTCCACGTAGTCGCTTTCGGAGCAAGAGGGCTAACGGCGATTGAGGCTTCACGCTCGTCAAGTCCTCACCTTGTTGATATCAGTAACGTGCTCAACCGCAATTGTAGCAAAGATCCCCCCCAACCGAGAAAGGCGACGCAAACAACATTTCCGTAAGAACACGCTGTTTGAAAACTGTCTTTCCGCTTACAGGGGAACCACAATTTGGCTGCGATCTATCTGGAAACACGAATTGGACCCTCCCGCATCTTGATGCAGCGTTTGGGGCTAGGGATCGGCTACGCGGCATCGACAGTTCATCGGCACATTCGCAGGTGGACATCTCCTAGTACGTCAATCAATATAGAACATATTGCTCCTTTGCTTTCCACTCTCGAGAATTCTTGATGCGAACCGAACCATTATCCTACCTCACCGTGCTAGCTCTCTCGCTTTTCACCCTATTGCCATCGTTGGCTGAAGAGGCTGAGAAAAAGTCGGCGGACGATACGAGTAAAGAACAAAAGGCCGTCAAAATCGATGGCGTCTTTGAATCGCTATCGAGTCACGAGATCGCGGCAAACTCGGAGCAGATCGATTCGTATGTGATCAAGCGAATCTTGCCGCACGGAGCGGCGGTCAAAAAGGACGCCGCAGTCGTCTGGTTTGAGACCAAAGAGATCGATGAAAAGATCAGCAAGGCAGAATTCGATCTAGCGCTCGCCAAGCTGGCGTCTGAAGAAGCCGATTTTAGTTTTGAACAATTTCGCGAACAACAAGAACTTGATCGCAAAGCAGCTGAGTTAACACGCAAAGAGGCGAGGCAGGCTTATGACAACTATGTCGATGTCGATCGCGAACAGCAAATTATGTCGGCCGAGTTCCAGCTAAAGCGTTCCGAAGAGTCACTCGAGTACGCGGAAGAAGAGCTGAACCAGCTCCAAAAGATGTACGAGGAAGACGACCTGACCGAAGAGTCCGAAGAAATTGTGCTCAAGCGTGCTCGCCGCGCGGTGGAGCAAGCAAAATACAGCCTGGAATTGGCCAAAACACGCACCCAGCGGACGCTTGAGCAAACGATCCCTAGTCAACTGGAGAAGGAAAAAGCAACCCTTGCACGCGCAGAGCTCGCGTTTGCCAAAACAGTCCAAGATCTGAAGGCTGCACGTCTGAAACGTGACATCGAGCGACGTCGACAGAAAACGGAACTCGAGAAGCAACAAACCGACTTCAAAGCATTGCAAGCCGAACGCCGTGGTCTTGTGCTCAGCTCGCCGATCGATGGACTGGTTTATCACGGCCAATTGACTCGCGGGAAACTGGGGGACAAGGCTAGCACCTTCGATGTGAAATCCAAAGTCACGGCGAGACAAGTGGTGGCAACAATTGTGCAACCCGATCGTTTGCGTATCACCGCTGACATCAGCGAGGATCAACGGGCCAAAGTCAATGTTGGCATGAAAGGATCGGCGATTCCGAAAGCGTTTCCCGAGCTGAAAATCCCCGTCACCATTCAATCGATTGCTAAAGTGCCTTATGCCGCCAACAAGATCGAGTGTGTGTTGGTGATCAATGGCAAAGTCAAAAATGCAGAACTCGTGCCTGGAATGACTAGCAGCATCGAGTTTGAAAAGGCGGGCAAGGAATGAGCGGGGCAAGAGATTGGTTCAAAGCCATCGTGCTGATCACCACGACCGTCACGATAAGTGCATCGGTCGTTGCGGAAGAGGCGGCGATTGCTGAACCGTCGCCAACTCGGTTGCAGAAGCTCGACTTCAGCAAACCTCCGACGCTGCCTGAGGTTGACGCTCCAAGTGCCGAAACGATTGAGCAATCGATTCGCAAAGGTGTCGACTTCTTAGTGACGGATCAAAACCCCAACGGGTCATGGGGATCGGCGACCAAAACAAAAGACTTGAACATCTACGCCCCCGTCCCTGGCGCCCATCATGCATTCCGCACCGCGACGACTTCGCTGTGCATTTCGTCGCTGATCGAGTGTGCCGCCAGTGATAACGATGCCGCGCAGTCCGCGATCGATAAGGCGGAAGCGTGGTTGTTCGAGTATCTGCCAAGACTGCGTCGTGCCGATGGCACCGCGATGTACAACGTGTGGGGGCACCTGTATTCGATCGAAGCCTTGGTCCAGCTGCACAAACGGCATGCGGGTGATACTCAGAAGATCGCTCAAATCCGATCCTTGATCGAGCAGCAGTATGACATGCTGCGGCGATACGAGTCGGTCGATGGCGGTTGGGGCTATTATGATTTTCGTTATCAAGCCAAACGGCCGACATCCAGTTCGATCAGCTTTGTCGGCGGGGCTGCATTGGTTGCAATGCAGCAAGCACAATCGATTGGGATCGATCCACCGCAGGATGTCGTCGACCGCGCCGTGGCCGCAATCAAGCGACAACAAAAGCCCGACTTCACCTATTTGTATGGCGAGTATTTGAAAGACCGCCCGATGCGTGAGATTAATCGCCCCGGTGGGTCGCTTGGCCGTTCGCAGTGCTGTAACCTCGCGCTACGCTATTGGGGTGACACGACGGTCACGGACAACGTGCTAAAGCATTGGCTGTATCGGCTATACGAACGAAATGGCTGGTTGGACATTGGCCGCAAACGCCCGATACCGCATGAATCATGGTTCCAGGTCGCAGGCTACTTTTATTACTTTGGCCACTACTATGGGGCTATGTGTATAGAGCAGTTGCCGGTTGCAGAGCGTGCCCCCTATCAAGCGATGCTGGCGGATTTAATCGTTCCACTGCAAGAAAAGAACGGATGTTGGTGGGACTATCCGCTGTACGATTATCACCGTCCCTACGGCACGGCGATGGCCACGATGACGCTGAAGCGATGCTTGCCCGCAGAGTAAAGTTTGTTCAATCGTTAAGAGTCCGATTCACGCGTAGCGAAAGTCGCCAAGACTTTTGGATTGCCGGGGTGCCGAAACTCTTGGCGAGTTTCGCTACGACAGTTATCGATTGCCACTAGCTGCGAATCATGCGGATCAGGTCATCGTTGGAAAGTTTCGCGGCGGCCTCGGTTCCTTCCATCACACCGGCGACGAGGTCACGCTTGGATTCGTGCATTGCCAGGATCTCTTCCTCGATCGTTCCCTTGGCGATGATGCGGTAGACCATCACCGGTTTGTCTTGCCCATAGCGATGGGCTCGGTCGGTGGCTTGATCTTCCACCGCCGGATTCCACCACGGATCCATGTGGATCACATAGTCGGCCGCGGTCAAATTCAAACCGGTCCCGCCCGCTTTCAGCGAGATCAAGAACACATTGGCGGTCCCTTCCTGGAAACGGTCGACCGCTTGTTGACGTGCCTTGGCGGGCGTCGAACCGTCCAAGTATTCGTACGTGATTCCGCGTGCATCGAGTGCCGCTCGGATCAATGCCAAATGGGCGGTGAATTGGCTGAACACAAGCGCGCGGTGTCCTTCTTCGCGAAGACTATCGAGCGTTTCGCAAAGCTGGTCCAGTTTCGCCGACGATTCGGTCCAGCTTTCATTGACCAACCCGGCATGGCAAGATATTTGACGAAGCCGCGTGAGCATCGCCAGAATTTTGAACCGCTGGTCTTTGATTTCGGTTTGCGATTCGAGCTGTTCGATTTCGCCAATCGCAACCCGCCGCACCTTCTCGTACTCGGCGCGTTCGGCGGGGCTAAGGTCGACATACAAGTTCATTTCCGTTCGCGGTGGCAGTTCCGTCAGCACCTCGGATTTTGTCCGTCGCAACACAAACGGCTTCAATCGCTCGGCCAACGCCATCCGGCTGGCTTCGTCGCTCTGTTTTTCAATCGGCAAGGCAAATCGTTTGCGGAAATGATCCCAGCCGCCAAACACGCCGGGGGACACGACATGGAATAGACTCCATAGTTCGCCGAGATGATTTTCGACGGGCGTTCCTGTCAGTGCCACGATCCAGTCGGCTTTGAGTGCGGCAATTGCCTTGGATGTCTTGCTGCGACTATTTTTGATCGCCTGCGCCTCGTCAAGCACGATCGTGCCCCATTGGACTTTTGCCAATGCCTCGGCGTCGCGAAGGACCAACCCGTAGCTGCAGATGACAAGGTTGCCAGGACCCACCGACGGCAGGAACTCTTCTCGCTCGGTTTCGCGGTACAGGTGCACGTTCAAATCCGGAGCGAACCGCCCAGCTTCGCGAGCCCAGTTGAATCCGACCGAGGTCGGGGCGATCACCAAGGTGGGGCCGATTTCGGATCGATCCAACAGAACGGCAAGCGTTTGCAGCGTTTTGCCCAATCCCATGTCATCGGCCAAGATGCCACCGACGCCCCATTCGGCGAGACGACGCATCCATTTGTAGCCATCGATTTGATAGTCACGCAGCGTCGCGTCAAGATTTTTGGGTAGCGAGGGATTCAGTTTTTCGGCGCGGTTGAGCCGGGTCAAACATTTCTGCCACGATTTGGCCGCTTTGATTTCGATGTCCGATTCCATCAGATCACGGATCGCCGGCGCCGCGGTGGCATCAAGCTTCAGCGTTTGACGATCCGCGTGCGTCGCATCATGCAGGCGATTGAGCCGTTTGCGAAGCGAATCGGAAATGCGAGCCCAACCTCCGTCACCAACTCGGATGAAGTCGCCCTCGATGCTGTCGGCGGTTACGGATGAGAGTCCATCCAGCAGTTCTTTGAGCGGGACTTTCTTGTCGCCAAAATCACACTCGCCGGTGATGCCAAACCAATTCCGCTTGCTGGTGATATCGACGCGGACATTTTTGCTGGAAAGGCTGCCCAAAACCGTGATTGGTTTCTCGCTCCTTTTATCCCACAGGACCTCGATATTAAGCTCGCTTGATTGCAGCCGTTCAATGACGCTCAGCGCCGTGCGGAAATCGGTAATCGTGCCGAATCCGGTGCTGTCGTCGATCTCCAGATCAAGCGACTCGGCGATCTGTTGAGCTCGCTGAAACTCTTCCGTAGCAAACCGCTGGACCTGGATCGATTTTCCGTCTCGCTCGATTGTAACGACCATCGGATCTGCCCCCGGGCGTCGCAGTATTCCGCCTGCATCGCGGAAACGAATGCCATAGTCCATTGCACCGTCACTGCGTGATCGCAGCAACAAGGCAAGCTTTGCCGGTTCTTGGATGATCGGCCCGGCATGCGATTCAGGCAAACGCAACGAGATTCGTTTTTGCAGCGGACGCACCTTCTCGATCACCGCGTCGATTTGGTCGTCGTCGAATTGACCAAGTCCGACGGCATCACGCATGAGCTCGACGTTCTCGCCATTCATTTCGCTCAGATACAAGACATGGTTGACCGAGTCGATGCTCAAGAATGCATCAGGAGTGCAAAGCAATTTTGCTTCTCGTATTTTTCCGTTTTCATCGGTAAAGCCAAACGCCCATTTCCCGCCTTGCTTCAGCGGCAACAGGGCTAGATAAATGGGGACTCGAACGATCCGGCAGGGTTCGCCATCGAACATCACATTGGGTTGATTGACGAGCAGAGGCATCGCGTGAAACGCATCCAGAATCAATCCCGCTCCGCCGTAGTAGTAATCCTCGTTGTCACGAGCGATACCCGCGACCACCCGACGGTCCGCGGTTGTTAACGGCAGATCGACCTCTTTAACGATCCGTTCCAACGACAACTTTTTGCCTTTGGTATAGCCACCGCCCCGTTTTTTCTGCATTTGCAGCACGGGAGCAACGGAAATATATCCGTCTTCGAATTTGAAATCCCATGCGACACGCTGAACACGTTGCTCTTGAAGAACCGGTAAGCTGTCGTCACCCGAGGCGACGTCATCGGATGTCAGCGAGGATTCAAAATCCAGCAACGCGTTTAATCGCCGAATCGCTCGCTCTTTTAAATCGACCTGGAAGCGATCGTAGTTTGCTTTGCCCTTGGCAAACGTTCCCTGGATGATGTTTCGCGATAGAGGCGAGTTCTGGAATTCCAGTTGGTCCAACAAGTAATCAACGAATTCATATTGATGCAGACAAGCCTGCTTGCCCACTGCGTCGTCACAATTGCATCCCGTTGATTGCTCGGCATCGTCGACTCTGGCAAACACTTCGAACTTGTTTCGTGCAGCGACAGCGACACCATGAAATTCTCCCGTCGAGAAAACCTGCTCGGCGGAATAGCGGATGTGGCTAAAGTTGCTCTGTCGGGCGATCGCATGGGGAAACGCATCGAGAATATCGACCAACCGGTCGTGCCACTGCGAATACCGGCGTCGGCCTGCGTTGGGATCGATTTTGGGAGGCAATAAAAAAGAGGGCAAGTTCGCGTCATCTGCCGATGCTCTTGCCTTTGCTAGTTGGGCAAGTGCCGCCCGCATGGCTTGTGGGTTTAAAGATCCGTCTTTCATTGCAGCAAGCCTTGGCGTGAATCGTAACGCGGCGTCATGGTCGCTCGACCAAGATTTGGCCGCTTGACCGAGATTTGCGTCGTTGTATCAAATTCGCGGTTTATTGCCGAGTCATGATGCCAAAGCTAGCGTCACAGCGTAGGTCGCAGGGGCTTAATTGTTCGCTTGGCCTTTGATCGTCCGCTGGGCGACTTCCCAGGCGTCGGCCAAGTGAGTCTGATAGCCGTCCGGGCTGAGCAGCGAATCCACGTCGTTGCTTTCTACTTCAAATAGCCAGCCTTCACCGTAGGTATCGGCATTGATGACCGACGGGTCCGCCAACGCAGCGTCGTTGATCGTCACCAAGACTCCGGCGATCGGCGCATACAGATCGCTTTCCGCCTTCTTGCTTTCGATCGCCCCAATCAATTGGCGCGATTTGATGGGGGTGGCGGGCTCGAGCGTCCACTCTAAAAAGTAGACATCTTGCAACAGTCGCACGGCATAGCCGGTCAAGCCGAAACGCCAACGATCGCCCGTTGTTTGTAACGCCCACATGTGATTGCTGACGTACATGCGGTCGCCAGGAAACTCGGCTGTAAATTCGCCCATCGCGAACGAGAACGAATCACTGCTCACGTGTAGCGTACCCCTTGGTGCTCAGGCTCGAAGAACACGGGCAGCATCGCGTCGGCACGCAGTAAACCATCGCGAGTCAACCGGATTGTGTCGCCATCGATCGTCACCAATCCGTCTTCGACGTAGGTGTTCCATTGGTCTTGCCAGTGCGAGACAATCTCGACACCAAACTTGTCGCGGAAATAGCCGGCCTCTAGATAACCACGTTTGAGCAACAAGATCATTTCACGAACCAGGCGTTGATGATCGGTGGGGACAAATCCACGTCCTAGCGGCAATTCGCCTGCTTCGATGGCACCAAGATACTGCTCTAGTTCAGGCAGGTTTTGGTAGTGCACTCCGCTGGCGTGACCAAAGCTAGCGATTCCGGTCGCCAACAAATCGGCACCCTGCCAAAGGTTGTCGCGGTACGAGAAGTTCACTTTGCTGGGGTCTTTGACCACGGTGTAGGCACTGCTGACGCTGTAGCCTGCCGTGATGAATTCGCTGAATGCGTAATCGACCCAAGCTCGTTTGGTCTCCCAATCGGCCACGGGGCTTTCGACTTTGTTACCGAGAATGTCCTTGCTGTAGACCGTGTTAAACGGCAATTCCATTTGATAGATCGTGACGCTTTCGGGGGACAGTTCGAGCGTTCGTCGCACGTTCTCTTTCCAATTGTCCCACGTTTCGCCGACCATTCCCGAGATCAAGTCAATGTTGACGTTGGGGAACTGAGCCGCGGTGATCCATTCCCAGGCATTAAACACTTGCTTGCTGAGGTGGGCACGTCCGTTCTCTTCAAGGATCTTGTCCGAAAAATTTTCGATCCCCAAGCTAATCCGAGTCACGCCCAGTTCTTCGCGAAGTGTTTTGACTTTCGTTTCGCTCATCGTTCCTGGTTCGCACTCGAAAGTCACCTCTTCGGCACCATCCCAAGTGATGTGTTGGCGAAGTCGATCGGCAAGCTTGGTGAGCTGTTTCGGTGCCAGGAAACTAGGCGTGCCACCGCCAAAGTAAACAAACCGAAACGGGCGGTCGCCCATCACGGGCAGCTTGCTGACCATCGAGATTTCGTTGCAAAGTGCATCGACGTATCGCTGGACTTCGGGCGCTTTGACGTCGGTGAAAACCTTGAAGTAACAAAACTTGCAACGTTTGCGACAAAACGGAATGTGCAAATAGAGCCCCAGCGGCGTGTCCTCTTTCGGGGCATGATGTAACGCCTCGTTCACCGCCGGCAACTCCTCTTTTTTCCACTGGCTGTAAGGTGGGTAGTTCGAGATGAAGTAGCTGCCGACTTCGGTTTTCTTTTTATCGCTTGCGGCCGATGACATGTGGAATGGCTTTGGGCTATAGGAGGGAAAGGATTCAAGCGGGAGGAAGACTTGTTGCAAATCACTTGTGAAGCGACGGGCAAGTCACGTGCTAGACAGCCGAGGGACTATTTAGCGGGTTTGGCAAAGCACCGTACGATACCATTATCATCGGCAACAAACACTTCGCCACCGGCGATTGCAGGTGGTGCGATAAACGAGCCGCGAATTTCATATTTCCAACGTTCGGTACCGTCGGCAAGCGACAAGCGAATCAGCCGCCCATCGGTCGCCGCAATCCAAACATCGTCCGCGGAGATCACGGGCGACGCATCGGCGCGACGGCGAAGAGTATAACGCCACAAACGTTCTCCGGTCTTCATTGAAATCGAATCGACCTGCTTGTTCTGGCTGCTGACGATGACTTGATCGCCTGAGACGGCTGCACTGCCACGGTACTCTTGCGGGCGATCGCCGTCGATGTAACGCCATTTTTCTTTTTGGTTCTTCCAGTCCAATGCCAAAACCGCTCCGTCCATGATCGGCAAAAAGGCATTGTCGCCTAGGATCGCTGGTGTGCTGCCGGTGGGCCCCCCGAGCGGAATGGTGTCGCCGATCGCTTTGCCCGTGTTCAGGTCCACGATGTGCAATTGCCCGTCGCAACCGCCCAGGAACGTGCGATCACCGGCGACCGTGGGACTACAGCGAATTTGGTCGTCGGTTTGGTAAGTCCACACGGGCGAACCGTCTTTCACGGCAAAGCAATAAAGTTTGCCATCTTGACTGGCGACCAGCACATTGTCACCGAAAAATGCCGCCGAACCATCGATCTCACCTTCGGTTTCGGCTTGCCACAGCAGCTTGCCCGTTTTGGCATCGAGGAAATAGAAATTGCCTTCGACATCGCCGATCGCCAGATGCCCGTCGTGAAATGCGGGCGGAGCAGTGAACCCCGTGTCATAATCGTGCGTCCACACTTCTTTGCCATCGGAGCGTGAGATCGCGTAGAGCTTTCCCATCACATCCGCTGCAAACACGAGTTTATCGGCGACCACCAAGGCCGATTCGATCGCCTCGTCCGCCTTGTATTCCCATTTTACGACCAAATCATTGGGGACGATTTGATCGGTCGCCCCGGTGCATTCGGGGTTTCCGCGTGCCAGCGTCCACTCCGAGAGCGACTTGCGAGCCGGCTCGTCCGAGGCCGTTACGGTTGAGGCTGAGCCGAAGGCAGTCAAAATTGAGATCAAAACGACGGCAAATTTGCCACAGTCGGCTTTAGAAAACGAGTTTATCTTCAACATTGCAGCTTATTTTTGAGTCTTTGAGATAGCCGGTAGTCAAAATCGGCTATTCCAGCGATTATACGTGCTTGCTTCACCCTGCGAACGCAGGACCGTTCTTCCTCGATGTTTTTTCTTATTTCATGATTTGTGTAAGCCTCGGTCGTGCCCGCCACAAGCGGATGATTGCTGAACATCAGTTTCTCGTCGAACAAGGAGCCCAACTGGTCGAGCTTCGGCTTGATTTCATCGGGCGTGCGGTCAACTTGAAGCGTTTGATTGATGAACGCCCGGGCCCCGTGGTGATCACCTGTCGTCGCCGCGAGGACGGGGGGCGTTGGATGCGTAGCGAGCAAGAACGGTTAATGGTGCTGCGAAGTGCCATCGCCGCAGGAGTCGAATACGTGGATATCGAGGCCGACATTGCCTCACAAATCCCTCGCTACGGCGATACAAAACGGATCATCAGCTACCACGATTTCGCCGAAACCCCCGACGATCTTGAAAGTCTGGCCGCCGCGATGGCGGATGAGGACGCCGATATCGTCAAAATCGCTTCGATGGCCAACAGCTTCTCGGACAACATCCGTATGTTGAATATGGTCAAAAGTGCCACGCGACCGACAATCGGAATTTGTATGGGCGAAATCGGGATGGTAACCCGAATTCTGGGCGAGCGAGTTGGATCGCCGTTTACCTACGCCACCTACAGCGCCGACAAGAAACTCGCGCCGGGACAGCTCAATTGGAAGGAAATGACCACGCTGTACCGCTACAAAGAGATCAACGAAGAAACGGAATTGTTTGGCGTCGTTGCCGACCCTGTGGCGCACAGCTACAGCCCGCTGATTCACAACACCGCCTTCTACGACCAGGGGCTGAATGCACGGTATTTGCCGTTCCGGGTCCCCGCAGATGATCTGCACATCTTCCTTCAGAATGCACGCAATCTTGGGGTCAGTGGTATCAGTGTCACGATCCCTCACAAGGAGCGAACGCTCGAATATTGCACGCAAGCGGAATCGAGTGCGAACGGAATCGGTGCAGTCAATACCGTGATTTTCCAAGGCAAAGACAACCTCGGCTATAACACCGATTATCGCGCGGCGATGGATTGCATCGAAGAGGTGCTGACGCTGAAAAAAGACGTCGACAAGCCGATGCAAGGGATGTCGGTCTTGATCCTTGGCGCCGGCGGTGTCTCTCGGGCTCTCGCCTGGGGATTGCGTCAACGTGGAGCCGAAATCACGATCGCGTCGCGAACCTTTGAACGTTCCAACCTTTTGGCGTCGGAAGTCGGATGCCGCGTGGTTGAGTGGGAGGATCGCCACTCCCAAAAAGTCAACTTGTTAATCAACGGAACTCCGATCGGAATGCATCCCGATGTGGACAGCACCCCGTACAACGCGTCGGCGATGAATCAATTCATGGTCGTCTTTGACACCGTTTACAATCCCGAAAGCACGTTGCTGATCAAGCATGCCAAGAAGCACGGCTGCCGAATCATCACCGGGATCGATATGTTTGTTCGTCAAGCAGCGTACCAGTACAAATTGTTCACCGGACGCGACGCCCCGATCGCCTTGATGCGAGACACCATCAAACAAGCGACCAACCCAGTTCAATTGAATTAAGCATTTGCGGCATTAGGAGTGAACGTGACGCAGGATTTCTCGCAAAACACCCCAAATCCGTCGGAAACTTCCGACCAGGACACCCGTTCGTTGCTCGCAGGAGTGACGATTCGCAAGGCGATGCCAACGGACGCCGAAGCGATTCACGCACTGCTTCGGCCTTATGTGACGCAGCGATTGTTGTTGGCCCGCACCGAAGCCGAGGTGATCGAGTTGACGCGGCACGGTTTTATGGCGGTGCGAACTGATGACGGCAAAGAAAAATGCCTCGGTTTTGCCGCGGTCGAGATCTACAGCGCCAAACTGGCCGAGTTGCTCAGTCTGGCCGTGCACCACGAGTATCGAAACATCGGTGTTGGCCGAATGTTGGTCGATCACTGTGTCCAGCGCGCTCGTGAACTCGGGGTGATGGAGGTGATGGCGATCAGTTCCTCCGAAGAATTCTTTAAAAATTGTGGCTTCGATTACTCGTTGCCCGACCAGAAGAAAGCATTCTTCTGCCAATTACGACCCCGCCATCCGCACTAAATGCCGACCGACTTTTTGGCGTCGGGCTCGGCAACCGGTTTTGCTGGCGTGGGTTGGCCAATGTTCGCTCCATTGGGAGCAGCATCGGGTTTGGGTAGCGGAAGAGGCAGCGACTCGGGCAACTCCGCCGACTCGGGCGAAATGTCTGCCGCGGTGGGGACGGCTGGTTGCGGCGTCGACTCGCGAGTGTCGTCGCCAGTATCCGCAATGGCAACGCGGTTTTCTAATTGACGACGCGTCTCGGCGAACCCCGGCAGCGACGTCAACCAGCGAAGCTCGGGATTGAACGTCACCCCCTGGTAATTGCGAAGCCGTGATTGCAGCATTTCGTTCGACATTCCCCCAGAATCAAGCGATTGAACAATCTCTGCGGGTGCCAAATAGTCCATCCAAATATCGCTGTCGCCCCCACGCCGTGAGAGGCTGGTTTGCAACTGCATCGCGGCACGACGAAGCGAATCATCGGACGCGGCGCCCGCCGGGCTAGGTCCTTGGGAGGCGGCCGAAACGGGACCATCGCCCAATAAGGGAGCTGGCGTTGCCGAGGCGATGATCGAGTTACCGTATCTGCTGTCCGCACTGCTCACGCCCGGATTGCTTTGAAGTGGAGCGACTGGCAACGGAGCGCCGTACGCTGAGCTGCTACCAATAACGGGACTCGAGCCAAGATAGTTCGGCGCCGTGTAGACAGTTGGGGGATAGCTCGGGACGCTGCCGTAGTAGGGCGAGGCCGGAGGATAGGCGTAATTTGGGTAGACGGGAGCACCATAGCGGCTGGAATAGCGTGGACCGGAATAGACCCCGGTATTTACCGAAGTAAACGGTGCACGAACCCGCGTGCCGCCTCCCCAGGGAGCAGTGTCAACTGCGACAAAGGGAACGCGTATGCGAACGCCACCGCCGAAGCTGCGGCCGATTTGGATCAATTGAGCGGAAGCTTGCTGCTCGGGGCTGATCGCGAACATCAATGCAAAAGCGAAGATCGCAATCGGGCGGACCGAACAAACTCGCATTGCAAAACTTCCGAATTCTGAAAGTTTCATCGCACGTGTCTCTTATTTAAGGGGGTGATTGGCTCATCAAAATGTTGGCCCCCTCCATGGAGGTCTAGGTAATCTAGCGAAAATTTAATTTGCTGCTAGTTGCCATTACATACAGCAGGACAGTTGTCCACCTCTCAATTAAAGCAGGCAGCTCGTCCCTCTGATAGGAAGGTGTGTTGACCTCTGTAGGCAGGTGTCTTGGGGGGCTGGAGGAATGTTAGGAGGGCATTTTTCATTCCAAGCTAAATTTCCTGTGTTTCAAACGCCGAGTAGCTATTGACAGGTTTCTCGCAAAACGGATACTTGCTCGTTCGTAAATGAAATAAGGCCCGACGGAAAAGATCCACAACTACTTTCTATGCCAACCATCAATCAACTCGTCCGCAAGCGACGTAAGCTGAAGAAAAGCCAAAGCAAGTCGCCTGTGCTCGAAAAGTGCCCACAGAAACAGGGCGTTTGCTTGCAGGTCCGTACGATGACCCCTAAGAAGCCTAACTCGGCTCTTCGGAAAATCACTCGTGTGCGTTTGAGCAACGGCAAAGAAGTCACCGTCTATATCCCTGGTGAAGGTCACAACCTTCAAGAACACTCGATCGTCTTGGTACGTGGTGGACGTGTTCGTGACTTGCCAGGTGTTCGCTACCAAGTGGTCCGCGGATCGCGTGACGCATTGGGCGTTGATGGCCGCAAGCAATCTCGAAGCCGTTACGGTGCGAAGAAATAGTTTGTGGATTTGATTCCGCGAACTCACCCACTTCGAGATTTTACCGTTTAGATTCATTCCACGGATTTGCCAGCCGAGCATCGTTCTCGGCCGCGATTCCCCAACGACTTACTGAAACCAAACATGGGACGTATCACAGCCAGCCGCACCTCGCTTAAGCCAGACCCCCAGCACGGATCGATGCTTGCGGGCAAGTTCATCAATTGCTTGATGCTTGATGGTAAAAAGACCACTGCTCAACGAGTTTTCTACGACGCACTCGAAGAAGTTGGGAAGCGTAATACTGACGCCGAGCCAATCGAGATCTTCGAAGGCGCAATCGAAAACATCAAGCCATATATCGAAGTTCGCAGCAAGCGAGTCGGTGGTGCGAGTTACCAAGTGCCGATGCAAGTGAACCGCAGCCGTCAACAAAGTTTGGCGATTCGCTGGTTGCTAGGCGCTGTTCGCGACAAAAAAGGTCGTCCAATGCACCTGAAACTTGCAGACGAACTTTTGGCGGCCTACAAGAAAGAAGGCGTTGCCTACACCAAGCGTGAAAACACGCACCGCATGGCGGACGCGAACAAGGCATTTGCCCACTTCGCTTGGTAGTGCATTCGCACAACGAAATCCATGGACCGCGATCCGGTGTGCCCTACACCGTGTCGCGGTTTTTCATGCGCTAGTGTAGGCTTTGCAAAAGCACAATGAACTGCCCTGACGCATCCGCGAACATAAGTTTCGTGAACACGTCGAGCTCGACTGCTCTCCCCTTTATTCCTAGCAACACCCCACGAGACTGATGGCTCTCGACATATCCAAAATTCGTAACATCGGCATCATTGCTCACATTGATGCGGGCAAAACGACGGTCACCGAACGTATGCTGTACCTCAGTGGTGCCAAGCATCGTGTCGGCCGGGTTGATCATGGAACGACCGACACCGATGACGATCCCGAAGAACAAGAACGCGGGATCACGATCTTCAGTGCCTGTGTGAAATACAACTGGCAGCAGTACTCGATCAACTTGCTCGATACCCCCGGCCACGTCGACTTTACCGCCGAGGTCGAGCGCTGCCTCCGCGTACTTGATGGCGCTGTCACCGTGTTCTCGGCTCGCGAAGGGGTCGAAGCCCAAAGTGAAACCGTTTGGCGTCAAGCGGATAAGTACGGCGTCCCGCGGATTGTCTTTATCAACAAGATGGACCGGGAAGGAGCCAACTTCGAAGCGGTCTACAACGATATTGCTCCTCGGCTGGGCGGGCGTCCAGTCGCCGTTGAGTTGCCGGTCGGACAAGGCCCACCGCATACCAGCGATCCGTTCCGCGGCGTGATCGATCTTGTCGATTTGAAAATGCTGGAATTCGATCCGGAAACCGAAGGCAAGGAAGTCAAAGAGACCGACATTCCCGAAGACCTGCTCGCCGAAGCGATGTTGTGGCGGGAACAAATGCTCGAAGTCGTTTATGAGCTGAACGATGAAGCGATGATGTTGGCGATGGACGAAAAACCGGTGCCACGCGAGATGGTTGTTTCGACGCTCCGCAAAGGTTGCATCGATATGGCGATCCAGCCTGTGTTCTGCGGTTCGGCACTGCACGGTATCGGCGTTCAGCCATTGATGACTGGGGTTGGCAATTATCTGCCCAGCCCGCTGGATCGGCCGCCTGTCGAAGGATTCGACCCTAATAAGCCCGACAAAGTCCTGATTCGAAAACCGGACGTAAAAGAGCCGTTTTGTGGACTGGTATTCAAGATTTTGCCAGCCAAAACGGGCGACAATTATTGGATCCGCGTTTACAGCGGCGAACTGAAACAGAACTCACGCGTGCAATGTCCCAATCGCGACAAGAAGGAAAACATTGCTCAGCTGTGGCAGATTCACGCCAGCAAGAAAGAACGCGATGGGCAAATCGAATCGGTTGGCGCGGGCGATATCTGCTGCGTGATCGGTCCTCGATTTGCCATCACAGGCGACACTGTTTGTGACACCAAAGAAACGATTGAATTGCCAAGCATCAAGTTTGCCGATTCGGTCTTGTCGATGGCGATTGAACCCGAAAACACAGGCGATCGTAAAAAGCTCGAAGAAACGCTCGACATGCTGCGCCGCCAGGACCCCACGTTTCATGCGGTCGAAAACGAAGAACTCGGGCAAACACTGATCAGCGGGATGGGGGAATTGCACCTGGAAGTGATCCAGCACCGATTGACCCGTGACTTTGGGTTGAACGTCAAGTTTTATAAACCACGCGTGAACTATCGCGAGACGATCAGCGGCAATGCCGACGTCGTAGGGCAATGCAATCGCCAAATGGGCGCATCGCACATGTTCGCACGATTAAAGGTCCGAGTTTCGGCACTCGAAGACAGTGCGTCACCGGTGCTGGTATTCGACCGTTTGCCGCCGGAGTGTCCGCTGCAAGGCAACGTCCGCGCAGCCGCGATCGAGGAACTTCGTCAACGTGCCGAGGGTGGCGGTTTGATTGCCGGGTTCCCGCTGTCCGGCGTTAAGATCGAAGCCTACGACGCCGAGGTCCACGAAGAGGGCAGCGACGAAGTGGCGTTCCGCATCGCGGCCGGTGACGCGTTCGATAAGGGACTGCAGGCCGCAGGTCCTGTGCTGCTCGAGCCGGTGATGCGAGTCGAAGTCACTACCCCCGAAGATTACATGGGCGAGATCGTCGGTGACCTGCTGCAGCGGCGCGCCATTATCGCTTCGACCGAAACACGAGGTGCGATGACGGTAATCACAGCACACGCCCCACTGAAAGAGTTATTCGGTTACTCAAGTGCCGTGCGGAGTCTCAGCCAAGGACGAGCAGGCGGCAGTATGGAACCCTACAGCTACCAAGCGGCACCCAAGGAAGACGCCGAGAGTTTTCAGTACTAACAATCGCGACTCGCTACCGAAGACCTACAGCTACGATGACGACACAGACGCTTGCGTTCAACGACGGATGTCTCGATCTGATTGATCAAACTCGACTTCCGACCGAGTTGGTGACGCTGCGATGCGAGAACGTCGACCAAACGTTTGATGCGATCCAGCGATTGGTCGTCCGCGGAGCTCCGGCGATTGGAATTGCGGCTGCTTACGGTGTCTGCTTGGCGCGGCAAACCGACGGGACGCGATCAAGGCAAAGCTACCTTGATGCGATCGATCAGCTAGCCAAGAGCCGTCCCACCGCAGTCAATCTGTTCTGGGCGCTCGACCGCATGAAAGCAATTGTCGATTCGGTGGATGACGACGATGCGTTGTTCGAACAATTGCTACACGAAGCCACGTCGATTCATGACGAAGATCGTCAGATGTGCCGCGATATCGGACGTCACGGTGCCGAACTGCTTGGCGATTGTCATCGCGTGTTGACGCACTGTAACGCGGGGGGATTGGCCACGTCGATGTGGGGAACGGCGCTCGCGCCGATTTACCATTTGCATGAAGCGGGGCACGCCATCGAAGTGTTCGCCGATGAGACGCGGCCGCTATTGCAAGGGGCTCGTTTGACAGCATGGGAATTGGCCCAGGCTGGCGTGCCGGTCACAGTCTTGACCGATTCGATGTCGGGAAGCCTGCTGAAATCAGGCCAAATCGATGCGGTGATTGTCGGGGCCGACCGAATCGCTGCTAACGGGGACGCGGCGAACAAGATCGGGACCTACCCCTTAGCGGTGCTCGCCCGCTACCACAACGTGCCGTTTTACGTCGCGGCGCCGTCGAGCACGTTTGATCCTGCGCTCGCCAATGGCGATCTGATCCCGATTGAACAACGCGGCCGTGATGAAGTCGCAAAGCCTTACGGCGTGATGCTCGTCCCGGACGCAGCCAAGGTGATGAACCCTGCCTTTGACGTGACTCCCGCTGATCTGATCACCGCTATCATTTCTGAGCGGGGAATTGTGAAGGAACCTAGCCGCGAGAAACTCGCGAGTCTTCTTGGATGGTGACATCCAGCGTGCGAAATCGCCCTCAATGACAGTGGTCGGCTGATGCCCGTGAATGGTTTCTACAAATTCTTGGAAAAGAATTTATAGCAGTGACCTCACTTGTCAAAGCGTTAGCTGATACTTCTTTTGTCGAGCCAAGGGTGAGATTTGAACCGTCTCAATTCGAGACTCTTATATCATTTCGGTATCGACAGATGAGATTTAGAGGTCAATACGCAACCATACTGATACGTTTTCAGTCGCTTCGTTAAAGCAAAGAAAAAGCTCGACATACTGCGGTTTTCCGCAATTCATTGAGTTTTATTAAAGTTTAGCAAAGCAGTGGAAACTATCTGATTGAAGGAAGCGATTTTGGCACAAGAAGTGTACATAACAATCACGTTCAAGAAGTTCAATCTACCAATCAGGGAAGAATTCAATGCTAGTTTTAAGTCGCAAAGAAGGTGAGCAACTACTAATCGGTGACAATATCGTTTTGACAATCAACCGAATCTCTTCGAATCGAGTTGCTATCGGAATCGAAGCCCCACGTGAAGTACGCATTGTTCGTGGTGAGTTGGACCGTAAGGAAGTTGCCCCACGAGGCACCGCTCCGATGACCATCATCGTGGAAGATCAGAATGTTTCGGTCGCTAGCAAGCCTGATTGCTAGCGTGCGGCAACGTTGATCATGCGATTCCAAACAAAGTTGCATGACACGTGAAGGCGAGCCGAGACTCACTTTGATTTTCGAGAGTGAGTACGCCGATTTTGATGTGCGTGGTGATAAGTGGTCATCCTGGGATGACAATCAATCACATCAACGGCAATCAAGCGGGGCAGCCAATTCAAGAGCAGTGAACTGGTACTCGATCAGGGATTGGCATTTTATGAGGGATGAACGGGTCGAACAAACGACCCATCATTCCCCTCACTGCTGAGGGCAACAAATTGCCAGCAGCAGAGTATTTGTGCTCGCTATTCAGCGGCCGATCGTGTGTCCACGAGTCATCAAGGCTTGGGACGTTTTACGATCCATGCCGAAACTCGTTGCGAGTTTCGTTACTTGAATGCTGGCTGCGGCTTAGGCAGCGCGTCGCGAAGATGTGAACGAGCGATTGGGAAGCGGTAGAACCGATTCACATTCGTCAATCGATTTCACTTCGTCGATATGCACACGTCGCTTCATCTCGGCTGTCGCAGAGCCACCCGCCATCATGCCGATCGATTCCGGCAGCCGCGAAGGACGACCAATATTTGCGAGCATCCCCCGCAATCCGTCGCGAAACCCGCTACGGTCTTTGCAAGCGGTTTGGCGAATCGCCCACAGACGTTTCCCGCGTTGGAACGAGGCATCATTCCACACGGTGTGCTTTTGATCGGAAACCAAGCTGCACTGTTCTGCGGTCACACATCGCCAACCAGCTTGTGAAAGAGCCAGCCCGCTGGTGTAGGAGAACTCGAGCAGACTGCTTCCGCGATAGCAATGACATACGTTTCGCAGCGACTCACGTCGCCAAAACGATGCTTCGACAAAGACGCCATCGATCTTAACGATCTCTTGGCGACTCAGTTTTGTTTGCGATGCGCCGACGGGTTGGCACAGACGTGACGCGCTGTCGGACCAACCGGCACCGACAATGCGACCCGTTTCCTGATGCCGAACGACCGCAGCGATTGCTGCGACATCATGATGTTCAAATTTTTCGAGAGCGGCATCGACCCAGCCTGCTGTTGCTTGGAAGCCACCACTTAAGACATGTACAAATCGACCGCGGGCTGCCGAAGCGCTTGCGGAGATCAGTTCGAGCATTTCAGCCGAGTCAGCGGACACAAAGCGAACTTCGTCACCCAATTCGAACGGGTCTTCGTAAGTCCCGTCGTGTGCAACAATCACTTCACAGCCGCTGGGCTGATGTTCTAAAACACTGATCAAACTGGTTTCGAAAGACTGGAGGTCTTCCGTCACCGGGACCACAATCGTAAGCCGCGGGATCGGAGAAATTTTTGGCACCGAACCACCTCAAGAAAGAATGCTGGCATGCACGCCGGCTTTCAAGACAATACGACGACCGACTCGCCGTCCTAACTAGTTTTCGGTAGAACCAGCGTCAGAAGATGAGATCTTCGGCTCAACAGACCAAGAAAGTTGCAAAGCAAGCATCTCGAGAGTCTGTATTCATTCGCCAACCGACAAACCCAACCTAATCCCCCAAAGCAAACCCACTTATGCATACGCGACCGCTCCCCCCCGATGACTCGAAGGTTTCCGAGATTGGCTTTGGTGCATGGGCGATCGGGGGGCAGTGGGGACCACAGAGTGATGACGAGTCGCTTCAAGCGCTTCACGCGGCGATCGATCGCGGCGTCAACTTCATCGATACCGCCGAAGGCTACGGTAACGGACATAGCGAAATGCTGATCGCCAAGGCACTCAAGGATCGCAGTGAAGACGTCTTTGTTGCTACCAAAACTCCCCCCAGCCCTGGGCCATGGCCGCCGAGTCCGTATTGTCGCTGGCAAGATCGCTACTCCGCAGCCTATTTGCGGGACAACGTTCAGCAACGCTTGAAGAACCTAAGTGTCGAGCGAATCGACCTGCTGCAACTGCATACTTGGACGCGTGCCTGGAACGACGACCCTCAGCCGCTATTGGTCCTGCGTCAATTGCGAGACGAGGGCAAGATAAATTTGATCGGAGTCAGCACCCCCGAGCACGATCAAGATTGCGTTGTGCAATTAATGCGAAATGGATTAGTTGACGTCGTTCAGGTGATTTTTAATCTGTTCAATCAGGACGCTGCCGCTCAAATCTTGCCTGTCGCTGCCGAAACGGGCACGGGGGTGATCGTCCGAGTTGCCTTGGACGAAGGATCCCTGGCAGGCAAATATGCCGGTGACCATGTTTTCGGCGAAGACGATTTTCGGAGCCAGTATTTTGCCGGAGACCGGATGCAGCGGACTGCCGAACGTGTTTCCGAGATCCGTGCGGACATGGATGCGCTGGGTTTGTCGGACGATTATTCAATGGCCGATGTCGCACTGAAATTTGCGCTGTCGCGACCAGAGGTGAGCACGGTAATTGCTGGCATGCGAACGGTGAAGCAGGTCGAGCAGAACACGCGAACGAGTCAACTGCGAGATTTGCCGGACGAGGCGATCACGCGTTTGCGACGACACAATTGGCGCCGCGGCATCTGGTATGCCGGAAAGTAAGCGACGTGCGAACTTTTAGAGTCGCCTTTCGCTCCGTGAAAGTTTGCGCACCAACGCTACTTTCGGGGCGCGAAAGGCAAAACTTCTTAAACTGTGCCAGCAAATGGCGTTTCGACGCCGTGATCCTGCTGCAACTGAAACAAGCAATCGTCCGCGATCCGCAACCGTCGGCTGACTTCGCGTCCCAGATTCATCATGATCATCGCATATTGCTCGACATTCATGCGATATAGCGAATGCAGCACGGTACGCGGGATTTCGATCGTTTCACAATTGCATTCCGCTTGTGCCGCAGCGGATCGCGGCTGAAAATCAATCAGCGACATTTCACCAAAGCAATCGCCGCTAGCTAAACGCCCCAGCATGATCGCCTCGTGTCTCCACGTCCGCTTGATCAACACCGTCCCGGCTTCGATCACGTACAGCGACTCGCCCGGATCGCCCTCGTGGAAAAAATAGTCGCCCGTTGCCAACACGAGCCGATGAGATTCGCCCAGAATCAATTCCAGCGACTCGTTCTTCAGGCCACCAAACACGGCCATTTGACGAAGCATTTTAGCCTGATGTTCATTCATCGAGTTAGCTCGAGAAAAGAGAGTCGAAACGGACCGGCGGTGCTAAGCAGGAGATGCACTCCGATTGTAGCACTTTCGTCGCAGCGACAAGTAAAATGTTTGCTCCATTGTCTCTCTCGCAATTGCTGGCGAGATTACAATCGAAGTCCTCCCCCCTCGCCTTCCTTGATGTTTTTGCTTGGAATTGTCATGTTCACCCCATTTCGTGCCCTGCTGTTTTTGTCTGTTTGCATTGCGATATCATCCCCGAACCCCAACGTTCGCGGCGACGAAGCATGGCCAGCGTTTCGTGGGCCGAGCGGCGACGGCATCGTGCGATCGGGCGCTAAGTTGCCGCTGCACTGGTCGCCTGAAAAGAACATCGATTGGCGTACCGAATTGCCAGGCAAAGGTTGGTCCAGCCCCGTCTGTGATGACGATCGTATCTATGTGACCACGGCGATCCCTGCCGAATCACCTGAAGGATCAGAGGAAGCGGCGAAAGAGTTTTCGTTGTCACTGTTGGTCATCGACGCAGCGAGTGGCAAGTTGCTAAAGACGATTCCCGTCATGCAGCAGACCGAAGATCGATCACCCAAGATCCATTCCAAGAACAGTCACGCCAGCCCCACGCCGATCGTCGATGGCGATCGCATCTTTGTCCACTTCGGTTACCAAGGCACCGCGTGCGTCAGCAAAGAGGGCGAGATTCTGTGGACTAATCGTGATCTGTACTTCAGCCCTCAGCATGGCAATGGCGGAACACCGATCTTGGTCGATAACCTTCTCATTTTTACTTGCGATGGTGACAAAGAACCCAAAATCGTCGCTCTGCATGCCGACACCGGTGAGCTCGCTTGGCAAACGTTGCGAATGATCTTTTCAATTCGCACGTTCTCGTTTGCGACACCGACATTGATCGAAGTCGATGGTCAAAAACAAGTGGTTGCGCCCGGAAGCGATTGCGTCTTTGGTTTGGATCCGAAAACGGGTAAAACGATTTGGGACGTTCGCTACGATGGTTATTCCGTGATCCCCAAACCGATCTTTCATCGCGGACTCGTGTTTGTTTCCACCAGCTACGACAGCAGCAAACTGCTGGCGATCCGCCCGACCGGCTCAGGCGTGGTGACTGATACGCATATCCAGTGGCGATCTAACAAGAGTGTCTCCAAGACGCCGTCGATGGTTGCCGCCGATGGTTTGATCTATTGGGTCAGCGACGATGGGATCGCGATGTGTGCCGAAGCGGAGACGGGCGAGATTGTCTATCGCAAACGGATCGGTGGCAACTTTTCCGCGTCCTTGTTGATGTCCGGCGACCGGATCTATTTCACCAGTGAAGAGGGTGTCACCACGGTCGTCCGCGCCGGTCGCGAATTTGAGGTTCTGGCCACCAATCCGATCGAAGAACGAACCCTTGCATCGCTGGGCGTTTTTAAAGATTCCATTTTACTTCGCACCGCAGACGCTCTTTACCGAATCTCGCAGTAGAAAGCGGTTAGAATCAAGGCTTCTACTAAGCAGTTAGGCAGGAGTCGTTCGGTTTATTAGCCGCTTTGGCGCTAGCCACGGTTCTAGCGTTCAATCGGGGCTATCGCCCAAGCGGCTAATAGGATTTCACCCAATCAATTCTGCCCACCTGCTTACTCCCCCCTTCTCGAAACCTGAGTCGCCTCGAAGGACGCCCCATGATTTTCGCACTCCGAAGTCGTGCCCACTGCATTCTGCTGTTTTTATCCGTGTCCATATTCGGTTTGGCATCACCGCCGGTCGCGGCCCAAGTGCTTCGCTACCAACCCAAGCCGGATTCGCAATTCGCCTATCGATTTGAGATTAGCGCCGATAGCGGAAGCGAAACGACGCATTACAAAGGGATCACAAAGTACGAGGTCAAAAGTGTAGACGCGAATCTGATCCAGCTGACGTATCGGGGCGGATTATCAGAATCGAAAACGTACAAGGCGGATAATCGTGGGATGCGAGGTCCGTTTGGTTTTGGTTCATTCCCACCGTCGATGCCCAGTCCGTTTTCACGCCCCGCCTTCGCTGGCAAAACGCAAACCACCAACCAAATCACGATGTCGACGCGCGGCGAAGTGATCAAATTGGTAGGCGATTCCCAACTACCTTTCCTGCTCGGCAATGTCTCGCTGATTCCGTTTGAGCCGTTGCCCGAGACGGACGAAAAGAAATGGCAGATCGACTCGGGGATCGCGGTCACGCAAAAGGACCGCCAAGACCGGTTCGGTCCCGGAGGCTTTGGGCCAGGCGGTTTCGATCCCTTTGGCCGTAAAAATAACAATGATGACACCGTACGTGCCGCGATTGAAAGGACAAGCTTCCAGCTACTGCGGCATCAAAAAGATTTGGTCCTATTCAAAAAAGACTACGAACTGAAGATGCCGGAAACCGAGGATGGTGTCGCTTACGAAATGTCAGGCTCGGGAACTTGGACATTCGACAAGTCCGAGAATATGCCTGCGGGGATCGAGTTTAGTTACAAGCTGATTGTCAAAAGTAAAAACTCGACCACAACGCTTCCGATCACGATGAAATACGAGCGGTTATCGCAGCAGGAAATTGATGCGATCGAAGCCGATGCAAAAAAACGGGCTGAGGAAAAAGCGATGGCCGCCGCCCAAGCCAAGGCCGAAGCCGAAGCTCCACTGACCAACGCACAAAGAGCGGATGCACTCGCGTCGCTTGCGTCCAACGACGCGGCGCGACAAATTCAAACGCTCGGTGAGCTAGCCAAGAAGAATTTGAAAGATCCCGATCACGACATCGCAGCCGCGATGAAACCACTGATCGAGAGTGACAACGACAAAATTCGCAAAGCGGCTCATTCCGCATTGTTACGTTGGGATGCCGACTACAAACGGATCGCAAGCCTGAAGTCGGCATACGACCGAGGCGGCGTTGTTGACAATTCCAAACGCGAAGTCAATCTGCTGACGACGCTGTACGTCGGCCAAATCGTGCAAGTCAACGAGCACGGCCCGTTCTGGAAACCCGCAACCATCGAAGAAATACTGACCGATGGTCAAGTCCGCGTCAAATTTCGCGGCGGAGGCAGTCGCATGACCACGGTTTCCCGCAGCAAAATCCAACTGGCCCCCGAGGATCTGCCGCAACCCAACAAACCTGCCACCGCAGCGCAGCCCAATTCAACACCACGCACGTGGTCCGATGCAAGCGGTCGATTCAAGGTCGACGCGGTATTGCTTCGCGTCGAAGGGGCAAGCGTTGTCCTGAAACGGGCGGACAACCGCGAAGTTACCGTTCCAATTGTGAATCTAAGCGACGCGGACAAGGATTTCTTACGTGAACTGCAGCAACAACGTGCCAAGGTCAAAAATCCGTTCGAGCCATAAGGTTCGCGGGAATGAATTTTGTGAATTCGAGCTCTGTTCGCTTCGCTGACATGGAAAGCCGCACGTTCTGTTTACCGGCTAGTTCGGTTATAAATGGTAAAAGAAAGCCAAACTGCCGAAATCGAATCTTTCAGGACGATGACCATGAAACGCGTTTTATTACTGACGCTGATTCCGCTGCTGCTGGTCGGCGGCTGTGGACGCAAAAATCCGGTCGAGGAAATCTCCGCAGCAAAGTCAAACGTCAAGATCGTTGATGTCGCCACCGATGACACGTTGCTTCCATGGCCTGCGTGGCGTGGTCCGCAGCGTGATGGCATCGTTCCCGATCAACCGTTATTGACGCAGTGGAGCGACGAGAAAAATGTTGTCTGGCGAACCGAGGTCCCGGGGCGCGGCCACAGTTCGCCTATCGTCGTGGCGGATTCGATTTATTTAGCCACCGCAATCCAAGACCAACAAAAACAACAGGTGCTTGCCTTTGATCGTGCGACGGGCAATCCCAAATGGACCACCGACGTGCATACCGGCGGCTTTCCTTCGGAACGAGCGGTGCACCACAAAGCGACGCACGCCAACGGCACTTTGGCGTGCGACGGCGTCCGGCTCTATACCGCGTTTTTAAATTCCGATGCCATCGTTGCCTCGGCACTCGATTTGGATGGCAACGTCATTTGGCAACGTGAAATCGGCAAATTTGTTTCCAAGTTTGGCTACGCTCCTTCGCCGGTTCTCTACAAGTCGCTGGTGATTTTTGCCGCTGACAATATGGGTGGCGGGTATTTGGCGGCGGTCGATGGCGAAAGTGGCGAGATCGCCTGGCGAGTGGCTCGCGGAAATATCAGCAGTTACTCGAGTCCCACGGTCGCAAACGTGGGCGGACGCGACCAATTGTTAATCAGTGGCTGTGACGCGGTGGCAAGCTTTGATCCTGCCAGCGGTAAAAAACTGTGGAGCACTCCCTGTACCGCCGAAGCGACTTGCGGCACCGTGATCACGTCGAAGAATCGAATCTTTGCCAGTGGTGGCTACCCTGATAAAGAAACGGTGTGTCTTTCCGATGGCGGAGAAAAAATCTGGTCCGTTCGTACCAAAGTCTACGAACCCTCGCTGGTGTTGAACGACGGTCATCTGTTCGCCGTCAGCGATGATGGCGTGGCCTATTGCTGGAACGCCGATACCGGTGACGTGGCTTGGAGAGAGCGTTTGGGCGGCAAGTTCAGTGCATCACCAATCGTTTGCAACGACGTGGTGTACGTTTCCAATTTAAGCGGTGAAACGTTTGTCTTCAAAAATGAAAACAACTCTTTCAAGTTGATTTCCACCAATAAGCTGGGCGACGATGCGTACGCGAGTCCCGCGGTGGCCGATAGCCAGATGTTCTTGCGAGTGGGAGTCGATAAAGGCACCAAACGCCATGAACAATTGGTATGTCTCGAATCCGAGACTCCCTAGCCTATCCCACATCTATTGGATCTCTAACGCTTTCATTTTTTGCTGCAGGCTTTGGCGGTGAATGCCAAGCCGCCGCGCTGCCGCACTAACGTTATGCGACTCGGTTTCCAGCGCACGCACAATCGCCAGTCGCTCAAAATCTTCGACCAACTGCGTCCTCGCTTCAGTCAGCGGTAGATCGAGGTACCGCTCAAACGGAACCTCGTCACTCGCGTTGCGATCGAGGCTCAAACCGAGGTCGCATCGCGTCACCCGATGCTCTTCGCACAACGCCGCCGACGCATGCACCAATTGCTGCAGCTCACGTACATTCCCGGGCCACACATGTTGCAGCAATGCCGAGATCGCTTCGTCAGATATTGTCACGTCGGGCGGCAGAAACCGGTTCGCTAATAGCAGTATGTCTTCATGGCGTGAACGAAGCGGGGGGATAAATAGTTCGATTCCCTTCAGCCGAAAATACAAATCCTGGCGAAACACTTTGTCTTCGATCGCCGCTTCGAGATTTTGATGAGTCGCACTGATCACACGAACATCGACCTTGACCCCTTGCTCGGTGCCGACCGGTTGTACGATCCCTTCCTGCAATACTCGCAACAGACGCGTTTGCACTGCGGCAGGCATATCGCCAATTTCGTCCAAAAACAATGTGCCTCCGTCCGCTTGCCGGAACACGCCATCGCGATTGTGATCGGCGCCAGTGAACGCCCCTTTGACGTGTCCAAATAGTTCGCTCTCGGCCAGCGATGCCGCAATCGCGGCGGTGTTCACGGCAATGAATGGCTTGCTCGCTCGATTACTTCGTGCATGCAACTCGCGGGCGACCAGCTCTTTTCCCGTACCACTTTCGCCTCGAATCAAAACAGGCAGCGAGGTCTTCGCCGCCTTGTCGATTTGCGAAAACAGGGTTCGCATCGGTCGGCTCGTACCTAGCAATTGACCGAACTGAACCGATTCACTGCCGTTTTCAAGATCCTGTACTTTCTGCTGCAATACAACCCGTTGCTGCGAACGTGTGGCCATCGAGCGAACATGCTGAACATCGTATGGTTTGGTGACAAAGTCGGTCGCGCCGAGGTGAACACACTGTACCGCCAAACTGACTTCGTTGTTTGCCGTTACGACAATGATCTCGGGCGTCACCGTGGCGGCATCTTGCTGCAGCGACTGTAAAACGAACATGCCGTCATGCGTTGGCATATTCAAGTCCAAGAAAACCAGGTCGGGTGCATCCGTGCGAATGATCGACAGTGCTGCTTCGCCGTTATCGGCCTCGAGCAACTGTCGCCCTTCGGATCTGAGCGCCTTGGTCAGCGCATAGCGAGCCGCCGGTTCGTCATCCACGACCAAAATCTTCATGTCAAATCTGCCTGTGGAATCGCGAGTGGTTTTTCGTCGGTTGCTAGTGGTAACTGCACTTTGAATACAGAGCCCGTAGAATCGCTGGTGTGCGATATTTTTCCTGATAATTCTCTCACTCGCTGGCCAACCAGGTAAAGCCCAAGCCCGGTGCCATCGGTTTTTCCGGTCACAAACGGTTCAAACAAATGCTCTTGAACTTCGCGGTCAATTCCAGGCCCATTGTCCGCGACCACGATTGATGCAAAGGGGGCTGGTGACGGATCGGATGCGGTGGCAGTCGAGTTGGGGGAAGTTGGGTCGATCGAAGTTGCATTGATCCCGGGCGAACCGAGCGAAGTTGTAATCGTCACCTCGCCATTGGACATCCCCCGCACCGCTTCGATCGCGTTTTTAATCAAATTGAACATGATTTCACTAAACCCGGCATCGGTGGATTCGATTCGAGCCGGCCCCAATTGCAAATCAGTCGTCAACGTCACTCCATGTTGCCGGGCGAGATGTCCGAGGATTGAAAGCAACCGCTGAATCACCACATCGGGTTTTACCCCAACGTGTTGAGAATCGCTCGGCTTTGAGAAATCGAGTAATCGCTGAGTCGTCGCTGTCAGTCGATCAATTTCCGAAACAATCAAATCAATGTCGCGATGCACTCCGCTTTCCGCATCGAGATCTTCTTTCATCAAGGTCGCGATGGTACGAATCGAGGAGAGTGGATTTCTTAGTTCGTGCGCCAGCGAACCTGCCATCAATCCCAGGGTCGACAATTTCTCTTGTTGCACCGCACGGCGTTCGGCGGATTGGCGAGCTTGTTCCAAAATTCGGTTTTGAATCGTTGCGGCAAATTGGTCCACTAATAGCGAAATCGTACTGAGTTGTTCGTTCGACAAGAGTTCGCCGGTACGAAGCGATCCGAGCATCAAATAGCCGTCCACGTCGCGATAGTGAACTCGGAATACAGCCGTCAAGTCAGCTTCACGCATCCAATCGCATACGTCGGATTCATGAGGCCCCGAGCACTCGATCCAGCGATCGGGGCAATCGTCGAGCTTGCCGCACAACGACAGCACCTCATTTGCAGCCAGTCGTTCGCGAATGATGTCACGTGTTTGCTCGTTCGCCACTTTAACAATCGAGCTCGCTTCGTGTATCTCGCTTGATTCACTGTGATCCGTCGACGGCTTTATCTCGATAAAGCACAATTTTGCGAACCGCAAATTGAACGTCTGCAAGATTCGCTCGGTAAACCACTCCGATAACGACTCGATCTCGTCGTCGGCACGACGCGACAACTCGACTGATAATTGACGGGCCGCATCGCGGACTTTGACCACGTCCAAACCTACAAAGTACCGCAGCCCTTCGCGAAAACGACTTCGCAGCGGTTGGTACGCCAATACCAGGGCGACCACGACCAGCGTTTCGAGTACCACAAAGTCGAAGTGGAACTCTTTGCTGAACGAGCTCATCATCGGTGAGATCGTCAATCGATGCAGGTAAAAAATCGATAGCAGAATCGCGCCGTAAACAAGCGTCCGCTCAAACACCATCGGCAACAATCGTCGGCGCACTAGGTACCATGCGAAAACCAACGTGGGGGCCAGCGGCGACAGATTGGTCAGCAAGCGGAAGGGAGGCTCAAAACGTGTCTTCTGAGCGACCAGAATGTAAACGCCGACCAACCCGGTGACGGTGATCAAACCGACCGAGAATTTGACCAAAAACGAGCTGGCACCCCGAGCCACTTGTTCGAGCCGGCTGCGATTTTTGATGAACAACCAAGCTGCGGTCAGATTTGCCGCCGACAACCACACCAGAAACGGCAGATGAAACGGACGCGTTGATTCGATGAAATCACGCGTGCCGCTTTGCACAATCCCGATCGCGATAGGAATGATCAAAAGCACCGGCGTGTAGACGAAGATGTAGCGAAGGTCGCGACGCGGCCGAGATTCGCCGCCGGTATGATGGATCCGCAACCCCGCGTGCAAAATACTGCAATTCAATAGCAACATTCCCGTTACCATCGTGGTCATGCACATCGCGTCGACCGCCATCGCGGTCGCACCGATCGTGTCTCGCAGCAACGTATGCAGAAACGCGCCGACGTGCCACAACGTCGCTCCGGCCAATGCCCATTTCAGCCAAATCGCCGTCAACGGCCGATTGATCCGCTCCAATACGATCAACAGCAATACGGTGTCCACGACAGCCGCAAAGCCGATACAGAAGAGTTCGATCTGAGGCAACATGGGCGAAAACGAACCGAAGAACAAACGAAAAAAGAGTGACGAGTGATGCTTGGCTCAATCATACCTCGAATTCGGCAGGGTCGCGGCCGCCCGACTCACTTTCAAAGCACCACCAACTCATCCTCCGCAACTCCTTCGCACTGATCCAAGAACCACAGTTCGGCGTGCTTGTCGAAGTCATGGCCGTTTCGAGTGATCCGCAACTCTGCATCCCCATCGGGATGACTCAAAACGTACGTCACCTCATCGGCAGCGTCGCCCAATTGTCGCTGCGTCACCTTGAATAGCTCTCCTTTTAACACCACGCGATCGCCCACTTTCAGCGATAGCAATCGGCCCGCGGTGGGAGAAACGCGGATCCGATCCACGCGATACCATCCCACCACGACCTCCCATAACGCGATGCAGAGTTTTCGTGCCGCGTTCATTATGGTTTCTCGGACGAGACTTGATTCTTCAACGCTTCCAATTCGGCCGCGACTCGTTCTTCGCGTTCTGCTCGCTCGAATTGTCGCTCCAACTCGTCGGCATCAGGATCCTTTCCATCCATTCGCTCCCACGCTTGACTCATCGCTTCCTCGCGGTCAACTTTCTCTTCGAAACGATTGAACTGAGCGAACGCCGATTGGCGATGCGATCGATCGAGTGTCGCGTTGATCTTTTGAGCCGACGAGGCCCTCGCCATTCGTGCCGCCAACAATGTCTTCTTCTGTTTGGCTTGGCGGATTTTGTCTTCCAAGTCGCGGACACTCTCTTGCAACTTCTCCACTTCGGTTCGTTGCCGTTCATGATCGCCGCTGTAGCGATCCGCTCGATCAGCGGCGGCCATCTTCTGAGCGAGGGCCGATTTGGCAGCCGACTCGTCTCCCCGCTTCATCGCGGTGCTCGCACGCAGCATCCATACCTCGACATCGGCACGCTCTCGCTCGGCACGTCGTCGCATTTGAATCTCATCGGCCACCGCCTCTGCCACACTCGATCGAATGCGGTCGAGTTCCTCTTCCATGTCGATCACCAATTGATGCAGCATCCGCTCGGGATCTTCGATCTTTTCTTTCAGGGACGTGACGCTCGAACGCATGACCAAACTAAATTGACTTAACCAATTCATGGTAATTTCCATTTTTAAGGAGTTGAAGAAACAAAACAAAAGTGAAGTCGGCCCTTGGGCGAGCCGACCTAGGCATCCGTAGTGGACGAGGCAACGAGTCCTCGTGAATTGGTAGTGAACGAGGCAACGAGTCCTTGTGAATTGGTTTGGGACGGGACTCGTAGCCTCGTCCACTACGGGGGCTGCACTACGATCGAACCACTAATTCCAAGTCGCCAATTCCGACGACAAGACACGAATTCGCGAGATCAAATTCTCGCGATGGTTTTCACAGAAAGCAGCCAGTGCGATCACGGCCGCACCCAACGCGACACCGCAGATCCACAGCAAACTGGGGTGATCCATCGTCGATCGAATCACCATGGCCACCAAGTCCGCAATCAAGAATGCCGAACCGGCGTACATCAACGAGCGAAGACGCAATCCGATCGCAGCCAAGATCACCAACACACTCAGCACCATCAGTGCGAACATGTGTCCCCAGCTACCTCCCAGCACGTCGAACAACGGCGAAACCAAAATGATCAATGCTCCGATGTAACGCAGCGGATCGTGTGACGCGGCAGGCAGCTCGCGTTTGAGTAATTCCACTCCGCCCAGTACCGACAAACCAAACGGCACCATGTAGAATTCCGGAGCGGTCCAGCCCAGCACTCTCCACAGCAACATCAGTGCGACGTTGACGATGACTGCTGCTGCGATCGCAAAGCCGCGTTGGCGTTTGACGATCGATTGTTGAAAGTAGACGGCTGCCGCCAACATCAACGACATCACATTCAGTGCCGTCGATGACTCATCAAACACCCCTGAGATCTCTCGGGCCGCTGCAAGCACGGCAACCACGGCAGGCAACGTTTGCCCTATCAACCGCATCGGTCGGCGAGTGATCTCCCATCGCGTTTTGTTCGCGGCGAGATGATCCATTGTTAACGCCGTAATCGCGATCGCCGACATTACCAATTGGCTGATTCCGGCACCGACCGTGATCACGCCCTCGTGAAACAGGAACAAAGCCAAAGTCGCAGCAACGATGCAAGCTCCCCAAACTCGGAACTCTTGTTGACGACGAATCGCTTGCAACACTTCCGCGACTGCGACAATGGCAAACCCGATCGTCATCGCCCCGATTTGGACGACGTCAAAGTGCATCTTCGTGAACGACAGCAATGCAAGGATCATCATCCCGACACGCAGTGCTAATGCCCAATCACGACACGGGCTGGAGTCGAGTTTCTGAAAGGCTCGATCAAATAGGATGACACTGATCGCCGCCGTCACAAAGACAAACGGCAATGCGACCGCGATGGATCCATGCATCATGCTTGGTATCACCCAACCGCGACACCCGGCCAGAGCTGCGGCGGCGAGCAAGACATGAACGTTTGCGACAATCGCCACCAAGCTTGAAATCGCTCGCTCCTGATGTGTACGGAATTGCATCCACAACACGGGCAGGGTGATCAAACCGACAAGTCGTGCGGTCACGTCAAACGACATGCAAGAGGCTACAAGCAGTGCGAACAACCAACCGACACTGACCCCTTGGATGACCTTTGCCACCGGTGATGGTGAGGTACCGTTGGAAATATAGGAGGCTGACATCCACAAAATGGCTTGCACGATCGCCCATACTACAGGCAACGCAACCAGTGGGGAATTTAGCCCTGACGAAATCAGGACAGCGGTGGCGACCAGCGGCAAGATCATGCTCGCCAAACCTGACGCCAATCGGCTGCGTTGGATCACGGCAACCGCTAACAACCACAGACTCACCAACACCGTCGAAAGCTCTATCGTTCCCATTGCCGCCGTTGGATTCCCCAGCAGCACCAAGTGGGCTTTCAACAACAACGGAACGTGAACCGCAATGACTAGACACGACAGGGCAACAAAACTCAGGTCAAAAATTGGCACAACGAAAGCTTGTGCCCGTCGCATCCAGCCAGACGAAGAGGGGCGAGAACTCGAAACGGTTGAGAACCGCTCGGCATCAAAACCAAGCGTATTTCGTAGCGACCCGATCGAGGTCGCTTTTGAAATCGATCGAGTCCCCCGTAAAAAGAGATACGCGACACTGGAGATTGCAATCGAAAGATAGGTCGTGTACATCAAACCGTCAGCGATCGAGATGCCAAGTCCTGCCGCCCAACGCACGGCCGCGTAGCTGACCAACATCCAGACACACAATCCCGAGTGGTACTGAGGATTTCGCAGCGTGTACAACACAAACGCAGCCATCAATAATCCGAATGTCATAAGCGACGCCTGTGACATCGGTTCGACAAAGTGGACGATCGAATCACACACCCAAACGAAGGAAACGATCGCGGCAAGAAAGCAGCCCATGACTTGGGTCAGATTACGATCGCTGCCGTCGGATCGCTGGACCATCCACGATCCAGTCCCGGCCACCGGGATGCGGTTCAAAATGGAATCGGGAATACGCGTCGCCGTCATCAATGCTGCCGCTGCGGCCATTAGCGTGGGAATCCAAATTGGCGACACGTCGATCCATTGCATTCCATTGAGTGCGGGAATTGCCGCGACGCAACTAACCATTCCACAGCCAAGCGAAACAATCACGTAGCGACGGTCAGCAAAGGCAATGGCAAACACACCGAACGCAACCACGTTGGCTAGCGAGACTAAAAACGGTGATGCAAACGCCCCCCACACGATGTCGCTTGTCGCAATCGCACACAAGAACACGGCGACCAAGGTCACGAAGTGCTGAATGGGTTTACTGAATTCAACTTGTCCTAGTTTGCGAAAGCGATAACTTGCTGCGGTCAGCAAGCCAAGAAGTGGCAAATAGGTAATACCATAAAGTGTGATCGGCACTCGCTCTTGTTTCAGTGCCTCGGCGGTGGTGCTACGAAGCGTTTGCACAATGTCCGCAAACAACGCTGGGCAACATTGATAAGCGATTGTCACGAAAAACAAACTGATCCAAACGAAACCAGAGTGGCGAGTGTCTTTCGCCGTCGCCGCCATCAAGATTGCAGCAACAATCGATGTGGGAATCACTGCGTAGGAAGTTTCGCCAACATAGGAAAATCCGTAGAAGGACAAAACAACGCCAAGAATGGTCAGAATCAGCCCGCAGAATAGCGGCGTGATAATTGGCCAAGGCAACGGGCGAACAAGGTCGCCGGTTCGCTGACGAAACACATTCGCCACGGTTCGCGTTGTCATTAAGACCGTGGCGGCGACCAACACACAACCAAAACCAATCCACTGAATCGGGATCGCCGTCACTGTTTTGGTGCCAACGAGAACGACAAATTGTAGTCCCAACATCACGATTGGCAGAAAGCCAAAAACGCGAGGTAGCTGATGAGTTTCGGCTAACCAGAATGTATGCCGATTGACTTTCAGGACTCCCGCCGTGAACACCAACCAACATGCGGCGGTGAATATCATTGCGGCAATCGGCGTCGAGACGCTTGGGATCGCTCCGGCAACACAGAGAACGCAAAAGCTGATCAAGAAAGTGGTTTGTCGTCCCCGCAGGAAATGGTCCAGAATGCGGCTCGATGCGAACCACAGCAATCCCGTCGCCGGCAACAGTAGCATCGCAAACTCAACCACTTGCCAACCTTCTTGCATCGCCGTCCCCGGTGACAACCATGTCAACGCGAGAAAACAAACTGGCAGCAGCAGTAGCGTCAACGAGTACAGGACTCGGTAGGTCGCATTGAGTTGCAAACGCTTGCGAGCAACATTGCCAGCGACAAAGACGACGCCAGTGTAGGCCAAAATTGTCAGGTACTTGAGCGTCAACGTCCAATCGGGCCACGCCTTGGTAACCAGCATCAAGGAGGAACCGAACACGATCGCGGCTCCCATCACGAGCATCCACTTGATGTTCTTTTCTTGAAAGAAGCGATTGAGAAAGTTTTCCAAGAACGATGTTTGGCTGCGTGCTTCTCGCGCCAATATCACCGGCTCATTTTGCAACGCATCCCCACCGCTGGACGAGGGAAACGAGGAATCGATCGTGTGAAAGTTTGCTTCTGACATGGCCTGAGTCCGCCCAAGTGAAGGAAGGAAAATCGTTGTGCTCCCACCTCCTTAAACAAACCCCATGCCAAGCCGTTAAAGAAAGTCGCATCCTGTCTGCAGCAAAGGACTTAGGGAGATTCGTAATCCGCAGTGGGCGGACAAGTGCAGTCGATCGACTGCAGGCAGATAGCAGTCAGATGACTGCGTTTGGAATTCTTGGATGGTGTTTGCGGCGGGTATGCTGGTTAAATGCTGCCGCCGCTCCGCGGCTCTCGGTTTCGCTGTTACCGTAAACCATGGGCTTACGCCCATGGCTAAGTGCCGACATCGCTCCGCGATTCAACTAATTAGCCGCGGCGAGCGGCGGCAGCACTTAGCTGCAGGCGTAAGCCCGCAGAAACAATACGCAACAATACACAAAGCCGCGGAGCGGCGGCAGCAATCCTGTAGGGAGGTGTTTGATGGGTAGTTACACGCAATTGACATATCACATTGTCTACGCGACCAAATACCGCAATCGCTCCATCGTCGCCGAGATTCGTGATCGACTCTACGAATACATTGGCGGCACCCTCCGGGGGAAAAACGGACGGTTGGTCCAAATCGGTGGCGTTGAAGACCATGTCCACATTCTCGCTCAACTTTCGCCAACGTTGGCGGTGTCGGACGTTATACGCGACGTCAAAGCCAATTCGTCGCGTTGGATGAATGAGCAGCCCGAAGTTAAACGCACTTTTGAATGGCAGAAGGGGGATGGAGCCTTCACGGTTAGTTATTCACGTATTCCGAAGGTACGAGCCTATATTCAAAATCAAGAAGAGCATCACCGGACGATCACGTTCCGGGAAGAGTACGTCGACTTTCTGAAACGGCACGATATTCATTTCCGAGCTGAGCATTTGTTTGAGGACGAGCACCATGGTTAAGTGCTGCCGCCGCTTTCGCGGCTCTCCGTTTCGTTGTCACCGTAGACCATGGGCTGACGCCCATGGCTAAGTGCCACCTCGCTTCGCGATTAAGTTTTGTAGCCGCGGCGAGCGGCGGCAGCACTTAGCTGCGGGCGTAAGGCCGCAGAAACAATACGCAACAATACACAAAGCCGCGGAGCGGCGGCAGCAATCCTGTGGGGAAGTGTTTGATGGGTAGTTACTTCACCCAGGTAAAACACTTGGCATTCCCGCAATGACGGTGGATGCGGAACCGACGGTCCAGGCAAATACCAAGAAGTTTCGCCGATATAGTTGAAGGAACCTTGGGGGATGCGAGTGCCGGACGAAACTCTCCGCGAGTTTCGCTACATGAAAACGAGGCCACTGTCATCGTTGTGCGCGGCATCCGATCTACTGAATCAATTGCTCCGTTAACTTCTTTGCCTGCGCTGGATCCGATTGTCCGATGTAGGCGATGTAGCCTTGCAGCGTGCTGACGGTTTCACCTTCGTGTAGTGGTTTGCCATTGGCATGGTTGTGCATCGCTGCCCGCAGCATCCGACGTGTCTTGCGAGGCACACGCGGGGGTGCATCTCCGTTGACGACCAACCCCGTCACCGATTGTCGCCCTCCCTTGCGAATGATGCGAGTTTTCTCGGGATGCACGCGGAACCCTTCGTCTGCAACAATTCGCTTGATCAGTCCGATCATTGTGGCTGGATTCAAATCGCCTTTCGTGGATGCCGGCATGCTGAGCGTGATGTCGTCGGCGTAGCGTGTGTAACGCCAACCATACCGTTTTGCCAATCCCGCGATCCGGCGGTCCATCTTCAGACAAATGACATTCGACAAGCCGGGACTTGTCGGTGCCCCTTGCGGCAAACATCTTGGCCCCAAAGAAACGTAGAACGTCCTGCCGTCTTCGACCACCATTTGCCGTGGTGATTCAGTGCAAAGCAGAGCCAACAACGTTGCAATCTGCTCGCGGTAACCTGCATGACGAAAGATCCCTTTGACACGCGGGAAGGTCACGGTCGGAAAGAAATCTTTGATGTCAAGTTTGATAATCATCCGCGAATCTGTGTGCTGCGACGCATTGGTCATAATCGATCGGCCAGGCAAGAAACCGTGTGCAGCGCCATGAACCAGCAACCGTTCGACAACGTTGCGAAGTACCCAGTGTTGTGCTTGCTTTAACTTCGGCATCGGTGCCCAGATGGCTCGTTCGCTGCCATCGCGTTTGGGAATTGTAAATCGGCAATAGTGCAGTTTCGTAGCGACTTCGCGGTGATAAACCAGCCAGCGAAGTTCCGCGATCGACAACTCCAACGCCTCGGCTAACTGTTTTGGTTTATCCAACGGTGGAAGCTCATTTTCCGCTGCGCGTGCTTCGGCCTGTTCTAAGTCCCATTTGTCATAGTCCAGTGCATCGTTCCAAAACACACCTTCGCCAAGAAAGACAATGTTTTCAGTTTTGTAGGCTCGCCATGCATCACGGTAGAGCGTTCGCTTCTCGGCCGCTTCGGTCTTGAGTTCCTTCTTGTAACGAGCCAACTCGCGCGCAGACATGTTGTCAGTCGCACGTCGCTCGACCATGAAGCCGCGTTCTCGCAGCTGTGAATCGACATAGGCATTGATGCTGCCGGCTTGTTCGATGCCGCGAAAAATCGTCACTAAGTCCGTCGTTCTGCTCGTCATGGCGTGTTCCTATTGGGGTGGCGTCGCCGCCTGGCCTCTGGCATCGGTTGCCCCGCGACCGTCAATGCACTACACAAAAATACCAAAGCGATTTCGGGGATGTTATTCAGACGCGTCCAAGAACCCGCCCTCTTTCAATCGATGGACGCGTCCAAAGTAATCGGATCTTGCATCATCAACGGATGCAAATTGAAATTGTTGCAGTCGCAAATTCTCGCCCGCGTGTCCCCAGCGAATTTTCAGTTTTTTGCGGTCGAGCGACAATTGATAAACCTCTTCGTAATCCTTGCGTCGACGACTGAAAGAACGTGTTTCGACTAAAATCGTTTTCTCGCTGCGCCCTCCCTCGCGTCGCTTGCGTTCTCGGATTGCATGGGCGAGTCGCAATGAAATCAGACACGTGCATGGTCCCGCCTTGAGTCCTTGTTGACGAAACGTATTGCACGTGCATTCCGCTCTGCTGACGAACCCTTCGTCGGTGATCAACATTTGAGGTCGATACTCTCGCTTGTCTTCTTTGACGACCGCTTTGCCGATGATTTCCAGGCCGGAACCGTGAATCCGATTCTCGGTCGTGATCGATACCGCATCCTTACGATGCACCAAGTCATAAGCCAATTTTTCCCGCGAATTGCGAAATTCCAAACGGTCCAAGTCCAAAGGTTGGCCCGTCAACGGTCGCAACCGAAATCGCTCGCTTGGCATGTCGTACATCAGTTGTCCGTACTGACACCCAAGCTGCAACGGCTCGACCAATTCGACTCCTTTTAATTTCGTTGCTTTGCTTAACGCGTCCCGATCGGCAAACCATTCGTGCGACAAATACTTGACGATTTTCTCCAGCGGCTTGCTGTCTTGCGTTTTACGTGGCAGCAGAAGATCAAAGTTCACGGCGGACGACCAATTCGCCGCTGTGAATCCCGTCATTCCCAACGTCATCGTGATCGCGCCGGCACGCAGGATCCAAAAGCTTGGCAGCCCGCTTCCCATCGTAAAGACCTCAACCTCATCGACGATCGGCAACATCCGGCTCAACAACATCAATCGTCTTCGGCCCCACAAGCGAATCACTTTGGCTTGCCGGCCTTGGTAGATTTCAGCCGAGGTTTCGATCAACGTTTCCCAGGGCTCCAGGACAATCCGAGGTCGCTCGCCAGGGACTAATTCGACACGCAATCCGCGTCGTTTGCCTTTGCTGTCCGCATGCATGCGTAGATGACGCAGCACGTTGTACAAATCAATCGCCGATAATTTGAAGGCGTCGGTCGGCAGCATCGTTGCCGACTGCACTTGTAGGAAGCCACGCAGCCATGAATCGGGAATCTTGATTTGCTTTTCCAGCACTTCGTGGTCATCGGTTGCGATCTTGACCGCTTCCTGAGCAATGGTCAGCCGTGTTTCCCGATAGCTGCGAAATCGCTGGATACTGTCAAACAGCGTTTCACTAAAATCAATATTGGTTGTTCCACATACCGGATCACTTTGCAGATCAAACGCATCTAGCGAAATCGACAAGTTTGCATACGAGCCTTCGTCTTTGCTAAAGACTTCAAAGAAAATCTTGTCCGGGTGGACGCTGATCACCGGATCAAGGATCAGGCAAGCTAACGGATCATTGCGGCTGAGCCAATTGAAGTAGGCGTGTTGTGCCTGCCAAGCGTTTAGGTTCGCTGACTCGTTTCGCATCCGGCGATAGGCATTGTACGCCGTGCGATCTTTGGGGACGTAGCGATAGTCGCTGCCGACGATGCTGTAGAGGGCCGACAACGCCTCGCGAAAACGTAGCGGATCACGGACAATTGCGTCTAGCGAAACCGGGTCTCGTTGCAAATTCCCAAACAGTGCCAATCGAGGCGTCCCGGCGTCCGCAACCATCCGGCTTTGTCCCGCATACGAAACAGGCACTTCGGTAAACGAGCGTTCGGGTTCGCCTTCGCTGTTTGTCGTTTCGTTAGTCATTTTGAACGTCTCTTGTTTTGGGGAGGGTTTCCCCGCGGAAGGTTTGCTGCACTCGCAAAAGGTACTGTTGGTTGAGGTCGATAAGCTGCTGCTAAGTCCAGTTGTTACTTCGCCATTTGTCGCTTGGCTCGTCGCAACCCTCGCCACGCTGCCTTACGCAATTCCTCGCTGTTCGACTCGTCTTTTGCGACTTCCACCAAACGCGAGTTTGCATCCAGCGAGCCCATTTTGGCGAGTCCCTCGATTGCTCCCAACCTTGCCGTCTCTGCCAACTCGGCACTCGTTGCCACCGATGCAAGCATCGTGACGTCCGCGTCCGCGATTGCTTTGGGAAGCACCACCGGTTGGTAATGGACGTTCGCGACGCCCACGCTAACCGCGGACGTCACATCTACACCGTCGACCGTCGCCAATTCGTTGAACAGGACACGGTCTGAAAGCATCTGTTCAGCCAGCCCAGCACCCCGTTTGGGATCCGACTGAGTGATCAATCGAGCGGCCATGTGCCGGATCGCCGTGTCGTGGTCTGACACCATCACCGCAATGGCGTCTAAGTCGGCCTTCGTAAGCTTGGAATTTGCGAGCGATTCTAGTGCGGTTAATCGGATCGGTACAAACACGACATCGTCCATGTTAGTCGATGCCAACGCAATCAATTCCTTCTTGAGAGTCCCGAAACGCCCTGCCGCCCAAGCTAGACGAACCATCGCTTCGGTGATCTCGTCGATCGCGAATCCCGCTTCCGCCGCACCCCCGCGACGATCTTTCTCGCGACATTCGTCCCACTTTTCCAACCATCCAGAAAGCGGGGCTTTGACCGCACCGGCATGCGATTTATCAGCGGATCGGCCCAGTACATGACTGGCAACATCGACGGTCCCAGGATGCTGTGACTCGATCGCGTTGGCGGCCGCGTCGACCGGCAAAGGTTCGAGACTCAACAAGTGGGTCGCGAGTTGTTCGCGTACGGACGTACTCGGCGTCACCAGCAATTCAAAGATTCGATCTGGAGCCCCTGATTCGCAAATCCGTTTTAAGCAGTGAAACTCGTCTTCGTCCTCTTCCAGTGTGTAGTCGGCTTTGACCAAAGCGTAATCGGGCTCGAGCGACTCATCGCCAAACAAACGACGCGCGGCAACATAAGCGACTTCCTTGTACGAGCCTGTGCTCAGAAGCGAGAGCAACAAGTCACGTGTTTCTGGTGCGTCGTTATACCCCAGTTGTTCAATCGCCCCCGCAACGTCGCCAACTCGCTCACGCACCCGTTTCCGAATGACGCTCCAACCACTCGGCGTGTTCAGCCAACGCAGTCCAATCACGGCACCGTAGGAGACCGTACCGCCGCTGGATGCCAACCGAGAGAGCAGTTTTAGAATTTCATCGGATCGCTCGGTTGTGCCGAGATGCCCGATCGCTTCGGCTGCGGTTTGTTGCAAGGCGTGGACATTGTCGCTGGCGATTCGCAGCAGCACATCCCAAGCACGCTCGTCCGACAACTCCCCCAAAGCCGCGACCGCACGTTGCCGCAAATACAAGTCGCTCATTAATTCCACAGCGGACAACAACACGTTGACGCCGTTGGGCATTCCTGCGCGTGCTAGCCCCTCGGACGCCAGGAACTGCATGATCGGATCGCGGTGTTCCAGCAGCGTCACAAGCGTCTGGCTCGGTCCCTTTCGGTATTTTAGCCGCCAACCAATCGCTTCGGTCACCGCGTGCCGTAGCGAGGCATCCGGATGGACCGTTAGCGTCGCCAGCACAGGATCGACCGCATCACTAAGGGACCAACGTGCAGCAGGAATCAGACGCATCCAATCCTTCCACAGATCAAGCTCCCCAACTTTCGCAATTAAGTCGGAGAGCACTCCGTCATGCCGTGGAAATTGACGCTGCATCCAGCGTCGATCAAGAGGCTCGTCCTCCGTATCTTCGATCGGTTGGTCAAACCCGCTGATCCGTTCCACGGCGGCGAGACCTTGTTTCTTCCACAGTTTGTCCGTCAAAAAATCCAGCAACCGCGGGACAATCGTGGGGTCACGCAGTTGCCCAAGTGCACCCAAAAGTGCGTTCGTGTTCGCTGTTTTTTCAGGATCGTTTTCCATCCGGTCCAAAATTGCCGCACTGCTGCGTGGATCTCCCAATTTCACGATTGAACCGATCACGCTGGATTGCCAACTCGGATCTTTGAATTCGCCCAGCAAACGGACAAGGGCATCGAAGGCTTCCGCATCCTGCTGTGTCGCGAGCTCGCTGGCAGCGTTTAGCCGCACGTCATCGAACCGCGATCGCGTCGCTGCTCGCAATTTTTCCTTCACCGCCGGATCTTTATCCCAAGCGGCTGCCAACGCTTGAATACACCAATAGCGTGCGGGTTGATAAGGCGATTCTAGGATTGTGTCTGCAGCGTCGGCGGGGCCGATCCGCTCGGTCATCAACCGCGCCACCTCCATCGCCAAGTTATCGTCACGCTGCAGGATAACATCGGCAAGGATCTTTTGCCCGCTTTTGTCATCACCCTTGGAAAGCAACTGTAGTCCCAAAACGGCCAGATCGTTATGACCACTTTCGAGCCCCGCTTCAGCACGCGCCGCATCATCCAACCCCAGGTCGGCTAGTTTTTCAAATGCCAATGTCCGGACGTCTGCGACCGAGTCGCTAGTGACTTGAACGATCACCGGTATGGTTGCCGCCAACAACTCCTTGCTCTCGGATGCCAGTTCGACCAAACGACGAACCGCGGCTTGGCGAATCGAAGTCACGGTCATCCCGAAACTTGGCTTGCCACTTCTTCCCGAACGCGTCGCACCCGCTCCACTTTGTTGCCGCACCAATCCAACATAAGTGCCAAAGGCCAATTGTTTCAATTCGCTTTCTGAGGTCGAAGTCTTCGGCAATTTCGTTGCCGCCGCGAGACGTTTGGCCGTCGCTTCGGCGATCTCATCTGCGACAATTTCTTGATTCACTTTCCACGTGTATTGCCAATCCTCGAACCGCTCCGCATCGAGTGAATGCAACAAGGTTACCATTCCTGGATCCCCAAACGCCATCACATCGACGAGCTTCGACATGTCATCGGCGGAAATATTCCAGTTGTCTTCGGAGTCTTTTTCGCCACGTTGATTCAGCAATCCCAACATGACTTCGCCGTAGGCAGCCTCGTTGCCAAATGCTTCGAGTGCCCGAGCGGCCCACAATCGCAACCGTGGAGGTTGGCAGGTGAGCGCGAACAAAATACGCCGTGGGGTACCATCATGATCGCGAAAATCACGCGACAACAGCACGAACAATGCGGCGTTGCGAATCCAACTGCTATTGGAATCTAACAACGCGGCCAGACGAGTCTCGCTGGCAGAGCCATACGCACACGCTGCCAGCAATATCGCATTCTCATCCAGCACCGCGGATGCTTGCTCGGAAAAGACCATTGGCATGGCGATGGGTTGCTGGCACAACGCTAATCCCAACGCAGCACGGTATTTGACATGCTCGTCATCGTGTTGCAGCAGCGGCAACACCTCGTTGGCATCGTCGGGTTTGATGCTGTACGCCAACGCCAAGGCTGCCGCGCGGCGAATCGCTTCGTACTCACTCGCCGTTAATTCGAGGAGTGGCTTGATATGATCGGGCGATTGCAAATGAGCCATCCCTGCAAGTGCCGCCAAGACATTGGCTTCCCAAGGCCCCTTTTCCTCTTTCTTTTCGGGTTCCGGTTCGGTTGCGATCGCCAGTAAAGGGGCCGCCGATTTTGGGTCCCGGTAAATTCCTCGCGCCGCAGCCGCTTCCAATCGCACATCGAGATGCGAGCTGTTCATGGCTTTATAAAGGACGTCACGGGCTCCGGACGCGATGATCGCTTTGAGCGCCGTCGTACGAACGACTTTCTCTTGGTCATCGATTGCGGTGACGAGAGTCTCTTGGGCCTCTTTGGATTTCAGCTTGACTAGCTTGTCGATTGCGTTGATTCGTAAATCCGCGTAGGGGCTGCTTAATGCGGCACGCAGCGGGCCCACATCACGCCCATTCTTCTTCGCGTGCAAGTGCTCAAGGGCATCACTGCGAATGGAAGCATTCGGATCGCAAAGCAGATCGTAAAGCAGTTCGCTGGCCCAGTCTTCCTTTTCCTGTGCCATCGCTTCAGTCAACACTTCGCGTCGCACACTTTCGTGCGAACTACGCAGCACGAAGCGAAGCGTTTCGACTCCCTTGCCCGCGACCTCAAGATTCAACGATGCTTTGAACGCTTCCCCTCGCACCTTCGGATCGACGTCGCTGAGCACACGCAGCATCAACGCTTGACCTCGCTCGGTATCGTCACTGGATTTGGTTCTACGCAGCACGGTGACGAGCGTCTGCAGGCTGCGGCGACGGACATCCGGATACTGGCTCGACAAGCCCACTTCGGCTGCGTCCAACGGATGGTTCGTCCGCAGACCGATCAACGCTGTCAGGGCCGCATCCCGTACTTCGGCTGCGGGATCCTGGATCAACGTTTCCAAACGCTGAAGCGCCCGTTCGTCGCCGAGCGATTGCAGGGCCCGGCAGACATGGACACGTACGCCGGCATCCTGTTCACGACTGAGTTGCAATAACGTGGCGAACGCTCGGGCGTCTTCAAGAGCCGCGAGCGCACACGCTCCCAGCAAACAGGTGTCGGTCGCTCGTGAACTCATTGCCGTCAACAACGGAGCAATGTCCAGCGGCGTTAGCTTTACCTTTGTCTTTTTGGCTTTCGCGGGCGGCTTGGTTGTCGCACTGGACGACTCCTTGGATGCAGCATCCGTCTCTCCTTCGGCCGCTGGCTCAGGCGACGAGACAACTTCAAACTCAAACGTCTCTATTTCGTGCAGGTGGCGATGTAAATCTTTGTCCTGCTGACGCACTGCCAACGCTAGTTTCTCGCTTTGCAAGACGGAGACGAGAAACGCGGTGCGGCGAACATCGGCGTCGCTGTCGTCACCCGCTCGCCGGATCGCCGCCTGCACGCGTGAATCGCTGAGCAATTTGCGTTGATACAGTCGCACCAACGCCAAGCGGCGGACGTCGGGCTTGTCGCTTTTGAGAGCGATCAATGTCGGTTCCGCTGTGTTTTTGGCAAACACGTTTTCGAGTTGCAGGATGGCTGCCCGACGGACTTCAACAGGCTCTTTGCCCAACGCACCGATTAGCAACTGACGCGCCAGATCGTCTTTCTTTGCCAGCGGCTGCAGTGCCTCGACCGCAGCAATCCCGATGTTCGCTTTCGTGGCGTTGAGGGCCAATTCAATCGGCCCCAGATCGGTCTTGCCACGCAAATCTCGCAGCCCAACGAAAGCGGCCATGCGAACGTGTTCATCGTCATGGCGAAGCAGCGGGCCGAGCAGACCGGGGACGCGGGGATGTTTTGATTTTGCGAGCAGCTCGGTTGCCTGTAACCGAATCTTTGCATCCGACTCGCTACCGATATGAGCGGCAAGCATCTCGACGCTACGTGAATCGTCGTAGTTTGCCAGTGCATGGACTGCCTCGCCCCGATCCGCCACATCTCGCGATGCAAATTGATGAGTCGCGCGAGCGTACGCATCGTGGTAGCGATGAGTCTCTGCACCAAATCGCCCTCCCGCATCGATCAAAAACAAGCGAATCGAGTTGTCTTCGCCCGCGAGCGCCAAGTGGGGACGCTCGTGAATTTCGACAAGCGTACTGTCGATGACCTTCGGCACTCCATCGGACAACGTCGCCGGACGAGTGGCTCCGACGAGCGTCCAGGTCTTGCAAGTCTTGTCGCGGCCCGTGGTAATAAACCGCTCGCCTGGCACATGCAACATCGAGGTGACATGATCGCTGTGACTCGCACCGCGACCACGATCCTCAGGCTCCAACTTGCCTCGAGCGTGGGTCAACAACAACTTCTGATCCGCACCCGCTGACAAAAAACGCAATTCATCAGGCTCGAACAAAATCGATGTCACGGCTGCATCGTGAAGTTTACCGGACTCGCTGATTTGCAAGTCTGATTCGCCTTCGCAATAGAAAACCGACACATTTCCTTTTGCGGTTCCGACTGCCAACCACTCGCCCGTGGGATCCGCCGCCATGGTCGTTGCGTCCTCGGACAACTCGATCGTTTGCCGCTGCTTGCCATTGGCTCGATCGACCACCACGATTTTGTCGCCACACATCGCCGCCAATCGATTCCCGTTTAACGAGGCCAGCGATGTTGCGTGCTGTGGCAGTCCGCCCGCGAGCGGTTTAGCCACCTTGGCTTTGCCTGCGACGTGATAGATTTTCGAATCATCACCCGCGATCCAGCAATCCTCACCGTCGACCAGCAGCGCGTGACCGCCGGTCGGCAACGGCACCTCTGAAAGTTCGGCTTTGTCAGGATCAAGTCGGTAAAGGAACGTGGCGTTTTTTTCGCGATGCAGAGTCACGAACACGATCGACTTCGCCATCGAATCGATCGCACGAATGTCACCGCGATAGCTCAAATATTTTTCATTCATGGCCAAACTCGATTCTCGTGATCGCGACTAAACAAGCGGCGTGTTCGCTCTTCCCTCGCGAACCTTTGAACTCTTTCAACAGCGGCAAAATCTCAGCGGCAAAGCTCGCGTCCTGCAAAGCCACGTCACGTAGCGTATCGACGAGGTTTAATTTCGCCTTTCGTGCCGGAAGCGGTGGTAGTTTTCGCATCGTATCGGTCGCCGTTTCTTTATCCTTAGCCGGACGTCCGGGCGGCACTTCAAACAGGATCCGCCGCAACAGATCATGAAGCTGTTGAGAATCGGCGGGTAAGTTCTCGGGCCGATCGGGCACTCCCGTGCCGATTTTCTCTTCAATGGGCGTTTCGTTTTTCGCTTTTTTCTTCTTCGTGATTGATTCCGCAGGCGGGGTCGGTTTCCAGTCTGGCTTGGTCCCGCGATCGCGATACAACGACCAAAACGTGCGAATCACAAACGCTCGCACGCTTCGGTCAGGGCTCTCGGTCAAACGAAACAATTCCTCAGGCAATTTCAGCCGTGGATGCAAATCGATCAATTGCATTCCCAGGTTTCGCGTTTCGCGGTTTTTGGATTCACAAAAACTATAGACTGCGTCTGCAGTCAAGACGGCAGGATCGACTCGATAGCGGCGATGCTCGGGCGAATCGTCACATGTCAACACTTTGGCTAGGAAATCTCGCACCTCGAGATAGGGCGATTCGCACATCGTGACCAAACCATCGATCGGCGGTGACCAGCGTTTGAACTCATATTTGGCAAACTCAAGTGCCAACTCTCTAATCACGGTTCGAGGATCTTTGAACAGCGGCAAAAAACGATCGAACGTTAGAAATTCTTCAGGAATTTCTGCACCGGGATCAACGGGCCGATCCGTCTCGGCCAAACGGATTGCCGGATGATGGTAGCGGATGTAAGTGCGTGCAAATTTTGCCAGCGGTGCATCGATCTCAGGCGAATCGACCATTAATGACCACAGGTACTCGCATCCCGATTGAACCGCGTCGGCACTGAACTCGCGGACCTCGCCCGCTAACATTTGCAAAAACGCAGTCTCGCTAATGATGCGGATCGCGGCTCCATCGTTATTCAATTTTTCCGCTTTGACTTGTTTGCTGCCTTTGCGGCCTTCGCCGTACAGAGGAGATCCCTCATCACCGATCACCAAATAATCGAGCGACTTGCCGACCGTGCTCGAATTGGCTCCCGCGGCTTGAGTGACCTTGCCCTGTGCCTCACCTCGCGTCATCGTTTTCAACTTGCCTGTGAAGACAAAGGATGCCCCTTCGAGATCAACGTTGATTTCCGTTTCCGCATCCTTTTCGGGCTTAACCGACTCTTGCGCAGTGTCTGACTCTTGCTCGGCAGCCGAGTCCGTCGGCGCGAAATCCGCGGGCAGAAACGCTTGCGTCATCTGGTGCACGGCAAAGTCGTGGTAACGCGGTTCGCTTCGCTCGACCAGCTGCATCAACCACTGGAAACCAAGATCTTCAGGCGAAAATTCCCGCACATCACTGAGCCAACCAAGCACCTGCCGCGACAACGCTTCATCAAACTCGATTTCTCGCCCCCAAACGGTCTTCTTCTGCTCCGCGATCCAAGGATCGTTCTGCCAAGTGGGATGAAATGCAATTCGCTTTAGGAAATCGGCGGTAAAGACCGATGGTTTCAATTTCCCCGAGTCGACCCACTGACAAATCGCATTGCTCGTCAATGGATTGACCAGCAACCGTTGCAGCGACGCGGGATCCACCGTGCTCGGACCAAGCTTGTCTAATTGTTCACACACGAAATTCGCGACGTCATACCCCGCAGGTGAACGCGAATCGACCTGTTGGATCAAATCAACAAAGTAAGTGGTCCCCAGTTTTTTCAGCGGATGGAGTTCGCTCAACCGCACCGTGGCAAACACAAACGCGGGGCCTGGAGCGGACTTCAACCGTTCAGCAAACCAGCTAGGCGATAGTTCCTTTGCACCGAAGTGTTTTCGCAAAACCTTGGTCGCCAGTTGAGTTCCGTAGCGAGTGTCAAGAAGTTGTCCCCAAGCATCCAGCCCGATTTCGGTGCGGGGATCACGCGCCGAGAGTAGATCGTTTGCTAATTGACGCACATCGTTGCTGGAGTTGTTGGCCAAGCGAATCAGGTCGTCGACCGGCAAATCGCGAGCATGGGTGCGGGCGTAGCTAGCTGCATAGGTGCGAGCGACGTTGGAGGGTGAGTCAAATAAACGCAACACAGGTTCGTGAAGCCCTAACTCGGTGAACTTGGATTGCTCGAATCGCGGCACATTATCGAGAATCCAGACTGCAAACGTATCGAGCGTTTCGCTCTGTTTTCCCATCAATCGTGCCACCCATTCGGGCTCGACTTCGCGAATCGCGGCTCGAAAGTCGCTCTTCAGTGCTTTGGTCGCGTAATCACGAATCGGTTCCGCTTGGGCCCGCTCAAGAAGTGAAAACAAAGGACGCGGCGAACGTTTCCAAGCGTCCGCAAAGGCTCGGTATTTCTGCCATGACGTGATGCGTGAGTAGCCCAACTTGAAAGCGTGCGGCGTGTATTTGCCGGTTTCGTGAAAAAAGATGTGGTTCAAGATCCATGAATTGCGAAACTCGCCGTATCCGCGGTAGTGAACCAAGAAATCGGCAGCGACGTCGGGGTAAACCGCTGGTAACGTTTGCCCGATTCGCCGTAAATACCGCCATCCGCGGCGGCACAGATAGCCGAGCGTCCGCACGCTGACGGAGTGCTGGCCATCATTGAGAGCCATATCGAAACGGGCTCCGAGCGCCCCGAGAATCAGGGTATCGCCCGCCGCTTCGGCCTCTTTGAAAATCCGCTTCATCGCTTTGAAGGGACCATACACCATCGGCAATTGTCCGATCGCGGCGATCAAACATTGACGGCTGAAGGAATCACTGGCTTGCCAAAGCTCTATCAATATTTCGTGCGATCGCAATCGATCGTTCAGCGGCAGTTCGGCATCGTCGGACTCAAGGCTTGCGAGTTTCGAGATCCGATACTCGGCTTGTTCCTCGGGCGTCTTGGCGCGAAAGCGTCGGTTGTTTGTTTCCGCCAGGAATGTTTCGAACGTGTAAGCCCCTTCACGATCCGGTGGAGTGTCCTCAGGCTCGGGTGCATCGATCAATCGGCATAGCAGTGCCACACAATCGGGATCACGAGCGTCGACTGCATCACGCACTTGTTTTAAAGAAACAGAAACGGACACAGCAAGTTCCTCGTCCATGGAAGAATCGAATGCAAAGTCAACGTAAAAAAATGGCCGCCCGTCTTTTGCAGGACGGGCGGCCTTTGTTTGTTGGCCCGAAAGCGTTTCTACTTCACGACCTGGTACATGGAAGGCTCACTGCCTCGCCGCCCGGTAAGGGTACCTAATCGCGGCGTGACCGCGATTGGCGGGGTCGAGCCAGCCTCGCCGTGATTAGGTACCCTTACCGGGCGACAGCGAGGCTGAAACAGCCTTCCTTGTGATGCAATGAAAGTCAATTCTCTCGGGCGGCGCAACGCCGACCACGGTGTAAACACCAAAGCTAGACCTGAACTTTCACGACCAACGCGTTTGGTTGTATCAGAGCCCGAAGCACGATGCAACAAATTTATTGCATTTTGATTCGAGCAGATGAAATCATCGTGCGTTGCAGCTACGCAGACAGCTTTGAATATGGAGCGACTTTGGAGGAAGTAATTTTGCCCCTGAGAACCTGAGCCAGGTCTTCGATGCAGACGAACCTAAGGGCCAGCGGTTTGGCATATGCAAGGCGTCGTCAATGAATCCGAGCAATCGACCGGGCCGTGGGCCTACAACTCATTGGCATTCTTGGCGTTTAAATACAAAACCGCGGCTTCAAAACATATGCTTCGCGTTAGGTCGTATCCAGCTAACTGCGACTTTTTCAGTGGTTAAGTTGGGTTCCAACTTCGCGGAAGTGTTTGCGCCGGCGACACGCCGGCACGAACGCTTTTGGGGATTGAGTCGCCTATGATGGCCACGTTGACGTGGGGGTGAGCGATGGATCGGCGAGCTCACGATCCGCATCCACGGCGCTCGCCACAGCGACCGATGCCAAAGCAGCAAAGCGGAATGTGAATTGCGTCTTAGGGAACCATTTTTCTGGAGAAACAAAATACGCGTGGCGTGCGGGCGCCAAGATTCTCGATGGAGACCATTCGGACTACTTTCCGTGATACGGCAACACCGGCGCAATGATGCGTGATGCATGTTGCGAGTTGTGGTGGATCGTGTTGATGGCTTTCACCGCATCGTCGGGGAATTCCATCGTTAACGGTTTACCGGTTTGTGGATTCGGCTCATAAAGTGGAGCGCCGGTGCTAGCGACCGTGACGCGAATCCGATGCCCCTTGTTAAAGACCTGGCTGATCCAACCAACGGGAAACGCGATTTTGTAGACTTGCCCGGGCTCCATCAGCGTTTCACTTTCAAAGCCGTCACGATAGCGGGTACGCCAAGGATAATCGACAATCAACATCGAGCGGCCATCGGGATAAACGTCACTGATGCGGACGATGACGTCGGTGTCGCGAGCGGCCGAAGAGAGATACAGCTCGGCTTGGATCCGACCGGTCCATTCGGTCGGCTCGGCGAGTGGCTCGGTCGTAAAGGTACGCACCTCCGCTTGCTGCTCAAATCCGCGAGCGTCGCGTGCACCGGGGAACGAGCTACCAGGAATCTTCATGGGGTTCCAGGGATCGCTGATGTAATCGGTCGAACTTGCTTTCGTTTCTGGCAACGAATCGGACAAACCTCCTTCGGGATGCAAAAACATCGCGGTAGGTGTGGACGGGGGAGGGAAATCTTCGGCGGAGCGCCATTGGTTGCCGGGGGCTTCGGGCTCACCGACAGCCCCCATCACGTAGTAACGCACCGGCGGATCATTTGACACACCGTTGTCGTCGTCCAGCAGATAATGCCGAAACCAGCGAGCCATGTGCTCGTCACCGAGCCAACTGGCGTTTTCCGGATAGGTGAGTTCACCAACGCTGTTACGTTTGTTCGCTCCGCCATGCAACCATGGGCCGATCAATAATTGTTGCTGGCCACGCGAGTGCTCGCCGCCATGATGTTGCCGCCCCTGAAAACTGGCGATCGATCCTTGGTTCATAAAGTCGTACCAACTGCCAATTGTAAAACAGGGAACGTTCATTTGATCGAAGTGACGAGAACAGTCCTCGGCTTGCCAATAAGCATCGTAAGTCGGATGTTCAAACCACTGCTGCAGCAACCGCCGATTGTCCTGAGGATCCCGGCAAACCCCATCCATCGATTTGAATCGTCCGGGTCGCGTGATGCCGCCGATTCGATACCCTTCATGAAACAGGCTCAGTCCGGTGTCGATCATGTACTGACAAACAAGATGAGGTGGCTGAGTCACGGCGAGATAGTTTTGGGCATACCCGGCTTGGGAACCACCAAAGGTGCCCACCTTGGCGGTGCACCAATCCTGGCGAGCCAGCCATTCACAAGTGTCATAGCCGTCCTGCAGCTCTCCCCATTGCAAGCCGCGATAGCCAATGTAAGAACCTTCGGAAAGTTGAGTGCCACGAAAATTCACGAGCGCGACAACAAATCCCGCGCTCGAAAGTCTTGCCGCCGCTTGGCGTGATCCCTTTCCACGTAGATTCGAGTAGCGTTGCTCGAACACCGCTGGCCAAGGCCCTTCGCCCTCGGGAGTATACACATAGGCCGACAAACGTTTGCCGTCTCGCATCGGGATCATGACGTGCGTCTCACGAACGCCACCGAGATCGAGGTCCTCTGGTCTGCGTGCCGCGTCTTGCGCCGTTGCGGAATTCACGAGTAAGAACATGAATATAATCGCTGCCAACCCATTCTTGTCCCAACACCTTGATGAGAACGACGGATTCAGGTTGCCGTTAGCAGACGGATTGAATTGGAACCCAGAGACCAGCGGCATTGGCCGGTTGGAACGGTTTGGCAAATGACTCACGTTTACTTTCCTAACAACAGAGGGTTGGATTCTTGGTGGGGGCAGGAGGGGGGATTCGCAGCAGGGGCTGAGGGTGACGTCGGAACGGAACTCGTCAAATCATTTACACTACGAACAAACTTTCATGTTCAATCCTGACAGAACACTCAAGTCAGCACCCATGCACAAGTTTCGTTGCATAACTCGTCGAACGAAAAGAGTTGTGCCAGGGTGCTTAGTTCAAGTGCGTCAAGAAATGATATCGAAAACTAGTTGTCCGTGGTTGAGTTCGAACCGTTCCTTACCTGGAAACTCGAGTCTTCGGGGGGCCAGCCAGAATTAATGCCTGATCGTGGCGTAGACATCGGTCACGTGAAGGCCGATTTTTAATCGGGGGTGCGGCCTAACTCTGACGCAATAACGACCAACTTCTCGTCCAAAAAACCATGCCACTCTAAGTCTTCTAAAAATCCGTCGATCGGTTGATCGACGGCCAAGATATTATCGGAATGGTTTTTCTTGAGCCCTTTTGAGCATCCGGGGCAAAACAGGTCGTCACTTCGTGACTGGTCCACTGGACGGAAAACATCGCTATAAGATAACTCTCGCAATCCCAAGATTGTGAAAGATTGAACAGCCTAAGCCTTTTGCACCGAAGTTCGCTTGCCTGTTTTGATACTGTTATAAATCGCTTCGATTGCCAACAAATCTCGCAGTCCTTCTTCACCCGACACACTGCTTTGGCGATCTTCTAGAATGCATTTCGCGAACGCGTCCATCTCGGCTGCGAATTGGTCGATTGCTTCAAATTGGATCGGACCGTCTTTGCTCTGACCAGTGATCCCGTTATAGCTGTAGGCGGGATCGAGCCCTAACCAGCCCGATTCGCCGTAGGCATTGAAGCGATTGATTCCGTTAAACGCGTACGAGGTGCTGCAGTAACAGTTTACGCCGCTTGGCATCGTCATCGTCCACGTAATCGTTTCGTCCACCTCGGCGAATTTCTTGGGATCCATCTTGGTCTCTTGCGCGGTCACAGCAACCGGTTCTTCGCCTGTTAGAAAGCGGCACGCTTGCAATGCGTAGATCCCCACGTCCATCATTGCACCCCCGCCCGCCAAGTCAGCCTTCAGTCGCCACTGATTCGGATCGCCAATTTTGAAGCCAAATCCGGCTTCGATCGCATGCAGCGGTCCGTATTTTCCGGATTGAACCGTTTCACGACAGAACAAATGATGCGGCTCGAATTGGCAGCGATAGCCGACCGCAAGTTTGCGATCGTTTTGTTTGCATGCCGCGATCATCGCACGGCAATCTTCGCTGCTGTTGGCCATCGGTTTTTCACACAGCACGTGCTTGCCCGCGTTCGCGCCTCGCACCGTGAACTCTTTGTGCATCCCGTTGGGTAACACGATGTAAACCACATCAATGTTCTTGTTCGCCGCGAGCTTGTCGAAGTTTTCGTAGTTGTAAATATTCTCGGGCTTGATCGAATATTTGTCGGACCAGATTTTCTCTTTCTCCGGCGTCCCCGTGACGATCCCGACCAATTTTGCATGCTTGGTCTTCTGAAGTGCCGGTGCAATTTGATTGGTACTCAGACTACCCAGGCCGACCAAGGCAAAATTGACGGTTGTTTTTTCGTCAGCGGCTTGCGCCTTCGCATGGGTGAGCAACGTCGACGCGGTGAGTGCTGCCGTTGATCCAATCATCGTTCTGCGACTGAGTGTCATGTTTTGCCTGCGGAGTGAAGGGGAAGCGAATGGGAAGCAATGACGGCGACGCAAAACCAGCCGACAAATATGTCCGTAGCTCGATTCATGCGGCATCAGCGGATGCCTCTCCATTTGAATCGCTCGAATTCACGGCAACAAGAGTGTTTCTGGTCCATTTGCCCGCCGCAGACCAACGGCGCGATGTTCGGTTGCGGTAGGCGGTCCAGTCCATCGAAGCGGCGAGAAACACCGTTTTGTGCTCGTGCCAGACAATTCGGCGGGCAACCTCAAACAGAATATTTTCCACTGTCTGAACACAAAAACGTCGAATAGCTCCCCAGTCGTCCGAGAGTTTACGTTTCTGACTTTGCTGAAATACCACGTGAGCTCGTTCGTCTCGCAATATCCGCCGGCAGATCGCATTCACCGTCGGCGATGCGGTCGCTCGCATTAATGCCAAGTAGTACACCTGAGCCAAAATTTCGGCGGTTACCAACACAGAGATCGAAGTTCGCAGCCCCGCTAAATGACGCAAAAAGCGAAAACAACCATCGGACCACTGCTTTTGCAGAAGCGGCACCCCCTCTTGAGTCAGCAGTCGCCCAAGCCATGCGGCATGCTGATTCTCTTCTTGCAAAAACAACGTCAGTGCGGCCAGGTAATCAGGATCCCCGCCTCGGTCGATCCAGTCTCGTGCACAACGTTTGATATGACGACCCTCGCCACTCTCGCCCAACTGAAATGTTTGTACCGAGGCCGCGATCGCAGTTCGCTCGGCGGCGGTTAACGTTGGCGAATCGGACCACGGGATTGTTGGCACCTCCGCCAAATTTCGGATGAAATAGCGACTCCACTGGCTATTATCCCACAGAGCACAAGACGACGTGGCGGTGTGAGCAGATCGATTAGGAGTTTGCCCGCGGAGTTTTTGATCGCTGTGGTTTTGATCGTCGTGGGCTGACAACTCAACGATCCGTTGCTGTACCGCATCGATGGTCGCATCCGGAGTCGACGTACCCGCGGTCAGTCCGATTCGTTCACAATGGTCAATCCACTCGCTCTTCAAATCGTCTGCCGATTGAACGTGATACGTCTGGCACCCCGACGCGATACAGCGATCGACGAGCCGCCGCGTGTTGTTGGAATTGCTGCCGCCCACCACCACGACCACTTCGACTTGTTCGCAGAGCAAATCCACCGCCGCTTGCCGTTGTCGCGTCGGGCGACAAATCGTGTTGACCCAACGAATGGACGAATCTGGGTGTAGCTCAGCGATGCGGTCCCGGCACGCCAAGGCGATTTCTTCGGGCATTGTGGTTTGGCAAACGATGCCAATTTCCGATCCAAGTTGCCTGGGAACATCCGCAGGATCCGAAACGACGGCCCAGCGTCCCGGCGGCAAATCTTCGACGATGCCGAGCACTTCGACATGGTCCCGCTTGCCGATCACAACGACGAAGTAACCTCGTTCGACAAGCATCATCGCAGCATCATGGACGCGTCGCACCAACGGACATGTTGTGTCGACCAATTCCTTGCCAGCGTCCATCAATCGTTTCCGACGTTGATTGCTGATCCCATGTGCGGTCACCATCACGACAGGCCGATCAGGTAACGTTTCGCGATCCACTTCCGAAAGCAACTCGAATTGCCGTGCACTCAAATCGCGTGTCACGTCTTGATTGTGTACAAGCTCGCCATAGACCGACGTCTGCTCGGGGTGCGAAACACTCTGAGCTGTTGCCAATGCGTCTCGAACTCCGAAACAAAACCCAAGATGCTCGGCACGAATAATCTGGACCATGAAGTCGACCTTTCTCGAAAGCTTTGCATTACAAAGTGAATGGGCAAATAAAAAGAACAATCCTCAGGACGAATCAGACGCCAGTCGCGAGACGGATTTGCCCTTAACCTTGACTTGTTGCTGCGCATTGATTTGTCGCTGGGCATCACCGAGCACACGTTGCAGTTCTGCCAAGTAAGTAGCAAAACTTTCGCGGCCCGCGTCGGTCAACAAGCATGTCGTTTGCGGACGTCGAGCTGCGTCGTCACGGACGAGTCGAACGAGGTTTGCATCGGCAAGTTGTTTTAGATGTCGATTCAAATTGCCGTCGGTCAGATCACACAGACGCTTTAGCTCGTTGAACGTCAAGCCTTCGGGGGCGCCAGCTAAACAAGTCATCAGCCCCAGACGTGCTTTTTCATGCATGACTCGATCGAGTCCATCGTAGGCAAAGCGTCCCGACGATGATGGTTGCTTCGTTTGATCGTTGCGTTTCGCATCAGCCATCAGGACTGCGCCTCTTGTCGGCGGGTCTGTTTGTGCATCAACACAGCAGCGAAACATTGGCCACCGCCGAACGGGATGGCCATCGCCAACGGGCTCAGTGCCCCGTCGCCGTGTGACATCATCAATACGGCCAAACCACAACCGATGTACCAAATTGCAACTTGCGAAAGCGATCGCGGCAATAGCGAGGAGGCTGCGAAAATCCCCAAGCCAAGCAGCACCGACCACAATCCGGGCAACATCCAAGCGACCTCGCGTGCCGTCACAAAGACGATCAACGTCATTGCGGCACCGACAACAATCGCAGGAGCCAATCGCGATAACACATCAAGCGTCATTCGTCGTGCACGCGCGGTTGGATCACGATAGTAGCGAACCGCCATATCGGCGATCACGATTGAAAGTGAAACTGCAGCGACGCTGATCCAAAGCAGCAAATAGGATTGCAGTGGCGTGGGCGATGACGATACCAATCGCGTTTGGATCGTGGCGGCGAGCAATGCAATGACGCCCGACGCCGCAGTCGGCGCAGCCCGCAACCCATCAAACGTTCTCGACCGATCGGCGACCGCCGAAATCAGATCGAGTTGCTGCAGGGCCTCGTCAATTCGCATGGACACTCGTCTCGAAGAGCGGAAAGTTTACGTTGCTTTGCATTGCAAAGTAGACGTTTCTGCGAGCGGTGTCAAGCAAAAAGATCGGGCAAATAGGGTGGCGAAATGTTGTGCAACTGAAAAATGCCTAGAAGTCTCACGTTTGGGAATCAAGGATTCCGTTAATGACGTGGGCGGGTTCGACGCCAGTCAACCGGAAATCGAGCCCTTGGAATTTGTAGCTGAATCGATTGTGGTCGATCCCCAACATGTGCAACATTGTGGCGTGGAAATCGCGAACATGCACTTTGTTCTCGACCGCGTTGTAGCCGAACTCGTCGGTCGCTCCGTAAGTGCTGCCCGCTTTGACACCGCCGCCTGCCATCCACAGCGAGAATCCGTTGATATGGTGATCTCGACCGCTGCCTTGAGCCATCGGCGTGCGTCCGAACTCGCCTCCCCACACAATCAACGTGTCTTCGAGCATTCCGCGCTGCTTCAAATCATTGACCAGCGCCGCGGTTCCTTGATCGACCAGCGACGCGGTCTTTGCCACGCCGTTTTTGACACCGCCATGGTGATCCCAACCGCGATGATACAGCTGGATAAACCGCACGCCCCGTTCGGCTAATCGGCGAGCCAACAAACAATTACTTCCAAACGAACCATCCCCAAGAGTGCAACCATACATTTTTACAATGTGTTCGGGTTCGCCAGACATATCCGTCAATTCGGGCACGGACGTCTGCATCCGAAACGCCATCTCGTAACCGCTGATTCGAGTTGCAATTTCGGGATCATCAAGTTCTCGGTTGCGGAGCGTATTGATCCGCGAAACCGCATCGACAACATCTCGCTGTTGGCGTGGACCGACGCCGGCGGGGTTGCCAACATAATGCACTGGATTTCCCGTCGCGTGCATTTGGACTCCTTGGAAGCGACTAGGTAAAAATCCCGAGTGCCATTGCCGCGAACTGATCGGTTGACTTTGGCCTCCTCCTTCGCTGGTCAAAACGATAAAGCCAGGCAATTCTTGTGTTTCCGCGCCGAGCCCATACATCACCCACGCACCCATCGATGGGCGGCCGCTGATCGCGGTGCCGGTATTGAAAAACGTGTGCGCGGGGTCGTGATTGATTTGCTCGGTATGCATCGACTTGACGACGCAGATGTCATCGGCAAGTGACGTGGTGTGCTTGAAGACACTCGACATCCACAATCCGCTTTGACCATGGCGAGCAAACGGGTGCTGCGGCGCCATGACCTTCAACGTTTTACCTTGCAACTGAGCGATCGGCTGACCTTCGGTTAACGATTGGGGCATTGGTTGGCCATCGTACTTCGCCATTTCTGGCTTGTAATCGAAAGTTTCAAGATGACTCGGTCCACCAGCCATGTAGAGATGGATGACTCGTTTGATGCGGGGACGATGATGAAGACCACCCGAGGCAAGAGAGGCCGCAGCGGCCGAATCGCTGCCACGAAACAGCGACGTTAACGCGATCGTCCCTAGCCCGCCTCGCTGCAGGAAGGTTCGTCGTGCCATCTCGTTTTGAAGCGGGAACCGATTAGAGAACATCGTCGTCTCGATTGATCAAGTGAATGAAAAAAGGGCAATCGCGGAAGTGAATTCCAATCGATCAATTAGTATCGCATCATCGTTTCGTGCAAATTTAATAAAACGCGAGCCACGCTCGTCCAGGCCGCCAATTCAGTTGCGGGCAAATCCGTGGCGACGGACGCGTTTCCTTCGGAAACCAACTTCGACGCCTCGTCCTTCTTGCTCGTGTAGTGAGCGAGGTGCTGGTCGTAAATTTGCCTCAGTTCACTGGCCACCTCTGTCTCGGGTTTACGAGAGAGGGCAGTTTGATAGGCCCACTCGATACGCTGATCGACCGATGGTCCCGATTCACGCATGATTCTGGCGGCAAACACGCGAGCTGCCTCGACAAAGGTCGGATCATTTAGCAGCGACAACGCTTGCAGCGGCGTATTGGACTTTGCTCGCGCCGCCGTACATTCCTCGCGGCTTGGTGCGTCGAACGCTTTGAGCATTGGATGCAAAAACGTTCGTTGCCAATGCGTGTAGACACCTCGTCGATATTGGTCATTGCCTTGGTCTGCGACATAGGTTCGGCGAGGAAAGTTCAGCTGAGCATAATAGTCCTCGGGTTGATACGGCTTGACACTTTTACCCCCGATTTGCTCGACCAACAAACCGCTGATCGCCAGTGCATTGCCACGCACCATTTCCGCGTCGATGCGAAATCGGCCTTGGCGAGCGAAGAGCTCGTTGTAAGGATCGAGTTTGCGAAGCTGCTCCGTCGGGCGCGAGGATCGGCGGTAGGTCTCGCTGGTGACGATCATCCGCAACACGTGTTTGATATCCCAGCCCGACTCGACAAATTCGACGGCCAACCAATCCAACAGATCGGGATACGAAGGAAACGTGCCTTGCGCGCCAAAATCATCGACACTGGCACAAATCCCCCGTCCAAACATCAAGTACCAAAGTCGATTGACCATCGTACGCGATGTTAAAACGTTGTCGGAGCGACAAAGCCAATCGGCCAAATCGAGTCGTGTTGCGCGTCCGTTGGCTTCAAGTTCCCCCAGGAATGCCGGGATCGCAGGCTCGACAATTTCACCCGAATCGTCCATCCAATTACCGCGAGGCTGGACCCGAATCGTACGTGGCGTGACCGATTTACTGACCAGCGTCATCGGGGATGATTCTTCGACCGCCGTCCGCTCGGCTTCGAGGCGTGTCAAGCGTTGGTTAAGCTCAATGAGGGGCGGTGAATTGGCGAGGTAATACTCTCGCACCGCCGAGAATTGAGTTTCGTTGCGATCATCGGGGGAAATTTGAAGTGCGTCTGCGACCAATTCCGGCACGCCTCCCGCGGAAATCCAACCGGCTTTGTCCCAGTAAACTTGGCCTCCGAATTGAGTGAACGCCATTCCTACGACAGGTTTTTGGGCAGTTAAACCCACCTGATCCGCGGCCATTTCGAGCCGTACCCACTTGCCGGTTTCCGGCAGCTCGCCGCGTCGTTGGTACCCGACCCACGATTCGGTTCGTCGGCCATACGTAATCGCGTCGCTTCCCCAGACTGCACGATGATCCCATTGGCCGTCGTTCCACTGCAGCATGATGGACTGAGGAGGGTTTTTCGGATCGAGGTAGACCCAGGCGAAAAAGCGGGTGTCGACTGAAACAACGGCGGTCTTTTTCGCACCGAGAAAGAAATGCTGGACCAGTCCTTTACTGGATTGACCCCGCGAGGCGGTGCCACTGTGCACCGGCGCCGATTCGGAGGAGACAAAATTCCAGTCGCCATCGCTGTTGCCTCCCGTGTCTTGAGCGTCATCAATCCACACCGTTTCGACTTCGATGTTTTCCGAAATCTGAGCCTTCGCCTCCGCTTCCCATTGCGGCTGGGATGCAATCAGGTTTTGGCGAACCGACTGTTGTTCTGATGTGACGCTTGCGATGCGTTGATTGATCGCTTCGATCTTTTCGAGATCCGATTCACGTGGCACTCGAATGCTCGGGGGACGACTGCGGGCGCCATAGACACCGCGTTCTTCAAGATCAGCAAAAAACGCGCCGAGCGAGTAAAAGTCGCGTGCGGTATAGGGATCGTATTTGTGGTCGTGACACTGGGCACACCCAACGGTGGCTCCCATGAAGACTTGTGAAACGTTACGGACACGGTCGGCAAAGTAGATCGATAGATATTCCTTGGCCTGAGCTCCACCCTCTTCTGTTGTCTGGTTCAAGCGGTTGTATCCCGAGGCGACAAGCTGGTCGATTGAGGGACTGGGAAGCAGATCGCCTGCGAGTTGTTCACGAACAAATTGGTCATAAGGCATGTTTGCGTTAAACGCCTTGATGACATAGTCACGGTACGGCGACTGTGACACGTCCTGGTCCCCGTGGTATCCGACGGTGTCGGCATAACGAACGAGGTCCAGCCAATAGATGGCCATTCGCTCGCCGTAACGTGGCGATTGGAGTAAGCGGTCGACGAGTTTTTCGTAGGCATCATCACTCGTGTCGTTGACGAACGCCTTGACTTCGTCAAGCGTTGGCGGAAGTCCGGTTAAATCAAACGACAACCGCCGAATCAAGGTAACACGGTCGGCTTGTGGCAACGGCTGGACAGCTTCCTCGGATAACCGTCTGGCGATAAACCGATCGATCACTGATTGTCTCGCCGCGTCGGCGGTTGACGCTGGCAACGTTGGACGGACTAAGGGAACGTACGCCCAATGCGGCTCGTAGATGGCTCCTTCGTCAATCCAGCGACGTAGCAACGCTTTCTCGGACGCGTCGAGATGTTTGTGGGATTCCGGCGGCGGCATCAACTCGTCGGGATCATTGGAAACGATCCGGCGAATAAACTCGCTTTCCGAGGCGTTGCCGGGCACGATGGCACCGCTCGCTTCGGTTGCCTCGTCACGCAGGTCCAACCGCAATCCGCCTTCGACCGTTTCTGCATCGGGTCCGTGGCAGGCGAAACATTTGTCGGACAAGATCGGACGGACATCGCGATTGAATCGCAGCGGTCGATCGGCAAACACGCACGATCCGCTGGCCAATACAACGGCGAAAGCAGTAACGTGGCGGATGCCAGTGAAAAAGTTTTCACACATCGAGTTTGATCCGAAGGTGGGACAGCAAGGCGGGATAACGGCGGCTATTGTACCAAGTCCCGCTTGTTCCGCACACATTCTTCAGTTGGTAGCGGAAGGCTCGAATATGCCACGAATATGCCACGAATATGCCACGAATATGCCACGAGGAGCTGAGAAGGCAGCAGGGGGGGCTCGACTCGGATCATCGCTAAACAACAAGCATCGCTAAACTACGAAAAAAAGCTGGCGTTTCCTTTGACAGAAACGCCAGCCCGAATTCGTTATTCAGTTAGCAGCTCAGACTATCGTCCGCGATAGTATTGGCTTGGAGCGGTCGAACCATTTGGATAAACGATTTGACGTGGTTGCGTTGGTGCTGGAGCTTGGGGCTTGGCAGGTGCTTTTGCAGCGACAGGTTCCTTGGGCTCATTCGCCAAGTTCCATCGTTTGCCGTTCAAACCAGCTTGTGGGTTCCAATCGACACCAGGAACGAACAAGATCGATCCAATGCTGCTGCCGTTGATGGTGGCGATGCCCCATTCGGTTTCAACAGTGACGAGTTTAACGTCGGTAGCACCGGTGATCGAGTCACCATTGAGCATGACAACGGTGGTCGAAGCATCGTCGGCCGATGCAAATTTGATTCCCGCAACTTCCGTCAGCGGAATACTGGCAACGCCAAACGAGGTTTGCATGTCCAGCTGGGTGGTGTCGGTCAAGGTGCCTTGGATGACCGTTTTGCTGATCAAATCAACGCTGACGCTCAGTGGACGCGATTTGCTCGAGACAACAGCTTTAGCAACCGGAGTCGCCTTGGCAACAACGTCGGCTTTCTTAGCCGGTGCAGCTTTGGTTTCGTCGTCAGCGACCAAGTTCAGGCCGAGAGCCGACGATGAAATTGCAGCAACAGCGAAACAAGCAACAAGGTTCTTTAGCGAAAAAGGAAATGACATCTTCTGAGGAACTCCAAAATTGGAAGAGTGTGAAACGTTCAAGTTGTGATAGGTGAAAGCATGTGGGCGACCTTTCCCCCCACACGTACAATTGAAGGTAGTTTCCAACCAAGCGAAGTCTAATTTTGTTTGACGATCTTTCTCCACCCCATCATCTTGTCGCATGCGTAACCCGAACAATCGGAAAATGGCGAATTTGATTCGCGTATCGCGACGAAATGCATCCTGGAGCCACTCCACCGCGTCAAAGGCCAAAAAAGGCAGTGTTTGCATGAAAAAACCGCCCGTTGCAAAATGAATTGCGAACGGGCGGTTTCGTTTAAATTACGGCGAATTGAACGCGTCAAGTCGCCTGTCAATCGTTTGACGGACTAGCTACCGCAAGCACACGATGCTGCGGCCGAGCCACATGAAGTGCATGCTGGAGCGGCAGGAGCCGAACCACATGAAGTGCAAGCGGGAGCAGCGGGTGCCGAGCATCCACAGCCATTGCCGCCTGCAGCCCCAGAAGCCGATCCGGAGTCGTCATCACAGCAGAGGTTGACGACTTCTTCGACCAAGCGTGGAACCATCTTGCAAACTTGAACTTTTTGTTCTTTGTTCACAATCACAGGAACGCATACGGTGTACTCTTCGACTTGTTGTTCAGCAACGCAGTCGTAACGAGTCACGGTGTATGGCTCAACAACGTGTTCAGGAACGTTGTAGGTGTAGTTAACGTCCTTGGTACGTTTTTCAGTGCGATAGCTGACGTGAGGAATCGTCTCGGTCTTGGTCACAGTGGTGTACTCAAGTTGCTTACGCATACGAGTCCGAGTTTCGTCGTTGTACTTGACTTCTTTACGCATGCGAGTGCGTGTTTCGTCAACGTAAACGACCGACTTTTTGGTACCGGTACGTGTTTCAGGTTGATACACAACTTTGGTGCATTCGTAAGGTACTTGCTCGCTTTGTTGCTCGTACACGGTGTAGCTCACGTCTTGCGAACGTGTGCTGGTACCGGAAACAGCAACTTGCTCGGTGACAACATTGGGAACCCAAACGCGTTTGGTGGTGGTACCACAAGCGCCAACCGAAGCTTGGCTTACACCGGCAATCGAAGCGCCGTTGCCACTACCGCCGTTGGATCCGCAACCGCCACAGGCGGAGCTACCACAAGCCGAACTGCCACATGCCGAGCTACCGCACGACGAGCCACAGCTCGATGCACAACGACCACAAGATCGTTTGCAATGTCCGCGAAACAGACCACAACCGCGATGGTGACCTACCGATGAGCCACATCCGCCCATCATGCCGTTGCCATAACCACTTCCGTTGCTGTAGTTCGCTGCGGGTGCCGATGCAACGGCAACCACTTGCTCTTCCCAATGACCGTAATCTTTGCTGACGGTTTTCATGGTGGTCGTTGGCACGCAAACTTGGATGGTGCGAGTCTTCGACACAGGAACCGCGTTCACGACGGTGTGCATACGTTGCTCGGTCACGACCTGAGGAACGCTGACGGTGTAAGTGAACGTTTCGTCCTGCAACTGAGGAACCTTGACGGTGTAGTTTTCAGGAACGTCCACGAGAACAGGTACACGCACGGTGTACTCTTCAGGAACTTCGACCCAAACAGGTACCGACTCAGTGACTTCGACAGTCTTTTCTGATTTTTCAGGAACCAAAACGCTGTACTCAACAGTCTTGGTTTCGGTAACAGGGTTGTTGACGACCTTCGTGCGATAACGCTCTTCAGTCACAGGGACGGTTTTGTAAACCGTTTTCGTGCGATGTCGCACTTCGTTTCGATTTTCCGTCGCACAAACGATGCGAGTTTCCGTTACGAACTTTGGCTCCAAGACAACGCGATAGGTTGTCACTGGCTGGCACAAAGATTCACCGCCGAGGGAAATAGCTCCCCCAACAGAACCGAGTTCGGTAGCACATCCGGCACCTGAACTCATCGCAGCACCGCAATCCGCGGCACTTCCACAGCCAGCGCCCGTCGAAACGGCACCGCTAGCACAAGGATCACTGCATCCGCCACAGGGAAGACAGTTGCCAGCCTGAGAAACGCTGGATACGACCAACGCCACACAGATGGCCGAGAAATTTGCAAACCACTTCACAGTTGTCACGCTCCAAAAACATAGGGGTAAATGTATGCAAGGCCTAGCCATGACCAGTAGCTAAGCCGGTTGCCGATCCCCCGAGCGACACCATCGAGACTAGATCGTGATCCGTCACTTACAATGCTCGACCTGCAAAAAAATTAAGATTCTCTTTCGTCTCGCCCAACCATCCCTCATCGACTCGCCAATTCGCCGTCATATTCGCTAAGAACGCTAAATCAGATGCTTCCGTTTTTTTTCCTGAGAAAGCATTGAAAACGAGCAAACAAACAACAGAAAACGCCTGATGCTGAACTAGTTTCAAACGGACGAGTCATTGCAGATCGCTGTGATCCCATGACGAAGCTCCTAATTTCCAACAATTCTTCCTCAGGAATTCCGTTCGTGAAGACGCACAAACCGACTTTGAAAACGATCCGTTTCCGCCGCCTCGGGCACCTCATTGCATCCGGTTGCTTGATGATTGCCGGAGCTACTTTGACTCCGCTGACGATCTCGGCGGCAACGCCTCAGGAACCCGTCGTCGCTCGTGTCGAGATGAAGCTGACTGACGGCGAAAAGGTCACTGATGTGATCGAAAAAGGCGACTTGTTGACCGTTATCGAAGAACGCGAAGACGACTACGTGATCCTGACTCATGATGGATCACGCGGTGCTGTCGACAAGGTTAATGCGGTCCGGTTGGCCGAATCGACCGATATCTACAGCGACCTGATCGAGCGTAATCCAACCGAAGGACGTTTCCTAACGCTGCGAGCATCGGCTTGGTGGGCGCTGGGCAAAACAGAAAAAGCGGTCGAGGATTTCGATCAAGCGATCAAATTGGGATACGAAGAACCGCACGCTTATTCAAGCCGCGGACTCTTTCATGCTTCGATCGGCGACTTTGACAAGGCGATTGCAGACTACGACAAAGCGATGGAGCTTGATTCCGAAGCGATCGCACCTCTGATCAATCGTGCGGCTGTGCACATGGCCCAAGGTAATGCCGACAAAGCGATCGAGGACTACACGGCGGCGCTAGAGAAAAAGCCGGGCAATACCTCATTGCTGCGTCAACGCGCGATGGCATTGAAAGCACTCAGCAAACTCGATCTTGCCATCGAGGACTTCGATGCCATTTTGAAAATCAATAAAAAAGACGTTGATGCGATTTCGGGACGCGGCTACATCTACTTTCAACAGGGCAACCACAAGGCTGCGGTAGAAGATTTTTCAAAAGTCATCGAGTTGGATGCTGAATCCGCCGTCGCGTACAACAATCGTGGCTACAACCAATTTCAACTCGGCAACGCCGCAGATGCACTTAGCGACTACGACAAGGCGATTGAGCTAGCTCCCGAATATGGCTTGGCGTTGCAAAACCGAGCCTGGCTGCTTGCCACCGTTGCCGACGAATCGCTCCGTGATCCAGCGAAAGCTGTCGCTTCGGCCAAAGCGGCATGCGAAGTAAGCGAATACAGCAATCTCGGCGATCTCTCGGCACTGGCGGCCGCGTTCGCAGCGGATGGAAAATTTGAAGAGGCGATCGGATGGCAAGAAAAAGTCGTCGAAAACGCTCCCGAATCGCTCAAAGAGTTTGCTGAAAAGATGCTCGAGCGTTACCAGGACAAAAAAACGTTTACCGCAACTCCTGACGACAAGGAAGTGGCTGAGGAAAAAAGCCCGTCAAAAAGCGATGTGGCGGCTACGAAGGCCAAAACCGCCTCGTAGTCCAGCTGAATCGACATTCCCCCAATCTGTCGCGAGGCAGATAACAACGCCGGCCCCAACAATCGAACCGTTTCATTGAGACGTCGCATCGATTATCTTAGCCACATCCAATTCTGTGATTGTGCTGGCACTTGTCGTTATCTCCCTCGCTTCCCTCCTTCTTATCCACAGTGGTTACTAGCAGTGATGTTGTTACCTCGATTGCGACACGCGGTATTGACCGCATCGATTTTTCCACTGTTCGCTACGAGTGCGTTTGCCCAAGTTTTTGACAGTGTCGAATCCGCGAAAGCCGATCCCGACTTCTTGGTCCAGGGCGAATACGCAAGCGAGACCCAAGGGTTGCAAGTCATCGCCCGTGGCGAAGGCGAATTCGACTTGGTTGTCTACGAAGGCGGATTACCAGGGGCTGGCGGCAATACCACCACACCACGGCGACTCGAAGGCGACGCCGATGTGGTGGCCGATCTGGTCGAAGCGATGGAGTTGGAAAAAGTAGAGCGAAAAAGCCAGACGCTTGGTGCTAAGCCACCGCAGGGCGCTACCGTACTGTTTGATGGCACCAAGGCATCGATCGATAAACATTGGCGTGATGGAAAACTGATCGCGTCCGATTTGCTTGGCGAAGGTACGACGACCAAAGAAACGTTCGGCGACTATCGACTGCATCTCGAATTTAAAACGCCGTTCATGCCCAAGGCGACCGGCCAGGGCCGTGGCAATAGCGGTGTCTATCACCAAGGCCGCTACGAGACGCAAGTACTCGATTCGTTTGGACTCGACGGAAAAGATAACGAGGCGGGCGGCATTTATACGGTCAGTGCCCCCTCGATCAACATGTGCTTGCCGCCGCTGTCGTGGCAGACTTACGATGTCGACTTCACCGCCGCTCGTTTCGATGACCAAGGCAAGAAGACATCCGATGCCAAGATGACCGTCCGTCTGAACGGTGTGATCGTGCAAAACAACGTCTCGATCCCCGGTCCCACACGCGGAGCTCCGCTGAAGGAATCGGCGACACCGGGGCCGATTCATTTGCAAAACCATGGCAATCCCGTTCGCTACCGCAATATTTGGATCGTTCCGGTCGACACGCAGCGTGAAGCACGCCGACCGATCGTGGCAGGATTCGAGCGTTTTTACGCCAGCAGTAGCGAGCCCGCTGCGGTGGCAGGCGAGTTGCTGATCAATGCATTGGCGTGCGACGCGTGCCACGCCGCCGAAACCTTTGCTGATTTGTCAACCAAACGTGGCCCCGATCTCTCCGCCGTCGCCGGACGTGTGCGAGTCGACGCGATGGTCGACATGATCGCCAATCCGCATCAATTCAAACCCGGTACGACGATGCCCGATCCTTGGGTGGATCTCAGCCCCGAACAACGCCGCGAAAAAGCACAGGCGATCACAAGTTTCCTAATCACCAAGGGCTCCGGAGCACTACGAGACCGTTCCGCTCCGAAAGATTTAATCAAGACTGGACGGAAACTCTATCAAACCGTCGGCTGTGTTGCCTGTCACGCGCCCGATCCTAAGTCTAGCAAGGCGGCGATGGCCAGCACTTCGGTACCGCTCGCCGGCATCGAAAAGAAATACACCCTCACCTCGCTCACCGATTTTCTCAGTGAGCCGCATGTCACACGCCCGGGCGTTCGGATGCCAGGCTTCGTCGGCTCGGCAACGGAAACGACCGCGATTGCAGCCTACTTGCTCGGTGATGTGGTCGTTCAATCCAGCGTCGGCAAATTCAAGCGTCGCATTTACCGCGGCGACTGGGACCGACTGCCCGACTTTAGCAAGTTGCAACCTGAATCGACCGATGAAGTGCTCGGGCTGAAAATCAACGACATCAAGCCAAATGTTCAATACGCCGTCATCTTTGATGCGACGTTGTCGATTCGCAGCGAGGGCGAATACGCATTCCGAGTTACAAGCGATGATGGCAGTCGCATATTCGTCGATGGAACCGAAGTGGCGGAAAACGACGGAGTTCATCCGCCGACCACAGCCACCGGTTCAATCAAGCTGAGCGAAGGCCAGCACAAGCTGACGCTAAAGTTTTTGCAAAAAGGAGGCGGCGCGGAAGTCAGCCTTGAATTCGAAGACAAAGAACTTGGATGGACGCCGGTGGAATCGGTGATCATTGATCCGGAAAACCCCATCGCACTGGACTTTCTGCCCAGCAAATATGTGCCGGATCCTTCGCTTGCTGAAACCGGCCAACAGATTTTCCAATCGGTAGGATGTGCGAACTGTCATGAATTCAAGGGCACGGCCGCAACGCTGGTCGCAAAACCGCTAAACCAACTCGACTTGAATCGAGGCTGTTTGGCCGACGATGTTCCCGCCACTCCGCAGGGCGTCGTTGATTTCGAGTTGAACAACACGCAGCGTGCCGCGATCACCACCGCAATCCAGCAGCGAAAACAATCCGGCGTGCCTGATGTCGACGATGCCACTCGCGTGCACGTGACCATGACCGCAATGAATTGTTACGCGTGTCACAAACGCGGCACCGTTGGCGGCCCCGAGTCGATACGCGTAGCCTCGTTCATCAGCACCACGCCGGAAATGGGGCTCGAAGGCCAAATGCCGCCGCCGCTGGATGGAGTGGGTGACAAGTTGTCCGACGCGTATATGAAGACCATTCTGCAGAACGGAGCGAACGAGCGTCCTTACATGATGACGCGGATGCCCGCGTTTCGGTACGAACACTTGAAAGCGATGCACAAATCGATCAACAAACTCGATCGCAAGGGCGATGACGCTCCGATTGCGACCGGAAAGGCCACCGATGGTCAAGTCGCCGGAGGACGGCAATGTGTTGGCAATCGTGGTTTGGCGTGCATCAAATGCCACAGCTATAACGGCAACAAGGGAGGCGGCATCGGAGCGATTGACATGCTGAAGATGACCACTCGTTTGCGTCCCGAATGGTTTCATCGCTACTTGCTCGATCCGCCGCTGTATCGGCCTGGGACTCGCATGCCCAAGAGTTTCGTGGATGGCGAATCGCCGCTGGCAGACCTCTACGGTGGCAATCCCGATAAGCAAATCGACGCGATTTGGAAGTATTTGCTCAAAGGCGATAAAGCAAAAGAGCCTGAGGGTTTGACACAGGGTGCCATCCTGTTGGCGGCGAATGCGAAGCCGTTGATTTATCGTAACTTCTTTACCGACGTCAGTGCGCGTGGCATCGGCGTGGCATATCCCGGTGATGTGAATCTGATCTGGGACGCCGAGCAGATGTCATTGGCGAAGCTCTGGAAGAACAGCTTCATTGATGCATCGATGCACTGGATCGCTCGGGGGCAAGGACGCCAACAACCGATGGGCGATGCCGTCGTATTGATCGACTCGGCGGTTCCATTTGCGATTCTCGATTCGGTCGATAACGCCTGGCCGACTGAATCGGCACGCGAACTGGGGTACAAATTCAAGGGATACACACTCGATGCCAACGGGTTGCCAACGTTCCGGTACCAGGTCAACGGTTATACGATCGAAGACAAACCGGTGGCGAAAAACGTCGACGGTATCAAATCATTGGAACGGCATTTCACCATTACAAGAACGTCCGATGCATCGGGTTCGCTCGTGTCCCGTTTTGCAAACGGTGCCATCAAGTCCAACGAAGGTCGAACGACCACGCTTGCCAACGGAGTCCGGATGACGATCGAGGGCGTGTCGGTACAGCAAGTTGGCGAAGGGGACGCGGTCGAATTGCGAGCTGTCGTGCCACCCGGCGAGTCGGTCTCGTTCACGCAAACCATTCGTTGGTAGATGCCGACGCCGATTTATTTTTGCGTTTTGAATTGCAAGGCGTCCTCAACGCGGCGCTCGTCTCAAACTAACTTTCCACTCTGTTCCTGCAGCACCACCGATGAATCTGATTCAACGCCTCGCCGCTTCGTCGCTCTTCCTCCTGTGCGTCACCCCGTTTGCCGCCGCAGAAGATTTGCCCAAGGAATCGGATTACTACACGATCACGACCTTCGAGGCGCCGCTGGATGAAACGATCGAAGCCTGCGGTTTTCAACTGCTCGACGACGGGCGATTGGCCGTCTGTTCACGTCGCGGCGATATCTTTGCAATCAGTGATCCGTTTTCCAAAAACGTCTCGGAATCGCAATTCAAGTTGTACGCTCGCGGGCTGCACGAACCCCTGAGTTTGGCGTCACGTGACGGATGGCTTTACGCGGTCCAGCGTCCCGAAGTCACTCGGATGAAAGACACCGATGGCGATGGAGCGGCCGACGTCTTTGAGACATATGCCGATGGCTGGGGGATCTCGAGCGATTACCACGAGTACGCCTTTGGGTCCAAGTTCGATAAGGACGGGAACCTGATAGTCACGCTCTGTTTGACGGGGTCGTTTAGCAGCCAAGTACCTTACCGAGGTTGGGCGATGAAGATCACGCCCGAGGGAGAAACGATTCCGTTCTGCAGCGGTGTACGGTCGCCAGGCGGCATGGGATCCAACCTTGAGGGCGACATCTTCTATACAGATAACCAAGGGCCGTGGAATGGAACGTGTGGATTGAAATGGTTGCGTCCAGGCGGTTTCATGGGGCACCCCGGCGGTTGGAAATGGTTTGAATTGTGCGAAGACGTGATGGGCAAACCACCGACGATGCCCGAAGACGGCAGCCGATTGCACGTGGAATCCAAAAAGATCCCCGAACTCGTACCGCCAGCGATTTTGTTTCCTTATGACAAGATGGGCAAAAGTGCATCGGGGATCGCTTGCGACACCAGCGACGGAAAATTTGGTCCCTTCGCGGGGCAATTGTTTGTCGCCGATCAATCGCACAGCACGCTGATGCGAGTGGATCTAGAAAAGGTCGATGGGCTTTACCAAGGAGCGGCGTTTCCGTTCCGACGCGGGTTTGCATCGGGCAACGTCGGCGTCGAGATGTCGCCGCAAGGATCCATGTTTGTTGGCGGCACGAATCGCGGTTGGGGCTCGGTGGGGCGGCGACCGTTTGCGGTCGAGCGACTCGATTGGACCGGCAAAACACCATTTGAAATCAAGCACATGCGGCTGACGGACGACGGTTTTGAATTGACGTTCACTGAAACCGTGGATGCCGATTCGGCCAGCAATCTAGATAGCTACAAAATGACGACGTACACGTACGAGTACCGTGAACAGTACGGCAGCCCCGAAGTGGACCACACAACGCCGACGATCAAATCGGCCAACGTATCGGACGATGGCAAGACCGTCCGAATCGTTGTGGACGGATTGCAACTCGGCCACGTGCATGAGCTGCACGCCGATGGTGTTCGCAGCAAATCCGCATTGCCGCTGTTGCACAAGGAAGCGTACTACACGCTAAACCGCTTTAAATAAACGGCCCCAGCTCGGCATTAATGGCCCGATTTCTAGGATTTTCTAAGCCAGATGCTTCCACCGGTGTCTTCGAGGAATCGTGGCAGCGGTTTTTCAAAAAGCTCGGGGAATGAAAACCCGGCAAACGAATTAAACGCGATAACTTTATAGTCGCGATTGCCAACCAAAAACGCACGAAGGAAAAGTGACTCGTTCCAGGCCCAACCGTCGCGTATCCACTGGATCGGATACGAGTTCGGATAAAAGATGTCATGGATGTGAATGATCACGCCTGGTTTTAGCCGGGGGAGCACTCGCAGCAACAGAAAAGCGACATCGCTGCCCACTTTGGCAACATGTGTGGAATCGATGAACAGGATGTCTTGCTTATCGAGTTCGTCGAACCGCGTGAGAGGAACATTCTGCAGCGGTTGCTCAAGCGTGCTGGAGCGTGAACGGTCGTGAGGGCGAAGCAGTGCGTTCAAGCGGTCGGGATAAGGTTCGATGAACGTCAGCTGAGTCGTCATCTCCGTTTTGTCCAACGTGTCAAGCATGACCGCGGATGAAAAACCGGAGCCGACTTCGATGATTTTGCGAGGCCGTTCCTTCTGAATCACACTCGCTAATGTGAACGCATCCGAAAAACAAAACATGCCGTTGTCTGTGTAATACCGAAGCGAATCTGTCTTCGATTCGGGCAAATCGGGTGGGCACAACGTGTTGAGCAGCGTTTCGTAATACGCAAATTGTTCATCACGCCGCAAATCGATATGCTCCCAGTAGCCCGGCCCATCGTCGCCGAACGCGGAATCTTGCTCGTCAAGGCTTTCTAAGTCGAGCAGAGGAGAATAGAAGTGTCCCGGCGGCACATGAAACCGATAGTTCGGAGCTAGTCTCGCTGCGGCACTACAGAGATGCCGAGCAGAGAAGCGTCCCCAGGCCTTCGGATTGAGAATATTCTTGATCATCGTGGGCAGCGTCTATACGAAGAGGGATCGGTCTGCGTTTTCCAAGTCGAGAACGATTTGGATTGTTTAGACAACTCGCACGCATCCAATGGTTCTGAGTTCTATTTCCAAAGATGCCCGCTGACAATTTCCTCGAGTTCATCTTCCTCGAAATCTTCGAGTTGACGTGAGGTCAGCCAGCATACTCGCAACAACATGTCCTTCGTGGAGGTAATCTCCAGAGGCTTGACGTTGATCAGTTTACCGTTGGCCGGGTTTTCGACGGTGCGAGCGGGGACGGACAGGGAATAACTTTTGTTACGCGTCGCGATGGCATCCAGGGCATCACTCAACCCCGGATTGGGTGGCTCGGATTCGATCAATTCACCGATATTAATGCCGATCGTGTCGCAGCGAAGTTTCCGAAGCCGGTCGAGAAGCGAGCCGGCTGCGCTTGCCACCGGCAGGTCGGAGAAGAGTTCTCGGAAGAACGGCAGGCTATGTTCCGTCCGCAAAATCGCGTTCAAGCGATTGACTTCGAACACCCCATCGTCATCGCTTGCGATATCGCGTAGCGACAACATCCCGAGCCAGAGCAGCGGAATGTAGCGTTTCGACTCGCTAATCACTTCGGGGCGTTGATTTGGGCTACTAACTAAACTGCCACGCGCAGACATCAGCATCGCTCCTGGGATTTGACACAGCCAATCAAACCCGCGATTAGCTTGCGGGTTGATTGTACCCCATCCCAGGAGGCTGATGGAAAAGCGACTTTTGGGCGTTAAACCATCGGTTCGGGTTGGCCCGCTACTTTGCGTGATCCGCGGCCTTTCATAAAGCGATGGCCAAAATCGGTCAACACGAAGATGCGGAGCGAGCCGAGGATCGCTAACAACACGACGAGGATCAACAGCCGACTGCGACGCGTTTGTTTGAACACGCCCCCTTCGCCAACTGCGGGTTGCTGTTGTGGTTTCAACGGCATGTTGTACATCACGGCAATTTGATCCATCTCGACGAGGTGGATGACCGGGATGTCTTTTCGCATAAATCGAGTCATGATCGAGTCGATTTGCATCGTCGCTCGCGATGCCGTGCGATTCAGTCCGGGCTTATAAGCTCGTTTGCCGATCGTCTTGCCTACCGAGACCGCACCGCCGCCGACGTTGATGTAGGCTTTGTATTCTTGCGAACCCGCTTGTTTGCGATAGACAGTCATTCGCTCGTCGATCGCGTTGGCAAAATCGTCTGCCTCGAGTCGCTTCATGTCATTGTCCAATATCGATTTGCGGATCATCTTGCGTGCTTCGTCACCAAGTCCGATCCCTAAATCCTCATAACCCCCGATCGAACATGCGACCGATCGGAAAGGAATATATTGCTCTTCGTAGAGCATCGTCTCCATATCGATCCACAAGAATTTCGGACTATTGGCTCCCCATTGTGACGAGCCGGCGCTTGCCAAAATTACGGGCCGGGCACCAATCGTCTTGAGCGCCGCCAACACGTTTACGTTCATACCAGGGAACGAGCCAGAGTAGCCGACCGCCACGAGGTCCCCTTTGCCAACGCCCGCTTTGATCAACATGTCGATCACGACGGCGGCAAAGTTGGGATTGGTCGAGGTTTGCTTGGCACCGAGTCGACCACTCAGCGTGGTCAAGGGCGTCATTAGCTCACCGATCATGCCGGTGGAACCAGGATCGATCGCTGTGTTGATTCGCATACCAAGGTGAAGCTTTTCGTTGCGAATCGCCTCCATCATTTCCTTGGACAATTCCGCCGCTTGCATCTTCAGTTCTAAGTCTGCTTGGGGTGCATCGACACGAAAGTACTCGACCGTTGCCAGTCCAAGGAGTGAAAATGCCGCCATGAAGACGATGATCGATTGTGAGACTTGCCGAGGCCGCCAATACAGACGTTTCATAGTACGAACTCCAATCCAATCAACATCAGCACCAAGCGAACCACGGTCGCGGCGGTTATCAAAATCCCAAGCGTTTCGAGCATCCCTTGACGATCGATCCAAATCGCGATCAGCCCCGGAATGATGTAACCGATCACTTCGTAGTCGTTCGATTCGGCCAGCACATCCATGTCGAGCGAGTCGACGGGTACCGCAGAAAATGGTGTAAGCGACTCCATCAGGATACCGACGAGAAAGCCAACGAGCACCATTAACACGGTGCGTCGCTTTCCATAAATGACAATCATATTTGACAGCGAATACACGATGAAATACGTGACAATCGCGGCAAGAAATGTGGCGACCACCGTTACGGGGCGGTCCAGTGACAAGGCGATGTAACCGGGAACGACCATCCCGCCTGCGGCGAGACCAAAGGTTTCCGAGAACAGCAGGCTGACGGCCAAGCCGATGCCAATTGATACAGTTAAAGTGTCCATAGTTCCTAAAATGCTTTTTCGTCGACGATTCCGCGATTGCGGAAATATCGCACCACGTCTAAACCCGCGCCGCCAATATTTGCCATTCCCATCACTAACGAGGAACGGCCCGAAAGACTAACCACTTTCTCAAAAATCTCTGGCGCTCCATCCCCTTCGGCCATCACCAATTTTCGTGAATCCAAGCCTGAATTGATGGCATGCTTGGCAAAAATGTAGGTCCCCGAACCAATCAAAACGTAATGATCCGCCGGACGCCAAGCCGCGCAACACTCGGCTAACTGTCGCGAGCGATCGGGACGATCAAACCGACAATTGAAAATCATGATTCGCTTGCCAACGCTTGGATAGCGATCACACGCCATGTCCCAAATCCGTTCAGTTGATTCAGGATCGTTCGCTGCAAAGCCATTGATAAACACGATCTCGCGACCGAAGAAATCTAGCTCCGCCACGGTCATGATTCCCGGATCGGGACTCGCCGACCACATCCCTTGCAGCGCCGTTGCTCGGTCGACCCCAAGATCACTGAGGATTCGCAACGCGAGGGCAACGTTCTCGGCATGTTCAATGTATGAAAACTGAGCCAAATCCAAGGGCTGGATTGCGTTGACTTCATCGAGGCCAACCGTAATTAGCTCTGATTTCCGGTCGTCACAAACTTTGCGAAACGCATCCAGATGACGACGTTCAGCGGTGTACAACTTGCCCTCTTTGGGCACCATTCCTAACAAAGCCCAAGCAACATCTTTTTCGCCTGGCCCCATCACATCCAAATGGTCGGCCCGCGCGTTGGTGATCACGCTGTGGGTTGCGTGTACCAACATGAATTCGCAGAGCCACTGCAAATAGGGGATTAACGCCATGCACTCGATCACGAGTGCTTCGGATTCGATCTCGGCTGCGGCGCGAACGATCCGGATTTGTTCAATCACGTTCGCCCGTGCCGGACGGAACACCGGATACTCGGCACCATCGGGCAAAATCATCCTGGCCAAAGTGCCCGTCGTCTTGGCACAGGTGCGTTTACCAGACGCGCGTAACCCCGCGGCGATCAGCCGAGTGACCGACGATTTGCCACGTGTTCCATTGACATGAATACGCGTCGGAATCGTCGCCAAGTTGCGTCGATGCAAGAAAGACTCTAATAGGCCCAGCCCAACCAGCGACCCGGTCGTGCCAAGCAGTGCAAGCGAACCATCCATTCGTGATGGTTAATCCCAGTAAGAGACGTGGAGACCGCATCAAGTAGAAAAGGTGAATACGAGACCTGATGCGCTGCGAATTATGGTGATGATGCAAAAGCGTGCTAGTGCATCACCGCAAAATTCTTACTAATTTCGGCAAATTTGTCCTCGGAATTGAGAACATTCCTTTCCAGACTCGCGGCAGTCGTCCAGCGATTGGAATGCAAAAAAACTCATTGGCAACCTTAAAGGCAGCGTGCAGAACCTTAAGTCGCCCGAATAGCTTCGCTACGGCCCGCGGCAGTCCGTAATCGCAATGTCGTCGAACTTCGGATTCGCGAACCAAAGTGAGACTCAGGGAAAGCCCGACGCCAGGAAACGTTTTGAAGTTTTAGCAGGACTCACCGATGGAAGCCGGAGCAAGTCGCGATCGCGACGCAGATCCGGCAGACCGAACGCGACGCTAGGTTCGTTTCAGCTGCCATGCCGGAAATCCGCTGTGCTTGGAAATGCAGGCTGCGGTCCGGCCTACGACGCGGAAAAAGGTTCCAGGACTCATGTCCGCTGTTTTTCGGAACGAGTCCCGGTACCTTTTCTTTCTACTCCGCTCATCGTGGATTTGCTGTCGCTAACGATTCAGGTGACGTCGACGGAAAGCCTGTTGATCTTGCCGTTCCACTTGCTGGGCGTACTCTTGTTCGCCGATTTGAAGTTCCAACAAAAAGTCATTTCGAACGCCGCCGATTACTTGTGCTTGGTCGCTACGACCACAGCCAGAGATTAAAGCGGCCATCACGAGTGGCAGCACGCATAAGGTGATGCTTTGGCAGGTCTTTTTGAATGTGATTGTCATCTCGATTTTTCCTTACGTATCTCTATGGTTCTGTAAATTTGCTTTTAACTTGTTTTTCTCAAACCAAAACTAATATTTGACGTTATTGACTGACTACTTCTTTGGAAGCGCGAGTTCCAAGAGCACCCCACAGTCCATAAGGGCTCCTTTGGCCCGGTGCCGACTTCCCGCTTTGTCCGTACTCAACCATGTGTGCGTTCGGGTCGCCGGATTCGATTGAGTCGGTAATGAAGGCAACCGCACCGTCTCCCATCAAAACGTGACAGCCGCCTTGATGCCGACTACTTGGTGGTGCAACGCCTTCTTGGCCAGGCCAATCGTCTTGCCAACACGCAGCGGAGTTGGGCGGTGTGATCGTGAACATTGCAGAGTGAAAGGTTTCTCCATTCATCCATTGGTATCCGCGTCCGTAGATCGATCCGCTTGACCAGTCGCTGAACAAAACTGTCGATTCAGCCCAGAATTTTGGTCGTGAGGGATCAATAGATCCATTGGATTCACAGACACTTGGATTCGCTTTGACGCCGACTTGGCTGCGTGCCGCTTGAGTTCGGATGTCGCGGTCACCCAAGTCGGTTGTGATTTCGCCGGCGATGATCGTATTGGACAGTCCGTCCGTAATGTCACGAAACCGCATCGAACTGTGAGCGACGAACGCGCCACGTTGTCCGGCACGTGACAACTGTGAATCTGTGTTCGTTTGCACAAGTGCATGATTCATCGGTCCGGTTTCGGCTTTGGCGAACGAGTCGCCCAAGCAAACCGCATAGTTTGTTCGCCCTTGCGATGGAATACCGCGTCCAGGATCCGACGGGCAACGAAACGTCGGGATCTCCGTCATGGCAGGCGGGTAGAGAAAACTCACGTGGAAACTTGGTTTGGGGCCAAATGCAGTCCACGAAGGGACTTTGGGAATGCGATCGCCATTGGGGCCAAGCTCTTGGCCGAGCGATGTACTCATCTCGTCCCATAGTGCTTGTTGCTCGATAAACGGCGTGATACCGACCCAAGCGCTGAGTTGGCTCTGGTTGGTGTTAGGCGACCAAATCCACCAGTTTGGCGTGATTGGATCCAGCCCCGTACCGGTCTTGTGTTTAGGCAGCCGATTGTATGCGGAATGGTAATTGTGGATTCCCAAACCAATCTGTTTTAAATTGTTGCTACAGCTCATACGACGCGCTGCTTCGCGAGCTGCTTGTACGGCGGGGAGCAGTAATCCCACCAAGACCCCAATGATCGCAATCACAACTAATAACTCGACTAGCGTGAAAGCAAACCTGGAGCGGTTCGTTGAAGACGTCATGGTGATTCCTTTGATTCTAAGTTGGTGCAAGAGTAACAAGCGTGTTGTGAAACAAATCCGGAACGACATTTGGCCAGCAATGGGAATCCAAGTGTCGTCAAACAGAACATCAAGCTTTTTGTCAATTCGCTTAAGGTTCAAAATTGATAGTGCATGAAATGGGAAGGTAAGTTCTAAGTCATCGAAGGGGGCAAAACGGTTTTGAGGGGAAACCCTGCAATCTTCAGTTTCCAGTCTTTATTCTTTGGACGTTTCTCGGGGAAACCTTGTCGGCAGAGGGTGTTTCGCAAAGCGACCGGTAGGTTTCGTAGAAGTGAATCGCTATTCCGCCAAAACACTCGAAATCTCGAAAGTAGTTTTCGGCGGCTGAAGTTTGCTCGTCAAAATCGACCAACGAGTTATCACCGAACGTCACTTTCGAAGGCATTACACTTTCGGTAACAAATCCTCGCATCCGGGGTAGCTCGCCATCTTCCGCGAGATCACGCGATTTAAAAGTTCGCCACTGAGCGTCGGAGGCGATCATGGATTGCACGCTCGCCCATCGGCTTTCACCTTTCTGATCATTTTCCATTAGCCAATAGAATTGTTTGGCCAGCAAACGTAGCGACGTCTCTGCCGCAGCACGCTGTTGGTCAGATGGGGCGAGTGCGATCTCAATCCCTAAGTGAATATTTTCGCCGTCATCCATCGTGCGAACGCGATGTCCATCAATGAGGCTCTGGTCGGCAAGCAACGGAGTGAGCGTCAAGGCCTGTTGGAATTTTTTGCGGGGCAGCCCTACCAGAAACCAGACCTGTCGATCGGCTTCCACAAACGTCTCGACCCCCATGAAAATGGTCGCACCACGCTGACGTTGACCGTATTCCATTAACGCTCGTCCGTGAGCGATGATGCCGTCAGCACCATCGGCCCGGTCACGATAGTTCATGACGCCAACGTTATCTAACATATCGATGCAGTGGAAACTGGCTGCTTTGCGAACTCCATTGAATTCGACCGCAGCGTGAGATTCGCCAGTGTCCTTGTCCATCGCCTGCCACCAAAATGGAATGTCAACGCCGAACTGCATGTTGGAGCCTTCGCGAATGCGTCGTTGACACTCGGCATTCAATTCCAGGTATTGGCGTAGGATTTGTTCGCGACGTGAAGGCGAATGCCAACCTAGCAACAGATAAGGTTCGTTATCGAAATGAACGCCGTCGAATCTTTCTAGCTCCTTGGCTTGATGATTGAAATGCAGCACCGCATCCACTACGCCAAGCGGAATGTCGTGATTTTGTGTGAGGCAGTGTTCGGGGGCTCCGTCCAACGCATGAATGCGGATGTTTCGCGAATGAGCTTCCGCGATGAAGCTGCGCAGTTCCTGTTTCATCAACACGGTGAGGCGGTCAGATGGCGATTCTTCGGGGGCGGTTACCGATACCCTCGACGGTTCGGGCCGCTCGACCTTGTATGGCAACTGCAGCCAGATTTGCCCGAGGTCGTGTGCTTGGCAAAAATCAAAAAGTTCGCGCCAACGCTGTGTGCTGCCCAACAAGTCTTTCGTGGACCATAACCAGAGCGCGCGTGACGGTGCAGTTGGTTGCAGAAGTTCCGACTGTGGTTTCGACGCAGCGTTGGCAGGAACCATTTGATCCAAATCCGATTTGAATGCCACATCTTCTAAATGCACAGTGAATTCGCCAACCGTTGAAAACTCGAGGGTCAATCCTGCGAAATGCGAGCAGTCGATATTCGTGGATCGAAGCGGCACAATCACCTCTTGCCATGTTTGGGTGACTCCGCCATCAAGAAACTGATCGACGGGCCCCAACAACTCAGAGTCCTCTTTGGCGATCCAATTCTCGTCTGACAAACGGATGTTGAAGGTTTCACCTCCGCGCTCCCCACGAACCCAAAATGACAGATGCGTATATGCCTGCGCATCGAAGTAGGTTGGCTTCAAAGCATGCATGTCAAAGAAATGAATCCAATAGCCGCAGAAACCTGCTTTCGATTTGGTCGCCTTGACTCGCATGCTGTACCCACTGTCACCACGCCTCGGATCAGGAACTCGTATTGCCGAGGCGAATGAGGGCGATCGTTGAAATGTGGAGCGGTATCCGTCGAGCCGGTTCTGGACCGGCTGATCGAAACGATCCGCGATCAGCAAAGACGATTGGTCGTCAACGGCCAATGTTTGCTCGCGAGGGGACGAAGCAATATCGTCCGCACGCGAAATCGCAGCCATAACGACACCACAGAAGAACAGCAGATACCAACGAGGGTTCACGAAATTTTCTTTCCTGTACTGAGTGGCTATCCGAAAAGGGGGCTGACCCTCTCCGGCGAAACCAAAAATAAAATGAAATCGATTCGCCTCCAAAGGGGCAGACCCCTTTTTGGATAGGCTCTTAGACAGCTTGAATCAACCATTGCGATACTTAACGCCACGCCGTCTCCAGTGAACGGACGAACGTGCTGAGAGTCATGCCTCGCTGACTTAGGGCCGGCGACGGATTTTCTTTCACGTTAATGAAGTCAATCCGCTTTGTATGTCGGCCACTTCAACATCCCGTTCGTCAACCATCTCCGGAGGCCTCCCGTCTGTGTGGGAGGTCGCCGAAGACGATCGAAAAAACGCAACTCAGGAAGCTAATGTTATAGGTGCATGCTTTTGCATCATCACCTCATTGCCTTGCTGATTGTGGACCACCGCGTCCATGAAATTTCGCATCAGCATCAATCCACGACCGCCTGCCTTCTCGATATTTTCCGGAGCGGTAGGATCGGGGACTTGACTGACCTGGAATCCCGGTCCTTGGTCGCGAACGACAAAAGACAGTTGCCGACGGTCCATGCTTACCGCGACGAGGGCCCGGCGTTCAGCGAATGACGCTTCATGCGGACGCTTTGTGAGCATTTCTTGGAACACGGGCTCAGCGTCGGATAGCCACGCTGACGAGATTTCTAGATTTCCGTGGACGATCGCGTTGGTCACAGCTTCTTCCAGCGAGATCAACAAATGCATTCGGTAAGAATCGTCATACTCGCCGTAGATCAACGTTGCTAACTCCAGTACTTTTTCAATTACCGGGTGAATTGACGAAAGATCGTTTTCCAATACGAATTCAGTGTTCAATTGAACGAACCCCGAATGGACGAGGCTTGCCGCAGGGCGGACCTCGCTGTCGTTTGCAGGCGAATTCTGCAAACAGGTTACGACCGATGTTTGAGCGTTTTCAGCTGTCGGGTCGACGGCTAGCGCCCCAGGGCAATGATTCATGGTTTCTCCAGAGGTAAAAGTGAGGGTTAATGACAAAGGTATGTCTGCCCCTTCAGATGAAACGCAAAATCGCGCCTCTAATAATTTTGCCCCCGCATGCGGCAGAACGCTTCGAATCACCTCGCTATGCCCCTCGGCGTGGCTTTCGAATTACATTCCGCTGTTCTTCTTAACCAGCATCCACGTTCGTATTGGCAAACTGCGACGAATTAATGCGAACGACTTCAACTTCCGCCGATCGTGTAACGTCTGCAGGTAATTGTTCAAGCGACATACCAGGACGAAGATTTGTCGCTTGCTCGGTGTCGGGATAGATGGCTACGATCCTAAATCGAGTGCCTGTGGGAGTGCTGTCATTGCCAAATCGAGCTGACGAAACAAAACGATTTTTTCCATCAGGCGAAGAAGTGGCCTGCACCCACCAACTGTCATTGGCTTGAGTCGAACGAACCAAGATGACGGGCTTTCTTTCATCCAATGAGGAGCAAGTGACCAAATTGGCTCGTTCCACATGACTGTTTTCGGTTGGGTTTTGAATCAATTCAGGTTGTTCTGATGCCGAGCTTACTTGCTTTATTTCGGGGAGACTTTCCACTTTCGTCAGGATCCTTTTCGGTTTTCCCACGATGCCGTCGGGCTTTTTCAGGATCACGACTGTATCCACCGAGCGGGCCAAGTTCGGAGGCAATTCTCGAAAAGACGTTCCAGGTTCGAACAGCTCTCTGCCTTCCGCCGTCGGTACCATCAATACAACAATTTGAAAACGGCTTCCGTCGATTGAATCGCCGTTTCCGATTTGTGCGGAGGCTTTGAAGGTACGTTGAGATATCTTCTTCGGCCGCTCTTGTGCCCACCATAGGCAGTCGGGTTGATCGGCCTTGACTAGCACAACAGGATAACCTGGTGCCAGAACCCTGCCTGCAACCTCGACGACTTGTTTTACTTTCTCTTGCTGTTGAGGGTTCAGCAAGATAACCCCTGGGTTTTTCGCCTCATCGCCTTGAACCATGGCTACGGGCATGGTGGCAAACAATGCGATGCCGACAAGCTTAGTGAATTTCATTGGGATGTTCCTTCGAACGGAGCGTACTTGGTTGATGTTTCGACCACGCCTGAGAAGTTATCAAAATTCTTAGCTGCCCCCCCCGGAAATCATCACGAGATCAGTTTGAAATCCCAAGTCGCCGGCGGTCGAGACGAATGCGTTCCGTCTGCATGATTATTGGATCGTTCTGATAACGCCACGCGTAACGAACAGTGACTCCTTGCGATTGAACTGATTCGGGTCACAACGTTTTTATCAATTGAAGAAGGGACGCCGAACCATACCTCAGAATGAGCTTGGCCTGCATAACCGGGATAGCCGTTGCAACAGTCGACTGCACTGGTGTGTTTAGGCAACTTGGGTGATGCTTTTTCACTTCATCGATTCGGGAGAGCTACGGTTTTTCGTAAGCGACGTCAGTCGGATTACGAAGGGGCATGCGTTTAATTGAATTGAATGGGGCACAACCATGAAACATTTAAGGAACAAGACATGCAATCGCCAGGAAACCAAGATGATTCGAGGGGCAGCGTTGCCGAATTAGAGTCAGCCGATGCACCGACCTCACGACGAACTGCGGCGGATAACGGCAACAGCCATTCGTCGCAGTCGAATTGGCGGGGAATTCGTCAAGCGTCAGAATGCAGGCCGCGAAGATCCCCCAGCCCACCGCGCCCACCGGCGCCTATTACCCCGGTTCCAATACGTCCCAAGAGAAGTCTGTTCACCGGTTCGCTGCTCATCTGCTTGTGCGCGGCCATCGGGTATTACGTTTGGGATTGGCAACTGCGATACCAATCGCACGGAGTCGTTCAGGGAAGAGTCCTGCAAGTAACGCCGCCCTGGGATGGAAACGTGCTGACGTTGCAGGTGCGTGAAGGCGACTCCGTTCGGCAAGGGCAGGTGCTGCTAACGGTCACAAATATCGAGCAAGAGCAACGGACAGCCGAAGTCGCTGACGCTCTGAAACTTGCCCAAGCAACGTTAGAGGCGAAGGTCTCGGAGATGCGCTGGCAATCGCAATTGCGTGGTGACCGGAACCAGAAAGCGCTTGGCGAGTACTACGAAATGTGCGGCGAACTTTCAAGCCAACGCACACAATTGTTGCAGGCCGAAAGCGAATTGCAACGCTTGCGGGCGACGCGAGAAAAGAACGAGATGGCGGTACGCGACAAAGACTTGCAAAATGCGAGTTACCTCGTTGAGGGTTTACGAGCGAAGAACGAAAAACAAACCGAAGCAGTTTCGGAGATGAAAAAGCGAGTTGAGATTTATGAACAATTTGCAGACGACGCGTCGGCAACCATTCAGCCCGCAATTCTGCATATCAGTAATCTTCAAGCCGAATTAGTTCGCCTGCGAGAAGTCGTACAACAAGGGCAAATCTGTTCGCCTGTGAACGGAACGGTGCTCAAGGTACGTCGTTTTGCGGGTGACTACGCCAATGCCTCGGAAACCGTCATGGAGATTTTAGAAGACTCCACGCTCGAACCGGTTTTGTATTTCTCGCAAAACAACGCGGACAAACTGCGGGTCGGAGACGAAGTCAAGATCGATATTCGTCCGGGCCTGAAACGCCTTCGCTGCCACATTACACGTATCGGCGAACAGCTGGAATACGCGCCACCTAACATCGAACGTTACTACCGCAAAAATGAGAAGCTGTTGCCCGTCTACCTTCAGCCTTGCGACGTCAAGAACATCGAGTCACTACTGTATCTGGGCAGCGAAATTGATGTTCCACGTTTTTCGTTAGCGACAGCAAATTCATAAGACGCGCTGAATGGTAGTGGACGAGGCTACGCTTCCTCTGATTGTGGGACTCGTAGCCTCGTCCACTACGCTGATTCTTGATTCGCTGTCGCTTAATGCCCGCGAATACCCCGCTGCCAGTCACAGTTTTAAAGGCGGGTCGGCCTCGAAATAGGCTCACCGATGATGCGGTCCTCACGCTGCCAACTCTCACAACAAAAACAAAAATCAAATCATGCACACCTCTATCGATCAACCAAGACTATCCACTACTAACCACTCGGGAGAAACACTGCCGGTTCAAACTGAGTTCCTTGTGGGGGTGGCTTCGGCCGCCATCAATTCATCTGCGTTTTCCGGGCCCAATGCGCCGTTAAAAGCTCCACACTTTCCGATGAACCGTAAGAGTTACGGTGTCGAACTAGACGAATCGCGGTATGCGTTGACTCGGGGAGTCTTTGCCATCCCAATCTTGCACGACAGTTCTCCCGACGTGGGCCACTCTACCGAAGGAATAACGATTGAAATCGGCCAAGACAGCGTAATCTTCGAGTTGGCCACAAGTACACGGCCAGCGACTTCGAAATGGTTGTTGGGAATCGAAAGAGAGAACGGCGAGTTGGGTTTTACGACAGTTGTTTCGAGGTATGTATCACAAGCCGGATTGGGGCTACAAATCTCTGCGTCATTCGTTGCTCCCGACGACGATCCTCTATCGGACGAAAACTTGACGCCGAAACTGGACCCGCAGGACCTTACCTTTCACACAAAACTGCCACCGGCTGTGTTGAATCAGTGGGTGTCGTTGGGCGTGTTACAGCCGCGATTGCTCGACCGCGTTCTGGTCTGTCGAAGCTGCGGTTCGCTGCCGACATTTCGACGCGGATGTCGAAACTGCGGATCAGTCGAGGTGGAATCGCAACGTATGATTCATCACTTTGCCTGTGCTCACGTCGATCACGTCGCTTGCTTTAGTCATGGCGCGGAACTGGCATGTCCTAAATGCCTTACAAAAAAATTGGTCGTGGGTTCGGACTTTGAATACCTTGACGGACCACTGCAGTGCCTCGAGTGCCAATGGTCCGACACAGAACTGTTGACGATCGCACGGTGCGGCAGTTGCGGTGACGAATGTGCATTAGATCAAACCGTTGAAAAGGAAATGGTAGAATATCGTGTTAACCGATTGGAGCTATTGGATCTCGTCGCTGCGAACTGATCAGTTTCTGGCTGCTCTGCTGCCGCTGCTATTGTTCGATAGTCTGAGATATTCGTTAGGTTCGCTGGCTGTTTGGCTGTGCGATTTTGCCCGTGAAATAGGCTGCGTATTGCTGGGCAACCGGACAGTGCAGCGGTTTGGACAGTGCCCATCGGTGTGTGTCGTCATCGCCGGCTTGAACGAAGCCGAAACATTACCTCATACGCTACGGTCAGTTTGGAATACCTATCCACGGTTGGAAATCATTGTGGTCGACGACGGATCGCGTGACGCGATGAGCCGGGTGGCCACGGACTTTGCGCGTGATCACGCGGGTGTGACCGTCCTGAGAAAACGCAATCGCGGCGGCAAATCGTCGGCACTTAACTTCGCATTACCGTTTACGAACGCCGAGATTATCATCGGCGTTGACAGTGACTCGCACGTGGGCGAAAACGCGATTTGGGAAATTGTCCAACCGTTTGTTAACCCGAAAGTCGGCGCGGTATCCGCCGCCGTCATGGCTCGTAACGCGCACACTAATTTAGTGACGAGGATGCAAGGGTTAGAGTACCTGCGATCCATCTTTTTGGGGCGTCTATTTGCTGATCGGGTCGGAACATTGGGAATCGTTTCCGGAGCGTTTGGCGCTTTCCGTCGCGAGGCTTTGTCGCGAACGGGTGGATGGGACGTTGGACCTGGTGAAGATGGGGATTTAGCACTCCGCATACGAAAATCAGGCTATCAAATTGCGTTCGCGCCCTACGCCCAGTGTTTCACGAATGTGCCGACGGTCGCTAAGACGTTGGTCAAGCAACGTCGCCGTTGGGAGTGGGCAGTGATTACGTTGGAATGCCGCAAGCATGTTGATCTAGCAAATCCGTTGTCCAAGAACTTCTGCGTCAGCAACCTCGCCATGTTGGCGGATCGCTGGACTTTTAATCTGTTTTTGCAATTTGTCTGCTGGGGATACATGGGATGGCTGTGCATTCACGCCAACGAAGACACGTGGAAGCTGTTCTTCTTATATTACCTGGTTTTTTTGGTATTGGATGCGATTCAGGTTGCCGTCCTGCTGTATTATTCCAACGATCGCCGTCGCGACTTGAGCGTTGGTTTGGCCGCGCCGTTAATGCCGTTATATCAAGTCGCGTTGCGAGCGGTGATGTTCTACGGCATCCTCGAAGAACTGTTTTTTCGCAGATCGCACCACGACAACTTTGTTCCAGAACACGTTCGTCGATCAACGTGGCATTGGTAGGTACGCGTCGGCATCAATCAGACCAGCATCCTCCGCAGTTGGTATCAAATCTGGGATTTGGACCTCAGTGATTTCATTGGCTAATTGACAGGTCGGCACCGATTCGATGGCATCGGATTGAAAAAAGACGTCGAGGTAAGCCAGGTAGGTTCCGCGTACGTAATGAACCGTGGCCACCGCCATCGAGTGTTCGACTTGCGTTCGGGCCAGTGCCGTCTCGGCATCGACGGCGCGTTGGATCGCGATATTGACGAATTCCAGTGGAATGTCGACGACTTGATATTTTTCGCGAATGGCCTCTACGCGTTGGCGCGCCCCAATAACGCGATGTTGGTTGGCTTCATTGGTCACGAAAGCGCGGTGCAGTTCAGCAAACGCTGCATCCAATTCGATGGTGACTTGACGCTGTTGCTCGCGATAGATGGCTTGTTCTCGCATTAATTGGAACTGAGCATTGCGCACCGCAGTATGGGCCCGCCGGAAACCGACGGGAGATTTCCATTCAAACCCAACGGTCCAATCTTGCAAATCACCGCGAAGCAAGTCTGAGTAGGCGCCACTGTTGGCCTCACTGGTCGTTCCGAATAATTCCTGGCCAAAACCGTGCACTCGATATTGTCCGATCAAATCGACTTGCGGCTGTAGGAAGTTGCGGGCGGCGACCAGTTCATATTCCAGCCTTCTTAATTTCAGTTGCTGAGTCTGGAGTTCAACTCTCTGCTGAAGCGCGAAAGCGAACGAACTTGGACGGTCGAAGATGATCTCGGCCTGGATCGTCTCATCGATAGGTCGAATCAATTTGCCATCGTAAGAAGGGATTCCGATCAAAAATCGCAATCGACGTTCGGCCGCCAGCAAGCCGGTCTCGTAACCGACGGTGCTATTGTTGGGCGCGCTAGAGGTAGCGAGACCAGTCGTTCGGCCGATGAAAGCGTCCTCGACCTCAGTGACCCATGCATAGTAGCGTTCGCGAGCAAGAGCTTCTTCTGCGCCGTCGGCATCGCCCGTCTCAAGCCGTGCCTGCACCATGCGCCACGTTGCCAATGCCGCATCGCGTCCTTGTAGCTTGGCGTCTAAATTGCGATAGGAAAGCAACAGTTCCCAGTAGGCACGTTCCACGTCAAGTAGCAAATCGCGGACGGCGGCTTGAAAATCGGCAATTTCAATGTGGGTATTGAGTTGGGCAATCCGCACTCCCCGGTAGTTTCCTGGCGTGGAGCCTGGACCCGCAATCTGATTGAACAAGAGTCCTGAACCTTGTTTCAAGGGATGACGAATCTCGCCTTGAAAACCACCCGTATAGCTTTGTGAAAACCGATTGAGAGGCGAATTATTGCGATCAAAAGTCGTTAGGTTGCTTAGTTTGAGCTGGGTTCCGCTAGGAGTAAACTTCGAGAGCGAAAAATCGAGCAGCCCGAGGTTCGCACGAGGATCTAGCGTGCCCTGTCCCTCGATCGCATTGTTCAGCGTTTGCTCCGTTCTGCCGTAAAGCAAACTTGAGGCAAGCTGAGCGTCGAAATCGCTTAAGGCAGCGTCAACTCCAAGCTGAGGATCCGTTCTGACAATCATGGAATCGAAGACCGTCGAAACGCTGGCTGGGGCGGAAACGACTGCCCCGCCAATGTCGCGAATAACCTGGCTTCGTGACAAAGCCATCTGAATGACCGAATTGAGTGTCAGCTCCCATGTTTCCCTTTGTTGCGGTGGCAATTGGACGTTGTCAATGGGAACAGGATCATTCGAAACGCAAGTGTATTTGACCTCCATCCACTGGGGATCGTAATCCGCGATCGAGACTTTGTCGGCAACAGGAATGCGTGTTGCCTGACTGAGTTCGCGAGAGCGCATTCCGCACCCCGACAATAACCCGACGCAACCAATGAAAATGAGGAGACATATCTTCACTGCCAAATTCATAGTAACTTGAATTCGTAACTCGGAAACCACGCCCCATCAGAACAGTTTGTCGTCCACTAACCAGGCGCGGCATCATTCCGATCGCGCGGCCCCCATAGCAAGTACAGTCGTCAAACTCATCGTAAACCTCATCGTCTTTCATCAGGCTTGCCGCGAACGATTGCAGGACCGGATTCGTCTGCGTGCAGCAAACCTTCCATGTTGGACAGATTGAGACCACCTTCTTGTCTGCGATCATCGTTACATTTGATGCCGTTTGCCAGCAACATCGGGCGAACGTGTCGTTCGAACGGATCTCGTTTTGCCGTGGATGGTTCCCTAGCCATGACGGAAGGTCTGCACGCAAGCAGCGACGCTGTTGCCAGAACGACAAGCATGACTTGCCTTAACCGCAAAGACCTCAGGAATCGCGGGGTTTACAGTCGCTGAGAGCTATTTGCAGAGAGACTCCAAAAACAGCAGGCTTCTAGCGTGCTAGGCTTCATCAATGTTGTTAGGCTAAAAAGAGTGGAACACTGCCAACCAAGCCGATTTGCAAGCCATAGGCGGTGTTCCCGATCATGACGTTCGATCAGCCAATGTTGCTGGGTAAACACGATGGGATTAACGTACTTCAAGCGATTTCGGATGGAGTTTGATCTCACAGGTCCGATGATGGACGAAGTGGTCACGCCATCGGGGTACGAATTGGTTCCCTTTTCGGACGATTTACTTCGCGATCACGCGACGGCGAAGTATCGCAGTTTCCGCGAAGAACTCGATGCCAACGTCTTCCCTTGCTTGGCCCGACGTGATGGATGCCTGAGTTTGATGCGAGAGATTACGGGGCGAATCAGTTTTGTTCCCGAAGCGACTTGGTTGGTCCATTACAGGCCTGCTCGGTCCACTCGCGCCGAACCCGTCGGTACCATCCAAGGTTTGCAGCTCGAGGGCTGGGGCGCGATCCAGAACGTTGGCGTCTCACCCGAGCATCGCGGTCGAGGGCTCGGTTCGATCTTGCTGGCTCATGCCGCCGAAGGTTTTCGTGCCGCCGGGTTAACGCAAATGCACCTCGAAGTGACGACGGACAATACCGCGGCGGTTCGACTGTACGAGCGACTGGGATTCCGCCGGACCCAGGTGGTTTACAAAGCGGCTGAAGTCGCTGGCGTGTAGCCGAGCAACCGTTTCGGGTTGTCTCGCATCCATGCATTCACCTCGGCTTCGGTTGCACCGAGATCGCGAATCAAGATTTTACGCATCTGCGGAAGCGTCGTGGCACAACCGGCAAAATGCGTCCTGCACTCGGCCCAGGCGGCGCCATCGTCGTCGACGTAGACCGTTTGCCCAGCCAATTGGTATTCGCCCGGACCGAGTCCCGCGGCGGCAATCGCGTCGCTGACGATCACCACGTTTTCAGTGGGCATACACCGCAGGTAGTTTCGCAGTGCAAACGTCGGAACGTGATGCCCGTCGGCGACGAAGCTGATCATCAAGCGATCTGAGCGGCTCAGAACTCGCTGAATGATATTGTCATGCCGATGCAATTGGCTCGGACATCCGTTGCCCAGATGCGTGTACAAACCCAGCCCCGCATCGATACATCGGTCCAACTCGACAATCGAAGCATCGCTATGACCTGCGGCGACGACTACGCTGCGGTCCCGCAAGAACCGGGTCACGGCGGCGTCGGAATCCATTTCGGGTGCCAGTGTCACCAACCGCACATGTCCGTTGCCCGCATCCAACAATCGCTCGGCGGCCTCCGCTGTGGCAAGCTGCACGGCGTCCTTGGGATGAGCCCCTACAAAGCCGTCTACAGGGCTAATGAACGGGCCTTCGACATGAATCCCCGCGATCTGTTTGCGAATTTCGGGGACCGACTCGATCCAATCGGCAATCCGAGTGATTCGCGAAACCATTTGGTCCATCGGCGCCGTGATGATGGTCGCCAACGTTTGCTCGACTCCATCACATGCCAATTCGGTACATGCCGCGACCAAGTCGGATTCGCTCAATTCATCGGAATTAAAGTCAACTCCCGCATAGCCGTTGACTTGTAAGTCGATAAAGCCGCTCACGTGATCGGCTCCAATTCATTCCGCGTCTCTTCGGACAATTGGCTCGCCGACGCCTTGTCGATAATCAGCGTCGTGCCCTCGTGTTGCTTCAAAATACTAGCCGGCACCATCGGGTCGATTCCGCCTTGGAGTGTTTGGCAAACCGCGTTGGCTTTCTGAGCATCGGGAACGCTACAGAAGATCCGTTTTGCTTTCAGGATTTGTTGCACCGACATGCTGATCGCTTCGGTCGGCACGTCGCTGAGCGAGGCGAACCATCCTTCGCCCACTTGTTGCATGCGGCATGCCTCGTCGAGTTTGACGATCAAGTAGGGATCTGTGGTTTCGAAATCGGCTGGCGGATCGTTAAAGGCCAGGTGCGCGTTCTCGCCGATGCCGACCAAGGCAAGGTCGATCGTGGTGTTTTGCAATGCCGAACCGATTGTGGCAATTGTTTGCTTGGGGTCTTGGTCACCGTACAGAAAGTTAAATTTGGAAATCGGCACGTGGTCGACAAAACGTTCTTTCAAATAGCGACAAAACGACGCGGGGTGGTCGGCGGACAAACCAATGTATTCGTCCAGATGAAATCCAGTAACGGAACCCCAGTTGATGCCGGGTTGTTTGACCAATTCACCCAGCACTTCGAATTGGGACGCCCCGGTGGCGATCACAATCATGGCGTGTCCCTGTTGTTGGATCGCGGTTCGGATCACTTCGGCTGCATGTTTGGCGACCCAGTGGCCCATGGCAGTTCGATCAGCGGCTAGAATCGTACGCATCATCACTCTAACGTTAAGGTGGGATCGGACGGATGAGAAAAATCTCCTGAGCGTCCGGCAGTGGAAATAATAGTTAAGATCAGCAGAGTTAGGGTTACTAAACGCTGGTAGCCCCAAATCTCTATAGAGATTGACTATAACATGTTGCTGCGGGCCGGAAGGGCTGGCCCATTTATTTGTACTTTTGGTAAGCGATTGTGGTAGATCATAGCGAAACAAACACGGCTGTTGCGAGTGATGGCTCAATTTCCGCATCGGCTCCGAAAAATTGGTTCAGTTGGTTCACCCGAGTCGGGCCGGCAATCGTCGTGGCGGCCGTGGTTTTGGGCCCCGGCAGCATCGTCAGTGCCAGCCGGGTGGGGTGTGAATACGGTCTCGATTTGCTGTGGGTGGTGCCGTTTGCCGGGTTGCTGATGATCGGCATGACGATGGGCTCGATGATGATCGGGGTCTGTAACCAAAAGACGCTCTGCCAGAGTGTCGCGGACACCTTTGGTCGGCCTGCGGCGTGGATTGTGGGCGGGTCGCTGATGATTGCAATCACGCTTTTCCAGGCTTCCAATAACAACGCGATGTTGATGGCGGCCGGTGGCTTTGTGGGACCCTCGACGCTGGACGATCTCAGCCCGTTGGCGAAAACATCGCTATTGTTCCTGGTCAATCTTTTGATTATCGCGATCGTCGTTTTGGGACGCCATGATCTGTACCGCTTGGTGGAACGGATGATGGCGGTGTTGGTCGGCATGATGGTGGTCGCGTTCGGGCTAAGCATGATCGCGTCGCAACCGTCGATTAGCGAGATCGGTATGGGATTGATCCCGAAGCTCGCCGCCGGCGGCGAGGCAAGCGAGTCGGGTAGTACCGCAGCGGCCGTGTCGTGGCTGAGCATCGGAGCCATGATTGCGACGACGTTCTCAGTCGCGGGAGCGTTTTACCAGTCTTATCAAGTGAAAGAGAAAGGGTGGACCCAAGCGGATTTGCGAGTCGGGCTAGTCGACAGTTTTGTGGGCATCGCCTCGTTAGCACTGATCACGGGAATGATCTTCATTACCGCCGCCACGGCATTGCATGGCGTGATCGAACCGAGCGAATTGACGGACGCCAGCATGGTGGCGATGTCGCTTGAGCCGATGTTTGGCACGTGGGCGAAGATCGTCTTTTCGCTGGGGATTTTTGCGGGGGCGGCAAGCTCCTTTCTCGTCAACGCGTTGATCGGTGGCGTGGTGTTTTGTGACGCCATCGGACTGAGCAGCAAAATGTCCTCGGCAAGTGTTCGCACCTCGACGATCGTGGCACTGTTGTTGGGATGGTTGGTCGCCAGCACGGTGACGATCACGGGAATCAACTTGGTCAGCTTTATTGTGATCGCACAAGCGTTGACGGTACTGTGTTTCCCAATCCTGGCAATCGTGATCGTATGGCAGTTACAAAAGCTTACCGTTCGGGTGCCGATCGCCATCAAAGTTCTGTGTTGGATCGGGCTCGTCGTCGTGATCGCATTGTCGATCCGCACATTGTGGGGGCTGCTGTCGTAACGAGTGGGGGGCGATGGGGATGAAGCAGCGTCTGGAATCGTGTCAGCTGTAACGATTCCGATCTTTTTATCACTCGCGTGGATATTTTCTGCGCGGGCTGCGTCTAACGAGTTCGCGACAAATTGCGATCGATCGAGAATTAACTGTCGTACATTGAATCGTTGACAGAGCGTAGGGCCGGTTCCTACCGGACGACTCCATCGAGCCGTTAAGTAGGGCCGGTGGGAACCGGCCCTACTCGAAAAATGCCCTCGGTGGCGGCTGCCGCGATGCCAAAGATTTAAAAAGTTTTCTGGCTAATAAAACGGCCTGACGTTCGTTAACATCAGACTGACGCACCTTCTCTAGCTACCCCCAACGCGCGAGCTCTCTCTTGTCTTATCGCATCTCTAACTTTCAAAAGTTCGGTTTTGCCAGCGTTTTCGCCCTGTTTTGTGCCACTTGGCTGTGGGCGGCCGAGCCAACGGATGCCACCTGGACCGAGGTTCAAAATGCCATCAAACAGGGGTTGCCCAAGACGGCCGTGGAAAAGTTGGAACCGATCATCACGAAAGCCAAGGCCGAAAAGAATTACGACGAGGCGATCAAGGCGATCGGGATGAAAATATCGCTCGAGGGCACGATCCAAGGCAATCGGCCAGAAGAGAAAATTGCTCGCATGCAAGCCGAGATTCAGCAGTCGCCTGCGGAAATGCAACCGATGATGCAGGCGATCATCGCCCATTGGTACTGGCATTATTTCCAGCAAAATCGCTGGCGGTTTATGCAGCGGACGCAAACCGAAGCCCCGGTCAGTGACGACATCAACACGTGGGATTTGCCGCGAATTTTGGAAGTCACCGCGAAACAATTTGACAAGGCACTCGAAAACACCGAAGTGCTGCAAAACACGCCGATTGCTCAATACGACGAATTGATCGAAAAAGGAACGGCACCGGACGACTATCGGCCCACGCTTTGGGATTTCCTGGTTCACCAAGCACTTGAGTTTTATTCGTCCGCAGAGCAAGCCGGCGCACGCAGCGAAGATGCGTTTGATCTGCAAGCCGACAGCCCAGTCTTTGCGGCAGCCAAAGATTTTGAAAACTGGACTCCCGCGACCGAGGACGCGAATTCGCCGAAGTCGAAAGCGATCCAATTGTATCAACAACTTTTGAAATTTCACCGCGACGACAAAGATCGATCGGCGTTCATTGATGCCGACCTGCACCGGCTCGAATTTGCCTACAACCACGCCTTTGGCGAAGAAAAAGCGGCTCGCTACAAATCGGCGCTGAAACGATTTGCCGACGGACATGCGTCGCATGTGATCTCGGCTCGCGCGCTGCACAATCTGGCCGCTGTCGTTCAAAGTGAAAACGACTTCGTCAAAGCCAAAGAAATTGCAGAGCAAGGCTTGGCTCGGCATCCCAACAGCGTTGGTGGCAACCGCTGTTACAACTTGATCAAGCAGATCGAAGCTCCCTCGGCCTCGATCACAACCGAGCGAGTTTGGAACGCGCCTTGGCGGACCGTCGATGTTCGCTATCGCAACGTCGAAAAAGTGCATTTTCGCCTTGTACCGTTCGATTTCGAAGAATTCGTCAATTCGAATCGTTACCAACCCATGAACTTGGACCGCAATCAACAAGCTGCCTTGATGAACCGAAACGTCATCAAGAAGTGGTCGGCCGAATTGCCCGAAACCGATGACTATCAAGAACGGGTCGAACAGGTGAAGGTGCCTGAGGATATTCCGGCAGGCTCGTATTTCTTGTTCGCTAGTCACCGCGAAGATTTCGCAAACGACAACAACCAAGTCAGCATGGCCGAGGTTTGGGTCAGCGAATTGGCCTTGGTGCTGCGAACGGCGCATGGCAAGGGAACGCTCGAAGGCTTCGTGCTGGACGCCAAAACCGGAGAACCTCGTCAGGACGCGTTGGTGAAAATTTGGGCGAATGAGGGAAATCGCCGAGTTGAATTGCTGACCGTCCCGACCGACGCCAATGGTTTTTTCAAAACGAAAGTCACTAATGGCCGCAATTTGATCCTGTTGGCGTCACATCGCGAACAACGACTTTCGTCCAACCACGGCATTTCGGTTTATCAATCGAATGATCGTGAGCGAACCCAATCGCAAACGCAATTCTTTACCGATCGCTCATTGTATCGCCCGGGGCAAACGATTCGCTACAAAGGCATTTGTTTGTCGGTCAACCAATCGAGAAACAACTATCAAACGTTGGCGAACCAGCAAGTCGTCGTGGTATTTTCGGATGTCAACGGCAAAGAAATCGAGCGACTGACGCATCGTACCAACGCCTACGGCAGCTTCAGCGGCAGCGTGACCGCACCGCGAGATCGATTGATGGGGCAAATGTCGTTGCGAGTCGACGGAGTCGCGCGAGGCCAGACACAGTTCCGTGTCGAAGAATACAAACGTCCCAAATTCCAAGTCAAACTGAACGCCCCGACCGAACCGGCGAAATTGGGCGGCCCCGTTACGATTCGAGCAAATGCGACCGCCTACACCGGAGCCGCGATCGATGACGCATTGGTCTCGTGGCGTGTGGTCCGCGAAGTACGTTACCCGATTTGGTGGTCATGGTCGTGGCGTCGTTCCTGGTTCCCTCCTCGAACGCAAGGCAACCAAGAGATCGCTCATGGCACCACTCGAAGTGGTGCCGATGGATCGTTTGAAGTCACCTTCGATGCCAAGCCTGATTTGTCGGTCCCCGAAGAGAGCGAGCCAACGTTTCAGTTCACGGTTTACGCCGACGTGACCGATTCCACTGGGGAAACACGGTCGGATCAACGTTCGGTCAGCGTCGGCTATACCGCACTTGCCGCCACTATGACGGCCGACGATTGGCAAACAAGCGATAAGCCGGTTGAGATTTCGATCACCACAAGAACGCTCGACGGCGACGGGCAATCGGCCAAGGGAACGGTGACGGTCTATCAGCTGAAACAGCCCGGTGAAGTCGTTCGCCCTTCGCTTGGCGGCCATCACTATCCACCGCTGCATGGGGGCGACTCAAAACCGGCTCCTGATTTGTCCGACATCAACACATGGGAACTGGGCGATCCGGTTGTCAAAAAGGACTTCGAAACCGATGGCGGCGGCAACGCCAAGCTAACGCTTGATTTATCGGCAGGCCCGTACCGAGCCAAGTTGGAAACACGCGATCGGTTCGGAAAACAGGTCACGGCACTGCTGCCGATCAAAGTGCTTGATCCGAGTGCCAAGAAGCTTGCGATCAAGATTCCAGAACTTTTTATGCAAGAAAAGAGTTCGGTTGAACCGGGTGAATCGATGCGAGCAATCTGGGGCAGCGGTTACGAGACCGCCCGTGCGTTCATCGAAATCGAACATCGTGGGAAACTGCTTAAAAGCTATTGGACGCCAGCGACCTCGACTCAAGTTTTGATCGAACAACCGGTCAACGAGTCGATGCGAGGCGGCTTTGTCGTGCGAACGACGATGGTTCGCGAAAACCGAGCCTACTTCAACGCAGAGCGAGTCGAAGTGCCTTGGACGAACAAGGAACTCGATATCCAGTGGGAACATTTCGTATCGAAATTGGATCCTGCTGCCAAAGAGACTTGGACGGCGATTATCAAAGGCCCCGATGCCGAACGTGCTGCGGCCGAGATGGTCGCGACATTGTATGACGCATCGTTAGATGCGTTCCAACCGCACACCTGGATGCAGCGTTTCAACGTCTTCTATCAAGATTACTCGCGGATGCATTCCCAATTCGAAAATTCAGCCGAATCGCTGCGTCAAATTTGGCACGGCTGGCATCACGATCAACGTAACGGAAATTTGACCTATCGTCATTACCCGTCGATGATCGTGCAAAATTTATGGGGATACCAATTCCGAAATCAAATGAAGGGTGCAATGCGATCGCGGATGAGGACGGAAAGTTTGGACGCGTTTGGTGCCCCCCCCGCACCGATGTCGGCGGCGATGGATGCCGGAATGATGATGGGCGAAGCCGAAAGCCGAGGGGCGAAGATGATGATGCAGGCTGATGCTGCGATGGACGGAGCTGAGCAACAGGCTGCCCCGCAGGATGGCGGCGATGGCAAGGGAGCTGCGGATGTCGATTTGGAAAGTGTTTCGGCACGTAAAAACCTGAACGAAACCGCCTTCTTCTTTCCTCATCTGCTTGCCGGAAACGACGGCACGGTGCGGATGGAATTCACGATGCCCGAAGCGCTGACCGAGTGGAAATTCCTCGGCTTTGCCCATGACCAGAAACTTCGTAGCGGCTTTCTGACCGGCAAGACGGTGACGGCGAAAGACTTGATGGTCCAGCCGAATCCGCCACGCTTCGTTCGCGAAGGTGACTTGATCGAATTTACAGTCAAAGTCAGCAACCAGTCGCCGACGCAACAAACTGGGCAAGTTCGCTTGTCGTTTGCCGATGCGAAAAGCACGAAAAACGTCGATGCCCAACTTGGCAACGATACGGTGGATCAATCGTTCACAATCCCAGCCGGCCAATCCCAATCTTTGTCGTGGAAGATCAAAGTGCCCGACGGAATCGGATTTCTGACCTACAAGGCCGTTGGCTCTACCGGAAGACTTTCCGATGGCGAAGAAGGCTATTTGCCAGTCCTGTCACGCCGCGTGTTGGTCACCGAATCCATTCCGTTGCCGATCCGGGGCAAACAGGTGAAGCAATTTGATTTTGAAAAACTGCTCCAATCGGGTAACTCCGACACGCTGCAGCATCAATCGTTAACGCTGCAAGTCGCGTCGAATCCATCGTGGTACGCCGTGATGGCGCTTCCGTATTTGATGGAATATCCCTACGAGTGTAGTGAGCAGGTGTTCAACCGACTGTACGCCAATACGCTGGCCCAACACATCGCCCAAAGCGATCCCAAGATCGAGCGAGTGTTTGATCAGTGGCGAGGCACTCCGGCGCTGGACAGTCCGCTGGAGAAGAACCAAGAACTGAAAACGGTGATGCTCGAAGAAACTCCCTGGGTTCGCCAAGCGGAAAGCGAAAGCCAGGCACGTCGTAACGTCGGCATCTTGTTTGACACTAATCGCTTGCAAGACGAGACGAAGCGGAACTTGTTCAAGTTGACCGAGATGCAACTCGAGGATGGCTCGTGGCCTTGGTTCCCAGGTGGACGCGGCAACGACTTTATCACGTTGTACATCACGACCGGTTTTGGACGGATGCGTCACTTAGGCGTACCGATCGATGCTCAACCCGCGATCCGATCGCTGGCGCGACTCGATGGCTGGGTGACCAAGCAGTACGAAGATATCAAACCAGAGAATCGCGATAAGAATCACTTGTCGTCAACGATCGCGTTGTATTTGTATGGCCGAAGTTTCTTCTTGCAGGACCAGGCAGTTGCACCTGAACATCGCGAAGCGGTCAACTACTGGGTCAACCAAGCTAAAACGCACTGGTTGAAATTAGCGGTTCGGCAATCGCAAGCTCACATGGCGGTGGCACTGAAGCGATTTGGTGAAGCCGAAGCGGCCCAAGGCATCATGGCGTCGATCAAAGAGCGATCGGTCACCGATGAAGAACTTGGCATGTTCTGGCGAGAGAACGAATTGTCATACTGGTGGTACCGTGCTCCGATCGAAACCCAAGCGATGATGATCGAAGGTTTTGATGAGGTGATGAATGATCGCGAAGCGGTCGAAGCGTGCAAGGTTTGGCTGCTGAAGCAGAAACAAACTCAGGATTGGAAGACGACCAAAGCGACTGCGGACGCGATCTACGCGTTGCTGCTGCGAGGCAGCGACCTGTTGGCGTCCGATGAATTGGTCCAGGTCGAGCTTGGTAAAAAATTGATCGAGCCTGAAAATGTCGAAGCGGGAACCGGGTTCTACGAGGTCCGCTTCGCTGCCAGCGAAGTCAAACCGGAACTTGGCAACGTCACGATGCGAAAAGTGGACGACGGTGTCGCTTGGGGCAGTTTGCACTGGCAATATCTGGAAGACATCAGCAAGGTGACGCCGCACGAAGGAACGCCATTAACCCTGGAAAAGAAGCTGTTTGTCAAAAAGAACACTGGCAAAGGACCGACGCTGGTCGCTGTGGATGGGCCGGTATCGGTGGGTGACGAATTGGTCGTGCGGATCGTTTTGCGGACCGACCGCGATATGGAGTATGCTCATATGAAAGATTATCGCGGCAGCGGCACCGAGCCGGTCAACGTTTTATCTCAGTACAAGTACCAAGATGGGCTGGGGTATTACGAATCGACTCGTGACACGGCAACGCATTTCTTTATCGACTACTTGCCAAAGGGAACGTATGTGTTCGAGTACAGCACACGCGTCCAACTGAAAGGCGAGTACCAGACTGGATTTGCGAACATCGAGTGCATGTATGCTCCCGAATTCAACAGCCACAGCGAGAGCTTGCCCATTGTCGTTCAGTAGGTAACCCATGACGATTTCAGAACCCAGCGAAATTGATGCTCATTTGGTCGCTCGGATTCGCGATGGCGATTCTGATGCGTGGCAGGCATTGATCGATCGTTACGAAGGCCGGTTGTTGGCGTACACCCACAGCCGGATTCGTGATCGAGCGGCAAGCGAAGATATTGTTCAAGAAGCCTTTGTGGGTTTCTTGATCAGTCTGCCGAACTACGACGGATCCAAACGGCTGGAAAGTTATCTGTTTTCAATTTGTGCTTATAAATTGACCGATCATTTGCGGCGCGAGGGACGAAGACCGGCGTTGCAATTGCATCGTCGTGGATCGGGCGACGGAGCCGACATCGATTTTACCGGTGGCGAACGTGTCGCCAGCTCGATTGCCCGCAGTGGCGAGCGAAAGCAGATCGAACAAGCGGCAATTCGCGATGCGATCGCCGAGCAGATCGAGCGTTGGAAACAAGGCGAGAATTGGTCCAAGCTAAAAGCGATCGAGTTGCTATACGTGGTCGGATTGTCGAACAAGGTCGTTGCTGAGAAGACCGATCTTACGGAACAGCAAGTCGCGAACTTTAAAAGCGATTTTCAGCTTCGTTTGCGTTCGATCATCAGCCGCATGGAACTCGACGCCGAAGTGTTCCCCGAATTGGCCGAATGATAGTCGCCTTTTGCTCCGCAAAAGTAGCGTTTATCAGGCGTATTCAACGTAGTGGATCTTGTTAAAGATCCCTGCACGATAGGATCTCTATCAAAATCATCAGCCTAGTATCGAAACTCGCAGAGAGTTTCGATTTTCAAAGGGCAGCATCTCAACGGGCAACGGCCGAAACTCTTGGCGAGTTTCGCTACATTGGATCCACTTCCCCTATGGCTTTGCTGCGGCTTTCGGAGCGATTGGGGACGACAGCAGATAGCCAGCCCAGAACAATGGCTCCTCGCCGGTGACGTTTTCAAGATCCTTGTCGGCGTGGGCCAATAGCGGTTCGGTCAACGGATCGAGATCGGTGCGTCGCAAGACCATCCGAGCCCGTCTCCAAGCGTCGACCATCCCCGAGAACGGTAGCTCTTGGGAAAATTCGCGAAGCACAATCGCACTGGATTCTCCGCCCACGGCCCAGCGGCTGATCAGCACATCATTCACGCCTGCGACATGAAGCGCACACAGAGTCATAAACAACTCGCGTCCATCCCCGAGTCGCGGCGTTTCGGCTTGCGAGCGAAAGCCTGCCAACGCGATCGTCGAGGGCACTTGCGATGGAAATTGCAACCACGCTCCGAGTGCAGCATTGGGTTTTCCTGCCTCGTACGGCAACACGCTCATGGCAAACGGGTTGCTCGTATCCATCACGCCCGGAGCCGCGACGATCAGACTGTCCAAGACGATGCCCAGCATCGTGGTGGGAGGCATTTCAGCGACAGGCAACAAGATCGATCCCGCCGCGGCATCCACGATCGACTGGGTGATCGCGGTGTTGATTTCCAAATCACGCGGGGCGAAAAAACGACTGGTGGCAAGCCCCACCGCTTTACTCTTTTGACGGATCGGTGCGGGCCGCAATGCCAATCCAGGCGTCGCGGCATAGCGGATGCTAATTTTGTCGCCTAAGAACTCAGCGTCCTCACCGTCAATCGGAAGAATGTCAAACGGCAAATACCACAGCGGTCCATCGGGCACGATCACCATATCATCGATGTCTGTACCGGCGAAACTGCTTGCATCGGGAAACAAAAATTTCAACAACGTAGCAGCGTCTTTCCGCCACGCGTTGTCTTCGGGCAAACGCGAACCACGCGTCTTCCCCACACCGATCGATCGCAATACCGATCCAATCATCGCGGGCAGTCGTGACGTATTGTTGTTAGTCCACGTCTGCGTTTTGCCGTTTAACGAGAATGTCGTAAACAAGCGATTACCCGAAAACGCAAATGTCACTAGTGCCGTTCGTTTGGGCAGCCCTTCGATCGGAGCTTTTTCATCGACGCGAGGCGGTGCTAAACGGGGCAATGAGCCTCGTGAAAATGCGATCAAGGTGGCCAGCGACTCTTGTTGTTGCCCCAGTTTTTCGACGAGCGAATCGTTGACAGTTGCCGGCGCCAATTTGGCATTGTCGAGTACCATTTGGCGAAGCTGTTTAAATTCCGCGGGGCCTTGGTTACGGAATTTCCTCTGATCATCGCTGAGTGCTTGATCCTCAGCACTTGCCAACGCACGCACATGAGCCACACGGCCTGCTAGGGGCATGGTTTGCGAAAACCGTTCCGCGAGCAGCGTGTCGGTGCGGGCCAAGACGTTATCGCCATCGGTCTGCTCGGCAGCAATCGCAAGTCGCATGGCCAGCGCAGCTGACCGGTCAATCGTCAAAAACGTCATCGCGTCGACAGGATCGCGTCGCCACAGAGCGGGTGGCGGATCGTTCGTGTAATATTCGAGGATCGCATCGCTGGTGGATCCTCCGATCCGGGTTCCGAGCGATTGGCTAAGCAGTGCAAATTGATACGTGCTAGGCATCGATACAAGCGTTCGATTTCGCACCCGATGTTGCTGGGCAAAGGTTCGCATCGATCCGTATGCCTTGTCGACAACGCTGCTCGATTTCATCCCAAATGCGTCGCCGCGTCCCGCAGCGAGTTTCGCAGCAACGTAGGCTCCGTAGGCATCGATCCGCGGTTGCAAGACGTCACGACGGTCAGACAACGATTTTGCGTGCCCAATCGAAAGGGTCGCGGCATCGTAATCGCGTGATTTAATCGCGGCATCGGCCGAGGCGACAAAACAGTGCACGGAGGCGAGTCGTGATTTGCGGACCATCGCGTTGGCGGCCGTATCGGCCGCGACGCGTACAACGTTCGCCTCTTTCTCACCGGCCACTCCGGCGGCGATCTGCATCGCTTCGCCGATCAGTTCGGGTTGCTCGAGCGCCGCAGCCACGTTCACGCACGCAAGCGCCGCGGCAAGCGATCCTTCGGCGTTGTCGGATTCGGCCAGCACGGATGCTTGCACAAGCAACGCGATCGCGGACAAGGGATGAGCCCCGCCACCTGATAACGCTGACTTCGAAGCTTCGGGAAACGCACGTTTGTCGTCGTATGCCGCATAGCGGGCCGCCGCATGCAGTGCGCCGCTCATCGATTGCGCAATCGGATGGGGAAGTCCGCCGACATTGGTGGACTCGGCCAACTCGCTGACAAAATTGTCCTGTTCCGACAACGGGCCCAAGATGATTCGTCGACGGTACGACGCGATCGCCAAACCACGCATGATCTCGATGATATCCATCGATCGCAGATTGGGCTCTTCGATCGTTCCGCCTTGGATCAACGCTTGCTCGGTGAGTTGTTGTCCCGATTGGAACATGACCCGATCGGAAGTTGGAATCCGTTTGATTGCCATAGCGGCCGGCCAAACTCCAGTCGGCGGCGACATTTGAACCCCTTCGCGGACCGCAGACCGCCAATCGACTTTATTCAGCCAACCGCGATAGCGAATCGCAACCTGCATCGCTGCATCAATGTTCTCGCGAGCTTGCGGAACGCTGCCGATTTGCCAATAACATTCCGCCAACATCGCATACACCGGAATCGAATCGATCCAACGGCCGTTGATGTCGCGGCGGGTGCGGCGAAGTGCCGCCTCGAAAGCGTCCACCGCATTTTCGAGATCACCACTGCGATACATCTCCAGTGCAATGTAATACTCCTGCGACGGATAACGGCCTCCGGGTTCAACACCCCCTAAAGTGCCAAAACTTCCCAGCCCACTTCCTTGCGCGAGCGAAACCTGGGGCGTCAGACAGAGCACGCTGACGACGACGATAATGCAAGCGAGAACTTGCTTGCACATCGTCTTTGGAAAGTTTTGGGGTTTTTGGAAGTCATGGAATACCAAGACGGAGTTGTATTGAAAATCGCTCATGAACATAGATTAGACGTCAAAGAGGGGTCGGGCTTTCGACACAGGCGATCGAGGACGCTCAATCGCCTGTGCGGATCCATCGGCAGGGCGCATTGAGAACGAATCACTCGAATGGATGTTATCCTAGGAGTTGACTGGCACGGCGTCGAACGATTTTCCGGCGGGGGGTGAATTCTCTCTAAACTTATCAAGGAAGGCGATGGTGAATACTTTCCTTTGTTTGAGCCGCCTCCGATTGGCTGAAAATGATTTACAACTGCACTTTTGGATCGAAATTTCATGACGGACCACGCGCCCCAGACGGAACACGCGACCCGTGTGAACCCTTACGCCCCGGTCGACGTGGTGGAGCAGGATGCGGATGAAGTCCATCATCATTCCAATGGCGACTTGCTAGCGGAACTCCGCCAACCGCTTCCAATTTGGCGAATTGCGATTCGCTGGACGTTTGTCTGCGTTTTGAGTGCGATCCCAAGCTTTTTGCTGGGGATGGCCGTTACCAATAACCATCAAATTGCCGCAATGGTGACCGGGATCGCCATTTTTTGTGTTTTGTACACCTGGTTGGATTGGCGGACGGCGAGCTCTGCGTGGCGACACAAAAAGTCTGTAAAATGGACCCTTGGTATTACGTATGGAACGCGAGTCTTGATCTCGGTTGCAGTGCCAATCGGAGGAATGCTTGATTTCCTTTGCGGCATTGTCTCGACGACGTTTGCGTCGAAGTTGACGGGATTCCAGTTTGAACCGAGCGGAACTCCTAGCAATATTTCCGGTTTTGGCGAGTCATTTTTCCCTGTTTTACTGACCACCCTAATCCAGGGGGGCCTTATGAACGTCGTGCTAGCAATCTATGGGATCGTCGTTTTTGGCATCGTTTTGGCCATTCGAGCGATGTCGGCCAATAATGAACCGCGGATAGAAAAAACAATCGCAGTTGACCCATCTTCACTAAACTCGTAACTTGCGGATGTAACGGCATTTAGGTACGCGTTTTTGTAACGTGCGCCGCGATGATTGCATGGAGGCTTCCGGCTCGGTCCTGGATTTGCCACAACCTTCATTTTGACCAGCAAAAGTGTCATATTGACGCTCGCGACGACGGATCAAACGTACACAGGGTTCTGCTCTCGTGGTGGGCAATTTGAGCCTGTGTTGTTGAGACGTGTTCATCCAGATACTGCGATTCCCCCGAATCGCATACGACCTTACCCCGACGAAAAATATGTCTTTCTTCGAACGACTTTTTGATATTTGTGGCGTCATCTTCGGTGGCGCTTTTGGTGCTGTGGAACGCAGTATCACCTCGGTTTTCGGTTCTGCGAATGCTCGCCATGTGGCAAAGCTCCGCCAACGGGCCGAGGCCATCGGTGAGCTGGAATCTAAATTCGAGGCGATGAGCGACGAAGAGCTCCGCCAGCAAACCGAAAATTTTCGCAAGCGGCTCCGCGATGGTGAAACGCTTGACGATATCCTCGAAGAAGCCTTCGCGGTCTGTCGCGAAGGGGGCAAGCGATTCCTCAGCATGCGTCATTACGACGTCCAACTGATCGGCGGGATGGTGCTGCATAATGGCAATATTGCCGAAATGGTGACCGGGGAAGGTAAGACGTTGGTGGCGACGCTGCCGGCGTACCTGAACGCGATCGAAGGCAAGGGCGTTCACGTGATCACGGTCAACGATTACCTGGCACGTCGTGACATGGAGTGGATGGCACCGCTGTACATGAACTTGGGATTGACGGTCAACGCGATCCAATCGGGCATGTCGACGGCAGAAAAGCAAGCCGCGTACGCCTGTGACATCACCTACGGAACGAACAACGAATTCGGCTTTGACTACCTTCGTGACAACATGCGTCCGGCCGCCAAGGGTGACGATCGCTATCCGAAGGAAGCTCAACAATGCCAAGGACCGCTGAACTACGCGATCATTGACGAAGTGGATAACATTCTGATCGATGAAGCACGGACCCCGCTGATCATCAGCGGCCCAGCCGATCTGGATCTCGGTCGCTACGCCGATGCGGATCGCGTCGCGCGGCAATTGAAAAAAGAAGCTCACTTCACGGTCGATGAAAAACAACACAACGTCACGTTGACCGACGAAGGGGTCCGCGAGGCCGAAAAATTGGCGGGAGTCGAGAGTTTCTACACCGCGGGCAACATGGAATGGCCGCACCTGATCGATAACTCGCTCAAAGCACATTACCTGTACAAGTTGGACGTCAACTACGTCGTTAAAGATCGCCAAATTATCATCGTTGACGAATTCACCGGGCGTTTGATGGAAGGTCGCCAATGGAGCGACGGACTTCATCAAGCGGTCGAGGCCAAAGAAGGCGTGCCGATCAAGCAAGAAACACAAACGTTCGCCACCGCGTCGCTGCAAAACATCTTCAAGATGTACAAGAAGCTTTCCGGGATGACCGGTACGGCAATGACCGAAGCGACCGAGTTCATGAAGATTTATGGGCTCGATGTCGTTGCGATTCCGACCAACCGTGAGATGCAGCGGATCGAACATCTCGATTTGATTTATCTTACCGAGAAAGACAAATTCAAAGCGCTCGCTGACGAAGTCGAACGGGCTCACAAATGGGATGTCATCAACCTAAAGGATGGCAGCGAAGTTTGGGGCGAGATTAAAAAGAGCGACGAAAATGAAGTCGTGATCATCGCCAAGGGAGAAAAGAATCCCGAGACGTACGAGATGAGCAAGGTCGAATCGATCGAACGCAGCGGACGTCCGGTATTGATCGGAACGGTCAGTATCGAAAAGAGCGAGCGTCTTTCCGAATTGCTCGAGCGTCGCGGCATCAAGCACGATGTTTTGAATGCGAAAAACCACGGTCGTGAAGCAGAGATCGTTTCGCAAGCGGGACGTATCACCGCCGTCACCATCGCGACGAACATGGCCGGTCGTGGTACCGACATTGTGCTCGGTGGTAATCCGGAAACGATGGCGTGGGCACAATTGCAACACAAATATCCAACTCGTTTGGAAGTGCCGGACGATGAGTGGAACGCGTTGGTCGAAGAGATTGATGCACGCGAAAAGATGAGCGAAGAAGGTGACGTGGTTCGCGATCTTGGCGGATTGTACGTGCTCGGTACCGAACGCCATGAATCACGCCGAATCGACTTGCAGCTTCGCGGTCGTTGTGGTCGTCAAGGCGACCCCGGTTCGAGCCGATTCTTTTTGTCGTTGGAAGACGACTTGATGCGGATCTTTGCGGGTGATTTCGTCAAGAGCATGATGGAACGCTTGGGCATGAAAGAAGGCGAAGCGATCGAGCATTCGATGGTGACTCGCCGCATCGCATCGGCCCAGAAAAAGGTCGAAGAACGCAACTACGAAATTCGTAAGAGCTTGCTCGATTATGACGAAGTGATGGACGAGCAACGCAAGCGAGTTTATCGCTATCGCCAAAACTTGTTGGACGGTCATAGTTCACGCAACATGATCTTAGAATTGATCCATGCTCAAATCGAAAAGTTCGTCAACACGTTCCTGGATCCCAACTACGGTCTCGATACGTTTGCTGCTTACGCCGGCAGCCAACTTGATTGCCAACTCGAGTCACGCGATTTCCAGAACATGGATTTCGAGATGGCGAAGGTCTACGCAGTGGATCAAGCCGAACGTGCAGCGGAAGTTACCGTGCACGAGATCATCGAAGAGAATCTTCCTCAATCGATGGAAGATGAGTGGAATTGGAAGGCGATGACGAACTGGGCCAACACCCGGCTTGGCACAAATTACCAAGAACACCAATTGAAAAAGTTTGATCGTGACGAGCTGACCGATGAACTGACTCAAAAGGCCCACGAGCGAATCGGCACGGTCGACCTAACTGAGGGGGAACCGTTCCTGGACGCCGACTTTGGTTTGCGAACCATGTGCGGTTGGATGCGTCACAAATTCGGAATCGAAACGACTCCGGACGAATTCCGTGATGTCGAAGACCTGCGTAAGGTCAGCGAATCGCTGTACAAGCGTGCCGAGGAAGCTTACACGCAGAAAGAAGCGGAATATCCTGTTATTGCCGGCATTTCTCGCTTCACCGAGAAACAAGGTGCTCAGATTTCGCTCGACCGCGAAGGGTTGGTCGATTGGGTGCAACATCGCTTTGGTGCCCAGCTGACTCCCGACGAAGTGCGGCTAAATCGTGATGATTTGAAGACTCAACTCGTCGAGTTCAGTCGCAAGGCCGGTGGTGCTGCGAAAGAGAAAAACGACGTCGCGCAAAGCAAGTTGAACGAGTTGTTCGGTAAAGCACCGAAAGACACCACGGCGGCCGTCGCCTCGGGCAAAAACGGCAGCCTCGAGCAGTTCGCCGATTGGTTGAAGGCCGAGTTTAATTACCGTGCGATCAAAGAAGACTTGTTGCGAATGAACCGCCACGAATTGTCGTTGGCGGTGGATGGTGCAGTAGATGACCGTTTCTATCCCGAAATGCGACGGATGGAACGCCAGATTTTGCTGAGCATCGTGGACGAAGCTTGGAAGAATCACTTGTTGACGATGGACCATCTGCGCAGCAGTGTTGGCTTGAAAGGCTACGCTCAACTCGACCCCAAAGTCGAATACAAACGCGAAGGCATGCGTTTGTTTGACTCGATGTGGGAGTCGATTGGTGAACGTGTAACCGATTTGATCTTCCGTATGGAATCGTTCAACGAAGAATTCATCCGTAGTACGTGGGTGGAAGCGACTACTAGCCGCAACGATCCCAATGCACCGAGTGCGCCACGCCAGGAGCTTGATTCGCCCGCTCAGCGAGCTGCCGAATCGAGCAACCAGGACAACGAATCACGTCCCGATCCGGTGCGTCACTCCGAGCCTCGTGTTGGACGTAACGATCCCTGCCCGTGTGGCAGCGGCAAAAAGTACAAATCGTGCTGCATGCGAAAGAGCGGCCCGGTTGTTTAGTTATCAAAGTCGCGTTTTGCTCCGCAAAAGTTGCGATGGAAAACACGTGCGTTCGTCGAGCGAAGACGACATTTGTTAGTCGATCGGTCTCACGTCGCTCGAAAATGAGTGAGGCGTCATCGACGCATCCTGCTGCAAACTAATCATGTTCGTTCGGAAAGGATTCCGATGTTCGCCAACCTGCTCTACGCCACCGCGTTGCTGCTGCTTTCGCCTGTGGTCTTGTATCGCATGCTTAGGCACGGTCGCTACCGCCGCGGCGTCAGCGAAAAACTTTGGGGCATCTCCAAGTTACACGCGGAGTCGTTGACAACGGGCAAGCCAGCTATTTGGCTGCATGCGGTCAGCGTCGGCGAAGTCAACCTGATCAGTGGGCTGATCAAGCGTTTAGAAGCGACGCACCCCGAACATCAAATTGTCGTCAGCACTTCGACTGACACCGGTTATGACTTGGCTGTGAAGCAGTACGGTGCGGAACGAGTCTTCTTTTGTCCGCTGGACTTTACTTGGGCTGTCAATCGAACGCTACGGAATCTGGCACCGGAAATGCTTGTGTTGGCCGAGCTTGAGCTGTGGCCTAATTTGATCCGCATCGCGACAAATCAAGGTTGTCCGGTGATGGTTGCCAATGCACGGCTGAGCCAGCGAAGTGCCGCAGGATACCAGCGTTTTGCTTTCTTGACTCAGTCGACGTTTGCACGGCTCGCGTGGGTCGGCGCCCAAAACGAACAAGCGGCACAGCGTTTCGTCGCCTGTGGAACGGCGGCTGACCGGATCGAAATGACCGGTTCGATCAAGTTTGATAACGCGCCGTCCAGTCGCGAAACAGTCGACGTCCATTCCCGCAGCCAATGGGCAGGCGTCGATCCGTGGAATCGAGTTTGGGTGGTTGGCAGCACCCAGCCGGGCGAAGAAACCATGGCCATCAAGATTTACAAGTCGTTGGTTTCCGAGCACCCCGAACTGCGGATGGTGTTGGTGCCGCGTCACGTCGAACGATTTGATGCCGTGGCTAATCTGGTTTCCAACGCAGGACTGAACGTTCACCGACGTTCGGTCGATCGGTCGTTGCACGAAACGAGTTGGTCGGCGGATACCGTGATCCTTGTCGATACGATTGGCGAGCTTCGACATTGGTGGGGCGTCAGCCAGATTGCCACGGTGGGTGGCAGCTTTGGGACTCGTGGTGGCCAAAACATGCTCGAACCCGGTGCCTATGGCAGTGCGGTTTCCTTCGGCCCTGACACCAAGAATTTCAAAGAAATCGCCAACCAGTTGATCGAGGCCGGAGGTGCTGTTCGCGTCGCCGATGCCGAGCAATTGAGGCAATTTGTCGAGCGTTGCCTGACCGACATCCCCAGCGCCGACGCATTAGGCCGAGCTGCACGCCGAGTGATTTCCGAGCATCAAGGTGCAACTCAGCGAACCGTCGACGCATTGCAGCAACGTTTGCGTGAGACAAGCCAAAAGCAACGCGCCGCATAATGTTGGGCATATCCGTAGCGAAACTCGCCAAGAGTTTCGTTCCACGCGGGAAGGTTGCCTGAAACCTTTGGTTGGAAAGTTCAGAACCTCTCCGAAAACTGGTTCTGCCGTAGCGGAATTCGTCAAGAATTTCGGCCCCGAAAGAGCTTAATCGAAAGTCTTGACAACTTCCGGTACCGGTTTTCGGATAGGTTCTCAGTGGCGTCAAGCAAGTCCATGGATCGGCCGCCAGAAACACCGAATCGCCCCATCGCCGTGCGGATAACTTGAAAGTTGGTTCCCATGTAGACCATCCGCCGATAGTCGTCTGCGGTGTAGCGAACCGTCCCCTTCAAGTCTTCGGTAAGAACGTTGACATCGGCGGAGAAGGTCCGATGCGACTCAGACAAAGTCCTGCCAACCGTCTGGCGATGAGTATTCCATCGTGGATGTCTCGCAGCGGCTGGTAACGAGTGCGAGTGCAAGTGTGCGAGTGTGCGTGTGTGCGAGTGTGCGTGCGAGTTGACCTGTAGCGATGGCGGGAATCAAAAGTGGATGCATACGGCGTTTGTTTCGTTTATCGGTCGACTTGTTGTGTGCTGTGCAAGACAGGCAATCTTGCTGTGAAGATTACCCCGCCCTCGTCACGATTTCTCGCTTTGAGTGTGCCGCCATGATCGCCGATAATCTTCCGGGAAATGGGCAGTCCAAGACCGAGTCCGAGTTCTTTGGTGCTGAAGAAAGGCTCGAAGATTCGCTCCGACTCCTCGGGCAATGAGCAACCGTTGTCCGCAACACTTAAGCTAACCCAACTGGAGCTTGTACCCTTTTTCGACGTTTCAGACGACAGGTCATGGTCGGCGGCGACCGTCACATCCACTTTTCCACTGTTGGGAATGAAGTCAAAAGCATTGAGTATTAGGTTCAAAAGCACTTGCCGCAACTGCGTTGCATCGCCCTGAACCGTCATCACATCATCTGGCATCGAACGGGTCACCTCAATCCCTCGTGCCTCGGCTCGGCTCGTGACGAGAGCGAATGTTTGCTGAACAATCTCTCGAAGATCAACCGGCTTCGAAACAAGTGAGGATGGCTTGGCAAAATCAAGAAACGTTTGCAGCAGTTTATCGACACGAGTTATTTCATCATCCAAAACCGCGAGATCGTCCGCGTCAAGGTTTGACTTATTGTGACGAGCCGATTGAACGAGTGTTTTCATACACATCAGCGGATTGCGAAGTTCGTGCGCCAACCCTGCACCAAGTTTCCCGAGAGCAGCGAGCTGGTCGGCGCGGATCACTTCCTTGTGCCTATTTTGAAGTTGCTCGACCACGCTGCCGACTCGTGTGGATACCGTCTCAAGCACCTGCTGTAAATCCTGGAGGCTGGGGTCGGCGGATACTTCGACTGGCCCCACCACCGTATCCAACTTCCCCGCAACGTCGCGAATAGGAACAGAAAGTAAGTACATTGAACGACTGATCGAGCGGGCCACGCCGTAGCCAGCCACCAGTCCGACGGCGGCACCACAGGCTCCGAGCAATGCCATGGCCAAAGACAGTTTCAATGCCATCGATCCGCTTCGCAAACTACTCTCTTCAAGTTCACTTTCGTTCAAATTGAGATACTGGCGCGAGGCAACCAAGACTTGTTTCGACAGTGTTTCTTCTTCCAATGCCTCGACTCGTTCTGAAGAAATTTGCGAGTCGGGATCATCGACCAGTTGGTGTAGTTGGGCAAAGTAATTGTCGATGCCGCTGCGAATGACGGCCACCAGTGCCTTCTCGTCGTCGCCTCCCGCCAACCCATCCGCTCTGTTGATCCATTCGTTGGCGGCGTCTTGATTCTGTATCGCAAGCAGCAAATACTCTCGGTCTTTGGTCAGCAGGTATCGGTCAAGTTCGTGGCGCATTTCACGAACAATCAATTCCAGTTCCTCCGCGGCACGGATGCTCGCAACGTTATTGCTGAGAATCTCCGAGTTACGCTTCTGCAACTGGAGTACGTGCCAGGCCCCCGAAAAACCAAGGCACAGCAATGCCAGCCCCGTGACAGCGTGTATGAAGCTCAGCCTGCTTCGCAATCTCATCGACAACTCCTTTAAAGAGGGCGTGAAAGAAATTCAATCGCCGAGACTAAATTTCGACATTGGTTGGGGTAAGTGACTTATTTTCAAAACTTGGATTTCTGTTGGACCAACTGGCTGTCGATCTAATCAGCCGCAACGCGTTAGCGTCTGATTCCAATCCGTTAACCGTGGGCTAACGCTCGGAGGCTGACTGTTGTTTTGCAAACGACATTAAATGGACAGTCGAACAAGCTGACCAGGGATTCGATTTGTGGGGAATGACCAGGATGGGTGTCAGTCCTAGGTTGCTTGTTATTCACGGGTAAAAGCGATCCCCGAACGTTAAGACACGGAATTCCCATACGCTAACAGACAAACGAGAGCCTTGCAGAGTACCCAACATCGCGGCACAGCCTTTGCGTTGCGCCGTGGGCGCAAACTTAGAACGCCACCGCGGTAATTCCGGCGGCAACAGCAATTGACGCAGACGCTAACTTGGACTCACGATGGAATCATGCATGGATGACACAAACGCCCCGACATCTCTGGCAAGCAATGTCTTTCGAGACTCTACAGCATCACTCGTTGTCTTTCTCGTGGCCTTGCCATTGTGTCTTGGCATTGCACTTGCCTCGGGTGCACCCCTGTTTTCTGGAATCGTGGCTGGCATCGTTGGCGGAATTGTGGTTGGTGCTCTGAGCGGTTCGCATACCAGCGTCAGCGGGCCAGCGGCAGGTCTGACGGCTGTGGTTGCCGCACAGATTGCGAACCTTGGCGCTTTTGATGCGCTGTTGCTTGCGGTTGTTGTCGCGGGAGTAATTCAAATCGGGCTTGGGATTGCGAAAGCGGGGGCGTTGTCTGCATTTTTTCCGTCAAGTGTGATTAAGGGGCTTTTGGCAGCGATTGGAGTGATCCTGATTCTCAAACAGCTTCCCCACTTACTCGGCCACGACACCGATCCCGAAGGTGAAATGTCGTTCTCGCAGCCGGACCACGAAACGACGTTCTCCGAAATCGCAACGATCTTCCAAGGCGAGGTACATTTCGGAGCGGCCGTTGTCGGGCTTGCCTCGCTTGCACTGCTTGTGCTCTGGGCTCGCTTGAAACCGCTCAAAAACTCAGGCATTCCAGCCCCACTTGTCGTCGTGCTGTTTGGGGTTGGATTACAGTTTCTGTTTTCGCGGTTTAGCAGCGAATGGTCGATTGGTACGAGTCATTTGGTCCAGATTCCGATTGCCGATAGTTTCTCGGAATTTGGCAGTTTTTTTACGTCCCCGGACTTTTCCCAGTGGACTAACCCAGCGGTCTACGTCGCTGGCGTGACCATTGCCATTGTTGCTTCGTTGGAATCGCTTCTTAATCTCGAAGCCTCGGACAAACTGGACCCGCGTCGCCGCAATTCTCCAGGCAGCCGTGAATTATGGGCACAAGGTGCAGGGAACGTGGTCGCCGGACTGATCGGCGGGATTCCGGTGACATCCGTGGTTGTCCGCAGCTCGGTCAACATCAACGCGGGCGCGGTTTCAAAGCGGTCTGCAATCCTTCACGGTGTCTTGTTGCTCGTTTGCGTTGGGCTGTTTCCCGTCTATCTGAACATGGTCCCGCTGGCGGCGTTGGCAGCCATTTTGATCTACACCGGATTCAAGCTGGCGAGTCCCGAGTTGTTCCGCACCATGTGGAAACAGGGCCGGTATCAATTTGCGCCATTCATCATCACGGTTGTCGCAATCGTGTATAGCGATCTGCTGATTGGAATCGTGATTGGGCTGGTCGTCAGTGTCCTGTTCATTCTAAACAGCAATCTGCGCCGTCCGATTCGCCGAATCGTTGAGACGCACATTGACGGCGACGTGGTGCATGTAGAACTAGCGAATCAAGTCAGCTTTCTCAATCGTGCAGCGTTGGACACGATTTTCAATCAATCAAAGCCGGGGTCGAAATTGCTACTGGACGCGTCGGAGTCCGACTACATTGATCCTGATGTTTTGAGTTTGATTCGGGAATTCAAAGAGGAAACCGGTCCTGCTCGCGGATTGAGTGTCGGCTTGCGCGGCTTTCGCGACCAGTACGATCTGCATGATGAAATTCAATTCGCGGACTACTCAACCCGAGAACTTCAAGATAGCCTGACCCCAGCACAAGTGCTCGAAATCCTTGCCGATGGCAACAGGCGGTTTCATACGGATCGTCGAATTTCACGTGGCTACGGACGGCCCATTGACACTACCGCCGGTGGGCAGCCTCCGCTCGCCGCAGTGCTGAGCTGTATCGATTCGCGTGTTCCCACCGAACTGGTCTTCGATCTCGGCATCTGCGACATCTTCAGTGTGCGTGTGGCTGGCAATGTCATCGGCACGAACTCTCTGGGCAGTCTCGAGTACGCGGTTACCGTTGCCGGTGCAAAGCTGGTGCTCGTAATGGGGCACACACATTGCGGTGCCATATCCTCGTCGGTAAAATTTTTGGACCAACCAAATGATACCCAGCAGGCTAGCAGTCGTCCGCACCTGCATGCGATCGTCTCTGAGATTCAAGAATCGGTGGAAGTCAATGAATGTCGGGGGGTCGCGACCATGCATCCGGACGCAATGGATGAATGTGTTGATCGGATTGCCAAGAAGAACGTCCAGCGTACGGTTCGCGAAATCGTTAATCGCAGTCACGCAATCCGCAACGCAGTCGATGCTGGGGAAGTACTGGTCGTCGGTGCGATGTACGACGTCAAGACGGGAGTCATCGATTTTTTCGTCGACGACTCGGTCACAATTGAATCCCAGCAAGAACTCGTTTCTTGAAAGGTCGTTACCGTTACCGACCCACATCGGCCAATTACATTTCGAAATTCAAACGGCCAAGGACATCATGTTGTCTAAGAGAGACGTCAGCTCGCGGTTTGCTCTGCCCGATAGCTCCATTGGGCACGTCGAGTTGTGCAAGCGACTGAAAAATCAGACGGGGCCTCGCATTCAAGATTAGCGTTTAACGGATCAGGCCTCACAACATGCATTCCAACGAAATCCTCACGACGTTCACGGTCGCTGCCGCCTTGGGCGTCTGTCTGTTCACGCTGGCTGGATTCTTACAAGTTTCAGCAATCGTTGTGCTACTCATCGGCGGCGTGATTGCGGGCCCTCAGGTCCTTGGAATCGTGAACCCATCGGACCTCGGTAGTGGGCTGAGCACAATCATCTCATTGGCGGTTGCAATCATTCTTTTTGAAGGCGGGCTGACTCTTGATTTGAAAGGCTACCGGTCAGCGAGCAAAGAGATTTGTAGAGTTCTCACGATCGGGGTTCTTGTCACCTGGATCGGAAGCACGCTACTTATTTGGACGTTGTTCCGATTTGATCCCGCGTTCTGTTTCCTTGCTGCGAGCCTCGTCATCGTGACGGGGCCTACTGTGATCGGACCGCTCTTGCACCGCATTCGTGTGCGAGAACGTCTACACCACATCTTGCACTGGGAAGGCGTGCTGATTGATCCGATTGGAGTATTCATCGCTCTGCTGTGCTACGAATTCTATGTTATCACCGACGGTAGTCATCAGGTTGTCGTCACCGAATTTCTGATGAGATTCTTTGCCGGCGCCATGTTCGGAATGGCGTTCGGCTTTCTGCTTGATCTGGTGATGCGACGTGGCTGGATTCGAGAAGATCACACGAATATCTTCGTGCTTTCGATGGCCATGTTAAATTTCGGATTGGCCGATCTTGTGATCTCTGAAAGTGGCCTGTTGAGCGTGACGGTCGCTGGTCTCGTTCTCGGTAGTCGAAAAACTCCGCAATTGCGCAGTATCGTTTCGTACAAAGTGGAACTCAAAGACTTTCTAATCGGGCTGCTCTTCATTCTCCTGGCAGCGAACCTCGATCTCGCCGCATTCCTGGATTATGGATGGAAGATCGCCGCAGTGGTGCTGGGAATCATACTACTGGTGCGTCCGTTGAACATCTTCTTTTCCATGTACGGCAGCACGCTAAAGGTCAAGGACAAGCTGTTTCTTAGCTGGATCGCTCCGCGAGGTATCGTCGCCGCGTCAATGGCCTCGTTGTTCACCCTCCAGCTAAAGCAGCTCGGTGTGGAGCAAGCAACCTTTTTGGAAACGTTTACGTATTCGGTTATTGCGGGAACGGTACTCGCGCAAGGGATGACCGCCGGTATGGTCGGCGGTTTGCTCGGTGTTCTGCGACCGGTCGCTTCGGGTTGGATTATTGTTGGCGCAAACCCCGTTGGTCGTAAGGTTGCTTCCTTCTTGAAAACTCAAGATATTCCAGTCGTTGTGATCGACACCAACGCAAGAGACGTTCGCGTTGCGATGCGAGAAGGGCAAACCGCACTCAGCGAAGATGCAATGCTGATGGTCCCAGACGCTCATCCTCAACTTTACAGTTGCGGGAACCTCATTGCACTGACACCCAATCCTGACCTCAATCGAATGCTGTGTCGCCGTTGGTCCGAGATAGTTGAAGGTTCCGTATTCCGCTGGGAGCCATCTGGATACGAAACGGAGGAGAATGCACACTTGTTGGTCGGCGATAAAGTGTGGGATCAAATCCCGCTGAACCGCTGGATGCAATCCGATAGTGAGTCGGTACCGTTGGAGGTCGTTCAAGCTGCCGACGGTACTCCGTCGCCTGCCAATGTATTGATGACTGCCAACGGGCGCGGAGTGACTACCAAACCTCCCTCCGTCGTCGACAACGGTGACCGTGCATGGTTGGTCTATCACGCGACATCGGAAGACACCCGCAGCACCATTCCTCTCTCGCCCAGCAACGTCATTCTCTCGGATCAGCACAAACTATTTGATTTGTACCGTGAGATGATTGTCCAATTGAAAAACACGAATCCAGGAGTCCAGCCGGACTGCCTTCTCGATGAAATGTGGAAGCGTGAGGAAGACTACACCAGTTTGCTCGGTCACGGAATTGCTTTGCCACATGTCTGGACAGACGAAGTGGAACGTGCCGTTCTCATCGTTGGACGCCCTAAGACTGAAGTCATCTGCCCTCTAACGAATTCAACAATCGAGATCGTGTTCATGCTGGTAAGTCCCTCCGGCAAGCCCGATGAGCATCTACGAAACCTAGCCCAGATCGCCAAGCTGGTTGGCTCCGACGCGAAGCGAGCCAAACTTCGTCGAGCGACCTCTGCCGAAGAACTCTACGAAATCATCACATCACTCTGAACGCAGGCCCCAAAGACAACCGTTTCGTTCCGGCAGCCGGTGTTTGCCGAAAACGTCTTGGCGACTTTTGCTACGTGATTATTTGTAGCTCACGTGCCGGCGAATTCGCTACAATCGAAGGTAACACTCATTTACCGGAGATAATCAAATGTCAGTGCTACAGCGGCGGACTTTCTTAGCTTCCACGGCGGCCGGGTTAGGACTCAGCGGCTTGCTGCAATCTTTGGGGCCACTTTCGGCTGCCGATGTCACGATCGACCGCGGCATCGCCCGGTTTTCTAGTGACATTGAGCCACTGGTACGCTTCTTAGAAGAAACGCCTCAGCAATCGATTATCGAAGAGACCGCGAAGCGAGTGAAAGCGGGCCTCAGCTATCGCGAATTGCTTGCTGCCTTGTTGCTAGCGGGCGTGCGAAATGTCGAACCACGACCCTCGGTGGGATTCAAGTTTCATGCAGTCCTGGTCGTCAATTCGGCTCATTTGGCCAGCATCAGCGGCCCCGACGAGGACCGTTGGTTGCCGATCTTCTGGGCCATCGACAACTTTAAAAGCTCGCAAGCACGCGATATACGTGAAGGGAATTGGACATTGCCGGCGGTCGAGGAATCGGCACTGCCCGCAGCCGGTCAAGCTGAAAACGCACTCCGCACGGCGCTGGACCGATGGGACGAATCGGCATCCGATGCCGCGATCACTTCGTTGGTCCGTCACTACGGCGCCAATCGTGTGTTCAAAGTGCTCAGCGCGTATGCCGCTCGTGATTTTCGCAGCATTGGACATAAAGTGATCTATCTGTCCAATGCCTTTCGCACTTTGCAAACAATCGGCTGGGAGTACGCCGAACCGGTGATGCGAAGTCTTGTTTACGCGATGCTGAATCACAACGGCGAACCCAATCCATCGACGAGTGATTTGGAAGCCGATCGGCCTGGACGGATCAATCACATCGCCGCGGAAAACATGTCCGCGTCGCTCGCCGGAGGAACGGTCGATGACGTTGCCACGCGAGATCTGGTGCGGACGCTTCACGATTGTTCGCCGATCGAAGCCAGCGAATTGGTTGCGGAGTTAATTGAGAAAAACATCGCCGTCCAATCGATTTGGAACGGCTTGTTTGCCGCGGCGGGGGAATTGTTGATGCGTCAGCGAGGGATCGTTTCGCTGCACTCTGTCACCACCACGAACGCGATTCACCACGCGTTTTCCGCTGCGACGGACGAGCAGACACGGAAAGTACTGTTGCTGCAAAACGCTTCGTTTTTACCGATGTTTCGCGATGCCGCAGCTGGGCGTGGTGCATTGGACAAGACTCGTATCGATGAACTTGCATCAACGCAGCCCACCGATCATTCGCCCACGGTTGCCGAGGTGTTCGAGACGATGGGCAAAAGCCGGAAAGAGGCGTCACTTCAGATGTATCAGTTGTTGTCTGCAGGCGGCAATCCGCAAGACGTCGTCGATCATGCACGCCGTTTGGTCTTCTTGAAAGGCAACGATTCGCACGATTACAAGTTCAGTTCGGCGGCACTTGAGGACTACCGAGTTCTTTCGCCGCCCTGGCGAAACCGTTTCCTGGCGGCATCGACCTATCAATTGTGCAGCCCCGCCGAAGCGACTAGGCCATTGGTTACGCGGATACAAAGTGCAATTGGTTGACGCGTAAGTTTTGAAGTTGCGCTATTCGCGTTTTTCCTTGCAAATCATAACCCGAAGCGTCAGCGAGGGAAAATTGAATTTGACGCTGTCCCTCGCTTACGCGTCGGGTTGTGATTTTTAGTAGGCCGGATTAAGCAAACGGTGTAAATGCCGGATCGGCGGACGCAATTGAGAATTTTATATCGGTCCAAGGCTCATTCGAAAAGGCTACCGTTTGCGCCGATCCGGCATGATCCTGCGTCCTTGATCCGGCCTACAACTCGCCTGCAAATACAATAGCGCAACTTCAAACGGCCAAGGCGAGGCGATTGATTTTCATCTTTCGCTGATGCGACTAGAAATCACCCCAGCACGCGGCGCCACCACGGCTTGGGCTCGGGTGGGGCATCGAGCTGGTATACCGGCAGCGGAACTGTCCGATCCACGTTGCCTTCGTGAGGATACTGCTGTGACTCGGCCAGTTCATCTGGGGATGAAAACTGTATCTCTAATTCCAACGCCCCCACTTGCACCACTTGGTTCGGCATCAAGACATGGTGCTGGATTCGATTGTCATCGACATAGACTCCGTTGGTGGACCCCAAGTCTTTGATCACCAAGCCTTCGTCGCCATTGAGCGAAAATTGGCAATGTTGGCGACTGATCGAGTGATGGTTGATACACAGGTTGGATTCGGGATCACGTCCCAAAATCACCGGCGGCTTGAACGTCCAACTGCGGCGATTCAGCCCAGGGACCTCGTTTTTAAGCACAAGCTTGTAAATCATGATTTGTACCGTCGACTTCGGAAGAAAAGAAAGCGTCAGGGTTTTCGTCGGGGCCGCGGTCGGCAAAATCAATTTGATTCAGCCGCTATCAAAGATCCGCAAAGGAAGGCACCAGTTGCTTCCATTCTAGTACTGGCGTGGCAGCATTCGTACTAGACTTTGACCAGTTCCGCCAAATTGGTGAGCAAAAGTCGCCAAAAACGGTACAAAAACTCATCTTGGGGTTTGGGGGACGTTGCCGTTACACTGTGGTCCGGATCTTCTCTTCTTCGTTACATTGGCGGCAAGGATGTGCCTGTGACCACCGACGACTTTTTGCTCGACCAACTCGAGCGAACGCAGCAGGAACAAACGCATCGTCGTCGCGAAAATCGCAATCGGCGGCGGCGGTATTACCTGCTCGGCGGACTGCTGTTCGTTGGATTCTTGGTGCTTGCCGCCCCCAGCCTAGTGAGCCATTCACCGGTCGGCAGGTCGATGGTCGCTCGAGCCGCCGCAACTTACGGGTTTGATGGCAGCGCCGAAGGGATCCGTGTCGGCTGGGTGACGCCACTACGAATCACCGGTTTGACAATCGAGGGACGTGAAGCGGGCAGCAAATTCAGGGTTGAGCAACTCGATACTGAATTGACCGTGATGGACCTGATCGGGACCACCAAAAGTGATCTTGGTGCGATCCTGGTGCGTGGAGTCGACATCCAGTGTGATGTTCGCGACGGGCAAAGCAGTATCGAAGAGGATCTCAGAATCCTGCTTGAACAACCGGAAGCTGATGGCCCCGCCACGACTGCGATGATCGACATCAGCGACGTTACCTTGACGGTCAAAGACGCAACCAGCGGCGAGACTTGGCGATTATCCCAAGCGAGCACGAAGTTAGAACTGCGAGACGAATCATTACAGAGTCGATTTACCGGCGTCCTGGCCGAACCCCGTGGCAGCCAGGGATCACTGCAAGGAGCGATCGAGTTCGATTTTGGTTCGCTCGACAATCCCAGTTCAGCCTCACCGTGGAACATCGATCTAACGTGTGACTCGCTGCCGTTATCCGTCGTCTCCTTGGTTCGCAGACGCATGAGTGCGTATGCGGATCAGATTCCAGCTCAATTGGTAGGCGATGCCACAGGAAATCTGAAAATTCGCGGCAGCCGTGATGGATCGGTGGACGCCGACGTGACTCAATTCCAAGTTCGCAATCTCGAAGCGGCAAACCTACAACAAGACACTCGCCGTTGGACCAACAAGCTGGCGATGCTGGATGGCCGCTTAACGCTACAAAACGAACGTGTCATTGGTCAGGGATTAGTGGCGACTACCGATTTTGCTTCGCTGAAACTCGATGGCGCGTTTTCAACCTCGATCACATTGGTCGGCGCCAGCGACAATCCAGTGCGTTGGCTTGATGCACTCGAAGGGACCGCAAGTGCCGAAGTCGATTTGGCGGCACTGGACCATGCACTGCCGGGGGTTTTGCCGATTCGAAATGATGCAGAACTCGTTTCCGGACGAGCCCTGGCGACGATCGAATCGCTGCCTTCACAAGATGCCCGACGGCGACGACTAACTCTGCGAAGTGACACACTGCGTGCTCGATCGCGAGGCCAAGCGGTGATGATCGACCCGGTCGAGATGACCGCAATCGTGTCGAGTAACCAAGACCGGATCCAAGCCGAACAGTTCAAACTGACAAGTTCCTTTGCGGCGGCAAGCGGACAAGGCAACCTGCAAAGTGGAGCAACCGATATCGAAGTCGATTTTGGTCTCTTGGCCAATATGTTGCGTCCGATCATCGACTTGTCGAGTTCATCGCTAGCCGGTTCCGCTCGTGGCAAGATCCAGTGGAATGCATCCGGTGGAGATCAATGGCGTTTAATGGGCAATGCCGACGCCAAGGATCTGTTGATCGAACTGCCTGGTGGAAATCGGCTGCGCCACCCCGCGTTGCGAATCAATGTCGATGCGGTGGGCCAATGGCAAGCCGGCCAGATTGAATCGTTGTCGGTGGCGAACGCCACGCTTTCGAGCAGCGGGCTGAATCTGCGAGCAGAACTTGTTCAAGGAATCCAAAACCCCGATGCGAACACGCGATTTCCGCTTCGTATCCAAGGCGACGGGCGTCTCGAGGCTCTGGCTGATACGCTTGGCCCCTGGTTGCCAACGGAACTGCATGATTTCGATGGTGGATTCACGATGAATGCGCGTGCCGATGTCTCCTCGTCAGGCGGTCGCTTGACCGGAACGACGATCGAATTGACACAGCCCCACGTGGCCTACGCGGATCGCTATTTCAGCCAACCTGAAATCAAATTGCATTTCAGTGGCGACTATGACTGGACGAATTCGTCGCTGGATTGCCGATCGTTGACGATCGTCGGAAACGCCGTGACCGCAGCCATCGAAGGCGAATGGAATGCGGAGCGAACGGATCTCGAAATCGCCTGGCAAGCCAAACTGGAACGCATCCAAGGCAGCATGAAAACGCGAGTCGCAAACCGAGTTGTGCCTGCGATCAGCCAAGTGGGTTACCGCCCCGGCCAATCGGTCCAGACCGATGAATGGTTAGTGATGGGCGATTGTGACGGCCGATTTATTGTTACCAGTCAAAAAGGTCGATATGCCGTCCAAACCGAACTGAATGGCAAAGGTGTCGCTGTCGTGCAACCCGCTCAGGCGAGTGCGGCATCGCAATTGGTTGGCCCTGTTCGCAGTGCGTTGGGGAACATCGCTGCGAATCCGAACACGGCGGCCTCCGCAGGTTTGAATTCCGGTTCACGAGTCGTATGGGCCGAACCGAATGTAAAAATTAATGGGACGATCCATGTCGACCCAAGCAGTGGCGGTGTGGTGACCGATTCGCTGAAATTGTCCAGCGATTGGTTCGCGACAAGTTTGACGGGTCACGCCGTTTGGAATGATTCGCTCGGGGACGTTTCGGTGAAGGGGCCAGCCCGAATCAAGATGACGGAGGTCGCCAAACGACTCAGCGAACTTGCGGGAATGCAGATTCAATTGCAAGGCGTCCAAGAAACTCCGATCGAAATCGCCGTCAAACGTCAAGCTGACGAGCACATTGCGATTAGTGTCCTCGCCAACCTTGGTTGGGAGTCTGGCGAAGTCGCCGGGGTGCAGTTTGGCCAATCCAATATTCCGGTGCGGTTGACCGAGACGAGCGTTTTCGTGTCGCCTGCCTCGATCCCGGTTGATCAAGGCCGTTTAAATATTGCTGGCGATGTCCACTATCGGCCAGGGCCGCTGTGGATGCGAGTCGAACCAGGCCGGGTGGCGGAATCGATCCGACTGACGCCCGAAATGACCGATCGCTGGCTCAAGTATTTGGCGCCGCTGGCGGCCAATACGACTCGCATTGATGGAACGCTAAGTGCCGACATCGATGAAGCCATCGTCGTCATCGATCGACCCGAGGAGAGCCGCGTCGTGGGACGGTTGAACATCGACTCGATCGACATGAACTCAGGTCCGATGGCAAATCAAATCATCGGCGGAATCAAACAACTACGTTCGCTCGCATCAATCGGAACACCGCAAGCTGCTGTGAATACCGATACGACGTTGATTCGTGTGCCGGCACAAACCGTCGACTTTACGGTCGATCGCGGCGTTGTCAGCCACCAACGGATGTTTTTTGAAGTGGACCGAGCCCAAGTGGTCACAAGCGGGAACGTCTCGTTTGACGGCAATCTAAATCTGATTGCTCAGGTCCCCCTGGATGCGCGTTGGCTGGGCAGCAATCTGCAAGGACTGGCCGGGCAACCGGTCACGCTACCGATCGAAGGCACATTGTCGCGTCCTCGTCTCGATTCGTCAGGAGTACGAAAGGTCGTGACGGAATTAGGGGTGCAAGCGGTCCAGGATTCAGCCGAGAACTATTTGCAAAAACAACTCGGTCGCGGCATCGACAAAATCTTTGGCCGCTAAGTGATGCAGTGTCGTTGATCGCACCGCGGATTTGTTAATGTGGGATAGGCTTCCAGCCTGTCGAGGGTGCAATGACAGGCTGGAAGCCTATCCCACTTTTCAGTCGACGTCCGAGCGATCAACGACATTTATGTGACCAACCCCTTGGTCACGGTCATGAAGACATCTTCGAGCGTGGGATCGCGATCATTAAACGAACGCATCCGGATGCCCGCTTTGATCAGTTCGTCAAGCAAATTGGCCAATCCCTCGTCATCGGTTTCAAGTTCGGCAATCACACGAGTGGGCTCTTGTTCAAGCGACCGCAGTGCCGGACTGCTCCTCAGGATCGAAAGCCCCGCCTCCAGGCCTGATAAAAAGTCAATTTCGACGATTCGGTTGCGACGGATTTGCCGGTACACGCTTCCAATTGGCCCGGTCATCAACAATTGCCCCCGTTCGATGATGCCGATCGACGTACAGCAATCCGCGAGTTCCGTCAGAATATGACTGCTGATCAAAATCGTCTTGCCCATTTTGCGTAGCTCTTTCAGCAACGCTTTGACTTCGATTCGTGCACGCGGATCGAGCCCCGAAGCCGGTTCGTCCAAGATCAACACCGGTGGATCATGAACCAGTGTTTTGGCGAGGCACAATCGCTGTTTCATCCCTCGCGACAAACCGTTGACGAAATCATTGCGTTTGTGACTTAGGTCCAACAGTTCGAGCACGTTGTCGATAATCTGCTTTCGCTCGGTGCGTCCGATTCGGTACGCCACGGCAAAGAAGTCCAGGAACTCCCAAACTCGCATGCCGTCATAAACGCCGAAGTTATCGGGCATGTAGCCAATCGATTGCCGCACGCCGACGGGGTCTCCCATCACATCACAACCGGCTACGGATCCGCTGCCACGACTTGCTCGCAACAGCGTCGCCAGGAATCGAATCGTGGTGCTTTTTCCGGCACCATTGGGGCCAATAAACCCAAACGTTTCGCCCGCGGCAATCTCTAAGTCAATGCTCTCCACAGCCGTGAAATCGCCATAGTCTTTTCCGAATCCTTTGAGCGTGATCATCAAGTTTCCTGGGGCCGAGCGGTGGACGGTGAATATTCAGTGTTGCAAAGCTGGTACGTTTGAGCGATCCGATTTATCACTCTGTATAATCTTCGCTCTCGATGTTGTTGATCTCGGGGAGTGATAGACGAAAGTCGCTTATCAAATTGACGTCTGGTTTTGCTGCTGGCGAGGGTGCATAGCTTAGGTTGGCAACCACAATCGTCTGGGCACTTTGTTGGTTTGCTTGCGGCGCGATATTCATCCCCGGCATCGATTGTTCGATGCGGCCGACAAGACGAGAAGACTGCGGTGGGATGGATCCGTTAGCAAGGAAAGCACGCATCACTCGAGACACCTGAAGCGGCAACTCGCTTGGCACGTTGACCACAGAATTATCGCGGAAACGTAGTTTTGTTTTTGAGCCTGCCGAACAAATCCCCACGACGGCAAGCTGGGTTTGATCCTCGGCGGTTTTGACAACCACAAAGGAATCGAGCAAGTCGTAATCCGTTTCGTTGACAAGCGTTTCACCGTCGATGTAGATGCCGCCGCCGATGTCAACGATCTGTTCCGCGCGAACCATTTGTGTTTGGTTACTGCCCACGGCGACCCCGGACAACATCGGGCCCTCTTCGAAATCGGTGCGGAACTGCAATGGAGCATCATCGCTTTTAGATTTCGGTTGGCGAATGGTATTGGCGACCGCGTCGACCGTGTTGAATTGCAAGTCGTAGGTGCTCGACAACGAATTGTAGATGGCGAGGACACGAGAAAGGTGGCCTCGTTCATATCCCGGTTGCGTCTCTAAAATCGCAATCTCGGTTTGGCTGCGCGCGAATCCAATGTCCAGCTGTGCGGAGCGAGCGACCCAGACGGCGCCGGCGATGGCAATCACGGGTACCGCCAACCAAGCGTATTCCAATTTGCCAATCATACGAAACACAAGGTAGTTCAGCGGCACGAGTGCCAACAAGTAAAAGCCGAGCGATCGAACGACCAACGAGGACGGTGGGATCGTAATCCCTGATTCGTTACGCAAAATGTTCTGTGTTAACTCGACCGAGTCGCTCGCGTTTGTCCAGGCACCGATGCCCATCACTGGATCAACCCGGGTCCATCGATCGAGTGAAACACGTTTTTTAAGGGTGTTTGTTCGCTCGTTTACGTTGTCGGGGTTTGCGTTTGCGTCTGCTGTTTCTGCGGTTGATTTGGCCTCATCGGCCGGCGCCGCCGCAAGCAATGCGTCGCGAGCGGCGATGCGAAACTTTGTGTTCATTGTCGGGTCGGCGTCATAGCGGTCCAGGTCAGCGTACTGGTGTTTGATCAAAATCTCCGCTTCGATTTCGACAAATTGGCGTCGCGGGCGCTGGAGGATGACGGCGTTAAAGAAACTGTCGTAGGAATCCCAATTCGAGATCCAATCGCTCATCAGATCAAACCGTGACAGAACCACTCGGCCGCGACCGATTCGGCGATTGAGAATCAGGTTACCGGTTCCATCCACATCCGCCGCATCGGTGGCCAAATTGCCATCTACGGCGATTCGCGCGGTCCCATTTTGCAGCAGTGCCGTCTGCGATTCTTTGGATCGATCGGTGTCGACCGACCACGACGTTAGCAATTCCACCGCAGATTCCGGAGCCAGTTCGATGTTCCCACGCGGTATCAGTGGCAACACGTCCACGAGGGGTGAGTTTGCGATTGCATCGGAGGCGTCTGCTCCGTTGACAATTAATTGGCCACCGAAATGTATCCAATCGGCGATCGCTTTGGTTTGTCCAGGCGTTAACGCGTCGGCGGAGACATCGTCCCAAAACACGACTGCGGTGCTGGTCCAATCGAGCATCGTTTCTGCGATCGGAAGCACTTCGTTCGTGTTAGGAATGACGATCCGATAGTTGGCTGCCTTGTTTGAAAACTCGGACTCGGATCGGTAAGGACGCTGCCAATCGGAAGCAAGTAATTTCGCAAAACGCTCGGGGCGAGTGGTCAAAATGATAAAGAAATATTCTTCCTGACTTAGATATTTAAACACTTCCGGTTGCGAGTCGTAGACGATTCCTCGACCGCCGGTGAGCAATTGGCTAGACAGGAAGATGTTTGGCGAGTCACCATTTGGTGACGGGGCAAAGTTTCGATAATCGAAACGACGCTGCTGCCCTTTGGGAAGAACAATCGGGCGAACGTTGACCAACGCATTGGGCGGCGTTTGTCCGTTGGGGCTCGAACCCTTGCCTAGCAAAGTCCGACTCTCTAATTGGCCGCGAATGTCTTCGCGGTTGCTCTTCAGAACTTCCGAGGCCGAAAACCAATGGCCTGGTTTGATTCCGCCGCCGGCGGGAACCCCATCCGCTGGGAATGCTTGGGCGGGCATGGAGGTGAAGTCTGGTAGAGCAGCCTTCTTCTTTTCTTCGTCTTCGGGATTGGAGGTCGAACGACATCCATCGCAGCCCACAATCAGTGTGCTACACAACAGGGCAAACAAAAATGGAAAACGCGGCATGAAAACTCTGGCCGAAAATAGTTTCATTCTCAGCCACAATCATGGTGAGAAAGGAAGGAAACACAACACGATCCGACCGAGTTACCAGCCCATGACCATGTTAGATTCGATTGCTTTGCGTGCATTTTCCAGATCGCTACCCGTTTCCATCCGATACAGGCGAATTGCATTGACCTTGTCCCCCGACGAACGGCTCAAGCATTCGCGAGCCACGGCACAGGGACTCAGGGGTGGAGTGGTTAGCCCGAGAGCTCCTTTACTGATCACCCACGTATCACGTGGCCGCTTGGTGAGACGGGCGATCTCGTCGTAGGGATAGGCATCAGCGACCACGGCACGGGCCGCCTGTTCATCTTCGGCCCAAGTGATGATGATATGAGAGTCGGTTTCAACCTCGAATAGCGGCATCGGTAGTGCTCCTTCGGAGAGTGGATCTGCGTGTAAATCGGCAAGGGGGGAAGAGGCCGCAGCGAATCATGCGCCACGCGTAGGTAATGCATGATACCGACGAGGCGAATCGCTGGAAAGTTTTCGCGTGGCTGTTTTCAAGGGTTTTGGCTGTTTCCTTTCCACGCCACAGGCGGGTCTGCAATTCCGGCGGTTTCGGTACAATGCAACCAAGTACCGACAGGCCCTTTTTTCTTAACGTAAACGATGATTTATCTTGACAATCACGCGACCACCAGATGCGATCCGCGGGTCGTCGAGGCAATGGTGCCATGGTTGTCGGAGGATTTTGGGAATCCTAGCAGCGGATCGCATGAAATGGGGCGAACTGCTGCAGCGGCCATACAGCAGTCAGTTGCCAAAATCGCGGCGGCGCTGAACGTTCCAGCCGATTCGGTAATTTTCACCAGCGGTGCGACCGAAAGCAATAATTTGGCGATTCGAGGTGTGTGTTTGCATCCTCGTCAAAAAAAACGGCACTTCGTGACCGTGACGTCCGAGCATCATGCCGTGCTTGACGTCAGCGATGAACTTCGGCGTGAAGGGTTTCGCGTCACGGAGGTCCCGGTGATCGCCCAAGCAGAAGGTGCCACCGGCGTGGTCGATTTGAACCGACTCGCCGATGCGATTGACGACGATACTGCGCTCGTTTCGGTGATGTGGGCGAACAATGAAATTGGCTCGATTGCTCCGATGAGAGACGTTGCAGATTTGTGTCATGCCCGTAGCGTGTTGCTGCATAGCGACGCGACTCAAGCGGTGGGGCGAATCCCGGTCGATGTACTTGCCGCAGACGTTGATTTGTTGAGTGCGGCGGCACACAAGTTTTACGGGCCCAAGGGGACAGGCTTGCTGGTGGTTGGTAACGGCAATCGGCGTGTCCGGCTGCGGCCTCAAATCGTCGGCGGCGGGCAACAACAAGGTCTTCGCAGTGGTACGCTGAATACCGCCGGGATTATTGCCATGGCGACGGCACTGGAATTAGCGGTCGATGAAATGGAAAGCCATCACGACCGGATTGGGCAAATGCGAAATCAGTTGTTTCAATTGTTATCCTCCGGTATCGATGGGATCAAACTGAATGGTATCTCGCTTGACTCGAATCAGCGGCTTTCGGGTAACTTGAATTTGCAACTCGAGGCCATCGAGGGCGAGGCATGGATGGCGGCGACACCGTCGGTGGCATTTAGCAGCGGGTCGGCATGTAGCAGCGTGGACGCGAAACCAAGCCATGTATTGACCGCCATTGGACTCAACGAATCCGAGGCGAGACGAAGTGTTCGGTTTGGAATCGGCCGCTTCAACACGGATCAAGAAATTCAGCAAGCGGCAGAGTGGTTGATCGAGTCACACAGGAAATTGTGCCGATTGTCCTAAACTGCAATTTGTCGAAGCAAGCAACACGAATCGTTTAACCTATGAGAATGCGTTTATGAGTGGTGAAGGATCGATCACACGCTTTGGAGTGCTTGGCACAGGGCGGATTACTCGGCGATTGGTCGCCGATATTCAATCAACCGACGGCGCCGAAGTCACTGCGATCGCAAGCCGGACGAGCGAGCGGGCTCGCTGGCAGGCCGATCAATTTGGCATCGCGGCTGCGGTGGAGGGTTACGAGTCGTTATTGGTGCGCGATGATGTCGACGCCGTTTACGTTGCATTGCCGCCATCGATGCATGCGGAATGGGCGATCGCGGCTGCCAAGGCGGGCAAGCACGTGTTGTGCGAAAAACCACTTACTGTTTCGACAAAACAATCGCTCGCCGTGCATCTTGCCTGTCAAGCCCATTCGGTGCGACTGCTCGACGCAACGGGTTGGTTACACCACGAGCGGACCGAAATGTTTCGTCGCTGGTTAGACGAAGGGCGGTTCGGGAAGATTGGGCACATCACGGCGGCGGTATCGTTTTTCCGCCCATTTATCACTGGCGAACATCGCCTCGACCCGGCTTTGGGCGGTGGATGTTTGTTGGATCTTGGTTGGTACGTTTGCTCGTTAGCGAGATTTGTCGCAGGCGGGTTGCCCAACCGTGTGGTTGCCGGACGCGTGATGCGACAAGGGGTCGCCCAGCGAATCACAGCGATGATGTGGTTCGATCATGACGTGACCGCAACGCTGTCGTGTGGCTACGACACATCAACGCGAAAGTGGTGCGAGGTGGCGGGCAGTGACGCGTCGCTGGTGTGTGACGATTTCACTCGTCCTTGGCATGACCGTCCCGCCCGATGTTGGATCCATGATGCGACCGGAGGTGTCGAGCAGTTTCCGTTCGAAGGCAATCAGGAACGTCGAATGATCGCGAGATTTATCAGTGACGAACCACTCGATGTGTATCAGCAACAAGCACTTGATACCCAGCACATGATCGATGCGATCAACGAATCGGTGGAATTCGACCACGACGAGCTGTAAGCAAGTCGCCGAGAATGCCAACCGGTTTAGTTTTAAGTAGGGCCGGTTCCCACCGGCCGTCTCAACGTCGTGAACGATTTTCTGGTAGCTACCTTCGCCAGAAGGTGGTGATTCGAATTGGACGCCAACAATCCACGCTCTGGCGAGCGTAGCTACGAAACGCAAATGATGTAATTTGCAGCCTAGAAATCGTTCACAGCGTTGCCGGCCGACCTGGGCGGCTCGATGGAGTCGGCCGGTAGGAACCGGCCCTACGCTTTGATAGACGACCGTTGATGCCAACCGGTTTAGGCCGACAGCTCGCTGGCGGCGGCTTCGTCCAAGACGAACGTTACATCGGGGTGCTGCTCGAGCCAGGATGCGGGAACGTCTTCGCTTGCAGGGTCTTGCAACGATCGCCGCACCGCTTCGGCTTTGTCTTTGCCGGTGGCAAGCAAGAGGATCTGTTTCGCTTCCAGGATCGTGCCAATCCCCATCGTGATCGCGGTCTTGGGCACCTCGTCAACCGAAGCAAAGAAGCGAGCATTTTTTTCGATAGTAGACGGTGTCAACTCGACCACGCGTGTTCGTGTGCTGGGCGACGATCCGGGTTCGTTAAAGGCGATGTGCCCATTGTGACCGATGCCTAACAACTGCAGATCGATGCCCCCGGCAGCGGCGATTTGTGCTTCGTACTGGACCGCATGCGCTGCCGGATCGCTTGCGTTGCCCTCGGGAACAAACGTTTTGTTTGGGTCGATGTCGATGTGATCAAACAGTTCCGACTGCATAAAGTAGCGAAAACTCTGAGGGTGCGTTCCGCTCAATCCGATGTATTCGTCGAGATTGAAGGAGGTCACCTTTTTGAAGTGTACTTTGCCGGATTGGAAATCTTCGACGATGTTTGCATACGTCGCGGTAGGCGTTCCGCCGGTCGCCAACCCGAGGACGATCGACGGATTCGCGTTGATCGCCTCGACGATCATATTTGCCACGGTACGTGATGCAGTCACCGCATCAGCACAAACAATGACTTTTGCGGAGTGGGCATTAGCGGAGGGAGAGGCAGGCTTGTTCATGTCATTCTTAATGTTAAACGATCTCGTTGTCGACACTTTGGATCACATCGATCAAGAGGTTAGACCAATCGCCATGGGCGCGAACCGCGTGTGTCATCATGTCGCGTTTTTCGGGATTCACAAACACACGAACCCGCTTGACTTGATCGTCGAATTGTTGACGTGCTAGTGCGCGAGCGACCGGGGAAACGTTCGCCAGGGTGACACCGATGTTCGATCGACTCTGTTTTACTACACACTGGCCGTTCGCATCGCCGCTACCATCAACGTCACTCGCAGCACGATCGAAGATGCCGTTACGCAGGATGACATCGACATTAATGTCGACTTCGAGTTTGACGGGCGGAGCATCAATCAGGATGTCTTCAGCAGCCACCGGCTCGCCTGTCATCGATGCTAGACGGGCGGCCAATGTTTCACTCGCTGCAACCAACCACCAATACGGGCGTCTAGCGATTTGGCGATGCACTTCGACGGGGTGTCCCGCCACAGCATCGATCGCGTTAAATTCGGCGACACGTTTGTAAAGCCGACGTTGAGGGCCAAACAATCCATCGACCAAGTGACGTGTGTTTCCAAGCGACGTGTCGCAAACGCTGTTACTGGCCTCGACCAGGCGGGCGATCCACTGGGCATCGTTCAACTTGAAGGTCGATTCAAGTTCAAGTTTGTCCTTCAGCAAGAACACGGCACGCTGTAGCATCGCGGTGGCCGAGCGAACGGTATGATGCCAATAGACCTCGCTGAACATTACATAGCGAGCAAACACCATCATCTCTGCTGCTGTCCGCCCTTTTTCGCCGATCGCCAAAATGCCTTTGCTCGGATGAACACACATCGAATCGATCAGACGTCCCACATCGAAATTGCGACCATACGGGACCCCTGAGTGCAAGCTGTCGCGTTGCAGATAGTCAAGTTTGTCAATGTCGATCGGGCCGCTGAGACAACTGCGTAAAAAACTTAGCGGACGACTGCTCGTTTGCGTTGCGGTGGCTTTCTTGTTTGGTTCCAGCAGATCGACGACGTCTTGAATTTCGCACGACCAGTCCTGCTGGATGCATTGGCGTAGCTCGGATTGCTCGATCCAATCGGAGACGCGTGATTCGTGTTCGCGGAATCCAGTTAGGTTCATATCCTCGATCGGATGACAAAACGGCCAGTGCCCGACATCGTGAAGTAGCGCCGCGAGCACAAACGCGTCTGCGGAACGAGCATCTAGCGGCGGGTTCAGCGAAGCATCGCCGGTGAATCGGGCCAGCAACCGAAGTGCGTTCAGATAAACGCCCAACGAATGTTCAAATCGAGAATGAGTCGCACCGGGATAAACCAACGCAACCATGCCTAGCTGGCTGATCGACGCCAAGCGACGCATCGGAGGCGAATCGATGATTCGTCTTACGCGAGGCGAGATCGGCACCCCGTCGGCCGGTGGAATGCGAACCAGCGATGATGCTTGGTTCAGCTGGGCGACTTCAGGAATCATGGTGCCAATCGTCCACTGTCACTTCCATTGCCAATCCCGCCGCACGGCGAATATCTTCTTGACTTTCTTCGCCCGCCAACGTGACTCCGGCAATGATCGCTAACAAAACTGCGGACAACAGATACAGTCCAGCGTGAGTCAGACCGCCTACTGCTTCGATCTCGAACGTTGTCATAGCAATGAATGTCCCCAGTCCCAACATCACGCACAGAATAATTCCGAACGTCATGTAGTCCATCTCAGCGGCTCTTTCGAGTTCCAAGACATAGCTAGGAACAAACGCGTAAACAATCCAAAGCGAAGCATAGAGCGCCGAACAGATCAGCACTCGATTTCGCAACTCAATGCCTGTAAACGGCTCGAGTTCTTGGTCGTAGACAAACGAGTACCCCCAGCGAACCAGTGGTGGTGCGATCACAATCAAGCCAATGATCTGAGCGACCCACGGGGGACCATTTCCACCGCTGAACAGGCGGAAACCGATGGCGATTGCCAGAGCACCGACTACCGCTGCGATCGTGATGATCAATCCTTTGCGGGTAACGTCGGTCTCGGTGCGTTTGATCGGTTTGAGGACGCTGACGCCCTTGCGATCTTTCGGTGCGCCGTCGTCGGGCGCATGAATGACCACCTCCTCGGACTTATCCGGGACCGCTATGGTATTCTTGCAACCGGGACAGGGACCCTTTTTGCCAGCGAATTTATCGCTGACTTGGAATCGCTTATAACAATTTGGACAGGTTACTTGGATCGGCATGAAACAGAATCAAGAAGAGCAGGAGCCGTGTCATGGGAAAGGCGACAGTATAGCGACTTTACCGTCGGCACATGTTGTACTCTACCAGCCTGAGATACCAGGGAATACCGGGAACATTGGTCGAACCTGTGTCGCGGTGGGAGCGAAGTTGTGGATCGTTCACCCCGCCGGATTCCAATTGGACGAAAAGCACGTCCGCAGGGCCGGTCTGGATTACTGGAAGCACCTGATGATCGAAGAAGTCGGCAACTGGGATGCTTTGGTCGAAAAACTTTCGCCACGCCGATTTTTCTATTTTTCGCGGTTCGCCACCAAGACGATTTGGGACGCCAACTTTGAAAAAGATGACGTGTTTGTGTTCGGTAGTGAGTCGTCAGGGTTGCCGGAATCGATCCTCGATCGCGACGCGCCCAATGCGCTGCGGATACCCACCACCGGCAAAGTGCGAAGTTTGAACCTCGCGACCACCGCCGGAATCGTGCTGTACGAGCACCAACGCCAAGTGCGTAGCCTAGGCGAGTGAGCCGACGGGTTATGATGGTGATAGCTCAGAGTCCAACGAAAACGGAAGCTTTCTAACCCGGACGCACTCGTAGGACTGTCGGAGTAATTACTGTCGTAGCGGAACTCGTCAACGGCTTGTTGATTTAGTGAGCCATGACGCGTCAGCGGCCGGGGCCCGCGCACTACCCGGTGCCTTACGGCCCACGGCTCACCGTTGCGATTTGCATTTGGATTAAATCAACAAGCCGTCAAGAGTTTCGACCAGCCTGGAAAACGAAAGTCTTGACGACTTCCGCTACGGGAAACCCCGTCACTTCTTATTCAGGCGGTGCTTACGCGTTGCGGCTAAAAAAAAGCGTTCCCAGGCATTGAATCCTGAGAACGCTTTGTTTGCAGTTAGCTGGCCGGAACTATTGTCCGGGAGGTCCGAAGTTGAACTGAGGCATCGCTCCGGGGCCGCCGGGGAAACCGGCTGCTGGATTCCCCGCTTCAGGCTGGTCGCTTTGGAACAACTCCTCGCGGCTAAGGCGAAGTTTACGGTAGGTCTCTTCCGGGATCACGTAGTACCAATCGGCAAACCGAGCATTCAAATCTCGAACCGCTCGACGCGCCACTTCGAGTTTGTCTTTTCGCTCGTCCAGCATTCGTTGGTTCGCTTTCGTGATTTTTTCCTGTTCCGAAGCCAATCGCTCGAGCATCTCTTCTTCGCTTAACTCTTCCGATGAGGAAGTCTCTTTCGACTCAGTATCCTTCTTTTCAGGAGCTGGCTTATCCGCCGCTGGCTTTTGTTCAGCAGATTCCTTGGCTGCATCATCAGCCTCTTCGGCTTTCTCCGCAGGTGCAGCTTCGGTTGCCGGCTCAACCTCGTCGTCTGAATCTACTGCGACTTCTTCTTGAGCCTCGCCCTGACCGCTGGCTTCGCCAGAGCCTTCGAGTTCGCTTTCGCCCGATTCCGCAGGCGCTTCGCTGTCTGCAGTGGATTTTGGCTCGGCAGCAGCTTCGTCGTCCGACTTGGCCGGTTCTTCCGACTTCGGCTCTTCCGATTTCGCTTCTTCGGCCTTCGCTTCTTCCTCAGCCTTGGGCTCTTCTGCGGCTTCCGATTTTTCAGCCGCTTCGTCCTGCTTCATCTCAGCTTCGGGAGCGTCCTCTTTTTCAGCTGCCTTGTTTTCAACCGCCTCTTTTCCAGAGTCGTCGTCGGACTTCACTGGTTCCGCCTTCGGTTCGCTCACTCCCAACAACGCTCTCAAATCATCGAGATTTTGCGGGATTTCACGCAATTGCGGTGCAGGGAATTTGGCTTCGTTTACTTGGGTGGTGACCAACAAGTAGCGATTGACGCCGCCGGTTGTCGCTTCGTCACCCTCTTTGGCTTCTTGATCCGCTTCGTCGGTTAATCCGGAAACGTTTCCAAAACGGAGCAAATATTGAACGCCATTTTTAAGCGAGACGGTCAGTTCGCCGTTCGCAGAAATCATTTCATATTCGCCGCCATCAGAGGTTTGCAGCGGATAGAAACCACGGCGAGCAAGCGATTCGAGAGCTTCTTGGTCCGAGACAAGATCTTTGTCGGCACGCAGATTCTCGCTGATGCCCGCTGGTTTGCGAACAACGTCGACGATTTTCAAATCATCCAACGCGTTCTTCATGTCGTTCAGCTTTGTTGCGTTCAGCGTTTCGCCAGGCTTGACCGCAACCGGAGTCGGGTCAGCCAACGGATTGGTTTCGGAATATTTCAGCAGTTTATCAAGCTTCCACTGCGAGCCGTCCATTACGACGGTGGCTGCGTAGTTCCGCTGCAATGAAATGCCACTCGCACCCAGGTTTGCGCTGTAATCCTTGATCTCCATGGTATCGATGTCGATGCTGCTCAGTTTCAGCAGGTCTTCTTCGATCCAATCTTGGAATCGAGTTGTCAGCGGGGTGTCGTCAAGCTTGACGACGTAAACCGGATCTTGCCCCGGTTTGCGAACGTAAACTTTTTCGGGTTCGTCCTTCAGCTTGTCGCCGATGATCAAGGCAGCCAACGTCTTTTGGGACTCGTCTTTCAGCGTCACCAAGCGACCGACACCTTCATCACCACGCTTGAGTTCTTCGAGTTTCGGCTCGGCAACGCCAAGTCCCTCGTGGTCCTCAGGGTTTTCCGATTGGATATCGAGCACCTTCAAATCGACAAGCGAATTCGCTGCCTCTTTCATGTGGTCGACCGCGTCGGCGGGGTAGCCCTTGTTGTTCGGTCCCTTTCGCGAGGGAATCGTCCACTGACCCGATTCCTTGTCACGACGAACTTCAAACGACTGCAGCGTCGCATCGACTTCGTCATAGGTGACGATCTTCAAGCTGGCGGCTGCCAACGGATCTTTAAATTCTTCGAACAGCGGTTTGCCGACGAATCCGCCGGTTTCGCTTTCGTTTGTCGGAGGCCATGCGACTAGCGTAGCGATGCCAAGCATCACCACCGCAACGACCCAGAAAATTCCTGTTTTAGTACCTTCGTTCACGACTCTATCTCACTATTTCAAACGGCTTTTGCTGATGTTTTCTCGTTCACGCAATCGCCGCGAGGCGAATACAATCACACCGATGATCAATGGTGGGATACATGGCAGCACCACGGCTGCGGCTTTGACTTGGTTTTGAATCCAAGTCACTTTTTGATCGGCTTCACGTTGAATGTCACCGATTTTTTGTTCGCGATCACGTTCACTCTTGGCAATCTTGACTTCCAAACGAGTTTGCTCGCGTTCCTGAAGCGTTTGAAACGCTTGGACCTTGGCTTGCAATTTGTCCGGAGGCACACGTCCATTGGCACTTTCTTTCTGCAGCTTTTCCAGCTCTTCGCGAAGTGACTTCAGCTCAGTGTCCATTTTCTCCTGAGCTTCACGGACGGTCTCGTCATACTCGTCTTGGAATTCCTTACTGCGTTGGCTGACGTTGCTACTAGCGATTTCCTTGACCGAATCGATCATTCGCAAACTCGCGAAAATCGGTTCATGCTTTCGCACTTCAATAAAGGCCGTTTCGCCAGTCAACCAATCGATGGCGTTCAAGATGAACGTGACGTTTTGGAACTGGAAACGCATGTCCGCAGCCTGTTTTGGATCGGCTCGGATCTGCAAAAAGACGGGTGACATGATGTCTGTGTCGGCAACGTAAACCGCCTTGATGCCTTGCGCGGACGCAGGTGAATCGGCTTTGTCGGCCTTTTTATCCGCGTCCTTTTTCGAGTCATCGTCTGCGGCTTTCGGTTTGGCTTCCGCCGCAGCACCTTCGATCGTCATTGCGACCGACAACCCGGGGCTGACGCTTTCGATTTCGCGAGCAACGGTCGTCCCCCCTTGCATGATCTGTTGCACCTTGTTGAACGGCAGCAATCCGCTGCGTCCTCCGGTGGACATCAACTTGGTGTGTTTCAGAGTCGAGTTATCTTTCGCTCGAACCGATGCGGCGTACAAGCACAGCACCTGGCGTAGTTTCGAGGTGATGATGCTTTTTTCGCTGAGCGCTTCGCCCTCTTCGACCTCGGGTGCGTTTTCGTCGACAAAGACCCACAACTCATTGATATTACGTTCAAGGTTGGGGTAGGGATTAAATTGTTGCCAGACCAAATCGGACGAGAACAAGCCCTGCATTCCAGGGGTTCCAGGCGATTCGATTTCGAGGGCATCCCACAGTTCGTGGATGTTCCCCTTGGGCGTGGGCCCACCGCCACCAAACATGCCGCCAGCCGACTGCTTGGGCATTCCCGTAGGCGTAATGGCTTGGTTGAACACGGGCATCGGATCTTCGAAGATCGCAACAGGGACGCCAACTTTGATCGCGTCGACCAAACGGCTGAATTGATCCGGTGGCAGCGTCGAAGGTTGCACGGCGATCATCGCGTCAAACATGCCCGCAGTCACTGGGGCACCGAGATCGACTTCTTCGACGTCGTATTGCTTCGCGAGTTCTTCAATCAACGGATGTTTGGCCGCTTGTGACGGGGACATTCCCTGCATCACCATGCCGCCCATCAAGCGGGCGTCGGTCGACACAACACCAATGCGTTTTCGAGTTCCCTCGGCGACGGTATTGATCGAGCGAACCAATTCATACTCAACGGGAATCCCGTATTCAAAAATCGGCACGGTGACTTTTTCGAGTCCCGATCGGAATGCGGCACCCAGGATCAGTTCCTTCTGTTGGAACGAACCCTTCTCTCGCACCATGCGGCTAACCGGCTCGATTCCAAATCGCTCTGACGCAAGTGCTGCCTCTTCGCTGAAGAGTTCAATATTGTCGTACAGATTGATTTCAATCATGCGATTGCGTTTGGCCGCTTCGCTGCGGAATTCTTTCAGCAGGTTGATCAACTCGTACCGAGTGCGGGCGTAAATCTCGGGAATATCTGCACTGATAAACGCGTCAATCACGATCGGCCGATCGGTGTCCAATTCTTGGATCAACGTTTTGGTGGCACCCGCCAGCGAGCTGACTTTGCCTTCGGTCAAATCTTTGCGATAGTCCCAATTGCGAAACAGAGTGACCGCGCCGGCGGTGATCACAATCAAGGCCAGGACGCGAGCGATATAGTGCCACGCCATCGTGTTGCCGTCTTTGCCGCCGGTCCAGTGGCGACGTCCAATCAATACCATCGTGGCGTAGAGTGCTACCGCAGCGACGAGGACGAAGTAGCCGACGGCGGAAAGGCTGATCACACCGCGACCAAAATCGTCAAACGGACGGGCGATCCCGCTGCTAGCCAGCCATTCTGCAATGCGTTTGTTGGGGCTGATCGAATCGGCAAGCGAGGCAAACGCGAGCGGAGCGTTAAAGAGGGCTCCGAGGATAAAGCCGACCGTCAAGTTGCCCGTCAAGAAGGACGCGATCATACCGATCGCAATCATCGCCAATCCGACGAACCAATAACCAAGATAGGTGGTGAAAATCAGTCCGGTATCGAGTGTTCCTTCGGTCAGTACTGCCAACGTGATGAACGTGCTCAATTGGCTAAACAGCAACGATGCGGTGAAAATCGACGCTGCGGCCATGTACTTGCCGATCACGATGTCAAAGTCGTCGGCCGGCAGTGTCAGCAGCAGTTCATCGGTGCCTTGCCGCTTTTCTTCAGCCCAAATGCTCATCGTGATCGCGGGGATAAACACCAGCATGATCAACGGGAACCAATAGTTCAGTTGGTCCAGTGTCGCCAAGTTTTGGTTGAAGAACTCGTAAGGCCAAAACGCCGATACCGATGTCAAAAAGACGAAGATACAAAGGAAGACGTAGCCGGTAGGGTTACCGAAATAGCCGACAAAGTTTCGCTTCAGCACGGCATACGCGGCTCGTTTGGTGCCCGCCAGTGCAGCGACGATCGCCATTAACACCAACAGCAGGATCAAGTCCAAGACGAACAGGTTCAGCAGGGCAAATGCGACGTTATTGAGCGTCATGTTATCTGTTTAATTGATAGTGTGGGTTAAACGTGTCGAAGTGGTTGGCTTCGATGTTGATTAGCTCGTTGCGGAAAACCACGGAGCGGGGTGCAAACACGGCTCTGAGGTTACGGTTTGCGTGCATTCATGTCAGGTTCGGGCCCGTGAATTTTGGGCCAGTCAATTGTTGGGCCCGATCGGAATCGGCAAGGACGTCTCGGTCTCGAATTGGTGGCGAGCTCGGGCGTAACGCGTCGAACTCACATCCTGACCAAGGGGATAACCCCGAGAACGAACGTTGCTCGTCGGTAAAGGCGAACAAGCGTTGTGGGCATGTTACGCGGTGGCACCCTGAGTCAGCGAGTGGAACGCTTCGTCCAAGTCATTTGCACCAAGCTTTCGCAGACCTTCGACGTCACCGTCGTACACAAGTCGTCCTTCGTTAATCATGACCACGCGGTCCGCCATCGCCTCGACTTCTTGCAAAATGTGCGTGCTGAGCAGAATCGTTTTCGTTTCGCTCAACCGCCGCATCGTTTTACGGACTCCGCGAATCTGGTTAGGATCCAAACCCGCAGTCGGTTCGTCCAGAATCAAAACATCGGGCTCGTGCAACAACGCTTGGCTCATGCCAACACGCTGCTTGAAACCCTTGGAAAGCTTGCTGATCGGTTTATGAACGACACTCGAAAGGTCACAGATGTCGACGACTGCGTCGATGCGATCTTTTTTGCTAGCTGTCGACATGCCGCGAGCTTCCGCGAAAAAGCTGAGCATCGCGTAGGGGGTCATTTCCGGATAAAGCGGACCATTTTCAGGCAAATAGCCCAATCGGCGGCTGCCGGCGATCCGGTCCTCCATCATGTTATGACCTGCGATCCGAGCTTCGCCCTCGCTGGCAGCGATATACCCGGTCAACATCTTCATCGTCGTGCTTTTTCCAGCACCGTTGGGGCCCAAAAATGCCACCAATTCGCCTTCGCCTACCGAAAAAGTGACGTCGCGAGTCGCGGCAAAAGGACCGTAAAACTTACTCAGCCCGATCGCTTCGATCATGGGCCGGCGGGATTCAGGTTGAATCGTCATGCGGCAGTTCTTGGGTAAGTCCTTCAATGTGGGAATTGTCAAACCGGAAATATAACGGTCTGAGAGAGGTTCTCAACACCGCTACGCGGACATTTGCCCCACGGTTCGCTCGGAATGTCCGAAAAGTTGTCTTCGGGCGTTCGTATCTTTCCGACGTCGGCGACGTCGGGCGACAAAAAAAGACGTCGAGCGACGCTTTACTATTGCTCGGGCGTGGTCACGTTGGCAGCCAATCCGATGGTAAACGGGGCAGTTTGCAGCGTCCGGTCAATGGCGAGCACGATCGTATGCTCACCCTTTTCCAAGGCCTCGGTCCGCAGCGATGTCGCTGGAAACGGTTTGCCATCGACCCAGGCTTCCGTGATCTCGCTCGGCAGATCCAAATTAGCGTCGGTATCGGCGAGCACTTTGATGCGGAAACGAATGAATGACGTCGGAGGTGTTGTTCGATGCTGCTTAAACGCATCCATCTCTTCAATCGTGAAAGTTCCATCGACCCGCGACGTCAGCGGCCGCCACTGCATGACGGCGTCGCCACTCGCCACGGCATCGGTGCTAGTGCGATTGATCAGGTGATTCGATTGGTTCGAGTAAATCAACGTTTCGACGCTGCGGAGCATCGGGTCGGTCGAAACCGTAAATTCGGGAACCCGTCCAAGAGCAGAGAGGAACGCGACAAGATCCGCAAGCTCCGCTTGCGTTACATTGTCCAGCAGTCCCTCGGGCATTAGCGATTTGCCGGGCGATTCGTCCTCGATTGAATCGACGAGCACCGAAGTGACTGTGCCATCGGCAAGTCGAACTTGGATCGTCTTGTCATTTTTCGTCAGCACAATCCCGCTGATCACGCGGCCCTCATCGGTCAAGAATTGAGTCGTCGTGTAGCCTTCTTTTAATTTTACATTCGGTGTGAGCAGCGATTCCAAAATATAATCGGGCTGCGAGCTGCCGCCGATGCTGATCAGGTTAGGGCCGACCAATCCGCCAGCCGTTCCGATGGCGTGACAGTTAATGCATTGCAGTTTTGCTTGACGATAGATTCGTTCGCCGTTAGCGGGTGATCCCTTTTTGGCTTGAGACAAGATCTCCGCTGAAAGCTCTGGCGTCAATTTCCAAGCAAGGTCTTCGAGTTTTCCGCTAACGCGAATCGCTTCTTCGAGTCGTGCATTTCCGCCACTGCTGCGGATGTATCGCAGCAAGTGACTTGCCAGATCGGTGTCGAGCGTTTGTTTTTCGAGTACGCTGGCAAACGCTTCGGGAATGTCTTTGCGTTTCGCCATTTCGGCAATGATTGCCGATCCCTCTTCAATCGTTTCTTTGTTTTGCACCAGTTTTAGAACGGCGGCAAACGCGGCTCGCGGACGATGGGTTGCCATCGTTCGCGTGGCAGCTACGCGGGACTGAGTGTCCTGTGAATCAAGCAGTTCGCGGATCGTCTGTTTCGCCACATCGGACTCGAACGATCCAATCGCCTCGATCAACGCCGCCCGGCTGTCGCCCGATGTTTTAGGAAGCATTTCGATCAAGGTGGACTCGGCTTCGCTTAGCTTCCAAGTTGCGACTGCTCGATACAGCGATGTACGCCACGCTGGGTTGCGGGTGAGTGCTTCGGCGTCGGCAACCGCGGCCGCGACGCTCGAATTTGCGTTGGTTGGGACGGTTCCATCCGACTTCGTTCGCTCGAGTAACGCGGTCATTCGTGAGGGCGAATGTGCGGACGACGACGGGCGGGTCAGTAATTCCAGCAACTGACCGAGCTGATTTGCGTTGCCGGCTTGGACCGCAGCTAGAAACAATTCGTCGCTCGAGGCCGCATTCGCGTTCTCACGTCGTAGCATTTCGATGGCGACTTGTGCTGCCTTTGGATTGGCGATCGCGCGAACCGCAATCGCTAATTCATGATGTTTCGACTGCCAATCGATCTGTTCCAAGATGGATGTCGATGGCGACGCTGCGTCGAGGTTTCGCAGTGATTGCCAGATTGCAAAGTCCAGATTGCTGTCGATCGGATGCTTGGCAACGTCGATCACGGCGTTTAATGCGTCGCGATCCGCACGAGCTTGGCCAACGCTAACGGCCACTTCTAGCCGCGTTCTCGGATCTGTTGCATCCGCTTGCTCGTACACCATTTGCGAGATTGCACGGTATGCATCACTGTCGGTGGCAACGTTCTCGCGACTACGCCAAATGCTTCGCAACGTCGTTCCAAGCACACGTTTTTCCGATTGCTTGCTCGCGGCGATGGCGATTTGCGCATCCTCTAGATTCGCGGCCGAAACCACTTCGTTCATCCACAGGACTTCCAATGCACGCATCGCGGCGTTTGCATTGTCGGCGTCTCGCCAATCGCGGATCGTTTTCATTACGCCCGCGGAATCGGTTGCCGCACGTCGCCACAATTCTTCACGAGCAAATTGGCGAACGTCAAGCGACGGGTCGTCGAGCAATTGACACAACTGGGCAGTCGACTGTTTTGAAAATTCAGGCCAATGATCAAGCGGTTGTTTGGGGAAACTGACACGCCAAATGCGACCATGTTTGCGATCACGCCGTTCGTCACGAAAGTCGACTTCGCCATGCTGGATGATTGGGTTGTACCAATCGGCAACATAGACGGCACCGTCAGGGCCCATCCGTACGTCGATCGGGCGGAACGCGACATGCGACGTCGTAATGATTTCGGGTTGCTGTTGACTGCGAAATCCGCTGCCCTCGGGCGTCACGTCAAATCGGCATACGCGGTGGCTGCGGAAATCGTTGGTGACCAAATTTCCACGCCAATCCGGGGGAATGTGCGTCCCCGACAGCACCGCGAGTCCACAATGTTTTGGGCTTCCTGGGTTCAATCCGCTCACCCACCGTCTCGCTCCCGGCGACGTGTTAAAGACGGAATCAGGAAACGCATAGTTGATGCCTTCGAACCCCGCCCCATCGGTGACAAACGATTCGCCCTGTTCATCGAAGACGTGGCCCCAAGGATTGATAAATCCTTTACAGAAAATTTCCAATCGCCCGGTGCTGGGGCGATACCGCCAAATCCCGCCTCCGTCTAAATGCCGGGTGCCGTACGCGGTATCAATGTGGCTGTGGATGTAAATCGATTGATTGAAATACAAACATCCATCGGGGCCCCATCGCAACGTGTGCAGTAAATGGTGAGTGTCCTCGGTGCCAAAGCCGCTAAAGATGACGCGGCGTTTGTCTGCAATTCCGTCACTGTCGGTGTCCTCGAGATACAGCAGTTGAGTGCTGTCGGCGACGTAGCAAGCGTTTTCGCCATCCGGAATTACTCCGGTGGGGATCAGCAATCCATCGGCAAACGTGGTTGATTGGTCGATGTCGCCATCGCCATCGGTGTCACGCAACACCACGATTTTGTCGTCAGCCTCTTCGCCAGGTTTGATTTGCGGGTAGACCTCGCTGGTGGCCACCCACAAGGCGCCCGAGGCATCGAAGTTCATTTGAATCGGCTTGCGAATCTGAGGGTCGGCCGCGTACAGATTGACGTTTGCGGATTCGTCCACTCGCATTGCAGCCGATTCGCTTCCCGGGTCCGGTATCGGAATATCGGTAAGATCCCGCTGGGCATACAGGCTTGGCAGTGCCGCAATTCCCAGCACGCCCCAAGCCAAGCCTGCGATGGCGAGCTTCGAAGCAAATGCGTTTGCGTGAGTCGACAAAAATGGAAGGAGGGCAGCAGCGGGGGGGTACGACATTATCGTTTTAGGCAGAGGGGGGGAAAGGATTTTAGGTTTTCGGCGCGGGATCCGGCGAGGCGAGCGTGACGGGCACAAGCGGATGAAGGCAACAGTATAGATCAACACGGATTGTTTGTCCGGTTAGTTTGACCCACGCGACGGGCCAGTTTAACCTTTATCAGGGCGGTTTCGTTTTTGTGCGTGCCGATCCCCCCTTTTCTAACTTGTCATCAAACCTATCCGCCCATCCCGCTTCGGGGGCCCTTTAACTGGGACGATTGGGTTACACTTCAAAAACTTTCGATAGTAAGATAGAAGTGATGTGGCGAGTCTGAATTGGTGAGATGCAGACAATTTTGGGAAGCGAACCGCTTTCAGTCGACCGGAAAAATATGTTTAGGAGTCCTTCATGCGAAGCGCTGTAGCAGTCCAGTCCCTTCACGATCCTTCAGTCCCTACGCGTGATGCCGTTCGCCGCATTGTCGTAACCTTCCTCGTTTTTGCGATGAGCGTCGTCGTTGCCTCAGTCGCTGTCGGCCAGGACCGGAAAGGGAAAGGCAAAGTCAAAGAGGATCCGGCGCTCAAACCACGTACGGTTACGCTAAAGACCCGTGATGGTATTGCACTTCGCGCCTTCTACTTCCCCTCGAACAAGGGGAAAGATGCGATTCCTGTGATCCTGGTCCATGAATGGGAAGGCCAAGCGAGCCCGTATTACAATCTGGTGGTCGCACTTCGCGATGCCGGTTGTGCGGTCCTGGCTCCCGATTACCGTGGCCACGGCGGCAGCAAAGAGTATGTCGATCTGCGAGGCAAGACTCAAACGTTCAATCTCTCGACGATGAACAAACGTGACATTGATGCGATCTTGTCCGGGGATATGGAAGAGGCCAAGCAGTTCCTGAAACACGAGAACGATGACGGCAAACTCAATTTGAACGCCCTGGTTATGATCGGAGTCCGCGAAGGCGGTGTGCTGGCGTCACATTTCACGATGCGGGATTGGCGATGGCCTTCGATCGGCAGCAAAAAGCAAGGACAAGACGTCAAGGCACTTGTGCTGATCAGTCCAGAAAAACAGCTAAAGGGAGTCGGGATCGATACCACGCTCACCGATTTCAACGTGCTGCGACTGCCGATCATGATCGTCGCAGGCGACAGCAGCTCTGAAAGTTCTGAGGCAAATCGCATTGCCAAACGGATCGAGGTGTTCAAGAAGAAAGCAGGGCAAGGCGAAGTGTCGGGGCTGACCCAACAAACGGTCAAAACCAGTCTTAGCGGCCCCGCACTGGTCAATGAATCCTCGGAGGTGATCCCGGCCATCGTCAAGTTTGTCACCTCCAATGTGAAGATCAGCGACGATGTGAACCCCTGGGTCCAGCGAGACTAAAACGTCAATCGTGGCATGGATGCTCGACCCCTTTGCGATCCGGCGTTACGTCACGCGATTGCCAAAAGTTGCGCATGCAATGAAACTCCAAGGCGGAGTATCCTCTTTTATGCAAAGGTCGTGACGCGTTGGTAAAGCATTCAGCAGCGAGTGACGCTGGAATAAGCGATTTCTTACATCTGCTCGGCGGATTGGTCCGCGAGCCTTCGGTGGTCGGCGTCGAGCAGGCTTTCTTTCGAGTCGTATTGCGTGAACTCGAAGAACTGTCGGTCAACGTGTCTCTGTACCACGGTGTCTTGGTGGCACGCGGCAATCGGCCTGATTCGGTTGTCTTGTCCGCTCACGTCGACCGTCACGGATTGCTCTGTACCGGGCCCAATGAATTCCAATACGCGGCGTTTATCGCTGGCAACCGAGGCGAGTTGAACGGCGACTCGGTCTCGGAACAGATGATGGAATTGATCCAGGATCGTTTCATCGGCCAACGAGTCCAGTCGCATCTGCCGCACGTCGGCACCTATCTCGGCCAAGGCGCGATCACCCGTTCGTTTGTTTGTCCGAATCGCCGCAACTTGATTTTCGAGATCGACGGTCTCAGCCATCTGCAACCGGGCACACCCGTCTCGTTCGTCGATCGGTTGACGATCTCAGACGGCTTCATCTCGGCTCAGCTAGACAATGTGTTGTCGGTCGCGATTCTCGTTCACATGTTCCGCTGTGGTTTTCAGGGCACCGTACTGTTCACTGCGGGCGAAGAAGCGGGGCGAAGTTGGCGATACGCGCTCGAGTGGTTTTTACGCCAGCAATTGTGGACTCAGCGTCTGATCGTGCTGGACACCAGTCCCTATCCGACCCCGCTGGCGGCAGCCGCGCAAGAAGTCGTTTTGCGGCGTCGTGATGCGACCGCCATTTTTGCCAGCGAAATGACGATGGAGCTACAAGATCGGTGTGAGTCGCTGGGGATCGCCTACAGTTTCAAAGACGACTATGTCGAGGCGATCAACCGCACTCGCGAAAAACCGCTGTCGTTTGGCCGGACCGAACTGGGGCGATTGACGGCGGCGACCGAGGGGAAAATCAACGGTACAACCCTGCAAATCCCCACAACGAGCTATCACACCGCCTCGGAAACCGCGTCTCTGAACAGTATTCGAGCCGTCTTGCGACTTTTGGCCAGTTACATCGAGTAAAATCGAGCACGCAGTGTTCGCTCGAGCGTAGAATTGGGGGACAGCATTGTCGTAGCGAAAATCGCCAGCAATTGGTCATTTTTGCGAGTGGTTAGAACGCGGGACGTGTTTCGCTATCGGCAAACAATGACGCTTTGGTTCCCTGAAACTTGAGTTCAATGGGGCTGTGACCGCGTTTATAACAACGCAGCGTGAGTTTTAGAACGACGTTCGGATCGCCAAGTTCGACTTGGCTAACGCGGTCTTTTCTCATGTCTTTTCGACTTGTCAACAAAGGGGCAGCGATAGATGGTTGTCGATCCGCATGTTTCCAAGGCCATTGGCCGTAGCCGTGTTTTTATGTTGCTGATCGTCGTGGGGTTACTGAGCCTGACGGCACCCGACGCGTTTGCACAGCGAAAGAAACCAGCACCACCGAAGCCGCCCAAGATCAAGCTTCCCGCCAGTGTGCTTGAGAAGACATCGATCAAGATGGACGTGGCGAAGGTGGAGGCAAGATCGCGCGCTGAGGTCAAATCCGCCTCGCACGCAATCGACCGTGCGGTCGCCGGGAAATTGGCGAGCGAAGGAATCTCGCCCAATCCGATGGCCAGTGACGAGGTCTTTATGAGGCGTGTGTACCTGGACGTGGCCGGTCGCATTCCCTCGTTGGCCGAGGCGACGGAGTTTCTCGAGTCCACGCATCCCGATCGACGCGAAGATTTGATCGACAAACTGCTCAACAGCCCCGACTACGTCAGCAACATGTACAACATGTGGGCGGACGCGCTGCGGTTGGTCGAACGACCATCGCCCGACAATATCTCGGATCCCTATTTGGCCTACGTCAAAGAATCCATTTGTTCAAACAAGCCGTACGACAAATGGGTCTACGAAATGCTGACGGCAACCGGCAAGACTTGGGAAAATCCCGCAGTCGGTTTCCAGCTTCGCGACGACTTGATGCCATTGGCCTACGTCGACAACACCGTGCGTGTCTTTCTGGGAACTCAAATCGGTTGTGCTCAATGCCATGACCATCCGTTTGACCAATGGACACAGTACCAGTTCTATCAGCTTGCTGCGATGACCGCCGGAACGCGAACGCGAATCGGTGGTGACATGCCCGGCTATCAAGAGGATCGTAAAAAAAGGCGAGAAATCCAAGACGAAGCGAAGCGACGTGACCAATACGGACGATTGCCCAGCCAGTACCGACGGATGATGAACGCCAGTTTGTACGACGTTCGTGAAGTCAAAGCGGTTATGAAACTGCCTCACGATTACGCCTACTCCGACGCCAAACCTCGCTCGCCGGTCAAGCCGGCGGTGTTGTGGGACGAGGTTCCGGAGAAAGCCAAATCGCGTTCGCCTCGTGAGCAGTTCGCCGCTTGGGTAACCAGTCCCCAGAATCCGAAATTCAGTCGCATGATTGCGAACCGTTTGTGGAAGCGGTTTATCGGCGTCGGTGTCATCGAGCCGATTGACGATTTCAACGAAGACAACCCATGTGCGAATGAGGAACTGCTTGATTTGCTGAGTGAGCAAATGGTGCGAGGTGGCTTTGATCAGAAACAGTTCATTCGCGCGATCCTGTACAGCGGCACGTATCAACATGAAGCCAGTGATTACGAGGTGACCAGTGGCGAACTGTATTACGCGCCCGGACCTGTGGTTCGTCGCATGACGGCGGAACAAGTCTGGGATTCGATTTTGACGATGGCGGTGCACAATCCATGGCCATTCCAGCGACCGACCGCAAAGGATATCGCTCCTTACGTCTCGATCGACTTTAGCCATGCATCGTTTGACCAAGTCACCACGCTGGCCGATCAGTTTAAAAAGTCATACGACATCAACACCTACCGGCGCTCGCTGAATGAACATGCCTATCAAGGCAACGTGTTGTGCCGCGCCAGCGAGTTGCCATCCCCGTTGCCTGCGGACCACTTTTTACGTCAATTCGGTCAAGGCAACCGTGAAAGCATCCATACGGCTGAGCAAGAGCCGACCGTCCCGCAAACCTTGGCGATGTTCAACGGCCCCATAACCCATGTCATGCTCGAGCCCGGTTCGGCTATTGTCGACAACGTGTTGGCGATCGACAAAACAAAGGATCGTATCGACGCCATTTTCTTGAGCGTGCTTGGCCGTATGCCAACGCAGAAAGATCGCCTGATTACCGCCAAAGAGTTGTCGCAAATGAAAAACGACAATGTCGGTTATGGCAATATCATTTGGGCATTACTGAACACTCGCGAATTCCTATTCGTTCAATAAAGGCGGAAACTGTGATGAATCGACCTGAATTCACCAGCCAACATCGTCGTGATTTCATAAAAATGGTCGCCAAGCAAACGCTTGGTGTTTCCTTTGCCGGGGCGCTCGGCTCGCAAACCATGACCGGCTCGGCTCACGCGGGGGCAACCCCGCCGGGCAAGGCCAAGCACATCATTTACATCATGCTCGATGGGGCGATGAGCCACCTCGATACGTTTGATCCAAAACAAGGTGTCGAGGAAGCTGGCGAAACCAAGCCAACGCAAACGCGTGTTCCAGGATTGATGTTCGGAGATCGCTTTCCCAAACTGTCCTACTTGGCCGGAGCGATCGCGGTGGTTCGATCGCTGAGCACCGAAACCGGGGCTCACGAGCAAGGACGCTACTTGATGCGTACCGCCTACAAGCAGCTCAATAGTATCCAGCATCCCGGGATGGGCGCTTGGATGACGTCGCAGCAACCGAAACCTAACACCGGATTACCGAGCAACTATCTAATCGGATCCTCGGGCGGTCATCCCGGCGCCGGTTTTCTGCCGCCATCGTTTTCGCCGGTGCCGATTGCTGACCCGGCCAAGGGATTGCAGGACACGAAACTTCCAAAGTATTTGCCACCGGAATTGTTTAGTCGCCGCATGATGCTGGCCACCAAATTTGACGAAGCGTTTCAAGAACGACGCGATAACAGCAAAGTGATCGCGTACAACCAAGCGTATCGCGATGCGTATCAATTGATGGGCAGCGATCAATTAAAGGTGTTTGACATCAACGAAGAGTCAAAAGCGATCCGTGACGCCTACGGAAACAACTCGCTCGGGCAAGGATGTCTGCTGGCTCGGCGGTTGGTGGAAAAGGGGGCTCAGTTCATCGAGGTCACTTCGGGTGGCTGGGACATGCACCAAAACCTCTACGAGTCGCTCAATACCCGAGCCGCCAATCTCGATACCGCCTTGGGCAACTTGATGCGGGATTTGCACAGCAAAGGGCTGTTCAACGAAACGTTGATTGTCGTCACGACTGAATTTGGACGCAGTCCCAAGTTGAACGTGAACGCGGGTCGCGACCACCATCCTGGTGCGTTCTGCAGCCTGTTGATCGGTGCGGGAATCCGCGGGGGCCAAGCCTACGGTGAATCTGATAAACGGGGACACTCGGTTGCCAAAGACCATGTGTCGGTCGCGGATTTCAACAAAACCATCGCCGCCGCTGCAGGATTGCCGATCGACAAAGAAGTCTACTCACCGTCGGGACGTCCATTCAAAATCGGTGGCGACGGCAAGGTCGTCCAAGCCCTGTTGTCATAGCGTTTAAGCCGGAACGCAGCCTGCATGTCGTAAGCAGGTAGGCAGGAGCCTTTCTGTATATTAGCCGTTTTGGCGCTAGCCACGGTTCCCAAGTACAACCGGGGCTAGCGCCCAAGCGGCTAATGGGATTTCACCCAATCATTCCTGCCTACCTGCTTAGCACAGCGGAGTTCCGGCATCGCAGCGAAAACGAACCGGACGTCACCTTCGCTCGCTTACAGTTCACACCCATCACTCATTCGTGATTCGCAATTCTTTTTGCCACCACTCGAGGTACTGCTCGGCCGAAGCATCGGGATCGAGTCCGCGTTTGCGCTGGGTGCTTTCGTACCACTTTCGTTTTTCCGCGATGATCGCATCTTGATACGCTTGGTCGCCTTCGCGGATCGATCCTTGGTCACCACTGGTTTCGATCCACTGATTCAGCTGAGTTCGCATCCGTTGCAGTGTTGACTCGTGTTCTGGATTCTCGGCGAGGTTGTGAAGTTCGTCGGGATCCGATTGCAAATCGTAAAGTTCCTCCGCTGGTCGCGTTTTCTGCATCATGCGATCGGCGTCGGGTCCGAGTTTGCCTTGGGCGTGCAGCACCTCCAATAGCGTGACCACCGGGTAGGAGAGCACCTTGTAGCTGCTGATTTGCGTGTAGGGGCGGTCGGGGTAAAAGTTGCGGATGTACTTGTATCGCGAATCACGAATGGATCGGATTCGGTCGGCGGCTTCACCACAACGATCGCGAGCTCCGAACACAAACTCTCGACCTTTGAAATCGGGAGCCAGAATATTGACCCCTTCGGTCCGTGCGTGCGGCGTGATGTTCGCGGCACGTAAACATGTCGGAGCCACGTCGATCAAACTGACCAGCGAATCGCTGCTCGTGCCTGGATTGGAAATCATCGGCCCGGCAACGATTAGCGGCGTGTGAAGTCCCTCGTCGTAGAGCCATTGTTTGCCCCAAACATGAGGCCGACCGTGATCGCCAAAGAGCATGATCAGCGTGTTCTCACGCAACCCTTCGGCTTCCAAACGCTCTAGGATCGCTGCGACATGCTTGTCGCCCTTTTCGACGGTCGCCAAGTAATCCGCCATGTCGGCGCGGGCCACTGGATGATCGGGATACTTGGCCGACAAAGTTAGCTTCGCGGCACGCTCGGGATCCTGGTCGTGGACAAAGGGGCGATGGGGCTCGTGAATTTGCACCTGTGCAAAAAACGGTTGTCCCTCGCGACGTTGGGACCAATCATCACCGTCAAACAAATCGTCGTTGGTGATGAAGTTGTAATCCCGCTTGGCTTTGCCTTTCACTCCGGGAGGTTTCAGGTCACAGACGAAATAGCCCGCATCGCCAAACTGCTGCATCACCGTTTGCACTCCCTCGGGCAACGGTTTCATCTTCCGCGTGCGATGGTGGTGTGCACCAATCGAGGTTTGATACATCCCCGTGACGATCGCACTCCGCGAAGACGAACACACCGGTGATGTGGAAAAACAGCGGGTGTAGCGAACGCCCTCGCTGTAAAGCCGATCCATCGCGGGCGTGGAAACATGCGGCATCCCATAACAACCAATTTCCGGTCCAAGATCATCCAGTACGATCCACAGCACATTCGGACGCGGGGCCGCCCACAAAACCGCAGGCGTCAGTAGACCGCAGGCAATTACGGATGCCAGCATAGAAAACATTCGCCGCGTTGTCTGTCGAATCGATCGAAGATGGGTTGGATTCATGTTGGTGGGATTATCAGGATGAAGCGCAAACACGTTTCGAGCGAAGACGGAGAAATGCCATGGTCACGAGTTACTTCATGACGAGTTACTTTGTGACAGCGGGATTTGCTTTTCCGTCGGCGTTCAAGTTGCCGGTCGCCCACAAAATGCCTCGAGCGACGACGTCCATGTAGCGTTCATCGGCGACGGTCTCGTTTTGGTGACCCAGCGAGGTGCTGAAAATCTTGGTTTTCTGAGGACCATATTGGTTGGTCCAGGCGATCACGGCGGTCGATTCGGTGGGAGCCGCGTTCGGATTCTGCTTCAGTTCCTTTTTGTTTGGCGGCGCCACTTGTTTGCCTTCGATCAGGGCGCTCGCTCCTGCGAACACACGCACGTTGTTGTAAAGTTCTTCGTTGATCGTTGTCCAATTCTCAAACCCTTTCATGATCGGGTGTGTCGAATCGGTGCTGAGCACATCGATGGGCAATTTAGGACCGTGTCCTGTGGATTGCAGACCGAGCATCTCGTACCAGCCTGCGTTATCCGCCCCTGGTTCCACTGGCGATTTGAAATCGCCCCAGCGGTAACTATGCATCGCACAGTGCAGATTGACCGCGGGAGTACCGTTGCGATGAGCGGCGAGGATACGATCGACGTAAGGCCGCTCGATCACGTTGGCCGAACATTCGTCGTGCAGGACGACGTCGTATCCCTTGGCCCAATCATCAGACTCGTAAATTTCAAAGCGGGCGGTGGTTGTGGTGCTTTCACTCAGCTCGACAGTGACTTCGGCATTCAGTCGCTCTTCGATGCCTTTCTTGAGCAGCTTCGTTTGCGTCGCGTAGTCGTGGCAGCAACCGCCTGCGACCAACAAAACCTTCAGCGGATCGGCTTTCTTGGCCGTCTCTTCCGCCGTCGCGATGGATTGGCTTTGCAGCGACCCCAACACGAGTGTGGTGATCAGGGTTAGCAGGCGGAGGGAAGTGATTTTCATCAAAGGTGTCTCAGCAGCAGGGTGGGGGGAAATCTAGGAAAGTCGGGGGACGACCGAATGGAGTCGAGTCGTCACACCTAGTTTACTTACGTAGGTAGTGAAAGTTAAATCGCGGATTAGGCGACATCGTACGTGACTCGGAAATCAGCTTGCTCAACTCGGCAGCCTGTTCGGGATGCTGGGCGGCGATATTGTTCGTTTCACCTACATCGACGGACAAGTCATACAGTTCGATGGGCGAGTTCGGGTCGAGATCGACATTGTAGCGAACTCCTTTCCACTTGCCTTTGCGAACCGCGACGCGGCCTTTTTTCTCAATGAATTCCCAATAAAGATAATCGTGTTTGCGTTGTTGTTCCGGTTTTCCAAGCAGCGTGGGCAAAATCGAAACGCCATCGGTGTCACCGGGCAGCGGTTTGCCGACCAGATCGGCCATCGTTGGCAAGAAATCCCAGAATGCCGAAATTTCATCCGAGACACTTCCGGCTGGGATTTTCTTGGGCCACACCGCGATCATCGGTACTCGCACGCCCCCCTCGTACAATTCACGTTTGAAACCTCGCAGTGGACCGTTGGAATTGAAGTAATCGGGATCGTGACCTCCTTCTTCGTGGGGCCCATTATCGGACGAGAAAACGATCATCGTTTCGTCCGCGATACCAAGCGCGTCCAGTTCGGCCGCGATCTCGCCGACATAGTCGTCCAACACATTTACCATCGCAGCAAACGCAGCATGCGATTCGGGTTGCCCAGCGTAGTAGTCATCGGGGTAGTTGGATTCGGGAAGGAATTTGCCTCGATACTTTTTCATGTACGATTCCGGCGCGACCATGTCGGCGTGCGGTTGGACAGCGGCGTAGTAACAGAAAAACGGTTGGTCTTTGTTGTCACGAATAAACTTCAATGCTTGATCATGGATCAAATCGGGTGCGTAATCGTGTTTGTGTGACGCGATGTTGCCCCAGAGCAGTTCGCGTTCTTCGTCGCTCCATAAAAATGCTGGGTAATAACAGTGGGCGATTCGCTGACAATTGTATCCGTAGAAACGGTTGAATCCCATCTTCAGTGGTTCGCTGTCAGAACCGGGTGCGCCCAATCCCCATTTACCAAAGATGCCAGTTTGGTATCCGGCACCTTGCAAATGTTTTGCCACGGTGTAGGTGTCCGCCGGCATCGGTTCTTGTCCTTCAGGCGATACTTCCGCATTGCCTCGCACCGCTCCGTGGCCAGTGTGAAAACCGGTCAGCAGCGCACAACGCGATGGAGCACAAACGGTGCTGCCCGAATAGTGTTGGGTGAAACGCATTCCCCGCTGGGCCAGTGCATCGATGTTGGGAGTCTCGAATTTGGTCTGCCCATAACAGCTGAGGTCCCCGTAACCGAGGTCGTCGGCAAGGATGTAAATCACATTGGGGGTGCGTGGTTCGTCCGCAAAAACGGCGACTGCCAACAGGTTGGCAAGAGAGCATTGCAGCAAGCAAATGAGAAACGATTTCATGACATTCCAGACAGAAGGGATTCTTCGCGAGACGGCGATGGCCGCACGGACAGCACGCTAATAGATTACTTGAAATCTTTCATCCATTGTTGCGTTTTCATCAGTTCGCCGCTTTCAAGTCGTTGCCACCACTGAGGCTGATGCCGTTTTACCCCGGCACGCGCCGTTTCCGCCGCCAACCCTTTCTCGGGCTGGCGTTTGCCGAGGTCATCGAGTCCGTAATCGCGATGGGTCGCGACCCATTGTTGTTCGAACGATCGCAACGCCCTCAGCTCGTCGGCATAATTTGGATCGGCGGCCAAATTGTTCAGCTCATCAGGATCCGATCGCAAGTCGTAAAGTTCTTCGGGCGGTTTGGAGTCATGAAAGAATGTCATCTCCGCCTCGCTCAGTTTGCCTTCCTTTTTCAGTCGCCGCATCACATGCAGCGCGGGGCGATTCAATTCCAAGTAGGCTTGGTCGGTCGCCCAGGGGACTTCGGGCATCAAGTTTTGGATGTATTTGAAACGAGGCGTCGTGATACTTCGCGAGCACTCGTCGATCTCGTCCCAGATATCGCGAGCCGAACGGACAAAGTCGCGGTACTCGGGTTTCTCCACTCCCAAAAATGGCTTCGCCGTCATGTAGTCGGGGATCGTCGCTCCGGCGAGCATCAGCACCGTTGCCGAGATATCGGTTGTGCAAAGCATGTCGTCGACCACGGTGGCGGGTTCGATCAATCCAGGAGCCCAGACGATCATCGGTACGTGAATCCCGGTGTCGTGCAAATAACCTTTGCCTCGCAAGTTGCAGCGGCCGTTGTCCGCGATAAAAATGACGACGGTATTTTTATCTAGCGACTGATCCTTCAGCGATTGCATCAACATTCCCACCTCGTCGTCCATGTACTCGACGGTGTCGAGGTAGGCGGCCCAGTCGTAGCGAATCTCAGGCGTGTCGGCAAAGTACGGAGGCAATTGAATTGCATCGAGTGAAACAGGGTGTTTCGATTCGGCGCGAACATCGTTCCACCAATCGCCTCGATGTGTGACCTTTAATTGAATCTGGCTGAAGAAAGGTTGGTGGGCCGCCGAGAAATCTTCGCGTTTGTCAAACAGCCCAAACTCGGTCACGCCATCGTACGGACCGATGGCTTCGTGTTTGAAGTTACAGTCCGTCTTGGTGCCTAGAGCCATCACTTTGTCATGGCCGAGCAAACAGGTGTAACCGGCTTCGCGGAGCCAATACGTGATCGGTTTATACGGGGTTGGCAGCGGGACATCACGGTTGCTGCGATGATGTTGGGCGTTGATGATGGTTTGATCGACACCCACCATCATCGCCGATCGGTTGGGAGAACAGATCGGGTTGGAGCAATAGGCTTTGGTGAACAACGCCCCTTCCGCGGCCATCTTGTTCAGGTTCGGCGTCTTTACCCCTTTCATGCCGTAGCACTCGAGGTCGAGCCCCATGTCTTCGGCCATCAACCAGATGACGTTTGGACGCTTTGCGGGTGAGTCCGCTTGAGTCGCATGCGTAGCAACGCTGACCGCTACCGCAATCACCCCACACAAGAATCGATAGAGACAACGATTTGGCATAATCAAGTTTTTACCCAAAGGCGTGGAAGGAAGTTGGTAGACGCGTCCTATTCGGACTCGGCAATAAAGCCAACATTGTCCTCGACTTCGATGTCGGTCGAGTCGGCGGACTCTGCGATGATCAATTTGTGGTCAAACCCGGTGGCGGTGTTATCGGTGACAAGCACGTCATCGCAATAATGCAGATCAATCGACGGGAACTCTGCATTAGCGGGGTAATCGCTGCTGAATTCCAACTCGTTGCCGGCAATCGTTAAACCGCTGACCGATCGCGTCTGAGCAACCAGGCCATTGAAGCTGCGGATGGTGTTGTTGAGAAAGCGGATGTTTCGGTGGAAATGCCCTTCACCCATTCGCTGCTCGTCCGTTAGCAGCGGAGAAGCGAGCAGCGGGTAGACCGCACCTCCCTCGAAGCCAATGTTGTCGAAAACATTGTTCGAGATCGTGACATCTTGGACCCCACCCGACTCGTACCATTTCTTGTTGTCGCCTTCGATCAAGATGCCGTGCATCTGCGACGAAAAATAGTTGCTGTCGATTAATACTTTGCCCTTGGTCGTGATCAACGCGCCGCGTGCACGGTTCTGGCGAATGGTGTTGTGTTTCATCACCACATCGGGATACCAGGTTAAATTTTCCATCGAAAGCGGACCGGTCGGCAGATCGTCGGGGACATCCGAAACCGTGATCACAAATCGTTCTTCATTCAGGATCGATACTTCTTCCACCGAGGTTTGGTGAAACGGCAGGATGGTTTCGCGAGACAGAATGGCGACCTTGTCACCCGGACTGGCGAACGTCAGCCCCCATTGCTGTGGATGGCTAATCGCACAGATGAAGCGGTTTTTTCCCAAATACTCTTCGACTTTGACGTAGGCACCGTGAACGTTGATGCCGTCATCGAGCATGTGTTCAAACAGACAGTTCTCAAGTTTGACCGTGCCGCGACATCCGACAAAGTGAGTGGCGTCGGCGCGGGTGGCAACAAAACGATCCGGTGTCGAGGTGACGACCATCTTTTCAAGCGTGACGTTCTCGGTCCGTTCGGCGATCAATGCCATCCCGCCCGCGGCATACACTGTCACATTTTCAACGCGAACGTCACTCGAATTTGCAATGTGGATTGCCGGACACAGACGGCTGGTCGGATTCACTCCGTAAGTGATCAATGCCGATCCGACCGGAGGCAACGCCCGCCCTTCGGCATTGAAGCGAATCCGGTTCTTGCCGACGGCGGTCACTTTAACGGGTTTCGAGTAATTGACGCCATATTTTTTTGTGTCGTAGATTGGCGATTGGGTTTTAGGATCAAACACGATGTTCGATCCGAATGGATCGCTCCAACCATCGCGTTCAAATCTCACCTCGCCATGTTTGATCGTGTACGGATATCGATCGCGGTCAACCTCGACGGTAAACGTGTCGTCATCTTCGTTGGTTTCGACGACGATTAGCTCGCTGTGAAACGGACGGTCCCAGTCGATCGAGAAATTCTTCAGCGTCGCCCCAATGCCGCCATCAATGACAATCGGGCTGATCCGACCATGAAACAGAAACGTCGAACCGCCACCGTCGATGGTGATGTTCTTAAAACCAAACAGCGGGAATGCCATTCGTTTCAGGCTGTTGTCGTGATTCGTGACGGCACGGAATTGTTCGACAGCGTTGTCAGGTGCGAAGCGGTACGTGCCTTTGGGAAAAACAAGCGTGATGTTGCTTTCGCCTTCGACCGACTGAATCAAACGAAGCAGCGGGTAGGTCGCATCTTCGCCGGGAACGATCCCATGATCGGCGACGTTGATTTCTTCGGCTTGGGCGAGCGACGTCAACCCAATCGGAATCATCAAAACCAGTAAACCAAGCAAATTGAATTTCATCGTGTTCGTCTCTGGCGTGGGGGCGTCAAGAATCATGGATGCGATTTTAGCTCATCGTGAGCTCCGATTGATGTGCCCATTTATAAATGCGGCACAAGAATCAAGCGTGCGGCTGAATCAAGTGGGCTCCGAGAGCAGGACGACTTGAAAAACAGCTTGGCGTGACGCCGGTTGCCGATTGGTAACGTGACGTCAACGACTGGATCACCTCAGGTAGGGCATGATCCCGAACCAGAGACACGGTGCATCCGCCAAACCCACCGCCGGTCATCCGCGACCCCAATACGCCTGACTCAGTTCCCAGTTCGCTGGCGATCTCGACAAGCTGATCCAGCTCGCGACAGCTGACTTCAAAGTCGTCTCGTAACGATTCGTGGCTGGCGTACATTAACTGACCGACGGCATCCCAGTCGGAATCACGAAAGGCTTCGGCCGCTTGGATGGTGCGAGCGATCTCGGTGACAACGTGACGAGCGCGGCGCAGTTCGATGTCGCTTAGCGATGAGCTGGCATTTTGCACATCCTCGAGCGAGACATTTCGCCACGTATTTTGGTTGAGTTTACGAAGTGCTTGATCACATTCATTTCGGCGTGCTGCATATTCGCCGCCACTGAGTTCGTGCTTGACGTTACTGTTGGTGATCAACACCGAGATGCCGTCGGCATCAAAAGGCACCGTGTCATATTGTTGCGAACGGCAATCGATCAGCATCAAATGGTCCGCTTGGCCAAACACGCTGCTGAATTGGTCCATGATGCCGCAGGGGACACCGGCGAAACGATGTTCCGCTTGCTGGCACAACAACGCCTTTTGAAGCGGCTCTAGAGTGTGATCGGTCAGCGATTCAACAAGCGTTGCGGTCGCCACTTCCAACGCGGCGCTGCTCGAGAGCCCACCGCCATGCGGAACGTTGGAACCGATCACTGCATCAAACGGTGGCACCTGAATGCCTTGTTCTGCAAAACCCGCCACCACGCCTTCGAGGTAGCGACCCCAATTGCCGAGGGTCGCCGCTTGCGAATTCCCCAAGGGAATTTGGGTGGTCTCTTGCAGGTTCGTACTGTACACGGTCGCGGTAGGACGCGATGCGTCTGCCGCCGGTGCCGCCGCAATCACGACGTAGCGTTCAATCGCCATCGGCAAAACGAAGCCATCGTTGTAATCGATGTGCTCACCAATCAAATTCACGCGACCGGGTGCCGCGGCGATCACGGTCGCGGGTCGCGAAAATTTTGCTTGGAACTCGCGGTCAACTCGGTCACGCAGTTCCGTCAGCAAGTTAGATGAGGTGGGGAGAGAGGCTGACGTTGAATGATTCATGAGGGATTTCGACTCAACAGTGCGGGGATTCGAGGCGGGGGCACGCTAACGCATGCTATGAGCGGCGCTTGAGGACAATGTCGGACTCGCAAATTGAGTTCTTTTATTCCGAGCTTGCCGAGGCCGCTTCTCGATGTTTTGAGTCGGTTTGTTGAGAGTTTTGGACACTGAAACTGCGATAAAAATCAGATTGGGTGCCCATGCGAAATCATCGCCAAATCACGTAAAGGCTCTGAATCTCGCAGTTTTTCCAGTTAACGTTCAGTAGGCCCCCGTATTCGAGGTTTTAGAGTCTGGCAGCGGCAGGAAAAAACGATCGAAATTAGCGGTGCGGCGTGAGCCGTACCGCTAACAAGTTGCAAACCCGCTATTTGACTGACAACGTGATGCCGTCTGCGACCAAACCCTCGGATTCAGCTTTGATCGTAACTTTGCCTGAAGCTTTACCGGACTGAACAATCAGCATGCACAGCCCGTTAAACGCATCGCGATAGTCCGCGATGAAGGGGGCGGTGGTCGCCGCATTTCCATTTCCCACCGCTGCGATCTTGCCAGCACCCTCGACCGAGAACTGCACGCGATTGGACGCCAATCGACAAAAATTGCCGTCGCGATCCTCGATCCGCACAGTGACATACGACAGGTCTCTGCCGTCCGCCGTGATCGTGCTGCGATCCGCGTGAAGTTTGACTTTCGCGGGCGGTCCCGCTGTCTTTATCTCTTTCTCGGCTGCCGCTTTACCATCGACATAGCCCACCACTCGGATCGAACCAGGCGAATACGGGACGTCCCACGACAAACGGTACTTCGTCAGCATGTGGTCCTTCTCGTAGCGATTGAACTTGACCGGGATCTTGCTCAGATCCTTGCCCTTGGTTTTTCGACCTGCCGATTTTCCATTGACAAACAATTCCACTTCTTCGCAATTGGTATAGGCGAATATAGGAATGGTCTCGTGGCCACTGTCTTGCCAATTCCAATGTGGCAGCACGTGCACCATCGGCTCTTTCGTCCACTGGCTTTGGTACAGATAAAATCGGTCTTTGGGAAAACCGCTCAGGTCGACCGCACCAAAATACGAACTTCGCGCGGGCCAGTCGGCGTTCCAGTAACCGTTGGTGCTATTGTCCTTGCCGCCATACGGTGTCGGTTCGCCCAAATAATCGAATCCGGTCCACATGTATTCACCGAGCACCTCGGGATGTTGCTGCAGTGCATCGAACTCGATGTCCGGTGGGTAAGCCCACGGTGGACCGATGATGTCATAGCTGGTGACTTGTTTGGAATCATGCGTTTGGTATTTCTCGATCGGCAGATGGTAAACACCGCGGCTGCTGGTACACGATGAAGTCTCCGAACCCACCACAGGACTGTTCGGCAGGAATTCATCGACCTGCGGACCATAGGCAAGGGGTTTGTAGTTCATGCCGGCGATATCGACTTGCGCCGCCATCCCCATTTTGTATGGAGCAGGAAAGTAGTTAAACCCGCATGTCGTCGGTCGGCTGGTGTCCAACGATTTGACGTAACCGTTGAGCAACTTAGCGATCCGGTTGCCTTCTTTGGCATTGCCTTGTTCCAAAATCTCGTTGCCGATGCTCCACATGAACACCGACGGATGATTCCGATCGCGGAGCACCATGTCCTTAATGTCACGCTCGGCCCACTCGTCAAAGAACTTGTTGTATCCGTTGGGCACCTTGGCGATCTTCCAGACATCAAACGCTTCCACCTGAACTAAGATTCCCATTTCGTCACAATGGTCTAGCAGCGTACGGGAGGGCGGGTTGTGGCTGGTGCGAACCGAATTTACCCCCATCTGTTTCATGATCTGCAGCTTGCGTTCGATCGCACGTGGATTAGCGACCGCGCCGAGTGGGCCGTTGTCGTGGTGTAAACAAACGCCTTGAATACGTGTGTGTTTGCCATTCAGAAAAAAACCTTCGGCTTTCGTGAACTTCAACGTGCGGATGCCGAAACGTGTTTTCACGCTGTCGACGACGTTGCCGTGATCAAAAACAGTGGTGCGAAGTGAGTACAGCACTGGCGAATCGAGCTGCCAAAGTTGCGGTTTGTCCACCTGCAACTTGGCACTCGCCATCGTGTCGCCATCCGAATCGGAATTGGCGATGGTGGCGTCGGAGCTTGCTATGACTTGCCCGCTGGGGTTCAGGACTTCGTATTTAGCAGTGATCGCATGTTTTTCGCCCGTCGCCTTGATCTTAGTTTCAACGGCAACCGTGGCTTGATCTTTATCAATATCCGGCGTGGTAACAAACGTCCCCATGTGAGCGACATGGACGGGGTTTTTGTAATCGATCCAAACGTCGCGATAGATTCCGGCCCCGGGATACCAACGCGATGAAAGGTCTTCGGGCGCCAATTTGACGGCGATCACATTGGCACCGTCGGATTTCAGATGGTTTGTGATGTCGTACTGGAATTCGATATACCCGAACGGCCGATTGCCAATGAAATTTCCGTTCACCCACACGTGCGCGTTGTACATCGCACCTTCGAAGGTGACGAACACCGATTTGTCCTTGGCGGCGGCAGGGATATCGAATGTTTTGCGATACCATCCCGTGCCGTGAAACGGCAATCCGCCCGCCCGTGCGTTGTACTTGATATCGAACGGGCCTTCGATCGCCCAGTCATGCGGCAGGTCCAACGATCGCCAAGACGAATCATCGAAGTCCGGCGATTCCGCTCCCTCGGCTTCCCCTTTGTGGAACGTCCATCCATCATTGAACGATTGATGCGTTGCGGAGGTTTCACTGGCCGATATTTCTTTCGCAAGGCACATCGAGGAGCCCGCGGCGACGATCATCGTGATCGCGGTGAACAGTGTCCCTCCGAGAGATCGGGGCCCTCGCAGCGATGAGGTCTCTCGATGCGATTGGCATTTCCATGGGGGCTGGTTCACGGGACTCTCCTCTAGGGGGCGGTTCGTTAAAGCGAATTCAGGATCTCGAGTTATTCTTTGCGCATCATTGCGATGTTTCTTCGTTCGCGGATCCTTTGACGAGTTTGTAGGAACGTACCCAGTCGTAGTAGGTCGTGTTCCGCGAATCATCTTGCAATTCCTCGAATGTCGGAGGAACTTCCCACGCGTAGGTCTCGCAAACCAAGTTCATAAACAGCGGGTGATCAAACGGCGTTGGATCTAATTCCGTGGACGGCTCGATCGTGTATTTGTATTCGCCATCGGCGTAAAACTTCATCGTGTTTGCGTCGACCCACCAGCAACCGTAGGTGTGGAATTCATCGGCCACATTGGACTTCAGCGGAGCACCGCCACCTTTTTTAGCTTGCTTGATCTCGGCGCCCTCGCCATCCGGAGTGAAGGTAATGTGCGTGTTGGACTTCATGTGAGTCTTGAACGTCGCAAATCGCTGCGCATTGCCGATGCATTCTAAGATGTCCAGTTCCAGTCGCATTTTGCCGCCTGGCACTTCGAAATAGGGGCCTGTCAACCAAAACGTGGAAGAGGTCGAAATACTCGACGCCTTCATGCGACATTCGTAGTAGCCAAACAACGCGTCTTGCGACTTTGACTGAACCGCACCACAGGCGATTGTGAATTTACCGTCTGGCGGATCCAGCACGGTGCTTTTAATCTGCAAGTAACCATTTTTAACGCTGACCGACGAAGGCACGAATTTGCCTGGCGGTCGGCCTTTCCAATACGGGTTATGATCGTGCCATTTGTCATGATTCAGTTCGCTGCCGTCAAACTCGTCACTGAACGCCTCGTTCTTGACCCACCGGTAGCCGTCCGGCGGCGTCGGTGGCGATTGAGCGTTGGCTGCTAAATAGCTGCCGACTGCGAGCCACAAAAAAGCGAAACCGCAACAAGTTCGTAATGCAAAAGAGTGGCATGATCTCATGTTAAACGCCTTTTTCAGCAATGTGATTCGGAACGTTGTCGGTTTAGCAAGTCATTTTGTGAGCCGACGGCGCTAGCCGCGGGCCCGCTAGTTGTAAGTGAAACTTGCCAGCGGCAATCGCCGTCGGCTCAGATCATCATTCGAACCATTCCTTTGACCTGCGTCGCGTTTTTACAATCGCCAACTCGCAAAACTAAGCTGCGGTTTGGAAGTTGGATTCCTTTTCGAATCGTGTGAACGTGCGAACGCCAAAGATGGCAATGGCGACGAAGCAAATCAGTGGCAGGTAGAACGAATTGCGAACGCCGATTGTGTCGATGAACCAACCTTGCATCAGCGGCAGCAATGCCCCGCCGACGATCGCCATGATCAATCCGGCCGAGCCCAACTTGGCTTCTTCGGCCGGCAAGCCTTTCAGTGCAATTCCATAGATCGTGGGGAACATGAGCGACATACAAGCCGAGATCAGAACCAGGCTGATCAGCCCCGTTTTGCCTTGCAGCATGATGGCGCCAAAGGTCAACATTGCTGCGATGACCGCCAGTGTCGCCAACAACTTTCCGGGGCTCACAAATTTCAACATGAATGTGCACACAAAACGGCTGACCAAAAAGATCATCATCGCAGCAATGTTCCACGTCTGCGCCTGTGCAAGCGACAGTCCGACTTGCTCCATTCCATAGTGAATGATGAATGTCCAACACGTGATTTGAGCACCGACATAAAACGCTTGTGCGATCACCCCTTCGCGATAGTGAGCTTTGCTAAATAATCGAGCCGCTAATTCACCCACCGGCGCATCGGGTTCATCGGCCGCAAAGGTGGGCATTTTTGTCAGTGCGAAAAGAATCAGAAATCCAATCACGACACACGCGATCACGACGTAGGGAGTACGCACGACACCAAGGTCATGCTGTTGGATCGCTTGGAACGTCTCGGGCGTTGTGACCTGCATGTTGGCAAGGGCCTTGCTGACAGCTGCGTCCAATGTTCCATATTCTTGATCGAAATCGGGCAATCCCGATGCGTAGTCAGTTTCAACGTATTGCACCACCTCGGGCGATTTGGCCTCCATTTTGTCGCGGAACTCACCGACTTGAAGATTCGGCGCGATAATCGTCGATGCGACAATCATCCCGGTCAACGATCCTATCGGGTTAAACGCTTGAGCCAAATTCAATCGCTGGGTCGCGGTTTCTGGTGGCCCCATCGCCAAGATGTACGGATTGCAACTGGTTTCCAAAAACGCCAAACCAAACGTCAAAATGTAGAATCCGGCAATGAAAATCCAGAAGTTCGTATTCAGACTGGCCGGGATGCTCAGCAGCGCACCGATCGCGTACAACGCAAATCCGACCATGATCGCACCCTTGTACGAAAAACGGCGGATGAAATAGGCGGCGGGCAAAGCCATCGTGAAGTAGCCGCCGTAAAAAGCGAACTGCACCAGCGAGCTTTGTGTGTTGCTGATCTGAAAAACTTCTTTAAATACTTTCACCAACGGGTTGGTGATGTCGTTGGCGAAGCCCCACAATGCGAAGCAGCAAGTCGTCAAGATGAACGCCATCAAGTACTGGCGTGGGACAACTTTCGGCGGCGATGTGTCATAAGTTTGACCCTCGCCGGAGACTTCGCTTGCCGGTTCGTAAGGCTGGACTTCAATACCGTCGGACATAAGTTGCCTTTAAGAAAACGCGATGAGTTGATGGAGGAGAATTAGATGACGAGCTTCACGCTCTAAAATAGCGTCAATTTCCGACGAATGGATAGTCATTGCCAATCAGATTTGCATTTTTCATTGCCAACCAAAAATCTTGCGGAGGCTTGGCTGAGACAAGAGCCACATTCTGTCCAATCCGCTCAGGCCGACTGCTGTTCAACGCCGTCGCCAAAACACCGGGCGGCGACATGCCAAAGGCAACGCACGCTTCGGCCGGGCTGACGTTGTAACGTCCGCAAATTTCACGGAAACGATCACGCCAGGCGATCAACGCTTGGTCTTCGGCGGTGTCGCCGGTCACCTTTCGGTAGTCAAAAAAGTCGCCTCCGGTTAAGAAGCCTGCGTGAAAGACGGCCGAATTGATCACTCCGATGTTTCGCTGATGCAGCGACTGGACAAACGCCAACAACTCCGGCGGATGCGTATAGATTGTCAAACTAGTTGCCAACATCACCCAATCAAGATCGCACTGATCGGCAAGTTTTTGTGAAACTTGCCAATCCTTTGATCCCACACCGATCGCGGCCACCTCGCCTCGTTCGCGAAGTTCTCGCAGTGCTTGATAGGCAGCAACCACATCGTCCCAGCGGCGTACACGGTCCTGCTCATCGCTTGCCGCCGCCAGATATTCATCGGGGTCATGTACCGACACCATCTGCGGGCGATAGCGGCCGAGCAACTCACAGCCTTGTTCCCAACACCGCAAAATCCCGTCGTAACTGATGTCCTGGACCGCATCGTGCTCGAGTCCCACCCAGGCTCCGGGTTCAAACGTCGGCTCGGGTGTTTTCAGTGGAACCCGCCGCCATCCCAGCTTGTTGCTGATGACGATGTCGGCCGGTTTTACGTCCAGTTCCGACAGCGCTTTTGCCATCGACTCCAGCGCCAACCCAGCGCCGTACTTGCCCGCCGAATCCGCAGCGACGATTCCAGGCGACTGTTTGAACCATTGTGAAACGATCTCGCGTTTCACCTCGTCATCAAGTGCTTGGTACAAATTCCCCAGCGCGCTTGTACCAAACACGATAGCAGGAATTTGCAAACCGGTAGACCCGAGCGGCGACAGCGTGGCATTAACTTGCATCGAGAACGTCTCTTTGGAGGACTACTGAGTAACTTTCAGGACATAAGCAAACTCCGACGGCTTTTCGGTCGGCAGTTTGACTGTCAATCCTTTGTCGTCACGAGTCCACTCGAGTTTTTGGTCCGAACCGAGCATCGTTACCGAAGCGATTTTTTCGGGGTAATGTTCGCCACCGCGAGCAAGCGTCTTGACCATGATTTGGTTGTCCTTAGGCCAAGCCAATCCGGTAACGTACAGGACGTTCTCACGCGTGGTGAATCGCAGGTCTTGTGCGGTAAACGGTTTGTCCTTGGATTCGGAAACGTGTCCGGTCGAAACGGCCGTGGGGCCTTCGCCAAACGTTTTCCAGTAGGTGGTGTCGTAGATCGATTCACCGTTGATCTTCAACCAGCCGCCGATCGCTTTCAGGATCGCCTGGTCTTCATCAGGAATCGTGCCATCGGGGCGAGGCCCAACGTTCAGCAACAAGCAACCATTCTTGCTGACAATATCGACCAGGTCGTCGACCAAACGGTCGGGCGTCTTGTAGCGTTGGTTCTCGGTGTAGCCCCACGAACTGGCGCTGACCGCGGTATCGGTTTGCCAAAACGGCTTGCGAATCTCGGCCATTTTCGAACGCTCTTTGTCCAGCACCGCTGCGGACTCGGGAAACGCATTGAACTTGTAGTTAATGATCCCCATATCGTCGCCGGATTTGGAGGACGCGTTGTAGTAGTAGGCTGCAAATTTTTTCAGATGCTCGGCGTACGAGTTTGCTTCGTAGGTCGTGTCGTGGTTAGGAGTGATTCCAAAGTCGAACCAGAAAACATCGGGTTGATACTTGTCGATCAGTTCACACGAGCGAGCCAACCAATCGTCTTTGAATTGTTGGTCTTGGGGCGGAAAGAAATTCTTGTAGTCCCAGGCGTTTTCTTGGAACAAGAACGGCATTGGCCGGCCATACAGGCGTGCGTATTGAGGGTCGGCGTTGTCGAAGTCTTTGTCACGAACGTAATACATCCAGTTGAACGCACGGTGGCTGCTGACGCCAAACTTCATCCCTTCGCTGCGAACGGCTTTGGAGAGTTCCGCGATCACGTCCCGTTTTGGCCCCATTTCGGTTGCGTCCCACTCGGTGAACGAGCAGTCGTACATCGGGAAACCGTCGTGATGTTCCGCCACAGGGATGACGTAACGTGCGCCCGTGTCTTTGAACAGTTTGGCCCACTGGGCGGCGTCAAACTTTTCGGCTTTGAATTCGGGAATGAAGTCTTTGTAGCCAAACGTCTTCTGGGGCCCGTATGTTTCGATGTGATGCTTGTAGAAGTTGTCGCCACGTCGTTCTTGTTTGATGTACATTTGCCGCGGGTACCACTCGCTACCAAATGCAGGCACGCTGTAGGCACCCCAGTGGATGAAGATGCCGAACTTGGCATCTTTGTACCACTGCGGAATCTCGTAACCTTCCAGCGAGGACCACTCGGCTTTGAACGGTCCCTTGTCGATCACCGAATTGATCTTGGCGACCGCAGGTTCGACCTGGGGATGGGGAAGCGTTGCGGGATGCGGCGATTCGGCAAACGACACGCTCGTCATCAACACCGCGATCGCGGCGACATACTTACATTTGGAAATCATGTTGGCTCTCGGTAAAGACGTCGGGGATGATTGTGATGGGGAGATGCCAATCATTGGCGGGGACCGCGTAGTGCATGGTCCTGCAAAATGGCACGGATCCAGTTCGTGCCATGGAAAAGAGCTTGGGGTGCAGCAGTGTATTGTGCTTAGTGAGCCGTGACGCGTAAGCGGCCGGGTATCACGCCGCTACCCGGGGCCTTACGGCCCACGGCTCACCCGGTTCTTCGCGTAACGGAAATTTGTGAGTAAACTTCATTACGCGTACTTTGTTTGCGAGCCTTGTCTTGACTCGCGTCTTAGCCGACGAACAGCGGACGCAAATGACGTTCGTAAATGTTCTTGGTCACTTCGTTGCCGACAATCTCTTCGTTCTTCTTCAGCAGATCGGTGTAACGATCGCCATGTTTTGCCGCGACCTTGAACGAGACGTGAAGCAGTTGACGCATGTGGGCGTTGAAGTGCTCGTTGTCTTGGATGTGGCGGATCGCACTGGCCAAACGAGGACCCGACCAACCGTTGACGGTTTCCGCGTCGGGCAGTTTGCTGTTATCGATGTCGATCACGCTGGCGTAAGGAGCACAGAACTCTTCGACATGCTCGAGTGCATATGCATAGATCTCTTTTGCTAACGCCAGACCATCGCCACCGGCTTCGGCCAATCCGATGATCTCTTCGAGCCACGTGGTGCCCGCGGTCTTAATGTGCAAACCCGCACCGGTGCGCTGCAAGCACTCGCGGATGATCGGATACAGACTGAATTTATCGCTGCCGCTATGAACACTTAACTTCAATGTTTCCGGCAAACCGTAAGTCTTCACCGCGTGAGCGATTACAGCAACGTCGTCGTTGAATTCACGCTCGAACTGCTTTAGATCGCCGACGTAGTCGACGCCTTTGTTGAAACGGCCAGTGAATTTTGGTGCGATCGTTTGCACGGGGACATTCTCGTCGGCAATCGCAGCCAAGATGATCAACAATTCAGGTGGCGTTTGCGGCGAATCGGTTTCGTCCATTGAGATCTCGGCGATCACGTTGTCGGCGCCTTTCGCCTTGGCGATGTGACGATAGATTTCACCCGCTTCTTTGACGGCCAACAAATACTGCTCCGCAACTCGTTGAACGTCTTCTTTGCTGACTTCTAACGGCGAGGATAAACCATCGAGGGTCAAGGTGCCGACAAGTTCGGGGTGACGATCGATAAATGCGGCGATGTCCTCTTTGGATGCCGCTTTGCCAATCGAATCGGCAACGTCGAGGGTAAAGAAATCGCTGCAGGGGATGAATGGATCGACCGTGGCGAGTTGAATATGGTCGGCATCGACGTGCCAAGGCTTTTTCCAGCCCCGGGTTTCAATCGCGTTTTTCGCGGCGTCGTAAACGCTTTGTGGCTTCGATCCGACGAAAGTGTGTTCGCGATTGGACTTGTTCCATACCGGCGCCACATCCACGCCGTCTTTGGCTAGTTGCTCAAAAGCACGCAATTGAGCAGCCGCTTGATGCGCAAAACGATCGCCAACGCCAAAGGTGAATTTTTCGATTACGAGCATCTATCTCTCTTTAAAGGTGGGATTAAACAGTGTTATTTTGCCAAGCGTTCGCTGGCAGCCCATAGCTGAGCTTGACTTTTGCATGTCAATTCTTAACCTGGACAGCGGATAGTGTAGGCTTTTCCCCCCCGCAAACAAAGAGACGCCGGTGACAACCGAAAAGGGATCCACGAATGAGCCCGATTTTGTCTCGGTTCAAGTTTCCAAGGCTCGGCGTTATTACCTGAACTTGAATCCCTCGGATTCCGCGGCAATTGCGGTGGTATGTGGGGGCGTCGAGCGAACGCGGACCGAATATGTTGTCCAGCGAGATCGTTTTGCTTATTTCGGAATCGAAATGGTGACCGAAGGACGAGGCGAATTAACACTTCGCGACCGCAGTTTTGCCTTGTCGCCGGGCATCATGTTCGCCTACGGGCCCCAGACGCCGCACCGGATTGCGAATCTACCGCCCTCGCAAATGCGAAAGTTCTATGTCGATTTTGTCGGTCATGAAGCAGAGGCCTCGCTGTTGGCGGCCGGATTGCTCGATGGTAAACCGCTTCGCGTGACCCGGATGCACGAATTGGTCGAGTTGTTTGAGATGTTGGATCACGAGGCTCGCGGCGATAGCGATGTGGCCGGCGAGGTATGTGAACATCTGTTGCGTTTGCTATTGGTCAAAGTTCGCCAATGTTGTCTGGCCGAAAGTCCGGCGATGCCGCGAGCCTACGCTACCTACGAGCGCGTTCGTGAACACATCGAAACGCATTACCTGGAATTGCATACCGTTGAACAAGTCGCAGCTCAGTGTGACATAACGCCAATTCACTTGTCGCGGTTATTTCGCCGTTTTGGCGGCGTCGGAGCGTATCGTTTTCTGCTTCGCAAGAAAATGAATCGGGCTGCCGAGATGTTGCTCGAGGATCGCTTGCTGATCAAAGAGGTCGCCGAGCGGCTCGGTTTCTCCGATGCATTCCAATTCTCGCGAGCGTTTAAACGAGTCTACGGTATCCCCCCAAAGCAACTTGTCCGTTCCCGCTTGTCTTCGTTCGAAAGCTAAGCACCGATCCCATCAATTTTGTTAGCGGTGCGGCGCAAGCGGGCCGGTTTCGTTGCCTCGCAAAACGCCTGGTGCCTGGGCTAGAGGTTGCGCAATTCTCCTGTCACCTCTCCCAAACGAAGTTAGGGAGAGGTCGAGCAGAGCCTTCAGCGATTGCTCGGGTGAGGGCCGACCGAGCAAGTTGAGGCGAACTGCAAGTCAAGTTGCGCAGTCGGCCCTCACCCGAACGAGGCCGATGGGGCCCGTTCGACCTCTCCCAAGCTGAAGCTCGGGAGAGGTGACCGGCGGGAATGGGGACTATTCCAACAGTCGACTGAACATGCACAATTGACCGGTGGTTCGTGCGGCCACCGACGGGTTCCAGCGAACTTGGTTCATCCGCTTGGATAGCTCGACACTTAAAACATCGATCGGCTGGTTCAGTCGAACGAACCCCAGTCGCTGAGCCGCTTCGGAAAGGTCTTGCCAATCCTGTGCAGCGACTTGCGTAAGTCCCGTCAACAGGATTTCGCTGAGATGGATGTTGAGTGTCGTGAGAAATTCTTTGATTGTCGACTGCGGCAAATTCAATTCGCTGTCTGCGGGACTCGCTTCGGCCTGGACTTCCCCGCCACCCCCTAGCCAAGTCGACACAGCTTGACGCGATTGGTCGGCCGATTCAAACACGATCGAGATCGGTTCGATTTCAAGTTGCTGGTGTACCCAGCGAACATGACCGCAGACAAAACGTGCGTCGCTGCCACGCGTGGCCAACATGTTGCTCAATTCCGTGAACCCCGCATCACCGCGATGGTGGTAAGGAAAGATGATCCGGGCGGACTCGGAATTCGCATCGTGCATCGTCGCGGTCAGCTGTTGATGGACGACGTCAAAATCCGAATCGCTGATCCGAGTGACTTTTAATACGTGTAGGTTCTCGGTGTACCGCAGCGGTCGCAACCAATCCGGTGGCAATAATTCGAACCGTTCCCGCGCTTGTTGAAAATGGTCGATCGCCAGCGGAGGTTGCAGATGTTCCCATTGGAACGTTTGCGGATTGATCGTCAATTTCCCGCTGCCTCGTGGCAAAATCAATTCGTCGGTCGCGGTCCGTTTTCCCGAGCCAAGCATCATTTGCGACATCGCCGCACCGCCCAATGACACGCCGCGGCTGAGTGAATGGGCCGCCAATTCCACAAAGGATTTGGGCATTGCTTGTGATTTCGGATCCAGGTCGGCAAACACCCGCTGCACCGCGACCACGGTTCCAGTATCGACGTCCTGGAAATAGGCGAGCATCTTGGTTTGCGATCGGCTGGGGCGAACGCCAAGCCCGAGCCCGACGAACCGCCCGGCCTTGATGTCGGTACGGCGATCGGATTTGTTGCCACGCACCAGCGGTTGAGGCACCGATCCATTTTGTGACCGAATCGACCGCGACCGCGCGATCAACTCGCCTATCAACCGCACTGTTTCCAGGGGACTGAATCTGGCATCCTGCTGAGTGTAGCATTCATGTTGGTGGATCAGCTGTAGCACCAGTTCAGCGGGCCATACCATGCCGCACCCACGCAGTTGTTTTTCCAGCCGCGATAAACGTTGGGGCCACGTGGCACTGCAGCCGGACATCCCGTCGCTGCAAAATTCGATAATCAGTTCTTCGAGTCGGTCGAGTTCATCATTGGGAAGGGGCAACTCGTTTTGGCCTAACGAAATTAGCCCGGCGTTTCGCTTGGGATCCAGTTCGCGAAACGCCCACACCGCCATCGCGGTCCACTGAGGCAGCATCGCTGCGGCACAATCCGCTCGTGCATAGCGTGCATCACCCGGCACAGGGAAACGAACGGTGCACGATTCGTGCAAGAATCGAGCAGTCGGTTTCTCGCCACGCGTTAGCTCGACCAAAACGCCATCGTCAAACACTTTCCTCGCCCGCGTGATCGTCGCCTTGCGAAAATGTTGGACCAGATCGTCGTCACTGATTTGACCCGGATCCCAAGCGGACGATGTTGCGGCGGTGTTTTGATCGTCGTGGACCGTGGTGCCATCGAGGCCGACTTCGTCGGTTTCGCCTTTGTCGGACGGGGCAGCGTTCACGACATGACGTTGATATGCCAGGACGGATCGAATCACATGGCGGCTGATTCCGATCGAGCCGCTCGAACAGTTGGCTTCGTGAATCGTTTGCCCCGATACGAATTGGCACACGGTTCCGTCGGACCACGTCACGATTAAATCGTGAACTGCGGAATCGTCCTCGGATTCGTTGATTTCGTAACTCCACAGACCTTCGTCCAATTCGCGTTGGGCACGTTTCACGGTGCCACGGTTGGTCAGTGAGGCCAAATCGTCACTGGATAACGAGAGCAGATCGACTCGAGTCATGGTTTATGCCCGCACCTTTTCGGCAACCCAATTGGCCAGTTCACCGGGAGTCATCGCGGCGACGTGCCAGCCGATTTTGACCATCTGAGCCGCGACTTGTTCGTCGTACGTCGGATCGGCTTGACCATCCAAGGCGGCCAAACCTAAGCACGTCACGCCGCTTTCGACCAATTGGCGAGCGGCGGAATAGAGCCGCGCGGTGGGTCCGCCTTCGTAAAAATCGGTGATTAACGCCACGATCGTGCGTTGCGGGTTTTCCACCAACGTCGATGCGTACGCGACCGCTTGTCCGATGTCGGTTCCGCCACCGAGTTGCACTTTCATTAATGTTTCAACGGGATCGACGATCTGGCCCGTCAAATCGACGACCGACGTATCAAAAATGCAAAGGTGGACCTTCATCATTTGCATGCTGTAGAACACCGCCGCCGTGACGGCCGAGTGGATCACGCTATCAAGCATGCTGCCCGATTCATCCACCAGGATAATGATTTGCCAACGATCAACTTGCCGCCGCACGCGTGAATAGAAGTACGGCGTTTCTACTAACACCCGTCGTTCGATGGGATCGTAGTGTTTCAGATTGCGTCGTAACGTCGTTTGCACGTCAAAGTTCTTGGCGATTCTCAAAAACGAACGATGGCGTCGATCCACCGATCCTTGAAATGCACTGCGAACCTGTTCGGCCATTTCTTCCATCAATTGCTCGACGGCCTTGCGAACGAGTTGTTGTGCCGCCTTCAACACATCTTGGTTCATCAAATGCTTGGTTCGCAGCACCGCTTTGAGCAAAGTTTGGTTCGGTTGAGCCCGCGCCAGCACATCGGGGTTAGTCACCATTTCGTCGAGCTGATACCGCTCGAGTGCATCCTTTTCCAGACGCTCGATGGTCGACTTGGGGAACAGTTCGTGAATTTGGTTGATCCACTCCGGGACGGTCAACGAGCTGGCGTCGAGGCTGCCGGAGCGATTACCGTCCTTGCCACGTACGTTTTGCCCACGCCCTTCGCGATCATAGAGAAACCCCAAGCATTCTTCTTGCAGTTGTTCTTGATGCGACAGCGCACCGCACAATTGTTCGCTGCCCGATCCCATTACTAATCGCCAACGCGACTGACGTTGGGCCAATGTTTCGGCCGCTGCGTCCTCGTTTGGCGGTGTCGCTTCAGAGGTTGCGGGCGATTGCGGATTATTCGAATTAGAGTCGGCCATCGATTTGCTCCAGTCCGTATTTGGCAATCGCCTCGAAAAGACGGTCTTCGATCGCCAGCGATTCCGCCGCCGTCGCTTCGTCGGCCGGCAAGTGGCTCAGTGGCTTGGGGTTCTTCAGTCCAAGTGAATCGAACAGCGTGGACAGCATGTGATGCTTTTCACGCGGCGTGAATGAGGTGAACGCCAATCGCAGCGACGGCAATGCGGTTTGAAATTCATCGCCAGCAAACCGCAACAAGACTTGGTCGATCGAACGAACCAAGGGCGGGTGCCGCTGAGCGACCTCGCGCGCGAGCGTGAACAAGCCGTTTAGGAAATCGCCAAGATGGTCGGGATTGGCAAAGAACATCAGATCCTTCAGCACTCGATCGGGGCTGGCCTGGCCGATCGTCCACAGGATTCCTGCAGCAGCCCCTCGGACCGTGGGCGGTTTGTGAGCGTCCGCTTGGATTCGCGTCAACACGCTCGCGAATTCGTTTTCGGCTAGCTCCAGCACGTCGCCGACACGTCGATACGCTTCCAGCATCGCTTGCATGCCTCGCAAAATCGAGCCATCCGCCGGCGTTTGCTTTCCGATCGACTCGAGTAGCCACAGGGATCGTGAAAACGATTGACGAACCAGATTCTGCAGCTGAGGCAAGCGTGTCGTCCCAAAGGCTTCGTCAAAACAAAACACATATAACAAGTGTCCGAGCGATTGAGCGACTGCGACAAAGCGAGGTTCCGATGCAATCAGTCGCTCAAGTGATTCGAGCAGCGGTTTCGATAGCGACTCGACGCCACACTGAGATGTCTTGACTAACAATTCCGCTGCCTTCGCAGCATCCCGCTGCTGGCGGTTGGATTGTTCGGTTAAGCGAGCCGCAACCGCCTCGGCGATTGTGGTGCCGTAGCGAGACGCTTCGATACAGGATGATTCAAACTCGGGAGTCCATCTCCGGTTCCACTTTTCCCAAAGCCGCTCCAGTTCGTCGCGGGCGAGAAAGTCGGTTCCACCGTCGCGCCGAAACCCTTTGATGTCCAGCACGCTCAGTTGGTGCAGCAGCCTACTTTTTCGCACATCCGCGGCATCCAAAAGATCCAGTTCGATTGATTCACTTCGCCGCGTCGGTTCGAGTCCGAGCATTTCGAGTTGGTGTTGGATTTCGCGAACCAGCGGGGGAGTGCGAATCCCGCTTGCCAATCGCCCACGCTGGTCACCACGTAGCACCGCATGCACGGCATCGATGAAGGGCGATTCGCAATCGTATTCCAACTCGTCTTTGATCAACGATGACGTTACTGCGTCGATCAGGTCTCGTCGCCACACATGGTTCCGCTCGCGAAGTGCCGCCAGCGCCCGAGCCGACGTTTCGACTGCGATCAGGTCTGCCGTGCTGAGCGTTTGTTTTCGGTGGCGAAGTGCAGTGACCAATTCGGTCAACAGCGGTTGGTGGTCAAAGGTTTTGTCTTGGTTTCGTTGCGACCAAGCATGGTGGTAAAACCCCGGACTCGGCATGCCTGCGTTGTAGCCGGTCAAATTGTCGAGCCTTTCGTACGAATATGTCGTCAGTGCGACACCACGATCGACGATTGCGGCAATCACCGACTGCGACGCTTCACTGGGCTGTGGGTCGTCGATCCCCGCACATGCAAAGCTTTCGTTGCGAGCCAACAACGCACTGCTGTGAAAGCCGCCGGTCACAACCAGTGTTTTACCGGTCGTTTGCTTCGCCGTCTTGGCAATTTGCTCAGCCATGAACGCTTCGCGTCGGCGGTCGCTGACGCTCACACTGGGCTCCCAATTGCGGATATTCCAGCACAACGAATGAGTGCGACGCAAATAATCGGCGAGTTCAAGCTTTGCGTGTGATTCGATTAACCGGTCCCACAGATCGTCAAAGTCTTCGACTTGCAGCCGCTCGCACAACGCGTTGACATAGCGTCCACGACGAAGTTCCGCGTCGGCATAACGATGCGAGGCACGTGCGTCCCCCGCACTTTCGGACCACGGCAGGTCGATGAAACGCACTTCGGCATCGATACGATGAGCTTGTTGAATTGCGACCCATTCCGGCGAATATTCGCAAAACGGATAATAGACGCCCTGATGAATCAGTTCGGTTTCCGCTTGATCATCGCCGGTTGCCACGCCCGCTCGAAAATAGCTGTAGATTGCGATCGGCAATTGATGCTCGAGCAAGAGTTCGCCGAGATGCTCGTTGTAGTCGCTGGGTCCTTCGATCAACACCGCAGTTGGTTTAAGCGACTCGATCAGCTGAGCGATCAACATGGCGCACGCCGGACTGTGATGCCGAACGGGGAAATAGACCACGTCCGCTGTGGTATCACACAGCCGATCGATCAACGGTTGATCATCCGGTGTTGGATCGCGTTTTGGCATCCGACGCTATCTTCTTTTTGAAAATCCGTGTGCGATTTTTCGAGGACACATTCTCGCAGAGATCAAGTCAGTTCATCACGAGCATCATAGAACTCTTTCCAGCGACCTTGTTTCCTTTTTTTGATCACGTGGTCGAAATAGTGCCGGACTTTCTTGAGGTCGTCGGGATTGTCCTTCAGTACGCTGCCCACCAAATGGCGAACCAAATGAGTCGGTTCGATTTTGCCGTCGGCGTAGTAGTACGCATGCACGCCTGCGGCGTAGGCCGTTCCGACCGCTTCGGCGGTACTGAGCACGGTCGAGGGAGGATCGATGCCTTGACCGTCGATCGTTTTGCCTTGGCGAAGTTCGCGAAACGTCGTGACCAACAACTCGGTTAAGTCTTGATCGATCGTGACCGGGACTTGAGAACGGTCGAGGTTGCGGTTGGTTTCTCGCAGCACCAATTGCATTTCTTCGGCAATGTCCGCAATCGGATGCACCGTTTCGAAATTGAATCGCCGCTTCAATGCCGCACTCATTTCGTTGACACCGCGGTCACGCGTGTTTGCGGTGGCAATCACATTGAAACCGGCCTGAGCGTACAGGCTGCGGTTTTGCTCGGGCAATTCGGGGATCGCCATCACTCGATCGCTGAGCACGGACAACAAGACGTCCTGAATTTCCAAAGCACAACGCGTGATCTCTTCAAAACGGACCAATTTGCCGTGAGTCATCCCCAGGTAAAGCGGTGCGGGAACAAGCGAGTTCTCACACGGCCCTTCGGCAACCAGCAACGCATAGTTCCACGAATAGCGGATATTGTCTTCGGTGGTGCCGGCACTGCCTTGGATCGTCAGCGTCGAATCGCCGCTGATCGCTGCCGTCAACAGTTCACTCAAGTAGCTTTTCGCTGTGCCAGGTTCTCCAATCAGCATCAGACCGCGGTTGGTTGCCAGCGACACGATACATCGTTCCAGGAATGCTCGTCGGCCGACAAATTTGGGCGGCTTGCCTTGTTGTGCATCGCCCAAGACAAACGACAACACCGCACGCGGCGACATTCGCCAACCCGGTGGCTTGGGTTCGTCAGCGGTGGCGTTCGCCAACTCAGCGAGTTCGTCCGCAAACAGCACTTCCGCCGGGGGACGCTGCTGCGACAGAGACGCTTGGTTTGATTCGCTTGACGCCTTTCGTGAGACCGCTTTTTTCTTAGCCATCGCTATTTTGCTTTCGATTTCAGCAGGTGAAGATCCGCCATGACTTCGCTGAGCACAATCGGTGAAACCTCGCTTAGCTTCATCGGTTTTTCGCTGCCCCAGCCGTACCCCGACGGAGCACGCATGCCTTTGCAAAAGTGAATCGACTCGGTCTTTAGCATCTCATCGGGATCAATGTATCCCATTCCCACAACGCCATCGTAATGGACAACCGCAGTGACATCCGCCGAAGGGAACTGTTTGGAATGCTCGTCAAAACATCCCCCATCCATTGCCACGCCCCGGATCCAGCCGAGTTTTTCTAGGGTGAACACCATCGTTGGGGCTGCCAAGGAGAGTCCCGCGAACCGATCCAATTGCTTCGTTTTTTCTTCGCCTTTTTCGAGACTAAAGACCTCGCGTCCGAGTTGCGGAAAGGGTGTGATGATTTCGTAATCGCTAAGCACTTCACCCCACGTGCTGCGTTCCGCGTCGGACAGATCCAGCGGATGCATCAGTCCAATCTGAGCTGCTTTGTCGAGCGACACCGCGGCGTCTTTGGCATCGGCGTTGTCACGCTCTTCGGTGACGCGGAACAGTCCCGTGCGTTTTCCCTTGGCGTCAAACGAGCCCCAAATCAATTTTTGCACCAAGTGTGTCATCAAAGGATGTTTGACCAACAACGTCTGGAAATCGTCGACCGACCAACGACGACCGGTCACCATCGCTTGTTCGAGTCGCCCGGCTTGCAGCGTCGCCACCTCTTTGATTTGCTTTTTGATCAGCTTCCATTCGCTCAGCGATTCGTTGGCGACTTTTTCATCGTCCTTCGCCCCCGGCTTCGGCATGTTGGGGCGTAGTTTGCCCGCCTCGTCACGAACCATCGGTTTTAAATCACCACCGAGAGCAAACGAAAACGACCGCGGGCCGAATGAAAACTCGCGTCGACCCATTTCGTCCAGTCCGCAATCGGGTATCACGCGGTCTTCCAGTTCGGCGCGAGTCATTCCCTTCTCTTTGGCGATGTCCTCGACAAATGCCGCTGCTTTTGTTTTCAATCCTTTGAACTTCAATTTCTGAGCAACGCCGGACAATTGCATCAGCGCCGTGTTAGTGCCGACACCTCGCAAACACTCCAGTCCGAATACGGCTCGGGCGTGCTGACTTTCGCCGGGCCAGACGCGGATCATCGGCGTCAACTTCAGCACGCAACCGTCGTCACCGATGTGACCGATGGCTCCCATCGCCCATTTGTTTTTTGAAACCGAACCATCTTCTTGCCATAGTTCAAACAATCGCCATGCAAACGTATCGCGAACGCTTTTGTCAACGTTTTGTTTGATCGCGGTTAACAACGGATGTCGTTCCGTGACCGGCGTGACCGCAAGGACTCGCAGCACTATATTCAGCTGCTCGTCACTGAGCCGTTGATCGCCCACGGTCAGCGGCGGCAGGTGGGCGGCGTTGGCCCACGGTGGCAATTTTGGCGGGCGAGCGATTTCGACCGTTGCCAATGCATCGCTCAGCCATTTAGGCGTCGTCTTTTGATCGAGCGGTTCAAACGTTTTCTCTTCAAAATCCAGCACGTCGCGTTGGACACGGGCCGCCCCATCGGATTTTTTGCCAGCCTTTTTCACGGCATCCGCAATCACGTTTTGCAACCCACTGCGTTTGACCGATCGCAAGTAATCGATAGCGGCGTCGGCAAGTTTGCCTTTGGATGTCGCAGTATCGATCAGCCCGGACACCGCGTTGCCCACTTGCTGGGCCATCCAATCACGAGCCAAGGCAGGTGTTTTGGCGTTTAGCCGGCACTGCAACATCGGTTCGGCATTTTCGGGCGCACGGACCAGTCCGAGGACTTTTAACAATGCGGTGCAATCGTCTTTGTTCGATTGATTGCAGATCTGATCGGCGAGAACATCGAGTGCCGAGAACTCGGTACAGGCCAAGAAGCCTCGTGCGATTTCAGGAGTGTTGATTCGCAGACGTAGCCGACGCCATTCGGATTCGACTAGTTCCGCACTTCCGAGCCCGAACAGCAACGCTTGAGGTCGGTGGTAATGATCAGTCCACTCGTCACCCTTGCTGTAGCGGTCGTCCTCCCAGCTCGAGATGGCTTGATGGATTTCATCGTGCATCCCCAGCATCGCTGCAAGGTAATGTTCGGCGGGATAGGACGAATACGAATCCGCCGGTTCGTAATCGGGAGCAAAACTCTTGCGTAAAATAGTTTTGAGTTTGTCGATCTCCGTTTGCTTCAAATAGGGAAGCACGTGGCTACGAAAACTGTTGCACAGCGAACGCATCAATTCCGATTTATCGTAACTTTGCTTCTTCTTGTGCCCGTGGATTGCCTTCAGCAAGATCTGTAAACACTCTTCGGCGCTGAACAGACTAAACAGTGCCTGCATGAATGGCTCGGGGATACCTCGCTCGACTTGACTCACCTGGCCGGTCGCTTCTTTCACCGAAATCTTTCCGGTGAACTTATTTGCCTTCACAATCTTAGCGACATATTTCTCTTGCGCTGCTTTGTTTTCCAGTCGACTGGGATTGCCCGTCATCAAGCATACCCAGAAATGGGCTTCCTCCGGCGACAGGATTGGAGGCAGGTTCAGCTTTTCATACGGAATCGTCCATCCGTACTGGCTGGTTTTTAAGCTCGTAAATCGCTTGATCGCAGTATCAATGTCGGCTGGTTTTGGTTCGCCACGCTCGAGTGGTTTGCGTTTACGGAAACTGGCCAGAAACCAATCGGTCGGATCGAGGTCAATCGCTTGAGTGACCTCGGTGACCACGTTGGCGGCCGGAGCGGTCGCGGCGGCTTTGGCAGCCGTTTTCGCCTTGGACGTTGCTTTGCCGCCAGCGGATTTCGAGGCCGCTTTCGTTGCCGCCGATTGGTTTGGCGACTTACTCGCCGACTTGTTTGCAGAGGCCGCGGTCACATCGGAGTCCGCGTACCCTTTTTTGACTTTCTGTTGAACCAGTTTGTCAAACGATTTTTTAGCACTTGCGGCATCGTCAAATTCTTTGGTTTGAGATTGACCACTGGTTCCGACGCGACCGAATGTCACCGTGTGTGACTGGCCCTCCAATTCGATATTCCAGAACTTATCTGACGTTCCATCGGAAAAAATAAGCTGGCGAATGGACATCCTCTGCGACTCCCTACAAGGCATGCTGACGCTACGAACGGCTTGGGTTGCCGAGTATTATGCCAGAGCGCAAGGGGCTTCGCCATCATGATCGAGTCGGTTCGACGCCCAATCGGCTAATCTTTGTCGGCGCGGAGAACCGAGACGAAGGCTTTTTGAGGAATGTTCACGCTGCCGAATTGCTTCATCTTGGCCTTGCCCTTCTTTTGCTTCTCGAGCAGTTTCTTCTTACGCGAAACGTCACCCCCATACAGTTTTGCAGTCACGTCTTTGCGGTAAGGCTGGATCGTGGCTCGCGCGATGATCGTTCCGCCGATCGCACCTTGGATCGGAATTTTGAACTGATGCCGCGGGATCGCTTCGGCTAATTGTTCGCAGTAATGCAGGGCTCGTGTGCGTGCCTTGTCGCGGTGCACGAGATACGAAAGTGCATCGATCGGTTCCTTGTTGACCAAGATGTCGACCTTCACCACATCGGTCGGGCGGTATTCGATCGGTTCATAATCGAACGATCCGTACCCTCGCGTGATCATTTTTAGTTTACCGTAGAAATCGAACAACACTTCGCCTAGCGGCATTTCGCTTACCACTTCCAACCGCCCGGCGGATAAGTAGTTCATCGTTTGACTTTCGGAGCGATGTTCACGGCACAGTTCCATCACAGGGCCGACGTACTCTTCGGGGATCAGGATCGAAGCCTTGATGTACGGTTCGGTCGATGATTGGATGTTAGTCGGGTCGGGCCAATAGCTGGGGTTGTCGACTTCCAACGTGCTGCCGTCATTGAGCTGCAGACGGTATTTGACCGACGGAGCGGAAATGACAAGCCCGAGATCAAATTCCCGTTGCAATCGCTCTTGGATCACGTCGAGATGCAACAGACCGAGAAACCCACAACGAAATCCGAACCCTAGAGCCGCCGAGCTGTCTTTCTCGAACGTCAACGCAGCATCATTGATCGCCAGCTTCTCCAATGCTTTGGTTAGATCCGGATATTCATCCGTGCTCATCGGATAGACCGACGAGAAAACAACTTGTTTGGCGGGCTGGTAACCGGGAATCGGCTCCGTCGCGGGCCGATCCAACTGCGTGATCGTGTCGCCGATTTCAATGTCCTGGACGCTCTTGACGCCCGCGACGATGTAACCGACCTCGCCGGCGGTGAGTTGGTCTTTGGGAACAAGTTTGAATTGGTTGTACCCAAGTTCGTCAACTTTGTAGTCGCGACCGGCATGCATAAAGTGGATGGTGTCGCGAGGTTTCAGCGTCCCTTCCATCACGCGGCACTGCAAAATCACGCCGCGGTACTTGTCAAAATGAGCGTCGAAGACCAATGCTTTCAGCGGCGCTTCGGGATCGCCCTTGGGCGGCGGCAGATGTTCGACAATGCCCTGCAAGACATCCTCGATACCGGCCCCCGTTTTTGCCGAAACGGGAATCGCGGCAAACGGATCGAGCCCCAGATCGGCATCAATCTCTTCACGAACACGTTCCACATCCGCGGCCGGCAAGTCGATCTTGTTGATCACCGGCAACAATTCCAAGTTGTATTCCAAGGCGAGATACAGATTGGCCACCGTTTGAGCTTCGACGCCTTGTGACGCGTCGACGACCATCAATGCCCCCTCGCATGCCATCAGCGATCGGCGGACTTCGTGCGAAAAATCGACGTGGCCCGGCGTATCAATCAAATTCAATTGATAGTCGTGGCCGTCCTTTGCCTTGTAGTTCAACGTGACGGTATTGCTTTTGATCGTGATCCCACGTTCACGCTCGATATCCATCGAGTCGAGCATTTGGTCATGGAACTCACGCTGTGTTACCCCACCACAGGCCTGGATCAATCGATCGGCCAGCGTCGATTTACCGTGGTCAATATGGGCGATAATACAAAAGTTCCGGATGCGTTTCATGCTTTGGGTTTCACTCGGGATTGTCGGTGGCGGCGTGGGGCGCAACTGACAATCGTAGTGCATTGCATGAAAAAACGACAGGGACCAAAAGCGGTTCGCGGACGGCCGTCCGGCGAAAGCAACTCGATTTAACCTGTTTTTCCGCTGCGATCGTTACCGAGGATCCTGGATCGGATGACGGAACTCTAGCGGGGGGCGGCGAGAATACCGGCCTGGAAAACGGCTGTCGAATTTGTGCTGGGCGTTGAAATAGGGATCGTCCAACAGATCCGGAGCGCGAAAGCTGCCCGTTTGATAGGGATCGTAAATGTATCCGTAGCCGTAAAACGGGTAGCCATACGGATTGCTAATGTTGCCACGATAGCGGGATGAAGATTGCGTTGCACTGATCCCCCATCTCGACGAAGTCGTCTGCGGTTGCCAGCGATGGCTGTGGGAATGAGTCCGGTAGTTTTGAGCCTGAACTTCGCTGCCACTATGGACCCATAGCGTTACCGCCAGGACAAAAATGAGTCGAAACATGTCTGATCCATCGGAAAATGAGGATTTGTAACCCTTCAACCCTACACCGCATTTCCCGCACCAGCGGAACAAATTAACAATTTTGATTGCGCTTCCCTCACTGACGTCAATCACCGCAGAAGATAGGGCGGCTCAGATCATTCTGTGGAATGATCCATATTGACCTGCTTAGGGAATAGCGGATGTCAGACAGAAAAATTGATGCGACAGGAAAATTAGATAGACCGGTCGTGCAGTGCCTTATTTTCCTACCTCCATGTTCCTACCAAATCTCTTCTTGTCTGTGGTCGATCGGCAAGGGACATTGCGGTCTATTGAACTTTCTGCCGGTTGGCCTCACAGCAACTGAATCCACCTTGGATTCCCTGCGAATACTCGCCCAGCGGTTCGCGATGTTCCAATGTGAAACGCATGCCTCCGAGTGGCAGCAACTCTGTTTCTTCGGCCGTCAATCGCAGTCGCCAAATTCCGTCTTGCTCAAATGCACAACGTTGGGGATCGGTGACTTCGACCACCACGGCGTTATCAACGACTTGGCTATAAACTCGGAAGCGAGGCAGATGTCCCGCCCAATCGACCCGTATCCCGCTGACATTGTCGGCAATTTCGAACGCCAAGTCACAGGCTTGCCGCGACTCGATGCGAATCCATGACGAAGGATAAGGGACACGTTGTGTTAACTGTCTGGCACGAATGGTCATGACGATCGAATTTTCAACAAGGAACGACGTTACCAACAAAACGGGGGGACCGTGATGCTGTTTGGTGCAGCACCCACGGCACCCGTGTCGAGTGCGGCATTCCGAAGTGCAAGGGCTGTGCCGAAGACCATGGATGCGACGAGTTGACATCGGTAACAGCATTCATCCCGGCATTGTGGCAGATGCTATGGATTGAACCGTTGCCCGTCGTCAACAAACCGGCCCCGATTGACAACGTCCGCTTGTTCAAGATCTGCTTCGATCACGTGCATCATCGAGCGAATGTCGCTGCGAAGTGAAGCAGTCCAAGCAGAATACGATGTCGCGGTGAGGCGGCTACGAATACAAAGGTCGAGAAAAGCGTCTTGATGCAACGCAATTTGGAGACAAAATCTATTTTGCGGTCAATTTTGCCAACTCGTGGCTTAGCAAGTTCAGATTACGTGCGGCCTGCTCAATTTGCCCGATCGTCTCGACATTGTTTTGCGTAACACGATTGATATCACGAATGCCTTCGTTCAATTGGCTGACCCCCGCGGCTTGTTGGTTGGCCGACGCGGAAATCCGCATCGCCGATTCGGCGGAAATCGCCAACAATGAAACAAGTTTATTGATGGTTTCGCCTGCGCTCTCGACCACACGATTGGCGGTTCGCACGGCGTTATGCCCCTCTTCGGTCGAATGCACCGCATCTTGTGTCGCCTCCTGAATCTCACTCAGAATCTTGCGAACCTGATTGGTTGCCTGTTTGGATTGCAGAGCCAACGATTTGACCTCCGATGCAACCACGGCGAACCCGCGTCCGTGTTCGCCGGCGCGGGATGCTTCGACCGCTGCATTGAGCGCTAAAACATTGGTTTGCTCGGCGATGTCCTTGACGGTCGCCGTGATCTCGCCGATCGCTTGGGCACGTTCCGCCAATGACAAAATTCTCTCCGCCAGCGACTCCACTCGGCTTTGCACCTGCAACATTGCAGCAATCGATTCTTTGATCGCCGCCTGACCGGCATTGCCGACGTCATCGGCTTGGCGAGCCGATTCGGCCACTTCGTGAGATCGTTCGGCCGCTTGTTGAGCGGTTTGTGCGATTTCGTTGACGGTGGACACCGTTTCCGAAACACTCGCGGCCTGCTCCTGAGTCCCCGAAGCCTGCTTGGATGTCGTCGCCAAAATCTGTTCGCTAGCGACCGCCAACCGCTGGACCGCATCGCGAATCGCGTGAAACAAATTTTGTCGCTCCGACTCGGTCTGCTTGCGTGCCGTGATGTCTTGAAGCGTCGCAATAAACAGTCTTTGATCCATGTAATTCATTTCACGCACACGCAGCGCGATCGGATATTCGCGTCCTTTGCACGTGTGTGCTACGACCTCGTGTTCCTGAGTGCTCGCCAAGGGGCTGTTGGCACCTGAATGCCAATCGGTGCGTTGCACATTGCTAAGCGTGGGAACCAGTGGTTCGATAGCGGTTCCGATCACTTCGTCACTGCGGCACTCGAGCAATCGTTCTGCTGCGGCGTTCATCGACCGCACCTTGCCGTCCGAATCAATCGTCAGAATGCCATCGGCGGTCGAATTCAATACAGCCAAGGTTCGCCGTTCTTCGTACGACAATCGTTCCAACGTCGACTGCATGTTCTCGACCATCTGATTGAACGCAGTGGCCAAGGCGCCGAGTTCATCATTGGATTTGATCTCGATGCGTTCGTTCAGCCCGTCGATGGACGCGGTCGAGGCCAATGCCGCAATACGCGATGCCACATTGCGCATCGTTTCGAGCGGTCCGATGATGCTGTTTGCGGTAAAGTAGCCGAGTGCGGCAACAAGCAGCGTCAACGCAGTGATGACGACGATATAAGTTTGCCGAGCGCCATTGTAACCGGATTGAGTGGTTTCAAACACGTTGTCGGCATTGTCTTCGATCGCTTGCATCCACGAATCCAAGTCCTGTTTGACTTCGGCAAACTGCTGCTCCTCGGCTTGGATCGCATTTATAAACGCTTCTTCGCGATAGTCGTCGAGCACCTTGTCGGCCGTCACGTCTTTGATGCGTTTGTACCGCCCCCATTTGTCTCGCAATTCACGAAACGTGGTGATTTCCGCAGGATCACCCGATGATGTGTTCCAGTTTTCAAACGCGAGGTCAATTTGTTCGGTCTTGGCCTGTTGTTGCCGATTCAGATTCTGCTGCAGTTCATTGTCGGGCGCCATCACGAGAGTCAGCGAAAGCTGTCTAAGTTCATTTAGCGGCTCTGCAATTTCGACCGCCCCACGCCGCAACTTCAGTGCGGTGTCACGCACTTCGTTGACCGAGTGAAATGTGGTTCGCGCGGTCAGGATTCCGTAAACACCCATCACAAAGAAAGCGATCACCGAGATCGTCACCAGCAGCAACAATTTGATCCAGACGCCACGATTTCGCATTACTTGGACTCCTGGTCATTTGCCATGCGTGTGATTCGCACCGGGCCTTTGAATTTGTCGGGGTACGGACCGCGTCGGACGGACCAATGTTGGTCGGTGACTTGAATTTTCCACAACGGAGCACAAGCCATTTTGTAGGGACGAAACACGACTTCTTTGTTGATCGCCATCACTCGGTTTGGGGTCGGCACGAACAACATGTATGCCTCGTCATAAGCCCGCTGCATGATCTTGGCTACAATCTCGCTGAATTTAGGATCGTCCACACTGACTCGGAACATATCGTCGATGTACTCGTTCATGATCGGATCGGGATAAATCGTGCTCCAAACGTTCGTGGTGCGGTAGACAAGAAATGCGGTGTAGGGATGGTTGAAAAACCAATCGTCATTTCCCCACACCAATAAATCCCAATCGACTTCGTTCTTCTGTGCGTTGGTCGTCAGCAGTGGACCGAAAATCTCGGCTTCACTCGATGTCGTTGTGATCTGTAGCGTCACGCCGACTTTCTTTAACTGTGATTCAATCCCACGCCACAAGGGAAGAAAGCGATTTTGCGTCAGTACTTTCAGTTGCAACCCGTTAAGCACCGATGTCAAGCGAGTTTGATTGGCCGGCAGATAAGGATTCTTCACTTCGGAAAAAGGTTTCAGCTTTTTCACGGCCTCACGCACGCCCGGAAAATAGGGAGACGCCAAGGTGGGCGAAAGTGACCCTTCGTTATCAAAAACAAAATACAGCAGGTTTCGCTGGTTCAGTGCTTCGTTGAGCGCACGACGGACCGACGTGTCGCGAAGTTTCGGATTGCCGTTGATCATATTGATATGAATGGCAATGTTGTTATTCGAGGGCGACGTGATGACTTTGGCATAGGGCGACAGAATCGTCTCGACTTTGTATTCCGGTGGGATGTCCGTGATGTCCACTTCGCCCTCTTGATGTAGCGTTTTGGTTTTAGCGTCCAGTGAGTTGAGTTGAGTAAACACGGTGATCGTTTCGACTTTGGGGTATTCCGGATTCCAGTAGTACGGATTCGCGGTCAAGACCGCCTTGTCGGTTTGCCGGTCGCCTTCGATATAGCCCTCGCTCAAAATGTAGGGGCCCAAACCGTAGGGGCCGGGCCGCGATAGATTGGGACAGCTTGCTTTGCCGTTCCAGCCACCACAAACACGCAAATATTCGGCGGTATAAAACTGCATCCAAACGAGATCGTTCATGAAGCATCCGTACTCTTCGGTCAAATGAAACCGCACGGTGTGATCGTCGATCTTTTCGACGTAGTCAAACACTTGATCGATCTTGCTATAGGTCGTCGGTTGCTTTTTAAAGGCATCCATGTTTGCGACGACCGCGTCCGCGTCAAAGGGACTGCCGTCTTGAAATCGGACTCCTTTGCGGAGTTGAAATTCATAGGTCGTTTCGTCGATCTGGCGATGAGAAACGGCCATGTCATATTCCCACCCCTGAGCATTGTCAGACGGTTTGATCATCGCCCCGTTGATCGCGTGCGAGGTGTACAGATACGGCAGACTGGGCAGAAACACTTTTACGTGCGACCCCGGGACCGCTTTGCGAAGCGCACGCATTGGAGCGTCGTCCGCTCGCAGTTGCATCGGTTCGATTCGCGGCGTCGATTCCTGTGCCCCCAACTCCGCCACTGTCATGCCGCTGAGGATGCCAACGATGGCAAAGGTGACCAGAGCGAGAGAGAAGTGGTGTTTCAGAACCATGGACGCGATCTTGGGACGAGGGTCGTCAGAGGAGTCGTAATCGTTGCCGACCGTTCCTCGGCAAAAGAGCGGTCGCATTTCGTAGTTTAGCTCGAACGTGCCTGAACACCTAAGTTAATCGAAAACTTATCGATAACCGAACGGTCTGGCCTGCGTGATCCAACGAATAGGCGAGAAAGGTCCAACTGGATTGCGGTTTGAGTGAACGTCCCTGCGATTGCCGATGTCTTGCTTATCGGTGTCACCCGATTGGTGGCGGGCGATTGGTTCGTGTTGCCATGAATCGTAGCCATCGCCAACGTCAGGCCGGCGATAGAGACCATCAACGACGCGGTGGTCCAGGATTCGTCGGTGATGATGCTGACACCGATGCCGTAGAATGTCGGATATCAGACGGCCGCGGCGAGCGATCAAACCGCGATTGACGCCCACGATTTCTCGGTCGCCACGGCAATCGCAGTCACGATCACCGCCAAAATCACCAAAGAACTTTTGAAGTGAACCGTAAAACAACTGGAACGTTGATCTATTCGGCCGGCACTCAGGTGGTGGCTCAAAAGGACGTGATGACCGTGAACGACCGCGTGGCGCACCCGGCCGGTGCCGTCGGCGTGATCGTACGCTGTCCCATCGACCGCACGCATGCATACCGAGTGAAATTTGCAGACGGTTTCGAAGCTCCGATTCATCACGACCAAATGATCCGATTGTCGGAGTACAAGAGCCAGTCGATTCGCGATGATACCTCGCCGCTGATGAGTGCGGGATTGTACGACCGCGTGATCTATCGCTGCGTGATCGGTTCGCGGGCTTACGGACTCGACGATCACGCCTCGGATACCGATCGACGTGGTATCTATCTGCCGCCTGCGGAATTGCAATGGTCACTCTACGGTGTGCCCGAGCAGTTAGAGAACGACGAGACGCAAGAGGTTTATTGGGAGTTGCAGAAGTTCATCATCTTGGCGCTCAAGGCGAACCCCAACGTGTTGGAGTGTCTCTATTCGCCCATCGTGGAATCGGTGTCACCGCTTGGCCGCGAGTTGCTTCAGATGCGAGACGCGTTTCTGTCCAAACTGGTTTTCCAAACCTATTCAGGCTACGTCGCGTCGCAATTCAAAAAAATGCAAACCGATATCCGAAACCAAGGACGCGTGAAATGGAAACATGTCATGCATTTGGTGCGATTGCTGATGTCGGGGACCTACGTGCTTCGCGAAGGTGTCGTGCGGGTCGAGGTGGGCGAGCATCGCGAGGCATTGCTTAGGATCAAACGAGGTGAGATGTCGTTTGCGGATGCAGATCGATGGCGTAAGGAACTGCAAACGGAATTCGAATCGGCGTTCAAGTCGACGAAGCTGCCTGACCGGCCTGATTACGAACGAGCCAATGCGTTTCTTGTCGATGCACGTCGACGGGCAATGCAGATCGAGTTGCCGTGATCGGGTAAGCAGGTAGGCAGAAAAGCTGTAAAGGGAAGTCGACGTGAATCGAAGACAGTTACCGGAGGATTGAGATGGCAGATGAGCGGGAAAACAGGATTACGGAAAAGAGCACCGGGGAAGGGAATCCGATGACAGGCAGGATGCCTATCCCACAGGAACAGATGATGAAGCATGTGCGGATACATCCGTTTCCGCTTGTGTTTGCCACGATCAGTGGGGCGCATCTGTATGGTTTTCCGTCTCCTGATTCCGACTTCGATCTTCGTGGCGTGCACTTGCTTCCGCTATCCACCGTGCTCGGTTTAGAAGTGGGGCGAGAGACTGTCGAGAAGGAAGGCATTTACGACGGACTGGAGATTGATTTGGTGACGCATGATGCGGCTAAATTCTTCAGGCTGATGCTGCGCCGCAATGGCTACGTGCTCGAACAAATCTTTTCGCCGCTGGTGGTGTCGACGACGCCCGAGCACGAAGAATTGAAGACGATCGCAGCCGATTGCATCACGCGGCACCATGCGCATCACTATCTCGGCTTCGGTGCAACGCAGTGGCGATTGTTTCACAAGGAATCGCCGCCACGGGTTAAACCGCTGCTGTACGTTTTCCGAGTGCTGCTGACCGGGATCCACCTAATGCGAACCGGCGTAGTCGAAGCCAATTTGGGAACATTGAACGAGGGTGCGAAGCTTTCGTACCTAGACGACTTGATGCGTCAAAAATTGGAAGGTCCCGAAAAGGCGACACTCGTCTCGGCCGACTTGGCGTTCTACGAGTCCGAATACGAACGGCTGACCGCGATGTTGGAAGCTGAGTACGAACGTTCGCAGCTACCTGAGATGCCATCCGCTCGTGATGCCCTCAACGACTTGTTGGTGCGATTGCGAATGAAGTCGCACGAGGTTGCGTCTGAGTGAGTCGCAGCCTCGCTGCTTGTTGGATTGCGTAACAACTTGCTTCACCCTCCTAACAAAGTTGGGAGGGTCGGAAATCGAGCCTTCAGCGAGATTTCCGGGGAGGGCCTGGTGACGTGGAACTTGCACGTTGTCATCTGTAACACTCCGATGCCCCACCGATGAACTTGCTCCGCTCGTTCTGACTTCTCCAAAACAAGTTTCGCACAAGGTGAAGCACTTTAAACGATTGCAAACAAACGTCCTGTTACGTGGCCGGTCGCTCGGCGGGTTTACCGGAATCGCTGACGGTCGGAACGGTTAGTTCCGAGGTGCATAGCGGACATCGGATCGCACGAAACGGAATCGTCGAGCGACAAAAGTCACACTTCTTGTCCGACGGCTCTTCGGATGGCTTGGGTTCGCCAAAGCGTTCATCAAGCTCTTCGTCCACGCGATTGACGGCACGGATGATCAAGAACATCGCAAGAGCAACAATGACTAGCGAGAAGCAAGTGTTAAAAAACATGCCGTAGTTGATGGTGACGGCGCCAGCGGCTTGAGCTGACTCCAATGTTTTGAAACCTGTTTCGGGAACCGTCGCAGTTTTTGGGACATGCAGTACCCAAAACAAATCGGAAAAGTTGGCGTTCCCCGTAATCCATCCGATCGGTGGCATGATGATGTCGTTGACCAACGACTTGACCACCGTGGTGAACGCGGCACCGACAGTGAAACCGATCGCCAGATCGATCATATTGCCACGCAATGCGAACTTTTTGAAATCAGCCAAGATGCTCATGTGATTAGGTCATCGCAATCAAGAGGAGTGTGATAGAAAAGCAGGTACAACGTGGATGCATCAGCATATCACGTTCCGAATGTGGGATAGGCTTCCAGCCTGTCATCGTGTGCAAGGCCTCTCGTAGCGAAACTCGCCAACGGCTTGTTGATTTAGTGAGCCGTGACGCGTCAGCGGCCGGGGCCCGCGCACTACCCGGTGCCTTACGGCCCACGGCTCACCGTTGCGATTTGCATTTGGATTAAATCAACAAGCCGCCAAGGGTTTCGACAAGCATAGTGACTCAATCCAATTCCAATCTTTCGCAACTCTATGGTTAACATCGCCGATTTGCCTTGGGCGGCGATTCGCCCCCTGGCTATCAAACCCACATCTCTTTCCCCACGCCCCACTTATCCCCAGCAAAGTCCCTCGCCACTGCAACTCGCAATCGCCACTGCCTGGCTTTCGGGCAAGTCGCTCTATCGCCTGGCAAACGCTGCTTTTTCCTGCGTTTTACGCGATCAAGTCGGCTTAGATGCTAGCGTTTCATTGCGATAATTGCCAATTTCTGCAGCAGTGCAGGGGGCGATTTGAGGCAGCATTACGCTTCTCAGAATTGAATGTTGTTGATGATTACCGCTTGACGACGATAAGGGGACGCTCACCTCCGTCGAGTGTGACTGGCACGGCATGTGCGTACTCCACCAAAACACTGAAGGGCTTCGCTCTTTTTACAAGGTCTTGGTAGTCCAATGCCTCACCACGTTTTCACTTCAACTAAATGGAGAGAGACATGATGTCGAACGTATTTCCCACATTGGAATATGTCGGAGTTTCAAAAGGGTGGCCAACGCTTCCTGCATGGTTTCGTTCAATGTATTTCACGTGTTGCTGCACAGTGATCGGCTTGATCTCGTGCTACGACATGTTGCTTGTATTTGTGCATTCGGAAACGATTTTCATGATGGAGCAGAATCCGATTTGCTTAGCCTTGTTGAAAATGGAACCGACGTTCTTCAGTTTCTTTGTGATCGGAAAAACGTTGGGAACGTTAACCGTGCTCGGCGTACTGTTACAACTATTTCGCAGCGGATTTCATAGTTGGCATTGCGTCACATCTGGGATCACGCTGTTTCAACTCGGATTGCTTGCCTATTTGACGTTCGGCTAAACCGAATTCAGCCCGACACGCCATCGGTCTATCGCATTGTCAGTGCAGCCTCCGGAGTGGCGTGGCGATGCACCTGAGATTCATTGGCGAAGTTGTTCGTCGATACGGCTTTGGAAATCGGCCGACTTTCCTGTTAATTCCGGGTGTTGATCCGCCAGGAATTGCAGGTAATGTTTCAAGCGTTCTGCGGTTTGAACGAGTTGGTCATCATCATCGCAATTGCGATAGTCGCGAAACCGCTCGTTGAGAGTGGGGATTTCGTCATCAGCCTGTGGCAGCGATTCCATTTCCGAGATGATTTCCGAAAGCAAGAAAGCCATCTTCAAATGGTCGTATGGATCGCCCGGGATCGGTTCATCTGAAACGTTTCCTGACCAGACTGATTCGAATTCGTCCAGTTCGCTTTCGCTCTCGTCGGAACCTCCCGAAGTTTCACGCTCAAATTCTTTTGAGAATTCTGCGTGACTTCTCTGATCCTCTTCCCACTCTTCGCGTGTTTCGAACATCGAGAACGCGAACTCGTTATCAAGTTCTAAATGGTGCCCATCCAGTCCGACAAAGCCCACGCCGAAAACGCCATCGGCCATCATGCTGCAAATCGGGCAATCGCAATCGGCAACATGCGGCTCCTTATCTTCTTGCCGCGTCATGCCCGCGATCGGAACTCCGGCGCTGCGAGGCACGCGTCGTCGACTGTACTCGATTATAAAGCTCGGCGGCGAGCCACCTTCAAACGGAGCGTTAAGCCACTGCTGTTTCACCTCACCAAGCCACTGAATCAATTGCAATTGGCAATCGGATTCATATTGCAGAGCGTGTAGCCCCCGTTCGCTTGTACACCAATCCCACGCTGCGTCGACGAGTTCGCGGCAAAGGTCAAAATATATGACCATTTCCTCGTCGCTCATCGGTGCGGTCTCGTAACCGAATATGTCGGTTGGTGCGGCCACGACCGGAGCGCCTTCTAGCAGTCGAAGCTGTTGTGCCCAAACTAGAAGACCGATCCATCGGTGCCCCCCGTGCAGCAATTGGCGGGGTATCCGGCCGTCAAGGTCTTCGCGGCACGTCATCAACCAATCGCGATGCACCGCGATGGTAAACGGATCGCGGCTTCGGGGGTCGTGGACCGCGTCGCTGTTCAGCCACGCTTCACTGCGAACAGTGTCCAGCACGCGCCAGGCAATGTCCTCGAGAAGCGGATCGCCATACAGTACATCGCGGTCAACGTGCGGTTTGTTGATCGGAGTTTCCCGAACGGCATCAACCACGTCGGCGTCAACCTGTTCGTGCAATTCCCACCACGGCGGCAAATGAATGCTGAGGGGGAAAGATGGATCATCTTTATTGTCGTCCTCGCCCATCGAAAACGCTTCGTCGCGACCAATCTTGGGAACACTGCGGCCGGTGATCAGCCGTTTTTGAATCAGATCCAGCACCAACCAGCCGTCGGTCTGCCGAATCGTTTTCATCGCAGTTGCCTGGTCGACTTTTTGGACGGGCAATCCACTAAGGAATTCGCAAACGACAGGCGTGCGGTATCGCGGCCAGAAGTCGATCATCTCGTCCCAGTTGTGCGGATCCTCCGATGCGACCGCAAACAACGTCAACACCGTATCGGGATCGAGTGAGCTGATGAAATGGCAGCCGTCCGCATCAAACACGGCGACTGCAGCAGGTACGTCTTCTTCACTCATTCCCATCTCTCCCACGTAGCTACGGCTTGAATCCCACGTCACTTGTCAAATTGCGTTCGTGTTTTGTCAGGGCTTAAAATTAGGGTTGGTCGTAGCGGAAGTCGTCAAGACTTTCGTTGAATCTCTGGACACGACGAAACTCTCACGCGAGTTTCGCTACCCAACGATCAAGCTACAACGCAGCACCAGCCGTGGGCATGTCTCAACAAAAGCGACGGGCCCGCAGCTGACGGGCTGTCGATTTAATCGAAGTGTAAACGGTAGTGGTAAGCCGCGGGCCGTAAGGCACCGGGTAATGCGTGGAACCCGGCCGCTCACGCGTCACGGCTCACTAAATCAACAGTCGAACTAACCCCGTCGGCTCACATCACGACGGCTGCTCTACTTGTATGTACTTATGCAACCAACTTGATATGAACATTTTTAACGTTGCTTTTCGCGTTCGGCCTTTCTAGCGGGGAAATCGACCACGACCAATTTTTGATTCGCTTGATCCCACGTATATTCTTGGTAATAGGGCAGCATCGGCAATCGGATTCCATCGGGTTGGTCCGGCTTGATGATCTCGGCCATAAACACTTCGTGTGTTAGCGGCTTGGGATCTTGAATACTCTGAGCATTGCGAAGTTGAATTGCGTGCTCGACCCCCATCCCGCCGATCTTTCCAACCGAAGTTCGATAGGCTTCCGCGTTGATCATCAGCGGGTTTTTCGATTCGATCTTGGTGCTCGCCACCTCCGCGCCATCTTGCAAAGCTTGTTCCAGATCCAATACATTCTGAGTCGTCTTGCCGACCGTCTCACGAGGTGTCGCCTCTTCGGCCGTGACGCCTGGCGTTGAGGAAGCCGTCGTGTCGGATGTCGAACTCGATGGGACGCAGCCAACAGGTGCAGCTAGCACAAACAAGAGACCAGCGTGGATGACGATTCTCATAATGGGATACCTTGTGGGGATGTGGCCGCATGCGGCGTGAGGACAAACGTGCAATTACCAATCATCCTCGACCTACTTGCTTAAGATACAGCGGAACGAGGGGCACAGCAACGAACGCGATAATGCCCTTTTGCCTCCAGTCGCCCGCAACGCCCACGGCTTAGCCAAAAGCCTGTCGTAACACCCGCAGAAAATTACCGTGAAAGATCGCCGACACATCGTCATCGCTGTAACCACGATTGGCCAGTATCGAATCGAGCGATTGTAGATCCGCGATCGTATCAAGGTCGCTGGGGGATTGCTCGCGGCCAAAAGCACCGTCCAGATCGCTGCCGATTCCACAATGCTTTGTGTTTCCCGCCAACTGGCAGATATGATCGATGTGGTCAGCGATATGCTGCATCGTGACGCCAATGGAATCGGGGGTCGATTGACCACGAACAAACCCCGGCACGACCATCCAGACGTCAAAGGCGGCACCGAGCACGCCATCGCGATCGATTATCGCTTTGATTTGTTCGTCACTGAATTGCCGAACATCATCCACGATCGCGCGGCAATTTTGATGACTTGCCCACACCGGGCCTTCGTAGATTTCGATCGCTTGCCAGAAACATGGCTCGTTTAAATGCGTCACGTCCAGGATCATGCCAAGCTGATCCATCTTGCGGACCAGTTCGATTCCACTCGCCGGGAATTCTCCCTGCACGTCATGCCCCATCGCGTAACGTCCGATGCCGTAGTGTGCGGGGCCGAGGGCGCGCAGCCCATTTTGCCATGCGAGTTCGAGGTGATCGAGCGTCACGATGGAATCGGATCCTTCGAGACTCAAAACGTAGCCGATTGGTTCGTTTCGCTCCGCTGCAGCAACGGGATCATCCCAGCGCAGCAAGTGCGTTTCAAGGCCATCGCGATCCGTGATTTGCACCATCTCACCAAGTCGTTCCATCTCGCGATACCAGGCCAATTGTCCTTGCGTCATCGCCCACGCTTGCGAGGGCGACTCCCAATTGGCAACATACGACCGAGGCTTCATGCAGCCACCGATCTGAGTCGCCACACACAACCCGATGCCGCCGCGACGCATCTCAGGCAACGAAACGGTGCCGGCGGCTTGACCATTCAAACGTGGCGGTAGCGGTCGCTCGGTTTCGCGAATTTTCGCTACCGGTTGCCGCAAATCGCGGTTCCATTCCAGTGCATTCAGGCTGAGGTCGAGATGCGCATCGAAGATCATTTTCATATTAGGAGTTTTCCAGAGTGGTTTCAGGCTCGCGAATCAGTTTGGTGGCGTCGGTACCTAAGATGGCAATTCCCGCCAACAAGTACATGCCCGCACAGGTGAGAAAAACAAGCGATTGCCCATCGGTCGAAATTCCGTCAACGGATCGGCCCATCGTCATCAATCGTGGCACCGCGATCGCGCTGGCGGCCGCACCAAAGTTGCCCCACATGTTGCCCCAGCCAAAGACCGCAGCGGTGTTGCGTCCGCCAACATCTTGCATGAACGCCCACACCGTGGGGTTTCCAATGTCAGTCATCAGCGAGACCATCGCACAGCAGGCAACGATCATCCAGACCGAATCAAAACTCGAGCATCCGACGTAAGCAAGTGCTGCTAGAAAGCAGGTCGCACTCAACGGGGCGATGCGTCCCCAGCGATGCCCGAGCGACCGGACGGCTCGATTGCCGAGCCAACCTCCGATCAATTGCCCCGGGATCGCAATCGCAAGCACGCCGGTTACCATCAGTGACCCCAGAAACGATTCGACCCCTTTTTCTTCTTTCAGATAGGTGGGTAGCCAGGTGATCAAAAAAGCCCAGCCAAACACCAAGCAAAATTGGGCAATCGAATTCAGCCACAGCGAACGGCTTTTGATGATCGCCCATAACATTGGCAGGATGTCGCGTGCATCTGGTTTGGGTTCGGCAGTGTCGAGTTCGCCGATTAGTTCAATTTCGTTTGCATTGACTCGCGGGTGATCTTCGGGACGGTTGCGGACGACGATCCAATACGCCGCGGCGGCAACGATTCCCACGAAGCTGTACAAATACAACACATATCGCCAACTGCTGAGCTGCAGAATCAGCAGCGTGGTCAGAAACGGTGCGAGCGTTCCACCCAACCGGCCGCCAATCGACACGAACGAGCTCGCCATCGCCCGATTGCGAAAATGGAACCAGCGGCGAATCACTCCACTGCTGGTTGGATACGCACCGGCCTGGACGACACCAAACGCGAGTCTGGCCATCAACAGTCCGGCGAGTGTACCGGCCATGCCCGACAATCCGGTCAACAAAGACCAGGCAAGTATATAGAATGTCAGCATCACACGGCCGCCGAACCGATCGCTGGCCCACCCCGAGGGGACTTGGAAAAGGGCGTAGGCAAAGAAGAACGCGCCGAGCACCTCGCCAATCTCTTCTTTACTGGCGTCCGGAAAATCGCCGAGGAAGGAGTTGCTTTTGACGATCTCGCCCAAGCAGACCCGGTCGAGATACAGCATAAATGCCATCAGCACGCTGACCGCAACGACTCGCATGCGAACGCTACTGGCGGCGTGATGCAATTCCGGATCGCCACGACGCAGCGAATCTTGGTGAACAGTCATAGGCGGGATTTTAGCGTTTTTTGTCAGCGGTGGGGCGTTAACAAAGTCTATTGAGTGGCGGGGCGCTTTGGGCGAGAGTGACCACAGCATAACGGATCTCGAGCCGTGATGGGGACGCCGGATTCACTCTCTCTCTTCGGATGCGAAGCATATGATGAGGGTATTGGATCCTGTTGCGTTAGAAGTTCAAGAAACTCTAACTCAACAGCCCGCTAGTTCGCTGTCCAATTTTTTCGTTGACCCGGATTCGTGAGCCGACGGCGCTAGCCGCGGGCCGCTAAAACATTGGTGTTGTCATGATTTTTTGGATGCGCAACTTTTCTGCCACCTCTCCACCGACTTCGTCGGTGGAGAGGTAACTGCTCGATAGTCCGGAAGAAGAAGTTACTCCCAATATTTGATGGCAACACCAAAGTTTTAGCAGTCAATTACTAGCCCCGGTTGGATGGTGACAATTCTGTGGCTAGCGCCAAAACTTAACGCTGTGAAGCATTTAGAGACGCCAAATTACAGGCTTTGCATTCTGTTGCTACGTTCGCCAAAGCGTAGAGTGTTTCTAACGCATCCCCACCGTCTGCCGACACTAGCTACGGTTTGGTTGGGCGCGGCCCGATGGAAACGCTGCAGCTAGCTGGCGTCACACCAGGCTTCCGCAAATCTTCATTTTCCTACCTCCATCTTCCTACCAAACCACAGTCGCCATTTGCTTCGATCATTGTCTCGGAGGCATCAGCTGAATTTGTTGATCACGGTGACGCCGACGTCTGGATAGCGATCCATTTCGACAAGGGCTGTCAACGATTCCTCTAAGCTGATTGTATTTCCAACCAGTTTATGCGGAGTGAGCTTGCCAGACTGAATCATCGACAGCATCGCTGGGTAGCGATGCGATTGCATCCCGTGGCTGCCGAGGATCTCGAGTTCGCCTGCGATCACGGCGTCCATCGGGATGCTAGGATGTTTGTGATCGGCAAGCATCAGGCCAACCTGAATATGTTTGCCTCGCTTTTGCAAACAAGCGATCGAATTGAAACACGTCGTCGGGCTTCCCAGCGAATCAATCGAAACGTGAGCACCTCCTTTGCTGATGCCTCGCACCGTCGCAACAACATCTTCGACAGTCGTCGCATTGACCGCTTGGGCCGCGCCGATCGATCTCGCAAAATCAAGTTTGTCATCGCGGATGTCGATCGCAATCACGTTCGCCCCCAAGGCGTTAGCAATCATGATTGCGGAAAGCCCGACACCGCCGCACCCGTGGACGGCGACCCATTGCCCAGCACTTACCTTGCCTTGATCAACAATGGCGCGAAACGCGGTCGCAAACCGACATCCCAAACTGGCGGCGGTTTCAAAATCAATCTCCTCCGGTAACCCGACCAGGTTGGCATCGGCGTAGTCGATCGCAACGTACTGAGCAAAACATCCCCAATGCGTGAATCCAGGTTGAAATTGTCGATCGCAAACCTGTTGCTGACCCGCCGCGCATTGGCAGCAGCTTCCGCAACCGCAAACAAATGGCAGCGTGACTCGGTCACCGATATTCCAGCGAGTGACATGATTACCAACGGCTTCGACCACGCCAGCAAGTTCGTGGCCGGGAACGTGAGGCAAGCGGATGTCGGGGTCGTGCCCCATCCATCCATGCCAGTCGCTACGGCAAAGTCCCGTCGCCTCGACGCGGATCACTACTCCCTGTTTTGTCGGCGTTGGATCGGCTACGGTTTCAATCGTCAGTGGTTTGGCGAATTCGCCGTATATCGCTGCCCTCATTATCGATCTCGACCTTTCCGTTGAAACTGGCTTTCCGTTGAAACTGTTTTTTTTGCAGAGACCATCGTCGCACAGATGTTAAGCAGTTAGGCAGGAGTCTTTCAGTAAATTGGCCGTTTTGGCCAACGCTTTGAAGCATTTCCTATAGCGGAATTCGTCAAGAGTTTTGGGGACCAGACGTCATCAAACGAAAGTCCTGACGACTTCCGCTACGCTAAATCAGCGCAAACCCTATAAGGAAAAATGCTATACAGCGTTGGCCCAGACGGCTAACGGGATTTCCCCCAATGATTCCTACCTATCTGCTTACGCAATTTAATACACTGGATATTGAATTGGACCCCTTAAGTCCCGGCGACGAAAGAGTGGCAAACCGAGGTCTAGTGTTCCAATTCACAACACTCGCCAAGGCTTGAAGTATTGTTATACTGAGAGCTTTCGAAGCCAGTGAATTTACAAAACAAAGGAAATCTTATGAGTCGACTGTCCGTCTTGGTTGCAGCCACACTTTTCTCGTTCTGCGTCTTGCCTGGCTGCGGTGGTTCTTCAGCGCCCAAGAATATTGCTGAGGACGCGGATGCGGCAGCAATCGCTGAGTACGAAGCTGCTGTCGCTGCCGAAAGCGCAGGGATGAACGAGAGCACCGATAAGTAGGTGAAAGTTTAGGTAGAAAAATCACGAAAAAACCCCGGACTGATTAAGGCCCGGGGTTTTTTGTAGAGTTAGCAAGATTCAACGCGAACGGATCGCAGGTTTAGTATTCCGCGTTGATGGTTTCCTTCGATCCACGTGTTCCCAACGATCCCCACAAACCGTAGGGACTCTTGGCACCCGGGGCATTGTTGTTGGCAGCGTTACCACTGATATAGACCACTGGGTTTCGCTGGTTGCCCGCTTCGATAGAGCTGGTGATGAATTTAACGGCACCATCGCCCATTAACACATGGATCCCGCCTTGGTGACGACTGGAGCCTGTCGTAATCGAAGGACCGTTTGAATCGTGGGGGATACAAACCGCGCCGTTAGGTGGCAAGATTGTGTACGCCATCGACTGCATATTTTGGTCGTCGGCCCAGCGGTAACCTCGCCCTTTTGTCGCCCCTTCCATATTGCCTGCAATCCAAAACTGAGGACGCTGTGGATCGACCATATTGGACTCGATGCACGTACTTGGATTGTCCCGAATGTCGTTCTGGCCCGCTTGGCCGTTCGGATGCCTCTTCCCGATCGTGCGGGTATCATCGTCACCCAAATCGGTGGCCATTTCCATCATCGCAATCGTATTGGACAGGCCATCGAGAACGTCACGGAACTTCATCGACTTGTGACGAACAAACATGCCGCGGTTGGCCGCTCGCGACTCTTCCGCATAACCGCTGTTCGTAGCGCCAACGTCTGGGTCAAAATCTCCATGCTGTGCACGCCAATGAGAATCACCCATGCAAGATGCATAGTTCGATCTGCCTAGGGACGGCAGGCCCGTTCCGGGATCGCTGGGACAGCGAAGCGTAGGAAGCTCGGTAGCCCATGGGGTGTACTGAATGTTGTCGGGAGTAGGCCCCATCGCTGGCCAAGCTGGTGATTGGACCGCGCCATCGGTTCGTTCCGTACTTGGATTGGTGATCTTCTCCCACAACGCTTGTTGCTCGACAAACGGGGTCATCCCTACCAACGCACTCAGACGCCAGTGGTTGTTTGTGGTGTAACCGGTCCACCAATTTTGACCATTATCGCTACCGTCGTCAGTACCAGCACCATGAACGGGCATCTGCCCGTACGCGCTGTGATAGTTGTGAAGCCCCAAGCCAAGTTGCTTGACATTGTTGCTGCAACTCATTCTGCGGGCGGCCTCACGCGCCGCTTGTACCGCTGGTAGAAGCAATCCCACCAGCACGCCGATGATCGCAATCACGACCAGTAGTTCCACAAGGGTGAAACCTTTAGAAAGTCCATGACGTTTCATTGATAAACTCCAATGAAAAAAGAAAAGTAAATCCCGCTACGAGGATGGTTGTGCATCCACATTGCGGTGGTGACGAAACGTTCGCCGGGAATAGAAGTAACCGCTAATTGTACATTAGCGGTAAGTATAAAGACCATAGCCCCGCAGGAGGGGGCAGGCACAGTTTGCGGTTTCGCGAAGTGTTTTGCGTTTTCAGTTTCGTCGAATGGAAAGCCAGAAGGGCTAGAAGGACGAAAGTGTGCGTAGGCGATCAGAAAAAAGCGGTGTGTGCGAAAGGGGGCAGGCAGCAGTTGCGGCTTGAGGAAGTTTGTTGTGTTCCAGCATTCGCTAATAAGAATGGCTTGGGCGGTCTTGGAGAGTTGAGGCGGTAAAAAAAGTGCTGCTCGGCATTGCGGGTTGCCGTATGCAACAAGTCGCGTGCGGCTATCTGGTTCCCAGGCTCCTTGCCAACGCCGTCTCCTTGCCAACGCCGTGAACGATTATTACGCTGCAAATTACAGCGTTTGCGTTTCGTAGCTACGCTCGCCGGAGCGTGGATTGTTGACGTCCAACGCAAATCACCACCTTCTGGCGAAGGTAGCTACCAGAAAATCGTTCACGGCGTTAGGCTCCGGCCTGAGTTGTCCCATCTTCCTACCTCCATCTTCCTACCAAGGTTTCCCTCGGGTGCAGTGCGTCCCCTGGCAAGAGTTTTGTAACGAACGTTTCTTGGTGGCGGTCACCGAACAGTGCCGAAAAACCATAGAAAAACCCCGAGCTGATTAGAGCCCGGGGTTTTTCCAAATGTATTCAAGCGTCGACGTGAATCGGTCGCAGGCTTAGAATTCAGCGTCGATAGTCTCCTTCGATGCACGTGTTCCCAGCGATCCCCATAGACCGTAGGGACTCTTAGCACCTGGGTTATTATTGTTCGCAGCGGTTCCGCCCTTGCGAACCACTCGATTTCGCTGATTCCCCGCTTCGATAGAGTCGGTGATGAATTTCACCGCTCCGTCGCCCATCAGCACATGAATCCCGCCTTGGTGACGACTGGAGCCCGTTGTGATCGACGGTCCGTTCGAGTCGTGGGGGATGCAGAGCGGGCCATTGGGTGGCAAGATTGTAAACGACATCGACTGCATATTTTGGTCGTCGGCCCAGCGGTAACCTCGACCTTTTGTTGCCCCTTCCATACTACCTGCAATCCAAAACTGAGGACGCTGAGGGTCGATCATGTTTGACTCGATGCACGTACTTGGATTGTCCCGGATATCGTTCTGACCCGATTGGCCGCTCGGATGCTTTTTCGCACGCGTGCGGGTATCATCATCGCCCAAATCGGTGGCCATCTCCATCATCGCAATGGTGTTGGACAAACCATCGAGCACGTCGCGAAACTTCATCGATTTGTGACGAACAAACATGCCACGATTGGCTGCGCGAGATTCCTGAGCATAACCGCTGTTGGTAGGCCCCGAGTCTGGGTCAAGATATCCATGCTGGGCACGCCAGTGAGAATCACCCATGCAGGAGGCATAATTCGATCTACCCAATGAAGGCAGTCCCGTCCCAGGATCGCTCGGGCAGCGAAGTGTGGGGAGTTCGGTGGCCCAGGGGGTGTATTGGATGTTTTGAGGAGTCGGTCCCATTGCGGGCCATGGATTGGTCGTGGTGCCAATCCCAGCACCGTTGTTCCCATCCGTCCGCTCGGAACTTGGATTGCTGATCTTCTCCCACAACGCTTGTTGCTCGACGAACGGGGTCATTCCGACCAATGCACTCAGACGCCAGTGGTTGTTCGTAGTGTAACTGCTCCACCAGTTTTGATTGTTGACGCTACCATCGTCCGTACCGGTCCCATGAACCGGCATCTGGTTGTAGGCGCTGTGATAGTTGTGAAGGCCCAAGCCAAGTTGCTTGACATTGTTGCTGCAACTCATTCTGCGGGCGGCTTCGCGTGCCGCCTGTACTGCTGGTAGAAGCAATCCGACCAGCACGCCAATAATGGCGATCACTACCAGCAGTTCGACAAGGGTGAAACCTTCAGAAGGTCCGTGACGTTTCATTGATGCGCTCCAATCAAAATAGAAAAGTGGTTCCCACCACAAAGATGTCTCAGTACCCGCCACTGCACTGGCGTAGGATCATCGGTAGGGAAGATGAGTAGCCACTGAGTGTAGGCTAATGTATGTCATGTGTGCTATGACCCTGTAGAAGGGGGCAGGCATTGAGTGCCGTTACGCGAAATGTTTCGCGACTTTAAGTTCTGGAAATGGAAAGCCAGAAAGGTCGTGGGAGCAAAAGTGTGCGTAAGCGGACAGGTTGGAGGTGGGGGAGCGAAAGGGGGCGGTCAGCGATTCCGGTTTATGGAGGTTTAATGTTTTCCCAACGTCGTAAATAAGAAGGCGTCGGAGGTTCGAGTTGATGAGAAAATGGCAACTCAGGATTGCGGGTTGCCGTAAATCGAGTCGCTTGCCGCTATCTGGTTCCCAGGCTCCTACCCACCGCCGTGATCGATTTTCTGGTAGCTAACTTCGTGCTTCTATGGCGTAGCGGAAGTCGTCAAGACTTTCGTCCCGCAGCAAGATACCCCGAAACTCTTGACGAGTTCCGCTACGATATCGTTCACGGCGTTAGGCTCCTGCCTGCCGATCAAAAAAAGATGAGGTGGTTGCCTCAGGTGAAGTGCGTTGCCCACAAAAGAGCCCTCGTTATCCTACACATCTTCTTGGGACCAATCCCGATCGAGATTTTAGCAATTAGCCGGTGGTTTGGGCGTAGCGAACACCACTTGTTTGCCGTATGGGCCAACACGGTGAAGCTTTTTTCATAACCCGAATGCGTAAGTTCTGAAGTTGCTGTTTTTGTGCCGGAGGCACTTAGTGGGATAGCCTTGGACTTTAGTCCAAGGTTTCGGCTCTGAAATTGTTACCAAGTCGCGGAGCGACGTTCTGTGGCGAACGATCAAGTCACAAAACGTCCCGCTGGGACTCGATTGATATTGGCGAAAATCCCTCGGACTAAAGTCCGAGGCTATCGAAATATGTCGCTCCGCGACAGCAAATAGCCCAACTTCAAAATGCATAAGCGAGGGAACGTCGGTCTTGACGCGGTCCCTCGCTTACGCGTTCGGGGTGTGATGACTTGGCAAAAACACGACTCAGAAAATGCTTCACGGCATTGCGTTTGGTCGCTAGCCCCGGTTGGATAGTGACGGAACCGTGGCTAGCGGGCTGTTGATTTAATCGAAATGTAAATCGTAGTTGTGAGCCGTGGGCCGTAAGGCACCGGGTAGGGCGTGGGACCCGGCCGCTCACGCGTCACGGCTCACTAAATCAGCAGCCCGCTAGTTCGACTGTCCTATTTTGTGAGCCGAACTCGCTAGCGTCGGGCCGCGGCTCGGTAAAACGTTTGCAACATAAGGCCCGCGGCTAGCGCCGTCGGCTCACAATTACGGAAAAAACAAAAAAGCGAGACAGTCGAACTCGCGCCAAAACGGCTAACTAGATCAGCAGTCTGCGAAGTTGGTGGAGAGGTGGCTGAAAAATTGCACAACCAATAATCACGACAACAGCAAAGTTTTAGAATTCCGGCTCCCGCCTGCGGATCGAGAAAAGGAGAGGCTTGGGACGCGGGTGCAATCGGTTGTCGAACAAGGGTTTTGCAACGAGCGTATTTCGGTGGCGTTCACCGAACAGCGTCGAAAGACAACAGAAAAACCCCGAGCTGATTAAAGCCCGGGGTTTTTCGTAGAGTATTCAAACTTCGATCTGAATCCGTCGCAGGATTAGAATTCAGAGTTGATAGTTTCTTTCGATGCACGCGTTCCCAGCGATCCCCACAAACCGTAGGGACTTTTAGCACCAGGGACGTTGCTGTTCGCAACCGTCCCACCATTGCGCACCACAGGGTTTCGTTGGTTCCCGGCTTCGATGGAATCGGTGATGAATTTCACCGCACCGTCGCCCATCAGCACATGGATCCCACCTTGGTGACGACTTGAACCGGTCGTAATCGCGGGGCCGTTCGAGTCGTGTGGCATGCAAATAGGACCGTTGGGTGGCAAGATCGTGTACGCCATCGACTGCATGTTTTGGGAATCAGCCCAGCGGTAACCTCGCCCTTTCGTGATCGCGTCAAATTCGTTGGCGGCTCCCGAAATCCAAAACTGAGGACGCTGTGGGTCGATCATACCCGATTCGAGACACGTGCTCGGGTTATCCCGAATATCGGTCTGTCCTGGAGTTTGGCCGTTTGGATGCTTTCGCCCAAGTGTACGAATATCGTTGTCACCTAGGTCGGTAGCCATTTCCATCATTGCGATGGTGTTGGACAAGCCATCGAGCACATCGCGAAACTTCATCGATTTGTGACGAACAAACATCCCGCGGTTGGCAGCGCGTGATTCCTGCGCCCATCCGCTATCGGTCGCACCGAAGTCGGGGTCGAATTCGCCATGCTGGGCACGCCAGTGCGAATCTCCCATGCAGGATGCATAGTTCGATCTGCCTAGCGATGGCAGGCCGCTCCCAGGATCGCTAGGGCAGCGAAGTGTGGGTAGTTCGGTCGCCCACGGAATATACTGGATGTCTTGCGGCGTAGGCCCCATGGCAGGCCATGGATTGGTTGTCGTTCCAATCGCAGCGCCATTGTTACCATCAGTCCGCTCGGAACTTGGATTGGTAATTTTCTCCCACAACGCCTGTTGCTCGACGAACGGGGTCATCCCGACCAACGCACTTAGACGCCAGTGATTATTCGTGCTGTAGTTGCTCCACCAATCTTGTTTGTCGTTGGCACCGTCATCGGTACCCACCCCATGAATGGGCATCTGGTTATAGGCACTGTGATAGTTGTGCAGCCCCAATCCCAATTGTTTGACGTTGTTGCTGCAGCTCATTCGACGCGCGGCTTCGCGAGCCGCTTGGACGGCAGGTAAAAGTAGTCCAACCAGTACGCCGATGATAGCAATCACCACTAGTAGTTCGACCAAGGTAAAACCCTTGGAAGGTCGAGGAAGCTTCATTAATAATTTCCTTGAAAACAGTTGAAAATGGTTTTTTGGGGCGTGATTACGCAGTGGCACCCGCCGCCTGGTTGCGACGATACGTCCGTCAGCGAACCCAAACAGTAACTAATTGTAACACAATGGCAAATGGATGCACCATCTCCTTTCCGGAAAGGCGTCCACATGCCCTCTATAGAGTAGTGTTTAGTGTGCTTCAACCAGGATGAATGCGATTGCACTCCCATGCTTGAGGGTGTTGCTGTGGCTGGACGAGGGGCTCGAGAGCATTTTTACTCTTGATGTCGCTACCGTCGCCAGGGCGGTGGGCTTACGCTGGACTGCTAAAACTTTGGGCTTGTTGTGATTTTTAGGTGTGTTGGTGTTCTGCCACCTCTCCACCAACTTCGTTGGGGGAGAGGTAACTACAGTATGGGCCGGAAGAAAAACTGACCCCCAATATCTGGCGCCAATACCAACGTTTTAGCGGCCCGCGGCTATCGCTGTTGATTTAGTGAGCCGCTCGCGCGTGAGCGGCCGGGGCCCACCATTACCCGGTGCCTTACGGCCCACGGCTCACAAATACGGGGCAAACGAAATGAACAGCCAAGAGAGTGCCGCGGAGCGCGTGAGGGCACACCGCTGACTGTGGCTTTGGAGCCCCCAAGTCGATTGGCGTTCAACGCTTTTCGAATGCCTCAGCGGCATCCTGCACCAGCAACCAGCACTGCTTTGGGGCCAAGCCCGACCACGTCTGTTGAGTTTGATTGGGCCACGTCACCGTGATGTCACAGTTGCCGTCAACGTCGCCAAGACCGATTCGCAACAGATGCTCATTGCTGCACAAGTAGCCATCGCCAGACGTCAAAACAGTAACCCAGCGATTGCCATCACACTGAATCTCGATCTTCGATCCGATTGCGTCGCGGGCACTGACTTGGCCACTCAATTCAAGTTCGATCCAACTTCCCAGTGCATTGTTATCCGGGGCACTGTTTCGATTGATCAACAACGCGACCGGTTCGGTTTGGTGCGTGACCGCGATGTCGGTTTGATGGTCGCGGTTTGCATCGAGCGTCCATAACGCTCGGCCTACGTGAGGGGTCGCCAAATACTCACTCGCAAAAGCAGGTTCCATCGATCCGAAGCGATTGTCTTTTCCAAGCTGAAAAATCTGCATCGGATGCGCGTAGACCGATTTTTTGCCCTCACGCGAGAACATGTCAACGTGACCGTTGGTCAGAATCAACTCCATCTGTCCGTCGTGATCCAAGTCGATAGCGGCGCTTCCGAAACCGACCAACGGAAGTGTAGGTTGAATCAGGTCGTGTAGCGACGTGCGATCTTGCCACTGACCGGGACTGACTTGTTCGTACAGTGTGTTGTATTCGCGATCGAAATTGGTCACGTAGAAATCGATGTCGCCGTCGCGGTCCAAATCGCTGGCCGCAATCCCCATCGAACCTTGAGCCGTCGAGCGATCATCGCCCGCTAATCCGAGTGCAATCGCCGACTCGGAAAGCTTGAATTTTGTTGCCTCTCCACTGCTACGCCAGTAGTGGTTCTGAGTCATATCGTTTGCGACCAGGATGTCACATCCTGCGATATCATCAAACGATCCCACCACGACACCAAGTCCGCGGCCACGAACCGACGGTTCGGCGGCCCATAGGTCGGTCGCGTCGATAAACGAACCATCGCCGACGCCTCGGTAAAAACGATCTCGGTCTGCGGGAAACTTCATTGGCGAACACGAGCGAGGTATTTCCTCTTTCTCATTCCCACAGGCTTGGACCGACGGATCGAGCCCGGCGCAGTAGTGCAGGATCACGAGGTCCGAAATGCCGTCGTTGTCCAAGTCCGCGATCGCACCACTGGTGGACCAGGACTCGGAATTCGCTTCGCCAGGCAAACGTCCGGTCGCGTTTGAAAATGTCCCGTCGCCGTTGTTGATCAACAACGCGTTGGGGCCGTAATTCAGAACCAGCAGATCGGCAAAGCCATCTTCGTTGACATCGCCTACAGCAACCCCTTGGCCAAAGCCCGTGTCACCCGTTTCCGAAGCGGATGTGACTGCTGAGAACGTACCACCAAGATTACGAAACAACGCGTTGGAATCCGAGTCAGCCTTAGGCGGTTTTCCACCGGCTGCCACCAGATACAGATCACTCCATCCATCGAGGTCAAAGTCGAGCGTCCCGCCACCACAGCCAAGCGTTTCATGCAGCATAATGCCGGGCTGGTCCAAGTCGTCGGCGGTGGCGCCGAGAAAGTTCAAATTGCGAAGCGAGGCTTCATTGACTAAATGCAGCTTGGGCGGCGTCGCATCCGCGTCGTCGATGTCCGATGTCGCCCGTTGTGAATCGAGGTTGGCTGCATCGCCGGATGCGGATGACGCCACAATCCCAGGCAAGGGCAGGTAGGACAAATCGATTGCAAATTCGGGATGCTGCCGCGTCGTTTGCCACGGCGTGTCGTTTCGCAGTAGCGATATGATCTGATTTCGCGTCTTTTCAACCGGCACGGCATCGTCGGCCGGCAGCGTCGTCGCGGTAGCTGCCCAGGCCTCGGCCTCCCACAATCGACCCAGATCCCGTAGCGTCACGGCAATGTCGGTGGCGATTTCGCGTGAGATTTCACCGGTTCGTTCGAAACGATTCTTCTGTTGATTGAACTTGCTCAGCAGTGTGGCTCTGCGATCCACCGATTCGATCGTTTGTTTCGGAAGTTCGCTGCCACTTTGAACGAGTTGTTTGAGCGAAACGCCCAATTTTGTCCACGACTCGGCAACATCCGCGTCGGCCTGGGTTGCCTGCCAATACGCTCGAGCGGCCTGCGGGACTTGCTGCTTCGCTCTCGCCCAATCGCCGAGGGCTAACCAGTAGTTCGATTGTTCTTCGATTCCCGCAACGGGTTTTTCGGCCCATTGCTGCAGTTCATCGAAACGTCCCGCCGACGCCAAGGATCGAGCCAATAACGCATTCGCGGGCACAAACGACGGATGAGCCTCAATGATTTCTCGCAGCAAATCGATGGCCCCGCCAAAATCGCCTTCGTCAAATTGGATGCGTGCTCGTCCGATCATCGGGCGGCGATCATCCGGGTTCCTCGACGCTACCTCTTCCAATGGTTTTGGGTCGAGTGAACGGCGGACGGTGTTCCCCAACGACTTCAGTAATTCGAGATCAAATTGCCGCTGCCGCACCAGAAAGCGGCCATGCGGCAAACTCGCTTTGCGGTTCTCGGTCCCCACATACAAATCGAACAGCGTCCGTCGCATTTCATGGTGATCGGGTTGGGCACGGATGGCTTCGGCCAAAAAGTCCATCGCGTCGAACAGTCGTCCTGCGGAAATCATCGCGACCATCGCCTGGTGCACCCGCGGTTCCATCTCAAACGACTCAACCCGACAAGCTTGGATCAGAATGTCTGCCGCTCGCGAAGGTTGTTCGTTGACATGCGCGACTTTGGCAAGATCGATCAGCACATCGATGTCATCGGGATAGCGAAGCAGGACGGCATCGGTGTACTCGTAAGCCCGCTGCCAATCGCCCTGGTCGATCGCGCGTTTCATTGTCTGCAGAGGGGCCTCGTCCTTCTTGGGATCGGGCCAATACGTGGCCGAGTCTCTGCAACCAAGACTGAGAGGCAAGGCAAGCAAGAAACAAGAAATCAGTGACAACGATCGGTATCGACTCGCTGGGCAAAAGATGATCGACAGCAGCATACGTTCCTCAAATCCTCCGCCGCGCGCGACGGCCCACCATTTTCCAAAGTTCAGTTGATCGACGAACGATTCGATAGCCGAGATTGCAGTTTGATTCTAACGAGTCACCTTGGGACTCACAATGTTGCCCCCACTGCGTTGACCCTACAGCGTCAGTTTTGACGTTGCGCTGTTGTCGCTTTTCCCGGCAAATCACAACAACCCGAAGCGTGAGCGAGGGACTGCATCAAGATCGACGTTCCCTCGCATACATTTTTTGAAGTTTCGCTATTTGCTGTCGCGGGGGACGTGCGATTTATAAGTTGATGTAGGGTGGGTCAAACAAAACCATTTGTCTGGTGGGTCGGCGTTCGCGATTGAAGGTTTGAATCAAAATCAGTTGTTGAGTGGAGTTCGTCGGTTTTGCGACGACCCACCTGTCACCTCGCGAACTTGACCCACCCTACGTTCATTCAGCCATTATTAGAATCACAAGTAATAAATCGCACGTCCCGAGCGACAAATCTCGATAGCCTCGGACTATAGTCCGAGGGATTTTCGCCAATATCAATCGAGTCCCAGCGGGACGTTTTGTGACTTGATCGTTCGCCACAGAACGTCGCTCCGCGACTTGGTGCCAATTTCAGAACCGAAACCTTGGACTAAAGTCCAAGGCTATCCCATAAAGTGCCTCCGGCACAAAAATAGCAACTTCAAAACTTACGCGTCGGGTTGTGAACAACACGTAACTTCAAAATGCAGAAGCCGACTCGCGAACCTGGGAGCGGATTCTTAGGTGATGCTGCTGTTCACGGTTCATGCTAAACTTTCTATGTCGTTGATTCGCCCGTTCATGTCATCATTGTTGCAAACCATGTTTCCAAATCTTCGCTACGTCGCCTTCTGTTTGCTTGGTTTCTTGGTGACAAGTGTCGGCTGCAACGACGCGGCCGATACGAAAGTGCCACCCAAGCAGGCTAGTGTTAAAAATGTCGACGACCCTCACGCGGTTCCGGGGTACGATGCGGCAAATCAGCCGGCCCTCAGTGAACAAGAGAAGCTGAAGTTCGTGAATCGGGTGCGGCCGCAGGTCGACAAGTTCTGTGGCGATTGTCACTCGACCTCTCCTCCGGAAAGCTCAACGGTCGAGGAATGGGTAGGCGAAGTGTATCAAGGATTCGCGCTCTATGAGATCACGGGACGAACCGATTTGCAGGTTCCCGAAGTGGATGACGTCATGAAATTCTTTCAGTACCAGGCGCCCGACGAACTGATTCTCACCGACGGCATCGCCGGTTATCCCCCGTCGCCCGTTCGTTTTGAACGCATCACCGCCGACTATCCCGACAATCGTCCACCAGGCATTACGAACATCCAGTGGATCGATCTTGGCATGAAAGCGACGCCTGCGATTGTCTATTGTGATATCAGCACCGGTGCGGTGAAGGCACATTGGCCGTCGGAGGCCGATCGTCCGACGGTTCGGCTCGGCACCGTGTTGCAACCGGTTCACGTCGAGCCGTGTGATCTGGACCAGGATGGGAAAACGGATCTGGTCATCGCGGACATCGGCGAATTCAATGCCAACGAGAGCGATCTAGGTCAAATTGTTTGGTTGCATCGCAGCACGAACTCAGGCGGCGAGGAGACAGGCGAAAGCGGCATTGAGAAATTCGAAAAGACGGTGTTACTGGATGGACTCAGTCGGCTCGCCGACGTTCGTCCCGCCGACTTTGATTCCGATGGTGACATCGACCTGCTTGTTGCCGCGTTTGGATGGCGGGCTACGGGCAAGACTTTCTTGATGCGAAACGAGAATCGGATGGAAGACGGGGTGCCGCAGTTCACTGTGGAAACCGTTGACGAACGTCACGGACCGATTCACGTTCCCCCGATCGATCTGAATCAAGATGGGCATCTCGACTTCATTGCTTTGTTAGGACAAGAGCACGAACGCGTGGAAGCTTTCATCAACGACGGCAAAGGACAATTTAAGAGCGAGTTGTTGTGGGGAGCTCCGAATCCGGCATACGGTTCAAGCGGCATTCAAGTCGTCGATCTCGATGGCGATGGCGACGTGGATGTCCTGTACACCAACGGTGATTCGTTTGATCGCGGCGCCAAGCCGCATCATTCGGTCCAGTGGCTCGAGAACGAAGGGACGTACCCGTGGAAACACCACCATTTGTGCAACATGCCCGGCGCGATGGCAGCCCAAGCGGGTGACTTTGACGGCGATGGAGATATAGATGTGATCGCCACCTCGTTATTGGTAGGCAAGAGTCAGGAACAAGTCGATGCAGTGGACTCGTCGTCGATCGTGTTGTTGGTGCAAACAGCCAAGGGCGAGTTTAAGCCAACCAAGGTCGAAGCCAAGTCGCATCAACACTTGGCTCTTGAAACGTCCGACTTCGACGGAGACGGCAAGTTGGATGTAGTCGTCGGCAATTTTCTGCGTAACGGTCCCAAGGATCAGCCCGATCTAATCCTGCTTTACAACGCCAGCGAATAAAGGCCTTCCGCAACAAACGCCTCCCGTGACAAACCTCCCGTAGCGAAACTCGCCAAGAGTTTCGGCAGTGTGGGATAGGCTTCCAGCCTGTCATCGGGTGCAAGGCCTTCGGTCGGCGAAGCCGAAATAAACAATCATCCCGAAGAGATTACAGATATTAGCCGGGGGGGCGCTACGAAGTAGCGCACCCCCAGATCTCGAATGAATTGAGTCACCGACCCCGACGGGGGCGCAGACCGTTGATCTAGTACGGCATCACCGTTCTGGTGTTAGCCGTTTGGGCCAACGCCGTGAAGTATTTCGTAGCGAACTCGTCAAGAGTTTCGGGTATCCTGGACTGTCAACGAAAGTCTCCGCGACTTTCGCCACGAGGAACTGAATCGCATGCGATTCACTATGTAGAACAATTGTCTCAATTGTTTACTTCCCCTAGCCAGCGATGCTGATGAAACATTTGGGGACAAATGTTCTACACTAGTTCGAGATTCCCTCACTCACGCGTCGGGTTGCGGTGATCATTCCCTGAGCAACAAAGCCTTCTCCGCCATCAGCATCATCGCTCGCGAAATCCTTCCCCGCCGCATCATGCGTTTCCTGCATGCCATGCATCCACGCTATGCATTGGACGAATGCGTGCATCTCACCGATAGTGGGGAGGTGTTGACTTGCCAAGCCGCCATACTTCTATAACGCCGCCTCGCCAGTCTGCATCGCATAAGTCGAACACTACTCTCAACGCCAGGACAGATCATGAATCACAAAACACGTTTCGCTCGTGCAATAACGAGCTTTGCGGTGCTCTGCATCGCCACCCCTGGGTTCGCCCAGGTCAAGGAATCCGCAATCCCGCTGGGGGAAATGAATACCGAGAAAGAGGCGGCGTCAAAGAATGCGGCCGCGTCGAAATGCCCCGTGATGGGCTCGGTCGCGGACGCCAGCCAAAGGCATACCGCCGCGGGAGTCTACCAAAACGGTGATTGGTGGCCGAATCAATTGAACTTACAGATCCTGCATCAGAACTCGACCAAGAGTAATCCGATGGGATCGGATTTTGATTACGCCGAGGCGTTCGGGAAACTGGACCTCGATGCGGTCAAGAAGGACATCAACGACTTGATGACGACGTCGCAAGATTGGTGGCCCGCCGATTATGGGCATTATGGACCGTTCTTTATTCGCATGGCTTGGCACAGTGCCGGGACGTATCGTGTCGCCGACGGTCGCGGAGGTGCTGGCTACGGCACCCAGCGTTTTGCGCCGCTGAACAGTTGGCCTGATAACGGTAACCTCGACAAAGCACGCCGGTTGCTGTGGCCGATCAAACAGAAGTATGGCCAGAATATTTCGTGGGCCGACCTGATGGTGCTGACGGGCAACTGTGCGCTCGAGTCGATGGGGTTCGAGACGTTCGGATTCGCCGGAGGTCGCGAAGACGTTTGGGAACCACAGCAAGATGTTTACTGGGGCCCAGAGACCGAGTGGTTGGGTGACAAGCGATACAGTGGCGATCGCGAACTCGAAAATCCGCTCGCCGCCGTTCAGATGGGGTTGATCTACGTCAATCCTGAAGGACCCAACGGCACCCCAGATCCTCTTGCCGCAGCCAAGGACATTCGCGAAACGTTCGGCCGCATGGCAATGAACGACGAAGAGACCGTGGCGTTGATCGCCGGCGGGCACACTCTCGGTAAAGCCCACGGTGCGGCCGATCCAAGTAAGTTCGTCGGTGCGGCGCCCGAAGGTGCCAGTATCGAAGAGCAAGGGCTCGGATGGAAGAATTCGTACGGCACTGGCAACGCGGGCGACACGATTACTAGCGGTCTGGAAGGCGCCTGGACTTCGACTCCAGCGGCATGGTCGCACGACTACTTCGATAATATGTTCGCATACGAATGGGAGCTGACCAAAAGTCCAGCGGGTGCACATCAGTGGACTCCGAAAGAGGAATCGGCACAGGGCACCGTGCCTGATGCTCATGATCCGTCAAAGTCGCATGCTCCGATCATGTTCACGACCGACTTGGCTTTGAAGATGGACCCGAACTATGGCCCGATCTCCAAACGATTCCACGAGAATCCGGATCAGTTCGAAAAGGCCTTTGCCAAAGCTTGGTACAAGTTGACGCATCGCGACATGGGGCCACATTCTCGTCTGCTGGGTCCCGAAGTGGCCGAGCCGCAATTGTGGCAAGACCCGGTTCCCGCGGTCGATCACGAATTGATCGGTGATCAAGACATTGCTGAATTAAAGGCCAAGGTTCTGGCCTCAGGATTGTCGGTTTCGCAGTTGGTGGAAACGGCATGGGCATCGGCGTCGACGTTCCGTGGCAGTGACAAGCGGGGTGGAGCCAACGGGGCACGTATTCGTTTGGCACCGCAAAAGGATTGGCCGGTCAACCAGCCCGCTGAATTGGCGAAGGTCTTGCAGACGCTCGAGAAGATCCAACAGGATTTCAACGGCGCGCAAACAGGTGACAAGCAGGTCTCGATGGCCGACTTGATCGTGTTAGCCGGAGCCGCCGGAGTCGAGCAAGCTGCGAAGAATGGCGGGCATGATGTGGAGGTTCCCTTTGCACCAGGCCGCACGGACGCGTCGCAGCAGCAAACTGACGTCGCGGCCTTTGCGCCGCTTGAGGCAACCACCGATGGCTTTCGCAACTATTTCGGTCATAACAAAATGGATCGGCCTGCGGAAGAGTCGTTAGTCGATCGCGCCAACTTGTTGACGTTGACCGCGCCGGAGATGGCCGTGTTGGTCGGTGGCTTGCGAGTTTTGAATACGAACGCCGACAACATGAAACTGGGGGTGTTCACGAAGCAGTCCGAGACGCTTTCGAATGACTTCTTCGTCAACCTCTTGGACATGAACACGGTGTGGAAGAAGTCGGCGGTGTGCGATCACTTCTACGAAGGGCATGACCGCGAGACGGGCGACGTCAAATGGAGGGCCAGTTCGGTTGATCTCGTGTTCGGATCGAACTCGCAGTTACGAGCGATCGCGGAAGTTTACGCGTCGGGCGACTCGCAAGCGAAGTTCGTCAACGACTTCGTCGCTGCCTGGAACAAGGTGATGAAGCTGGATCGCTTCGACCTCGATCCCGCAGTGCGGCACTTAGCGTTACAGTAGCGTTAATCTTCCACTGCCTTGCAGGCTTCCGTCTGCCGAAACTTCGGTGGATGAGGCCGCAGCCTGCGTACGAGGGTTTCGTAGCCACGCTCGCAAGAGCGTGGATGGTTGGCGTCCAATACGAATCACCACCTTCTGGCGAAGGTAGCTACTTGAAGATACTTTACAGCGTTAGCCGTAGTGGACGAGGCAACGAGTCCTGCCACTGGTCAGCTCAATGGGACTCGTAGCCTCGTCCACTACCCTGAGAATCAATATTGACTGACCATTACCTGCTTAGCCACAACCAACTGCGTTTAGGCCAAAAGAGCGAAGGAAACAAGGAAAACGGATGGGACACCTCGACGACGTAGGCGAAGCCGATGGCTGGCGGTGCTGGCTGTGTGATCAACCTGTGGACCGCGACATGCCGACCAGCGATCCACGTAGCGCCAGTGTCGACACGCGACTCACCAAGGCTCGCGCCAAGAAGCGGAAGCAAGACAAGTTAGGCGTGTTGCCAGATCGTTTGGCCCACAAGGGCTGTAACACCGGCAAAGGCGCGAACGACCCCGTGGTGGCGTGGCCCGATCATTTGATCGTCGTCGACCCCGCGCCAATCATCGCGGCCGCCGAGCGACTCGAGCGGAAGGGTGGCCGTGAAGCGATGGCACGTTGCCCGACTCAAAAAGACGCCGAGGCCGCTGGCGACTGGCTCATCGATCGGTTGTCACGCTTAGCCCCTGGCTTGGCGGTGAAAAGCCAAATTGCCTCCAGCGGCGGTCAGTACATCGTCAGCCTAACCACCTAGCTGGTTCCCAGGCTCCCGCCTGCCGATTGAGTACAACATCACCGCTCTGATGTTAGCCGTTTCGGCGCTAGCCCCGGTTGGATAGTGACAAAACCGTGGCTAGCAGGCTGTCGCTTTAATCGAAAAGTCAATCCCAGTTGTGAGCCGTGGGCCGTAAGGCACCGGGTAAAGCGTGGGACCCGGCCGCTCACGCATCACGGCTCACTAAATCAACAAGCCCGGTAGCACCAAAGCGGCTAACGAAACCAGCAGTCTTCCATCCTGGTACCCTTCTGCTCACTTATCTCGCTCTTCGCCCGTAGAACAGCCAGTCGGTTTGTTCGACGTCAATCAGGTCATTCCAGACCGTGATTTGCTCGACTTGGACATCGCTAAACACCAATTTCATTTGTGCCAACAGTGGCGTGTCTTCGGCGTAGGACCAAACTCCCAAAATCCCGCCTGGCTTCAAATGCGACTTGGCACGAGCCAGTCCCTCGGCGGTATAAAAACCGTGGCTCTCGTCACCCAGAACATCCTGCGGCGAATGATCCACATCGATCACAATCAGATCGAATCGCTTGTTCCTGGGGCTGGCTAATCGTCGATAGATGTCACCTTGCGTGACGGTTAGTTTTTTCGATTCGTTGAGTTCACTCGCCAGCGGAATCAGTCCATCGCGAAGCCACTGGATCACCTGCGGCAAGAACTCAATCACCTCCACTTGCGCGACGAGTTTGGATCGGATCGCTTCCGCCGCCGTGTATCCCAAACCGAGTCCACCGACGAGAACCGATAACTGAGCTTCGCCGCTGGATTGAGACGTCGGTTCGGAATCGAGGTTTTCCTCGAGGTTCGCGTCGGATTTCTCGTCGAGTTTAGCTTCGAGTTTATTGTCGAGGCGAGCCAGTCCAAGCTTAGTCAGTGCGCGTTCGGAATCCGTCAGTCGGCTGCTCATCAAGAATTCATGATTCAGCGTGACCTCGGTCACCAGGGTTCCAGGCTGTGAGGCCAATTCGCGGCGGCGCAGGCAAAGCAGCCCCAGGGATGTCTCTTCGTAGGCCAGGATTTCGATTGACATAAAAACGCTCCGTCACGAAAACGTGCGAGTTTACCCGAGTGATCGGTCATCGACACAAAATTCGAGCCGAATCAGCAAAATAGCAATGTGGGATAGGCTTCCAGCCTGTCATCGGGTGCAAGGCAACTATCCCGAGGGGATTTCTTAATCGTAATCTTACTCTTGATCCTAATCTTCTCAGGATGTTTACGGTTCCGCGGAGCTTGCTCCGACGGGATTAAGATTACGAGTAGGATTAAGATTAGGAGTTGCTCTATAAGGGGCCAATCCCTGACCGGGATAATCGATAAACGAGCGTCTTACACCTGATGACAGGTTAAAAACCTATCCCACATTTTTCCGCGCATCAACCGCCGCAGCGCGGGCTCTTTATAATCAGAGTCACGTTCCGAAACGTCGTTTCGCCTTCAGCTGAGTCCGACCGATGAGTCACCCCAGTAAACTAAAAAAGCCGCTGCTGTATGGCTTGATCGGATCGGTCCTGTTCGGAGCCGTACTGGGGATCTTCTTTGTGTTGCGGAACACCTGGAGTTGGTTTGAGGTCCAAGTCGTACTGACGGCGCTGGTCATTGCCGTGTCCAGTCTGTGTGGTCTCGCTTGCGACATGACGCGCACTCCGTCAGGCCGCAACTTGCTGCCGGCCAGCGGGCTGATCTTGACCGGGATCGCCGCCGCACTCCTGCTACTGGGCATTTGGACCACCAACGATTCGGAAGTCTACTGGAAGACGACATCGTGTCTGTCGATCCTGGCCGTCACCGCGGTCCACGTTTGTCTATTGTCGATCGCGAAGCTGGCTTCACGGTTCCGCTGGGTTTTCTTCATCGGCAGCCAGGTCATCTTTGGCTACTCGTTATTGTTGTGTGGCGTGATCCTGGGCGAGATTGACACATCCGGCGTATGGCGACTGATCGCAGCGCTATCGATCGTCGTTGCCGCGATCAGCATCGTGATCCCGATATTGCATCGCATCAGCAAGTTGGAACGGCAAGGCGACGCGGTGCTCGGCCCCGTCGAGCAGCGTAACATCGCCACGATCGACGAAGAGATCGAGCGACTCAAAGCACGAATCATCGAACTCGAGCAGCTCAAGAAAACCCACATCCTCGTGAGCCGTGGGCCGTAAGGCACCGGGTACCGTACGCCGCTATTCTGCAAACCCACACAAACCGGTCGGACGCCTGCACCAGAGGAAAACTTTGGTAGGGAGATGGGACGACGGACCAATGTCTGGCGATCGTGGTTGAAGGTGACCTCGGCAATCGAGCCCTTCGAACAAGCAACTCTTAATCTTAATCCCGACTGCGCAACCGCGTCCGCCCGTAGGCAACCAAAGACGATTACGATTAAGAATCAAAAGCAGAGGCAGTCGCTTGCAACTCTTCATCTTCTTACCTCCATTTTCCTACCAAAAACTGCTACCGATTGTCGCCTTTTGCTCCGCAAAAGTAGCATTTCCTCCGGCGACCCTTCGCAAAGCAAAACGCCAACCATTAAAAAAGCGAAAAGGGATATTTGGAAAATGTGAATTGTCAGCTGCAAAAACCAGCGTGCCAGCGCGAGATGCAATACATTTAGACTATTCATACGATTCAAATCCACGTCGATGGGGCCGCGGGAGCAAAGCGATGAGAAAATTAATGTGCTGGCCACTCGTTCTCGTTTTTCTCAGCATTGGGATGCATTGCGATCCAGCAGCATCGCAGGTTTCTTCACCCCAGTCCGAACCCGACTCGACCGATCTTTTCTCGCTCGTCTTGATCGAGTCAGATCTTTCGGACGCCAAGCAAACGATGACGATTTGCGATGCCAACGAAGACGGGTTCATTGACGCAGCGGAACGCAAACGGCTGCCGTGGCGTGACGAACATGCCTCGTTTGATCTGAATCACGACGGCAAATTAACGCATTTAGAAGTGGCCATCTATCTCGCCAGCAAACGCGACTCGTTGGGGATCACCCAATTTGACCGCAACAATGCACAGGTGTTCATAAGGCGACACGACAGCAATCGCAACGGGCAATTGGATACCGATGAAATCGCCGACGGCTGGCCGCCCGATCCGTCCCAGTTTGACAAGGACGCCAACGGCATCATCACCGCGATCGAAATCGCCGAACAGTTCGCCTATAAACGCACCCTCCGCCGCGAACTGGGGATCGAAGCGGTCGACAACATGAGTGCGATCAAGGCGATGAGGAAGTTTGACAAGGATGGCGACCAGAATCTCGACGCCAAAGAATTGGCGGCCGCGGGATTGCCTCTCGAAGCCCGCCAGCACGATGACGACGGCAACGGCAAGCTGAACAACATCGAGCTGGCAATCTTGTTTTCGAAGCATCGGCGAGAATTAGGACTGAGTAAATCCGACGGCGTCAAAGCGAAACGCATCATCGCGATGGCCGACCACAACCAAGATGGCAAAATCAGCCAAGACGAGATGCAGGGCGACGTGTTCTCGGCCAATGGGGATGCGGCCCAACAGTACGCAATATTCGACGCCGACTCGGACGGCACCGTGACGCTTGGCGAAGTGCAAACGTACATCGCCAGCGAGCGAAAAAAGCTTGGGTTCAGCGACGAGCATGTCGCCGACGCCCGCCGGCTGCTACTGCGTCACGACACCGACCGATCAACGTTTATCGAACTTTCCGAGCTATCGTCCGACGAGTCCGGCCCCGGCAAACTGCCGCCGTCAACACTGAAAGCGGCCGACGAAAACAAAGACGGCCGCCTATCGCTCGAAGAACTCGCCAAGCATTTGGCGAAACAGCAGTGACCAGCAATGGTTAATTTGACCTTTTTAATTCCTCCACTGGACGAATTCCCCCCACCCGCAGCAAAACTTGTCAAAAGTTTCGGCACTACCAGCGGGATTACCATTGTCGGCCAGCTTTCCAAGCTGGAACCGCTAACGTCGAACGCCCCATTCTCGGTGCAGGCGTCTCTCTCGCTCTGGCGTCTAACCACCACTCGCGCCAACGGCTTGGAAAGCCGAGCGACAATGTTCCCCTGTAGCGGAACTTGTCAAAAGTTTCGTTCCACCCGGCGATACCGCAACGTCAGCCGTTTTGGCGCTAGTGCCGTGTCCATTGAGTGAGTTTCTTTTTAGGCGGCTGTCGTGAAGTCATTGGTTTGTTTATGTTTTGCATTGGAATTCCAGGCTTTTAAGGCGAGCTCACGGTTGCCGTTGTGCCAGTCCAGGTAGCTTCGGATTGCCGATTCCAATTCAGCGTGGGAAATGTAATCCGAATTCTCCAGCGCGAACTTCTTTAATCCTGTGAAGTGGCATTCGATTCGATTAAGCCACGAGGCATTACTGGGAGTGAAGTAGAACTCGATGCGATGAGCCTGGGCCCAACGTAGCACTTCCGTGTTGAGATGAGTCCCGTAGTTGTCCAGCACGACATGTAGCGTGCCCGAGGAGCGGAATCGACGGCGCACCCATTTCAAAAAGTCGAGAAACTCCGAACTGCGTTTCCGGTCGTAAAACTTTCCCTCCAGCCTGCCCGTCTCTAAATCGTAGACGCCTAAGAAATGTCGCACGCCGCCGTAGCGATGGAAGGTCGCCCTGTGTCGCTCGACGTCCTTTACACCAGGCTTGGTGTAGCAGTTGCCGCCACGAGGTTGGAGGTTCAGCGGACCGAATTCATCAATACAAATCCGTCGCCCGTTCTTGGGGCGGCGACGATAGAGCCGTTGAATCCGTCGGTATTTCTCCCAAAACAATGGGTCATTGGACTGTTTCCATGTTTTCGTCCGCCTCAAACGGACATCACATCGCTTGAGCAGTTCGCACAGTCGTTGGGGACTGATGCTCTCGATGATTTGTTGACTTATCAGGTACTCCCGCAGCTTCCGCAGGGACCATTGAGTCAGGCCGATGAGTTCTTTCGGCGAACTCAATGCGATGTCGGTGATTTGCTGAACAATCCCGTCGTCGAATTTTGTTGAGCCATGGGTGTGACTTTCGGGCTTCCAACGAACGGCCGCAAGTCCTTCGCGGTTGAATCGATGAATGAGCTTTCGCACCCATTGGATTGTGTAACCAATACGTGCCGCAATTTCTTGATTGCAGACGCCACCACAAGAGAAGAGAATAACTCTTGCATGGCTGCTCTCGACGGAGTTGAGCCGTTGTCGTTTCATTCGATGAAGTTTCTTTCTCTCGGGAGGAGAGACGGTTCGAACCTGCACGTGACGCATTGGAGAAGTCTCCGCTAAGTGAGTCGGTGAGATGTCGCATGGACGTGGGGACTTCTCTTCTTACGACAACATGCAGTGTTTGTCACGCAAGTCGTTGCTCCGCTAGCATTTGCAGCCGTCGTAGGGAAACTCACTCAATGGACACGGCACTAGCCACGGTTCCGTCACCTTTCGCGACTTCCGCTAGCGCTAGCGTGGCTGGGAAATGCACGTGGGTTGCAATGGGAGGGGAGTTGGGTGCCTTGCTGTCCACGGGGCGGCTGCAGAGTTCATAGTCGTCATTCGCTCTGCGCGAAGTGCGTCGAAGAAACGCTGCTTTTGCGGAGCAAAAGGCGACTATCGGTTAGCAGTCTTTGGTAGGAATATGGAGGTAAGAAGATGAAGAGTTGCGCGGTGCTGCGTCTGCTTTTGGTTCGTAATCGTAATCTTACTCTTAATCCTAAACGTCGTTGGTTGCCTACGGGCGGACGCGGTTGCGTGGTCGGGATTAAGATTACGAGTTGCTTGTTCGAAGGGCTCGATTGCGGAGGTCACCTTCAACCACGATCGCCAGACATTGGTGCGACTTCCCATTTTCTTACCTCCATCTTCCTACCAACGTCTTCCTCCGGTGTAGGCGATCACACGACTAGCGATAGTATGCCGAGGAAACGCTACTTTTGCGGAGCAAAAGGCGACTATCGGCTCACCCATATTTCCACCAACGTCTTCGTTCTGGTGCAGGCGTCCGATCGGACAGCAATGGTTTACAGCGTGGGATCGTGGCATTTGTGTATCGCTGACTGCCCCGTGAGCTGGTTGGGAAAACTGCTGGTCCTTTGAGGCGAAGAAGCGACTCGGTTAGCACTCCGTCTGCAGCCCCCAATTCAAAATACTTGTGGGCTTTAAGAAAGCGACTAAGACTGTCGAGGTTCCTACGACTGCCTGGAAGCCTATCCCACTTTTTTATACTCGACGTCCTTTGCGATTGATATCATTTTGCCTGTGTCTTTATTTGGATTGAGTGGCTCCGCTACTTGCGGTTGACATTTGACAAGGGCGGAGACGGTCATGTCGATTGGGAACAGCACGTGCAGTACTTCTTGATCGTCGGCCGCGACGCGGTTGTCGTGGCAATCCTTTCTTTATTCGACATTCAGGAGCCTCCCCATGTCGAAACTACGCTTCTCTGCCGTTGTTCTATCGATCGCGGCAATTCCCGGTCTTTCCAATGCCTTCGCACAAACGACACTTGATCAACCAAGCGTCTTGCCAGGCCAACCAGTGACCCAACCACAACAACCGTTGGAGCAACCAGGACAGCCAAACACGCTGCCAGGCCAGATCACCAATCAGCCAACAGGAACGCAAACCGATCAAGGCGATCGCTATGAAGCACGCCGGGTTGCGTCCAGCACTCCGCAACAACAAGGACCAACCGTTAAGCAAGCATTGGTACAAAAACTGATCAAAGAAAACGAAGCGGAGATAGAACTTGCGAAGTTGGCGGAACAGAAATCAGACAACCAAGAAGTCAAACAACTCGCTCAAACTTTGATCCGAGAACATCAGGCTTTCAATCAGACGCTCCAGCAACACGCTGGACAGCAACATGCTGGCAATTCGCCTACCGGTCAATCGCAAGCAAACCGCAATACGCCCCCGGGCAACCAAGCGGGGACGCAATCGCAGTTGCAAAACGACGCAACCCCACGTTCCGCTGCCAACACGGTCCCCAGAGAGCTGTGTCAGATTGGTGAGCAAGCGTGCGACAATGCGCTGAAGATGACCAAGGAGATGCTCGGCAATTACGAGGGACAAGATTTCAATATGGCCTTCCTCGGTCAACAAACGATCGCTCACACGATGATGCTGGCGGAACTGCAGGCAATCGAAAGTGCCGGTCCGCAAGAATTGCAGCCAATCGTGCAGCAAGCATCCAGCAAAGTAAAAAGGCACCTGGAAGAAACGAAACAGCTCGCCAAGAAGCTGCAGGATGATCGCGAATTATCAGGCGAATCGAACTCGCGACAATAAGTGAGGTTGTGACAAGCGATTCTGAAACGCGTACCCTCCCGTCAGTCGCACGGCGCCGTCCACCGATCAAGGTAACGTCGCGCCGGGCGGCTGATTTTTTTTCACGCCGATCACCGATCGGGAACGTATGGAACACGAAATGGGATGGAGCGAGGGTGGTGGCGGTGATCTGGCTGATAGCAGAATCGGGACTCTTGCCGAACGCTGGACGGCTGTTGCAAAAAAAACGCTCACGCGATTGCGGCGACTATCGGTTTGCCGTTTTGGTAGGAAGATGAAGGAAGGAAGATAAAGAGTTGTGGGAAGCTGGTGTGATGCAGGTTAGCTATCGCGTTTCGATCGGCTAGTATCGGTCATCGGTGAGTCTTCTCATTTTCCTACCTCCATCTTCCTACCAAAAGTTTTCCTTGGTGCTGGTGATCAACCGGACAGCGATGTTGCGTTAGATAATGTCGTGTGCTACCCGGTGCCTTACGGCCCACGGCTCACGGGGTGGTAAGTTTCAGATCGTCGTCTTTCGCTCTGCGCGACGTACGCTGAAGAAACGCTATTTTTGCGGAGCAAAAGGCGACTATCGGCTCGTGATGCAGTTACTCGCTCTCAGGTTTAAATTGTCAATTTACAATTTAACTTTTTTAATGCCTTCCTTTTGCTGCCGCCTCCGGGGCTTCGGTGACGTTTTGCTCGAAGAAAACCTGGGGCTTACGCCACCAGGCTAGATGCTGCCGTGCCTCCGGCACTTCAAACCTTACCTGCCGGGAATCCCTCGCTCCCGGGCTCTTCCTGGGAACGCACTGCACCGGAGGCTCCGTTTCCTCTGTCAAGTGTCCGCAGGCGGGAGCCTGCTAGGCAGTGGGTGCCCAGGCAGGAGCCTGGGGACCAGGAAAGCGGATTCGTTTCCGCAATTTTCCATTGCAGCATCCTAACCTATGCGTTAGGATTGGTTGTGTGGGAAATAGGCTGACCATTAATTATGCCACATATCAATCATTACGAAACGGAACTCGGTTTCTCGCCGTTTGAAGATTGGTTCCTTCGTCTCGATAGCGACGTGGCGCGACGTGTTCAAATTGCCGTGACGCGAATCGAGCTTGGGAATATGGGGGACGTGAAGCCGGTTGGTGAAGGTGTCTCTGAGCGACGGTTGGACTTTGGTCCTGGATACCGCATCTATTTTGGGCAAGACAGAGTCGAGCTTGTCATTCTGCTCGGCGGTGGTACGAAGAAACGGCAACAACGTGATATCGAAGTGGCCAAGGCGTACTGGGCAGACTACAAGCGAAGGAAAACAAAAGGAAAATAAACGATGGCACTGACACGCGAGTTCATGACGACCATTAAAAAGCGAGCCGATCAGGACCCGCAATTTCGGATTGGGATGCTGCAGGATGCTGCGGAGGCGTTTCTCACAGGGGAACCCGATCTGGGGCGTTTGCTGCTACGGGATTATGTCAAGGCGACCATCGGTTTTGAAGGGCTTGCAAAAGGTCTAGGAGATATCAATCCAACGAGCCTGATGCGAATGCTAAGTGCCAAAGGAAATCCCAGTTCGAAGAACCTGTCCGCCATCATGGCGTTTTTGCAGGAACACGAAGGGGTCTCCTTCGATGTCGTCTCGCGTAGTGTATCGTCACGAAAACGAAAGCTTGGAAAGGCATAGCCGTCGGCGATTTTGAATTGGGTCGTTCGTGTGAGGCCAAGCTTTTTCAAGGTACTCCTCGTTCCCAGGCAGAGCCCAACGCCTTGAACGATTTTCTGGTAGCTACTTTCGCCAGAAGGTGGTGATTCGCATTGGATTCCCAGCATCCGCGCTCTGGCGAGCGTAGCTACGAAACGCAAATGTCGTAATTTGCAGCATGGAAATCGTTCACGGCGTTAGGCAGAGCCTGGGTGCCAGAGGGCCCGAAGCAACCGTCACAGATCCGTTGGCGGTTGGGCGGGGAGTTCGTCGTGGTCGCTGGGTGGTTGCGAGACTGCACTGGCGGCCGGCACGTCGACTGGTTTTGTAGGGCCGTGTGACGCGTAGGCTTGTACCAAGACCACTCCGATCACGACCGCCAATGTGCCAACGTACTGCATCGGATGCGCCGAAAGCAGCTCTTGCTTCATCCACAGTCCGATCGCGACCGCAACAAGCGTCGCGCCGCCGAACACAATCGGCATGACCAAATCAGGAGCCCGGCTTTTGAAGAGCGCCAGCGTGAGCGTCAGTGCTCCAAACGCGCCGAGTGATCCGGCAATGAACCCCCAGCGAATAGTGACGGGTTCGAAATGAAAGTTGTCTTTCGTTGCCAAGATGCCAATCACTCCGCCGAGAACCCCAAACACCAGATAAGCGACACCGATCAAGACAAAGGGCTTGAAGGGACTCTGCCCTGGCACACGCGACGTTTGCAACGCAGGTCCGTACATGCCCCAAAACAGCCCGGTCAGCAGGGCGAAAACAATGCCGTAAACTTTCGGACTCATGGTGGCTCGTAGCGGTGATTGGGTTGGATGCAGGGAGTGGATCGATCGTGGACACGTGCGTCTCAGACGACGTTCCTCATTGTAGAACAATTGTCTCAATTGTTCAGACAGCAGGGAATACCACGTGAACTATGGGCCGTAGGGCTTTCCCCTTTTTTCGTTTTCCCTGTATTTGTTAGCCGTTTTTGGCCTACGCTGTGAAGCATTTTTTCTAGAAGGATCGTGCATTTTTAGCGTAGCGGAAGTCGTCAACGGCTTGTTGATTTAGTGAGCCGTGACGCGTCAGCGGCCGGGTCCCGCGCACTACCCGGTGCCTCACGGCCCACGGCTCACGGGGGCGCTTCGATTGTCGCTCGGCTTTCCAAGTCGATGGCGTGTCTCTCGTTTTATCGCCGATGCGCGCGTGAGAGGCCGCTTTAGATATGGATGCGGCGTTCGGCGTTTGCGGTTCCAGCTTGGAAAGCTGGCCGACAATGGTCTTGCACACTACCCGGTGCCTTACGGCCCACGGCTCACAAAAAGGCACAGATTAAAAATGCACCTACGTTCACCAGGACGTATTTCCACCGTCTAGCGACGGTAGCTAGTGTCTGTCATCAAACAGAATGATCCCGTGTTTTACGGGGTTATTTAGAAAAAAGCTCCTTGAAGACTGAACCGTTTGACCGGTTCGAGTGTTGAAACAGTTAGGAAAAACCAATTTCATCACAAATCTTCAAGGAGTGGTCGAGATGCGAAAGAGTTATGAACCTCAGATGCGGTTCGCAGCAACCCCCATCGCGCAGTTGCAATTGAATCTGAATTGTCGTGACGAAATTATACCCGTTCTCGCTGCCCTGCGTCATGTCTATCTCGACGGTCCGCTGCGAAGAAGCCTTACCAACTTAATCGCGCAAGATGTCAGTGAGCTCTCGCGCCGCGATACCGGCAGACCCGGTTTCGATGATTGGCAAATTCTCGTGCTGGCAGTGCTCAGAATGAATTGCAATTTCGACTACGACAAACTCCAAGACCAAGCCGAGAACCATCACAATCTCCGTACGATCCTCGGTGTTGACGATTGGGAGCAAGACCCGAATTTCGACTTTCGCCGTATTCGCAATTCGTGTTGTCTGATCAAGCCTGAGACAATTGAGAAGATCAACCACATCATTGTTCGACACGGACAACAGTTCCATGGCGATGCAGTAGGATCGGCTCGCGCCGACTCGTTCGTGATCGAAACGAATATTCATTACCCAACCGAAAGCAGCTTGATGTACGACGGGATGCGGAAGATCATCCCGCTGGCCCGCACCCTTGCTGACGAAATCAGTCTTCCTCGGTGGCGTCAGTCCGCTCACTTGTTAAAGACGATCAAAAAGCTTCATCGACAAATTAATCAGCTCTCTGCCAGTCGTATCGTCAAAAAGAAGGAGGCGATCGAATCGCTCTACTGTAGCCTGATAGAGCGTGTAGACTTGATCCTCCAAAGAGTCAAAACACTGGAAAAGGCAGCGAAAAACGCATTGCCTCTCTCGCTGCACATTCGGCTTGAGGAACTCACGGGTTGGGCCAGTTTGACCCAACAGGTTCGTGATACCGCGCATCGCCGAGTGGTGCTGGGCGAGAGCGTTCCCAACAGCGAGAAGCTGTTCAGCCTTTTCGAAACTCATACGCAACTCTACCAACGTGGCAAAGCAGGCGAGCCGATTCAGTATGGACGACTGGCAATGATCTTTGAGGACGGTGCGGGCTTCATCAGCCATTACTATCTGATGGATCGTGATGAAACCGACGGCAGTGTCGTGGTTGAGCAAACGAAGATCGCCCAGCAGCGTCACCAAGGTAAGCTTGAAGAACTTTCGCTTGATCGTGGCTTTCACAGCGCGGCGAACGTTAAAGCCTTGTTGCCGATCGTTGGCAACGTCAGTTGTCCATCGCGGAACTCTCAAAACTTTGCAACCGAAGTTGCCAACGAGTCAGACGACTCACGCCGACGTCGACACCGTCACGCAGGAATCGAATCCGCGGTCGGTGCGTTGCAGCGGGGCAACGGATTGAAACGTTGTCGTGACCGCAGTGAAGTTGGTTTTAAACGCTATCTTGGCCTAGCCGTGCTGGGGCGGAACCTGCAGGTGCTTGGCCGGCTATTGATCGCGGCAGAAAACCCCGACGCTGCAGCGGCAAAGACAGTACGTGCAGCGGCCTAATTAGGTCAAAGACACAACGCAGAGTTGATCAACGACACCCTCCTGGCTGAAGGTACGCGCAGTCATCTGAAAACACTGCAAATTCGCCCCTCATCGTGGTGTTGAAGGCGGGTCGCCAACAATCTTCACACTAACGTTTCGCCCTCTCAAGCTGTAAAATTACGCCGCCTCGAGGTTTTATGACAGACACTAGCTACGGAGTTATTAGGCCCGCACTTGCTTGCCGCGGCCGATCGGTTTGCTTCTCGGCCGCTGCGTGGGATGGTGTTTCATCCGTGCATAAAAGTAGGCGCCCAAAGCAACTGCCACCAGACCCAGGATCCAGAGCCATGGTGAAGTGCCGGTCCACTGCGGAATGGTGATCTTGCCCGCATCACCCCAGGCTTTGGCAAACGCAGAGAGCTGAGGATAGAATCCGACAAACAGTGCGGCTCCGAACAGCATCCCGACGACGCCGACCATCGCGTCGCGGCGTCCTTCGCCGCACGCGGCGACGCTTGTGCCGGGGCAGTAGCCGAATAGCGACATGCCCGCGCCGAAGCAGGCACCGCCTACGAGGATGCCGGCCCAGGCCAGCGGTTTGATGTGCAGCGAGACCGCGTCGGTGGGCAATAACGCATAGATCCCGATCGCGCCGACCACTACCGCCGTTCCCATGATCTTGACCACGGTCCAGTCACGGAACAGGAATTGGCCGAGAATCACGTGATACTTTGCGACGCGTCCCTTTTGAAGCAATATGCCGAACACGACTCCCGTGATTAGCCCGAGAGCAAGCTTCCAGGTTGGATCAAACATTTTCGCTAGCCCTCCGGCCGTAGAGTAGAAATGCAGTGAGTATGGCAAACGTGAAAAACGTAATGCTGAATATCCAACTCGATGCGGCAAGCTGCAGGCTGCCGCTGATTCCGTGACCACTGGTGCAACCTTGTGCCAACCGAGCCCCGAACATCATCAAGCCACCCGCCAAAAATGCGACACTCAACCTGAGGGCGGCACTGTTGCCAAACCTCTTCTGCCACATCGGTGGGACGACAATCGGCTCACGATCACCTGATGAGAACGAACTGAGCAGGCTGCCCAGTAGGACGCCGACCACTAGCATCCATTCCCAGCTGATCTTTGGCGAGTTGTCCTGAAAGTAGGAATTCGACTCGGCGAATTGCGGAGCGACTGCCTCGATCCCCAGGGCAGCGGTGTGTTCAAACGCGGTGGTGATTCCCAGCGGATGGTCGGCGCTCCAAAAAGCGAACCAACTCAGTACGCCGATCCCGACCCCAACGATGTAGGGTGACCAAGCGTGCTTTGCTAACGGATTTTTCATCGCAGCTACCCTCGATTGTGAATATCTATGTTGAATCGTCCTGCCCTGCGTACCGCGGAGAGACGTTGATGAGTGCGCCCAAGCGAAAGAATAAAGGAGCAATTTCTGTTCCGAATTACATCAGCTCACAAAATGGGACAGTCGAACTGGTGAGCGGTTGGTTTAGTGAGCCGCTCGCGCGTGAGCGGCCGGGTATATCGTGTTACCCGGTGCCTTACTGCTCACTCGTGTTGACGATTTCAAGTTCTATTCGACTTGGGGGCCGGCCAACCTTTTACCGGTATCGCATTTGCTACGGAGTACTCTCGTTCAACTAATTCCACTCAAGACGTAAAAGGAAACCCAATGTCCCAGCGGATGAAAATAAGCGACGAAATCACGGTAGGCCCCCAACCCTCGGCTGACGAAATTGAGAAAATTGCGGGCGAAGGCTTCGCATCGCTGATCAATTTCCGAACAGCGGGGGAGGATGATCAGCCATTGTCACCCGACGCCGAGCAGCAGAAGGTCGAATCGAACGGGCTGAAATATCTGCACATTCCGGTGTCGATGCAGGATATGTCGCCTGAGGTGGTCGACCGGTTTCGTGAAAAATATAGCGAACTGCCCAAACCGGTCTTCGCTCACTGCAAATCGGGAAAGCGGGCGGGCGCGATGGTGATGATGCACATGGCCGCCGAGCAAGGAATGACAGGGGAACAGACACTCACACAGGCCAAGAAAATGGGTTTTGAATGTGACCAGCCCCAGTTGGAACAGTTCGTCAAGAATTATGTCGATACCCGTAGCGCTCGGTGATCCCGCCGCCGCAGCCGCCTTTTCTCGTGACCGAGGCCACTGATGGATCCGCTTATTACCGCACTCGCTCTGGCGGTGCTCGTTGGGATCACGCTAGGCATCTTCGGGGCGGGCGGTTCGATTTTGACGCTGCCCATCTTCACGTTTGTGCTCGGCGTCCCGGTCGTGCAAGCCGTGGTGATGTCGATGGTCGTGGTGGGCGGATCGAGCTTGCCGGCGGCAGCACGCTATTGGCAACAAGGCAGCTTTCATACGCGGGCGGCGATCCTACTGTCGGCCACCGGGGCGCCCGGAGCCTATCTCGGATCTTTCCTCACCGACTTGGTTTCCGAGCGAACATTGTTGCTGATCTTTGCCGCGATCATGCTGGCGGCCGGGATCGCAATGGTGCGAGGACGAGGCGAACAATCGCATCGGGACCGCAGTTGCCGCGTTTGGCCTTGTTTGCTGATCGGGGCGGCCGTCGGTGTGCTGACTGGCTTTCTAGGCGTGGGGGGCGGATTTTTGATCGTACCGGCACTGGTGCTGTTCGCCGGCGTTGACGCAAAACGTGCCGTCGGAACGTCGCTGGCGATCATCACGTTCAATACGCTGGCCGGACTCGCCGGACAATTACGTTCGACAAGTATCGATTGGGGAGTCACGCTCGCCTTTCTTGGACTCGCATTTCTTGGCATGCTGGTTGGATTGGTCCTTGGCGAGCGGTTGCCGGCCGACCGGATCCGCACCGCATTTGGCTGGTTCGTCATTGTGTTGTCAGTGGTCATTGGCGGGCTGGCGATATCCAAGGGGCCGCAGGATGACACGGCGTCCGTGGCGATGAAGCCAGAGTTACAGCCGATAAGATGCGTCCGGTTTGACGGCGGCAAAGCTGAGCCGGCGGCATTAGCGGGCTGATTTAGTGAGCCGCTCGCGCTGAGCGAGCGGGTTCCACGAATTACCCGGTGCCTTACGGCCCACGGCTCACAAAAGGGGACTGTTCGAACTAAGGAGCGGTTGATTTAGTGAGCCGTGACGCGTGAGCGGCCGGGTCTTGCGCATTACCCGGTGCCTTACGGCCCGCGGCTCACAAAAGGGGACTGTCGAACTAAGGAGCGGTTGATTTAGTGAGCCGCTCGCGCGTGAGCGGCCGGGTCTTGCACATTACCCGGTGCCTTACGGCCCGCGGCTCACAGGAATGGACCGAACGCAAAGGATTCCGCACTATCGCAGATGCGATTGACCTGCAGTCGGATCATCGCTGCTTGGGCGTTTACTCTGGCGAAGGCTTCGCGATACACCACAGTGCCTCGTCGGTGCGAATCAGGATGTCGCTGCCTGCGGCGACGACGGAGGCGTTCGTCTTTTCACCAAGCGAATTCTCCGCGAGTTGCTTGAATTCTTCAGGATCGGGTTTGAAAACCGTGGTGGTACCAGACTTGGTCAGCAGGAACATGCGGCCGTCACCGGTTTGCGTAATGCTGGACCAAGTGCCTCCGCCATCAGTGCGTTTCTTCCATAGCTCGTCGCCCGTTTGAACCTCGATGCAACTCAGCACGCCATTCATGTTGCAGATATAGATCGATCCATTGTCGGCAACTCCGGTCCCCAGCCATCCTTGATCTTTGGACTTATGCCAGATCCGGTGCGTCTGTGTCACGTCGCCGCGACCGCCGGCTCGGACCGCGAGCGATGCACCTCCGTAGCCACCCAGGGCGACCACGACGCCGTCGGATTCCATCGGCGAGGCATACGCCAACGGGCCCGTTCCGCCACATGTCCACAGCAGCTCGCCGCTGGACGGATCGAACGCACTGACGCGGCGCGACAGTGCGGCGACCAGTTCCGTGTGGCCATCGACCTCGATCAGGATCGGCGTGTTCCAGGCACCTCGCAGTCGTTCGCTCCGCGGTTTATTGCTGTTGGAATCGTTGGCGTTGCCGTCATTCTCAGGACCGCTGAGTGCCCGTTCGGCCTTGTCATCCAATGAGTCCACCTGCCAGCGTGTTTCGCCAGTGACCTTGTCGACGGCGATCAGGAACTCGTTGTTCCCCGGCCCGAACAACAGGATGCACAAATCGTCGTGCAGAATCGGTGACGATCCGTAGCCCCATATGTGCTGCTGCGTGCCGAGGTCGCGGCGCCACAGTTCCTTGCCATCGACATCCCAGCAAACCAGTCCGGCGGACCCGAACCACGCGATCACATGTTTCCCGTCGGTGACCGGCGACGCCGAGCAATAGGGATTCGTTTTGTGCGATGTTTCTGGTTTGTCGTACGTTACGCTGCGTCGCCAGACTTCACGACCGGTTTCTCGATCAACGCAAAACAGACTTCGCTGGTTGGATTCGGAGAGCGGCTGAGTAAAAAACACGCGGTCGTCCCACACGACCGGCGTTGAGTTGCCGGCCTCAGGCAACGCGATCCGCCACTTCACGTTTTTGTCCGGCCCCCACTGGGTCGGCACCGCGGCGGCCGAAGTGATGCCAGATCCGGCGGGGCCTCGCCATTGGGGCCAGTTCGAATCGGCGGCATGCGATTGGGAAACGAAGCTTAGGAAACAGAGGGCTATCGCGGCGGAAAAGTCAGTTTTCATCATTATCCCTGGAACATGGGGGGATTTGAAGAGTGACGGTAGTGGATCTTGCTAAAGATCCTGTATGCGGGATCTTTAGTAAGATCCACTACGGTCAAGCTTGCGAATTAATTTTTTGGAACTTAACGTGATCGAAAAATCTCGCTGGTCAGCGTTTCCGTTACCATCGTTTGCAGTCCGTAGTCGGCGGCCTTGACGCGGTCCAAAATATCATCGATTTCGAACTGGTCCGTCCGCTCCATGTGTCGTCCTGCCGCGTACGTGAGCAGCTTCTCGATCAGATTGCGAGCGAACAGATCACGACGACTTTCCAACATCACTTTTTTGAAGCCAGGGAAGTCTTTGTACGTTTCACCCGACGGCAACTTGCCCGACGGATCCACCTTCGCTGTCGAGCCCTTGCCTTTGGGATTCGGGTATTTCTCTCGCCAACGTCCGATCGGGTCAAACGTTTCGAGGGCATAACCGAGCGGATCGATGCTTCGATGACACACGTAGCACGCTTTGTCCTGGCTGTGTTTCGTCAGCTTCTCGCGGATCGTCGTCGCGCCGCTCACATCGGCATCAATCGCAGGTACCTCGTCTGGCGGTGGCGGAGGTGTGATACCGAGGATGTTTTCGAGAACCCACACACCGCGTGTCACCGGAGAAGTGTCGACGCCATTGGCGCTGACGGTCAGCACACCGGCCATCCCCAGCACACCACCGCGCTGTTTGTTCTTATTCAGACTGACACGCTGGAATCCATCAGCCAAACGGAGCGTGTCTTGTTCGGGTAACTTGTACAGTTTTGCCAATTTCTTGTCGACAAAGGTGTAATCCGCGTCCAGGAAATCGATCACCGATCCGTTCTCGTCAAGCAGATTCCGAAAGAACAGACGTGCTTCTTGTTTCATCGATTCAGGCAGATTCTGGGCATAGTATTCCCACGCGTCATTGCGAGGCGGAGGCAGATTGCCAATGTCTCGCAGGTTTAACCAGCTATCGAGAAATCCGTTGATGAACTCGTCCGACCGATCATCACCAAGCAGCCGAGCAATTTGCTTTTTCAACTCGTCCGTCTTGGTCAAACGGCCGGATTGGGCAGCAGCGAACAGCTCGTCGTCCGGTGGCGCTGCCCACAGCGTGTAGGAAAGTCGCGAGGCAAGGTCGAACGGACGCAGCTTCGTCTCGTCCTCGGGGGTAATTTCACTGAGGTACAGAAACGACGGCGAGCAAAGGATCATCTTCAGCGTGTCCAAGGCGGCCTGACGCGGACTTGCCTTCTCCGACAAACGTTTTTGATAGATAGCCTCGATTCGCGTGCGATCGGATTTGTCCAGCGGACGACGGTACGCTCGTTGGCCGAAGGCAAACAGTTGCTCGATCGCTTGATCTGCCTGAAACCCCTCGCCGCCGAAAACAGCCTGTTCCTCTTTTCCGCCAGCGGTTTCGGGCAGCGGACCTCGAACCTTGATCTCTCCGATCTTGATGTGAGGCAGCGCACCTTCGCGAAGCAGCGGTGTGCGGCTGACCCCGACCGTGGGATTCTTGAATTCGTCCTTGTATCGCTTGTTCGTTTCGATCACCGACGCCCGTGATTCGTACGGACCGTTGGGGAAAATAAATCGAGGTGTCTGTCCGGCATCTAGCCAGACGCGGAAACTCAACCATTCAGGCTTGTCATCAGGAACGATGGCGGTGCCGAGAATCGGTTCGATCGCTTGCGGGTAATGGATGTGTCCTTTGGTTGCGTCGCCAGGAACGACGGCCAGCTGAAAGGGTTCGGAAAAGTCGATGCGAAAAATCTTGGGGTCGTAATGCGTGTCGCGGTGCATTGCCTGGGCGTTAACTTCGATGTCGTAAAGACCCGACACCGGGACGCCCTCCAAGAAATCTTCGATGTGTCCATAGCCGCCTTGCCGCGTATCTGTGTTGGGCTGTTCGTACAGACAAAGGAACTTGAATTTGAAAACGCTGCGGTGAGCACCCGTCAGTTCTTCGTACTGCTGGAAATTGTCAGTAAAGTGCCACGACTTGGGCTGCATCACCGGTTTGCCGAGACGTGTCTCCACCAGTCGCGAAGCCGCTTGCAGGTACTGGTCCAGTAAGAAGCCCGATGTCACCAGCGACTCACCGATCGTATCCATGTGCTGGCTGGTGTTTTCCTTGGGGAAATCTGCGGTCAGCCCCAGCGTGTCGACACGGCGGTCAAATAGCGTCGCCAGCGTGTTTTCATATTCGCGGTTGGAAAGCCGACGCATGACGGTGCGGCCACCCGAGCTTTTGAAATTTTCGCGAGCCTCTGCGATGCTGTTTCGCAACACGCTCAGCAGGGCCAGGCGTTGCTCGTCGCTCGGTTGGTCCGCGTCCTCGGGCGGCATCAGTTTCAGTGTCACGGAATCGATGATCTCATCGGCCGTGATCAGTTGCTGTTCCGAGGTAATCGGAAGTGTGAACGACTCGAATTCTCGCTCGCCCTCGGCCGAGCCCGTGTCATGGCACTGCAGACAGAATTCGCCCATGAAGTTCGCTAACACGGCGCTGTTTTTGTCAGCAGCAGCGACTTCGGAAGCAGTTCCTTTTTTGGGATTTGCTTCCGCTGCGACGGCAACGGCCTGCGTGGCCATAGCGAAGATGATAACGCAAACGGCGTGAAACGCCCCACGTTGGACAGACTCACAGAGATGCATAGTGATCGCGTTTACGAGAGGGTGCCGGTACTGGTTCCGAACGAGTCCTTCTCGACACCCATCCGCTGGGCAATGTCGACGAACAGGTTACACAGTGGGACATTGCCCGAGCGTTTGGAGCCGACTTTCTTGAACTCGCCGCGGCCGTAACCACCACCCGCCATCAGGATCGGCAGGTCCGTGTTGGTGTGCGAGCTGCCGTTGCCCATGCCACTTCCGAACAGCACCGCGGTCGATTCGAGTAAGCTCTGGTCGCCGTCCTGGATTGCTGCCAGCCGTGTTAAGAACTTTCCAAATTGTTCCAGCTGGTACGACTCGAGTGTAATCAGGTGTGCGACCGTCTCTTCGTCGTTGCCGTGATGCGAGAGACTGTGATAGGACTTGTCGATTCCGAGGTTCTGGGGCAAGAAGCTGCCACCGATTTCCAACGTGGCGATCCGGGTCGAATCGGTTTGTAGCGCCAGTGCGATCAGCTCGTACAACATCGGCAGGTCGTCGACGGTGTTCGTGTTGGCAGGTTTATCGAATGGTGCATCGGGCTTGGGTTGATCGGCCCAGCGGCGGCGGACTTCGAGCCGTTTTTCGACGTCGCGAATCGAGCTGAAGTACTCGTCAAGTTTTGCTTTGTCTTCTTTGTTGACTCGCTTGGACAGCGAGCTCGCTTCTTCGGTGATCGAATCGAGAATCGAAGAATTCAGCGTCGTCGCTTTGACCTTCTGAGCCAGTCGTTCTTTCGATTCGGTGACAAAAAGTTTGTCGAACAATTCGGCGGGAGCTGTGATGGGCGGGACGCGGACGCCCGACTTGGTCCACGACATTTGGCAGCCGCCGTGGATGCCGCCTTCGGAGCCGACGGTCAACGACGCGAAACGCGTTTGACCTCCGACCTCATCGGCAAGGAATTGGTCGATGGTGACGTTGCCGTCGGGGCGGTGCTTCGATTCGTGGTGCAGCACGCCGGACAGAAATGTATGCACGGCGAAATGCCCGCCACGCAGTCCGTGATCGAGGCCACGATAGACCGTGATCTGGTCGCGGTTTGCCTCCAGCGGTTTCAGCAGCGTTGTCTGCTCAAATTCCTTTCCGGTGGTTTCCGGAAAAAAATGCTTCTGCTGAAATCCAAGCAAGTTGCCTACCGCAACGAACCGGCGGGCACCGACACCAGCGCCGCGGGTCGCTCGAACCGCCGAGTTGCTGCCGACCGACTCGGCCCTCAGTGACGCAAGCCCGGGCAGAGCGAGCGATCCAGCAACAGAACGAAGGACGAAACGCCTGCGATCAAGATTCTTTTTGGTTGGTTTTGACATGCTAACATTCTAGCCAAAATTGGAAGGCAATCCAACGTCAGCGAGGTAACGTCGGCGAATATGCGTATTTGAGCGAGAGCTCGCTTGGTCCGCTACAGGAAAATGTGGTTTTTGGCGTGCTTCGGAGCGATTGGAACCAGGCTCGTCTATAGAATTCAGCAGCATTTTCCAGCTCCAAAAAACAAAGTCCATAGATGTTTTTCAGGCGGATTGGACCAAGGCGAGTGTTCTGGCCCCGCGAAGAATCAGCGATCGCCCGTAGTGGATCTGGTTGAAGACCCCGTTTTCACTTGTTCCCGAGGCTCCCACCTCACGAGAACCGGAAACCCGGCAGGCGGAAGCCTGCAGGCACCGCGAGTTCCCGCGGGGTAGGGTCTGGGAACATGTAGACTAACACTGAAAGAATTGCGATGAGAAAACTGGCAACGATCCGCACCGTTCATCAGACGAAACCAATCGACGGGGCGGACATGATTGAATTAGCGATCGTCGATGGCTGGAAATGCGTCACTAAGAAGAGCGAGTTTGCAGTCGGTGACGCCGTGAACTACTGCGAGATCGACTCCTTTCTGCCAGTACGAGAAGTGTTCGAGTTCCTACGAAAGTCATCGCTGAAAACGATGGATGATTGCGAGGGTTTTCGTTTGCGAACCGTGAAGCTGCGGGGACAGATTTCGCAGGGGTTGCTGCTGAGTCCAAAGATGCTTGGTCGTCCGTTTGAACTTGGCGAAGACGTCAGTGATGAACTCGGCATCGTCAAATACGAGCCGCCAATTCCCGCGTGCTTGGGCGGCCGGGTCGTTGGTCCGTTCCCGTCGTTCATTTCCAAGACCGATGAGGAACGAATTCAAAATCTCGCGAAGGAGTTCGATTCGTATCGTGGCAAACCGTTCTATATTTCGGAAAAGGTCGACGGAACTTCGTTTACTGCCTTCTTCCACGAAGATGCATTCGGTGTGTGCGGCCGTAACTGGCAATTGGCCGAAGACGACAGTAACAGCCATTGGCGAGTGGTCCGGGCATTGGAGCTTCGAGCACGACTCGAAGCTCTCGGACGATCCAATGCGATTCGACGATCCAATGCGATTCAAGGTGAACTGGTCGGGCCAGGAATCCAAGGCAACCGCTATGCGTTCAAGGAACCCGAGCCGTTCGTATTCAATATAATCGCCATCGCAGCTTCGTCCTATTTGGAGAAGGCTAAAATGGAAGCGGTTTATGCCGAATTCGAGTTGAAGTCGGTGCCACCGGTTGGTGTTCACAAACTTCCTGGCTCCATTGACGAGGTACTTGAATTCGCGGAAGGCAAGAGCATGCTCAACCCAAAGTCAGAACGTGAGGGGCTGGTGTGGGTCTATGGGTCGGGTGATGATCGTGTCTCCTTCAAATCGATTTCCAACAAGTTTCTCGCCAAATACGGCGAGTGAACGCAGCGAGGCGAATGACAACGTGAAGATTTGGTTTATCTCTGATACTCATACTCGGCACGGGGAGCTCGATGTTCCTCGTGCCGATGAGGTGATTCATTGCGGCGATGAAGCCAATATGCGAAAGCCGTGGCAAAATAAACTCAAATCGCGAGCGTTCTTCAATTGGTTCTCTGAATTGGACATCGAGACGGATTGAGTGAACCTTTGCAGGGCCCCTTTGCGTCCTGCACGTTCTGGTCATTTGATTCGATATTTGAGACACGATTGCGAACTGTCGCACTATTTCTTGGAGTTTGATCTCTATGACAAAGTGACCAGCATCTTCTTGACGCTTGAAAAGCGAATGCAATTGCTTGAAGGTTCGGGAATCGAGACGGTTCCGATCGTTCATCGTGGATTGCTCAAGAAATCGGACCTCGAACCGATGGCCGACTCATCTGCGTTCGGTGCCTCGTTCGAAAATCCTTGGACAGGGGGTTTCGACGATCGGATGGAAGGACTCTATCTGCGTACGGAAGATGCTCAGCGGGTGACGGGGAGGGCTAAGTTTGCGCGACCCGAGTTTGTCGAAAAGATCAAGCAAAGCACGCACTGGCAACATCAAACCATGACACCGAACGAGCTGAAGGATGGTGTGGATATTTGGGAATAACGCCTCATCGCTTGTCGCTTGTTCGCTGGCAGTGCCCGAGAACGAGGGTAGTCGTGGCGGGTCAAACATGGGGGGGTGGCACTCGATTGATGCACTCTTGGTAAATTTCCGTTTTCGATGCGTTGTCTGTATCGAGCTGTGGCATAATAATTTTCATCTTGACGAACTCACTCGATTTTCTATCGTATCTCCAACGGGGCAGTCGTTCTCCGAATCGCTGTCACTCCGTTGCCATTTCGATCCTTTTGGTGCAAATCCGTTCATGATGCCGCGTTTTTCAGGTGCATTCTTCGCTCTTGTGATGCTCGCTTTGGCACTGCCATGTGGGACGTTTTTCGTGCCTGCGTCGCTGCTTGCCAACGTTTCGGACTCACAAACGCCAGCGGAAGAGCACGAGGAACGTCAACCCATTTCGGAGACGAGTCGCGAACGAAATTCGCAACTCCGCAATCGACGCGAAAGCGCCTACCCCGTCGCGTCGGCCCTGCTGCGCTCGGGAGCATCGGGTCGTTTAAATGAGGTTACCCTTCGACGCAGTCTCGAAGGGCATCGAATTCACGAAGCACTGCTTGCGCCGATCCGCTGTTAGCGGACCTTCTTCTTCGGACGCTCTCGCCGTTCGACATCCCGGCGTCTTTTTGACAGCAAATAGCTGCCGATATCACCCGCACTGCGTACTTTGTGTCTGCGTTTCGACGCGAGCATTTGTGGCTACGTCATGCACGTTGGTGCAGCGCTGGAATATCGGTGCGAATTGCAGTTTCTAGGTAGCGTGGCGTTTCCAACGTAGCACGGCGAATCTGACGCTGCATGGTGGTTCCGAAGAAGCACGCCCCGGATGTACTTGCGCAATTTTCACGAAAACGATTACGGCGAGTTCTTTCTCGCAAACTCATTAAAAAACAACCCCTGTTATAAAAACACCATTGATGGCTAACTCAAACCTACTTCAACCTGACACACGTTCCTCAATTTTTTCTCCGCAAACGGTTCCGAAGGATTTACTTGCGGGGATCGTCGTTTTTCTGGTGGCATTGCCGCTCTGTCTGGGCATCGCGATTGCCTCGGATGCACCACCGTTTGCGGGCGTTTTAGCCGGCATCATCGGAGGCATTGTCGTTGGCTCGCTGAGCGGGTCGCACACCAGCGTTAGTGGTCCAGCGGCGGGACTGACCGCGATTGTCGCCGTCCAGATTGCGACATTGGGATCTTTCGAGGCGTTTCTGCTCGCGGTGCTTGTCGGCGGCGTGCTGCAGATTGGATTGGGGATCGCCCGCGCCGGTGCACTCTCGGCGTTCTTTCCATCGAGTGTGATTAAGGGGCTGCTGGCCGCGATCGGCGTGATCCTGATTTTGAAGCAAATCCCACATATTCTTGGCCATGACAACGATCCTGAAGGGGACATGGCATTCTCGCAGCCCGATAACGAAAACACGTTCACCGAAATTTTCTCTACCTTTGCTGGCGACATTCATGTTGGGGCGTTGGTAGTGGGACTCCTTTCGATTGGCGTGCTTATCTTGTGGGAGAAAGTCAAACCACTGAAACGGTCTTTCCTGCCCGGCCCTTTGGTCGTCGTTTTGATGGGCGTTGCCATCAGTGTCTACCTTCGCACCCTGGGCGGAAAATGGGAAATTTCTTCGTCGCACCTTGTGCAATTTCCCGTCGCAGAATCCACCTCTGCGTTTTTCTCGTTCTTCACCACGCCCGATTTTTCTCAGTGGACCAATCCGGCAATCTATATCGCCGGAGTGACGATTGCGATTGTTGCTTCGTTAGAAACATTGCTGAATCTTGAAGCGGTTGACAAAATCGATCCCGAGCATCGGGATTCACCTCCGAGCCGCGAATTGGTCGCGCAAGGGGTGGGCAATGTTATCGCAGGACTCGTCGGAGGACTGCCGATGACCTCGGTGATCGTCCGCAGTAGCGTCAACGTCGACGCCGGAGTAAAAACGAAATTGTCTGCAATTTTCCATGCAGTGCTGCTGCTGGTGTGTGCGGTATTCTTCCCGATGTACCTGAACATGATTCCGCTTTCTGCGCTGGCGGCAATCCTGCTTGTTACCGGGTTCAAACTGGCCAGTCCAAAGCTGTTTTCCCAGATGTGGAAAGAAGGCCGATATCAATTCGCTCCGTTTATCATCACGCTCGTCTCGATCGTGATGACCGACCTGCTGATTGGGATTCTGATCGGCCTAGGGGTCAGCGTTTTGTTCATTTTGAACAGCAATTTGCGTCGTCCGATCCGCCGGATTGTCGAAACCCACCTCGATGGCGATATCGTCCATGTGGAACTGGCAAACCAGGTTAGTTTTCTGAATCGAGCGGCCTTGGACAAACTGCTGGGCAATGCATCGCGAGGCACCCACTTGTTGATTGACGCGACGGAGTCGGACTATATCGATCCGGATATTTTGAGCCTGATTCGCGACTACAAGACAAACACTGCGCCGGTGCGTGGCGTGACGGTTAGCTTGAAAGGATTTCGCGACAAGTACAAATTGCAAGACGAAATTCAATTCGCTGACTATTCAACGCGTGAACTACAGGACCGTGTGACCCCAGGACAAGTTCTATCGATCCTACGCGAAGGCAACCACCGATTTGTTTCCGGTAATCGGTTGACACGTGACTTTGGTCGCCAAGTCCATGCAACAGCGAGCGGGCAAACCCCATTGGCGGTGGTGCTCAGCTGTATCGACTCGCGAGTTCCAGCCGAATTGGTGCTTGATGTCGGTCTGGGTGACATATTCAGTGTCCGCGTCGCTGGCAATGTAATCGGCACAAAATCGCTTGGCAGTATCGAGTATGGTGTCACGGTTGCGGGCGTCAAACTTGTGCTCGTGATGGGGCACACTCGCTGTGGTGCCGTTACCGCCGCCGTGAATTTGCTAGGTACGAACCAGGACATCGAACAGGCGACAGGTTGCCCCCATCTACATGCGATCATCGACGAAATCGAACCGTCAGTCGATCGCGGTGCGTTCCATACAGCGAGTGCTCAAGGGGAATCGCATATCGAAGCGGTTGTCGACGAAGTGATTGTTCGTAATGTGATGCAAACCGTGCAAAAAATTACGACTCGAAGTGGAGCAATTCGAACTGCTGTCGAAGCCGGAAAAGTAATGGTCGTCGGTGCCATTTACGATGTGGCTAGCGGAAAAATCTCGTTTCTTGATGATCAAGGCAACGAGCGGCCCCACTTACCCTCGTTGGCAGAACAAGGCGCGTAGCCCGCCACGCTGTTCGTTTTTTTCAAATCTTCAGGTTGCTTGGAAGGATGTTTACTCGGAATGTGCTTGCTAGCAATTTCCGAAAAGCAAATCGGTATTCGACGCAGTGCTGACATTCAAAATGTTCGCACTGCGTTTTGTGTTGCTTTTGGCCCGAAAACAGCTTGTTTTGAAAGTAGAAACCGAAACTGCCGCGACGTACTCAAGCATCCCTTTGATTTGAAATCGCTCTTGATGGAAACTCTCACACGCAGGTATACAGAGGCGTGAGAAGCCGCGAATCATGAATTGAGAAAGCTCGCCGTGCAGGGATCGTGACGCGGGCAGGCTTTTCAAAAACAGCATAAAAGCAAAGCAAGGATGCTCCCGATGAAAAAACGACTTAGCAGCTTGGCCATCTTGGCCGAAGGAAAGCTCATTGGCGGTGATGGCGACACCGTTTGCCATGGTGCATTCCCATTGGGGGAAGAGGACAGCGGTCACGTCACGATGCTCGACGATCCCCGCCGGGCAGCGGATCTCGAGCAATCCAAAGCGGTTGCTGTCGTCTGTTCCGAGCCGCTTAAAAACACATCGATGGCTCAGATCGTCGTCAGCGATCCTCGCGACGCGTTCACTAAAATTGTGGCCTGTTTTCGTCCTCCGGTCTCATTCGATTTGCCGGGTTGGGGAATTGACCCGTCGGCGACGCTTGCTGAATCGGCACGCATTCACCCATCAGCGATCATCGGTGCCGGTGTCAGTGTTGGCCAGCGGACCCGAATCATGCCTGGTGTCGTTGTGTTGCCAAATTGCAACATCGGTGACGATTGCGTTATCCACAGCAACGTTACGCTTTACGAAAACACGCAAATCAGCGACCGAGTGACGATCCATTCTGGAACGATCATTGGCGCAAACGGATTTGGTTATCGCCAAGAAGCGGGACGCCACGTTCCGACCGCACAACTCGGCTTTGTCCAAATTGATTCGGATGTTGAAATCGGAGCCTCCGTCACGATCGACCGAGGAACCTATGGTACCACTCGCATCGGCGAAGGAACCAAGATCGACAACCAAGTCATGATCGCGCATAACTGCAAGATTGGTCGTCATAATCTGATCTGTAGCCAAGTTGGAATCGCAGGCAGTTGCACCACAGGCGACTACGTCATCTTGGCGGGCCAAGTGGGGCTGAAAGACCATATCAACCTGGGCGACCAAACAATCGTGGGCGCTCAAGCCGGTGTGATGGACGATTGCGAAGGGCACCAAGTTTATCTCGGTTCTCCCGCGACCCCACAGCGTGAGCAAATGCAAATCATGGCGGTCGAGCGTAAATTGCCCGAAATGCGTCGTGAAATCAAGAACTTGCGACGCGATATCGATCGCATGATTCAGCAAAGCAACGAAGCCAGCGCCGCATCAATGCACTCGGCAACGAAACCGCCTGAGTCGATCTCGATTAAATCGCATTCCAAACGTGCCGCGTAGCCATGACCAACATTTCTTCGCACTCGCCTGTCGGCATTATCGCGGGCTGGGGACGTTTCCCTATCGAAGTTGCTGAGGCGATTGTCCGCGAAGGACGTGATGTCTGCTGCATCGCGATCAAAGGGCACGCCAGTAACGAATTGGAATCGATTTGCCGCGATGTCCATTGGTTGGGTGTTGGCAAGGTGGGTGGCCATATTCGCTACTTTCGCCGCCAAGGCGTAAAACAAGTCACGATGGCAGGCAAGCTATTCAAATCGGATATTCTGTTTCAAGGATCGGTGTGGCTGAAACACTTGCCTGATCTGCACGCGATCCGAACGTTTGGCCCGTTGCTATTTGGGCGTAAACGAGACGCTCGCGACGACCGATTGTTGATGGCGGTTACCAATACTTACATACGCAGTGGCATGCAGATTTGTGCCGCAACCGATTTTGCACCGGAGCTACTTGTGAAACACGGAACTCTTGTCGGCAAATCACTTAACAGCCGTGCACAACGTGACGTTCAAATCGGATGGCAGGTTGCTCGGCAAATGGGTGGGATGGATATCGGGCAATCGATTACGATCAAGGACGGGACCGTGATTGCCGTTGAGGCGATCGAAGGCACAGACGCTTGCATCGAGCGAACGGGCGAGCTATGCCGTCGCGGTGGCTGGACATTGGTCAAAGTCAGCAAACCGAACCAAGACATGCGGTTTGATGTTCCGACGATTGGCCCGCAAACGATCGAGCGAGTGGCAAAAGCAGGCGGTACGGTCATCGCCATCGAGGCAGGCAAGACGATCGTGGTCGATCAAACTCAAACGTACGCCGACGCTCGCCGCAACGGAGTCACCATCGTTGCGATGAAGCAAAGCGACATCACTTCGATCGACAACCAAACGACTTCGGCTAGTGAAACCAACGTTGCCTGAAAGCCGAACTCGCCTCCGTGCAAGACCTCTGCAACGATGAAGCCCCCTGCAACGTAGAAGCCTCCGAGTCGTCCTGTGCAAGCTCTTCCCATGACATCGATTGCCGTGACTCACCCGCCGGCAAAGTTAAACTTGTTTCTCGAGTTGATTGGCAAGCGGGACGACGGTTTTCACGATATTGACACCGTCATGGTTGCAATCGATTGGCGCGACCAATTGCGTGTGCAGCGAAGCGAATCCCCAGGCATCCAACTCGCAGTGCAATGGATGCCATCGCTCGAAATTATCGCAAGCGAATTGGGAGTGGAACCGGACTCGGACGATGGTAAATCGTTACTCGCGATTCCGAGTGATCAACGTAATCTCGTCCATCGCGCCCTAACAGGTTTTCTGCAGCACTTCGAATTAGCTGGAGGATTTTCCTGCGAACTGGCAAAAAGCATTCCCGCGGGAGCGGGAATGGGGGGCGCCAGCAGCGATGCGGCTTCGGCGTTGCTTTGTGCCGCAAAGCTATGCGGGATCCCCAGCGATCACCCTGATATCGCTTTATTGGCTGCGGATCTCGGCAGCGACGTGCCATTTTTTCTTGGAAATGCGGGGACAGCCTGGGCGGCGGCTCGAGCTCTAGGACGCGGCGAGCAGCTTTCCCCAGTTGCGTTATCTGCTCAACTTAACGCTGTGGTCGTTTTTCCGGCAGAAAGCTTGTCCACAGCAAGGATTTACTCGAAATCGTCCATTTCGGCGGCCCCACAGTCCGCCGAACCTCTGATTGCAGCGTTAAACGTGGGTATTTTGCAAAAAATCACTTCGCAAATGTGTAATCGACTTCAGGAGCCCGCATCAAAAATCGCACCGCAAATTGACGAAATATTAAAATCGATGTGGCGTCACGGGCTGCTTGGGTGTCAATTAACAGGGAGCGGATCAGCTTGCTTTGGCTTAACAACGTCGGCAACTCAAGCGACACAAATGGCATCGCAATTGCGGAGTCGATATGGTGGAGTACAGCACCGGTGCGACGAGCCACATGCCGATTGTCAAGATATACCGACTGCGAGAGTTGTTGCTACGAGTTCGGTGCTTGTCCCCGCCAGCATTCAGATTGAATAAGTTCGAAGTCCAGAGTTGCTGAATATGTTGAGACTCACTGTTGGCTCCGGACAATCCGCACACCAAAGCCATCGCGGTTAGGGAGGGTCACATAGTGCAGATCTCAGAGATACGCATCAAGTTAATGGAAGGTTCCGAGGATCGTCTACGAGCGTTTTGCTCGCTCACCATTGACGGTTGTTTTGTCGTTCGCGACTTGAAGATCATTGACGGTGCGAACGGTCCTTTTGTCGCCATGCCAAGTCGAAAGTTAACGGGGCATTGCCAGCGTTGTAGTTATAAGAATCATCTTCGCGCGACGTATTGCAATCACTGCGGTGTGAAGTTGCAAGTCGACGCAGACATGGATTCGCCTCAAAAGCTGTATGCTGATGTTGCTCATCCGATCAACAGTGATTGTCGTGAATTGATTCAAAACGCGGTGATCGAAGAGTTTGAAGCCGAACTGAGTCGATCGCGTGAACCGGGTTACCGATCACGCTACGATGATGATTTCGATTATGAAGATGCCGGCCCCCCCTCGTCACCGGCAAATCGGCAAAACGAACAACGCTCTAATGATGAGGCAACGCCCTCACACGAAGCGGCCTTGATCGACAAGCCTGAATCGGAAAGTTCCGGTGGCAGCGGTCCCAAACGACCTCACTTCATGGATTCGCCTAGTCGCGAGAAAGTGACTCCCAAAGAAGATGACGATTTTGGCGCCGGCATCTTTTAGTGAGCGGCGATTGCCCGACATGGTTGATTGACGATCGGGCTTGCCCCGTAGTAAAGTAGGCAAGCTGCGGTTGGTGCGAATGTGTGCCAGTTCTCGTCAGTGGACTCCCCCTGGAAAGCTTTTAGCAAACAAAGGCGTGGAGCAATCACCGAAATTTCGCTTGCCTCGATTCTCATTTCGCCTTTCGCATGCATCCATCGTCGCGTCATCGCCGTCTGCCCCAAGTCAGCCTCGCTGTGTTGATGTTGATGATGGTAATCTTTGCCGTGATTTTTGCCGGCGGACTCTACGCGATGCGAGTTCCTGCAGTGCAAGACGATCTTGAAGCTCTGTTCGGAAACGGTGCAGTGACCGGGGGCGACAACTCTTCAGGCCATCTTGCCCATATCGTTTTCATCATGTTCACGCTGACCTCGCCGCTGTTGCTTGCCGGCGGTTTGTCGATGGGTTTGTCCGCTTGGCGTTGGTTCCAGCGACAGGCATGAGTTTGACTTCCAAGCCTAGTAGCGAGTCCTTTGATGACGAGCCATTTCGCGACTTAGTTCGCGATGCTCTGGGATCGATTTCGTTTAAGGACGAAGAGCTCGGTGCATTTATCGCGGCATTAGGAAAACGACACCGCAACGTGGTTCGTTTGCGAAATGGTGTAGATCAGCAATCATTGCCATTCAGCGTCGAGCCAGTGCCTTGGTACTCACTCGGTTACCGTTGTGTGTCACCCGAGACGCGTCCGTCGAAGCAACTCGCCTATGCGGCGGCTGACTATTATGTTCAAGATGCCGGATCGCTGCTTGCACTGGCAGCTCTAAAAGCGGATCGTAAAGACGCTCTCAAAAACCAAATCGTTTGTGACCTCTGTGCCGCACCCGGTGGCAAGGCAACCGCAATACTTGAGTCACTTGGCGACGAGGGCTTCCTGTTGGCGAATGAGCCGATTCGCTCGCGTGTTCCTGCTTTGCTGCACAACTTGTCACGAACGGGATCGGACCGTTTTGCGATTTCGCAGCTTGACCCTGATGATCTAGCAAAGCATTTGGCTGGCTGTTTCGACGTCGTTGTGGTTGATGCGCCTTGTAGCGGACAAGCGTTATTGTCACGCAAACGCCAATCCGTCTCGGCACTGTCACCAAATCAAATCGAACATAGTGCCTCGCGACAACAGCGGATTTTGTCTGCCGCGAGTCGACTGCTTCGCCCCGGTGGGAAACTGGTCTACAGCACATGCACTTTTGCTGTTGCCGAGAATGAATCGCAAATCGATAGGCTGTTGGATTCGGAAGACTTCACCCCTGACCCGTTGGACGAGCTACAACCGTATGCATCGCCAATCACCCCAGCGTGTTATCGACTGTGGCCTCACCAGCATGATTGTGCTGGAAGCTTTGCAGCCTCGCTGCGGCGATCAGCAACGGCGGATTCGGCAAAGACGTTTCGCACTCCCAAACCTGTCAAAACTCCCGTCGACCTTAATCAATGGTTTGCGGAGTCGACCGGCGAGCATCGTTATTTCGCCAGCGACTCTTCACTCTATGCAATCCCCAACGACTCGCCAGTCTGGGTGGAAACCGTTGCAAAGCTTGGCCCCGAGATTGCCCACCGTACCGGCAAAGTGTGGAAACCCGCGCACGCCGCGGCTCTACAACGCGACACGCGACTTCGCTGTCACCAAACGATGGATGTGGATCACGAAGTGGCGACTCAATATCTCAGCGGATCACCGGTTCCTTGTCCAACCCGCGGTTGGACTGTGATTCAATATCGGGGACGGCCACTCGGCTGGGTCAAAGGCGACCGCGGGCTGGGCAAAAATCATCTACCCACGGCATCACGCTTTGCTCAGCTGTTGCCGCCCGCGCTGCATTAACGCTTGTCATTGATGGCGTTGCGCAGGATGGGTTCAAACACATCGGCTTGCCGAAAAAAGCCGAGATCACTCGCGTGCGAGCCATCCGTCGCACCGTCGGCATCGTCACCATACAAATGATCGCCGTCGATGTAGTGCAAGTTTTTAACTCCATCGGCGATCAAGCTGTTGTAGGCAGCTTTTAAAGCAGCGTGATTTTCCGTGTGATGCTTCTGGCGTGCTGGCAAAATCCAGTCGTTGGTGTTGCGTCGGTCTTCGACAAGAACGATCGGGGTATTCGGATGCGAATGGCGAATCTGCTTTACTAATGGAACGCACTTTTGGGCGACCGCAGCGGGGACCATGTTAGGCAGGCAGTCGATGACGAACGCGGTTGCATCGACCTGTGCCAAATAGTCACCCACTGCTTTGTCCATCCGGCCGTTACCCGAGAACCCCAGATTAGCGACCGGCATGTCAAAGCGTCGACCCAGGATCGCAGTGTGAACCATTCCCGGTCGACTGGCACAAGCCCCATGAGTGATACTCGTGCCGTAAAACAGAATTGGCTTTTCACGTGGTGTGAGTCCTTCGAAGTGACTGCCCTCTTTTACTCCGATGCTCATGAATTCCACTCCATTGTACAGCGGCAAGTAGGCTGCATACTCACGCTGTCCGGCCGCCAATCCATTAACGAGCTCTACTTTCACCTCCTGTGACGAAGGTTTGGCGACTTGAACCCACTTCCAATCGCCGTTGCCATCGCGAGCGTATAGATCCACTCCGCTGACACCGGTCGCAGGCATGTGGGGCATTGCTAAACCGGCATCCTTCAATTTGTAATGAACATGGATTGCAGTTGAATCGGTTTTGAACCGAACCATCATCCCTGCGCTGTCGCGACTTAGATTCCAAACATTTTTTGTAACCGATGATTCCGCAGACGCGGGCAGTCGATCAAACCACTGCACTCGTTCTTGCTCAGGCAGAATACGGCCTTCGACACCCCACTGTGTTACATCGTACCAATCAACGCCACCGGCCGATTTCTTGTTGACCGCCATCTCGGGATCCAGCGTAGCAATCGCTGGCTGTTGAGCGAATATCAACGATGCGTGCAGCACCATCCAAGTGGCAATGAGGCGGTGAACTAGGGTGAACATCAATCAATCTCGGTGTAATAGGTAGGAAAGTTAGGTAGGTCATTACGTGAGCCGACGGCGTTAGCCGCGGAGAGCGTCAATATTGCCCGCGGCTAACGCCGTCGGCTCAGATCATTATGTAAGATGATTCAAACTGATCTGCTTAAGCAACTCGTGGACGGCGTTGGCCGCGGGGAGGGGCTCATTGTAGAGGAATCGTTCAGTGCAAACCGTATCGACTCATCTTATAATGTAACGTGCGAACACTGATGCCAAGCGCTTTGGCCGTTTTGTCGCGATGCAAATCATAAGCATCGAGTACGGCTCCGATCGTTTCTCGCTCACACGTTTCGACTGCTTCGGCCAAGGAAATGAGCGTTTTATTGGAAGAGCTCGGTACGCGAGTCAATTCGGCAGGCAATTCGTCATGATGAATGACTTCGCCGCTGTGGGTTACGACGATTCGTTCGATGACGTTCCTCAGTTGTCGAACATTACCTGGCCAATTCGAGGAAACGAGCGTTTGCATCGCAGCGGGAGAGAGTTGTTTTGCGTCTCGCGAATGACGCTTACAAAACTGTTCCAAGAAATGTTCCACCAACAATGGGATGTCTTCGCGACGGGCTCGCAGCGGTGGGACTTCGATCGGAATCACGTTCAGACGATAATACAGATCCTCACGAAAGACGCCTTCTTCGATCAGATCATGGACAGAACGGTTGGTCGCTGAAACGATGCGAACATCGGCGTGAACTAATTCTTCGCCCCCAACGCGAACGAAGACACGTGATTCGAGCACTCGCAACAGATCGACTTGACTCTTCGCCGGCATCTCAGTCACTTCGTCAAGAAACAGCGTACCTCCGGATGCCTGCTCGAAACATCCCGGCTTTCGTCGCGAGGCCCCACTGAACGAGCCTTTTTCGTGGCCAAAAAGTTCGCTCTCGAGCAGGTTTTCAGGCATCGCCCCCAAGTTTACGGCAATGAAGGGGCCGCTACTTCGGTCGCTGAGATCGTGTAGGGCACGGGCGATCAACTCTTTTCCCGTGCCACTTTCGCCTTGGACTAGCACCGTCGCTTCGGTCGCGGCCACTTGGCGAATTTGCTGGAAGACCGCCTGCATCGCAGCGCCATTGCCAACGATATTGGACATTTGTCCGGCACCGGCCAATCGTGTTCTCAGCTGTTGGTTCTCGACTCGCAATTGATAATATTCACGTGCCTTGCGGACTTGTTGACGAATCAAATTCAAGTCGAGTGGTTTTAAAATGAAGTCAAAGGCACCCGCTCGCATCGCTTCGACAGCAGTCTCGACCGTACCGTGAGCCGTGATCACGATCACGGCAACGTTGGGACGCAAGTGGTGAATTTGTTTTAACAGCTCGATTCCCGTCATGCTGCTGTTTAATCGCACATCCGCAATCACCAATTGGAACGAGCCTTTGGCAAATTGGTCCAGTGCATCGTCCGCATCGCCCGCGGTTTTTACGATATCAGCTTCGCCTGCGAGTCCCTTTGCCAAACCCGAGCGGATATTAGGCTCGTCATCAACAATCAGTACGGCGAACGGATCGGAGCTCATTCGGAATCTTTCGTGGAATAACAATCATGGCTTTTCAGCGACCATGTTTTTGTTAGCGACGACCATCGTTTCGCCCGAAGGCAAGTGATAGGTAGCAATTGAGGGTTTACCGATTTGCTCGTCGCACGCCGATCACCATATAGCCTGGATAGCGAGCGGTCACCATTCGAGTTGCGATGTCACTGTTGGGGGCCGTAACGATGACGCTGGTGCGACGACCGTATACACCTTGTCGCGGGTCGAGCATGACTTCCCAGATTGAGGTCAAGCCTGTGGCCGCTGCAAGCATATCGAGCTTCATACGCTCGATTTGATAGTACCTTTCGCTTTCCCGTTGGTACTGCATCGCCGATGATTGGACCATCAAACTTTCGCGTTCTCGCGCGGCCTCATCTTCCTCGTTGCTGAGCCATTGTTCCCAGCCAGGTTGCAGCACCGCGAGATCTTTTTTGGAAAACAAAAAGAAGGGAACGCTAATTTCGTCACCGCTTTCGAGTTTCATCAAGACGCCCTCGAGCGGATACGTTTTCGCTGTCGCTCCGAGCGATTTCGTCCAAGCCTCGAACTGGCTTTGGTCTTCGATCTTTCTCCCCTCGAGATGGGAGATGATTTTTAAGACCAGCTTTTGGTGAAGAGGATCGATGCGTGCGAACGGCTGGTTGTTGACAAACACGTTGCCCACTTTGCGTTGGACGACGAGATCATTTTTGCCATACGCAATGACCCGGCCGCGGATCTTCAATCCGTCTGCCGAGGTCCATGTTTGCATCTCATTCGCAGATTTACGATAAGCATCCATCGTCTCTTTGGATGTGACGTAATCGCGATCTTGTTGCGAAAGTTCCGCTAATTCAACGGCCACCAATTTGCCAGACGATCGTTTTAGGACCACCGTGGAATCGTTAAACGCGATCACGTCCGCTTCGATCTTGAATTGGCCGTCCGAGCTCGACCACTCGCGAGCATCGACGATCGCGGGGGCCAACAAGGTGGCACCCATTAGTGTGAGTAGGTGTAAGGACATTCGCATTGGTTTGGATCCTCAAAAAAGCAACCGATAGAAAGCAAAAAGAGGTCGACACTCCAATTTAGCACGGCCACCGCCTCGTACAACTCAGACGCGATCATCCGCCGCATTGCAAAAACGGGCGACAGCGTCGACCATTTCGCGGTGAAACGATACAGTAATAGGTCCATTGTTGCTCGGAACAAACTTGGAAACGATCGCTCGGCAGCGGACGTTTCCCTTCGAGCCTGATCCCCATCCACCCGCAGTTTCAGCCACGATGCCCACTAAGCAACCTTCGAAAACGAAGAAAAAGGACGATCCTTGGTACGCCGATGGTCTTCGCTTTGAATGTTCCCAGTGTGGGGATTGCTGCAGCGGCGAGCCCGGATTTGTGTGGGTCAATGAAGACGAAATCACGGATCTGGCCAACGAAATGGAAATGGATGTCGACTCGTTCGAGTACCAGTTCGTGCGTCAGGTGGGAGCAGACAAGAGTTTGAAGGAATATCCCGATGGCGATTGTATTCTGCTGGATCCCGAGACCCGCAAATGCAGTGTCTACGAAGCGAGGCCCATTCAGTGCCGGACTTGGCCATTCTGGGACAGCAATCTGGAGCGAAAGAAGGACTGGAAAGAGGCTTGCAGCGTTTGTCCTGGGTCCGGAACCGGACGGTTGTACACGTTTGAGGAAATTGAAGCTCAGCGGAAACAGAAGTCGGTCTGAGCCCTTCTCGGTGCCGCTTGGTCGGTATTCACCGTTTCGTAGCTCGACCGAATCGATCCTGTGGGAGTGCGTTTTGCGGCTTTTCCGCTTACAACTAGCCCTCTGCTAATACTCTTTACGACCACGCGGTCGCTAACATTCTGTACTCGATTGAAGATGGCTTTGAACTGATGCGGCGAATCGGCAGCCTTGATAACGAAACTCTTGCTCATCGGTTCTGTGATTATCTCGTCACGCTGTCGATCGATGCTGCGGCGGACTCCGACGGGGACCCTGATAGTCCACGCTGGGATATTTGGATTCGAGAAGAAAAAGATGTCGAGGAAGCTCGCAAACAGTTCGCCTTGTTTGAGCAATCACCGGAATCCGAGTCGTACAAAGTCAAAAGCGAAGCGGATGCGATTCGCAACGAGCGAGTGAACCATCAGCAACGTAAAGTCGCCGAGCAACGAAAGTTACAGCGAACGATGCCGGCGTCTCGGGGCGCGTCGATGGGAGGGCTCGGGGGTCCCGGCATGCCTGGTCGCCAGCAACGCATTCCCGTTGTTATCGGTGTGATCGTGTTGTCGGTAATCGCCAGTTTGTTCGGAGGATTTGGACAGCCACTGCAATCGCTCGATCAAAGCAAATTGACGTCACAGCAGTCGATCGACTACGCCTTGTCATTCGTGGATCGCCGTGACTACAACGAGAGTGACGGCGATTGGTTTGCCTCGGTGCGAAAGGGAGAAGTTTGGCGGTTTATTACGCCGCTCTTTTTGCACGGGGATCCAATGCATCTCGCGTTCAATATGATTTGGATCTTTCTGCTAGGTTCAGCGATCGAGCGTCTGCACGGCTCGATCTTTCTCACCATTTTGCTGTTCATCAGCCAGCTAGCTGGCATGATGTTGCAAGTCTCGCTGCCTGGCGCTGAATCCCTGCCACCAATTCTGCAGGCGGTCGCAGGGTCGCCGTTCGCGATCGGTGCGTCGGGGGCCGTTTACGGGCTATTCGGCTATTTGTGGATTCGTCCGCAGATGGATTTGTCGTACCCGATTCGCATGTCCCAAGGCAACGTGATGTTGATGTTGGCATGGTTGGTACTGTGCATGACCGGGATGTTTGGTCCGATCGCCAATGGTGCCCACCTGGGTGGCTTGATCGCAGGCGTCATCGCTGCATTTTTGACGTCCCGCAAATCCTAGAGTTCACCCCCTGAAGCGTCATCCGGTCTGAAACGCTCGATTCGCAGGCTCTGCCCAACGCTGTGAAGAATTTCCGGTAGCTACCTTCGCGCCAGAAGGTGGTGATTTGCATTGGGCGTTAACAAAATCCACGCTCTGGCGAGCGTGGCTACGAAACGCAAATGCCTTAATTTGCCGCCGGCAAACGACAACAAAAAACGCCGCTGGCACGTTGGTGCAAGCGGCGTTTTGAATTTTAAAGTTGAATCGCTGCGTTGAGGTTACGCTGCGGTAGTCGGAGCACTCTCACCCGCTTGCTTTTCAGCGACGGTTCGATAATCGACCACGTCCCAAACCAAGCCGCAGGCTCGCAGCAAGCGAATCGCTTGCCAGGTAATGTCGAATTCCCACCATTTGTGACCGTGTTTGGCCATGCGTGGGTAGGCGTGGTGATTGTTGTGCCAGCCTTCGCCGTAAGCCACGATCGCAACGAGCCAGTTGTTGCGGCTATCGTCGGTGGTTTCGTAGTTCTTGTAGCCCCACATGTGCGATGCACTGTTGACCATCCAAGTCGCGTGCAGAACACCGACGAGGCGAACGAACATACCCCAAATCAATAGCGAAAGTCCGAAATCGTTCCCGCCAATCGCGTAGCCGATGCCGTACAACGCACAGCCCACGCCAATGTGAAGTGGCAAAAACAACATGTCCAGAATTCGCATCCCGCGTTGCTTGTACAAGTCGGGGACCCAACGTTGCAGGTAGGCAGTGCGATCGCCGTTGTGAGTGTGGAACGCAAGCCACGTGATGTGTGACCACAAGCCACCTTCGTGAGGCGAATGAGGATCGCCTTCTTGATCGCTATGGGCGTGATGTTTGCGGTGGTCGGCAACCCAATCGAGTGCCGAACCTTCGCCAGCCAATGTTCCGATCGTGGCAAACGTATAACGAACCCACGAGTAGGTCTTCATGCCGGTGTGGGTCAATAGTCGGTGATAACCGAGACAAATCCCCAAGCTGCCCGTCATCCAGTGCAGCACGACCATGACGGCCAATCCGGTCCATGAAAAATAGAACGGTGCCGCAAGCACGACCAAGTGTGCAATCGTCAACCATCCAATCGCCCAATAGCTGAGGTTGTTGACGTGACGGCGTTCGGACGCGGTCGGATGAGCGTTTGCAGGCAGTTTGCCGATTTTGTCGTTGCTGACGTGAGGCGAGTTTTGATCGCGATGCGCTTCGTTATGGGTATTACGTTGGACTCCGTCCAGCGATTTACGTTGTCGGCGAGTTTGTTTTTTGGTAGGAGGGATGACCGAGGCCATGAGCTGTGATCCTGTCGTTAAAAGTCCTAGATGTACTTCAGACATCTCACGAAGTTGTCTGGGTGAGAGGATTCTACAAAGTGGCAAACCCCTTTCTGTCTCAGAGCGTGTCAACCTATGTAACGGAAGTGTAAAAGTCTGAAATTCTTATCGATACAAATCTGCACTGGCCATGGGGGGAGGCTAGATGGTACTGCAGGGGCTCGCATCCCCGGGCCCAGAGTCCCAACCACGAATTGGATTCGTTTTACTGCAAAATCACTTGAGTTAAGACTCATATTTTGCTTGGATCCCGCTGTGCGAATTTGCCAAGTCGAGTCACCGAGAAAAGGAATGAGTCAAGGGTTGCGATTTTTTGCCCTCTATCAAGCCATATCATGAGTAAATATCGCAAAGTCTCTGCCAATCTATTGGTAGCCGGTGTCAGGCTGAGTTCGGTCATCCCCGATCCTGAAAACCAGCGTCTTCGCCTGTTGGGCGAGGGAATGGAAATCACTGCCGACTTAATTGCTCGGCTGCACGAGCGCGGCGTGAAAAGTTTGCTTTTAAGCGAAAAAGACATCGCGATTCTGAATGCGTTCACACCACAAGGACGGGCGAAGAAAGTCCCACCAGCTCCGGCTTATGTCAGATCCAGCACGATTAACGATCAGACGTTACTGTTGGACAAGCATATTGACGATCCATCGGAATTGGTCATCGAAGATGTGCTGCCATTTGCATCACGCACCCGCAAGCCAGAAAACTGTTCCTATGAGTCGAGCATGACTCACCAATGGGCTGCGGAGACAAACGATTCGATCGATTCGATTAGCGAGGTATTCGAAGAAACGCTTGCCACCAAAGAGGGGAGCATCGGACCGCTGCATGAGTTATGTAACGACATTTTGCGGCGATTGACCGAAGACATTGATGCAATGGTCTGTATGGCATGTTCGCCGTTCGAAACCGAATACCCAACGCGCCACGGAGTCCATCTTGCCTCGTTGGCAATGTCGATCGGTTCGCAAATGGGGCTGGATGAAGCAACGCTGATCGAACTGGGCATAGGATGTTTGGTTCATGATATTGGCATGAAAGCGATCGGGACGGGAATGTTCAGTTCAAAGCATCCACTCAGTGATGGAATGCTTAAACGCTTAGCCGACCACCCCGTCCGAGGTGTCGAGTTGATCGGCCGATTTGGTGAACAAGTGGCTATCGGCTCGAAGATGGTCGCCTACCAAATTCACGAACGTGGTGATGGCAGCGGCTATCCCCGTGGAAGCACTGGCAATCAAATCCATCCCTTGGCAAAAATAGCCAGTGTGGCCGACGCATTTATCGGAATGGTCTCGACTCGTCCTCACCGGATGGCGATTCAGGGTTATCACGCCATGGTCCAATTGCTCACCGAGATGAAGCAGGGCAAGTTCGATGCCCCGGTAATTAGGGCGCTACTTGAGTTGACTTCACTTTACCCCTTGGGCAGCTTCGTCGAATTGAACAACGAAAACGTGGGACGCGTTATACGTGCCGGCGGAGCAACTTTTGATCGTCCAACAATCGAAATGTGGGACAATGTGCAACGCAGCACCCCTCCCTCGGTGATAAACCTGCGGCACGACGATGCCGTTCGCATTGTGCGGTCGATTGCCATTCCCGCTGCCGCATGACGCTCTGCAATCTCAGGTGATTCGGATTGCCGAAGGCGACAATCGTTTAACGACTTTCGGATAACGAGTGTCGTTAAGTTGCCCCGCTAGATGAACGTAAATTTCGATGCATTTAATTGATCGATTACCATCGGCATTCTTCTTTAAGTCGAACATGTGACGCTACCGCTCACGCTTCGTGGGGGACGTTTCGATCAGACAGAGGGGGCTCGCTCATTTTGCTGGCTTTTTTTTGACAACACAATGCGTCGAACCTCAGGTTGTTCGTGTTTTTTGACCTGCTCTTTTGCGACGGATCATCTATACTCTTCGCTTATCAGCATGAGTTTATCAGAGGCGAAATCCGAGCTTTACGGGGCAGCAAGATTCAATGGCTAGGCTACGTGACAACGACGAGTTTTTCCCCAGCGATCCCTCTTCCGACACCAAGATACGTGACCAGGAAGACCGAGAAACGCATCTGCCGGACGCCCCGAGCGACCGGATCCCGCCGCCCTGGAAGCCTGGCGACCAATTAGGGCCGTTCATGTTGCAGAACTTGCTCGGCAAAGGATCCAGTGGATACGTCTATCGAGCAAGAGATGAAGTCTCGGGGCGACATTGCGCGCTAAAGCTTTTGCTGCCTGCCAAATGTGAAAACTTGGTTCGTAACAAACTTGGTTTTCGCCGCATGATCCCGCTGCGACATCCAGGACTAATCCATCTCGACCGAATCCATTACCTTGACGACTACATCGCGTTTTCGATGGAGGAGGTCAAAGGGAGAACGTTTGCGCTGGGCGTTTGGGATATTTGCAAGCAAGACGATGATGGTGGTTACAAATACTTATTGACCCTCATTCGGCAATACGCATCTGCGTTGTCACTGATGCATTCGCGTGGTTTGGTACATCGAGATATCAAGCCACAGAATTTGATGATCGACAGCAAGGGGCACGGTCGGGTCATCGATTATGGGCTCGTTGGCACAATTGATTTTGACAGTGATCCCAATGGGTATCGCGACTACTTGGTCGGGCCTCCGCACTTCTTTGCACCCGAGAGTTTGTGGGACCAGTATTATCTTCCTGCCAGCGATGTGTTTAGTTTGGGTTTGGTGCTGTTGGATGCGTTGCGTGTCTTGGATGGTTCGGTCGAACATCTGCACTTGTCGCTAGAACGTTCGCAAGACAACCGGCGTGATGACGAAGCGATGATCAGCGAAGCGGTAGGCGATTTGTCATCCGATGTACCAAGTGTATTGCGTGAAGCCTGCGCTGAAATGTTGCAAAGAGATCCAGGGGACCGTCCCACCGCGGCTCAGTTGTCGCGACTAGGGTCCTCGGCGTCACCCTGCGTTCTTTGGGTTGACAGCCCCATTATCGGTCGTGACGTCGAAATCGGGCAAGCTTGCGATTGGATCGATGACATTTTCAGTGGCGGTGTGGGGCGATTGCATATCGAAGGTTCGTCGGGAATTGGCAAAAGCCGTTTTGTGGATGAACTTGCTCAATACATCCACGTGAAACGATGGGGGCAACTATTTCGAGCGAAATGTCGCTCCGGTGAAGACCTGCCGATGCAAGCGTTCGACGAGATCTGTGATGCGATCGCCACGCGTTACATGAAAAACGACCGCGATACCATGGAGCTTGATCCGGCAAGTGCCGCATTTTTGCATGACGCATTTCCGATGTTGAAAAGCGTGATGAAAGCGAGCACTTCGGTTGATCTCAATCGAAAAAGTTTTAAGCGACTTGATGCCATCGAAGCTGGGGTGCGGTTAAGCGAAGCGTTGCGAACGGTGGGACCACTGATCTTAATGATCGACGATGTTCAGTGGGTGGATCGCGATAGTTTGAACGTTCTCGATCGACTGCAAAGCGTTTCCGGAGGTATGCTCGGCATCATCACGGTGTCACGACCAAACGGAGATCGTCAAGCATCACCGCCCCACCTAAAGATAAAGCTCGATCGATTAACCGACGACGCCGCTCGTGAGCTATTGATGGGCGCCGCACGGCGATGGTCGGCACAATTGGATTACGCCGCCGTGGATGAACTCATTCAAGCGGCTCAGGGCAGCCCGCTGCGATTGGTCGACTTTATTGAGGAGTTTCGTCCCGGTGGAGTGCTGCATCACACCATCAGCGGTGAAGAATCCAAGACGGGATCACGAGTGGTTTCTCGTACCGAACAACTTTGGCAAATGCGTGTCGCCCGACTCAGCGACGAAGCCAAACATGCGCTCTCGTTTATCGTGACCTCAGGCCATTTGATCTCGGCAGAACAATTGAGTGAATTGACCGGATTGGGCGAGTCGATTGACGCAGTCCTGTCGGAACTTGTCCAACAACGTCTGGTGCGTGATGAGGTTACCGGCGGCGAGTGCATCTCGATTTTCCACGACAGTATTGCGGACAATTTAGCAACCACGCTCAGTGACACTCAAAAACGTGAGTGTCATGCTGCTTGGGCGAGATTGCTTTCTCGCCAAGACCTCGGTGGCAAGTTGGCTGCAAGGATCGCACGTCATTTCTTTGACGCGGATGAACCGAATCGTGCCGTCTCTTATGCGATTCTTGCTGCCGAAAACGCGGAACGCTATCAAGCAAAAACCGAATCTGCTCGCTGGCACGCCAGAGTGATTGACCATGTCAGTGGTCCAGAACGAATCGAGCGTATTCGCGTCACGGCGGAAACGTTTGCCGAAGCAGATCGTCCCGTGGATGCGGCTCATTACTTCCAGTTGCTCGCATCCGAGTTGGTTGATGAGGAAAGCGTCAAATACCAGTTACGAGCAACCACGCTGCTGATTCGGAGCGGCTATTTCAGTGAGGTGCGAGATCAACTTCAACGCTTGACACGTTTGCTTCGCTTGCCGTCAGCCAAACCTCGTTGGCTGAGCAAAATCAACATCCTGCGGTTGCTGGCTAACAACGTGTACACCAACATCCGCTACTCAAACCAGAAAGTCGACGCGTCCACCGACAAAGTGTCAGTGCGTGACCGTCAACGACTTGAGCTTTGCTTGTCGGTTGCCCGTCCCTTGTCGATGTACGACAACCTGCATGCAACGGAGTTAAATATTACCGCTGCAAACTTGGCGCAGCGGTATGGTAGCGAAGCAGATCGAATTCTCGTCGAAGTCGGCGTTGCCGTGTTTGGGACTTACAATCATGGATCCAAACGGATCCGTAGTGAAGTGGCGTTACAAGACTTGTTGCCGCGCGCGATTGCCACCAAAGATCTGAAAGTGATCGGTGATGTGTGGGCGGGAATCGCGTTTTCGCAAGCGTTGGCGATGCGTTGGAGCAGTGTTGCGGCGTCTGTCGATGCATGCGTGCAACATTACAACGAATTAAGTGAGCCATTGACGCTCGAGGTATGTCATCTAGGTTCGGTCAACTTGTTGGCACATTGGCACGTCGGACACTGGACACAGCTGATGAAGTCGTGCGATCAAATGCTGGACGATTTCAAGCAACGGAACGACCAATTCCAGTGGATCATCGCGAGCTCGGGTTGCGGAGCCTCGACTTGGCTGATGCGAGATCAAGTGGTCGACAGCGAACAAGTGCGGCACAAAAACGCAGAGAAATTAGCTGCCTGTGATGGTGCCCAATTGTTCGACTTTCTAGAATCGACGGCACAAATCCATCTGGATCTATACAAAGGGCACTACGACCAAGCGTGGCAACGAATCCAAGAACTGCGAAGCTCAAGAACAAATCTGTCAGTGTTAATGCTGCAGTCCAATCGCGTTATGCTTGAGCAATTTGTTGCCTTGGTCGCTTTGCATCGACTCAAGAAAGATCCTGCGGGCGAGTGGGGTAAATTTGTCGAATCAGCAATCCGCCACTTGCATCGCGAGCACAGTGCGTTCGCTAAGACGGTCGCCCATTTCTATGAAGGCTTGTTGCTACACTTGAAAGCCTCGTCAACGTCCGACTTCGCCGATGCAAGAAAACAGTTGGTGATTGCCTGGGAGATGAGCAAGGAGCAGCGACTTCGCCCCTATCAATTGGCCGCCGAAGACGTGATCGCCACAATTGATAATGGCGAGTCTCCACGCCGTTTGATAGCGAGGATGGAGCGTCATGGCGTCGTTGACCCGCTGCGGTTTTCGCGACTTTATACGATTTGATCGCAATTCGATGGGCGGCGGCTTTCTGCCTTCCTTCGTATCGCTGCTGGATTACGCCCCCTTAGCCAGTGCGATCCTATTTCGTGGCTAATCTCCCGTTGTCTTCCCTGGCCGAATGTCGATATTCACTCGACAAGACCAACGGCGGATCGTCGAAAACGGCAAGGTGCCAAATCGGAATCCCCCACTGGATTGCTAGCGAAGTGGGTCTGCGATCTCAACGATCGCTCTGGCATTGCCGATGGCTTGCCGTTTAGAATCACTCGCTAGGACGCCCCATTTTTCGTGCGAAGGATCGCCGTGATGTCCAAAACAAAATCCGAGAACCGAAGTGGACCTCGAATTCTAATCTCTCGCCTCAGTGCGATTGGTGATGCGATTTTAACGCTTCCCGTCGCCTGTGCTTTGCGGGCCGAGTTCCCCGATGCCTATTTGGGATGGGTCGTCGAGCGCAAAGCGGCGCCGATGGTACGGGGGCATCGAGCCCTCGATACCGTGATTCAACTTGATCGCAAATGGTTTGTTTCTCCTTCGGGGATTCAGACAGCGCGATCACTTTTGCGGCCACATCAATTTGATATTTCGATCGATTGCCAAGGCAACACGAAATCGGCATTGGCCGGATGGATCTCGGGCGCACACCAACGAATTGGCTTTGCCGGAAAACATGGCGGTGAACTCAGTCGACTCCTGAACAACGTTCGCGTGGCACCCGCATTTCGCCACGTGACCGACCGATCGCTCGAACTGCTGTCGCCACTCGGCCTGCATTCTCCGTCGGTTCAATGGGACTTGCCCGTTTCCGATGCATCAGTCGTGTGGGCCTCGCGATGGCGACGCACCGTTGCAACTTCGCGATTAGCCGTGCTCAACCCCGGGGGGACTTGGCAGTCAAAGCTTTGGGAAGCAGCCCGTTTCGCCAAAACCGCTAGCTATCTAAAACGAAAGTATGGCTATCAATCTGCCGTCGTCTGGGGAACCAACGAAGAGCGAGCGATGGCAGACGAAATCGTTGCAAAATCGGATGGGGCCGCTGTACTCGCGCCGCACACTGACCTTCATCACTTGGCCGCGCTTATTAGCCATGCGGATTTGTTTATCAGTGGGGATACTGGCCCTCTGCATATCGCGGTGGCCGTAGGCACCCCCACAATTGGACTGTACGGCGCAACCCGTCCTGGCGACTCGGGACCGTATGGCCAGGTTGCAGTTCAAAAGGCGTATGAACGAGGTTCCCGGCGACATCGTCGCAACGCCGACAACTCGGCGATGCGAGCGATCACGGTCGCGGACGTGTGTGTTGCGATTGACGAAGTGCATTCAAAACAAATGCTTCTGCAGGCGGCTTAAACCGACGCACGGTTCTCGTTTGTTTGCGCGGCGTGTACGCTACGGCCACGATGCATCTATTACTCCCACTGCTGGCCAGCGTTCTGTATGTCTGTGGCTTGATCTTTGTCAAGCGATCCGGTGCTGCGGGCGCTGGGCAGATCACGATCATCTTTGTCTCGAATCTGTTTTCGGCAATTGCATTTTCGTCGCTTTGGGTTCTCGGAGGCACCACGCTCGAGTGGACAATGTTTTGGCAGCCCGCCGTGATTGCTTGGCTATTCATTCAAGGGCTTGCCTTCACTTTCCTTGCGATTGGTCGCGGCGACGTTTCCATCGCCGCACCGGTCTTTGGTATCAAGGTCGTTTTCGTGGCGTTGCTGCTAACCTTTGTCGGTGGCGAACAATTGCCGCGATCGGTGTGGTACGCCGCAGCACTCGCAGCCTCGGGGATCGCGTTAATCCAGTGGACCGGCCGCAGCCATCCTCACGATGTGGTGATGACGATCTTTTACGCTCTTTCGGCCGCGTTGTCTTATGCCGCGTTTGATTGCTTGGTCCAACTTTGGTCTCCTGCCTGGGGTGCGGGACGTTTTCTACCGATCGTGTTTTGGATCGTCGGAGCGGCGTCGTGTTGCTTGATTCCTTGGGTCGAGTGGGCCAAGTTGAAAGACGCAACCGTCCGCGCCAACTTGTTGCCGGGAGCCACCTTTGTAGCGCTGCAAGCGGTGAGCATCACCGTAGCGATTGCGATATTCCACGACGCAGCACGAATCAATGTGGTCTATGCGATGCGAGGTTTGTGGGGCGTCGGTTTGGCGTGGGCGGTGGCAAAAATCTGGGGAGGTGCCGAGGCAAATCATGGCCACCAAACCATGATTACCCGTTTGGCCGGAGCCAGTTTGTTGACACTCGCCGTTATCCTGGTCATTTTCTCGCGGGCTTGATCCGAACGGATCGACTCGCACTGGCATCGCGGCCTTGCTCTATAATGGCCGACGATTTGACCTCCCTCTCTGCGCCGAGTTCCCAACATGCCAAGTCGCAACCGACTCGTTTTCTGCTCACTGATATTCACCTGCCTCCTCGTTGTCGACACAGGACCTAGCCTGTTCGCCCAGTCCGAATCGGTTTCGATTGTCCAGTGTACCGAAACACCGGAATCGATCGACGTCACTGTGCGAGGCAAACCGGTGCTGAAATACAACAAGGCAATCCAGGAGCCGCCGCTGGGAATGGACCTGATCTACCGACGCAGCGGCTACATTCATCCGCTCTATACGCCAAGCGGCAGAGTGGTAACGGGCGACTTTGCACCGGATCACGCGCACCAGCATGCCTTGTTCGGTGCGTTTGTGAACACGACGTTCAAAGGCAAGCGTGTCGACTTTTGGAACCAGCACAATCGCACCGGCAGCGTGTCGCACCATAACGTGATCGACGTAAAGAGCGGTGACGACGTCGGTTCGTTTACCGTCGAATTGCTACACGAAGCGTTCACGTCACCTGATCAGTCCACCGCAGTGCTGAAAGAACGATGGACCGTCCAAGTCCACGCCACGACCGACCCAGGGTTTGTTGTTGATATCCACTCCACCATCACGTGCGTCGCGGATTCACCACTCACGATCAACAAATACCATTACGGTGGAATGGCATTTCGCGGCAGCAATGACTGGGTGACAAGCGAGAGCGAAAAAGCGATCAACGACTATATCAAAGCAAGAGACTCGGGACTTAATCTTGCGGAACCCGGATTGGATGTTGCACTACACCGATTCTTGACGAGCGAGGGAGATCGTCGATTCGCCGGAAACGGCTCGCACGTAAAATGGGTCGATCTGTCCGGGCGTGTCGACGGCGAACTATGTGGCGTCGCCATGCTCAGCCATCGCAACAACTTTCGCTTTCCCCAGGCGGTTCGATTGCACCCGAGCAAACCGTATTTCTGTTTCGCTCCGATGGTTGACGGCGATTTTACGATCGAGCCAGAGGAAAACTATGTTTCCCACTATCGCTACATCGTTCACGATGACGCGCCTGATGCAGACGCAATTGAGCAGAAGTGGACTGAATTTGCCAAGTGAATCATCACTCGCAACTTAGAGAGGTGCACCGAGCCGCTCGCTTCACCGGTGCCGAGGATAGGCACCGGTGAAGGGCGGAAGGCCGATTGAATTTGGCGGCGATGCTTTGGATACACCGGAACGATCGGTTGCACTAGGTTCGAGAGCCCGCGGCTCAATCGTTCGTTATGAGTTTACATAACGTGATTCACGCCACTCGTTCACGCTAGGCATTAGTGCTTCGGCGCAGGACAGCACGCCAAATCTTTCTCGTAGGCTCACATCGGGCGATGCGAGGTCGGCAACAGAGTCAATGATCGAGTCAGGGCTGTATGCATAGTTGACCAGATCATCAAACTGAGTTCCGCCTGAAAGCGCCAACACGGTTTGATATCCCATCTGCACTCCTCCGAAAATATCCGTTTCCATCGTGTCCCCGATGACCACGGTCTCGTCCGTTGCCAGTCCCAATTGTTTGCGTGCCGCACGCATCATTACGGGACTCGGTTTTCCAACGCTCGCAGCTTTCTTGCCGGTCGCGGTTTCTAAAAACGCAACCACGGCTCCGCATCCAGGCCGCGTTCCGCCTGCGGTGGGACAGTTCGGGTCAATGTTCGTCGCGACGAGCTTCGCTCCCGCTAAAATCATACGAGTCGCTGCTTCCAACGACTCTGCGGTTACCGTACGCCCTTCTCCCACGACAACATAGTCAGGATCGGTGTCGACAATCGAATAACCGTTTTGATGCAGTGCCTGTAAAAGGCCACCCTCACCAATGACATAGGCCGTGCCGTCGGGTTTCTGTTTTGACAGAAATCTTGCGGTTGCCATGGCACAAGTGAAAATATGTTCTTCACCGACATCGATCCCCATTCGCTTCAGTTTCATCGCCACATCGCGGCGAGTTCGTTGACTGTTGTTTGTGAGGAACAAGAAAGGATGGCCCTCTCTCTTCAGTCGATCAACGAAGACATCCGCTTCGGGGATCAACTGATTCCCCTTGTAGATGACACCATCCATGTCAATCAAAAATCCAATTTTTTCCGTCACGTTCGCTTCTCCGGAGTTTCGAAATACAAGTCGGATTCGCTGACAACGCAACAACTGTTCCCAATGGAACGCTCGAACGGGAAGCTCTTCGAAAAACTGAATCCGCGACAACCTAGTGCAATCGGTTGGACCGATAGACTCCCTTAAGGTCCGTTCTCGGTTAGATAGATCCGTAATGAATCTCAGATAAATTCTGAATGAAGCCGAGCAAGTTGAAACTTTGCGTTGCAGCGATGCTGCAAACGATAGCAGTCATGCTCGCAACTGTGATCAAAGCGCTCAGGAATCAGGCAACCACCCAAGAGAATGGGCGATTTATGTATTTTAGGCTGGGCCGCTAAAAACTTTAGTAATGACGTCGGATATTAGGTTGGAGTTTTTCTTCCGGCCTAAATTGCAGTTACTTCTCCGCCTACTTGCGTTTCATGCGGTGGGGACGATCGATCCGCTCTGGGGGGAAGTGCACCTTCAATCTCGGTATGTCGTCGTAATCGTCAGCCAGATCAAGGTGGGGTTTGGCACCCGAGTCCGAAGGCGATTCAGTTATCGACTCAGTCACCTCTTCACCAATCGCTCCCTGATCGGGACCGCTCGTTCGTGGTTTGAACCATCGTCCCAGAGGACCTGCCAACAGCGCGGGCAGCAATATAAGGTCACCCACCAATGCGGTCGCCAACATCAACAACATCAACGTTCCAAATCGCTGAGTCGGAGTAAAGGTCGAAAGAGCAAACACAAACAATCCTAGCCCGCCGACTACGGTCGTTTGTGTCATCGCGGGACCAACACGCCGATACGTTTCGATTACCGCATCGACGCGTGACATGCCGCGATCCAAGTTGGTGCGGAACCACGACAAGAAGTGGATCGTATCGTCAACCGCAACACCCATTGCCACCGACGCGGTCATCATGGTGCCAATGTCAATCGCAATATCCAGGTGACACATCAAGCCAAAGACGAGCAGGACCGGGAACACATTGGGGATCATCGCGATCGATCCGGCCATAATTCCATTGCCAAGATTCGATGGAGTCGCCCACGACCAAGGAAAACGCCCTGGATTCATCAACATCGCCATCACAATTGCGATCAGCACAAACGCGAGTGCAATCGATTCAAGCAAGCTGAACAGCAGGGTTCGTTGTGCCTTGTAGACAACCGGAATCACACCGGTGTAGATCGTCTGCAGCGAACCGGAACCCTCAACGTTGGGAAATCGGTCCGGCGTCAATACGGCTTGGACGAGCTTGGATTCCACTTCGTTGGCGTCGATCCAGCGATTCGCGGATTCGCGTAGTGAGGGGTCGGCAGGCTCATCGCCCACCCACACCAAAGCACTTGCCGCCGAGACCATTTGGTTCCATTTTTCGCTGCCCACCTCTAGGTTTGATCCAGGATCGCTTGGATCAAGCCAACCGACGCGAAACTTCTCGTTCGCCAACAACTCTTTCAGCGTTGAAAGATAAATACTTCGAGTGTCGATGGTTTCGGGATCGACAAGCAATTCGGCGGTGGCAAGCGACTGGGGGAGTTTATGGCCGAGAATCACCACAACGTCTTTGGTCGACAATTTCTGCGGATTTCCCTCGGCATCGCGTTTGAGCGAACTCAGTAACACCTCGCGTGTGTCGTAGGCTCGCATGACCGGTTCGACTGCGGTGCGTAGCGTGGAAATAAAGCGTCCGTAATCGACGTCCGACAAAGCCCCGACGCGTAGGCTGATCCGCCACAATTCGCTACCCGCAAACGGTCCTTCTTTTTCGATCCGCACATAATCGCTTTCCAATAGCTGGTCGCGTGACTCAAGCAACCTACGGTTCACGATGGAACGACGCGGATCGTAGGAATTGCTTGGCGGCGGAAGCGGCGGCAAGAAAGTATCCGCGCTCATCGTTTGGCCTACGACGTCCATCCCCGTTTCGCCGAGCGTTCGCCGTACCACTTGACTGACACGCGAAACCATCTCAGCACGCTCGAGCATGTTGAGCGGCTGGGGTTCGATTTCAAGACCATCCGCAGACGTCTTAGGGGTTGTCGAATCGCCTGTTGCCGATTCAGCAATCGCAGAAGTCGGCACACGTACAATCATTTCCATCGGGACCAACTTGCCGAAATGGTCTTCCAACCAGGCGTAGTCACGAATGATGCGGGATTGCGAGTCAAACAACTTCAGCAATTGCACTGATGTCTTGATGTGGGTTAGCCCGATTGCTCCGAGAAACAATACGGCCAAGCACGTGATGCTAACGGCGGCGTGATGCGATGTGATCCAACGTCCAACCGATGCCCACCACTCGGCGAAATAGCTTTCCTCGTTCGTGCTGTCGGTGCCCGTTGTCGACTTGTTCGATTTCTTGTTTGCTTTCTTGTTTGCTTTCTTTTCTTCCGCTGCCTGCAGGAGGTCTGATGCGGGCGAAAACGTCTGCAATGCCGCAGGCAAATACGAGAACAGGATGCCCAGCGTTACCATCACTCCGATCGCCGAGTACAACCCAAAGTTGCTGATCGGGGCAAGATTGCTGGTGAATAGCGATGCCAAACCAATCGCGGTCGTGAACGATGCGAGCGTACAGGGCAAAAGGGCATGACGAAGCGCTCGGCCTGCCGCGCCGACTTCACCTCCGGATCTCACTTCATCGCGGTAATAGTTGACGACATGAATGGCGCCCGAGAGTCCGAGCACATAGACCAGCGAGGGCATGCTCATCAGGATTGCATCGACCTTGCCGCCCGTCCACCAAACCATCGCCATGCTTAACATCGCGGCGCTGCCACCCACAACGAATACCATCGTGGTGATTTTGATGCTGCGGAAACAGATGTACGACAACACGATTCCGACCACCAGGCTATAGCCGAGCAATCGGATCAACGTGACGGTTCCCTCCTCGTCAATCGCGACATTGTCCACAGGCGGTCCACCCAAACGCAACGGCGGCATTCCCGCGACCGTTTCTGCGGGTTCACGATTAAATGGCGGTGGTGCCGTCGATGGCGGGGGAGCAGGACGAACTCCCGAATCCTCGGCCAATTGCAATAGCCGACCACGCGGTCCCCCCGCTACCCCGCGGCCTAGAACGTATGGCAAGTTGTCTTTAGCAATGTCGGTCAATGTCACAACGACACAAGTCAACCGCGGCGGTGGCGTGACATCGACGGAATCATAGATCGCATACCAAACGTAACTCTGCTCGTCGGATGACGCCGATCGCAACCGGTCCAATGAACCGTCAAAACGTTGCTCTAAAATGCGGTCAAAGTTTGCTTTGGCAAGCGTATCGAAATTCTCAGGCAACTCGTCACGACGATCCTCGGGAATCTCGTTACGAAACGATTCAATCGTCCAGTCGAATTCGTAAGGAACTGCATTGGCAAACAACGTTCCGGTCAAACGTTCCAACGCTAACCGCCGAGCGACAATGGCTCGCATTGACTCGTCGGTCAAATCGATCGGCCATAGGGCTCCGCCTTCTTTTGATAATGAGTCCGCGATCGAATCTCCGGTTTCCACCGTATGAAACATCGGAGCGCAAATCAGTGACGGATCATTGTAGAATGGGTTCGTCGCTTTGGGATCAGTCGCTTCGCCATACGCCGTGATGAACTCGCCTTCGAGTTTGAAGCGTCCGGTCGCTCGCTTGATGGCTCGAATGAGCGCTGCGGGCCCGGTCATCGCTTCTTTCCAGCGATACAGTTTGCCATCAGGCGTGATGTAGTACCAATCGCCCGTGGTAGAGCGGACCCATTTTTCGTCTAAGTTGCCCCAGTTGTCATCCTTGCGTCCGGTATTGAGCAACTCCATTTGTTTGCCACGCTCGCGGGCGCGAGCGAACTCAGCACGGACTTCCTCGGATCGACCTGCGGCAGGATCGTAATCATCCGACTCGTGACGCAATTTCTGTTCGAGCAACTGCAGACGCTGGTCACCGCTGGTACATCCCGGCCACGTGGCCAACACGAAACTTTCGCCGACAAAATGATCCGCGAACCACTCGAGTTCGGCGGTTTCCGGGAAATCACTTGGCAACCAATCTTTGACTTCGTTTTGGGTCTCGCCCAGACTCAAGCGTGCCGCCCGAAACACAGATGGCATCACGAAAAAGAACACCATCAAAATGGCCAACGCATAGGTGACCCCCAGCGGGCTGCGTCGCTCTAACAGGGGTAGTTTCATGGTGGCGTTTGAGTTGGAAATTCGGGGTGTGCGGAACGATGCAAAGTTGGACAAAAAGGACGATGGCGGGGATTTAATGTATCTCTGAGAATCGTGCCATCTCGCTTGGCAATATGATTGTCACACGAACCAAGACACTTATTTCCCGTCCAGTCCTAAGTGCACGAATAACGCACTTAGGCTAACGATCCCAAGGCTTTGGGTCTACTTCACATTGGCGATCGGAGATGACTGAGATCCAAAGGATTTCTCCTTTCCAACAGACTGTACCAATCGCGGAATCTGTACCGTCATTCGACCTCTGTCGCTCCTACGGAGCATTCGAGCCGCGCCGAGACTGCCCCAGCTACCGAGTCGCCCCAGATTCCGAGGTGTCCCGGTTGCCGATGGCCTGAACGTCATTCTAAGCAGCGTGGTGGCAGGCAGTTGCGGATTTCTGCTTCTGCATCGCCCTAAATTCTGCGCCCCCAATTTGTCGCGTACACCCCCACGTTAGGGCATTGGGAATGCCTTTGTTTCCCAAGGCGGAATGCCGCAAAGGCTCGAAAATCCTTTTCCTCGCTTCTGATTTGGGAGCAAATTGCCAGCTCGCTATAATTAATGGTGAAATTGCATTATCCTGCGGGACTGGGGACCACGCCCTGCCTAAACCCTATTCGATTTCCACAAGAAGCTGCTGTCGTGAAAAAAAAGTTTGTCCTCACTCCAGATCAAATAAAACCACTCGCCGAAGGATTTGGAGGGTGTTTTGCCACTGACGCCATAACGGTGGATGGAAATCCAGTCGGGTACATGTACCGCGAAGAAGCGGATTTTGATGAAGACAGCGGGTGGCGTTTCTTGGCAGGTTTAGAGTCCCAAAAATATCTTGATGACGCCAATAACACCGGCATCTATGACGTCAACGAAATTGCCAACTTTGATCCCGACATTATCCCGCTGCTCGAAGCTCCGGAAGGTTCGGCATTCGAGCGGGATGAAGAAACCGGCGCATTTGTTGCCGCTCCCGATGTAGACGACGATGACGAAGAGGATTGATCGTCTCGCAGCCTCAAACTCTTGCGGGTAGCAGCGGGCCGTTGGTTCAGCGATGATGGCATAGGCCTTGTCTCTTCTTATTCCTGAAGGCTCTTCCGTTCAGAGCGATTCAATGCAACACGTCGAAATCAAAATCCACGGCGCCGTGGCTACAATCCTGATGGATCATCCTTCGCGGCATAACACGCTTAGCCCAACTCTGATCGAAGACCTGCGGACCGCGTTTTCCGATATTCACCAAGAAAAGCGGGTGCGGGCAGTGATCCTCACGGGCGGTGGCGAACACTTCAGTAGTGGAATCGACCTGAGTGTTTTGAGTGCCATTTCCGAGATGCCTGCACATCAATCTCAAGGCGAGCTGTTTAGTCTTTGGCAACGCTATGCCGAATTACTCGAGCAAATCCTTCGTTTTCCCAAGCCGGTGATTGCCGCTGTCGACGGAGCCGCCATCGGCGCCGGACTGGGGATCGCTCTTGCCGCCGACCTGCTTGTCCTGTCGGATCGAGCCACGCTCAGCGCCGAAGCGGTTCGGCGAGGCCTGGTAAGTGGTGCGACGGGCGCGCTGATTTCATTTCGATTTGGCGCAGCCGCAGCGGCTCGCATGCTGCTGACAGGCTGTTCGATCCATGCCGAGGAAGCCTATCGACTTGGCATGTGCGAAAAACCCGTGACCTCGGACCAAATTTGGGTGGCCGCTTCGGACTTGGCCAATGCCTGTGCCGCGGCTCCTCGGGAAGCGGTCCAAGCAACCAAGCGACTTCTAAACGAATGTGTCGGCGAGATGCTGCTCAGCCAGATTGCTGCGGGTACCGCGTACAGTGCCGCTGCGTGTTCGACGGAGTCCGCAAAAGAAGGCGTTGCCGCGTTTCTTGAAAAACGTGATCCTGAGTGGCGGTAAGAAAAGCGGTGGGATCTGCACGACTAACACGAATTACAAAACTAAACGAAAGCAACTAGCTGAAAATGACAGATCCCTCGGACATTGTATGGCACGAACAAACGGTCGATCGCGCCGCACGTGAAGCGAATCTTGGCCAACGCGGCGCCGTGATCTGGTTCACTGGATTGAGCGGGTGTGGGAAAAGCACCGTTGCCAATGAGCTGGATCATCAGCTGAACCAACTCGGTCGAGCAACAATCTTGCTCGATGGCGACAACATTCGGCACGGCTTATGCGCCCCGCCAAGCGGTTTACGTGAAGAGCATGGCGAGGAATTTGCAAACCGCTTTGGGCTTGGTTTTGGTGCCACGGATCGCGAGGAGAACATCCGCCGAATTGGATCGGTCGCGGCACTCATGGCGTCCGCGGGTTTAATTACGTTGACGGCGTTTGTCAGTCCTTATCGAATCGATCGCGATCGTGTGCGTAAGATCGTCGAAGCGAGCGGAGCCGCCGGTGATTTTCTCGAAGTGTTCGTCGACACTCCACTCGAAATCTGTGAGGCTCGCGACCCAAAGGGTTTGTACAAGAAGGCACGTGCCGGCGAGATCAAAAACTTTACGGGGATCAGCGATCCGTACGAGGCACCTAAAAATCCTGAAATCCACCTCGCCGGTGGCGAAGGGGCGACGCCGACGGAGCAAGCCGTAACGGTACTTGAGGCACTTATCCAACGTGGCATCATTGCCCAACCCGTCCCCCGTGTCGCGGAATGATTAGAGGAATGGCGGGTTAGCCCATGACGGGGTAGCGGCCGATCTCGTGTTGGCTGCTACACGTCGCATGCAATGCACAGCTGGGTGGTCATTGCCGCTACAATCCACGCATGTATTTCCTCGCTACGCCGTCGCGCCGTAAAGTGCTGTTCGGGATGCTTTACTTAAGTGAAGGCGCTCCGATTGGATTTATTTGGCTGGGGCTGCCGACACGTTGGCGCGCAATGGAGATCCCAGTTGATCAAATCACGTGGCTGATGGCGCTGTTGATCCTGCCATGGACTCTGAAATTCTTGTGGGCGCCGTTGGTCGACTTGCTGCGTGGTCCACGATGGGGATTTCGCCACTGGATTCTCTGCAGCCAATCGGTGATGGCGATCGCATTGCTGCCGTTGCTTTGGTTGGACGTTCGCTTGCAATTTTCAGTTGTCGCGGCTTGTCTACTGTTCCATGCATTTGCTGCAGCAACGCAGGACATTTCGATCGACGCATTGTGCGTCAGTGAATCGGAGCCGATCGAGCGAGGCTCGCTCAATGGATGGATGCAGTGCGGCGTCATGGTAGGTCGAGCGGCGATGGGAGGTGGATCGTTGGTGCTGGAACGCTACATCGGATTCACGGGAGTGGTCGTCGTTCTGATTTCGTTCGTGATGGCTTCGGCGCTCTTGCTTTGGATGGCCAAGGAACGGTCCATTGTCATCTCGGCCGCTAATGCAGAAACGACACGGACTCCGTTCCAAACACGACTGCGTGCACTGTTGCGTGAATTGTTCGTCGCGATCCGGAGCGGAGGGATTGGCCGAGCATTCTTGTTTGCCCTGGTTGCCCCTGCCGCATTCAAGTCACTCGAAGCTGTGTTGGGGCCGCTGCTGATCGACCGCGGCTACAGCGAGTTCGAAATCGGAAAGTTCACTGCCACGACGATGATTGGCGCCATGATCGTCGGATCGCTATTCGCAGGTCGAGTTTCTCGCCACGTTCGCAGTTCGCGATTCGTAATGATCGCACTGATGGCAAATCTAATCGCAATCGTATCGTTGGCGATCACGGACCTCGCTCTTCAACAGCAGAGGGGGCTACACCTTCTCGTCCTGTTGACATCCATTGCCTTTACGATCGGTTGGCTGACGGTGGCTCTGTATAACTGGTTGATGAATCTGACGTCGCCCAAATTGGCTGCCACTCAGTTCACCGCGTTTATGGCGGCGACCAATGCATGCGAGGCATGGTCCACTTCGCTGTTAGGCAGCCTGCAAGTTCGCTTCGGATATCCGGCTGCGATCCTCGTTTTGTGTTCCGTTTCGGCAGCCTCGTTGGTCCTGTTGATCTGGACGCGAAAGCCGACTCCTGGCTCCGAACCAGCCGCGAAAGCAAGTTGCTGATCAAGTCGCAGTGCAAATTGCCCAGACAGGCCAGAATCGCATTGCAGCTCAATGGACCGATTTGTGTCACTTTTGACGACAGACACCGGTGTTTTGCCGTCGAAAGAGGGGGTGGCATGATTGCGTGATCTGTTCTTAGCGGCGGAAATCAGGCAGCATTACTCATTTCAGGGTTGTTCGGGTTGAAACAACCCTCAGTGGTTCCCCAGGCCGCAAATTTGCAAATCCGTTGTTTCTTTTCCTGGCAGGGGCACAATTTGCCGTTGCGTGATTGGCGCTGACCGCTAAACTACCCCGCTTGTAGAAACTGCATGTAAATAGTCGATGTCTGTAAGAAAAGACTGTACAAAACAAACGTACTGAAACGAAGCGAAAAGTAATACGAATGACGATTTCGAAAGAACGTAAGTCCGAAGTCATTAGTGAACACGGAAAAGCCAACGATGATACTGGCTCGCCGGAAGTTCAAATTGCGATCCTAACCGAGCGTATTAATGGTCTAACGGAACACATGCGAACCCATCGCAAGGATTACGCCTCACGGCGTGGGTTGTTGGGTTTGGTAAGTCGCCGTCGGCGTTTGCTGGATTACGTGCGAGGTGAGGACCCACAGCGGTACCTCGATATCATCGGTAAGTTGGGCATCCGTAAATAGCCCACAAAGACGCCGCATTGGTGCGATGGTTGGCAAACAACTCAGCTCGCCCTCTGGTGGCGAGCCGAGATTCTTTTCTCTCTTTTTCGCGCTCCGTGCGGTAGACGGCGGTAGCGCCGTGCGCTGACCGAGATGTGGGTTAACTGGGCCAATTGCTGTACTGCATGCCCTCGCCCCATCTCTTTCTACTCGGCAAGCCGCACCTTTTGTTTGTATCGCTCCGCTCCCATGAAGGGGTCCCGTTGATGGGGGCCGCAAGCGCGGTCCGAGCGATCTCTTGTTGTAATTGTATGTAGGTGGAAGGAAGGTTTCCAAAGTGACTGTGAATAAAATTAGAGTTGAGAAGAAAATCGGACGCAGCGTATTGTCGTTCGAAACAGGCCAATTGGCCAAGCAAGCTGCCGGTAGTGTGATGGTTCAATATGGCGAGACTTCGGTTCTCGTGGCAGCAGCATCGAGCGACCCACGTCCGGGCCTTGATTTCTTTCCATTGATGTGTGATTACCGCGAGCGATTGGCTGCGGCTGGTAAATTCCCCGGCGGTTTCCTGAAGCGAGAAGGCCGCCCGAGCACCAAAGAAACCCTCAGTGCTCGTTTGATGGATCGCCCGATCCGTCCCCTTTGGCCTGCTGGCTACAAAGACGAAGTTCAAGTGCAGGCGTTTGTTGTTGCAAGCGACATGCAAAATGACGGCGACGTGTTGGCGATGAACGGTGCTGGAGTAGCACTGCACATCAGCGAACTGCCTTTCCAAGGCCCCGTTGCTTCGGTTCGCGTCGGTAAGGTTGACGGCAAACTTATTGCGTTCCCGACCTATGAAGATCTCGAGTCGAGCGAACTTGACATGATCGTCAGCGGTTCGCGTGACAAGGTTGCCATGATCGAAGGCTTCGCCAACGAAATGGCCGAAGACGACATGATGGAAGCGATTCACTTTGCCCACGACGTGATTCGCGAAGTCATCGACCTGCAAGACGAGCTGTACAACAAGGTTAACCCCAAGAAGAAAGAGTACGTCCCGGCTGCAGACGACGGCTTGTTCCAACGTCTAAACGACGCCTACTACGACGATTTCCGCGCTGCTCAACAAACCTCGGGCAAGCAAGATCGTGCCACGGCGGTTCGCAACTTGCGTGACCGAGCACTGAGCGAAGTGATTCCGGATCCGAAAGCAGATGGCGCAACTTGCCCCAATCGCTTCAAGAGCGTATGGCACGACTTGGAAGAAAAAGTCGTTCGCGACTTGATCCTTGCTGGTACACGCCCTGACGGACGTGACAACAACAGCCTGCGTCAAATCTACTGTGAAACCGACTTGCTTCCTCGCGTTCACGGATCGGCACTGTTCCAACGTGGCGAAACTCAAGCGTTGATCACAATCACGCTGGGAACCGCTCGTGACGAGCAACGTGTTGATGGTTTGCAAGAAGAGTACAGCAAGAAGTTCATGCTGGACTACAACTTCCCATCGTTCTCGGTTGGCGAATGTCGTCCAATCCGTGGCCCTGGACGCCGCGAAATTGGTCACGGTTGCTTGGCAGAGCGAAGTGTTGCTCCTGTCTTGCCAGCCGCAGAAGACTTCCCCTACACGATTCGTGTCATCAGCGACATTCTCGAGTCCAACGGCAGTAGCTCGATGGCTTCGATTTGTGGAGCGACCCTCGGCTTGATGGCTGCAGGCGTTCCGATCAGCAACCCTGTTGCCGGTATTTCGATTGGCTTGGTTCAAAGCTCGCCTGACAACTGGGTCTTGTTGACTGACATCCTCGGTACCGAAGATCACTTCGGCGACATGGACTTCAAGATTGCGGGAACTCAAAACGGGATCACCGGTATCCAGCTCGACCTGAAGGTGACTGGCATCGGAGACGACGTTATTCGTGCGACCCTGAAGCAATCTCGCGAAGCTCGTATCGAAATCCTTCGTAAGATGTTGACGACGATCCAGCGTCCACGACGCGAAACTGCAGCGACGGCACCACGTCTGCTTCGTACCAAAATTGCTTCGGACAAGATCGGTGCACTGATTGGGCCCGGCGGAAAGAACATCCGTGGCATCCAAGAAACCACGGGCTGTGTTATCGAAGTCGATGACGACGGAACCGTTTTGGTCGCAAGCACGAACAAGGAATCTGCTGCCGAAGCCATGCGTCAAGTCGAAGCCTGCACAGCAACCGTTCAGATCGGCAAGATCTACGACGGCGTTGTAAGCAGCATCAAAGACTTCGGTGCATTCGTTGAAATCCTGCCCGGCCGTGACGGTCTGTGTCACATCAGCGAAATCAGCACCGGCTACATCAGCAGCATCGACAAAGTGGTTGCCGTTGGCGATCCGATGAAGGTGTTGGTAATCGATGTCGACGAGCATGACCGCGTCAAGCTAAGTCGACGCCGTGCTCTTGAAGAGCTTGGCGAAGAAGACGAGTTGGCTTCGGCTGTCGAAGGCGACGATGAAGACGGTGGTGGTGAAGACCGCGGTGGCGACGAAGATCGCCCACGTCGACGTCGTGGCGGAAGCGGCGGCGGAGGTGGTGGCGGCCGCGGACGTAGCGGTGGTGGCGGCGGCGGACGTCGCTAAGCTTCTCCCTCGGCTCAGGTGACCACCACACGGTGATCACCGATCCGTCATCTTATTAAAAGCACATCAGCGTGCGATTCGTAATGAGTCGCACGCTGTTTTTTTGTGCCGACCGCTGCTGCAATGCTGCCACACGTAAAGTCGAATAACAGAATGACCGCTATTTCACCAAGACATTCCGCGTAATACGCATAGTACGCTAGCTGCATGGGTGAACTGAAAAACAGCAAACTGCCAGACACTGACCGATGCGGCTCAGGGTAGAATACCAGCGGTCATGTTTCGTTTTTCAAGTCCGGAGAATCTCTCGTGCCGTTCTGTGGGGCTTGTAACTCGTTCATTATTGGCGGCGGTAAGTCCGAAGACGGCAAGCGGTACTGCAACGACAAATGCTTAGAACACGGACGGACGATAAACTACGTCGGAGATATTCCCGACGAAATCGTCGCTCAGCGAGCTTGGCAAATGCGAGACGCCACGTGCCCACGCTGTGGCGGTCCGGGGCCTGTTGACTATGTTGGCAGTCGGCAGGTCATCAGCGTGATCATCCTGACTCGAACCTCGGATACAACCGTTTTCGGTTGTAAAAGATGTGGCAATCGCACGACGATCCAGTCGACGGCGATCTCGATGCTGACCGGTTGGTGGGGCTTCCCATGGGGGTTGATCATGACACCGATTGTGGTCGTCTCGAATATTGTATCGCTGCTGCAACCGTCACCCCTAGGGCCCTCGGCGACACTGCTTGAGGCGGCAAAATTGGACATGGCCGCGCAGTTGCGACATCGCGTCGAAGCGGGCCCACAAGCTTCACCGCTATCGTCACTGAGTGCATCAGACGACTTTGCGAGTGATTTCCCAACCGTTCAGGCTGCAGTGCCCAGCAGTCCTCAGCCCGGCAACTACCAGCCCACTCACTACGCCGACGCCGCTTACACGCCTGCAGCAACCTCTGGATTGGCGATCACGAGTCTCGTGTTATCGCTGATATCAATCTTTGCCTTTTGCTTGATGGGACTGTCTTTGTTTACGTCGATCGTGGCCGTCGCAACAGGGCACATGGCACTGAAGCAGATTAAACGGTCCCACGGTCAACTCACCGGTGACGGGATGGCGATCACGGGACTCGTTATCGGTTACGTGATGTTGTTGCTTTCGGTCACTTGGGTCGCCATTCTCGTGATTAGCCTAAGCCAGGCGGATCCTCGAGTGCGACGCAATGTTCCACAGCGTCCCTTTCCTGGCCTGGAAGCTCACGACCCCAACCCGCCCGCTCAACCCGTTCTTCCAAAAATCCTCCAGCCCCCTAAGTTTGAGCCACCGGCTGTTCGCCCCAATTCGGATCGATTCGAGCCCAGTTTCCCTGCTCCGATGACACCGGCCCCGCTGCCCAAGACGCCGCCTTTGCACGATCCGTTCGAACCGCCGGTTTCCCCGATGCCGCCCGGTGCACGCGACGTGATGAAAACCAATCCGTTCGATCCACCACCTCGTCGACCTGCGGCAAGGCCACCAGCGGTCGCCAAGGCGAATCCCGAGGAGGACATCACGGATCCCAACGTCGTCCATGTGTTTTCAAATATGGGCTGGACTGTCAAATCGTTGGCGTTCTCGCCTGACAAACGCTTCCTCGTTGCTGGCAAATTGGATGCGAAGCTAATCGTTCTGGACTTAACGACCGGTGAGCAAGTTTTTGAAATCAATGATTTGCAGAATGAGATGAGCCAAGTAACAAGCGTTGCCTTCTCGCGTGACGGGAAACGGATCATCGCAGCGGGATACAAAGGAGCGATCGCAAGTTGGGCAATCAATGACGCCGGTCAATTGTCGGACAAACAGGCTCTCGCGAGTCAAGCGAAACATGTTCAAACATTGGTGGTGAGTCCCGCATCAGGCTTTCTGATCTCCGGTTCGTCCCGTGGGCAATTGCTATGGCAACCCATCGTCAGTCCCGGTGCTCCGAACTCTCGCCAGATCGAGGCTTTACCACGTGCGGTGTTGGCGATTCATTTGCCGAAATCGGGACTCAAGGCGATCGCGTCGGACGGGCAATCACTAGTCGCCGTCGATCTGAAAACCGCAAAGCTGCTTGGCGAAAGAAAGCTGCAAAAAGCCTATCCCCATGCGGCCGCATTTTCATCCGACGGCAGCCGATTGGCGATCACCAGCGGTTACGAAATTAACGTCTTCAACACGGCCACACAGTCCCACGAGCTGAAGATAGATACGGACCACGACATTCAATGGAGCGTTGGCTTCATGCCTGACGGGAAACGAATTTATTCCGGCGGTCGCGGACGTATCACGTTTTGGGATGCCGAGTCGGGTGAGCCAACTGCACGGCTGAACGCTGGAGGTGTGATATCGATCAAGACCATTGTCGTCTCCGATGATTCGCAGTGGTTAGCCACCATTCCCGAAGCCGCCGCCCAAACGCTAAGAGTGTTCAAAATCCCAGATTAATTGGGGCTGAACAGAGAGAAGCAACGAGGAAACTTTCCCTACAGCGTTTGGCCACCGTCCACGGATAACAATTGGCCGGTGACCATGCCCGCGTCAACTGCCAGAAACAAGACAGCGTCCGCAATGTCACTTGGCATCGAAGCACGAGGGATCGGAAGTGTTGCCACCATTTGATCCAGATCCCAGTCGGGGTTGCCTTCGCGAATCCAACGAGAATCGATCGGGCCAGGACAGACGGCGTTGACTCGGACTTTCGGAGCGAGTACTCGCGCGAGTGACTTCGTCATCGTGTTCAGCCCCGCTTTGCTTGCACAGTAAGCAATCGACGATCCTTTTCCCGTATCACCCGCCACCGAACTGACATTGACCACGGCTCCGCCGTCACCTGCAGCGAGCAACTTGACTGCAGCGCGGGTCACAAAGAACGGGCCCTTCAAATTTACTGCAAGAATTTGATCCCACTTCGACTCGGTCATCCCATCCAAATCCTTGTGGTCGATAAAGTGTGTCATTGCCGCGTTGTTCACCACTGCGTCCAACCTTCCAAATTCGTTTTCGATTTGGTTGATCATCTCGCCGACGGCCGTGTCGTCGGACACATCGCATTGGATCGTCAACACACGCACGCCGGCGCTGGCGACTTGTTTCGCGGTCTCTTCTGCTTCGGACGTACTACGTGAATAATTCACCACGACGTCGTAACCGCGAGCGGCGAACTGCACCGCACAAGCTCGTCCGACTCCCGTTGCACTACCGGTGACCAAGGCAACAGGATGATCCGAATTTGATTCCGTCATAATATTTAAAGCCATGCACGAGGGGCAAACGAGGGATTTTCAGGGTGTATGTCGCCGGACATATTCGGTTTATCGGCTCGGTAGGGCAATACGGGCAGTCGACCAGAAGCACGAAAACTTGTCGTCGCGATCGATCGTTTGCATGAAACTCGGTTAGGCCATGCTCCCCAAGGTGAGCTGAAATCGTTGATCGCAACCCTCGCCATTGCTCGCAAACGAGTTCAAGACTGAAAAAGTTTCAAAAACACATAGTTTACATGTAAGGTTATTGCATGGCGGCGGTATTCCCTCACAGAATGAGCCAATCACCCTTTTTTACAAAGGAAAAACGATGAATGCGTCCCGACGAAACATGTTATCAATGACCGCAGCAGGGCTGATTCAAATTGCTGCAAAACCTGCCGTCACGATGGGCGACGAACCGCTGAGCACCGATTTACTGGTACGCCAAGCGGCCGGGCGAGGGCACACCGACCTGGGTTGGCTGAAGAGCTTTCACTCGTTCTCGTTCGGAGACTACTACGACCAACGGCATATGGGATTTCGCAGTCTTCGTGTCATCAACGATGACCGAATCGCGGCCGGTCGTGGTTTCCCGACGCACCCTCACCGCGATATGGAGATTATCTCGTACGTGCTCGACGGATCGTTGCAACACAAGGACAGTACCGATAAAGGAGCGATTATCACTCCCGACGATATTCAAATGATGTCCGCCGGGACAGGGATCACACACAGCGAGTACAACCCGTCGTCAACCGAGGCGAATCACTTCCTGCAAATCTGGATCCAGCCCGCGATGCGAGGCGTGGGGCCACGCTATAGCGAGAACAAGGTCACCGACGACCAAAAAACGAACCAGTGGAACTTGATCGCGGGACCCGATGATTCGGGTGCGGCGGTTGGGATTTATCAAGATGCTAAGATCTTCGCCAGCAAATTGCAGGCGGGAGAAAGCCTTGACTACACCCTCGAGCAAAACCGACACGCATGGCTACAAGTCGCCACGGGCGAGTTGACTGTCAACGGATCGACGCTTAAGGCCGGCGATGCGGTGGCTTCCAGCCGAGCCACATCGCTGCACGTCACGGCGAACCAATCGAGCGATGTGCTGCTGTTTGATCTGAGTTGACACGAGAGCGACAACGCAGTTTCGGTCGCGAACCGAACGCAATGGCAGCTTTATCTACTGCGAAAAAACCAACTTCAACACACCCCAACCCTCCAGAGTGAACCATGTCCAAACTGCTTTTCATTGAATCGTCCCCCAAACAAATCTCCGTCGGATTACTCGTATTGCGAGTCGCATTCGGCTTGTTCATGCTGGTGCATGGAATTCAGAAAGTGATGGGATTCAACGCCATGTCCGAAGGGTTTCCCGACCCGATTGGGATGGGCAGCCAGCTTAGTTTGATTATGGCAATCGGCGCCGAAGTCGGTTGTTCGGTGCTGTTGATCCTAGGGCTGGGCACACGTTTGGCCGTGATCCCTCTGGCCTTCACGATGGTGATCGCGTTGTTTGTGGTGCATGGTGCCGATCCATGGAAAGTCAAAGAACTAGCGGCGATTTATCTGGCCACCTACGCCGTGTTGTTCATCACCGGCCCTGGCGAATTCTCACTCGACCACAAATTCTGGGGCGGCAACCGAGCGAAATAAAACACGTGCGGCGCATTCCAAGCCGACTTCGTTTTGGTACCCGCGAAACAACGGCTATGCGTTTCGGCTGGTCTAAGCGTGATCAGCTTTGGCTATGTGGCCCACCGCATTGAGCACTGACGAGACCTTTTCCGCTGATCAATACGTTGCTGCGATGGCTCACCCCAGCGACAAGGTCCAAGCTCTACGCTGGTTGAGCGTGCGCAATCTCAGACCGACAAACGCGATTGGGCCATTGGCGGTGGAGACTCTATTAGTGATCCACCGGTCACATGACGTCTTAGCGGGTTGTAGACAGCGACGAATGATGTCTGACAGACGAATGTGGGACAGACGAATGAATTCAGAGCGACAATTCGTCTGTCCTTCATTCGGCTGTCAAAATCGTCTTGGATCCGTTCCTTTCGAGAGAAAGTGACTGGCCCCCCGCCAACACACTCTATGCTCTCAGCGACTCTGCGTTTGAAACCCAAACACGATCCAGCCAAGCGATATGCTTTGTTAATCGGATCACGACGCATCTCGGGCTGATTCATTTCAAAACTTCCAGGCTTTGCCTGCTTCCGATTCTTAATCGTAATCGTACTCTTAATCCTAATCTTCTCCGCTTGTCACTCGACCCAGTTGTGTTTGCTCAGACGGAATTAAGATTAAAAGTTTCTAGTACAAGGTCCAGAGCACCAGCGTCAGCCATTGTCGCTCGGCTTTCCAAGCCGATTGCGTTCATTGAGCCGCAGCAAACGGCTTCATCGGCAATCGTTCCATAACCTGGTGGAAATGGATGGGAGTGACCGGCGACCCGCCGTTGAGCGTGCGAGTATAAACGGGTTGTAGGTAGCGACGAGTGTTTATTGACAGACGAATGTGTGACAGACGAATAAATTCAAAGGGACGATTCGTCTGTCCTTCATTCGGCTTTCAAAACCGCCTTGGATCCGTTCCTTTCAAGAGAAAGTGACCAGCACCCCACCAACGTTCTCCGCGACTCAGCATTTCAAACCCGAGTACGATTCGGCAGGCGAATTGTTGTCGAGCCGGGTCACGATCGCGGTCCAGAACGGGGACCGTCCGATCTATTTCACCGGCATCACCGCGACGATGGAGCGACCAGAATTTGTGACACTATCGATTCCGCTCGAGGAGCAGTGGAGCGACTCACTCCGCTGGCTCACGCGGGAACAGCGGGAACGATTTGCTACCGCCAATTTTTTCAAAATGTTACAAGTGCAAATCACCGGCCGGTATTTAAAACTCCCTCCGCACTCGCCGGAGTAGTGAGCTGCATTCGGAGGTTGCAGCTCAGCGTCTATGAAAAAAACAGTCGTTACCACAAACAAGCTGGCTGCGATTGCGCACAGAAGTCAACGGAGAACCAAAACCCATTCCACAAACCGAAAGAATTTGCAGCAACGATCTGTACCTCGCCAGCAGAAATTTGTTTAAAATCAGGAAAACCAAAAGCGAGCCTCCAGTGTGGAGCCTCACCCCCATAAAGTACGACACCGAGTCGTACATAACTACGTTGTGCGGTCGATCTGGTATAATTCGAGAATGACTACTATTAACGAGATCTTGACTGCTGCCCAATCTTTGCCTGCTTCCGAACGCGCGCAGTTGATTGCGACTCTTTGGGACAGTGTGTCGCCTGTCGACTGGGTTCCGCCCGATTCCCAGTGGATCACAGAGGCTAATCGCCGCAGCGATGCCTACGACGCTGGCGAAATGACCGGTACCCCTTGGGCTGAAGTCCGCGAACGTGCTCGCCGTGAGGCTGGGCTAGATGGCTAACGTCATCTTTTGTTCGGCAGCTGAGGTCGATTACACGGAATCCCTCAAGTGGTATGCGGAACGGAGCCTCGAAGCGGCAAACGACTTCGACGCTGAACTGGATCGGGCAATTTCTCAGATCGCTGCAGGTCCCGAACGCTTTCCGATGTGTGACCAACGTCACCGGTATTTCCTGCTCCGGCGTTTTCCATTTCGGATCATCTATCGCATTGTCGCGTCTGATGTTGTAGTGATCGCGGTAGCACACGGATCGCGGTCACCAGACTATTGGGCTAACCGGTAGCGCCGCACAACATGGTTTTTACGCTAGGCCTTCGGGCACACCTTGGCTCTTTGGCAACGGGCCATAGCTTTGGTAGAATCTCTCGTAGTTCAGACGTCGTTCGCTTCGTTTAGGGCGGTGTCGTAAAAACCTTCCGTTGTACGCACTGGCGATCCGCTCTCTATGTCACTCCAAGAGGCATTACTTGAAATCCAGCCGGATGCTGCCCTCGTTGATCTGCCTTTCGAGGCATACCACTTTCGTCTCGAAGTACCTGCGTTTACCGACGACCGCGTCTTCGTCCCTATTAATGATCAACAAGCCTATTTAATAAATGCGAGATCTGGGTTCACACTTGAATTTGTTGGTCCATTAGTGGATTGCGTGCTTCGTGCTGGGTATGCCCCGCGAAACGACGGTGCGATATCGTTGATTGATAGTCAGGTTGGTGGCTTCGACAATGCCGTCTGCGTTCCTCCGCCGACGCCACGGCAGTTCACCACACAGTCCCCAGGACTTGCGGCCGTTACAACGTGGATTCTTCCCGCATACAACTGCGAATTTCGCAATGGGCAATCAGGTGACGAGTTTTACTATGCTGCGTTCAAACACCCAAAGATTCCCGTGCTCGACTGGGGACGCAATCCAGAGCCTCAATTGCGCGTACAGCTACTAACGGAATGGACCGGTGGAATGTATCGCAAGGTTAAGAAGCCGTTTGTTGATTCTGTGTTGAGCATTTCGACTGCGGCCAGAGCAATACCCCATGGCGTGTCGTTTCGTATGATTGACCTTCGGAATCGTGAACTCATTATCAATCGCGTTAATGATCGAATCGAATATCAACTTACAGAGGGAACCGATCAGTCGTCTGGATCAATTGCTCGCGATGATGCCCCAAGTCTTGTCAGGGCGTTTGGCCTGGGAAGCGTGTTGTCGTAGCGGCGTACAACATGTTTTTTACGCTCGGCCTTCGGCACACCTTCGTTGTTTGGCAACGCTCGCTGGCATTGGTACAATTTCTCGTAGTTCAAGCATCGCTCGCTTCGTTTAGGGCGGTGTCGTAAGAACCTTCCGTTGGGCGACCTAGATCAATCATGTCGCAATTGTTTCCCGAAGACATCGACGAGCTAAACGCGGAGTTGCGGCGTTTGCTCGATGCCGAGCTGTCGGCTGGCAACGTCGTGGTGGAGACTTGGCGCGGTTGGCCGTCCGCGAAGACTGTGGCGGTTGCGCTTCGATGTCCGTTTCGCGTGCCTGCCAAGGACGCGGTTCCCGACTCCGTGGTGTTTCGTGACGTTGACGATCCACACTACTGGAAGGCTGAATATGTCCACAGTGACTCGGAACACATGATCGTTTGTCGCTTCGGCAACTGACGCAACCGGCCGCCCAACTTCTTAGGGTTTGAGGTCAGCGAGGTACGAGCCTGATCCCAAACCCATGTTCAAGGCGAGCCGCTTCGCGTCGGGAGGCGGCTCAATCGACACGTCCACTTCGATAGACCGCCGCAGGACTCGCTCGCCAGAAGTGGGGAGTCTCAGTGCCACACGGTTGTATCGGCAGCAAGGATTAGAGCGTGAGGTCGTGCGGCTTAGTCGGAATAGGCCGCTGTTTTATCCCCTAGTGTTTTTCGTCTCTCAGAGACTTTACGGTTGGCCCGATTTCCATCGGTGGGTTTTCAATGATCACGTTTGTAGCAAGCATTTCGCGCTCCGCGTATGTTGACGTCGAAAATATTGCTGATGGTTTTAGTGGCATGGGGAAGTGAACATCCCCTCGGGATAATATTGACGGAGCCGTATCCGTCAGCAATCGAATCGACGTCCCTATTAAACGTTACGAGCAAGTGCAATCCAACCCACGGGGATACCACACACCTCCGCACAACTCATTGGGCTTAATGTAGCCTAGGCTTAGTTCCCGTGCAGCTTCAATAAGTAAACCGTCCGCGACACCATCCATGGATTCCACTCCTGAGAATTCGTAAACAACTCAGGTAAATTTATTCATGCCGCTCGCCTTAGTGCCCGCGAATCTCGCGTATGAGTTTCGGTGGACCTAACCGGTGATCAGCTTCAGCAGATCACCGATCGTGCGATGGGCTTCGAGCGGATGCCGGAGCGATTCCTTGGTCAACACCTGATAGTGATTCTTGCGGCCCACTTTCTCGCGGCGAATGAATCCCTCGTCTTCAAGGTCTTGAACAATCCGCTGAACCCCGCGCTCGGTGATGCCGACTTGCAGTGCGACCTCGCGTAGCACCATGTCGGGATTGCTGTGCAGCACAATCAGCACGTGAGCGTGATTAGTCAGGAAGGTCCAGCGACTGGTCTCGCGGGTTGCGGATGAGGGGCGGGATGGCTTGGCCGTCTTGCTCATTTCGAAAATTCGCTGCCGGAGCGGAAAGTGATGGGATTCGTCTGCGTCAAGTATATCGCCAGATAGACGAAAGTAAATTCATGAAATATCTTTCGCCATTCAGCCCCGATTTATCGCAATTTGCGATGTTTTGGCGGCATTATCTAAAGATCTTAGCAAGCAAAAGGCGAATATCAATTGACGACATATTTGTCGTGTATTAAACTTCGTGTAACCAATATACCATTGGGAACGCGTTAATTGGCTTTTACACGTTGAAGCCTGGCTTCGTCTTTGCGGTTGACTCTTTCGCCCCCCCTATTTTTCTGCCTGAACCCGATTCGAGTCTCATTGTGCCTGATTCTGTTAAGCCTCAATCGGTTGTGCCAAGCGAAGAGACTTTATTCAAAGTTCTTACACGCATTGGCTTAGCAATCGGGGTGCCGATCCAGCGCTCTGACATGCAATCATGCGGCGAGAACGTTGATCCTCAGCAAGACGATCCGCTGTCGCCTCTATTGGTGAGTGCTAAACATGCGGAGCTGATATTAAGTGAAACAAAATTTTCGACGGTCGAAGAACTGTTCGGCTTCGTGCGGGAACGCTACCCGATTCTGATTGTGCACAGCGATGGGCGATATGATGTTCTAGAGACGATTGCGGGGCGACGTCTTCATGGCAGTCAGATCAGCGACCTGCCAGAGACGCCGCTCTCTACAAAGCCTCAGACCTATTCGAAGTCACAGCTTCGCAAATGGCTGCGGTCCGATCCTCCGCCACGTTGCTTCGCGTGTCGAAAAGAATTGCCGTGTGATTCGATTTCGTCAGCTCGTGCCACGAGGGATTACCTGATGCTTGATTCGCATGCCAACGATCATCCCACGCCGCTCCACCGCTTTCTAGGTTTGCTACACCTCGATCGACGCGACATCTTCACGGTCATCTTGTTCGCGTTCGTCGCAGGAATCTTAGCCTTGGCGACACCGCTGGCCGTTGAATCGTTGGTGAATGTGGTCAGTTGGGGAACCTACGTACAACCTCTGATTGTGTTGGGGTTGATGCTGTTGACGTGTTTGGGAATCGCCGGAGTGCTGAAAGTACTCCAAGCCATCGGAGTCGAATTGATCCAGCGGCGCCAGTTCGTTCGCATCGTCAGTGATCTGGCACACCGTTTTCCGCGAGCCAATCAGGCGTCGTTGGTCGGCGAGTTTCCACGTGAACTCGCCAATCGAGTCTTCGACATCATGACCATTCAAAAAGCAACCGCTGTATTGTTGTTGGACGGGGTGACGATTGTGTTGACGACCGTGCTTGGGTTGTTTTTGCTGGCCTTCTACCATCCGTTTTTGCTCGGTTTTGACATCGTGCTGATAATCTCGATGATTTCGATCACTTGGTTGCTCGGGCGTGGCGGGATCCACACTTCGATTGACGAGTCGATCACGAAGTACCGCGTGGCGCATTGGTTGCAAGATGTGATCGCATCGCCCTCGGTTTTTAAGCTTGGCGGAGGCGAAACGTTGGCGGTGCAGCGGGCGAACCAATTAACGGCCCAGTACATCGCCGCACGGCAGCTTCAATTCCGCGTGGTGATTCGGCAAGTCGTATTTGCGATCTCACTACAAGTCATTGCATCGACCGTCCTACTCGCATTGGGTGGATGGTTGGTGATTGATGGTCAATTAACGCTTGGCCAACTTGTCGCCAGCGAATTGGTCGTGACGGTCGTGGTGGGGGCTTTCGCCAAAGCAGGCAAGTCGATCGAGAAATTTTACGACTTGATGGCTGGCATTGACAAAGTAGGCCACCTGATCGACTTACCGGTGGATGCCAAGCAAGAGCCAGCCGTCTTGCCCCATGGACCCGCGGAGATTCAGTGGAGCGATCTTATCTTGGACGGGGGCGTGTCAAAATCGAAGGTGCCTGCAGCCACCATCGACGCGGGCAGCCGCGTTGCGATCGTCGGTGACGACGTTAACGGTCGTACTTTGTTGGCGCGTACACTGGCCGGACTGACTAGCCCTGTCGAAGGAACCGCTCAAGTCGCCGGACATGACCCTGTGCATGCAGCAGCAACGGGCGAGGGACGGTTCTTGGGCTACGCCGGAGCGAACGATCTGTTTCATGGATCGCTACGCGAGAACCTGGATTTGGCTCGCAGTGGAATGACAGCGCATCGTCTTCGCGAAGCACTGAACAATGTAGGTTTGCTGGACTTGGTACTGCAGATGCCCGACGGTCTGCAATCGCGACTGCAAACCCACGGGTATCCTCTAAGTGACATTCAATCACGGCAACTTGTGCTGGCACGAGCGATTTTGATGAAACCCAAATTGCTGGTTGTGGACGGTTTACTCGACGACTTGGCGAGCGAAGATCGTCGGACGGTTTGGCAGATACTTGCCGCCGAAGATGCTCCGTGGACTCTTGTGGTCACGACTAATCGCCAGGATGTCGCGGAACTTTGCGAGATACAAATCGCCGTTCGCAAAGGGGCGTAAGCTTCGCTATTTTTGATCCACGTTTTATCGCCATTACCGCAGCCTCTCTCATGTTTAACGAATTCGCAAATCAAGAAGACTTCTCGACCATGCATATGGTGCGAACCGGGAACTTCATCCGGCGGTGCGGGCGCATTACATTTTTCGCATTGGTGATCGCCATTCTTGCGATGTTTTTTGTGCCCTGGCGGCAGACCGCGCCCGGCATCGGAACCGTCGTCGCACTTGATCCGCAAGAACGACCGCAACATGTGCTGAGTCCATCCAAGGGTGTGGTCAGTTACGTGAAAGAGGGATTGCGAGAAGGAAGCTACGTCCAAAAGGGCGAATTGCTGCTGCGGCTCACCCCGTTTGCTGCCGAGGGAGTTTCCCAGATTGACACGCAAATCATCGCGACCGAATCGAAAGAGGCGTCTGCGATATCAAGTCTCGAAGTCGCCAAACAGGCTGCGGTGTTGCAAGAGAGCAGCGGTAAAAACTTGGCTCAATCGTTGAAGCAAGACTATCAAGCGGCGAAGCAGAAATGGGAACAAGCCAAAGACGAAGTCACGTCGATTCAGGCGGAACTCTCTGACAAACGCAACCAATTAAGAATCGCCGAAGAAGTTGCGGTTCGCGGCTTGGTTTCCAAAGAAGAGTTGTTCTCGAAACGGCAGGCAGTCGAGTCTCAACTTGCCAAACTCAATAAGGCCGAGAATGCTGTTCACGAACAGTCGGCAATATTGCTCTCTAAAGAAGAAGAAATTGAAGCGAAACTGCAAGAGATCGATATCAAGAATCGAACTGCCAGCCAAAAAGTGCTGGAGCAGATGCAAAAGATCAATGTGATCGAAAAGGAAATACTCGACTTGAGAAACAAACGGGGTGAGCTGGATCGCTTGGAGGTGACGGCCCCGCGTAGCGGCTTTATCCAGCAATGGTACGGCCTAACCGGCAGCGACACGATCAAGGAAGGCGATCAATTATTTGTGATCGTTCCTGATACCGATGAGTTGGCCGTTGAGATGAAAGTTAGCGGTAACGACATGCCGCTGTTGAAAGAGGGCGACCGCGTGCGACTGCAATTTAAGGGCTGGCCCGCGGTCCAGTTCGTCGGTTGGCCTTCGGTCGCCGTCGGCACGTTTGGCGGCAAAATCAACCGGGTTTTGCCAACGGATGACGGAATGGGGAATTTTCGTGTGGTTGTGACGCCTGATAACCACTTTACGCGGGAGAATGGATGGCCGGACGACCGATACTTACGGCAAGGTGTGCGCGCCAATGGTTGGGTGCTGCTGAAACAAGTTCCACTCGGCTACGAGATATGGCGTCAATTGAACGGTTTTCCACCCGTTGTTGCAAACGACGAACCGATCCCGTCGACGGACAAAGGCAGGAAAGTCAAACTGCCCAAACTTTAACGATTGTTCGTTTTGCAGCGGCGAGGCGATTCTTTCTGGCTCGCATGCAACGCGGCGTCTTGCCGAGCGACGGCTGGACGCGGTTTCTAGCAAGCGTACTTCTCGTGCTGCTCACACTGACAAGCAACGCAGGGGCTCAGGTCGTCCAGCTCGCCCCTGAAAACTCATTCACTCAGTTTTTGATGTTGGTGGAAGACGACATCGAGAAAAACGTCATTGACCAGGATCAAGGCGATGCCGAGGTTTCATCCGCATACGGTTCGGCTAGTGAAACTCCGCTGGATCCTGAAACCGCCGAAACGGCGTTAACGCTGGCGGACGTCTTTGCCAGTCTGTACCGATCGTACCCTGACATTCAGCGAGCTCGACAAGAACCGAGCATCGCAAACGGCCAAGCCTTGTCCGCCTACGGCGCGTATGACACCAAGTTCAATGCTCACTCGATTTCCGAGCCAACCGGGTTCTATCAGAACTATCGCAACGGACTCGGTGTCGCCCGGCAAACATGGTGGGGTGGTTATGCTGCGGCCGGATATCGCATTGGCCGGGGGTATTACCAACCTTGGTACAAAGAACGTCAAACCGATGACGCAGGCGAATTCAAAGTTGCGTATTCGCAGCCTTTGTTGCAAGGTCGTGCGATTGATCCCGAGCGTGTTGCCGTGTTCCAGGCCGCGCTAGCTCAGCAGGCCGCAGGTCCGATCATCCAGCAAACGATTCTAAACATCTCGCGTGATGCCGCTGCGGTCTATTGGGAATGGGTCGCGATGGGCAGCATTCTGGAAGCTCAACGCGAAATGCTCGCTCTGGCTCAGCAGCGCGGCGAGCAATTCGACGTGGGCGTGCAAGCCGGCAAGTTTGCCGAAATCGACTTAATTTTGAATCAACAACTGATTGCCGAACGCAAGGCAAAAGTATTGGAGACGGAGCAGAAATTTCGTGCGACCTCGTTCAAGCTTGGCCTGTACCTTCGCGATGCTGGTGGTCAACCGATGGTCCCCAGCGACGCTTGGTTGCCCAAGCAATTTCCAATCATTCAGCCGCCGCCCACTAGCGATCTACAAACCGATTTGGCCGCAGCACTGAGCCGTCGTCCCGAACCACAGCTTTTGCAGTTTGAAATGCGACACGTCCAACTCGATCGCCAATTAGCTCACAACGAATTGCTACCGCGATTTGATTTTATCAGCGAAGCGTCCCAGGATATGGGGGAACCCGCGACGAAGTCCGATGACAAGGGTGAATTTGAATTGGTGATTGGTTTTACCAGCGAGGTTCCGATCCAACGCCGTAAGGCCCGTGGCAAGATCCAGCAGACCAATGGAAAAATCATCCAGATCAACGAAAAATTGCGATTGACTCAAGACAAGATTGCCAACGAGTTACAGATCGCGCACAACGCATTGCAGCAGTCGTCACAGATTGTCAAGCAAAGTGAAGTCTCGCTTTACGCTGCTCTTGAAACTCTCGATCGTTATCGATTCGCATTTGAAAAGGGCAAGATCGACCTGATCTATTTAAACCTGTTAGAAACCAAAGCGAATGAAACCGAGATCAAATTAGTCGAGGCTCAGCGCAATTGGTTTGCTGCGTTGGCGCAGATGCAAATCGCACTTGGTCTGGATCCACTTGATCAAGCGATGATTGTCTCATCGCTTCCCGAAAGCGACATGCCCGGCCCCGGCAACCTTCCCCAACCCGAGTTGCCAAAATCCGAAGCAATGGACCGCGACTGGCAACTGCACTCGGGTTCACCCGAAGCCGGCAAGACAAACCAATAGGATTGTTTCCCAATCCAGCGTTGGGCTATTCCGGATTCGAGAAGAACGTTCTCCTACTGAAACTTGCTGGCGTTTTTAGTCGATTGATAACGACTCTCAATAACTGGCGAATGGGGTTTTGACGGCTTCTTTGCGATTCGTTTCGCAACAGCTGGATTCACGCTTGTCACCCGCACGTCGCGCCGATAGAGTCCAAATAGAGGCACCCTACGCAACGGATTCGCCTGTGGGTGCGATTCCCCAACACACAACTCACTGTGGAACACGTTTTGCATGTTCCCTATCCATTAAGAAACTCTCCTCACTAGGAAATCGATCATGTCTAACGATGCCGTCATCACCCAGCTCAACGAAATCCTCAAACACGAATGGACGGGCGTCGCCCAGTATTCGCAAGCCTCCTTCATCATCGAAGGACCTTGGCGTGAGGTTTACGCTGCAAAGTTTGAAGGGGACGCCGAAGAGTCGTTCAATCACGCCAAGCTGATCGGAAACAAGATCGTCGCGCTCGGTGGTGTGCCTGTTGCCCAGCGGAACGAGATCAAACAAACCCGTGATCTGCGAGAAATGCTCGAAAACGCACTGGCGTTCGAGTCCAAGGCAGTTGAGATGTACGAAAAAGCCCTCGAATTGGCCGAAGGTACTCGCTCGCTGGTCGTCTTCCTCGAAGACATCCTGCTGCAAGAGCAAGAAGGGGTCGACGAGTACTCCAAATTGCTTCGCGAAAGTTCGACCGCCGAAGCTGAATTGTCGGCTCGCAAGTCAGGCTAAACGCCTCGCGTTTTCGTTGAAGCAGCGACGATAGTCTTGACGACTTGTTGATTTCGTGAGCCGCGACGCGTGAGCGGCCGGGTCCCGCTTATTACCCGGTGCATTACGGCCCACGGCTCACCATTGCGATTTGCACTTTGATTAAATCAACGAGCCGTTGACGGCTTCCGCTACTACGGTGAAGCAATTACGCCGTTTTTGTTGCGGCGGCAAAAGATAGGATTGACTGACCGCTCTCTTCGCGGTCGGTGGGGTGGATGTCTTGCAGTGTTTGGCTGCAAACTCGGGCCAGTGGCAGCCCCAAAACATTCTTAATCCCGCTAAATTCCGATCGCGTTAATTCCAGCGATTGTTGAGTAAACCAGCCGACATTCGACGAGAACGTCTCCGTCCTCAGCTCAAACGGCTTGGCGTGTCGCTCGCGAAGCACCAATAGCACGCGATGTCCGTCGGACGAATTAACGACGCCGAGAATTTGTTCGTTACAGGGCATTTGGCTCTCAAGTGATGGAACTGCCGGGCTTCGTCGGTTGCCCATTGCCTCACTATTCTGCATCAAATTGCCCCATCGTCAATGCGTTATTGAGAATCATTTGCAATAGCGGGTTCATTTCGTCAAAAAACTCCCCCATTTGATAGAAATTGGCTCTCAGCAGTGGGCTTGGCTTCCAGCCCCCTACTGCGTGGACCGAGCCTTGGACAGCGTCCCGCCCGGCAATTTGCCGCAGGCTTGCAGGGCGAGGATCGCAAAGGCGCTGCCGGCATTGGAGATAAGGTTGCTGCACTCATTGACGGGAGAGGCTGTAAACCACATGCCGTTTTCACGCTGATTCCCTTGCAACCACGCGATACCGCGCTGCAGCCGCACGTCGTCCGCCGGCAGTCCGAGTTCCCGTGCGATGACGATCACGAGTCCCGTTCCATAACCGTCACTGGTCTTAGTCTGCAGCGGTCGGTCGTCGGACCGGACAAGGTCTTTCCAGTCGGTGAGAAGACCCGCTGTTGACCATCCGCCGTCATCAAGTTGCAGGGCAAGAAGTTCCGCGAGCGTTTCGTTGCGATCCGCTTCGCTGACGATGCCGTCGACTCGAATCGAACACCACGCAAGCATGGCGCGATGATGCAGTGATTTTGGCGGATTGTCGACAAAATACTGGCGAAGCTTTTCCAGTCCCTCGCGAGCTTGCGGAGAGTCGGAGTAGCCATCCGGGGCGATGCCGACGGTCAACGCAGCGAGGGTGACGCCATAGTGATCGTCAATCTCCAGCGGCGCGTAATCGCAGTCGGGCCAATTCCATCCACCATCAGTTCGTTGCGTCGTCCACATAATGTCGAGCGTTTCTCGCGCGACATCGCTCAGTTTGCCAGTGGTTTGCAAGTCATTCAAAGTTAGACCTGTAGCGACAACGATCGTCCAAAAGCCTTGGCCTTGCGAAGGCATCCGCTTCTGCCAACGCACCCGGCGATAGTCTTCGTAAAAACTGCGGACTTCGCCCGAGTCCGGCAAAATCGACTTCAGTGCGGGGCGTGCTGCCAAGTAGAACAGGTTGGTATGGCAGGTGGCACACTTTTTTGTCTTCTGCCAATTCAGTGCGGAGCGATCCAAGTATTGCGCCGCTCTTGTCGCGGAAAACTCTTTCAAGATCGGTTCGCTCGCCGAGATCACTGGCAAGCCTTCTTCAACGTCATCCAGCGTGATTGGCTGTTGTGCAATGGCGAATGTGCTAGTCAGCATGGTGCAAAGAATTAGCGATGCAGCGAATCGCTTTGATTGGATCGGTCTCATCGAGGCAGGTTCCTTTGTGAGGGTGGGGTTCGTCCAGTGTAACGCTTTCTCACCCAGCAAGTTGGTCGCTTACTCGTCAAGCAGTTCGGCGATCCTCTCGGTAGGACGACCGATGGCCGCTTTCTTACCATGCACGACGATTGGACGTTCGATCAGTTTTGGGTGCTCCGCCAAGGTGGCAAGCCACTCCTTGTCCGACAACGTTTTGTCCGCGAGCTGCAGTTCGCCAAACAGCTTTTCTTTCTTGCGAACTAATTGTTCAGGTTTGATCCCAAGCATCTTGACGATTTGCCCGAGCTCTTTCTCGCTGGGTGGATTCTCCAAGTATTTCACGACGTCAAATTCGACCCCACGCGATTCAAGCAACTCGACCGCTTGACGAGATTTGGTACACCGAGGGTTGTGATAGATCGTGGTCATGGATGGATTAAAAGATTGAGGATCGAAAACGCTTCGTCTATTGAAAAACGGGTTAGAGTGGTGCCCGATTGTACTCGTAACACGTTTGGTTTGGAGGGCACGAGAGTTTGCCAAGAACGTCTCGGCGTCGATATAGAAGCCCTTGTAGGAATGTAGCCATGGTCCGCTGCAAACGCCGCAATTGCTTCACTTCATCCCCTGTCCTGCGCTGAGGCACGCTACTTTTGCGGAGACGAGCGAAAAACAACTGTCGGATTTCGACGTAGCTGCCGTCGCCAAACGGCGGAAATTCACTCGCTACTTTTGCGGAGCAAAAGGCGACTATGGCGACTAATTCGGTTGTGGCAGGGGGGCGGAAATGGGTATCTCGTTTCTCAGCAATTTGCCCGCCTCGCCGACGAGCCGCAAATAGTAGTCGCTTGGCAAACCTTCGTTACCCAGGAACTGAACGTCGTTGCCGACCGGCGGTTGATCGGTGCATTTAAAGATCGCAGTTCCTTCATCGACTTCGTCAAACATGGCGACGTAAATCATCTCACAACTCATTCGTTTTGCTGCGACGATTTGGCTCCAAAGGAACTCGCCTTTGCGTCGTGGGATCGATGCCAATGGATCGCCTTTGAGGTTGTGCCAACTGAAACCGGGAAAGACAACGGGCAAGAAATCCTGGTCGTGTTGTCGGCACCACTCCTGGTCTTTTGCCCAGACGTTTCCTGCGTGACGTGTCGCTTGGGTTGGCGATTGGTAGCGGCCTACACTCCATGGGCTGACGATGTCTGCAAGCTGAATGATTTCGAGCAGTCGTGCGTCGTCAACAGCGTCTCGCTCAAGCGTTCGCCAGAACGATGGCACTCCGATCATGACCGTGCATCCTTGGCCCTTGAACCATCGGATCAATTGATGACAATAATCCAAAGTGTATTGTCGATTGTCGTTGAATCCGATTCCCCAAATCGAGACGACTGGTTTACCTTCGTGATGGAGATAAGCTTCATCATCCGTGACATGTTCGTTCGATTGCATCTCGAGCCAATCTTGTTGAACCAACTTCGTATCGTCCGCGCGGAGTCCCGACAGATCATACATGACTGCGTAGGCGCGGCCCGAGCGTTGGGCTCCTTCGCGGACATGGTCGAGGACGCGATCCTTGTGCTCACGTTGTGATCGGCTTTTCAGTCCTGAAGCGAACCGTTGCAAAAAGACGCCGTCGATTCCGTACTGCTGCATCCAATCAAAGTGCCGCAGTACCGTCTTTCGATTCGTGCTGCTAAAGACCTCAGCCGTGCTGCCATCGGCGTGCCGAAACCCGGTCGCATATCGCTCGTCCGCATCGTACTCAGTCATATCCGGCCATAGGTCGACGGTGACGTTTCCGGGAGCCGGCAGCTCTCGCTGGTTTCTCGCCCAATGCGTCCATCCGAGCTTTGCACCATCGCCTTCACAGTTGAACCACCCCTGATAGCCGCACATGACTTTGCCGGTCAGGGTCGAGCGGTCAACGACGTCGGTGGAGGGGGCGTCGGCAACAACGATGGTGGGAATGCATAGCAACAACAGCAGCGTCGTAGTGATCAGTTTCATGGTAGGCAAATTGTCGAAAACGGCCAAAGGTTGCTGAAAACGCGTCGATGCAAACGGCAATGGGACTTAGGCGATATTGTACGGGGTTCACTACCGGTTGCAGTGGCGGGACCGCAACGGATTTGCACCGTTTTTCCAATGCTCTGAAGCGTCGACAGGTCGATTTAGTCCCCGAATCAGCGTAAATTCGGCGGCTCAGACGAGCGATATCAGCGAGAGTCCCTTCGGCTCGAGAGCGTTAAGCCCTATCGCCAAAACGGGCTTTAGTTGCCAAGCTATGCCTGGAATTAACGTCGAGGCTAGAATTCGTTAACTTTCTAGCAGACTAGCGGGGGGATTGTCGGTTGCTTCGCGTGCTTTATTGCGGTTCCATTGGAATGTGGTATGCCGCATTGGCTCGTCCATCCTGTTTCACATAACGGTTTCGCCGAAATGGATTCGACCTCAACCTTTCACGCTGCTCAATTGACGACGGAAAATCACAGCGAATCTCGCCCTAGCGAATCCAACGGAACCGCGACTTCGCGTGTTTTGGCCGACCAAATCGCCGAGCTGTACGGCCCGATCGCGTCGCACCTCCTTCGCGTCGAGAAGCGGTTCCATCAAGAGCTCCAGTCGCCTTACGAGTCGCTCGTTCCCGTGCTGCGGCACGGCACGCAGCTAGGTGGAAAAAGGCTGCGTCCGGCGATGCTATTGCTGGCGGCCTCGGCCGTCGGATCGGTGCGTGAAGACCACGTGGTGTTGGGCGTCGTAATCGAAATGGTGCATACCGCCACGCTGATCCACGATGACGTGCTCGACGATGCGGATACCCGCCGACATGTGCCCACGGTCAATGCCAAGTGGAACAACCATACTAGCATCTTGTTGGGCGACTATCTTTTCGCCCAAAGTTTCCGTTTAGCAGCGACATTGCCATCGACCGAAGCATGCCGCTGGATCGGCGAAGCATCGCGTTTAGTGTGCGAAGGCGAAATGCGTCAAGTTTTGAAGCGAGATGTCTTGGATATCGACGAGCCGACGTACATCGAAATGATTCAGGGCAAGACCGCCGAACTTTGCCGAGTCGCCTGCCAATTGGGATCCCATTTCGCTGATGGCAGTCCCGAAGTCACCGCATCGCTTGCCGAGTACGGAGACTCGCTTGGTATCGCGTTCCAAATCGCCGACGATTATCTCGATCTGTGGGGCAGTGACGAGCGAGTTGGCAAAACGCTTGGGACGGATCTTCAGCAGGGCAAAATGACATTGCCAATCATTCGGCTTTTGCAGACCGCCGATGAAGCGAGGCGAACTCAGATTTTGAGATTACTGGCAGAACCAAGTCGTCGTCGAACGGAGACGATTATGCCTTGGTTGGACCAGAGCGATGCTTGCGAGTACACCCGAGAAACCGCTTTGCAGTACCAACGCAAAGCGATCGCGGCGCTCGATGTATTAGAGGATTCTCCGGCGAAGGCATCGCTAAAAGCCATTGCTGAATTTGCCGTCAATCGCCGGTTCTAAGCAAGTCGTTCAGCGTATGCCGGTGAAACGTCGGTCATTTTACATAATGATCTGAGCCGATGGCGCTAGCCGCGGGCAAGTTTCCTACAATATTGACGCTCCCCGCAGCTAGCGCCCAGTGGTATCTACTATGGTAGCGGCACGGCGCAAGCCGTCCGGTTGCGGCGAGTAAATCGTTCGAATTAGACCGGGCGGCTTGCGCCGCACCGCTACAAACGACACCCGTTTAGTGCAGTGAAGCCCGACTCTAAACCACTTCCCAGCGGCCGATCTGGCCGTCCAGTAGGTCGACGAAGTACATTTCGCCATCAACGCCCTGCCGCATGTCGACGACGTACTGAGCTCCGGTGGTAAAGGCCGATATCTCCGTCACTTGCCCGTCGGCGTTCACCGAAGCGCGTCGCACGATACCTTGGCCTAGGTCATTGAAGATGATGTCGCCTTCGTACAGCAATCCCAGATTGCCGCCGCGAATAACATCGCCCATCACGATCGCGTTGATGCCGTCGCCGGCATGGCTCAACGAAATGATCGACGGAGTAGCCTGACCACCATTTGCCAAGAATTCTTGTCCCGAAGGAAGTCCAAGATAACCACCTGGCGTGACGATGTTGTAGCCTTGGCCACCTTCGTAATAGGGCCAACCAAAGTTGGCACCAGGATCGCCCGTGTTGATTTCTTCCCAAGCGGTCCAACCCACATCACCAATAAAGAGTCGGCCGGTCACGTCATCGACCGCGATGCGGAACGGGTTCCGTAACCCGAGTTGATACACTTTCGAGCGATTGGCGTCAGCGTCACCATTGAAAAAGGGATTGTCCGACAAGCCTTTGCCGGTGATCGGATCAATACGCAAAATCTTTCCCGACAAACTATCGATGTCTTGTACACGCACGGCTCGCGGATCCATCTGGTTGTAACTGGCTCCGTCACCGATCGAAACAAACAAAGATCCATCAATCGCGAACTCAAGTGACGCGATCGTATGCGTTGTGCTATCGCTGTTAATGAAGTCTCGAATATAAGAGCCGTCGGGGTTTTGGCCGGCTGGGGGCTCGGCAAAGTTCACGATGCTAGTGGTGAACGCGTTGAAGTTGTCCCACGTGCTCGCGTTGCCTAGCAGAATCGTTTCGGATCCCGCAACCATGGTCGTGAAATTGGTCGCCTCGTCGAGCGTGATTCGCATCAATCGGCCCGCACGATTTCCGGTTTCGTCAGGACCTGCATAGCCGTTACCGACATGATTCCAGACCTCCGGTGGATCGTAGGTATAAAGCAAATACATGTACGGATTGTTATCCAAGTCGGGATGTACAGCGACATCGAGTAATCCACGATCCGAAAAGTTGTTGACGATCGCGGAGATATCAATGATCGGTGAGTTCACCAATTGTCCATCTCGGAACACTTTGACGACTCCCGCTTTCTCGGAAACATACAAATTCCGTCCGTCGGCAGACCAATCGATCGCGGTGGGCTGAGTCAATCCGCTATGCACGATCGAGGTTTGGATTTCACCCACGGGAAGCACTGCGGGATCGGCGACCGGAGTTTGGGAATTCATCCACCATGATCCAATCCGATGGCGGTTGGGACGGTCGTAGTCTGCGGCAGTAAAGCCGACGAACATCTGGTTTCCGATCACTTGGTCAAGCTGGACCGTCGCCTTGACGTTTGCCAAGCCAGGCTTATCCGGAGTGTCGGAAATGTAGACGGCGAGAACGTCGCTGTTTCCGTTGTAGTCAATCCACGCGTAGTAGAGACCTCCGTAATTTAGATTGATCGGTGACGGGGCTTGCGCAAGCGGTCCTTGAATATTTCCATTAACGACGATTGCAATTTCGTCGTTGTATCGATCGAATCCATTTTTCCAAGTATCCAGTTCAATCGCGACGCTGTTAGCCAGTCCGCCGTAGCCGAGTCCATACGAACCAAGTCCGATGGCATCCGAACCTGCGACGGAATTTTGCATAACAAATGCGATACCATCCGCACCCCCAGCACCAAATCCAGCGTCCATTTGGAAACTGAAACTGGTTTGAAATGACGAGCTCGCGGTGACTTCGATCGGCGTCGAGTAGAACGCGGTGCCGGTTTGAATCGGAGCATCGGACGTTAATTGCAAGAAGCCGCCGCTGAACGATGCACCTCCGTTCAGATTGATCAGATCCGGAGCATTGAAGTCGACGTACGAAGGCAGTTGTTGCTCATCATCCAAGATCGAAATCGTTGCCGTTCGAGGTACGCCAAGTTCCGCGTTGACCGGATTGTCGATCGTCAAGACAAACGACTCGAGTCCCTCTTCCAAATCGTCATTAAGGATCGGGATGCGAACTTCGGCATAACGTTGGCCGGCAGCAAATTGCAGGACGCCCGTTGTGCGAGTGTAGTCGACACCGGCAACCGCGGCTTGAACGTTCGTCCCATCAAACGTTTGGTAGTTGATCGACGCCGCAGCGGATGCATTTCCTGTGCGAACCACCCCGACGATCGCTTCGTTAGCCGATTCATTCACGGTGATCTGTGACGATTGCAACCCAAACGTCGCAGGACCACTGTTATTTGGATCGGCGGGTTGATCGAGGTTCATCGACCACGACACAATCTGGTGTGCGTTGGGCAGGTTGTAGTTACTTGCGGTGAATCCCGCATAGAACTGGCCTCCCAATACGGCGGCGAGGTCAATACTTCGAACCAGAGTTGGATTGGTCGGTTTCTGGTTGGTTTCAGATAGATAAACACGCAGCGTGTTGGTGATGCCGTCGTAATCAACCCAAGCGTGACCAATCGCACCCGAGTTTAGATTGATCGGCGAGGCCGCGGCTCCGATTGAATTTTGGAAATCACCATTCAAATTCACTGAGACTTCGTCGTTGAATAAATCCCACGTGTTCTTCCACGTATCGAATTCGATCGCGACGCTTCTTCCGATTCCACCGTAACCGAGCCATCCGGCGTTACCGCCGAGTGCTCCCGTTGCCTGGGGCGAATTTTGCAGAACGAAGGCAAATCCATCAGCCCCGCCCGCACCGGCACCGCCGTTGATGGCGAAGGAAAAGTTGGACTGGAACGAGGTGTCGCTGTTTAGTGCAATCGCATCGTTGTAAAACGCCGAGCCCGCTTGATAGGGAGCCGCCGAGGTGACTTGAAGTCGTCCGCCGGTAACCGACGCACTGCCGTTGCGGCTGATCGGGCTGCCAGCGTCAAAGCTGGCAAAACTGGGAAGCGATTGTTCGTTATCCAGGATATTTACAACGGCAGATTGGGGACTGCCAAGCACCGCACCATTGGGATTGGATAGCGAAACGGTAAAGGATTCGAGCTGCTCGGCATCCAAATCGTCGAGAATCGTAATCGCGATTTCCGCAACGGATTGATTGATCGCAAACGACAACGTTCCGCTCTTGCTGGTATAGTCGCTGCCTGCAATCGCAGATTGATTTTGTGTTTGGTACTGAACCGTCGCCGCTTGTGACAGATCACCGGTACGACGAACTCGCAATACCGCTTGGCCCGAAGTTTCACTAACACTGACTTGGCTGTTCTCCAGTGCAAATGTGGGCGACGGAGGGGGTGGAGGCGTCGGTGTCTTCTCGTCAACTTCCATTGACCAAGACAGAATTCGGTGCGCATTGGGCAGGTTGTAGTTGCTCGCCGAGAAGCCTGCATACAATTGGCTGCCCACGATCCCGGGTAAATTGATGTTGGTCGTCAGGCTTGGTGACAAGGGCCGCTGGTTCGTGTCGGACACGTAGACCGTCAATTCATTGGTCGCCCCGTTGTAGTCAACCCAAGCGTAGTTGACGGCACCCGAGTTCAAGTTAATCGGGGACTGGGCGGCAGCAAGTTGGTTTTGGAAATCGCCGTTGACGGTGACCGCTAGCTCGTCGTTAAATTGGTCCCAGCCGTTTCGCCACGTGTCGAATTCAATCGCCACGCTACGAGCGATACCACCGTAACCGAGCCAGCCAGCGTTTCCTCCCACTGCATCGCTGCCACGGGGCGAATTCTGCAGAACGAGGGCAAAGCCATCGGCACCGCCCGCCCCTGCACCGCCGTTAATCTGGAAAGCAAAACTGGTTTGAAACGAAGTGTTTTCGCTGACGTTAATGGGAGTGGTGTAAAACGCGGATCCCGCTTGGTAGCCAGCCTCCGACGTGACTTGCAAGGCACCGCCGGTAATCGAGGCTCCGCCGTTCAGATTGATCGGATCACCATTGGAAAAATTGGCGAAACTAGGAACGGCTTGCTCGTCGTCATAGATGGTCACCGTCGTCGTTTGGCGAGTTCCCAGCACGCCACCTTCGGCGTCACTAATTGACACGGTAAACGATTCAGCCGACTCGGTGTCACCGTCATCGAGAATCGACAGCTGCACTTGAACGACCGATTGGTTCGCAGCGAAGTTCGCAATGCCGCTGACCGAGGTATAGTCGCTGCCGGCGGTCGCGGTTTGGTTGCTACTTTGGTAGCGAACGGAACCGGCTTGAGAGATGTCACCCGTTCGCACGATTTGGAACTGCGTTTGCCCCGCCGCTTCGCCAACCGAGATCTGGCTTTGTGCAACCGCGTAGGTCGTTACGCCACCGATCCCGTAGTCATCCTGGATGTCCATCGACCACGAATCGATTTTATGTGCATTGGGCAAGTTGTAGTTACTTGCGGTGAACCCTGCAAAGAAACGCTCGCCGAGCTGGGCTTGCAAGTCGACGTTGGTGACAAGCGATGCCGCTGCGGGTTTGCTATTTGAATCCGAGACGAAAACACTCAGCGTATTACTTGCTCCGTCATAGTCGATCCAGGCGTACCCTACCGAACCCGAGTTCAGGTTGATGGGCGACTGAGCCGCTGCGATTTGAGTTCGGAAATCGCCATTGAATGTCACTGCGATTTCGTCATTGAATTGGTCCCAGCCGTTTTTCCACGTATCCAACTCGATCGCGATACTGCGTCCGATTCCTCCGTAGCCCAACCAACCGGCGTTGCCACCAACGGCATCAGCACCTTGAGGGGAATTCTGTAAGACAAACGCAATGCCGTCAGCCCCACCAGCGCCGGCACCCTCATTCATTTCGAACGAGAAGCTAGTTTGAAACGAAGTGTTTTCGCTGAGGGAGACGGGAGTCCCGAAGAAGCCGGAGCCGGCTTGGTACATCGCAGCAGAGGTCAATTGCAGTTTTCCGTCACCGGTAAACGAGGCACCGCCGTTTAGATTGATAGGATCGCTGGAGGAAAAACTGCCGAGATTGATCAGTGACGTATTCACAGGCAACGTGTGTTTGTATCGGGCAAGCACGGTGGCTTGGAACGCTAGCCCTGATTCGATTTGACCAATCGTCTTTTCGAGTGCCCAATTTGCTCCCTGCGTTCTCGCACCGCTCATGTCGATCGACGCAGCAACGTCGGCGCCGGTCAGCTTTGCGATGCTCTGCATCAACGCTTCGCCACCGCTACCTGCACCGACTTCACAGCCATACAGCAAGATATCGGCGTTGGGAGCGAGCGAGAAAGACCATTTCGCAAGCTGTTCGGCGCGGGCATTGATCGCGGCCGCATCGAGAATTTCACCCGACAATTGGAGTTTGCCGGCGGCACCGTGGCTGACAATGTGGATCGACGACACATCGTGCCGCGCCGCGAGCGTTTCGGTGATCTGCGAGATTGCATCTCGATTGACGGACAACAGTATTACTTCGGCACCGGGCGACGCGGCGCTAGCGAATGCATCGCTGTCGGTAACTTCCGAATCAATAAACACAATGCTGTGTGCCGAAACGGATTGAGCCGCTTGATGTGCTCCGACGTTGTGTGATGCGGCGAGCGTCTGTCCGGCCGCTTCACTTTCGGGTGGCGCTCCGACTTCGACGAAATCGACTGATGTTGCAACTGCGACTCCGGCGTCGCCCGCAAGCAACACACGCGGCTCTAAGGCAGCCAGGGTCCACGTCAATTGATCGCGACGTCCAGTTTTCTTGCGTGTGGCGGACAACATACGACGTCGCAGCGAGGGAAGCATGACTTTTCACTCCAAAAAGCACAAACTAAGTTTGAAGAAAGCGCGAGTGATTGGAAGAAGATGACTTCACTCGTTATAGCGAATTTTCCGTCAGCTCGTCGGCAGCCATCATGGAACTCCCTGAAACAGCAAAAGTCAAGTTTTTTGTTCAAGCATTTGGCGCAATCCGGACGAAGCTGACCGTTAGGAAGTGCGCGATCACTACCATCGGAACAAGCCTTCCGATTGACGACATCGGTGGACTTTATCGCCGAAAATTCGCCAGAACGGCTGAAGTGAGACAAGGATGTATGACTACGTAATCGTCGGAGCCGGATTCTTTGGCTCGGTCTTCGCAAGACAGATGACCGACGCGGGCGCAAAGTGCCTCGTCGTCGAGAAACGAAGCCATATTGCGGGAAACTGCTACACGGACAACGTCGGCGGCATCCATGTCCATCAATACGGCCCGCACATCTTTCATACCAACGACGAAGGCGTCTGGAACTTCGTCAACCAATTCGCACGCTTCAGCCGCTTCAGCTACCGACCCAAAGTCAATTTCCGCGGTCGAATGCTCTCTTTCCCGATCAATTTGACAACACTTCATCAGCTTTGGGGTGTCAAAACACCACAGGAAGCGGAGCAGCGTCTCGAAGCCGAACGGGTGCCAATCGAGAACCCTGCTAATTTAGAAGAGTGGGTGTTATCGCAAGTCGGTCCCGAAATCTACGAAACGTTTGTCTACGGCTACACCAAAAAGCAATGGGGCCGCGAACCCAAAGAATTGCCTAGCTCGATTATTCGCCGATTGCCGATTCGTTTGACTTGGAACGACGACTATTTCAACGATCGATTCTGTGGGATTCCCGAAGGAGGCTACACACAGTTGTTCCAGAAATTGCTCGCGGGGATCGCGGTCGAAACCAATGTGGATTTTCTTGGCGATCGATGCCGTTTCGAATCGATTGCCAATCGCATTGTGTACACAGGACCGCTGGACCGGTTGTTCGAGTACGAGCTCGGAGCCAACGATTGGCGAGGACTGAGATTCGAGCAACAAGTGATCCAAACGCCTGATTACCAAGGCATCGCCGCCATCAACTACACCGACGCTGAAACGCCCTACACGCGAGTTGTTGAGCATAAGCATTTCGATCCCATCAAAAGCGACCATACCGTGATCACGCACGAGTATCCTGCGGATTGGAAGGTTGGCGACGAGATGTATTATCCGGTCAACAACGATCAAGGCGAGCAACTGCAGCAGCGTTATGTTGCCATGCTTCCCAAGAACTATTTGATCGGGGGGCGATTGGCAACGTATCGCTATTACGATATGCACCAAGTGATCGCTTCGGCAATGCACTTGGCGGAAAAGGAAATGGCGCGTCGTTCAGGACGTCTATTGCAGATCCCTCAGCAAACTCCGCCGATTCGACGGGCTGCCTAAACAAGTCAATTGCAAGACGGACAATCGTGTCCGCTCAATTCATTCTCTTCTGTCGTTCGATTTAAAACCGAGGAACCGATGCTTACCTCTCTTTCTAATACCAATCAAACGGCAATGAAGCTTCTTCGCCAAAGGTATCCTTGGCCCATCGAACGTCCCGACTTTGATCCGATCGATTGGAGCATGGACGGTGGTGGTCGTTGGATGGTCACCGAAAAGATCCGACGCAAAGACATGAGTTTGGTTTTGGAGATCGGTTCGTTTCTAGGCGGATCGATACGCGATTGGTTAGCCGCGTCGCCAACGGTCAACGTCGTTGCTGTCGATCCATGGCCCGCTTCCTGGGATTTGGCTACTTACGCACGCGAAAATCATCAATGCGAGAGGGTGGCCAAACAGCTCGGACGCGAGAACGGTTTCTACCAAACCTTCTTGACGAATCTGTGGGACAATCAAGACCGTGTGATTCCCGTCAAGGAATATTCTCCGGCGATTCTCTATGAATTGTCGTCGATGGGATTAGAGCCGGATCTCATTTACTTGGATTCGGACAAAGTCGGAACCGAAATTGAACTTTGCCGTGAACTGTTCCCCAACGCGATCATGACGGGCGACGATTGGTGCTGGACAAACGCGGACGGCGAGTGTTCGATTCGCCAACCTGTTTATGATTTCTGCGAAAAACATGGTCGCTATCTGAAGGTCGAACGTGCGACGTGGATCATCGACAACGAGCCACCGTCGTTGGCATTCCAAATTCGCTCTTTCCGCCGAGCTTTGAAAGCGAAGTGGCGAGAGCGACGCTACGCAAAACGCGAACTTGCGGAGAATCAACGTGCCGCATAACCAACACTCTCGAAAGTTTTTCGATGCTGAAGCCAAACCCAAGGTTTCACTCGCAAATCGTTTCGCTGCGCTGAAGCATCGATTGCAAGGCAAGCCGAATGTGCGGCCACTTGGACCGTACCCCAGCTCAATCGTCGATAGCCAAGGCTGTGAATTTGGCTACGAAATGTTCTACCACGTTCCGTACGCCTACCATCTGGCAAAAGTGGGATGTCTGCAGCAAACGGTGAGCTGTTTGGGAACGAAGTGTTTCTACTTTTTCTCGCCCGATCATCGCGAGCTGTACGAACAACGCCAATTCGTCAAATACCTCGATTCGATCGCTCAGAAGCCGCACGAAAGTCCCGATGCGAATCGTTGGGAACCGCCAAATTTTGCCGCACATTACGCGAACAAGATAAAGCTGAGTTTTCCCAAACCTCTATTGTTGATTTTCAACAAATACAACATCGAGTGGGATCATCCGCCGATCAACTTTCTGTCGAGACCGTTCCTTGATCGTGTGGTTCAAAAGGCCAGCGACCAATTCAGCATCGTCTATTTACGACCGACCGCACATATCGTTCACGATCATATGCCAGTAGGAAATTTGAACGAAAAAGAGCGACTGCGTGAGCAGGGCGTGGTGCTCGCCGAAGAGTTATACGAAAGCCACAAGCATCTCTCGTTTAACGAGTTCCAACTCTGTTTGCTTTCGCATTCGCAACACCGAATTGCGGTTCAGGGTGGTGCTGCCTATATGAACGCACTTTTCCCAGGCCAGTTGATGTTGCTTCATCGCTACGGTGGTGAGCAGTTACACGGCAACTACACTGATTTCCCGCGTATGGGCGTGACGGATTTCACGGTTCACAACAACGAGTTTGATATGTTGGAACGACTCGATTGGTTTAACCAATCTGCCCGACAAGCGGCTTGAGTCTTTGACCCGGTCGGCGAGTGCATCATTCAAGCTTGGTCTTGATTCAGGCTTAATCTTGGTGTAGCGAAACTCGCCAAGAGTTTCGTCCACGCTGTGAATTGCCGAAAGTCTTGGCGACTTTCGCTACAGCCCAACTCTCGTTTTGACCGGTCGCAGGTTTCAATCCCGTACTTCGCGTTCTAGGCAGCACGACGAGCCAGTGGTGCGTATTGTCGAGCGAGCTGAACGAGGTGTCGAAACCGCAACTTGCCGCGGCTAAACATTAACCGATCGGTTGCAATGTCTTTTAACAAGCAGCGGCTGACTCGTTCGGGGTGCTCAAGCTTTTGAAACTCATACGTAGGCAAGTTCTCAAACGGACTGGGTTCGGATGTGTGAGTCGCATTTTCACCGAACCCAATATTGGATACCAAATTTTTCGACGGTAACGCAGTCAGACCGTGATTCATCCAACAGGCTAACAGCCAGGTGAAATCCCAGGTATCGATTTCGCCCGCGTGAACTCGATTGAATATCCGCGTCCAATAGTCTTGTTCACGCAGCGAGTGGCAGAGTGCTGCGAGATCCTCGCTATCACGAAAATCGGGCCACGCAGCAAGCGTTCCTTCGTAGTGTTGCCAAGCACGTCGCCACGTTGCCCAGCCCCAGCAATGCAGGTATTTCGAAAAGTAATACGAATCGGCTGACTCGTCATTACCGGATTGAAAGTTGTCGCCGCTAATCGCCATCACTCGCGTGTCATCTTGATAGCGTTCAAGCAGTTCGCTGCAGAAGTGGAAAAACGTTTGGTTGGGGACACAGTCATCTTCTAAGATGATGGCTCGCTCGACTTGTTCGAACACGGCCGTAACGCCACTGCTAACGCGTTTGGCACAGCCTAGATTGATGTCCGAATAGAAACGCGTGACCTCGCACGGCCAATCACAATTTTCGGCGATTTGACGGGATTGGGAAACCAATGCAGCTTCGCTGGGTCGATCGCTACGAGCACCATCGCTGATAATGAATAAGGTTTTCGGCCGAGCCTTTCGAATGGCCGCAAACGACTGCCGTGTCTGCTCGGGCCGATTAAAGACGATGAAGGCGACGGGAGTGTCGAGCATGGCGTAACGTGGCGAGACGAGAAATGTGGTTTGGAAACCACCGTCGTGGACAATGTACTGATTCCTATTCTCGTCATAATCGGCCGTAAGCGGTCACCACAGCAGGGTGACGTACTACGACCACTAAGACCGGCACAATCATGAATGTCGGTAACGAATACGCCGACTTTGCTGGATTGGGCATTACCGTTAGCCGTTTGATGTTAGTTCGACTGACCTACTTTTTCGTTTTCCCCGTATTTGCGAGCCGACGGCGCTAGCCGCGGGCCTCATTTTGCCAACTTTTTGCCGAGCGGCGGCCCGACGCTAACGCATTCGGCTCACAAGATGAAGAGTCGAACTAGCCAGAAGACATCTGACTACCTGTTTATTTGCACAGTCGGATCGAATTGCTATTCATTGCGTTAATCACGACCTACGCTTCTTGCAGGGGGATTTCCTGCAATGTCGCACCGGATATCTAAGCAAAAAAACGACACTGAACGTGGCAAACTCTTCGGTTTTTGGATTGAAAATCGAATGGTGCAAGTCGCGATCGCCACTCCGATTCAAGGAGAGCGATATCGGCTGGACATTGATGCCATTCGTTGTCCGATGGCGAGTGGTTGGTTGACCGCATCCAATGCGTCCGCATTTGCCGAGGCAGTTGCAACGCTAGTGGATCGCAACGACATGCGCCGCGGAACGGTTTGCCTCTCTCTGGATGGCGATATTTGCGTCAACCGAATCACCCTTGGAACGTCGGACGCAGTCGACCATGAATTGTCGACATTGCAGAGTCGAGTACCACGTTATTTGCAGCTTGGGCCTGGTGAAAAGGTTACCGGGCTGCTTCGCACCCAAATTGATGCACAAACCCATTATGCCGCAACAAGTGTGGCGAACCATTCGGTGATGCGGATGATTTACGACGCATTGCGTGACAATGATGTCGAGGTCGCCTGGGCAGAACCTTCGCTAATCAGCGTGGCACGTTTGATTGGTTACGCCAGCCGGGATTCAACCAATCCAATCTTAATCGCCGATGGTACCGGCACACGTTGGGACGTGGGGATCATTCACCAAGGACGGCTAATTCTCGATTATCGTCCCGCCGCAGCAAAAACAGTCGAAGAGCTGCAAGTGACACTCGATGGGCATCATTCGCGATTGCAACGATATTGCCATCGCCACCTCGGCATTGACGGTGGAAAACTCGAGAAATTGCTGCTTTGCGGCACAGCGGAAAAGGTCAGCCATGCCGCTAAACTCTTCAAAAACAGTCCGGAATTTGATGAAGTCGTTTTATGTGTGCCACCATGCGAGCAACTCTATGACATCAGTGACGAGGATTGCGAATCGCATTGCGTTCCCGCCGTTGCCTCGGTCTTACCACTGATGCTTGGTGTGACGGTCAACGAAGTTCCCGATTTACTTCGTGACGTCCGTCGGGCACCCGATCTTTCTCTCCCAGTACAGATCATTCGCGTCGCTTGGCCAGCAATGGTGGCCGCCCTGTTTCTGATGATCAGTTTCACAATGCTCCATTACGCTCGTACCCATGCGACGCACGCTAAACATGGATCTCAGCAAGTCCAAGCTCAGGTCATTGCGACGAAAACTCGGATGGCAGAACTGGCTCGCAAACGAGAGCTACTTGAGCATTTGAAGTCGGTCGAGCGTCAGAGTGACGAGCCAGATTGGATTGCACAGCTTCAACGGATTACACAAAGCTTGCCGGATCTGGCGAAGCTTAACGAATTTCGAATCGAGTCTGGGACGCACGTTCGGCTCGAAGGAACCGTACTCGAAGAACGGGTTGTCTACGAAATCCTCGAAGAATTACGTGATTTACCCGAGATTAGCGAAGTCGCCTTGCACTCAACCACCCCTGAAGCCAATTCGGACGCTACCCGATTTACCATTCGGTTGACCATGACGTCGCGTGATACAGATCCCATGGAGGCCGCACAAGATGAATAATATGAATAGCCGGGCAACCCGAGCAATCGTCGCGAGCCTAAGTTTGATTGCGATCATCGCGATAGGTATCCCATGGGTCGATGAATACTTTACGCTGAGGAGTGAAGCACGCGAACTCAGTGCGTTGGATGGTCAGTTCACGTTGGTACAAAACAAGCAGAAACGCTTGCGTGAGCTCGAGTCAAACATCAGCGCTGACTTGGACTCTCATCTGAATCGTTCCATCGATCCTGAAAAGAGCCAGGAAGTTCGCAACACCTTGATTGCGATCATTCGCGAATCGGGTGGGCGACTCCGCAGTCTAGAGATTAGTAAGGGGCGGGTCCGACCGTGGGCCATCGAAAATGATGATCCACGCCAAGAATCGCTTCCCCAATACAGTGACGAATCGGATTACATTCTGCACGCTCATGAAGTTGAGTTGCGGATCGATGGATCCCTCGAAACCGTAACAAAAATCCTGCAAGGCATTGCCAAGCGGGGATGGTACATGACGACAAACAGTTTGGTGTTAATGCCCACGGAAGGGAATTTGCCTCTGGTTGCGTCTGAAATACGACTGATTGTATTTGGACTGAGTCCAAAGCCAATCGAAGATGAAGACGAGTTCGCTCGTCATCCGAGGGGCATTCGGATTTTTTACTAGACGACGTTTGTTAGACAACGTAATGCCAATTTAAACTAGCTGAATCAACACACTGCCATGGATGGCAAAATGTCGACTATCGAAATTACCGCTAAACCCAAGTGTATCGCATGGTGTTGTGGTATCTACGGACGACTTGCCGCTGCGATTCTAGTAAGCGGTTGCGGCGTGCTGAACGCGTTTGGCAATGAATGGACGACTACGCTGGATCATCCAACATCGGATCGTGTGATGGCGAGTCTTCGCATCGCGGACGTTCCCGACTTGGTTCCGATTCGCGGCAGTGGCCGCCCGGTGATCGTCAAACCCGAAGGCCGAGTGTTAAAGGTACCCGCGTCGCCCGATGTGTCGTTCGTCGCCGATCGCATCACAGAGGGAGGTGAATCGCCTTCGCTTGCACGAACGACGCAACCGGATCCGGCGTCGATCTCTTCGAGTGAGTTGACTTCGAATGAGAAATCTTCGAGAGACCCCCGTTCGACAGGTCCGAATCCGAATTGGAACACGGCTATGTCGAGTGATCAGAATTCGCCAGTCCCCTCCGTTTCAAATCCGCTAGAACAAAATCTCCCCGCCCCGGCCGACAAGCCAGCGACAAGTGCATCCGCGACAAATGAGTCGGTCGGTACCCAAAGCATCGACGATTTACTCGATCGCAAAGGCAGCATCACGTTTCGCAAAACGCCATTGAGTGAAGTGATCTTCCTGCTTAGCGAGCTCTGGAAAGTGAACATCGTTGCCGGGGATTCAATCACGGGGGATGTCAGTGGTACGTTTTACGAAACCCCGTTGCGTGAGGTTTTGTCGGCGGTACTGAATTCATCAGGTTACAGCTATCGGCACAACGGCAGCAGTTTGGTGGTGCTCCCGATCGATCAAGTGGGCACGGGCAATCCCGACTTTGTTTCACGCATGATCCAAATGCCCACGAGTATCCAGGATCTTGATGCAACGATCGAGGCGGTGCAGTTGTTGATGAGTGAACGAGGTCAAATTCGAAAGATTGGGAACGGCGCGATATTGATCGTCGATCGCCCCGAGCGAGTTAAGCGGGTCCAAGAATTGATAACTAGTTTGTCGCCTCAAGTCGCTCAAACGCTTCCACCGCCCATTGATTCACCCGCACCAATGACAACGCAGGTAGTAAGCGAACCGCTCGTTACGACCAGCGGCATCGCCTATTTTACGCCTCAGTACACCGAAGCCGAAGAGATGACAGAGTCATTGCAAGCGGCACTGGGCGACAACATTGTGGTGGCGACGTATGCAAAAGAAAACCGGATCATGGTCAAAGGGACCCCGGATCAACTGCGGCTTGCTGCGCAGGCGATCGAACAGCTCGATGTTCCGCGCGCTCAAGTCCGCATCACGGCATTGATCTATGACGTCAGTCTGAAGGAAGCCGAAGGGCTGGGGGTAAATTGGTCGCACGGACCTCACAGCAAGTCGACAAGTCTATTGAACGCAGGTACCGACGAGGAAATTAGCGTCTTTCGAAATGCCATCGAAGCGGGTACGGATCTTGGGTTAGGAAGCCCGACTTCATCGCTGGGGTTTCGTACGCTTAACAATTCGTATGATGCAAGCGTTGCGCTGCAGGCCCTGAGTGCGACGTCCGAAGCAAAAATCCTCGCCGATCCTACGGTCACTGTCGGAGACCGTTGCCAAGCTTCGATCAAGATTGTGCAGCGGCTTCCTATTGTGACTTCGATCGTGACCAGCACGGGATCAATTCCGCAGGTCGAGTTTGAGGAAGCGGGCATCATCTTAAACGTCACGCCGAGGATTAGCCGCGACGGGACGATCGAAATGCACGTGCAACCGGAATACAGTGTGGTTGCCGAGTATCGAGATGCGTACCCGGTGATCGATAGCCGGAATGCGGAAACGACGGTTCGCGTCGGCAACGGACATCTGTTCGCGATGGGCGGACTTCGACAAAAGAACATTACCGAAACCGTTCGAGGCGTGCCCTATCTAAAAGATGTAAAGTACATCGGTCGCCTGTTCCGCAGTCATGGCACCGAGGTGCGAGAAAGCGAGCTGATCGTGTTCTTGAAGCCCGAGATTATCTCGCCCTATGCTCCCGGCACGCTCCGCGAAAATCAAGCGAGCTGTATAGCCAATTTACAGCTGGACCAAATCCCCTACGCCACCGTTTGTCCAGGCACACCTGATTGCCGGAATCCCGACTGCCCGAATCACCATCCTCGCCCACGACTGAACGGCGGTTCCGTTGAACTTGAGATGATCGGAGGATGCGGCATCGGTTGCCTCGAACCGATGAACCAAAACCAGTTCACGATCAATTCTGCTGAAGTCGAAGTGATTATCCCATCACCCTAATAGCCCATCACCCTAATAGAGTGTGATTCCCAATCGCGTTGCCTACCATACGGTGAGTAAACGCGAGAGTGAAATGGCTTGTGCTGCGTCGCAGCTAAGAATTAGGGTTGGTAATAGCGAAAGTCGTCAAGACTTTCGTTGTATTTGCCCGCCGATCCGAAACTATCGCGCGAGTTCCGCTACCCTAAAAGTAAGCTGCCACGCAGCACTAGGATTTTCATCGCGACTATGCAGCGATTCGTCGCGGCGTTGACTCTGTTTCAACAGACTCGCGTTTCATCGGCAACACATCGACGTTGTCCATAGGCAGTGACCACTGCATTCCCAGCATTCGTCCCAGACGCGTGCGGCGAACGAGACCTTCATAGGTTAATAAACTTAGCCCGACACTGATGGAAAATGCTGCCATCATCTTCACGCTAGGATCCACACCCGGTAGCAGTTGCTTGAGATCGATGTGGACCAAGCCGAGGATGGGGTGATGCACCAAGTAGATCCAAAACGACGCTGCCGCTAAATATTGAAGTGGCACCGAAAGATGATGAATCTTGCGACTTGCCGCGATCGCGAAGAATGTCACGGCGTAGGCCGCAAGCACGGTCACGATTGCAAGTCCCGCTTGTGCTAAATCGCTGTCACCGTATTCCAGGTGCCAGCGGCCCAGCGTCACGGTGGTTACCAACAGCAACGTGCTTGCAATAGCTAACGTCTTGGTTTTGTTTTCGAGCGACGCCAGCGACGGATCGACGTTTGCGATCAGCATCCCGGCGGCGAAAAAGGTTCCACTGTAAACCCATTTGCTGACCACCGGCAGAAATGCGTGTTGGAATCCCCAAACCACCTCCGGCGCGACCATCAGCGTCACTGCTGCCGTCCCGGCGAGCAGCGTCATTGCGATTCCCGATCGTTTGGCGATGTACTGTGTCGCTTTTCTGAAAATGTCAAAACGAGCGACGATGGCGGCAACCACCACGTAAATAAATACGTATTGCAAGAACCACAGATGGCTCAGACCCCACAAATCGCGATCAATGCCGCCATCAAATTTTAGACTCTTTAATTTCACGGGTTCGACAATGCCTTCGACGACCCAGCCGAGCACCCAGACGTACAAGTCCAGAGGCAACACCGCACAAACCGCGAATGCAAGCGGCACCAATAGTCGCCGTGCACGACTGGTGACGAGAGCAACGCTGCCACGACCCGATAATGTTTGCCACGCAAAATAGCCGGCCAACACTAAGAACAATGGCATGATAAAAACTTCGATGCCCCAAAATAGCCAGTCCACTGGTCGACTGGCAGAATCGCGAACGGACCACGCTAGCCCGGGCATCGGATTTTGTAGATAGGGCACACACGCGTGCAATAGCACAACACCGAGTGCGGCAATCCCGCGGACGGCATCGAAACCCAACATTTTCCGCTTCGCCGATGGTTGATCCGCTGAATCTTCAGCGGAGGTTCCATCCCCGGAGTGAGGTGATTTTCGGGATAAGGTCCGCGAACGCTGAGTTGGAAATGCAATGGTATTCATCGTGCATTTGCAGATACCAAAACCAACCCGGCGTGGGAAAGATCAAATCCTACGTTTTATCTTGCCATCAAATCATTGAATCTTTGCGACAGCGCGTTGGCATTTTGAGAGAGCGAGACATCAGAAAGAGTTTGCGAGCTTTTGCTGCTGGCCTCTTGCTGAGCCTTAACAAACGCTTTGGCATCATTGAGCTCACTTTGCCGGAACAGACGCACATTGCCGAGATAGCGTGATTCGATGCGATTGAGTTTGGCGAGTTCTTCCCAACTGAGCTCATTGGCGTAATGCCATGCCACTGCTTGAGCGACCTTTTGGGACACGTTCGCCTGAGCGAGTTGATTGCAAAGTTCAATCAGATTTTTATCCTGCGTGTATTGCTCAAGTCGGATCATGCGGTATTCCAGCTTGGCATTGGGCTCAGGTTTCCCCTGTTCCAAGCAAACGGTCGTGGCGACTAATTTGCGAGTCTTCTCGGGAGCAATTCGCATGAATCCCATGCCAAATCCGTTGCCTTGTCGCGCGTTGCCGCCACCGATGTTGTTTCCCGCGCCGTTGTTACCAAAGGCATTGCCCCCTTGCTGTGCACCTTGCTGAAAGCCTCCGCCGACGCTTTGATTGCCGCCGCCCTGTCCTGCTTGTCCCTGCTGGCCACCGATTCCGGCTTGTTGTCCACCGAATCCAAGTTGAGCAAGCACGGGAACGGCGGCGATCGAATCTGGCAATTCAATATGCAAAACGCGATCCGTAAGATTTTCAATCAATACGTTCGCGTGCTTTGCGTCCAAGGCAATAAACTGTACCGCCACTTGTTTCGAATCGATCGCGTCAAACAACTCGACCGCAACCGTGGGTTCGTCCGCTGAAACAAACTCTTCGCCCGAGAACGAAACGGTTAACAGTAAAACGGTAACGGCAACGATACCGCGACGGACTTGCAAACAACGCATTGGAATCCCTTGTCATTGAGTTGGCAGAAAGGAGCCAATCGATATGAACATTCATCTCGATTGATCCAGCAACGTCGACTCAACAAGGCACAAATCATGCCAAGGCCGTTTTACTGCGTTTTGCACGCGGAACATGAAGATCAAGCTCACGCAAAGTAAAACAAGTGTGGCTTTTTGCAACACCGATCATGCACACATCAATGGATCTCACTGAGCAATCAATTCAGGTGATTGCGGGGCCTGCCAAGGGACGCTGCCGCCATGTTGAATCTGTGCCGCCAACCGCTGTTTGAGTTTCGCTACCACTTGAGGTTGCTTTGTGATCTGATTATTTGTCTCTTGTGGATCCGCTTCGAGATCATAAAGTTCCAGAGGTGAAAACGGATCGTTCTGCATCAGTTTCCATCGTCCGTGAATCATAGCGTGGTAGGCGTGTCCTACATACTGCCCCCCTCCTTCGCGGCGGACAAAATACAGCTCGCGTGCAGCAGATTGTGAACCCTGCGTGGACGCTTTGCCTTCAAGCAAATCTTTCAAACCGATTGCGTCGATGTCATTGGGCCGTTGCACGCCAGCGTATTGCAAAAACGTCGCTCCGACGTCAAACGTCATCACGGGTTGGTCACTCTTGCTTCCCGCAAGAATCTTCCCGGGATAACGAACCCAAGCGGGTACCCGTAGGCCGCCATCGTAGTGACTCTGTTTTCCATCACGCCAAGGATCATTGTTTTGAGCATGAGGCAATGAACCGCCATTGTCCGACGTGAACGCGATCACGGTTTTTTCACGCAGCCCTAGCTCATCGATGCGTTTGAGCAATTTGCCGATTTGGTCATCCAAGTGCTCGACGAACGCTACGTTGAGCGCCCGTTTGGCCTCAAGCTGCGGAGATCGCGTTTGCACGCGAGCGAGCCACTGCTCGGGCGGCTGGATCGGAAAATGAGGAGCGTTGTAGGCGAGATACAGAAAAAATGGCGACTCAGATGGCGTTGCATGCTGCGTCAGATAATCATCGGCCCACTGCGTGAACAACTCCGTTGCGTGTCCTTCGGGATCAATTTCCTTGTCATCACGTCGCATGTAATTAAAGCCTTGACGACGGTGCGTGTAGTAGTCGTCCATCATGTCGCCGAGAAACCCATGGAAGTGGTCAAACCCACGTTCACAGGGTGTGTTTGGCGACGACAAGCCAAGATGCCACTTCCCAACGATGGCAGTTTGATACCCCGCTTCACTCAGTCGGTCGGCCAACGTCGGTACATCGGTTCGCAGATGTCCCCACGAATTGGTTGCGTTCGTTCGGATCACTCCAGGGACTCCGGCGCGATCCGGGTACATGCCCGTCATGATCGCAGCACGCGTCGGCGAGCAAACGGTGCAATTGGCCCGCATCCGAGTCAACATCATGCCTTCGGCAGCAAGCTTGTCCAAGTGAGGCGTTTGCACATCCGTCGCCCCATGACAAGAAACGTCACCATAACCGAGATCGTCAGCAAGAATCAGAATTAGGTTGGGACGTGTTGTTGGATCGGCAGAAGCAGAGCTGCTAGTCTCGGCGTCCTGCGCAACGCAGTGCGCCGCCGTAACCGCGAACACGCACCCCAACGCGATGAATGTGAATACGAATCGCCAACGAGCTTGGGTTAGGGGTGAGTGACCGGACACAACTTTTCGCGGGAGCCAAACCATCTCGATCTCTTTTCAAAATCAGCGAGGAATCGATTAAATGCCCGCAATTGCAGACGCCCAAATTCGGCCCCCAGTCTGCTCGCTGTGGTTTGCCAAGTCAATTCCTTGTCGAGATCATGAAAAAAACGATTGAGGGCAACCTTGGTCACCCTCAATCGTTACGTACATTCGATCAAGAATCGTAGCAAACGAACTACAGATTCAAGATGATTTCGTTAGGCCCATCGTCAACTTTTGCCGTCAAACCTTCGATTCGTTTTGGCGACCCGTCTTTGGCTTGGGAGCGACCTTTAGGAGCCATCCCGATCGGTTGCAGCGATCCTTCGGCCATTTCCTCGGTCGAAACCGTCGGTGCGATGACCTCGGATGCCGGTGCAGTCGGCCCGCCAGCCACGTGACCGCCGATGACGGTTACTTTATGGTCTCCGACTGCTGCTCCGGGATCCCCCGTCGAGTAATACAAGGTGAAGGTCCCAGTGTCGTCGGTTTCGCCATACGAAGCGGCGCCGTTGAGCGTAGGGTAAAATTCTACCTTGGCGTTGACGAAAGGTTTTCCTTCCTTCATTAGCTTGCCACTGACGCCGGCCAACGACGGCTTGTCACTTCGGCTGCATCCGAGGGTGACGACCAGCAATGACATTGCCAAACTAAAAGAGAGTTTCGAGACGTGATTCGTGTTCATGGATCCGATTCTAATTGTTTCGAGAGGCTTATCGATTTACGTTTTACGTGAAGGAAAGAAGCTTAGAAATCTTCGTTCATTACGGTGCGGTCTTGGCGATCCGCCAACAGTGCGTAGATATCGAAACGGATATTTTCGCTGATGAAACGAACGCTGCCGTCGGCGAGCACGAATTGAGCTCCCCCGCCGTGAGTCGAGTTAAACACGGTGTGACGTCCAGGACGTCCGTACCAGTACGGGCCGATGCCATGAGGCGAGTAACGGCTGGTGGACGAATAATTAATGCCGACTCGCGTCGAGGCAATGTTCATCCAATAAGCTTCAGATTCGTTGTGGTTGGCACCACCGCCGCCGGACCAAGCTCCGCCGTACCAATTCCCAGCACGTTGGTCATAGTAATTGAATGTTCCATCGGTGTTGCGAATGCGGATTTCAGCGGATTGTTCACCAATCGCAAGCGTGTTGCTGGTGCCATCCAGGATCGATGCAAAACGTACCGGTTGGTTGTAATAATTGTCCAACGCAACGATCACTCCATTGTGATCGGTCATCCCGTGATAGCCGTTCCAAGTGGAGTAGTTCGTGTTGTTATTACTAAACCGCCCAGCGACACCCACGTAGTTAGAAATTTGGACTTCGAGTTTGTCGGGAGCCCCCAGTGCCTTGGTATCCGTACTTGCGTCATCAGAGCGAGTGGTCGGAAGGGAGCTGGAAGGGCAATTGAAAGTGGGGACAACAAGCCCGTCAAAGGTTTCCCAGTTGCGGTTAATGCCAGGATTACGAGACGCCCAATCCGTTCCCGCAAACGTCGCGGATTCGAATGCAGCAGTCTGCTCCACAAATGGCAGAATACGGACCAACCACGATGCAGGGCGATCATTCGTTGCCGTGACGGGAAGTACCGCCGGTGGCATGGCTTTGTAAGTGTCATGGTACATATGAAGCGCCAAACCAAGTTGCTTCAAGTTGTTCGAGCACGACATGCGGCGAGCGGCTTCGCGAGCTGCTTGCACTGCGGGTAACAGTAGGCCGACCAACACGCCAATGATCGCAATGACCACCAGTAGCTCGACCAATGTAAAACCGCTGCGTTCCTTTGCACGCGTTGATCGTGCGTACTGGAATTTGGAAATTGACATTCGATTCGTTTCCTAAATCTTCGACCTTGATGTTGAAAGATGAACGTCGCCATTGAGCATGCACGACGTTCGCACGGATCTTGCCTTCCGCAATCCGAATGCCTCGCAAATGCTCGGTCTCCCAATTGCCCGCAACCTGATGGCGGGGAGCGGGACGCTAATGGGGATTAGTTTCGCTCTGGCTGTTCGTCTCGATTGCCTACCGCCCCTTACCTTCAGGAAATTTTTGTGTGAATTTCTAAAAAATGATAATTCGGCACGGTCTTTGCCTAGTCATCGCTTTCCATGCGTCCTCGCAAGTGCAAGGACTTTGAGCGGGTGGCTGCTATCGAATTGTGCAATTGCGATGTTCAACGCGGTTTGGACCTGGCAAACCGGGTCAAAGCAGAGGTGGATGAGAGAGGGTTGCAGCTTTGGCCTAAGGTTAGCTTCGTGGCCATTGTTGAAGAACAATGGCCAGCACCAAGTTATGGTTCGGAAACGCGAATCTTGTCAGATCGCAGCGTGCTTGTCAGATCGCCAGTGTGATTGTCGGATTCAGCGACTGGCGATCGTTCGGAGTTGTTTTAAGAGAAGGACGCGGTTTTACACGAAGGCCAACGTTTGGCTAAAAAAAATCCCACTCAGCCAAACCGGGCTGGTGGGATTTCGCGAGTCGCCGATCGATCGAAGACAATCCGTTACTTAACTTGCATTAAGTTAAAGCGAGACAATTGTTCCCGCTCTTCTTTAGTAAACGACATCTCAAAGTAGTGAATCGTTTTGAGTCCTTTCATTTCCGCCATCGCATCAACAACGCGTCCACGGTAGGCATCTGAAAAGTAAATATTGTCACTTTCTTGAACGTTCCCATACCATCCGATCCATAGATCGGTCACGGTGTCAAAGTATTTCAGTGACGAGAGGTTATCGGGTCGGATGGTGGAATTAATGATCCGCAAATCACGTACTTTCAATTCTTCGATTGGCTTGAGGGTGGTGATTGCCGTTCCACTTAGATCCAGCGAATCTAATTCGCGAAAGTTTCTTCCTAAGATTTCCAAAGTGGAATCGTCCGCATGCCCGCGGCCAATGAATCTTGTCGATTCGGGGGAAAGGTCAATCCGGCGAATTCCTGGCAGGGCTGTGGCGAGTCGAAGGTTGCGATTTAGTTCTAATGGAGAGCGGACGGCTTGAAACGCGATCGAAGGGAATGAGGGCAAATCGGCATCGACCACTTTGGTAGGCGACCCGGAAACCGCAACGTTGGATACGAGTAGTTGACGCCAAACATCAGTAATCGCCTGATGGTTTTGGTTTCGCTTTAGCGTGGCACTGATTCCGCTGCTCGCGATATAAATCATAAACGCTATCAACAAGACGCCCATTCCCGCTAGAAACGTGGTCAACCATTCCGGTCGATTTGACCAGCGGAACGGCGAACGATAGGGAATCGCGGGCGGCTCCTTTTTCTTCTTCGTTGGTGGTTCCATCGCTATGGATGGCATGGGTAGGTCGGCTGCGGCGTTCGAATGCCGTGACGAAATGTCAGCAAGCCGCGGATCTCTTTTGGCTTTCACAATGGGTTTCACTCCGAATAGATAAACGAAAAAAGGAGAGAGAGACTTCTTAAACTAGCACAGCAAGAGACGTTTATCCCATCGAAAACCATTAAGTTTTCCGGGCAATATCTAACGTAAGCCGCTGCATTGTCAGTGGCGGGTCCGCGTGCCCCCTCGTGGATCTTCACCCGACTTCGGACCTCCGAATGTTGCCGGGCGAAACGGGGAGTGATGCAATCCCTCCTTAAGGAAACGCAAAAGAACCATCGGAAAGACCCGGGAATTTTGCTAGTTTATTGAAATTACTCCGTCGGATACTGGGTACATCCATTTCTTGGCGACGAAGTCTGGCTGTCCCGTTGATGATTATTTTGCTCGCGGGGAACTTCTTTTTTCCTAATACTCCTCAATCCAATTTTGCTGTCGACATGCAGCTCCGTTTTTATGCCTGACCCGAAATTGCTAAACGATTTGTTGCGCCAGTATTTTGGCTATCCATCGTTTCGACCGTCGCAGCAGGCGGTCATCGAACATGTCCTTGCGGGCAATCACGCGATGGTGGTGATGCCGACGGGGATGGGGAAATCATTGTGTTTTCAAATTCCGGCATTAACGATTCCAGAAAACAGCAACGAGATTGTGCTCGTCTTGTCACCTCTGGTCGCGTTGATGCACGACCAGGTCAGTGATTTGCGATCGCGAGGAATCGATGCGGCCTACATCAATTCCTCATTAGACCGCCAAACCCGCGAGCTTCGCTATGCCGAAGTTGCGACAGGCAAGTACCGATTGTTGTACGTCACCCCCGAGCGTTTTCGAAAAGATGAGTTTCGAGAAATCATCGGCAAACGCAAAGTCAAGTTGTTGGCGATCGACGAAGCGCATTGTGTCAGCCAATGGGGACATGACTTCCGGCCCGACTACTCGCGTATCGGCGAGATTCGTGAACGGCTTGGTTTTCCAACCACGATTGCATTAACCGCAACGGCAACCGAAGCGTGTCGGCAAGACATCTACCATCAACTCGGAATCGGTGCGGAAAACATCCAGTTGTTCTACCAAGGGATTAATCGACCTAACCTTCGGCTTGATGTGGAGCATGTGATCAGCGATCAAGAGAAATTCGACTTGATCCAAAGCAGTCTTGACGACTCCGTTTATCGCGGCGGAAGCGTTGTGATCTATTTTTCGCTGATCAAGACGCTAAGCCGCTTTAGCGATCACTTGCTGCGATGTGGTGTTGATCATGAATGTTATCATGGCGATTTGCCCAGTCAGAAACGACGCCAAGTTCACAACCGATTTCTAAGTGGTGATACCGATGTCGTGTTGGCCACCAATGCCTTTGGAATGGGAATTGACAAGGCGAACATTCGCGTTTTGATCCACGCAGAAACACCGGGCTCTATCGAATCGTATTACCAGGAAGTTGGCAGGGCGGGGCGTGATCATCAACCGAGTCGCTGCGTGTGGTTGTACGACCAGAGTGATCTGATGACCCAAATGCAATTCATTGAATGGTCCAATCCCGACGCTGATTTTTATGGTCGACTTCTAAACATGCTGACCGAACACAACGAGTCGTGTCGGGCGTTTGGGATCGACTGGTTAAACGACCGACTGCAACGACTCAGCCGGCATGACCATAGGATTGCCACCGCGTTTGCGATGCTCGATCGGGCCGGGGTTGTCGCAGGGCCACATCCACCTGAGTGCTTTGAGGTGCTGACATCAATCCCTCCGCATTTTCGCGACAGCGAAGCGTTAGCGGAGAAAAAACGTCGGGACCAGCAACGGCTTTACGCAATGGTCCAATTCGCGGCAGAACAGGACGACCGTAAAGCATTCTTGCAGCGATACTTTGAAGGTGACGACAACTCGTGATTGCTGCTTTTCAATTGCACGACTTTTCAATTGCACGGCGCCATACAATTCTTTTCGACGCATGACTGAGAACGCGATGTACGTTGCAGCGCCAAGGGAATCCGGTATGGTTTGGCGACGGATCGTCCCCTACGGTAAAAAACAGCGCAGCTGCCAAGTCTCATTTCAACCTTTTCACTGCACGGCATCGACCCGATGAACGAATCTTCAAACGTTTCGGACGAATTTCCCACGACTGGCCGTCTCGCAGCGATCGATTTTGGCAGTGTACGTATTGGGATCGCAATCTGTGATCCAGATCGAATCTTGGCTAGCCCGTTGGAAGTCCACTCTGCAGTAGATTGGGTCAACGATGGCGATTACTATCGCGACTTAACAAAAGTGGAACGGATTGCCGCTTTTGTCGTCGGGTTGCCCATCCATCTCGATGGGGGCGAAAGTGAAAAGAGTACTCAAGCCCGCGAATTTGCACGCTGGCTCGCAACGACGACCGGCAAACCGGTGCGTTTATTCGACGAGCGTTTTACTACGGCGGATGCGAACAATCGCATGCGTGCCGCAGGCTATACCCGCCAAGGCAAAAAGAAGCGGATCGACGCTGTCGCGGCTTTGGTCATCCTTGAATCATTCATCGAAGCATGCCGCTATCGAGGCGAGATCGTCGGGAAACCGTCAAGCGAAGAGATTCCTGCAAAAGGAGAATCGATTGATTGAAACCTCAGGATTGCAACCTTAAGCAGCGTCGCACGTCGACAGTGCTACCATCAAATCCAGGAAACGCTCGTTGGCGTCGTTACGGCGACGGACACGCTCTGAAATGCTCCATCCCGAACGAATGGCGAGCACCCGACGCGAAATCTCAACGTCCGACAAACGCACTTCTGTATTTAGTTCGTTCAAATTCATTGCAGCATCATCACGCGTTTCGCAGATCATCGTCGACATTTTGAATCCTTCCAAAAACTATTTAAACTGAAAAGTAGATAGCAGAAATTTTGCGACGAAGTGTGTCGCAAAATTAGAATGACTAGGCAGCTTCGCAAGCCGACAACGCATCGATCAAATCGAGGAATCGCTTGTCCGCTTCGCGGCGACGACGGACACGTTCGGCAATGCTCCAACCTGAACGAATCGCAACGACGCGGCGAGAAATCTCAGTATCGGAAAGACGAATCTCATTTTGAGCCGGTGTAGTTGCTTTAGAGACAGTCTCAGGGCGAGTAACGGTTAACATCGGTGAATCCCTCCAGGAAAGTAATCGCTTAGGCTTTGTTTAGGCTTCAGTTACATTTGCTTCGTGTCCTCGGCTGACACCGCTGAAGACGAAGTTAGGAAGAAGCAATTGGGATGCCAATACAGTCCAAAAGAGCGATTAGATTCCAGAAAGTTCACGCGAACGAGCACGCTTTTGATCAAAAAACGGCGAAAACACCGTGAATTGCGTCGTTTTTATTTTTCATTCGCCGGCAGTGAATTTTGCGAGCCCCAGATTGAATGCTCGAACGTTGGTAAGTTTTTCAACTCTCTAGTCGGAATTACCATCACAAAGCAATCCGTTGCGGGATGGTTATCATTGATCGCATCGATCACCGCGTTCCAACTTTCGAAGCTGCATTGCCCCTGAAGATCGACGTATTGAAGCCGTCCTTGAGCGTCGTACAGCATGCCATCAATTTGTTGGGCACGATCGGGTGACCATACAAACGAGCCATCGAGTTCGAAATACAGTTGCGGAAGTAGCTGCAGCCGGCTGGCGGCATCTTCGAAACTTGATAGCAACCCCTCACCCTTGGGCCCGTACAAATAGACGTGAAAGCGTTTCAGGGTTGAGTTCATGGCGGTGCTGTAAAGTTGAAGAACAAGAGGTGGAAGGTCGAGGCAGCGGGATCAAAAAGGCTCGCTGGACGCATGGAGAAGCCCTGGGAAGCTCAAGCCGACAACACACCTGAGCCTGACCTGTCTTAGATTTCCCCAGGCGGGGCATTCTGCCCCATGCTCATTAACTCATTGCAGACGCAATGTTGCAACAACCGTAACCATTGTTTGCAGATAAGCGTCTTCCAGCAGACCGCCGTTGCCAAGAAATCATCGTTGATGCGTTCAATTCCTCACGCAAAATCGTCTTATATCATTGTTGAGGGATGGTTAATTGAAAGAGGGGGGACGGTTACGGAACGGCTGTATTGGGCATGCTGAGAATGGATTTAGTGGCAGCCGGCATGATCTTTGCGTGTTACTAAATCACAACGAAAAACGGTTAGAAGTGACTGTCAAAAGCGACGTTTATTAGCAGTGACTCGCTCGGAAACCGTGGACGGATGTCGTCCGCGGTTAGAGTCTTGAAACGCTGGGGTTAATCAACCGAAGTTGAACCCTGGGGAACTTTTGAGTGTCTCAGTGCGTAAAACAGTAGTGCATGAATCGTCTCTCTGATTGTCGATAGATGCGTGCATTGCTCAGGTGGATTCACTAACGTCCTTTAAATGGTGAGTGCGTGAACACAAACCTTACTGAGAAAGTCGGATAATGTCCTTCGGTTTTGAAGGCCAACCGCGTTCGCTTTCTCATTATAAATAGGAAGGGGTAGGAAATGGTTTCTCTCAATACGAATTCCGGAAACACTGCGACTCGCGGCGGTTTCGATTCTTCGAAGTTGCGACACGATGATAGTCCATTGCGAAGTCAGGACGAGCTATCGGATTCGCTAGGGATGTACCTCAAGCAAATGGGCCAGACGTCTCTGTTGACAGCAGAACAAGAATTGGATCTGGCGCTGCAGCTGGATGATGCCCGTACCTTATTCCGACACAATTTGCTCCGTATTCGTTTTGTTGCCGAGGATGCGGTTGCATCGCTTCGCGAGATCGTGACGGGCGACGCGAGGGCGGACCGTAGTCTTAGTTATGCTGTGACCGACGAGAAGGTAAAGCGACAAATTCTCAGCCGATTAGAACCGAATGTTTGCACGCTTGAGTCCTTGCTTTCGCTCAACAACGCGGATTACGAGGCGATCCGAAATCGTCAACTCACGTTAGCCGAGCGTAGTGAAGCCCGTAGTCGCTACCTGCGTCGGCGGGAATCGATCGTTACGCTGATCGAGGAACTTGGTTTGCGGTTACCCGCGATCGAACAGCATTTCGAAAACGTGTTGTGGATGAATCATCGAGTCGGAGTGCTTCGTCAACGGCGGGCCGAGCTAACGCTCGAAGAGCATGCCGAATACGAAACCATCTTGCGACGGACTCAGCACTCAAGTTGTGGTCTCGATCGTCGTGTTCAAGAACTCGAGCGAAACTACTCGCTTTACACCTCAACCAAGCAAAAGTTGGTGGAAGCCAACTTACGTCTCGTCGTTTCGATTGCAAAGAAATATCGCGGACGCGGGTTGGCGTTTCTTGATTTGATTCAAGAAGGCAACTCGGGATTGATGCGTGCGGTTGAAAAGTTCGAAGCCAGTAAAGGTTTCAAACTTTCGACTTATGCCACATGGTGGATTCGTCAAGCGATTGGACGCGCGGTTGCGGAACAAAGTCGTACCATTCGCATCCCGGTGCACGTCGTTGGCGAGATGAACGAATTGCAGCGAACGATCAGTGATTTGTATCAGCAATTGAGTCATCGACCAACGCATCGCGAAGTTGCCGACACCTCAGGGCTGAGCGATGAACGGCTGATCGTGCTCGAGCGTTCGCTAAGCACTAGTTACAGTCTGGATAACGGAACTGCAGGCGATGCCCCTACAAATCTACGCGATATTTTGCAGGAAGAGGATCGAGCACCGCTTGGGACCGAAGTCGATGCAAACACGCTAAGCCATCGATTGGAATCCTTGCTCGGTCAACTGGATGATCGTGAGCGATCGATCGTTAGAATGCGATTCGGCTTCGATAACTACTCGCCGCAGACACTCTCAGAAGTTGCCAAAGTGTTCAACATCAGCCGAGAACGTGTTCGTCAGATTGAACGACGTGCCTTGCGAAAACTGCAACAACATGACGAGGTGAATAGTCTGGTCGGCTTTCTTGACTAAGGACCGCCGAAACCGTTACTGACGTAGCGGAACGCTTGCGTGAGTTTCAACCTGTTGTGCGATTCACTAAAGTCTTGACGACTTCCGCTACGAATCAACGCGTCACTTAATGGTCCGACGATCGTGAGTAAAAGCAACGAGCGGTTCATTGCCCTCAAATTCGAATGTTCTTTTCCGCTTGTTTCTAAGTCGCAGCTGCGATAGGTGATTTGTTGTTGACGCTGCTGCTTCGATATGCGGATCGCGATTCGATCTGTCGCAATCTGCACTCCGGCATCTAGAGGCTAGCGAACAGTCCGTTTGGGTGGAGTTAAGTGACGTTCAGATTGAGTGCCTGTTTGTGGACAACGCGGCTCAACAAAGGGGACACCGGGTGTTTGTGTACCAAGAGCGTCGTAGTGCCTAATAATAACGTGCTATTCTCAAATCTTGACTGCCAAAACCGCAGTAGTCCTAGTGCAATGAAATCAAAGTTTCTTATCATCTAGCGATCTTTGAAAGACGATTCTGTAATCGTTGGTGGTAGCGGGGCCAATCTATTCCCAGGTGGGAACAGTCTAGCCCGAGTCAGTATGACGAACTCTTTAGAGCTCGGCTTTTCGTGAAGACGTAGATTCCGTCCTCATCTTGGCTGTTGCATTAAGGGATTGTGAATAATGCGAAAAACCTTCTGCTCCCCCCCCGAGAACGCAAGCTAGACTTAATTTGGCACCCGGAGTACCCAAGCGAAGTTCTTCTCCGGTGAATCTGTGAATTCAAGCGAATCCGAAGCAAGTTGAACGGACGATCCCCCTCTGATCTAGCATCCCTGTGGTCCTGTAGAACTGAGTTGAATTGAATCAAATATGAGCAGTCCATTTAGCTCGATTAACTGGGCAGACATATTCCGAATGGAAGTCGGGATAGGGGTGACGATCGTCACGAAAGACGGGCATGTTGCATATAGCAATGATGCGGCACGGACGCTGTTTGGCGTAACGCCGTCGGAAACTGAGGGCTACCGTCACCTGAGCGTTTTGTTCCATCCCGAGTTCGTGCGTGAACGTTTGGCTTGGATCGAACAGGTGATTGAAGAGGGAAAACCTCTACGTGCGCGGCACATCTACGACGGGAAGCAAATGGTTTCCACGTTTTATCCCATTAGCGATGGCGGCGAATTAGTAAGAAGCATGGAGGTTGGCGGCGGCGACACCGCGAACGTCCAACAAGACGAAGATGCAGCAGAGCAAGTGGATGCAGCAAAGCCGAGTGATGATTCTGGCGGAGGAAGTTACGCTTTAATCCTGTCGCGACGTGATGCCGTCGATTCGGATGCAAACATTGAAACGGTGACTAGCCAGTACGTGGATCTGGGCTGTTTGTCCGCGCTTAGCAATCGCGAACTCGAGATTTTCATTCTCTTGGGACACGGAAAAAGTGTCCCAGAGGTTGCCAAGATGCTGCATCGGAGTCCCCGTACCGTCGAGCGTCACAAGACGGAGATTGGCCGCAAACTTGGCTATTCAACGCTAGCTGATATCGCGAGGGCCGTCGGACATCTTGGGCTGACGTGTGACCATTTGCAACTAGAACGCTTTCAAGCGCTCGTCAAAAACATGAAGCAAGAGTAAGCAACGTCTTCAATAACCTTCGATCACTTGGTGGTCGTTTCGATGCGTCAGTCGCCCAAGGATATCGGTCGAGATGTCGACGTTCAGCACATGGACGCTTCCGTCGGCATAGACAAAGTTGCATCCAGCGACATGGTAACTGCCAAAATTGGTTTGAAAACGGTCGGTAGGAAAGCGTGCGAGCGGATAACCGGGACCGCCACATCGAGAGAAGTTTGCGGGATGGTCGCCGTTATAAATGGCACCGTCTTCGGAGGCGATGCCCTGCCGCGATGGTCGCACATGTTTCTCACCTACAATAATCGTATGGCTAGTCCCATCGGTCAAACTGGCAAAACTGGTTCGGCTTTTCCACGTGACTAGCTTTGCATTGGGCGGCGCAAAATTGCCGTCAGGAATCGTTTCGGGATCAGTCTCGCCGTCACCCATGATGAACGCACCGTTGGAGTAGATCCAATTCCAAACACCCGAGGGACCATGGCCTGCCGAGCAAGCGTAGTCGCTAACGATCCCTGGAACGTGGCCGCTCGTTTCGTAGGGAGACAAAATATCGTCTCCCTGCGTGCTGTGAATGTTGGCGTCGCGACGCGAAGGGCAAAAATAGGGAGCGATCGCGGTCAGTCTCGCAGTATCGCTCTGGTAGTAATACTTCAGTGAATCGTCCCATTCGTCCGAAAGGGCTGCCTGTTCCAGATGCGGCAGCAGCAGGAACGCCCAACTAGTGTAATGATCGTAATTACGACTCGGTGGCAACTCGTCACGTTGGGCATGAAAGTTCTGCACCGCTAAACCAATCTGCTTCAGATGATTAAGGCACTGGGTTTGGCGGGCTGATTCTCGTGATGCTTGAACTGCGGGAAGTAGCAGACCCACCAATACGCCAATAGTGCCCAAAACGACAAGAAGCTCGACGAGGGTAAATCCCTGGCAAGGTTTCTGTTCAGCGAATGCTTTGTGCAAAGTCTGGGCTGAATTTCTGTAATTCTGAGCTTTACCAGCCATCAATTGGGTACCCCCCGATATTCCGTTGCGTTCTTAATGAACGAGCCGATTGGCCCGCTGCACACGCGATTGTGTCCACGGTGCTTTGGCCCCGGATATAAGTCATCTTATCACCCTTGCCATGTTAAGTACTCCAGCAAGCATGGAACTTTTCAGTGTGATCGTCTTCGTTAGTATCGTTCGGAGGAACTCCGAGAAATATGGTCGCCTTTTTTGTCAAAACTGAGCAGGCATCTGCAGGCCCATTCACAGGGGTCGAGCTCCGCGAGGCGGCTTTGTCGGGAATCATCGGACCGAATTCGATGGTGGGCGATACCGAGACGGGGCCTTGGCATCCAGCATTGGCGATTGGGCTGTTTTCCGAGAAGCGAATCGCACTTCCGCATCCCGACGGTACCGTGGTCCCTAGTTATCACGTACGAGGAATGCTCGGATCGGCTCAGGGTCCGTTCAAGTTGCGGGAATTAATTGGTTTTGCAGCAAGAGGCATGTTGCCACCCGATGCCGAAATCCAAAGTAACGTGACGCAAACATGGATTCGTGTGGATCGGATTCATGTCCTGAAGGCCTGCTTAACGGGCGAACTTGTTTTGCTCGGATCCGAAGGCACGGTTCATCGGCGAACCGATGCGGGGACGCCTCGGTTTGTGGGAAACCGCGCGTCGACGTCGTCTCTATGCAGTGCTGCGGTTGCGCCAGCAACCGTTGCTAAATCGATCTCGCCTGGTTCCGCTGAAGGTATGGGATATGCCGAGCGAGATTTTCGATCGGATAATCGTGACACGCAGTGTGCTGAATCCGAAGTCGAAACACCTGCCCGCGCTGACTCGCAAACGACAGCTGCTCGCGACGACCGAGAGACAGAAACCGCTCGATATCCATTTTTATTTCGACTCTTAACGCTCGCCAGTGCGGTGCTGGCCCGAGTCGGTTTACTGGCGCGGTCACGCTTGGCAATTGGGGCGATTGTTGTGTTGACTGCGGTCGGGGCTGCCAGCATGGTGATGTCGGGATATCGAGCGGCGGCAATGCCGCGTGAACGAGTCATTGGGGATTGGGTTCAGGTGGGTTCCGAGAATGGTGAAACGCATTCGCTCGCAATTTCATTTCGCCCTGATGCAACCTGCGTGATCTTTGATACGCATGGCGACTCGTGGACAGGCGATTTTTCTTGGACCGAACGGGTCGAAGATTCGCATGGCTTCTCGAGCATCGATGGAATCGAAGCGATCTACGACACGATTGCTGCAGATCACCTCCACGCACCCGTCAAGCCAACCGATGGACACATTCGTCTGCAGGGAATGATGTCCGAACCGCCGACGATTGCGGGGCACTCCATTCGTGACTGTTTTTTGCGACGAGATGGCGAGTCACTGCTGCTGGGATATCTGACGTCGGTTCATTGGTCTGTGGATCAAAAGACGATGCAAGCCGGCTGGATTCGCTTGCAGCCTTTCGCGTCTCCTGAAAAGAGGAGCGTCGCTGAAAATTTGAAGTCGATTCCCGCCGAAACGCGCCCCTCCGACATCGCACGCGCATCGGAGCCTGACTTTCCCATTTCCGAGGCAATCGTTTCGATCGAAAAAGTAGCTCCCGGCCCCCGTGACCGTCGGTTTGCCTCGGATCGCGGACGCCTGACGTATTCAAACCTTGTGGATGCGGAGTATCTGCTACGAACCTTTGGGATCCCCGATGCCGCGCGTCCACTCTTTCCGTTCGAAGCGCCTCGACTGCGATCAGGTCCATCGTTTGAAGCAAGCCATTTGATTCGATACGGTACATTCAAGTTTTTGCTGAACAGCGAAGGACAGCTGCAATACATTTCGAAGATGAAATAACCCGGTCGGCAACAACGCCCCATCATCGAACGGTGCTACTTTTTTGACAGCATTTCGTAATCGAAATTGAGCTTGCCAGAGGAGCCCTTTACCCGATAAAAGCGGGACTCATCTTGGCATACTGCGTGTTCATCCCTCCAACTTCCCACCGTCGTCGTATTCGATGCGTTCATTTCCTTTACGAGCGATCTACCGGTTCGTTTGTGGACTAGTATGCATGGTCGTCTGTGCTGGGATATTGGGCTGCGGGACCACGAAGGAGCAGCTAGCAACTCAACAGTTGGTGCTCAGTAAAGCGGTCGATCGAAGTATTGCGGGGATCGACTTTCGCCCGATGTCGGGGCGAACGGTGTATCTCGACACAAGTTATTTGAAAACGTCGAAGGATATTGGCTTTGTAAATGCGGATTACGTGACCAGTTCACTGCGCCAGCAAATCGTTGCGGCCGGCTGCCTGTTGCAAGACACCAGTAACGACGCGGACATTATCATCGAGGCGAGAATCGGAACGCTCGGTGCTGACGACCATCGAGTGACCTTCGGTGTACCGGAAAATAACGGCTTGTCTTCGGCCGCTTCGCTGCTTCCCAATGCCCCCAGTTTGCCGTCGATACCCGAAATCGCCTTGGGACGTCGCGATTCACGCGAAGGAGCTGCAAAAATCGCCGCGTTCGCTTACGAGCGTGAATCTCGCAAAGCGATTTGGCAATCCGGGATCCGCGAATCGAGTGCCACCGCTCGAGACACCTACGTGTTGGGCATCGGGCCGTTTCAAAGTGGCTCAATTCGCGAGCGAACGAAACTGGCGGGCAGCAAATACTTGAAATTTGGCGGGACGGTCCATCAGGATTCTCCGCACGAAAAATTTGCGCGTCCTCCGGTTAATTTCACGGCCGAGACGCGATTTCAAGATGGATGGCCTGTCTTTGATAGCGAAGGCACGTTCATCGATTTTATCGAGGGGCCTGTCGACGAAACTTCCGAAGAACCCACGGCGATTGCGGCCCAACCGCCCGAAGCTACCGATGGCGAAGAGCCTGAGACTGAGGTTCGCTAGGGATCAAAGCTTCGGTTGCCCGACGCCCGACGCAAAGCGGTGCCTGTCTCCTCGGCATTGCTGGTGCTTTCGGCTTACAATCCTGCGAACCATGAGCAATGTTTATCAACTTATCGATTTCGGTGACGGGCTGAAGCTCGAATCACTTGGCGGTTATCTGGTTTCTCGTCCGTCGCCGGCTGCCGAAGGAATTCGTCAAAAACATCCTCAGCGTTGGCGTGAGGCGGATGCTGTCTACGATCTAAGCCAGCGGCGGTGGACTCACCGCTCTGCTTGGCCCGAATCGCTGACGCTCGATTGCGGCAATTTCAACATGCCGGTTCGCCCCACTCCGTTTGGTCATATTGGATTGTTTCCCGAGCAAGCCAAGAATTGGCAGTGGCTGTCCGCCAAGCATCAGCAGGACGAACCGCTAGCTCTAAACCTGTTTGCCTACACCGGGGCGAGCACGATGGCACTAACACAAGCTGGATTCTCAGTCGTGCACGTCGATGCAGCCAAGCCCAATGTTGCGGCCGCAAGAGTGGCGGCAGAGACGAATCAGTTAGGTGAAGCACCGATCCGATACCTAGTCGACGACGCTGCGAAGTTTGCAGCCAGAGAGGTCCGACGCCAACGGCGATACCACACGATCGTGATGGATCCGCCCGCTTATGGGCATTCACCCAAAGGGAAAACGTGGCGGTTAGAGCGTGATCTGTGGCCGTTGGTGGATGACTGCCTCGAATTGATCGACCCGATGAATTTCAGGATGCTGATCACAGGGCATTCACCGCAAGTCGACGCGAGCGATGTGCTCGAATATTTGCTGCGATCCGAGGTAACTAAGGTCGCCAAACAAAACGATCGGCTCCGCTTTAAAACGGGCCGATCGGCAATTCAAGATCAATCCGAACGCAACCTCGACGCGGGGTTTTATGTTCGCGTCGAAAGTGGTGATTAACCGTGACGTAATTTAGCAGCGAAATGATTTAGCCTTTGCGGGCGATCGCATCGACAACAGCCTGGCCCATGTCGGCCGGTGTGGGCGCGACAACAATGCCTGCGTCTTCCATGGCTGCGACCTTTTCTTCGGCCGTTCCCTTGCCGCCACTGATGATCGCGCCGGCGTGTCCCATTCGCTTTCCGGGAGGGGCGGTACGACCAGCAATGAACGCAGCCACAGGCTTGGTAACGTTTGCCTTGGCAAATGCCGCTGCTTCTTCTTCGGCCGATCCACCGATTTCACCGATCATCAAGATCGCTTCGGTTTGATCGTCTTCTTGATACAGCTTTAGCAAGTCGATAAAGCTTGTACCGACGATCGGGTCGCCACCGAGTCCAACGCAGGTGCTTTGCCCAAGACCGAGGTTGCTGGTTTGCCAAACCGCTTCGTAGGTCAGGGTTCCACTGCGGCTCATCACACCGACCTTGCCTGGGTTATGGATATAACCGGGCATGATGCCGATCTTGCAAGAACCAGGCGTGATCAGACCGGGGCAGTTGGGGCCGATCAAGATCGAGTTGCTCGCTCGCACTTTTTCGTAGACGCGAACCATGTCGATGACAGGAACGCCTTCGGTGATCGCGGCAATGATTCCGATGCCCGCGTCGACTGCTTCGAGGATCGCGTCGGCGGTGAAAGGCGGCGGCACGAAGATCATCGTTGCGTTCGCACCGGTTTTCTCAACAGCCTCTTCGACTGTATCAAAAACGGGAATGCCTTCGACGTTTTGGCCGCCTTTGCCTGGGGTGACTCCGCCGACCATGTTGGTGCCGTAGTCACGGCAACCGAGACTATGGAACGTGCCGGCGTTACCCGTGATGCCTTGGCAGATGACTTTTGTGTTTCCGTCAACCAGAATGCTCATGACCGAATGACTATTGTAAAGAACGTGTAGGAATGGAATGTTGAACCGACTTCAATTTGGTCCTCCGCTGCTAAAGCAGCGGATTTGACGCGGTTTTGCCTTACTGCTCTGAATCGAGCAAAGGAATCTGCGGCGTTAGCCTGCGGCGGCAGCCACAATTTTCTTGGCCGCGTCCGTGATGTCGGTCGCGTTGATGACATTGACGTCGCTTTCGGCAAGCATCTTGCGGCCTTCTTCGACCTCGGTGCCTTCGAGCCGGACGACCAACGGAACGGTAAAACCAACCGTCTTGCTCGCTTCGATCAACGCCGCTGCGATCGTGGTACAGCGTGCGATCCCGCCAAAGATGTTGACCAGCACGCCCTTGCAGTTGGGGTCCGACAACAAAATCCGGAAAGCTTCGGTCACTTGTTGAGCGTTCGCTCCACCACCGACGTCCAGGAAGTTTGCGGGTTTGCCACCGTGGTATTTGATGATGTCCATCGTCGACATCGCCAAACCGGCCCCGTTGACGAGGCAACCGATGTTGCCTTCCAGCTTGACGTAGCTGAGTCCCGCATCGCTAGCACGAACTTCGCTTGGCTCTTCTTCGGACAAGTCGCGGAATTCAAGCAGATCCTTGTGGCGGAACAACGCGTTATCGTCGAAGGTGATCTTCGCATCTAACGCAATCATTTCGCCACTACCGGTGATCACCAACGGGTTGATCTCCGCCATCGCACAATCGTAATCGACAAAGAAGCGGCAAATTGCGGGCATGAATTTGAACGCAGCCTTGGCCGCGGCACCTTCAATTCCGAGCTTTTTACAAAGCTTGCGGACTTGGAATGCTTCCAGTCCGACAGCGGGATCAAAGTGCTCTTTGAAGATCAGTTCAGGAGTTTCTTCGGCGACTTTTTCGATCTCAACACCACCTTCGGTGCTGACCATCAACACAGGCCGAGACGCTTCGCGGTCGACCACGATGCCGAGGTACAGTTCGCGAGCAATATCGCAACCCGCTTCGACAAAGACTTGGTTGACGACTTTGCCTTCTTCGCCGGTCTGGATCGTGACCAACGTTTTTCCGAGCAAACCGTTGGCAGCCGCACGAGCTTCGTCAGCACTTTTGACGAGCACGACGCCGCGTTGCTCTGGGTTATCGATAATGGTTCCCTTACCGCGTCCGCCCGCATGGATCTGGGCTTTGACGACAGCAATCGAACCGCCGAGTTTGTCAAATGCGGCAGCCGCTTCGTCAGCGGTCTTAGCGACATGTCCTTCTAAAACCGGCACACCAGCTTTGCGGAACAGTTGCTTGCCTTGATATTCGTGAATCTTCATCGACTTTAAGGGGGCTTTCGCGCTCGCGCACAAGGGAAACGTTTCCGAGAAGCTAAAAATATACGTTTCCAACGCGTGGTGAGGAACCATAGCGCCAACATTGTCAGGCCCAGAAGCCGCAAAAGTCTTTTGACAATCCTCTTCGCTCGCCCTCGTTCGCTGAATTGCCAGCCAAATAACCAGCCAAATTCTTAACGAAAATTTCGATCACGAACTTAACAACACCCCAGAAGTGTCATGCCATCAACGCAGAAATCGCCTCGGCTTTGACTAATTCACGAGGTTGATTCAGGTGGTTGTAGACGATCGTATCCGGCGCGATCCCGAAGCTGTGGTATATCGTCGCTAACAACTCCGCAGGATGCACCGGGTTTTCCAGCGGCGCCGAAGCGGTCTTGTCGCTCTTGCCATGGATATACCCACGTTTGGTTCCCGCACCAGCCACCACAGCGGTGTAGCAATACGGCCAATGGTCGCGGCCATCGTCGCTGTTGTTGTTTCCGCTGGTGCTGACGCCGCGTTGAGGGCTGCGACCAAATTCGCCTACCGCCACCACCAAGGTATCTTCAAGCAATCCGCGGGTGTCCATGTCCGTGATCAGAGTCGACAATGCCGAGTCGAGCATCGGGGCCGATTGATCTTTCATCCGTTTGCTGAGCCCGGTGTGATGATCCCACGAGTGATTGTCGCTGTTGGCAACCTTGGGCCAAATGACTTCGACCACGCGAGTTCCGGCTTCTACGAGTCGCCGGGCAAGTAAACAACTTTGACCAAACGTGTTGCGTCCATAAGCGTCGCGGATCTCGTTGGATTCCGCGGACAAATTAAACGCATCACGTGCACGCCCCGAAACGATCAACGACAACGCTTGATCGTAGTATTGATCAAGCTCAAACGACTCGACCGCCTCGTTGATTTGAGGCATCTGGGCGTTCAACAGATCACGAAGCCTTGCACGGCGCTGCAGTCGGACGCTGAACACCTCGGGGCGCAACTGCAGATCATCGATCTTGATGCGACTCATCTTTTCCATGTCCATGTCGTCGCCATCAGGATAAAGCGTATACGGATCAAACGCTTTGCCGAGGAAACCAGCGGTGCCACCTTTGCCGACGACGTTGGATTCTTGTAGCGGACGCGGCAGCATGACAAACGGAAGCATCGGCTCATCGAGCGGACGCATTTTGACGATGTTGCTGCCGAAATTCGGAAAGTCCTTGGGCGATGGCGGTTCAAGTTGCCCCGACGGGCTGACCTTGTCCGTCGTGTAGCCGGTCATCATCTGATAGATCGCTGCGGTATGGTTGAACAAACCATTGGGCGTGTACGACATCGACCGAATCATCGTGAAGCGGTCGTTCACCTGGCTGAGCTGCGGCAGGTTTTCGGTGAATTTCACCCCTGGGATTTTGGTGCTGATCGGCTTGAAAACACTTTTGGCGTTATCCGGCAAATTCTCTTTAGGGTCCCACAAATCCAATTGACTCGGCCCGCCCTGCAAATACAGCAGGATGATACTTTTAGCCTTACCCCATCCCGGACCACCGACATGTTTTTCCGAGGCCGCGGCACTTTGCATTTTCAGCAGCGACGGCAACGACAAACCAAGCATGCCACAACCACCCACTCGCAGAAACGTGCGACGTGATGGCGAGAGATGCGGATCGCAAAGATCCTTTGCTTTGAAACCTTTGAATGACAACATCGTTCGTTCTCTCTCTTGGTTAATTCAGTGATTGAACAGAAACGCAGGGCTATTGATTAACGCCCACGCCAAATCTTCGGCCGCCGTCAAACGGACGTTGCCGAGTTGTTTTGTGCTTTCGGCAAAGTCTTTGCGAAGCTGGACAAGTGCGGGATCGTCCGCCGTAGCAACCGAAAGATTCTTTTTGCGTTGTTCCAACTGCACCAGCATCGGGTCCGGCGGAACAGGTTTTCGAGCTTCGGCCAATGCCGCACGCAAATCGGCAATGCCTTTGTCCGTGGCTGTACCGTAGTCGACGATCAGCTTGGTGACCGCTTCGCTGCGTTGCTCCGCTGGTGTCGATAGCGCTGCGGCGATCGATTCGCTTTGGCTGAGCGGGATGTCGCCTTCGGCCGTGGTCGCCGAAATACGAAACAGCCCCAAACGGTGATTTGCTGCGTTGTGGAATTGATGCAGATCAAACGTCAACGTGCAACCGCTGGGATTCGCGATTGGAGTCTTCAATTGGAACGTGGCCCAGTGCACCACGCCTAGCGAAGGCGATACGGCCCAGCCGCCTTGGTCATTTGTCTTTCCATCGAACGTGGTGCTAATGTCAAAGCCGCCCTGCGTGAAATCAGCTTGTGCCTTGGCGATTTCGACTTTCTCAGGCTTTTGATCTTTGCCGTTGTTTTGGACTTGGATCACCAATTCGGTGACCACAAAATTGCCGTTGTCGGGCAACCCAGGACCACCGGCGGGCATATCCGCAGCGGGTAACGCTTCGAGCCGGAACCCCGTGATCTGCTTCAGCGTCGTGGGCATCTTGATCGTATAGATGCCTTTGTCAGCGTTGCCCGATGCTCGGATCGAACGATCTGGCTGCGGCGTCAACACCGCCTTGTTCGATGCCGACAACTCGGTCGCCGACAATGGATGCCATTCCACATTGGACGCGTCGGCAAATCGTTTTTCGGTAGTCGTGATCAAATTCGCTTGTGCTTCGCTAAGCGTCTTTTCAGCGGCAGCGACTCGTGTCGCTCGCTCTTCCTCGAGCCGCGTTCGTTCGGGCTTGATTGCCTCGGTTCGCTCGGCAATCTGCGAGACAACCTCGGCAAGCTTCGTTTCGCGAACGGCTTCTAATTCGGCCCGTCGAATCTTCCAATCGGCTTCGGATTGCGCAACCTGTTTTTGCAGAGCGTCATGATCGACTTGGACTTCGCCAATGATGCTCTTGAATGCCGTGACTTCGGGTTTGGTGGGCCGACGTCCGATCGCTCGCAAGAAAACCTCTTCGGCGAGCATTTCGTCTTCCGGGCACACTTTGACGATGTTAGCGAGTTCGTTTTTCGGATCCGAAATCGCGGAACCGACCGTGGGACCACTTATCAACGCCATCACCGGTCCGAGCTGCAGATCGGAGGATCGTTCACACTCGCAGGCGCTTTCCCGCGCCGGTCGGCCCAGGTTCTGCAAGAAACCATCGGCAAGTTTCACTCCCGAATCGGGCAGCGCGGCGGCTCGTGTTCCTTTGGCCACACCGGGAATCGAACTGATCGCTCCGGTAACCTGATGTACCGCATCGTAAATCACTTCGGCGGGCAATCGCCGCGGCATTGCATGCGAGTAATTCAGATGGTCGTCTTCGTTTAGCGGGTTCGACTCGATGCTCAATTGATAGGTTCGACTATTGCAAATCAAACGATGCATCGTCCGCGTATCAAACCCTGATTCGACAAAACGATCCGTCAAGAAGTTTAGCAGTTCGGGATTGGTCGGCGGGTTGCCGGCGCGAATATCGTCGATCGGCTCGATCAAACCAACGCCAAGCAAATAGCCCCACAAGCGGTTGACATAACTGCGGGCAAAGTACGGATTGTCGGCATCGGTCATCCAGCGAGCAAGCTGCTCGCGACGCGAGGCACTGTCGCTTGTTTCATGTTCGACGACGAAGGGAAATTTCGGCGGGACGGTATCCCCGGTTCTGCCGTGCTTGATCTCACCGCTTGTTTTGTCTGCCACGATTTCAAACAGCGGCTTGGCGCCTTCGACTGCCGATCCACCAATTTTGCGATCTCCGGAGGCAGGGTCATTTTTCAGATCGACCTGAGCAAAGTAGGCCGACATCTCGAAATACTGGTCTTGGGTCCAACGTTCAAACGGATGGTCGTGGCACTTGTTGCAGTTAAAGCGGATTCCCAAGAACAAATGCGTGGTGTTCTCCATCGTGTCTTCGGGCGTTCGCAGCACTTTGAAATACGACGCCGGAGGATTTTCGTTGTTCGATCCGCTAGCGGTTAACACCTCGCGAACAAATTGGTCATAGGGGCGGTTTTCTGTCACCGCCGCGCGAATCCATTCTTGGAATTTCGTGCTACCTTCAACTCCTAGAAACTTCCGATTGACTTGCAACAGGTCGCACCACTTATTGGTCCAGTAGGCGATGTAGGCCTCGCTACCGATCAATTCATCAATGACCTTGGCACGTTTTTCACGCGAGTCTGTCGAGTCGGCCAAGAACGATTTGACTTGATCGCTGCTGGGCAACAGTCCGGTCAAATCGAGATAGACACGGCGCAGGAACGTGGCGTCATCACAAACGGGGCTCGGTACCACTTTGACCCGCTGCCACTTTTTTGCGACCAATTCATCGATCGGATTATAAACTTCCTGTGCCGGATCTTCGTAACCGGATCGATCGCCCATCACGGTTAACGTCGTCGCAGCGTAGGCACCTTCGAAACGAGCCAGAATGGGAGCCTCGCCACGGCGAATCGCCGTCAGCAAGCCTTTGGCGTCGGCAGTGGCAACCTCGGAGTTCCCGCTTTCGATAAACGCTTCGCTGGTCACGTCCCGCGAAGTGCCGTTGCGATAGGTCGCAACCACTCGCACTTGTTGACGCGACTTGATCGCTTGGACCGTAGGATTGGTCGGGGAAATTTCGATCGATGCGACGCGGGGCGACTGTAAATCCACGTGGCTCCCATCGGCAATCCAGCGTCGCAGGATCGCATGATTGGGGTCTCCGTCGACCATCAGCACGCCACCTTGATGCGGCGTCAACCCAAGCGGCTTTCTCAGCATCAACGAATCGTCCGGCGAAGCGGGGTTGATGCGTCGAGCCGCCAAATCGTCTTTGAGTGCTCGCAAGTCGAACACGGGATCGTAACCGCGAAGCGACAGCCGGAAACCATTTTTGCCCTTCTGGGCTCCGTGACATGTTCCTTGGTTGCATCCAAGTCGGCTGAGCACGGAATTCACGTCGTGAATGTAGTCAACCGCGCCGGGAGCTTTGTCGTCACCGTGTGGCGTTACATCGACAGAAACCGTGGTCGTTAGCTCGCCAAAGCGAACCATTAGCTCGCCATGACCTTCGGCAATCGGTCGCATCAAACCACGCTGGTTGATTGCGATCAGCGAGGGAACTTGGACTTCGCAGAAACGGGTCACGTCCACAGTCGAGTCATCCGCAAGCGTCGCCATCACCACAAGTTGGCTATAGGCATAAGGCGAATCCAATCGGATCGTCTCGGGATAGACCGTCAATCCGCGAGCCGATTTCACATCCACGACCGGTTCTTCCGTCAACGATTCTGCGGACACGGCCTGCGTCTGCATCCACGCGTTGGCGTCGAAAGCGATGTGTTTGGTGTGCTTTTCGGTTTCGATCGCAACAATCGGAAACTCAGCTGCAAGCTTTCCCTCCGCATCGATTCGCCGCAGCACCGCGTCGTTACCGGAAATCACGAGTCCGTTGTCGCTGGAGAAACGAATCGCGTAGACCGCCGCGGTGTCGCTACTCCATTTTGCGATCTCCGTGGTTTCCTTGGATTGATAGTCCGCCAGCATTTCTTTTTCTTTAGCCGAGCGTTGGGGGCCTCGTTTGGCCATGATTTTTTTGACTTCGTCAGACAAGGTGCCGATAAAGTCATACTTCCAAACTCGCACCTCGCTGCGACCATCGAGCGTCGACGCGGCGGCCAAGCGTGAGCCATCGGGGCTAATGGCGACACTGAATATTCGGCCTGACATCTCCGGCAGATTACGGATCAAGTTGGCATCGTCGCCAATCTTGCGCGCGGTTTCGCGGAACACCCGATAAACCTTGGCGACACCGTCCGCACCACCAATCAAAATTTCGTTTCGTTCGGGATGGATCGCGACGCTATTGAGTCCACCGGAAAGGGCCCCCGGAGTAATCGAGGTGATGTTGTCAACAAATCGCTCGGTGGCAACTTCGGTCAACTTGCACGACATGTCGCGAGCGACCGAAATCAAATGAGTCCCATCGGGTGTAAAGACGGTGTCACGAACCCAATCGTCATGTGCCCCTTGAAACAGCACCTGTTCGCCCGACGAGGTGTCGATCGCACGAATGACGTTGTCGGTCGCACCAAAGGCAAGCTTACTTCCGTCGGGTGACCAGCTTGCGCCGCTCAGAGTGTCATGCGTAAACGGTAACGACATTGTCAATTTATTCGACGCGACGTCCCAGATCTGCACTTCGCCTTGAACCCCCGGAGTTCCACCGGTCGCGGCGATCCGTTTCCCATCGGGCGAAAAGCGGACCGCATTGATTCGCGGACTCATTCCGATCAATCGCGAAATGGTTTCTCCGTTCTCGCTATTTAACAGAATGATTTCATGAAACCCCGCGACGGCGATTTGCTGCCCATCAGGGGAAACATCGAGCGACGGCAATGTGGGTGGCCCGACGTAAACGGGCGGATGTTCTTGGTTGAAAATCGGTCCCGTCGCCGATGGCGAATCATCCGTTGCCCCATCAGAGATCCATTGCCGAATTTTTTCGATCTCGCTGGCGTGCAGTGGCTTGGCCGGCGATTTTGGCATCTCGGAGTGCCCATCCACCGGCGTGATTTGATCGACCAGATAACTCTCGTCCGGTTTGCCGGGCACAATCGCTGCGGATTCACTCTCGCCGCCTGCGACCAACGACGCAAAGTCGGTCATTTTATATTCGCCGAGTTGCTTCGCGCCCTGATGGCATCCAAAGCACTTGTTGCGAAAAATCGGCTCGATGTCGCGAGCGTAACTCAGCGGCACCTTGGGATCGGAGGATTCCCTCGCGATTAAATCGAAGGAGATGAGTGTAACGACAGCGAAGAGGATCGTTCGAAAGGCCATGGCATTACTCGCGCTTACAGAGTTCGTTTGCTCGACGTCCTCTGAAGCGATGCCAACAGCGATTTTACTTCGTGCTTGTGCGTGGGCATCAAACGAGAAGCAACGAGGGCGATTGGTTTTCAGAGAACAGCGAGTCTGATAACGCCAATCCAGTATCAGCACGCTACTGGCTGATACGAGTAGCCCAAGCAAGGGCGGGCGGGAGCGGACGAGACTTCTCCTAGCGAGACTTCCCAGACCACTAATCCACTATATCGGGGGCTTCGTCCTCGTCAACACTTTTGACGCTGTGTAAACTCTGATTGTTCGAGAATGCCAAAGTCAGATCGGATCTTGCTGTTTTGGTACTCGAATCCTTCGAAGACACCCCAGGAACCCACCCCCCCGATCTTTGAGAAACCTCATGAAACGTAGCGTTTTTAAATTATCAACACTGTTCGCTGCACTGAGCGGTATTGGATTGTCCGTCGCATTTTCGACCTCGTCGCTTCCGGCCGAAGAGTACCTCAATGGGATCAAATGGCAGGAACCGCCCAAGGTGACTCCGGGCGAAACCAATGCCGACGCTCCGTCGGATGCTGTGATCTTGTTTGACGGCGCAGATTTGTCCGAATGGAAAAACGGCGACAAATGGAACGTCAAGGACGGTATCGCGAGTACCGGCAAAGGGGTGATCACCACGAAGCGAGAGTTTGGTGATTGCCAGCTTCACATCGAGTGGTCTGCACCGACACCCGCCAAAGGCAGCGGACAAGGTCGAGGCAACAGTGGCGTATTCATGATGGGACGCTACGAGATCCAAGTGTTGGATTCGTACGACAACGAAACCTATTTTGATGGACAAGCCGGAGCAATTTACAAACAAACGCCACCAGCCGCCAACGCGACTCGTCCGCCAGGCGAATGGAATGCCTATGACATTTTCTGGACCGCACCCCGTTTCGGCGATGACGACCAATTGGTTTCGCCTGCCTACGTTACCGTGGTCCACAACGGAGTACTGATTCTGAATCACTTCGAACTAAAAGGGGACACTCCCTTCAACCGTCCGCCCGAGTACAAGGCACACAAACCGGTCGGACCGATCTCGCTGCAAGATCACGGCAATCCGGTACGGTTCCGCAACATTTGGGTTCGCGAATTTAAGCCAGCCACGGGCGAACAAGAGCGCAAGCCGTTCCTTCGAGACGGTGATAAAGAAACGCCGATTGAGTAATCCAGTGCATCTCTCGTGGTGAGCGAGATGACTCCATAATCCGTTTGCGGCGTCTTCCGCGTCGCAAACGTTGATTGGAACCTGTGTTTTTTGCTCACATGTAGCGAGGAAGATTACGAGGCCGACTGCTCTGCGGTCGGCTGCAAATCGCATAACGCGGGGAAGAAGATCGTGAATTCGGTTCCCGTTCCCACGGAGGATTGCAAATCGATGGCACCACCGTGTTGTTCAATAATTCCCAACACCGTTGCTAACCCCGCCCCTTGTCCACTCGCTTTGGTAGTAAAAAACGGGTCAAAGATACAACGGAGAGTCTCCGGTGCGATCCCGTTTCCATTGTCCTTAACCGAGACGTAAACATGGTCGCCGGGTTGGATTTTCCCACCAAACAGAAAGCCATCGATATCCGCTTGCTCGACTCGTTTGGTTGCGATGTCAATCCTGACTGCACCTGATTCGCCGATGGCTTCCACCGCGTTAGTCATCAAGTTCAATAACACTTGGGAAATTGCAGTACCATCGCCGAGAACATACGGTGTATTGGCGGCAGTGTTTACATCAATGCGGATGTCATTCTTGGTAGCGGATCCGACGAGGCTCGCAACCTTGGTTGCGGCTTGAGCGAGGTCGACCTGTTGCGTTTGTGATTGCGATTGTCCCGCAAACGTCAGCATCTGTTTGCACAAAGCGGATGCCATCTCCGCCGCGTGGACGACTTGATCGAGGTTGTCTTTTGCAACGCTCGCGGAAGGCGCGTTGAAGTTGCACAATTCCGCATTGGTCATAATCACGGTTAGCAAGTTGTTGAAATCATGCGCGATTCCACTGGCGAGCTTGCCGAGACTTTCAAACTTTTGCTGATTTTGAATCTGCAATTCTCGTTTGCGCGACCGCTCTTTTTGCTTCTCCCGTTCAATCACCAGTGCTAACGTGCGTGCAACACGCTCTAAACTAACGAGATCCTCTGGGGCGGTGGTGTTTGGATTGTTTGATGCAAGACAGATCGTGCCGAGGGCGGTGTTGGTGCTGTCCGTGATCGGCATCGAACCAATCGTTTTGATACCAATGGGAGCGCTGAAAGCTGCGGTCGCAGCAAACTCGTGACTCGACCAAACGTCTTGGACAAATAGAAAGGAACCCGATTTCATCGCCGCACGGCACGTGGTGGGTTCGCTCATGATCGGGAACCCAATCAGCGATTCAGTGAGCTCTTCTGGAAATGACGGTCCGACGGCCATTCGAACTGAGTTTCTCGCGTCGTCGAGCATCAGTATCAAACTGCGGCGAGTAGGGAACGCGATGTCCAATTTCCCCGCGACAAGCGCGAGCAGCGATTCGACTGTGGTTCCTTCCGCGGCGCATTTAAAAATCTCTTTCTCGAGATTCATCAACTCGACTTGCTGCCGCTCGATCGTCGTGTCGCGTACCGTTCCCACCGCACGTATCTTTTCACCATCTTGGTTCCATTGGCAAGCAGAACCTTCGAGGCGGATCCAACGAAATTCGCCATCCTTTTTGCGTATCCGGAATTCGTAATCAAACGTGTCCGGGAATTCCAACATCGCGTCGAGTTGCTTGAGATCCTCTGGGTGCATTAATGCACGGACGCCCATTACGGATGAATCAAGCTCGCCTTCACGATAGCCAAGGATTCGCAAGTATTCGGCATCCCGAATCACTTGTTTGTTAACAATATCGAAATCCCAAACACCAAACTGGCTTCCCTTCAGCGCCAACGCATAACGGGTTCGCACCGCAGCAAGTGCATTTTGGTCGTTGTACCAATCGGTAATATTAGTGAGCGAGTTGATGGTGTACGTCTTGTCGGCATTTGTGATCATACAGAAATTGGCACGTACATAAATCCGCTTACCCTTCAGAGTGACAAGGGCGACGTCCGTGCTATAGGAAGTATCGTGCCGATGCAGCGATTGCAGGTACCCAATCAGCCTCGGAATCGACTCCGGCAAAAAGATTTCGGATAATCGACTATTTAATTCCGTCATCGATTCCGCTTCAAACAAATCGACGGCGCTCTGGTTGGAAGAAAGCGTCTGGATGCCCGACAAGAGTTCCGATAAGAACGCGGGATCACTTAGGATCGTCTCCGTCAGCGATAGGTCAGAAGACTCTTGGTATTGGCTCAATCGATCGACGAGCTCTGTTACATCATCGATGATCACCGCCGTTTTTATTGACTCGACTAGAAAACGTGTTGGGTTTTCTATGGAAGTCAAAAATTCAGGGATCTGTAACATCGAGTGTACTTTGGGTGATAAAGTGCTCCGGCGCGACCGCACGCACATCAGTGTAGCAAGTCCCCAGTTCGGTTGCACGCCAATACCTCGCCAACCGACACCTCTCCCACTCTTTCCGTGCGATCGGATTTTCGAACGGAATACACTGAAGACCGCACCTGGCTGCCCTCTCTCCCTATTCGTCAATGCAACAACAGGGGGTTGCCGCAGAATAAGATGGGAGTGAATGCAGTCAGTACCGGGGGCGTACAGGAATGCGAGGCACCCTAACGGCGAACACCAGCCATCCGTCAGGGGTGGTAGTAGTGCCGATCCGATAGCCATTTTACGACGGGCAGCGGAAAGAGAATCCCACCTGCGTTGCAGAGATGAATCGTGGCATACTAAGAAACTGGTACACAAGGCTCGGGCAACCGACGACCTAGCGAAGTGCAGGTCGTGATCCAGGCATGCGGCGGGCGATTACGATTCGGAATATCGAATCCGAAGCCGTGTACGTTGACTATGCCGCGTGTCGATCTTGTCCAGTGCGACGACTGAGCGATTCGATGCGTTGGCGAACCATCGCGTGAGGCCCCGTCTCCGTCGTCGTTGAATCGCGATACCAAGTTCGCGTTTTGATGGACTCGAGAATTTGGTCGGCAACGATCACCGCTCTCGCGCCAGCTTCACCGTTAACAGCGGGAGAGATTCCGGTTTGAATGCTGATCGCAAAGTCGTGAAGTTCGTCGAGGATTGCGTTCCGCGGCTCCAGTTCTTTGGTCACACACTTCAGCGACTCGGTAAAGATTTGATCCGCACAAACAAGCGGGTTTTCCACTTCGTTATCGAGATCAAATGTACGCTCTACGACCGATGCACTTGGGCAAACCGACGTCAAACTTGGTTTCCCAAAGTCGATATCCGCAAATCCGTTGGCACCGAAAATCTGCATTTGCCGAGCCGGTGTTGGGCTCAGTCGAGATGCCTTCAAGTTCGCAACAAGTCCGCACTCGAATTCGATACGAGTTTCCGCGATGTCTTCATGACTGCTGATCACCGACATGCCGCTGGCGGAGACCGAACGCACAGGTGCATTGGTGAGAGACAAGACAAGATCCAGGTCGTGGATCATCAAATCCATGACCACGCCGACATCAAGACAACGACCTGGGAACCGTGAGGCACGAACCGCTTCGACGTACTTTGCGTCGACCGCCAAGTCTTCCAATGCAGCGAACGCAGGGTTAAAACGTTCGACGTGTCCGACTTGCAGTGTCAAGTTACGGCTTCTCGCTAGATTGGCGAGTCGTTGAGCATCGGGGCCATTTGCCGCCAATGGTTTTTCGACGAACGCGTGTTTGCCAGCCTTCAGCAAATCGGTGGCGATTTCCGCGTGCAAATCGGTCGGAGCGGCAACCACCGCAGCATCGATTTTGGGGATGCACTGGCGATAATCGGCAAACGTGGGAACTGAAAACAGTTCTTTCACTTTCGCACGAGCTTGCTCAAATGGATCGGTCACAGCAACTAACTCGACACCGTCGACTTGTTGCAACAATTTGGCGTGGATGCGTCCTAGATGACCTGCACCGATGACTGCGATTCGTAACCGACTCACGCTGCTTTTCTCCTCCGGTCGCGACCACGGCCTTTTTGACCGGCAACCGTTGTGTCCATGAAATTGAACAACTCGCGTAGCACAGGTCGAATGGGGCCTGTCGCCAGCAGCTGTTCTTTCGCTGCATCGAGTCCCACATAGGATCGATAAAGTAGTTTGTACGCTTTGGTTAGGATTTCGATGTCTTCTTTTGGAAATCCGTGTCGCTTCATTCCGATCGTGTTGACCGCACGCGGTTTGGCGGGCTGACCATCGACGATGATGTACGGCGGCACGTCGTGAAGCACACGCGCCATCGCACTGATGAAGCTCATGTTTCCAACCGACGCAAAATGGACAATGCCAACACCACCAGCGATGGTGATGTCGTTGCCGATATGAGCATGGCCGCCGATCATGACATTGTTGGCCATCACGTTGCGGTCGCCGACTTTGCAGTCGTGAGCGATGTGCGTGTGTGCCATGAAGTAGTTGTTGTGCCCCACACGTGTAATGCCGTCTTCTTTTTCCGTCGCGCGGTTGACGGTGCAGTACTCGCGGAAGACGTTTCCGTCGCCAATCTGTACCTGCGTTGGGGTGCCCTTGTAGCTTGTGTCTTGCGGGTCCGCACCGATCACGCAGCCTGGGAACACATGGTTTTCTTCGCCAAGCGAGGTCACGCCGGACATGACAACATGGTCTTCGAGCAGAGTGTCGTCACCGATGCTGACATCCGGACCGATCACGCAGAAGTGACCAATGCGAACATTCGTCCCTAACTTAGCACGTGGGTCAACCACCGCAGTCTGAGCAATCTGGGTACTCATGATTCGGCTCCAAACATCTCTCGGTTGTAATCACACAACCGCACGGGAAAACAACTGCTTTGGCTAAGCAACATTTCGGTGCGATTGTGAAATCTGGGTTAGGGGAATCTGCGAGGCTGCGAGCTCAGCGAGTCGTTGAGCCATGCGGCCGTTAAGGTTGTGTCCGCCTCGATAGGAAACAAAGTTCCCGATCAATTCAACATTGGCAAGTGCCAAGTCACCGATCAGATCAAGCACTTTGTGCCGGGCACATTCGTCGCGGAATCTTAATTCATTTTCAATCGGACCGTTGTCGCCGATCACCAACAAGTCTTGATTGGTGACATGCGATGCGACCCCTTGCTCTCGAAGCACTTGAGCCTGGGCTTCCGTGACAAATGTTCGAGCTGGAGCAACATCACGAATAAATCGTTCCGGTGTCATTCGCAGTGTGAACGTTTGATCAAAGATCGGCGAAGGACCGTCAAAACTCAAGCGATACTCGTACGAAGTATGACCATCTTCCGCAGGTGTTGCTTCGATCCACCCGGCAGGTGATTCGACGTAGATACGCTCACGCAGCGTCAAGCGACGCTTTGCTTGCGATTGAATGATTAGCCCCGCAGTGCGCAACGCGTCAACAAATGCAGCGGCACTGCCATCAAGTCCCGGCAATTCCTCGGCATCGATTTCGACCAAACAATTGTCGATCTCGAGTCCCACCAGGGCAGCCATCAAATGTTCGATCATCTCGAAGCGGGCATCGCCATCGTGCAAGTTGGTGCGAAGATTAGCATCATGTCGTTTTTCGACAGACGCTTGGCACATCGGAGCGGCTGGTAGATCGCTTCGGACCAAGCGGATTCCAGTCCCCACGGGTGCTGGGTGCATCACAACACGCACGTCTCGACCGCTCCAGTAGCCTCGGCCACGGACCTCGCACGAAACCGCGATTGTGTGTTCGTTGCGTGATGGTGTCACGCTTCGGCCTCCCCTGCCGTGCCCACTCTCACATCCTTGCGAGAGCCTTGTTTGTATATTGAAATCGCAGCATTCATGTTCGTTAGAAAATCGAATACGGCGAGAATTCCAATCCATGGCATTTGAGTCATTTCAAATGCCACAGGTCGGTTTCCATTGACGGATCTCGGCAATCGAGATCCATGCCTTTCTTTACGCATTGATGCACTTGGCACCGTGCGGTTTAGCGGGTTGTGCCCGCTGCGCCACGCTTAGCAACGTCTTCTTGGATCGCTTTGTCCAAGTACTGCATCACACCCTTGGTCATGTCGAGTGCTTCGTCATGATAGACGATGTTCTTCATGACGCCACGGATGACGGAGTCACCTCTTTCAAGATCCATCTCTTCGCTGTTGTAGCGAAGGACCATGTTGATCTTGTAGTGCTGAGCCAAGAATTGAACGCCCGATGCGATCCGTTGGTAGTTCTCGAAATAAATTCGTGCTTCGGCATCGGCAAGCTCTTTACGCTTGCGAGCCATGTCCAAACGAAGCTTCGATTCCATCGATGCAACTTGTTCTTCTTGCGAGGTGTAGTCAGGAGTGCCTACTTTGAACGTTTTGAGGCGTTCGGCAGCCTGCTTTAGCTCTTCGCGTTTGCCTTGAAGCTGAGCATCATAACTCTTCAAATCACCTTCGACTCGCTCGACTTGAGCTTTGATGCCGGGGTGGTTCTTGAAGATGTAAGCAACGTCAACCACGGCAACGCGGTGACCGCTTGATGCGGATGCTTCCTGTGCCGTGGCGACACTAGGGACGACGGCTGTCATGGTAAGGATGGCCACTAGAATGGCCGATACACAGTTAAATCGCACGTCCGCTCTCCTTGCGTTATGGGTGCGCAGTCTTGACTCGACGCAAATGCAAACACTCGTGTACGTGGCGTCCATCGCCATCGCCGAGACATTCACGTCGTCTCTGTCCGAACTGCGATGCGACTCGCAGTACTGACTCGTCCGGAATTGTGTCAGCCGCATCGATCGCCGTAAAGACTAATCTGTGCGGTTCTGAGTAACCCCGAACAAAATTTGACATAAATTGTTTGTGTTGTATTTGCTTGCTAACCGCCGGGACGTGTGTCCAAACGGATCTCAAACTCTAACGGTTTTCCGTCCCGCGTCAGCGATACTTTTAACGCATCACCCGGCGAGCGATGGCGTAGTAAATCCAACACGTCGACAGCTGTCCGTACCGACTTTTTCCCCAATCGATCGAGACGATCGCCCGGCATTAAACCGGTGCGTTCTGCGGGACCACCCGAAGTCAGACCCGAAATCACCACATGATCGGATCGATCTTGTAATGAAACTCCCATAAATGCCGTCAATTGACGACGAATCTGGACCCGTTTCTCGGTCTCGGCATATCTCGGACGCTCTTCGCGTGTCGCCAAATCAAACGCGACATCAGAAACCATATCGGTTATTCGGGTTAGACCACCGTAATCGATTTTGTCGGAATCATCACTTGGGCGATGATAATCGTTGTGAAGCCCCGTGAAGAAAAATAAAACCGGGACACCTACTTCGTAAAACGACTGGTGATCGCTCGGCCCATATCCGCTCGGAACTTTCATCAAGTCAAATTGATAGCGTTGGTTCAGTCCATCCACCAATTGCTCGAGCCCATCGCCGGAACCCGTTCCGTAAACCGTCAGTTCGTTGTCACGGAGTCGACCCACCATGTCCAAGTTGATCATGGCAACCGTCGAATCAAGCGGAAAGCGTGGATGGCGAGCATAGTATTTACTGCCAACTAATCCGCGTTCCTCGCCGGTGAAGCCAATGAAGACAACCCGTCGATGTGATTCATGCTCACTGAGACGTTCAACCAAAATCGAAGCTGATGCTATCATCGCTGATGTACCGCTAGCATTGTCATCGGCGCCGTTGTGGATGGCGACAGTCCCCGGAGCAAGAGATCCATAGCCGCCCATTCCCACATGATCATAGTGAGCACCGACGACAATCGTCTCGTTTGCAAGTCGGCCTCGCCCAACAAGCTCTCCAATAACATTCGATGTGCTAGCATTAGGAGATTGCAATTCAACACTGATGCTAGCGTTGACATCGGGAAGCACCATGCTTTCAGGACGATACGTGCTATCAATCCGCTTTTCGATTTCGGCTAGGCGACGTCCTGTGGTCCGCTGCAAGACGAGATCAAAGCGATTACGTGCCAGCGAAACAACGGGAATGCTTTTCCGTTCCGGCTTGTCTTGATCGCGGAGGCTCGCGTTAAGATCTTCGCCGCTGACCACATCGACTTCGACGGTTGGCCCTGCTTCGGCAATCTGCATCACACCGCGATCTTTTTCCTCTACATCACTGCGAAGTCCGGTGATGATCGTTTCAATCCCCGAGATTCGCGATAGCAATGTTGCTCGAATATTTTTGGCTTCGACTGGCAGCCGTTCAATTTGGCCGAACACCGCCTTGAGCCGCTCATTTTCCGCAGCCAGTTTCTTTTCGGCTTCGGCGACCGAGGATTGGATGCTATTGGGATCATTGATCAGGATGACTGCCGCAGCACCGTGCTTGATCGCGTTTTCAACCTTGGTTTGAAAGTAGGCGTATTGTGAGGTCTTTGTCCCGTCAAAACGACTGCTGGCATCGTTTACACCAGGCTCTTTTCGCAAAATGACGACGATTTTGTCTTGAACGTCGAATCCCTCGTAGTCGTCGTAGTCCAGCGCCGGAGCAGTGATCCCATAGCCCACAAAAACCAGACTTCCGCTGACATTTCCCGTCGCGGAACCGATCGACATGGGATTCATCCCAGTGGAAAGGGACTCGTTGATATCAATCGAATCGGCGTCATTGCCTTGAATATCACCGCGTTCAATGTCGCGTCCCTCAATTGCGATCGAATCGGACGTTGCCCGAGTGCTGCGAATCCGCACGAAGTTGTTTTCGGACGCGCCAGCGCGTGCACCCACGGGGATTTCAAGTTTCTGAAACGGAGTGCCTTGGAACAGGTCCGTCCGCAATCCGCTTTCGATGAAACGTTTCGCCACATAATCTGCGGCAACATGAATCGCAGCGTCATCCACGCTGCGGCCCCGTAGTTCTTCGCTGGCAAGATGCATCACATCAGCGCGGAGCTGAGTTTGCCATTGGCCTTTCGAGCGAACTCCCGAAGGACTTTCGGCATGCAGAGCAGAAACCAAGAAGATCGAACCGAACAGAAAAAGCCAATTGGCTCGAAGAGTACGCATCGATCAACTCCAGTGCTCTAAACGTCTACCGCTCATCAATTTAGCGGGTTAGGTCGGTAAGTGCGATAAAAAATAATCCGACAATGCGAAACGAAACGGCGACGGTACGCTGTAACACGCCGTCGCCTTCGCCATTTAATTTGCACGGACGATGACGTAAATGATATCCGTCGTCCGCGATCGTTGCCCGCAGTACTACGCTGGTTTGACCTTTTCGTTTCGTTGGATCAGATACAGCAAAACGGGGCTTGCGACAAAGATCGAACTATAGGTTCCGACCAACACGCCCACGACCAATGCAAACGCAAAGGCGTGAATGCCCGCTCCGCCAACTGTGTATAGCAGGACAACTACGATCAAGGTTGTTATCGAAGTCAGCAACGTACGACTGAGAGTCTGATTGATACTGGTATTAATCATATCGCCGGTCAACCGAGTGGACTTGCCCTTGGTTTCACGGATACGGTCGAACACAACAATCGTATCGTTCAGCGAGTAACCGATGATCGTCAACAGAGCCGCGACGACAGTCAGGCTGATCTTGAACGGATCGATCAACAGGAATCCGAGAGCGTCGGCGAGCCAGTAACTAACCGCGATCGCACCGAGGGTGACGATAACGTCGTGTAGCAGTGCGACCACTGCCGCCAAGCCGTACATCACTCGTTGGAAACGGAACCAAATGTATCCGATGATACACAGCAAGCTGCCGAACAATGCACCAAGTGCACGTCCGATCATGTCGCCGGCGACTTGGCCACCCACGCTGCTGCTGCTAATCCAAACAGGCTTGTTGCCAAGACTATCCTTGATTTGCTCCATGATCGCATCGGCTTGAGCGAATTCCAAAGGCAATTTCACCGTCCATTCGCTGAACGAGAGTGAGGACTTCGTGTTCCACTTGTCGGCACCTTCGCCAATGGGTGTCAGTTCAATACCGCGCTCGTTCAAAGGCACATTGACTGCCTTGGCTGCGTTCATCAGCGTTTCGACCAAAGTGGGGGAGTTGATGCCGGCACCGCCATCTTCGCCTTGGATCCCAAGTTTGATCAACGCCGTGCTGTACACGATTACCCCGCGATCCGAAACCGCCGGAGTGGCGGTTGCTGCTTCGGGTTTGTCTTCATCGGCAGCAACTGTATCCGTTTCCGCTTCATCCTGAGGATAGAACACAGCCAGTCGCGTCCCGTTGATGTCACGCGAATTCATCGAAGACGAGTTCGGAGCAGCGGAAGCTTTCGGGTTCGCGGGTGAAATGTCAATCTTGTAAGTCACGAGGTTGACGGTGTCCTCTGTGGCGAATGCTTCGGAGATCTTTTCTTTTAGCTGATCGACTTGCTCGTACGACGAGTCGACCTTGTAGACCGTTCCGTTGGGGCTTGAATCCATCGTCACACCATTAACTGTGAACTGAACCGGCTCACCGTCTTCGGCGACCATCACTTCGCCAACGATCTTGCGAATCGTATCAGTTTCGGTTGGCTTGTCGACTCGGAACTGAACCGATGATCCACCGGCAAAGTCGATGTCGAAAATGCCTTGCCCGCGGGCGGCAATTGAGGCAATGCCGATTGCGACTAGCAGCGTAGAAACGGCCAAGGCGACTTTGCCTTTGCCCATGAAGTCGATGTTGTCACCGCTGGAGAACATACCACGCAATGAGTTAACGCCATCGGACATTTTCAAGGTCAAGAAGCCATGGCGTTCGGCAATGTCAAAGAACGTTCGCGACATGTAGATCGCGGTGAACATCGAGTACAAAATACCCAAGATCAAAGTGACCGCGAAACCACGAATCTGGTCGGTACCGATCGCGTACAAAACGATTGCGGTGATCAAGGTCGTTAAGTTCGCGTCGACAATCGTGACGGTCGCTTTGGCGAATCCGTTTCGAATCGCCATGCGTGATGCGGCACCCTTCTTCAGTTCCTCGCGAATACGTTCAAAAATCAGAACGTTCGCGTCAACCGACATACCGACGGTCAAAACAAGACCTGCGAGCCCAGGAAGCGTCAGCGGCTGGTTGATCAGCACCATCGTCCCCAGAATCATTCCCAAGTTCAAAACCAGCGCAATACAAGCGACCACGCCAGCGAACCGGTAATAGAACAGGATGAACACAAGAACCAGACTCAAGGACAATCCAATCGCAAAGAAACCTTTGTCGATCGTGTCTTTACCAAGCGTCGGGTCAATCTGGTTTTCAGCAATCGGTTGTGGCGTCAGTGCGGCTGGCAACTGGCCTGCTTTTAGTACCGCGACCAAATCTTGGACTTCTTCCTTAGTGAAGCTGCCCGTGATACGGCCTTCTTTACGAATCGGCTGCAGGATGTTGGGGGCAGACAGCAAGTCATCATCCAAGACGATGCCCAATTGTCGCTGCATCGTTCCCACAGGAGCGTTATTGGTTGTCAGAGCAAAGAAGCGTCCCGAACCTTCGTCGGTCAGATTAAATGCAACTGCCGGAGCACCGTTTTGGTCAAACGTGCTCGCAGCGAACGCCAAGTCGTCTCCTTTGATATCCAAGACAGGGTCGACGATCATCAATGTTTCGATGTTGTCGAGGCCTTCTTGCTGCATCCACTTGACTGTTTTGATTTCGCCGTTGTCGCCACGAACGCTGGCGGGAAGATCAATAAATTGACCGGTGTTTGGGTTACGAACGACGGCGTTGCCGATGTTAACTCGCAACGGGCGAACGCCTTGCTTTTCGATCTTCTCTTGATCGACGCGAGCCCAGCGGCCAACGATTTCGTCGTTAACGTCTCTTACAATGGTGCTAGTACGCTCGGCTTGGCTATCCGACTCGGACTGCTCCATCGCCAAATCGATGATTCGCTGATGGTCAAAACGGTTGGCGAGAATCGCAAATCGCAAAATCCCCGCTTCTTCAACACGTCGTTTGATGCGGTCGAGTTCGTCGACTTCACCCATTCCACTTGATCCGCCACTCTCGTTATCCGCACTCGATTTAGCAGGAACAATGATTTCGATCTGACTTTCGCCGTAAGGGCGAATCACGATTTCCTTGGTACCACTCGGGTTGATTCGGCGTGAAAGCGGCTCAACGAGATCTTCGGAAGTGATCAGTCGGCCTGTGTGAGTGTCTTTGCCAATATTTTTGCTCTGGTCAATCTCGTAAACCAGGATCGTTCCCCCTTGAAGGTCAACGCCGCGAGTCGGGCGTTTGTTGATCAAGACGGTCGAGCTTGCGATGATTGCTAGCAATACCAACCCCAGCCGGGTCGAGTAGTTGGGCATCTTCAGCATCTTCGCCAGCCACCCACCGAGGATGAATGGGACAATCAAAACAGCGACAGCGGCAGCAAGCCAAATGTACTGGTCGATTGAGATTCCTTCCTTTACGGGCTCGACGAGCTCGTCCGCTTGGGCAAGCGGCATCACGAAAGAATCGAAAAACGATTGGGAAAAGAAATTGCAGTCCATCGTAGGTTTCTGAATCGAAGGAGGGATTCGTCAGTCGTGCGAGTAGCGCATCATGAGCTATCGCAGAAGTAAATTAGGTTCTAGCTCTTCGTTTTGGAATCGGCATCCTTGTGATCCGATCCCTTATTCTCTTTGTTTGGGTCGATGACACGAGCAATTGCCGTGAAATTGACTTTAATTCGCGTGTTGTTGTTGTCGTCCACTCGTAGCGTCAGCGTGTTGTTCTCGGATGAGGTCGAAACCACGGTGCCGTGGATTCCGCCCGCCGTTACGACGCGGTCATTCTTCTTCAACGTGGACAACATCTTCGCTTCTTCTGCTTTTCGGCGACGTTCCGGAGCGATGAAGATCTGGAAGGCTAAGAAAAATAGAATCACAAAGGGCAGAAAAGGATTGTTAAATAATTGCTGAAACCAACTCAGCTCCTCGGGCGCAGCACCCTCTTCAGCCAAAATGCCGACCATGAAAGCAGTCAATTCGGATGCGATTGGAGTGATACCAAGGTAGACTTCAGCAAACAAAAACACGTCCTTTACGCAATCAGCGGTATCATGTAACCCTACTGAAATGGGCATCAGTAGAGCCGCGCAGCCTCCACTAGGGCTGGGTCAGCGAATGCGGCATGATATGGAAGCGAAAAAAACGTCACAAGCCCAGCACGGCGGTTATTACGTCTCCGAAGCCCACTTCGTTACCCAAGGCGTCACTATAGCCAGTTAGGGTGACCGCACCCTGCAGCCCCGATCCTTGACCAGACCCTCGTTTTTGGCAACCAAATGAGGTGTCTCCCCCTTCCTGTTTTGCCAGATTTCACCATCCGTATGTCTTTCTCGATCCCTGCGTGGCCTCGCCAAACCCCCGAGATATCCAAATCGGTGATGCAATGCATGCAAACCGGGGACTGGGGGCAGTACGAAAGTCAGGCGAAAAATGAGCTAATTACGGCGTTGCAAGCGTTTTTCCAGGTCGAGCAGGTGCGATTGTGCTGTAGCGGAACCGCTGCAATCGAGCTTTCCCTGCGGGCCGCTGGGGTTGCTAGCGGTGACGAGGTGATTGTTTGTGCGTTCGATTACCCAGGAAATTTTCGTTGTATCGAATTACTTGGTGCCAAACCGGTACTGGTCGATGTGTCGCCAACGAACTTTGGGCCTGACGTTCAATCGGTGGCTGCCGCGGCAAGCGATCGAGTGCGTGCGGTCATTGCATCGCATTTGTATGGCCATGCCTGCGACATTGCGTCGCTGCGAGAATTGTGTGATGCAAACCGCTGGGTGTTGATCGAAGATGCCTGCCAGACCCCTGGATTGAGGGTCGGGGGAAGGCCCGCAGGATCGTTTGGGCATTTGGCGACACTCAGCTTTGGCGGCAGCAAGCCGCTGACGTCCGGAAATGGTGGGGCGGTGTTGACGAGCGAAAATCGCTTCGCCGCTCGGCTTGCCGGATTTATCGATCGACCGAGTGATGCGTTTGCTTTGAGCGCGTTGCAGGCCAGCGTGCTGGTGCCCCAGCTTGAGGGGCTGGCTGCCCTGAACGAGCAGCAAAACCAAATTGCCCGACGAATCGGCCAGGAGTTTGATTCGCAAGATGCGATTTTGCAGTGCCTGCCGGAAATCAGCGAAGGAGTCGAGCCTGCATATTACAAGTTAGCGCTGCGTGCGGATTCGATGGCCCACCGTGATCGTTTGATCGCCACGGCGCTACAGTGCAATATGCCGCTGGGAACTGGGTTTCGCTCGATGGGCCGCTCAAGCGAGCGACGCTGCCGCAAACCGGTTCCGCTCGAGCAAGCTGAGTTGCTCGCGAATCAAATCTGCGTACTTGATCATCGCGCACTTTTGATCGACGAAGCAGACGTTTCCGAACTTTGTCAGATATTAAGGAAGTTATGAAACTACTGATCACTAACGACGACGGCATCGATGCCCCGGGCTTGGTGGCTCTGGTCGAGTCCGTCTTTTACGCGATGGGCAATCAGGTTGAAGTGATTGTGGTAGCGCCCGACCGTGGACGCAGTGAATGTGGCCACAGCGTGACCAACGGGCGACCGCTTGTCGTCAAGTCAGTCCGCCCCAATTGGTTCCAGATCGATGGAACGCCGGTGGATTGTGTTCGTGCCGGATTAGGCGTACTGGCCGAAGGTGCCGATGCAGTGATCTCCGGTGTCAATGCAGGTGCGAACCTAGGAGTTGATTTGCACGTCAGCGGGACGTTTGCGGCAGCACGCGAAGCGGCGATCTCGGGTGTCCCTGCACTCGCCGTGTCGCACTACCGTCGTCCCGATATCGAGAAAACGTGGGATCACGTTCCACGTTGGACAAAAGAAACGATCGAAGAATTCCTACAGATTTCACGACAACGACAAGACTCGCCGCTGCTTTGGAACCTCAACTTGCCCGCTATTGATCCCGCGATCGAGCAACCGCGACGGGTTCGCTGTGATGTCGATTGGGAACCGATGACGCGCACGGCACACCATCGCGAATCCGAGATCCATTTCGAAAGCGATTTCCATGGGCGACCGCGGAAACCAGGGTTGGATGTCGAGCAATGCTTCGGCGGGGCCATCACGCTCTCAGACATCCGCTTGGATCGTCACCTGGGCTGACGCATCTTACGAAGTTTCCGATGGCAGCCGCTCGCGTCCGAGCGAGTAACGTAGCGCGGCCTCGAGATCTGTAAAACGGAATGTGTAACCCGATCGCTGCAGTACGCCGGGTACCACTCGAGTGCTGGCCAGTAGTAACGCGTCGGCCATCTCGCCAAGCGCCAGTCGCAATCCAAACGCAGGAGCCGATATGAGCGGCGGTCGGTTCAACACGCGTCCCAGCGTTTGCGTAAATCCCGTGTTGGTAATCGGTTCGGGCGAGACAAAGTTCACCGGGCCGGAAATGTCCGCTGTCTGAACGCAGTGATAGATTGCTCCGAGCACATCATCCAGGGCAATCCAGCTCCACCACTGTTTGCCACTGCCAAGCTTGCCACCCATCATCTTTGCCGGCAACAACATTTGCTCGAGTGCCCCCCCAGCGACGGAAAGTACCAAGCCAAACCTTGCATTGACCACGCGAATTCCCGCATCGATCGCCGGTTGGCAAGCTGCTTCCCACTCAGTCGCAACTTCGGCTAAATAGTCGTCACCGTGGCTTGAAGCTTCATCGAGCACGGTGTCGCCACGGTCGCCGTAGATTCCGGTTGCCGATGCACAGATCAACACTTTGGGCTTTTGCTCAAGCGACGCAAGTGATTCACAGAGTTGGCGTGTTTTAATCACGCGGCTGTCTCGAATCTCTTGCTTGATTTTCTCGGTCCACCGTCCACCCGCGATCGACTTGCCCGCCAAATGGACAACGACATCGATGTCATTGAATTTTTCGATCTCTGCGGCAGCATCCCAAGCGGCGATCGAATCCGAGCCTTCTTGCGACCGCACAATGGGAGTCGTTTCGTGGCCCAGCAATTTCAGAAGACTGGCAAGGTTTGAGCCCACTAGACCGCTCGATCCTGAGATCGCAAAACGCAACCGGTCCGACGGATAGCGACTGGCCAAATGTAAATCGTCCCTTGTGATTCGATGACGATAAGCAAACATCGATTCAATCTTTTTTTGCACGACAGCATTGCCAAACAGGTTACCGATCGCCCCGGCGGGCAATTCGTATTCAATGGAGTCGGTTAGTGTCGAGCCAGCTTCGGTATCTGTCGCTTGTGGATCGCGAAACTCGTGACGATGATCCCAACTGGCAAACGGACCGGAAACCTGAGTGTCTGCAAAAAGATGAGGCGGATCGTACTGAACATGTCGAGCGACCCAGCGTAGCGGGATTCCAGCAAAGCTCGTTTTCAAAACCAGCTCGCTGCCAACCGTGATGCTTTCGTCGCTTGACTCAAGCGACACCTTTTCCCATGGCGGTGTGAGTCGCTGCAAGGCTCCCGGACGCTCGTGATAAGCGAAGGCTTCCGTAGCCGAAACGGGCAGTGAGGTACTGACGCGGTACTGATGTTTTCGGCCCATGAGCGATTTCGATTTGCTTGATTTATGTAACTTGTGCCGCAGTGGCAATCGCTTCATCGTAACGTCGCAACACTATCTTAGGGCCGCCGGAACATTAAGTGGTGGGATGACTCGTAGCGGAAGTCGTCAAGACTTTCGTGAATCGCCAAACAGGTCGAAACTCTTGACGAGTTCCGCTACATCCGTAATTGTTCCGATGGATCTTAGTTGTCCAGTTCCGCCAAACAAACATCGCTGGCCATCAAACGCAATTTCTCCATCGCCCGACTCTCTAGCTGACGAACTCGCTCCTTGCTGATTCCGAGTCGATCGGCCAATGCCTGCAGCGTTCGAACTTTGCGGTGAGGCCCCAACGAGAAGCGAGCTCGAATGATCAATTTTTCTCGACGGTCGAGATCGTCCAACATCTCAGCAAGCCGCCGGCGAAGTTCATGCCAACGAGTCTCGCTGATCGACGATTCCGAACCCTCATCGCTGATTTCCAAGTTCATGTCCTGTAACCCGCCCATCACTTTCTGACGCTCTTGCTGGTTTAGCACGACGGTGCGGTATGCGTTTCGGCGGACCACCTGAGTCGCATAGGTGCTGAAGCGAAAGCCACGATCGTAGTCAAATTTTTCCACTGCTCGCATCAACGCGATGATTCCGTCGCTCAGCAATTCATCAAATGAATTGTTTGTATTCACAAACTTTTTAACGATCGAAAAGACTAAGCGTAAATTGGCTTCGACAATTCGATCGCGGTGCCAATGCGCCAACGCGATCAGTCGATCGATCAACGCTAACCGAGCACGCGACGGACGCTTTGGGTTCAATAGCCGGCGATGCATTGCTGCTTGGTGCAGCAAAAAGTTCATGCGTTGAAACAGCGCCACTTCCTGGTCGGGCTTCAACAGCGGCGCTTCGCACAAACGGCCGAGATGAATCGGCAGGTCCGCTCCGCTTCGAGCGACAATCTTCGCTCCTGTGTTTGGCTTGGGTGCAGCAAGGTCCAGCGGTGGAGCGAAGACAACCTCACCCCTCTTCGAGTCGGCGAACTCTTTGTTGGCGATGAAGCTGATCTCGTGGCGAAGCTGCATCTTAATACGCCGCACCAGTTCTTGTTTCTCCATTGATTCATAATCGGTCAAGTACGGCTCGATCGAGGTCAACGCCGCCGCCAATTCGCTCGAGCGAATCCAACCTCCAGCCCGCGCGGGTATTACTGCTGGTTCTTCCTTGTGACCGACAGCCGACTCAGCTTGATGCTGAAGTTTCGCGACTGAATGTTCGGAAGCTGAAGAGTCGCTTGAAACCAAAATCGACGTAGACATAAAGATCACAGGGGGTTGGAATTATATTGGGTTGGCGACCGCGAAAAGCTCGACAACGAGCTAAACGGGCGAGGCCGAGACACCCTTACGCAAAGTGCAGGCCAAATAACGAACTGAAGCAAGAGAACGTTTAGAACGTACAAAACGTTCAATTCGTTATACCGTCGCCATCTCAATGAAACAACGCAAAAAACACTGCAATGGCGGAACATTCCTTGCTCCATCACCAGAAAACCAAGAAAACGACGTTTTTCCTTGGTTATAATCCGTTTTGCCTGTTGGCGAATTTTACCCGACTCCTACAATCACTGGCGATTCGGAATTCGATCGCAAAACGTTCGAAACGGTCAAAACAAGTCCGGCGTGGACGTTTTCTACTCAACCTCGTCCGTTTCTTCGCGATTCAAAAAGTTGCCCTCCTGGAACCGATCCTGTGGCTGTTCGACAACCTCACTACTCTCCCAAGCAAGTCGCCGATGCACTGCAAGTCAGCGAATCCTCGGTCAAGCGTTGGTGCGATCGCGGCACCATTCCGACCATTCGTACCGTAGGCGGCCATCGGCGTATCGCATTAGATGGGCTGCAAACCTTCCTGACTCAGGCCGATCGTGCGTTGGTCAACCCGGACGTGCTCGGGCTGCCCGCACTGTTGTCATGCCGAAAATCAGAGATTTCTGGAGCCGAGACCGACTACCAGCGTCGTTTTCGTAGCGCCATGGCGGTCGGTGATGAACCAACATGTCGCAAAATCCTCCAAAACCAGATCGAACATCGTCAAAGTGAGCGGGGGCAAACCCGTGCCGAAATCGCGGAATTACTGATCGCCGACGCAATGCACGGACTCGGCGAAGCGTGGTGCAGCAACGAATTGGACGTCTACCAAGAGCGGCGAGCTTGTGGGATTGCCCATCAGTTGATCAGCGAATTGACCGCGACATTGCCGCCGCCAAAATCGACGGCGCTCACCGCGGTGGGTGGGGCACCCGAAGGCGATCACTATCAATTGCCGATGATGCTGGTTCAGTTGGCTCTCCGTGAAATGGGCTGGAATTCGGTTTGCCTGGGGAACCATTTGCCGCTGCAAAGTTTCGTTCAGGCTGCCCATGACTATCAAACCGATCTGGTTTGGCTGAGCGTTTCCGCGATGACGGATGCCGCTGCATTTATTGCCCAGGAAACCAAACTGGCTGCCGATCTCGGCGAGCACATTCCGCTGCTGGTCGGTGGCCGAGCGCTCTGTGATGACATTCGGCCACGGTTACGCTATACCGCACATTGCGATAACTTGCGTCAATTCGTCGAATTAGTGGCAATGATGCAATTAAGTCTTCGACGCTAAAAATCTGAACGCGATGACGAGTAAACGCGATGCCAAGTGAGAGTGAGCGGCCCCAAGATGCAGATGCGCACGAAGATGGCCCCGGTAGAGATCGCGAAAAAGGGCCAGAGGTTTGCGAAACTTCCCAATCGCCAGAGGTCGTCAATCCTACCGCAGCGGATCCAGAATTGCTGACTCCAGACGTGATTCCCGTTGCCCGTGTTGCAGCCTCGGCACGCCAACGGTTGTATGCTCGGTCAGTCTTTTACCCTACCTTGGCTTGGAATTTCACGCTCGGACGAATTCTGCGAGTGCGGCGTTGGTGGGATTACATCGACCCAAGTGTGATCGTCGGTGCATATCCGTTCGCGCGCGATGTCGCTGGCTTATCAGTCGAAGGAGTCCGCGGAGTCGTGAATACCTGCGAAGAATATCCGGGACCGCTGAAGGCTTACGAGGCGTTTGGGATCGAGCAGTTCCACATGCCGACGACCGATTTCACGCACCCGCTATTTGAAGATGTTTGCAACGCGGTCGAGTTTGTCCAGCGGCATGTCGAGGATCAGGGGAAGGTTTATATCCACTGCAAAGCCGGTCGAGCACGAAGCGCAACAGTGGCGATTTGTTGGCTGATCAAACATCAAGGGTTATCGATCACCGAGGCCCAGGCGGTACTGTTGGCCGCGCGCCCTCATATCAATCCCCGATTGGGACAGCGTCCTGTCGTTCAAGAGTTTGCCGAACGCTGGGGCACGAAATAGATCCTTTCAGACAGGGCACGTCCGCGAGCACAACGGCTATCAGAGCCATTTGACAAATGACGTGAGATTCAAGTGGTAGCTGCATTCGCCAGAGCGTGGTCCACCGCCTGGCGACGAGAGTTAAATTAAAAGTAAATCACTTTCAGGGACGCCGGCAAGTGCTTTGTCTTCTACTTCCGGCTTTCAGGGCGACCTGGGTGCGGTGAGGATACAGCCTCGCACGTCACTGATAGCAGATCGCCAAAGCTGTTCGAACTCGGCGTAGGTAACGCTGCGGAGACCGGGCGCAGCAATGAAGGGGTCGACGATCGATATCAGCTGGCGGTTTGGATCAAGTCCGTTGATGACCACCGTGTGACCATCCGGTGGCACAAAAGTATCCACGAGCACCGGCCGGCCTTCGCGAAGTGACTTTTCGATGACTGCCAAGCCCTCCGCAAAGCCGCTGGCGTCCGTCTTGAAATGCTGCCTCGTCCAAACGACCCCCAGCTTCTCTAAGCCATCAACCAAGTCTTTGAAATACGTGCCGGGAAAATCCGGGTCCGTTGCGACCGAGTTTGCAAGTTGTTTGATCTGTTGCGGCGGAACCCGCATCCCGTATCGCAACAATACCATCGATGCGCTCGTGGGTGCACAGAGCCGTTCTGCCTGGCGCACGTGTACCAATGGCAGGAAAACAAAGTTCCGTTGCGCGGCGCTGGGATTGCCAACATTCCTCCCTTTAGCCTGCATCGTGGAATTCGCGACCGCCGTGTCACCTGGCTGTGCATCAACTTTTTCAACGATCCAATCATGCGTGAAAACAGTGTCGTCAAACGCTCCTTTGCCGCGAAACCAATACTTTGGCGTTTGCACGAAGCCCATGGGTTTGACCCCCCAAAGGTCTGTGTCGATGAACACCTCTTGGTCAAAGTGAAACGTCACAAAGTTGCCAACTTGGCTTCCAAAGAACTTGACCTTGTTGGGCGTGTTGTCGTGGAGCACAGCCGAAGCGGCATCGACCGGGATCCAGCCAATGCCTTTCGCAAAGAATTCTGCGATCACATGGAAGGCTTGGTCACGATCTCCGCCGATGTTGGATGCAGGACCGGCCGATTTGGCCCAACGTCCGACGAGCGTTCGAGCCGGAATCGCTTCGCTACGCATTACGGTGGTGAACAGAATCGACAATCCACCACAGTCGGTTTTGTCGAGCTGACAAAGATTCGTCGCCGTACGGTCTTGGCGGAATTCGTAGTGATACGAATAGTCAGTCGCGATGGCCTGAAAGACGCGATGAGCAAAGTCAAATTCGCTTTCCCGTTTTTCGCGAACGAAACCATGCTGCTCTTTCCATGCTTTGAATTCCTTGGATTCGTAGTCAAAGTAACGATTTGGAACCAAATAGCGATCACGCTCCGACGGCGAGAGGTCTTCCACCTTCGCACGACGTCGACCGCGAGGTTGCAGTTTCCGTGAATAGAGCTGGACCGTAATCGCTGACTCATAGGATGATGTGGAAGGCTTCTCCGGCCCGGTGACCTTGACCTTGGATCGAAGCAGCGGACGTTTATCGGGCGATTGATCCACAATCTCGATCGCGTCCAGACTCGTCGTCTGAGCGATGATCTGTTGCCCGTCAAAGCTTGGTGCTTGCGGAACGACTACGACCCACGTATCAACAGCCATCGACGGCGCGGTCAACGTTGCCTTTAACTTGCCGACGATGCGCTGGGACTCATCGCGGACGATTTCGAGCTGAGGATTTGCCGCCCCCTTGATCTGAGGCAGCGAAGCCAGTGCAGTTTGTTGCCCAAGAGTGAACTCCGTCGAGCTCTCACTCGCGTTATCCTGTGCCTCGGCATATCCCAATAGCACACCAGCCAAGAACAATGCTGCCGTTGCGATCCGCCTCATTTGTTACTCCAAGTGATCTTGATAAACACATTGTCCCAATACGCTTTTAGTCGAGCCATCGGGCAACTCCGAAGCATCAGCTTATGTTCTGGCGCATTGGAAATCAAACGACAATACAACTCGCGAGATTACATGCAGCGTGACAAAGGTCTCGGCATAAACCGAATATTGATCGCCGAAGGTTGCTTCCGAGCGAATACCACGTCTTGGTCGCTCATTTTTAGCCAATGGAACAAAACGTTTTCAGCCCGCTCTTGAGAAAGAGCCCATAAAAAAAGGCTCACCGAATATTACGGCGAACCCTTTGAGATGCAACGACTTGCGGGGAAAACGAGATGTGACCTAGTGGACTCGACTCTCCACGAGATCAGCTCTCGCTAGACCGTCAACGCAAAAGCTTTAGCTTTGGTGTCCGGATTCGATCTGGCCTTCTTTGATCACAATCGAGATCCCGTCTCGGACTTGCAATGCTTCGTCTTCGCCCTGGTGATCCACGCCGGCCTTATTGGTGATTCGCACGTTTTCACCAATGCGGCAATTTTTATCGAGGATTGTTCCCTCGATCACACTGCCGTTTCCAATCCCCATTGGCAATACGCCGTCGGGAAGTTGGGTCTTTTCGCATTCGATATCATCAGCCCCCATAACCACCGAATCCTTGATCGTGACGTTATCACCGATCACGGTCCGCAAGCCGATCACGCTGTTTTTGATCGTGACGTTGTCGCCAATTCGGCATCCGTCGGCAATCAAGCTCGACTCGATATTCACATCGCCCATGATGGTCGGTGGCAAAAAGCGAGGACGGCTATAAATCGGCGCGTTGGGATCACGAAGTTCAAATGGAGGTGCCTTGCCGGTGAGCGACAAGTTTGCTTCGTAAAACGCACGGATCGTTCCGATGTCTTCCCAGTATCCGTCAAATAGATGCACCTGGACTTTGTGCGACTTCAGCGACTGAGGAAAAATGCCTTTGCCAAAGTCTTCGTGCGACGATTCGTTCAGCAGGTCGACCATCACGGACTTGTTGAAAATGTACAACCCCATGCTGGCCAAACAGTCTCGACCGTGACTCTCGACGCCGCGAGCGTCAATCCAAGCGGGATCCATGCGAACGGTCGCCAGTTCTTCTTCGGTTTGTGGCTTTTCAACAAACCCGGTTACGCGACCAGTGTCATTGACCTGCATGATTCCCAGGGACGAGGCATCGTCTCGCGAGACCGGGATCCCCGCGATCGTGGCATCCGCCCCTGATTCGATATGCGTCCGCAGCATGTCGCGGAAATCCATTCGGTACAGTTGGTCGCCCGAAAGAATCAGAACGTGCTCAATCCAGTCCTCTTCGAGATGAACCAAATTTTTCCGCACGGCGTCGGCGGTGCCCTGGTACCAATCCGTTGACTCGTCCACGGTTTGCTGAGCGGCGAGCAGCTCGACGAAGCCACCACTGAAATGATCAAAGTGATAAGTCTGCCGCAGGTGACGGTGCAAACTTTCCGACAGGAATTGAGTGAGCACGTAGCAGCGGTTCAATCCGCTGTTGATACAGTTGCTAATCGGGATGTCGATCAAGCGGTACTTCGCGGCCAAAGGGACAGCGGGTTTCGCGCGAATCTTTGTTAGCGGAAACAATCGAGTTCCGCGACCGCCACCAAGAATCAGAGCAATCGTATTTTTTAGGTCCATGACAAGTCTCGTAGTTAATCCAAGAAAGAAAAGCTGCTAATTCGTAGGTTCTGTGTTGCACCCTAACACAATGCGTGACACATTCCCGATTTCAAAGAGAGAATCGAATCCGTAGCGGTACCCGTTTTTTAACCTGCCCCAATGCGGGCGCGAAGTGTTATTCATGGTGGGTTTACCAATACTTCTCAAAACGAATCGATCCTGGTCCATGATAATCGTGAGCGTCTTGAAAACCGGCATGTTTTAACAGCGGAATCATTCCCGGATCGACCGGCGGTTCCGTCCCAGGCGGCACGTAGCCAATCATGGCTGGATTACCACACAGAAAAACATGCGTCCGTTTTGGGTCCAAGGGATCGCCCACAAGCTCCGCCAGTCGGCCCGATACAAACAGCTCTTGGATGTATTGTTTGCCGACGTAGCGAGGATGATGCGGATCGAGGTTCTCGGGATCTCGCGTTGTCACCGGCAAGTAACAATAATTCGAGAACGAATCCATCAGTCGGGCGTGCTGTTGGGTATAGGCGAGATCCTTGCGATGCCGCACACAGGTCACGTTTACAATCCGTCCGCGATGATTGTTGACCAACAATTCGGTCGCCATCGCGTTATGGGGTGCCTCGCCCGTGCCGGTGCCGAGCAGCAAAATCGTCTCGTCCGGATGAATCTCAGGCCCGAGCGTGTAATGCCCCACAATTCGTTTTCCGATTAACAATCGGTCGCCGACTTGTTGCCGAAACAATCGCGGCGTCAAAGCCGGAGGCCCTTTATCAGGCGAGTCAGCCTTGCGGACCAGAGTGACATAGAACTCGAGGTAGTCGACGGAATTGACCGCAGCAAGGTTGCCCAGGGGATCAAGCATCGGGCACGAGATCGAGTAGGCCCGCTGAACCACTTTGGACTGCTTGCTAAATGGCAGCACCTCTCGCTGAGTCCCTTCGAGCCGAGGTTCCCAATTGCCCAACCCGAGGGTGACGTATTGTCCAGGTTCGAAATCGGGGAACGGTTTATCAGGTCGGATTCGAAATCGACTCAGGTCAGAATGAGAGTCGATCCTTTCAATGATCGTCGCGTTGTAATGTTTTTCCTGCAAACTGCGGATTTGATCGGCTGTTAGGGGTTCCGAGTCAATCGTCTCACTCAATGCGAACTCTCCACCATGAATACCAAGGGAATCACCCTAAATGGGTGCTAGCGACTTAATTCGTGACATAAAGCCGTCTGGCGTCCAATATAATGGTTCTTTATGGGCTAAGTCGCGATAAGTTGCCTTCAAATCCCATTGCAAACTGAATATTTTTCTATGGGGCAGTTTTTGTTGACCGTTTCTTTGGCGTTTTAATAGTTGAGCGTACTATGCAATTGACGAAATTGCGATTTCCGACCTTTCGTACTCTATCGGTGGATGCGTCCCTTTCACGTGTCACATCGATTTCACTTTGCACTCGCGTGCTTCTGCCGCTCTTGGCGGTACTGTCTGCGTTGAATTTTTCGCCGAGCCAAGCTCAGGCTGAAAAGTGGACCGGATTGCGTGGCGACCACAGTGTCGAGGCTGACCTGTTAGGAATCTGGGAAGGCAACGCGATCTTAAAGTTGACCGATGGCCGACGTGTCTCGGTACCGTTGATCAACTTGATTAGCGACAGTCGGATTCGGGCGAACAAAGTGAACGAAACGATCCAGACGCATCGAGCCCAACTTGTCAGCGAGCTGAAGTCCCAGGCGGAAGAAGCGGCCGCACCGGCACCGACTCCGCTTCCGCAACCTGCTGCCGCTCCGGATTATCGTCCTTTAGCTAACAAGGCGACTGCGATTGAAACGCTTCAGCATATTAGTGATCAATCCGCATCGGGGCATTTGTTGTTAGCCTACTTTGATTCGTTGCCGCCCAAATATCGCGCCGATATTGATGGGATCGTCAAAGCCGGAACGCCTCAATTGGATGCCGCTCGTTTCGATTCCACCGTCGGTCCGCTGTATAAAATTTCGGACCTCATCATCACGCATCAAACTTGGATTTTCAACCATCCACGAATGTTAATGCTGGATGGATCGACGCGAGAAACGTTGCAGACGCTCGTTCTCGGCGCTGCCGGAGCCATCCGGGCGACGCTGGATCCCGAAGCTCTTAGTGCCGAAAAACTCGAGTCCATGCAACTGCGAGATTGGCTGGTCGAGCGTGACCGGGCCGTTGCCCCTCATCTGTACGCACTCAACAGCGTGATGTCGCCTTCGTCCCCCGTGTTTGAAGAGTACGACGAGAGCAAGCAAAACCAATACGGGGAATACGATTCTAGCTCGGAATATGGCTCCGAGATGTCCGATGAAGAATACGGCCCCCCCGATTCGTCAACCGAGCCGGCCCCCAAACCGGCTGTAGCGGAAAAAGCCAAACCGGAATCGGATGATGTGAAAATCAAGGTCACTCAAAATGGTCGATCCGTCATCGTGGATATGGTCCGAGTGGACGATTATTGGATTCCAAAATCGTTGGCTGAAAATTGGAAAGAAAATGTTGCGTCGACGAAAGAAAAAGTCGCCGCCTCGGGATTGTTGACAATGGTCGACCATCCTGCGATCACCGCAGTGGGATCGATGTTGCAGCCAACCATCGATACACTTTCCGCTGCATCCAATGCCGAAGAATTCCACCAACGAATGGAATCTGTTTTCCAGCAGGCTCAGACATTCACTTCAGTGTTGGGAGGCGTTGCTGGAAATTCCTCTGGGTTTTCCAATCCATGGCAACCGGCTAAATCATCAAGTGGTCAGCGTAGTAGCGGCTCCGACGGTTACTCGGATGAAATGCGTCGGCAAGAAATGGATATGCAGTACGACTCCATGGAGCCGTAAGTCGCTGCAATCCTAATTACTCTCGATCGGAATCCTCCCAGGCGTGTCTGAAGAAACTGAATTGGCCGTTGCAATTGTGGGTGGCGGTTTATCAGGCCTCGCCACGGCAGCCCATCTGCATCTGAAAAATCCCGATCGAAAGCTTGTGCTACTCGAGGCATCCAACCGTGTTGGTGGTGTAATTCGCACCGAGACGATTGACGATTTTGTTCTCGATCTTGGCGCCGACATGTTCGCGCTGAATCCTCCAGCAGCAATTGATTTGTGTCGCAAGCTGGGGGTGGAAGATCGATTGATCCTGCCCAACAAAACGGGCCGCGGCGCGATGATTGTTCATCGTGGAAAATTAAAACCGTTACCTGATGGTTTCGTCTTGATGCGTGCCACCAAGATGTTCCCGATGCTGACGACGGGGCTGCTGTCGCTGCGGGGCAAGCTGCGAATGTTCGCCGAAGCACGTGTGCCCAAGCGAACCAGCAACGAAGACGAAAGTGTGGCCAGCTTTGTCCGTCGTCGACTCGGCAACGAAGTGCTGCAGCAAATCGTTGGGCCGTTGGTCGCTGGAATTTACACGGCCGATGTCGAAACGCTCAGCATGAACGCGACCATGAAAGCGTTCGTCGACATGGAGCGTGAATACGGTTCGCTGACCCGGGCCACTTTGGCGCGTCGTCGATCAGGTCAAGATTCCGTCGAACGCAGCAGCGCCGGGGCACGCTACGAACAATTCCGTGCTTTTCCAGGTGGAATGATGGAGCTGCCCAAACTGCTCTGTGAATCGTTGCCGGTTGGAACGGTTCGCTTGCAATGTGGTGTCCAGTCGATCGAGCGGCTCGATGATCGTTGGCTTGTCCGCGACACCGAGGGCGGTTCGGGTCTGTACCGCAACGTTGTCATCGCAACCCCACCACGCGTCAGTTCGCAGTTGCTGCTGAAAATTGCTCCCGCCGCTTCCGCAGAACTTTCGTCAATCAAGTCTTCTTCCACCGCGATTGTTGTCATGGTGGTTCGTCGCGATGACATTGTCGAAAAACGCCGGATGTTCGGCTTCGTTGTCCCTCCGATCGAACAACGGAAGATATTAGCCGCCAGCTTCGCCAGCGAAAAATTCGCTGGGCGTGCACCTGACGATCACGTCATCATACGAGTTTTCATCGGGGGGACGCTGCAGCCTGAGTTGCTAGAAAACGACGATGAGACGTTGGTCAAGATCGCACGCAGCGAGCTGGCGGACTTGATCGGGCTCCGCGGCACGCCAGTTCTCAGTCGCGTCGTTCGCTGGAACAACGCGATGCCTCAATACACGCTCGGGCATGTCGAGCGTGTGAGGCGCATCCGCAATTCCATTGCCAATGCCCCTGGAATTCATTTGATCAGCAACGCATTGGACGGGGTTGGTATCGCTCCGGTGATCGCAGCCGCCGAAAAACTAGCTAGCAAGATCAGCTAAAAAGGTTCTCTAAGCCGGACGCTCTCAATAATGAGGCGGCTTTTCATCAAGCGGATCCTGGGCCGGTTCTTTGGTCGACTTTAAATCGTCCATCTTTTCCTTCATCGACTTCAAAACCGCTTGAATTCGGTCTTGCCGCATCGCCTGTTGCGTAACAACTTCGTTCAGTTGGTCATAGGCATGTTGGATGTGCGTGATTTTGATTTCAAGTTCGATCACGCGTTGTTTCAATTCGGAGTCGTTCGCCATGCCTTACAAATCTTTCGCATTAAAGGTGTCACCTTGACGCAGATCGCCGGTTTGCAGCCCGAGTCGGAACCATCGCAGTCGCTGTGCACTCGAACCGTGAGTAAACGATTCGACGTCGACATAGCCTCGACTCTTCTTCTGTAACCGGTCATCGCCGATCGCAGCGGCGGCACGTAAGCCCTCTTCGATATCCCCTTCTTCAATCACTTGTTTTTGCAATTGCAAGTGATGCAGCATGCAGCCTGCGAAGAAGTCCGCCTGCAATTCGAGTTGTACCGATGCGTGGTTCGCCTCGTTTTCGCTGCGAGTCCGCCGGACTTGCTGAACTTGATCTGTGTAACCAAGCAGGTTTTGTACATGGTGACCGACCTCGTGAGCAATCACATAGGCTTGAGCAAAATCGCCGGGAGCCCCTAGTTGGTCCGAAAGCTGAGCGAAGAACGACGTGTCGAGATAAACTTTCTGGTCTGCAGGACAATAGAATGGCCCCGATTCCGCCGTCGCACCGCCACACGCCGAACGCACCTGGCCACTGAATAAAACGAGGGTCGGCGGAACATACTCGCGGCGTAATTGAGTGCGGAACAAGTGCGTCCAAACATCCTCGCTGTCGGCAAGAATCGTTTTGGCAAAGTCGCCCGCTTCTTCTTCTGCTGGCGTAAGCTCGCGATTGCCCTCCGCTTGGCCCATTCTTGGCCCCGGCGCCTGCTGGGCTTGTTGCATTACTTGACGCGGGTCCCCTCCCAGCAACGCGACAATCAGGGCCAGGATCATTAGCCCCGCACCGCCGCCGGCAACCGCAGGGCCGCTGATACTGCGACGATCCTCTACATTGTCACTCTGTCGACGTCCACGCCATCGCATATCATCACTCCAAATAGATTACCGGTTGAGCAAACATGTCCACGCCAACATGTTTGATTAAACTGTCCAAACTGTGCAAAACCAGTAAAAACCAATTCCCAAGTTTTCTACGGGGATTGTAACACCGAACGAATAGTTCGCTGCATGCTACGGTGCATGGTTCCAAGCATTTTTCGAGCCAATTCGCCTTGCATAACTTCCCCGTCCACAGAATCTCGCATGATCCTGTCTGCAAGCTGGATAAACGCGAGTTTTCACCGAACAACCCGCCCCTTAATGTTCGACGATTTTGTTTCCTTTTTTTTACGTGCTGACTTTCGCAAATCATGAATCACTCCGACGTCAACGAACCAAATCGCGACTCCGCTCAAGCTCCTTCGGAGGATTCAACTTCTCAAGATCGAATCTGGACAGTACGCAATGTATTGTGGGGCATCGCTTGCGGTGCCGCTCTTGACCTCTTCATGGTCATCTGGACCTGGATTCAAAACGACAAAGGGATGGCTGATCGCTGCGCCACCGAATTGGTAATGCCCATCGGCATTCTTTGGACGTTCACGTTGGTCGCGAGCCTGCTTTGTTTTCGTGCACATGCTCGGCGTTTCGGCGTTGTCTTCGCAATGCTGTTTGTGTTTATCTCGATCACCGGTAACGGATCTGTTGCTGACGCCAGTATTAGCGAACTCGAGCCGCCTCGCACCGACCTGAGCACTTTGTCCGAACCGCTTCGCTGCGTCGTGATGCTTGGCGGAGGAATCGAAATCGCGTATGACGAAGTTCCCGAACTAGGGTCGGCCGGACAGCGCATCATGTTCACGGCTCAGCTTTGGCATGCGGGGCGAACCCAGGCCGTGATATGTACCGGGGGTTCATCGCTCAGCCCAATTCCACCCGCCGAAGCCGGTCGCATGATGCTCGAATCGGTCGGCGTCCCGAGTGACAAAATTTTCGAATCTCCCGGTGACAATACATCCCAGGAAATGACCAACCTCGTCGCCTTTTTTGCCTCGCCCCCTGAAAACTTTCCTCGCGACGGAAAGATAGGCTTAGTGACCAGTGCTTACCATATGAAACGTGCCATGCGTTTGGCCGCCGATCACGAGCTAACGTTCATTCCGCTGCCATGTGGTTATGAAACTCACTTCGAATACGACTTCTCGCCTCGCGAGTTGATCCCCAGCGCCAGTGCGATAGAGCGTTTCGGTCGAACGCTCAAAGAGCGACTGGCCCGTCTGGTTAACCGCTAACAGTACGCACCGCGGCGTCATCCATCGTGGTAACGGCACGGCGCAAGCCGGGACCGCTAAGGCTTTGGTGTTGTTGTGGTTTTTGGTTTTTGGTTGCGCAATTCTTCTGCCACCTCTCCACCAACTTCGGTGACTGCTGATTTAGTAGCATTGATTGCAGGCCGGAGGCCGATACACCCTCTTCCGGTAGCGTAAGCTACCGGTCAGGAGAGGCAGAAAAACATAGCCCGGAGGGCGACACATCTGCTGCCAGTGTGTCGGCCTCCGACCTTACGGCGACAAGTCGCCCCTAAACCGTTGGCTCACGCCAACGGCAGTCTATCTGTCGGCCTCCGGCCTGTGCGTTTGCTACTAAATCAGCAGTCACCTTCGTTGGGGGAGAGGTCGAACGGAGCCTTCAGCGACGTTCGGGTGAGGGGGCGACCGAGCAAGCCACTCGCCGACGATAACGCCGTTTGCACCGGAATTGCTCGGAAGATAGCGCGGTCGCCCCCTCACCCGAGCAACGCCTTAAGGGCGTCCTCGACCTCTCCCCCGACTTCGGTGACTGCTGATTTAGTAGCATTGATTGCAGGCCGAAGGCCGATACACCCTCTGCCGGTAGCATAAGCTACCGGTCAGGAGAGGCAGAAAAACATAGCCCTGAGGGCGAGACATCTGCTGCCGGTGTGTCGGCCTCCGGCCTTACGGCGACAAGTCGCCCCTAAACCGTTGGCTCACGCCAACGGCAGTCTATCTGTCGGCCTCCGGCCTGTGCGTTTGCTACTAAATCAGCAGTCACCTTCGTCGGTGGAGAGGTAACTGCACTCTACGCCAGAAGAAAACCTCACCTTTGATATCTAACAACAAGCCCAAAGCATTAGTGGTGCGGCGCAAGCCCAATGCCATCTACTTTAGTAGCGGTGCGGTGTGCGATATGTCTCGCAATGCGTCGTGATAGCCAAATCCGCAGATCCCCGTAGATTCGATGGATTGACATATCGCAACATCACGATATGTTGACCATATAAGGCAGAGAATGCTACAGGAATCGGCGTTTGCCTGATCCGCCGTGCACTGCCACGCAAATTTGCAGCGGGGCGTGCAGGCTAACGGATCGTCGCGGTAGCAAACGGTTCAGCGTTTGCTTGCTGTTTTGGAATCGCTCACTCATTTCGCAGGATGGAATAAAGATGTCGGACTTGAAAACGGTCACGGTTGATGAACTCGCGATGTTGGATGCACGAGGTGAGATTGATTTAGTCGACGTTCGTACGCCGCTGGAATTTCGCGAGGTGCGTGCATTGACCGCGCGGAACGTGCCACTTGATTCGCTTGATCCCGCGGACGCTTGATCCCGCGGATTTGATGAGCCAGCGCGATGCTGAGAAACCGTTGTACGTGATCTGTAAATCAGGAGCTCGCGGCGCAAAAGCGTGTCGTAAATTGATCGATGCTGGCTACGCCAACGTCGTCAATGTGGACGGAGGCACGATGGCATGGGATGCGGCAGGCTATCCGGTGGTGCGAGGCAAAAAGGGCGTGTCGCTCGAGCGCCAAGTACGCATTGTTGCCGGCACGATTGTGTTGATCAGCGGCGTTTTGGCGCTCACGGTTTCACCCTACTTTGCCGCCATCGCGGCAATCATGGGGGCCGGTTTGGCAGGGGCGGGAATCCTGGACAGTTGTTTGATGGGCATGACGCTCGCCAAGATGCCTTGGAATCAAGTAAAAAATGATGACTCGTGTTGTAGTTCGTAAGCAAAACGCCTTGGGACGATGAGACACATGAAGACTGCATGGATTTCCAAACTCATTTCTAATTCCGCTCGCCTGTTGGCGATGGTCGCCGGCCTAGTGTTGATGGTGCTGACGATCGCATGGCTGTCGGGAATGTTCGAGACAAAGATCCCGCCCGATTGGAATGTCCGAGGCGTTTCACAATATGCCGGCGAGCCAACCGATATCGTGCATGAGATTCGCAAACAAACAATCGAAGAATCGGTGGGGACGCTGAAGGCGTCCAGCCGAACCGTCGTCGCGTCAAAATTGCTCGCCACGATTGATAAGGTCATGGTGACTGCGGGTGAGCAAGTCGTCGAAGGCCAGGAATTGATTCAGTTGGAAAGCAAGGAGTTTCAGTCGCGTTTAGATCAAGCAAAGCAAGCTCTCGAAGCGGCAATTGCCCGGCGTGCTCAAGCCGAAAAACAGTTTGAACGAGTGGAGTCGCTGAAACGTCAAAATGCTGCCTCCCCTTCGGATCAAGATTTGGCGCTGCGTGATTTGCAAGTCGCCGAGGCCGAAGAGAGCCGAGCGAGACAAGCGGTTTCGGAATCAGCCGTAATGCTGTCGTACACCAAAATCATCGCCTCAAAAAGTGGCCGCATCGTCGATCGGCTTTCCGAACCCGGTGACGTCGCAAAACCCGGCGAGCCCATTCTTGTGCTCTATGACGAGACATCACTTCGGCTCGAAGCACCGGTGATGGAAAGTTTGGCGGTAAAAATGCATATCGGTGACAAAATGAAAGTCTATGTCGATGCGTTGGACCAGGAATTTCCTGTGACCATCGATGAAATTGTTCCGCAAGCCGATGCGCCAAGCCGATCGTTTTTGGTGAAGGCGAGTATGCCAAAATCCAATTCGCTCTACGAGGGAATGTTCGGTCGATTGCGAATTCCCACAGGCGAGCGACGACATCTTTGTTTAGCTGACGAAGCCATTGTCCGCATGGGCCAACTCGACTTTGTCGATGTGGTGCTTTCCGATGGTGTCATCGAACGCCGCTTGATTCAAAGTGGCCACTTGGGCATGCCCGGACGTCACGAAGTGCTGAGCGGCTTGAAGGCCGGAGAACGCGTGATTTTGCGAGACGCGAAAAATGCCCCAAACCCAGATGCCGAATCGAACATCGAGTGAAATCTGACTTCAGGATCGTGACGAATGAACGATGAAGCGAAAACACCTTTCTTAACTCGGATCGTCGAAGTCTTTCTTCGGGGCGATGTGGCGATCATGCTGATCGTGATCTCGTTGCTGCTCGGAGCGGCCTCGCTCTGGCTAACCCCTCGCGAAGAAGAACCGCAAATTGTGGTGCCGATGGCGGATGTATTTATTTCGGCACCAGGACTGTCGGCCGAAGAAATCGAACGTCAAGTCACTAACCGCATCGAAAAGCTGCTCTCGCAAATTGATGGGGTCGAGTATGTCTATTCGCTGAGCAAGACTGGACAATCGGTTGTCACGGTACGTTTCTATGTGGGCGAAGATCGCGAAGATTCGCTCGTAAAACTTTACAACAAAATCAATTCTTCGACCGATCTAATACCACCGACCGTTCAGTCGTGGGTGATCAAACCGATCGAAGTCGATGATGTTCCCATCGTGATTGCGACGCTTTGGTCCGAACGAACCGATCGTTATGGCGATCATGAGTTGCGACGGATCGCCGAAGAAGTCCAGCAAGAATTGCAAGCGATTCCCAACACCAATCGCGTTGAAGTGATCGGGGGTCGGCCGCGTCGGATCTATGTGCGGATCGATGCTCAGCGACTTGCGGCCCACCGGACATCGCCATTACAGGTAGCCAATGCCTTGCAACTGGGAAACGTGACTAGTCGCAATGGCAATTTCCAGCAGCAAGACAAATGGTTCTCGGTAGAGACGGGCACCTTCTTTCAATCGATCGAAGAACTCGAAAACCTTGTTGTCAATGTGGCAAGTAACCGTCCGGTCTATCTGAAAAATGTCGCGACGGTTATTGACGGTCCTGCGGAAGCAGAAAATTATAGCTGGATCGGGTTTGGTCCGGCCGATCAAGATCACGTCGATGTCGCAGACGTCTTTCCAGCGGTCAACATCTCGGTGGCTAAACGCAAAGGGACCAACGCGGTGCGAGTGGCGGAGGCTGTTCACGAAAAGATCGAATCGTTGTCACGTACCCATTTGCCTCGCGGGGTGCACGCCCGCATCACACGCGACTATGGCGAAACCGCTAACGAAAAAGTCAACGAGCTGATCGAAGGGCTGTTGGTCGCGGTTTTAACCGTTGTCGGTTTGATCGGTTTGGTAATGGGGTGGCGGCCTGCGATCGTGATTGCGCTGGCGATTCCGGTCTGTTATAGCTTGACGTTGTTTGTCAATTTAATGGTGGGCTACTCGATCAATCGCGTCACGATGTTTGCGTTGATATTGGCATTAGGACTGCTCGTGGATGACCCGATCACCGATGTCGAGAATATCGCCCGCTACTTTGCCATGAAGATATTGCCGCCCCGTCAATCGGTGTTGCGGGCGGTACAAGAGGTGAGGCCTGCGTTGATCCTATCGACGCTCGCGATCATCGCTAGCTTTTTGCCGTTGGCGTTTATCACTGGGATGATGGGGCCGTACATGGGGCCGATGGCACTAAACGTTCCATTGACGGTGACGATTTCGACGCTGGTTGCGTTTGTGATTACGCCGTGGTTGGCACTGGTGTCGCTCAAGCATTTCGAAAGTGGGGACACGAGTAGCGATGGCTTCGATCTTACCAAGCGTCCGCTGTACCGAATCAGTCGCGCCGTCTTAACTCCGATATTGAGCAAAGCAATTTACGCTTGGGGCGTTTTGATTGCGGTTGCCACGTTGTTCTTCATCGCATTGCTGCTGCCCGTTTTCCGCTTCGTTCCCGTCAAAATGTTGCCGTATGACAACAAGAACGAATTTCAAATCGTGATTGACATGCCTGAGGGAACGACGCTGGAGCGTACGGACGTGGTCGCCCGCCGCATTGGACGTTTCCTAGGCGGGCTCGCTGAGGTGCGTGATTACGAGGTTTTTGTGGGCTTGGCATCCCCGATGGACTTCAATGGCTTGGTGCGTCATTACTTCTTGCGTCAAGGCCCGAACGTTGCGGATATTCGCGTCAATTTGATTGGCAAAGACTTTCGAGTTCAACAGTCACACGAGATTTTGCTGCGGATTCGCGACCAAGTCACCAAGCTAGGTGATTCGATGGGAGCCAATCTGAAGCTGGTCGAGGTCCCGCCGGGGCCGCCAGTGTTGTCGTCGATCACGGCCGAAGTCTATGGACCGCCCGAAGGCGACTACGATGACCAAATCGCAGTGGCCCGTACGGTCAAAGCCAGACTGGCGGCGGAACCGGGTGTTGCCGACCTCGACGTCAGCGCCGAAGACGATTCGCTGCGCTACGTGTTTGAAACCGACAAAACGAAGGCGGCGCTATCAGGGATTTCGACAAAGGCGATTGCCGACACCGTGGGTGCAGTGCTCAGCGGCTACAAAGCAACCGTAATGCACTTGCCAAGCGAAGTCGAACCGTTGTGGATCGAGTTGAAATTACCAAGAAAGAATCGGTCAGCCATTGATGACTTAGAAGAGATCTATGTTCAAGGCATCGCCGGGCAAAGCGTTCAACTTGGATCACTCGGCGAGTTCAAAATGGTCGATGAAGAGAAAACGATCTACCACAAAAATCTGCGACGCGTTGTGTTTGTTTATGCCGAGGTCGCCGGTCGTCCTCCGGCCGATGCCATCCTTGATGTCCAGTGGGATAGTACGGTTTCGGACCAATCGATCGAAGACATTGTCAGCAAGAACCAAACTCAGATCGACACATCCGAGCCAAGGCCACTTTCCCAGCGTTCGTGGATCTCGTTGGGCGGTGATGTGCCGTGGTCGATTCCGGCGGGCTACACCGTCAACTGGGCGGGTGAAGGCGAATGGAAAATCACCCTCGATGTGTTCCGTGATCTGGGACTGGCGTTTGCGGCGGCATTGCTGGGGATTTTTATCATCCTGATGTTCCAGACCGGTTCGCGAATATTACCGGTGTTAATCATGACCGCGATTCCGCTAACCATGATCGGCATCATGCCTGGGTTCTGGATTTTAAATTGGATCACCGATGTCGGAATTGGGGGTCACCCTAATCCCGTGTTTTTCACCGCGACTGCGATGATCGGCATGATCGCGTTGGCGGGAATCGTGGTTCGAAACTCCGTCGTCTTGATCGACTTCATTCACTTGGCTCAAGCCGAAGGACACGACCTTCGCGAATCGATCATTCGCAGTGTCGCCGTTCGCACCCGTCCGATTCTATTGACCGCAGGCACCACGCTACTTGCCAACGGTGTGATCACGCTCGATCCGGTTTTCTCGGGCCTAGCCTGGGCCATCATCTTTGGGATGCTCACGTCGACGCTGTTTACGCTGGTGGTCATCCCTGCGTCGTATTGGTTGCTGTATCGCAATCAGCAAGTTGAATTTGCCGAGCCGACGCTAAACCACTAGCACTAACAAGGCGGATATCGAAAAGAGGCAAAATCCATGGTTTCGCTGCATGCCCCTAGCTTTCGTATCGCAACTCACCGTGGACGAGGATAAAATCATCGAGTTGTGAGACGCGTCCCTCCCCCGAATTAAATTCGATTCGAATCGATTCGCTTTATTCACGGACAATAATTTGATGCTTGCTTCTTTGTTCAAAACAAGAGTCACTTGGATTGTGTTTGCGACGGCGTTGATCACATCGCAGTTGTCGTCTGTGGCAGAGGATGGTTCGTCATCGTTTAAGTCGGCGGAAGACGCGTACATGGTGGGAGCAGCGTTTTTGAACGCGGACAAAAAATCCGAAGCTCGCGGACCACTCGAAGCCGCACTCTCGCTTGCCAAAGACAATGAGTACCGCGTTAAGTGTCATCAGGCTTTGTTGCGAGTGTATCGCGGCATTCCTGAATTCGAGCCGTTTCGAGATTCCGCCGAATACATCATTCGGCATTCAACGAAAACTTACGAACGCTCGTTGACGCGTTCGAGTTTGCTCTCGTTCGCGTACAACCGCGGCCAGCTTGATGCTCTCGTTACCCGCTACGAGAAAAAACTGGACGCAGAACCTGAGGATGAACCGACAGTCTACGTCCTCTCGGAACTCTACTCGCGATCTCGGCGAGATCCCAAGCGAACGATCGAGCTAATGGAGCTACTTGAGCGTCTCAGTCCAGAGGACGAGAAACCTGAGCCTGGGTCCAAACAAGCGATTGCTGCCGACGCCCGCATGGCGATTCAAAAAGGGAATTTGGCGCGAGAGTATGTCCGTGGCAAAGAATACGCAAAGTCTGCACAGACATATCAACAAGCAGCGGCGCTGGACACGACAACGGAGAGCTGGAATTTGAAAGAAGCCGCGTCCGCTTGGTTAAAGGCTGGCGACCGAGATAAAGCGATGGAGATGGTGAAGCAGGCAGAAAAATTGCCTGCCGAGTCACGCAATGATTCGCTTGCTCATTTCTTCCATCGCCACATGGGTGATCTCTATACAGAGTTCGGGAAGCCCGACTTGGCGATCCCCCATTATGAAGTGGCGGTCCAAAAGACGACGATCGAAGGCTACAGGACCGACACGCAAAAATCGCTCGACGAAGCGAGAGCCGCTGCAGCTCAGTAAGCGTGCTGTAGTTTTGCCGGTGATCCCCCTTGCCGCGATTAGCGTTTGAGGCCGGTTCCCTTGAGGCACAGAAACCCGAAGGTCACTGAACAGGCGGAGACGATCCCCCACTGGGTTGTGTTCATGTGGCTGAAATAGCGGGTTAGTTCGTTGGATGCATCCCGAAACCAATCGCCCAGTGAGAATGCAAGCAGTAGTTCAGTAATCATTTGGACCAGCCCTATGGCGGACAGCAGAAGCAATAGCGTCAGCGATTCGAGAAAACTGGATTCTCGAGAAACAAAATCGCTGTCCAACCCTAGGTTTTCTTAGCCGACCGGGGCAAAAAAAGTGGCCAACCCAGGTTGCAATGCCCGATGAATTCCAGCATGATTGGATTAATCGTCACAGCCAGTCCGCAAGCGAGATTGGCAAGCCAAACTTCTTGGCAAAGGTGACTTGCGGAGGTTCGGAGGATCGATATAATCCCCGTCCAAGTGATCAGCATTAATGCTTCCCAGACGGGTTGCAAAGAACAAACTTGCTGATCATATTGTTTGCATCATCGCAAACGCGACACAAGTGCTTCGGCACTCATGTCAAACCGGTGCTTCGGCACCACACGCCAACCATGGCGCGGTAGCTCAATTGGTTAGAGCCCCGGACTGTCGATCCGGAGGTTGCGGGTTCGAGTCCCGTCCGCGTCGCTTCTTTTGGAAAATCGTGATTCGCCGTTTCAATCGGCGACTGGCCAATTCTGGCCGAGTACGCTTTCAAGCCACTCCGAACGGGAACTTTCCCGCTTGGCTTCCACGAAAAGTGCATCCGATTCTCCCAGCTTGTCGAATTCGGTTCCGAAATGCCGAACACATTTTTCCGGGAACTCCCGCGACTCTCTCTTTCGACAGCAGGAGTCGAAAACGTCGATCCTGGATACGGTCGAATCGTTGCGGAGCGTCTCGCCAGTGACTGACAGCCCTTCTTTCTGCACCGAAACCGTCGCCTACACCATCGCGATGATGGTTCGCGATTACTTGCGGCACAGCAAAACCTATTACGGCGCCATTAAGTCGAGTAAGCTGCGTCAGATCAAACCGACATTCACACCGCTCCGCGGTTTGTATGCCGATCTCGATGCCGACGAATTTGGCCCTGTGGCTGCAAAGCCGTTCGCTAGCAGATGATCGAATCGGGACTGACTGGCTGAGACGCCAGCGTTTGAATGAAAAATGCCAACCTTCCTATTGAATCGAACTCGCCATGTTTCGCTTCCTGGCTATCACATTTGCGTTGATTTGCACTCACTGGCTTTTCTTGCCTCAAAGCAAGGCGGCTGAGAAACCGAACATTTTGATGATCTACGCCGACGACATCGGCTACGAGGCATTGAATTGTTATGGCGGCTTGGATTTCGCGACGCCGAATCTGAATGCGATGGCAGCGGAAGGAATGCAATTCAACCGCGCCTACGCTAGCCCCGTATGCACGCCTTCACGAGTCAGCTTGCACACGGGGCTCTATACATTCCGACATTCACATCTCGGAGTGCTGCCGGTTCATCAAGGGACTCGCCAAAAGGTTGATTTTCAAAAGATGCCAACCTTTGCTCAACAGATTCGTGCGAACGGCTATGCCACCAGCGTGACTGGGAAGTGGCAACTCGCAACCCTTGAGGTCTGGCCAAACCATATACGCGATGCCGGATTTGATTCGTGGTGCGTCTGGCAGATTTGGCGTGACGGTAAGAAGACGTCGCGCCATTGGAATCCTACGCTCAACGAAGACGGCCAGGTTCGTGAAGACATCGGCAAACGCTTTGGACCCGATGTGTTGGCAGAATATGTGATCGAGCAGATGACCGAGGCTCATACGGCGAATCAACCTTTCTTGATCGTTCATAACGAAATGCTTCCACATGATCCCATTGTCGAGACTCCCGAAGATCGCCGACTGGGACGCCGAGCTCAGCTGGGCAACATGATTGGCTACATGGACCGACTCGTCGGCCGACTGCTTGCTGCTGTGACCAGGCTCGGGATTCGCGAAAACACTTACGTCGTATTCATGGGCGACAATGGCACGCATGACGTTGACTTTCATAATCCAAAATCAGGAGAACCAGGCCAACTAAAACATACTCGCCACACGCTTGCCGGCAACGTAAACGGTGGCAAGTTTCAACTCGGCGACGCGGGGACGCATGTGCCCCTGATTGTCTGGGGCCCTCCATCGATACCCGTCGGCAAGGTTTGCGAGGACTTGATCGACGTTGTCGATCTGTTTCCCACCTATTGCGAATTGACCGGCACGACGATCCCAGAATCTCTATCGCTGGACGGTCGCAGTATCGTCCCGCAGATTCATGGTCGCGCCGGTACGCCACGGCAATGGGTGCATCACGCGATTGCCGGAAAGGGCGAGAACCTGTTCGACGGTTCGTGGCGACTGTTCCGAAAGAACGATCAGATTTGGGATGCTCGCCATCTGCCAGCGGAACCTGCCGCCGCACCAGACGACGAGGAAGCCAATGCCGCCCGCGTCCGACTCAATCAGATTTTTAAGAGTCTCTCTCAGAGCGACAAGCAGCCAAATTCTTGACACACTGCTACCCCAAAATCAAGACTAAGACTAAATGTTGCATCCAGGTCTACTTACCAGACTCAAGTTTCGCTTGGTACTCAACATGACGAACGTCCGACTGCGATGGACTGTTCAGTTTCGCAGGCTCGAATTGAAGGGATGCAATTCTGGCACCCTGAGCAGCATCGACAACCGCATACTGAGCAGGAACTTCGCCCGTCACGCTCTTGGGAAGCTTAAACATCGCTCCCGTCGCACCGTCTACGACAGCACCCAAACCGCCGCCAATTAGAATATTTCCGGCAGTCCATGGATCGAAGCCCGCTTTCAACTCACGATGCTGGGTGAACTCACCTGCACCTGCGAATGTCACATTGTATTTTGCAGGTCGAAACGGGGCAGACTTCGCAGGCAGTGTGACTTGCTCAGGCGTAACGCCCTGGTGAACAAGTTGGTTATTTTGATCGTGAACCGCGAAGTACGTTTTGCCGCCACTATTCTCGAACGCCACGGGGTACTCGCGGTGACTCGCAATCGTGGCACATCCTTGAAAGCAAGGCACGGACAGCACGATCACCAGGAGATACAATCGTGTATGTATTAAATTCAAGGCCACGTCTTTCTAAAAACCGAACCAGCAATCTTGTTTATGTTCGGATTTCATCGTCGAAGTTCGCCCTGCAATCCGCTAAAACCGGAGCAACCCGGCTATTTTGTGCCGAAATGAATGAATTCTCCGTTATTGAACAGATTGGCTCGCCTGAAAAACAACATTAAACGTCTGTAGTCAGAACGATCGGGTTCATCGATTAGACATCGATTTCCGAAGGGTGTGACCGGCAACCCGCTGTTGAGCATGCTAGTGGGAGCGGATTGCCGACAGCGACGAGCGATTTTTGACAGACGAATATGGGGACAGACGAATGAATTCAGAGGGACGATTTGCCTGCCCTTCATTCTCCTGTCAAAATCGCTTTGGATCGGTTCCTTTCGTGAGAACGTGACTGGCAACTCGCTATTTCCGGATTGGCGGTCGAGGCGGAAACTCGGGTGCAGTGCGTTCCAAGCCAGAGCCTTGGTGCGAGGGTTTCAGAGCAGATGGAACTTCATGGTGTTTGCACTCGCTGTTGGAATCCGTCAATGGAGCGTCACGTCATAGCGTCGCTATCGCGATGGCCACTTCCAACCGTGCTGGTCAAGCAGGTTTGCATCCTGTCGGATCGTTTCGCCCATTCGTTTTTCCAAGCGAATCGGGACGCAGATCTCGTCGGATTCGAGTTGCTCGACCAAAGCATCATTATGGGTAACGACGATGATCTGGCTTCGCTCGGCAGCAATGGAGATGAGACGCGCGAGAGCCGGAATCAACTCTAGATGAAGACTGTTTTCTGGTTCGTTCAGCACCATCAATTCCGGTGGTCGCGGAGTCAATAACGCCGCCATCAACAGAATGAACCGCAGTGTGCCATCAGAGAGTTCCGCAGCCGTTAATTCACGCAGCATGCCCGGCTGTTTTAAAGCCAGTTGCATGCCGAAATCGGACCTGTTAATGCGAATGCTCGATCCAGGAAACGCATCGTCAATTGCACGGTCCAGTGCTGTGTAATCCCCCATTTCGTAAATCGTTTGTATGGCAGCTGCCAAATCGCGACCGTCGCCGGACATCACCGGTGTTCGTGTCCCGATCGAGGCGCGACGTGCCGGAGCGTCTGCATCGGTTCGAAAAGTGTCATAGAATCGCCACGAACGCATGATCTCTCTTGTCGCGATCAACTCTGGCGCAGCGAACGGATCGGCGTACTCGGCAAGCATGCTTTCGAAAGGTTGCAACGGTAACGCGATGTCTTGCCATCCGCCTTTTACGCCCCGGCAGCGTAGCGACGATTGGCGGCGATCAGCGCAAAGCGTTTTCGCACTCATGCTTGATCCACGCCATAAACATTCTCGTTTGACCTCGGGATCACCGTCGAATGCCGAAGCCGAAGGCTGCGGACGCCCCAAATCAAGACAGTAACTGAACGGATCCGCGGTAAAACCCATTTGCAAACTGACTGGCTTTTTACGGATCGTACCTTGTACAGGCATTTCTCCATTGATCATTTCGGTGGTGATGGTTTCTGGCCCGGCCCACCTCACTGAATCGAAACCACCTTCTTGGGCGAGTGAATGAACGAGTCGTCCATCGGCCGCGTCCGAAAGCAATCGGAGAGCGCGATACAAATTTGACTTCCCCGAACCATTCGGTCCCGTGATGACGTTTAGCGTGCCGAGTCGCAATATGATTGATCGAATAGAACGGTATCCGGCTATGGCGAGACGCTCGATCATGATTGCGTAAAGTCCTGAGCTGCATCTGCCGGAACAAAATCATGCCACTCGTAGCCATCGGCCAATTCGCGAGTCGCTGCAAATTCGAGATGGAGGATACGTCGATGACGGGTTGTGCCTGCTTGGGAGGAACCGCTTGCGTGACTGATCAGCGGTCGCATTGCCAAGACATCTCCGGCCGTGGCGTGGACCGTGACTGCGGCATCGCCCCCCAATCCTTCGCTGCTACTTGAGACGTGAGAACCGGGAATCACACGCAGGGGACCATTCTCGTCCGTGACGTCGTCCAAATGCAATCGCAGCGTGAGCATCTGTTGCAAAACATCGTCACTGGCGACCACATGAGGAACTCCGGATTTAAGTGTGGGCCGTGAAAATTTTGATGATGGACGCGAGTTGTCCTTCACCGCGATCGCGGTGTCTTTGTGCCATGGCAGTGCCCATGTTCGGTCTGGCGGCTTGTCAAAGAACAGTACACGAACCAGGCCAAATTGATTGCCCAAAACGGATTGCAAGAGTTGCAATGACTTGCCTTTTCGCCAAAACGTTTTGACTTCAGGAACGACGTCAAGCAAATTGCGAGCGGCATAGACGTGTCCGCGGCTCGATCGAGCACGCTGCACATCGGTATCATCAGCAAAAGCCTGTTCGCAATCCGCTGTCAATCGCGCGACCGTTGCCTCGTCGACGGCATCTTTTATCAGGGCAAATCCGTTGTCGTGGATTGCCGTCAAGTCAGCTTGGTTCATTCCGCCGTGCCATCTTGTTCGTGTTTGTTTCGCTACGATTCGTTGAGTTTAAATATGAGAGCTGAAACACGAAGGTTCAATGATGTCGTGATCGAGTCGTGTATCCATGGCAATACATAAGTTCCGTCGCAGCTTGGCAGTATATCCCATTCGATGACAGCCGCGTGGCTAGTGAGTTGACACTCGAAAGTGTCGATCTTAGAATCGCTAGGGCGTATCGTCGTATACAAATCTTCCGCAATGTCGGTGTCTAACATTCCTATGATGCGAAGATCTGACGTCGCCTTCTTCTTGCTTTCGTTCGCCTCGTTGATGGTTTGCGGTGGCTGCGATCGACTCGATTCCAAGCCAGTTCAACCGCCGTTGGAAGCGATGAACGAGGCGGCTCAGCAAGGGCACTGGGACGATGCCTGGCAGTACTCTGATGCTGTTCTTCAGCAACACCAACATGACCCGGACGTGCTCGCACAACTCGCTTGGGTTGCTTTTGAAAGCGAGCACCCCAGCGAATCCGCCGATCTGTTGATGGCTGCTTGTCGAGCGGAGTCGTTTGAACGTGAAGAGCGGGTGCAGCAGGCGTTTGTCGCGACGATCCATGCCGGTCGACTCTTCGATGGACTGGCGTTTCTGACCGACGCAGTCGAGGCACAGCCTGAACAGTTCGGCACACGTCGACTGATCTATGACTTATTAATAGGAATGGAGAATCGTACTCTGGCGGAACCGCATGGCAGGCAGTTGGTGCGGAAACGCAAGTTCGATAGTGAGCTCCTGGCGTCCCTCTGCAATACCCGCCGCAATGCGTCCAACGACACTTCCTGGGAAGCCGTGGTTGCTCGCAACCCAGACGATCGGCGGCCACTCATCCCGCAAGCCATGGTAGCACTAGACAAGGGGCTACCTGGCGATGCAATCGAGCTACTCGAAGGGATCCTCGACACACATCCGGATACGGTCCAAGCACAAATTCTCTTGGGCGAAGCTTTGATTAGTGCTGGCCAATTCGAATCGCTCGAAGGCTGGATGGATCGCTTGCAAGGCGACTACGTAAATGAACCGGGGTACTGGGTGACACTTGGTAAATGGGCATCGTATCGCCAAGATCACGCCGCTGCCGCACGGGCATTTTGGGAAGCCACTCAGCGTGACTCGTATGCGATGGATGCATGGACGGGCCTGAGTGCCGAGCTCAGCCAACTCGCTCTAGCCGAGATACAGGTTACGCCCGTCGTGATGACAGCCATCGAGCACCGCATCGAATTGCTCAAACGTTTGAGGCAAACAAAACAGCGATTCATCAAGTCACGCAGTATCTCTCGCGCGCTGGCCAATGAAATCGCCTCCACGCTTGTCGATCTTGGGCGGCTTTGGGAAGCGGAGGCTTGGTTGGCAACCGCTGCGACGCTACCGGAAGATCCGAACGTCGATGTCGTTACGGCACGACAGGAAGTGGTTTCTCGATTGAGCCGTGAGACACCTTGGCAAATGCAGCTCGGCCATCCGGAAATGCAGCTTGACCTATCGCATCTGCCGCTGCCCGCGATGGTGACTCGGTAGCCAACTCGCTAAGCAGTTAGGCAGGAGTCTTTCAGTAAATTGGCCGTTTTGGCGCTAGCCACGGTTCCGGCGATCAACCGGGGCTAGCGCCCAAACGGCTAACGGGATTTCACGCAATGATTCCTGCTTACCTCAGGCCAAGATTCTTCCAGATGATGAAGTCTTGGCGAGTCGGCAACTGGGGCTGGTAATGCAAGAAGTTTCCCACTGCGATATCGATGAGGTCATCCCCGTCAAAGTCCCCCACTTCGATGGCCCCGTGCTGGTAGGCAGACGTTTCAATCTGAGTTCGCTTAAACTCGCGTGGAGCGGTCTGTTCTAGCAAGATCAGAGACTCGACTCCCGCCGCCTCAAGCGACTCATCAGCCCGCTCGGCCATCAACGCACCCGCGACAATATCCAAGTCGCCATCGTTATCAAAGTCGGCCGTCTTGATCGCTAACACGCCCGGCATGTAAGTAATGTGATGATGTTCGAATGGGAATGTGCCTGGATTCTCTAGCCATTGAACGGAGTGATACGGTTTCGAGCCACTGTCAAACGAATCACCGTTGGCGTAAACGACATCCACGTCGCCGTCACCATCCAGATCCGCCAACTCAATTCGAGAAGAACCGTAGGTAGGGTCATTCGCTCGATAAAGCGTCTCGATTGAGAAACGACCGGTCCCATCGTTGATGAAGGCTTCAACCACTTCATGCTCTTGGCTGATGAGCGCGACGAAGTCGAGGTGACCATCGCCGTTGAGGTCCACCAGGGGAGTTTCAATCGTTCCGTGGCGACGGTCGATCACTTTCAAGTCAAACTTTGGCACTCCGTCTTTATCAACACTGGTTTGTTCCAGCATCAAGATCCGACCTGTTGTCCGCCAACCAAATTCGGACACCAGGATGTCAATATCACCGTCACCATCGAAATCTGCAGGCTTGACGTCCGCAACGCGGCCCAGCCCTTCATGCAAGACGATCTCATCGAACTGATCGCCGTTAGCGCGTCTGCGCAGCCAAACGACGCGGCCCAAATCGCTGTCTGCCGCTAAAAATTCCCCAAGATCCGCCACGACCAAATCGAGACGACCATCTCCGTCTAAATCAACTGGCTCGAACGAAGTTGGCTGATATAGCACCGCCAGCAGCTTGGGGGCGTCATCCGTCTGAGGTTGAAACTGATAGATGCTTCCCGTCCCAAGGTCGCAGTAGATAAGTGACCGCGGACCTCCATCATCCAACGCCATCCACTTAATCTGACTGATGCAAGGTGGTTGCGCGGCCGATGATTTCCCGGCCAGCTTGCTTATCGCTGTCGCCTCGAATTTCACACGCGAGGGAGGGTTCCCCACAATCGACCGCGGCATTTGAAGCGTTTCAGGAGCCAGGTAGACAAAGTACTTCGTGACGTCTTCAACTGAGGGCGGGTTTCTCGCGTCGCGGCCCGACAGGCGTTGAAATTCAAATCCCTGCAACACCTCTCGTGGCCAACGTTTCCGATCAACACTGTCCGCACGTGGTGTGACATGACAACTACCACAGAACTCCTCGACCTGCGGACGCAACCTCTGCGTAAAAGCCAGCTTCTCCGCTTCCCCTGGCTCCTGGGTTGACGATTGCTCTCCCGCGTTCTTAGTAGACGCCTCTGGGGTCGGCTTGGTGGATGAGCTATCCGAGCAACCAACTGAGAATGCGATCACCCCCGCAATCCATAGCCAGGCAATCCGGCCAACAACAACGTGCCAATTCCGCAAGTGAAAGCATGCCTCGCTGGAAACGGGCGATTCGGAATTATTGAGCAATCAAGTACTCCCGCGCGATGTGTCTCGGCGTCATGACGTGACTACCCAGTGGACTTTTAGATTGATAAAATGACATCAACTTACGAGAGTCAAAATGTGATTCTCTGTTTTCACCTCTAGGTAATATAATGAAAATCCTTCTCAATGTCTTGTGGATCTCGCTTACCCTTGTGTTAGCTGGCTGTGGTGGCCAGTCGGGCAATTCAAATGTGACCGAGAATGCCGACCAGAAAGCAAAGGCTGAATACGAAGCCATGATCAAGGCGCAGGAAGAAGCCGAATCGGCTGCCATGAAATCTAGTAAACCTGCTGCAACTGCCAAACCAGGTCAACCTGCTGCGCCAGCCAAACCTGCTCAACCAGCTAAGCCAACCAGCTAACAACGTTTGTGTCGTCGCTGCTTAAGTGCCTTGAGAGGTTTGTTAACTTCCGCGTCTGGCAACAAAAAAACTCAGGCCGAATTCGGCCTGAGTTAAATGGGTTCAGTTAAAAACAGTCAACTTGAAGCGGCCACGATTCGTTACCGACGAACTTGTCGAGGGCAACGAAACAACCGCTTCCGCAACAACGCCCTCTTCGGCAACAACGAGATGCTGGGTGAAGGCGTGCAAGCGGATCGGCGGCTCACCTTAGAATTCCGACGTTACTTCTTTATTAGCTCGCGAACCGAGTGCTCCCCACAGACCATACGGACTCTGCGATCCAGGGGTGTTATTCAGCGCGGCAGTTCCACCAGCGTGGACTTGGGCTGCGTGAGCGTCTCCGGCTTCGATGGAGTCCGTGACAAATTTCACCGCACCGTCGGCCATCAGCACGTGAACTCCGCCTTGGTGCTGGCTGGACATTGGGGTAATGTTTGCACGAGTATCACTACCCGCTCCACAGTACTCGCGGTTCGGTGGCAAAATCGTGGTGCAGACGCCGAACGAAGGCGAAACTTCGGCCCAGCGATAGCCTCGTCCTATACCAGCGGTTGTCGTTCCACTGGACCAGAATCGAGGTCGAGCGGGATCGATGTAAGCCGCCGTTCCTCCGGTTTGGTCTTTGCACCAGCTTGGGTTATCGCGAAGTGTCGCTGCCACGTTCGCGGTACCGGCGGTTGAGATCGTGCGAATGTCCTTGTCGCCGAGATAGGTAGCAATCTCGCCCATTGCAATCGTATTGGCTGTGCCATCGAGAATGTCTCGAATGCCCAACTGTTGTCCGCGGGCAAATACGCCACGAGCGGCAGCCCGAGCAGCGGTCGAATTGCCAGAGGTGATTACGTAGGGGAACGCAGCAGTTGCGCTGACCTGGTACACGTCAGTATTCGAAACGACGGCAGAGTCCCCATAACAGGCGACATAATTGGACCGCCCCAACGCTGGTAAGCCGACACCGGGATCGCTAGGGCATCGAAGCCCAGCAATTTCCGTGGCCCAGGGTTCGTAGTTGGAGTTTTCGGGAGTCGGTCCCATCGGAGGAAACACATTGCCGTTCTTGTTGTAGGGGTTGCTGATTTGCTCCCACAATGCTTGCTGCTCAACGAATGGCAGCAGACCGACCAAGTTACTCAACCGCAGGTTGTTACCGGTTGTGCTAGCGATCCACGAATCGGTCGCAACGGACGGCTGTGTACCGGCACCGGCAAGCGAAAATTTGTTGTAGGCCGCATGGTAGTTGTGCAGCCCCAAGCCCAGTTGTTTGAAGTTATTGCTGCAGCTCATTCGACGAGCCGCTTCACGCGCGGCTTGGACCGCAGGCAGCAATAGACCGACTAGGACCCCAATAATTGCAATCACAACCAGCAATTCCACCAGCGTGAAGCCTGCCACTCCGCTCTTCTTCTTCATAGGATCGACCCTCAAAATTTGGAAATAAAGGAACATAAAAGTACGGACGTTCGCACTGCGACTTTAGTGCGAGAAAACGCATGGAAACCGCACTGATGCCGCATTAGCGAATTCTGTGCTGGTCGCCCCAGAAAACAAGTCAAAATACGACAAGATTTCTGAAATCCCTCCCGGAGCAAGCGATAGAGAAGTCTATAGGCTCGATTGTCGGTTGCGCTGACGCTAACCCGAATCCAGTCCAACGGTTGGCTGTTACCGAGGTCGTCGTCGCGAAGCCGCAGAAACACACTGCGGCCCCGGCAATACCTGGTCATCTTCTCTACATCGGATTTCTTCTTAAAACGAGAGGTTTCGTGAGGCACATGGCCAATTTTGGCGAGCCTGATGGCGGTGCTGACCTTTTTAAGGACGTCTGCGAATACGCCGTCCCGACGATCGCTGTCCTTCGCAGCCGTGGTCGTTCTCAACCACTCGGCATGTTTTTCTTCGAGACATGGCTTCCTTCGCTCCCTTCAAGACAAGACTTTCCTTAAGGGCATGGTACGCTTCGGGATTCCGCAAAACTGACTTCGTTGGCTCCGGCGTAGAACACCCTTCTTCGGTTTCGATTTTCAGTAAAGGCGTTGCGCTCTACGTCAGCCACCATTTAAAAACGCCTGCAATCGTCAAAGGTTTCGTACATATTTCTTAGACTGCTCACAATTTTCGCTAAAAAGTTCCTCCGACTCTCCTTGCCTGGCTCCTTGCTTGGCTAAATCGAAGCTTGGCTGAATCAAAACTAGCAGACAGTGTTCTGGGTAAGATTCGCTCTCAGCAATTTTCGATTCGAAATTCATGCCAACGGAAAGCCTCATTCCCCCCCTCGCCGGACGACGTTGTTATGGGTGATCTTCGCCAAATCACTCTAGCTTCGCGGTCATTTCATTCGGTATGTACTGATTTGAGATGCGCAGAGCCGTCGCATTTTCGCTCCATTCTCGGAGATGGAGGCAACTTTCGTCGAAAATAGGAATCGAAACCGATGACAGAGCCCGTTCTGACGATTGCAGTCCCCACTTTTAATCGTCCGGACCAGTTGCGGCGTTGCCTGGAAGCACTGGTGCCACAGCTCACTGCCGACTGCAAGTTGATCATCGCCGATAATGCGAGCCCCATCCCCGCGGAAGGCATCGCAAAGCCGATCTTGGAACAGCACGGTTTTTCCGATGTGACGATCGTCCGCCACTCGTTCAACCGTGGAGCCCACGGCAACCTGTTTTACTGCTTTGAAAGTGCTGCCACCGATTGGGTGTGGGTGTTAGGCGACGATGACGTTCCGGTGCCGGATGCCGTGAACCGGCTTTTGCCATCGATACATCAGCAGCGTGATTTGATGGCGATCGTTTACAACGTCAACGAGTTTCCCGATTCGACGTCTGACCAAACACACGTGACCGAACAAACGCTTCACACGGCGGGAGAGTTCCTTTCTTCGCATGCTTTTTATTGCGGCAGCCTGATCTCTTCAGCGGCCTACAATATGACGTACATCCGAAAGGACCATGGCGTCGCCTATGAATACAGCTCGAGCTACTTTCCACATGTCACGTGGATTTTGAACTGTTTGAAAAAGAACGAGGAAGCCTCGGTCCTCTTTCATCCCTCGCCGCTGATTCGATTTTGCAATGATGGCGAACGCGAGAAATGCATTTCGCCGATTTTGAAAAACGTTCGCTACCTCTCTCGAATGCTGCCCGACCCGAACGATCGCGCAGCGTTGATGAACAATTCATATTCCAAGAGTTTTGTCGGACCATCGGAAAATCGACTGAAACTGCCCGGTCTAAAAATGTTGATTTATGCTTCCGCATTCCGGACGACTCCATCTGGGAAAAGTGTGATCTTTCGAGCACGAAGACAGTGCGGCGAATCGTTTGAGTTTGATAACTGTGAACAAATCTTTCCCACCGTTGGGCTCAAGCTTGCGTTTCAGTTGTGGTTTGGATTGATCGTCGGACGCGTGTTTGGGTTCTTCATTCGCAAAGATTATCGACTGAAGAAACGGAAACGACGAGCATGTCCTCATGTGTTCGACTCGTTTGCACTCGAGCTGATTCCCTAATCGTTTTTATTGAATTGGCTTGCATCAGCAGAGTTAATTCGCAACCTCAAATGATTGACGTGGTGATGAGTCACCTGGATTTCGTCAACAGCGTAAATAAAGGTCAGTCGCTTGCGAAAAGTTGTAGTTGTCGTTTTTGCACATTCGGCAAATCTAAATGCGCTCGAAGAAATTTCACTTCGTCAGTGCTGGAATATCCTTGGCGAGCATGATATCCGGCTGATGTGCCCACGAGGCATGGATACGAGCGAGTATCTGAGGATTGCACCTGGGATCGAGGTGGATGCGATCGACCCTGCCTGGTTATCCGATGTTCGTGCCTACAATCGGCTGAAAATCAGTCGGTTTCTGTACGACTTCTATCAAGATTATGAGTATTTGCTCACCTATGAATTAGACGCCTTCGTCTTTCACGATGAGTTGCTTCACTGGTGCGATGAAGGCTGGGATTACATCGGTGCTCCCTTGTTCGAGGGCTATGATCATGCCAAGCCCAATGCGAATCCACTCTCGGGAGGCAATTCAGGATTCTCGTTGCGGAAAATTTCAAGCGCGAGAAAAGTGCTCCGAACACTTCGGTTGATCCGCCCTTTCAGCGACGTCTACGAAAAGTGGCGTGAACATCATCGCTTTAAATACAGTCATTTGGTCCTGCTAGCAGAGCAGGGGATTTGGACGAACACGTTTCATTCCCGATTCAATGGGTGCATCGCAAACGAAGATCTGTTCTGGTCCGTGATGACGGAAGATCGATTTCCTTGGTTCTCGGTAGCCGACTACGAAGTCGCAAGCAGGTTTTCCTTTGAAGTGAATCCTTCACGCTTGTACCGTGAGAACAACGAGGCGTTGCCGTTTGGGTGTCACAAGTGGTACGCCTACGAATCTGAATTTTGGCAATCCAAGATTGAAGCCTTCAGAGACGTACTTCCGGAACAGCGAAAAGCAGGTTGATTTCGGCAAGTTTCCGCCCATGTCTTCGGCATCGATTCATGTCGAAGGAGCTCGATTTCAGCGAGCAGCCGTAGCGACTCGGCGCGAATGAGATCTTCGGCAGAGCACCGGTGCGATGCCCTTTGTATTGCGATGGCAGTCTCTTCCAAGCGAATCGCGTCGAGCTTCGCCCGCAGTATCTCGGATTCGCGATCGATCGGTTTCTGATCGTTGGTGGGGACCGTGGACGCCGCGAGTGATTCACGGCAATAGCGACAAGTTCGATTCAAAACGCTAACGCTCGCTTGGATCCCCAGCCTTACTGCTGCGACGAAACATGTTGCTAGGAAAATCGTCAACGCGATCGACAAGAAACTCTCTCCAAGCCAGCGAAACAATATCGCGGCAAGCAGTAGTCCGATCGCCACGCGGTCGGTGCGAGTTCGAACGTCGGGGGGATAAGCTGAGTTTGAAGTCATTTGATTTTGAGGTGCGTTTGGAATGACGCCGGGATTGCACGAGGTGGGGTTACTGATATCATCGAAACCGTCTGTAATTCCCTTCTTCTGCGACCTAGCGTGCATTGATCTGCCCACCACGGATCTGCCCAACATGCCCTCGGGTCGAAAAGTCCGTTCCCCGCTTTTTGTCGGACAATCTAATGAACCATCAATATGTCGAGCGTCTTGTCAATTTACTCGATCCCGACGCGAATCAAATTCTCAATATGACGACGGCCGCGGCAATCGAGGCCGTCGCCAGCGGAGATCCAGATCGGGTGCGTCAAATCGAAGGGCAATTCGCGTTGCTTCATAAAGACGGCCAGATGATTCGGATGGCTCGAACGTTGGCGCGGCCGATGCGTTTCTTTCTTGCCAAACGCACCGAAGGGCCGTGCTTGATTGTAGCGGAGCGGATTGATGAGATTCAAACATTTTTGGAAAGTGAAGGATTGGCGGATCAATTCCATCCTTCGTACACCCGCATGGTTCCCGCACACCATGTGCTGGAATTGCGATTGATCGGATGTCCCGACCCAAGCCCCGCTCATCACCGCTTCCTCACCCCCGAGCGAAATCGATTGCCGGCGGACTTGGACGAAATCGGCAAAGCCTACATCGGACAGCTGGCCAAGTCGTGTGATCAATGGCTTGATCACATCGGCCCCGAAGAACCGATTGGCGTGATGTTCTCAGGCGGCATCGATAGTGGGTCGGTGTTTTTGGTACTGTACGATTTGCTGCTTCGCCGTGGTGAATCGCCGAGCCGGTTGAAGGCGTTCACGTTATCGGTCGATGGCGAAGGGGACGATGCAAAACAAGCGGTTGAGTTTTTGAAACAACTCGATTTGCAATTGTTTCTGGAAACGATTGACGTTCCGGTCTCGGCTATCAATTATCGCAACGCGATCGCAACGATCGAAGACTACAAGCCGCTTGATGTCCAAGCGGCCACCGTGGGACTGGCGCTCTGTGAGGGCATTCGAGCTCGCTATCCCGATTGGCGATACCTTGTCGATGGCGATGGCGGCGACGAAAACTTGAAAGACTACCCGATCGAAGAGAATCCCGAACTGACGATCGTCAGTGTGCTGAACAACTTGATGCTTTACCAAGAAGGTTGGGGCGTCGATGCAGTCAAACACTCGCAGACGTACTCGGGTGGCCAAAGTCGTGGTCATGTTCGATCCTGGGCTCCGGCGCGAAAACTTGGCTTTAGCGGATTTAGCCCCTACGCACTGCCCAGTGTGATCGATGTTGCCGAAGGGATTCCATTTATCGAACTAACCGATTGGGATCACGAAAAACTGTATTCGCTCAAAGGTGAAATCGTGGGTCGTGGCATTAAGGCGGTGACGGGATTGGAAATGCCAGTCTTTCCCAAACGGCGATTCCAGCACGGTGTTTCGTCAAAAGACCGCTACGCCGACTTTTTTCCCGGATCGGAAGCGGAGTATCGTCGCGAATTCACGCAGCTTCATGCGTGAGCCCATTCCCCGGTTTACTGCCGATCAGATCATTGCGGCGAGAACTGTTCGTAACGAGGTGGACGCTCGCCGCGCCTACGCGGCGTTGGTCGAGCGCGAATGCAACGCTGATCGCCAAGTCGTTGACGTGGCCACGATTTTTTTGACGAATCGTGAATGCCCGTTCCGCTGTCTGATGTGTGACCTCTGGAAAAACACGCTGACTGAAAGCGTTGAGGTTGGCGACATTCCCTACCAAATCCGCACGGCGTTACAGACGCTGCCTGCGGCACGCGAAATCAAACTTTACAACAGCGGCAACTTCTTTGACCGGAGAGCGATTCCTCGCGAGGACCATGCCGAGATCGCAGAACTCGTTCGCGGGTTCGATACGGTGATTGTCGAAAATCATCCACGATTCTGTAGCGACGATGTGCTGCGTTTCCGTGATCTCGTTGCACCAGCGCAATTGGAGATTGCCATTGGGCTGGAGACGTGTCACCCTGAGGTTCTGGCGAGCCTGAACAAATCGATGACGCTCGACGACTTTGATTGTGCAGCGACTCGGCTCCACAGCGAGGGAATTCGCACACGTGTATTCCTGCTGCAAAAACCGCCGTTCCTGGACGAATCCGAGGCGATGGACTGGTCGCTTCGTTCGCTCGACTACGCTTTTGACCGAGGTGTCGATTGCTGTGTCGTGATCCCCACTCGGTCGGGCAACGGGGTGATGGAACAACTCGCCGAGCAAGGTGATTTTTCGCGTCCAAGCGGTGCGTCGATGGAACGTGTGGCCGAGGTGGGCATCGCCAAGCAGAAAGGACGAGTGTTTGTGGATCTATGGGATGCCGAGACACTCTTTCCATGCGACGCGTGCCGTGACTCACGCATCGCCCGGCTTGCCAATATGAATCTGACCCAGCGTCTAACGCCGCCCATTTCTTGCGATGCATGTCCGGAGTAACGCGGTGCCATCGACTCGAAATCCAAACAACTATGACGTCGTCGTGCTCGGTGCCGGATTCGCGGGCAGCTTGCTGGCGATGATCCTTGCTAAACAAGGCATGCGAGTCGCGATCGTCGATCGCAGCGAACACCCTCGCTTTGCCATCGGAGAATCGTCGACGCCCGCCGCCGATTTCCTGCTCGAGCACCTAGTGCAACGGTATCAGCTTGACGAACTGCGTGCGCTCACCCGTTTTGGATCGTGGCGGAAATCGATGCCCGAATTGGTTTGTGGTTGCAAACGAGGCTTCAGCTATTTCTGTCACGGGGGCGACGAGGAATTTGTGGCTCGCAGCGATCATCGTGACGAACTATTGGTGTCTGCGAGCGAGTCGCGTGAAGTCGCGGATACTCAGTGGTATCGGGCCGACGTGGATGCGTACTTCTTTGACGTCGGTAAGAAATGCGGCGTCTCGGCTTGGCTGAACACCACAGTCAACTCGATCGATCATTTGGCGGATAACGATTGGCGACTAAGTTTGACAAAGGATCGCGGCAACGAAACGCTAGCCACGTCTTTTATTGTCGACGCGACGGGTGGCAATCGTCTGCTGCTACGCAAATTGGGCGTGCGCGACGAAACCGAATCATTGCTGACTCATTCGTCGGCGACGTATTCGCACTTCGACGGGGTGCGATCACTCAGTGGTTGGCTTGATTCACGCGGAGTGAAGCGGAGCGACTATCCGTTTGTCGCCGAGGATTCTGCGGTGCACCACTTGTTTTCCGATGGATGGATGTGGAACCTGCGTTTTGAAAACGCCCGAACCAGTGTCGGGTTCGTGTTTGACGAGACGCATAATACGCACTCCAGTTCACGTGCCAAGCAACACAATTTAAGTGCGATAATTGACGAGCGACCGGTTCTTCGCGAATTGCTGGGCGATGCCCGACTGGCCTCGTTTCCGGGCCGCGTATTCCAGACGGATCGATTGCAACGATTGGCTTCGGTCGCGGCGGGACGCGATTGGGCGGCGCTTCCGTTTACGGCCGGCTTTATTGATCCGCTGCACAGCACCGGCATCGCCCATTCGATCAGTGGCGTACAGCGGCTTTCACAAATTTTGCTGACACAGATGCGGGCGACGCAGCCCGAGTCGCTGCAAGCCTATAGCGACGCCGTGCGAAACGAGTTGCGGATGATCGACAAACTAGTTTGGGGGTGCTACGTCGGACTGCGTGATTTCCGCTTGTTTACTGCCTGGAGCATGATCTACTTTGCCGTGGCAACCACCTTCGAGCAAACTTTTCACGATAACGAAGGGGACGCTGGCGACGAAAATGGGATGGGATTTCTTGCAGCGGGCCAGCCCTTGGTTGCGGATTGCGTCAACGAACTGACTGGCGAACTTCGCTCGCTCGTCGAGCGTGATGCCCTCGAAATTGACAGCGATGTGGACGCATTTGTTGCCCAAATCCGGCAAACGATCTCACCGCTGAACCGTGTGGGACTATTTACGCCGCCGATTCCCAATATGTACCACCGAACCGCGGCGAAGTAGTACTGCCCTACGAAGCGGACTCGCTATACTAAGCAGGACAAAATGGGTCATTCGATAATATGACCTGAGCCGACGGCGTTAGCCGCGGGCAAGTTTCCTACAAAATGGACAGGCCTGCGGCTTGCGGGCTGTTGATTTAATCGAAATGTAAATCGCATTAGTGAGCCGTGGGCCGTAAGGCACCGGGTAATGCGTGGAACCCGGCCGCTCACGCGCGAGCGGCTCACTAAATCAACAGCCCGCTAGCGCCGTCGGCTCACTAAATGACCGCTGATTAATCGCATTTACTGAGCGACGTGCTTCACGCTCTTCCATCGGTGGATGAATACCGTTCGTTTTTAGAGAGATTCTGATTCATGAGCTGCGCACTCCTTTCTCGTCCTCACCTTTTTTCCACGCTCTTTGCACTCGTCTGTTGTCTGCCGAACCTGGTGGTCGCTCAAGAAACCGACGAAGCCAAGGAAACTGCGGCAAAAGCAGAAACGGCCGAGCCCAAATACCCGCTGAATGTGGTGGCGGACGCGAGCGATTTGTACGTGGTGGATCTTGATTTGCCGGGGGTTTGGAAGATTGGCGAAGGTGGACGCACCGTGTTCGTGCGAGGATCGAATTTGCTACGGCATCCGATGAATCGTCCCCGTTGCATCGTGATGCATCCCGAGTCAGGCATCCTGGTGGGTGATTCGGCGACCCGCGAGGTCTATCACATCGCGGAAAAAGATGCGGAACCAAAGCCGCTGTGCAACGCCCGCGTAGGGATCGCGATGGCCCTTGCGGTCTCGCCCGACAAAAAGACGGTCTATGTCGGTGATGCCGAGAAACGCTCCGTGTTGCGGTTCCCGATCGAAGGCGGCGACCCTGAATTGGTGGTTCGCGTCAATGCGAGGGGACTAGCGTTTGACGGCGATGGAAAACTTTGGGCGGTCACCCCCGATGACGAAGCGATTCATCGAATTGATGTCGATGAAAAGAAAAGTGAAGCCATTGTTTCGGGGCGTCCGTTCCAATATCCCAATGGCCTCGTCTGGGCGGGTGACCATGGCTTCGTGACCGACGGCTACGGCAAGAGCGTGTGGAAGTTCACGGCGGATGGCAAGACCGAGGCATGGCACGTTGGCGATCCGCTCGTTGGTCCTGTTGGAATTTCGCTGGGTGAGAAATCGCTTTTTGTTGCCGATCCAAAACAGTTGCAAGTTTACGAGTTTGATCTTGAGAGCAAGCAAGTCAAGCCACGGATGTAAGGCGAAACGGCGATGAAAAATTTGAAACTTGTACTAGGGCTGGTCGTCGCTCTGGCTTTGGTCATTGCAGTGGTCTTAATTGTCAGGCGTTCGGGAGGTGAAGCTGCGGCGGTCGCAGCATCGAGCGAAGCGAACGCTCGACTGCAAAAGACGCGAGACGCGCTGGCAGCCACCGAAAATTTTGAGTCGGCGGCAGCGGACGAGGATTGGAGCACGCTGTACGAGGAGTCGCCCGAAGATGCGTCCATTGCACTGAATCGGGCGCTGAATCGTGTATTGCGAGTGGACGTGTTGACGGAAAAGGCCAACAACTCGCTATTAGATGCTTCGGAAAAACAGGCCGCTCGCAGGGAATTGCCGCAAGCGATCGATGCGGCACGGAAATCGATCAAGGATTTCGCAGCCGTTGGCGACAACCCGGTCATCGCGGTGTGGCTGGAAAGCCGCGTCGATCTCCACGAAGCCTCGTTATTGCCAGCGACGATGACTCGCACGCTGCGCAAGGAAATCTTTGACCGGCTTGTTGCCGCGATCGAGGGTGATTTGGGAAAACGTCCCGAGTCGATCATTTTAGGCGGGCCGCTCACTCAAGTCTTGGATGAGCTGGAGGACCCGATTGATGGTTTGCCCAACGATGTGGGCAAAAAGGCCGCCCAGGCACTTGCGATTCTGTCCAACCAAAATGAAGACAACCTGTTCATTGCCCTGCGAGCTGCCAAGTTAAACCTTGCAATCAAGTCTGCCGATGCGGCCGACGCGGTATCGCGAACGCTTAGTCTGGCACGCTCAATCGAACCTTCTCTGCGACGCCAAACCGAACCGATCGGTTTGACGCCTGACGAATTGGTGGCACAGATTCTTGATGCGATCAAGACATCCGACTGGAACGCCGCGGAAAACCAAATGCTGTTGTGGTTCAACGTGCTCAACAGTACCGAGTTGGTGAAAACCGATCGACGTCGTGCCGCACCGCATCCGCTGGATCGATTAAGTTTTGATTCACTGCGACGCGTCGCAGCTGAAATCGCCGCCCAGTCGCCTGCAAAACTTGACGCGGCCCCGCTTCAATTTAACAGCAACGTGATTCTCGATTCAGCAGAGATCAGGGCGGTGATGCCGGTTGATTTCGATTTGGATCTTGTGCCCGATGTCGCCGCAGCTTCGTCCTCGGGAACGTTGACGCTGATCAAGAACGACGCAGGGAAATGGAGCCCGTTTGCGTCGCTTGAGTTGGGGATGCCTGTCGCCGGATTGCTGGCAGCCGATTTATTCATGGTCGACAGCAGCGATCCGAGTCGGATTCAAGTGAGCCAGACAAGCGGTTCCAGTGAAGCGGGAAACCAAGTCGTTTCGGGAGCCCGGCATAACACGGTGGTAACGTTGGTCGCTTTTGGTAGCGACGGTGTCAGGTTGGTTGCCGTCGACGGGCGAGCGGAAACCGCGGATAGCGATCGCTTGAAAATCGTCGACAAAGCAACGGGTCTCGAAGAGATCACCGAGGTCACAGCGGCGATCGCGGGCGATTTGGAAGGCGACGGCGATTTGGATTTGATGCTGGCGACCAAGAACCAGGGGCTGCGCGTGTTCGTCAATCGAGGCAATCGGACCTTTTTTGAAGCGGCCTCTGCCGACGCGGCAACCTCACTATCGAAAACGACCAATATCATTGCCATGGAAATGGTGGATCTTGACCGCGATCTTGACCTGGACGTGGTGACACTCGACGACGCAGGCCAAGTCGGCTTGGTCGAAAACTTGCTGCATCTGCAATTTCGTTATCGTGAACTAGCGGAGATTCCGAAGATCGCTGCGGCTCACTCGATCGCGATCGATGACGTGGACGGCAATGTTTCGTGGGATGTCGTCGTGGGTGCTACCGATGCGACAATGGTCGTGTATTCGCAAACGGCCGCTGCCGGCAGTTGGACGGTGGATCATGTGCAGTCAACCAAGCAAACGGGCGATGCGATGCTGGTTGGCGACTTTAACAACGACATCCTGGCCGACGTGTTGCGGTCGAGCGAATCATCCGCGTCCGCATTTCGACTTGGCACGGCCCCCGATTCGTCCCTGCAAGAAATCGGCTCATCGCTGGGCGAGACCTCGCTTTGCGTTGCCGATTTCAACGCAGACGGACTGCTGGACGTTGTGGGAGTTCGTGAGGGCAACGCTCTGGTTTCGCTCAATCAGACCGCATCCGCAGGCCACTACCTCGACGTCCGTTTTCGCGGAATCGACGACAATAACGCCAGCAGTGGACGTGTGAATCACTACGCAATCGGTTCGGTCGTCGAACTGCGATTTGGGCCGCATTACCGTGCAGAAGTGATCCGCTCGCCCGTCACCCATTTTGGTCTCGGTTCGTTTTCAGGCTCGGCTTCGCTGCGAGTGATTTTTCCCAACGGATTAACGCAAACGATTCGCGCCCCGAAAATAGACGCCTTGGTCGAAGAAGAGCAGACGCTCAAAGGGTCGTGCCCCTATTTGTATGCCTGGGATGGCCAGCAGTATGCATTTGTGACCGATTGTTTATGGGCCGCTCCGTTGGGACTGCAAGTCGCCGACGGCGTCGTGGCAAGAGATCGGCCCTGGGAATATTTGAAAGTCGACGGCGATTACGTCCGCGAGCGAGATGGCAAGTACGAACTACGGATCACCGAAGAACTTTGGGAAGTGGCCTACTTTGATCATGTCTCGCTGGTAGCGGTCGATCACCCGGAGGCGATCGACATTTGGACCAACGAGAAAGTGGGGCCTGCGGAGATTGCGACACCGACGATTTATGCGTTCGACGATCAAAATGTGATAAAGCTGGAACACGCCGTGGACACCCAAGGCCGCGACGTCAGCGAAAAGCTAACTCAGATCGACCAGAAATACGTACAAGGATTTGATCGGCGATTACGTCAAGGGCTGTGCGAGCCTCATTGGATCGACGTTGATTTTGGCTCCGAATTTTTACCGAAAGACTCGGAATCGAGTGAATCGATCTACTTGGTTTTGACAGGCTGGATTTTGCCGACCGACACATCGCTCAATATCCAAATCGATCAGAACCCCGAATTGCAACCGATTGAGTTTCCTTCGTTGTGGGTTCCGGACGCGGAAGAAACGAGTGGATGGCGGAAAGTGATTCCGTTTGTTGGCTTCCCCGGCGGCAAGACCAAAACGATCGTCGTGGACGTGACCGATGCAATCAACCGCGAGGATCCTCGGCTGCGGGTTCGCACCTCGGCCCAGATCTATTGGGACGCAGCCCAAGTGGCGGTCCAGTCCGAACCGGCGGCCTACCAGACGCATTCGCTTTCGCTGATCGACGCGAAGCTTGATTACCGCGGTTTCTCGAAGCGAGTCAAAGAATCGCCACTGGCCCCGGAAACGTATGATTACAAGCAAAACAGCGTGTCGCCCAAATGGCCACCGCTAACCGGACGTTTTTCGCGGTACGGCGATTGTGCTGGATTGTTGGCTGCCTGGGATGACGCGATGGTGGTGATGGGCAGCGGCGATGAGATTGCGTTGCAGTTCAGCGTTCCCGCCGACGCACCGCCGCCGGGCTGGAAACGCGACTTTGTCCTGCACTGTGTTGGCTGGGACAAGGACGCCGATCTGAACACGCTGAGTGGGCAAAGTGCGGGGCCGTTGCCGTTTAAGCAAATGTTAACCTATCCCCCCACGCGGCAGCAGACGGAACAAGCTGACCAGACAGATCGTTTGAATGCCCCGCATCTCGATCGCGTGCACGATTTCCGGGCGTTTTGGAGCCGGCCGTAGCGAGTTTGCCGGGGCGGGTCGTGCTGGGCTCACGTTCCCTAAACGTGAGTCCAAAGCCCAGATGAATCACGCAAGGCGTTTCTGAGCGGAGCGACCACTACGGCAACTCACGATTCTTTGCTATTCTTTGCGGCAATTTGCATGCGCCTGGTTTAGCAGCCGCGGAGGCGTGGTTTTTCTTCTGAATTGCCCACTGCCGGATCGCCCGCTGTCCCCGCGTGTCGGATTTCGAACCAACCTCCATCCCCCAACAATTCGGGAAAACTCCGTGCCTCGTCGAGACGATATCAAGAAAATCCTGCTTATTGGTAGTGGTCCGATCGTAATTGGGCAGGCTTGTGAATTTGATTATTCCGGTACACAAGCGTGTAAGGCTTTACGCGAAGAAGGCTACGAGGTCGTCCTGGTCAACAGCAACCCTGCGACGATCATGACCGATCCCGCAACCGCGGACGCGACCTATATCGAACCGCTGACATGGCAGATGGTCGAGAAAATCATCGCTAAAGAACGCCCCGACGCCCTGCTGCCAACTCTGGGCGGACAAACCGGACTCAACGTGGCGATGGATCTCGAAGCCAACGGCGTCTTGGAAAAATATGGCGTCGAGATGATCGGTGCCAACGCCAAGGTGATCGCCAAGGCGGAAGAGCGAGACCAGTTCAAGGAAGCGATGGAAAAGATTGGCTTGGACGTCTGCATCGGAAGCACCGTTCATACTTTGCAAGAAGCTCGCGAGGCACTCGCGTTAGTAGGCTTGCCTGCCGTGGTGCGGCCCAGCTTTACGATGGGCGGTTCAGGGTCGGCGATTGCGTACAACCGCGACGAGTTTGATTCGCTTGTCCAAAACGGGCTCGATCAATCGCCTGTCACTGAAGTGTTGATCGAAGAATCGATCATCGGTTGGAAAGAATACGAGATGGAAGTCGTCCGCGACCGCGACGACAACTGCATCATCATTTGTAGCATCGAAAACTTTGATGCGATGGGGGTTCACACCGGCGACTCGATCACCGTTGCCCCGGCCCAGACATTGTCGGACAAAGAATACCAACGAATGCGAGATGCTTCGTTGGCGGTGATTCGCGAAATCGGCGTCGAGACGGGCGGTAGCAATATCCAGTTTGCGATCGAACCGAAAACGGGACGCATGATCGTCATCGAAATGAATCCGCGCGTCAGCCGATCGAGTGCATTGGCCAGTAAGGCCACCGGATATCCGATCGCAAAGATTGCAGCCAAATTGGCGGTCGGTTATTTGCTTTGGGAACTTCCCAATGACATCACCAAGAAGACCAAGGCCTGTTTCGAACCGACGATCGACTATGTCGTCACCAAAATGCCACGCTTTGCCTTCGAGAAATTCCCCGAAGCCGACGCGACATTGACGACTCAGATGAAGAGTGTCGGTGAGACGATGGCGATCGGACGTACGTTCAAGGAATCGCTACAGAAGGCGATGCGTGGCTTGGAAGTCGGTGCCTTTGGTTTGGGATGCGACAACAAAGACACATGGGGCACCGAGAATCAGTCCGACATGGACGAGATCGTTGCCAAGTTAAGCACGCCGGGTGCCGAGCGTATTTTCTACATGCGGTACGCGATCAAGGCCGGCATGTCGATGGACGAGATCTACTCGCTCACTCATATCGACCCTTGGTTCCTGGATCACATGTTCCAAATCGTTGAGGAAGAGGACCGGATACGTGCAATCGGCTCCATCGACACGATGACGCGTGATGACTTCTGGCAAGCAAAGCGGTTCGGTTTCTCGGATCGCCAAATCGCCAAAATGACGTCCACGACCGAACTAAAAGTTCGTGCCAAACGTTTGAGCCACGGCGTTAAACCGGTCTTCAAGAGTGTGGACACTTGTGCCGCCGAATTCGAGGCCTACACGCCGTATTACTACAGTGCCTACGAACACGAGGACGAACTTCCGCCACGCACGGGTGACAAGAAACGAGTCATCATTCTGGGCGGTGGGCCAAACCGAATCGGGCAAGGAATCGAATTCGATTACTGCTGTTGCCACGCCAGTTTCGCATTACGTGAAATTGGTATCGAAAGCGTGATGGTGAACAGCAATCCCGAAACCGTCAGTACCGATTACGACACGTCCGACCTGCTGTTCTTCGAGCCATTGACGATCGAAGACGTCCTGAACATCTGTGACGAGATCAAACCGGACGGCGTGATCGCTCAGTTCGGTGGCCAAACACCTTTGAATCTTGCACGTGGACTCAAGGAAGCCGGCGTGCCGATTATCGGGACAAGCGTCGAAACAATCGAAGCTGCCGAAGACCGCGAGTTGTTCCAAAAACTGGTCGAAGAACTTGGGCTGCGTCAGCCACCGAGCGGGATCGCTCGCAACATGGACGAAGCTCGCCGTGAAGCGAAGAAGATTGGCTTCCCCTCCCTTGTGCGTCCTAGCTTTGTCCTCGGCGGACGTGCGATGGAAATTTGTTATGACCAATCGCAATTCGAGCGTTACGTTGCCGAAGCGTTTATCGTGGCCGATGGACAACCCGTATTGATCGATCGCTTCCTCGAAGACGCCACCGAAGTGGATGTCGACGCCGTCGCGGATGGCACCGATTGCGTGATCATGGGGATCATGGAACACATCGAAGAAGCCGGCGTGCACTCGGGTGACTCGGCATGTGCGATTCCTCCGTTTAGTTTGACGCAGCCGATCTTGGCGGAAATTCGCGAAACCACGAAGCGATTGGCGATGCGATTGAACGTCATCGGTTTGATGAACATTCAGTACGCGATCAAGATGGAAGACAACAAACCGACGCTCTACATCCTCGAAGTCAATCCGCGTGCTAGCCGAACCGTGCCGTTTGTGGCCAAGGCGACGGGCGTTCCAGTGGCAAATATTGCGACTAAGGTGATGGCCGGAATCTCGCTGAAAGAGCAAGGGGTTACCGAGGAACCGATTCCACGTCACGTGTCGATCAAAGAAAGCGTGTTCCCGTTCCGCAAATTTAGCGGCGTCGATATCGTGCTTGGCCCTGAAATGCGAAGTACCGGCGAAGTGATGGGGATTAGCGAGAAGTTTTCGCTCGCGTTTGCGAAGAGCCAAATCGCAGCCGGCTCGGTGCTACCTGAGTCGGGCAAGATTTTCCTGAGCCTCGCGCCACGGCACAAAGAATCGGTCGTGACCCTTGGAAAAGATTTATGCGAACTTGGATTCGAGTTGCTGGCCACCAGCGGCACGGCTGCCAAGTTAGAGGCCGAAGGAGTCAAGGTGACTCGCGTCAAGAAGCTTGCCGAAGGGCATCCCAACTTGATCGATCACTTGAAAAATGGCGACGTGCAGTTGATCATTAATACTCCGAGCGGCAAGGGAGCACGCACGGACGAAGGCAAAATTCGTGCTGCGGCAGTTCAATCCGGCGTACCATGTATAACCACGGTGGCCGCCGCCGATGCCGCGATTCGAGCCATGATAGCGATGCGGGAAGGTTCGATGGAAGTCGAATCGCTGCAAACCCGTTACGCCCGGTCGCTGTAATCAAATCGAGGCCTGTTTTAGCCCCGCGCTGCGGTCTCGCTAGATTGGTTCGCCAATCTGCGAGACCGGTTCCACAATGAGTGATCCATGAGTGACGAGTCAGCCAAACTAACCGCATCCAATGATTCGGCCCGATTGTACGATCCGGGTGAGCTTCGCTTGCTAGTGGTCGACAACGAGGCCGCCCACGCTCGGGCGATGACCGAAAGCCTGGAAAAGGTCGGCTACAAGTGCGAAGTGGCGACGAGTGGCCCCGAGGCAGCGAAGCTTGTCGAACGCGAGACTTACGACATCATCATCACCGATATGGTGATGAACGACGTCGACGGGATGGAGATTCTGAAACTCGCAACCAAGCAGTTGCCTGATTGCGAAGTCGTGATGGTGACCGGTCACGCGACCGTTCCGATCGCGGTCGAAGCGATGCAAAAAGGTGCGTTTAACTTCCTCGAAAAACCGATCACTCCGGCGCGATTGCGTGCGATCGTGGAGAAAGCGGCCGATGCGGTCGCGCTGCGTCGGCAAAACACCGAACTGATGCAGCGACTTGATGAACGCTTCGGTTTCGAGGGGATCATCTACACCAGCGACAAGATGAAAGGCGTCATCGATCGCTTGCGACGGATCGCCATCACGGACGCCACCGTGTTGATCACTGGCGAAAGCGGGACGGGCAAAGAGATGATTGCCCAGGCGATTCATCAAAACAGTCCCCGCCGGAACAAACGCATCGTGGCGCTGAACACTCGCGCGGTGTCCGAGAATCTTGTTGAAAGTGAACTGTTTGGTCACGTCAAAGGCTCGTTCACCGACGCGGTCGCCGATCGGGTCGGAGCGTTTCAATACGCCAACGGTGGGACGTTGTTCTTAGACGAAGTCGGTGACATGCCGATGAGCACGCAAATCAAACTGTTGCGTGTGCTCGAGGAAAGCCAGATCACTCGCGTTGGTGACAATAAATCGATCAAAGTCAACGTGCGGCTGATTTCCGCGACCAATCGGCCGTTGGAAGACATGATTGAAACGGGCGTGTTCCGCAACGATTTATACTTTCGTTTGAAAGTCGTCACGGTGGAATTGCCCTCGCTGCGTGAACGACGTGACGACGTGATCCCATTGATGGATCATTTCCGCAAGATGTTTTTGCGGCGCCATGAAAGGCCGACCGCCCACTTTACGCCCGCCGTGACCAAGCGGTTCTTTGCCTACGATTGGCCGGGCAACATTCGCCAGCTTCGCAACTTTGTCGAAACGATGGTGGTGCTCGATACCGATGGCTCTCTCGATATCGACGACTTGCCACCCGAATTGGCCGACGAGGCCCCCGAGAGCGCCGAACCGGTAGCACTGGTGGGCGGCGGCGAATCGAACTTGATCGGTCAACCGCTCAGCATGGTCGAGCGATGGGCGATCGAAGAGACGCTGAAATTGACCGGTGGGAATCGCGAAGAGGCCGCCAAGATATTGAAAATTGGGGCTCGCACGTTGTATCGCCGCCTCGACCAATACAAAAACGAAGAAGAAGGCGACGGCGGAAGCGACGAGGACGAGCAAGAGTAAAAATTGCCCATCGCCCTTACCAATCTTCAACCCAAGTCGCTGAGCTACACAAGTCACTGTGCTACCCAAATCACTGCGTCGAAGCCGGCGAATCGGCGGTCGCTTTGACCGCTCAAATAATTAGACGCACTCCTCCGAATTCTTCCAAGCGGTATTTCAGGCTCGCGCCGCTGGGCGATCCGATGAACATTAAGTTGGTCGGAATGTTCCACTCTTTTGCCAGTGACGCAACCCGCTCGGGTGTAAACTCACCCTTCACCTTTACGTATTCAATATCGATCTCGGGATACGTTTCATCCAAAAACCGGACATGCTCAATTAATCGAGGCGGAATATCGACTTCGTCTTCATAGAGGGTCACCAATTTAACCCGTTCGGTATGCTCGTTGTCCTGGATGTACTGAATCACTTTGTTTAGATTCGGCAAGTTATCACCGCGTGTGAAAAACACGATTCGTTGACTGCGAATGTGATCCAGTAGATTATGAATTCGCTTATCAAACTGATTCAGCCGGCGAGTTAAGATTCCCCACCAAGCTGCGGAGTCGCGATCATTCTGCTCCATCGCATCCTGTTTCTCTCGCGTAATCTTGCCACGAACTTCATCCAGAAAAAACACCAACAATTCTAGGATTTGAACACGAGTCAACATTAGCGTTACGACTAACACCGTTGGCACAAGGTATTCCAAGAACACGATCAAGTAGTGTTGATTGAGTTTCGCATTGCCCATGATGGCGATCCCGACCGCAGCCATTGCGAGCAGGACCGTCAAGTACGACGCACTTGATGGACGAGGCAATTTGGCACGCTTCACCTTCAGCAGAAGATTCCCGATCGCAAACAGTATCATCACAGACAGAAACGAAAGGGTATAAACCGCCGCCAGCGATTTCAGTTCTCCATGGGTGATCAGTAACACCGAAACGCTCAAGGCGAAAAACATCATTATGATTCGGTGCGGTGTTTTTCGGCGATTCTCCTTCAATAGAAAGCTGGGCAAACAGCGGTCGAGGGTCATCCGTTTGACCAACCCCGTAACGCCAACGTAACTGGTCAGCGTCGCACCGCTGAGGACCAACACTGCATCAATTCCAATCAACCACGACAACCAATCACCGCCTGCGACATGTCCCATGTGAGACAAGAGATCGTTTTGGAATTGCTCACGAACCTCGATGATCGGAACAAGTGCGAGTGCCAACAATGCCATTCCGGGATTGAGCAGCGTGACTGCGATCCACATGTTACGAAGTGTTTTGGGAAAGACTCCATCAGCTTGTTCCTCGACAAAGTTCGCCGACGACTCAAAGCCAGATATACCCAACATTGCTGCTGCGAAACCAAAGAATAACGCGGGACCAAAACCATCGGATCCGGGTGTCTTGAGATTGTTCCAGAGTACTTCGGTACCTACGCTCGTTACAGCGAACACGCCAAGAATGATTAGTAACACCATCGACGTAAGGTGAAACAGAAAAATTCCGATCGCCAGCTTGGACGACTCGGTGATGCCAATGATCGAAAGGATCATAAAGAACGCGAGAAGTGCAATCGTCGCAGCGATTATCGGAAGTCCGTTCCAGATCGAATGCAGATAATGCATTGCTTCGTTCGACGAGATCACTGCGGTTGCCATGTACGACAACACCGTTAAGCAAGCGGCGATCGAAGCCCGGTACTTGCTGGTCGTATTGAGCAATGCGTTGTACGCACCGCCGTTGAGCGGAAGTGCGCCAACGACCTCGGCATAGATAGAGCGGAAAAGGTACAGTGTCGCAGCGACGAGTACCAAGCAAACGGGGGCCCAACGTCCGCCGTAGCCGATCGCCAGTGCCGAAACATAGAGGCATGACGATGTGATGTCGTTGCCGCAGATCGCGGTGGATGCGAGTTGTCCGAGTTTGGCCGGCCTAGGAGTGTTCGCCACGAGCTACTCGGCTTCTTTGCGGTGATAATCCTCAGGGACGTAGCGACCGGGACCATCGGTGCCGTAGTGACGCTGAAGTGCGGCGTCGAAGTCGACACGCTCTCGTACGCGCGCCAATTCATGACGCACTGCTTCGTGGTTCGGGTGGCTTTGCGAGTACTTGATACAGTGCTTTCGCATCAGCAGCAGCGCTCGCTCGGGCGTGTACGTCCGCTCGCAAAGATCGACATGTTCTTGGATCACGCGTGCTTGCTCGTGCAGCGTCGGCGGCGGTGGCAGCGGGTCGCCGTTGGCGAGTGCTGCGGCCTGAGTAAAGATCCACGGATTACCGATCGCGCCACGAGCCACCGTGACTCCATCGATCCCGGTTTGTTCGAGCATTCGCATACAATCGGCGGCGGAGAACAAATCGCCGCTGCCGAGAATTTTCAGTCGGTCGCCAACGTACTGCTTCACATCCGTCAGAAATTCCCAGCGACTCGGACCGTTGTACCGCTGCTTGACCGTGCGTCCATGAACCGTGGCCGCTGCAAGCCCGGCGTCCATGGCGCCATCGAGAATCTCGAAGAATGCGTCCCGTGATTCGGCGGTATCATCCATCCCACGTCGCATCTTGACCGTGACGGGAATGTGATCAGGAACGATATCGCGAGTCCGCCGGAGGATCTCGATCGCGGCGGAGGGCTGCGACAGATGGAAACCGCCACGGCAACGCCCAAGCACTTTTTTGACGGGGCAACCGAAGTTGACGTCAATGATGTCAAATCCGGCTTCGACCAACTTCATCGCGCCGGCGGAGAACTGTTCCGGTTCGGCGCCCATCAATTGGCCACCCACCGGCGGTTCGTCGGGATCGATTTCGAGGAAGTGCTTGGTTTTCTGGCGTTTGCTCAGCGCCACCAAAAACTGATCCAGCATCACCTCGCAAACGGTATAGCTGGCCCCGTGGCGGCGAGCGATCACCCGCATCGGCAAATCGCTGTAGCCCGATAGTGCCGCCTGAACGACGGGAAATCCAATCGAGACGTTGCCAATCGTGAGCGGTCGTGTTTGAAATGTGGTAGTCATAATGTCAAGGATTGCTGGACTTTGCCCCGTTCGTGCCCGAATCGATTGTGGCACATACTCAAAAAAGAGGCGTCATGTTAAATTCATACTTCAAATTCAGTGCCTTTTTGCTGGCCATTCTTGTTCCTTCCTTCACGATAGCCAAAGCTCCGCCGACCATGAAAATTGAAACAAGCCGATTCGGAACAACGCCCGCAGGCGACGAAGTCACACGGTTTACGTTGACCAATTCGCAAGGCAATTCGGTTTCGGTGATGAATTGGGGAGCCACACTCTTGGACGTGAACGTCCCCGATTCAAAAGGCAAAGTCGAAAACGTCAACTGGGCATTTTCAGAGCTCAAGCCCTATTTGTCGGGGCATCCCTACTTTGGCAGCACCGTGGGGCGTTTCTGTAACCGGATCGGAAATGGAAAGTTTACGATCGACGGCAAAGATTACCAAGTCACCCTGAATCATGGAAAACACATGCTGCATGGTGGCAAGAAGAACTTTACCTACCAGTTTTGGCAGGGTGAAAGCTATCAGAACGATGATTCCGTCGGCGTTCGCTTTCATTTGACCAGCCCCGATGGCCAAGAAGGCTTTCCCGGCACCGTCAACGCCACCGTCGATTACAGCTGGAACGACCAAAACGAATTGCGGATCGCGTTTTCCGCGACCACCGACGCTCCGACCCACATCAATTTGACCAACCACAGCTACTGGAATTTGGGGGGCACCGGCAGCGGCACCGCCCTGGATCACGTTGCCACGATCGAAGCGGATGAGGCGTTGGATGTCGACGACGATTTGATCCCGACCGGAAAGCTAAACAGCCTGGACGGCAGCGTGCTCGATTTCCGCAAACCGACGGCGCTCGGCGATCGCATCGAAAAACTTCCCGCGACGAAAGGCTACGACCATTGTTACGTCGTTCGTGGCGAGGCAGGGACCCTCCGAAAAGCGGCGAAAGTGGTCGATCCAAAGTCGGGCCGGGTGCTGGAAATTGAAACCACTCAGCCTGGCATGCAGCTCTACACCGCCAACCATCTGCCTGGCAACGAGCACTCCGCGGGCGCAGGCGGTCACGAAGCCTTCTGCCTCGAGACCCAGCATTACCCCGATGCACCGAATCACGAATCGTTTCCCAGCACCCTGCTGCGGCCGGGCCAAACGTTAAACGAAGTGACCGTACATCGGTTCAGCACACAGGACTAGAGCTTCAACGATGTTCTCCGCTCATTCCGTAGCGAAACTCGCCAAGAGTTTCGGCCGGTCCAGTCGTTTGTCGGGCTCTTAGTTTGTCAGGGATGAATTTAGGGTTGGCCTCGTCCGCTACCCGAAGATTCAATATTGCCAGGCCACTCGTGTAGCATTACCGCACCATTTTACGGTAGCGGAACTCACGTGAGAGTTTCGGACCGTCCGGAAAAAACGAAAGTCTTCGCGACTTTCGCTACCTTTGAAGTCCCGAGCGTTAGCTCTTGCCTAGCTCGCCGCGGGCATGGCGTGCGAGTGTTTCCTGGTACTTTTTCTTGCCCTCTTCGACACTCTTGCGAATCGCCTTGGTGCTCTCTTCGCTTTCGCGACGCAGCTCGGCAATCATCTCCAACGACTCGACTTGGAATCCGCTGATCGCGTCGACCAGCTTCTGAACCGATTCTGGATCGATCGTGCTGCCGTAGCCTGCCTTCAAAGCGGCACGTTCAAGCTCGCGGCCGAGCGTGGCAACGTCCTCGAGTCCCTTGTTCACGCCCGCCTTCATCGCCTCGGTGGCCTGGGTGACTTCGTGCAACCCGTGTTGGCTGGTGTAGACCGTGCCAAGGATCGTGAAGACGTGTTCGTTGGTGGTAAAGAAGGTGACCGAACGACGGAAAACGCGTTCCTTCACGTCGTGCGTTTGCTTTAGCTTGGTGATCAGCGTTTCGCCGACGTCGTAACCGATCTGCAAGTTTTCGGCGATGTCCTTGAGCAGTTGATACGTTTCGTCTTCTTTCTCATAACGATGACGTGACTCATCACGCGCCAGTTCCGCCTTACTCTTGCCTCCTTCGTCACTTTCGGAGTAGTTGTCGAGTGCTGCCTGCGCGGTCGACAAGTTCGCCTTCGCTGCATCGAGAATCGGAACTTGCATATCCAACAATTCGCGAGCAAGGATTTCAGCTTCTTTCAGTGCGAAACGGAAATCGATATAGGCATCCATGATCAGCTCTTCTGTCTTCAGCGCAGCCTTGGTGTCCTTGGCCACGTCGCCGTAGATCTCGACGATCTTTTCAAAGCGATCGTTTGGCGATCCGCGGCGGAGTTTCATCCACCAGTTAGAAACTTTTTCGGTGCCGCTGATTTTGCCGTCGTCAAGTTGACCGATTAGCCGCTTGCTGTCCTCGCGAACCGAGTCGAACATTTGAGTGATCTCCATGTAGCGATTGCCGATTTGGATGCTTTCGACATTTTCGCGTACAAGGGCGTTGAACGAACTCATGTGTTTAATCACCTCGGCGATCGCAATCACTTTGCCTTCGTCCAAGTGGCGAACATTCTCGAGCAATGAGATCAGTTCTTGCGGTGCCTCGTTCGCACTATCGCCGCCGAATTTTTTCAAGACATCCAAGGCGCGGTCAAGATACTCACGCATCGATTTGGAATCGCGTTCTTTCGCCACTTCGGCGGCCGAGCGAGTCTCACTCTTTTGGGGTTCGGGTGCGGACGCTTGAGCTTGATCGGACATGCCGTGATTCTCCACAAATGATTGGCATTAGGGTGCCGGTGAGATAAGTCTTTGCACTCATTAGGTTAGGGGCAACAAGCCCGCATGGCAATCATACCAGGGTGGCCAGAGAGTCGTGGCGCCGAGCGCCCTGTTCGCTTGTTTTTTTTGCCTTGATCTGTGTCCGTTTGATTCCCGCACGATCGTCGTGCCGCCTCATTTAACCGGAAACTAAACGTTTTTGCTTCACTCTCGCATCCAACACACTCTGCAAAAAGGAACGATTGCATAGAATAAGCAAGCGACATGCAGCGTCACCTTTCGCGTTCTTGCCCGTTTCCCCGTTTCTTAGACACCACGTGTTATGCCCAACGCCAACGCACAGCAACAGGCTCCGCGCAGTGCGCGTCCGCATTCGATGTCACAGATCGAGTTGCCTGGCCAGAACTTGACACTCGATGAAACATTGCGAGTGATGGACGTCGCTCGCGAGATGAGGGACAAGCGTGAAACCGCCGAAGTGATGTTTCGTCACGATGACGTGCGGACGAACCTTCGCAAAAAATTAACACGTGCCGCGCAACTCTCGGGCGACAACGTCACCGAAGCCGAAATCGATGCGGCAATTGATCAGTATTTGTCGACGCTTCACACTTATGAAGATCCTGAGTCGGGATTGAAAAGCTTTATTGCCCATTGTTGGGTGTGGCGAGATCGGATTTTGTATGGCGCAGGCACGCTTGCCGCCGCGAGTGGCGTGCTGTGGTATCTCTTCGCTTGATATTTTCGCCAGTGTGTCGACTTACCAGTGTTCTGGTTCGCTCGCGTTTCGGTTGGATCTGCTTCGTTTTAAGGTTTTAGTGCAAATGCCCATTTCTGGTCCTGTGGTTCATCGCCAATTGATTGACGCCTACGCCAATGCGCAAACACGGCTCGAGCAAGAACGGCAACGCATTTCGTCCTCCAAAGGGGAACGCGACAACCTCGAGGATCATCGTGGTGATGCATTGGTCGAATTGGCCGAGCATTATTTGCCGGAACTGAGTCTCGAAGCGATTCGCGAAACGTGGATCGAGGTCCGCTCAAGTGTCGCCGATGTGTTGATGCGAAAAGAAGATCATCGCCGCCGTGTTCGTGAATCGCTGGCGAGTGCGAATGTGAGACGCGAGCAGCTTGAAGCCGAGCTGATGACGTTGAACGTTGAATTAGACGCAGCCATCGAATCCGAGCAGGAAATCGCCAACCAAGTCGAGCAAACGCTTCGTCAATCCGACGAGTTTGTACGACTCTCGGATCGTGCTGCTGTCGCGGAAGCTGCCTTGGAGCGAGCGGAAGCTAATTTGCAAGAGATCGATCAGGACGCGGCTCGCAAACTGCCAGCCTACGATGCAAGTTCGCTGTTCCGTTATTTGTACGACGAGCGTTTTGGCACCGAGCAATATTCCAAGCGAGGCTTCACGCGACGTGCCGACCGATGGTTAGCAAAGTTTATTAACTATCAACAAGCGCGAAAGAGCTACGAGTTTCTGAAGCAGACGCCTGAGAAAATGCGTGAAATTATTGCGGCGGATCGGGAAGCGTTTGATACCGTGATGAACGAACTCGAGCGGCATCGTGACGAGGTCGCGCGAAAACTGGGGCTGCAGGATAAGATTGCGGAGACGCAAAGGCTTCAAGCCAAGCGAGACACGCAGTTGAAGTTGCTTAATGAAGCGGTCGAGAAAACGAATTCGGTCGAGGCTGAATTGACTCAGCTCGACGATGCTCGTGGGCCGTACTATCGAGAAGCTATTTCGATTTTTCGGGGGATGCTCGAAAAGACAGATAGTCGTGAACTACGAGAGCGGGCCAAGCAGACTGCCGAACTGACTGACGACCAGATTGTTGCCAGACTTGTGGGAGTGGAAGTTGAAATCGACGAGTTGGAACAGGCTGTCGAAAAACGACGCGATGGGCTGAAAGCGATGCAAGCGATGATGGACTCGCTGGGGCAAGTGATTCAGCGGTTTCGTGCATTGCAATTCGATTCGTCTCGTTCGCAATTTGTGGGCACACTCGATGTGCTGGACGAACTGTATCGAGCCCGCGATGTTCGTGATATTGACAGTTTGTGGGAACGGATTCGATCGGCTCAGCGTTGGGGACCTACGGCCGCGGAGAAACTCACCAGTGTTGCGACGCATCCGATGACGCAAGTATTGATCAACGCGATGGCCCATGCAGCGGGCGGTGCGATGCAGGCCCACGCGAGACGTGCCGGCCAACGTCGCGGCCGAAACCGTATTACATGGGACGACGAAAGTTCCAGCAGCGGCAATCACCGCCGACGCTAGCTGAAAGTCGCCGGATGTCTCAGTGTGGGATAAGCTTCCAGCCTGTGGAGGCAGCAAGATCTTCCCGTAGCGAAACTCGCCAAGAGTTTCGGGCAAGACCCACGGCGGACGAAAGTCTTCGCGACTTTCGCTACGAGAAACGTAGCATAGGCTTCCAGCCTGTTGAGGATGCTAGGACAGGCTCGACGACTTCCCACTCTTCTTGCCGACGTCGGAGACGTTGGGCGACTTTGCTAGGCAAGATCGAGCAGGCCTTGGCAAACTAAGTACGCGTGGGTGACATGTTTGCTCTGAATGTGGGGCGAGATCACTGCGGCATCGCCACCACAAAGAATCACGACGGGTGGTTGTTCCGCTTCGCTGAGCCCCGCTGAATAGTGTGCGATCAAGCGGTCGATCGACGCAGTGACGCTTGTCAGCACACCGAGCCGAATGGCCCCGACGGTATTGCGTCCGGGAATCGAGACAACGTCGGAGCTCATCCAATCGATCGTCGGAAGCGCCGCGGTGCCCATCGTTAGTGCGGTGGTTTGCAGGGTTAACCCCGGCAAGATCGCACCGCCGACAAACGCTCCAGAGGCGTTGACCAAATCGACCGTTACCGCGCTGCCAGCATCAATCACAACCAACGGTGATGCGTAGCGATTGCGTGCCGCGAATGCACTCAGCAATCGATCGATCCCCAATTGCTCGGGCGAATCGACGTCAATTTCCATCGGTACGTCGCGGAATGAAATCAGACGCGGCGTTGACTGGGGAAAGGATTTTTCGATTTGTTTACACAGCTGATCCGACGCACGCTGATTCACACTGCCGATACGCCACTGGTAGACTTCGCCTGCTCCTTTGCTTTGAGCCTGTTCGCGAATCCAATCCGTAACTGATTCGCACCATCGCGAGCGATCAAGGGCAAAAGAATGATGAATCACATCATGGCTTACCGCTTCCGCGACGTTGGTCGCTGTTGATGCCGCAGCCAACGTATTGCTGCGGAGCGATAGTTTCACCGCCGTGTTGCCCACATCGACCGCGATCACGCCGGCCGACCGCTTCACGTCGCGTCCTCCGACTTGGACTTGGCTTTTTCCTGCGAAGCTTCGAGGTCAAAGTGGGTCGCTTGGTTTTCGTCGGACATCAATGCCGTCGGTCCTGCCAAATGAGGTGGCAAGCGTCGAGGAGGTTTTTCGGGCTCATCCGATGTGGACTCGACCGCCGGAGCATTCTTTCTCGCCTTGGCAGCCAACGCAGCATTGCGTCGCTTTTGCACACGATCCATGATCACGTTTTTGAGCTCTTCGAGCCCGTCGCCATTGAGTGCACTGATCATGTAGACATGTTTGCCAGTCGCTTCGGCAAGCGTTTGGCGTAGCTCTTCGGCGCCTTCCATTTCCGATTTGCTGACCACCACGATCTCTTCACGTTCGGCTAGCGACGCATCGTACTGAATCAACTCGGAACGAATCGCATTGTAGTTGTGAAGGGGATCGGTCGCGTCGGTAGGCGAGGGTTCGACGAGATGGACTAACAGCCCCGCTCGTTCAATGTGACGCAAAAATTCGTGGCCGAGTCCGATGCCTTCACTAGCCCCTTCGATCAATCCGGGAATGTCCGCCAACACAAACGAACGTTCAATGCCAATCTCGACGATGCCAAGATTGGGGTGCTTGGTGGTGAACGGATAATCCGCGATCTCGGGACGGGCACTTGTGATGCGGCTCAGCAGCGTACTCTTGCCGGCGTTGGGCATTCCGACCAACCCGACGTCCGCGATCGATTTCAGCTCGAGGATGACGTCGCGAGATTCGCCTAACTCACCCATCGTTTTTTCATACGGGGCGCGGTTGGTACTGGTTTTGAATGACGCATTGCCGCGTCCGCCTTTGCCGCCTCGTGCGACGACAAAATGATCGCCAGGTTCGGCCAAGTCCTTGATGACGAACCCGTTTTCTGCGTCGATCACCGTGGTTCCTGGGGGAACGTACAAATATTGATCTTGGCCGCGACGGCCACTTCGCATCGAACCTTGCCCCGGTTGGCCTTTGGTGGCGCGATACATTCGCCGGTTTGCGAAGGCGGCGAGCGAGTTGACCCCATCCTGAGCTTCCAGAATCAAACTGGCTCCATCCCCCCCATCGCCACCATCGGGACCACCGCGAGGAACGAATTTCTCTCGACGGAAACTCATACAGCCATCACCACCTTTGCCGGCGTGAAGCTCGATTCGAACGCGATCAACGAACATGTTGTAGGATTCTTACAGAACAGAAAACGGCTGACCCCAGTGAAATTGAAGGTCAGCCGCGGTTGGATGGTGGAAACGAGCCGCGTCAGGATGCCAAGCGTGCTTCGGGATTCTGCGGGCAGAGTCGACAGACTTCTGCAGGCGAAGAAACTCGCTTTTACTCGATAATGCAGCCGAAACGCATCCTATCTGAAAATCCAGCTATAGTCGAGTCTCTCGTCCAACCCGTAGTGCTCAAGAACGTACTTCTGCTCCTTCGCTTTCTCGTAAGCAGGAACGCCAAACCGAATCGTGTCTTCGGTCTGAGCGATCGCATCACCAGGGCGGTAGAAGTTGAGCTGGAGTGCTTTTTTGCGGTACGGAGCGTCTGCTCCCTCACCATCTTGTTGAAAGGCGTTGGTCAGACCAAAAACATCGACCGAGAAGTAATCGAGCTTTGGATCGACATCTTCCCAGGTCGCGATCCCCCAAACTCCAGGCGCCGCAGGGTCGCTGGTTCGCGGAACCTTGATGCGAGAAATTTCGACCGTGTTGTACAACGGTGCTGTGATTTGCTCTCGGATCGCGATCTTTTCTTTCGCCGACGGCAAGATCCGATCGAGGTAACGTTTTCCGGTGATGCGGTTGTTCAGCACCAGCATCGGAAAGACGCGGCGTGATTCGTAACCGACGGACTCGATTCGTTCGTAGACATCTCTGCCGCCGATTTCGTCCGCAGCAGGACGCAAATCGCCACCGAGATAGCGGATGCGGAAGACCATGTACCAAATCAATTTACGCTGCAAACGTCCATCCGGTCGCGGCACATCGGTCAGGATTTGGCGAAGCGGTTTGAAGGCAAACTCGAAACAATAGATCTCACGCCGCAAAAACACCTGTTGAGCCATTTCGGCCAACATCCGGCTCCGCGGGTCAAAGTGAGGTGTTCCCTCGGGATGCGAATCACCGCCCCACAGGATTTCGGGATGCCCGTCGAGCAATGTCTGTAGCGTCAGCGGTCCGTCAAACGTTTCGACCGGATCGGGAGCAGGCGGGATCACGGTGACCACGCCTGGCGCGAACTTGGTCTGCTCGGTCGAGGAGGGATCTTTCGCAGCATCCTCCACTTTCTTCGCCGCCTCTTGTGCGAACGTGTTGCTGCAAAAGGCGAGGCAAAGCCCAGAGGATAAAATGGCTCGACGAGAAAACATTTTCATACCATCGGTGTGGTGAGGAATAATTACGGCAATAAGAATGCAGGGTCCGGCATCGCGGCGACTGCGCCTCTAACGCAGGTCGCTTGCCGAGGGGACCGGCTTGTCGCCATCGCGACTGGTTCGGATTTTTGACTGAGTCGCGATTTCGACGTGTTCTTCGGCTGCGACGCTGGGATCGCGGAACCGTAGCGTCTCGCTCAATTGTACATGTGAGTCGCCAAAAGCGTCGAACGAATCACCTTCCATTGTAAAGGTCGCTAGTGCTCGTTGGCCCGAATCGTCGGAAAAATGCTGGATAATCCAGCGGATTGGAACCTCTTGAACCGCGCCTCGAGCGATCACGGTCATGACGCGAAGCCCCTCGCCGCTGACCGTTTCATTGGCGAGTTCCAATTGAACCAATTGCTCGCCCAATGTTTTTTTGATGTCTTGTTGCAGCGTTTCCATCGTCCACTGCTTGCCTTCCTCGAGTTTTGACAGACGGCGGAAATCGCACTGAGCGATGCTGCGATCATTCTCGATCATCCGCATCATCGCCAACCCGCGTGCGTCGCTCATCATTCGCCAACGACGGTCCATCCGTGTGGAAATCCCGACTTGATCGCTCTGCAATTCCACCAACAAATGCGTCGGGGCGATCGCAGCGGTGACGTCCATCTCAATCGGTTTGGCTGGCAATTTGATCGTCTTCGATAGTGGCTGCCGGACCATTTTGATGGTGGCAGCGACGTCAAAACCTGGCTCGGCAATCCCAATTTCACGTGTCTCGTGAATCGCCATGGCAAACCAAGTCGTCACGTTCGCTTTGCGGTCAAACGTCAATTTGCCGACCACTCGAATCTTGGTGGGGACCCCTTCGACGCTGCCGTCGACGTTGCCGCGAATCTGTATCCGCGCTTCCGAGGCGGTCACGGTGGCGATTTCGGCTTTGACTTCGGATTGTTCAATCGAAGTCAGATTCAACAGGTACCGCATACTTTCGGTGTCAACGATGTATTGATCTCCGACCACGACCGCGTCGCTGGGCAGAAGTCCGTCGACCGCGACACTGGAAACCGGCACTCGCAACAAGCCGAGTTCGTCATTGGTCAGCGAATCGGTGGTTGAATACAGAACTTCGGGCAATGTGTCACGACGCGATATCGCATGCGCGACGTCATTGCGAAGTTTCGAGTGCCGTTTCAGGCCATTGAGTTCGTTGATGCTTTGCGCTTCGTGATAGAAACGTTCCGTCGCGGTCACAAAGGAATCGGCCTTAGCGTCGTTAGGAAGTCGATAGCGTTCTTCGTAATCAAAGACGGCTTCGCTTTTTAGCGGTACCACCATCGCCTTTTTGCGTGACACCAACGAGTTCGCAGGGACGTTGACATTCCCTTCGACATCAAGCTCCATGCGGACACGGAACAATTGGCTTTTCGAATTGACCGCCAGCGTCACAGGCTTGGTGACTGCACTTTCACTGACCTGTCCCGACTTGGTTTTCGAAGGTTCCTCCGCATCGGCGATCGCGAGCGACAATGCATTGAAGGACACGGCGGCTCCGGCTAGCAGAACCGAACTCATTCCCAGGAACTTCCGCCGACTTGAAGTGCTTTCGCAGGTCAGTTTGTTCGAAAGAATTTGGCGTGACATATCCAACCTATTAAGTGCCCAGTGTGAATAAGATCATCAGAGAGCCATCGCGACAACTTTGTCCCGGCCATCTGTGAATCCGCGCAGTAGCGCCCGCTTTGTTTCTCATTGATCGACCATCCCAAGGGGGACAGCTAAGAGAAAACCGGTGTAATCCTCAGAAACGGTGCAATGCTGCTAATAGCGACCCGGTCTATGGGCCCGGTTTATGGGGACGTCCAACGGTTCCTAGCAACCCGATCCTCTGGCGACAAACCATCGCCAGCACTACGTGACGCAATAACGACGGTGCGGAATAGGAGATATCGGGTCGACAACCACCGCACCCCCTCTGTAGAATTACGTGGTCGCTAAATCGGGAACCGCGTCGCGAAATGAGACGACGTGGGTAGAAACGGAGCAAGAATTGCAAACATTTCGAAATTTTTACAATCGAACTGGACTATTGGCGGACAAGGGTCAAAAACAGGTATTCAACAACAGTGTCGCTAAACCCTTGCACGGCAATACGTTTCTGCTTTTTTCTGAAATTTTTTGAGCAAATCGATTCGCTTTGGCCCCAAATTTCCTATGCATCTCTGTTGGTCAGTTAGACGGTTGACTGTTGAAGTGCAGCGGCACGAGTTGAAGGGGTTTAGCGAGAAATTGGTTAAACCTTCGAAAAAAGTGAACATCAATCGGATTTAATGGGTCAAAACGTGACACGAATTGTGCGTTTTTCGCGTACTATAAGTGAATGCCAATGGCAAGGAGTCGTTGGTGGTTTCGCAAAGGGAAGGTGAAGTGGTAAATTTTTTTCCACTTTGCCATCACGGAAGCGGAGCAAACTGTATCTTGCCCTACGGATAGGGTGATACCCGGGCAACACCGGTACGAAGTCGAGCGATCCGCCGGGGTCGCAGGGAAGTCAATCGACACGACGTACCATAGCACTGGGAAGGGAATGGCGATGCACGAAGAATATCGCGACGCAAAAATTCAGGAACTCCGAGATCAGCTCACTCGATTTGCGCCAAAGGCAAAGAAGGTTGAACAGGCTGCTCTTGCGGAAAAACTCTGCAGCGAGATCGAGCCCAACCGGCCGTACTCGTTCGACTACCTTTGTTTCCGGATCACGAATTATCGTCCAGAGAACGCAAGTCGACATAACGTCGAAGCGGCCGATCTGAAGCACGATCTTCATTTGTTGATCGAAGACCTCAGCGATTCGGCTGATGTCGCGGTCAACGAATTCAGTGAACCCGTTCATACCGTGGACGACCTCAGCCGCTTGTTCAGTGTTTCCACCAAAACGATCAGCCGTTGGCGAGACGCTGGCTTGGTCAGCCGCCGGTTGTTGTTCGGCGGACGCAAACGCGTCGGATTCTTGCACAGCAGTGTGGAAGCCTTCATTTCCAAAAACCGCGAGAAAATTCGTCGTGGCGAACGCTTCAGCCAGCTCAGTGATGACGAAAAGAGCGAGATCGTCGAACGAGCTCGCCAACTAGTCGAAGGCGGTGCGAGTTTGTCGGACGTGACGCGTCAATTGTCCGAGCAGATGAATCGCAGTCCCGAAACGATTCGTTACACGCTGAAGAATTTCGACGCGGATCACCAACAATTGGCGATTTTCCCCAACCACCGTGCGACGTTGACGGACGACGACAAACGAGCGATTTTCAAATTGGCGACGCAAGGTTCGTCGGTGTCGCAATTGTGCAAACGATTCAAGCGAACACGTTCGAGTATTCAACGCATTTTGTTGGATATGCGAATGCAACACGTGATGGAATTGCCGTTGGACTATATGTACAACGAAGATTTCGACGCTCCGACGCGTGCGATCGAAGCTCGCGAGCAAGAGTATTTGGCTCCGCTTCCCGAAGCTACCTCGCCATCTCGCAAAGTTCGTGTGCCGAGCGGATTGCCAAGCTATTTGGCCGCTCTGTATGACGTCCCACTACTGAATCGCGAACAAGAATACCACTTGTTCCGCAAAATGAACTACTTGAAGCACAAGGCGAGCCGTTTACGAGACAGCCTCGAAACCGCCGGTGCGTCCAAGACAGCGGTCATGGACCAAATCGATTCGCTGTACGAAGACGCAGTCAAAGTGAAGAACAAGATTGTGCAGAGCAACTTGCGTTTGGTCGTCTCGATCGCCAAACGTCATGTCGCCAGCAGTGATGACTTTTTTGCCTTGATCAGCGACGGCAACATGTCGTTGATTCGTGCCGTGGAAAAATTTGACTACTCACGTGGCAACAAGTTCAGCACGTACGCTTCATGGGCAATCATGAAGAACTTTGCTCGCACGATTCCAAGCGAGTTCAAACATCGCGATCGATTCCGCACGACGACCGAAGAATTGTTTCTGTCGCGCCAGGATGATCGACTCGATCCCTACGCCGAAGAAACGGTACAGCGATCGCGTCAACGCGAGTTGTCGAAAATCTTGGATCGATTGGATGAACGCGAGCAAAAGATCATTACGGCTCGCTTTGGTCTCGGACGTGGCAACGAACCGTTGACGCTGAAAGAGGTCGGCGATGAAATGGGCGTTACCAAAGAACGCATTCGCCAACTCGAAGTCCGAGCGTTGATGAAATTGCGTGAAGCCGCTAACGAAGCGAAAATCGACGTCGAGCTAGGCTCGTAGTCCTTCGCCAGAATTGAAATTCCTTAGAACCTCCCGTTGCGATCAATCGCAGCGGGAGGTTTTTTGTTGCATAGGGTCGCTGCAAACGTAGCCTAGGCTTCCAGCCTGGGGACCACATCGAACCCAGGCTGGAAGCCTAGGCTACTTTTTTAAGACGTACATCCTCTGCGTTTAAGAACGTCGTCCCGGCATTCGCACGGCAAAACAAACTTCGCAACGATTGCGAGCGAGTTGCCGAATTTGAATGTCGGTGGCGCCCCACGATTCGACCTTTCTTCGCCATGATTCAATTCGCTCCGCGGCGTCATAGTCACCCAGCTTCAGCGTGATCAACAGACCACGGAAATTGCTGTTGCGATTACAAACCACATTGGCGACGGTCGCCAGGGTTTGATTTGGTGTGACACTGGAATCGACCAGCATCCATTTCGCGCCGCGGAACTCGCGGCGTGGCAGATCGTCGGCGCGGGCGACGATGTGGCGAAAATGAGGATGCTCGGCGATTCGCGGATCCATCTCGGCCGGATCGATCCCGATCACATCCATCCCAAGCTCGAGCAGTCGTCCGCAGGCACCACCGGGCGCCGACCCAATTTCAACCGCAAGATCACCTCGCTGCATTTCAAAACCACTCCACTGAATCGCTTCGGCAGCTTTGTAGTAAGCGCGCGAGACCGGTTCTTCGGCTAAATCGATTGGCTGGATTCCTCCTGGCCAACGCGTTGGCCAGGTATCGGATTCGTGCGTGCCAATGAACCAGTGCGACGGGTCGAGCAAGACGATATCGAGGATTTTTTCGCCGGGTTGGGCGACGCGGTTGGGGGCATCCGAGCGAATCCAATCCGCCCCAATCTTTGTATAGATTTCGTCGGCGATCGCTGTCGAGACTTCATCAATCCCCGGTTCAAAATCGAATCGACCGATCGGGGCACGATCTTTGGGCCAAAGATGTAATTGGTCAAATCGAAACTCGTCGGGATAACGCTCTTCGAGTAATCCGCGGAGCGTTTCAATCTGCGTCGCACCATCGGTTCCGCGTGCTTGTCCCAACGACGAAGACGATGTTCGGATAAAGATTCCCTTGGGCGGCGTGCGGTCATCATCATGTTTGGCAGTAACAAACCCAGGCCGCGAAAATGCAAGTCGCCATCCCTCGGAAACGATCGATGCCTTGACCGCTTTCTCGGCCCCGTAGGCACAACACATCATTGCAAACGAAGGGCCGGATGTTTGCTCCGCTTTCTTATCTTTCTTATTCACTGCGAGACTTTGGGGTTATTCGTTGTCGGGGGATTATGGCGAAACGTCTCGAGCCGCTCTGCGACTCCGGGGATCAGTTTCGCTGCGTTTTCATAGTAGATTTTCTTCAGCACTTCGTCTGGCAGATCAATTCCGTCAATCGTCCACATGCCTTGCGGGGGAGGCACTTTTTCGCTGTAGGGAAAGTTCTCGTCTCGCGTTTCAAAGAATCGCCAGTAGTAGCGAATCCTGGTCTCGGGCCAAGGGCCATCGGTCCCAAACATGATGCGATCGGCGTAGCGAATGATAAATTCACGTGCGGTGTACGGTTGACGTCCCAACTCGTTGATCCGTGACGCCGGCTCGATCCAAAGATTGGGATAGGTGTTCAACCAATGGCCGACCGTGGCTAAGTCCTCGGAGTTGTTTGCAATGTGAGCACCGATGAATTGAGTTTTAGGGTGACGGGCGATCACACGGTTGCGATCCGCCAGCAGCGATTCACGCGACGGGAACTCGTCTCCGTAAAAGCTCCAATCAGGATGACGGCTGAGTTCTTCCCAACGTTCGTTCGTCTCGTCGATGGGATCAAAGAAGGCGGCGGGGTCGGCGGTGTGAATGATCACGGGAATCCCCAGCTCGCCACACGTCTGCCAAATCGGATCCCAGCGGGGATCGTCAATCTTGATCAGCGATCCATCGGGATTTTTATAGCCGAGGCCAAATCGTTTAAAGATTTTCAGCCCGCTGACGCCCTTGTTCACCGCATCACGCAGTTTTTCGCTGGTCCGCTCGGCGAAACCGCGACGGTGGCAATCCCAGCTGGCCGGATCATCGGCTGCCCCGTCACCTTGCCAATCGATGTTGGCAAAAATGATGAAACGGTCACGATAATCGGTCCATAGCTCTTTCATGTGAGCGTCGAGCTGGTTGCCTAGCTTGCCGTCCAACGAGACACACACGGCGATCTGATTGCGATCCATCACTTGGACAAAATCCTCAATCGCCTGCGAATTTCCCCGCAACTTGTAATAGAGATGTGTATGCACATCGACGACCGGAAACGCGGCATGCGTCCGTGGATGTGAGGCGACGCGAAGCTTGCTATTGGGGCGAAAATTCCTCAACAAAAGTTCACGTCCGTCGCGGCCATCCAGCGGATCGATCGGGGGGGGCGATGCCTCGGTGGACTGGACCGACTCAGGCGACGCGGCGGATTCGGGCGTTTGACCGCTCGCGATCGTCAATGACGATAGGGCGATTGCGATGCAACAAAGCCACAGTAATTGTTTCATATCACGTCGCTGACCCGTCGGATTGGCGGGGGCGTTTCGAATTGCCCAAGCGTTTAAAAATGTGGGACGCAAAGTGTGGATGATTGTCGAGTTCTTGGGGCTGTGGCTCGTTTGGGCGGCAGTCATTCCAGCATTCTCCGGTACAATAACGTCGTTTGAATTAACCATCATCGTCTTGGGTCATTGAATGTCATTGGTTGGTAAACGCGGGTGAACATGGATCGAACGGAGTACCAAACGGCAGGCGGCCAATCGGTAAGCAAAAAACTTTCGTTAGAGGCGACTACGCCCCCCGCGGAAGTTCCCGGCTATCGGCTGCAAAAATTTCTGGGTGCCGGTGCTTTCGGCCAAGTTTGGGTCGGGCTCGATCTGAACACCGGACGCAGCGTGGCGGTGAAATTCTATCTCCATCGCGGCGGTGTCAATTGGTCACTGCTCAGCCGCGAAGTCAAGAACTTGGTCCAGCTGTCCGCGGATCGTCACGTCGTTCAAGTGCTCGAAGTCGGCTGGGACGCGGTTCCACCCTATTATGTGATGGAATTGGTCACGGGCGGATCGCTCGAAGACTTCCTTGAACATAACCACCAAATGCCCGTAACCGAAGCGGTCGACATGTTCCGCAAGATCGTGGTGGGGCTAAATCATTGCCACGGCAAAGGGGTGCTGCACTGTGACCTGAAACCGGCCAACGTGTTGCTCAGTGACGACAACGAGCCTCGCTTGGCGGACTTTGGACAAAGCCGGATGTCGCACGACCAGACGCCGGCGTTGGGGACGCTGTTTTACATGGCTCCCGAGCAAGCGGATCTGAATTCCAGCCCCGATGCAAGTTGGGATGTGTACGCGGCGGGAGCAATTCTGTACCGATTGCTCACCGGAGCCCCCCCTTATCGAGACGCGACGATCATCGGCGAGATTGATACGGCAGGCTCGCTTCCGAAGCGTCTTGAGCGTTATCGCGATGCGATCCAAAAGAGTGATCCTCCCAACGGCCATTTCTTGGTGCGTGGCGTGGACCGCATGTTGGCCCGGATCGTCAACCGTTGTCTCGCACCTAATCCAGCCGATCGCTACGAAAACGTGCAACAGATCCTCCAGGATCTAAACCGCCGCGATCGAGCGCACGCACGACGACCGCTAATGTTACTTGGCATCGTCGGCCCGCTGCTGGTTCTGCTGGCAACCGGAATCTTCGCCGCACGTAGTGTCGAGCATGCCAGCCAGAGTACGGTCAAGGCGCTTCGCCAAGAAGCCTTTGGCAGTAACCAGTTGGCTGCCAAGTTTGCGGCTCGCACGCTTGAAAGCGAGATCGAACGCTACTTTCAAGCCGCACGTACCGAAACTCGCGGCCAGGAACTTCGCCAACTGCTGCAGGAATCGTTCAATCACCCTGAGATGGAATCATTGCGCAAGATCATCGGATCCTCACGCAGCAGCGAAGCAGAAAAGGTGGCGGCTCGCGAAGCGATGCTCGATGCCGAGCCGCGGTTGAGGATTGATCATTGGCTGCGCGAACGTTTGCAGCGATATGATAATCCGTCACAGACATCACGCCGGCCGCGATTTGCCACGATGTTTATTACTGATGCGTACGGCACGATCATTGGGATTGTCTACGATGAAACCGTCGCACGATCGCAAAATAGTGCGGGACGCAACTTTGCTTACCGTGGCTATTTCCACGGCGGACGCAACGACCTGGACCCTAAGACGCCTCGTGAAACGATCGCGCCGCTGCAGCGAACTCATCTCTCAGCCGCATTTCAAAGTACTGCAACCGGAATGTGGAAAATCGCAGTCAGTACGCCCATCTATTTCACCGACGACCACACTCGCCCCGATGCGGTGTTTGTAGCCACAATTAATCTCGGTGATTTTCAATTGCTGCAAAGTGAACAGGGCGCCAATCAAATCGCAGTACTGATCGAAGCACGCGAAGGGCCGATGCGAGGCACCGTACTGCAGCATCCACTGATGGATATGCGGCGTGAATCCGGCAAAACATTAGCCGGTGAAAAGTTCCAAGTCGACTCGAAATTGATCGATCGCATCATGGAAGGCGGCGACGTCGACTATCGCGATCCTGTTTCAAACTGCGTCGACGGCAAGCCCTATTCCGGCGATTGGATCGTCGCTATGCAAGCGGTGGAATTACCGAATCCTGATGGTCTTGGACTGGACCAAGAGGGTGAGTTTTCAAAAGAAACAACCGATTTATTGGTGCTGGTACAGTACCGGCTTTCGACTGTCATGGCCCCGGTGGGGCAAATGCGTTCGGTGTTGTTGACCGAAGGAGCCGCAGCGATCGCATCGATCTTGCTCGTGACCGTCGTATTGTGGATCTTCGTGCAACGCACTGGCGAATCCAGGGTCGCTTCGGAAAGCGTGCCAGACAAAGACACCAGCGATCGAACTGGAATGACTGAAACCATCGCAGTTTGAGCTTCAGCACAATGTTCTCACTCGCTGCAAACGAGAAACCTCGAAAGATTCCCACCAGGAAAGAAAATGGCTGATTCCAACAAGGATGTCGACGAGCCAGCGGACGACGATGCTCCGCCGCAAGCCGCTGCACAGGACAACGACCAAGAAAACAGCGTTGTCGGCGAACAGGTGCCCCAGCCCAATGATGAAGTGGCGCAGGTTAATGACGACGCGGCGCTACCGAGTGACGAGCCTTGGATCGATGATGCCGAAGAACTATCGCTCGATGATCTCGGCGCTGCCTATGCCCGGGCCGCAGCCAAACATGATCCCGAAGCCTTTGCTCCCAGCGAGGACGACGACGAGGCTGCGAACGAATCATCCGCCGATGTTCTAGAAGACTCGTTCGAAGAAGAAGCGGACGCCGAAGAAGACGAATTGGTGACGCCCGAAGCGATCATCGAAGGCGCCCTGTTTATCGGGCACCCTGAAAACAAACTGATCACCGAGCAACGACTTGCGGCCCTGATGCGTGAGGTCACGCCAGAAGAAGTCGTCGAGTTGATCGAAAAGCTGAACCAGTCCTATCGGGACGCAGATCAAGCTCTGCGAATCATTCGCGACGACCAGGGTTACCGGATGACGATCTCACCGGAAGTCGAGAAGGTGAAGCGATCCTTTTTGGGCAAGATCCGCGAAGCCAAGCTAGCCCAAGCTGCGATCGAAGTTTTGGCCTTAGTGGTGTACCAGCCCGGCATTTCGGCCCAAAAAGTTCAAGACCAGCGTGGCCGGGAATGCGGTCCGCTACTGAACCAATTGGTTCGTCGTCAACTGCTGAGTATTGAACGGAAGATCCCCGAAGAGGGCGGCCGAGCGATCCCGCATTACTACCCGACCGAGCGATTCTTGACGCTATTTGAACTCGAATCGCTCGATGATCTCCCTCAAGTCGAAGAAGGCCTCCGCGGCGTAACTTAAGATTTTTGCAGGGTGCGAAACTCGCCAAGAGTTTCGGCCAAACCCGGAACGAGTCCAATCAGGTTAAAAGATGGGAGCTTAGAAAATAGACAAAATGATTGCTTTGGGCGGTCCGTTGGAACATCCCAACGGATTTTGTACAGTCTCTGCTCATTCAGCAAGACAGCAGGAGCGTCGTCAAAGCGGATTGTGTGACTCCACCACTGATCGGGGAGCGTTCGATAAAATACGATACGTTTGGTCACGGGATGCAGGTCGACTGATTTGATTTTCATTTGATCGCCGAATCCCTCTGCGACGCCAAATGTGCCGTTTGTCATATTGAATCTCAGGACTTGAGTATTGGTCGTGACGAACAAATGTGTATCGTCATGAGCAGGTGGATCGGAACTTCACGCGAAAGTCTTCGGGGATCGAAGGAGAATCACTGGCGTTCCACGACCAGAGTTGCTTGGTCGGATCGCTTGCGTCGACGATAAAGACTTGCGCCGCACCGCAGCAGATCAGCTTCTCCGACTCCGGTTCGTTGGCAAACGACGGTGTGGCAAAGACGGTGAGAGCGACGATCACGAGACTCGCCGCGATTCGTGGCAGCGTAAGTGTGTGGCCGAACGTCTTCGCGACTGGCGTGATAGGGTGATGTGATTGCATGAGTTACTTTGCTCGATTGGTTTTCAGTTTGGTGTTCTGCGAATACGTTAGGTCGCAGCTTCACAAACTCTACCAAATATTGCTTGGCGCCAGGTGTTGGATAGAGCTGTACAGCGTAGGATGACTCTCCGAGTCGTCCCAGCGACAAAACGCAAATTGTACGATTGGGATCGAGCGAGAATTAATTGTCGTCTATTGAAGCGTAGGGCCGGTTCCTACCGGCCGACTCCATCGAGCCGCTAAGTAACAGTCCCGAAATAACTTCCGTATGACGGACATCCTTGTCCGTCGAAATTCAGCGACGGACTAGGAAGTCCGTCGTACAAATCGGGAAGTTAATTCGTGACATTTCCTAAGGACGGCCGGTGGGAACCGGCCCTACTCGAACTTCGTTGAAACCATCGCGTTGCGTTCGAGAGTTTGATTCCGCCGCTACAGGGGCGGGTGTTCATCGAGGGCAACGACACTCCATACTCACGCATTATGAAGTTGCGATTTTTGCTGTCGCGGAGCGACAATTTCCGGTAGCCTCGGACTTTAGTCCGAGGAATTTGCGTCAATATCAGTCGAGTCCCAACGGGACGTTTTGTGTTTCGATCGTTCGCCACAAAACGTCGCTCCGCGATTTGATTCCTATTTCTGAACTGAAACCTTGGACTAAAGTCCAAGGCTATCCCAGAAAGAGCCTCCGGCACAAAAGTAGCTTGAAAACTAACGCTTGGTCTATATGAAGCCGCCGCTACCGCGACTGGGCTGCAGTTAATAGACGGACGCCCGACTTGAACATGGTGGCTCCGCAATGTTTCGACGATGTCGATTGTGCTTCCGAATTTTTTAACCTCCCATTTTTCAACCTGTCCTCACTTCATGCTCGATCGTGTCAAGCAACTCACGACCGACGACGGTTCGGGCGGTGCCTGCGGCAGAGATGCCATAGCTTGCACAAGACACACGCTGACGACCGAGCAAGAAAGGTTAAAAGATGGAAGGTAAAAAAATGGGGGAAACTCGGGCGAGCGTTGGCTCGAAGCTGCACTTCGGACTCGACGCAAATTGGTTGCCTATTCGGCTTCCGGCTCGGCGACAACCTCTAGCCAAACGGGGTTCTTCGCAGGCATTGGCACCGTGATGCGAACATTCTGAATCACGGGGCCGCCAGGAATGGGTAGCCGGGTGTTTGGGTACACCCATCCGGCTCGTATCTCGACGGAGATTTTGGCTTCGTCCTCTGTGTTGCCAGTTGGCAGCCACCAGACCTGGCGATTCGCCACGCCTTCATATTGCCATTTTTGATTTAGGCCTGCGGGATACGTCAGTTTCGTTGCGTCGGCAACATTGGTCGTCAGGCTTAATCGAGCCATTTCGAGTTCGCTTTCCGGCATGGATGCTCGCGGCAATCTCGCCGCTGAAATCGGTTGCCAGGCAAAGGGTTCAATTTCGGCCCCCGTGCCGTCAGAGAGTTTCGCACGATCGATCTTCGGGTATTTCGAGTACAGTGCCGCGAGCGGTTTTCGCAGTGGTTTGCCCGACCGGTCCTCCGCATTTTCGGCATCGGGGACCATCTCGACTTCGCGCCACAGGAATCTTGCGTCAAACCGCGTCACGAATTGGCACGCTGTCATTGAGGGGCTGCCGGGGGCGGCATGCGGCAGGAAGCCGACACGATCGGGATGTGAAGCATCGAAAATGATTTCGATGATGGGCTTGGCTCTCGACGCGAATGGCTTGAAGTGTGCAAAAATCCGCATCGTCTTGCCATCACTTCCAATTGCGTTCTCGCTGATCAATTCGCGAGCGTAGCTGTCGTCGTATTCATTAGGCTCGACGATCGAGTCTCGCAATGAAATGGGAACTCTAACGATTGTGTTGATCTGTTGGTCGAGAATCTCAGGGCTTGGTTCGTCTATCAGGATGGGCTGAACCGAAATACCCAGCGGACAGTAGGGGTTGTATTGCCGATTATCGCCGAGAGTCGAGTTCAGTGACGGTATGACGCCAAGCAATCCAATTAACTCCGTTTGGTTGGATCGAAAAACCTTGATCCCCTGGCGATGCCCAGTGCCTTCTTGCCCGTGTCGGTTCGGCGGCGTGTGAAAAGCGGGCGAAGGTCGTGGCACATCCGTCGCGGACGAAATCCAGAGGTAGTTGCCTTTACTGTCATACTCATCCGGGATGTCGACCGATTCATATTTTTTGAGCGGGTGATCAATTGAGAACCGTTGTACTTTTAGCTTCAGTGGTTCATTCAGTGCATAGGCTGCAGATTGATGTGAAACCTCGCCCGTACTGGAACTGCCTTGGGACTTTAACCAAGCGTCTGGATGATGTCGTTGCAAAACAAGCTCGTCATCGATGAACACCTCAGAGTGGTGTCCCTCTGCATCCTTGGTGCACTTCAGGTGTATGGAATGTTCCCCCTCCGGCAACGCAACGGATTGGTAGTCCGCCGGAAATCCAACCTCATTGATGAACTCGGTCGCCAACCTTAATTCCAAGTCTGCGTCCGGGGCAACGCTGTATTTCCAACTGCTGATGTTGTTCCAAATGCTCGGCAATGAGCGAGCGTTCAGCTTCTGTTCGTCGTGAATGATCAACTGCGATGTCGCGAACCGCATCGTCTCGATCTCCGACTCAAGCACCGGAATCTGAGGTCGGGCAAAAATGACGGGCAGCCAGGCCGCAACCACGGCTGTCAACAGTAGTAGCTCCAATAATCCGAACCGAATCCAACGGCGTTTCCTCCGCGAACTCGTATCCGTTGCCATCGAATCATTGACGGAATCTGGCGTAGATTGCGGTAATATGTGGGGAGGGAATTCGCTCATGGTTTGGCCTCCTGCATCGACTCGGCCTTCCCACTGGCCCAAGCCGAAAAAGCGTCTTTGTGTTGCGAGCTGAAAAGGTAAACAGCAAAACCTCGGTACAAGTCTTTTTCTGTCTCGCCGTTTCGTTTCTTGGCGAGGTCCTTTTCACGCACTCGCATCAAACAGATCGCCTCGTCCGTTTCAAAGGTGCATGTGGCATCTTCGGCCGACACTGGCGTTTCGATGACGAGATCGTCGAGTGAATCGATATCAAATTCATCGGGCATGTTTGATGTACTCGAACTGCCTTGGGCGCTGCGGCAGAATATCCATTTACCGTCGCTCTGGATCAGAGCCATTGTCGCAAGCACTTCCTTGGGTTCTGGACTCGAGCTAGACCAACTGCTACCCGAACCGCCTCGGCCCTGCGGAGAGTCCGCCTTCACGAGTCCTCGCTGCGTGCGATAGCATGGACCATAGTTCGCAGGGATATGCATGCGATACCGCCACACGTACGCCTGAGTCACACCCGGCGGAATGCTCTCGTCGGAATAGGGGACATACGAAATCGCAACCTTCGTTGGGTCTTCGACCTCCAAGAATCCGACCTGCTCTCGCAGCTCCGAATGAGCTTGGCGTAGCCGCGCAAGCTTTTGGTTGTAATGAATCGAGCACCCCACACCGATAACCGCCGCAATCGACAACGCGATGCGAGTGAGCCGAATCGGTCGTGAGCTCGTAGCGAACAAATAAATTCCAAGAAAGCGAGGTGATTCTAAATTTGCGGATGTAAGACTACTTCTAGTGCATTGTCACAGCTAAGAATCTGGGTTGGTCGTAGCGGAAGTCGTCAAGACTTTCGTTGTATTTACCAGGCGATCCGAAACTCTTGACGAGTTCCGCTACCCAAAAATCAAGCGGTGACTAAGGACTCGTCAATTGCAGGACATGCCCGTCACAAACTGTCACTCTAGTCTAACAGTCATTACTGCACGGGAGGGGCCATTAACGTTGCGTGACATCGGCGTCGTCTGTGGCGGACCACCATTGGTCCAGCAGAATGTTCAGTGCTGTGATGCGGTCCGCCTGAGCGGGATCGGCGGCCAGATTCGATCTCTCCTCGGGGTCGCTGGCGAGGTTGAACAAAGCCCGTGGCAAAGCGGGAGTCGCCGGGCCGGGAACCACCAATTTGAAATCGCCTTCTCGTACCCAGCGTCCGCGAACGTGTCGCGAGGGCTGGCCAAACGCAACAGCATCATTGGGGTAAATGGCGCCAAAGGCGGGACGTTCCGGCGGCGACTTTCCAGCGATTGCAGTCGGCATCAAATCCAAGCCACGCATGCGTGGAGTCACCTCGGCGGACAGACCAACTGCCGACAGCACCGTTGGCACCAGGTCGACGGTGCGAACAAGCGGTTGATACTCCGACGGCGGAACGTGGCCGTCCCAGCGAATCAGAATGGGTGTCCGAAGACCGTCCTCGTACTGCGAAAGCTTGGACCTAGCATCTTGCTGTTCATGCCGCTGCCGGTGAGGCCGGAGACCATTGTCCGAAGCAAATACCACAAGCGTATTGCTCAGCAAATCCTTTTTCCGCAAATGATCCAGCAGCGCTCCGATTGTCTCGTCGAATCTCGCAATCTCGGCATAGTAGGGCAAAAGATGCTCCGCCACATCCTTCCCATCGTACAACCGCCGGAATCGGTCCGGCGCGTCGTAGGGAGAGTGAGGCAGGAACGGTGCGTACCACACGAAAAAGGGTTGCCTTCCGGCATGCTCATCGACGAAGTCATAAATCGGTTGCATCGTTTCGCGACCGATGATCAAGCCAGCGTCACCGTTGCCATGAGCGACCCACTCGCCGCCGGATTGTTCGCGAGTGCCCGTGATGGGGCCGAGCCGATCGGCGGGGCGACCGAGTGTCATCCCATCCGTAAAACCGGCGGTTCGGTAATCACCCTCCCAGTGCTTGCCCGTTTGCAAACATGCGTAACCGTGCTGAGAGAGAATTCGAGGCAGCGTCGGCACTTGCTGAATCAGATAATCGCTGGTTGCCCGTGTCGCGTGGTACTCTGCCGCCGACATCGCCTGCATCGCACGCAGCCCCGGCGGTGGATGATTGAAATGAATGCCGTGCTGATGGGGATAAAGGCCGGTCAGCAGAGTCGCCAACGATGGCCGACAGACGCTCATGGGGACATAGCCGTTGACGTAACGTGCTGAACTCGCAGCCAATCGATCCAGATGCGGCGTGTGCACAATCGCATTGCCCATAAAGCCGAAATCGCGATACGACTGATCGTCAGCGAGAATCATCACCACATTCGGACGCTCTGCTGCAGACAGCACATTCAACTGGCAGCAACACCCGATCAACATACTTAGCCAGCACAAAAGCCGGGTCGCTTGGCGAAATAAGACGCGGCGACATGTGGCAGTGGTCGCGTGCTTTGCAGAAGTGCCGCTCTCTACCGAAAAGTTGCCTTGGTGATGGCAGGAATCGCGAAACTCGTAAGAGCACGGTATTGAGTTTGTCATGCAACGCTGTGTCGGCAACTTGATTTCCTCCGCCGAGACAAGCTCGGGCGGAAGGATTTTTGTTCACGCCATGCGAGGGTTGTAGTCCCGAAAGTCTTGACGACTTCCGCTACGGACAACAAAAGTCTTCGCGACTTTCGCTACGGAATAATCTGCGACTAAACCAATGTTTCAAGCAAGCGGCGGAGCTTTCTTAGTTCGACGCGATGATCGAGCCCCTCGATCGGTGACATGTGTACGGTCAGGGCTCGGTCGTACTTCTCGCGTTCCAACTGTGTGACGAGCTTGCCATAGTCGACCTCGCCTTGGCCGACGCTAACTTGGAAAGCATCGGGACGAGTGTCGCGAAGATGCACATTGCAGACAAACTTCAGAATCTTGTCCACGTTCTTCGTGTTCGCTTTGCCCGCGATATAAACGCTGGGGTCAAATGTCACGCCAAGTCCGTCGACGTTGTTGCACAACACCATCAGCGTATCGGGGTCTTCGCTCAGGCAACCCAATTGGCAGCGGACCGCCACCCGGACGCCTTCGGTTTCTGCAACCTTGACGAGCTTCTGCAGATGTTCGACTTCTTCGTTGAACGGTGTCCCGAGTTCGGCCGAAGGAACCGTGATGTTGACGACCTTGGTCGCTTTGGCGATACGGCAAATTTCTTTAAAATCGGCGTAGTGCTGTTCGCCGGTTGATGCGAGCTGGACGCTGTATCCCGAAATGTCCATGCGATGCGAGCTTCGCAAAATCTGAGCCGCCCGATCGACATCGGTCACCAGCTCGCTGGGTTTGATTTTTCCCGATTCGTGAAGCGAGATTTCGACTGCAGTGAACTCCAAATCTTGAAGTACTTCGATCGCTTCACGCAATTCCATCTCAGGCCAACATTCAGTTGAAGCAGCGACAATCATAAGAGCATCCTATCCCGTTGTTCTATCAAGAGCGATTTAACGCGTTGTATTTTCGTTTTTCACAGCTTACCTAGAAAACGTGGTTCAGCAAAACCCCGTTCGCCGCCAGGGAGCGATGCTTCTAAGAATTGCGGTGTTTCTTGAGTGATTCGCTGACTCGCTTCAAAATCACGCGATCTTCGTGGCTGAGCGAATCGGGACCATGCTCATGCAGTCGTTCAAGGATCGAATCGAGTTTAGCGGCATCCACCGCTTCGCTATGCTCACGTTGAAATGCCCGTTTGACGCGTCGTCGTGCAAACCATCCTCGAATGCTATCGCTCAACCCAGACGTTGGCTGCAGTTCCTCGTCGTCAATCTCTGCCTCATCGGACTCCGAAAGCGAATCGATTAATTGTCTGGATCTGCCCACGCTCGCCGATCGTGCCAATGCAAATGCTAGCAACATGAAAAAGGGCCAGCGTGGCAAGATCAAAGGATTATCGAAACGCAGCGTTGCAATCGCGACGCCGATCATCAGGATGCTGACGCCAAGCAGCATGCGGTGCAACAAGATAGCTGCGGCCGACTGAGTTAGCTTGGGTCCCACCAGCACGATCAAGGATGCAATCAAATGTCTTCCCAAGGTCATCCGCAATGGGTACAGCTGCCCCACCGCTTGGAGCCAGAAAAGCCAGCCGGAAAAGTTCAGCATCGAATCCGACGGTGTAGCTCCAAATCCTGGAATCGCAAAAAATCCGATCTCGGCGTTAGCCGCGGCACCACCGCCAGACGACTTCGCCAACGCAATCAGCACAGCTCCAATGACAACGAGAGTCACGAGCGTGGTCAGTGCAGCCGCGGTCGTTCGCTTGGCCGACATTGCGGATTGATGCCATCCAACACCAACCAAACTAAATGAAAGCACCACGTCGCGGCGAATCGCGAACGCCGCGTAGATTACTGCTTGGATGCTCCAACCCGCGATCCACACTGCGACGGCGAGCAGGGATGCGAGGGTGAGGTCGCGGTTTCCCGCTCCGGTTCCCAAGATGGCGATCACTCCCGCGATCGCGGCGGTGGCAAACAGCACCCAATAGGACAATGCCAACCGTCGGCCAAATACCTTGCCAATCGGCACCGACGCGTGGGGCAACTCGGTCGCCACCGGTTCCGTATCGCCGTTAGGGTAGGGGGCCATCTTTGGCATCAGTAAATATTCGCACTCAAACTTGTATTGGTTTTGACTAAGCAGTTAGGCAGGAATCATTGGGTGATATCCCGTTAGCCGTTTGGGCGCTAGCCCCGGTTCAGCGCCGCAACCGTGGCTAGCGCCAAAACGGCCAATTTACTGAAAGACTCCTGCCTAACTGCTTAACTCTGTTCGTTTCGTTTTCGCAATGGGTTCGCGAAGCCGAGTTACTTTTCTTCGTCTTTTGTCTTGCTCTTGGGCGGTTCACTCACTTCTTGACCAATCGCAAACGCCAACCGGCCAATCATTGCAAAGTAAACAAACGCCATCGCAACAGTCAAAAAGATGCCACCGACTGCGGCAACCGGAGAAGGCATTGTGGAGGAGACGGCATAGGTCAAGAAAAGTGCGAAAAACATAATGGCCGCAGTGAAATAAAGGCCGCCCCATGCCTCTTGAGCTCGCGTCACGCTACGTGCGACCTCGGCGGAAAACGGCGTCAGCGGACTGTTAGCATCCAGCATCGACAACAACACAAAAGGAAAAAACGTGTACAACGACAACATCGTGAGCGCGGCTGTAATCAAGGATTGGCCGAACACAAACTGGGCGACGCCGTAGACAGGGATAATCGCGAACCCCGCGGCTGAAAACACGACGATTAGGTTTTCAAGCCAACCCATCGGATCAAACACAGGCCACTCACTGACCTTGTCTTCCCCGTTGGCAATGGATTGCAATATCGCGTAGCCACAGCTGACAACCACCACCCCGAACACGATTCCTGCGGGGACCAAGGCAATCTGTAGAACACGAACCTCTGACGCCAAGACAACGATCGCTGGCACGGATGCGACAAGAGATAGCGCTACCCAGTGTGCGAGCACCCCGACGTCGCGAAAGATGCCGAAGATACTGGTCAACCATCCGCTGATGCTGGGAATGTCTTCGTCATATTTTTGGACGGTCGCTTCGACTCGCGATGCCTCGTCAAGTAACTGTTGCGCTGATTTACGGTAGGGATCGGATCGTCGATCGGACGACGAAACCTGGGAAGCCTCGAACGCAAACGTCGCGGCGTTTTCAATGTCGATCACGACTTTTTTGGGCACGCGTGGCGGCTGGCGAACACGAATGGGCGAATGGCAATCGTTGCACGTGATCGTCTTTCCCGCTTGGCTAGCCTGGACCATTCGCTGTGATCCGCAGGTCAGACATTGCACGCGGTATTCGGTGGCATATTCGACAGGCGTCTTTTTTGTTCCTAGTTCTGCTGCGAGGTCCATCTCGTCGTCAACGATATTCTCGTCGCCAAGTTCGATCACTTCATCGTCGCCACCGGACGGTACCGGTACTGGTACTGGGCGAGGCGTTCCGACGGGTGGTTTTGATAAAGGCGGGCGAAGCCCGTAAGAATCACCGCTCCCATTTCCCCCGGCCTTTGGCTTAGGCACCGATTCGATCGCAGAGGTAAATTCATCCAATTCGGAAGTGAACTCGGCTAGCAGTGCGTCTTCCTCGGGCGAGACCGATCGAGGTGGCTGCGATTTCCCGCTCGGCGCGGGTTTCGGGGATGTTCCGCCAGCAGCCGACGGACGCGGCAACGCGTCGGACGATGGACGGGCGGAGGAGGGCAAAGGAGGGCTGAGTTCCGCGGTTTCAAGCGTTGACGGCTTGTTTGTGGGGACGGGATCGGTGTCCAAAGTCAACCAATCATCGGCATCGTCGGATGCCGTCGCGCTCAGTCCCGGCGCCAGAAACGCCTGAGCGCAATGAGGGCAAGAAACTCGCAGTCCTGCCGAACTATCGGGAACCGATACCGGCTTGCTACAGCGAGGGCAAATTAGAGATAAGGGCATTGAACACACTGAGCGTGGGCCGGGGGGCGTAAAGAGGGATTCGGAAGGGACGTATTGGATCGAAGCCCGTCCTCTCATTCTATCCTCCGAATCCGCTCAATTCGCGTGGGTCGCCGTTATTTTGCTGGGATCGCGATAGCAGATTCGACTCCATTTGCTTCCGAAGTTCGGGCGGCAGCCCAAAATATTCACATTCGCAGCGGCACACTGCGAGCCCAATGCCATCTACGATCGCAGCGTCGGCGCCGCGTGCCGTCCGGCAGCAGCAAATAAAAACGTTCGAATTAGACCGGGCGGCTTGCGGGCTGTTGATTTAGTGAGCCGTGACGCGTGAGCGGCCGGGTTCCACTCATTACCCGGTGCCTTACGGCCCACGGCTCACTACTACGGTTTACATTTCGATTAAATCAACAGCCCGCAAGCCGCACCGTTACTAAAATCCGACCACTACTGAAACCCAACAAAATTTCGCTGGCATCAGCCGAAAACCCGCAGATGCTAGCTGTCGAGCACTTCGGACTCGCGATTCTTCGCGAGTTCGGCCGCTTGCGCTTCGAATTTCTTGGTCAATTCTTGGACCTCTTCCTTCAAGCGATCGCGATCATCTTCGGAAATTTCTTTCGCCTTTTCCGAGTTATCAATTGCCTTATTAGCATCGCGACGAATGTTGCGAATCGAGACCTTGGATTCTTCGGACAATTCCTTGATCCGCGCGACCATTTTCTTTCGCACTTCGGTGGATAGCGGTGGCACGTTCAGGCGAATGATGCGTCCGTCGTTTTGCGGGTTCAGACCCAAGTCGCCAGCAACGATTGCCTTTTCAATTTCTTTGATCGTGGCAGCGTCGTAGGGGCGAATCACAATTTGCTGAGGTTCGGGCGTTCCGATCGAAGCAAGCTGCTTTAGCGGAGTTGACGAACCATAAACATCAACTTTCAAAGAGTCCACCAAGCCGGGGTTCGCACGTCCAGTGCGGATTCCGGACAAGTTATGGCTGAGAACGGAGATCGCTTTATCCATTCGTTCTTCGGCATCGAGAAGTACATCATCGCTGGACATCTTGCATCCTTGGGAATTGAGTAACGGGGAAGATTAGGGTTTGTAAAGTGAATCTGCTGCGGCGCCTACTTAATCTTTTCAGGGCCAATCCATGTCCCGACGTTTTCGCCGGAGATTGCTCGAACGATGTTTCCGTTCTTTTTGAAATTAAAGACGACGATTGGCTTTTTGTGTTCGCTGCACAATGCGATCGCGGTCGCGTCCATCACGCGTAAGTTCTTTTCCATGACTTCGGCATAGGTCAACGACTCGTAAAGCACAGCGTGCGGATTTTTTTCGGGGTCGTCGCTGTAGACACCATCGACGCGAGTGGCTTTGAGCACCACGTCGGCTTCGATCTCGAGCGCTCGCTGAGCCGCGGCGGTGTCGGTGGTCACAAACGGGTTGCCGATGCCGGCTGCAAGGATCACGACTCGCCCATGTGTCAAATGACGCAGTGCTCGGCGGCGAATGAACGTCTCGGCAATTTTGTCCGTTGGAATCGCCGACATCACGCGAGTCTGCAACCCGTGAGCTTCCAATGCATCTTGCATGGCAAGCGAATTGATAATCGTGGCCAGCATCCCCATGTAATGAGCGGTCGCTTCGTGGACCATCGAGTTGCTGCCGGAGAATTGAGCTCCGCGGAGAATGTTGCCGCCACCGATGACGATTGCAATTTGGCAGCCGGTGTCGTGGGCCAGTTTAATTTGTCGGGCAATTTCGCCCGACTCTTCACCGCTGATTCCTCGTCCGCCGGAGTCAGCGAGACTTTCGCCGCTAAGTTTTAAAACAACGCGTTTGTAGTGCAGGGGAGCTTTGGCGTCGGAGCCATCCGACTGGGGAGCGTCAGACATGGTGTTGGAGACTTTCGCGTTTGGAAATGCGGTGACGGTTGGAGACCGTGAGTTGTTGATTTTGGATGGCTGGAAACGCAATGATCACGATTTTGCTGGTGCCATCATACCTGAAAGTATACGAAAAAACCTCGCCGGTCCGATGGGGGACAAGCGAGGTTATCGCGGTTTGCAGTCGCCACCGCAGCGGTGGCTGAAAAGCCCGGGTTACGCGTCGACTTTTTCGCCGACAACCCAGTGCCAGTAATTTTTGACGGTCATGCCGTTGGCTTTGGCGTATTCGCCAACCGATTGCTTGTCGTCTTTGACAAACGGTTGCTCAAGCAAGCAACGTTCGGCATAGAACTTTTGCATCCGGCCATCGACCATTTTTTCGGCGATGTTTTGTGGTTTGCCTTCAGCGATCGCTGCTTCTAGAAGCACTTCACGCTCGCTGGCAACCACTGCTGGATCGATCGAGTCTTTGCTCAAGCTTTCCGGTCGCATCGCGGCGATATGCATCGAAACATCTTTCGCTGCATCGTCGTTGCCACCTTCGATTTCGACCAAAACGCCCGCGGTCGTTCCCGCGTGGTGCATGTAGCCGCCACAGGTGCTTTCGACGCGAATCATACGGCCAACTTTGAAGACTTCGCGGATGCGATTGAACATGTCTTCTTTCTGAGTCGCCAAGGTGGTGCCTGGTTGCGAAGGCGAGTCTTGGGCAAGCAATTCCTCAGCGTTCGCAGCACCGGGGCCGGTCGCGTATTGCTGAGCCAAGTCCGCAGCCAATTGAATGAACTGCTCGTTTGTGGTCACGGGAGCACTTTCGCACAACAGTTCAACCATCGCACCGACTTTTTTGTCAGTGCCGATATAAAGACCGAAACGACCAAACGCAGTTTCACGATCGCTACGCTTGTCTTCGAGAGCTTTGCCCTTCTTGCGAAGGAGCTCAACCGCCTTTTCTTCGTCGCCACCGGCTTCGGTCAACGCTTTTTTGCAGTCCATCATCGGCAATCCCGTACGCTCACGGAACGCCTTCACCGCTGCCGCAGTGATATCAGCCATCTCTTCATCTCCAACGTATAAAAAACAGTTTGTATTGAGGCTTGCAACTTTTCGGTGAGAGAATCATCTCTCCTATACCGGCAAGCTTTGGGCTCACGCCATTTTTGATCAAGCGACTTTGGGCTCGAATCGAGATTGTTTCAATTTGTTAATCATCCCTACTTAGAACCTTTGCCTCTGTGGAAAGGTTCGCAGGGAAAGCGGTCAAGGCTTTCGCAATCAAGCTACGTATCGCGAAACGCTCGTGTGCTTCGCGAGCAGCGATGAAAATGATCGCCTTACCGGAGAGCGAGGGGATCTTGTGAAAAAGCACCCGCACCCCGGGGAGGCCAATGATTTGGTCCTCCCCCAAAAATCATCTCGAAAAACCTAGCCTTCGGTAGCTGGCGTTTCAGTCGCTTCGGACTGAGTCGCTGCAGCAACCATTTCAGCTTCGGTGCCAGTTGGCTTGGTTTGCTGAGGCTGTGGGCTGCTTTCGGTCGCCGATTGCCCCTTGCCCGCGATGACCGCGTCGGCAAGTTGCTTCATGATCAATTCGATGCTGCGGATACCATCGTCGTTGCCGGGAATTGGCAAGTCGATTTGTGATGGATCGCTATCGGTATCGATCAAAGCGACGGTGGTGATGCCCAGTCGTTTTGCTTCGCGAACCGCATTGCGTTCTTTGCCTGGGTCAACGATGAACAAGCACTCGGGCAAGCGATTCATGGTCCGCAGACCGTTCAGGTTGCGGTACATTTTGCGATGTTCGCGGTTCAGTGCCGATTGCATCTTCTTGCTGTAGTTATCCATCGCGCCGGTGGTGCGCATGTTTTCCAATTCTTCCAAACGGCCAAGACGGCTGCGAATGGTGCGGAAGTTGGTCAACGTACCACCAAGCCAACGTTCGCTGACGAAAGGCATTCCGCAGCGAAGCGATTGCTCTTCGAGTGCTTCGCCTGCTTGTCGCTTGGTACCAACGAACAAAATCAGGCTGCCGCCAGCGGCAACTTGGCTGAGGTATTTTTTAGCTCGCAACAAACCGCGAAGTGTTTCGCGGATGTCCATGATGTGAATCTGGTTTTTGCGGCCGAAGATGTACGGAGCCATCTTCGGATTCCACAGGCTCGTGCGGTGACCAAAATGGACACCGGCTTCGATCATTTCTTGAACAATTGGACTTGATGGAGCGGACATTGTGTGAAAATTTTCCTTTTCAGTAGTGGACCGTCTGCGGGCTACGAGAATCGTTAGCGAAGGTTCGCCAAACGAATTCCAGGGCATTCGAGTTGCACATTTCAGTGGCAACCACACACGCCCTTCGTCCCATCTTGCAAGCGGCAAAACAAGTTAAGAAAGCTGCGGAGAGACAGTCGCCGCAGCTAAGCGAAGTGCGGAGATTAGTCGAATCCAGGCATTTCAGCAAGGGATAGCTATTATCGACGCAATGTGCAGAGAAATTGCAGTCATTCCGAAAGGGGATGGCGGCAAAATGTCGCTGCTGAGAACTCGTTTTCTGCTTTTCTGTCTTATTTTCAGAGAAAGCATCGAGGTGGACATTACGTTTCGATGCCCAAAATATAGAATTCGGATAAGTTTGCGAATCCGAATGATCGATACAAACATTATATCTTCACTCAACACATCCATTCCCAATGGAGGTGCGTTTCTACGCATCCAGCGAAGCTCATGACGGCCTCTCCGACCACCTTAAAAAACGTCTCTACCGTTTCCGGCATCACCGTTCGTCTTGCAGGCGACTCCGGCGACGGGATGCAGCTACTCGGCACCCAGTTGACCAACACCAGTGCGTTGGCGGGGAATGACGTGGCCACCTTCCCCGATTTCCCGGCGGAAATCCGCGCTCCGCGAGGAACACGTGCCGGGGTTAGCGGTTTCCAAGTCCGCTTTGCCAGCGAAGAAATCTTCACGCCAGGCGATTACCTCGATGCTCTCGTGGTCATGAATCCGGCTGCGATGGTCACTAATTTAGGTGATTTGCGCAAAGGCGGCATTCTGATCGCAAACGAAGACGGCTTCAACGAGAAGGAATTCAAGCTCGCCAAAGTTGAATCCAACCCGTTGGACGCTAGTGTGATTGAAGAGGTCTATCGTGTGATCAAGGTGCCGATGACCGCACTGACACGCGAGGCCGTTGCGGCTCATGGTTTGGGCCAAAAGATCGCGGACCGCTGCAAGAACTTTTTTGCCATGGGGCTGGTTTACTGGCTATTTGGACGTTCGCTCGACCCTACGCTGCGTTTCATTGAAGACAAATTCGGCAAAAAGCCCGATATCGCGGCGGCAAACGTTTCTGCCTTGCGAGCCGGTTGGGCTTACGGTGAAACAACCGAGGCGTTCGGCGAAAGCTATCAAGTTGAGGCTGCAGAGCTCGAAAAAGGCACCTATCGCAACATGATGGGCAATCAAGCACTCGCTTGGGGGTTGGTCGCTGCATCGAAGCTAAGTGGCAAGGACATGTTCTACGGAACGTATCCAATCACGCCTGCGAGTGACATCTTGCACGAAGTGACACGCTTCAAGAACTTCGGCGTGCGGACATTCCAAGCCGAAGACGAGATCGCAGCGGTCTGTGCCACGATCGGAGCCGCGTTTGGTGGAACGATGGCGGTCACCGCGAGCAGCGGTCCCGGTATCGCGCTGAAAGCCGAAGCGATGGGCCTTGGAATGATGCTCGAATTGCCCATGATCGTGATCAACGTTCAACGCGGTGGACCGAGCACGGGGCTGCCCACGAAGACCGAGCAAAGCGATTTACTGCAATGCATGTTTGGCCGTAATGGCGAGTCACCGCTGCCGATTCTGGCACCGCGTTCGCCTGGCGATTGCTTTGACGTTGCGGTCGAAGCGTGGCGAATTGCGACCGAGTGCATGTGCCCCGTTGTGATCCTGTCGGACGGTTACATTGCCAATGGCAGCGAGCCGTGGAAGATTCCGGATATTGCGAAGTTGCCAAAAATTGTCATCACGCATCCCGAGAAATCCGATTCGGACGAGCCGTTCATGCCGTATGCTCGTGACGAGAACTTGGCTCGTCCGTGGGCGATTCCCGGAACTGAGGGGCTGATGCACCGCCTCGGTGGGCTCGAAAAAGAAGATGGAACCGGGAATGTCAGCTACGATCCTGTAAACCATCAACACATGACCGACACGCGAGCGGCGAAGGTCAATCGGATCGCCGAGCGAATTCCCGACCAAGAGGTCTACGGGGAAACCAGTGGCGACGTATTGGTGATCTCGTGGGGCGGAACGTACGGTTCGTGTCACACGGCGGTTCGCACTTGCCGCAACGCAGGCCACTCAGTCAGCCACGCACATTTGCGTTACTTGAATCCAATGCCCAAGAACTTGGGTGAGTTGATGAAGGGATTCAATAAGGTCGTCGTGCCGGAGCTGAACACAGGACAGTTGCGAATGCTGCTGCGAGCGAAGTATTTGGTTGATTGCATCGGCGTCAATAAAGTCCAAGGAAAGCCGTTTGCAGTTAGCGAGTTGGTCGAAGCGATTGAAGAGCATGTTTCGACTGCGAAAGGTGGCAAATCCAAAGCGGACGTGCGAAGCAAGGCGGGTTAACGGGAATTACCTTCTCGCTGATCCCACTGTTTCACACATCAAAACACTCAATTCAAATCGTTGTCAAATGAACCTTCCTGTTTTAAAAGCTACCGACTTTGCTTCGGACCAAGATGTTCGCTGGTGCCCTGGATGTGGTGACTATTCGATCTTGGCTCAGATGAAAAAGGTGCTCCCCGAGTTGGGCGTGCCACGTGAAAAGACTGTATTCATCAGCGGTATCGGCTGCAGTAGCCGATTTCCGTATTACATGAACACGTACGGAATGCACAGCATCCACGGTCGTGCCCCCACGTTTGCGACGGGGCTGAAATCAACGCGACCTGACTTGATGGTGTGGGTTATCACCGGCGACGGAGATGCGTTGTCGATCGGTGGCAACCACTTTATTCATTGCCTGCGTCGTAACCTCGACATCAACATTGTGCTGTTCAATAACCGAATTTATGGTTTGACCAAGGGCCAATACAGCCCGACCAGCACCGAGGGCCAGATCACCAAGAGCACTCCGATGGGCTCGATTGACCATCCGCTGCATCCGTTGTCCGTCGCGTTGGCGGCTGAGGCAACCTTTGTTGCGCGAAGTATCGATGCTCACGTCAAACACCTTGGCGAGACGCTAAAGCGTGCTGCCCAGCACAAGGGAACTTCGCTTGTCGAGGTTTACCAGAACTGCAACGTGTTCAATGACGGCGCGATGGCGTACGCCCAGGAAAAAAAGCAGCGAGTCGAAAACGTGGTCGAACTCGAACACGGCAAGCCGCTGATCTTCGGTGCCAACAGTGACAAGGCAGTGCGGTTAGTCGGCAATCATCTTGAAGTCGTGAACGTGGCCGATGTGCCAGCGGACGACTTGCTGATTCATGACGAAAAGGAAATGAATCCTTCGATCCAAATGATGCTAGCTCGGATGCGTTACCCTGAGATGCCTGAACCGATCGGCGTGCTGCGAGCCGTCGAAGGGATCGCGACTTACAACGATCAGATCAATGACCAGGTGACTCTCGCCAAGCAGAAAAAGGGCGAGGGAGACTTACAGGCCCTCTTCAATTCGGGCGATACCTGGGAAGTCGCTTAAGGCTGTGGAGGCGGTTCTGCCACAGCTCTCTCTCTATCCGTTGCAACTCTTAATTTGGAATTTGATATGCCCCGCGGAAAAACTTATTCGGACGTCTCCAAGGCCATCGGTGATACCCCGATGATCCAGATCAATCGCCTGGTTCCTGCGGGTGGAGCGACCGTGTTCGCGAAATGCGAGTTTTTTCAGCCGCTTAATAGCGTGAAAGACCGTATCGGCGTGGCGATGATCGAAGCGGGAGAACGCGACGGCAAGATCAACAAAGATACGCACATCATCGAACCGACCAGTGGAAACACTGGGATCGCCTTGGCGTTCGTTTGTGCAGCCAAAGGCTACAAGTTGACACTGACCATGCCCGAATCGATGTCTGTCGAGCGTCGAGCGCTGCTTCGTGCGATGGGCGCCACATTGGTCCTGACTCCTGCCGCCGAAGGCATGAAAGGGGCGATCAACAAGGCAAGTGAATTGGTCAGCGAAGGTAGCAACGCCTACATGCCACAGCAGTTTGAAAATCCTGCGAACCCTGCGATTCACGAAGCCACCACCGGCCCCGAGATTTGGGCAGACAGCGGCCAGAACATTGACGTTCTTGTTGCGGGCGTTGGCACCGGCGGAACGATCACGGGAGCAGCACGCTACCTAAAAAAACAGAACCCGAACTTCAAAGCAATCGCCGTCGAGCCGATTCATTCGGCCGTGATCAGCGGTGCTGACCCTGGAAAACACCGCATTCAAGGGATCGGCGCTGGCTTTATCCCCAAAAACCTCGACACCTCGATTGTCGACGACATTGTAAAGGTCGATGACGAAGACGCGTTCGAGTGGGGCCGTCGACTAGCCAAAGAAGAAGGAATCGTGGCAGGGATCAGCAGCGGCGCGAACATGTGGGCTGCGGCTCAAGTCGCCGCGCGTCCCGAAATGAAGGGCAAGCGGATCGTCACAATCATGTGCAGCCTGGGCGAACGCTACCTTAGCACGCCACTGTTCGGCGACCTTGGAATGTAGTTCCGCAGGGCTCTGCTGCTATTCTTAGTCGCGATAGCGACGGCAGGCGATAGCCCCGGACGTCAGTCCGGGGACGACGTCGCCCCCACGCAACCAAGTCGCGAAGCGACGACAGGTGTCGATCCCGGTGATTCATTCGCGTGTACGTCCGCGGTTCCTGTCGTCGCGTTGCGACTCGCGTTCGCTTTGTTTTCCAAAACCCCGGACTGGCGTCCGGGGCTATTAGATGTCGTCACTTCGTGACTAACCATTCGCGAAAAGCTGGAACAAAATGGACGGTCGAAACGTTTTGTCAATAACAATTCTTAGCAGATCAGACTAGCGACGTCGGCTCACGTTAGTGCCAATACTGATGGCGCTGCTATCTGCACCGCAGCTCTATCTCGGTCGCAAAAATACGCCAGCGCAAAAAAGAGGGCCCAGGTCTTTGCCCCCCGTTGCGACGAATCACGTTGGATCGCCACTGAGCTAAAGACCTAGGCCCGAATGCGGTACCAGAATGCCAATCAGCGGTTTGCCCCACACGAATGGTGTGCCGATTTGCCCTCTAATAAGATTTCCTATCGGAATTATTTTGCTGGGCGGTTGACTCCGATTGCAAAAAAAATTCGCGACTTTTAGTTACATCGCTGCGCAACAAGCCATCAGCGATTGCCATTCTTTCCACTGCACGTCTTGGCATTTCGCGTATTCGTCTTCCGCACCTCGTGTGGCGTTGGCACAGGCGTCGACAAAGTCCTCGCCGCTGCGGTAGTCGCTGCCGCAGATTTCGGCAAGCTGTGTGATCACTGGATGCTTGCCAACACGACGAAACCAGTATTTCGCATTACTGAAATCGCCTTCGCGTCGATGCATGATTCCATGCCAGAAACTACCCTCTTTTTCGTCAATATCCTGGCTAATTCGATGACTGCGGTCCAAATCGCCCGCCAACAGCCAAAGACCGCTGGTGCATAATTGGGTGCCGAGCGGCGTTTCCGCGTTAATGCACTTGTCGATGTCGGCTTTGCGGAGCAAGGATTCGAGGGCTGCCGCCCCTTCCCCCCTGCTGCGGGATCCATCAGCCAAGTCAGGCAACGGCGCGTTTTGAATCGCCTCGGTTAGATCGCTAGAGAAATTTGAGAAAGCTTTCACGCAAAAAGAGTCCAAGTTTGGCAAAACGTCGACCTCGGTTTCGTTCAAATTGAATTGGATTTTGGGGATGAACAATCCCCAGCAAGGCTACCGGGCCGCCGTCTGGATTGCTAGACTGCGACACGGCGATGACGGCAACTTATTACAATGGCCTTCATCGTAAATTCCCTCTTCGCTTCGCTCCTGCCCCCTGCAGAGACCTGATGACTAACGGCGACAATCCGACTTCCGACCTTCCTGTTTCTGACGCATCCGCTGCATCGTCCCCCGAAGGGGCCGATCCCAAGCCCGCAACACCGGAGGCTGCCGCATCGGCAAGCCCCACCGAGCCTGCTGCGGGTTCGGCCGACACAACCGCTGAAAAGGCATCGGCCGAGGCTCCCGCCAGCAATCCAGAAACGCCAGCGACTCCCGCATCCCCCGCTGCAGCTCCTTTGGCCACAAATCCATCGGCTGGGGCAGTTCGTGGTGCAGGTCCACTGGCGTCACGTGGCCTTGGTGTAGCCAAGCCAGCCTCGCCATCGGTGTCGCCCGAGAAGCTTGCGGCTGCAACGGCCGCCGCTGCGAAGAAACCGAAAAAGAAACCCAAAGATCGCACACCACGATTGCCTGGCGATGACCTGTCAAAACCAGCCGCATCATCTGCCCCCGCAGCGGCCAAGAAAGTCGCTGTCCCCAATCGTCGCGACTCGCTGTCGGCGGACCTGCAAGCCGAACTCGACGCCGAACTCGGTTTGGCTGATGTCGAAGCAATCTTAGGCGGCAACGCCGGCATGCCCGACCGCAAGGCGCCTCTCGAGGAAGGGGCTCGTGTTCACGGCCGCGTACTAAAGATCCATGAAGATACCGTCTTCGTCGCCCTTGGCGGCCCTGATGAAGGTGTGGTGCCGTTTGAGCAATTTACTGGCGAAGAACCCAAGCCAAATGACAATATCGAAGTCATCGTGCGAGGCTTCAATCGCGAAGATGGCTTGTACGTTCTGACGCTGCCAGGAGCAGCGGTCGAAGTCAATGACTGGGAAGATATTGCCGAAGGCACAGTGGTCGAAGCCGTCGTGACTGGCCACAACACCGGCGGACTGGAGTGCAAAGTCGGCAGCATGCGGGCCTTTATGCCGATCAGCCAAGTCACAGAATTCCGCGTCGAAGACCTCTCTGAATTCGTCGACCAAAAACTCGTTTGCATCGTCACGGAATCGAACGAGAGCCGTGGCAACCTTGTACTTAGCCGCCGAGCGGTACTTGAACGTGAACGAGAAGAAAAACGCAAAGAGCAGCTCGAGAAAATCGAAGTCGGCGATACCATGGAAGGCATCGTTCGCAACGTCAAAGATTTTGGTGCGTTCGTCGACCTTGGTGGACTCGAAGGTCTGATCCATGTCAGCAAGCTAAGCTGGGAACGGATCAAACATCCAAGCGAAGTGATCCAAGAGGGCCAGATGGTGAAGGTCACCATCGACAAAATCGACAAAGAATCGGGAAAGATCGGCCTGTCCTATCGCGATTTGCTTGAAAACCCATGGGACACCGCCGAAGCGTCCTTCGCGGTCGGCACCATCCACAAGGGAACCGTGACACGAACCGCACCCTTCGGCTGCTTTGTCCGCCTGACCGCAGGCGTCGAAGGATTGGTTCACATCAGCGAACTGGCGCACCACCGCGTCTCGAAGGTCGATGCCTTTGTTAGCGAAGGTCAAGAAGTCGAAGTCAAGATCCTGAGCTTTGACCGCGATTCACAAAAGGTCGGCCTTTCGATTAAAGCAGCCCAAGCCGTGGCGGCCGATGCCGATGCCAAACCGGATGCAGAAGAGGACGAGCCTCAACGTGAAGTCGCAATCAAGCCGACTCACCAAGGCCCTCTTCGTGGCGGTAACAATACCGACACCGGCGGCGAGCGATTTGGTTTGCGTTGGTAGTGACTAGCAGCTCAGCCGAATGATTTAAGCAATGCGACGGACTTCTTCAGTCCGTCGCATTTTTTGTTGATGCCATTGCAATACTTCGCCGATCGGATCAACCTAAAAAAGCATTGCTCGGCCCGTCACTCAATGTGACGCCAACTAAGCAGATCAATATAAGCCATTCCATATAATGATCTGAGCCGACGGCGCTAGCCGCGGGCATGTTTCCTGCAATATTGACGGGCCCGCGGCTAGCGCCGTCGGCTCACAAAAGCATCGACGTTTCACCGGTATATACCGAACGACCTTCCTACTTCACGACGCCTTCGATCACGCCGCAGTGCACTAACGTCGGAACCTTGGCCTTCGTCGTCAGCCCCGCTTCGGTCATCCAAGACCGATATTCCGCTTCGCTATACGCACGGCCTTCGGTCAACGAGAACAAGGCTGCGGAATATAGGGCGATTGGCAACGGCCCATCGTGCGAATCATTTAAAAACACATCGTGAATGAACAATCGGCCGCCAGGCTTCAACGTACGAATGCAGCGATTGATTAACTCCTTGCACTCGGGGATGTCCCAGTCGTGCAAAATGTTTGATAACAGCACCGCATCGACGTTTTGTGGCAAGGGATCCGTAAACATGTTCCCCGGATGCAGCTCAACTCGGTCGCTCACGCCGTACGTTTCGGCGAACTCTTTAGCGACTTTCAGCACGTCGGGCCGATCAAAAACGACGGCTCGCAGCTGAGGATGCTTTTGCAGCAAGGCATAGCTATAGATGCCGGTGCCGCCGCCCAGATCCAAAATTGTTTTGGCGTCGTCGATCGGCAGAACCGCGGCAAGCGCTGGAGCCACATTTTTGGCCCGCCCGGCAAGTGCCAAGGTGAAGTGCCGCGCCGATGCTTCTGCATCCATCGCGGACTTTGCTCCATCGCGATAGATAAACGCCGTTCCCGAATCGTCGTCGGACCCCAGCGGTTTGTTGTTTTTCAAAAGGTGAACCATCGACATCACCCCGGGGCCTTGAGCAGCAAGTGACAAATAGTCGCCACAATCCAGGCGTGCTCCAGGGACGAGGTGCTCGGACGCAATCGAAGTCAAATTGAGCTTTCCGTCTCGCTCTTCGAGCAACTCCATCGCACGCAATGCGGTTATCAGCACGTTCGTCGGCCGTGGTTGAAGCCCAAGCTCCTTGCCAAGCTCGTCAATGCTCATCGGGCATTTTGCAAGACGCCCAAACAGATCGAAATGAGCAACGGCGGCAGTTAGCAGCTCGGAGCCATAACTGCCGCGAAAGAGTTCAAAGATCGGTGTGGGGTCAACAAGCGGTGGCTGAATCGCGGATTCATGCATGAGCGGCAATCTAGCAGGAAATGTGTGAGTGGCTTAGAGGGTATCCGAAAAGGGGTCTGACCCTTTGCGAGTCGTTTTTGTTGAGTTTTTTGCCTCGCCGGAGAGGGTCAGCCCCCTTTTCGGATACCCTCTTAACGAGAAGACTCCGGTGACACGAAGTAGCTATCGAGCATCGGCTTTGCCAAGTAACGACGTCCCCAGATCATCAAAAAGAGTTTTATTAAAAACCAACCGATGAAAAACACCATTCCGACGACGACGCCGATCGTGGAGAACCAAGCCACCGTTTCGCCTCCCATGGGGCCGCCCTGGGCGTTGGCAATCTTCTGCATGTACTCTTTGGTTACGGGGAAGATTTCGAATTGCATCAACGAGTAAGTCACAATTCGAACACATTCCAAGATGATCGCAACGAGCAAGGTTCGGCGAATCCAGGTCCGCCCCCATCGCTTTCTCTGCAGCAACCCGATACCTCCGGCAACGAGAGCCACGCCAAGAATGATCCCCAGGAACCCAATCAAGAGGTTGGGGATGTAGTACTTTGCGAAGATGGCCATCGTTTCACGCTGCATCTCGACCTGAATCTTGCCCGCTTCGCCTTGCGGGGTAAACATCGCGGCAAACCGCTGGGCAAATAGGGTGTTAGCGAGACTGCCAACCGAACTCAATCCGCCTAGAATCCCCGCAACGATGCAAACCACTGCAACGACTGTGATCCCCGTCGGGCGAACGGGGGAAACATCCTCAACGACAGGTGCCTGGACATAGGGATTCGAAACTGCTGGATCGCCAGTCGTTTCGGAGGGAGATTCACTCATGATTGTCGACTCTAGGGCGTGGGGGGCAAATGAACGATGGGGAATTGGCCAGCGGCTTTCGTTACGGCAGCGCCAAGAACGCTTGCTGGATCTCTCGAGCCGAGTGGCCTTTCTCTGCAAATCGAAACGCATCGGACACGGGACCGTTCAGCAGCACGATCAAGCCATAGATCGACAACGCGATCTGAGTGGGAGCACAGTAGCATGTCAGACACATCAGCATGCCTACACACAACGTCACGATTGCGAACGTGCGGCCCTGGAATTTCATTACACGCACTCCCGCCAAAATCGTGGCCACCGCGATTGCCAACACAAAAACCGCTCCCACGCCCAAACCAACCATCATCCACGTCTCCATCTCTTGAGGCATTGGCGGCGCGTTGCCTCCTTGCTTGGCTGCCTCCTCTCGCATGCTGCGGAACATGATAGGCATAAGAAACGCGTAGAATCCCAAGGCAAGGCTCATCAAGAGAATGAACACTCCTTGGACAATCATCAGTATTCCAAGGACCGGGATTTGACCGACCATTCCGCGAGACTGCACGTCCGACAAACGAACGGCGCCCGCGCCACCTGGACGTGATGCCGCCGGTGACGGCGTGTAGGGATTCGATTCACTCGCCGGGCGGGAGAACGGGTTTGGATCATCACTCATTGCTGTCTCGCAAGAAAATGGGTCGCTCGGAAAATGTCACGATCGAAGACTTTAAAAGATATCAGGTTCAGCCCCTGGTGTGCGACCGACCAAGAAATCGAAATCACATCCCTTGTCCGCCTGCATCACGTGTTTGGCGTACAGGTGCAGATAGCCACGACTCGCCAGTGGCTTTACTTCCGGCTGCTGCTGCGAACGCCGAGCGATCTCATCGTCGGACACATGCCAATGGATTCGGCGGCCTGGAATGTCGATTTCAATCTCGTCGCCTGTTTGCACAAGTGCCAAAGGGCCGCCAGCCGCACTCTCGGGTGCAATATGAAGGACACAGGTTCCGTAGCTTGTGCCGCTCATCCGTGCGTCACTGATTCGCACCATGTCACGCACCCCTTCCTGCAGCAACTTTTTGGGAATGGGTAGCATTCCCCATTCGGGAAATCCGGGCGCGCCGAGCGGGCCGGCGCTGCGCAAGATCAATACGCTGTCGGCCGTCACGTTCAGCTCCGGATCATGGATCCGCTCTTTCATTTCGGCGTAGTTGTCGAAAACCACCGCAGCACCACGATGGCACTGCAAGCGAGGTTCGGCCGCGAGCGCCTTGATGACACAGCCGCTCGGCGCCAAGTTGCCTCGTAGCACCGAGGTTCCGCCAGCCGCAGACAACGGTTTTTTACGCGACCGAATGACGTCATCGTCGATCACTTCGGCATCCGCAATCTGATCGCCGAGACTCAAACCGCTAACCGTTTGGCACGACGTGTCGATCAAATCACCAAGCTCCTTCAAAAGTGCTTGTAATCCACCGGCATGGTAAAAATCTTCCATCAAGTATTTGCCGGCTGGACGAAGATTCCCGAGCACCGGAGTGATCCGCGAGAGCTCGTCAAACCGTTCCAGCGTCAAGTCGATTCCCATTCGGCCAGCGATCGCGATCAAATGCACAATCGCATTGGTACTGCCTCCGATCGCCAGCGAAGTGACGACTCCGTTTTGGATCGAACGCTCCGTTAAAAAGCTCGACGGCGTGCGTTTCTCCCAAGCCATCTCGACTGCTTGCCGTCCTGTGGCAACGGCGAGTCGCGAATGCTCGGCCACCACTGCGGGTACGTTTGCGGCACCCCGCAGAGTAAACCCGAGCGATTCGGCGATGCACGCCATTGTGCTTGCCGTTCCCATGGTCATACACGTCCCGGCGGACGGCGCGATGCAATTCTCGATGCAATTCCAGTCTCGGTCGCAAAGGTTACCGGCCAGTCGTTCGTCCCAGTACTTCCACACATCGCTGCCGCTGCCCAACGTGACGTCTTTCCATCTTGCCTTTAGCATCGGCCCAGCGGGCAAAAAGACGGAGGGGACATCCGCGCTGATCGCTCCCATCAGCATCGCAGGAACGGTTTTGTCGCAACCGCCCATCAGCACAGCAGCATCGATCGGGTGACACCTCAAAACCTCTTCGACCTCCATCGCCAACATATTGCGATAGAGCATCGTGGTCGGCTTCATCATCATTTCGCCAAGCGACATCACCGGCACTTCGACCGGAAAGCCACCGCTCTGCAAAATTCCGCGACGCACTTCGTCCGCTCGGTTGCGAAAATGCGAATGGCATGTGTTCAGATCGCTCCAAGTATTCAGGATCGCGACGACCGGGCGGCCTTGATAATCGATGTCGTCAAAGCCCATTCCCTTCAATCGCGAACGATGTCCAAACGATCGCATGTCATCGGGGCCGAACCAACGGTAAGAGCGAAGCGTTTTGGGATCACGATTTTTCGCAGGATCGGCAGGATGATTCGGTTGGTTCATGGGGAAATAGATCGATTCGGAAGGAAGGGTAAGCGAGTGGGATACGAGGGGGTCGCCAAGGCAGAATGCTCGCTGCGAAGCGCGTCATTGCCCATAATTTACCAGTTCGACGAGCAATCACGGCATTGTCGCGGTCACCACCCCCGGTTTGATTTCAGCAAACAACCGCAACGCTGAAATGCTATCACGTGAACCCGGTTTGGTTTAGGCAAGTGTAGGCATTTTGTCACTTGCAGAATTACGCTGGCGCGTTGTTTGCGTTGAGGAGAACTGTCGCTATTGTTCATACAGATTCCCTTCTGAAACACTCTGTTCCATTCAAAATCCAAACGGTTGACCAGATACCCCTGCAGGGGTACCCTGTTAGCCTTCGAGAGCCTGCATTGCGAAAACGCAGCGTCGACCATACAGCTTTTCACGATTCTCTGGGCGTTTGACCCTCCGAGTGGTCGATATCATCAATAGGCGATCCGCCATTAGTCACTTTGGTTCTAAACTGATTTGCTATGTTCAAACACACTGCCCAAACGGCGCTCGCCCGTATTTTCGCATCCTTTTTTTCTGCCCCACTTGGCCGACAAACGCCAAGGGTGGTGCGGCAAAGACGAGGGGGTGCGGTACAACGTCCGATCCGATATCAGACTCTCGAGGATCGTCGGTTACTGGTGGCCGAAGGGGATCCGTTTGAGATCGTTCGTAATGTGGATACTACGGGCCTGCTCGGCAACATCTCCGCTCAAGTCCGCTGGGGCGATGGCACCCAAACTGCCGCTGCGGTCAATTCGCAGCCAGCGACGGGCGGGTTGAAAATTCGCTTTGACTATTCACTGGATACTTCGGACTTTTTTTCAGGAGAAAATCTATCCCGACGCGCACTTCTGCAAGCTGCCGCAGATTCAATCGTTCGCCGTTTTTCGGATGAGCTAGATGCTATCAATCCGAATCCAGGGGGAAAATTAGAATGGATTGCCAATTTCACGAATCCATCCACTGGTAATTCGACGGTCAACAACGACGGCACAGCACGCGACATCGAGGCTAAAAACTTGACGGTCAACGCGAACGAACTTGTGATATTCGTGGGTGCCCGCGACTTGGCTGGCTTCGAGCGGGGGCGTGGCGGACCAGGTGGGTACCGGCTGGTCAATCCAGGTCTCGTAACGCCAGCGGAACTTGCGAGTTTCAATGCATTTCAAGACACAGTTATCTTTCGTGGCGAGGCCGGAGCGAAAGCATCGCCGCCAACCGATTTCGGGCCGTGGGGCGGATCCGTTGCTTTTGATAACAACGGAACCAATTGGTACTTCAATAAAGACATCAGCGGCATTCAGCCCGGGCAAACCGATTTCATTACCGTCGCGATGCACGAATTAACACACGTGTTAGGATTCGGCAACGCGGGGATCAACAAGTCCTGGGCCACCTTTACCAACGGAAATTCCTTTACCGGTGCAAAAGCGAACGCGGCTTACGTTGGAACCAGCAATCCGCCGCTGAATCAAAGCTTTCACTGGGCGGATTCGATCTTAAACACGGACAATCAAGCGACGCTGATGCGAAGCTCGCTCAACAACAACGAGCGACAACCGATCACATCACTCGACGTTGCTGCGCTCGACGATATCGGTTGGACGCTGGTGGGATCGACCGTTACGGTCACCGCCAATCATGTATACGGTGACAATGGAAGTTTTCCCGTGGAAATCGTCTTGACCGGTAGCGGCCTGGGTGAGCTTATCATCCCCGTCACTACCGCATCGGTCACCAACGTCAAACCGACGCTCACTGTCGCTTCGAACCAAAATGTGGTCGTTAACTCGCCCCTTTCGATCACCGACATCGGGTCAATCTCGGATCCGTCTAGCAGCGAAACGTTTAGCTACACGGTCAATTGGGGTGACGGAAGCGAGGTTGATTCCGGTATTGCTACGATCGATCAGACTGGCAATGCCACCCGCCCCACGCTGGCGTCCTTTAACGGCACTCACACTTATTCAACGGTGGGTAGCTTTACCGTCCGCGTTCGCGTGGATGACGGTGATGGAGGCAACGACGAGAAAACGTTTACCGTTTCCGTGACGGCGCCGCCGAAGTTGTCACTCGCCCTGAACAAGTCGTCGATTGTCGAGAATGCGGGTGCCGCTGCCGCAGAGCTAACCATCACGCGGTCGGGGCCTGTGTCGAGCAGCCCCTTCACTGTCCAGTTGAAATCAAGTGACACGACCGAGGCCACGATCCCGGCAACGGCAATCATTCCCGCCAATGCAACCTCGGTCAAAGTTGCAGTCGCTGCGGTGGATGACGCTTTGCTCGACGGAGACCAAACGCTCGAATTGTCTGCTTCGGGCACGGGTGTTGACCCGGGAGTGATCGATTTGCTCGTCAAAGATCACGAAACACTTGCTGCAATTTTCACTGCGGAAACGGTCCGCGAAGACGCCGCCTCCAATGCCGTGCAGTTGCGGATTACCCGTAGCAATAGCAACACATCCCAAGCGTTGCCTATCCAGGTTTCCGGTGGCAATGCGAGTGAGCTTGGTTTCGACGGTGACTTTACCATCCCCGCAAATCAAACCAGTGTGCTGATCGGTTTGGTTCCCGTGAACGACACCGATCCGGAACAGACTGAGAAATTAAGCTACACCTTCTCCGCGAGTGGCTACGTTTCGGCTTCGGCGAGCATCGATTTGGTTGATGACGAACCGCCTTTGTTCCAAAATTCGCTAAATCGATTTGATGTGGATTCCAGCGGCAAAGTCACCGCTAGTGATGCACTTGCGATTATCAATGCGTTGCAATTTCGAATTGCAAGCTCCACGTTGGACCCTAGCAAGGAGCAACCTAGCGGGGATTTGTATTACGACGTCAACGGCGACTACCGGATCACGCCACTCGATGCTTTGATTGTCATCAACGAACTGAATCGCATCGGCACTGGGCAAAGCGAGCAGCTAGGGGAGCGAAACCCCGTCATTTTTGCCCCTATTCAAGTGGATGCATTCATACGTGATAATGATGACGAGAAAAACCAGGCCATCGACGCAGAGGGCTTGTTGTTCTAGTTTTCGCCATCGCGAAGAAAGTGCAGCGAGCGGTAACAGGCGTCACGCCACCCGCATTCCCATAACCTGCACCCCAACCATGATCTCGCTGATTATCTCTGTCTTTTCCCTGGTACTGATTCTGACCAGCATGGGGTTGCTGTGGTTTTGGTTTGTCCGAAGAGAAGACGATCCACGCGACAAATAACGCCGTTGAGAGAGCAACCGAAAAGGGGTCTGACCCTTTGGAAGCGAGTCGTTATTGTTGAGTTTTTTGCCCGGCAGGAGAGGGTCAGACCCCTTTTCGGATACTCTCTTAGGCGGTGAAACGCTCTGCTTGATACGGCTGTGCTTCGATGCTGGTGGGGTCACCCGAGAGTAGTTCCCCAATCATGCGACCGGTTGCTGGAGCCATGCTCAGCCCCAGCATGTTGTGTCCACATGCCAAATAAACATTCGAGAAACTTGGGCAACGACCAATGATCGGAGTGCTGTCGTAGGTCATCGGTCGCCAACCGTACCAGGTTTCAGAGAAAGAATCAGGCAGCTTGCATGTCAAGTAATCCGCCGCCGCTCGCGTTAGCAGTTTGAGACGTTTTTGGGAAATGCTCGAATCGTAACCGATGAACTCCATCATCGAACCTAAACGGAGCTCCGATCCCCAAGGGGTTACAGCGACCTTGCGTTCAGGCAAAATCATCGGAGTGGTGGGACAGTTCTCGGGACGCGGCATCGTGATCGAATACCCTTTACCGGGTTGTATCGGTGCACGAAAGCGAAGCATCTGCTCAAGCAGCGGCGTCCAAGCCCCCGTGGCAATCACAAACTGATCCGCCGCAACTTGCTGAGACGACAGCGTAACACTTTGCGCGTTGCCGCCCGACTCGACAATCGCTTCGAGCGATTGATTCTCAATAAACGTAACACCACGACGTTGCAGCGAATCTCGCCATGACGCGACCAAGCGGGCAGGTCGCAAGTGAGCGTCGTGCTCAAAATACCACGCCCCCGCAACATCCTGCTGCAGTCCCGGTTCAAAGTCCAGCAACTCACTCGCGGACATCCGTCGCGCTGGCTCGTTGAAATCGCGACTCAGCATCGCATTGATGGGCGCATAAGCCTGCAAGGCGTCTTGGTTTTTGTAGACAAAAAGCAATCCTTGCTTGGTCCATTCGCAATCAAGTTGGTAATCGCGAATCAAGTCACCGTAAAGCTGCATCGATTCGGTGAGCAGCGGATGTATCGCCTGCCCCGATTGGATCCAATCGGTCTTGTTGCAACGACGCGAAAAGTTCCACAACCATTTCCAAAGATGAATGTTCATCCCAGGCCGGATACGCAGCGGTGGATTCGATTTCAGCATCGCCTTAAGCGTCGAGAAAATCGCACCGGGCTCGGCCAGCGGCAACGCATGGCTCGGACTCACGTAACCGCAGTTGCCATGCGAACATCCTCCCCCGACACGGCCGCGGTCAATCACGGTCACACGATAGCCGCGCAGATTCAAGTAATGAGCGCAGGCGATGCCAACCACTCCGCCACCTACGATCGCAACATGGCGCGACTCGCCCTCCGTAGCGGCAATGTGATTTGACGGGGAACTACCAGACGCATCCTGCGGCAAACTCATACTGGGATTCCGTACCGGAATGCATCATCGGGATCAAGCAACAATTGACTCTCGGCAGTGACCGAGGCCTCGCCCGTGACGCTTGGAACGATGATGCCTGAACTGGCAGCCACCGAGTCGGCAACCGATTGCCCTGGATCGATCCCCGTGTTCCCTAGTTTTTTGATTTCCTCTTCGCTGGCCAATCGGTACTTTGCTTCGAAATACGTTCCAATCATGCTTTCCTGGTGCCAACGTTTTCCGGGCTCCAGTTCGCCATCGGCGGCTAGGCACGCCAGCTTGGCGCTTGTGCCGGTGCCGCATGGGGATCGGTCCCATTGCCCGCCAGGGCAAAGAACAAAGTTGCGTCCGTCACCCGATCCTGAATCGCAATACAATTCAATATGGTCGATCACCTTGCCTGCATGGCCGGTGATTTTCTGGTCATCCAAAGCCTTGCGGATCGCTTTGGTGAATGTCATCAGTTCATCGAGATGTTGCGGGCGAATTTGTGAGGATTCACTGCGAACCAGAAAGAACCAATTGCCACCCCAAGCGACGTCGCCCGTCACTTCACCAAAACCAGGGACCTCTAACGCAACCGCTTTGCGATAGCGATAGCTGGGGACATTTTCGATCGTGACCCGATGCATGTCTTCGTCGAGTTCAAAACCAATCACTCCGACCGAAGTTTCAAGTTGATGGTACCCGGGACCAATTCGACCGAGATAGGCAAGCGTCGTCGCGACCCCAATCGCGCCATGGCCGCACATCCCCAAATAACCCGTATTGTTGAAAAAGATGACTGCCCCCGCATACTCCGGGTTAGTGGGTTTGCACAACAATGCACCCACCAACACGTCACTACCACGAGGTTCGTTGATCACAGCCGTGCGATAGTGATCGAATTCCTTGGCGAAACGCTGCTGACGTTGAGTCAACGTTCCTTTGCCAAGATCGGGACCTCCCGAAACAATCGTTCGAGTGGGCTCGCCGCAAGTGTGAGAATCAATCGTCGAAATACGCTCGACTTTTGGAGCAGAGACTTTCATGGGAGTGGTATTGTAGGGCAAACAATAGGAGGTTGTGTCCGTTCTCGTGCCGAGTCGTCGACTCTTGCCCGAGACAGCCAATGCAGAATGCATTCGCTAAGCAACTATGTTTGCAATAAAATGACCGGCCCACAAGACTCCAGAACGCGGAATCAGCGTAACCAGCCCAGCAGCCGTATTCCGCTTGCCCATGAAAGCAATCGCAACAGGAGTGAGTACCGCTCGATGAAGGCGGTGGCCCTCGCGTTACGCCAGCGCGGTGCTGTTGTTAGCTGGAACGACCATCGCACCGGGTTGAGCACTATTGGTGCGATAGTAATCCGGAGCCCAGCGGCTTAGTTCAACGTACATTGCGATCACGGCAACGAGCATGAACAGCATCGCGAGGATCAAAATGACGGTGTAAACGCTCGGAGGTTGTTTACGTGGTTTCTCAATCGAGGGTAGTGTCGACACGATCGCCCTCCTGAATAATGCCTTGGCTGTAATCGGCTAGGATTTCCGCGACAGCTCGATCGGGTTCAATCTTTAAGACGCGGGCCTTGCCAACGTAGCGGCCCTTGCGACTGACTTCGATATGGTGGCCTGATCGCAATCCATCATCGTATCCAATCGAAACTTCGATCAATCTCTTGGGACGATTGATCACCAACACGGTGCCGTTGCGATCCGGAGGCGATCCATCAAGCGGTTCGTTGATATCGATTCCCTTCGAGTCGACGACTTCTTTGTAACGGGTTACTTGAGCCATCAATTGGTCGTTACGCTCAGTTTGGATTTGAACAATCCCGCGTAACTTGTTCATTTGGTCCGTCAACTTCAATGTTTGAGTGAACAGGATGTCGCGGTCTTCCTGTTCCTTGCGAATTTGTTGTCGCAATCGATTCGCTTCGGCGGTCAACTCTTCGAGTTGCAGGGCACGGCTACGATCGGTTTGAGCAAACACGGTGTTTTGAGCTTCTTTTTGTTGATAGCTCTCTTCACGTTTTTGCAGTTGGTCTTTCAGTTGGTCCAACTGAGTCGTCAACGCTGCGAGCGCCGTTCGACGTGCAGCTTGTTCACGAGCCAAAGCCGCTTCAACGCGTTGCTGCGTATCACGAAGTTGCTCGTTGGTTGATTCAAAATCTTGAATTTGTTCTTTCAGTCCACCTGGGCCTGTCACGACGTCCCGCCAATTGCGGTGCGATGCGTTAACCGCCAAAGCCAAAACCATAAAGGTCAAGCTGAGGATGAGGATGATGACTGAGAACGACTTCCCGAGTAGGGTCATTGCGAAAATTCCGTATACGTTCCGACCGACAAGAGATCCCCGACGAAAAAGAGATCCAGCGACGCGATAGGCGAGTGAACTGCAAAAAGTGGCAATTCGTCAACGCTGGCACGCTCTGATAATCGAGAAGAGAGAAACTCACTCCACGCGACCAGTGAAGTATAGTTAGCCCATAAATAGAGTGTCAACGAAAACGTTGTTAAAACAGTTAAACCGGACGTGGTTTAACATCAGGGTCGGTTTGTGCTGCTTTTTACGATGATTTGGTGCCGCTAATTGGGCATTCATGCGGCAATCGGGGCTAGTAATCGATCCCCTCAAGCGATTTGATCGCCTGCAGGAACTGCTCCATGCTTGCCGTCCGTTTCTCAACGTTCGGTTGAAGTGCTCCCATGATCGCGCGAGCGAGTCGCGGTTCTACTTCGGGGCACCGCTCCAATAGGTCCTTCGGCGGTGAGGTGTCGTGATGCAGTGCTGCCTTTCCGTTCACTACATCCCCCTGCCACGGATGCTCGAAACAGCACAAGCAGTAACACGTCACGCCAAACGAAAAGATGTCGACGCGATAGTCGGTCGAACGACGCCGAACAATTTCCGGGGACATATAAAGCGGCGTGCCGGTGCGATTACCCGGAGCCATGAAGTGACGGGTCGCGGGGACAGTCAAGCCAAAATCGATCAGTTTCAGCCCGCTAAAATCGGGAAAACAGATGAAATTGCGGGGACAGATATCGCGATGGATGTAGCCGCGAGAGTGGACGTATCGGATCGCTTCGGCCATCTGCCGAATCAACGTCATCCGTTTGCCTTTGACGTTTGCTTCTTGGCGATTGACGATCACGTGTTGCAGGCTGGGCCCTTCGACAAACTCCATGACCAAGATCGGTTGGCCTTTGCTGGTCAACCCGGCTTCGTAGGTTTCGGCCACATTGGGATGCTTCATCCCCAAGGCGATTTCGCCTTCGCTTGGCTTTTTGAGTCCCTTAAAACGTGCCTCAAATTGCTCCATCTTCTCAATGTCAAGCAATTTGACGCCGACGGTGCGTTTGTGCTCGCGATCGTTGGCGACGAAGAAATTACTCATCGTCCCGGTGGCACTGGTTCGCACCCGGTCAAAACGCAGTTCGACGTTGATTCTCGCGTTGGCTTTGGCTACGCCCCCGGTGAAGTTGAACTTGGCCTTTAGCGAATCAAATAGCCCCATAGGGTCACGCGAGCATTGGGAAACAAGAGAAAAGAAAAAGCGTTATAGGTGTTCCAGACGGCTGCCCTAGGCAACTGCCCCCTCTAGGGAAAACCTACTTTCCACAATAGTCGATTGCGCGAGCAATCTCCGTTTTTAGCGATTTTCGTGGCACGATCCGGTCGATGTAGCCATGTTCCAGCAGGAATTCGCTCGTTTGAAAGCCTTCTGGCAACTCAATTCCGATGGTCGCCTTAATTGTTCGCGGACCCGCGAATCCAATCAATGCCTTTGGCTCGGCAAATACCAAGTCCCCCAGAGAGGCAAAGCTTGCCGCGACCCCGCCCATCGTGGGGTTTGTGAGGACACTAACGAATAGCCCCCCCGCAGCGTCATAACGCGCCAACGCGGCGGACACTTTTGCCATTTGCATCAACGAGAGAATGCCTTCGTGCATTCGAGCCCCCCCGCCACTGGCGCTGATGATGATCAGCGGGAGGTCATGTTCGGTTGCAAATTCGATCAAACGCGTCAATCGTTCGCCGACCACGGATCCCATGCTGCCCATAATGAACGCGCTGTCGGTCACCGCAAACGCCACGCGACGAGCCCGCACCATTCCGGTTCCGGTCAGCACAGCGTCGCTAAGCCCAGTGCGTTTTTGTTCCGCCTTTAGCCGTTCGGAATACTTGCGTCGATCGGCAAATTCCAGCGGATCGGTGGGTCGCAGATGCTCGTTCATCGACTCGAACGTGCCCTCGTCCAAAACTTGGGCGATGCGTTCGCGTGCAGACACATAAAAGTGATATTCGCACTTGGGGCACACGTTCAACCGCTGGGCAACCTCTTTGTTGTAGACCGATGCGCTACAACCAGGGCATTTGACCCACAAACCTTCGGGCACGCCACGTTTTTTGGGCGGCGCCGTCGAGTCCACGCTCTCCTGGCCGGTCGATGCGTCAGCGGCCAACACGCCTTCGGATTGCGGAGCGTCAGACGAGACCACCGGGTTGGGGTCGTCGGTCTTAGAAGGGGTCGAATCAACGCTTGCCATGCTATTTCGGACCATACTGTCTAGGGGATCAACAATTTGAAAGTCGGAATCGATCGTTCACCTTAGCCGATTTTTCCGATTTGTGCTCCCTCAAATTGTAGTCGCTCGACGCGGATTGCGGGACATGCCCCCCACACCCCTCATGACCTCATGTCCTGGTTTCGCTAGATTGCTGTAAACAGGACCTTAAACGTCCGTAGGTCTGGCCCAAAAAAGAGTGTCAAACGCATCTAGCCAACACCGTGGGTCATCCCGTAGAAGTGGTCCGCCACGGTCACGCAGAATTATTGACAGTCGCGTAGAATCACTTCCGCGTCCAGCATTCAAGCTTGCCAACCGTTAGGATTGACGCCGGTGGCGATGCCGATACAAAACCTGAACTGAAAAGTCCCTCACTCCTCATCCATTGACGACACGATCATGACGATTCGACCGGTACGAAAACTTCTTGTCGCCAATCGCAGCGAAATTGCGACCCGCGTCTTCCGCAGTGCAACGGAACTCGGGATTCGCACGGTTGCGATTTATTCTCACGAAGATCGTTATGCACTACACCGCTTCAAGGCGGACGAGGCGTACCAGATCGGCGAACCCGGCGAACCGATTCGCTCGTACTTGAACATCGAAGCGATCGTCGATCTGTGCAAGAAGCATGATGTCGATGCAGTCCATCCTGGTTATGGGTTCCTGTCGGAAAACCCGGAGTTCGCACGGGCACTGGAAAACGCCGGCATCCTGTTTGTCGGCCCCAGCGTCAACTCGCTCGAACAACTTGGTGACAAAACCGCAGCACGAAAGATCGCCGAAGCGGCCCAGGTGCCAGTTTTGGGTGGCAACAACAAAGCCCTCTCGGGTGTCGATGAAGCACTCGAAATCGCCAATTCGATGGGCTACCCCGTTATTTTGAAAGCCTCCAAGGGGGGCGGCGGACGCGGAATGCGAGTCGTCAATGCTGCCGAAGAGCTACCTGCGGCACTCGAAGCGGCTCAACGTGAAGCCAAAACGGCGTTTGGCAGCGACGAAGTCTTTGTCGAGCGGTTCGTGCAACGGGCACGCCACATCGAAGTCCAACTGCTCGGTGACAGACACAACAATCTGGTCCACCTCTGGGAACGTGACTGCAGCGTTCAGCGGCGACATCAAAAGGTCGTCGAAATCGCGCCGGCCCCCAACCTAAGTGCGGACGTCCGCAAGGCGATGTGCGAGGCGGCAATCAAAATTGGACGTGCCGTCGGCGATGGCACCAGCGGCTATGAAAATGCCGGCACCGTCGAATTTCTGTTCGATGTCGATGCGAAGCAGTTCTTCTTTATCGAAGTCAATCCTCGCATCCAAGTCGAGCACACCGTGACCGAAGAAGTCACGGGAATCGATATCGTTCGTAGCCAAATCTTAGTCGCACAAGGCTATCCGCTTGAAAGCGAAGAGGTGGGAATGGCGTCACAAGATGCGATTCGCACCAGCGGTTTTGCGATGCAGTGCCGTGTGACGACCGAAGACCCAAGCAACCAATTCCGTCCCGATTACGGCCGCATCAGCCATTACCGCAGTGCAGCCGGACTCGGCATTCGGTTGGACGCTGGCAGTGCGTTTAGCGGTGCAGTGGTCAATCCGTTCTACGATTCGATGTTGGTAAAAGTCACCGCGCGAGCCCCCACGCTGGCCTCGGCCGCGTCGCGCATGAACCGCTGCTTGCACGAGTTCCGCATTCGTGGCGTGAAAACGAACATTCCGTTTTTGATCAAGATGATCAACTACCCGGCGTTCTTGGCTGGCGAAGCAACGACACGCTTGATCGACCAAACTCCGTCGCTGTTTGAATTGCCACGTCGTCGCGACCGGGCCAGCAAATTGTTGGCATTTCTCGGTGAAACGATCGTCAACGGCAACCCGCTTGTCGTCGGACGCCCCGTTGCAACTCGCCGCGAACCGGCACCGGTTCCGAAACTGAAAAAACTAATCGAACTGCCCGCCCAAAAACTTCCCGAAGGGACCAAGGACATCTTTCGCCGCGACGGTGCCGAGGGGCTCATCAAATGGGTGCAACAACAAAAAGGGCTGTTGTTCACCGACACCACGATGCGTGACGCGCATCAATCGCTGCTCGCCACTCGCGTGCGAACGTTTGACATGTTGCAGATCGCGCCGGCGTACGCACAGCTGACGCCACAGCTGTTCTCGTTGGAAATGTGGGGCGGAGCAACGTTCGATACCACGATGCGGTTCTTGCAAGAATCTCCGTGGCAACGCCTGGCAGACCTACGTGAGCAGGTACCCAATATCCTGACTCAGATGTTGCTGCGAGCCAGTAACGCGGTGGGCTACACGAACTATCCCGATAACGTCGTCCGCTTGTTTGTACGCGAAGCGGTGCAAGCAGGAATGGACGTCTTTCGTGTTTTCGATGCACTCAACTGGCTCGAAAACATGAACGTCGCGGTGGACGCGGTCTTGGCCGAAGGCGGGATTTGCGAAGCATCGATCTGTTACACCGGCGATCTGCAAAACCCACGACGTACTAAATACGACATCAAGTACTACGTCGAGCTGGCCAAACAGCTCGAGAAACGTGGCGCCCACTTGTTGGCGATCAAGGACATGGCCGGACTTTGCAAGCCGGCCGCCGCTGTCCAGTTGATCCGTGCCTTGCGAGAAGAAATCGGCATCCCGATCCATTTCCACACGCACGACACTGCGGGTATCCAAGCGGCAACGATTTTGGCCGCCGCTGGCGAAGGTTTGCAAATTGCCGACGCGGCACTCGCACCGCTTTCCGGTGGTACTAGCCAAGTCAACCTGAACACGTTGGTCGAAGCACTTCGCGACACCGATCGAGAGTCCTCGCTGTCGACCGAAGCGTTGACGCAATTGGCAACGTATTGGCAGGCCGCACGTGAGTTCTATCTGCCGTTCGAAAGCAGCGTGTTGCCTGCCACCGGCGACCTTTACGAACACGAGATGCCTGGCGGACAATACACCAACTTGTATCAACAAGCTCGTGCACTGGGGCTCTCTGATCGCTGGGCCGAAGTATGCAAAGCTTATGCCGGAGTAAATCGCTTGTTCGGCGACATCGTCAAAGTCACCCCGACGAGTAAAGCGGTCGGTGACATGGCATTGTTCTTGGTCGCCAATGAGATGTCAGCCGAAGATGTTTTGACCGCCGACAAATCGCTTGCCTATCCCGCCAGCGTGATTGATTTGATCGGCGGACGGATGGGACAACCGCCAGGCGGATTCCCAGACGAAATCATCAAGATCATTCTGGGCGATCAAAAACCGGTGCTCAACCGTCCGGGTGATTCGATGCCTGCGGCCGACGTTGCTGCAGCTCGAGCTGCCGCGGCAAAGCTAACCGGCGATCCCGAAAACGACCGTGCCGCAGTAACGCATCTGCTGTACCCCAAAGTGTTCGAGGACTTTGCCAAACACCGTAACACCTACGGCGACGTCGATCACATTCCGACCCCCAACTTTTTCTACGGACAAGAACCAGGCGAAGAAATTGCGGTCGATATCGAACCCGGCAAACGCTTGATCGTCAAATTTTTGGCGGTCGGGGTACCCCATCCCGATGGCACGCGTACCGTCTTCTTTGAACTGAACGGTCAGCCACGCGAAGTTTCGATCCTCGACAAATCACTTGAGCCCAAGGTCAAAGCGGCAATCAAGGCCGACGCCAACGATCCTGGTCAAGTGGCCGCCAGCATGCCGGGAATGGTGATCACGGTTGCTGCAGCCGAAGGGGACAAAGTGAAAGAAGGTCAAAAGTTGATGGTGCTCGAAGCGATGAAGATGGAAACCACCATCAACGCGCCAGTCAGCGGAACGATCGCCAACATCCAAACACCCGCAGGCACCCAAGTCGAAGCGGGCGATTTGTTGGCGACGATCACCGTTAAGTAGCCGAAGCCACTTTAGATCAGGGGCTTTGGACGCTCGAAGCCCCACGAGGCGGCCATTGCGTCGGCCGCCTCTTCGATGTCCGTGATCTCGCCCCAACCGCCGTTTCTTAAAAAGGCATGGGCGAATTCGTGCGCGATCACATACCACGCAAACGGTTCATGGGCATCGGCAAGCTTCAGTCGAAGCACCACGCAGCGACTGGTCGTTCCAGCGTGCCCTGGCGCGGGCATCAAGAATGACCAACCCACACCCGGTTGATAATTATCAATCGTGACCTGAAAACGGTGGTCATCCAGAAAATCTTGCTGCACCTCGGCCGGCAGCCGCTCGAGGACATGCATCACCCGTCGCTGCAAAACGGGGTGATCCGAAAACGGGGCGAGGTAGGGGGCGAAACGCATAAGTTGATCGATCTTCGTTTTGAGCCCATGACGGCAGTGTGGAACATTGCGTACGCTGCAAGCCAAAACGCCATTGTATCACAGGCCTTCCGTAATCGAAAAGCATCGCCCCCCACCCTCCTGGATTTGCTTGTGTTCGGTCGACAATCTTATACTTGGTGTTGATACCTCCGATGTCCTGATAGTGCAGCATGTTGTGATCAGCCAGAAACACGGTGCCGAGACCGCCGCGATCCTATCGCTTGCGGATCGAGTATTCTTTGACTACGGTGAGATTTCTAGTCGGGGGGACCGGCCGAGGCACTCTCGCAGTCTTTTCGGAAAAGCTTCTGCATTATTTGAATTCACGCTATCACTCATGCTGTGATTCTGGCCTCTATCACCGGCCTCGGACGTCAGTGAGTTGTAACAATCGACAATGAAGGAGTCACGCGATTACGAGACCTCAATTCAAAGTCGTGATGTATGCTACGTCCAACATCGCATGCTACGCCACGATCACGGCAGAAATCAATCGACGTTATTGCCAGCGGCAAGGCTACGGGTTTTGCTTCGAACAATATGAAGAATTCGAGCTAACGCCGCCGCATGAGAAAGTACGCATCATGCAGCGGCATCTCGCATCCGCGGAATATCTACTGTGGATCGACGCCGACGCTTGTGTGGTTAATTTCTCGCAGCGGTTGGAAGAGTTTTGCAGCAACGGAAACGACATCGTCATTGCCGGTCACCAGTTTGGATTCGCGCCGTTCGGCGAACGAATGCGTTACGAAATTGGTGGCGTACCATGTGGGCTCAACAGCGGCGTGATGATGTTTCGCAACAGCAAATGGTCAGGCAATTTCATGGCGGATTGGTGGGACCGGTGTGTTGAGGGTGAGCGGCAGGGAACGGCTTTTATGGAGCAAGGACAACTCCAGCAAATGCTGATGGAAAACGCCAATGACATTCAGCGACACATCAATATCGTGACTCCCTCCTCGCGATTGAACCGCTGCGACGACGATGGGCAAGACGTTTGTGAGTTTATCCTGCACCTATGGGGTAGCGACGAAGAAACGAGAACGCGAATTTTCCAGCAAATCGCAGCGGGCCAGCATCCCGAAACCTCGATTTCCCTACCAACCTTTGATGTCAATATGCGTTCAACCTAACGCATGCTCAACGGCAAAGACTCACACCGACGCAGCCTTCCGCTGACATTAATGCAGTGCGCTGGCCTACGACTAGTCAACGTCGACGTGACGAGCCTTGGCCGGTGGCTGGCCGGAATGCAACTCTACGTCTGAGGTATTCGGTGCCTTCGCTGAATCCGCTTCTGCGACATCGAAGAACTCGGCCAGCAGTTTCGGAAGCTTCTCGCCTCTTGCTTCGAATGACACGATATTACCCTCCCGGTCTACCAAAATTGCAGTTGGGATGGCAGTAATATCGTATCGCTTGCTCATCGATTCCGCCTCTGCCGCATCCGCATCGTAGATCGACGGCCAAGGAATCTCGGCACTCTCGATGTACTCTTCTGCTTTCGTTCGGTCGCGATCCAGGCAGACTCCAACGACCTCAAATCCGTGCTGATGGAAAGTGTCGTATTGCTGCTTGATGTTGGGAATTTCGCGGAGGCACGGACCGCACCATGATGCCCAGAAATCGACCAACACGACCTTGCCTTCGTATTCCTTCCAGTCGATCGATTCACTCGACATCAATTTACCGTCGACGACAATCGGCGTCCCTATTAGCTTCAGTCTTGATTCGATCCTTTCTGCGGTTTCTCGCAATTTAGCGATGACCGCGTCATTCGTGTTGTCTTCCGATTCAGCAAGCGCGTCGGCGATCTCGCGGAATACTCGCAGTGCTTGATGGGGTTTGTCAGCGCGCTGGAACATTCCTGCCAAACCTGATGCCATTCCAAGCACTCGAGCTAGAGACGCACCGTCAGAATTCTCTTTGGCTATCGCCTTTGCGTCTTCGATCAGTTGTGTCTGTTCGTCGTCGGACATCTCGTTGATCTTGCCCGCGCGTGCTTGCAATTCGACGATTTTTGCAACCACTTTTTGCACACCCGAATCCGACAACCGGGACATTCTGACGACGTTTTGCTGCGGGGCCAAGCGGATTTCGGAGTCGGACGCGGCGTCCACAGGATCTTCGTGCCTGATGTGAAATCTGCTGAACGTGACTTTGACTTCATCAGGAATCGTCTTCACACCCGAGACTCCGGCAAGTAGTGTTGCACCCGCATTGATTTTCGCCGTCCCCATCTCATGCCACTCATCTCCGACATGCCGCACAAGGCCACGAACCGTTTCATCGCGGACTTCTAATCGAAGCTCAACTGCGCGGTCCGCTTGCAACGGATAATCGGCAAACAGCCCCATGCGGGTTCGTTTCGCATCAATCCGTTGCTCGAAGTTGGTGTAAAACGACTTCGTTCCGTTGCGAATAAAACTGGCTCGTTCGAGCCGGATATAGTTTTGTTGGTCCTGCATTAAAACCAAGCCGCCACTGACGTAGGCGCGGGGTAGTTCCGGTAGCGGAAGGTCGCCCGCCACGACCGTCGAGACGGAAAAGTCGCCGCTGAGCGAACGCACAATGCGAGGCGAGTTCATGCTACCGCTCTCGGCGTCCAAACCGTGCGGTCCTGGACCAAACGTCACCACCACGGAGTCTTTACCGACGTCAAAGCGGCAATCACCATCGGGATCGATCAACTGGCCCCACCCGTCGAGGGTCCCATACATTGAATCCGCGGCGGGAGCGATTGAAACCGTCAGCAGAAGCAGAACACAAGTTGTGAGAAGACGCATGGCAGGCAGCCCTTGGGCAAAAAGGAGAGGAGAGAAACGGTGAAAGTCCGAATGCGATGAATCCATATGTTGCTAACCTTAGCGGTTGCGTAGCGGAATTCGGAGGTCGATCTGAGAACCTTCGCGTAGAAGTCGAACGGATACGGTTCCTGTTCTATCTCGCGCCGACGCGACCAACCCGGCCAAGTGCTTACTTAATTCTGGCTGAACTCGATCGATCTCAAGTATCAGATCACCCACTGATAAACCGGCCCGGGATGCTGGGCTGTCCGGATAGATGGATGTAACTCGGAAAGGCGGCTTTCCCGATTGAACCTTAATTCCCAATATCCATGTGGGCATTGATTGAACGCCGGGCTGCGCAACGACAGGAATCTTGTCAACCACAACCGCATTCGCTGGAATACGGGGACCTTGCAATTTTAATGGCATCCATTGATCTTCCCCGTCATGACCGACCGGCTGACGCACAAGCATGTCGATGTGCGCTCGCAGCGTTGTTTGATCGATATCAAATCGAAGGTCGAGTCCACGTAGCCAATCTAGGAATGCAAATTTCCAAGACCGAGGCGTTTTCGTTTCTGCAAAGTAGCTTGTTTCAGGCCATTGCGTTCCTGCCCAATACGAATGGTCGTCAAGATCACTCAAATTGAAGTCACCGCCGAGTGGACATCGCAGACGCGCGCCCAAAACCGTTTCCACTGAGTCACGTGACTCAGCAACAGGCAGTTGCAACCAATCGGTGACATCGTTCAAAAATTTCGCGTTGTCGGACGACGCCTTCCGCGAGGCTAGATAGGTATACGCTTGGATATAAGGTTCCACCTTTGAGTTGGCGAGCGACTTTACTCGCAAACGAACTTGGGGCGAAGAAAAAATCCGTTCCTGGCTTAGCTCGCTGATGACATCTTGTCGGAGAGAAAAATTGGTCGATGCAACCATCCAATTGTTATCGGAACTTACGGGGCTAGCGTACTTAAACACATCGCTTGATTTCAGGATTGCGAACGACATAAAGAGATTAAAAAAGCTGAAGCCAGTTGGTGGCCCCACTCGCGGTGGAATCGGTTGAGTGCGTTCTGCCGGAATAGCCCGTCGATCTTGTTGACGTTGTACTCGATTAAATGCCATCGCTAATATCCGAAGTACTTCCGTACTCGGTGGAGAGATAGCCGCATAGGAATTGCTCTTCGCATAAGTACTCCCTTTGAAACGATCGACCAATTTGATTTGACCATGTTCGAAGACATAGGGAACGTCGTCATCTCGCAGTCCCAAATAGAGAAGGTGGGAGTATGGCGATCCTTGCCCACTGCGAATCGATGTATCGAGACTCACCAAATCGTCGTTCATCGGCATCACACGCCGGTCACTGGCAGGAGCAAGATACTGGGACAACAACGCATAGTGTTGCGGAGCGTAGGGCGTGATAACGATATCCAAACCAACGTGCTGGAGTCCATCTTCATCGGACTTGCCGCGAGAGAACACGACTGTCACTGGATCGATTCTTTTCCATTCTTGGCTGTACTGCCCAATGAACTGATGATAGGAGTAGACCTCCGTCTGAGTTGCTTTTTGAGGCGGTACGTCGGGGATCGGCAAGAAGTATCCCAGGGCGCCACGCCTCGAATCCTTAAACTTTTCTTTTTCAAATATCGGATAGCTACCGTCGGGGCGGGTACCGAAACCCGATGGTAACAACTTTGATTTGATCAGCTGGTCGGTGGTGACCGCATCGATACGCTCGGCCTTGGCGATCATCAGCGCTAACTGGTATTGCTTCAGTTCTTGGGCAGCTTGTCGGCGGCGAGCCAGTTCGATGCGGTAAAGCGGGCTGATCAAGTTTCGAAAAAACGGATCCGAAAGATAGAGCATCGCTAACGGTTGCTGCTGGTTCCTGTTGCCGATTTGGTTGGTCTGGTAACGTGCGTAACGAAACTCATCGAGACCGCCAAGCGAGTCTGTTCCGTTACTCGCTTGAAAAAATCGGGCCAGCAATTGCTCCGAATTAGTGACGAGATGGAAGTCGCCATCGATCGCATAGAAAGAGCGAATGCGATGGTCGTCGGATGTTAGAAATGAGACATCGTGACCGTCGACAGTCACGCGGCGTTCTTCGGTTTCTGGAACACGCAACCGTGCTTGGTTCCGCTGGACTTTCAGGACGCTGGCGAGGTCATCGGAGTTGCGAGCATGAAATAGAATTCCGACTGCCGCACCGTCATCGAACATGGGGTCACAGCCAATGAGGGCCATGTCGTCGATCAACTTATCGAATTCGTCCGTCGCAAATTGGTCAGGCGAAAGTCCCAATTGCCCTTCGATCCTCGCTCGCGATTGATGATCAACGGTCTCGGTGGAGACGATGTCGTCCAGGCTGCCGCCCCAGCCGAGCAGAAATTGTCGAAACTGGCGATAATTCGCTAAGCTACCGGTTCTTAAGTAAAAGCACTCGGCCGGCACATGCATCGCAATGGGCTCGATCCAAGTGGCCGGTGGTGCTTGCGGGATCGCCACTCTCTGCAGGGCGGGACGCACTGGAACAGACTGGTCCGCTTTCTCAAACCGACCTGACTGGCTCAAAGCCGTGTCAGTACGCATTGCCAACTTAACGGATTCGATGCCAAAGAGCATTCCAATGCCGCGTTCAAACTGGTGCTCTAGGCTCGTTTCGTTGACGCCATCGTCGATCTTGGCGATTCGAGGCCAGGGACCGGGAAGCCGAAGACGGCGTGCCAGCATGTCCAGCAGCGATTCCTTGAGTTCCCTCTGTTCACGACCATAGCTGGTTGGGATGACGGAAAACTGCTTCCACCACTGGCGGAGCATTTCACCGTGTCGACCTCCGTCCTGAATCGGCTGGACATCCTGCTTCTCGAGCAGCGAACCTGCCGCCGTCCAGACCGACACCTGGCACGAATCCGAACCTCGCAGCAAGAACAAAGCGCGAAGCCGATCCACCATCATTGTCGGTTCGTTATCGCGTTGCTGGTACGAAAGATCAAAGCCGATGTAGTGAGCACGCTGGTCGGTCGAATCTAAGAACAGTGGCTGGTCCGGGTAAATCATGGGACCGTGCCCCGGTTCATACTTCAGCTCGACCATGCCGACAGCGAAGGGCGCTCCCAAAAAGCTCTCGACGCCGACATTCGCCAGATTGATTTCGGCCGGCCCGACGAGCATGTCTTTGACGGAGACTACGTCGTCAACTTCATCGCCCTCGTCAGCGTGCGAATCAGCGGTTGCTGTCCCTTTGACCTCGGTGGTTTCGGCTGTATGCGTCTTCGGCGTTTCGAGCCGCCTTGCCAACTCCTGAATCAGTGCGTTGTTCAGCTGATCGGGTGAAACGTGCAGGTCACTGATCGGGGCAGGTAGGACACCGTCTTCGGCAAGCGACCGTAACTTCTGATTGGTCAAGCCGTGCAGCTGTTGTTCGAGCTGTTCGTACTTGGATTTGTCCTTGGGATCATCGCCGTTCACCGACGCGACGGTGTTCACAACGTAAACGAACATGAATCCCGAGAAAAACACGAACCACAAGTTTGCGTGGCACCTAAGACGATTCATGATCGAAACTCCCAAACGCAGTGAGAAGCGGTGACATAATCAATCTATATCTAAGGATGCCAAAAAGGATCGGATCAACCGCAGAAATTTCAATTTTTCTTCTGAACTGATTGTTTGTCATCGAGCTCCATTGGTTTTCCGATCATCGCGAATTTACGCTGCAATCCGTAACAGTACTTTTGCAGGATTGTCGCTAAGGGCGCTGCTGGCGTTCTTGCTCCTCAAGCAACATGATTTCACCGTGAATACGATGCGCAATGGCTAGGTTCACCTCATCCATTCGACATGAACCATTTTTGAATCGAGCAATATGGAATTGTTCCTCTTGCTTCAGCTGATCAACGTAATCTTCGATCTTTTTCAGGCGCATATCAGATTCAGATTCAATTGCTAGCTCTGCCTCTAAGAGAGCGGCACGTACTTTCGAGACACAGCCAAAGTCATCAGCTCCAGCGATGTAGCGTCGTTGCAGCACATCGAAAGCTTTTTGAAGCGTATCACGATAAGCAACTCGGCGCTCGTGAAGTTGCTGCTTTAATCCTCGCTTCTGGCGTTCCTCAGCGGGCATTGACGACACGAGAATTGCGATCAACACGCACACCAGAACACATGGGAAATAGTGATTGATTCTCATGGCTTGCTTCCCACTATCGGAATCACGATCAAGGTCGGGTGAAGGAGACACGCTCAATAGATAGGGCGCCAAAAAGCCGTCCATCGACCGACGATTCTCTGACAATCTGTACCACGATGGTCCCGAATGAACCAGGAAAGTGCTATGTCCCTTTGCCTCCGTACCTGAATTGTTATCGGTCTAGCGCCACGGGATTGGCGGGCCTCCCAACTCGTCCTCCAGTACTTGCTGCAACTCATGTAGCTGCTGATTCGAAAGTTCCTGGATCTGGTTTTGATCGTCAACCCGCAAACCCGTCATAACTTCAAGCGACTTCTTGACGCGTACGGGTGAGCTTTGAATTGTCGGCGGGATACGCCATTCCCGGATACTTAGCCAGTAGCCGACATTGTTAACCAACCTTAAAACAGAACTCGCCGTGAGAATTTGCGAACCATCTGAACTGAATGCGACTGCAAGAAGAGGACCGCCAGACTGCATAGGCTGTCTTCGCGGCTTCAAAGTCTTCGTGTCCCACAATGATGCTTCGGTGTCTTGTACTCCACACGTGACGAAGCTCTCGCCATCAGGACTGAATGCGACCGAGATTACGGTACCGCGATGCGGAAGATCGCTTCCTATTTTCTTGCCTGTCTCGATATCCCACAAGCTTGCATACCCAGCGGAGTTTCCGGTCAACACATACCTGCAATCGGGACTGATCGCAACGGAGTTGATTCCATATGCGTCCTGGATCAAGCTCATGTGTGACTTTCGTGTCTTAATGTCCCATATCCGTACTGTATGGCTCTGATTCGTCGTCGACGCAATCAATAGACTTCCATCTTCGCTAAAAGCGACGTTACTAACACTACCATCAAGTATTATCGGCGTGCCAAGCTGCTGATTATCTTCGGCTTTCCAAAGCCGAACAGTCTTGTCCAAGGAACCCGTCGCAATCAATGTGCCATCTGGACTAAAGGCCACACTGCGCACGTCCCGTGTATGTCCTAAGAGTTCGGAAATCATTTCGCCAGTTTCAACATCCCACAATCGCGCAGCGCCATCGGTACCTCCGGTTAGCACAGTTTTGCCGTCCGGGCTAAAAATGGTATCAAGGAAATACCCCTCTTTGGGCTTCAATTCCAACAGCAATTCTCCGTTGGTCGTATCCAAAACCCGCGCAGTACGGCCAGCGGTAACTATCCTTGCGTGTTCTGGGCAAAACGCTGCTCCAGGGGGCAAATTAGAGTCTAACTTTATTGGAATGTGTCGTGAAGTGTTTTGAGTCAAGTCCCAAATTCGGGCCGACTTATCGGCACTTGCGCTCACCGCGATTCGTCCATCCGGGCTAAACCTAACATCGCGGATAACGTCTTCATGAAGCATCGGCTCGCCTAACGGCTGTCCGGTATCGAGGTCCCAAAGCTGTAATTGATTCTCCACACGACTGAGAAACTGCTTTTGAGTGGGTCCCAGCGTAAAACCGTTCATCTTTGTAGGTCCGACTCTCGACTTTAAAAGTCGACCTGTAGATACTTCGATGCGGTAAAGTCCGCCCGAAATTGAGCCAGCGAGCAATGTTCGTCCTTCGTCGACAAACACCAAACCGCAAACACTTCCGCTTAGCTGGTGTTGTTGTCCTAACGCCGCCCCTGTCGTTGTATCCCATAACCCAACCCATCCCCAAATCCCGCCGGTAGCGAGGGTAGCTCCGTCAGGGCTAAATGCGATATCTGAGACGATATCGTCTGGATGCCGAAGAGGATCCCCAATCGGCTTTCCCGAACTCACATTCCATAGTCGTGCGGTGTTATCACGGCTTCCGGTTGCGAGTTTACTCGAGTCTGGACTGAAGGCCACACAGTGAATTGATTCCTCATGAAGCATTGGTGTGCCGACCTCGTCCCCAGTCGCCGTCTCCCAAATCCTGGCGATACCGTTATCCCCCGCAGTAACAAACATTTCGCCGTCTGAGCTGAACATTATCTGTCTAACACGCGCCCCATGCACTACTTGTCGTATAAGACTACCATTCACCGTGTCCCAAAGACTAGCGACTTCGTCGCATGACGCTGTCAGTATCATGTTTCCATCGGGATGAAACACTGCCGAAAACACGCTGTTATCGTGAATGAATGGCCCGCACAAGGGCATGCCAGTGTGAGCATCCCTCAACTTCAAAGTCCGATCTTGGGATCCAGTTGCAATAATTTCTCCGTTTGGACTGATGCAAACGCAGTGCACCTCGCCGCTGTGCCGAAGCGGTTGGCCGAAGTTACTACTCCACCAACCGATTAACTTATGTGCGATCGCAAACTCGGGGTCTGTTGAATTTACACTTTGAGTCGCTTGGAACAGCCGAATCAGGCCGCGTGAAATTTCGCCCGATAATAAATCTGAAACTCCCTTATCGATGTAATTACGACTGACTTCCCGCTGCAAGTCCAGTAAAGCTCGATCCTTGAGACGGACCAGTTCTGTCTGTGCGGCCAGTGAATTAGCCAGTCGCTCACCGCGTTGATTCGCAATGATTGCTAATGTGCTGGAAATCGCAGTGCCGAGCACTAACGACATAATGATTGCGAAAGAAAGCAACGCTACTGCCGAGTTGCGTCTACACCACCGCCATGCCCGCGCCGGGTGGCTGATCGGTCGGGCAACAACAGGCCAGCCTTCGAGAAATCGCTGCAAGTCGTCTGCCAACAATTGTGCTGTGCCGTATCGATTGTGAGGTTCTTTCTCCAGGCATTTCAGGCAGATCGTTTCTAGATCTTGCGGAACGCTGGGGTTGAGTTTTCGCGGTGATAGGGGCTCATTTTGAAGCACCTGCATAATCGTATGTGTCGGTGTTTCTCCGACGAAGGGAGCACGACTCGTCAGTAGTGCGTAGAGCACGGCGCCAAGTGAATAGACATCGGCCGATGGCCCCACCAAACGTGACTTTCCAGAGGCCTGCTCTGGAGACATGTAGCCGGCTGTGCCGAGAATCTGACCACTTTCGGTCATCGCGTGTGCCTGGGACTCGTCGTCGACGTGAACGCGTTTCGCAAGTCCAAAGTCAGTGATTTTTGGTTCACCGTGAACGGTTAACAGAATGTTTGCTGGCTTCAGGTCACGATGAACGATTCCTTTTAGGTGAGCGTAGTGCATCGCCTCCGCTAATTGACGGCCAAGCTTCGCCGCATGTTTTGCTGGCACTGGCTTATCTCGATGCAACTGAGACAGATTACCGCCTTCGACATAGTCCATCGTGTAGAAGTGATGCCCGTCGTGGACGCCTACCTCATGAACTGAAACGATTCCTGGGTGCGATAGCTTCGCTGCTGCTTTGGCTTCGGCTTCGAATCGCTGCACGTCCAATGAGTTCGCTAATTCGCCGGATCGAATCATCTTCAGGGCGACGATCCGACTCAATTTCTTCTGTCGAGCTTTGTAGACAACCCCCATGCCTCCAGCCCCAAGTTCCTCCAGAATCTCGTATTCGCCAAAGTATCGCACAACTTGCTTGGAAGCTGACTGCATTGGTCGAGGCGTTTCAATGATTGTAGGTCCAAGAATGGTATCCTGCGGTGTGGAACCGTCCTCGGCATGGAACAACCTCGCGTCCGAAAAGTATTCTTTGAGCTCCGCCGCAAAATCGGGGTATTGAAGGACGAAGACGCTCTGATCGGGAGGTCCATCGGTATCGGACAAGCGATAGTACTCAGCGATGATTGCATCAAGTTGACGTTCGCGTTCGTCACCGTCTGGTTTCGTGCTTGGCATCGTTACGCTTCCTCTCGCAAATGCTCACGTAGCTTTTTCAAACCTCGCCGCAGCAATCCAGCCACGGCTTCTTGGGTCCTGCCGAGGTGCTGAGCAATTTCTGCGACTGACCAATTATGGATGTGCTTTAGAACGACGGCTGACTGCTCGTCGTCGAGCAGTCGCAGCAATGCTACAGCCAATTGCTCCGAACGTTCCTGCTTGATCAGCTTCATACAGGGAGAGGTTTGGTCGCCAACCAACTGATGATGGAATCGAGCGGACGACTTTTCCATCTGATCCTGCAGAGAAACCTCACGTCCAGCGGCACGTTTGTGGGTCCTGTAGCGTCTTGCCACAGTGAGCAAGTTGCGGGTCAGAATCGTTTTCAGCCAAGCTCGCAACTCCGCATCTGTCTTGCCGCGAAAGTCCGCAAGTCCAAGGTGTGCATCCAGCATGGTCTGTTGCACGATATCCGACGATCCTTGCTTGACGCGCAAACGTGGATTCAACTGAAGATCAGCGAGCAGCTTCAGGTAGCCGCGGTACTGCTCCAGGTTCGGCGCAGCGTCATCATCGGTACTGACGGTCATGTCCGTTTGCTGCTTATGGACGAGACAGGGGAGAGAACCATCGGAACAATTGTTCAGCACGGATGAACTCCAGGCTGATAAAGATGAAGTCACACAACCCAACCAGCCCCTATGTGTATTAGAGGACTTCCAGGAGCGGATGGAGCGCGCATTTTTTCAATTTCGTTCCCTTTTGATGAACTTGAGTGAATGCTGATTTCATCGTAATACCCAGATCGCCAAATCGTTTGATGGACAAGTCCGGATTCTGGCAGATGCAAATGTGATGGTCAGTTGGTCACCGCCGCCGTGCCGGAACTCCGCTCCGATCCGGTCTACTATTGTCGCTCGGCTTTCCAAGCCGTTGGCGTGCTTCAAGTTTGATCGTCAAAGCGAGAGTCGCTCCGTAAGCCGGATCAAGTTGCGTTCGACGACCAGATCCGGCAGATGCAAATGTGATGGTCAGTTGGTCACCGCCGCCGTGCCGGAACTCCGCTCCGATCCGGTCTACTATTGTCGCTCGGCTTTCCAAGCCGTTGGCGTGCTTCAAGTTTGATCGTCAAAGCGAGAGTCGCTCCTTAAGCCGGATCAAGTTGCGTTCGACGACGCAAATCCGGCAGATGCAAATGTGATGGTCAGTTCGTTCCCGCCGCGATGCCGGAACTCCGCTCCACGACGGTCCGATCTACTTTACGACCACCAACTTTCGGTCAAATCTCTCGCCCCGCATCAGTACTCTGCAACGGCTGACTCGTAGGCTGGCAGTGCCTCGTTGATGAACAATGACATCGTCGCGCCAAAACGTGAATTGATTTCGAGCAACTTGATGCCATCACCGTGGGGCTTATAGTCGAGACAGCAGACGCCTTCGTAATCGATCGCTCGCAACATCTCTGCGAACAAGCCAAGGTACGGAGAATGCTCGAGCGTTTCACGTTTCATCGCCTTGCAATTCCGACCTTTTACGTAAGCTCCCGGTGGAAAGAAATACTTGCATGTGCGGCTGAATACAACGCGTCCCTTCGTCATGATCACATGAGTGGCATACTCTTCGTGCCCGTCGATGTGCTCCTGTGTGAAATGCGTTTCCGCATCCAAAAGCGACTGAAATTGACGTTCCTCGTCTGAGTTATGAATGATGAAGGTACCGTCGCCGAATCCAGAGACTCGCTTCTTCAAAACATACGGATAATCAAACCGCCCTCCTGTCGCTGGCATGTGCTCGCCGAACCCAAGCTGGGTCAGTCGCTGAATCAAAGCCGGTTTGTCTTCGCATAAGTCGATCACATCGGTGGTCGGCACGATCGCCTTTTTCCCATGTAGCGATCGGTGGTGCAGGTTGAAATACTTTTCGTCGCGAATCGTCAGCGGAAAGAGCAAATCAAACCGCCGGAAATCGACCTCGGAAAAGTCGTAGCAGAACGGGACGTAACTTGTAAGCGTCTCGACGATGGCCTGGTTCCAATCGTCTTTGCGTGAAAAGAGCACCGACCGTTTTCGCAGTAATCGGCAGGTCGCCAGTCGCCATTTGTCGCTCCATTTCATCTAACCACGATAGCAAGAAAAAACGTTTCGCTAAACATCCTGAACACGGGATCTTTAGCAAGATCCACTACGCCAACAATTCTTTGACGACGTGATGCTCTTCGACGCCGGTCAGTTTGACGTTTAGGCCGCGAAAATTGACGCTGAGCCGTTGATGATCCAGACCTAGGCAGTGCAGGATCGTGGCTTGGATGTCATGCACATGCACGGGCCGCTCGGTGATGTTGAATCCGAGTTCGTCGGTCGCGCCGAGTGTGATTCCTGGTTTGATTCCGCCGCCGGAAAACCACATCGTGAACGCTTGCGGATGATGGTCGCGTCCCATGCTGCGTCCCAACGCGGCACTCGATTCGACCATCGGTGTTCGGCCAAACTCGCCGCCCCAGACGACCAACGTTTCGTCCAGCAATCCTCGCTGCTTCAAATCCTTGATCAACGCGGCACAGCCCTGATCGGTCGCGGCACATTGCGACTTCAAACCGCCGGCGACGTTGCTGTGGTGGTCCCATCCCGAGTGGTAAACCTGGATAAAACGCACTCCTCGCTCTGCCAAACGGCGAGCGAGTAGGCAGTTGTTGGCAAACGACTTGGACGCATTACCCGGATCGGCACCATACATCGCAAGCGTCTCAGCCGACTCGCTATCAAAATCCATCAACTCAGGAGCCCGCGTTTGCATTCGATATGCCATCTCGTACGAGCGAATCCGGGTTTCAATCTCAGGATCAAACACCACTGATTGGCGTTTCTGATTCATCTTGCGAATCAAATCAAGCGAGTCACGCTGAGCTTGCGTGTCGAAACCGGTCGGATTGGCAACGTTTAAAATCGGATCGCCCGACTCACGAAAGGGAACGCCCTGATGCGAACCGGGCAAGAAACCGCTGCCCCACATCGCCGCCCCGCCACTCAGGTTGCCGCCACTTTTTAGAACCACAAACGAAGGCAGATCGTTCGCCTCGCTGCCAAGCCCATAGCTCAACCAAGCCCCCATGCTCGGTCGACCCGGCAACTGATTTCCGGTATTGAACAACAATTGGGCGGGTGCGTGATTGAACAGATCGGTCGTGCAAGATTTCACGAACGAAATATCGTCGACGACTTTGGACAGATAGGGCAAGCGATCCGATAGCTCGGCTCCACTTTCACCATACTTGGCAAACGGGAACTGTGGCCCCAGCACCGCCGCATCGGGCTGGATAAACGCGTAACGTTGGTTACCGATTACCGACGGTGGGATCGGCTGGCCGGCGAGTTCGGCCAGTTTGGGTTTGTTGTCAAACAAATCAAGTTGGCTGGGTGCTCCGGCCATGAACAAAAAGATCACCCGTTTTGCTTTGGCAGGGAAGTGAGTCGGACGCACGGAACTCGGTTGCGACGCGTCATCTTGCCCAGCCAGAGCATGCTTCGCCCCGCCAGCGATCAGCGACGCCAGTGCCATTTTGCCAAGGCCGACACCACAATCTTGAAAAAAGTGGCGGCGGGTTGGATCGGGTTGTGAGTGAGGATTCATTGCTTTCACCAAGGGACGCTAAGCGGTGCAGTGGCTCGAAAAAAGATCGATCGATTGATTGATCGAGCGTTCGGTCAGGGGCGAGTAACGGCTTCGTCTAAGTTCATGATCACACGAGCGACCATCGACCACGCCGCGAAGTCGGCGGTGGCGCTTTTGTCGTTGCCAATCTCCGCAGCAGCAAGATCTCCGGAAACCAGCCGTTGCTTTTGAGCGTCGAAGTATGCCGTTAACATCTCCACTTCGTCGGCCGTGGGAGGCCGCGTCAGAATTCGGCGGAACATCGACGTCGCGATATCCGCAGGCGAATCATTTGCATCTTCATCGGCCTGTTTTGCTAACGTCTGTTTCGCCAAAGCCTGTTTTGCCAAAGCTCGGGCCATCTCAAAATACATTTCGTCATTTAACACCGTCAGCGCTTGCAGCGGCGTGTTGCTGCGGTTTCGCTGCGGGATGCACTCTTCGCCGGTTGGGGCATCAAACACGGTGTAGGCGGCAAATGCCGAAGTCCGCTTTTTGAACGTATAGATCGAGCGGCGATAGCGATCGGCGTCCTTGGCGGTGTTCCATTTAAAATTGCCATACGCCAACTCCGTCACACTCGGAGGCTGCGGCGGAAACACGCCTGGGCCGTACATTTTCTCCGTCAGCAATCCTGATCCCCGGAGCATGATATCGCGAACCGTTTCGCCATTGACGCGGTAGCGTGCACCGCGGGCGAGCAGTCGATTATCGGGATCCATTTGGACAAGTTCGGCTGTCCCTTTGGAATCTTGACGATAGGTCGCGCTCATCACGATCGTCTTATGCAGTTGTTTGATCGACCAACCGTTGTCGATCAATTCGACGCTCAACCAATCGAGCAATTCAGGATGCGTCGGCGGTTCGGACTGGACGCCAAAGTCATCGTTGGACCGCACTAAGCCAGCACCGAACAGTGACCGCCAAGCACGGTTCACGGTCACCCGTGCGATCAAGGGATTGGCGTCACTGACTAGCCAGCGGGCCATCTCAAGTCGATTTTCCGGCGAACGCCCCTCGTCTTCAACGAACACGCTCAGCATCCCCGGACCCACTTGCTCCTTCGGACTAAGGTACTCACCACGATGATGTCGAAAAGTGGGCCGAGGATGATCGGCCGGCCGCTCTTGCATCACTAACGTGGTCGTCAGCTCTGGCAGCTTCGCTCGCAATGCATCGATCGGTTTGCGTGCCTCGGCCAATAGCGGAGTTGTTCGCAGAAACTCGCGTCGCAATATTTCGCTTTGTCCTTTGTTTTCGTCTGATGAGGCGAGAATCGTCTCAGCGGCCTCGGACAGTTGGCTCGCGACCGACCCCGGCTTTTGGGTGATTGCAAAGCGAAAACGCCCAAGACTCGCGACGTAATGACGTTCAAACAGCAACTTGATGCGAAGGTTGCCAGGCGTTTCAATCGGCTGCTGCAGATTCATCACCAAATGCAACCGTTCGCCTTTGTGATTACCGGGTTGCCAGCCAGTCGATCCATCGCCATCAAAAACGTTATCGGGACGGACCTTGGGATTGCCGTCGTTGGTGGTGTGGTAGTTGTGCGAGACCTCGCCAAAACTCAACGAGGCATCGCCGAGCGTCGCATTTAATTCGCTCACAAAGAAATCGCCTTTGCGGCCTTCGTAGAACGCCAGCCCGGGACCACGCTCGGGCAGCCGATCGTCGGGCAATGCTTCGAGCCGAATGGCCGTGATCGGCAAATCGCTTTGCTGAATCGTAAACGTCAACTCGTACTGGTCACGCTTGGTGGTGTCGCCGCTGGCAAAGACGCTGCCGTCATCGAGTGGTTCGAGCCGTGGCAAGTTGGATTTCATCTCCGTCGGCGTGATCACTTCCCATGGCGTCGCGACCGCTTCTTGACTGCGAATCCATTTTGCGAATTCACTTTCGAAAGTCACCGATTCATCTTCGCCGACCGGAAAGGAGTTCGCCAACTGAGATTCGAGCCGCTCGATTTGATCCAGCGTTTCGCTTCGCTGTTGCTCCACTGTGGGATCAGGGATCGCAAAGTCGGGTTCGTCGGCATTGTTCAACAGCGCCATCAACCGAAAGTAATCGGTGTGCGTGATCGGATCGAACTTATGCGTATGGCACTGCGCACAACCCGTGGTCAAACCGAGCCAGACGATGCCGGTCGTTGCGACGCGATCGACCATCGCGAGGTAACGATACTCAAGCGGATCGATACCGCCTTCTTCATTGAGCATCGTGTTGCGATGAAATCCGGTCGCGATCAAATCATCGGGACTTTTGCCAGGCAACAAATCGCCAGCTAACTGTTTGATCGAAAACTGATCGTAGGGCATGTCTTCGTTGAGCGCCCGGATCACCCAATCTCGATAGGGCCAAATCGACCGCTCACGATCTTTCTCGTAGCCATTGGTGTCGGCGTAACGAGCGAGATCCAGCCAAGGCAGAGCCCAGTGTTCACCATAGCGAGGCGATTGCAGAAGTTCGTCGACCAGTGCTTCATAAGCATGCGGATCGCTGGAGGCCACAAACGCATCGGCTTGCTGCGGCGTTGGCGGTAGTCCGATCAAATCGATGTACAACCGACGCACCAACGTCATCCGGTCAGCTTCGGGCGAGGGCGAAAGTCCTTCACCGTCCAGACGGTCCAGCACAAAGGCGTCGATCGCGTTTCTGGCCCAGTCGGATTGCGAAACGGTCGGCACAGGCGGCCGCGCCGGCGGGGTGAAGGCCCAGTGTTTATCGTACTTCGCTCCGCTTTGCACCCAATCGCGAAGCAGTTTTTTCTGTTCGGGTTTGAGCGTCCCTGCGTGCGGAGGCGGCATGACCTCATCTTCGTCGGCAGAGAACAGCCGCCGCACCAGTTCGCTCGCGTCCGGATCGCCTGGTTCGATCACTCCATGTTCGATCGCAGCTTCGTCGACGTCGAGCCGCAGATCGGCTTCGCGATGCGATTCGTCGGGGCCGTGACAAGCAAAACACTGCGACGCCAACACGGGACGAACATCTCGATTGAACGAGATTTCATCGTCGGCGTTCAGACGGGCGAGGGCACCAACGACGCTGCAAATGAGAGCAAGCAGGACGCGGTGAACAAGGTGGGGGGAGGGGTGGGACTTCATGGATGTATCATAGTCGATGGCAAACGCTTCGTCGCGTGTTGACGATTGCGGCCGCTCGCCAGCAGGCGGGGCGATTTGGTATCCTTGCAGTTACCTTCAAAGTGTCACTCCATTTTACCTACATTCTGTTGAGCTTTCGCATTGTCTACTACGGAATCCACGCCCCAAGTGATTGACGAAGATCCTGGATTGGTTGTTGGCGGCCATCAACTGAAGAGCCGTCTGATCGTGGGGACCGGTCGCTATGACTCGATGCCGCAAATGCGGGACTCGCTTCTTGCCTCGGGCAGTGATTGTGTGACGGTCGCGGTCCGTCGCGAGCGGCTGTATGACCGGATGGGGCAAAATATCCTCGATTTCCTCGACCTGGATCGATACATTTTGCTGCCCAATACGGCGGGTTGCTACACTGCCAAGGACGCGATCCGAGCCGCGAAACTCGGCCGCGAAATCCTGCGTTCACTCAATAACGCCGGCGCCGATTGGGTCAAATTGGAAGTGCTTGGCGATAGCAAAACGCTGTTGCCGGATCCATCGGAAACGCTGGCCGCGTGTGAGGAACTGAGCAAAGAGGGATTCAAAGTCCTCTGTTACACCAGCGATTGTCCAGTCACGGCCCAGCGTCTGAAAGCCGTCGGAGCCGCCAGCGTGATGCCGGCGGGCAGTCCGATCGGCAGTGGCCAGGGGCTGCTGAATCCCAACAACCTGCGGATCATCCTGGAGTATTTGAAGGAAGACGATCCCGATTATCCCGTCATCATCGATGCGGGCGTGGGCACCGCCAGCGACGTCAGCGAAGCGTTCGAGCTGGGGGCCGACGGCGTGTTGTTGAACACGGCCATCGCGCATGCACGTGATCCGATCCGGATGGCACGAGCGATGAAGCATGCGTCGATCGCGGGCCGTGACGCGTATTTGGCTGGTCGTATTCCTAAGCGACTTTACGGTACCGCCAGCAGTCCCGAAGAGGGTGTCATCAGCACACGCCCCTACGGATCCGCGCCGTTGAGCGGCCAGTAAGCGGAAACGCCGTCTTGCGTAGGCCGGCAACGCATTCACCCTCCCGTGTGCGGGAGGGGCGGACGCGTTAGCGGCCGGGGAGGGCTGGTTGCACTGTGTTTGCACGATCCACTGCTAACACACCGAGGCCCCACCCAGAGCTTGCTGCCGCTCGCTCTGACCTCCCCAAAACAAGTTTCGGGGAGGTGAAAATGAATTTACCTCCCGTGTGCGGGAGGGTCGGACGCGTTAGCGGCCGGGGAGGGCTGGTTGCACTGTGCTTGCACGATCCACCGCTAACACGCCGGTGCCTCACCCAGAGCTTGCTGCCGCTCGCTCTGACCTCCCCAAAACAAGTTTCGGGGAGGTCAGAGTCCGCATGCGTGCAATGTCGCCCGCTGGAATTCGCTAGTATTGCCGAAAGTCTTGACGACTTCCGCTACAACATCATGCGATTAATTTGTGCAATCTCGGATCCAATAACGAATCGGCGATCAACATCACTCCGCTGAACGATTGGTCTTTGGTGTGCTCGCTTGGCACGGCGACCGTTTGTGCGCCTGCGGCCAATGCCGCAACACATCCATTGCCACTATCTTCGAGAACCAGCATGTCCGACGCAGGGATCTGCATTTTCTCGGCCGCAGACAAATACATCTCGGGGTGCGGTTTGCCATTCACGACGTCGTTCCCGGTCAATACAAACGCAAGTTGATCGGACCAATCAAACGTCGGTAAAATCACGTCGACAAACTTGCGTTGACTGCTGGTCGCCAGCCCAAATGGCAAACCGGATTGCTGTAGCGAGTCCATCCATTGGCTCAGCCCTGGCATCGGACGAAGCTGCTCAGACAACAACGCTCCATACAGTTCATCGGATTCGGCGAGCAGTGCTTCGGGTGAATCTGAAAGATGGTGCATCTCGATCATTTGTGCGATCGCCGACACACCGATGCGGCCCATCATGCGGGCCTGTAATTCACGGCTGTAGCGATATCCTCGCCGCTGCAGTAACGTATCGCCCACTTGCCAGTACAATCGTTCAGTATCAATCAGCAGCCCGTCCATATCGAGTGCCACCCCGCGAACCGGTTTTCGCGCGGCGTCGGATTGCTCGTCGGACGACTGGGAGCCCGTGGTGTCAAAATCGTTCATTGATCGTTTTCTCGTCGAGTGGTCTGTCAATCGTGACGGCGCGACGACACGCCCATTGGGCAGTTCGTTCGGCGACATCAGCGAACTGAGTGCATCGGGACTGATCTCGGACAATCCCGATCACTGGTCCGTCGAGTTGTACTTGCCCGTGGAACCGTCGCGACTGCGTGAATACCTGATCCAGCGAAACGAACTGACCGACTCGCAGCAACAGGTCTTTACCGAAGCGTTCGGGCAAGTCGAAAGCATACTCAATCGGAATAGTGCGGCGTACCACACCGAATTCTCGAAATGGTACTCCGCGCTCGATCCCGACTCAGACCATCGCGACCCGTTGGCGGAGGACTCAAAAGAATCAGCGGACTCGGACGCCGCCCCACCCCAAGACGAAACGCCGGACGCCCCGACAACACATCCTCACATTGGGCCTACCCTAAAACTCTGCGAACGGATGCTGGTCGAAGCCGGATACCGCCGTCTGCAGCAATCCGACATCGAAGCGTGCGTGGGCGTGGCAAGCCAATGGGGCGTCCCGCTGCATGTCGACTTCACCCTGTTCGATCAGTTAGTGGTCTATTCGCGTGGCGATATTGTTGGCACACGCTTTCGCCGCCGGATTCGCACGATGTATCAACGCGAACCGGTCGAAGTTCCCGTGTATCAACGGATGGTCGTGCTGTTCAAACTGCACGACGATGATGTTTCCGAAGAGCAGCTCGCATCGGACTGCTTGCACCTGAGGATGTTTAAAAACATTCCCAAACTAGACGTTGATATGTTGTTGCCAGGAACGCAAGTCCGCATCAGCAAAGTAGACCGAGTTAAAATCATCGTGCCAAGTCTGGGGGGGCTCCTGATGTCGCTTCGCAAATTGGCCCAGTTCATTTTTCTGTTTGCCGCCATCACGCTCTATTCCTCGATGATGTTGGCGGGGTTGATCTTCGCCTCGATCGGCTACATCGTCCGCAGCGTCGTGAGCTATTTCCAGACCAAGAACCGCTACTTGTTGAACTTGGCGAAGAACCTGTACTACCAAAAACTCGATACCAACGCAGGTGTGGGTTACCGTTTGATCCAACAAGCCCGTCAACAGAGTGAAGCCGAGGTGACGCTGGCGTTGTACGGCATCTTGTCAAGCGACACGCCGCTGAGTTCACGCAAACTCCGTCGTCACTGCGAGCGAATGATTCGTGAAGCGGTCAATGTCGAAGTCGACTTTCAAGTCGAGCGATCACTGCAAATCTTGTCGCAAGCTGGCCTGGTCGAACAAGTCGACGGCGAGAACTGGGGCATGAAGATGCGAGGCTGATGAGAGAGTCGATTTCCCAGGCCAAGCGAAATTTACCCTCCCGTGTGCGGGAGGGTCGGACGCGTGAGCGGCCGGGGAGGGCTGGTTGCACTGTGCTTGCACGATCCACCGCTAACACACCGAGGCCCCACCCAGAGCTTGCTGCCGCTTACTCTGACCTCCCCAAAACAAGTTTCGGGGAGGTGAAAATGAATTTACCCTCCCGTGTGCGGGAGGGTCGGACGCGTTAGCGGCCGGGGAGGGTTGGTGGCACTGTGCTTGCACGATCCATCGCTAACACACCGTGGCCCCACCCAGAGCTTGCTACCGCTTACTCTGACCTCCCCAAAACAAGTTTCGGGGAGGTGAAAGTGAATTCACCCTCCCGTGTGCGGGAGGGTCGGACGCGTTAGCGGCCGGGGAGGGCTGGTTGCACTATGCTTGCACGATCCACCGCTAACACACCGAGGCCCCACCCAGAGCTTGCTACCGCTTACTCTGACCTCCCCAAAACAAGTTTCGGGGAGGTGAAACGTTTTAAAGGACAAACAGCCCGCTATGGAAACGACGCCCCTCAACTCATCGCGTGGGCAGCGGAGTGCGCCGGAGCCTTGGCGGGCGTTTCCTGCGAGTCGTCGTCGTCACTCGACGACGCATCTGGATAATTTGATTTCTCGCCTTGTCCGAACGACTCCTTGATGTCCATGAAGATACGGAACAGCGTCGGCACGAACACCAATGTAAAGATCGTCGAAACGAGCAACCCGCCCAACAACACACTGCCCAAACCGCGGTAAAGCTCGCTGCCGGAACCGGGGAACAACACCAACGGGCACAACCCGAGCACCGTCGTTGCCGTGGTCATCAGGATCGGACGCACCCGCGTGCGAACGCTTTCTAGAATCGCATCGCGTGAATTGAAACTTTCTTCTCGCATCAAGTTCAGAGATTGATGCACAATCAAAATTGCGTTGTTCACGACTGTACCGATCAGGATCACAAATCCCAACATCGTTAACACATCAAGAGCTTGCGGCGGCAGCCCCTGCCAGGTCAAGTAAACGCTCAGCATTCTCAACCCCAGGATCCCGCCGACGGCGCCCAGCGGAACACTCATGATGATCACAAACGGATAAATCCAACTCTCAAACAACGCCGCCATCAACAGATATGTAATCAGTAACGCCAGCAGCACGTTCCATCGCAGCGCCAACCATGTATCACGCAGCTTGTCGGCGGTCCCCGACAGCGCAATCTGATAACCGCCTTCGAGTTGCCCCGACGCACGAATCGGATCAATGATTTGCGTTTCAATACGCTGCAACGCGTCCTCCAATGCCATCTCAGGTGGCGGAGACACTTCGATCGTGATTGCCCGCTGTCGCTCGCGATGATTGATCTGCTCGGGACCGCTTGACGATTCGATCCGAGCCAACGAATTCAGTGGCACCAAACGACCACTCGGCGTCGCGATCGGCAGCGACTCGAGATCCTGAATCGAACCCGCTTGATCAGGGCTTCCCACAATCGTCAGATCGATCTTGTCACCGCCGATGTAATAATCGCTGGCAAAGGCACCATCGACCAACGCGTTCACGGCGTAACCCAGACTCGACGCGTTGACGCCCATCTGTTCGGTTTGAAACAGGTAGGGGATCACGTGAGTTTCGGGATTGCTGAGGTCCAAACTAGGCACCGGTCGGGCTTGCGCATTGGGGATCACTGGTTCGCCCATCCCTCCCATCACTTGGCCGAGGACTTGACCGCCGATCCCGACCAGTTTTTCGAGTTCTGGACCAGTGATTTCGACATCGATCGTGCGGCCCGCGGTCAAGCCTTGCTCAAACAAACTCGATTGTTTGGCGATCACAAACGCGCCAGGCAATTTGGAACGCACGCTTTGGATCAGTGGGACCAGTTCGCCGCTTCGCTGCGGATCGACCGACCGCACACCTAAGAAAACTTGTCGTCCGCGAGCAACGTAGAAAAAGTCAAAGATGGCTGGGAATTCAAGATCGTTCGCAGCCGGATCATCCGGATCGATGTCCCAGTAGGGTTTTAAGTGCTCTTCGACGGTTTCGCCAAGGCTCGAAAGTTCATCCAGGTTGTATCCAGGCGGCGGCAAGATGATGCCGAACACCAAGTTGCGATTGCCGGTCGGCAAATATTCGACCTTCGGCCACAACGCGTAACTCAGCCCCACGGTGGCAGCCAACAGCACTGCGATCAATGCTAATCGCCGCAGCAAACTCTGTTGAATCATTCGGTTCGCGCCGACCACCACCAAAACAAACAGCGAGCTGAACCACAAAATCGGATGGACGATCTTTTCGGACACACGCTGCAGTCCATGAGACGCAGGCTTAGCTTGCGACTTTGATTTCGATTTTCCGGGTCTCTCGGTGAGCAACCGGGCGGTGACCGTGGGGATCAATGTGATGCTGACGATCAATGACAAACCAACCGCCGCACTAATCGCCAACGCGATGTCGCGAAACAATTGGCCCGCTTCTTCTTCGACAAACAAGACCGGCAAAAACACCGCCAACGTCGTCAACGTCGACGCCAACACCGCTCCCCACACCTCTTTGGTTCCGCGATACGCCGCGTCATACGGTGAACGTCCGTCTTGGTAATGACGATAGATATTTTCGAGTACCACCACGGCGTTATCGACCAACATGCCAACAGCGAACGCCATCCCCGCCAAACTGATCACGTTCAGCGAACGGCCCCATAGATTCAATAGCAAGAAGGTGCCGATCACACTAATCGGGATCGCCATCCCGACGACCAAAGCACCGCGAGCGAACCAGAACCCCGCTACGATGATCAACGCCAAGGTGATCAAACCGTACCAAGGACTCAGCAACATCGAAGCGACCGTGCTGGCGATAATCAACGGCACAAAGATCAATGTCCGCACGTTCAAGTGCAAAAACAGCATAAGCACCAACATCGTCAGCGTTCCGCCTACCACGATGTTTTGGTTCACCAGTCCCACCGAAGCGTAGATGTATTCAGTTTCGTCATAGACTTGCAGAAGTTGCAATTTGCGGTCACGCAGCAAGTCATCATTCAAATCGTCGACGCCTGTTTTCAGCCCCTCCATGACGTCCAAAACGTTCGCGCCGGTTTCTCGCAGCGCATTGATCGCGATCGCGGATTCGCCAAACCGGCGTACCAACCCGTCGGGCTTTTTGAACCCCAGTTTGACTTCAGCAACGTCGCTGACAAACACCGGCGCCCCGTCACGGATCGCCAGCACTTGCGAATTGACTTGATCAGCATTGCGAAACTGATTCAAAGTGCGAACGACGTAGCGCCGTTTGCCTTCCCAATAATCGCCGCCCGAGGTGTCTTGGTTTTGGTTGCGAAGCACTCGGCGGACATCGTCAATGGTCAAGCTGCGGGCGGCTAATTTCTGAGGATCGATGATGACTTGCATCTCGTCGGTCAAACCGCCAAGCACGTTCGCGTTGGAGACACCGTTGACACGTTCAAGCCGTGCTTCGATATAGTCCTCGGCGAATCGCCGCATTCCGGGAACATTCAAATCGGGTGGCAACAGCGGAGTGACGCCCGGATGATCCTTCGCGATTTGGCGAAGACGCAGCAGTCGCAGCCCCGGATTGTCGCTGCGAAGCACCAGGGCGAGCGGTTCACGGAGATCGGGATGCTCGTCGGCAAAAGCTTGGATCTCTTCGCGTGTCGGCTGCAACGCGCTGAGGATAAACCAGGCGATCGGTCGGTCCGATGAATTGCTAGTCGAGATCACCGGCTGGTCGGCTTCTTCGGGATACTCCGGAACCTGTTGCAACCGGCTGTTGACCTTCAACAGCGCCTCTTCCATGTTCGTGCCGACGAAGAATTCCAGTGCGATACGGCCGCTCGAGTCCATCGATTCGCTGGTCATCTTGGTGACCCCTTCGACACTCTTGAGCTGTTCTTCCTGCTCTTGGATGATCTCGCGTTCGATTTCTTGCGGACTCGCCCCCGGCCAACGCGTTTCGATCGTCAACGTCGGCGTTTGCACCTCGGGGGTCAGTTGCATCGGCATTCCGATCAATGCGATCATGCCGAACAGAATCAGCAGCAAAGCACCGACGGCGACTTTTACTGGATTGCGGATACAGGATTCGATGGGATGCATGCGTTAGGATCGTTTTGCGATAGCGATGATATGGGTGCTGACGAAACGTTGAGATCGCGGCGGACGAACGGTTTATTAGTGTTGTAGCTACGCTCACCAGAACGCGGATTTCCGCCGTCTGGCGACGGCAGCTACATCGAAATCCGACAGTTGTCTTCCGCTCGTCCTAAGCGATCAGCGACGATCAATCGTTAAGGGGTTGCCTGTTGATGCTCCGTAATTTTGACGTCTTGTCCTGGCCGAAGTCGTTCGTTACCGCGGATGACCACGAGGTCGGCCTCACTGAGTTGTCCCGGCACTAAAGGCGTCACCGCAACCCAGCTGCCTTGCGACGGTCCCATCACCACGGGCACCACCATCGCCTTGCCATCAACGACGCGGTAAAGCGTCGGGGCGGCTCCGCCAAGCTGGATAGCATCTTTGGGGACCATCATGCGTGTCTGTTTCTCACTCGTGGGCAGTTTGACTCGGGCCAGCATGCCGGGCAATAAAGGGTGGTTACCATCCACCGCTGCATTCTCCAATCGCACTCGCACCGGGAACGTGCGGGCTAATGGATCGGCTGACGGAACAATTTGATCGACCACCCCTTGGAACGTTTCACCGGGTACCGCTTCCACCAAAACGTCTACTTCATCACCGGGGTGGACAAAATGAATGCTACTCTCGGGCACGTAGACTTCGATTTCCAACGGGTCGATTTCGATGATCGTGGCGACTGGATCTCCTTGGCGAACCCAGGCGCCGGTTTCGGTTAACTCCTTCGCGACAAACCCGTCAAAGGGAGACTTCAGCGTGTACTTTTCGCGGCGGTCTCGCAGTCCTTCGAGCGTCTGAGTCTGCATGTCTACTCGCGCAGCTGCCTGGGCGATCTGTTCTTGCCGTGGTCCTTCGACTACCAACCGGTACGAACTTTCGGTTTGCGCCAACATCGCCTCTGCAACCAAAGCTGCCGCTCGGTCACTCTCGAACTCATCAACCGAGATCCCCGATGATTCGTTGTACAATCGTTCGGCGCGAGCCATTTTGGATCGAGCGTATTCGCGATTGGCTTTGGCTACATCTCGCAACGCTTCGGCCAGCTTGATCTCATCCGGACGCGAACCGTTTTCCAGCTCTTCTAACTCTGCCACCCGGAGCGCCAATTCGGCTTCGGCACCCGCGATCTCAATTTCAATTGTTTTGGTTCGCAATTGGGTAAGCGCCTGGCCCTCCGTGACCGCTTCGCCCGCGTCGACCATGAACTCTAGAACGCGGCCATCGACCGCACTGCCGATCGTACTTACACGCCATGGTTTCACGTTGGCGACAAAAGATTGTTCCGCCGAAATATTCATTTCGACCACCGAGGTGACCACCACCGAGGCCGGGCCACCTTGCGCGAGCAATAGACTGTCGCTTGCGATCAGAAAACTCGCCAGCAATGTCATCGACATCACGGTCGCCGATCTGACAGGAAGACGCGAACAAGAAAAGTACGGAAATTTCGACATCAAAATGATGGGTTGCATTTGAGATGGAGGTGGAAAACGGTGAGTATGTGTATCCTCGCCGTTTGCTGTGACACGACAAACTGATCGAATTCGACCGACGGGATTTGACGGGGGGAACTGGAGACCTGCCTTCGGTAATCCTACATATCATAGGCCGCAAAGTTCGGTCTTCCCACCTTCTAAACCGTTTTGGGCCGTACTTTCTCACCAGAGTGGTGGTGTCGATACTCTGCGGCCAAAAAAAAAACGGCTGTGAGACACTCGAAAGTGTTTCACAGCCGCTTGTCACTTAAACCCGCGAGAGAAGATGCACTCACGTCCCAGCAAACCCACATAAGCTGAGACGATTGTTACCCACTCAAGTTTATCTAGCATCGGGTCGTCCACTTGGTTGACCCATGCCGGCATCATGAACAATCGACCGGATCGTGCTGATACTTCTAGTTGTTCGCGTTGTTTGGTTAGGAAAGCGTCCGTTGAGCGTCAAACCGTAACGATTATGCCGATGGAGTCATCAAAACCGCCTGGAGGTGTCCGTCTGGTGGGGGTACCCCGTTGGATAAGGCCTTCCCCATTAGTAGCGGTGCGGCGCGGGGCCTTGCCCGGTCGCAGCAGGTGAACCGGTCAAATTAGACCGGGCGTCTGTGAGCTGTTGATTTAGTGAGCCGTGACGCGTAAGCGGCCGGGTACCACGCTTTACCTTAGGGTAGCGGAACTCGCGCGAGAGTTTCCAATCGTTCTGCAAATGCAACGAAAGTCTTGACGACTTCCGCTACGACCAACCTTCATTTCCAGCCCGGACAAAGCACTAGCGTGTCGCCTTCTAAAAGGCAGGTTCTTGATGACAGGCTGGAAGCCAATTCCACATTTGGCTAGACGCCGTAGCGATTTCGCAGACAGCGGCGATGCGTCTTGGCCAGGCTGGCGCGAGCGTGTTGCCCGGCCGCTTCGGCTGCTTCAGCAACACGATCCAGTAGCGTTGAATAGCGAGCAAACGAGTCGACGCCGACATCCCAACCCGCTTTCATCAACCGCTCGTGTCGCTGGACTTCGCTCGTCGCCTGGTTGGCTTGATCCATCCAGTACTCAACGACTTGTTGGCGACACGACTGAGTGTTGGTGGCCAGCAGGCTAGAAAGATATTTTGAATCCGCGACTCGATTGGAATCAAGTTTCTGCAATCGCGCGACCGAAAACTTGGCCGCATCTTGCTGCATCCAATGACTGTTCATACGGACGGCCTGATCGGTAAAGCTCGACGCGTTTGCTCCCTGTTGATACGTATCGATCGCTGCGGCCGAATCTCCACGACGCTCGATCGCATAACCAAGCAGGTCCCATGCCCAGGCGATTTGGCGAGCCGAATCCGATGTCGAGTCGATCACGGCGCGGCAATGCGTCTCGACAGCCGACCAATCTTGCTCGCCGCGATCTTGGTCGCTGAGCTTTAGTTTTTCTTTGAGCAAATTCCAGGCGTCGCCAGGCATCCGCCCCGCATCAAACATCCACGAAACACAATCGTTCCACGACAGCCCGATCTGGTTGGCAAGCTTGCCGTTGAGCCGGCTGGCCCAAGGTTGGTGCATCGCATCTTGGACCAATTCGCACCTCACCGCTTCGCAGGCAATGTTTTCGCGGAGCAGGACCTCGGCGGACTCTTGTGAACCAGTCTGTTCGGCCAACAGTTCGCGAATCGCCTTATTTTGATGTTCAAATGCCCAGTGAACGAAGGGATCGTTCAGCGGGTCAAAATTTTGCTTGGGATTTTCGGCGGGAATGGCCAATCGTCGCCGCGGGCCGGGCAATCGCTCGACCACCGCCTCGAAAACAATCGCGTCGGCTAACCGCTTGCCCCAGGGCATCCAATCGCCCCCGCCATGAAACCACTGGACCATTTCGCCCATCTGATTGTTCGCATCAGCACGAACACAGACCCAATTGCCATCGGAGTCGCCAAGAATGGGCAACAGATCGCAGGGCATCAGCCCAGGCCAAATTTCATCCGGAGCATCCGAAAGCAACACATCGGCGGGGATCGGCAGGCGAAATTCGCCCGTTCCTTGCCGTTTCCAGATTTCACGGTCCAGCCAATCGGCCAAATCAGGTGCCAATACGCACTGATATCGCTCGGAAATCCGTTCAGACCACGGGGTCGGCTGTGAAACGACGTCAGACAATGGGGACCGAAAGTTCAGGAGGACGCAGTAAAATGTATCGATCGGGGAAAAAATCGCAGGATCGCTCGGAAACACCGCCGTGATTTTGGGTAGACAAGGCCGTTTAGCGTAGCGAATTTGCCGCCCCGTCCACAAGAGGAGCGAGCGACCGGGAAACACGGCAATCCCGAAGAATCAACCGCCCTCCAAGCCCACGCCCGCCTCTTTTATCCGATTTCCAACATCGGCTGCAAGTTTCCCTCGTTATCGAACGTTAGCGGCTTCAGGTCGCTGAGAGGCTGTAAATCGACTCCGCATGGCTTCCGTCCGGTCGCCTCACCATCCGTCGCCACCTCGTCCCAGTAGGCTTCGCTGCAAACCAACTCGCTCAGATCGAGCGTGTCTCGGATCCAGACCCAGCGTAATTGCTCGCGTGTCCGCTTGCCGACTTGTCCCATCGCCGCAATTAATGCCTCGCGATCGGAGTCAAAGTGTATCGGAACAGCACCTGCTGACGCATGCATACTGGTCAAACAATTGATGCGAGTCTTATCGTAATCGATCTTTTCAATTACGCGGCGATGACAAAATTCAGCGACTCCGATGCCTGCGGCATTTCCAGCGGATTTGTCGCTGAGATCACGCACATAGATCTGTTTAACTTTGGGGAACTCATCCGCCGCCGCGATCTTGTCGTTCCATTTGCGGCCCACCACGTTGGTGTCCATTCCGGTACCGCTGATCTCTTTGCCAATCCGGTCCACGATCAATAGATCGACATGGTCAAACGGCAACCGCGGCATCCGCTCGCGAGCCATCGTCAACAGTCGTGGTTCGGCCGCGAGAAACTCGGCCGGCTCGACCGCTTCGACATGCGACACCTGGTCGAACGCGTCTTCGATGATCGCTAGCCCGAGCGAGATCGGCGTAGCGACTTGAATCATCGGTACAATTTCCGCTGCCATCGCATCCAAACAGTAATTGGCATCCGCCATCGCTTGATGATAGACGATCGCGCCTTGGTGTTTACCCAATCCGATCATCAACATTTTGGCCAGCCCGCTCTCGTAGCGGCCGACCAAACGCGTGTGAGGCTTGATCCGGTTCAGCACCACGACGTGATCCATCTGGCTGGCGATCTTGTCAAAGTGAACGTCCAGTCCCGCAGACGAAGTGCCAACTACGATCGTGTCCAGCGAAGAACGGATCTCACAGCCCACTACCGCTTCCTCGATTCCCAAGGAGCGCAACAACGCGGCTTGTCCTTCGGCAGTCGCACCGCCATGACTGCCCATCGCCGGCACGATCACGGGAACTCCGCCGCACCGTTTGATAAAATCAACCACGGCCGAAACTATCGTCGGCAAGTCCGCGATCCCGCGACTGCCGACCGCAATCGCAACCGTTTGCCCCGGACGAAGCCGGCTTGTCAAAGTTGAATTGCGAATCGCGGCACCGACCGATTGGCGGACATCGTCCAGCGCGAGCGAGGCGAAGTGTTGACGGAGCCGGAAACATTGCGGCAGTTGTGATTCCACGGGATGAGTCATTGCACGCGTAGCTCCAGCGGATTGAGCTTGACGTTGGGGCGAGCTCGTTTGAATTGTTCAAGCCGAGCGTCGGTGACCTTAGTTTGCTGGACGTCCAGGACTTCCAATTTCGGCAACGACTCGATCACATCCATCGCCGCATCAGACACCTTGGTCTTGGTCAACCACAAAGTTCGCAGCTCGCTCAACCCGCTAATCGCCTGGATCAAAGAGTCGTCGATCACAGCAAAACTCAAATCGAGTTCCTCGAGCTTCTTGGCGTTTTTCAAAGGATCGGCGATACGGTTGTCGACTGCGGTCGCCTCGAGACTTAACTGAGTCAGTGATGTGGCGCTGGTCAAAACGGAGTTCACCACGTCGGAATCGATTTGGCGATTTCGAGAAAGATCCAGCCAATCGAGTTCAGGCAATTTTGGGAAACTTTCGATCCCATCGGCCGTGATTTCGCATGACGACAGGCACAACCGTTTTGTCGTTGGATCGGGCGGATTGCGTTTGAGATCTTCGTCATTGACGGTCAAAAACGACCGCATCGGCTGCACGCCCGTGTCGGGGGCGGGAACGTCCGGGTACGGCGACTGGATTCCGTATAGTTCGCCCAATCGATGATAGATCCATTTTCGGTTTTCGACATTTCCACCGTCAAGCAATTGATGCGTGTGGGCGATCGAATGTGCGTAGTAGCGAGCCAAATCGGGTCGCTGTTGAGCCTGCAGTCGGCCTTCGGGTTCCAACTCCGAAAGCGGCATAAAATCGCCACCGACCAGCGTGCGGTAACGAGCATATTGCAACCGCGAAGCGTCCCATCCGCCAAGCGTCGCGCGGCTCGGGTGTAACTGCAACGATTCAAAGTAGCCGGCAATGCCTTCGATCAACCAGAACCCAGCGTCTTCGCCGGGCATCTTGTCGACCGCCGATCGGCTGGTCCGTGTTCGCGTGGATCGAGTTGCTTCGCGAAACAACTGATGAGTCAGTTCGTGGCGGCGTGTCGCTTCGGTTTCGTCGTGGCCGGCAAACAGGAACGTCGTGCGATTCTCGTCGCTATAAAAACCAGTGGAACGTTCGATCCCTGGAATCGCCTTCGCAAGAGTCGCAGCGTATTCGTTTGCATCACGAAAAAGTACGACTGTCATTTTCGTACGCGTGGAAAGCCGTGACGTTTTTTTGCTCAGATGATCGGCGATCGATGTTCCCGGCGTCCAGTCGGCAAACGCCAGCGAGACTTGCTGATTGCCTTCCCACAACGGAAAGAACATCTGTGTCCAAATCCAATAGCACTGTTCCAGGTCAACGGCGACTCTCTGTGAATCGGCGTCCGAAGCGCGGCTATAGATGGTAAAGTGAGGCGATTCGAACTGCTGGTAACTGCCGCGTCGCCATTGCAACCACGAAGGGGCCGAACGACCACGAGCCGACCTAATCTCAATTGTTCCGCTCAGCGGTAATCCAAGAAAGCGGCGAATCGATCGGTCGCTTGGATCGGCGGCATGAGCCAACCAAAGTTGGCTGTAAGCACGCCAAGCCGGGTCGGACGTCGCCGGAGCCCCCCCCGCCGCCGCAGGATTTCCAAGCATGGCTTGATTGGCAAAGGTCGCGTCTTCCCATTTTGCCGGATCCATGGCGGCAGCATCCGCCGGCAACGCGACCGCAAACGTCGTCCGGTCAGCGGCCAACGACGGCGTTACCATCGTAATCCATATTGCGATCACTGCGATGGCAGAACAAACACGCCGCATCAAATTGTGAGCCGAGGGCGCTAGCCGCGGGCCATCTACTTTGGCACTAACCAGGTGGTTTTGTAGCGGTGCGGCGCAAGCCGCCCGGTCGAATTCGAACGTTTTTTCACGCTGCAACCGGACAAGTCCCCGCGTTGAACCGCTAAATGGTTGGACTCGCAAACGAAAAACTTGAAATTGATGCAACGTATTCGCCATCTGATTGTGGATCTATTAAACTAACGCTCTGTCGAAGGTGGATTTTAAGGTAGCGGAACTCGCGCGTGAGTTTCGGATTGTTAGGCAATTGCAACGAGAGTCTTGACGACTTCCGCTACGATGATCCCTCGTTTTTGGTCCTGACAAAACGCGAGGGGGCCACTCCTTGAAGCTTCCTCCATCGTTCATGCCACGATTGATATCGATGCCGTTCCCCTCCAACCCCATACCTTCCCGTCCCATGCAATATCCTTCTCGCTTCGGATCGCTGATCACGCGTCTTGCAATACTGACGCTTGCCCCGATCCTTTCATTATGCTCGCTCAGCGGTCTTGGCGCAGCCGAACGCAATGTGATTTTCATCATTACCGACGACGAGAGTCCGACATTGGGTTGCTATGGCGATCCGGTTGCCAAGACTCCCGCGATCGATGCGATCGCAGCGGACGGCATGTTGTTTCGCAATGCGTTTGCCACCACCGCTTCGTGTAGCGCCAGTCGCAGTGTGGTGATGAGCGGATTGCACAACCATCGTAACGGACAATTCGGTCACCAACACCACTACCACAAATTTGCTTCGTTTCATGACGTGGTGGGTTTGGCGATGCCGCAAGTGATGAAAAACGCAGGCTATCGCACGGGACAGATTGGCAAGTACCACGTTGCGCCCGAGGCGGTCTATCATTTTGAAACCTACCTGAAAGGCAATCCCCGCAACGCCGTCGAAATGGCGAATGCCAGTAGCGACTTCATCACTGATTCGGGCGACGATCGTCCTTTCTTTTTGTACTTCGCAACCTCCGACCCGCATCGTGGCGGTGGCGTGGACAAAACCAGCAAATTGGAACTGAAGGCCGACCTGTTTGGCAACAAACCCAACCGCAAAGCGTACCCCGGCGTGGAAGAGGTTTTCTACGATCCTGCGGACGTTGTCGTGCCACCGTTTTTGCCCGACACGCCTGAGACCCGCGAAGAGTTGGCTCAGTACTATCAGTCGTGCTCGCGGATTGATCAAGGCGTTGCTCGCTTGGTTGAAATCTTGAAGGCCAACGATCTTTACGACAAGACGATGCTGGTCTTTACCGCCGACCACGGCATGGCGTTCGCCGGTGGCAAAACAACGGTTTACGAAGGTGGCTTGCGAGTCCCCTTCGTGGTTCGCGATCCCTACCAAAGCGAACGTGGGGGCGAATCCGATGCACTGATCAGCCACATCGACATTACTCCGTCGATCCTCGATTTCGCGGGTGGCTTGGATCCCAAAACCAACGGTCCTAAAAATCCAATCAACGTCAAAAAGTATTGGGCCGAGCGTGACGAGGCGATGATGGACAACCGTGACGGCGGACAGAAATTCGACTCCTACCACGGCAAATCATGGATGCACTGTTTGGCCAATCCGGCCGAATCGCATCATGAAACAATTTTCGCCTCACACACGTTTCATGAAATCCAGATGTACTACCCGATGCGAGTCGTTCGTGATGACAAGTACAAGTTGATTTGGAATATTGCGTATCCGTTGCCGTACCCGTTCGCTTCGGATTTGTGGTCCGCCAGCAGCTGGCAAGCTCAGTGGAAGAAGGGTCCCGACGCGCCGTACGGCAATAAAACAGTGAACGGCTATGTTCACCGCCCCCAATTCGAGCTGTATGACATCGCGGCCGATCCGAACGAAACGAGCAATTTGGCCGACAGCGAAGGGCACAAAGATATCCTGGAACGTTACAAGGCCAAGCTGAAGGCGATGCAGAAAGAGATGCAGGATCCTTGGATCATGAAATGGGATTACGAATAGCGTTGGCAGGCAACTGCCGATGTTTTCGTTGCGTGGTCGCATTGCGGCAACTATCCTAAGGGCCCCACGTTTTCCTTCGTTCCTCGTGAGTTTTGCCATCTATCGATGATCTATTTCATACTCTGGGTCGTCTTTCTGTTAGCGGTCATCCTGGCGGTACCGATTGTATCGCTGATGGGCAACCGTAAACCACGAGAGCCCAAGGCAGCCGCCGACCCCGAGGCCATACCCGAGGAAGCGGAAGAGCAAGCGTTCGGCGAAAACGAAGGTTTTGCCGGTGACGAGGTCGTGGCCGAAGTGCCCGCGGATGACGGATTTGGCGGTGAACCGATGATGGGCGGCGACGATGCGTTTGAAGGGTTCGAAGAGCTGAAATAGCCACGGGGGGGCGTGGCTTATTGGCTGCATGGGTAGCGGCACGGCGCGAGCCGTCCGGTTGCAGCGTGAAAAAACGTAAGATTTCGACCGGGCGGCTTGCGCCGCAACGCTACAAAGCCCACCCAATTGGTGTCAAAGTAGATGGCATTGGGCTAGCGGCTACGGCTCAATGTGAATGCACGTGTCTCGGTGCGTGATCGCAAAAATTGCCCACGACACGCTGGCAAGATCCGTTAGAATAAGAGCGTCCTCAAAATCCCCCCTCTCGCTCGCTCCCGCCTTCCCTTCCTCCCTTCCTCCCTTCCTCCCTTCCTTAAGTGCGATTCGATGAATCCCTTTTCGTCTTCAATTTCGCGTCGTGAAATGTTGCGCCGATGTGGTACCGGATTCGGCGCGGTCGCGTTGGGCGACATGCTCAGCCGAGACGCGATGGCCACAGGATCCTCACCGCTGCAGTTTCCTGCCAAAGCAAAATACGTCATCCATTTGTTCATGAACGGCGGGCCGAGCCATGTCGACACGTTCGATTACAAACCGGCATTGGCCAAATTCGATGGCAAATCGGCGCCGACGGGGACGCTGAAGACAGAACGTCCGACTGGCAACGTGATGGGATCTCCGTTCAAATTCAAACCGTACGGCGAAAGCGGAATCCACGTCAGCGAACTGTTTGCCAAGACGGCCGAGCATATCGATGACATCTGCGTGATCAATTCCATGCACGCGGATGTGCCCAATCATGAACCCTCGCTGATGTTGATGAATACGGGCGAATCACGACTGGTCCGCCCCAGTGTCGGATCGTGGATGACGTATGGTCTGGGCAGCGAGAATGAAAATCTGCCTTCGTTCATCGTTATGTGTCCAGGCGGCTACCCGATCAAAGAGTCTCAAAATTGGCAGAACAGCTTTCTGCCGGGCAAGTATCAGGGAACCTATATCGATTCGAGTCACGAGCGTGTCGACAAACTGATCGACAATATTCGCTCGCCAGGGGTCGCGGAATATGATCAGCGTCAACAATTAGATCTGTTGGCCTCGATCAACCAACAGCATGCAGCGCAGCGTCCCGAAGACCCACGATTGGAATCACGAATCCAGTCGTTCGAACTTGCATATCGGATGCAATACGAAGCGACTGATGCGTTTGATGTTTCGCGAGAGACATCGGCGGTACTGGACGCCTATGGGCCAGGTGATTTTGCGCGTCAAACCTTGATCGCCCGCCGGTTGGTCGAACGCAGCGTACGGTATGTTCAGCTCTACACCGGAGCCGGACAACCGTGGGACAACCATGACGACTTGAACGTCGGCCACAAGCGGCTCGCAGGCCAAGTTGACCAGCCCATTGCGGCATTGTTGGCCGATCTGAAACGCCTCGGTTTGCTCGACGAAACACTGGTGATTTGGGGTGGCGAGTTTGGCCGGACGCCCGTGGTGGAAATGCCCAAAGAAGGCTCGAACCAAGGCAAGATGAATGGTCGAGACCACAACCATCATGGCTTCACCATGTGGATGGCCGGCGGCGGTGTCAAAGGTGGCCAGACGATTGGAACGACGGACGAAATCGGTTTCAAAGCGGTCGAAAACCGCGTCCACGTTCACGACCTACATGCCACGATGCTGAAGTTGATGGGATTTGATCACAAGAAATTGACCTACCGCTACGCCGGTCGCGATTTCCGGCTGACCGACGTCCACGGCCGCATCATCGACGACGTGATCGCCTAGTCACACTCGTTCCGAACGAAGTGAGACTGCTGATATTGTTAGCGGCTTTGGCGCTAGCCACCGTTCCGTTGTTCAACAAACGCCTCTTCAAAAAAACGCACCGGAACCGGCCAACGCTGTGAAGCATTTTTTCTTATAAAATTTATGCCAGTTTGATGTAGCGGAAGTCGTCAAGACTTTCGTTCGATGGTGTATGTCCCCCAAAACTCTTGACGAGTTCCGCTACAGAACGTAAAAGCCGTAATTTGCCGGCTAAGAATGCTTCATATTGGGCACTAGCCCCGGTTGGGTGTCGACGAAACCGTGGCTAGCGGGCGGTTGATTTAGTGAGCCGTGACGCGTGAGCGGCCGGGTTCCACGCGTTACCCGGTGCCTTACGGCCCACGGCTCACCAATGCGATTCGCATTTCGATCAAATCAACAGCCCGCGAGTGCCAAAACGGCTAACTATTTCAGCAGTCTCGAAATTGGTGAGAGAGGTAGCAGAAAAGCCATCGCAACCAACAAACCACTACAACCTAAAAATTGGAACAGTCCAAGCTCATCCTTGCGTTGAATCGCCCTCGCCCTCGCCCTCGTCGCCATCCTCTTCTTCATCATCCTCGTCATCCCATTCATCTTCGAATGGGTATTGTTTGGGTGCCTCTCCGAATCGATCGGTGATCTTCGGCTCCTCGTACACTTCGGGCAGATCGCTTAAGTCTTCGATCAAGACATTGAATTTCCAATCATCGCCAAAGTCAAAGTGAAAGAGCATCGATTCGCCCTTCCCGATGGGAAGATGCCCCAGCATCATTTCGTCGGCGAGGTAATCGCCTTCCCTAAGCTGCGGGCAAATGACGGTCTCTTTCTGGCCACGTTCGTTGCGATATTCAAACTGGTAAAGGTGATCGAATTCAAAATCGAAAGATTCGATGATCAGCCCCGCAAGCTCCTCGAGGGTCGTCTCGTCCGGAGCCACGATCCGCCGCCAGGCATCACCCCAGGATACTTTTAGTGTGAACTGAAACTCTTGAAACTCAGCTTCGGGCTCTTTCAACGTTTTGTTCCACTCTGGAAAGAAGGGCCTGAACGTGGCCTGAAATTCCTCGTCACGGCCTGAGGCACGACTCTTTATCCCGCAGCACGCAGAGAACATCGCATCTCCGAACGGCAATCGCTCGACCCACTCAAGCTCAGCCGACTTTCCGGCTTTGGCTTGGGATGCATACGTTAGTCGCAGCCAACCAAATTGCTGCATCAAGCTGTATGCAACGTGCGAATCGATCCCAGGATCATCGTGAATGGGTGTTTTACGCTTATTTAAACTCAAGTAGGCGTTTCCGAATTCACGTTGCAAACCACCCGAATGCATGCCACGCTCTCCAATCATCTCGAAAGAGGCGGTCGTCATACAGCTGCTGAGCAATGTCATGTATTGATCTGTGGGCTCCAGCGATTCCCACTGCGCTCGCATTGCTGGATCGATCAAAATCCTGCGTTTCGGCTTGGTTTCTCCCACGGCTAACCCGCTGCCGCGCAGCAATAAAAACAGCCCCATCAGAGCGGGAAACGATCTCAGTTGCGGTCGCTTGATATTGTGAACTAGCGGCGTGGTGAGCCGTTGGTTTAATTCATCGAGCCGACCTTGCGGCAAGACAAAATACTTGCTGGTCGTCGGCAATCCCTCACCAATCGCCTCGATCAACATTTGGATATCGATCAAAATCGAGCCAGGATCCCCTTTTTCAATCGTTTGTTTGCGAAGGATATCTGCATTCGGCTTTGTCAGATCGTTCACGTAAAGATTGCGTATTTCGTCGGCCAGCATGTTGTTTCCCGATGATTGTTGATTCTCGAATCCCCCAAGGTTTTGCTCAGCAGTGGACCCTTTTGCTGCGGGTAAAATCGAGTCTTTCGATCGCCCCGCGATTTCTTTGCGAACTCGATAACGTGGGGCGGGGATTCTAAGTAGAATAGCGTCCCCTCTGAGACGTTTGTAGACAAGTCGTCCAACGTCCCTTGCGTCCCCCCCACTATCTCTTCGCAAAGTTCTCGATGTTCATGAAATCAATCGTTCATTTGACGTCCACTGGCTGTTTCATCGCCCTCCTTGCCATCCCGGTGAACTGCAGTCCCGTTTCGGCAGCGGACACCGATTCCGAAAATCTTGGGACCGAGGGCAATGGCAACCACGTCGTCGGCCCCGATTACTCGATCGATCCCGATTTGACGGACCGAGGAAATCCGAAGGGCAAGTATTTTGAATTCACGATGCCGCTTGCCGACAGCAAGATTTTTGCGGGCACGGACACCACGCTGAATCCAAAAAAGGAAGTTCGCAAAGAACGAAAGATTTTTGTCTATGTACCCGCAGCTTACGTCGATGGCACGAAGGCACCGATCTTGGTCACGATGGATGGTCCGAGCCGATTGGATTTGGTCCGCAACGCACTGGATAATCTGACGATCTCAAAAGATCCCAAACGTACGCTGCCGGCCTTTATCGCGATCGCGGTCGAAAACGGAGGCAACGATGGCAAGGGAAGCGAACGAGGACTGGAATATGACACGATGTCCGACCGCTATGCCCGGTTCATTAACGACGAAGTTCTGCCTGCCGTGCTCAACAACCCGAAAATCAAAGCGGCCTATCCCAACATTGCCTTCACCGAAAATCCGTGGGGCAAGGCCGCGATGGGGTGCAGTTCCGGAGGCGCCGCGGCGCTAACGATGGGCTGGTTTCGCCCCGACTTGTTTCGCCGCTTGATCACCTACTCGGGCACCTTTGTTGACCAACAAGATGACGACGCTCCCGAAGAAGCCGATTACCCGTTGGGAGCCTGGGAGTACCATTCGAGCATGAAGTTAATCGCAAACAGCGAAAAGAAACCGCTGCGGATCTTTACGCATGTTTCCGAGAACGACAACCGCGCGAACGATCCCGAAGGAACGCATCACAATTGGGTGATGGCCAATCAGCGGACCGCCGCAGCCCTCAAAGCCAAAGGTTACGATTATCGTTACGTGTTCAGTCGAGCGACACGGCACTGTGACCGCAAAGTGTTCGAGCGAACGCTCGCCGATACGCTGGTGTGGATGTGGCGAGGCTATCACGCCGAGTAATCACAAATTTCAACAGTGAGCCGTGGGCCGTAAGGCACCGGATAATGCGTGGCGTGGGACTTCCGGTAACGTTATGCGATCAGCTTCGAGTCCCTCGCTTACGCGTCGGGTTATGATTTTACTAAGCCGGACGTTCTTGTACGACACGGACCGTTCGGTGCCGCGACACTACCTCGCCTTCTCCTACCCAAGCCTGACCATGATTCGATTCTCTTGGATTGCAGCCATCGTTGCCTTGATGGGCGCTGCTGTTTTGTTGGCGGCGTTCGCTGAACCCACGCTGGCCGATCAACCCAACGTGCTGATCATTTATGGAGATGATCAAGGTTCGATCGATCTGGGATGCATGGGCGTTACCGATCTGCAAACGCCGAACTTGGATCGACTCGCCGGCCAAGGACTGCTGTTGACACAAATGTACTCCGCCGCACCCGTGTGTTCGGCGAGTCGTGTGGGATTGTTGACGGGGCGTTACCCAGCACGTGCAGGGCAACCGGGCAACGGCGATCTGCGATCCGAAGAAGTCACGATTGGCGAAGTTTTTCGTGACGCGGGCTACCGCACCGGGCAAGTGGGCAAGTGGCATCTTGGTCAAACGCCCCTCAACAATCCGAAGGGACAAGGCTTTGATGATTGGTTCGGCCATCTCGGTGGCTGTATCGATAACTACTCGCACTTCTTTTTCTGGGCCGGCCCGAACCGTCACGATCTGTTTGACAACGGAACCGAAGTCTATCGACCAGGCGACTATTTTCCTCAGTTGATGGTGGATCGCTGCAAAACGTTTATCGACAAACCGTCCGATCAGCCATGGCTACTGTATTGGGCATTCAACGCGCCGCACTATCCCTATCAAGGTACGCCCGAGTGGCTCGAGCGTTACAAAGATTTGCCGACACCCCGCCGTGAGTACGGTGCGTTTTTGTCGACCATGGATCAATACATTGGCGAAGTGATCGAGCACCTTGAACGCAACGGGCTGAGCGAAAATACCATCGTCATCTACCAAGCGGACCATGGTCACAGCACCGAAATTCGCGCCTTTGGTGGCGGCGGCAACGCCGGTCCGTATCGCGGAGCCAAGTTTTCGCTGTTCGAAGGAGGCATTCGTGTTCCATCGGTCGTTCGCTTTCCGCCGAAATTTCCCGCTGGCCAAACGCGTGACCAATTCATGACCGCGTGTGACTGGCTGCCCACGCTATGCCAACTCTGCGACGTAAAACCGCCCGTAAATACGCTCGATGGTGTATCGATCGTGGATGTTTTGAGTCATGATGCAAAGCCGCCACGCGAAACGTTTTATTGGCAGTTCGGCGGTGGCGGCAAAAACTCTCAGTGGGCAGTCCGCGACAAGAACTGGAAATTAATTGGTAATCCCCGTGACACCTCGCTCAACGAAACCCAGCGCAAAGAGGGTGGCCGATTGAAGGATAAACTGTTTCTTGTGGATCTGAGCCAGGACATTGGCGAGACAAATAATGTTGCAGAATCTCGACCCGATATCACTCAGCGTTTGCTGAAACTGCGAGCCGAGATGACGAGTGACTTTGAATAGCCAAGGCATGCATCCCCACTTCTAAATTCCCCTCTCCCCCTTTCCCGACCGCCATGATGAAAAAACATCTCTCTGTGCTATCGCTTGTCGTCGTTACCGCATTGCTGCTCTCGCCTGGGCAATCGCGTGCCGACGAGCGTCCGAACATCGTGTTCTTCTTTGCCGACGACCAAACGACGAGCACGCTGGGTTGCTATGGCAACGACGTGATTCAGACGCCGAACATCGACGGCTTGGCCGCGCGGGGCACACGCTTCGAAAACGCCTTTGTCAGCCAATCGATCTGCTGGGTCAGCCGCACCACGATTCTGTCGGGATTGACCGGACGCAGTTACGGCACCGCAGCAAACCCTGAATTGGCGCGAGCCGATGCAGTGGAGACCTTGTACAGCGATCTGTTGCGAGAAAACGGTTACCGCACTGGCTACTTTGGCAAATGGCACGCCAAGATGCCAGCAGGGTACCGAAACCAAGATCACTTTGACGAGTTCGAGGCGATTGGGCGGAACCCGTATTACAAAAAACAAGCCGATGGCAGCCTGCGTCACGAAACCGAACTGATTGTCGATCGCGGCATCGAATTCGTTAAGAATCAACCCAAAGATAAACCGTTCGCGCTGAACATGTGGTTCAACGCCTGTCACGCCGAGGACGGCGACCGTCGCCCCGGGATCGGGCATTTCCCTTGGCCTCGCGCAATCGACGGGATGTACGAAAACGTCCAAATCGCTCCACCGCGTCTGGGTGATCCTGCGATCTTTGACGGACAACCCGACTTTTTGAAAACCACGATCAATCGCGAACGCTATTTTTGGCGATGGAATACGGACGAAAAATACCAAACCAACATGCGAGCCTATTTCCGCATGGTCAGCGGTATCGATGGTGCAATCGGCCGTTTCATGGCCGCATTGGAAGAAGCCGGATTGGCCGACAACACGATCATTGTCTACTCGGCCGACAACGGCTACTACATGGGCAATCGCGGGTTTGCCGGCAAGTGGTCGCATTACGAAGAGGCACTCCGCGTGCCGATGATCGTTGCGGATCCGCGGGTACCTAAAACTCAGCAAGGCAAGGTCGCCGACGCGATCGCATTGAACTTGGATCTGCCAGCCACGTTTTTGGATTGGGCCAACGTCGAAGTGCCGAAGCGTTACCAGGGACACAGTCTGAAACCTATCGTCGATTCTCAAAAACCAGCGGATTGGCGAACCGAATCGTTTCACGAACACTTCGCGGTTCGCAATCGCATCCCGGCCTACGAAGGCATCCGTAACGAGCGATACAAGTACGTTCGCTATTTTGACCACGGCAACCACGAATTCTTGCACGATCTAAAAAACGATCCTGACGAATTGGTCAATTTGGCCTCGGATCCCGAGCATGCCGAAACGCTCAAAGCGATGCGTCAACGGACGACCGAGACCGTCGCAGAACTGGGCGGCCCGCTCGATCCGCTCAAAAACTTCTCTCCGTCCACGGTGCCGCATCCCGAGGCTTCGGCAGCGGTCGGCACTCGGCCCGACAAAGACGGCTTCGTCCGTGTGTTTGATGGCAAGACCCTGCGTCAGTGGTCGGGTGATTCCAAATATTGGTCGGTCCAAGACGGTGCGTTGACCGGGGTGACCGATGGCTCGCTAAAGATGAATCGCTTCATCACCTGGAATAACTCGACGATCCGCAACTTCGATTTGCGAGTTAAAGTCAAAGTCACCGCCGGCGGCAACAGCGGACTTCAGTATCGCGGCACATCGCGTCCCGATCTCGGTTTGGACATCGTGACCGGTTACCAGTGTGATGTGGTCGCCGATAACCCCAACTACAACGGCATGCTTTACGAAGAAAAGGGACGACGAATTCTGTCGCATACCGGCGAAAAAGTGATCATCGACAGCAACGGACAACCGTGGGTCGTTGGCCAATTGGCTGGCAGTGATGCGATCAAAGACTTCGATACCGAATCCTGGCACGACTACCGCGTGTTGGTCCAAGGCAATCATCATCAACATTGGATCGACGGGCATCCGACCGCCGACCTGATCGACTTGGACGAGAAAGGACGTTCACTCGAAGGAGTGCTGGCCGTGCAAGTGCATGTCGGTCCCGCGATGAAGATCCAGTACAAAGATTTTAAGATCAAGCATCTTCCTGACGATCTGCCGCTGCTGAAGGCCGAGGATCATCCGATCCCCAGCGATGCCTACGGAGTGAAACCGCAAGGCCGATTGCCCAAAGATTGGAAGGCTCCGGTTTACGGAAATCGCTAAGCACAGGCAAAGCTAGTGGACTAGCGGTCTTTGCCCGCTTGGCGAAGGAACGATTCTAGTCCTGGTAAGTCGTCGGTGTTGATCATGTCGACGCCGCTGTCGCGAAGCACACGCCACATTGCCGCGGTGTCGGGGGTCGCCCAGAAACGAACGCGTCTGCCCTGAGCATGGGCAGAGGCGATCGTTTGATCTAACTTCTGCTGGTCCGCCGCGCTGATCGTCCCCTTGCCGTTCCAGCGAAAATGTGTACGCCAGTTGTCACTGATCAACGGCATCAGGTGGCTTGGCAATCGCGAATCCAGATCGCTCAAGCGACCATCAACACCTGCGTAACGCACGGTTTCCGCGGTCATCAATTCCAACGGTCGATTGCCAGAAACAGTCACGCTGACCGCTTTGCGATGCAATTTGCCATCACGAACTACAGAAATCATTTCGGAATATTGAGCGAGAGTTTTTGCGAGTGCTGCGTAGGTGGGCTCGGCTGCACTCTTAATATCAATCAGCAGATAAAAGGGATCGTCTGTGCCGTGGACCGATCCGTTGTTCTGCTGCACTCGTTCGCGCAAGGGATTTAGATACAGCGACTGAAGCGTTCGTTCGGGTTTCAATTCATTCTGGGAATGAGCGACCCACAATTCACCCTCGACAAGATAGATGTCCGCCTCGACGCTGGTGAATCCATGATCTAGTGCATCCAGCAACGGACGCGTGTGCGCATAATCATTGTGGGCATGAGCCAGCGCAAGCGGCGGGGCAGCGTTGGTTTGACAAAACGCGGGGCGATCAACCATAGCGACGATGATTAGCGCCGAAAGGATCATGGCAGGCTGCAAACGTTTCAAGTCATGTCATCCAGTGAGAGGAAAAACAACGTAGGATTTTTTTTGCGGAATTCACGCACCCCATACTACCATCGGGGCTCTGGGTAGGCAGGAACCCATTATGAAACATCGTATTGTAAAAATAGAGCTGGCGACGATTACGGCCACGGCAATCGGCTTGTTCGTCGTATTGTTACTCGGCAATCTGTCGTGGCCGATAGTGCGAGGCGTCCCTGGCATTGCGATCGGAACGCTGGTTGCGGCGATGGTTGCGTACGGGATGCGAAGCGGATTCGAACCGCCCCCGTCGATGATTGCCAGCGGCATCGGAGCGATGGTCGCGAGTTTCTTTGCGATCGCGAGCGCCGAAATGCTGCCCCCGGGCAGCGTGCAGTGGATGCTGAAAGGCGGAATCTATGGAGCCTGTTTCGGGATTCCCGTCGCGTTGATTTTGGGTCCGATTGGCTTAATCGGAAAAGCATCGATCGACCGCCCCCAGTAGGCCGAAACGCAGCGGAGCGGAGTTCCGTTACGGCGTCGGTAACGAAGTCACCATCACTTTTGCATCCGCCGGATCTGCGTCGCTGCCGCGACTTCGTCCGGCCTGCGTGATCGTTATTGGCTGTCGGCGTAGGCATTTGCCATCACGACGTTTGTCTCGCGGCCTTCGTTGCCATCAACCCGCGGGCGACGGTTGTTTTGGATCGCGTCGGCGAAGTCGACAATCAAAGGTTCGCAAAAGTTGGCCGCAGGTGGTAACGTTTCAATGGTTTCCTGACCGTCGATTTCGACAATCAATTTATCGCCGTTCAGCGGGCATGCTCGTAATCGTCCGCGCGTTCCGATGATCGTAAACTCGTCAGGATCGTCGGCACCAAAATGACACTGCAAGGTTCCGATTGGCCCCTGCTGAAAACGGAACAAAACGGTCGCGGTGTCTTCAACTTCGTAGTCCGCTGCCACGGTCGCACAGATTGATTTAACTTCAGCAACGGGCCCGAAGAGGTGTAAGAAGACATTAATGCGGTGGCTGCCAACGTCCATCAATGCTCCGCCGCCGCTGTTGGCCAGCGCCGTTCGCCAATAGCCCTCGTCGCCCGATTTCATTGCAAGCGGGGTGGCGGTGACAGCCGACACGGCCAAGGGAGTACCAATCGCCTTGCTTTTCAGCAGCGTTTCAATCCGATCCACGATGGGGTAGAACCGCCGATAGTAGGCGACGCCAAGTTTGACATTTGCCTTGGCGCACACATCAATCATTGCGTCGCACTCGGCCACGTTCATTGCCATGGGCTTTTCGACGATGACATGCTTTCCCGCCGCCGCAGCCATCTGCGTTTGTGGCAGGTGCTCTTGCACGGGCGTGGCGATGTAGACCGCATCGACATCGGCGTCGTTCATCAGTTCGCGGGCATCGCTATACCCACGAGGAACCGAAAGTGTGTCGCAGAACTCCCGCAAACGAACGGGATCACGGCGGCAAGCCGCAACCAGCTCGTTGCCTGGACTATCGATAATGGCCTGTGCAACCCGTTTTCGTGAAACATCGCCGCATCCAATCAATCCCCACCGAATCGTCTTCATCAAAATCTCGTTGCCAAGTAACAGGTCGTTTAATCACATGTTCTGGGGGGCAAGTATGATGCATAAAAACGATCGAACCAATGGTGGTTGACGCAGCGGCACGCCAAAAGCACAGTCCTGGCGAAAATCCACCTGGCCAGCGATAATGCAAGCCTGGGCCACTGAACCAGCCCCATTCCATTCTTTTGATTCCTTGCTTTTAACTCCGATTTTCCGATGCCGATAAAGACGCTTTCATTGACCGTAGACGAAGAGAAAGCGGGGCGTATCGATTTGATCGTCCGTGATCTGGCGGGGGTCTCTCGTAGCCAAGTGCGGGGCATGTTCGATCATGGTTGCGTGAATGTGAACGGGCATCCGTGCAAAGGGGTCGCGGGTTCGGTGAAAGCCGGTGATGTGGTTTCGTTGCGTTTTGACCCGAACCAGCGGTACAAAGAGAAAAAAAGAAGCTGGGACGATCGCACGTTTGGCATCGTATTCGAAGACGAGCACCTCATTGTCGTCGACAAAGCGGCCGGCACCCTGACTGTGCCCACGGACAATGGAGAACCGAATTCGTTGGTCGACCGCATCTCGATCTATCTCAGCCATTCGCGTGGGCAAAGAGAGGCTTGGGTTGTTCATCGGCTTGATCGCGAGGTCAGCGGATTGCTGGTCTTCGGGAAACACGAAGCGATCGCGAAACAATTGATCGAACAATTCAAACAGCGAAAACCCGAGCGAGTCTACACCGCGATCGTTGCCGGAGTGATTGCGGATGACGAGGGAACTTACCATTCGCACCTGGCGACCGGCAGCAATCTAGATCGGTTCGTGACCAAGCCATCGCGAGACACTGAAACCGCGATCACGCATTTCCGCGTCATTCGCCGGCTGCCCGACACCACGTGGGTCGAAGTGCAGCTCGAGACAGGCAAGCGAAACCAGATTCGCGTTCAGTTCGCCGACGCAGGGCATCCGGTCTTGGGAGATCCTCGTTATCAAACGAAGCAAGCATCGCACCCGTACTGGGTTCGCAAGCGAATCGCCTTGCATGCTCGCTCGCTTGCGTTCGAGCATCCGATAACGGGCGAAACGGTCAAGTTTGAATCTCCACTGCCATCCGCGATCCAAAAGTTCATCAACGCTGGCCGCTAAGCAGGTGTGTCCATTTATTGACGACGATAATCGCCAGACTTGCCACCCGATTTGGCTTCCAACACCACGGGCCCAATCTCGATTCCGCGATCGATCGATTTGACCATGTCATAAACCGTCAGTGCCGCGATCGACGCCGCCGTCATCGCTTCCATCTCCACTCCGGTTTTCGCGGACGTTCGCACGCGGACATGGCAGACCAAAGTCGCCTGCGTTGCTCCGGCAGCAGCAGGTGATGCTGCGTTCGGTTTCCAGCTGAAATCGACGCTGACCGATTCAATCGGGATCGCATGGCAAAGCGGGATGAGTTGCGAGGTTAATTTTGTCGCTTGGATTCCAGCCAGGCGGGCCACTGCCAGCACGTCGCCTTTGGCGGCCTTTGCGGACTGGATCACATCCGCGGTCGCGGGGGCCATCACAATTTCAGCCGACGCAAGTGCTTCGCGTACCGTGACGGACTTGGCCGAGACGTCGACCATGTGGGCGTTGCCCGAAGCGTCAAAATGAGACAAGAGTGAATCCCGTTGCGAGTAGATATCTGATTCCCAGTGAAACCGATTCCCAATGAAACCGATTCCGAAGGGATCCATTTTATCGGGAACGTGTCGCAAGTTTTGGTATGCAAATAAAATTCGGTATGCAAATAAAAAAACGTCGCACACCTCGGGATGGTGTGCGACGTCTTTGATCGAGGCATTCAGGATCATCTATCAGCGGCGAACCGACTTGCTTCAGCCGCCAAGCTTGCTGACTAGACTAATTCTTTCTTGCTTCCGACGAGAGTTCGCAAGCGTTCGGCGAGCAAGTGCGCGTCGAATGGCTTCTTGAACGTCTCATTGATGCTGCTTCGGTCGAAGCTCATCGGTTGCCCATCGTCGGGAAGCAGTGCAATCAGGACAATATCAGTGAAGTCGATGTTCTTGCGCAGATTTTGACAAATCTGAACTGCCTCGATCTTACCGATCGAGAAGTCGACAATGATACAGTCTGGATTGAAGCTTTCCGCTTGAATTCCCGCTTCGAAACCGCTCGCGGCCACAGCCACTTTGAATGCTTTTTCGGGTGGAAGTTCACGCTTGAGGTTCTCGATTAGCACCTGGTCTTGGGCGACGATCAGGCATTTAGCCATCGCTTCGTCTTCCAAGTCACCCAGGGGCATACCGTGTTCCTTCAAGAACTTGATCAGGTACTCACGCGGAATGCGTCGGTCCTGAGATCCTGGAATGCGATAACCTTTTAATCTTCCCGAATCGAACCATTTTGATACAGTTCGGGGTGCTACTTTACAGATCTTGGCGACCTGTCCAGTTGTGAAGACCTTCATACTAGGTACTCCATAACGCCTCGTTTAATTTTCCCTCGACCAATGGTGCGTCGGTAACCATTGATCTAGCGGCCTTATTCGTCCTTCACTTCCTGTACAACCGGTCCTGAGTCGATCGTTTTGTTTTCGTAGTGGGTTACGAACGCAAAGTTACAGTCATGATTAACGCTGGGTCGGGCCAGCCGGCTCGCATCCTGCGACGCTTACCGAGCGGGATTCCTCGCGGTTTGTTTATTAAAAATTAGGCGAACCCATATACATGAGATCGTTTTTCAGGGGATAGAAGCTGCGAGTCGTCGTGACAAACCGCGACCGATTGATGAACACCCAACACGTTAAACACGAATGCCGAAGTAACACTCGTGTTCGCTGGCTGTGCATTACAACAAATGCGATTTTGATTTTTCCGTACTCGCTAACACCAACACTATGATGCAGGTTGCATCAGAGCTTTGGTGATCGCGTTTCCCAGATTCCCCCCTGGGTAGATCAAGGCTAGTGTCTTGGTTGCTCTCCGCAGATGAATGTTGTGATGCTCTGGCAAGCCAAAACCTCGCAACTTCAGACGCGTCAAGAAAAGACACCTTGATCTGAGAGTTAATGTCGAGTCATTTAGGGTCAACTCTTTAGTGCGATTGATCGTGAAAAAGCAGTATCAACGGTTTCGCATGTCAATAGCGTTTTGACGACAGAGACGCGCACATCGGTTGCACTGCGAAAACTCTCGGTTTTCTCACTCTTTCAACGCATTGACCGCACGGCCAACATCTCTCCGTCGTGCCCAGATCAACCAGGAAATATTTTCTGCTCTCCTTCACATTTCGCAACTCGCGTCACCGCCATCATCGATCTGAGCTGTAATCGCACCGCAAAACATCGAATAAATCGCCGTTTGGTGTCAAAGTTCACTCAAGTTTCCGAGGCGAGATACACTTTCACTCAGCCGACTCGGGTGCCCTCCTCTAGTCTACTCTACCCGCGTTAATCGCGGTTCCGTTAAACTTTGACGATGGAATCTCATCCTGGTATGAATCTCATCCATCAAAATGATAGCTTTCACCGTAAACACGTAGGAAACCGTCAATGCAAGATGCAGCCCACAAGTTCTTTCGAGACGCGATCGAGACCCCAAGTCCCTCGGGTTTTGAAGAGCCGATCCAATCGCTGATCCGTAAGTACGTCAGTCCATTTGCGGACAATGTCCGCTCGGATCTCCACGGAAACTTGGTTGCGAGCGTGGGCGATCTATCGGGGCCGCGTTTGATGTATGCAGGACACTGCGACCAGATCGGGATGCTGATTTCGCATATCGATGAATTGGGGTTCCTCTATGCGCAAACCATTGGCGGCTGGGACCCCCAGCAATTGATCGGCCAAGCGATGACGATTTGGACCGCCAATGGCCCCGTCGCTGCAGTGATCAGCCGTAAGCCGATTCACTTGCTCAATGAACAAGAACGAAAGCAAGTTGTTCAGCTCAAAGAAATGTGGCTCGACATCGGTGCCAAAGACGAGGCCCAAGCCAGGCAATTGGTTCGCATTGGCGACCCAGTGACATTGGACCTGACCTACCGTCCCCTGCTTGGGGATTTGGTCAGCGGTCCGGGGATGGACAACAAAACAGGCATGTGGACGGTGATGGAAGCACTCCGGCGGGCATCGACGTCGGTCGACTCGCTTCGTTGCCATTTGCACAGCGTCTCGACCGTTCAAGAAGAAATTGGACTGCGTGGAGCAAAAACGGCTGCCGGAAGCATTAATCCAGATGTTGCGATTGCTGTCGACGTGACGCATGCATCAGATTGCCCCACGATCGAAAAGCAACAGCAAGGGGACATCCGTATTGGGGGAGGTCCCGTCATCTTTCGTGGGCCAAACATCAACGCCAAAGTGGCACAGCGATTGATTGACCTGGCGGAGAAGAATTCAATTCCCTACCAACTCGCCGCCATCGGCCGCGCCGCTCCCAACGATGCCAACGTGCTGCAAACCCACGGCGGAGGGGTTGCGACCGGTCTCGTCTCGATCCCGAATCGATATATGCACTCAGCGGTAGAGGTAATCTCGTTGTCGGACATCGACCAAGTCGCCGAATTGTTAGCAAAGTTTGCACAATCATTAACATTGGATGATGATTTTGTTCCATCATAGGGATTGCTTGTACAGGCTTTGATGGGGAGTTAATGGCGGTTTATGGCTCAGGACAGTGGATACCTTGAACGCGTGTTTGCAGATGCACGCTCAACTTACCAGGCGCTCGCGGATGCGCTGCCGGTAAGTTTGCTGATCAAAGACACCGAAGGTCGCCGCCTGTTTGCGAACAAAAAGTATCTTGAGGTGCGAGGCCAATCGCTCGACGAGATACTCAATAAAGACGACTTCGATCTGTTTCCTGTCCATCTTGCCGCCTGTTACGTCGCCGACGACCAAGTCGTGATGAGGAGTGGCGAGGCACTGCACGACATCGAAGAAACAATTGCTAAGGATGGCAGTCCCCGCTGGATCGAGCGGATGAAATGCCCCATCAAGGACAGCAAGCAAAAAGTGATTGGCATTCAGGTCATGTTCTGGGACGTGACCGAACGGATCAAAGCAGAAAAGGAATTGCGGCACGAGCAGAGCTTGCTGAAAACGTTGCTGGACAATATCCCCGACTCGATCTACTTCAAAGATACGGAAAGTCGCTTTCTGAGAATCAGTAAAGCGATGGCGAACAAGTTCGCGATGGAGGGTTCGATCGATGTCGTCGGCAAAAGCGACTCGGATATTTTTACGTCCGAACATGCACTGCTAGCTCGCAAAGATGAACTGCGAGTGATGCAGAGTGGTGAGGCACTAGTCGATCGCATCGAGCGTGAAACATGGGCCGACCGGGAAGACACGTGGTGCATGTCGACCAAAATGCCGTTCCGTGACGAATCAGGAAAAATCATCGGCACCTTCGGGATCAGTCGCGATATCACCGAGTTGACTAAATCGCAACAAGAACTTCGCGAGGCCCGTGACGTTGCCACCAAAGCGAACGAGGCAAAAAGCAATTTCTTGGCCAATATGAGTCACGAGATCCGCACCCCAATGAACGCGATCATTGGTATGTCCGAACTGTTGTCGCAATCGGATCTAACGCCCGAACAACGTGATTACAATTCCTTGGTTCGTGATTCGGCGGACTCGTTGCTACGACTGCTTAACGAGATTCTTGACTTTTCCAAAATCGAAGCAAACAAACTCGAGCTCGAGTCGATCCCATTCGCCACACGAGATGTGATCGAAAAGGCGGGGCAGACGTTGTCGTTGAAGGCGTCCGAGAAGAATCTCGAATTGCTTTGCCGAATCGCCCCGGACGTGCCGAGCCGTTTGATGGGTGACCCCGGCCGACTGCGACAAGTGCTAATGAATTTGATTGGAAACGCGATTAAATTCACCGAGACTGGGCATATTTTTGTCGATGTCAACGTAACCGCCCCCCCGGCGCCGGACTTGTCTGCCGAGACAAACGAACAAAACGAGACGAACGCAAACGTACTTTGGCTTCACTTCCAAGTCTCCGACACCGGCATCGGAATCCCAACCGAAAAAATCCAATCGGTGCTCGAAGCGTTCACTCAGGCGGACTCATCGACCACGCGTCGCTTCGGCGGTACCGGCCTCGGACTCGCTATTTCGCGACAGCTGATTGATTTGATGCAAGGAAAATTGGAAGTCGAAAGCGAAGTCGGCAAAGGCACATCATTTTGGTTCTCGGCCCCCTTTCCGATTGCGGCAGAACAAAAACCACCCGACGACCACCTGCGGCAACTGGCCGGAACCCGAGTGTTGGTGGTCGATGACAACCCCGTGAATCGAAGGATTTTAGAGGAGATTTTTTCAGTCTGGGGATTCAAGCCAACGCTGGTCGATGGCGGAAAACATGCGTTGATGCGAGTTCGCGAATCAAAGCAACGCCACGAACCGTTTCACTTGATCGTGCTCGATTGCATGATGCCCGAGATGGACGGATTCCTATTAGCCCGCCTGCTGCGCGAAGAATTCCCCGACGACCCGGCACGGTTGATCATGTTGTCCTCTGCGAATCTTCCTGAGAACACAGACCAACTCAGTGATCTCAACATTTCGCGTTACCTCAACAAACCGGTGGTTCAATCCGAACTGCTCGACACGATTGTGCAAGTGATGGAGTTAGGCGAGACGCCTGAGACGCCCATCCCCGCCACTCCGGAACCGGCCACGTCGATGCGAGTCCTTGTTGCCGAAGATGGACTGGCGAATCAGCAAGTGGCGATAGGAATGCTAAAGGCGTGCGGACACAAAATCAAAATTGCCAACGATGGACGTGAAGCGATCGCGTGCTGGAAGAGCGAACCGTTTGATGTCATCCTGATGGATATGCACATGCCTGTGATGGATGGCATCGAGGCAACAAAACTCATTCGCGAGCAAGAGAAATCGTTCAGCCCACCGCGACACATACCGATCATCGCCTTGACCGCCGCGGCGATGCAGGAAGACGCGGATGCCTGCATCAAAGCGGGCATGGACGCTTTCTTGTCCAAGCCCATTCATCCTCGACGCCTGCAAGAAACGATGGTCCGCTTTGCGAAGCCTCTTTCAACATCGTCTGCTAGTGACGGCGCCACCTCTGCGATCAGCGATTCGGATCACGATTGGCAAAACGATGACAATTTGCCTCGCGATAGCGACAAAGGCAAGGACGATTGCGATGATGACCTTGATCTGGAATTCGAAGATTCCGACGTGGTCGACTTGCGTGCTGCCGAATCGCGAATCCCCGGCGGACGGCGGGGCGTGCGGCGGTTGGCCGAGGTTTTTATCAGCGAGTGCGAGTCGCTGCTCAGCATCTTGGTCAACACGGTTCCCGATGGCGATTTAGCGGAAATTGGACGCGCCGCCCACACTCTCAAAGGCTCGGCAAACCTGTTTTTTGCCCATCAAGTGTATTCAACGGCCCGTGAAATCGAACAAGCTGCGAAAGAGGGCCGTCGTGAAGTTCTGGTGAATCTCGTCGACAAGCTGAAAAGCGAGACCGAGGCGATGCTCAAGGTTTTACGGAAGATTATCGCCGTATCCTCCCGCCGATAAGGCACTTAGAGCTCGTTCGCCAAGTGTCTAGCGAAACGAAGTCACTGCATCCCCTAGTGGGGTAATTGGCGGGTCGCAGAGGCCGCCTCATTATTAAAATCACAGCAAATCAGAGGTTGGCTGCTTGCGAAACGCATTTCCACCTCGATTTTATCTTCTTGGGATTGTCGACTCCCCCAAATATAATTGACGCCCGCCCCTGTTTTCGCTACAATAGCCACTCTCAGCGTCAGATTGCCTAACAATCCAGCTGAAAAACAAGCCTATAGACTTGTCCATTCCTTCCTTAAAAATACTAGAGCCATAGACAACTTTTCCGAAAAAGTTGTTTTGCGGATCTGGGCCTACCTTTACGCCATATCTAGCCCGGCGGCATTTTGCCAAATGCGGGGAGATGTCATCCACTATCGAGCTTGACGTGATGAAACAAATCAACATCACTTCGTACGCTTCGAAACAATCTTCCTCGAGCGGTTCCTTTTTGCTGGTGGATCGCTTGAACTCTATCCAATCACGTTGAACGTTTTCTCAATTCGGAGAATTGCAAACATGCGTTGTCACGGAAATCCCTTTAGCCGTCGTGGTTTTCTTGCTGCCGGAACCCTTGGCACGATTGGGTTGTCGTTACCCGAATTGCTGATGCGTCAGGCAGCGGCGGAACAGAAGCAGTACGATTTTGTCGAAGCGAAAGCAAAAAGCGTCATCCATATCTTTTTGCCTGGCGGTTTGGCACAACAGGAATCGTTTGACCCCAAACCCTATAGCCCTCTGGAATATCGGGGCGAACTGAAAACGATCAAAACCAATACGGGCGAAGTTTTCTGTGAGACGATCCCTCAGCTAGCCAAGAGGGCGGACAAGTTCAGCGTGATCCGCTCGATGAGCCACGGAGAAGCCGCTCACGAACGGGGCACCCACAATATGTTCACCGGCTACAAGCCGAGCCCTGCACTGCAATACCCTTGCTTCGGCTCGGTTGTCAGTCACGAGTACGGTCCTCGCAACAATTTGCCACCATACGTGTGCATCCCCAACGTTCCCAACGAGTTCGCGGGAACGGGCTATTTGCCCAGCAGCTTCGGTGCATTCGCCCTCGGTTCGGATCCCAATCGCAGCGATTTCAAAGTCCGCGACTTGAATCTTGCCGGTGGTGTGGACCAAGAACGCTTCACACGTCGCAAAAGTGCTTTGGAAGTGGTTAACAGCCACTTCACCTCTGCCACCCAAGCGGACAATATCGAAGCGATGAACACGTTCTATCAACGAGCGTACGATCTGCTTGATACCCCGGCGGCTCGCGAAGCGTTTGATATCGAAAAAGAAGACGCCAAGATGCGAGATCGCTACGGTCGCAACGACGCAGGTCAACGTATGTTGATGGCTCGTCGTTTGGTCGAAGCCGGATCACGTTTGGTGACCCTGACCTACGGCGGTTGGGATATGCACGCCAACATTACCGGTGCGATGCGTAACACAACACCTGCATTGGACGTTGCGTTGTCAGCACTCTTGGACGATTTGTCCGAGCGAGGAATGCTCGACGAAACGCTCGTCATGGTCAGCAGCGAATTTGGCCGCACGCCAAAGATCAACAAAGACGCCGGCCGCGATCACTGGCCAAAGGTGTTCAGCGTGATGTTGGCGGGTGGCGGTATCAAGGGTGGTTCGATCTACGGTGCTTCGGATTCGACCGCGTCGGAACCCGAGGAAAACGCCGTGTCGCCAGCCGACCTTGCGACCACCATGTATCGCTTGCTTGGCATTGTTGCCGACAAAGAATTGATGGCTCCTGGTGATCGCCCGATCGAAATCGTCGATGGCGGCAAAATCATCGAGCCATTGTTGGCCTAACGTTTTGCCGCTCGTTCGTCAGAGCCTGAGGGGTGTCCATTCTGCGTCGTCCCCCCGCTCTGACGCCCTTTGTTAATCATTCAGTGCGGCTTTATTGGCCGCTTTGCATCGTTTGAACTCGCCTCTATTGGACGACCAAGTGAATTCACGATTCCGCCCGACTGCGTTTGTTGCATTTAGCTTGACCATCATGGTTGCCACTACTGCAATGGCAACGCTTCCCGAAGTCACTCGCCTGAAACCCTTTGGTGTCCGCCGCGGGGAAGAAACAACGGTATTGTTTCAAGGAGCACGGCTCAAAGATGCACATCAAGTGCTGACCGATGTCCCCGGCATTACGATTTTGGAAGTCAAGCCGATCGACAACGCCAAGGTCGAAGTCAAGCTGAAGGCGGATGAAAAACTCGCCCCCGGCTTGTACCCTGTTCGCTTGATCACCAAGAGCGGTGTTGCCAACCTACGACTACTGGGCGTTGGAACGATGCCCGTGGTTGATGAGGTCGAACCGAATAATGATTTCGCCAAACCGCAAACCATCGAACTCAACACAACAGTCGAAGGTATTGTCGAGCGTGAGGACGTTGACCACTTTCAGGTCAAACTGAAGGCCGGCGATACACTGAACGTCGAGATCGAAGGGCTGCGTTTAGCTTATTCGCTGAACAACCAAAACATTCTTGATCCGTTTGTCTCTATTTTGAACGAAGGACGTTTCGAAGTCGCCACGAGCGACGACTCGGCCTTGTTACAACAAGACGGCGTGTGCTCGTTCACCGCGACCGAGGACGGCACCTATACCGTTCTGGTTCGCGATAGTTCGTTCGGGGGCAATGGCAACGCTGGCTACCGACTGCACGTTGGTACGTTTCCGCGTCCTGTTGCCGCCGTTCCAGGTGGAGGCGTTCCTGGCGACACACTAAAAGCCAACCTGGTTGCATTGGATGGCACCATCAGCGAAGCCTCGGTTCAACTTCCCAGCGAACCGCACGATCAATGGGCCGTGGTCACTGAAAACGAAAAAGGCATTTCACCGTCACCCAACTGGGTGCGAGTCAACGATTTGCCTGTGGTCATGGAACAGGAACCTAACGATGACCGCGCCAAGGCACCTGAGTCTGCTGTGCCAGCTGCGTTTTGTGGCGTGATTGAAAAAGAGGGCGATTTCGATTGTTTCAGTTTTCAGTGCAAAAAGGGACAGCGATTCCGAGTGACCGTGTTCGCTCGCAACGTGATCCGTTCGCCATTGGACGCCGTGCTGAACGTGTTTGCTCCGGATGGAAAGACATTGTCTTCCTCGGATGACATCGGCACCAACATGGATCCGTTTGTCGAATTTACGGCACCGGCCGATGGAAAACACAGCGTTCGTATTTACGATCATCTTCGTGGCGGCAGCCCCATCCATCATTATCGAATCGAAGTCACTCCTGCAGTGAACGAGTTTGATCTGACGTTGGCCGAACTTCGACGCTATTACCCGCAAGTGGTTGCAGTACCAATCGGTGGCCAAACCGCGTTCATGGTTAATGCAACGCGTCGGGGGTACAACGGCGAAATCAACATGGAACTCGATGGACTTCCCGAAAACGTCGTCGCCCAAACCTTTCCCATGCCCGCCGGGCGTGGTGAGATTCCGGTATTGTTGACCGCCAAACCCGAGGCAACCCACGCTGCTTCGTTGTTTGACATTCATGGTAAAGGCGATGAGAAAAACGCAACCGTCACAGGCCAGCTAAAGCAAACTCACCAATTGGTGCTGGGTCAAAACCGACGTGCAATGTGGGGCTATGACACCGACCGTGCGGCAGTGGCAGTCACTGACGCGGCTCCTTTTGAGATCGAATTGGTCCAACCAAAAACTCCCATCGTTCGTGATGGCAGCAAGGAATTGGTCGTCCGAATCAAACGCGGCGAAGGGTTCGACGGAGCGGTTTCGCTTCGTACGCTGTACAACCCGCCCGGCGTTGCGGTCAACAATAGCCGCAAAATCGACAAAGGCCAAACCGAAGTTGAGATTCCGATCACCGCAAACGGTAGTGCCGCTGTGGGAACTTGGCCTGTGATTATGATCGCAAGCTATCCCACCGATAACGGCACCGCGGAAATCGCGACCACACCGATCATGTTGGAAATCCAAGAACAGCTGTTCCGCTACAAGTTCCCTCGCTCTGCTGCAGAAACTGGAACCGAAGCGACGGTGGCCGTTGAATTGGAAGTACTCCGAGAGCTTCCCGGTGACGCGGAAGTGGAATTGCTCGGAATCCCGAATGGTTTAACCAGCTCGGCGGCAGTCCAAAAAATCACCAAAGATTCGACAAGTGTGATCTTCCCCATCACGGTTGCCAAAGACGCCAAAACCGGCAACCACAAAACACTTGTCTGCAAATCACGCGTCACCGTCGGCGACGAAGTGATTGTGCAAACCAATGGCACTGGCGAAATCCGCGTGGATGCACCGTTGCCACCGAAGAAAGACGCACCTGCCAAACCGGCCGCTAAACCAAAGCCGGTCGAAGCTAAACCCGCCGCGCCGAAACCACTCAGCCGGCTCGAGCAACTTCGCCAAATGAAGAACCAGTAAACACGCATCACTACTGGGCAGGCGTTTTGCCTGACCAGTAGATCCTCCCCCCGTATTCAATCGATCCCGTATTTCATCGATCGCTATTATTGTTCAACGAGGAACATCGGCATGAACTTTCCATTCATTAAAAAACTCGAGCGGATCGCTCTCGGCGTGGTCATCATCGCGACCAGTGCTGTTTCAGCGATCGCGGTAACACCCGAGTCATCGACCCCGAGCGGCAACACGGCACGTCGACCGGACATCGCTGTTTATCCGAGTGAAATCAAACTCGGATCGGCTCGTGATTTCCAGTCGTTTGTGGCAGTGCTGCGACGCGACGACGGGATCACCGAAGACGCCAGCGAGCGAATGGAGTGGTCGATCGCCGACGAATCCAAAGTTCGTCGCGACGGTTTCATGCTGCACCCGGTCGCCGATGGCAAGACTGAGCTGATTGGCTCGTACGCGGGAACCGAAGTTCGCGTTCCCATCACGGTGACGGACGCTTCGGTCAAACCCGAGATCAGCTTCGAAAAAGACATCATGCCCGTGCTGACACGCTCAGGTTGTAACACCGGATCGTGCCACGGTGCCGCACGCGGCAAAGACGGTTTCCGCGTTAGTTTGTTCGGCTTTGACCCCGATGGTGACTACTTTCGCATCACACGCGAAATTGGTTTCCGTCGTATCAATCTCGCCGTTCCCGAAGAGAGCCTGTTTCTAAAGAAATCGATCGGTGCTGTGCCTCACACCGGAGGCAAATTATTTGACACCGACTCGGATTACTACGCCACAGTTTTAGAGTGGTTGCAAAAGGGAGCGAAAGCCGATCCAGCCAAAGCCAAGCCACCCGCGGTCCAATCGCTTGCGATCTATCCGCCCCAAGCGGTCATCGAAGGCGAAGGAACACAGCAGCGATTTGTTGCCGTGGCCACCTACAGCGACGGCAGCACGCGTGACGTCACTCGCCTAGCCGCATTTACATCCAACAACGCGGGTACCGCCGAAATCGATTCGATGGGCGTTGTCACCGCTGGACGTCGCGGTGAAGCATTCGTGATGGCTCGCTTTGTCACCGAAACGGTGGGCAGCCAAGTGCTGGCGCTTCCAACCGAATTGCAGTACACCGCTCCGAAGATCGAAGGCGAATATATCGATCAACTCGTCGGCAAAAAACTACAACAACTTCGCATCCTGCCAAGCGGACGCTGCAGCGACGAAGAATTCCTACGACGTGTCACCTTGGACGTCACCGGGTTACTGCCGACCGAACAAGAGTACCAACAGTTTGTTACCGACGCCGCCCCCAACAAACGAGCGGAATTGATTGATCGTTTGCTTGAACGAAAAGAGTTCAGCGAGATCTGGGCAATGAAGTTTGCTCAGCTATTGATGATCAAGAGCAGCAACACGGTCAGCTACAAATCGGCATTCTTGTATGCAAATTGGTTGACTGACAAATTTGCTCGTAACATCCCCATCGATCAAATGGTTCGCGAACTACTGACCAGCACCGGTGGCACGTTCACATCGCCAGCGACCAATTTTTACGAGATCGAACGTGACACATTGAAGACGGCTGAAAATGTCGCCCAAGTCTTCATGGGTATCCGAACGCAATGCACCCAATGTCACAATCATCCGTTTGACCGCTGGACGATGAACGATTACTACGGTTTTGCTTCGTTCTTTTCGCAGGTCGGACGTAAACAGGCTGAAGACTATCGCGAAAAGATCGTTTACAACCGCTTTAGTGGCGAGGTCAATCACCTCGTAACCGGCAAACCCGTTCCGCCTAAGTTCTTGGGCGGCGAAGAGCCTGACACCAAAGGCAAAGATCGTCGCGAAGTGGTTGCGAACTGGCTGACAAGCAAAGAGAACCCGTACTTTGCTCGTTCAATTGCCAACCGAATCTGGGCTCATTTCATGGGCGTCGGATTGGTTGACCAAGTCGACGATATCCGTATTAGTAACCCGGCCAGTAACCCTGAGCTGTTCGACACGCTCGGTAACAAATTGGTCGAGTACAACTTTGACATGCGGTCACTCGTACGCGACATCTGCAACAGCGAAGCTTACCAACGTAGTTGCCAATCCAACGAAACCAATGCTCACGACAACCGTAACTACGCGTACGCCGTCGTGCGACGAATTCCGGCCGAAAGCATGCTCGATTGCCTATGCCAAGTGACCGAAGCTCCCGAAAAATATCGTGGTTTGCCACTCGGTGCATCGGCGGTCCAGATCGCTGATGGTGCTACCTCGACCTACTTCCTCGATGCCTTTGGACGCTCACCGCGAGCCACCGTTTGTGAGTGCGAAGCGACCACGGCGCCATCGCTATCGCAAGCTCTTCACTTGCTGAACGGAAGCTCGGTAACCAACAAGATCGAGCAGGGCAAAGTGATTCAAAAATGGGTCAAAGAAAAAAAACTGACCAACGAGCAGGTGATTGAACGAATTTACATCCGCTCGCTCGCTCGCAAGCCGACCAAGGATGAACAAGAAAAACTGCTGGCCACGATTCCAGCCGAAGGGGACAGCGCTGCTGCACTTTCGGATATTTTCTGGGCCGTGCTAAACAGTCGCGAGTTTGCATTCAATCACTAATTAGAATGTAAGCCCGCCTTCGATCTCCTACTCGAAAACTCGCCCCACCCCACGATCTCCAATCGCCATGATTCGATTCAATATTGCCGCCTTACTCGTTCTGTCCGGTTGCGGAGTCAGCTTTGCTGCCGACGAAAAATCCACTCCGGAAGTGAAGAAGGTTACGTTTGAAGACGACGTGAAGCCGATCTTTCGCCAACATTGTGCTAGTTGTCACAACCAAGGCGATAAGAAAGGCGGCTTGGCATTGGACACCTATACGGCATTGATCGAAGGCGGCGGCAGCGGCGAAATCGTTTACGATGACGGCGACCCATCGGGCAGCCGGTTGTGGCAATTGGTCAACCACGACGACACACCGATCATGCCACCGAACCAAGATAAATTGCCCGCCGAACAGCTGGCGGTCATCCAAGCTTGGATCGAAGGTGGAATCCTAGAAAACTCGGGATCCAAAGCCAAAGCGAAAAAGAAAAACTCACTCGCGTTTGTCGCTAGCACCGGCGGCAAACCCGAAGGTCCTGTGGCGATGCCGGAATCGATTCCACAGCGTGTGCCCGTGGTCACGGATCGTGCAGCTGCGATTACGGCGATTGGTGCAAGCCCATGGGCACCGTTAGTAGCGATCGCTGGGCAAAAACAAATTGCGTTGTACCACACTGAAACGTCAGAGTTGCTGGGCATTTTGCCTTTCGAAGAAGGTATTCCGCAGTCGCTGCGTTTTAGTCGTGACGGAAGCTTTTTGATCGCAGGCGGTGGCGAGCATTCAGTGAAGGGAATCGCGGCAATCTATGACGTTAAAACTGGCGAACGTGTGGCGACAGTGGGCGACGAGTTAGATGTGGTCTTTGATGCCGACGTGAACGCCAACATGTCGCGAGTCGCGATGGGTGGCCCTCAGAAAATGTTGCGTGTTTATGACGCCACCGACGGCGAACTGGTTTTTGATCTCAAAAAACATACCGACTGGATCTTCACCGTCGCATTCAGCCCTGACGGCGTATTGATCGCTTCGGGTGACCGCTCCGGTGGCCTTAGTTTGTGGGAAGCCGACACAGGCCGATTGTATTTGGATTTGACCGATCACAAGGGAGCCATCAATTCAGTCTCATGGCGAGACGATTCGAACGTCTTGGCCAGTGCGAGTGACGACGGAACCGTCAAAGTCTGGGACGTCAACGAAGGCAAGGCAATCAAGTCGTTTAATGCTCATGGTGGCGGTGTCACCGATGTTGCGTTTGATCATCAAGGACGACTCGTTACGGCAGGTAAAGACAACAAAGCGAAACTTTGGGACGCTAATGGTGGACTGATTCGTGAGTTCCAACCGGTCGCCGAAGATGTGCTCGAAGCAGCGATTACCCACGATGGCAGCCGAGTGATCTATGGCGATTGGGATGGCCAAGTATTCAGTGCACTATCCGAGAAACCCGAAGATAAACAAACGTTAGCAGCGAACCCGCCACCTGCGGCTGAGCGTGCTAAAGTCGTCCAGCAGCAATTGGCATCGATCCAAAAAACGATGCAGCCGATCAAAGCCGAGTTGGATGCGGCAATGAACACGGTCGCTGCCGCTCAGAAACCGATCGACGAACTCAATGCAAAGATCGCTGCCGCCAAAGCCGAGGCCGAAAAATCGAAAGCGGCTGCGGATGCTGCGGCAAAGAAGGTGGGCGAATTGGACGGGCAAATGCCCGCCTTGGCCAATGCATCGCGTGACAAGCATGACGCCGTAATCGCCATCCGCGTGCAAACCAACGGCGACGTTGCCAAGCTCGACGCGGTTGCAGGTGCGGAACAAGCCCTGATCGATCACTTGACCCAATTGGTTAACTTGCGTCGCGATCGCATCGCGACCCACAATTCAATCGCGACGCACCAGCAAGCGTCTGCGGCGAAGACTGCCGAAGCGGCCGAGTTGGCCAAAGGCTTGCCCGCACTTCAAGAAGCATTGGCAAAAGCTCAACAGGCTGCCGACGCAATGAAGGAAAAGTACGATGGCGTGGCCACTCAATTGACCGCGGTCCAAACCAAGCTGGATCAATTGTCAGCCGCCGTCAATTAGTGCTATTGTACAGGTTGCAGGGTATTGCTGGAGTCGACGCTGTAGCGTGTTTCGCTAACCGCCAAGACGGTGTTCCCGCAATGCTGTTAATCTATTCATAGCGTTGGCAAACGCTCGGTGGCTTTGGAAAGCGTGAGTCAAGGTCGCGTCCATTGAGCTTGATTGACCCTCATGACTATTCAACAATCTCAACAACGTTCGACGGTTTTCGCGGACGATCTCGGTAATTTCTTGACCAAGCAGCTCTCAGGCGAGGGCTGTACTGGCAATCGATCTCATCGGCCCGACCGGTTGGAACCAATGTTTCCCGGGTTGGCCTACGGCCGTCATCGTGGTCCTTCGCGGCGAGGGTGCCGCCAAGCCGCAGTGGCCATTTCTTTGTTTCAAGACGCGGACCAGCAGTGGGTAATTCCATTGACCGAGCGTCCGATGGCATTAAGGCACCATGGCGGTCAAATCTGCCTGCCCGGCGGACGCAGGGAAGCGGGCGAATCGGCCGAACAGGCCGCGCTGCGGGAATTCGAAGAAGAACTGGGGGTACAGCCCCTAGTCCAAGTCTGCTGCGGCAATCTTCGTGAGCAATACGTCTATGCGAGCGATAATGCGGTCCAACCGGTGGTCTTTATCATTGAAACGCCATTACCTCAGTGGCAGCCCGATCCAGTCGAAGTAGAGGACGTGATCCTGTTGCCTGTTGGAGAACTATTCCGTCCCTCACGACGAATTGTCTTCCAGATGGAGAAACGAGTGCATTTTATTGAAACGAGGACCGGTCAAAAGCCTTCGTCTGGGTTCGATAAGCTGCAGTTCGCTGCTCCGGCATTTCAGTACCAAAACCACCGGATTTGGGGAGCAACCGCGATGATTTTAAACGAATTGGCTCGGATATTGCTTCCTTATCGGAATCGGTTAAAAGTGACTGGCAATTAGGCCAGTTTGACAGTGGGGCAAATTGACAGCAGACGCTCTGTACCTAACAATTTGCGCTGGCAACCTATTTTTCAAAAGGAAGTTTCCATGGCATCTGATGCTGTAAAAGAATTCACTGATGAGAACTTCGATAGCGAAGTCCTGCAGTCAGACTCCCCTGTGCTTGTTGACTTTTGGGCACCTTGGTGTGGCCCATGTCGTCAGATCGCTCCGATGATTGACGAATTGGCCAGCGAAAACCCGTCGGTCAAGATTGGCAAGATCAACATCGACGACAATCCTGGAATCGCCCAGAAGTTCGGAATTAGCAGCATTCCCACGCTGTTGGTTTTCAAAGGTGGCGAAGTTTCAGAAAGTTTTGTAGGCGTTCGCCCCAAGGCTGCGCTTCAACAAGCACTCGATTCGTCGGTTGCTTAAGCATCCAAGGATGCTTCGGAACACTTAGGCACTGTGTCATTTCACGGTGCCTTTTTTATGCGCCCACCTGATTTGCTCTACTTTTGAATTAGAGAGGCTGTGCGGCGTTTGCGTTTCGTAGCGGCGCCCGCCAGAGCGTGGATTGTTGGCGTCCCACGCGAATTACTCCCTTTTGGCGAAGGCAGCTAACGAGAGTTGATCGCCTTGGGACGTTCACCCCCTAGTATTGGGCCTGCGTGCTGCGGACTCGCCCATCCTGTGCGACCTGCCACACTTGACGGCTGTACAGGTCAATGGCGGTGAGCCATCCTCCGCCGTAGCAAAACGTGTCGATGTCCAACAAGTGTCCAATATCGAGAATTTCGCCATCTCGCATCGCCGTGTGGCCGACTACGGCCGTTTTGCCGCTGATGTGAGCCGCTGGGTAACCGTCGTTCAGCGTGTACCACCGCAGCATTTCGGGCGGCTGGTGCTCAAGCGGTGTGTCGGGATCGTAAGCGGCATGGGTAAAGAAATAGTCGTCGTACTCGAAGTAATCTCCGAGCGAATCGAAGAAGTCCTCGTGGCTTTGCGGCAAAAAGTCCAATCCACCATCAAAACCATAGCTATCGAGCGTCTCGACCCCGCCGTATTTCAGCCATCCGTGAGGCGATTGACCGTCGCGAACCACCTCGAGCATCATTTCCTCGTGGTTGCCGACCAATCCAATCAGTTGAGTCGTTTTACGAAGATTGATCAGGGTGTCGATCACTCCGCGAGAATCAGGGCCTCGATCAACGTAATCGCCCAACGTCACTACGATATCTTTCGCAGTTGGCGCAACTTCCTCTAGCAATCGCTCGAGAGCGACCTTACAGCCGTGAATGTCACCAATTGCGATGAGTCGCTCAGACAATTTCAGAAAGCCTTGTGCAAGATTCAATTCGAAAACGCGAATTCAATTCGCCACGTCTAATAACGGTATAAAATCAAGGCTACTAATACAAGTTCGAGTTGGCAATCGTCGCCCCCCGCAAATTGACGTGTTGGAACCGCCCATAAACACTGCAAAACGTCGTTTTCTGGGTACAATGGTCAAATTGATTCGTTGAAACACGTAGACGAAGGGGCTGACAAAATGAGCTCCAAAATGACGACTTCATTCACTAGGTTGTCCCCTTATCAACCCTGGCGACCTGCGATTCCTTGTCAGCACGTCACGGTTTGCTTTTTGGACATGCAGGCGACGATCCCCCAGCCCATACAAGAACAATCAATGATCTGAAAATTTCAGGAACCTGTCTCTGTTTTCAATTCAGGAAGCACGGCCACCTGCTACGGTAGAATTTGATTAAAATAGAGCAATATCCTCTCATCGACGGCTACAATGGGGGGGCGAGTATAAGTGGGCCACTTTTCTCGTCTCTGGGCATTTTAATGCTGAAATACCATCACTTGATTTTCGCGGTCTAATTTCAGCAAAGTGCGACTCGCAACCGGCTCCGACATTTTTGAACCGAATGGTTAAACGCAAATGACGATCCCAACACCTCCAAGCAACTCGCAAGCCGGTAATTCCTTAACTGGCGGCCTGCAAAGTAACCTCGAATCGGTGGATGCTTGGGACGAAGAAGAACTCGAAGAAGAGTCGTTCTTCTCGGCGAGCGAGACCACTGCGTTTGCTGGCAGCATGTTGGTGCACTTGATCATCATCTTGTCTTTGGCGTTGGTTCCGTTGGTCATGCCCGTGGACGAAGAGGCCGTGGTGCTGGTGTCCCCTCGGGCTGAAGAGGAAATCGAAAAAGTCGAAATGATCGACGATGTGACCTACAGCGATTTGCCGCAAACCGAAGTCGGTGCGAACAGCACCGCCGACGCGGCGATGGCGGAAGCTTCGGCGGAGATGTTCGCCGAGATTTCAGAGATCCCCAATCCGGTCGATCTCGAGCCGACCGACTTCGGCCAGATCATGGTCAACAAAATGTTTACCGAAGCAGTCGCCCCGTTGGATCGACTGAAGAATCAAAAAGGGCAAGTCGGACAGGGCACGCAAGGGGCTGCCGGCGCGGTGGACCGAATTACATTCGAGATTCTGCAATCACTCGAAGAGCGCCCAACATTGGTCGTGTGGCTGTTTGATCAAAGTGGATCGCTGCATCGACAACGTCAAGAAATCCGTGATCGTTTTCAGCGGATCTACAGTGAGCTGGGGATTGCCAAAGAGAGCGAAGCCGCAGGGTTCCGCCGCAACACCAACGACAGCCCTCTGCTGAGTTCCGTTGTCGGCTTTGGCAAAACAGTGACGCTGTTTACCGAAGAGCCGATCGAAGATCTTGAAGAGATCAAATCGATCGTGCAAAACATTCCTGTGGATACCTCGGGCGAAGAACGTGTCTTTTCGGCGATTTCATCCGCAGCAGATCAATACAAATCCCTGCGACGTAGCCGCGGTGGCAATGGGCCGCAACGAAACGTCCTTTTCGTCGTCGTGACCGATGAACGAGGTGACGACGCGAACATGCTCGAGCAATCGATCGCGGCGTGCCGCAAATGGGCCATCCCGGTTTATGTGATCGGTGTCCCTGCGCCGTTTGGTCGCGAGCATACGTTGGTCAAATATGTCGACCCCGATCCAAAGTACGACCAATCGCCCCAGTGGGCGCAGGTCGACCAGGGCCCTGAAACGTTTTACCCCGAACAGGTTCAAGTCGGTTTCACGGCAGACTTTAAACAGGAACCCGTGATCGATAGCGGCTTTGGTCCCTATGCCTTGACCCGCCTCTGTTACGAAACGGGAGGCATCTATTTCACGGTCCACCCCAATCGCAACGTGTCTCGCCGCGTTCGGTCGTCCGAGATCGACGCCTATTCGGCGGACATCGAATACTTTTTCGATCCTAATGCAATGGCGCGATACCGGCCTGACTACTTGGCACCTCAAGACTATGTGACCAAGGTCAAGGCAAGTCCGCTGCGTCAATCACTCGTGCAAGCGGCCCAAATGCGGCCCGCTCAAGGTCTGTCGCGTCCACAAACACGATTTGTCAAACGCAGTGATGCTCAATTGGTCGGCGATTTGACCAAGGCTCAACAAGATGCCGCGAAATTGGAACCGACGTTGATCCAAATGGCAACGATTCTTGAACCTGGAATGAAGGCACGCGACAGCGAAGAGAGCTTGCGTTGGAAGGCGGGGTTTGACTTGGCGATGGGTCGTGTGCTTGCCCAGAAGGTTCGCACCGAAACCTACAATGCGATGCTCGCCAAAGGCAAACGTGGCATGCCGTTCGAAAAAGAAAAGAACAACACTTGGATTCTAGAAGCAAGCGAAGAAATTTCGGTAGGTAGCAAATGGGAACGCGAAGCAGCACTGGCCAAGGAGTTGCTCGAAGGCGTTTCACGCGACCACAAGGGCACCCCCTGGGCGCTACTAGCCGATCAAGAGCTGACCGTCCCGATTGGCTGGAAGTGGACGGAAACCTTCACCGATCTGACGCCTCGCAAAGCAGGCGGAGGTGGTGGCGGAAATAACAACAACGTGCCCAAGGACGACGAAAAGCGGATGCTAAAGAAAGCACCGTCGCGTCCTATTCCTAAGCTGTAGAAGCCGCTCACATTCACACTTTGCTCTAGTAGACCCCGCAAACGCTTTTGAAGTTGCGTTTTTTAGTAGGCCGGATCAAGCAAACTGCGTAAATGCCGGGTCGGCGGACGCAGTTGAGAATTTCATGTTGGTCCGAGGCTCAGTCGAAAAGGCTACCGTTTGCGCCGATCCGGCATGATCCTGCGTCCTTGATCCGGCCTACAGCTCGCCCGCAAACGCAATAGTGCAACTTCAAAACTTACGCATTGTCGTGTCACGGTGACAACTTCGTTGCTTCTTCCGAAGTGTTTTGCCTCGCTTCGGCCGTTTGGTAAATCTTGGCGAGTCGCAACATCAGTGATTCAAGTTGCTCGTAGTACGCGTTCTCAGCCATCGTCCCTTTTTGTAATTGCAGCGTCTCGATTTCGCCCTCGAGCGCGTCGCGACGTTGTATTTCGTCTGGCAACAGCGGTGCTTGGTTCGCCCCAGCGAATAACGTTATCTTTGCAGCACGCCGACCATCGAACTGCCCGTCCGGTTTCGCGGCAAAGGACGGATTCTTTCGTCGAAACGCTTTAAACGCAGTCCCCAGTCCGTCACCGTTGTCGTCGATCAACGCATGCTCGCTGCTAATCCTGGCCTCCGTGTCATAGAACAATTTCACCGTCGCATTGGCTTTTAGAAACGCCTCTTGAACTGAAACCTCTTCGTCGTGATCCAGATCCGCATCGAGGGAACCGATCGCTTCAGCAAAGTAGCGGCCAAAACGAGCATAATTTTGTTCGCTTCCGCTTTGCGTCGCCGTAACAATCACACGTCCTGGGGCTGACAGCGCGTTAATAAACGGTCCACTTGCCGAAGCACCGTTGACAATCACCAGCGGACGATCGAGCGGCTTGATCCACGCGGCCAACTCGGTGGCCGAAACATCAGGCCCTCGCAAATTAAACTTGGCCACATTCTGTGCAAACGTGCCATGGCCGATCAAGACAATCCAAAGCGGAGTCGATGTTGCACGATCTGCTTCGGCAATCCAGGACTTTAGCAGATCACGATCCGAAGTCCCGGGCGATGTCGAATCACCGATCCGATGCAGTTTCACGGAAGTCGACTCGACATGCCTTTTCCACTGGTCCGCGGTCTCGGCAAACTCGGCCGCGTATTCATCGGTGCCACCGGCCCCAACGACCAGCACCAGATCAGCCGCAGGCGCATCTTCCGCGACGTCCTCCGCCAAAACGCAATTTGCGCAGACGCTCGACCCAGTCAGCGTGATTCCCAATACGACGGTAAACCATCGACTCATGACAAACCTTTCCATCGACGTAGTCCCCATTCACCACACAAGCACATGATCGCGGCGACCAGCACCCAAACGTTGTGCCAGAGAGGATAGACCCAAGTCTCAGTGACAGGGATTTTCAAATTTGGCAATTCGGCGGCAAAGTTATCCAACGCATCATCGGCAACCACTTTGCCACCGCTTTGTTTCGCAATCGTTTCCAACAAGGTTCGGTTCAAACGAAGCTGGCGAAACTCCGCCGCATCCGGCTGAGCGACCCACCCCGTGTCCGCTTCGCCAACAAAATGACCATCCGCTGATTTCGCCGCCACATGCACTCGGTAAGCGTTGGAATCATTCGTCCAGAAAGCGGCCCTGTACACGCCGGAGGCATCGTCGTCCGGCGTGGCTTGGATTTGGATCACGCCATTTCGATCACCCTCACGAGTTCTTTTTTCAATCGGTGTGATCGTTAACTCGATCGCGGCGTTGTCGATCGGCAAGTAAGCTTCGTCGCGGACATGCACGACAATTCGTGCTGGTTCATTGGGATCGACATTCGGCTCGACTCGGGCTTCGACTTGACGCGGCACTTCACCAACGAGCCAATGTGCCATTTGCCGCCACGCTTGGGCCGCATCATCCCCATCGTTGCTTTTCGAACGGGGATCACGGCGCATCGACCATCTCCATAAATCACCAATGGGCATCGCCGCAGTACGCCCTTTGCCAAATCGCTGGGCGACGATCGCAGGCAACGCATCGCCAGCGAGATCCTGGACGGTGGCCAGGGTGAGTGCCCCAGGTTTGACATCGCCGACGGCGTTGACCGAAGTGAACGGCGGCATTTGAGCAAAACGATCAGATTCAGCCGATTCGTTTTCTCGCAGCCGCGCCCAAGGCTCAAGCATTCCTTCGCGAGTTAACTTCATTCGGTAAGCCCCGGCAACACTAGCGTCGCCGGACCGCGGACCATAAACCGGAGCAAGTTCTCCGAGCGGGCTGTCGGCAAACGATTTTCCGGCAAACGATTCTTGGCCTCCTAACATCAACAATCCGCCGCCTCGGCTGCTAACGAATTGTCGCATCAGCAGCATCTGGTCCTGCGTGAAATATTCGGATTCAATGTCATCAAGAATGATAGCGTGATAGGCAAATAGCTCTTCGCGTGTCTCGGGAAACCCGTCGCTCAATTCTTCGGATTCTTTGACACCCAAACGAATCATGACGGGTTCATCATACTGCTGGACCAATTCGTCTTCCGCGCTGTCGACACCATCGAACAAGCGGTTGGTATTAGCAGAATTTGAACCCGTGACTCCCTGATCGCGAAAACTAAACTTGGGTTCTTTGTTGGCGATCCGCAGCAAACCCACCAATTGAATCTCGGCATCAGTTGCCAGTGATCGTCGCAAAAACTTGAACTCCCAATTCGGGCGTCCGGCAACATACAAAATTCGGTAAGGCCCCGATTTGCGATCGATCGCAATCATTCGCTGGTTATTAACGAGCGTCGCTTCGGCGGTTTTGATTTTGCCTGTCCCATTTGATCCGCTCTTCGAGTCACTCTCCGGTTCGAACGCCTTGCGATCTCGTTCCTCAAACACACTGGTTCGGTAAAAACGCAACCCGGGTTCATCAGGTCGAAAGCGAAACGTGACCTCATTGTCGGTTTCGGATATCGACGTCGTGATCGTTTGTTCTTCGACGAGTTTTCCGTGATCGAGATCGCGAAGTTGGACGACGAGTTTTCGTTTCGGGGGATTCGCATCGACTTTGACTCGGATCGTCACAGGAGCCGATTCAAAATCCGTTTGGCTGACGCTGACATCTGCGATTCGAACGTCGTTGATCGTTTCATCCGAGCGCGACAGCACCGGATAGACGGGGAATCCCAACGTGGACCAGTCGAAATTTGCGTCGGGCGGATCAGTCAAATTGCCGTCGCTGAACAGCACCACGCCCGCAACGGGACGAGCCGAGAATCGCTCGCCGAGTGACCGCAAACTGGTCGACAGCGATGACACCGTGCCTTCGTTTGACAGAGTCGGAGCCGCCAATTCGAGTGCCGCGATCCGCGAATCAAACGAATAACCTCGCACATCAAAATCTTGTTCTAAACGAATCCGCCAATCAGTATCGGGTGCGATTCGCTTTGAAACGACGTCCGCCCGGGTTTCGTTGGCCCCCTCGGGTTTCACCTGCATGCTCTTGCTGTTGTCGACGAGGATCGGCAACACATTCGCTTTGGGCCGCGGTCGTGTGCCGCTGCGCATCGGCTGCAACAAACAGATGGCGATCAAGGCAATGGCGGCAATTTTCAGTGCCGCAGCCAACCACCGCACCGCTCCCATCGTTTGCTGCGATGCGTAGTTCCAAATCGTCAAACCCGCCAAGACTGCCGCCGCGATCGAAACGGGAATCACCCAGTCGGGTGCACCCCAAATCAAATTTTCGTGTAGCGAAAGCGTCGCATCCGCGGTCAAAGTCGAGAAGATCATTTGCCACGCCCGCTTCCGAGGTTTTCGTAATACTGGCGTACTGCCTCGCTGAATTGGCTCGGGACCGGATCACGATCGACCGGAACTTGGGCATTTTTCTCCGCAGATCGTCGCATGTATTCCTCTTGGACATCTCGTTGCAATTCACGTAGTGGGTCGGCAATCATCTCTTCGATCAAATTCCATTGCGGTGCCTTGGAATGACGCAGCAGCTCGGTTCTGACTTGGCGTGCACGATCACGAATTTGGGAAGCACGCGAGCGCAGTTCGGGGTCCTCGACCATTTCTTCGACGTCGCGAAGTGAATCGGACCATTCACGAAATCCGTCTCCGGCGATCGGCGATCCACTGGGACTCTGTGCTGCTGCACGACTTCGACTGGGGTTTGAACCCCGAATTCCCTCACCGCCTTCCGCCTGACCTTCCTGCTGACCGGGGCTCTCACTCTCGCTCGCGTTCTCGCCAGGACGCATTGACTGTCCCGGGGATTCCCCCTGCCCTTGGCCCTCTCCCTCGGTTTGTCCTTGCCCGTCGCTTTGCTCACTACTTTGTTCGCTGCTCGATTCGCCGCTCTGCTCGCCGCGGCCTTCCGTTGCCTGCTGTCCCTTTTCTCCCTGCGGTTCACCCTGTCCCTGTCCGGGCGCCCCGTCTTGCCCCTGCTGGCCTTCTCCTTTCTCCCCCTCTCCCAACTCCCCTTCTCCCTTTCTTTCTTCTCCTCTTTCCTTACCAATCTCTTGGTCCAAATCACGAGCGAGTTGCTCCAGTGTGCTGGCGGCGCGTTTCAGCCCTTCCGTTTCGTCACCAAGGATCGAACTGGCAGCTTGTTCGAGTTCCTCTCGCAACGATTTGACCCCTTCGGCAGCAGCCGCCTCGGATTGACGAGCCTCTTCCTTAAAGCCGGCTTTGACCAGTTCGGAAGTCTCTTCTAGACGGCGATCCACTTCACGCCGCTGTAGATTGCGAAACGAGTCGTATAGCTCTTTCGCCAACAGCGGCTCAACGGACTCGGCTTGCTCGACGGTTTCCTGAATTCTGTTTTCTAGCTGCGACAGATCCCGACGTTGCTCTTCGAGTTGCTTTTCCAGCTGCTGCTGTTGTTCGTTGCGACGCAGCCCTGGCGAAGGATTATCAGCCTCTTCGCTGAGAGCTTCCGAGAGTGTTTGTTGCTTCTGGTCGAGTGCTTGTGCGTCAGCTCGCATTTCACGCATGGCGTCACTGAATTGCCCCGAGGTGCGTTGACGAAATTCGTCTTCTAATTCTTCGAGATCACGTTCCGCACGTTTTCCAGCCGCCAGTGCCGACGAGGCATCCTCTTGCTCCAGTGCTTCGCTGGCGCGACGTTGGTTCTCGCGAGTCTCCTCAAGCTGCTCGCGTTGCTCCAGCATCGATTCTTGGTTCTCAGGACTCTGCATCCGTTCGGCCAATTCGTCGGTTTCACGCAACAAGTTTTGCTGCTGTTCTCGCAGTCGTTTGATCTGTCGGCGAATCTCCTCTTTTTCTTTCTCGGACTCGGCCAATTCGAGCGCGGACTGCAATTGAGCTAGCTGCTTGTTGATGTCTTCTTGACGTTGGGCAAGCTCCCGCAGGCGGCTCAGCACTTGTCGCTCTTCGCGTTGCTGCGCCGCCTCTGGCGAATTGGCTTCTGCCTGCTGCTCGGTTTCGTAGCGATTCTCATCCTGATCGAGTTCGAGTTCGTTTAATTGCTGTTGACGCTTCGACGCCGAGCTACTGGAACTACTCTGGCTCTGTTGCTGAGCCCGAGTGACTTGAAACTCTCTCGCTCGCAGTTTCAACAAGCCTGCATAACTCGCTTGTTCGGATGCCAACGCTTCGTCAAGCGTGTCAGTCGTGTTGGATTGTTGCGATTTCTCGAGTTCACTTGCTGCAGACTGCATATGAACGCGAACGCCCTCGACGATCAATTTTGATTGGGGATCGCTAAGTTCCGCCGCGAGTTCGTCGAGCATTTCGATTGCGTTTTGTTGCCCCTGGAGCATCTCTTTGACATTCTTGGCAAATTCGGACGACACCTCCGCGCCAACTTCATCACGCATAACACGCCAAGTCGCAGTGATGATTTGCTTTTGCAGCTCGGCAAGCTCTTCGGCGGCTTGTTCATTTTCGCTCGGCGGAGCTTGGCCGCTTGGTGGCGGTTCCCCTTCGCGAAAAATCTCTTCAAAGGGACGCACCTCGGCAAAGTACATGTCGCTTTGCGTTCGCCGCACTTGTCCGCCAGGCCCAATGTCTTCGGCCCAGAAATAATACGCAAACAATTGATCCGGTTCCGCGTCGAGTGCTTCAAACTCAACCATGTGCGAAAACCCCTGTTTCCGATTCGCAGCGTCCTTTTCCTGAAACGCGATCTCCGTCGCCTTGCCCTCAAAGTTATAAGAAAGCCCGACACGATGGAGCCCAAAGTCGTCCGCGATGTCTGCGGCAAGCGACAACTCTTCAAGCGGCGAAACGCTCACATCCCCCCCTTGAGTCAGCTTGATGCTGGGCGATTGGTTGGGCAGCACTTTCGCGACTAACTCGGCTGGATACTTGTTCTGGCGTCCCTGTTCGTCGATCAATTCCAACGTGTAACGTTTCGATTCCTCCATCCGCAACTGGACCATCATCCCGTCACCTGTCGTGCGGTCCATGGGCTGCAGCGGCGTTCGCGTTCCGTCTTTTTCCACGAGCGTCGCCGACGCGACCGGCTTGTTCAGATGGCAGTGCCAGGTGAGCATCGTCCCCTGGACGGCCGATACACGCACGGTGTCTTCGATCCGTTTGTGATCCATGCCTGTGTACTCGGGAAAGTCCAGCAACGCATCGCTTCGCACCAACTTTGGAAACTCAAAGACGCCGATCGAGTACGTTTGGCTCGACCAATCTCGCGTCAGAATCTGGTACTCAAAGGCATCGTCGACGGAGGACAAAAACGCGGCCACGATCGGGTCCTGCAAATTTTGCTTCATCGTCAATCGCTGTTCACTGCCATCGCGATTGATCACACGCAGCTCTGCTTCGCTCGGGGCGACCGATTCAAAGCGAGCGGTGACCACCAAGCTCGTGCCTCGTTCGATTTCCGCGTTACCCGGATCGACAATCGTATTACTCTGGTTCTGTCGCGGTATGCTCGCGCCAACTTGCGAAGGGTCCGCCGACGTCACAAACAACATTCCCAGTACCGCCGCCATCACCAACGTGGCACTCATTCCCGACATGCGGCTGAGCCACAATTGGCTTTGTGGCACCGTTTCGATCCAGCGATTGCGTTGCGAATGGTCGCAGGCTTCACGAATCACACGTTGCTGTAAATAGCTGTCTGATTTTTGCTCGCGAGTGGTTAGTGAAACCGCAGTAAGTAGACGCTGCTGCAGACTCGGGAACTTGGATTCGATCTTGCTGGCGATCGAGTGAGGATCCGAAAAGCTTCGCCGCGTCACCGCCCAGGCGATCAGCATCGCCAACGACGCTACACCCAGCAGGACGATCGCGGTTTCCGAGCCCATGATCTGGCCTGCTCGTGCCGCAGGCAACAAGCTCCACGCCAGTCCCGCAAACACGATCGCGATCAACGCCAGCAGCCACCCCAAGCGTCGTTCTTGAAATCGAGACGTCACTTGATGAAGTCGTTTTCGTAGTGTCTTTTCCATCATCGTGAACCACTTTTATTGGCGTATTCGGACCAGCAAAGTTTCAGTGACCAACAACCCCATCGCGGCAGCCATCAACCACTGCCACAGCTTTTGGTTGCTCTCGAGCTCAACGTCTTTCGATTGTCGCTCGGACTCTTTTCGAGCGACGTTCGACTGTGACTTCCCCAATAGGACTCCGAACTTTTCGAGCGACGTCGCGTCCATCGGCTCCACCCGGCTTTCCGAATCCACAAGGTTGACTGCAATCGTTTGTGTCTTGCCATCTTGATTCATCCGAAAGACACCCGGACTATTCAAACGATTGTCGGAATCCAACGTTGTCAATTCAGACTCATCGTCTTCGGGTGCTGCTATTGGAGTTGGATTCCCGAATGCTTCGTCCAACCGATCGCCTACGCGGTAGCGATTGCCATCCGCCCGAGCACGTCGACCACGATCGAAGATGCTAAACATCAAAGGGATGAATTTAGTCGACAGCGATAACTGACTAGCCTGGGGTTGCCATCCCGCAGCCAGCACAATCAGATGCCCATTCCCGAAGGAATGTTCGATCAGCGCAGGATCACCGTTATCAAATTTAGCCAATACCTTGGTTGCCTCGGGCAACCCGCTGATTTGGCGATGGGACCAGAATCGAGCTTTGGTGAAATCGTTGAATTGCGGATCCGCCATCGGCAGAAACACAGGATGTTCGAAATCAATGTGAGAAAGCATCGCGTAGTCGTCCAGTTTCGCTTCGGCAACTTCGATTGCCGGTGCTTCTTCGTCACTTTTTTCAAACAGAGCGGCCAGCGTCGATGACCAGTTTGCATCGGGTTCGGAGAGCACGAGCAACACCGTCCCACCGGCATTCGCATAACGCCCGATCCGTCCCGCCATCGCATCGTCGACCGGTTGCGTCACCACCACCATCGGCGTGGTCTCTGGACTGCTAGGTTGAACTGCACCGCCCGGAATCAAATTCGTATCGGTGGTGATTGACACCGTCCGCTGCGGTGTATCAAAGGGAACCTGTTTCAAGTAATACAGCAAACGGTCTCGCGGATCTTGTTTATTTCCCTCATCACCAACGAAGACGATATTGGCGGTTTCGGGTTGGGGCAGAACGAGATATGCAGCATTGTCATAGGGTTCTTCGTCGCCGCTGAGAAGTAACGAGGTCACGTCGGCGTTGGGAAGGGGCAGTGAGACGGTGCGTGATTCCCCCGGCGGAACGTGTACCGGCATCGCGTCGATGGTTTTGTTTTCAGAGGTCATCCAGGCCAGACGAAAGTCGCTTGCGTTTGTCCCCACCGCATTGGAGACGCGGACACGGCGTTTTTCAGTTCGAGATCCGCCGCGTTTGGATGTCGCACCACTCGGATCGCCCTCGGCATCAGCATCCTCACCAGACGACTGCAATATCCGAGCCCAGGCGTTGCCCGCGTTCTTGCCACGAACCGCACGCACGTCCAACTTGACGTTCTCAGGCCAAGTAAAACGCTGCAGACTGTCAATTTCGCTTCCGGATTGCATGTCACTAATCAAGATCAAATTTGCATCACGTTGATCGCCTTCCTGATCCGCCTCGCTGGCTGCGGCAATGTCGGCAGCGTAAACGAGTGCTCGCCCCAAATCGGAATCTTGCCACGAGGGGGCGAGATCCTGAAGCGATAACCGAGCAGCCGAAAAACGCTGGTCGGCGGCCAATTCGTAGGACTGCTCGAACGGGAACAGCGTCTTGGGTTCATGATCAAAGGCGACGATTGCAAGCTGATCGTTTTTGCCAAGTTCGCCGATCATGCGATCGACTTGCCCGATCGCTTGCTCCCAAACTCCAACTCGTTTCATGCTGGCACTGGTATCAAGCAACAGCACAAAACGCTGCCCGCTCGCGTCGGAATCGGTAACCGCTTCGCTGCGAAAAAAGGGACGCGCAAACGCCGCGGCAAGCAACAAAATCGCCAGCGAGCGAATCAGCAACAGCAACCAATTGTCCAATCGGCTGCGACGCGTCAGCCGCGGGGGCGTCGGTTTCAGGAACATCAACGAGCTAAACGCGATGTTCCCTTTGGGTTGACGGCGGATCAGATGGAACAGGATCGGCAGCCCGATCGCCAACGCTCCGGCGAAATACAGAGGGGCCAACAAACTCATGTAGTGCCTCCGCTGCGAGCGGACCGAGCCAGCATCCCGGCGCGAGCGGCACCACGGGACCGCCGCTGTTGTGAATTCAGTAGATGGAACAACGAATCATGAAGCGGTTCGCTGGTCACGATTTCATGCAGACTGACTCCCAACGAACTGCACACGATCTGCAGTTGTTTTCGGTGTTCGAAAAACTGTTCTTGGTATTGGGCTGCGGCGACCTCGGGATCCAAATAGATTTCGCGTCCGGTTTCCATGTCCAGCACCATGCTGGGCGATTCCAGATGGAAATCGATTTCTGCCGGATCCAAGGTCCGCAAGATCACGACCTCATGCCCCCGCGATCTTAGATAGGCCAGATTGGTCCGCAGCGATTCGGTGGGGGTCAACAAGTCCGAGATCATGATTACCAAGCCGCGTCGCCCGACAAGATTGGCAATCTGTTTCAGCGGTGAATCAATATCGGTTCCTTTGCCGCTTAGCGGGCGTGAAAGCGCCACCAACATTTGATGTAGATGACCGACTCGGCGTCGAGCGGGAATGAACTCGCCAATCGCCTCGTCAAACGTCAGCACCCCGACACAATCCCGTTGCAGCGATAGAAAATAGGCGAACGTCGCTGCTAAGGTTCTGGCGTATTCGATCTTGCTGTACTCGATCGATCCGTAGCCCATCGAACGGCTCTGATCGACCACTAGATAACAATTGCGATTCGTTTCGTCTTCGAACTTTTTGATATACAAGCGATCGCTGCGAGCAAATCGTTTCCAATCCAATCCACGCAAATCGTCCCCAACGGTGTAAGGACGATACTCACTGAATTCCACCGATGATCCATGCATCGGGCTTCGGTGCAGCCCATCGAAAAATCCTTCGACGACCGTCTTTGCCCGCAGCTGCAAATTCTTGATTCGCATGATCGCCGACGGATCAATCGAGGCAATATCGCCGCGAGAAGGCTGGACCATCACGACATCTCCGTGGGCACAGCTTGCAACAATTGGTCGATCACATTTTCGATCGTGACGCCTTCGGCTTCCGCTTTGTAGCTGAGCAAGACACGATGACGCAGAGTAGGATGGGCAAGGGCTCGGATGTCATCCATTCGCACGTGGGCATTGCCCGAAAGCAGCGCTCGCGCCTTGGCACCGAGCACCAGGGTTTGTGCCGCTCGCAGCCCAGCGCCCCAGCTGACCCATTGATTGATGAAATCGGGAGTTTGGTCGCGATCGGGACGTGTGGATGCGGCCAAGCGAACGGCATATGCCCCCACTTCCTCGGCAATTGGCACGCGGCGAACGGTTTCATGAAACCGCAAAATGTCTTCGCCTGTAAACAAGGGCTCGATCGGTTCCGCACGCCGCGAGGTCGTTTGCATGACCACCGCCAACTCATCCTTGGGTGGCAGATAATCAATCAGCACGTTGAACATGAAACGGTCCAGCTGAGCTTCAGGTAGCGGATACGTTCCTTCCATTTCGATCGGGTTTTGTGTCGCCAGCACAAAAAAGGGTTCCTCTAGCGGATAGCGACGCCCTGCGGCGGTGACTTGATGCTCCTGCATCGCTTCGAGTAGTGCAGCCTGCGTTTTGGGCGGCGTCCGGTTTATTTCATCCGCCAAAACGACATTGGCAAATATCGGGCCTTTGACAAACGTCATCTGACGATGCCCGCCTCCAGAGTCTTCCAAAATTTCGGTGCCGGTGATGTCCGCCGGCATCAGATCCGGAGTGAACTGAATGCGTTGAAATTTCAAGTGAAAGATTTGAGCAACGCTGCGGACCAGCAGCGTCTTGGCCAACCCCGGTGCTCCGGTGATCAAACAGTGTCCACCCGCAAACAGGCTGACCAGCAATTGTTCGATTACATCGTGTTGACCGATGATGGTCTTGGAAAGCTCGGCGTAGATTCGCTCGCGGCCTTCGCGAATTTGCTCGACCGTGCGTGCTTCTTCTTCCACTGACAATGCTTCAGTGCTCATGCTGCTTTCCTTGGATTAATTTAGATCTCTGCAATTCCTGCCGAACTGTTTCTTAGTCGCTCATCTACTTAGTGAGTCATCGCGTAGGTCACGATATTGATGCCCATGGGGTAGGCTTTCTTGACGGAAAACTCTTCAAAGTACCATTGGTTCTCGCCTTCGCGTTCCCAGCCGTCACCGAGATCGGTGTTGTGACAAATGAAGACCATGATCCGTCCTTCGTCGTCGTTGATCGCACGGTAATGAGGCGTACTCGTATCGCTTCCGTCGGAAGCCCATTCATACGACCCGATCTCGCCCGCCATGCCTCGGCGTGCGGCATTGATCGCGGGCACTTGCGGCTTCTCTTTCAGGTCGTAGACGTTGTGAAAGATCTCGTGCGCAAGCGGAACTTCCACCGGATCACGATCGGGAAAGACTCGCTTCAATTCACGACGCATGTTTTCGTATTGCGAATCACCCCAGAAATCATCGACCATCAAAAAACCGCCGTTCAAACAGTACCGGCGGAGTGCAGCGACTTCGGCTTGGCTGAAAACCAAACTGCCAGGTTCGATGATGTAGATGAACGGATAGTCAAACAATTGATCATCGGTCAATTCCAGGACAATCGGTTCAGGATTGACCTTCAGCGAGGTCAGTTGTTGCAAGCGGAGAGAAAAGTTCAGGTCGCTGTCGCGATAATCGGTTGCCCAACCCCCGCCGCCTCCGCGACCGCCGTACGAGTCGTATTTGATCCGCACAAAGGTAAACAAATCGCCAGGGAAATTGGGATCGACTTCCCAATCGGGGACGCCATTGCGTTCGGTGTGAGGGCCCGACATACGCCACCGCCATCCACGTTGGGCAACCGCCGCCCCGGCAACGAAGACGAACAGAACGCCAATCAGTAAGGAACGTCGCGTGATCATTTTTTCTCTCCGCCCTTTCTGATTCGATGTAAGCAGGTCGTTCGGTATTCACCGGTGAAACGTCGATCATTCAGTGAGCCGACGGCGCTAGCGGGCTGTTGATTTAGTGAGCCGTGACGCGTGAGCGGCCGGGTTCCACACGCTACCCGGTGCCTTACGGCCCACGGCTCACGACTACGATTTGCATTTCGATTAAATCAACAGCCCGCTAGCCGCGGGCCCCTCAATATTGTAGGAAACTTGCCTGCGGCTAGCGCCGTCGGCTCAGATCATTATGTGGAATGACTCATATTGACCTGCCTATCACTTCGGGATCAACAACCGTCGTCGATTCACTGCGGATCCGACGCGATTTCCAACAGCAATCGATGGGCGTCACGGTAACGCGGCGCATCCTCGAGTGCTGTCAACACGTGCCGTTTGGCAAACTTTGTTTCGCCGCTTTCAAACCAAGCACGAGCAAGTTGGAAATTCAGTGCGGCAGGGTCGATGGGATCCATTTGTAAAAGCGCCTTTAACGGTCGAATTTCCTTTTCGGGCTTCTTCAGTTTTTCTGCGGCCACCGCCATGTGCTGATATCCAAATGGCTGTAGCGGCTGAATCGCCAGCGTCTCTTCGCTGTATTTCAAAACGTTTTGCCAGTTATCGTGTTGCGTCGCGATCTCGATTAAACGCCGGTACGAGGGCAAAGCATCGCTGGAAAGTGCTAAAACTTGCTCGCGCGTCTCACGCTCGCGTTTTTCCTGGCCCATTCGCTGGTAAACGTCGGCCAATAATTCGAGCGGACCTCCCCGCTCCGGTGTCACCGCTCCGAGTTCGACAATTTTCTCTAGCACAGGCAATGCCTTTTCGTCCTGTTTGACCGCTATCCATGCTTCGGCAAGCCCCCGCAGCCCCCAATAGTTCGTGGGGTGATCTTCCACCCATTTGGCTAGCTCAACCGTCGTTGCATCGGCGGGCAATTCTTCCCGCGACCAATCCGCATCGGGTGCAAACGCCTCCGCTCTCTCACGTGCGTACGCAGCAAATTCGACATCAAGCCGATCGCTCGAACCCACCGATCTTGCCAATGCATCGTTGATCGGCAACCCGTCGCCTAAGGAAACAAGGACCGTTTTTAGCGATTCAATACCGTGCTTTTCAATTAGGAATTCAATGACGAGCGAGGACTCGTAGTAGGCGAACTGTAGGTGCAAAGCCGACGGGGGACTCAAGAACGCCGCACTCAGCTTGCTGACGGGCGTTAACGACTCACTCAGGATCATCTCGCGATATCGAGGTGTCATCGATTCACCCCAAGCTGGATTTCGCATCCGTTCTTCGTATACCGAAATGCCTTCGCTGAGCCAACGAGGCATTCGGTTCTTGGTTTTCTCGAGTGTCACGACATGACAAAATTCGTGCCACAACACGCTCTTCCAATTGTACGGTCGCTCACCCTGACTGGCCGGACTGTTCGCGGTGATCACACGACCAAAGCAAACGCCCAAATAACCAGCACCGCCAGGCAACCCAAACGTACGAATGGCAAAATCTTTCTGCTCGGGAAAGATCTCGACCATGATCGGTGCATCGGGTTGAACATCATACTTTTCACACAGTGTCGCTCGCGCCTCGGTTAACAACTCAAGCACCGCGTCGCCATACATGTTCGCTTCCTTGGGATCCATCCGAACGTGAATATCGCCCGATTCTAAAACGCTGAAGCCTTTGATCCGGTCATGAAGCGTCAGCAAATTGTGGGCGACGACGTTGTAAGGATCGTTGTCCGCGACCGATTTGGCTAACGTCCAACCTTTGTCATCGTTGCCTAAACGAAGCAGATCTTGAGCAAGTTGGAAATTGGCAACGTGATAGTCGGGATCGAACTCGAGGGCACGACGTTGGTACGCGGCACCCTCTGCGAACCGGTATTTCTGCGACAATTTGCTGCCGATCAAAAAATCGACACGCGGATTTTTGTTCCAAGTACTGAGTGCTTTGCTACGCATTTCCTGTTCACGCTCGGTGTCGCCTTCGAGATGCGCCATCACGCTCTGCAAAGCCCAAGCGTCCGGTTCCGACGGATTGATTTTCAACACCGCTGCGATCGAGGCTTTTGCGTCGTCGTACAGTTCACGATCCAGGGCCAATTCGGCCTGCATTAACAACGACGGAACGTGGTTTGGATTCAGTTCGAGTGCTCGTTGGAGCGCCTTGATGGTGACCTTGGTATCGGACGATTCGAACGCACGGGCTTTCAAATAGCTGGTACGTGGATCGGTGTCGTCGATCCGCTCGGCCTCGGCAAGTGTTTCCGCCGCCACCTTGTAATCGCCTTTCTCTAACGCGAGCTCGGCTGTCGCGATATAAGCATCGAGAAAATCGGGATTGGAATCACGAACGCGATCGTAAAACATTTCCAGCACTTGGCGGGCATCCTCGCCCTCTTCGACGAAATAGCGCCCCGCCGCAATCAGGTTGTCACGACTGGCGTAGCGAAGCGGCGAACTTTGCAAGAGTTGAAAAAATCGCGTTCGCTCTTCTTCCGCTCTTTCGGAAAGATTGTTGAAGCGAATCGCTTCAAGCCCCAACATCCTAAGTGTCATGCTGGTGGGATACCGCCGAATTGCGGCTTCGTACGTTTGCAATGCCTCGGCGTATTTCCCTTGTTCCAATTGGCACTGGATCAACAGTCGGGGCCACCGCTCGTTCCAGATTCCGCTTTCGACTTGCGCTGATGCAACCGCATCGGCTTCCGCATATTTGCCAGTCCGAAATTGTTCTTGGGCAGAATCCAAATCGTTAGCGACCGCAGGCACCGCCCACGAAACGGCGCACAACAACACCGCGATTTTGAAATGGAGGGCAGACAAAGGCGAGGCTCCTAGGCAAGTTGGGATCGAGAAGCTGCCTATGATTCTAGCGTGTTCCCAAGCCGCTGTCTGTTTTCGGCTGTCTCGTTTCGGAAAGCGGCGATTTATCCGTTAGGATGGCAACCCACATAGACTACGGGACCTTTGCCAGCCATCTGGGGAGGGTGCAAATCGGCACGAACCCAACCAGTTGGTGGAAAGGTAGCTCCACTCCACTCGAGTGAATTTTCAGAATGCGTCACTTACTGTGGTCACATATCGTCCCCACAACGAGATCCAAGCCACATTGATCTTGGCGTAGCCAGTGGACCGCATCGCCAATGCCTGATCGCTCGACTGCAACCGAATTCGCACTTGGTAATACGCATCCGCAGGACCGTTTCGGCGGCCAGATGGCATTACCAGTCGCTTGCTCGCCAATTCCTCAGGAATCCCGTCGACTGACGACGATGCAACTTCGACCACTTGCCCTTTCAATGCACCTCGCGATACGTGAGGCAACGTCAATGAAACCGATTGTCCCTCACTGACGTAACGCAGATCCTGCTGGCGAACCAAGGCAATCGCATCGAACCGCCCCGCTTCCCCCAACATGCCAAGCTGTGTTCCTGCTTCGATCCAGGCTCCACCATTCCGCATTGCTAGCGCGGAGGTGTCCCAAGTCCTAAGCTCGCGAGTATTGCGAACGTTTTGCACACGATGAGCGGCCGAAAAAAGGACTCCCGATGCAGGAGCCCCGATCTCCAGACGCGATTTCTCCGCGTCGAGCAACTTCAACTGACGCAAACTCGCGTCGATCGACTTGGACACAACCGGAATTCGATCCAAAATCTGTCGCGTTGCAGGTCGCACACTTTGTAAACTTGCCAGCTCCGTTTGCAAAGCATTCAGCCTCGTTTGCTCTTCTGCAATCGACAACATCAGTTCAGGGTTAGTCAACGTCGCGATCACGTCACCACGATGGACCGACGTCCCGTCCGGCACACCGTCAATGATTCGCCCCGATGATGCTGCGACAATCGGTTGAGACTCCGTGATTCGAATCGTCATCGGCGCTTTGATTTGGTGCGGAAATGGCATCCACAACGCGATGGCGATTACCAATCCAAGAACTGCCCCGATCGCAAGCGGACGTCGTAGCAATGCGTATCGATTTCGTCGTCGTGATGGCGGCGGAGTAAGAATCACTCGCAACCATCTACCGAAAGCGACCATCGCGATCGACAGCAACGATATCGCAACGATGGGGCCCAGGTTCACTTGTTCCGCTTTGTGATAAACCCACATTCCCAACGCCGTATACACGAACACGCGGTATAACAGACTGGCGACCCAATACAACCGCAGTCGTGATGGCGACGTGTTGCACCCGAGTCGATTAGTGGTATCAAACCGTTTGTCGGACAGACTGTCATTCCATATCAATCGTCGCAACCAAGTTTGCATCGACACCGATGCTTGTGAGGCAAGATTGGGAATGCCGCTCCAATCCGAGAGAATGTAGTAGCCGTCGTAGCGAAGTAGCGGATTGCCGTTAAACACCACCGTGCTGACGGAACTGACGAACATGATCGTGACACATATGTCACGGAGCATTGAGTCGGCAAACAGCAACCACACCAACATTGCGACCGCAGCGACGAACAATTCCGCGACCATGCCAGCACTCGACACCATGATTCGCTTCCAACGTTCCTTCAGCAACCATGCGTCGGAAACATCGCAATACAATACCGGCATGCCGAACAACAACATCACTCCGATTTGTCGACATTGGGCTCCGAACCATTTGCATGCCACCGCATGGGCAAGTTCATGCAGCACCTTCGTCAACGCAATCACGACGATCAACAACACGCCCCAATCCGCAACCGGTTCGCGTGTCACCGCATCGAGATGCTTGGCTATTTGATCAAAGTAAAAAAGTGCAAACACCGCCATAACGATGGTGAATAACACTGCAGCGAGCTGCACCGGCAACGTCAAAATGGATCGTAACCACGGCATCACGCGGTCAAACGCCCGATCGACCGAAACGCCCGGCAAACGAATCGCCAACGGTTGATGCCACCAATGACGCGACGGCCTTGACCGCAGCGTTGCCGCATCCTCAGACGCACTGTTCGTAACATCCGAAGTGAAATCGCGATCACGACCGATGGATTCGCTCCCTAACACCAAACCGCTGTGCAGTGCTTCAGCGAAAAACTCGACCACCGACTCGGGCGAAACATATTCCGGTGCAAACAGCGTTTTGCATCGCTGAGTGATCTCGGCCAAAGAACGCGTGCCATCGGCAAGTTGCAGCAGACTGCGTTCTCGCTCACTGAGATGAAAGTACTCATTGGCAAACGGATCTTTGGCGATCCAAACCACGTTGGCTCCCATTTCGGAGCGTTGCCACTTCAAATCAGGCCGCACTCGCAAATGATTCCCAAACGAAGTCATTCCGCCACCATTTGCAGCGTCATTCGCATCCCGGGAAGTACGTCGTCGTCGGGGTTTGCGAACTCTACCGTAAAACGGACTTGTTGATTCACAGGATCGATTTCGGGGCTGACAAAGACGACATCGCCGGTTCGCTCAATCACATCTCCGTCCGAATCGTGCAAGAAAAGCGTGGGCGAATCGACCGTCAACAACCGCGTCCTGAGCTTGGCATCGACGTAGCCTTCAGCACGAAGCCGACGCAGTCCTACCAATCGCACGACCGGGTCACCGGCCCGAACCCAATCGCCCCTGCGACGCATCACATCGACCACGGTCGCGTCAAACGGAGCGACGACACTGTGTTGAGCCACAAGGAATTCGGCAAGTTCGCTTTGATTCTGCTGCAATTGCTGCTCAAGCATTTCGATTTGGTGCTGCTGTACCGATTGAGAAACTTGAATTTCGGATTCATCCACCGCGATCTTTTGAACGACGGCAGCCTGCTGTTCAGAATCAACATTGAGCTTGTCAATTTGACGTTCAAAGCTGGCTTGTTCCGTTTCAAGTTTTGCTCGTTCGTAAGCGAGACTTAATCCGTCGATCTCCGATCGCGAAACACTGTCGACATAACGTTTGCGTGCGTCGACAGCTCGCGCCAATTCATTTTTCGCAACCGCCTCGGCCTTGGTCGCAGCCAACACCCGCAAATCATTGCTTGCCTTTTGTGTTGCGATCGTCACATCGACCGATTGTTGTTTGGCGAGTTGCTGTTGTCGCCGATGTGCCTTTTCAGCCAACGCAACCACGGAGGGATCGTCTGCTTTGGCGGTCGCGATTTCCAACTGAATTTTCGTGAGTCGCAGTTGAAGTTCCGCGCGGCGACGATCGAGTGTTGCAAGAACATCGCCACGCTTGACAGCCATTCCTTCATGAGCCAACAACGTGTCTATGGCACCGGTTTCCAACGCAGGCACCTGAACCTCGTCGACCACGACCACGATCAAGTCTTCGATCCGCAGTGGATCCGTTTCAGCGAATAACGGAGTTGCCAACATGGCAAACGTCATGACCGTTAGCCAATTGGGCAACGCGTGAAAAACATTCATAACCAGATACCTCAAACCCCATCGCAATGACATTTGCGAAAAACACGGCTAAATTGCCGACCGAAACCACTCGATCAAACCGCGAAACCAAACAAATCCGACGGCGCGACGCCCTGTCCATATTTCGACTCTCGCAATCGCCCCTGTTCGCGGCACATCCAATGCCGCGTCGTTTTGCTCCGAGGGTCGAACGATTCCCTTGATCACCCAATCTCCTTGAACGTTTAATTGAGTGACATTGTCTACCCGAGTAAGTGTCGCGTCATAAACCTCTTGTGGATTCGAGCGAAGTGAGAATCGACAGCGGCGACTTTCCTCTTGATTGAGTTGCAATAGGTAACCACCGTCCGAATCGACGGCCTCAATTTCAAGTTCCCAGCCTTCCTCGGGTGAATAGACTTCGGCGAGAAATTGGCCTCGGGCGATTGGACGCGATACCAAATTCTCTCGCATGTTCCAGTGATCGACCTTGCCCGCAATCGGGCTGCGCACGACTAGTTCTTGCTGCTGCGCCGTTACCAAATCGAGTTGTAGAAGCAGTCCTTCGAGCTTTGCCTTGAGCACTTGTTCGTTTGCCGAACTGTTTCGCTCGCGAAGTTCGCTCGGTGACGAACCACGACCTGCAACGATCGCTGCCAAACTGGTTTGCAACGCTGAAATCTCGCCTTCGATTTGTTGTTGCTTCGTATCCAAGTCGTGACTGCGAATCACCGCCAACGTTGCTCCCTCGGTGACAGGCGAACCGTTATCCACTGGCAATTCAATAACCACACCGTCGGCGGGGGCAAAAACGCTGCGGCGTTGCCTCGCTACCACTCGCCCTTCGGCGGGGATCCAAAAATCGACGTGGATCAGCGACATCAGCAGCGCAGCGACGGCGACAACCAGAGCGATCGCGGCCGCTTTTTTGCCGAATGGCACGGAACACCATTTTCGAATTAGCGTCCCAAGGCTGGCTTCGTCTTGCTCAATAGCTTGTGCCAACGCATCCGCAACCACTTCGCGAATGTCGGCAAAGGAACCTCGGCCCTCATCTGGGTCACTTGATGGCAGCGTGAATTGCTCGAACAAGATCACGACGGAATCATTGTGATGATCCAGCGAGAGGCATTCCATCGAAATGGCACGGCAACCCGATTCGACCATATACGCTTCGAGCGGCTCACTCAGCGAATCAGGCACCGAGCCGCCACGACCAACCACAAACTCCATTGATTGACCATGAACGGACACCTTGCCCGCAAGATCTTGCATCAATCGTACGAGTCGACTTCGCGAATCAATGCTGGCACTTGTCGAACACGAAATCAATCGATAAGCCGATCGACTCGGCGGTGATGCTGCGGCAGGATGTGTTCGATTACGACAATAGAGGATGCTAACTCGGTCGACACCTACATACTTCGCAACGATGCATCCCACATTGGCAAACGAATCGTTGATCCCGAGACCGTGGTGCAATTGACCGACAACGTGATCCCAATGCTTGCGCCGCTTCAGTTCGGTTTGCAAATATTCGTTTCGATCACGAATAAAAACCGACGTGGCCGATTCGAGCACTGCCTTGCTCATCTCGGCGATCGGTTGCTGGGTCGCCGAGTCCACCGACTCTGACCACCGCATATCGATGCCAACAACCGTATCGTTTGCCGTTTTTGCTGCGGTGACACAGATTTGCGTCTCGTCAGACCAGTGCGAAGTGGCAGCGAAATCAACTCGATCGATTGCGGATGACAACAGGGATGAACTGTCTTGATGAACGTCGATTCCGGATCTCGCCAACACGTGGCGGGCGTCATGCTTGGTATACCAGATGATGACACTTCTGGCTTTTGCTGTCTCCCGCATGCCTTCGGCGAGCGTTTGAAAACATTCCGACGCAGGTATCGGCGCGTGGGCCAACTCGTCGGCGCGGCGTACCAACGATTCCGCATCTTTCCACGTTTGTTCGACTCGACGCAGCGATTCCGACATGACGTAATGGTGTGGGAGATTAAAACAATGGATCCTGGATTGAACCAGGGCGTCTTCATTTTAACTACGCTTTTGCAGTTTCCCGCCGCCCGATTGCATGTTTCACGCGACTTATTGGGGCGTTCGGGCGAATCATCGAGGATTCATTCAACGTTGGCTTGGTGAATGTACGAATAAAGTCAATTGTACGGGTTGGTCCGATTGTGTGGGGAACCCACCTCCCTCGTATGGAACGAGAAACGGAATACGAAGTGCATCGACTTTCCAGACGCGCTACCGACATTCATCGCCCCAGACGCGGTGGCCCTTTGCGGCCCGTCGCCTTGGCAATGTTTGTATGCGTGTTGGGCATGGTCGCGGCCATCGGGTGCCAAACGCATCACAACTTCTCTCAGACAGTTGGAAACGACACTTCCTCAGTCGATGCAATCATGCAATTGGTGGACGCAGGCGCTCCTGCGATCACGTTCGCCGATACTTCCGAACCACCGATAACGGTTCGTTCCATCGAAGAGTTTTCCACACTGCAGTACCGTGACATGTCGTTACAGGAAACGATTCAAACGGCACTTCAGCACTCGCAAGTCATGCGTGATTTGGGAGCCACCGTCCTGCGTGCTCCGAACACGGTCACCACGGATCAAACCAAATCGCTCGCCGAACTCGATCCGCAATCCAGTATCGAATCGGCACTAGCCGCCTACGACGCTCAGTTCTATGCGTTAGGCAAATGGCAGAATAACGACCGGCGGTTCAACAACCGGTTTTTTGGCGGCGGAGCGAACGCGTTCAAACAAGACACACACGACTATGTATTACAGCTATCCAAACGGACCGCGACGGGAGCCGAGTTTGCCGTACGCAACGTGATCGATTACGACGCCAATAACGCGACCGGCAACCTGACCGACAGTGCATGGCAAAGTCAGATCCATGCCGAGATGCGGCAACCGTTAATGCAAGGCGGCGGGCTACAGTTCAATCGCATCGCAGGACCGGCGGCACAACCTGGCATCTATGCTGGTGTCCTGATCGCGAAAGTCAACAACGACATCACTTCGGCAAAATTTCGCCAAGGTACACGTGATTACATCAGCAATGTGATCAATGCTTATTGGGATCTGTATTTTGCCTACCGCGACCTCGATGCGAAACGCGAAGCACTCGAGCGGAGCCGGGAAACTTGGCAAAACTACGAAGCTCAGAAAACGAGCAATCGCAAGGCAGGTGCTAGCGAAGCGTTTGCACGCGAACAATACTTTCGTTTCCAAAGCGAAATGCAAGACGCGGTTGCAGGCAAGTTGAACCAACGAACTCAGGTCAACAATTCCACGTCGGGTGGTACGTTTGCAGGCCAAGGAGGCGTTTTGGCGTCGGAGCGACGGCTGAGACTGCTAATCGGTTTGCCGCTGAACGAGGCGGCGCTGATTCGCCCCAACGACGAACCACTGAATGCCCCGATGACATTCGACTGGGAATCGATTTCGATCGAAGCGATTCGCTTGCGAAGCGAACTGCAACAACAACGACTGCTGGTCAAACGACGAGAAATGGAAGCACTTGCGGCCAAGAATTTCCTGATGCCGACGCTTGATCTTGTCACGATCTACCGTGTGCGGGGATTGGATAAAGACCTGGCAGGTAACAATTCGGCATTCAAACAATTGGGATCGATGGATTTCCAAGAGTACGAAGCCAGCCTTGAATTGAAATTGCCTGTCGGATTTAGGCAAGGCTATTTGGCGGTCCGCCATGCCAAGTCACAACTGGCACGAGAGCACGCGTTGCTGGCGGAACAAGAACGGCAAATTTTGCATGACCTTGCCGCAGTGGTCGGCGAAAGTGACCGCGCGTTCACACAAATGGAAACCAATTTGAATCGCTATCTCGCGGCACGCGATGCACTACAAATCCTGGATGCCAACCGCGATGCGGGACTGCCCGTGAACCTCGAGCAATTGCTGGACGCACAGCGACGTGTCACCGAAGCTCAAACTCGATACTTTCTCTCGATGGTCGAGTACACTGTCGCCGCCAAAAATGTCCAGTTTGAAAAGGGGACGCTTTTGCAAACAGCCAATCTGTTTTTGGTCGACGAAACAACGTCCTCCACAATTTTGGCTGAGCCGCTGATCGAGTCCTACGACGGATCATTTGACGAGTCGTAGTCTTCGTCAGTGCAATCGCTCGTGGATTGTGGCTGATCGCTTTGTGATGCGAAGCAAATAATTGGCGTAGTGGATCTTGCTAAAGATCCCTGCACGATAGGATCTTTAACAAGATCCACTACTCCAGTCATTGATTTGACGCCCCGAGCGTTCAGCGACACTAATTTTTGCAGTCGCTGCCAAAATATCGGCACTGCTTGTGTATATTAGCTACGGTGGCAACCGTGCGTGGTCGCCAGCCCGCTCTCGCTGCCCACCTCTGAAAACCCCGCCATAATGAATTCACACTCAGCTCGTTTGTTATCGACTTTGCTGCTCGCCCTGTTTTCGTTCGTTCCGACTCATGCTGCGACGACAACGTGGGATGGAAAATACGACACCAGCCAAATCGAAGTCACGGTGGTTTACTTCGTCCCCTCGGACCGTCAATCGCTACCCGACTGGAAAGATCGAGTCGAATACTACGCCGGCCGTTTGGAACAATTTCACGCTCGTGAATTTGGTGACCAATCCAAACTGACCATGATCGTCCATCGGGAGCCATTTGTGTCAAAGGACGACACCGAAACACTTCGCGAAGGGGACGCAAACAAAATCTACTTCCGCACGTTAACCGAAGTCGATCAAACGCTGAAGTTTGCAACAGACAATCCCCAAGACCGCAAGGCATTCCCGATCTTACTCGTTTTGAGTGAGATTAATTGGCGACCGCTTGACGACTTCTATCGCTTGCACCCCGAAGATGGCAAATTGGTTTTCGAAGGCAATTTGAATCAAGGCCAACATTTCCCCGGTGCCGCCTCGGGCGGTGCCCGAGCGGCCTATCTTGCCAACCGCGGCGTCGGTTGGGGATTGGTCAGCGGCGATGGATGGCGTGTGCCGTATCGCGGCACCGACTGTGTTGTCTACCACGAAGGTTGTGGTCACACCGTTGGGTTGCCTCACCCCGAACCCGGCAATGGTTCGGTGATGAGCATGGGGCAATACAAAGGATGGATTAGCGAGTCGTGGCTCGACAAAGATCAGAAAAGTCGGATGGGATGGGAGCCGAAACGAGAAGACTCGCTCGAGAGCGAAGGCAAATCGCATTCGCTTGACGCAAAGTTATTCACGCACTTTCGAGCGATTCCCGAACCGATGGTTCCGCAACCGAATCAAGATGTCTCGCTAAAACTGAATTGGCCCGAAGATGCAAAAGTAAAAACGCTTCGCGTTCGGTACCAAACCGCGATCGAGGGTCCTTGGATTGGGGTACCCATCGTCGTGAATTCGGCTCAGCCCGAATCCGTGTCGCTAGGAAGTTTTGACCACGCGACCCCGATCAGCTATCGCGTGGACGTGGAATTGGAGTCCGGCGAAAGCGAAGAGATTTGGGGTTATTTGCAAGTCCGCTCGGATGCCAATCAAAACCCGCTTCCGAAAACCTTGCCCGTCGACCTTATCGAAGCCTAAACCGTATCACGTAGCCGTTCGGCAAAATCGGGAAGGGCTGCACGCACGCGGTTCCAGTTGGGAATCGCTTGCGCCCCATTGGGATCGCTGCGATATTCATCGCCTGCGGTGGTGACGCATTCGGCAAACGCCTCGATCGCCGCCTCCTCGCTGTGACGATCGTAATGCAAATCGTTCACGATAGCGTCCGCGGCGTATTGGCGAATACTGTCCTGTGCAATCCGAAGGTACGACGAACGCAGCGTGATAAAGGTCGAACGCCCCAGCACTACCCCTTGGCTTGCCAACGTGCGATAGATCGTCGTCAAGATATCGATCGCCATTTTGATCAATCCTGCGTTCTTGTTCTCAAGCGTCAACGTCTGATGTTTGTGTTCGTACAATCGACAGAGGTCGGTTTGGCAGACACGTTTGTGCGATGTGTTGCGAAACACCTCCGCCAACGTGCCCACTTCGAGTCCCCAGTCACTCGGAATGCGATTCATTCGAGCCAAGTTGCGAGTCAACGAAAACTCACCTGACAACGGGTAGCGAAAATCGGCCAAGAAACGCACGAACTGATTGTCAGCAAATGTTTGCAAAAGTGCTCGCACCAACGGCGAAACCAATAGCCGCACAACACGGCCATGCATCCGGTCGGTGACTCGCGCGTAGTAAGCTTTACAGAATTCGAAATCCAACGCGGGATGAACCATCGGCAAACACAACCGCGCTAACAAAAAGCGGTCGTAATCCACGATGTCACAATCGTGCAACACAAACGTGTCAATCGAAGGATCGGCAAGCAGATAACCAAACGCCGTCCAAACGCTGCGACCTTTTCCAGGCGTGTTAACGGGGATGCCGGCGTCCATCAATTCGCCGTAAAGGCTTTGCATCGCTTGGCCATCGGTCCAAATCACCTTTGCTCGGTCTCCCAGCGGAGCAATGCGGCGACGAGCCTCGTCGAAATCATCTTGGGAAGGCGCCACACCGAGGCTTACAGCAATCGTGTCGATGTAGTCCGCCGCGACAAGCTCGTTCACAATCCGGCCAAACGGCTCGGCACGCATGTCCGAAGCAGTAACTGGCAATACCAAACCTATCTTATTTTGCCGCGTCGCCTCTCGCAGACTGTCTTCGATCCGCTGGAGATTGCTGGTCTGCAAATCGTGAATCGTGGTGATCAGGTCGTGCTGAAAAAAATCCGGCATACGTCATCGCTCCATGTGTTTCGCCCACAAGCATCGTTGCTAGTGAACAGGTTTGCCCACAAATTTGTCCGCGAACATTCGATGATGCTTCGTCGTTCGCAACCAATGGGTCAAGAAAACATCTCGACGAATAGAGTAACGAGTTGCTGGCATTTGGATAAGTATCAGCTCTGCGGCGGCAGGGCATCACGAACGAATTGAAGCGGAAACAGGGTGATTCATCTTGACTTCCATGGCGAAAATTACGGACTGTCCGTCGAGACAGCCATCATTCTTTAGGGAATCTGGCTAAATTTCCGATAATAGGAGTTTGTCTCAGTGACCCCTCGGTTGTTGATTTTCGCGTTCATCTCGTTCATTTCGCTCGTCGTATCGGCTATCGGTACGTCGCAAGCCCAGGGTGTTTTCTCAGCCGGGCCTAACGTGATCGTTAACAATTCCGGCTCGTTTGATCCTTACTCGGCTCAGTCCTCCGGTGGAGTCGGCAATATCTTTAGTGGCGGCAATCTGCCCTCGTTGCCTTCCATCGGCGGTTTCGCACCCAATATGGGGCAACGAATCGCTGACCGGCTTTGGATCCGCGGCGAATATTTGTATTGGGATGCCTCGGGGATGGACACGCCTCCGTTAGTGACGACAAGTCCCGACGGCACTCCACAAAACCGTGCCGGAATTCTTGGTGAATCGGGAACCGCGGTGTTATTTGGTGGCGGCGAACTCAATGACGGCGGACACAGCGGTGTTCGCGCCAAAGCGGGATTCTGGATCACCCCACAAGGATCGTTCGCGATCGAAGGCGAATACTTTGGTTTGTTTGACGACGGCGACGGATTCTCCGCAGCCGGTAATGGCTCCCCCATTTTGGCGAGGCCCTTTTTTGATACGACCAACGACCGTGAAACCGCCCAGCTGGTCTCCTTCCCCGGAGTCGTTAACGGGACTCTCAACATTACCTCGGACACTGACCTGCAATCGGCGATGATCAACGTGCGGGCGGCGCTGATGCCATCGTTTGCCGGCTGTAACAACTGTGGCGAACCGGATCGGATCGATTGGATCATCGGCTATCGCAATCTTCAACTCGACGACCGTTTGTCGTTCTCCGAAACACTCTCGTCCCAAGTGGTCGGTGTGCCAGGCACGATTGGACTAAACGAACAATTCAGCACCGAAAACAGGTTCAATGGACTGCAACTTGGCGTAATTCACCAAGCCACGTTCGACCGTGCATGGTTGGAATCGACGATGCGAGTCGCCGTCGGTACGAACACACAGCGGGTCAACATCTCGGGCACCACCGCGATTACCGAAAACGGCGTCACCGAACGTTTTCCCGGCGGACTGCTCGCTCAAACCAGTAACATCGGTTCGTATCGTGACAAAGAGTTCACGATGATTCCTGAACTTGGATTGACGCTCGGCGTTCGCATTACCAGTTGGTTTCATGCAACAGTCGGATATTCGCTGCTTTATTTTCCCAACGTCGTCCGAGCGGGAGATCAAATTGATCGCAGTGTGAACCCGAACCTGATTCCTGAGCCCAACAATCCTGTCACCGGCTCGCTCCGCCCGCAATTCAGCTTCGTTGAAACGGATTACTGGGCGCAAGGCATCAGCTTCGGTGGCCAGTTTCAATTCTAAATCGATCCCGCTTTCTAAGCCGACCTGAGCTTGAAGACGAGGATCAGATGCGTGTTGTGCGTGATTGCACATATTAGTCGCATTCATTAGCCGAGCCGATTGGTCGAGCACTCGCGTGTATCGTTAAGACTACACGCGATCTAGCCTTCCATCTTCTGGTGTGTGCATCTGGCACTCCAAACCCCGAAGCGAAACGCTGGAAGCATTTCTGAGTCCTGTTTTGCCAGGTCAACACAACCCGAACGCGTAAGCGAGGGACCGGCGCTGGTTCAAGAGTCCCTCGCTTACGCATTCGGGTTATGAAAAATGCTTCACAGCGTTGCCCCGAAGCGGCTCGCCTTGAACATGGGATTGGGGTCAGGCTCGTACCTCGCTGACCCCAGACACTAAGAAGTTAGGCGCCGCCTGAAGCGGAGTTATCGTCGGGTTTCGATAGGATCAAAAATGTCGGGGCATCGTCAAGGTTTTCTAGAAAGACCACGAGATAGGATACGCCAATGCGTCCCGGATGATGGAACATCCTTTTTACACCGCCAGATTCCACCCAACCTTTCGCGGGCTTGCCCGAGTTGAATTGAAACGGCATTGCACCGGACCAGTCGTCGCCTGCTGTCCGGTACGGCCCCGGGAGATCCGGTTCGATTTCAACACTCCAACCGCGAAGATCGTACGCGTTAGCAAACCGATCCAAGTCCTTGAAGGGTCGGGCGGCGCGATGGAAGAAAAACATGCCTGCCGAGACAAGCACAGCAACGAACGCTGTGAAAACCAAGAGAGCGTGAATCGAGAATGGAATTTTCGGCTTGCGGTTCATTTACCTGGAGCGGCTAACGGGAAGTTTTTAAGACACCGTTCTGAACGAAGAGAACGACATTGAACTGAAAAACAAATTCTAACATGGGCAACGCCCCTCGCCAAACAGCGAAGGTGATCGCGGGTTTGTAGCAGACGGAACGCGACCGAATCGATTGATCTCGGCCCACCGAAAGACTCGCCAATAACCACAGCCGCGAACAGCGTAAAAACCAAGTTTAAGTGAGCCGCTTGGGACGTCCGATTTATTGCTTGTGACTTCATTGAGTGCTGAATGAGTGGAGGGTGGGACAAGTTCGCGAGGTGACCGGTGGGTCGTCGCAAAACCGACGAACTCCACTCAACAACTAATTTTGATTCAAACCTTCAATCGCGAACGACGACCCACCAGTCAAATGGTTTTGTTTGCCCCACCCTACATCAACTTATTAATCGCACGTTCCTCGCGGCGGGATGCTGCTGGACTTGTTGTTTCGGCGAAGGGATGGATTAGGCTTGTCTGTAGGGTGGTTGCCCTGGACAGTGACACATTCGTTACGAGCGGTTTAACGATGTCTCCGCTGACGAAAACGGAGCCCTAGGGCAATCGGCTGAGCGACGAAAAACACTAGGGGATCCAACGGTCGCATCATCCGAATAAATGACACGACCTCAGGGTGCAACCGTAATCGTCGATAAAACGACACACGATCTAGCCTTCCATCTTCTGATGTTCGCATCTGGCACTCCAAACCCCGAAGCGAAACGCTGTGAAGCATTTCTGAGTCGTGTTTTGCCAGGTCATCACAACCCGACCGCGTAAGCGAGGGACCGGCGCTGGTTCAAGAGTCCCTCGCTCACGCATTCGGGTTATGAAAAATGCTTCACAGCGTTGTCCCAAAGCGGCTCGCCTTGAACATGGGTTTGGGGTCAGGCTCGTACCTCGCTGACCCCAAACCCTAAGAAGTTGTCGGACATGTCGCTAGTTCGAGCGTTCTATTTGTTCGCCACGGACTTCCGTCTTCCCGATGTTGTTGATGCAACCATGGGGCGAGATATCGTGTTCGTACGAGTCTCCTATTCGCAGTCCGTCAACTTGGTCAGAGTTTAGAGTTACGCGAAATTTGGGGTCCCCAAAAAATCCGGGTGGAACGACATCACGCCAACTAACGTCGGAGCCGAGTTCCGCTGCACGCTCGATTGCGTATCGTATTGTTTCACAACGTATGTCAATTTCCGAGATTTGGACGGATATCGTAGTGGGCTTTGATATCTCAGTGCGATCCATCTTTTACTCATATGTCCGACAACGGAAGGTTTTTACGTCACCGCCGTAAACGCAGCAAGTGACTTTGTGTTAGTGAATTGTACCAACGCGAACGCCCGTTGCCTAAGAGCGAGGTGATCGCGAAGCAACTAGTGTAAAAATCATGTTGGCCGGCCGTTGAACCAACTTGATTTGCAGGCCACAAACGGCAGTCTCTATTAGTGCTTGATTAGAGATAATTAGTGTTCGGCGCAGCCACTTGTTTTGGGGAACACTAATCTACACTAATATCACACTAATCGGTGTCGATCCCGCACAGCAGAATTCCCGCCATCGGAAAATGCTAGGTCGCCACGCGGAAGCGTTTTTACGTCACCGCCGTAAACGAAGCGAGTGACTTTGTGTTAGTGAAATTGGACCAACGCAAACGCCCGATGCCAAAGAGCGAAGGTGTGCCGAAGGCCCCGGCGTAAAAAACATGTTGTGCGACCTACGGTTCTGGGATGCTAAGATCGCGACAAATCTTCCGTGCGAGGTGATCTGAGATTTCGCGATGACGAGGAACGGCCGAACGTGCACCGTTGACCGGATGCCCCCACCATGAATGACTGCCGCCCTCACGGATCAGGGCACAGCCGCAGTCCAGCAGATGCCGGATCAGATCACGACGTTTCACGGCTGGATCGCCACTTCTTCATAGGCCGCACCAGCGGCCTTTCGTGCATCCTCGCGGTTCATCTCGATTGCCTCGGCAAGCGCTTCGCGCAGATTGGCGATCAGTTCGTCACGAGTCGCACCCTGCGAGTTCACGCCGGGTACCTCTTCGATCCAGCCGATCCACCATTCGCCATCTTGACGAATGACAGCATTGTAGTTTGGAGTAAGCATTGGGGGTCCTTGAAGCAGGCCGCACAACGGGAGGTTTTTACGTCACCGCCTAAAACGAAGCGATTGACTTTTAGTAAGTGAAATTGTACCAACGCCATCGCCCGTTGCCAAAGAGCGAAGGTGATCGCGAAGCGACTAGCGTAAAAACCATGTTGTGCGACCGTGCACTATGAAGACGCCGGCCAAATGGTTGTCATGTTGGTCTTGAATGCGGGGAATGCGACGTCCGACCACCAGTTCGGTGCTAGATCGTAGTTTGAGGTCACAATGTCGAGGAACTCGCGGTAACCAACCATCTCCTCGTCAGTCTCAATATACGTGCCATCGCCTAGCTGCAGTTGAAGACAAATCAGATCGGTCGTTAAGAGGTCGCGTTTGAATGCGACGATTCCCGTGACGTTGGCCCACAGTGCTGCAATGGGCGGTGCCGTGTCCATCGCGAATCCAACAGCGTCGCTCGTGATCGTGACCGGCATCCAAGTTTCCAACTGATTCGATGAGGCCGCCCAACGGAAGGTTTTTACGTCGCCGTTCTCCACCGAAGAGAACGACATTGAACTACCAAAGATTCTACCAACACCAACGTCCGTCGCCAAACAGCGAAGGCGATCGCGGGCTGGCAGTAGATGGAAAGCGACCGAAGCGATTGAACATCGCCCACCGAAAACCTCTCCAATGACGACAGCCGCGACCTAGCGTAAAAACCATGTTGTGCGACTAGGTCCCGGCGTTCGGCTCAACGGATCGCCGACGGTTACGAACCCCAATGACGATCGCAGCGATCCCAAGCGGAAATGCGAGACCGAAAAGCGGTGACAATGCCGGAATCGAAATCCCCAGTCCAAGAAGTGAACAAAGACGATAGCTGCGGTTGCGTAAGAGATTGAAAGCCCCAACAAGAACAGACAGACTGAGGGCGATGCCGACGATGTGAGCGGAAAGTCCAATGGCGTGCGCCGCATCATGCGAAACGAAATCGTTGTTGCGTAGTGAAACAGCGAATCCAGCAGTATCGCGACCAATGACGCCCCAAAGTCCGGCGGCATGCGCCACGAGTCCGAGCGAGGCAACGATTAACAAGGATACGGCTACGAACTTCATTGCGGCTCAATATTAGGTTGTCTAGTCGCCCAACGGAAGGTTTTTACGTCGCCGTTCTCAACCGAAGAGAACGACATTGAACTATGACAGATTCTACCAAAGCCAACGCCCGTCGCCAAACAGCGAAGGCGATCGCGGGATTGCGTCAGATGGAACGCAAACGAAGTGATTGACCTTTGCACACCGAAAGACTCTCCAACGACGACAGCCGCGACCTTGCGTAAAAACCATGTTGCACGACCGGTGAAGTGCGAGACAAGTCTCCATCCGCAGACGGCCGCAAGGACAGCGCATCAGGCGCGGTAGAGTTCGACGGTGCGACCATCGGGATCGGCAACCAATGCCATATAGCCCCAAGGCGTATCACGTCCCGGTTTGATCACGCGACCACCAAACGCCACCACAGCATCGACAGCTGTGTCAGGATCGGCGATTGCGAATCCAAGACGCGTTGTAGAATCAACTGATTGATCGTCGGGCAGCGGGTAGATTTCGATGATGCCATCGCCGAGCGGCGCGGAGTGATGTAGCGGCCCCTTACCGTGCTGTTCCTCGGTGAAGGTCAGGCCCAGCGAACCGTAAAACGCGCAAACGGAGGCTACGTCGTGAGTCTTGAGGACGAGCAATCTCAGGGAAACGTCAGCCACGGGTTTCTTTGCGGTTAGGTCGTGCAACGGGAGGTTTTTACGTCACCGCCTAAAACGAAGCGATTGACTTTTAGTAAGTGAAATTGTACCAACGCCATCGCCCGTTGCCAAAGAGCGAAGGTGATCGCGAAGCGACTAGCGTAAAAACCATGTTGTGCGACCGTGCACTATGAAGACGCCGGCCAAATGGTTGTCATGTTGGTCTTGAATGCGGGGAATGCGACGTCCGACCACCAGTTCGGTGCTAGATCGTAGTTTGAGGTCACAATGTCGAGGAACTCGCGGTAACCAACCATCTCCTCGTCAGTCTCAATATACGTGCCATCGCCTAGCTGCAGTTGAAGACAAATCAGATCGGTCGTTAAGAGGTCGCGTTTGAATGCGACGATTCCCGTGACGTTGGCCCACAGTGCTGCAATGGGCGGTGCCGTGTCCATCGCGAATCCAACAGCGTCGCTCGTGATCGTGACCGGCATCCAAGTTTCCAACTGATTCGATGAGGCCGCCCAACGTAGTTATGTACGACTCGGTGTCGTACTTTATGGGGTGAGGCTCCACACTGGAGGCTCGCTTTTGGTTTTCCTGATTTTAAACAATTTCTGCTGGCGAGGTACAGATCGTTGCTGCAAATTCTTTCGGTTTGTGGAATGAGTTTTGGATTCCCCGCTGCCCTGCTTGCGAAATCGCAGCCAGCTTGTTTGTGGTAACGACGGTTTTTCTCATAGGCGCTGAGCTGCAACCTCCGAATGCAGCTCACTACTGTGGCGAATGTGGAGGGAGTTTTAAATACCGGCCGGTGATTTGCACTTGTAGCATTTTGAAAAAATTGGCGGTAGCAAATCGTTCCCGCTGTTCCCGCGTGAGCCAGCGGAGTGAGTCGCTCCACTGCTCCTCGTGCGGAATCGATAGTGTCACAAATCCTGGTCGCTCCATCGTCGCGGTGATGCCAGTGAAATAGATCGGGCGGTCCCCGTCCTGGACGGCGATCGTGACTCGGCTCGACAACAATTCGCCTGCCGAATCGTACTCGGGTTTGAAATGCAATCTCAAAAAGCCTGCCCGCTTTACTTCGCGAGTGTTGATCGGCTCGGGTGGGAGGCTCGAGTCGATCGCGGCGGTTGGGTCAAGGTCCGCATTGGAACTGATTTGATCCAGCGGACTGGGCAACATGCCTTCGCCCGGGCGAGCGATGTGGACGTAGATCGTGGTCGTTTCTAAATTCACATGTCCCAACGCCCGCTGAATGCGGCGAATGTCGCAGCCGTTTTCATAACTGTGCGTGGCGAAGCAGTGACGCAGGGTGTGCGGCGTGGCGTGTTTTTTGATTTCCGCAATATTCACTGCTCGGGCCATGATTCGCTCGGCGGTCCGTGGGGAAAGATGGCGACCTCGCTTCTCGCTCGGAAAAACATACTCAGACGCATCATAGTACTCGCCAAGGTTTTTCAGTAGCGGTCGGTAGCTATTGGGCAGTGTCACCGATCGATCGGCCCGTCCTTTGCCTTGCCAAACGCTAATCACCCCACGATCAAAATCGATGTCGCGATATCTCAATCGCACAACTTCACTGACCCGCATCCCGGTGGCATACATCAATCCCAAGCAGAGTTTGTCTCGCAGCGAGGGTGTTGCTTGCAGCAGTCGCTGGACCTCTTGCGTGCTAAGGATAACCGGTTTGCGTTTGGATTTCCTGGGTGTCGCGAGTCCAAGCGTGATTTCACGGAAACACATTTTGTCAAACACGGTACGGATGGCCGACAGATGTCCCGAGACGGTTTGGGAGTCGAGACCCGCATCCACGAGATACTCAAGGTAATCACGAACATGCTCGCGGGTAATCGCGTGCGGTGCGTTGCCAAACCATCGCAAAAATGATTTCAAATGACTGCGGTAATTGGATAACGTGTTGCGTCCATAAAAGCGAATTTTAATTTCTCGCTGAATGACACGCATGAATTCGGCCCCGGTGGGGCGAGCAGAATCGAGGTCGATCACCGCCAAACGGCTCGACAAGGTGTCTTCGATTGCATCGCGTGGCGCGTAGCGACCATGAGCCTGAGTGTACAATCGCCCATCGGTATAAACGCCAAGCCAACGAGTCGACAAGGGGTTCGTGCCGCTGTGAGAAGAAGCGTCCATTGCTTGAGTGCCCCCGCATTGGGTGAGAAAAGATGAGTCGCGTCGATCCGTCGCAAGAGGACTGGGATCGAAACGCAAAATCGGGGAACTAGCCTACCACACTTTTCGTGGCTTCCCTAAAAGATTTTGCCTTGCAAGCATTGCAGGAGGGGCGTAGTCGCCTCAGCTCCGCGAGAGACGTTTTGTTCGTCACTGACGCGAGGGAGATTGCAATGAACGATTGCCGATGAAGCGGTTTGCTGCGGCTGAATGAACGCTATCGGCTTGGAAAGCCGAGCGACAAGCGGACTGATGCGGGTGCTCTGGACCTTGTACTAGAAACTTTTAATCTTAATTCCGTCTGAGCAAACACAACTGGGTCGAGTGACAAGCGGAGAAGATTAAGATTAAGAGTAAGATTACGATTAAGAATCGGGAGCAGGCAAAGCCTGGAAGTTTTGAAATGAAGCAGGCCGAGATTCGCCGTGATCCGATTATCAAGACAAATCGCCTGATCGATCGTTCTCGGATTTCAAACGCTGAGTCGCGGAGAACGCAGAATGTCATGGTGGGGTGCTACCATTTTCTCTTGACAGGAACGGATCCAAGGCGATTTTGACAGCCGAATGTGGGACAGACGAATCGTCGCTCTGAATTCATTTGTCTGTCCCACATTCGTCTGTCAGAAATCAATCGTCGCTGCCTACAACCCGTTTATACTCGCACGCTCAACGGCGGGTCGCCGGTCACTCCCATCCATTTTCACTAGGTAAATGAACGTTTGCCGATGAAGCGGTGTGCTGCGGCTCAATGAACGCAATCGGCTTGGAAAGCCGAGCGACAATGGGCTGACGCTGGTGCTCTGGACCTTGAGCAAGTAACTCTTAATCTTAATCCCGTCTGCGCAAGCACAACTGGGGCGGATGACAAGCGGTGAAGATTAGGATTAAGAGTAAGATTAGGACTAAGAATCGGGACCAGGCAAAGCCTGGAAGTTTTGAGATGAATGAAGCCGAGATGCGCCGTGATCCGATTATCAAATCATGTCGTTTTGGCTGGATCGTGCTTGGGTTTCAAACGCGGAGAACGCCGAGAGTGATGGTTGGGCGCTACCGCTTTCTCTCGACAGAAACGGATCCAAGGCGATTTTGACAGCCGAATGTGGGACAGCCGAATCGTCGCTCTGAATTCATTCGTCTGTCCCGCATTCGTCTGTCAAAAAAACACTCGTCGCGGCCTACAACCCGCTCATACTCGCACGCTCAATGGCGGGTCGCCGGTCACTCCCATCCATTTTCACTAGGTAAATGAACGTTTGCCGATGAAGCGGTTTGCTGCGGGTGAATGAACGCAATCGGCTTGGAAAGCCGAGCGACAATGGGCTGATGCCGGTTCTCTGAACCTTCGGTCAGCAACTCTTAATCTTGATCCTACTCGTAATCTTAATCCCGTCTGCGTTAGCACAACTGGGCCGAGTGACAAGCGGAGAAGATTAGGAGTAAGAGTAAGATTACGATTAAGAATCCGAAGCAGGCCAAGCATGGAGGTTCTGGAATGAATCAGGCTCGTACCTCGCTAACCCCAAACGCGAAAACTCCCGTGGACGATGCCAACCGACCAGCGTTGAACCATTGCGACCGTTTTTCGAATATCGCCGCCCGGCCGTCTGCGAATATTTCGTCGGCGACATCGGAAACGTCGTGAATACCCGGCGACGGGTTTGTCGCGTACACTACGGGCTCGCCCAAAGCCCATCACGCAAACGGCCGTCAATGATGTCACGGTTTGGAGCCGTTTTCCGCGTGCGATCTCTAGGAAATATCGACCATGGACCCTTGTCCGCCTGAAGACGATCAAACTCGAAACCCCGACTCAGACGCCGGTACGAGGCCGAATGCTGATCTGCCGCATGCCCCGCCCCCTTTCGGATCGCAACCACTCGAACCAGCCAACCCCTATGCTCCGGCGCCGTCACATCCTCTTTCCGAGGTGGATGAGCTTGCTCCGCCGCCGATCGGCTCGATCGAACTGTCCCCCGAACGCTTTCGCTGGTGGACCACCATCGCCGTGGTCGCTGCCTCGTTGGGCGTCTTTTTGTTCGTCAGCATGGTCACCTCTGTACTCGCGTTCTTGATCGTTCATGGCGGTTTCAACGCCGAATTGGTTTCGGATCCCAACGCGTTGGGCGATGTGATGAAGTCGCGAATCGGAATCGTGATGATCATCTTGATTCCGCAATTGGCCATGATCGTGCCATCATTGTTCGCCGCGATACTGTCGCCTGTGGAAACACGCAAGCGGCTGTCGTTGGTCCGCGGGCGCTGGCCCGTCTGGGTCTGGTTCGCTGCCGCATTTGCCACGCCGCTGGTGGGACTGATCTCGTCGCTCGTCGTCGGTGGTTTTATGGAAGAGAGCGAGAGTTTAAAGGTAATGAGCGAGGCGTTTCGTTTCCACGGCCAGAACGGATTCCTAATTCCAATCGCATTGTTGATCGGAGCGACGCCGGCGCTGTGCGAAGAGATCCTGTTTCGCGGTTATGTGCAGACGCGGTTGACCAAATCGTTTGGTCCGCTATCCGGCATTTTGGTTTCGTCGTTCTTGTTCGCCGCCTTCCATATGGACTTTGTGCACATTGTCGCCGTATTTCCGCTGGGCGTTTATCTGGGCTTTTTGTCATGGAAAAGCGGGTCGCTGTTTCCCGCGATGCTGGCCCACTTTGTCAACAATGTGATCAGCGTCGTGGCGGTCTGTTTAGCACCCGCCGATAAGACCGACGTGCTGGGGATGCCAAGTATCGCAATCTCGGTTTTCATCCTGGGATTTGGTATAGTGGGCATTGCCGCCGTCTTCTTCGCCTCGGTTTATTACCGTGAACCGGAATCGATCGCGTAGAGTGGCGGCGGAATGACAATGCTACCGATGACAGGCTGGAAGCCTACCCCACACTTTTGGTTGACAATCTGCCCATGATGCTTCCCACGCGACTCGGTTTCGACCAGCCCGGCTACTTGTGGTTGCTGCTATTTTTGCCACTGTTGTGGTGGTACGGATTCCGCTCGCTCGGAGCCTTGGGGCCGTTTCGCCGTGGCTTCGCGTTGCTATTTCGCACCGTCGTCTGGACTGGCATCGTACTGGCGCTGGCCGGAGTGCAATTGGTTTGGGTCAGCGACCGAGTGACGGTGATGTACTTGCTGGACCAAAGCGAAAGTATCCCGCGAGTCAAACGCCAAGTGATGCTGGAATACGTGATTCGGAATGTCAAGCGGCATCGTGACGGGGCGCGCGAAGACCGTGCGGGGATCGTGGTTTTTGGACGCGACGCGTCGATCGAGATCCCGCCGTTTGATGACGACATTCCGCCGTTACGTCGGCTGGAAAGTTTGCGTGACCGGACCGATGCGACCAATTTGGAATCGGCACTGAATCTGGCTCAGGCGTCGATGCCCGAAGATACGTCTCGCCGCATCGTAATTGTCACCGATGGCAACGAGAACATCGGGCAAGCTCGCAAGTTGGCAGCGCGAGCGGCCCAAGCTGGGATCGGAATCGATGTCGTTCCTGTGATCATCGATACGAAGAGTGAAGTCTTGGTCGAAAAGATCGACTTGCCCGACAACATCCGCAAAGGACAGCCGTTCGAGGCGCGGATCGTGGTCAGCAATTATTCCGAGGCAGGAACTGGCGAACCGGTCGAAGGGAAATTGCGAGTCAAACAGCGAGTCGGAGGCCAAGAATCGTTGCTGTTAGAGCAATCGGTAACACTGGATTCTGGAAAAAATGTCTTCCCGCTTCGCCATCAAATCGAGCAACCGGCGGGCTACACCTACGAAGCCGAATTTGTTCCCGACGCGGCCGACGATGACGGCATCCGCCAAAATAATAGTGCAACGGCCTATACCTATGTCCGAGGCAAAGGACGTGTGTTGCTGATCGAAGACAAATCGCATATCGGCGACTTTGATTTAATGACCGACGCGCTGCGGGATGCGAACATCGAAGTGGTCCAGCAGCCGAGTGACGAATTGTTCGGTTCGCTGGCGGAACTGCAAGCGTATGACGCGGTGATCTTGGCGGGCGTGCCACGAGCCGCGGGCGACAGTAGCGAACAAATCTCGTCCTTCACCGACGAACAGATCGATATGCTCGTTCGCAACACGCAGCAACTTGGCGCGGGGCTACTAATGATCGGCGGTCCCGAGGCGTTCGGGGCGGGCGGATGGTCGGGCACCGAGCTAGAAAAGGCGATGCCGGTCGACTTCAAAATCAAAAACACCAAAATTCAAGCGGTCGGAGCACTGGCGTGTATCATGCACGCCAGCGAGATGGCCGAAGGTAACCATTGGCAAAAAGTGATCGCGCGGGCGGCCGTAGAACAACTTGGTCCAGCCGACTACGCCGGCGTCCTGCACTGGACCATGACGGGCGACGCGTGGCTGTGGGGCGGTCGCAACGGACTGCTCGAAGTGGGCCCAAACCGCAAGGCGATGTTGACCGCGATCGGACGCATGACCCCGGGCGATATGCCGCAATTTGATCCTGCGATGCGAATGGCGGTTGCCGGTCTGACTCGCACCCCCGCTTCGACCAAGCACTGTATCATCATCAGCGACGGCGACCCGAGCGATCCGTCACCCGGCACCATCAGCTCCTTCAAAACCAATAACATCACGATCAGCACCGTGGCGGTCGCGTCGCATGGTTTGACCGAGAGTGCGCGGTTACGCAAGATCGCCCAAGACACCGGGGGCAAGTACTATCAAGCCGCCAGCGGAAAAGCACTGCCGCGAATCTTTCAGCGTGAAGCTCGTCGAGTGTCACGGCCGTTGGTCTACGAGCCGCCTGGGGGAGCGAACCCACAGGTCATTTTTCCGCACGCGATGCTCGAGGGCGTCGATCGTGTGCTGCCGAACATCAATGGCTTTGTGTTGACGCAGACCAAAGACAGCCCGCTGGCTCAAGTTTTGATCCAATCGCCGAAACCTGATTCACCCGAGAACGCCACAGTGTTAGCGGTGTGGACCTACGGACTGGGACGTACCGCGGTGATGACCACCGATGCGGGAGCACGCTGGGCCGCCGATTGGACCGAGTGGGCAGGCTATGACAAGTTTTATGCGCAATTGGTCCGTTGGTTGATGCGGCCGACCGGCGACACTGGGAAATTTTCGATCGCAACGCAGGTCCGTGATGGCGAGGTCCAAGTTGTCGTCAATGCTTTGGATCAAGACGATTCATTTCTGAACTTTTTGGATATGAATGCCTCGGCGCTCGATCCGAGTTTGCAACCGGTACCGCTGAGAATGCGGCAAACCGCGCCCGGCCGATACGTTGGATCGTTTCCGGCGGACGAAACCGGCAGCTATTTTGTCAACGTGGTCCCTGGACCGGGGGCGTCACCGCTGACCACCGGCGTGACGGTTCCGTACAGCGACGAGTTCCGCGTGCGAGAAACCAATCGAGCGTTAATGGAATCACTGGCCGCACTGACACCACGCGGCGGCGAACCGGGCGAGGTGACACCGCCGCTAGAGAATCAACTCAGTGAGTCGCTAGTCGATACCAACGCCTTTCGTGGCGGTTTAGCATTGGCGAGAAGTTTTCGTGATGTGTGGCCTTGGTTCGTCTTGGCTAGCTGTGGACTGTTTCTTGGCGACGTATTCGTTCGTCGGGTGGCAATCAATTTGGATTGGATTGGCCGAACCGTCGATCGGATGCGAGGGCAGAAAGACGATCGCGACGCCAAAGTGACCGCCCGGCTTGATGCACTACAAAAGAGCAAAGACTCGCTCGGCGATTCCCTTGAGCGGCGGCGTGCCAGCGTGCGGTTCGAGCCTACAGAAATGGAGGGGACACCAGTCGATACATCAACGATTAGCGGCCCTCGCAGCGAAGCGAAACCGGTTGCCGAATCCAAACCAGAATCGGCGGGACCGAGTTACACCGAGCGCTTGTTGGAAGCCAAGCGAAGAGCCAATAAGGACAAGGGCGAGTCGTAGTTGTAGTATGTAAAAATACTTGTCAGGCGTTAGTGCTTGGCATTCAATAGATGTAGAGTTGCCTATATTTCGCAAGCACACAAGTGAAGGCTGCTTTGTTCGGGGTAGCGAAACTCGCGGAGAGTTTCGGCCTGCACATGAATTGCCGAAAGTCTTGGCGACTTTCGCTACGACTGTACCCGAAAATCAGATTGCGCCTCCAAAACTAAGACTACTGTCCAGTACAAAATCCGAAGGAGTGACCGATGTCCATCGCAACAAACTCACCGATCCCCGCTTCGCTACAGTCGTTCCTGAGTTCGCCCAAGAAAATGTTGATTGGCGGCAAATGGGTCGACGCCAAAAGCGGCAAGACATTCGACGTTTATGACCCTGCAACCGATCAGGTTGTCGCTCAAGCTGCTGAGGGGGAAGCGGCGGATGTCGAGTTGGCTGTCGCCGCGGCGAGAAAGGCATTCGACCAAGGTCCGTGGTCGAAAATGGGCGGATCAGAGCGTTCGCGTTTGATCTGGAAAATCGGTGAACTGATCGAAGAACACGCCGACGAGTTGGCTCAGATTGAAACGCTCGACAATGGCAAACCGTTCGCCGTGGCCAAGGCGGCTGACGTCGCGTTGGCGGCCGACATGTTTCGCTACATGGCCGGTTGGGCCACCAAGATCGAAGGCAACACGATCCCAATTAGTTTGCCCTACGCTCCCGGCGCCGAGTTTCATGCGTTCACACTACGAGAACCCGTTGGGGTCGTCGGCCAGATCATTCCATGGAATTTCCCGCTACTGATGGCCGCCTGGAAATTGGCGCCAGCGTTAACGACCGGTTGCACCGTAATCCTGAAGCCTGCCGAGCAGACTCCGTTGTCGGCGTTGCGATTGGGCGAATTGATCGCCGAAGCAGGAGTACCGGATGGCGTCGTCAATATTGTCACGGGCTTTGGTGAAACGGCCGGGGCCGCGATCGCGTCGCACGACCAAATTGACAAGGTCGCGTTTACAGGATCCACCGAAGTGGGCAAGTTGATCATCAATGCGGCCACCGGCAATTTGAAACGCGTCAGTCTCGAACTTGGGGGCAAGAGCCCCAATGTGATCTACGACGACGCCGATCTGGATTCCGCGATCGCCGGTGCGGCGGACGCGATCTTTTTTAATCAAGGCGAGGTATGTAGCGCAGGCTCACGGCTGTTTGTACAGAAAGGCGTCTACGACGAAGTGGTTGCTGGGGTCAGTGAGATCGCAAAGAACTTGAAAGTCGGCAGCGGATTTGATGCCTCGACTCAGATGGGCCCGCTCGTTTCTCGAGAACAATTCGATCGCGTCACGGGCTTTTTGAAAGCCGGAGTAGCCGAAGGAGCCGAGGCGTCCGCGGGCGGCTCGGCACTGGATCGCCCAGGCTACTTTGTTCAGCCGACGGTACTGAAAAACGCTTCGGAGGAGATGTCGGTGGTGCGTGAAGAGATTTTTGGACCGGTGGTTGCGGCGATGCCGTTTAGCGATGAGGCCGAGCTTGTCGGTCAAGCCAACAACACCGCTTACGGATTGGCGGCAGGCATTTGGACGCGTGACATTTCCAAGGCGCATCGGTTTGCCAAAGCGGTTAAAGCCGGTTCGGTATGGATCAATTGTTACAGTGTGTTTGATGCTGCGTTGCCATTTGGCGGTTACAAACAATCCGGTTGGGGCCGCGAGATGGGGCACGCGGTATTGGAAAATTATTTGCAAACCAAGTCCGTTTGCGTCAGTTTGTAAGTTGTTGGCCGGATCTGCGTCGCAACCGCGACTTGATTCGGCCTACATCGTTTTGATTCACACTACAGGCCCTGCCGTGGCATCAAAATTGCACTGTTTTAAAGAATTGGCTTTGCTAGTCGACTTTTGACTCGAAAACCAACTCGAAGGTGCAGAAATGATTGACCAATTTGTGAAATCCCAGTGGGAACTCCTCTGCGATCACCTCCGCCAGTGTGCGGGAGCAATCGCCGAGACGGAATCCGATAAGGCTGAATTTCTAAAGCAGGCCGAAGCATTTGCTAATCTCGAGCCGCCCCATCGCTATCCCGATCTGCTTAAGAAAACAGCCGACGCGGCCGAACTGGCGGTTCGCTGGCAACAGGTCCGCGGTGACAAAACGTCGGCTACCGAATCCGCGGTGCATGCGCACGAGGAAGAGATGATTGACGAAGCGTCGGACGAGAGTTTTCCCGCAAGTGATCCGCCCTCCTTTAGTCATGCTCACGCGTAATCCGTATTTGGAAATGGCGTCAGTGCCCTGAGCGGCATGGGAAGAGGCGGATAAATTCACCGCGCAGAAATGCACAGCTCGATGGCGCGAACGTGCAAGTTCGCTCAAGCCATAGGAGACGTTCGTGTCGACATCGCCGCCATGGCGATGCAGAGCACAACGCGAACGCTGACCTTGGTTTCTCGTGCTGCGGACCAAAAAACACGGCATGACCCTATCGCATGGCGGTTCAGATTGATAAAAATCCGCAAAAAAAACTGTGCCCAGTCAAATTGGGGGAGTAGACTCAGAGGTACCGGCGTCGACGAACGCGTGTGTGACATCGTCGGTGAATCGCGAAACAACGCAACTCTCAACCGCAATGGATACGGTTCACGGCAGCGAGTGATACGTTGATTCAGTCAACAAACATTTTTCGCAAGACCATGCCTCACTGTGCTGCCCACCATGGCACAGTCTTTGCAAAGGCATTCGATCGATGATGGTGTAGTTTTAGTGTCGAGGTGGAGCCCTTGGCCAGTGTTGGTATCTCAAGTTGAACTTCTTTGATAGGGGCAGACCAATGGCACATTCTTTGGTGACAGGCGCGACTGGGTTCATAGGTGCTCATTTAGTTCGCGATCTGACGCGACGTGGACATGAGGTCACTTGTCTGGTCCGCGACCATTCTGATCGCAGTCAACTCGAACCGTTTGCTCCTCGATTTGTGGTCGGTGATGTCACGGACCCAAATTCAATCACTCGTTCGCTCGATGGGATTGATGAGGTCTACCATTTGGCGGGAGTCACCAAGTGTTTACGTACTCGCGAATTTGCTCGGGTCAACGAACAGGGCGTCGCTAATGTCTCAGCGTGTTGCGCGCGGCGTGATCAGGCTCCTGTCTTAGTGGTCGTTTCCTCGCTTGCTGCTGCGGGGCCTTCCCAGGGTTCCGAGCCTCGTACTGAAACGGACACCCCCAACCCTGTTTCTCACTACGGTCGCAGCAAACTCGCCGGAGAACGAGCCGCGATGCAGTTTGCTGCGGATGTGCCGACAACCATTGTGCGGCCGCCGATCGTGATGGGACAGGGAGATCATGACGGCTTAGAAATGTTCAAAACGGTCGCAAAATTCGGGTTCCACTTGGCTCCCGGTTTCAATGACGATTATGTTTCGGTCATCCACGCCGAAGACCTTAGCAAGGCACTTGTGATGGCGGCGAGCCAAGGACGTCGCGTATCGACGAATCCCGATGACTCGACCGGAATCTACTTTGCTGCTGACGCCGAAAATCCGACCTATGCCGAACTTGGGCGCATGATCGGCCGATCGCTCGGACGTTACCATGCCTGGGTGATTCGCAGCCCCAAGGCAGCAGTTTGGGGTATCGCCGCCATTAATGAGATTGTTTCGCAAGTCGTCCGACATCCGAACATTCTCAACCTCGACAAAGCAAGGGAAGCGACGGCCGGCTCCTGGACCTGCTCCTCTGCGGCACTGAATCGAGACACCGGCTTCGTCCCCGATCAACCGTTGCAACAACGAATATCTCAGACGGCCAAGTGGTATGTCCAGCAAGGCTGGTTGCAGGCACCACGCCAGATGCAGCCGATATTGAAGGGACATCACCCTACAGTCTCTTAAGAAGTCATCTGACTCTTAAGGAAGTCATCTGGGAACAACGTCGCTAGCGGTTCGCCGCTGCGATTAACACCACGACCGAATGAGCATTGACGTGGTAGCTCGACGCGTTGACAACCTCGGCGTCGGTGTCGATGAAATCATAGGGACTCGGCTGTGACGAATCGACCACCCGATGCCACGTACCAATCGCGTGTTCGAAAATCCCAAAATCGACGGCATCGGTTCCCGCATTGATCATCACATAGATGTCCGCATCTTGTTGCGACGCGCCGTGTAGGCAGAACGCGAGCTGATTAGATGATTCGGACATATCCACATGATGGCTCGCGCCGTACCACCTCACGTCGTCTCGCCAAAACCGCGAACGGCTGATCGACGGATGCGATTTACGGAAAGCGATCATCCGTTGAAAGAAGCGAAAGATTGCGTCGAATTCTGTTCGCCTTGACCAATCGAGCCAACTCGTTTCGTTGTCTTGATTGTACGGGTTGTTGTTGCCGTGTTGCGTTTGCATGAACTCGTCCCCCATGCGAAACATGGGCGTCCCGTTGGATAGCATCAGCAAACAAATAAAGTTTTTGATTTGTTGTTGGCGAAGTTTCATCACTTCGCTGGGCACCGCATCGTCCCCTTCCCATCCGCAATTCCAGCTTGATTCGTTGGATCCGTCAGTGTTGTTGTTGCCGTTGGCCCAGTTGCGTTTTTGGTCGTAGCTGACCAAATCGGATAGCGTGAATCCATCATGTGAGGTGATGTAATTAACGCTCAGCGCTGGTTGGTAAGCGTGCATCCGATCGTCGGGAAACAAATCGGCACTGCCGTACAATCGAGTCATCAACTCAGCAACCAATCCCTTGTCGCCGCGGACGAATTGCTGCAACGTATCTCGGTAGCGAGCGTTCCACTGCATCCATCGTTGGCCTGGGAATTTTTGGCCGAGTTGGAATTCACCGTCGGCGTCCCAAGGCTCAGCAATCAATCGATTGTTTGAAAGGTCGGCATCGGTTCCGATTTCACTAACGATCGGTGGATCTTTTAAGTTGATCGAGCCGTCTGAATTGCGAGTGAACACCGATGCCAAATCGAATCGGAACCCGTCGACGTGCATTTGCGAATCCCAAAAACGCAGGCTATCGACGATGTGCCGTCGCACTGCACGGTTCGCCGTGTGCAACGTGTTTCCGGTTCCGCTATAGTTCGCAAACGGAGCGTCGGGGTTACCAGTAATGATGTACGCAGAACTGTTGTCGATGCCCTTGAAACTATAGACCGGGCCTTGATGGTCACCTTCGCAGGTGTGGTTGTAGACAACGTCCAAAATCACCTCGATCCCTGCACCATGCAACGCCTTTACCATCGTGCGAAACTCGTGCTGCTGCTGACACGCCCCCGGAACCGTTGCATAAGCATGATGCGGTGAAAAGAAATTGAGCGGCATATAGCCCCAATAATTATGATCGTCGGGATCAAATTGAAAGACTGGCATCAGCTCGACTGCGGTTACACCTAACTCGACAAGGTACGGAATTTTGTCGACAACACCAAGAAAGGTACCGCGATGCGCATCAGGAACGCCTGAGTTGGGATTCTGAGTGAACCCTTTCACATGCAGTTCATAAATAACGAGATCCGAATCGTGACGCGGTTGTTGATCATCACTCCAATCGAATCCGCAGAGTTCTGTCGGCAGCACTCCTAGCGGAGCACGGCCGGCATTGGATCCGGGTTTACAGGCGGCTTCACGGCTGAACTCCTTAGGAAAATAAACGCTGTGGGCGGAGGGATCGAGCAAAATCTTTTCAAAGTCGAAACAGTGCCAATCGTAACCGGGTTGCGGCGGAGGCCCGTCGACGCGATACGCATAGTACTTTGCGTCGCGGGCAGCTTCGCGGTTGACGCGACAATGCCAGACCGGCCCTGATTTGTTCTTTAAATAGTCAAGCGACACATCCAAGACAGGTTGGACTAAATCCGAATTGGAATACAGCAGCAACCTCACCTCCTCGGCGTGCTTGGAATAAAGTGCGAAATTAAACGCCTCGTCCTCTTCGACCCAAGTCGCACCAAGTATCGATGGCGTGCCTTCAACTTTCTCCCAACGATTCATCACAGCATGAACTCCGCTCAACTCAAAGAAAAACACGGTTGTGTGGGGACGCGTCTAAACATTCAACGTCCTCGATGGCACGCAAATCGGATACTGCAACGGCTTATCCGCTCAGTCGCTTTTGGAATCTTGCCACGCTGAGCGTCAGGACGACGGCACCACAAATGGTCAGCCCAATCACCCACGGCATCAGGTCAATAATGTCTGCACCGCGGAGTACGACGCCGCGAAGTATTTCGATGTAATACGTCACGGGGATCGCAAACGTAACCAGGTATATCGGCAGCGGCATTTCGCTGCGGGGAAACACAAAGCCCGACAACAAGACCGAAGGCAACATGATCACAAAGGCAACCTGGAATGCTTCGAGTTGGGTTTTGGCGATCGTCGAAACCAATAACCCCAAGGCCAACGAGCAAACCATAAACAACATCGACAACCCAAGCAGCAACGTGATGCTGCCTCGAATCTCAACTCCGAACACATAGATCATCACGACCATTACGGTCAGTAGCGAAACGAAGCCCACCAACGCGTACGGCATCAACTTGCCTAGCAACAATCCGGTGCGGCCCACCGGCGTGACGAATAATTGCTCTAACGTGCCAAGTTCCCGTTCGCGAACAACGGCGAACGAAGTCAGGAACAGGGTGACCAATTGCAGGATAATTCCGACCAACCCAGGGACAAAGAAATGAGAGCTGTCCAAATCGGGGTTATACAACATGCGTGTTCGCACTTCGATCGGTAGCGTGCCAGAACCGGACGCGTCGCGGGCGGGAGCCAATTGCAAAGCGTCTCCCTTTTTGCGTGCCAACTGGATCGACAAATTCATGCCTAGCAGTTGTGCCGTACTTTGTGCCGTCGTCGCCACTTGCGAATCACTGCCATCAATCAAAACTTGCAAACGTGTTTGTTCGCCTCGCAGCAATTGATCGACGTAATTCGGTGGGATGCGGATGCCCACTTTTGCGTTGCCCGACGAAAGCGATCGCTGAAACGATTCTTCGTCCCACACGTGGCCGGTGATTTGGAAACGACGCGTATTTTCAAACGCTGCGGTTAGCTCTCGCGACATCTGACGGCCATCCATGTTAAAGACGACCGTCGGGATGTGTTCGATCTGAGTGTCAATCGCGTAACCAAAAATGATCGTTTGCATCGCTGGGATCACCAGCATGAAGAACAACGTGGTCGGTTGACGGCGAATGTGCACCAATTCTTTGAGCAACACTGCCCACAACCCGGTCCACGTCCCGTGAGGGGTAGAAGTTGGATCAGTAACCGAATTCTGCAAAGAGTTTAGTGGGGCGGGTGCGCTGGACGCTGCAGGCAAATGAACGTCATCCGAGGCGAGTGGTTCCGAGGTTTCGGTTGATTCGGCCTCCGCACTCGATCGCCGCTCTGCATTGCGAGTCAACGTGACAAACACATCCTCCAAACTGGGTGCGATTTCACGCGTCTCTTCCGCGGGTGAAATGCCTAGTTGACGCAGCACATCAGCGGGCGAGCGAGTTTGATCCATCAGCACGTGGATCGTCTCTCCGAACAATGTCGCGTCATGAACTTCGGGGACCTGACGCAGCGACACCAAGTGACGCGCCGGACTGGGCAACCGAATTTCGAACCTCTGCGTTCCCGCCGGATTCACTTCGGGCAATTCTTTCAATTGATGAGGCTTGCCAAGGACCAATAGCCGCGATTGATAGATATAACCGACTTCGCTGCATCGCTCGGCCTCGTCCATGTAATGCGTCGTGACAAACAGCGTCACCCCACGGCCAGATAACTCGAACAACAAATCCCAAAGCTGCCTGCGTGCGACCGGATCAATGCCCGCGGTCGGCTCATCGAGAAACAAGACTTCGGGTTCGTGAATCAACGAACACGCCAGAGCCAATCGCTGTTTCCAACCGCCGGACAGCGTACGAGCTAATTGAGGTAATCGATTTCCCAACCCAGTTAAGTTGAGTACTTGCTCGCGACGCTGCGCCAATTGATCGGAATCGAGCCCGTAAATGCGGCCGTAGAAATCGAGGTTCTCTTGCACCGACAAGTCGCCATACAGACTGAATTGTTGCGACATGTAACCCACGCGTGGCTTGATCCGTTCGGCGTCGCTGCGGATATCCATCCCAAGCACCTGAGCATCACCACCACTCGGCGGCAAGATGCCAAGTAACATGCGAATGATCGTCGATTTCCCGCTGCCGTTGGGTCCCAGCAGACCAAAGATCGATCCGCGATGCACCGAAAAACTGACGTCACGCACGGCCACCAGCGAACCGAAAGAACGCGTTAGCGACTGAACATGAATGACGGGGGAAGCATCGGGATCAGCACGCAGGGGCGACGGCAACGCAGACGATGGATTCATTCGTCGGCACCCGCGGAATCCAACCAAACGTCAGCCATCAAACCGGGACGCAATTGATCCGAGGGATCGTCGATGGTCACCTTGATGCGAAAAACTTGCTTGGACCGTTCCTCGAGCGTCTGCACATTGCTGGGCGTGAATTCCGCTTGTCGTGCAACAAACGAGATCGTTCCCATAAGCGGTTCATCGGGAAAACTATCGAGGGACAAACGCACCTTTTGTCCAATACTGACGCGAACACGGTTTTGAGGCACATAGGCTCGGATCCAAAGCTGATCTCGGTCCAACATCGACAACACCGGTGCCCCGGGGGCCACCATGTCGCCCGGTTGCAAATCCAATGCTTCGATCACCCCATCGATCGGGCTTTTGATCCGCAGTTCTTCTTTTTGACGCCGGATCGCATCGAGCTCCGCCTGCGCTGCATCACGTGATGCCTTGGCTTGTTCGATTTCCTCAGGACGATAACCGTGAAGCATCAGTTGCCAAGCTTGGCGTGCCTGTTCGACATTCGCCGCCGCCTCACGCAGCTCTTCTTCGCGTGTGCCGGCTTCCAGTAGACGAAGTTCTTGTTGTCGAACAACGACGTTCGCCGCAGCCGCCTCGAGTGCTTCTTTGGAATTGTCGAGTTCCTGAGAGGAAACCGCATTATTGCGAGCCAGTTTCGATTGTCGCTCGAAGGTTTGTTCGGCGAGCCGTTTGGCGGTTTCAGCGAGCACCAACCGGCCTCGCGCGGCTTCGATTTCCTCCTTGCGAGGCCCCTGGGTCAACAGATCGAGTCTCGCTTGTAATTGATCCAATCTCGCTTTGCCTTGCAGTTTTTCTTCTTCTCGAAATCCTGCAACGAAACGAGCCAGATCGGCTTCGCGTGCGGCGAGTGCAAACTCAAGTTGGGCTTCGCGTTCCAAAAGATCAAAGGGCTCCAGTTCCACCAGCACATCGCCGCTCTTCACCGCTTCACCTTCCTCGACCAGGACGCGAGCAACTCGTCCGCCAACACGAGAGCCGAGCCGAATCTCGTCGGCTTCGATGACGCCCGAAACATGGGCGGGCTCCGGTGACCATTTGCTATAGAACACCAAGGCAACAAGCACACCGATGAACAAGCCGACAAAAATTAATCGCTTGGTCATGCGGGTTGCCTCTAAAGAATCGCTATTTGTTATCACTGCGAAATCTTATTCTCGCAGAAAACGCAGGCGATAACTACATGCGAACCAAGATCAGCCTTGACGCGCGAACGCAACAATTTGTTGCGTGTTGACCGCTCCTGATTGGCGATTCAATTCGTTACCCGATTGGAACAGAATCATCGTCGGAATGCCCGAGATCCATACTGAGAAGAAATTTGAGGAGCGTCCTCGGTATTCAGCTTGGCCAGGATTATCTGAGGCGACACCTCTTCGGCCGCCGTCGCAAACGCAGGTGCCATCATCCGGCACGGGCCGCACCACGGCGCCCAAAAATCGACAAGCACCGGCAGCTCGGTGCGTGTGATGAATTTTGCGAACAAATCTGCAGACAAGTCCACTGGGTGATTTGGCAGTAGCGAGGTTTTGCATTTGCCACAAACCGGTTTGTCCGTGAACTTCGATTCGGGCACCCGGTTCACTGCCCCACATTCTGAACAGACGAGCTTCACGACTGGAGTTCCTTGTTGAGTTTTTCTTGCCAATGAAATTGCGATGGCAGTCGTACTGCCATCCTACCCGCAAGCGAGCAAACGAGGTGCCACCCAAAGGCAAATATTGTCGCAGGTGATCCGGCCAACGCAATGTCGTTGATCGCTCGGGACGTGAAATCTATTGTTGATGCATTTCTGGTGTAAGCCGGTAGTTATATTCCGGCAGATCCGTGAGGTATTCTACAGGAGGGTCCTTGGTGCGTTGGATCTGTTTCCGTGATGCTGGCGTAAATGACTTTTGGATGATGTGGCCGGTTGTCACGAGCCCTGTTGAGGTTGTGGCCCGGGATTCAATTGCCATGACCATCTCCCGAAGTGCTGTAAAGAGCTGACCGCTATAGGCCCGCTCGACCCACGGAAAAACGCGACGTTCGATAGGGTTGTATTTGGAACAAAAAACCGGGTAGTGCGCCACCTGAATTGGTAACCCGAACTCAGCTGACAAACGTCCCAAGTGCCACTTAAAAGTACTTGATTTATTGCTGTTGCTCCCACCACAGTCCAGCAGCACAAGGATTCGATCAGCCGTGGAGAACAGTTGGCGGCCGATGTGTTTCCAAAACCATCCCAGACTATGGCAAGAAAAGGCTCCAGTGTCATGGCTGGTGTTTAGATTCATGTGGGCAATATTCTGTTGTGGAGCGTAGATCCCGTGGGTGATCACCTCCGCTTGGGCGTAAGAAGGCAGCGCGTGATCGAGCACATCAATCGGACCATCGGCAAGAACTTCACCCGGTCGATGGACGTTACCCAGCAGTTCTTTCTGTTTGCTGTCGATACTCAGAACCGCGTCTTTTGTACGGCGAAACCGCTTTCGCATCTGATCAATAATGCCGAACTGCTCATCACGGTTACGGCTGGGAGCTTTGGTCACCGATTTGACTTGTTGTCGCTTTCGGAGGTTCCTCTCGCGACACAGACGAGCCACCACAGGACGAGAGATGGAAGTGCAAGCCTCGCACAATCGTTTCGTGATTTCGCTGATGGAAAGACAAGTCCAGTGAACGGTACAGTCCGTTGGGCTTCCTGCGGTTCGCTCATCGAGAATCTCATCTAACTCATCGAGAACCTCCGGATGAGCCTCTTCTTTTTTGGTCGTCCGGCCCCCTTCTTCCGGACTCTACCTTCTGCGGGGTCGTCTGCATTGCTAAGACGCTCAAGTTCAGCTCGCCCACGAGTGATAGTGGAATGCGAACAACCTAGAAGTTGACTGAGATACTCACACCCGCCATGTGGCAGGGTCAACGACAGGGAGGCAGCGTAACGCCGTTTGTTTTTCTCGGAAAGGGAGTTGAAAACCGCCTTGATTTGTTCCTCCTTTTCAGGAGCCAGTAATGAATCATTTTGAATCATGTCCATCCTCCGTGGATGTTGAAGTGAAATAGATTGAACACTCCAGACATGGGCCGCAATTTCCATTCCTGTCCCGCCGCGACTTTGCTAGCATAGACATCCGTCAGTAATACATTTCACGTCCCCCGCGATCATAACGCGTAGGCCGGATCGCAGCGAAGCGAAGATCCGACATAGCGGCTGTATCGAACTCACCAGCACTTTCGCATCATGCCGGATCTGCGCCGCTAACGCGATTTGATCCGGCCTACAATTACAATTGCCCGTCATCGTCGGCGTATTGCTTACCTTGCTATGATTGCGTCTATGCCGCAGCTTCCTCTGTTTTTTCTTTAAACGTTACCGAACACACAAACATGGATCTAATCGACGTCCCGCAACTCGTTCGTAACGCCGACCGATTTCGCGAAGTCGTAGCGGTGCTTGCCAAGCACGGGCTGGCCGACTGGTTATCGAACATCCCCATTCCCTGGCTCAACCGCATTCGAGGCCATTGCGAGGACGAGGAACTGACGACCGAGCAGCGGATTCGTGTCGCGATGACAGAGCTAGGAACCACGTTTATCAAGCTTGGTCAAGTCCTGAGCACGCGTCCTGACTTGGTGGGAAAACCGCTTGCCGACGAACTAGCTCAACTGCGTGCGAACACTCCCGCCGACGAAGCCAACGTGGTCGTGGCGATGATCGAATCCGAACTGGGAGCCACGATTGACACCCTATTTGCCGAGTTTGAACCGACGGCGATGGCATCGGCTTCGATTGGGCAAGTCCACCGTGCGACGCTGCACGAAGGGCAATCGGTCGTCGTCAAGGTGCAACATGCCGGTATCGAACAACGCATTGTCAACGACTTGGAAATCATGACAAAGCTGGCCGAGATCGCCGAACAGCAATCGACCCGGCTGCGTCAGTATCGGCCTGTGAATACGATGCGAGAGTTTCAAAGAACCTTGATGAAGGAGCTGAACTTTGATCGCGAGTTGCGAAACATGGAACGGTTCCATCGCAACTTTGCCAACGAGCCGGGGATTCGATTTGCCAAAGCCTACCCCAACCTGAGCTCTCGTCGGGTGCTGACGATGGAGCGTTTCGAGGGAATCAGTCTCTCGGAAAAATCGCAACTCGAAGCATCCGGGATCGATTTGGATGAGATTGCTCGTCGCGGTGCCAGTCTGTTTGTGGAGATGATTTTTCGCGACGGTTTTTATCATGCCGATCCACATCCAGGAAATTTGATGGTGTTGGCGAATCCGGTGCCCGGAGCTGCCGGAGACGACGGGCCCGTTGAATTAGGCATCCTCGACTGTGGCATGGTGGGACGCATCGACAATGCCTTGCGAGACCACCTTGAATTGGGTTTGATCGCCGCTGTGGGACAAGACGCGGCCAAGATTACCGAAGTGGTTGCGAGTGTCGGCGAAGTTCCCATCGGCTTTGATGAACCCGAGTTATTGTCGGCGATCCAAGAATTGATCGACGAATACGCGTATCAATCGCTCGGGGACTTCGACTTGAGCGGCTGTCTGCACGAAATCGTAGAGATCATTCGTGAACACCGAATCTATTTACCCGCCAAGGTGGCTATGCTGCTGAAGGTATTGGTGATGTTGGAGGGGACCGCCCATCAGCTGAGCCCTACCTTTTGTCTGGCTGAATTGATCGAGCCGTATGGCAAAAAAGCGATGCTGCGTCGTTTCTCGCCAAAAAAAGTCTACGCTCGGCTAAAATCGAATGTCGATGACTGGGAACATTTGATAAGTGTTTTGCCCAAAGATGCGGCAGACATTTTGCACAATTTCAAACGTGGCAAGTTTGACGTTCACTTGCAACATCGGCGGCTCGAACCGATCGTCAACCGATTGGTGCTGGGGATTTTGACGGCCGCATTGTTCATGGGTTCGGCCTCGTTATGCAGCAGTCTTGTGCCGCCGCTGTTACTGGGCATCTCCGTTCCCGGATTTATCGGATGCGCGGCCGCAGTGATCATGGGGTACGGGATCACTCGCTCGATCCGCCGTTCGCACCGCGTCGGCGAAGACGAATAAGTCATGTAGTCCTGTAGATCGAATCAAGTCTCGACGGCGACGCAGATCGGCCAGACAGCGAGAACAATTGCAAGTTAGCTGCAGCCATGACGCCGGAACTTCGCTTTGCTGCGGTCCGGCCTACACTGCGGTTTAGCCTACGATGGCCAACGAAAAAACCCCGAAGAACTAAGTTCTCCGGGGCTCCTTCTGCTCTCACGTCCTCAGACGTTAGAGGGTTTCGTTTGCAACAAAGCTAATTGCTTAGTTGCCACAGTTGACGCAACCAGCGCCCGTTGCCATTGGTGCAGGCGAGGCCACTGGACCTTGGCTGTAAACCGCTTGTGGAGCACTGCCACCGCAATCTACGCAACCAGCTCCGGTCGAGTAACCAGCTCCGGCTCCAGCACCGTATCCAGCGCCGTTACCGCCACCGTATACAGGAACTTGAATCGTCGTAGGAACTTGACGTTGGACACGAACCTGAACTTCACGCATCGATTGCACAGGAACGCAAACGGTGTAGTTTTCAGGCACTTCTTCTTGAACCGTGTCGTAAACGGTAACGTTGTACGAACGAGTACGAGTCTCAGGAACGTTGACGGTGTAGTTCACGTCGCGTGAACGCTCTTGGTTTTCGAACCGAGTGCGGTTTACAGTGCGAGTGCGAGTTTCCGTTGTCATCGTGGTCTGAGGAACGGTACGAGTTCGTGTTTCAAGACGAGTCTTGGTTACAGGCACCATGCGAGTGCGAGTTTCCGTCTTCGTGCGAGTCACAGGAACGCTGCGAGTGCGAGTCTCGGTGCGGTAGCTCGTGACGTTGTATTCACGAGTACGTTCTTCTTGACGGCACTTTTGAACCGTAACAGTACGGGTGCGTTGCTCGTTCACCATTTCGGTGTAAGGAACTTGGCGAGTACGAGTTTCCAAGCGAGTGCGAGTCACAGGAACTTCGCGGGTGCGAGTTTCTTGACGGCATTTTTGAACTTGGATCGAACGAGTGCGTTGCTCAGTCGTGTACTTGGTCACGTTGACCATACGAGTGCGAGTTTCGGCACGCATACGAGTTACTGGCACCATGCGAGTTTGAGTTTCGCAAGTGTAGCTTGTCGACGTGTAGGTGTAAGGAACCTGGGTCGTTTGACGTTGGTAGCTCGTGTAAGGAACTTGAGTCGTTACAGGATTTGGAACGTAAACGCGACGATAAGCGATTTGAGGACCGCAACCAGCACCGGCTGAAGCGCCGCCGCCACCGCAACCATTGTCGCAACCGCTTCCACAGGTGGAAACAGGCTTGCAGCAGCAGCATGAACCACAACCGTGATGGCCGTGACGATGACCGCCGAGTAGGCCGCCACCGATGATTCCGCCACCGTGCGAATGTCCGCCACCAACTTCAACTGCTTGGCATTGGTAGCTGCCCATGTCGCGGGTAACGCTTCGCATCGAAGTCACAGGAACGCAAGTGCTAACGGTGCGGTAAGCAGTGTGCGTTTGTTGTACTGGAACGCGAACTTGGTACGACTGAGCAACTTGCTCGGTGTAAGGAACGTTAACTGTGTAAGTCTGTGCAACTTGCTCAGTATGAGGAACCGAAACCGTATAAGGTTGTTCGATTGTCTCAGTGTAAGGAACGTTGACGGTGTAGTTCTGAGTTACCGTCTCGGTGTAAGGAACGCTTACTTGATAGGAAACGTCACGAACCTTTTGTACAGGAACGCATACCGTGTAAGCTTGCTCAACTTGCTCGGTGTAAGGAACGTTAACCATGTACGATTGCGTCTTGGTTTCTGTAACAGGAACCGAAACGTTATAAGTCTGATCAACATTCTCTGTGTAAGGAACGTTAACAGTGTAGGTCTGTGCTACTTCTTCGGTATAAGGAACCGATACTTGATAGCTTTGTTCGACCTGGGTCGTGACAGGCACCTGAACGGTGTAAGGCACTTCTTCGGTGTAAGGCACAGCGACTTGAACGTTGTACGATTCCGTACGAGTCTGAGTCTGCGGCACCATTACGGTGTACTCTTGTTGCTTGGTTTCAACGCGTGCAACTTGACGAGTAACGGATCGCATACGGGTTTGCGTTTGACGCTGGTACGTCGTTGTTGGAACCATGCGTGTTTCGGTCACGTACTGTGAACGCATTACGGTTTGCGTTTGGTACGAAACTGCGGGACCGCAGGCATCTGCACCGCCTGCGTAGCCGCCACCAGCATAAACGGCACCAGAGCCGCTACCCATGGCAACGCCACCACCTGAAACACATCCAGCGCCGCTTTCGCAGCCGCCACATGAACCACATCCTGCTTGAACATTCACTGCGAACACGAGTGTCGCAACGAGTCCAAATACATACTTAAGCATTTGAGCTTTCATCTTGGGGTACCCTCCAAATACGTCTCACAGCCTGTGAGGCAACAGAAGAAAAACGAGGAGCTTTAACGGCTGCGTAAAGTGGGCGAACCTACGCCCTGAGCCGTTGAATTTAAACTGTGCAACCCCACTGTCAACGATTACTTATTGAATAAAGGTCGCGAATTGTGAAATAGTATACTTATATACAAACATTGACATCAAATTGGGGTCACAATGCCGCACACTTTGCCGTCCAGGCGAAACAAAGTACGAGATATTGGCAACAATCAATTCAATGAGAATGCTATTTAAAAATGCTATTTGCAGGGCTGTTAGAAATGCCAGTGAAAGAAGCGCGACGATTCGTTGACCAAGTCGATCTAAAAGCGACCAAGCTGATAGATGATCACCCAAGTTTAAATCGACTTCTGGAATTCGCAAACACTTTTTTCACTTGAATTGACAAAGCGAGGAAGACGACCGGCACCGAGCGTGTCAGGAGATGCCAGATCAATTACTGACGCTTTTTCCCGGGTGGATTCAGACGCGCCGACAAAACGCTAGCTACCGTCCCTGTAAGATTAAAAGACGTCGAACCACTGCAGGGAACGCTCCACGTTCTGGCGAGCGCAGCCACGAGGACAAAACCGCTATAGCAATGACGACGTTTATTGGCCGCTTTTCAATAGCAAGATGCACGATGTCGATTTTTTTGCTTCACATCTAGCGTCGTCCAGCGTTCTTGCTCAATCACTTGACGGTAGCTTCATATCAAGCTGAGAGCGTCTTTGGGGACGTCGATACTCCTCAAATTTCTCCAAGTAGATTTCGACTAGAAATTCACCAAACATGCATTGTGAAATGCAATACTCCGTCGCCCAATCTGTGCACCTGATCGCTAGGTTTGAAAACGGCCATCGGGCCGCCATCGTGAACGCCCTTTCTGTGGATGCAGCAATTACGTTGGCGAGCTATCCCGAGCGAGATACAACTGCACGCACTCGTGACAGTGGAAGACAAGTTCGACAGGCTGTTACTTGCCGCTACCGGGGAACGAAATCGACGTCTTGGCGAGACCGGAATCCGGAATGATGGACATCTCGAGATCGAGAGGCAGCATAAAACGATCCCGCCACGAAACGGGATCTACCCTAGCTGGCAACGACCAGGCAACGGATCAAGCAGTTCGCGATCACACACACCCTGCAGCCCCACTCGCCAAGGCTCTTCAAGGTTTGACATCCGACGGGGACTCCGCCCTGTTCATTGCTGCCCTGCCCAATGCTTGCTTGCTGGCTACAGAATTCCGCGAACGATCTACAGACAACGCGTCCCTTCAGCTCGAAGACCGCATCGCTAAGCAGTTAGGCAGGAGTCTTTCAGTAGATTGGCCGTTTTGGCGCTAGCGGGCTGTTGATTTCGTGAGCCGCTCACGCGTGAGCGGCCGGGTCCCACGCATTACCCGGTGCCTCACGGCCAACGGCTCACCGCTGCGATTTGCATTTGGATTAAATTAACAACCCGCTAGCCACGGTTCCGGCGCTGAACCGGGGCTAGCGTCCAAACGGCTAACGGGATCTCACCCAATGATTCCTGCCTAACTGCTTAGCATGAACAACCGACGATTTCGAAAACAGGCAATCCGGCCAAGTGAAATCGGGGAGGGCGGCATGCCGAGCTGCACTGCAATTTTTTCGACAAATGGGGAGTCCCATTCCGCCGTTTCGTTCACGCCGCCTGGGATTCGTCCATCCCGATTGCGAAGCAATCTGAGGCGGGCCGTGTAGGCGCCGTCGCTGCAAATCGCTGGAAAATCACAAATTGCGATGCGGCCACGATTTCACAATGAAGCGATTTGGCGTCTTGTCCCGACACCGAAGGCGAAAAGGGTGCCGTAATGAGCACTTGCAATTTCATCTCTATGACAAAACCACATCGATTCTTTATGATGCACTCAAGATAGTGAACGCTTAGGCAGGCAATGAGAGTACGCTGCGAATTGTCCCCAAAAAACAGTTCCCCAGATCACAGATCTGACGTTGAGATTTATACGACGGCAACTGCGACTGCTAGTGGGGCAGTGCTTTGCGGAGGCAATTCGAACGTCAAACGCTAGAGAGACTTTGGTAATATTCCAACTGAAAATGACTTTCAGGTGTCAGGATGCATGGTAGTGGCTTTCCTCGTGGGGTGTTTTCGCGGATCATAGGGTTCCATCGATTCCCCTTTGCGAAGATCGAGCTGCCGAATCAACCGAGGCCTTACAGGAAGCGAAGGAAGCGGGCCTCGTGAATGTGGTTCGGAAATCAGTCGCAGACGATACGTGTTGACGAAACTACAATAAAGTGCATGTTCATCTGAGTGGGTGAGGGAAAGATCGATGAATCGATCGACACAAACAACACAGAATCTAACAATGCCTCGCAAACTGATTTGTATTGGCGACCCGGTAACGCTTCCGGCGGATATCGGCGACGAAGAAATCGTCGTTGTCGATACATCGGTTGCCGTCGTGGATCAATTGGATGATCCCTCTATCGAAGGTGTTTGGATCGCTCGCGATCAATTGCCAAAAATCAGCGAATTGCGTGGTATTTCGCAAAGCGGCATCATGTTGCGGGATATGCCCGAAGGTGTCGCACTGCTTGACGCGGACCTGCGAGTCTTGTGGGCCAATCGCCGCTTGGTTGAGTGGTCGGGGCGTACCGAATCGTCGATAGGCCTCAACTTCTACGAAATGCTGTCGAACCCTGAAATCATGGGCCCCGACTTTTGTCCGTTTCATACCGCATTGGCCACGGGTGACGAGAGCAACAGCACGCTGCACACCGAAGACAGCCGCTATTTCCAAGTTCACGCGGCACCGATGGTTCACCCGGTCCACAGCCGCCAACTTGTGGTCACGGTCAGCGACATCACCGCAGAGATCCTGCAGCAAAACAAATTGGCAGCAATTCACCAGGCGGGCCGCGAACTCGCCGATCTTCGTCCGACCGAAATCTTTATGATGGAAGTCGATGAGCGAATTGATCTTCTCAAAGAAAACATTCGCCACTACCTCAGCAACCTGCTGAACTTCAACATCATCGAGATCCGCTTGCTCGAACAAGCCACCGGAAACTTGATGCCCCTGCTGAGCGTCGGGATCGACCAAGACGCTGCCGATCGACAATTGATCGCTCACCCGCAAGGCAACGGGATCACCGGTTATGTCGCCGCCAGCGGTGTCAGCTACATTTGCCACGACGTGATCAACGACCCTTTGTTTATCCCAGGGGTGGCGGATTCTCGCAGTTCGCTGACGGTTCCTTTGATGCTGCATGATCAAGTGCTGGGCACGATCAACATCGAAAGTCCTGAAATCAATGCGTTCGGTGATAGTGATCTACAGTTTCTCGAGATCTTTGCTCGCGATATTGCCTTCGCACTGAACACGCTGGAATTGCTGGTAGCCCAAAAAGCCAATACCGCTCAGCAAAGCTGTGATGCGATCCACGGAGCAGTGGCCCTTCCGGTCGACGAAATCCTAAACGATGCCGTCAACGTGATGGAGCAATACATTGGTCACAGTTCCGAAGTGGTCGATCGGCTAAAGCGTATCTTGCGGAATGCTCGCGACATCAAGCAAACGATCCAACAGATCGGACAGCGGATGACGCCATTGGAAGCTGTTCCTGTGGGCGGCGAATCGGCTCACCACGTTTCACTTCGTGGCAAACGTATCCTGGTGGTCGACGCCGACGAACAAGTCCGTGAGGACGCGCATCAGTTACTCGAACGCTATGGATGCATCGTCGAAACCGCCCACAAAGGCGACGAAGCTGTTTTGATGGTTCGCGGCAGTGACGACTCGACCATCTACGACGTGATCATCAGCGACATCAAACTTCCCGATTACAGCGGGTACCAACTGATGCTGCGACTCGGCAAGATCATGGACTATGTGCCGATGGTGTTGATGACCGGGTTTGGCTACGACCCAGGCCACTCGATTGTCAAAGCTCGCCAAAACGGTCTGCACGCCAAGGGCGTTCTCTTCAAACCGTTCCGCTTGGACCAGCTAATCGATGTGGTCAAAACCATTCTCGATTTCAACGAAGAAGTGAGAACGAGCGGCATCGTGCCTCCGAAACCCGTTGATATGGACGAGCCAGAACAACCCTCCGCCGGATCATAACTAACTGCTTAGCGGCTCACTTCCACTGCCAATCATCGTTCGGCTTTAGAGTATCGTCGGATTTGGGCATTTCCGATTTCAGCCACTTCTTCGCCTCGATGTCTTCGAGCAAATAGGCCTTCCAAAACGCCAGACTGATTTTCTGGATCGCCAGATGATGACCGGGGTCACGATTGCGAGCGCGTAACCGTGGCGTGTCACCAAATGTAAAATGATGGCCGCCATCGAAAACCAGCTGGAACTTATCTCCGCTGGGAAGCGCCTTGAACACTTCTTGCCGTGATTCCGGCGTTGTTCGCGGATCGATCGGGCTATCGTCGTTGGTGCCGGTCATGCACAGCACGGGGTACCGAATTTTGCCAAAAGCGTTATCAGCCGAGATTCCCTTCGCCAACGAAGGGCTCATCGCAAAAAAAGCATCGACGCGTGGCTCGTGGTAATTGTTGCGAGTGACGAAGCGGCGACCGGCAACCCCCAGCGTCGTTACGGCGCCAAAGCTATGTCCGCTCATCCCAATCCGATTCAGATCCAGCTTGCCGAAAAATGGATGCTCGGGTTGCTCGTTCCATTGCTGCAATTGATCAATCACGAACGAAACATCGGTGTAGCGGTCGGTTGCGTTCTTCGCATTCGCCGAATCCTTCAACTTACTAAAACGCTGGCCCAGCGACCCAGACTTTAGGATTTCTCGATCGCTGCCTGCGTGCTGCATAAAGACGCCGACGAACCCACCCTTGGCCCAATGTTCGCCCAGATAACGGTTGTTCTCGCGTGAACCGCCAAGTCCGTGTGAAAACAACACCACCGGCTGCGGGGTGTCTCGTTCTGCAAGATAGATCCTCAGCGGAACCGTGCGATCACGCTTGTTGTCGATGGGATCGAGTTCCATTTGTATCACAGTCGCGTTTTCCTTGGCTTGGACCGTCGTTATGGGTGAGCTCGCGAGCAGCAAGCACGCCAACCATCCTGCAAACCAATTCAATTCGAGTCTCATGGCTGAAATCTCTTTGAGTTGAAAATTACCGATCAAGGGAGATGGCTTCGGCGTAATCAAGTTCACCGGTTCGGCCATCGTAATACTGAAAGATCACCTGCGGATGCGGGTAGGCGACCAAGCGTTTGCCGCCCAGCTTCTGGGGCATGTTAAAGACGTTATTAATTTGCACGACACAAAAATGCGGGTACAGCCGCTCGAGTCGTGGCAAGTCGTCAAGGATATACGAGCTCCAGCGAATGTCGCATTCGCGTGGCCCGAACTTGAATTTACCCGTGGCTGGACGATCACTTTCGTCGAGCTTTGGCACATGATTGACGCTGTTGTGCGGTCCACAACAAAACTCCCAGACGTTTTCCGTGACCTTAATCGCAAAGCTGTTGTGCAGGTCACCGGTCATCACGAATACTTTCTTGCCCATCTTTTCCCAGGCATCGATCAACAATTCACGTTCGTGAAAAAAACCGGTCCACGCCTCTTCTTTGTTTCCCGAAACCTCGTAACCGCCCGCCCCACTGTGCGGGATCATGAAAGGAACCGTTGAAATCACAAAGAAGAAGTCAGCATCGCTCTCTTGCATGCTTTTCAGCAGCCATTCACGCTGCGGCAGACCCAGGATCGATACATCAGGTTTATCACGCTGAGTGATATCGTGCATGCCGCGATCGCCGCGGGTATCCAATAGAAAGAATTCACAATTCGCGACGCGGAACTTTCCGTAGCTTCGTCGGCCGATTGAGTAACTGACGTCGCCATCGACTTTCGCAGGCATGTGCAGCCGCACTGTATGAGCATCGACGACTTCGCAAATCGAATAGACATACGAGTTCTTGTGCCCATCGTCGTTGTCATACTGCATGTCATCCGTGCCAGCTTCCTTGGTGCCCCAATGCACATGCAAACTTAGCATCTCATCGAGCGGCAACTTTGTGAAATCAGTGTTTGCATCGACCAACAAGTCGCTACCGGCTTTCATCTCGGCTTTTCCAAAATGAATGGGTTGCGAGTGCTCGACCGGATTTGCCCACCCGAGGTAGTTGTACCAGGCCTGTGTTCCGATATCGCGAAACACCGCACGGCGATGCCGTTTGCCCGCTTCGGCGGCCCCCCAAATGTCATTGATCAGTTCATGGTCATCGAATGTGAACAGGCTTGGCATGTTGCGGTGCCAGGCCGCCATTTCAACACCACGCTCCAAATACAGTTTGTAGTTTTCCCAGACGCCAACGACCGTCGGCATCACGTCGACCACGTTCGGGACCTCTTCGACGCCTTGCGTTAAACGCCAAGCTTCCACGGGATACTCACGCTCTTCCTCATAGAGCCAATCACCATTCATTACGTGAAAGTGGACTTTATCTGCCCAATCGCGGTTCAGCGTTTCGTATGTCGGAGTGCGGTGTCCAATCCCATTTAGAGGATTCTGATTCGCACACGATCCAATTTGGAAGCGAAAATTGAACAAGCCCTGCGGGTTGTGCTCTTGATTTCGTGACTCACCCGCACTTGGCAGCGTACGAAAAGAACCGGGCAGTCCATGCGGCCGTTCGTTCACAATGATTTGATAGTAGTAACGAGTGTCCGCTTCCAAATTGACCAACGTCACGAAGCCGGTGTTGTCATTTTCAATGCGAGTTTGGGCGGCGTCACTGACTTGATCCAAGGCATCTTCCGCAGTGCCGTATTGAACCAGAAACGAACCGGGGTCCGAAGTCCGGCCCCAAACCTTGACGCTATGGGCCGTCGAAAGACCAAGCATTGGGCCATGCGTCAGACGAATCGGATCCCGTTCGGCCATTGCCGTTGAAGCGTCGAATCCAACGAAAATCAGGGCGAACAATAGCAGAGCAGAGAGGGTGCGCAACATGGTGTCCGGTCGTGCGGGATGAGGAAGAGATCGAGAACGGTCCCCATCATCATACTCGCTCGGACATCGCTCGTGAGTCCGATCACTCCGGCCCGTTTCACAGCCGGATTGACGCATCATTCGCGTTACGAAAACAGGTGTTCGTAGACCTGCTTGGCGATCGCTTGTTCTTCATCCGTCGCCACCACCAACGTGCGAACCGTGGCACTCGCATCAGACAAATCCACAATCGATCGCCCTGCCAAGGAGGTTTCATTCACCTCGGGATCAATCGCGATCCCTAGATGAGCCAGCGGTGTGGTAACCAACTTGCGAATTTCGGCCGCATTCTCACCGACGCCTGCGGTGAAGACCAAGGCATCGAGTCCGCCCAGAATCGCAAAATAACCCCCGATGTATTTTAAAATCCGGTGGATATAGATTTCAATCGCCAGCGACGCAGTGGCATCGCCCTGACTTCGCCGGGTCAGGACCGTTCGCATGTCGACATCGCCACAAAGCCCCAGCAATCCACTTTGTTTGTTGAGCAGGGCATCCATTTCGTCAACCGACTTTCCCGTTTGCCGCATCAGATAGAGCGGCACTGAGGCGTCGATGTCACCGGTTCTCGATGCCATGACCAACCCTTCTAGCGGAGTCATCCCCATCGATGTATCGATCGCAACGCCGTCGATCGAAGCGGTCACACTGGCCCCACCGCCGAGATGCAGCGAAATAATACGACTGGCCTGCGGCGTTGCCTCAAGGTATTTGATTGCCTGTTGGGTAACGTAACGATGCGATGTACCGTGAGCCCCGTAGCGGCGCACACCGTGCTCGGTGTACGCCCAGGTGGCGATAGCGTAGCGGTATGCTTTGGGCGGCAGGCTGGCAAAGTACGCTGTATCGAAAACCAAGACTTGCGGGATCGGAAGTTTTAAAGCTGTCATGGCCTCGATGACCGCCCGTGCCGACGGATTGTGTAGCGGCGCAAGGGTGTCGAGCGTAGCAAGTTCCACCAGCACATTCTCATCTACGAGCGTGGGGACTGCAAAGCGATCGCCCCCTTGCACCACTCGGTGTCCAATCGCAGCCAGATCGAGGTCCTTGTGCCGATCCAACGCGATTCGAGCCGCCGTAAGATGATCAGCTGCGTCGCCGCCGACTTGACCAATGCGATCGACAAGCCCTTCGGTCAATCGTGTTCCGGACACGGAGTCGATACAGGCATATTTCAGTGTGGTGCTGCCAACATTGAAGACAAGGATGTTCATGAGTCTTGAGCCTGGATCGCAGTGATGGCAACGGTGTTCACGATATCCGCGACCGTACATCCTCGTGACAAATCGTTCACCGGTTTTCGCAAACCTTGCAGCACGGGACCAATCGCAACCGCGCCGGCGGATCGCTGCACTGCCTTGTAGGTATTGTTGCCGGTATTGAGGTCAGGAAAGATGAACACGGTTGCACGTCCGGCCACCGTGCTGCTGGGCATTTTCGTGGCCGCCACAGCGGGATCGATCGCTGCGTCGTATTGCAGCGGGCCTTCGACGAGCAGTTCGGGGCGTTTGCGTTTCAGTATCGCGGTGGCTTCGCGTACTCGCTCGACATCCGCACCGTGTCCACTTTCGCCGGTCGAATACGAAAGCATCGCGACACGCGGCTCGATGCCAAATTGCCTCGCAGTATCCGAACTGCTGGATGCGATTTCAGCAAGCTGATCAGCAGTCGGGTTGGCGATCACCGCACAGTCGCCATAGACCAAAACATCGTGTTTCAGACACATCAAAAAGACGCTACTGACACAGCCGACGCCTTCACGCGTCTTGATGAATTCAAAAGCGGGGCGAATCGTGTTTGCAGTGGTGTGGATCGATCCTGAGACCATCCCGCCAGCGAGCCCCTTTTCGACCATCATCGTGCCGAAATAACTGACTTCGAGCATGCGGTCACTCGCGACGTCCATCGTCACCCCTTTGTGTTTTCGCATCTCGTAATATTCTTTAATAAAGGATTCGCGAAGCGGTGAGTTTTTGGGATCAATGATCTCCACGCCCGATTCGGGAATCGCAACGCCCACGTGACTTGCCGCAGCACGGATCGCGACAGGATCACCCAGCAGAACAATATCGGCAACATCACGGCGGCGAAGCACATCGACCGCTTGCAAAATGCGAGACTCACTGCCCTCCGGCAACACGATGCGAGCTCGTTTCTCTCGGGCACGTTGAATCAACGAGTATTCAAACAGCATCGGAGTGACGCGGTGGGTGTCCGGAGCCTGCAAACGTGTGGCGAGATCTTCCGCGTCGATGTACTGCTCGAACAAGCCAAGCGCGGAATCAATTTTCCGAGGCGAATGTTCGCCGATTTCAGCGCGGATTTTTGACGCTTCGGTTGCCGCCGTAAACGTATCGACCGACGTCAATAAAACAGGGATGCCGGACGTGTTGCAAATCAATTGCTGGACCGCCAGCGGCGGCAGTATCCCGCCGGTCAACAAGATTCCCGCAGGCGATGGTCCGTTTGCATCCAGAGACGCCAAGGCACAGCCCGCTAAAATATCGCTGCGATCCCCCGGCGTGATCACCAGACTCGAAGGGTGCAAACGCTCGAGAAAGTCCGGCAGCAACATTGCAGCGACTTTTAATCGAGTCACCTCGCGATCGAATGTTGTTTCATCACCGCTAAACTTCGTCGCATCGAGTCCCACTTGAATCTCGCGAAGTGTCGGTTGACGCAGCAGCGGTTCTTCCGGAAGCATGTAAAGAGGTGCAGCGGATCCCAACGACGCAGCGGTGTAGGCTTCGTGCAATTCCGATTCCTTCGCAGCATCGATTTGGTTTAGCACCGTAGCAATCACCTGGCCGCCACGGTCCGAAATACTGTCGTTACCGATATGGATCGACTGCACACTCTCTTCGACACTTTTCCCGCGTGCCGAATAGACCGGCATGATCGCGCAGCCAAGATTGACGGCGATATCCGAGTTCAACTCGAATTCAATTTCTTGCGCCAATCCTTGAAAACTCGTCCCTTCGACGACGACAAAGTCGCAGGTCTCCTGCAAGCGTTTGAAATTTTGTTGTATTCGCTGGATCAACGCGTCGTAACGATCTTCCGCCAACATCCGGCGTGCTTCGCTTCGCGTCACCCCCGCCATCTCATCCGGGTTCGTCGTGATCTGGTAACGCGATCGCATCAACCGAATACTTTGGTCTTCGTGCGGAGTGGTGCGAACGACGGGACGAAAGAATTGCACGCGGTCGAAGCGACGCATCGCTAATTCCATTACCCCAAGGGCGACCATTCGCTTTCCGGTCGCGTTTTCATTCGTCGCGATATAAAGACTGTCGGGCATGACAAATTGCTGCGAGAGGTGAAGAAAGAGGGAAGCTGGGCCGCTTCCGCGAAAGGGGAGCTGGCGAATTTAACCTCATATCAAATTGCCAGGTTCCATTGAATGCGAAAACCGCGACGAACTAAAGGTGGGGACAAAAGCGGAAGTCAGAATACTGCTCCAAAACCGCACACTTCGCTTGAGCCTCTGTCGCAATTTCCCTTGATTTGCCCCTTGCTTTGCATATTTGCAAGATCAAATCCGTTCCAATCCGGCGATCGACCTTAGCGTGAATCCCAGCGATCCGCATACAATCTTGCCACGCAGGCCAGAATCACTGACATGCCTAGCAAAATGGTGATTTCAAGCCGAAGTGCCGCGACGGGTAAGTCGTACCAGAACACTTTCTGAAAACCATCAAGCGCCCAGGCATTAAACGTCAGTTGGCCCCACCGCTGCATTTCTTGGCTCATGACGTAACGCGGCACCATGCTGCCGCCCAGCGCCGACATCGTCAGGATTAGTACGGTCGACACCGCAGTCAATTGTGTGCGAGAACGACAAAACACAGCGAGACAAATTCCCAAACTCGCTGTAGCCGACGCTGTGCAGACGGTCATCACCGCAAATCCGCTGAGATGGCCAAATAGATCGACCGAGAAAACTTGTTGGGCCCACAGGAACATCACGGTCAATTGCACACAACCAAGGCAAGTGATGTAGAGCCACTTGCCAGCCAACAATTCGGTGACACTCAACTGGCTCGATAACAAACGGTCGAGCGTCCCGGCTTCGTGTTCTTCGAGCAGGCTACCGCCCGCGCCAGTCGCCGAAAACAGCAGGAACATCACCGCAATTCCGGCCGCATACATTGCGATCTTCGGATTGTGTTTGTCGGCGCCAAATAGATCCGTCGTTTGCACGTCGATAAGTGAGGTGCCATCGGCGTTTGAGGAGGGGATGGCCCCGACCGAATTGGCTCCATCCGAGCGGGATCGCAGCGGTTCGATACTCGCAGCAGCAATCACTTGCGACAGCATCAACAGCATGATCTGATCACCGATTGGATTGCTGCCTTCGCTCAAAAGTTGGACAGTTGACTTGGACCGCGATTTCAAATTGGCTTCGATGCCGGCTGGCAGATATACCACGATGGCAACGCCGTGGTCTCGCATGACGACACGCGTCAGTCGCTCAAGCGTCCATTGCTCGGTTGTGTTCAGAAGTCCCAGTTCGACGTGAATCGCCGATTGCTGCTTCAACATCTTGACGATCCGCCGGCTCGTCGCAGTCATGTCGTCGTCGATGATCGCCACGTTGATCGCAGACTCGCCACTGCTGACCCCACGGCTAAAAATCATCGCAAAAATACTGAAGAACAGGATGGGCAAAACCAGCACCATCACGAGCTCTTGCTTGTTGTTCCATAAACGTTGCAGCGAGATTTGGAAAATCGTTCGAATCATTCTCGCAACTCCTTGCCGGTCAAATGCAAGAAGACATCCTCAAGCGTGGGTTGCTGCAAATGAACTTGTTCAATTCGATGCCCATCACGATCAAGGTTGCTCAACATCTCTGCTAGCTGGGTTGCAGCATCCGAAATCATGCACCTGCCATTTAACCCCGATTCATCCATCAATAGTCCATAGCGTGTGGCATCGACAACGCTTTGAAATCGAATCCGCAATTGTTGGCAATGGCCGACGGTGCTGGCGATCAATTCGTCGAGCGTTCCTTGACGAATCACAGTCCCCTGATCCACGATGGCGATCCGGTCACAACGATATTGTGCCTCGTCCAATTGATGAGTGGTTAACAGGATGGCAGTGCCACGATCACGCAGATCATCGATCATTTCATAGATGCGGCCTCGACTCTGAGGATCGACACCCACCGTAGGCTCGTCGAGCAGTAAGACCGCAGGATGATGCAACACACTGCATGCGATATTGAGTCGCCGCTGCATCCCGCCTGAAAACGTTTTCACCAGGTGGTGACGACGATCGGTGAGGTTTGCCCACTTCAGCGCGTGGTCGACTCGTTCGCCGAGCTGGTGGCGATCAACCGCATGCAGTTTTCCAAATGCTCGCAGGTTCTGCTGAGCGGTCATATCCTCATAAACTGCGATACTCTGCGGAACCACTCCGAGCGAATGTTTGCGGTCGGTTCCGACCGCAAATCTAAACGCTCCTCGATCCAACCGACTGCGTCCGGCTAAACAGCGAATCAAACTGGTTTTGCCAGCACCGTTGGGGCCGAGCAACCCCAGAAGTTCGCCTGGGTACAAATCAAGCGAGAGTCCTCGGAGCGCACGCGTTTTGCCATGCGACTTTTCCGCGTTGTAGATCGAAAGAATTGGCGTCAGAGAAGACATTCAAGATTAATTTGAAGATGGAAACACACCGGGTTTTGTCGAGCCGTGGCGAGTCGAACCAGCCACCTTGTGGGTTCGCCATGAATCGACCTCCGATTGTAGCGTTTCAGTGTCTCGTGGATGTGCGAGCGAACGGCGATTCCATTAGACTAATGAAACGACTCACTCCCAACGCGAAATCGATGCCCCCCAACTGCCCCGTCCCATTTGCAACATGAATAGCGAGACCGAGATGCATCAAGCCAAGTGTGCCAACGGATTCGAACAACCGCGATCGACCATGCCCATTCGCTGGGCCATTGGGGCCGCAATGGTGGCTTGCACGTGTTTGTGGGGGGGCGATGTATTCGCAGAACCCAACGACTGGGAAAACGAACAAGTTGTCTCACGCAACAAAGAACCGGCGCGTGCAACATCGCTGCCCTTCCTGGACCGCGAAGGTGCGATGCAGGCAACGCCCGAAGCGACGCCTTATTTTCAAAGTCTTAATGGAATCTGGAAATTTAACTGGGTGAAGCAGCCGAGTGAGCGGCCGGTCAATTTTTACCGACCTGATTTTGACGTGCGCGGGTGGGATGATCTCGCAGTACCCAGCAATTGGCAAATGCACGGTTACGGCGTTCCGATCTATACCAACATGCCCTATCCGTTCAAAAAAGACCCGCCTCGTGTGATGGGCGAACCTCCGAAACACTTCACCAATTTTGATCATCGCAATCCGGTGGGTTCGTACCGCCGGCAATTCACGATTCCCGATGACTGGTCGGGGCGACAAACGTTTTTGCAATTCAACGGTGTCGACTCGGCTTTTTACCTTTGGGTCAATGGCGAAAAAGTAGGGTATAGCCAAGACAGTCGTACAGCGGCACTGTTCAACATCACGTCCTATTTGAAACCTGGTGACAACACTCTGGCGGTCGAGGTCTATCGCTACAGCGACGGCAGCTATCTCGAGGACCAAGACTTTTGGCGGCTCAGCGGGATCTTTCGCGACGTCTTTCTCTGGTCAGCGGCCCCGCTCCAAGTCCGTGACTTTTTTGTGCATACCGACTTGGACTCGGATTACAAAGACGCGAAGTTGTCTGTCGATGTCGAAGTTGCCAATGCAAACGACATGGAACAGAGTTTCACGATCGAAGCCGAATTGATCGACGATCGCGACAAAACGGTCTTTCGTGACGTGATTGCGACTGGCAAGGTCCCTGCAAAAAGTTCCACGAGCCGAACGTTAACCAAAGACGTGGTCGCACCCAAGCTTTGGTCTGCAGAGAAGCCGAACCTTTATCGACTGTTTTTAACCTTGCAGGATGACCAAGGCAAAGTGATCGAAGTGAGCACTGCACGCGTTGGATTCCGCAAAGTCGAAATCAAGCAAGGCCACCTGCATATCAACGGTAAATACGTCTATTTAAAAGGAGTTAATCGGCACGAACATGATCCCGATACTGGGCATACCGTTTCGATCGCGTCGATGATCGAAGACATCAAGTTGATGAAGCAATTTAACATCAACGCCGTCCGCACCAGCCACTATCCGAACGATCCTCAGTGGTACGATCTTTGTGACCAATACGGATTGTACATGGTCGACGAAGCAAATATTGAATCGCACGGCATGGGCTATGGCGGTGAATCGCTGGCGAAAGATCCGGCCTGGGGCAAAGCCCACATGGATCGCACCGTTCGCATGGTGGAACGAGACAAAAACCATCCGTCGGTGATTATTTGGTCGCTTGGCAACGAGGCCGGAAATGGAGTGAATTTCATGGCCGACTACGACTGGATCAAGCAACGCGATCCGTCACGTCCCGTCCAGTACGAACGGGCGGGCTACGGTGATCGGAACACAGACATTCGCTGCCCGATGTATGCCGGCATTGGCGAGATCGTGAAGTACGCATCGCAGAACCCTGACCGCCCACTGATCTTGTGTGAGTACGCACACGCGATGGGCAACAGCGTTGGCAACTTCCAAGATTATTGGGACGCGATCGAGTCCCACGATCATTTGCAAGGCGGCTTCATTTGGGACTGGGTTGACCAAGGACTTCGCAAACCGATCCCTACCATTCAAATCGTGACCGACCAACAGGACTCCAACAAAACCGCCAAAGTTCTCGGCGAGTCCGATCCGGAAAAAGGAGTAACCGGCGCGGTCGTGGTCGCTCAATCGGACTCGCTACAGCTAACAAAAACGCTGACGCTAGAAGCTGTGATCTTTGGCAATCATGCTTCGGTTTTTTGTCCGCTGATTTCAAAGGGTGACCATCAATACTTGCTACGACTCGACGGCGGCGGAATCAATTTCACACTGTACGCCAATGCATGGAAAGGGCTGAGTGTTCCTTACGCCGACGCAAATTTAGGCAAAGGTTTTAACCGCATCACAGCAACCTATGACGGCAAACAACAACAACTTTACGTCAACGGAAACCTTGTCGGTGAAAAGGAACTGCAAGGCGAATTGAGTCCCAGTGCTTTTGAAGTCAATATTGGCCGCAACTCGGAAGTCACCGATCGGGTAACTTCGTTGCCGATCCGCGAAGCGAGAATTTATGACCGGGCATTGTCGGACGAAGAGGTCAAGGGCGTCGAACAGCGGAGTACGAATGGACTGGTACTGGACCTCGATCTGCGGAAGTCGAGCACACTGCAGCGACCTGCCGATAGCCCCGACACGTTCTTTGCCTATGGAGGCGATTTTGGTGACCAACCAAACGATGGCAATTTCTGCATGAACGGATTGGTCCAGCCCGATCGACGATTGAATCCTCACATCTGGGAAGTCAAAAAGGTTCATCAAAACATCAAGGTGACGGCCGCGGATTTGGCGAACGGAAAGTTCAAAGTAGAAAACAAGTTCCTGTTCACCAATCTGGACGAATTCATTGCCAATTGGGTAATTCGCCGCGATGGAGAACCGGTTCGTTCAGGCACACTCGATCGACTGAACGTCCAACCGCTATCAAGCCAAGAAATCACCGTTCCGCTTGACGACTTGAAGGACGAACCAGGCGAGTATTTATTAACGGTTTCGTTTGAGTTGCCCGCAGACCTGCCTTGGGCCGATGCCGGGCACCGTGTCGCGTGGGACCAATTCGTGCTCGAAGGATCCACTGCGGATCCGACCACCGATGCTGTGGGAAACGCCGCAATTACGGTTGCCAAAACCGATGACCACGTTCAAGTGACTGCGAACAAAACCGTCGCCACGTTTGACGCAAGCAGCGGAGAACTGAGTTTGCTTGAAGTGGATGGACACACACTGATCTCGGGACCGCTTGTCCCTCAGTTTTGGAAAGCGCCGAACGACAACCAATACCGCAACAAATACATGAGTCGGTTGGGCGTGTGGCGAAATGCGGCCGAGAAACGAACACTCACAAAAATGACTGTCAATGAAACCGAGGACCACGTCGACATCGTCACACATGCAGAACTTCCGGTGGGCAATGCCCGATTGACGCTCAAGTACTCGGTCGATTCCCAAGGAAATATCCACGTAGTTTCGGATTACCGCCCCGGCACAGGCAAACGCCCACTGCTCCCTCGTTTTGGAATGCAAGTAAAGCTGCCCGAATCGATGGATCAAGTTCGGTGGTATGGACGCGGCCCGCAAGAAACATACTGGGATCGAAAAACGGGGGGCGAGATCGCGGTCTACGACTCGAGTGTCGACAAGATGGTGCACCCGTACTGCCGAACGCAGGATGTGGGCAACCGAACCGATGTACGCTGGATCTCAGTTGTTGACCAATCGGGACGCGGACTGAAGTTCACAGGCAGTGAACCGCTGAGCGTCAGTGCGTGGCCGTTCACGATCGAGGACGTGGAATCCGCGTCGCATCCTTATGAATTGCCGCGACGCGATTTCAACCTGATTAGCATCGACGCAAAATTGCAAGGCGTGGGTGGCGACAATTCATGGGGAGCCCGAACACATGCGGAGTACACGATCCCTGGTGACAAGCCGCTGCACTACGAGTTCACAATTTCACCAATCACGCCATAAGCATTTGCGATGGCCGGGCTAACGTAGACACGAGGTGCATCGTAGGCCGGATCAAAACGCGATAGCGACGCACATCCGGCGACCGAACGCGATGTCACGTGCAAGCTCAGCGTCACCAACCCTCCTCGGCAGGAAGACAAATGCATGGTGCGGGAATTCCGCTACGGTCCGGCCTGCAGGGTGACGAACCGGCTACTAACAAGCTTCCTCAAGTGCGTGTTTTAGCATCGCGACTTTGGCGATGGCTTGGTGATGATGCTTTTTCATTCGCTCGTGAGCGTTCTGCTGACACAGGTGCAACTCGGTCTGCTTCGCGTGCTGGTCATTCATCCTGTCATCGAGCGCCGCGTCAGAACCGTTTTGCAAGCTGGCGGCCAGATTCTTTTCATGAGCCTTGAGCGATGTTTCCAGTGAGGCTACAGCATTGGCATGCTCGTCAAGTGCCTTGCCATGCTCGTTGATCCGTTTCACTGCCTCCTGCAATTGCACAATCGCTGCACAATGCTCCATTCGCCAATTCTGGATGTCTTCGCTCCAGCACTCGACGTCACTTTTCCAGTGACGATGATCGGCGTGAGATTGGGCAGCGGAGTTAACACTGATGGTCATCGAATTGGTTTCCTGTGTGACGATTGATCTTGAACAACATCACCTTTTCGCAGAAGCAAGACACGTACCAAAGCGAATCCAAGTCGTCCGAACGCCAGGATGTCCAGCACCGCGGCACACCCCGTGTGCGAACTTCAGCATCCGGTAGGGCACTGACGCTCATATTTCCGCTTAGATGTGCGAATGCGACACACGCGATCGCAAGCAGGTCGTGTGCTTCAGTGCCCCTTTTTCGCGTGACGCAAATACCCTTGCTATTTGCATTGCAAAGCACGCTAGTGCAGTGAAGGGTATAATCTGTGACTTCGCCAATGCCCCTCTTCTCGTCCCGCCCCGACCCCATCCTTTTTTTCTTGCAAAGCCATCCATGCAAATGTGTTTCAACGAGCTTCGATGTTCTTTATGTGCGTGGAGTCTCTCGCCAATTCAGTCCACTGCAACTCTGCTCGGTCTGGTTCTCGGAATATGCGGGTTGCCATCGTTTGCCGAGGAAACGCCGCGGGTGCTAGATTCCAATTGGCAGTTAACACAGATAGCGTCCGAGCCTGATCTAGTGACGCCCACCGGATGCTGTCTCGACGACCAAGGGCGACTGATGGTGATCGAATGCCATACCCATTTCCCCCCCGACCATTACGACGGTCCGAAAACGGATCGCATCTATCGCTTTGACGATAGCAACGGCGACGGGGTGCTTGACCGACAGCGTCTCTTCTACGAAGGAGGCGTGGCAACGATGAACATCGTAAATTTAGGCGAAGGCTGGCTTGCCGTTTCGACGCGAAGCGAACTGGTGAAACTTCGTGACTCGGATGACGATGGCGTTGCCGATCAACGTGTGGTGCTGCTGACGCATGAAACGTCGGCAAACTATCCGCACAATGGACTCGGTGGACTGACCCTCGGGCCCGACGGATGGCTGTACGTGGGGCAAGGCGAAAACTTTGGCGAACCCTACCAACTAATCGGCAGCGACGGATCGAAACAAGTCGGCGGTGGCGAAGGAGGCAACGTGTTTCGCTGCAAAACCGATGGCACCCGTGTAGAACGTGTTGCGACCGGATTCTGGAATCCATTTGGTTTGTATTTCGACTCAGCCAATCGGTTATGGGCCGCCGGGAACGATCCCGACTCGATGCCGCCCAATCGATTAATGCATGTCGTGTCCGGAGGCGATTATGGATTCCAGTTTCGTTTTGGGCGTGCGGGTATTCATCCACTGCAATCATGGAATGGCGAATTCCCAGGCACGTTGCCGATGGCTGCGGGAACCGGTGAAGCCGGCTGTGCGGTGATGCAGCATGGTTCGCATTTGTGGGTCACCAGTTGGGGTGACAATCGCATCGAACGCTACTCGCTCGATCCCCGCGGAGCGTCGTGGGCCAGCAAAACCGAAGTCGTTGTCCAAGGCGACGAAAACTTCCGACCGGTGGCAATGGCAATCGCCAAAGATGGTTCGATCTACTTCACTGACTGGGTCGACCGCAGTTACCCCGTGCACGGCAAAGGACGATTGTGGCGACTGAGTCGTGTTGCGAACGCCCCGATCGAAACCAATTCGGACGAAACCAACTCGCTGCCTGGATTCACTGTAGCGGAAAAAGAAGCATCACAGTTGGCAGAATCGGAAACCACGACACTCGACCAACGATTAAACGCACTGCAAAGCAGTGATCCGTTCATCCGCCAAGCCGCGATCACGGGCTTGGTCCGGCACGATCACCTGACGGCACTCGGTCAAAAAAAGTTGCGCCATACCCAGCAGCGAGTGGGACAGATGTTAGCGTGGCGATGGAAAGAGCTGTGTGATCCAGCAAGTGTTCCTGCGGCCACGCGTGACGCGTTGATCACATCTGGATTGGACGACGATTCGGATGCGGTGGTGTTGACGTCGTTGCGTTGGGCGGCAGAGCGGATGTGCAAAGACCAGCTGCCGGCGATCACGGCGTTATTAAAACAGGATCGTTTGTCGCCGCCCGTTTTTTCGGCCACGATTGCGACGATCGCTTATTTAGAGACGGGAAATGCATCGGGCCGAAGTCGCGATCCCGCGATCGAAAAGCGGTTGATCGAATTCGCAGGCGATGCGACTCGCTCGGCCCGACTTCGCGGTCTTGCGTTACAGCGACTGCCAGCCGATGCAACCTCGCCGAGTGATCAAGAACTTGGTGGATACGTCGATGGGAAAGCCGGCCGCGAACTGTCCCTTGAAGTGGTTCGATTGTTGGTCGCTCGCGGGACCGACAGCTCATTTGACGAACTAGCCAAAATTGCAGTGAATGAAACGATTGACGAACAGACGCGTGCCGACGCGATTGCGGGATTGTCCCCCAAGGCGGCGAGTTACGCAGTGATCATCAATCGATTGTCAGCGCCCAAACAGCCCTCGGTGTTGCGTGCCGAAACCAAACGAGTTCGAAACACGAACGTTCGCCGAGACAACGCGGCACGTCCGAGTCGCGAAAACATTGAGGGATGGATGCAATTGGTCGGTCACAGCAAAGATGTGGACGCAGGACGCCGTGTGTTCTTTCGCCGCGGATGCTCGAATTGCCACATGCACTCTGGACGCGGGACCAACACCGGGCCCGACTTGACTCGTGTGGCGGGTCAGATGACTCGCCCTCGGATGCTCGAATCGATATTGAATCCTAGCAAAGAAGTGGGGCCGCTGTACGTTCCTTGGACCGTGCTGACGAGTGATGGCCATGTTTTAACGGGACTGAAAATGGATCGCCCAGGGGCTAAGAATCAATTGCGTCTACAGGGAGCTGACGGCAATATTTTTGAAGTGCCACGAGACGAGATCGAGCAGCTGCAACCAAGCGAAAAATCGATCATGCCCGTGGGACTCGAAGACAGCATGACGCTCGACGAATTGGCGGACCTGATTGCCTTTCTGAGCGAGAGTGGATCGTGAGGCACGTCGACTTAACTACTGAGGTAGCGGAACTCGTCAAGAGTTTCGATTATCCCGGAAAACGAAAGTCTTGACGACTTCCGCTACAACCAAATGCGTCACGTATTAAATCAACGTCCCAAAAGAACAAGGGGTTCATTCTCTATTTGACGATAGAGTGCCCGTAATGGCAGCGGGCAATTGACCTGCGAAACCTGGGCAAAGAGAATAGGCAGGCAGCGTGAATCCCAATCACGCGTCGTGATGCAAAATGTCTTCTTCGCCCTTCAACCAACGGAACTGAAATGATTCAATCGCTAGCTCGCACGTTGTGCCCGTTAACACGTCCGGCTGGCGGCCCACCGAAACGCTGGGAGGCTGTGTCACGCTGCGGAGCTCGACTTGTTGTCGTGGTGACGTTGATAGCGTCGGTTCTAGCAATGGAAACGCCGCAGCTGAATGCTCAATCCGCCGAACGACCCAATATTGTGTTCATGTTGTCCGACGACATGGGCTGGGCCGAGCCTGGGTTCAATGGCGGCAATGCCGAGTTGACGCCCAACATGGACCACTTGGCGAGCCAAAGTGTAAAGCTTACTCAGTTTTATACGCATTCGGTCTGTGCACCGAGCCGGGGCGCATTGATGACGGGACGATACGCGTTTCGCAATTGGATGGATTGGCGAAGCGAAGATTTTGGCAAACCGAGCTACTTGGCAAAGCTTGGGTTGACACTCGCGAAAAACGAACGCGGCGAGGAAACGCGGCGAATCCATGCACTGGATACCAAAGAACGCACCGTGGCGGAGGTGTTGTCGGACGTCGGCTATTTCACCGCAATCACAGGCAAGTGGCATTGTGGCGAATGGTTGCCTGAACATTTGCCAATGGGACAAGGTTTTGATCATCAATACGGTCACTATGCTTGGGGGATCGACTACAACAACTACACCATTCCTCACAACGCCCCGGCACGCTATGCGGTTTACGATTGGCACCGCAATCAGCAACCGATTCAAGAGCAAGGGTACACCACCGACTTGATCGCAAACGAAGCGGTGCGGTTGATCTCGGAGCGAGCCGGTCAAACGGATGCAAACACTGCCAAACAGCCATTCTTCATTTACGTGCCGTTTAACGCAGTCCATGGACCGATCGAACAAGTTCCGCGTCACACCGACAAATACACACCGCGTGAAGCAGCGCTGAAGTGTTTGGATGATGCGATCGGGCGAATCGTCGGAGCAGTGGATCAGCATGGGTTTACTCAGAACACGTTGGTGATCTTTGCCAACGACAATGGCGGTTTGACCGAAGAGATGAATCGGCCTTACCGCGGAACCAAGAACACAACTTTCGAAGGCGGCGTGCGAGTTCCCTGCGTGATGCGATGGCCTGGGCACATTCACCCCGGCTCGACCAACGACGAGATGATCCACATCGTTGACTTGTTGCCCACGTTTGCCAATATCGCAGGGGGTGACGCGAGCGGCCCCTATCCGATTGATGGGATGGACATGACCGAGACGATTGTCCATGGAGAGGCGAGTCCGCGAGACGAGATCATTTTTGAAGTCAGCGGCAGCGTTCGTTTACCAACGATTCGCTCGGGTGATTTCAAATTGATGGGCGAGATGTTGTTTAACGTCGCAAACGATCCGAGTGAAACGACCGATGTAGCGGAGCAGCACCCCGATGTGGTGGCTCGCTTGTCGGCGCGTTTAAAGCAGGCGGGCAGCGAGCGACCGCCGCTGGGCGAGAAGACAATGCTGATGGACCCGCCGCTTCCGTACGTATACGGAATGCAGGAAAATAAGTCGGCTCCGGATTGGTTGATTGAATCGGTGAACGAAGTTCGCAAAACTCAGCCAACCGAGTGGGCACCTGGAACGACACCTTGGCCTCAGGCTCCTCAAGGAGCAACGATTATTTACACCGGCGACGGCCGCTAGTTTGCTCGGGCTGGGGGTGCAAGTTCCGGCGTAACAGACTTCACCCTCCCGCTGGGAGGGTCGGACGCGATAGCGGCCGGGGAGGGCTGGTGACACTGAACTTGCAACGTCCATTCCTAACACAACGAACCCCACCCAGAGCCGGCTACCGCCGACTCTGACCTCCCCAAAGGGGAGGTAAAATTAAACGCGTTGATCGAATCATGTCCTCCACGACTGTTGCCCAATCGCATTCCGACTCACCCAAGCTGAGCTTTGGGATGGTGGCGGGGATCTGTGCGGTGCTGCTGTTTGGCATGTTGTTTGGTGCGTCGCTGTGGGTTCTGGCGGCGGTGGCCGCCGCGATTCTTGTCGGAGTGAATTGGTTTCTCGCCAACACTTGGACCGATTCAACCATCGCGGTGCGGCACAGCGGGAATGTCGAACACAAACTCGGCTCGGTGATCGACGTCGAAATCATGCTCACCAACCAAAGCCGGCTGCCGATCTTGTGGATCTTGGTCGAAGACTTGCTGCCGCGGCCAGCGATCCAGGTAGGCGCGGTTTCGACGTCGGCGCTCGAGATCGAAGGCGACCGAGTGCAGGTGATGATGCTGTGGGCGGGCCAGTCGAAAACGCTGAATTACAAAGTGACGTGTCGCCGACGAGGCTACTTTCAAATCGGACCAACGGTATTGGAAACCGGGGATCTGATGGGGCTGTATCGACGCTATCGTGTCGGCACCGAGCCTCAGTATGTCACGGTGCTACCCAATGTGGTTCCGTTATCGACTTATGATATAGGGTCACGGCGTCCGATCGGCGAGATCCGAATGCGGGACAATGTGATGGACGATCCCACACGGTTGCGGGGCATTCGTCGATGGCAGACCGGCGATCCGCTTCGCAGTGTTCACTGGGCCGCCACGGCCAGGACCGGTACACTACACAGCAAAATCTATGAACCTTCGTCGATTGCCGGAGCGACGTTGGTTTTAGATTTGCACGTCGCGACTAATCCATCGAAGCATGAACCGGTGCGAAGTGATTTGGCAATAACCGCAGCCGCTTCGATCGCCCATGCACTGCATGATGCGGGTGAACCGTTTGGCTTGGTCACCAATGGACGCGACGCAGCCGACCGCATCCGCACCGAAGGCTGGGTGGGTGATTATCGAGTCCGCGACCAAGTGACCGCTGCCGCGTCGATGCGAAACGAGAGTGACCGCTTGATGCCGGTGGCACAACCTGCGACACGAGGCCCCGTGGCTCTGCGAGAAATGATCCGCACGCTGGCACGACTCGAGCGGACCGATGGGCTAACGCTGGCCGAGTTGCTGGTCGAAGCAGAATCCAAAGTATCGTCCGAGACGACGGTGTTGGTGATCCTGCAGAGTTGTCCGCCTGAGTCGCTGGCGGCATTGATCGGGTTGTCACGTCGTGGCCGAGCCGTTGCAGTGATCATCAATGCACTGGATATCAACGACTATTCGGCAGCCGCAGGCCCCCTTATTGCCAGCCGAATCCCGACGTTTCACTTGGCGTCGGCCGATGCTGTATCCGACGTCTGCCGCGAAGTGATGACGCGATAGCGGCCGGTGAAATGTTCATCGTTCCGGCACGGCGGGGATCGCAGCGGAGCGAAGATCCGGCACGGCAGATTTACCCTCCCGTGTGCGGGAGGGTCGGCCGCGATAGCGGCCGGGGAGGGTTGGCGACACTGAGCTTGCACGACTTACCCCTAACACTGCGAGGCCCCACCGGTGAACTTGCGTCCGCTCGTTCCGGACTCCCCAAAACAAGTTTTGGGGAGGTGAAGTGTTCTGCCGGATCTGCGTCGCTACCACGACTTGATCCGGCCTACGCCTAAGAATTCGATTTGAACGACTTCGCTTCGCTTGGGAACCGTTCGCTCGGCTGGCTGAAACCGAAGACATCGGCGAGGTCACTTGCACTTAACTCCGACAATTTCCCTTGCACGATTTGATACTTCGTGCTGCTTGGATTGGACTTGAACAACTCGGGTGCAACCGATTCGACTTCGATTTTGTCATCACACCGAGTCATCATTTTCAGCGGAACGCCACCATAAAAGGACGCCCACATCGTGAACGTACTCGGAGGCCCGATGATCATGTCGGTCTCTGCCAATGCGTACATGTCTTGTAGCGGAACGCCAGGACCAAATTGCACGTTTAACCCTGCAAAATCCGACTCGTCATAAGGCACATTGGTGCAAACGAGAAACGTCACGCGGCGAGGGGAGAGCTGAGCTTGCACTTCTCGCATCGTGGCCACATAGTCGCGGACCTCATAGTAATAACGGCCATCTAAAAATGTCGCGTAATCTCCCTGGCGGATGTGGATGCCTATCACAACGTCACCGCTTTGGCGTGCTTGGTACAGACATTCCCCCACTGGCTCGCCATGCTCGGGACCAAGGTGGAAATGGCGACGAACGACCGCCGCATGTTTCGCCAGCAGTGACTCGCTGCGGAATTGCCACCCCAGTGCCATCACCGGTCGGCCACTCGTTGCGAGTTCGCGAAATGCGTCGCTACCTAGGTCGTAACTCTGGTCGCCTTTTATACGAAGAACACTGGCGGGATAGTGTCGCAGTCGCAAGGTATAAAGCGTCTTGGCCGAGAGATAGACACCCTGGGCCAACCAATTTCGCGTTCGGCGTGAAGGAACCGACTGCTGAAGTAGTGACGGATCAAGCTCCGAAACAATCGGGTAGCGGCACCACAAATCGTTACGAGTCGAGGGAAACAGATCGGCGTATTCAGCAAAGCTTGGGTTGACGACGGTCACGCCGTACTCGGCCGCTGCGGCGATCATGTGCCCGTACAGCCACAACCGGTTACCGAGTTGTCCATACCGTCGGGCAATCACAATCATCGATTTGTCCCAATCCATTCTTAGGGATGCGAATCCTCAGCCACGACTCATTCGCCACGTTAGTGAAGTGGCCTTGCTGTCTGAATCTGGCAAATACGTCATTCGATCTAGCCAAACAGACGCTGCTTGATATGCCGCCAAACAAACAACATGGCCCCCATTAGACCGAGCATCGCCAAACAGAGCCAGAGGATAAAATTGCCGAGAAAAAACAGGTTCGGCAAGAACCACTGGTTCATCACTCGATCCCATCCAATCACCGTCAGTGCCGCCCCCGCACACAAATAGGGGCCAAACGGGACTCGGGGTTCACGCGTGATGATGAACTGGAACACCACAATCACAATGGCAGCAAAAGGAGAGAGAAAAAACGCGGCGACAGCGGCCTGCCATCCCAAAAACGCTCCGATCATGGCCATCAACGTCACATCGCCAAACCCCATCGCTTCCATTCCCATGGCGCTGGACGCAATGATTCGGATCGCCCAAATCACGCCGCCGCCGACTGCCAAACCGATCAACGAGGAAAGCAGTCCATGCCAATGAACGCCGCCGAGTTGAAAGACGATTGAGATCGCGATCAAGCCCGCGACCCAAATGGCGAGCAGCAATTTCCAAGTCGAGTGACGCACCAACCCTGCAAAGAAAAACTCAATCGCTTTGCCAAATCCCTTTCGTAAAATCAAACGACGATCCGCTAATGCAAAGCACCATCCGCTCCAAATCGCCAATCCCGTTAACAGCCCCGTACTGGTCCACCATTTTTCTAACGCGGGGAACCAGGGAGCTTCGAACGTGACGCGAGACAACTCGATCGGAGGACCACCAATCGGCAGCGAAATCGGCATAAAACCCCAGTCAGAAATCGATCCCAGCAACAGCGCGAACAGCGTGCCGGGGATCGTGATTTCGTCGGGGATCGTTTGCTCATCAAAGTCAATGAAGGTGGCCGCGACCATCAGCACCAACAACACGGCGTGCCCAAGGAAAACTCGGTGCCCACTTGTGATCAGCCACGGCATGCTGAGAACCTGCGGCACACGCAGTGATTCAGCCAGCAGGCCGCCATTTTGCGTCTCGAAAATGTACAACGCGGGAAGCGCAATCGCCAATCCGATCTCGATCAACAACGGCCGGATCCAAAACCCACGACCATGAAGCTCCGCTTCGCGGCGAAGCGAGAACCAACCGACCAGCGGAATGCGATCGATTGTTTGACGCTTTGGCGATTTGGGCGACGGAGGTGCCCAAGGTGAAATAGGACGTGCGAACCAACACCACGTGTAAATAACATGGTTCGCCAACGCACCGCTGAGCAATCCAAAAATCGCCAGTAACGCTAATCGCAAATTCAGTGAGAGTGCGAGCCAAAAATCAAACACGTGTCGACCCAAAAACGTCCGATGAACCAAGGTAGGCGGGTAGCATAACGGATTTCAAGGATCGCTTGTAACGGCAGAACCCGCTGTCGGTTTTCCCAACGGATTCGCTCTCGTATTGCCTATTTTTGATGCCGATACGGATTGAACAGCAAGTAGTTGAGGTGGCGATACAGATCGCTGTTGGACAGCAACTCGGCGTGCTTACCTTCGCCAGCGATCCGCGGCCCGTTCAACAACACGACACGATCCGCTGAACGCAATGTCTGCAAGCGCCGCGGCAACACCACCACCAAGGCTCCCGCTTCGGCCAATCGCTTTAACCCCGCCAAACTTGGGTCATCCGGCAGATGCTCTGCTGGCGGAGGCGGTTCCATCGCAATCACAACAGCAGGCTTGTGCAAGATCGCTCGGGCAATTCCCATGGCGAACGTGACTTCCGCCGGCAACAAGGAATCGCCGACGGTTACGTACGTGTTGAGACCTTCGGACAATCGTTGCAATTGTTCGTAAACGTTCAGACTCTCGAGCACCTCGACCAGATCGCTGTTGTTGATGTCTTCGTCACCGCCACGAAGATTTTCTGCAATCGTGCCGTCCCACAAGGGGCCCGAAGGCTCGACCCACATCACGTTACGCGCCAGAGCCTGCGGATGAACATCCAATAGTGGAATACCATCGATCGAAACTTGGCCTTCGGTCGGACGGCCAAAGCCCATGATCAATTCTGTCAGCGCTCGTGTCGATACGATTTCCGTACCGAGCAACGCCACAAAACTTTTGGGCTTCAACTGCAAGCTCAAATTTCTCAGGATCGCTTTGCCTGTTGAATCCTGCAGCGTCACATCATCAATCCGAACCGAGTCGCGAAGGCCGGCTAGTCCCACTCGCTGCTCGCTTGGCGCGACATCATCACTTCGCTGCAGATACAAATAGATCGCGTCGCTTGACGGTTCGCTTTCTTTTAATTGAAAGGAAAGCTTGGCGAGTCGATCGGCGCTGACAATCGCACCGCCCAAGGCAAGTCCCAAGACGAGCGCCGATGGCACACTCAAACCACTGTCGCCAATCAACAAATTGGCTCCCAGTCCCAGCAGCAACACCGCCACGGCAACGGACGTCGCCAGGAATAGCAGCGGCCATAATTGTCCTGAACGTGATTCTTCGGCAGTCAGTCGTCGGTACAGCGAGTCAAGCTCGGACTCGAATGAACGATCGGCTAATCCATGCGTTTGCAAACGCGCCAGCAGCGGAGCCTGTCCGACAATCTCGGCCATCCGTCGACGGGATCGGGGAACTTCCCAATTCGCAATCTCGTCGCCTTTGCGGTAGCGCAGTCGTTGGTAAAGCTGCCAGAGCATGATGCCGCTGACGACGGCCAGCAGGGCCAGCCACACGTTTACCAGCAGAGCAACGGCGACACATCCCACCAACATCAACACACTTCGCGGGATCGCTCGATACCACATCGAGAGCCCTTTTTGGATCGCCGGCAAATGGGTGCCGATCAGTTGCTCGGCGCGGACGTATTGAGCCGCAGCGCCTTCGATTTCAGCGCGACGCAAACTTTGTTGCAGTACTTTGCGGTGCAGGGCCTTGGTGACGTTGCGAGCCTTGGAATCGGCATCACGGCGGTGCAACCAAACGGCCAGCGAAAACAAACATGCCACTACGAAGGTAATTCCGACCAACTGAGCCAATTGGACGAGCGGACGCTGGGCCGTAAAGGGCTCGGGCAGATAAATGCTGAGGTGAGTGCCGAGCCGAACCTGGTTGCCGACGAAACCTTTGGAATCCAGCAGTACCGCGATCAGGCCAACCAAACCCACAATCACAGGGACGAGCAGTCCCGCTAGCGATGCCCAGATGTATGTCGTCCATGCACCACTCGCTTCAGGTTCGCTTCGTGGTGCCGCAAGTCTACTCATCAGTCGAACCTCGTTGGCTTAGGAAAGGATCTGCTTGGCGGCAAGCATTTCACTGCCGCCACTAAGCCAAGGCTAGATGGAAAAGGGTGCTTTTCCACAAATGCTAAGCCAAGTCGCGGTCCTCAAAAAGTAACATCGCAAGCATCCAAATTGCGATTGAGAAACATACAAGATAGTTAAAAGCACCGGCCAAGTAGATCGCTGGGATCTGATTTCCTGTATCTACCGCCGCTTGAACGTTAAAAATGTTCAAGTTGGGGATCACCACCGCTATTAATTTCCCGACAAACCCCACTAATTCGTTGTTATCGCGTGCCGACGCTACCAGCGGCGAGGTCAAGTTTCCGATCACGTAGACCACAAAACAGGTGATAAAATTGGCCAACAACGGCAATCGCGTCGCCAAAGCCACCGCAATCGCACCGATCGCCATCGTTTCCATCAAGTACAAACCCAGCACGGGAAGGGTCGTCATGATTTCGTCGTGACCGGTCTGCCAAACGGTATCGCCGCTGGCCGTTTCGCGAGCGTCGTAGATCGGTTTGTAACTGATTACGACCGTCAAAACCGCCGACAGGATCACAAATAGCACCAACACCGACAACATGATCCCGGCATATTTACCGAGGATGAAGGATCGTCGGCTGACTGGCTTGCTAAGCACCGTCAACGCGGTACGACCTTCGATTTCTTCGCTAACCGATGTCCCGGCACTCCACACCGCTTGCACCATCCCCAGCACCATGATCAACGTCACGCCGCTGTCTTTCAGCAAGCGAATGTCGTCACCGAGGGTGTTAAACGGATAGATCCCGAACAGCAGCACGCCAAATAAACCAATCGCTAGCAGCAGTAGATACAGCGGCTGTGCCATTTCGTTCTTCGCGGTCGACAACGCCAACGCCCAAACGCGTGGTGCGGCTTGCCGGAACACAATCAAGCTGGTCATCGCCAGAAAGAAAGTGAAAGCGATCACCACAATCGAACTCGCTTGAGGGATCATCGGTTGGTTGTTGAACGTAAAGACCACCGTCGCTTCGTCGATCTCACGGTTCTGAATGTGCAGTCGCGTGGGGTCCGATGGAATCGGCGGTTGGTCACGATTTTCGTAGCTATAGACTAATTTTTCGCCTTCGTTGACACGCTGAGGCGTGCGGCCAAAACCAGCTGGATCGGCCGAATCACCCAGCAATACCGTACGATCACTCTCAATCGTCATACCTGTGACGCTGCGAAGCTGGTAATTGATGTTCGCTGGCACAAACGGCGATTCCCCCGCAGGCAGATCCGGCGATGCGGGAACCTTCACCACGACACGCTCCGTCCCGTCACCGACAAGATTCACCGCCGCGATCGAATCAACAATCGCCTGTTTGTTTTCAACAAACCCGGTTCCCGCCAATCCGATGACTGCGAAAACACCAAGCGTCGATAACAGGTAAGGAATCACTCCCTCGTTAACCATCGCCGCCCACTCGCTTCGCGTCCGATGCCACATCCCGTAGATCACCCCGAACCCAAGGACCAATCCAATACAGATCAGCGGCAGAAACAGCGTATTGGAATATTCGCCTGCGATCGGAACGTAAGTCGCACAGAGTCCTACTGAAATCAAACCGCCAACGATCAGCGAAGCGGTGATCCCGCGGCGAGGCTTATCTGCCAGTTGTCCAAGAGGCGGAACGAGTGACAGCAGCGACAGCAGTCCGTAAACCGCGACCACCGCAATCGCACCGATCAACAACCCGACCGAAATTACCCACAGTGGGGTGATCCAGGCCGGAATCCATTTGGCCCAGCCGATGATGAGAGCGGGATGGCCCAGCATCGCGGTCATATCCAAAAATGCAGAGCTATCAGGAGAAGCAAGACTGGGGAGAGATGCGAAGCTAGGCATTGGGAAATCGGATACCGCGAAATCAGGACAGGAAATCATGTCGAGCCGACCGTAAGGTGAAAACGACCAGAAAAGTAGCACATTGAGACTCAAATCCATCACAAGCCCGCTACGGAAGGTCTACGAGCGGATGCCGCTGCAGGCGTAGCTTGAGCCAGGATTCGGGGTACTACGCGTGGTCAGCAGAAAAGGTTTGCGAATTGAGATGCTTTGCGAGCAACTTCCGCAAGTCTTCCGGAATCGGCGTCTTTTTCAGCTTGCCGCCGGGGGAGAGGGTGCAACAAACGGCAGTCAATTTGCCTTCGGCGATCACGATTGGTCCCGGTTTGCCGGGTGGGCTGGGTTGGTCCGCTGGCTCGGTTCGCGAAAACTGAATTCCATACTCGACGCTGCTATTGCCGAGATGAAGCACCGAAACCGTGATATCGAGGATGTCCTCGAAACGGGCGGCGGCTCGGTAATCACAATGAGCCGAAACACGAGGCCAAGTGACATGATCCGGAGTTTCCGCATCTGGGGATTCCATATTCCCCTGAGATCCTGAATGCTCACCACCCGTAGGGCGAGCCATAACGGAGACGCCCAAAGACCGGAGCATGGCGTGCTCTGCAGCTTCCATCATTGGAAAAAAGGCCGAAAAATGAACGATTCCGGCAGCATCCGTATCGCGAAACTCGACTCGGCGTTGGGTGGTAAACACGTTACTTCGTGACCGAAAGATGCGCACGGGAAAGAGAGCGGAGCGGCTTAGGAAACTTCGCGTTTCAGGAGATTGGGTAGCGGAACTCGTCAAGAGTTTCGGTCATCCCAGAAAGCGAAAGTCTTGACGACTTCCGCTACAACCAAGTGCGTCACTTATAAAATCGACGTCCCTAGCAATCACCGGCGCGTGAGCGTGGGGTTTTCGGCAACGTGATGCGGTCAACTCAGATCCCTCGCTTAAGCGTCGGGTTATTATTTTCCTAAGTCGGCCGCTCACCTGTCACGGCTCACCCATTAGGGAGCCAGAAGTCCACATTCGGCAGCAATGCCGAGTTTTACTCGCCTACGAATGGCAAAAGAGCCATAAAACGAGCTCGTTTGATCGCTGCAGTCACAGCGTGTTGGCTCGCAGCGGTACAGCCGCTCTTGCGACGACCTGCGATACGGCCTTGACGGTTGACCATCTTCTTCAGCAGCTCGATGTCCTTGTAATCAACATACATCGGCCGTGGTCGTTGACCATCGACGAAAATTGGATCTTTCTTTTTGGTCCGGGTTCGGACGCGTGATCGTTTGCGGGCACGACTTCGCGTGCTCATTGGACGTGGTGGCATTCGGATTTGCTCTGTAAACTTGTTAAGGGCGAATGGGCTTGATCGTCACAAACGTCCCAAAATTGGGTACCGCTAGCGACGGATGAAGGCCGACGGCTCAATACGGGTCCGCCGACTCGCCTTAGAGGGAAGCAGGGAAGTATGCAGTGAAGAAAAGATGTATGCAAGGGGAATTGAGCATATTTGCCCTTTCGCATCTGGCAAACCTTTGCCATATTTCCCAATCGATCCGAGGCGTCATCCTGCGTTGACGGGTGGTAATGTACAAAATGCCGCGTGCTCACATTCCCAAGTCCTGACTGAAACAATAGACATGATTTGTAAACTCATGTCCTTGGGAAATCAAAATATCGCGTGCAATGTTTAGGTGAAGATAAATGAAGCTGGATAAACTCAGAAACATCGGAATTAGCGCCCACATCGACTCGGGAAAGACGACCCTCAGCGAGCGAATTCTGTTTTACACCGGGCGAATCCATAAGATCGAAGAAGTTCGCGGCGGTGGTGACGGCGCGACAATGGACCATATGGAACTGGAAAAAGAGCGTGGAATCACGATCACCAGTGCCGCAACGAGCGTCAAGTGGAAAGATCACCCGATCAACTTGATCGATACTCCGGGCCACGTTGACTTTACCGTCGAGGTCGAGCGATCACTTCGTGTTCTTGATGGTGCCGTTCTGGTTCTTTGCAGCGTCGGTGGCGTGCAAAGTCAATCGATCACTGTTGACCGCCAAATGAAGCGTTACCAAATTCCTCGCTTGGCGTTCATCAACAAGATGGACCGAACCGGGGCAAACCCGTTCCGCGTTCTGAAGCAACTTCGCGAAAAGTTGGGTGCCGAAGCATTCTTCATGCAGTACCCCATTGGTGCTGAAGAAAACTACAAAGGCGCTGTCGACTTGATCGAAATGGTGGCCTACCTGCACGAAGGCAACGAAGGCGAAAAAGTCATCACCGCTCCGATTCCGGATGACATCAAAGACGAGTGCGAAGAAGCACGCGTCCAGATGCTTGAAGCGCTGTCGATGTACAGCGACAAAATGATGGAATTGCTGCTCAGCGAAGAAGAAGTCCCCAAAGACTTGGTCTACACGGTCGCTCGCGACGCGGTACTCGGTGGAGCGACGCCGGTATTCATGGGCACCGCTTACAAGAACAAAGGCGTTCAACCTTTGCTTGATGCGGTTATCCGTTACTTGCCAAGCCCGCTGGATCGTGAAATTCGTGGTCGTGACCCGAAAGACGAAACCAAGAGGATCGAGTTGCTTCCCGATGCCTCGCGTCCCTTCGTTGGCATGGCGTTCAAGATCGCTGACGATCCGTTCGGTCAGCTTACCTTCATGCGTGTCTATCAAGGTACGATCAAGAAGGGCGAAACCTACGTCAATCAACGTACGACCAAGTCCGAGCGTTTCAGTCGCATCGTGCGAATGCACAGCAACAAACGTGAGGAAATCGATGAGGCGACCGCCGGTGACATTATCGCCGTCATGGGAATTGATTCGGCTAGTGGTGACACGTACGCCGAATCGCGAGAGTTCTGTACGCTCGAATCGATGTTTATTGCCGACCCAGTAATCAAGATCGCTGTCGCTCCAGCAACGCGAAGCGACGGAGACAAACTTGCCAAGGCACTGCAACGTTTCCGCAAAGAAGACCCAACTTTCCGAGTCGCGACCGACGAAGAAACGAACGAAATTCTGATCAGCGGAATGGGCGAGCTTCACCTCGAAGTTTATATCGAACGAATTCGTCGCGAATACGGCGTCGACATCATCGTCGGTGCTCCGAAGGTTAGTTACCGCGAAAGCCCAACCAAGATGGTTGAATTCGACTACAAACACAAGAAACAAAGTGGTGGTAGTGGTCAATTCGCTCACATCAAGGGCAAGCTCAGCCCGATCGAATCGAACAGCGAAGACAGCTTCGAGTTCGAAGATCACGTGGTCGGTGGCCGTATTCCGAAGCAGTACATTCCTGCTATTGAAAAAGGCTTCCGCGACATTCTGGGCAAGGGCCCTGTGGCCGAATACCCTGTGGTAGGAACACGAATCGACTTGGATGACGGTAGCTTCCACGAAGTTGACTCTTCGGAAAAGGCGTTTTACACCGCTGCACAAGGTTGCTTCCGCGAGTACTTCAAGAAAGCGGATCCGAAGTTGCTTGAGCCGATCATGAACGTTGAAATCGAAGTCCCTGAGGACTTCCAAGGTACCGTGGTGGGTGACGTGATTCGCCGCCGTGGGATCATGCAAAGCAACGATATCATCGAAGGCAACAGCATCATCAAGGCGGAAGTGCCGTTGGCGGAAACCTTCGGTTACGCAACCGACCTGCGAAGTATGACTCAAGGCCAAGGAACGTTCACAATGGAATTGGCGACTTATCGCCAAACCCCATCGAACATCCAAGCCGACATCATCGAAGCGAAGCGTAAAGCTGACCTCGTTGGCTCGAAGTAAGTAAACGCAATCTCGCGAAATCACTAGCAAACGGCGGCATGACCTTCATGCCGCCGTTTTTTTCGTTTTAAAGGTAACGTCCATGGATGGTACGAAACTTCAGGGAAATGGCTCGCTGCGAGGGCTGGAGCCTAGTGTGAAAACTGGGGTTTCTAATGTAGTGGAGCTTGCTAAAGCTCCCTGTTTCTTGGGTGCGTGGGAGGATCTTCAGCGGATGTTCGAGCTTTCACCATTTCAAACGCCCATTTTAGACGACCTGACACGCCTTTGCGGTCGCTTTCGACTTCCCCAGGTATCACACGTGTCGCAAAACGACATCGCCGCGTCGCAAAATATTACTACCGGAAAACAAACGGACTCTATTATTATCCAAGTTTGGGGAATCTCTCGCCTCGTTGACGCTGATTAGTGTCAAGCAAAGCGCCCATTGGTTATTGGCTTCCATAACTTTCTTTAGGGTAGCAAAATGTCTTTTTCACGAAAGAAATCCGGTTTCACGCTCGTCGAACTGCTGGTGGTCATCGCGATCATTGGCGTCTTAGTTGGACTTCTATTGCCGGCGGTTCAGGCGGCACGGGAAGCGGCACGGAGAATGAGTTGCAGCAACAACTTCAAGCAGATCGGGCTGGCGATCCACAACTATCACGCGGCCTACAACCAAGTGCCGACCCATGGTACCGGCACCCAGCCAGGAACCGCTTCGAACTATTTCAACCCTTCGACGCTTGGAAACCGAATTCGCTTGAGCATGCTGGTCCCTGCCTTGCCGTTTTTAGAACAACAAGCGATGTGGGAGAAGATTTCCAACCCGAGTACCGAGCGAACCGACGGTGCTGTCCAATCTCCAGTTTGGCCGGCGATGGGGCCTACTCCGGATGACATTCAGTACATTCCTTGGGCGACGGAGCTCCCTGCTTACCGCTGTCCCAGCGATCCTGGGTTCGGACTTCCTGCGTTGGGCCGGACGAACTACGCCGCCTGCGTCGGAGACTCCTCATGGGAAATCTATTTCGGCCCCTGGAATAATCTGCGAACGATAAAGGACAACTCCGAAGACGCGCGGGCTGCGCACCGCGGCTTCTTCAAGCCGATTGATGTCACACGATTTGGTGACTGCCTGGACGGTTTGTCCAACACGATTGCCATGGGCGAAATCATTACCGACCTTGGTGATAACGACAATCGAGGCCAGGTCACCGAGTCGGCCGCCAACGCCAGTGCTCCGGGCATTTCGCTCGCGAATATTCGCAATAATCCGTCGCGATGCCAGCCCTTGATCGATGCAAACAGGCCACAATTTTGGGACTCGCAATATTTCATGGTTTCCCGTGCTCTATTTGCCCGAGGTTACCGTTGGGCGGACCAAGGGCCACTTTTTTCCGGCTGCATGACGATCTTGTCTCCCAATCGTGAGATCTGTGGCCCCTACAACACACTTGGCACAACGCTCGTTGCCTCGATGTCTAGCCGCCATCAAGGCGGATGCCACGTCTTGATGGGTGATGGTGCGGTTAAGTTTGTCACCGATTCTATCGAAGCAGGCGATTCAAAAGCCGGAAATGTTTGGCTAGGCGGCGCAGGCGCCCAGTCGCCAGGTTCGGCAAGCCCCTATGGCCTCTGGGGTGCACTCGGTACCCGAGCCAGCCGCGAAGTCATCAACGCCGAATTCTAGGCTGCAGCAAAGCTCGGCGTTCATTTTTCAACCCTCTGATCACTTCGTAGCTAGGCAAATTATTCCGATGAAAAATATTCCAATGTTGATACTTGTTCTTTTGGTTGCGTTTGCTGCCGGTTGCAGCGAACAAGGGCCTCGGACAGTGACCGATGGCGTCGACCCGCAGGCAATTCGTGCTTATGAAGAGGGGCTTGCGAGGGTGACACAGCAAGACACCGATTCCAAAATGGGCGCCGCGGAGAACGCGGGCGAGAAGTAAAACTTCTGTCGACTCCGGTTCGCGTTGCCGAGGAATACTTGGCAACGCCGACGGGTCACTTTTCCTATTTTGACTTCAAGGTGTCGGACACCTTTTTTGTTCCTAGCTCGCTTTCGAGCTTGGGCATGCGTCCGTAGGCGTACGCGAAGAGCTTGATCGGGTGCAAGGTTTTCCGTCCGGCTCCGTGTTCGATCTGCATCTTGCAGGCGCTGCATTCGGTGGCCGCAGTACGATTGCCAGCGGAACGCATTGCGGAAATTAGCGGCCAACCAACTCGCAAACTGTTTCGGTAGTTTTTGCGTTGCAGCCCCCACGTGCCTGCCATGCCGGTGCAGCCCGCTTCGATCTGCTGGACATCAAATTTAGGAATCAGATTCATCAGCTTGGGACCTGCGCCGTCGGGATCCAGTACGCGCAGATGGCAGGGTTGATGGTAAGCGATTTCCGCTTCCAGCGTGTTGAGGTCGAGCGACAGTCGTGATTCCTGGTGCAAATCCCATAAAAACTGGCAGGCTTCGAACGAGTTTTCGGCAACAAGATGGGCGTCTTGGTCATCCATCAAATTGGGATACTCGTGTTTCAAACAGAGCACCGCGGCCGGTTCGGTGGCAATGATCGTGTAGCCTTGCCGGACCGCCTCGGCAAGCACACGCAAGTTGCGGCGAGCCACGCGGCGAGCTCCCTTGATGTCACCGGCCGAGATGCGAGCCATGCCACTAGCAACTTGGCCCGATGGAACATACAAACCAATCCCATTGTGTTGCAAAATCTCAGCCAGGGCGCGGCCGATGTCCGGGTCGTGATAATTTGCGTAGTGGTCAACGAAATAGGCGACTTTTAGTCCGCCATGCGGATTCAGTTTGGTCCAGCGGCGTTTGGCGGCGTACCGCATGAACGTTTCGCTTGCGATCAGAGGCAGTTCCCGAGCGGCCGACAACCCGAACAATCGATCCGCGAGCCAGCGCGAAAGACGGCCTCGAATTAACAGGTTCGCAAGCCAAGGAAGCTGTGACGCGATCGCTGCGATGGTATCGATTCGCCCAAGCAACAAATCGGAAAGAGGCAACCCGTTTGTGGCCACGTATTGGGCTTTGAGCTCGCCGACGATCTTGGGAATGTTGACCGAGGCGGGGCATTCGACACGACACTGATGACAATTAAAACAAAGGTCCGCGACTTCCTTGGCACGATCCTCGGCAAGATTATCAACTTTCAAATGCCCACTAAGCACGCCGCGTAGCAAGTTGGCCTTCGCTCGCGGCGACGCCTCTTCGCGATGGCTAGCGCGAAACATCGGACACTGACGTTCCGCAGGCGAGTGGGTTCGGCAGCGACCACATCCGTTGCATTCACGAGTTACCTGAGCAACAGAGGCTCCGGGCGGCCAAATCTGAAAGACTTCCAATTGAGAGAGTGGCTTCGATGCAATGCCCGATCCCTGTATGACCGGCTCTTCGGCTTCGATCAGCGTACGGTTACCCCGGCTAACTTCGATTGTCTTGTCGAGCGGCCGAAGGTTCTCGTTGGGCTTTTGCAAGACGGCCCCAAACAGCTTGCCTGGATTGAGTCGATGGACCGAATCGAACAGACGTTTGATTTGCCCCATCGCTTGCCAAAGTTGGCCGTATTGGCGTGGCAATAAGTGCGAACGACTGAGGCCTGCAGCATGCTCGACGCTTACCTCTCCGCCGTGTTTCCAAACCACCTCCGCGATTTGGTTGGACAAGTCGTTAAGCTTTTCGCGATCTTGTTGCTTTGCGAGGTTTAAAAAAGGACGAATGTGCAGATGCCCATGTCCGGCATGCGCGAACACGGTCGCCGTCGCGTGGTTTCGCTGCAAGGTGTCTTGAATATCAATCAATGCGGCGGGCAATCGATCGGGCGGGACCGCGATGTCTTCGGTAAACGGTTGTGGTGCATCGCTTCCTTTAAAGCGATACAACCGCGGAATCACACGTCGTGAGAGCGCCCAATAAAGGTCTCTTTCGGAGGGGCGCACGGTATCGACGGCCGAAAACGCAGCATCGGGTCCCTTGGCACACTCTTGCCGAATGATCGCCAAACGATCGTAAAGGTCGCCTAACGATTCACCTTGAATCTCCAATAACAGCATCGCCTCGGCTTCACGCGGCAACAAGTCGACGAAGCGAGATTCGGTTTCGCGAGCAATTTGCAGAAGCCGGCGATCCATCAAATCGCACGCGACCAAGCCATGCATCAGTGCACGACGAGCACAACGCGCAGCAGAATCCAAACGGCGAAAAAACAGCAGTGCGACACCGCGGTGAGTTGGAATCGGTTCTGTTCGAACAACCGCATCGATAATGATGCCAAGCGTTCCTTGCGTGCCCACCATGAACTTGGCTAAATCGACGCGGCCATCGCTGCCGATCACTCCATCAAAACGATAGCCACCGCGTGAATTCGGCGACGCTTTGCGAGACGAGATCAGCGAGTGGAACTGATTTTCAATCTCTACGATCCCACGAGCCAATCGGCCTTGCGGAGTGGGTTCATCGGGGTGATGTTTCGAAAGCGTCAGCAGGTCTCCCTCTGCCGTCACGACTCGCATCGACTCGATCGTATCTCGAGCCGATCCGCTTCTCAGGTAATGGCTACCCGACGCATTGATTGACAACACGCTGCCCATCGTCGTGATGCTACGCGTCGCCGGGTCCGGGCCATAGCTTCGTCCATAAGCGGCCAGCGCTGCGTTAACCTCCGCCAACACGGCACCACTTTGAACTGTTACCGTCGATCCATCGCGATCGATCGTGACTCGCCGCATGAAGCATGAAAAGTCCAACAACAACCCGTTACCGAGCGACTCCCCCGAAACGCCACTGCCACTACCGCGTGGGTGAATCGACAAGTCGTGCTCGGTGGCGTATTGCACGGTGGCAATCACGTCCGCGGCGGTGCGAGGACGGACCACCCCAAGCGGAATCATCTGATAGATGCTCGCATCGGTCGCATACAATTGACACGAAATGTCATCGCATAAGACCTCGCCTCGCACGACACCGCGCAAGTCGTCTTGAATTCGTTGACGTTCGCTATCCATGCGGAGCACTTCGAAAGAGATGACCCATGTTCGTCAAGTATGCAAACCAGGTGTGTGAGTATCGAGAACGGCTTAGCGGATGAGGGAACTCGTTAAATCGCGTTACGCTGCGAAGGAAGAGAGTGGAGTAAGTCGGCACACTCTCTAAACTTCCCGGTTGATCAGCCCCAACACTTCGGCTCTCGATTTGGGGTCGTCACGGAACGCACCTCGCATCGCACTGGTTACACAGAGGCTACCCGGCTTGCGAACCCCCCGCATCGTCATGCAGCTATGAGTGGCCTCACAAACGACGGCAACTCCGTTCGCTGACAAGCGTTCTTCGACAAGGTCGGCGATCGTTTGCGTCATCCGCTCTTGGACCTGGGGTCGGCGAGCCACCTCTTCGACAACTCGGGCTAATTTGCTCAGTCCCACCACTTTACCGCTAGGCAAATACGCAATGTGGGCACGTCCCGTGAATGGCAGCAGATGGTGTTCACACATACTGCAGAAGCTGATGTCACGAACGAGTACGATTTCGTCATAATTTTCGGTAAACACTTTGGCGAGATGGCGTCCAGGATCGGATTTCAACCCCGCAAACATCTCTGCGTACATGCGTGCGACCCGAGCCGGGGTTTCAAGCAACCCTTCCCGGTCGGGATCCTCGCCCACTGCGTCCAAGATGACGCGAACCGCTTCTTCAATGCGTTTCAAATCGACGTGATCACGAGATGGGGCGTTTCGATCTGGAAAAAGCGGCGGCTCGGGGCTCGGGCTGCTGGCACTACAATTCGCACCGCTGTCGTTTTGAAGGAACGGCACGCTGCAGGAAGGTTCTTTATACGAACGGGGATCCACGTTTTGCATTTCCCAGAAAGGCTGAGTTAAAGGTCGGCGAGATGCTGCACTCGCACGTCCATTGTATCTTAGCAGAGTGTCGCTTCGGCGCTGAGGACGCCAAGCAGGGATGGCCGCGAGGTTAGGGGGGTACGTCGATTTTACAATGTGGGATTGGCTTCCAGCCTGTCGCGAATGCAAGGTCTTTTCGTAGCGAGACTCGCCAAGAGTTTCAGGTGGAGCGAGAATGGACGAAAGTCTTCGTGACTTTCGCTACGAGGGAAGCAGAAAAGGCTTCCGCGTGTCGAGTATTCGATGACAGGCTGGAAGCCTATCCCACATTTTATCAACGACTTTGGCTCAACCGCCACGCGGCAGTTGTTTCTGTAGGTCTTTTCGAAACTCATCACGAATTTGATACAGCGAGAGCGTTGGCCCAATCGCTTCACGCCGGATGACCTGAGACAACGGCAAGTTTTCTTTCACCCGGCCAACCTCGATGGGGACCGACCTAGTCATCCGTTGGACGCCAAAGGTATCGCACAGGATGGCGTGAAAGTCGACAAGTTGCTGCTTTGCGGCTTGCTGGCCGACATCGCGTGTGGTCGCACCGCCAGCCCACAGCGCCGCCATGGCAGCCATTCCAAATGCCGCAAACAATTCGGGGATCGACGCTGCTGCGATGACGGTGGTTCCAAAATCGACAGGTATCATCAGCACGCCACCAAAGGCAGCCAACAAGGTGGCAAGCGGAGTCAGGCCCGCCACCAACTTTTTACGCACCGGCACATCACTCCACATTTGCCGGACGGCTTCGTCGAGTCGTCGTGGATCGAGTTGCGTAAAATCATCGCGTTCGAATCGCAGAATCGCCGCCTCGGATGCTTCGGTTAGCCGCGACATGCTGGGATCCACCTCTTCACCGAACCAGTGCGGTAGTGCGGCGGAGCCACCGTGCCGATCAATCGCTGCATTCAATCGTTCGGGTGTCATCAAACTGCCGTATTCGCCGCGGCGAAACTTATCTTTGATTTCGCTGGCAGTTTGCTCTGCCAATGCAGTCGGAGTGAAGCGGCGAACCATTTCGCCAGCACCATCAACAAAGCGTCGCAATTTTGCGTTCATACGAACGCCCCAACGCGCGTACCAGGGGGCCGTTACGGCAAACGATTCAGAGAGTTGATGGATAATGCGTTTGGATTGGTGAAGCCGAAGCTCGACCACTTCGCCGCCAACCTGCCGATGGGCAAAAAATTCGAGCGACGCTTGCAACAAACAATCCTGTGCCTTTTGCGTGGCCTTGCGTGAGTGGTCCGCGTCCTGGTCAATGAGACTAAGTCCGCGATTCCAGATCATCGATCGCAGTGTGGATTGTAATGCAACTCGGAATTTTTCGAACAATTTGGCGCGGTCAAGCCGCTTTGGTAACGCGGCAAGCAATCGGTCCTCGGGGATTGAAGCCGGTGGATTGTTGTCCGGATTTTCCGAAACCGAAAAGAACACAGGAAACGAATCTTCGTCGTCGGCGATCGTTGCTGCGCCACTTGGCAGGGGAATGTAGGGCCGGCTCGCAGGCACATCAAAGTCGTATGCCGCGTACACCGTTTCAATACCGTGCGTTTTTGCCAACGGCGTGAACGTTTCAAATACTTGATCCGGAGTCTGACGAGGCCGCACCTTATTGACCGCCAACATTCGCGGCACTCCTGGCATCAAATCGGCAGCGATTCGCAATAGATCGCCTAGCGTGGCATCACGCGAAGATTCTGCGGACGAAACGACAAGGAACGCCGAACAGATCGTGGCGGCGCGGCCAAGCAGATCGCGGCGAATATCCGGCGACCCGAGCCCAAACGCTTCATCCGAAACAATGTCAGGGCAATCCAGCAACCCGATCCCAGCTTCGTCCAATCCAGGGTCGGTAGCGACGAGCGGAATTGCCAACGTGCTGACATCGCCACCACGATTGTTGTATTGTTGGTGGGCGGCGGCGGGTTCCTCGGCAAGCATTTCGGGTGGCATGCCGATCGCATCACCGATGCGGCCCATCAGCAAACTGAACAATTCCGAATCGGCCTGCCATTGCTGTGGCAGCCACAAAACAAATCGATGAGTTCCTTCGGCATTGCTCGGGCCACGAAGCGTGCGTGCCCGCCCCGCTTCGCTCAAATAGGTAGCAACCAAACTGGTCTTGCCACTGTTCAGCATGCCCGCAATCGCCACCACGGGCCAATTGACAAGCTGGGAAGCGGAATGCACTTGGCGTCCAGAGGCGAGGAGATCGCTTGCCAAAGCTAAATCCAAACGCCGGACTGCCGCCAAAAAACTTTCGCGAGATTCACTCGGGTAAATCCGCTGGACCATCGCGCGGCGATCATCGTCTTCTAACAGCGACAACAGACTAGGCCAATCGATCGAGTCCTCCTCAAGATTTCGGTTTTTACCAAACATGTCGTGTCGCCGATTGCTTATCCCGAGAAATCGCGTGTGTCTGCTGTTGTCGATTGGCCTGACGCAGGGCTAACGCACGGAGTTTTTGAGCCGCCATCCCTGTCAAATTGATGGTTCCACCACTGAACCGTGTCGACTTGCGTCCATCGCCCATGATCTTCACATCCCCGGAGTGTATCAGCGAGTTCGTCCATCGACATAGGGCGCTGATTTGGGTCTTTTTGCAAACAAGACATCAATACGTTTTGCAGGTCTTCGGCCAGCGGGATGCCCATTCGATCCGAAGGACGGACAGGCAATTCGTTCAACTGCTTCAAACAAATATCCACCGACGCCCCTCCCTCGAACACCGGCACCCCTGCAAGCAACGCATAACCGACCGCACCGACCGCGTACAGATCACTTTGCTCGTTGGCTGCCGAAGCATCACGCACCGCTTCGGGGGACATGTACATCGGCGTGCCCGTGATCGAGTCGACTCGCGTTAATTCAACGGTGTCACGCGTGATTTCTTTGACCAAACCAAAATCGAGCACCTTGATCATATCGCCCATCCCCGACACTTCGGTCAACAGGATGTTTGCCGGCTTGATATCGCGGTGAACGATCCCACGCAGATGGGCTTCGGAGAGCGAGCCGCACATTTGAATCAACAGCGAAATGACTCGCCCTGGGCTTTGACGCCCATATTGGTCAATCAATTCTTGCAGCGTGATGCCTTCGATGTATTCCATCACGTAATAAAACGTTCCGTCGTCAGTGCATCCGTAGTCAAAAATTGCGATCGTATTGGGATGACGAAGCTGTGCCGTCAATTGCACCTCGCGGGCAAAACGGGATGCCGCCGTCGAGGTCAACTCGTCTTTTTCAAGTACCTTGATTGCCACTTCACGTTTCAGCAGTTCGTGAGCTCCGATATAGACCGACCCCATCGCTCCTTCGCCGATCAACCGCCCGAGTTTGTATTGCCCGAGCTGTCTGGTGGTATCGTTCTGAGCCAGCGAACGAGAGATGCGGGGCCCATACAGTCGCAGCGTTCCTAGGGCAAATGCCGCAAGTGTCAAAAGGATGGCCAATACCCAATGGATCCGCGAGAGCGTTCGCAGGGGGCCATAGACCTCAGCAACCTTCATTTCCACTGCGACACCAAACCCGTATTCGGGCATCCAACGCCAAGCTCCGATGACATCGACGCCACGGTAGTCGCGGTAGCCCACGACGTTTTCCCCTTCGCCTCCGCGAGTCAGCTGGTCGGCAAGAACGGTCAGCGGACGTGATCCAGACTCGGGTAACTCCGAACCCCCAGGATCCTGCACGACCTGATTCAAAATCGTGGACTCCGATCGTGCAGAATGAATCGCTGCGGAGTGTTCTTGATCGCGGGACAGTTCGTCAACGGCATCCGTCAACATCACGCCGCGGCGGTCAATGGCGTACGAATGAGCAAACGCGTCGGGAACCGGTGCGGCCAGCAGTTCACTAAAATCCGCATGAGGATCCATCAGATACAGGAAACCGCCCACCGTGCGAGCACCGTCGACGATCGGCGTGATCGCGGCAATCACCACGGGCTCTGGCTGCGACATCGGTCCCGATGGTCTGATGGGTTTGGACAAGCCAAAGGGGCGTGTCAAAGTGCTTTGTCGCGAAATGATCCTTTCCAGCGAATCGCTGGGAATCGATAAATCTTCTGCAACTAACGGATCCAGGTCGCTGCACAAAACGCGTCCTTCGATGTCGACCAGAGCCCAACCAAACACGGTGCCGCCAAACGTCTCGGTGGCCACACCTTGCTCAAATTTTGTGCATTTCGGATCCATCTCGAGTTGCTCAGGCGAGACGGGTTGAGTAATCGGGTGCGATGTCAAAATGTCGACGGCCAGCGAACGCCGCTGGGGACTTTGCATCGCCTGCGTCACGATCGCGGTTTGCTGGTCATACCAGTGGCCAAAGGCGGTTAGCTTGGCGTCTAAAATCGACCGCAACGATTGACGAGCCATCTCTTGCATTGTGCTGCGGATGACATAGTTCAATGCGACAAGTGTCAATGCGGTCACAAGCAACACCATGATCCAAATTGAGATCCAGCGTCTTGCTCTTCGAGCAACGGACCACTGAGTGATCAATCGCAATTTTGACAAAACGGCAGATGACAAGGGATCACGTTCCAGCAAGGAGAGAGTTCGACGCCACCGTATTGTAACGAATACATGTTTTTCGTTGAGGATGGGCAGCGTGAATAAGTGTCGCACCGCCATACCCGGCAAAACAACGCGACAAGACAAGTGGGCGAGGAAACATGTGGCCCAATGCAATCGGGGGAAATCGCTGTGAAATTAGTGGGCCGTCACTGACGTAGCACCTTTCATCTGCTTCCAAATATGATCAGCCGCTGAAATGTCTGCCTTCGTCGCCATTTCACCGCCGTAAACGATTCGGTTATAGGCATCGACGACGCGGAGGGCCGACGTTGATAGCTGGGGTACCGTGCCCGCAATCCGCTTCAGAAATTCGCTGGGCGTTTCGTCGGGTCGGCGACGCGACCCTTGTTCGCGTGCCCAAGCTTCAAACGCCTGGAAGGTGACGATCACGATTTGCCGAGGATCTTTTTCACTTCCAATCGGATTACGAAACGATGAGAATGACCTCAAAGGCGTTTCGATGACTTGTTTCGGTAAATCGAGCTCCGTGTCGTCGGTGGCCCCGAGTTGACGAGACCAAAGTCCATTGAGCCACTCCAAAATCGCCTCGTGATTGCGATACACAAAGACGCCGACCACGCAGGCAAGCCCCAACGCAATCAAAAATTTGAGTAGTGAACCGACCATCGACAGCATCTCGGACAGCGACGGAGTCGGGTTCGTCGGAGAGGGTTCGGGTGGCGGCGGAGGTTCATTGGCTGCCGATTCCGAAGGAGGCGTATCTGCCTGCTCCGACGAAGACTTCTCGGCGTCCGATTTTTCAGACTCAGATTTTTCAGCGTCCGATTTTGGTTGGTTTTCAGTGCCCTCGTTTTGGGACTTTTCCGCGTCGTCGCTGTTTGACTTCTCAGCCTTTGATTTGTTGTCTGATTTGTTCTGTTCGCTTGTTTGTTTGCTTGACTGCTCGTTTGAGGCGTCCTGCTTTTCCTGCTTCCCTTTTTCGCCTTGGGATTCAGACTTTTCGCCCTGCTTATTCTCGCTGCCTTTATCTTTGGGACTGGGTTCTTTGGGACTGGGGGTATCCGAGCCGGGATCTCCGGGACTGGGCTTCTTGCCTCCGTCCTGCTTCCCCGGACTTCCCTTTTTGTTGTCACCCTCGGCCGCGGCACCTGGCGGAGCACCCTTTTGGCTGGCGTTTCCCTGGATTTCCTTGCCTTCTGCGTTCTTGTCTTTTGCAGTGACTGCGGCACCCTCCTTCTTTTTCCCGGCAGCTTCATCGCCTTGCCCGTACTCGCTTGCCGAAAGATCGTCGGGGCTGCTAGTGAACTCCGGCAATTCGAACGACGCGAGAACTTTCCCTGGCATCGGAGCGAGGTACGAAACTAAAAGTATCATGCTGATGATCGCCAACCCGCCAGTGATCCATCCCACCGAAACATTGTTCGGCATATCGACACCGCGTTGCCGCAGATAACGCCGCAGTCCTAGAAAACTGGTGGTCACCAGCAGCGAAAAGCTCGAGAACAAGTAGACAGCCAGTAACCACATCGCACGACTTGATGTTCCAGGGTCACTGCGCATAAAAAACTGCCCTAACCCAAATAGCGGCAACGCAGCCAGGGCGAGATACATCACCGTGCGACCAGGTTGATGAGCGCCACGTTTAGCTTGAGGCGTCTGGGCTTTTGTGATCGGCTCTTCGTCGGTTGCGGTTGACGCCGTGTTACGCGAGAGATGGTTCGCATCGAATTGATTGCGAACAAAGTGACCGCCCGAGTCCATCAGTCCTTGTCCGCTGGCGTCAACCGAATCATCGATCAGCGTGCAGTCGTGAACAATTCGATCCGCCAAGAACGCGATCAACACCAACATAAAGATGCTGAAGACTGGTGAACCCACAAATCGCATCATCGCCAAAAAGGTGACAGCCCCCAGGACGCAGAGATAGCCCATCGCATAACTGCGGTCACGCTGGATCGCAATCCGCGCGACGCTGACGACGCCCATCGTGTACATGAACAACGTCCACGAAACACGCTCGGGATAGCCACCGTGATACAAGACAAGCATCAAATAATTGGCGAGGCTATTGATCATCAAAAAGATCAACAGCGGCGCGACGGCGATGGCGGCGTAGTCGGCCAAAGTCTTCGGTGCGGTCGTCGTTGCCATCTTCGAATGCCGTACGTTTTTGAGAGGCAGTGCCGATCAGCGTCAACGCTCATTCGGGACCTCTGCCCTGTGACGCAGCCATCTTCGGCGATCACTCGATTAGACACTAAATCGAATCGAGTGCTTAGACGGGCAGCGTGCAAAACCTAACGTTCCACCCGGTTTCGTACGCTCTTCGAATCGGATGGACACTAATCCGAGGATGCTTTGGAGTGAGCTGCATTCCAGCGTTGGATTGCCGGAGCAATCGAATTCATCGGCACCCACTTGCCTTTGGTTTTGCTGCTTAACAACAACGTATCAGGAGCAATTTTTCCTTCATCGATCAGCTGAAGCAAGTCCGCTTCAGAAATCGGCCCCATGCGTCGTGTCTTGCGCAGCCAACCACTTGTGATGTAGTACCATCCCGCACCCATGCGTTCACCTCACCATTAACATTGCCCTGGCAACAATCCCGTTGCCAATTTTTCCGCCCCAAATCCCACGTCGAAAATCTATCGACTTTGAAACGCTTCAGCTAAGCAAAGTCAAAGGCCAACAATCTTCTTCGCAAGATATGCGCAAACCATGCGCATTCGATGACTCGATTGTATCCGGCTGAGAAACTAGCTGCCAGCAAACCGGCCAATTTCAGGAAAACTTCAGCAGCGACGGGGGAGGCGAAAACCACCTGCAGATCGCAGTCATGCCATGATTGCTACTGAACAAAATACACTTGTTTCGCAGTTCGCTGAGCCAATACGCCCACTGGGAAAAACGCACGGTTTTCACAAGCGATTCGTTACCCTGATTTTGCTCACTACCAACGTCCGCTGTAGTGGTCCGAGTTCACAATTCGCTGCGCCTCGGGACTGATGCCAAAGGCAAGGTTTGGCTGATTCAGTTCAATGAACACGGTGTATTTCTGGTGAATGGCATCGCTATAGACTATGGGGGCATGGGTCAGTCGCAAAAAATGAACGGGCAATCCATTCCAACGGCGAGTGAACACTCCCGCTTCGAGCGACGGCTCTCTCGACAATCCGAAGTGCTCCGTCATGATCGACGCCATTTTGCTTGGATCGCCCGTGAAGCCGTGGACGGTAATTCGCTGAACTTTACCACTCGTGTCAAAATAATAGGTGAGCGTTCCGGCTAGGTCATCGGCCTGCGTACCCGTGACAATGGGCACACGAAGCCCCTCCATTTTCATGTCAGCCAAGACGGTCGTCACACGCGAAAAGCGATTGATGATCCATTCCGGATTGATGTCGAATCGGATCACTTCGCGAAGGTCATGAACGGTTGTCCCGACGAGATTCGGCTCCTCTTCGGGCTTTGCTGGGATGGCACCAAGCTTGCGAGCAAGTTCATGATCGTAGCGGTATCGAGTCTCGCCGTTGCGACGCAGTTGCTCCACTTCGTAGTGCGAATGAACCGCGTAGTCTGGATTCCCACCCAGAATCGAGTCCCCCGAATGCACGGCCGCTTCGGTCGTCACAAACTGACTCTTGATCGAAGAGACCGTTTTCTGTCCCATGTCCGTTTCCGAAACGACGTACGGACCGCCAACAAGAGTAGCGATCGCAGCAGCGGTTCGGATTCGCATGATCGGAAACATTGATGTGCCGTTGAAAAAAAGGGAATGTCGAAACGTCCACTATCCTGTATCGTCCAGCGGAGGATGGC